>CP006772.1 GCA_000473305.1 Bacteroidales bacterium CF | reverse complement strand
TTACTCCATCGGAATCATTATTGAAAAATGTTTAAGATCTGTGTCTGTCCCGCTATTGATAGGGAGTAGTAGTCCGCTTCTTCTTAGGTTTTGAGTAACAGCAACGAGGCTGTTAGGGCGTGTGATTTTTACTTCAGCAGCCTGTGGGTATAGGTTTTTGATTAATCTATAGATATGAGAGTAGTTTCTCTCTTTAATGTTTGTCTCTAGAATCAGAATTGTTTCTTTGTTTCCGGGTTCCGGGCAACTTATTAAATATCCTATTTGTGAGGAGTCTTTTTTTCTGTAAGTGTCTATGCAGAAACCCTCTTTTAAAGTAGTCTCCTTCAATATGTAATTTAAAATTTCCCTGCTCCAGAGGAATGTGTTGGAGCTAACTTTTCTAGACTCTTCAAAATAATAAATAGGGAGAGGGGTGGTGTGGAGTGGGGCCCCGTTAGATTGTTTATTGGGTGAATCGAGCCTCTCTATAAGTTGTTCTTCATATAAAGTACGGGTAAATCCGTACCTAAGGTATAAATCGTAAAGGCTGTCGGTTGCCGGTTTTGTTATAATAAAGGAGAGATTCTCTTTCCTGCAAAACTGTTTTGCTAAATCTATAAGAGATGAGGACAAAGAAAAACCTCTATGCTCGGGTTTTGTTCCTACAGCATAGAGGTAATATCCTTTAATTATTTTTTCTCCGACCAGGGCAGTTGTTGGAATCAGTGTTATGCTTGAAGCTATTTCTCCTGAATCTGTTGCTGCAACAAGAGTCTTTGTGTATGGGAAGCAATATTTGAAGTAGTTTTCAATATAGGGATAATCATCAGTAAAGCAGGTTGTCCAAATCTCAAATAAACCGCTGATGTCACTACTAGTTGCTTCCCGGAAAATCATTGTTGTCAGATTTTATATATTTCGTTAATCAAAGAGTTGTATTTGGTATTAATCTTATTTCTTTTCAGTTTGAGTGTAGGAGATAACATGTCGTTAAGAGGTGTCCACTCGTCATTAATAAGTTTAATCCTTTTAATCTGCTCATGAACTGCAAGCTTCTGATTGACCAATTCAATCTCACTGTTGATCTTTTTCTGTACTTCAGGATTCTTGATTAAATCATCATTGTCTTCAAATTGAATTTTATGCTTGGCAGCCCAATAGTGTAGACGACTGAATGCAGGGATAATTAATGCTGATGCAAACTTTTGATTCTCTCCCACAACCATGCAGTTTTCAATATAAGAGGACTCCTTCAACATAGTCTCTATTACCTGCGGTGCAACATATTTGCCGGCAGAGAGTTTGAATATCTCTTTCTTTCTGTCTGTGATTTTCAAAAATATTCCGTCTACGATAGTTCCGATATCTCCGGTATGGAAGAATCCCTCTTCATCGATTACGCTCTTTGTATATTCAGGATCTTTATAATATCCTAACATAACGTGAGGTCCCCGGGTAAGGATCTCCCCATCTTCTGCAATCTTCAAATCAGTTCCCACGGTCGCTTTGCCGACTGTGCCGATTTTGATAATCATCTCCTTAGGGTTGTTTACCGCAATAATCGGAGAAGTTTCGGTCATCCCGTAACCCTCAAATATATACATCTTGGCGGCAGTAAAAAGTCTGACGATTTTAGCCTGAATGGCGGAACCGCCGGAAACGACAAGCATCTCCTTGCCGCCCAGTTTTTCACGCCACTTGCTGTAAACCAATTTGTCTGCAAGACCATACATCGCCTTATATAATACGCTCTTCTTAGTATAGTCATACTTATTTGCAATACCGAATGCCCAACTGTAAATTATCTTCTTTATCCCCTTAAGGTCTTTTCCGGCAGCCTCAAATTTATTGTACATCATCTCAAGGACTCTTGGAACAGCACAGAAGCCGTCAGCATGGCAATCAGCAAGGTCTGCGGCAATTGTTGCAAGACTCTCTGCATAATAGGTACTTATACCAAGATACTGATAGTCGTAGTTCATGCTTCTTTCATATATGTGACATAGGGGTAAAAAGCTAAGCATCTTATGATTATGGTCTCTTATCTGCTGTACTGCTGAACCAATAAAAATGAAAACAAGGTTTTTGTGTGAAAGCATTACTCCTTTTGGAGTGCCCGTAGTCCCTGAAGTATAGATGATTGTGACAAGATCATTCTCGTCAATTGTGCGCTTGTTCTCTTCAATTACAGGGGCAAACTCAGTCTTCTTCTCTTTACCAAGAGCAAAAAGCTCAGAAAGATTTCTGACACCGGCAATTTCATCCATAGTAAAGATCAACGGTGGGTTCTCCATCTTTGAAACAATAGGGTGGACCTTCTTGTAAATTGACTCCCCTCCGACAAAGATTATCTTCGCATCGCTGTGTTTGAAAATATGCTTGTAATCTTCAGAACCCAGGGTTGAGTATACAGGTACGTGAACTAGGTGAGCCAGGGAGAGTCCCATATCGATAAAGTTCCACTCCTCCCTGTTATTGCAAATAGTGATGACTTTGTCGAATTTTTCCAATCCCATAGCAAGAAAAGCATATGCCAAAGTATGTGATTTTTCCTTATACTCGGCAGAGGAGCACTTGATCCACTTACCATTGTGTTTTCTGCTTAGGATGTCATCTTTTGGATAGAGCTGAACAAGCCTTTCCAGAAGATCAAATGTGCGTGTGACATTCATAGGTTTAAATTTTATTTGCAGTTACTATTCTAATAATATCATTTACAAAGGTGTCAATGTCCTCTCTGGTTGTGTTGAATGAGCACATCCAGCGGACCTCATTTGTTGTTTCGTCCCATACATAAAATAGATGTTTCTTAAGCAACTCATTACACAAGTATTGAGGGATAATTGCAAAAACGGCATTTGTCTCAACAGGACGGCTAATCTCTATTTCCGGTATCTCTTTCAACGTTGATTCCAGGTACTTAGCCATAGTATTAGAGTGTGCCGCGAGCCTAATGTTCAGTCCATCTTTGAGATAGGCTATAAACTGAGCTGCAATGAAACGATTTTTTGAAAAGAGTTGTGTGTTTTGTTTTCGGATATATAAAAAATCTTCTGAAAGTTCCTTCTTAAAAAAGATTACTGCCTCTCCGATCAAAAGGCCATTTTTTGTTCCGCCGAAGGATAGGGCATCGACTCCGGCATCTGCAGTGAAGTTTTTTATTGGCAAACCGAGAGCCGCAGAGGCATTTGAAATTCTTGATCCGTCTATATGCAGATAACAGTTATGTTCATGCATGAGATCTGCCAGTTCTTTTATCTCCTGCGGGGTGTAAAGTGTGCCTAATTCAGTAGGTTGTGATATAGAGAGTACCTTGACCTGTGAATGGTGTTGAAAACCGAAATTCTTCAACTCTTTTTTTACCTCTTCAGGAGTTACTTTACCATCTTTAGCTGTTAATGGAATAAGTTTACATCCGGTAGCCTTTTCGGGAGCTCCGCACTCATCTACATTTATATGCGCAGTTTCCGGACAAAGTATAGAATTGTGAGTTTTTGTAAGCGCCTTCAGAGCAACAACATTTGCACCGGTCCCATTAAAAACAAAAAAAGATTCGGCTTTATCACCTAAAATCTTTTTAAACAGGATATTGGCTTGTTTTGTGGTTTTATCCTCTCCGTATGCCTCAGAAAAATCTTTGTTGGCATTTATTATTGCTTCTATAATTTCAGGAGCTGCCCCTGAATGATTATCACTTCCAAAACTGTGTAACATTATCTCTTCTGTGTCAAAGCTTAGATTTTAATGGTGTAAATATAATAAAAAAACCCGCAGGGAAATTAACTGCGGGTTTGTATTCTTGTTTAAAAAGGATTACAAAATAGCCTTGTATGCATCTGCATCAAGAAGAGCGTCTATTTCTGATGGGTCAGAGAACTCAACTTTAATCATCCAGCCCTCTCCGTAAGGATCTGTATTAACAGACTCAGGTGCGTTTTCGAGATTTGGATTAACTTCCACTATCTTGCCGGATACTGGCATAAGTGCGTCTGCTACAGTCTTAACTGCCTCTATGGCTCCGAAGACTTCACCTGTACCAAGGGTTTCACCCTCTGTCTGGATGTCTACGAAAACGATATCTCCCAACTGACCTTGAGCGAAGTCGGTGATACCTACGGTTGCAATGTTGCCTTCAACTTTAACCCACTCGTGGTCGTTGCTGTACTTTAGATTTGCAGGAATATTCATGATTTTGTCTAAAAGTTTTAATATTTTGGCAAATGTACTAAAAAAAACAGATCAGAGTCTTTTTAATGCCTCTTTAATTAGAGTCTCGAGTTTATTGTCCGGTTTTTCTTTCAAAATAGAATCAATAACCTTCTCTACATTTGGTTTTGAGAAGCCAAGCAGGATTAGCGCACTGGAAGCCTCCTCCCTGATCTGTGAGCTTGCACTGAGAGCAAAAGTCCCGGATTGTCCTGCCGGAGTTCCCTTGACAATCTTGTCTTTAAGATCAATGATAATCCGCTGAGCCGTCTTCAGCCCGATTCCTTTCACCCCCTTAATCCTATTTATGTCACCCCCTATTATTGCGTTTCTGAGCTCTTCGGTTGTGAGTGAAGAGAGCATCATCCTTGCCGTATTTGGGCCAACACCATTTACATCAATCAACAGGGTGAAAAGATGCCTCTCCTCTTTATCCGAAAAGCCGTAAAGTAATTCGGAATCCTCCCTGAGGTGGTGGTACAGGAATAATTTAGCATCTGTGCCCGGTGATAAATGAGAATATGTCTGCAGGGATATCAGGATGTGGTATCCGATATTGCTGTTTTCCAGAACTGTCTCAGTAGGATTCAGCTCTACAATTGTGCCCTTGATATAGTCGTACATTCTCTTTTAAAATAAACAATTATGACAAAAATATGTTTTTTAAAAGAGATATAGAAACATTGTTTACTATTTTTGCAACAAAAGAGAGATATGGAGTTGATAAAAGATATTACTGAATTAAGAAGCCATTTCCCGGCACTTAGCCAAAGAGTAAACGGTAAGCCGCTTGTCTATTTTGACAATGGGGCAACAGCCCAGAAGCCGGATTGTGTCATAGAGTTGATTAATAAGATGAACTCCGGAATTAACGGTAATATTCACAGAGCCGTTCATGAGTTGAGTGCCCGCACAACAGAGCTTTATGAAGCCTCTAGAGAGAGTGTCAGGTGTTTTATCAATGCGGGTTCCGGAGAGGAGGTGATCTTCACTTCAGGGACTACTGCTTCTATAAATCTGGTTGCTAATTCATTTTCGCAAACTTTTCTAAAAAAAGGCGATGTAGTGCTTCTGACTGAAGGAGAGCACCACTCCAATATTGTTCCATGGCAAATGGCCTGTGAACGCCACGGAGCAAAGCTCAGAGTGCTTCCGGTAGACGAAAACGGATGCTGGAAGATTGAACTTCTCGACTCTATACTTGCAGACGGAAAAGTTAAAATTGCCTCTGTTTCACATATTTCAAATGTTCTTGGGGTTGTAAATCCTATAGAGGAGCTAATCGAGGTCTGTCATCGGTTTGACGTACCTGTACTGATTGACGGGGCTCAAGGAATCATTCATTCAAGTGTAGATGTAAAAAAGCTTGATTGTGAGTTTTATGTATTTTCCGGTCATAAGCTTTACGGTCCGACAGGAATTGGTGTGCTTTACGGCAAAATGGAATTTTTGCAGAAAATGGTTCCATGGATGGGAGGTGGTGACATGGTCGGAACAGTTACTTTTGAGAAGACCACATACGCTGACCTGCCTTTGAAATTTGAGGCCGGAACCCCAAATTTTATCGGAGCGGCAGGACTAGGTGAAGCAATAGGATTTGTATCAAAAATCGATAAAAACTTCATAAAGGAGCATGAGGAGACACTGGTAGCCAGAATGCTTGAGGGGCTGGCCTCTGTTAATGATCTCAAACTTTATGGCGTTTCAAACAAAAAAATATCCCTCTTTTCATTCAATGTCGGAAATGTACACCCTACAGACATAGCGATGCTTATGGATAAAATGGGTATCGCCCTGCGTTCCGGCATGATGTGCGCCGAACCATTGATGTCTCGTTTCGGGGTCCCCGGTATGCTTAGGGCATCGTTGTCGGTTTATAATACTGTTGAAGAGATAGATTACTTTATCGCTTCGTTGAAAAGAGTTGTTAAAATGCTATCATAATTATTTAATATAATGACAATTAAAGAGGCAGAAAATCAAATAATTGAAGAGTTTTCAATTTTTACGGACTGGCTGGACAAATATGAGTATCTGATTGAGTTGGGAAAATCTTTGCCGATAATAAAGGAGAGCAGTAAATCTGAGACTAATTTAATCAAGGGATGCCAGTCAAAGGTATGGCTTGCTGCGGATTACATAGATGGTAAGATATATTTCACGGCAGATAGTGATGCTATTATAACTAAAGGGATTATCTCTTTGTTAATTAGAGTCTTCTCGGGCAGAACTCCTCAGGAGATAATTGATGCAGATCTTGGATTCATTAAAGAGATCGGGTTACAGGATAATCTCTCCCCGACGAGGTCAAATGGTCTGGTATCAATGATAAAACAGATAAAATTCTATGCACTGGCTTTTTCAGCCAATAAATAATCGAGTTATGGCAGATATTACAGTAGAAAAGAATATTGTTCTTGCTCTCAAGCAGGTATATGATCCCGAAATACCTGTAAATATTTACGACCTTGGTCTTGTTTACGAAATTAAGGTTGACGAGAATAAAAAAGCATATATAAAAATGACCCTTACAGCTCCTAATTGTCCTATGGTGGATGAACTCCTCCAGGATGTTCATGATGCTGTGTCTGATGTTCCCAATATTTCGGATGTTGCTATTGAGCTGGTATTCGATCCGCCTTGGGACAAAAGCAGGATGAGCGAAGAGGCATTGCTTGAACTAGGCTTTTTATAGAATGAACGAGGTTTTACTATTATTGGGAAGCAACAAGGGTGACAGATTGAACTTTCTCAACCTTGCCCTTGACCGAATTGACCAGATATCTTTGAAAACTCCGGTTGTGTCTCATATATACGAGAGCGAACCGTGGGGCTTCAACTCAAAAACATGGTTTCTAAATATGGCTGTCTCTATTCAGACAGATTTGTCTCCCCTGGATTTACTGGATAGACTATTGGAAATTGAAAGTGACCTGGGAAGAACAAGAGACCCGCAAGCTACGGGTTATGAGTCCAGAGAGATTGATATAGACATTATTCTTTTCGGAGAGATAGTTTTAGAGGGGGAGAGGTTGGTAATCCCCCATCCGAGGGCACATCTGAGAAAATTTGTGCTTTTACCGATGAGTGATATTGCTTCTGATTATACTTTCCCCGGTTCCGGTAAGAATATTTGTGAGCTTCTGAAAGATTGTCCCGATAAGTCGGATGTTCAATTGTGGCGTTGAACAGTGAACAATCGACCTTGAATTGTGTTGTTTAGTTCAAAAGGCCTTCCAAATATAAGTGCCTTCCTGAAACTAAAAAATAATTCAAATGAATATTGTAGATGGATTAAAGTGGCGTTACGCCACCAAGCATTTTGATGTAACAAAGAAGTTAAACAAAGATCAGATAGAGTATCTCAAGCAGGCGGTTAACTATATTCCTTCATCCTATGGGCTTCAGCCTTACAAGGTGTTGATTGTGGAGGATGGAGAGATAAGAAAGAGACTGAGCGAGGCGGCATACGGGCAACCGGCTATCACAGAGGCTTCTCAACTCTTTATTTTTGTTAACTATACAGAATACGGAACTGAAAAAGTGGATGAATTCCTGAAATTGGGAGCGGAAACCAATAATTACCCCGTTGAGAAGACTGAGAATTACAAGAATATGATTAACGGAGTAATCTCTTCTCTTTCCAAGGTTCAGCTATCGAACTGGACCGCAAAACAGGCATACATAGGCTTGGGTGCCTTGATTTGTGCCGCTTCGGAACAGCAAATTGATATATGTCCTATGGAGGGGTTCGATAAGGAGAAATTTGATGAAATTCTGGGACTTAAAGAGAGAAATCTCACCTCTGCCTGCATAGGAGCAGTAGGCTACAGATCTCCTGAAGACACAAATCAGTTTCTGAAAAAGGTCAGAAAGCCTATGGAGGAGCTTTTCGAGACTATCTGACAGATTGAGAGGTGAATTTTTGAATCCCCTGATTCAGGAATTTCAAAAATTCATCCTTAGAGCACTCTCCTACAGGTTCTGCAAGAGATACCTCATTTTGGTCAATCAAAACATAGTAGGGTTGTGAAGCAACTCCGAAACGGGAAATCTGGTAGTCCCTGTTTTTTCTGCCCAGAGTATTTTTTATCTTCCCGTCAAGGGTAGATACAATCTGCTCACTTTCAGGGAGCAGGGTTTTGTCATCAACATATAAGGTTGCAAGAACAACTTGATTTCTTAATATCTCCTGAACACCGGCGTCACTCCAGACATTCGCCTCCATAAGCTTGCACCCGCTGCAGGTGGTTGATTTGAATGCAAGAAGAACGGGTTTTTTTAGGGATATTGAGCACTCAATCGCTTGCGCAATGTCATAATATGCCTTGAGGCCATATGGTGCTGCATGGTTGGGATCTGCATACTTTACGGGGGCACAGGAACCGCTTTGAGTATTTGCGGGCTTTAAAGAGCCTGGCTGGTCAGGTTTGGGAGCAGAAGTATTGTTGAAAATAGTGTATGTTGTCTCTGAAGCCGGAGGCAGGAGGGTTGAGAGGCTGGAGAGGGGAGCTCCGAACAGGCCGGGAATAAGGAAAATTGCAAAAGAGAAAGATGCAATTGCAAAAACAACCCTTCCGGCTCCGACGTCTGAAACAGGGGAGTCGTGTGATGTTTTGATTATTCCCAGAAGATAAAGGCCAAGGCAAACAGAGATTGCTATCCAGACAGCTATAACCAGTGGCCTTGAGATAATACCCCATCCGAACCACACATCTACTGCTGAGAGGTATTTCATGCTGAATGCAAGCAGGATGAATGCAAATATTACTTTTACCATATTCAGCCACCCGCCCGATTTCGGCATTCTCTTCATTAAAGCCGGGAAGAAAGAAAAAATCACAAAAGGTAATGAAAACGCCAGGCCGAATACAAGCATCCCGAGAACAGGTTTTATGGCAACCCCTCCGGAAACTGCTGCCGCAAGAATTGATCCCACAAATGGTCCTGTGCATGAAAAAGAGACTATTACCATGGCAAAAGCCACAAAGAATGAGGCTATAAGGCCACCTTTGTCTGCTTTTGAATCCGCTTTGTTGGCAAGACCGCCGGGCAGTGTTATCTCAAACGCGCCCAGAAACGATACTGCAAAGACAATAAAGAGAATTCCGAAGATTGCATTGGGAATCCAGTGTGAACCGAGAGTGTCTGTGGCATCAGTGCTTTTAAACAGAGCAACCAGTATCCCGGCAAGGGTATAAATCAGTGTTACAGACAGACCAAACACCAAACCTTTCATAATTCCCTTCCTTCTGTTGTCAGAACCGCTGATAAAGAATCCGACTGTCATGGGAATCATCGGAAACACACACGGGGTAAATACTCCACCTAAACCTGCGGCGAAAGCCAAAAGTAAGAACACCAGAAGACCTTCGCTCTTGTTTGCGGAAGGATTTGCGGAAGGAGCTGATGGAGTAGCCTCCAAACCCTTGATTTCAAACCTCACATCTGTCTCATCCATAAGGCATTCTCCTCCGTTGCAGGTTTGCCAAGAAAGAGTTCCTTCAACGCTAATTGTAGAGTCGGTCAACTTTTTTATTGTCTGAATGAAGGTTGCATTATTGTGAAAAACCTTTACGTCTATGTTGAAAGCCTTGTCGTGTTTTATCTCCGCCTCACCACCGTCTCTGAGAGTACCGACAACTTCGTACCCTTTTATCCCTCTCAATTCAAGGGTGGTGGGCAGGGGCCCTTTCTGAACAGAGTCGCTGCTATAAATATACCACGGTGACACTATCTCTGCTTTGAATATAAGATCGATGGTGCCGTCACCGTTGTCTTTCTGCTCGTAGCTCCATGATGTGGTAGTTATCTGCGCAGAGGAAGCACTAAAAGTTATAATCGCAATTAAAGAGAGAAAAAACCGTCTCATTGATAATATTTTTAGGGATGAAGACAAAATTATTAAAAATCCCCAGAAATGCACTATTTTTGCCTGTTACAAAATTAATGAGATGACACAGGAGGAGTTATTTAAGAGCCTTATAGCTCATGCAAAAGAGTATGGATTCATTTTCCAGTCAAGCGAGATTTATGATGGTCTGAGCGCAGTGTATGATTACGGACAGTTAGGAGCGGAGTTGAAGAACAATATCAAGAAGTATTGGTGGGATGCCATGGTCCGTTTAAATGAGAATATTGTAGGAATAGATTCTGCAATCTTCATGCATCCAAAGATTTGGGAGGCTTCGGGGCACGTGGGAGCGTTCAATGACCCTTTGATAGATAATAAAGACTCAAAAAAGAGATATCGTGCAGATGTTCTTCTTGAGGATTATATTGCCAAACTGGAGGAGAAGATGGATAAGGAGGTAGAGAAGGGACGCAAGAAATTCGGTGACTCTTTCGATGAGGCACAGTTCCGTGCTACAAATCCAAACGTGCTACGAAATAAATCAAAAGCTGAAGAGGTTTCAAAGAGGATGAACGATGCTCTTAGGGCTAATGACCTTGACGCTCTTAAGCAGCTGATCATAGATTGTGAAATTGTATGTCCGATTTCCGGGACAAGGAACTGGACAGATGTTCGTCAGTTTAACCTCATGTTTTCTACACAACTCGGAAGTGTCAGTGACGAGTCAGGCACAATATATCTTCGTCCCGAGACAGCCCAGGGGATATTTGTCAACTTTCTGAATGTTCAGAAGACATCAAGGCTAAAGATACCTTTCGGTATTGCACAGATTGGAAAGGCTTTCAGAAATGAGATTGTTGCAAGACAGTTTATTTTCAGAATGAGAGAGTTCGAACAGATGGAGATGCAGTTTTTTGTAAGACCGGGTGAAGAGCTTGAATGGTTCCGCAAGTGGAAGGAGACCCGCCTTAAATGGCATAAGGCAATAGGCCTTGGGGAGGAAAAATATCGTTTCCACGATCATGAAAAGCTTGCACACTATGCAAACGCAGCTACAGATATAGAGTTTGATTTTCCTTTCGGTTTCAAGGAACTTGAAGGAATACACTCTCGTACAGACTTTGACCTGAGCCAACATCAGAAGTTTTCGGGAAGGAAGATGCAATATTTCGATCCTGAGACAAATGAGAGCTATATCCCGTATGTTATTGAGACTTCAATTGGTCTGGACAGAACCTTCCTGGCTATCTACTCATCATGCTACTGTGAAGAGAAGCTTGAGGACGGAGAGGATAGGGTAGTACTGAAATTACCGGCATTCCTTGCTCCTGTCAAATTAGCCGTTCTCCCTCTTGTTAAAAAGGATGGTCTTCCGGAGATGGCAAGGGAGATAATGAAGGATCTGAAGATTGACTTTAACTGTCAGTATGACGAGAAGGACAGTATCGGAAAGAGATACCGCCGTCAGGATGCGATCGGAACACCTTTCTGTATTACTATCGACCACCAGAGTCTTGAGGACAATTGTGTGACTATCAGATACAGAGATTCAATGAAACAGGAACGTATCCCTGTTTCTGAACTGAAACAAATCGTTGGGGACAAGGTTGGATTTAGAAATGTTCTGGAAAAAATCTAAAACTTTAAATCATGACAAATATCTCGGTTAATTACATGGGTTTGACCCTTAATTCGCCTGTTATAGCAGCAAGTTCCGGTCTGACAACGCAGCTTGATAAAATTGAATCATTTGAGAAGGCCGGGGTCGGGGCGATTGTAGTGAAGTCCCTTTTTGAGGAGCAGATTGTTGATGAGGCTGATTTTCTCAATTCGCGGAGCAGTGATTACCCTGAGTCGGCGGACTACCTTCACCACTATATGCGTCAGTATTCGATAGAGAAATATCTCAACCTTCTGAGGGAGATTAAGGCAAAGGTTACGGTTCCGGTTATAGCAAGTATAAACTGCTATTCAAAAGGAGAGTGGGTCTCTTATGCGAGGGAGATTGAAAAGACTGGGGTAAATGCCATTGAGCTCAATATCTACTCTTTGCCTTTAAATATTCATAAAAGCTCGTCAGACGTGGAGAAGGATTATCTGGATGTTATCGGTACAGTTACAAAGATGCTTAAAATTCCTGTTGCCGTAAAGATAGCCGGTTATGTAACAAACCTTCCAGGATTTGTAAATAATCTCAAAGCATACGGTGCGAAAGGGGTTGTTATGTTCAACAGGTTCTACACACCCGATATAGACATATCAAAGCTAAAAATAGTCGCTGCTGAGGCATTCTCGACCGAGACGGAGTCTTTGAGGGAGTTGAGATGGATGGGGATTGTTTCGGCACTTGTACAGGGAATAGATCTTTCTTCAAGTACAGGTATTCATTCCGGAGAGACAGCCATCAAGCAGATTCTTGCCGGTGCTACAACTGTCCAGATGTGTACTGCTTTGTACAAAAGAGGGGCGGAGGCAATATCGGATGTAAATCAGGATATCCACATCTTCATGGAGAAGCACGGATTCAAAAACATCAAAGATTTCAAGGGAATGTTAAACTATTCGAATATAGAGGATCCAAGAAAGTTCGAAAGGGTTCAGTTTATGAAGAATTTCGGAGGTAAGTAGTAAATTAACGGACATTATCAAGGGTAATACATTCATCCACAGGACATACCAGAGTACATAAACCGCATCCGCAACACTTCTCGTCTATTATGACGGGTTTACTCTTTGCGTTGTCGGAGACCAATTCTATAGCCTGGTAGCCGCCATCTTTACAAGAGGTGTAGCAAGTGTGGCATCCTGTGCATTTTGAGGAGTCTATTTTGGCGCGGACTCTGTAGTCAAAGTTTAGACCTTCCCATGAGGTAACATTCGGCAGGGCAAGGCCCACGAACTCACTGACGGAACTAAATCCTTTCTCGTTCATATAGTTTTCAAGACCGGAGAGCATCTGTTTGATAATCCCGAAGCCATAGTGCATTACTGCGGTACATACCTGCACTGACGCGGCTCCGAGAAGTATGAATTCAACGGCATCCCGCCAGTTTTCAATACCTCCGATACCGGATATAGGGAGGTTCAAATCCGGATTTTTTGCACAACTCTTTACCATGTTCAAAGCTATGGGCTTTACTGCAGGGCCGGAGTAACCTCCGTTTGACCCACGATTATAAATAGTAGGATATGGTATGAATCGGTCAATATCTACTCCGGTTATGCTTTGAATAGTATTTATAAGGGATATGGCGTTTGCGCCCCCTTTTTTAGCCGCAATTGCCTCGTCGTTTATATCTGTGATGTTTGGAGTCAGTTTAACAATTACCGGCACTTTTGCACCCTCTTTTACCCATTCTGTGATTATTTCAATTAATCGGGGCTCCTGGCCTACCGCAGAACCCATGCCTTTTTCGCACATACCATGAGGACAGCTGAAATTGAGTTCAATCCCGTCAACACCGGCATTTTGAACATCGGTAACCAACTGAACCCAATCATCATGTGTTTCAGCCATCAATGAGGCTATAAGAGCATTGGCCGGAAATCTTTTCTTTGTCTGTTCAATCTCTTTGAGGTTTATTGAGAGTTCGCGATCAGAAATAACCTCCACATTGCTCATACCGACAAGCCTTCTCCTGTTATAGTTGAATGCTCCGAATCTGTTGCATACATTGTAGCCCTTAGCACCGATTGTTTTCTATACAGCACCGCCCCAACCCGACTCAAAAGCCCTCATTACCTGAATCCCCGTATTTGAAGGAGGGCCGGAGGCTAACCAGAAAGGATTCGGTGCTTTTATCCCTGCAAAATTTATTGAGAAATCTGCCATCGTCGTAAACAGTTGTCTGTAAATATAATAAAAAAGCACCTACGATGTTACTCGAAGGTGCTTTTTATATAGTACAGGTTACCGACTAGAAGTTCAAACCGACACTGATATTTACAAATGATTTGTATGTTCCCGGCAGTACTCCGTCGAGAGTTGCTGCAAGGCCACCGTCATTTACCAGATACTGATGTGAATATGTTGCATGGCAGAACGCTGTCATACCTTTTGTTGCATTAAGGATATGTGTGTACTTAATACCACCGCCGATTTTAGCGCGGTCTGCAGTTCTGTATGCGAAATCGTGCATCAAAAGAGAGTTGTTCATCAAAAGGCTTCCTTCAGTAACAGGATTAGAGCTTTCCAGCATAAGACCTTTACCATCTATATAGCTACCTCCAAGATTTATATCTATAAGGGCTATATCTTTAATTCTGAAATTTTTCTCGATATTGGCGTAAAGCTGGGTGTTTTCATAATCCTGATGATATACGGCAGGATAGATTTTAAAATCCTTTGCCACCTTGCTGTAATTGCCACCAAGGGTAAATATCCATGAGAAATTCCATTTGCAGCCATCCTGACGTTTTACATAACCTTTGTATTCAGCACCGTACTCTGTCTCGTCAACCATATATCTCAATGTCTTGCCATACTCGAAATAGTTCCATGTGTTGATTTCACCGGGAACTAGTTCATAGTTGGTTACAACATTGTAGCTGAATTGCTGGTTGTTTACAAAAGAGAGTTTAAGGTAATTATCAATCGCTTTAGTAGATAAAGAAAGAGTTCCGGTGTAATCGTACTTAAGGCCATCTGTGAAAGCATATCTTTTCATCAGGTTGTTATCTTCGAAATCATCTTCCTGATTATAGTTTACTTTAAGCTGATTGAAGAATTTAAGGTTGTTCTTTCTTAATTCAAGCTGAAGCGCCCCGCCAAAAACATCAGTGAAATACCCTCTGGAAAGAATGGTTGTGTTTGTCAGACCGCTCTCTGTGTAGAAGAACAGCCCCTCCATGTAATATATGCTCTTTCCTGTCTCATCACCTAGGTACTCATATTTAACTCTCTCTACATCGTGCTTGTAAGAAAGGTTTAATCCGAGGTTGAGTATGCCTTTGCTGAATATTATACCGGGAGCGACGTTAAAGCTTGAAAATGTATTGTTGTTTCTTCCGTCAGTCCTCTTTGCAGCGGTTGCTGTGTGGTAATTGAAGCCTACACCGAGTGAAAGACTCTTTGAAACAGGGTAACCAACCTTTGCATTCAGATAATAATCTTCTCTCAACACCTTTCCGGGAATTGAGTCCACGATAGGGTTATAAGTGGTATTTGGATAGATAGTGCCAAGCCATGCCTGATTCTCTTTGATTCCGTAATCATAGATGAGCTCTCCAAAATAGTATACGTTTTTTGACTTTACATATGATTTTGTAGAGATTCCGAAAGTATTATAGTTAGAAGGATCATAGTAATTCTTGTAATCACCTTTTTCATTACCATAAAAAGCACCAAATGATGAGAAGTTCATTGCGGAGTTGAAGACCAAACCTGCCCCGTTATCGGAAACAATCCAAGGAGCGCTTTTCTCAAGTCTGTCAAAAAAGTAGAGACACTTGTCAGATACTTTATGTTTCTGTGCCAAAAGTGTTCCTGAGAAGAGAACCATTGCCACAATTGCTACTGTATATATTAATTTGTTTTTCATCTTATTAAATTTAATTTACACCAACAAGTGAAGCAGTTGTTCTCTTTTCAAAGTCGTTGGATGAGTTGTTAGTATCCATATATACAATTCTGCCGCCGGCAGCTGCTGTTGCCTGTGCATCTATGCGTCTGTGGACGCTTTGTCCCTGACCGCCACCGTCAACCATTGCAAAACCATTGTCAATTTCCGGACGGAGCCTTTTGGAGTCGGTCACATTTCTGAAACATTCAACTCCGTCAATAATAAGGTTCTTGTCAACCATCAGACAGTCAAAGTTTCTGTTAGTGGCATAACCCGGATTCCATGTGTAAGTATCTGCAATAAACTGAGTAGGAGTCTTACCACCCATAGAGTAGAGGAATATTGCAGGGCTCAATGTTGATACAACCCAGGATGTTGCAGTACCCACTTTCCAGAATCCAGTCATCAGGTTAACTCCTGCATTGGGGGTGGATTGAGCTTTTGTAAGCAAAGGATCGTAAGCTGCCCAGTAACCCTGAATGCCCAGATTGACAGATGTGGAAGATATGGTTAAATGGTTTATTGCATTAAGAGAGATGACAACTTGTTCGCCCGGTTGAAGCGGGTGTTGATTACCTGTTCCGGGGAACATCCAACCGATGCCGGATACAGGTATGGAGTCTCTTAATTCAGTAGAATTAGGTTTAACCCAGTTTGATGATTTACCACTGGAAGGTGCATTATAAGGATCTACAACGGCAAGACAGAGAGAATCAAGGTATGCAACCTCTCCGGAATTATTGTAAAGAATAAAATACTGGTCTTTAGAATAGCTCTTACCTGTGGCCGGATTCATACATCCTCCGTAGTAAATCTCTTTCAATACAATTTGTCCTGCTTTCGAAACGTTGAGATCTATTTTAGAGCTTGCGCTTTTAGGATCGTTGGGAGCAACACGGATTTTTTCCGATGTTCCGTTAAAGATGTAGACAACACCACCGGCTGCACTGTGTTTGGTCTCAGTAGTAGCGATATATGCACCGTGGGGTACTCTGATTGTTGCAACACCGGAGGCATTTGTTGTATCACAGAATTCAAGTCCGGAGCTTGGATCCACAAAATAGACAGGGAGGCCTTCGGTTGTGTAATTATAACCTTCAGGCATATTGACGGTCACTGTGATGGTAGAGCTGATCGCATCATCGGTGAACTCGTCTGTTTTCAGATCTTTCATACATCCGCTAAGGTATACGCCGGATGCAATCAGAAGGAAAAGGAATTTTATATTTTTCATTTTGATTCAGTATTAGAAGGTTAATTTTAACTCAGCACCGAAGTAAATCTTCGAGTTGACACGTGTCCCTATTGCATTAGGCCTTGCCGAATTCTTCATGATAGGTGTTGAATTGGTGAAGTTGTTTGCATAGAAGGAGAGTGAGGCGAGTTTGCCGATCTCTTTGGTAACACGGATGTTTGCCATAAAGAAAGGTTTGTATCCTTGTTTATTGAAGTAATAACTTGCGTCAGTGGCTTTTCTCAACATACCCAGACGGGTCTTGAGGTTCTGGTCTGTAGTTGTGTAATAATCGCTGAAAGGTCTTACATTGCCTTCAAAATCCATATAAGATACAGGATCCCTGTAGAGTATAACATCATTGTTCTTGTTGTTATAATCTCCAAATACTCTGTTCCCGTTAGCATCGAGAGAGTAGATGTTACCTTCGTCATATAGGTTCCATGTGTTGTATTTCCATACGCATTGTGTAACTACGGATACAATCATACGGATTGAAGGGATGTGTGTTACAAGGCTGATATTGGTCGAGAGCCTCTCTCTTCCGGTTCCTTTTGTCATAGCGTCATCTCCTGCATATATAGCCACATACTCCAACTTTTGTGAAGGGACTATAGGATCAGTATAATTTCCATAATAATTGAGTAACCCGTCATATGAGTTTTCAGACTTGATATATGACCCGTTGACAATAACAGATGTATTTATTGCGTTTATCTTGCCAAAGTTAAAATCATACTCGATACCCCATTTCTTCATCTTGGCGCGGTTGTCTGGTCTTGCGTATGATTTATATTCAGTATTTGTTTTGTAAGCAAGCTGTTCGTACACACCCTGAGAGTTCTTTATCCAGACTCTGCCGTTCTCGTATTTAGGAGCAGCTGTCGGACTTGAAACAGTGTTGTAATAGTCATAATCCTGTGTAACATACGAACTATTTCCGGAAAGACCGTCTGTAAGGTTTTCGTTGAAATAGGTAATCTGGGCATCAATACCTAAAATGTTAAAATCAAGGCCGATTTCAGCATTTCTTGTCTTTGCAGGCTTGAGGTTATATGGGAGCTTTCCGTCAACTATATCTGTCTGTATTACAGCCAGAGACTCACCGGTAGCACTGTTGCGGTACTGGAAAAGACAGTTGTCAAGATACTCAGGCGCAGGATATAGTGTTGAAATAGAAGGGAGTCTCTGCATGATACCCCAACCACCTCTTATTGCTAAAGACCTTAAGATGCCGTTTCTCTTGCTTTTTACAATGTTGTATTTACCATTGAAACGAGGGTCAATGGTAGGATCATAGCTGTAACCGTCAACTATCATCTTATTAAGACGGGCACCAAGACTCATTTCGAGAGAAGTTTTTCCGATAGGAACAGTAACTTTCTCCTCGAGGAATGCACTAAGGTCTGTCATAAATGGAATTTCTGTATATGGCCTTTCCCTGAAATATTGAGGAACGCCACTTACATAATATATACCGCGGCCGGTATTGCCTTTTGTGTTAACTTCAACACCAAGCATGGTCTTTGAGAGCGTTCCTCCAATCATTTTGTTCAGGTTACCTGAGATCTTTGCATTGGCGTAGATTGGAATATCCTCGGCTCTCATGTCCTTCGGGGCAGTAGGATCTGTAAAGTATCCGATTGTGATACCCTCAGTCATTGTCCTGGTAGAAGGTTGCGGAAGTTTATTTTCTACAACATATTTTTGTTCTGTATCCTTTTCATACGAACCGGAAACGTTGTAGTTCAATGTAGATATCCAGGATTTGTTAAGCAGCCAGCTACCGTAAAGTGAAACGGTTAAATTCTTGCTTCTGGTTTTTGTGAAATCGAGGGATGATACATCGGGGTCTGACTCTACGTTGTTGCCAGATATAAAACCACTTACCCTTGCATTGAATCTCAATGGGGTTTTATTTGTATTGAATGTATTTGAATAGGTTATACCAACTGTAGTCCTGTCAAAAATCGCAACAGGAGAGGCCCAGTCACTGAATGCTCTTGCATAGTCTGCATCAATGTTCAGGTTTCCGGCATTGTCTCCAAGGGCAAAACCTTTTCCGAAAGCAACAGCTTTTGTGTTAGGATCTGTCTTAATCCTGGCCTCAAACGGTGTGCGTCCGGCTCTTGTTTTAACAAGAATAGCACCTGAAGTAACGTCTCCGTATTCGGCAGAGAGGACACCTTTTAGCACTTCAACAGACTCTATATTGTCTGTCGAGTAATTACGATAGTCAATCTGATTAGGTGAAGAGGTTCCGGCGTTTGTAATTTTAGCATCGGATGATACTTTTGCACCATTTATCATGAGGCCTACACCACGCTCGTTATTACCATTGAGGTCACCACCCTCTCCCGTTGTTATCTGTCCGATGCTTCTTATTGTAACACTGTTTGCAGAGGTAAGGGACGGGTTTACGGTAACGTTACCGGGAACCAGCTGCATAATTCCTGCAAGGCTGGATGCCTGAACGTGCTCAATAGCCGCTTTCTCAATTCTTGAAGATGAGTTGAGCGAGTTACCTACAACTGCTGTCACAACAACATCGTCAAGGGTAAGGTTCTCTTCTTTCAGCTGAATTTTAAAGTCTGTTATGTTCCTGTTGACGGTTACCGGATACTTTATAGTCTGATAACCGAGGGAACTTGCCTCAAGTGTGTGTGTACCCGGAATAATACCGGTAATTTTGAATGCACCATTGACATCTGAAATACCCCAAACGTTGAGCTCTTTTATGAGCACATTTACATAAGGGATAGGTTCGTCTGTACCATAGAGAGTAACTTTCCCCTCAAGAGTATACTTCTGTTGCCCCTGGGCAAGCAATTGAGGAGAGATTATCCAAATGGATAAAAACATTAGAACAAGAAATTTTTTCACTTTAGAATATATTTTGGGTTAATATTAGGCTAAATTATAATCGAAGCAACAAAATATAAAACAACATATTACACCAATCGCCACTTGATTTGTGGCTTCTCTCGCTCATTTATCTTTGCAAGATAATAATAATTTCGTAGTTATACAGCAATATTTTTTATTGTAAAGTAAAAACAAGATCCTTTACCGGGTTCACTTTCAACCCAAATTTTTCCTCCAAGCATCTCTGCATAAGCCTTGGAAATAGGCAAGCCAAGGCCGGTTCCTTCATATGATTTTGTGTAAGACTGGTCAGCCTGCACAAAACGGTTGAAGATTGTGTCAATCTTATCCGAAGGGATGCCGATTCCGGTATCTTTGACGTAAAATTTTACAGAATTATCAGCAAGCCCGTATCCAAAAACCACACTTCCCGTTTTTGTGTATTTCAACGCGTTGCTTAAAAGGTTTGTCAGGATTGTGTATACCTTATCTCTGTCAGAATTGATATTAACCTTAGAGGTCTCTTCCTTTTTAACTACATGAAGTTCAATTCCTTTATGCATGGCACTATTTCTGAAAAGTATATAGTTGTAGTCAAGCAGCTCGTTTAGATTGAACAAGGAGACCTTCACCTCCTCCTGCCCCGACTCTACTCTCGAGATTGCAATCAGGTCACTGATTATATCAAGCAGTCTCTCTCCGGCCTCTTCGATCAAGGATGTGTATTTTTCCTTTTGTTCAACCGAAAGATCCGGCTCTTTCAACAGCCCGGTAAAGCCGATTATTGAGTTCATCGGAGTTCTTATTTCATGGCTCATGTTTGCCAGGAATGCAGATTTAAGACGATCGGACTCTTCGGCCTTCTCTTTGGCTTTAACAAGCTCTTCTTTCTGTAAAATATGCTTACGGAAAAGGCGTCCGACTTCCCTGAACTCGTCGGAGGTTTTGTTTAGTAGATGAATTTTTTCTGAATCTTCAGTTTCGATGATCTCACTTACAGTCCTTATAGGGTTTATCACCCATTTTTTTAGTGAAAACTGTAAGGTGAACCAAATCGTAATAATTGCAATGATCAGAAAAAGAGTGATTTGAATAGAAGCGTTCCTATGTAATCTTAACACTTCATATTTACGGTCAAATCTGAGGTACCCAATCGTCTTGCCATCCCAACCCTTAAGTTTTTTTGTCGAGACCAGATTGTAGCTCCCCTTTTTATAAGATGAGTCTACGGCATTGCTTACAAAAACATTTGAACCGCTAACAATGGAAAGTTCTTTGAGATATGATTTGCTAAGAAGAATGGCTACGAAAAGATATCCTTCAGTTGGAGTTGTAATATGGGAAGGATCGTTTGTCGGATGCACAGAGCAACCGTTAATCTTTAGAAAGCCAGTTTTTGTTGGAAGGAAAAAAGAGATATTTGGGTTGAATTTAAGAGCTTTAAATACACCATCCGGTATTTTTGGGGTCTCTTGCAGCAATTCAGAGTGAGCATCATGAATTTTTTGTTGAGATTTATCGTATACGGCAGTATAGTCAAGGTGAAATGAGGTGATTATTGTTGAAATATTCTCTTCATACCACTGTTTGTCCCTATTTTCAATAGACTCGACTAATTCATCCCAATATGAGTAATCCCAGGCTACCTGATGAATGAGACTTGTGCTCATTTTCAAAAAACCATCGCTTTCTATGTCAAGTTGTGTCTGTGAGGAGTCTGACAATATTCTGGAAGCTCGTTGTTCCATAAGTGTCAGAATAAAAAAGATAATAATAAAGACTAATCCTGTAACAATAATCAATGCAAGGAGACGTTTCTGTAGATTACTTATTATTGCCATGGTGTTGTCATAAACTGTTAAAACCGAAACCTATCGTAAAATAAACCTTGTCAGCAGAAGGATTGTATGTGAGATTTGAGATCAGATTGGTTGCTATTTTGTCGAAAAGTCTTATTGGCTGTACAAAACCTACGCTTGTGTTTACAAAAGAATTTTTTTCAGCATAAAATTCTCCCTTTACCTGATACCCGACAGCGAGGGTTAGCTCTGCCTCTTTTATCGGTTTGACGTACTGAAGTTCCAGATAGACACTTCTGGAGGGATCGTCTCCGTAAAACAGGTAGCTTCCCAACAAATTAAAGGGAATTTTTTCACCCCCGGAAAGCAACACCTGTGCCTCGAGAATATGTGAAGTCGATTTGGAATTGAAATCAAAATATTTGGAAGGTGAACTCTTGCTGTATGACCAGTAGTCATATATAGTGAGTGTTACCGGACCGACGCTCTTGGATAAATACAGATCAACCTCATCTGTACCATCTCCTTTTATTCTGAATGCACTCCACATTCCTAATGTGAAATTCTTCCATGAAGCTGAAATATATGGCTGAATGCTTCCTTTGTGAAGATAGTCCTGGCCACGCCAAATATAGTTATTCAGGATATCCACACCCCCCTCTGTAGTTATGCCGGATTCATCATTTTCTTGTGCGGATAAATTGCTATTGTTCAGAAAGAACAATAGAGAGATAAGGAAAACTTTGCGTAAAACTGAGTGCATCGTACATGACGGGTGTTTACACGTACAAATATAGAAATAATTTACACTTCTAAAAACTCCATTTTATGCTTCCGAATCCGGCAAATGTTTTTCCGTAAGTCCCATATTCACTTCCTTCGTTTCCAAGCAGTAACTGGCTATTGATCATTAAGTCGAAGTTATTGCCTAGCGATAAAGCAAGAGTGGGGCCTAAATAGCATGAGTTGTCAGAAGGGTTATATATTCCGGAAGCACCCAGGGTCAGGACAGGACTTACAGGATAGCTAATCTGTCCGAAGATTTCATATTTTCCCAAAGAGAGATGTTTTGCATCAAGATTCCGGTCGGGATTCAACAGTGATATTCCTGTTGTCTGCTTCTTCTTGCCGCTACTGTTATACAAAAAGGCCGCCAGCAGATAGAGAGAATTTTTCGTTGTATAGTCAAAGGAAAAAGTTATTGCTGTCGAGGTGACGGAGGAGTCTCTTTTGCCGTTGTATGGAATAAAAACACTTCCTTCTCCTCTGAAGGAGATAGAACCTATATTGCCGGACCAACCCATTCCTGCCACCAGATCTTTCATGCATTTACCGGCAATAAGCTGAATATCGTAATCCTTAATGTTTAAAAGATATCTGGCTGCAATAGTGCTCTCCTTATTGTGGTCAATCTTACATGCGATATCCAGGGATGAATTTTCAGATGTGTACCAGGTAAAGAGGATTGCATCGCTGCCAGAACGCTCAGGATAATCAAAATCTATATATGAAAATGCATTGAACAGATCGTTTGGATTCCATATAAGGTCGATACCCCAGTTTATCCGCTGCCTTCCTATTTTTAGCTGGCATTTTCCAAGAGTGTAGTCAATGTACAACCTGTCCAGAGAGCTGTTGAAAAACCATTTGTTCCCCTCTAATATATTCACACTGAGATCAAGAAAACCATTGTCATCCTCAAACATATCGGCGTATTGCGGAAAACTGCCCAGCATTTTTCCAAAAAGAATTCTGTTACGCAAACCGACATTGACATGGAAAGACTCTGCCAGCTCCCAGTCAATATTTAACCTGTTATGCACCTGATTGTATGTGGTCCATTGAAGTGAGTCCCCGCCGGGCAACTGAATGGCTTTTTCAAGATAATAGACACCCTGCATATCCTTCACATATCCTGTCACCGATAATTTTTGTGCAAAAACAGGGATTGTCAGAAAACAGAGTGATATGAGAAGGAGTTGTTTTCTCATTGTTTTTGTTCGTCTCTTATTATTCTTCCGTCTTCCAGGACGATTATCCTGTGAGCCTTGCTTATTACTCTCTGGTCATGTGTTGAGAAAATAAAGGTGATACCTCGTTTTTCATTCATCTCCTCCATCATTTCGAGCAGCTTTTCCGTGTTTTTTGTGTCAAGGTTGGCTGTCGGCTCATCAGCAATTATAAATTTCGGACCTGATGCCATTGCCCTGGCAACAGCCACACGTTGTTGCTCTCCTCCGGACATCTGATTAGGCCGACTGTTCATCTTTGCACTTAGTCCCACATCTGTGAGTATCGATTTTGTACGGTCGTTTATAAAACTCTTTTCCCTTTTTTGAAGCTCCATGACAAAAGAGGTGTTTTCTGCAGCAGTGAGTACCGGAATCAGGTTGTATGACTGAAAAACAAAGCCGATGTTGTTGAGTCTGAAGTCTGTAAGCTGTTTTGACTTCAGACGGGTTATATCCACGCCGTCAATGGTTATACTTCCGGATGTGGGGCTGTCAAGCCCGCCTATCATGTTGAGCAAAGTAGTCTTGCCGGAGCCGGAAGGCCCGACAATGGCGGTGAATTCTCCAGCCTCAATGTTGAGGTTTACACAATCAATGGCTGTTACTTCAACCGCCGAACCATCATAGATTTTAACCAGATCTTTTATTTCTATCACGCTCATATATTCAATTAATTATCAGTTCTGAGGGCTTCTACGGGATTCATTTTAAGAGCTTTCCTGGCAGGTAGTATTGATGCTGAAATTCCTGTAATGACAACCATAAATGTAACACCAAAGAAAAAGCCGGTCGGAATATTGGGATAAACTACAGAAGACCAGCCAAGCGCCTCGAAACCCTCTTCGATTGACGAGAAATCAATTCCGGTCCTTCCGGTTATGTAAATCAGCAGCCAGCCGACGGCCATTCCAACCACAGCCCCCACCATTGTAAGGAAAATTGTCTCCAGCATTATCATTTTGAACACCTTCGATTTATTCATTCCTATGGCCATAAGCATTCCAATCTCTTTGCCTCTCTCGAGAATTGCCATAAGCATGGTGTTTATGATCCCGAAAGCCAGGGCAAATAGGAT
Source organism: Bacteroidales bacterium CF (assembly GCA_000473305.1). GTDB lineage: Bacteria > Bacteroidota > Bacteroidia > Bacteroidales > UBA932 > Bact-08. The sequence goes on along the minus strand of CP006772.1, from coordinate 2,632,657 downwards.
GAATCCCATGATAATCAAATAGTAGAAGTACATATATTCAGACATCATACCGGCATCGGGAGCCAATTCCATCCAGTTCAGGGCAGTGACCTGAGGGAATCTGTTATTAATATCGTCCTGAACCGAAATTAAATCATCCTTATCATTCAACATTACGGCAATTTCGTGTATCTGATCACCGGTGAGAGGAAATGCGGAACGGAGCTCTTTGTCAAGAACAAACGCGTACATCTGGTCAAATGCTGTATTGCTTGTCTTATATATGCCGCAGACACGGTAGCTTTGACTTATCATCTCACCCTCTTTGCCCGTGAATGTGAGCACTATCTTTGAGCGGAGCTTGTATTTTCCGGTCTCTTTGTTCTTAATCCGGAGCGTTTCAGCTGTTTTGTCACTTATCACTATCCCGCCCGATTTGCCATTTTCAAGATATTCACCACCATCCGGTAAAATATGTTTATATAGTTCTGAAACAACCTTCTCATCATCCGGATTGACACCTAGAAGCATCAGTGCGGTGTTGCCCCTTGAAGTGGCAGCCATGGACATAATCTTGATTCTCTTGCTGTAGCCCTTGATTTTTTTATTAAACTTAAGGTAACTCTCCACCGGTGCAACTCCTCTTATATAGTTTGCCAACTCCTCATTCTTAAGAAACTCCGGATTAGTAAGTTTTATATGAGATTGTTCAATGTTGATTGCAGACTGGACTCTTTGGTCAACCCAGCCGTTCATCAGTCCTGATGTGAAGACTCCTGCGGCTGTTCCCAACATAACGGCCGAAATTACAATCAGGCTTCTTTTTTTGTTTCGCCAGACGTTCTTCCATGAAACTGACAATATCCTATCCATGAAGAGCTTTTATTATATTGATTTTAAGAATGCTTCTTACCGGTAATATAGTGGCAGCTAAAACCATCAGGAAGACAACTGCTGCCTGGATGAAGAAGTAGCTTTCGAAAAGCAACATCGGCATAACCGGGTCAAATCCCATATCTATGTATATTTTTGCCAACTCTCCGGTAATACGGATTGGATGAATATGACCATATAACATGAAAGGGATTGAGGCAACCATTCCGGAAAATATTCCAAGACTCCCCAAAAAGAGCATCTCCGTGATTATTATCAGAGCCAGTCTCCCTTTTTTCATTCCCAGTGATATCATAACACCGAATTCTCTCTTTCTTTCGGATATCATCATCTGGACTGTTCCGAAAATCCCGAAGAAGATGATGACATAAAGTATCATTATGAAAAGTATACCTCCGTTACTGTCACCTTCAATCTGCTGTTTAAGGACCGGGGATATCTCCTCCCAGTTCTTTACCACAATTTCGCTCTGATTATCGAATATTGCAGATACTCTCTCCTGCGTGGCTGTCATCTCATCGGTGTTTTTAAGATTAATGGCGATGGATGTTAGTTTTCCATAGGCGGAGAGGTACCCTTCCGCATTAGAGAGGGTCATGTAAATCAATTTATTGTCCAGGTCCGGTGAGGGTACTTTTATTATTCCCCTTACAGGGAACAGTCCGGCGGCACTCATGCCCTGATATCCCTGGCCCATAAGCACGATGGAGTCTCCCACACTTACTTTAAGATATTGGGACAATCTATATGAAACAAGCAGACCCGAATCGTTTTCGTTTAGATAGTTAGCTTTAATTGAACAAATAGATGATATAATATTGATTAATAGAGAGTCACTACTATTTAGCTCTAGTTCTTCTGCCATAAACTTTTTGTTTGTAAATGACTGGTCTTTAAGCTTTGATACTCTGGCTGATATATCTTTGGGGATATCTTTATTACTTTTGAGAGTGTCAATTGCTTTCCCGGAAAATATATAGCGTACAAGGTTATGTTCCGGGTTTGTCATGTTTTTCTCAAGAGCCGGTGATATAGCTGCCACCATCACGCCTTTTGAAAGAGTTCCGGTAGATGCCAGTGAGAAGGATTCAATTCTCGGAACTGCGACTTTGACATTTGGATCGGACTTGATTGCGGAAAGTTGCTCGGGAGTTATATCAATTGTGTTATCAAGAGTGGGGTCATCCTTGAATTCCGTGTTTTGAACCTGAAGATAGCCCGAGTATGACTCTATGCTCTGCCGGATCATATGGTCGTATGTCCCGAGCTGGAAAGACCGCATGAGTATGGCGAAAAAAATCGAGAAAAAAATCGAGGAGGCGGTTATTATGGTCCGTCTCTTATTTCGCCACAGATTTCTCCAGGCTATTTTTATTATCTCTTTCATCTATTTTATCCGCTTCATATTTTGCTGCGAGAAAAAGTCCGGAGGAAAGGCTATGTTGAATTTCATGGAGAGTAATGTCACAATGGTCTTGTTACCGGGTTCGTCTGCCGGGATTATCTCAATTACAGAAGGTAGTTTACGATCATCAAATGTTTTAATCTGAGACGCAATATGAGATTTTACAAGATAGTTCTCTTCATCATAGAACTCACTTTTAAGCTCAAAATACTCCTCCTCAGATATCCATATAATGATCTTTCCCCAGACAACATCAGCACTTTCAAGAGGAAGAAGCTCAATTTTAAAGCATTTTAATCCGTTTATCTCCTCTCTTCCGATAATCTTAGGATTATAATCTTTTATAAGAGATGTCTCTTTTAAAATATCATCATTTGTATAATCTGAGCCCATCCACCCTTGTGACATCATAGATGGAGGCAGCTTTATCAGTCTCTGGATTGTCGGATTCCAACTCCATAGATTATTTCCACTCTTGAGGAACGATTGCCCTTTCTCTTTAGCCGGAGCAGTAATTAGTGTTAGTGCATCCTTGCCTGTTACCGCCCAGCCTTTGAACTCTATGCTCCTTTTGTATTTGGGCCTGACTATAGTCATAGACATCTCGCTATAACTGGATTTTTCACCGTTATACTTAGTGTCGGCACGTTTAACTATTTCGCGGGCATCCTGAGAAAAAAGGGTTGACGGGAGAAGCAACTCAAATATGAGAGCCACCAGAATACATTGTACAGCATATCTTGGCATGGCAATCTGTTTTTAAGGACATATTGCCAAAATTAAATAAATAATCAATATGTTGCGAGAAAGGGAAAGACTATTTAAACAACCCTTTTATAAACTTTTTTGCCGATACTTTGAAATTTACGGCAGATGTAAAGTGTTTTCTGTAAAATATCATACCTACAACCACTTTATTGCTGTCAAGATGAGAGACGTTGGCGTATTCACTTCCGATAACAGCCATTTGCTCTACAGATAGTTTCATCCTTTGGAGGTTCTTGACACCGGTTCTTAGGGAAAAACGCTTGAATTTCATCCGGTTGTTATCAATCAGGCAAAAATCATAATTCTCCCCGTCGAACTTGTAGAGTACGTTGCTTAGGTTGTAATCACCGTGGTATATTCCGGCGTGATGCATTTTACTTGTCAGCCTTGCAAAAGCTCTCATGCCAGCTTCGGATTTAGATAAAGGTTTAGATAGAAGATCTTTAATATCCTTATAATCTGAAAATAAGCAAACGTAAAAACTCTTTTGAAGGGAATGGTTATTATATACGTCAATGTAACCAACAGGCTCAGGTGTACCAATTCCATTTTCCAGCAATTTCAGGGAATTTTCATACGACCTTTTAGCCTTGCTTTTCCTTAAATTGCCGTAGATTAATCTATTGGCAGAGGTAATCTTTTTGAAATACTTAATTACAAGTTTTTTTCCATCTACTTCCACTATACGGATATGGTTCCTGCCAAGATGCTTTGCATTACCCAACTCATCGAAATTTTCCGGAATACTTTCAATGAAGTTTTTAAGGTTGCTATATGCCGGGTTTATCTGAATATCGACTTTCATAGAGGTCTATAAGATTTTTTGAAAAGTCTCACAACTGCACATTCTGTACCAAGGACAAATTGTCAGAATTAAAATATAGTTTCGTTATTTCTCCAAAGGAGGATTGAATTTTAAAAATTTCCTCAAAGTTTAAATTTAGTAATAAAGTTATAATAATTCTTATTACCCCACCATGTGTAACTATTAATAAATTATCATCTTCTGGATTCCGGATTTTTTCTGTCAGGAAATCTTTTACTCTTGACACCATCTGCATCAGAGATTCTCCATTGGGGCATGGCATATCTTTCAACCTTGCAAACCAGAGTTCACCATAGGCTGTTTTATATATCTCCTCCCAACTGCTCCCCTCCCAATCCCCAAAGTCTAATTCTGATAAGCGCCAATCACTGATTACCTCCTTACCCCTTGAGAGGTCACAGGCCAGCCTGTGGCATCTTGACAGAGGACTTGTGTATATAATATCAAAAGATGAATAATCAATTTTTTCAATTATTGAATTTCTGTCAATTTCATAATTTTCAGATAATTCTACATCAGAACTGCCATTACATATACCTGAATCAACCATAACGGAAGTATGGCGTATGAGAATGAGATTCACAGGGAAAAATGTATATATATGAGATATCCAAGATAAAATGAAACCTCACACAACTGCTGTATTGCTCCTAGCACATCTCCGGTGTACCCTCCGATACGGCGTTTTGTATACGAAGAGAATGCCATAAATACAATCAGGCAAATAACGAAAATGTAGATTATTGATACAATTGGAAGCAACAGGAGTGGAGCGAGACCGAAAAAGGCAGCAACCCAGAATGAACAGCCAGATGCCTTGTGTCCGACAGGCTTTGCTTTACTCTGTCCGACAGGGCGAACATATGATTGAATATAAAGCATGCAGACAGGCCAGAAACGGCTGAAGGCATGACCACTAATCAGGATTAGAGGTATTACAGCTACGGGAATGGAAGATAATGAGTAAAATTTCGTCAACAACATCATTAGAAGGCCAGTAGCTCCGTATGTGCCAATCCTGCTGTCTTTCATGATTTCCAGCACTTTCTCTTTTGTATAGCCGCCACCGAAACCGTCGCATGTATCTGCAAACCCGTCTTCGTGAAAAGCTCCAGTAACGAGTATTGTTGCAACCATACTTAAAATGACAGCTAAATTTTCTGGCAGGAAAAGATTGAGTGACCAGAAAGTCAAACCGCCTATTGCACCCACAATAATACCAACAAGAGTGAAGTATCTTGTTGTTTTGTTGAGAATCTCATCAGTATGTCCGGTTCTGTATGGTACCGGAATGCGTGTATAGAACATAAGGGTTGCAAAGAATATATCAAGCTCTCTTTTAAGCATGCTTTACCTCTCTTTGTTGATGCTGTTTAGAATTCTTTTTGATACAAGGAATATGGCCGGCCGTCCTGAAAGTGGGTTTGGCTGGGTAAAGACAACCGTTCCGTAAACCTCTTCAATGTTACTATATGTCAGGACATATTCAGGTAAACCCTTTTCCTTGATTTTCCCCTTGTTCATGAGAATCAGCTCGTCACAGTACTCTCCAGCAAGATTTAAATCATGGATTATCATCATGACGGTAAGCCCCAGTTCATCATTAAGTTGTTGGACAAGATTGAGTATCTGGATTTGAAGTGCTATATCGAGGTGCGAGGTAGGTTCGTCAAGAAGAAGTAATTCCGGCTCCTGCACGAGGGCTTTGGTAATAGCAACCATTTGTCTCTCTCCGCCGCTTAGTTGCGAAAGAAACTTGTCCCTCATATGGGAAACTCCGGTCAACTTCATATACTTCTCGGCAATTTCTATATCCTTTTCATTTTCAAAGAATTGGAAACCTTTATGGTAGGGCAGGCGTCCCATTAACACATAGTCCTCAACAGTGATATCCGGACTCTCAATATCCTGTGTTACAATCGCCAGGTTCCGGGCTCTCTCTTTATGTGAGAAATATTTAAGATTCTTGTTGTTAAGAGATATTTTTCCACTTTTCAACTTAAGATCTCCGGAGATTCCTCTGAAAAGCGTTGTCTTTCCCGAGCCATTAGGGCCGATAATACCCACAAAGCTGCCTTTTGCTATAGAGATGTCAATATCTGATACGAGAAATTTTTTCTCATATCCACACGACATATTTTCTATTTCTAAAAAATTCATTGCAATTTTCAGATTAGCCTCGATTTTCTTCCAAGGTTGATTAGTATAAATATAAAAGATATTCCACCTATCACACCTGTTATAACACCAATAGGGAGTTCATTAGGCGCTATTATTGTTCTTGCCAATGTGTCGCAAAACACGATGAATCCTCCACCGGTAAGGAAAGAGCTTATTATAAGTATCCTGAAATCAGATCCGACTATGATTCTTATGAATTGGGGTATTATCAATCCTACAAATCCTATCACACCGGCTACCGAGACACACATTCCGGTGAGCAGTGACGCTATTATGAACAGCAACTTAATGGATATGTCGGTGTTGATACCTAAATGCCTTGCCTTGTCCTCTCCCAATCTTAGTGCATTCAGTGTGTGAATGAAAAGATATGTAACGAAAAGTCCACATAAAGAAATTATTGCGGCTATTCTGATAAGGTTTCCGTTTGCCTCATCAAGAGAGCCCATGACCCAAAAGACGATATTATGAAGATTCTCATTGGTGGTTGTGGCCATTATGAACATCATGGCCGAAGAGGCGATGAAACTGACCATAACGCCGATCAGCAACATATTCTGAGTATGAATCTTGCCTTTTCTTACGCTAAGTATGTACACCGAAACCACAGTGGCTAAAGCTCCAATAAAACCTGCTGCAGGCAGCATTATTGAGCCTATGGTATAGCTGAGTCCCGCTACTATGGCAAAAGCAACACCCAATGCGGCGCCTCCTGAAATCCCCAAAGTGTAAGGCTCTACCAAAGGATTCCTGTATATGCCTTGAAGAATGACTCCGGCAAGACTTAAAGCTCCGCCGACCGAAAGCCCCAGGATCATCCTCGGAAGACGTATCTCGCTCAGCACTGTGTACTCAATGCTCCCTTTTCCATTTAATAGGATGCCGGCAATTTTCGACAATGGTATGTCAATCTCTCCTCTTGAAAGAGAGTACAGAACGGCGGCAATTACGATAAAGATAAAAAGGGTGAGCCAAAGTCCCCATTTAATATATCTGGAATAACTCATTTGTAAAGCTTTGTTATAAGTTCTTCTACAACATCTACAAATGTGACAGGATTCGGTCCGCACGATTTATAAGGATCAACAGTAAAAATCTTTCCGTTTTTTGTAGCAGTGAGAGTTGTGTATTTTTCCCAGGTAGCCTTCTCCTCAATTCCTACAATGCCCATTGTTACTATAACTATTGCATCCGGATTCTTAAGAAGTACATTTTCTCTGGTGATAGTACCGGTAGTTATATCTGTTGCTATATTCACTCCTCCGGCTTTGGTTATGAAATCATTCATAAATGTATTCGGAACTGCAGTGAAGAGTGGTTTAGCTCCTATCTCAAAAAATATTTTCGGTTTTTTTCCTTTGGGAATAAAAAGCCTTAAACTATCCAGTCGCTTTTTCTGTGACTTAACAATTTTTCTCGCAAGAGGTTCCTTCCCGGCATATTTGCCGATTAGGATAAATTGTTCGCAAATCTCATCATAAGATGTGGCGCTTTTAAATGCGATAACTTTAATACCCAGATTCTTCATCGCATCTTTAACCGAAGGCTTTGTCAGGCTGGTCGCAAATACAATGTCCGGTTTCAGAAGCAGGACCTTTTCCACATTTACCTCTATGGCTGATGCTACGATGCTCTTCTTATCCTTCACCCCCTCAAGGCAATAGTTGGTACATCCGACCAGTTTGTCCTGAGCTCCCATCAGATAGATCATATTTGTGACGGATGGGGCGAGAGATACAATTCTCCCGGCTACCTGAGAATGGCCAATGATTGTAAATAGGAGTAGAACAATCAGGAGGGCATATTTTCTGAAATAATGCATAACACTACCTTTATTTTTGTCAACTTTCGGGGGTGCTTAACATATAAGGTTCAGAGACTCTATATATCTTGCCTTTCACCCGAAAGCTACGAATATTATTTGCCGGCAGGTCTTCTGGCTTGTCCTTTCCTGGCTGCCTTCCCGCCCAAAAGGGCAGTGGCTTCAGAGAGCCAGTCATAAAAGTGGACTTACAGCTACGGGGATAGCTCCTGCATCTCACAGGATTCCCTTTTAATTCCTTTATGTTTCTTGTTATGGAAACCGGCAGAATTATCGCGACAAAATTAGGTATTTATTTCTTTCTATGCTCCTTTTTATAGTTTTTTAACATCATTCCGAAGGATCTGTCTCTCTTTCTCTTCTCTAATTCAGACAACTCAAAGAAACTTCTCTCCTTTTCCATTTTCATATAATTATTATATAACTCCACATTCAGATCACCTTTTGAAAGGGCGTTTAATACCTTGCACCCTGACTCATTGGTGTGGGTACAGTCAGTGTAGCGGCACCCCCTGGCCAAATGGTAAATTGTGTCGAATGTGGTTTCCATTCCTGCAGAGGAGTTAGCTATTCCTACCTCTCTCATTCCGGGATTATCTATAAGAACAGCCCCGTTTTCAAGAAAAAACAGCTCTCTGTGTGTGGTTGTATGTCGCCCCTTGTTCGTCTGAGAACCTATCTCTCCGGTCTTCATCAGCTCTCTTCCAGTCAGATTGTTTATCAGTGTTGATTTGCCGACACCGGAAGAGCCGAGCAGACAATAGGTTTTCCCCTCTTTTATGAGAGTAAGAAGTTCCGGATAACCTTTCCTGGTCTCATTGCTTATAAAAACAACCGGGACACCGGTTATCCTGTCACATATTCTCTGCCGGATCTCTTCCACTGAAATATCAGAGATTGTATCCGTCTTTGTCATCACAATAATTGGTGAGACTTTTGACTCATTGCATATTATGAGATATCGCTCCAGTCTGTTGAGGTTGAAGTCCCTGTCGACTGCCTGGACAAGTAGTGCATAATCTATATTGGCACCGATTATCTGTACATCACTTTGCTTACCCGTTGACTCTCTTTTAATGCATGAGGATCTGGGAAAAATTTTATGAATTATTCCAAATGAGTTGCTGTATATTTTCAAGGCTACCCAGTCACCAACGGCAGGGAAATCCTCCCTGCCTTGTGCCGTGAAACGCATATTACCGGTAACTTCAGCCTCAATCTCTCCAATCTCCGTCCTGACAATATAGAGCTCTTTATGCTCTGCGATTACCCTGCCTCTCTCGAATCCCTCCGATATAAAAATCTGTTCCATATCAATACCTCCTTCCGATAAAGAATGTGTAACTGTAGTAATCTTTATACTTTTCAAAGTACGAAATCTCCTCCTTCATCTCCTCTACAAATTTTCTTGCAGATTCGCTTGAGCTCTGCTGTTCAAGAAACTTGTCAAACAGAGGAAGCATTGGTTTATAGTAGTTTTCCATCCAGCAGTATTCAGGAAGAACAAAGGTTGCTACAGGCTCATAGCCAGCTTTTTCCATCTGTTTTAGTTTTACTGATGTGAAATCGATTTCCGGATAAGCGTCTGTCCAGTATTTTTTTATCTCTTTAGGAGGATTCTCCCTTAACCAGGTAACCTCCGAAACAGCCAGATATCCTCCGTGCTTAAGAAATCTTTTCCATTCATTTATACCTCTTTCAAAACCCATATGATAGATAGAGCCCTCGGCCCAGATCAGGTCAAACTCCTCATCGCGGAAGGGAAGATTGTCCATTGAGGCAACTATGCCCTCGATTCTTTTACCAAGACTGTTTTCCCAGATTCTCTCCTTCAGCTTTTCAATCATCTGAGGGATAAGATCAACGGCCATAATTGAAGACTTTGTATTTTCCCTGAGTGTTTGGGTCTGACCTCCGGTTCCGCAACCGATATCGGCTATTTTGGTGTTTTCATCCATCGGTCCTACGAATTCCAGAGCCTTGATTGTCATTTCGACTGCTCCCGGTCCCTGACGGTCAATACGCTTGAAAAAATCTGTGATTAGATTGAAATCTATAACTGGTGTAAGACACTCGTTTTTATTTGATTTATTAGTTTCCATTGTGTTGTGTAAATGTTGTCATCCATCCGGTCTGTCCGGAATGTATAATTATTTGTAATGTAGAATTAATCCTCACCGATCAGTGAGGTTTTATAGGAGCCGTATGAAGGTGCGGCTCTCTTTATGCAATGTCCAACACGGAACTATGTAATGATTTAATCATAAATTGATTTATGCGGCAAATGTAATAATATTATTGAATAATTGACTGAAGAAATCTTCCGGTAAATGATTTTTCACATTTAATAAGATTTTCAGGAGTTCCCTCAAAAATAACCTCCCCGCCGGCTTTACCGCCCTCCGGTCCCATATCGATTACCCAATCGGCGTGCTTTATGATATCCGGATTGTGCTCAATAATTATAACAGTGTTGTTTTTGTCGACCAAAGCACCTACAATCCGTCTGAAATTCTCGATGTCTGACATATGGAGACCGGTAGTTGGCTCATCCATGATATAGATGCTGCTCTCATTTTTAAGTTCTGTGGCTATTTTAAGCCTTTGAGACTCGCCTCCTGACAGTGTGCTGAGAGACTGGCCAAGCTTAAGATAACCAAGTCCGACTTCACGGAGGAGATCTATCTGCTTCCTGATTTTATCGTTTTTGAAGAATTCCAGTGCCTGATTGACAGTCATGTCGAGGACCTCTGCTATGTTCATTGAGTTGTATTTTAAATCCAGCACCTCTTTGTGGTATCTTTTTCCTTCGCACTCATCACATACTGTTTTTACCGAGTCGAGAAAATGGAGTTCAAAGGTGAGTGTGCCCTGACCATTGCATTTCAGACAGGCACCCTTTGAGTTGAAACTAAAGAGTGATGCCTCTGTTTGAGTGGCTTTTGCAAATTCTTTTCTGATAAGGTCAAAGACTCCGATATATGTTGCAACATTTGCCCTCGAGGACTTTCCGATTACAGACTGATCTATAACAACTGCTTCGGGATGATGTTTTACAAAACACTCATGTATAAGGCTGCTTTTCCCGCTTCCGGCAACTCCGGTTATACATGTCAGTACACCTTTCGGTATTCGGGTAGTCACATTCTTGAGATTATTTGCAGAGGCATTTCTAATTTCAAAATATCCTGAGGGCTCTTTTCTTTTAAAAACACATTTTTCTCCCGAGAACAAGTATTTTCCGGTAATGCTTTGTGTGGAAGATATTCCGGAAGGAGTGCCGCTGTATACAATATTTCCTCCACTCTTACCTGCCAGGGGGCCTATGTCAATTATCCACTCTGCAGCTCTTATAATTTCCGGATCATGCTCTACGACAAAGACACTGTTTCCCTTCTCTTTCAATCTGGATAAAACGGTAAGAAGCCTCTCGGTATCTCTCGGATGAAGCCCGATTGACGGTTCGTCCAAAACATAGAGCATATCGGTAAGATTACAGTCCAGTTGTCTTGCCATCTTTACTCTCTGGGATTCGCCTCCCGAAAGGGTGCTGACAGCACGGTCAAGTGAAAGGTAACCGACTCCGATTTCTATAAGCTGTTCAAGGAGGAATCGTGCTTTACGCAATATCGGACGGGAAATCTCATCATCGATGTCAGAGAGGAATGAGTGCAGGTCTATCAACTCCATCCCGCACAATTGATCAATTGAATACCCCATTATCTTTACAGACCTTGCCCTTTCGTTTATTCTGGAACCTCCGCACACGCTACATGTCTTGTAGACAAAATATTTTGTGTAGGCGTTTTTCTCGTTTTCATCAGACTCATCATCAGCCCTTCCTGTAACCGCTTTTTCCAGTTTTCGCGCAATCCCCTCATAATACTTAGTATATGTTAGCCGGCTTTTTCTCTTGTCAATCTCAAAAGGTTCAGAATACAACAATAGATTTAGCTCTTGGTCGGTAAACTCTTTCAAGGGTTTGTCATTGTCAACGATTCCAATGCTGATAAGCTCTTTCCACAAAAAACCTCCCACCTTGTAATGAGGATGGGTTATTGCTCCCTCTCTCAGAGACTTTTCCCTGTCAAGGAAAAGGTCAAGATCAAGGGATATCTCTTTACCCAGGCCGTGGCAGTGGGTACACATACCCTCCGGATGGTTGAACGAAAAATAAAAGGAAGGGCCGATAAAGGGTTTTGCAATCCTTGAGTACAATAATCTTAGGTATGTATTTATCTCCGTTGCTGTTCCGACCGTACTTCTCAGGTTGTTGCCCATCTTTTTCTGGTCTATTATTATAGCCGTAGAGAGATTCTGGATCTCATCCACGTCCGGCCTTGACAGCTTTGGCATTCTGGTGCGGGCAAAGGTTGAAAATGTCTCTATAAGCTGTCTTTGGGCCTCTGTATAGATTGTGTCAAACAGGAGAGAGGACTTTCCTGAACCGGAGACACCGGTAAACACAACCAGTTTGTGTTTGGGTATCTCAAGGTCAATGTTCTTGAGATTGTTTGTGTGAGCGTTCTGGATAATAATGCTGTCTTGTCTCATGGATTAGAGTTTGATTTTGTTGAAGCGACAAAAGTATCGGGTTTGAAAATGACAAAATTGTAAAAAATCGACAATCAGCTATTCGAAATAGTCGGCATGACAGGGGCCAAGTGCAAGAAATTCCCTTGGAGTATATCCGGAAAGGCTTTTAAAGTCTTTAATAAAATGTGCCTGATCAAAATACCCGTTATCGTATGTAAATCTTGTAAGGTCTTTGGGTCCTATCCCGGACAGGTTCTGGATCACACCCTGGAAGCGGACTATACGGATAAATTGTTTAGGAGTTTTACCTAAATAATTTGCAAATTTTCTTTCCAGCGATTTGCTTGAAATTGACAAGTTTTTAGAAAGACCGGAGCTCCTTATCTGACCTCTTGACTGTGTTATTATTTCAACGCATTTTTCAATAAGTCTGAGATCATTGCTTTTAGCGGGCCTGAAGCAACCAATAAGGAATTGCTCAATGATTTTGATCCTCTCTTCGTTTGAGCAGGCAATACAAACACGCTCTTCTGTCTCTTTTATCCTGGAATTGAAAATATCTGACAGAGAGACAGAGGAGTCTTCCAGGTCGGATAACGGAAAACGTAAGAAGCGGGAAGCTCCGCCCGGAAGGAATGTGACTGCAATAACGCCAGATTCTCCTCTAGTTGCCACGTCGAAGTAATTACAGCTAATACCGCTTGCCAAAGAGCGTGGTTGTACGATTTGCTCTCCTGAATTTCTGACGATAAAAGTGTTCCGATAATGGAACATCCACTCTATGTTTCCTGTCGGTATGACCCTTTCACACACCTCTCCGTCTGAGGCATCAGCTTCGAGAATCCAGTAATGCCTTATATATTGTGCTAAAAAGCCGGAGGGCCTTATGTACTGAAAGTTCATGGAGGGAGGTGTTGTGGTTTTTAGTGAATAGTGTGTAGTGAATAGTTAAAAGTTAAAAAACCTGCAAATCTTACGAATTACAGGTTTTTTATTTTTTGAAATCAATTTTGTCGGGGTACTCCGACTCGAACGGAGGACCCCCTGCTCCCAAAGCAGCATAATTTCTTTATCATCTAATCTCATATAATTTCTTTTATATTCATTATAAATATATTACAAAATATAACTTTGTTATGAAGTTGGATTTATTTACCTTTAAATATCAATTTGTTGTACCTATGTTGTACCCAAAAATAATATAAATGATTAGTTTTAAGACCGTTCTGAAAAAGAAAAAATTATCTACTGGCAAATATCCAATTTATTTGCGGATTACTAAAGAAAGAAAGTCTGTATTTTTCCGTACTCCTTATACTTGTTTGGAAAAAGAATGGAACAAAAAACAGGGAAAATTCAACAAAAATGCCCCAGATTATCTGAAAAGGAACAGAATACTGTTAAAATTCATAGACAGGGCTACTGATGTCGTAACCGAACTTGAACAGAAAAAAGGCTTTTATACCCTGACGGATATAGAGAGTGTAATGCGGATTCAAAGTAACCCTGTTTACAAAAACATTTTTGCTTTTTGGGAGGAAATTATTTCCGACATGATAAAAGCTGGGAAAACAGGAAATGCCAGGGTTAATTCTGATACGTTAAAATCAGTTAAAAACTTCAGTCATAACAAGTCTATAACTTTTGAGCAGATAACACCTGCTTTTCTCGAAAAATATGAAGTAAGTCTTCGCGCTAATGGAGGAACTGACGGAGGAGTTAGCGTTCGGATGAGAACATTGAGAGCCCTTTTTAATTCTGCAATAAAGCGGGAAATAATCAAAACAGAGATTTATCCTTTCAAAAAATACAAAATCTCAAAACTAAAGGGGAAAGGAATAAAAAAAGCACTTACACTTGAAGATGTTCAAAAAATCATAAAAAAAGATTTAAGCACTTATCCGAAACTAATTAATGCCAGAAATTACTTTGTTTTCAGCTTCTACACCCGGGGAATGAACTTTGCCGATATGATGAAACTTCGCTGGAAAGATGTTATAGATGACCAGATTTATTATACCCGCTCTAAAACAAAAACCAATTTTCGAATAAAAATATTACCCCCTGTCCAGAAAATTCTGGACTATTATAAAACCAGAAAAAATGGGACTGATTATGTTTTCCCCATTTTGTTGAAAGATGAACTAACACCCTCTCAAGTTGAAAACCGGAAGAAAAAAACGTTGAAACAGTTCAATAAAGATTTAAAAGAAATTGCTGCTTTATGTGAAATTAATAAATCTGTTTCAAGTTATGTTGCCCGGCACAGCTATGCTAACTGTCTAAAACAAAAAGGAGTCGCCACAGATATTATTAGTGAATCGATGGGACACCAAAATATTGCCATAACCCAGGCATATTTAAAAGAACTTGATAACTCACTGGTTGATGAAGCAATGGAAGTATTATTATAATGATTTCTAAAGTCTTTCCGTTCAAACCCGTAAACACCTCCGGCTACATTTTTGGAAAATTTTCAAAAGGAAAAGGAATAAATAGAGAGTGGAGAAATTGCATGTGTTGATAAATGGTTTCAAAAAAGGTTTGATTGCAGGTTACGGAAATCATATTTTTTTTTAAAAACTGCCTTGTGCGTTGGCAGAAATCAACTCTTGCAATTTCTGAACGAGCGGTTTATGCCGGAAGCTTTTGAAAACCCGGAGGGCTTGTTTTTTTGAAAATGTTGGTATTTTGTGAAAGGGATTGAATGAGCTTTTATTCCCGGTTTCTATCCAGTAGCTTTAAAAACAAGTTGCCTTTCTCGGTTATCTGAAATTTTTGTTTTGAACTTTGAGGTTTGTCTTTTATTGTCCGGCCAATTAATCCGCCTTCCTGGAGCTTTTTTAATATCTCATTAAATTAACCGGGTATAGATTTTTGCCCTAATTCTAAAGATATATCCTTTCTCGATTGTGTCCCATCTTTTAGTATTTTCAACACTTTTGTGAATAAAGATTCTTGCTGTAACTCTTGCTGCTGCAAATAGTTTTTATTGGTAAATGTAACACAGAAAGCAATTCCCGGCTCTTTCCACGATAACTCTATCTCAGGATAGGACTGCATTTCCCTGGCAATTAGCCTAAGTCCATTACCCCATTGTTCAATAATTCCCAAGCGTTTAAAAACCGGTGCCAGAATTTTATTTTGTATGTCGGACTGACCAGAATCCATTTCGTTGAAATCCATTGTTAGCGTAAGTTTGCCTGGACAGGTAATTTCAACTTTATCATCAAAAATGGCAATTTTTATGACCTTACCAGAGAGTGAATAATCACGGTGAATCACAGCGTTCCAAATTACTTCACGAATTGTAATTATCGGGTATTCTCACCAGTCATTTCTGCAAATACCCTGATAATCAGTCATTCCTTGTGAAATATGACGTAAGATGAACTGGTAAGCCTCTTCCGATTGCAATCCAACATTCGAATCTATAGTTTTTTTGATCAATGAAGTTTCCAGGATCGATTCCTTTAAACCGTGCGCATTCAATTTTAACATACGAGAATCGCTGTTTTCTTAATTCGCCATCAGATAGCAGTATCAGGGCATTGTTGACAATTCCCGTCCCTACTCCGATTTATACTATACTAATTTTTGCAAAACCTATTTTGTGAGTTCCTCCCCAGTTTTATCAGTTAACAATGCTTTAAAAGGATCAAAATTAATATCGTTCAACGATTTTTGGAAAGCCAATTCACTACCGAAAGAAATATTTTGTTCTTGTCGTTCGAGTTCCTGAATTATTTCAGAGCTTGCCTACCCGTTTGAATAGCCAACGCGGATAAAAGTCCCGGGGTCAATCTCTTTGTTTTAAGTGGTTCATAGTTCAGAAATAGAATTTTTGTCAATACAATAGGAAAACACCAGTCATAAATAATATTACTTATTTTTTCTTCAAGGATTATTAATTAGTCTCCATCAATTCCTATACCTTTTCAAGGATTATCCTGAATGCCTAGGTAATATTCATCTCCGGTATCATTGGCAAAACTAATGATAGTTTTGGCCATCTCCGCATTTGTCGGCATTATCATCTTAAACTCCAATCGCCTTCCATTCGGTTATTGAATTATTTCTTTTAATATAATTAAAATTCAGATAACGCTATTTATTCATGTTCTTCAAAAGAATGATTTTTATTGAGTGACTTATGTTGAAGTTATATTAAAAAACAATCAGGGAGGAGAATAAAGTTAGTTTAAATTAATTTTTTAATACAATATTGGAAATTTTAGTTCTTTTTATTGCGAACAAATAGAACTTTATTACTTTTATCATTTTAGTTCTTTTAATTCAGAACTAAATATAAAAAAGCACTATTTACAAAACGAATCTAACAACGAGTAATTCTATAAATAAAAAATGAACAACAAATTAAGAATTAACTATAATAACCTGATTAATTATTCCATTGGATTTTTTCTGATTTTGACCTACTTCTTGGGATTAATTGTACCAGTTACCAGTGATGCAGGGAAATATGCTGCTATTAGTCGTATAATTTATGAAACAGGAGATTGGATAACCCTGAAAATTCATTTTGAACCCTATCTTCAAAAACCGCCTCTGATTTTTTGGATTACAACTCCGTTTTATTTTATTTTTGGTCCAACCACATTTGCTTTTAAACTGCCGGTATTACTTTATTCAAGTATTGCAGTTTATTCAACCTATCGGTTTGCAAAACTCTTTTACAGTAAAAGAATAGCGAAAATAGCGGCTGTAATGCTAGCTACATCTGAGTTTTACTTTTTATTCCACAACGATATTCATACCGATTGTCTTTTAACGGCCAATGTAATTTTTTCGGTATGGCAACTTGCTGAGTATATTAAATCGAAAAAGCTGGTGAATATGCTTTTAGCTGGGCTGGGAATTGGCCTCGGGCTCATTTCAAAAGGCCCCATTGGTGTTTTTGTCCCGGTCATCGCTGCGCTTTCACACCTGATATATAAAAAGCAAATCAAGCTGATTTTTAATTACAAAGTCGTATTAGGTGCTTTTATCAGCTTATTGGTTCTTGCTGCTGGGCTCACCGGGATTTTTAAACAGTTCGGGTGGGAAGGCCTGAAATTTTTTTTCTGGGATAATAACGCCGGCCGCATTTCGGGAAAAATAAAAGGGGGAAGCACCGATTATCTATTCTATTTTCATACGACGTTATATATTTTTCTTCCCTGGGCAATTCTTTTCTTTATCGGCCTTTTTATGGAATTTAAAAACTTATTCAAAACAAAGCTCCCGGAACTTTTCAGTCTTGGAGGAATATTTTTTTACTGGATAATTATTTCCATCGCAAGTGCCAAAGCGCCTCATTATTTTATGGTACTGTCTCCATTTATGTCGCTTTTATCTGCAAAATGGCTGTTATATTTTTTTGAAGAAAAAACCTCGCTGAAAATGCAAAAAATCATCATCGGCATCCAGCGCTTCGTTTGTATCATTTTATGGATCATCCTTTTCTCACTTTGCATTTATTTCTTCCCTTCAAAAAACATATTTTTCTGGCTGGGGATTACAGTGCTGTTGTTTTTGTTCTTCCTTACAGGTAAATTAAACAACATGCTCAGCCGGATTCTACTGCAAAGTGTAATATCAATTGTGGCTTTAAATTTTGCGATAAATGTCCATCTTTTTCCACAGATATTTACCTACCAGTCGGTCATTCCGGCCTGTAATGTTTTTAACGAAAAGGCCAATACAGGAGAAATGTTAAATACGTACAATTCAGAACATCGCGAATTGTTTTTTTACGCAAAAAATCCGGGGCATTTTCTTTATGATTCTGAAGATTTGGAGATATGCCTGAAAAGAAAAAACGACTGGATCTTTACAGACGATGAAGGATTAAAAGAGATAGAACAATCAACAGCTAAGATAAAACTGATTCAATCGTTTAAACATCGTAGCCTGTCAAAGCTAACTCCCGGATTTATAAATCCAGCCACAAGGGCACAACGACTAAAAAACATGCACCTTATAAAAATTATTGAACCTGCCGGTGAATAGTTAATTTACATGTAAATCAAATTGAATAATGGAATGGACCGGTAAAAATGGCCCGTTTTGTATGCCTAAATAAATATGATGAGTTCCATCGTTCAAAGAATCAGGCAAAATGAACCGAATATTTTTTACAGAAATGGTTTCTCCGGGTTCAATTTTCAGGTTGTTCAGGTCAGCTTGGCTTACCAATTCCCATTTTTTCTTTCCGCGAATAAAAAGTTGCCAATGTACCTGAAGCTGGCTGTTTTTTTCCAGCTCAACAACTCTGGAATACGGATTATGCAAAGTTATTTGTGGAACTTTTAATACTTTATTTTCAAGTAAGAATGAGCTGGTATCAGCATCTATCTCTAGTTTGCTATACGAATTAAAATCAGGAATATCGCGCACATACCAATTCTTCAAATTTCCCTTAAGGTGACGCACATTATCTTTCATAAGTGTACTATCCATGGATACAAAAAGTATATCTTTCCCTTGAATGTCATTTTCTGTGGTATAAAAATCGAATTGAGAATATTTGTAAAAGCCCGACAACAAACAATACGTAGTACCAGGACGATTGGCATAAAATGCATAAAGGGACGCTTTTTGATAACTCTCAGAAAAAACCACGGGCCTGTCGCCAGCTTCATTTTTAAGCATAATTATTTCCGGTTTCCATCCAGTCATATTGCGAATAGCTTTTATCGGACTGGAAGAAGCCCCCACAATCAAATAGATCCTGACGAACAAAAAGACAAAAAAACCAATTATGCCTATTTTTTTTACCAGTTTTTGCCACCGCTCATTTTGCACAATAAATGCATACGCGAGGATGAACATCGGGATATAGGCAATTAAAGGCCAATGGAGTTCGATATCACCAACAAATGTTACAATGAAAAAAAACAGGAAAATACCGACAAAAACAAATTTTAAAGCCCTCTCCCAATAATCAGAGGGTCGGTATTTGGATGCCGAATATAAAAACAGCCAACCTAAAAAAGGACCAGTAAGTAAAACTACCCCCAATACATAATTTATGGTAACATCAATTTTATAACCTGTTTGATGGCTGTCAACGAGGTGGTACCGGAAAGTTGGAAACTGGTTTTCGAACTGCCAGAGAAAATGCGGAACCAGCAAAATCAATGTCAGAAACACCAATACCCAGGCTTTTCGCTCTTTTATCAGTTTCCAGTTTGACAAAAAAACAAAAAACAATAACAGGAACCCATGGTATTTGGAATATATCAATCCTGCTGTTGCCACCGCAAGGGCCAAAACAATTCCCCAGCTTCTTTTTTGAAGATATTTTTGGTAAAGCCATAAAAACAGAATCGTAAAAAAGAAAAGAGGCCCATCCGGCACGGCGTAAAACGTGTAAGGTATCCACAAACTGATAGAAAAAACCATCAACCAGTAAATCAATGGTAAATTACGATAGGGTTTAACCATGTTCCACAGAAGAATAAAGGAAACCGATGACAACAACACAAAAAAGAAGCGGACCCCTAAATAACCGCCAAACAGTTTTGTCCCGGCAAAAATAAGCGCGGCTACCATTGGGGGATGATCAAAATAGCCCCAATCAAGATTGCGGGAATAAAGCCAATAATAAGCCTCGTCGAAATGTAATTCGAGGAACGCCGCCTGCAGAATATTTATTACAAAATAAACAAGCAATCCAATCCAAAAAATCTGTTGTTTCGAAAATTGTTTCATGGAAAATAATTATTATGTCAATTGTGATGTGAAAGTATAAATTCCTTCTCTACATTTAAAATTTTAGTTCATTTAATTGCGAACAAAAAAAACTTAATTATATTTGCAGCGTAATTTTAGTTAAAAAATGGAAGAATCAGAAAGAATAAAAAAGCAGAGAGAGTTGATTGAACGAATCGGGCGAAATAATGAGCGGGATGGGTTTCAGCCGGTTACTGCCCGAATTCTTGGATTACTAATGGTAATGGACAAGGAAGAATACACTTTTGATGAAATTGTTGATGAAATGCAAATCAGCAAAAGTTCCGCCAGTAATGCTTTAAGAAATCTTGAACTTCGTGGTGTAATTGAATATGTTACATATCCCGGAGATCGCAAACGTTATTTCCGTTTCGTTTCCGGTGACATTAATGAAATAATTGCTGAAATAGAAAAAAGAATGCAGCAGAAATTACATATTATGCAGCAAATTATAGAGCTAAAAAAGAATCCCAATTCCAGAAATGCTAAATTCTTAAAAAATGTTTTAGAAGGAATAAATTTCTTTATTGAAAACCTGGAAAAACTAAAAACAGAATATAAAGACAAACGCTAATTTTTTTACAATATAAGTTCGTTTTATTCAGAACTAATCAGAATTAAAAAGTTTAAAAAAAAACAAATGAAATATATAGAAAATAAATTTTCCAGAATTTTCAGGTATATGGGAATTTTTGATCACGAAATATACAGCAAAGCTTCATTTAAAAAAGATTATGAATTTAATGACTTTCAATTCGCATGCCTGGTTTTCTATATTGAAAAGTACTTCAATGTTAATATTTCACCGGAAGATTACATTCATTTAGATACCGTTGAAAATACAATTGAATTTGTTCATTGCAAACTGAAATAGATTAAAACATGCAGAAAACAAACTCCATTTCCATACCTGTTTGCAATCTAATGACATTTAATATGGTTCGTTTAGCGCAACCAATGTTGAGCAAAACAAGGAGTATAAATCCAAAAACCTAAAAGTTGAAGTTTATATATCAGTTGTCGTTTCCTGCACTTCATGTATAATTTTTATCAGTTGGTACACTTCATTAATAATAAGGAATAAGTTCCATTTAATTTTGAGCCAAAAAACAGAAACATACAAATCGTTGACACATGAAAATCAAAAACATTATTCTTTTACTAGGCCTTTCAATTATTGCATTGTCAGGTTGTAAAAATTCAGGTAAAGAAGCGCCTCAGGCCAAAACAATTAAAAAGGTTAAAGTAGAAACAGTTACAGACGACGCAGTTCAAAACACAATGGTTCTTAACGGGAAGATCAAGGAAAAGAGTTTAACCTCGCTTTCTTTCCGAGTTGGAGGTCCGTTGAAAAAGCTGAATGTTAAACAGGGTGATTATGTTCGCACCGGACAAGTTATTGCAGAAATTGACAACCGCGATTATCAACTGCAAATAGAGACTTCCAAAGCACAGTTTGAGCAGGTTCAGGGAGAATACAATCGCTACAAACAGTTGGTGGAGCAAAAGAAAATTCCGGAGAATACTTTTGAAAAGATTAAATCGGGTTACCTGATGACAAAAACGGCTTATGAAAATGCCCAAAACCAGTTGAATGACACAAAATTAAAAGCACCTTTTTCAGGTTACATTTACGAAAAATTTGTAGAGAATTATCAAACCGTTGGCGCAGGAACACCAATTGTTTCCATTATCGACAATTCTCATCTTGAGGTTGTTGCCTCGATTGCAGAAAGCCAGTTAAACAGAATAAAAGGCGATAGAAGAAGTTTTTTACATGTTAAAAATGCAGGGATAAATAAACTTCCGGTTCAGTTGCTGAGTGTAAGTGAAAAAGCAAAGCAAGACGGCTTGTATGAAGTTAAGTTTTCTTTTGAAAACAAAGATGATTTAAAAGTAGCTCCCGGAATGACTGCCGAAGTAACCATCTATTGCCAGTCAGGAGAAAATCAGTTATCAGTTGCATCAACAGCTATTTTTCATGAAAAAACAAGTACCTACGTTTGGATATACAATTCCTCTACAGGTAAGGTTGAAAAGCGTGAAATAAAAATCTTACTTGACGGAGCGGATGGAAGAGTAAATATCAGGTCAGGGTTAAATAACGGGGAGCAGGTTGTTACTGCCGGCGTACATTACCTGTTTGAAGGACAAGAGGTAAAACCTCTCCCGGCTTCTTCAGTAACTAATATTGGAGGGCTGCTGTAATGTTTGAGAGGCTTTTAAATCAAAAAGCGATGATTTCAACGATACTGTTCGCAGTATTATTTGGAGGAATTATTGCCTATAACAACATTGGGAAACTGGAGGATGCTGAAATTCCTATTAAGGCGGCTACTGTAGTAACCATTTATCCCGGGGCAACAGCGCACGAGGTAGAACTTGAAGTTACAGATGTTTTAGAGAAAGCTATTCAGAAATTGGAGAATATTGATAATATTACTTCTGTTTCCCGTCCCGGCTTGTCAATCATTACAGTTAATATCCAATCTACTGTAAAAACTCCTCGGTTGCCTCAACTTTGGGATCATCTCCGCAGAAAAGTCAATGATGCAAAAGGTTCTCTGCCTTCGGGGGCAATGGATCCAATTGTAAATGATGATTTCGCTGATGTATATGGTATTTTGTATGCTGTAACGGCCGATGGATACAGTCATGAAGAATTGGTAAAATATACAGAATATATTGAACGTGAATTGCTGGGTGTTGACGGTGTTCGGCGTTCGCAAATTTTTGGAGAGCATACCCAAACAATTGATATTGTTTTTTCTCCTGAAAAACTGGCTGGGTTGAGTGTGAATCCGATGTACATTGCAGCAGCTATTCAAAATGAAACCGCCATTATTAAACCCGGTTCGGTTGATGTTGGCAAAGAGTCGGTGCGAGTTGGTGTAGGACAAAAGATAGCAAGTATAAAAGAAATTGAGAACCTGCTAATTCAGGTACCGGGAGGTGGAAACTTCCGTTTAGGTGATATTGCAACGGTAAAAAGATCATATCTGCAACCGGAAAATGAAGCATTGTATTACAATGATAAACCTGGCTTAACACTGGGCCTTTCAAACGAAAGTGGAATTAACGTTGTAAAACTGGGTGAACGCCTGGATGAAAAACTAGCTGAACTTCAAAAAGAACTTCCGGCAGGAATTGAGATTAATCAGGTGTATTATCAACCCGATCGCGTTGATGACGCTGTTCGGAATTTTATGTTGAACCTGGCGATGTCGGTTGGTATTGTAATTGTTGTGCTCATGTTTGCAATGGGACTTCGTTCCGGTTTACTGATTTCCAGCGGTTTGGTTTTTACCATCATGGGAACTTTAATTGTAATGTTAGCCATTGGCCTGCCTCTACATCGTGTTTCATTGGCAGCAATTATTCTGGCAATGGGAATGTTGGTGGATAATGCCATTGTTGTAGCCGATGGAATTTTGGTTGATTTAAAATCGGGGATAGAAAGAAATAAAGCTTTTATAAACACAGCGAAAAAAACAGCGCTGCCGTTACTTGGTGCTACTGCTGTTGCCATTTTAGCTTTCCTGCCTTTAGGAATGTCGCCAAATGCAGCAGGCGAGTTTTTATCATCTTTATTTACGGTATTGATTATTTCTCTTTCGTTAAGTTGGATATTTGCAATGATACAAACTCCCTTCAATGCAAAATACTTTTACCGGAAAGAACGTCCGAAAGGAGAACATGCTGAAGCCTACGATAACAAATTCTACCGTAGTTTTGGCAGTGTTCTGAAATGGGGAATACGTCACAAGTTTATATTTACAGCAGTTTCATTTGCAGTTCTGATTTTTGCATTTTGGTCGTTCCGTTTTGTGAAGGTCGACTTTATGCCGAAAATTGACTACGACCAGTTTTACATTGAATATTACCTCCCGCAGGGATCTGATATAAAAGCTGTAGAAAAAGATGCGCTGCAAATTCAGAAAGAAATTTTAAAAATGGATGGCGTAAATTCAGTAATGGCATCTGTTGGTCGTCCAGCTGCACGTTATCTGCTTATGCGCCACATGCCAACAGGCGGTTCTAACTATGCTGATTTTATTATTGAGACCAAAACAACGGACAGAGTCGCTGAGATAATTCCTGAGATTCAAAAGTATTTGAATAACAATTATCCTGATGCCTTTTTCAGGGTATTGGAATATGTCGCAGCTTTCTACGATGCAGATATTGAGGCTCAGTTTACCGGCCCCGATCCGGCAGTGCTGAAAGATTTGGCAACAAAGGCAAAAAAAATCTTTTTGGATGAGCCAACGGCAACAGATGTTACTGATAGCTGGAAAAATCAGACTAAAAAAATTGTTCCTGAATATTCCGTTGAGCGGGCACAACCTCTCGGGTTGACTCGTTCTGACATGGGAAATTCAATTTTGGTGGCAACCAATGGTATGCCAATAGGAGCGGTTTATGAGGGAAACAGAATGCTGCCGATTGTATTACGAACCGATACTAATCTAGGTGAAAACCTGGAGCAACTCATGAATGTTCCTGTTTGGGGACAATATAGTAGAGCAAGCGTTCCATTATCGCAAATTGCTGATACTTTAAAAGCAACCTGGGATTATGAACTTATAAACCGTTTGGATAACCAACGTTCGATTAAAGTGCAATGCGATGCTGTAAAAGGACATACGGCTGCTGAAGTTCAGGCTAAATTTCAGGCAAAGATTGAAGCGATAGAATTACCGGATGGCTATGAATTGAAGTGGGAAGGCGCCACTGCCAAATCGGGTGAGGCCAACCAGGCATTATTTATGTTTTTACCTCTGGCTGTCGGTCTAATGGCCATTATCATTATTGGCTTATTTAATAATCTCAAACAACCGATTATCATATTCCTAATTGTTCCATTTGCATTTATTGGAATTGTCCTGGGGCTGGTAACTACCGGAGTATTCCTGACCTTTGCAGGTATTATCGGTGCACTCGGACTTATTGGCATGATGATTAAAAATGCGGTGGTATTGCTGGATGAAATCAACCAGAATATCAGGGCAGGAAAAGATCGTTTAACTGCAACAATCGATTCGGCATTATCACGTTTACGCCCGGTAATGATGGCTTCTCTGACAACAATTCTGGGAATGGCTCCGCTAATTACCGATTCGATGTTTAATTCTACTGCAGTTGTAATCATGTTTGGCCTGGCTGTTGGGTCGATAATCACTCTGGTTGTAGTACCTGTTTTATATACTGTATTGTATCGTGTTGATGGACGTAATCTAAAAAAAGATTAACAATTACATGGAGAAGACAAACACAATTTTAGGAAAAAGAAAATGAAGAAATCAATAAAAATTATAGTAAACACAATCGTGTTAATTGCTTCTACAGTAGTATTCAGCAATGCTTTTGGCCAAAAGGTGATGACACTTGAAGATTGCCGCCGACAAGCTGTTGAGTTTAACAAGGAATTGAAAGCAGCGGCCTTACAAAACAAAGAAGCACAGGTAAATCAGGAGGTTGCCAGAACTGCATATTTGCCCAAATTTGGATTTTCATCGTCGTTAATGCATCGCCCAAATATGGATCCGATAAGTATGCCCGGTTATTTTCTGCCAACTGCCGATAGCGAAGCAGATGCGATGGCCGGCAATTTTTCAGGAACAAGTAATGTATGGAAACCCGGAACGACAATCGATATAAATAGTCTGACATTGATAAACAGCAGCTTTCAATTAACCCAGCCTGTTTATGCAGGCGGGAAAATCAGGTATTCCAATCAACAGGCCGACGCAGGAGTTGAAATTGCCGATTTATCTTTAAATATGAAATATTCAGACATAATCGAACAGACAGACAAAGCATTCTGGCAGGTGGCAACTGTTGAAGAGAATATTTTGATTGCAGAAGAATATATTAAAATGTTGACTGAACTGGAAGATCAAATGTCTGCTATGTATGAAGTTGGATTACAACCTGCCAGTGAAAAGTTAAAAGTAACAGTTCAGAAAAATGAGGCTGAATTAAACTTGTTAAAAGCAAAAAACGGATTAAAAGTGGCCAAAATGTATTTGAACCAGATCTTAGGACAACCATTGGATACCGATGTAAAAATCAGTCATGATAAAAACACAGATGTCCATCTGATAAATTTTGGTGACGGAATAACTCAGGCTGAAAACAAAAGAAATGAGTTGAAAATTTTAGAGAAACAAAAAGAGCTAAGTGAACTTGACGCAAAGATTACACGGGCGGATTATCTTCCAACCGTTGGAGTAAGTGCCCAGTATGCCAACTACTGGCTAAGAGACCTGTACGAAACAACTGATTTCCAACCCATGTTGGCCGCACAGGTATCAATACCAATTTTTCAATGGGGACAGGGGAAAAAGAAAATGCGGGCAGCTCAACTTAAAGTGCAACAGGTAGAAACAAATCTGCAAAATACAAATGATTTGATAAATCTTGAAGTTATGCAGGTTAAGGTGCAGGTTGAAGAAGCATACGAATCAATTCGGATTGCAAAGAAAAGTGTAGCCGAAGCAAAGGAAAGTTTGGATGAAACCCGTGCAAGTTTCGATGTTGGGTTAAATACAACAGCTGAGCTTTTAAGTTCACAGGCCAAATGGGTAGAGGCAAAAGCAAAATTAATAGAAGCAGTGGCCAATTTCGAAACTCTAAAAACCCGCTGGCAAAGTGTTACAGGCAATTTATATATGCCCGAAGAAGAAAAATAAAAGCGACTGTATTAAATGATGAAGTGTTTGGATTTGCATAAAAAGAAAAGACCGGACTTATCATTGCGATTGCCAAGCTATGCGCCGCTTAGCATTGTTATCCGGTTTACTGTTATTAGCCTGATGGCAATCCTAATACTTCATTTTATCGTTTTGGTGACCAAGTTACCCACGCATGTCAATAAGATTCCGGCATTTATTTATATAGTGGTTATCATTGCCTTTAATGTAGGCGTTGAAGTGCAAATTGTTTTGGATAATATTCTTGAAAAATTTCTTCCTGTTCCAACTAAATTAAAACTTCGGCTTTTTTTGCAAATCTTCGTGAGTTTTCTCTTTCTTATTTTATCGCATCGTGTTATCATGTATTTTCTCGAACCAAAATTAATCCTTGAAAATTCAAGACCTGCAGTAATTTTAGGAATGGCATTGGGGCTAATCTTTGTACAGGTGGTTGCCAATTCACTTACAATGGCGAGGATAACAAGAAAATGGCTCAATTCGCAGGAAGAAATTGCAGAGATGAAGCAGGAAAAACTCGAAATGGACTATAATTCATTACAGGATCAGTTAAATCCGCATTTTTTGTTTAATAACCTAAGTGTACTAAAATCTTTAATTATATACAATCCGGAAGTTGCCGTTGGTTTTACCGAAAACTTTACAGATGTATACCGCTATGTACTTCAAAGTAAGAATAAAAGATTAGTTAAACTAAAGGAGGAATTCGATTTTATGAAGGCATATTATGCACTTCATAAAGAACGCTTGGGAGATGGATTGTTACTGGAATATGACATTGCGAAAGAAGAACTCGATAAAGAAATAGCCCCGCTAACAGTTCAATTACTGATTGAGAATGCGATTAAACACAATATTGCAAGTAAAGAAACACCTTTAAAACTAAGGGTTGTCGTAGGAAATAATTATTTGGTTGTTATCAACAATCTGAACCTGAGAACTGCTTCCTATTCAACAAAAACCGGCTTGCGAAACCTGGTGCGAAGGTACGAAATGCTTACTGATAATAAAGTTGTCATTCAATACGATGAAGAGATATTTGAAGTAAAAGTCCCTTTGTTGTAATGTGATTGTTTTTGAAAATGATTAACTTAATTAAAACAGTCTGAAGAACATATGAGAGCTATTATAGTTGAAGACGAAATACATAACTACCGTTTATTAAAAGGAATGGTAGAAAAATTAAGGCCTGACTGGGATATTGTTGGGTGGCTGGAAAGTGTAAAAAGCACCGTCGTCTGGTTAGAGAATAATCCGGCACCTGATTTGATTTTTATGGATATCCAACTTACTGACGGAATTAGTTTTTCGATATTTGATAATATACAAGTAGACAGCATGGTAATTTTCACCACTGCTTACGACGAGTATGCCCTTCAGGCTTTTCAGGTTAACAGCATCGATTATTTATTAAAGCCGGTAAAATTAGAAAAGCTGGAACAGGCCATCGAAAAATTTGAACATTTGGCTGGCCCTCAGAAAAATAGTTCAGATTTTAAACCCGATTACCATGAACTTTTAGAGGCAATTACACAAGGAGAGAAAAAATACAGGAAACGATTTCTTATTTCAGGAGCAACTTCTTTTTTTAAATTGAATGTGGAAGATATTGCATGGTTCTACACCGAAAGCCGGATGACTACTGCAGTTACATTTAAGAACAAACCATATCCGGTAGATTTAACCATGGAAAAATTGGAGGAACAGCTTGATCCTGAAGTATTTTTTCGTGTAAACAGAAGCACAATCATACATATTAATGCAGTTCAGAAATTTGAAAATCATTTTGGTGGGAAATTGATTCTTCGCTTGATTCCTCCTTTTAATGAACCAATTACAATTAGCCGTTTAAAGGCAACCGAATTTAAGGAATGGATAGGCTTGTAAATAGCTTTTATTATTTATGGATGGCATAGTAGCCTTTGTCCATTTAACAACAAATCTATTAAATGAATAGTCAATTTTTTGTAAAATATCAGCTTCGGAATAATTATTTCAGCACCAAGGACTTGGGCTATAGAAAAAAACTTTGGCCTTTATTCATCTTGTTGTTTTTTTCTTTTTTGTTAGGCTCCTTTTCTGCACAATCCAAAGAAATGACTTCCAAATATGATTTGGAAATGCTAGGAGCCAAAATCGGAGAGTTTACTGTTACCCAAAAAAATGAAAATGGAAATGTAAATATTGAGGCAATAACCGATGTAAAAGTCAATCTCATTTTTTCATACCGTGTAAAATATGTTCAGAA
Organism: Bacteroidales bacterium CF; assembly: GCA_000473305.1. Lineage (GTDB taxonomy): Bacteria > Bacteroidota > Bacteroidia > Bacteroidales > UBA932 > Bact-08. Next base: position 2,603,545 of record CP006772.1, on the reverse strand, counting down.
TACGGAATACGAACAGGGCGTTTTGAAGCATTCAAATGTGAAAACCTATAAAAACGGGAAGCTGAATTCCGATATGTCACTAAGACAGGAAAAAGATGCTTACCTGCTTGTTGTTGATGGAGATACTACGGTAATTAACGATTTGATTACCTATAGTGGAAGTATGCTTTATTTTAATGAACCTCAAGGTGTAGAACGATTGTATAAGGAAAGAACTGCAGAGATGAGACAAATTACAACTTTGAGTGAACATACTTACGTTGTTAATGATGAGAAAAAGCGGGAACTAAACAGATACGTATACAAAGATGGAATTTTGGAATACGCAAAAATGCGGCATGCTTTAGGAATGCTGGAATTAAAAAGAGTTATAGAAAATACAACGAATGATTGACTTTTCAGAAATACAGGATATTTACTTCATCTTACCGTTGTTGGGGTTCATCATTGGTTTGTTTGGAACCATGGTGGGAGGCGGCGGAGGATTTTTCTTTCTTCCCATTCTCACTTTGCTTTTAAAGGTACCGGCCCAAGCGGCTGTTATTACATCACTGGTAGCTACATTACCTATCTGCATTGTTGGCTCATTGGGGCACTATCGTAAAAACAATATTGATTTTAAGGTAGCTACGCTTTTTATGGTAACCGGAATTATTGGGGCCTTTATTGGCGCAGAAATAACAAGCAGAATCAGTGATCTGGCATTAAAGACCGCTTTCGGAATCTATTCTATTCTGATTGCATTAAACATGGCTCTTAGCGCCAAAAAAAATACTATTGAAAGAGAGAAAGAAAAGACAAAAATATCACCAAGGGATTTAAAAACACTTAAAGGCTCGTCGTTTGGATTGGCAGCTGGTTTAATTACCGGAACATTTGGCACCAGCGGAACAGCACCAATCCTTGCTGGATTATTTTCAATGAGGATACCATTCAAAATGGTTATTGGCACATCGTTATTGGCGGTGCTTGTAAATACAATTTTTGCTGTTGGTGCTCATTTTATTGTGGGAAAAATAGATCTTACATTGGTTATTTTTCTTACAGCAGGCTCAACTTTAGGAGCAATAATTGGTCCCCGGTTGCTTGCAAAAATCCAAATAGACAAGTCGGAGAGTAAAGCGAAATATGCTTATGCAATCATTATGGTTGCCATAGGTATCTTAATGATTTTAGGACGAAATTAATTTTATGGAACAACTGATTTACAAAATTATATTGATCTATTTTGTTTTGGGCGGAATTGGCTTTTACCTGATAAACAGAAAAAAAGATCGGGATGTGGCACGAAAAAGCTACACAAAATTTGGAGTTTATTTTATAATCATAAATATTTTATTTTTTAGCATTACTATTCAACCGGTTGTTTTTTCGTAAGTATTCGAGCGAATACATATTGTAACGGTATTCCATAGGTTTTACCTTTGGGCAAAAACTATGAGAAAATATTCAACCCGCATGCAAGAGTCAAAATTCAAAGAGATTTACATGGAATATAAGGCCAGCGGACTTACTAAGGAGGATTTTTGCAAAACATACGGATATACCAAGTCCTCGTTTTATTATTGGTTACGAAAATGGGGAGACGGATCAGACATCAGGGGGCATAAGAGCACATCTCATTTATCACCAATAATGCTCATAGGCAATACAGCAAATGAGGTAGGTCAGGATATCGTTAGTCCGGAACAGCCAGGCATCAGGTCATCGATGGAGTTGGAGATAGTCCACCCTACTGGTCTGCAGATAAAGATGCGGGGAATCATTGACCTTGATGTTTTCAAGACATTACTAAATCAGTTTTAGTCTATGTTCAGCCTTAATGATTCAATGCGCTACTACCTTTGTCCAGGCGCAACGGATATGAGGAAATCATTCTACACTCTCAGTGGTGTTGTCAAGAACAACATGAAACAGGATGTTCGTAGTGGAGATGTTTATATTTTTATTAATAAGAAAAAGGACACCATCAAACTACTCCATGCAGAGCGTGGTGGTCTTGTCCTGTACATAAAGAAGCTGGAACAAGGGACTTTTTTACTACCAAATTATGACAATGAGAGTAACTCATTTCCCATGGAGTGGAAGGACCTTGTCATGATGGTCGAGGGTATAAAAGAGGATGTTTTCTCACGAAGGAAAAGGCTTAAAATACTATCATCTTTTTAACTAAAAAACACTTATTTTACTTGCTTATTAAGCTGATATTTACTACTTTTATATATACAAAAAGCAGTAAGTGGACCAATCAATTTCATCATTAATAAGTATGCTGGAAGCATCTCTCGAGAGGGAGAAGCAAAAGGACCAACAATTGGCTGAGTTGCAAAAACAGCTCAATGAACTCCTTTCCCAACTGGCATGGTTCAAACGTAAGATGTTCGGTTCAATAAGCGAAAAATATCCTAATATCACCCCTCTTCCAGGCCTTTTTGCCGAGCTTTCAGACCAAATCGACTCCCTGGCTGACAGCAAAGCAAGTGAACAGGAGCTTGAACAAGTAATGATACAGCAGAAGGTCAAACCTCGCAAACCGAGACAAGAATCAATGGAAGGGTTGCCGGTTGTCGAAAGCGTGATTGAACCCAATGACATAGATTTGACCAAATACAGGAGGATCGGAGAAGAGCATACCAAAGTCATAGAATTTGAGCCGGGCAAACTGTTTGTACTGGACATCGTACGGCCAAAATACGCTTTAATAAACCAAACCAACACTGTCGGGGACATGCCTGCCATTATTATAGCCCCGATGCCATTGCTCCCAATATACAAAGGATCGGCGGGGTCCACCTTGATTGCAGAGTTGTTGTTGCAAAAGTATGTCCACCACCTTCCTTTTTACAGACAAACCAAACAGTTCAAGGAACTAGGCCTTAAGCTATCTGCAACCACAATAAACGACTGGTTTGCCTCTTCCTGTGGCCTGATCAAACCCTTGTATGAAAAAATCAGGGAAAGGGTGCTGTCTTCTAATTACCTACAGGCGGACGAAACCACGTTGCCTGTAATAAACCGGGAAAAGAAGAAAGCCGACAAGGAGTATCTTTGGATGGCACGGGCGGTGAAAGAAAAACTCCTGTTTTTTGATTACCGGGACGGTTCCCGCTCCGCTAAAGTTGTCCGCGAAATCTTCAAGGACTTCAAAGGTACACTCCAGACAGATGGCTATTGCGCATACGAGATTTTTGACAAGAATCCTTCCGTAACGCTCATTAACTGCTGGGCACACTGTCGTCGAAATTATGAATCTTCGTTAGTAGAGAACAAAACACTGGCCCAGTACGCATTGGGGCAGATACAACTGCTGTACAAACTTGAAAGGGTCTTCAAAGATAAGCAATACTCCCCTGTCCAGATAGAAGCAGAAAGGCAAAGGTTGGCCTTGCCCATAATAAGGAATCTGGAAAAATGGATAGAGCAAAACTATAAGACGGTACTGCCAAAAAGCAAGATAGGTAAGGCGATGTCATACAATTACAGCAGAATCCAGGGGCTTAGCAGGTATATTTATGACGGCAACCTGAAAATAGACAACAATCCGGCAGAAAATGCAATCAGACCGGTTACCGTTTCACGGAAAAATTTTCTTTTTTGCGGGAATCACAATGCGGCTTTTAATGCAGCCATGATTTTTACTCTCACAGGATGTTGCAGGGAACAAAACATTAATACCCGGCATTACCTTATAGATGTCTTGAACCAATTACCCTATGTCCTTGACAAAAAAGAGAGCCTTGATTCACTGATGCCCGACAAATGGATCGAGCAACATCCAGAATCACTAATGAGTCCTGATTCGTCTAAAATGGATTGAACGTAGTTTTACACAGTAACTCAACATCCTTTTTATCTAACAGTTAGCTTTTGACCAAGATGGGCTAAATTGTCCAAACTCTGCAAGAACGTTTGTTTTGTAGAAATAGGAAAGAGGGGTTTTGTCGAATGCTTACGTTTTTTCTTACCTGGCAATTTTTATTGTTGCTGTAGGAAGTTTTGAGCTGAGCCGACTTTTTGTTAAGTCAAAGTTTCAAAACCTTTTATTTTTCGCACTGTCATTAGTGATTTATTTTATTCTTTCAGCAGGGTTATTTTTTTTAAGCCTGGCCGAACGTGATTTAATTCTGCTGACTTTTCTAATTCTATCCATTTTTGACAGTTTCAGCCAGATAACCGGGCAACTTTTTGGAAAAACTAAAATAATGCCGGATATCAGTCCCAATAAAACACTTGGGGGTGTAGTTGGGGGAACAATCATTTCACTGGTAAGTGCATTTTTATTAAAAAGCCTTTTTTTCGGTACAATTCCTGAATTATTTCTGTTTGCTTTTGGAACTATTCTTTTCGCATTTATTGGAGACATTCTTGCGTCGTTTTACAAAAGAAAATTTCAAGTTAAAGATTACAGCAACTGGATACCCGGACATGGTGGTTTTCTCGATCGGTTTGATAGTTTGATTGCAGGTGGTGCGTGGGCTGCACTGGCTATTTCATTTTTGGGAATTTAAAAGGGAAATTTTGTTATGGGGAATATTGTAGTATTGTCGTTTGTATATTTAGTCGGGATTGGCTTATTATTGATTTTTAACGAGTTGGTTTACCGGAGGCTTAACCCTACAGGAGAGATAACTCGTAAATTTGCGCATTTTGTTTCGGTACTTGCCACAGTTCCATTTCCATATATTTTCCCTTCACATTGGTATATTTTGGTTCTGGCGCTTTTGTTTGCCACAATACTATTTATTACACGAAATGGCAAACAGTTAAAATCAATTCATGATGTAAAGCGAAAATCAATTGGAAGTTATCTACTTCCGCTTTCAATTTACATCACCTTTTTGATTTCAAATCTTACGGAAAATAAATTTATATACATTCTTCCAATGCTGATTCTGGCTATCAGTGATCCGATGGCAGCCATTCTGGGAATCAACATAAAGGCTTACAACGGAAGAATAAAATTGTTTGGAAAAAAATTAAACAAAACCTGGCTAGGCTCCGGAGCTTTCCTGGCGTCAAGTTTTGTAATAAGTATTATAGCACTTTATTTTCATCGCGGGGTATTCGATTTAAAAACATTCTGGTTGGCAATGGCAGTAGCTGCAACAACCATGTTTGCAGAATTAATTAGCTGGCGGGGGTCCGATAATTTAAGTATCCCGTTAAGTGCAGTATTGATTTTAGTATTATTTCTATGACACCGCAATTTTTAAGATATGGATTGAACAGAAAAAATTAGGAAACAAACTCAATTAGAAAACAAAAAACAGAAGTATGAAAACAGTTGTAATAAACGGAGCCAATGGCTACGTTGCATCCCACTTTATAAGCAACCTGCTTAAACAAAAATATAAAGTAGTAGCCCTGGTTCGAACCAACAAAAGATCGCCTCAGGAACGAATGAAAAAAGTACTTGCCGATATTAATGATGGTGAAAATGTGGAATATCCAAACCTGAAAGTTATTGGCTATTCTTTGTGCGATGAAGATTTTTCTATTCCAAGGGACGAATTAAAAAGGATTTTTCGTGGAAATGTCGATTATTTTCATTTTGCAGCCAGCTTAAAGTATGATAAGAAATCGGTTGATGAAATCTTTTCTACGAATATCAATGGCGTTGAAAATTCAATTAAAGTTTTTTCGAACTATGCAACCCCGGGTTCCCGATTTTTTTATATCGGAACAGCCTATTCCTGTGGCCGACTCGATGGTATTTTCGAAGAAAAATTTTATGAAAACAAAGACATTTCTGCTTTTAGAAACTATTACGAGCAATCGAAAAGATTTGCAGAAAATATTATTAAAGTAAACATTCAAAAGAACGGCTTAAACGGACACATTGTTAGATTATCACAAGTAGCCGGAAATCAAAAAACAGGCATTACAAAAACCGATTATGGGATTTTTGATTTTGCCAAAAGAATGTTTAGCCTGGCTAACCGCTATCCTAACGAAATTATAAGAGTACATGTCGATCCTGACTCCTCACAAAATTTAATCCCGATTGACACAGTTACTGCACACTTAACAAAAATGGTGGAAGAAACCGGAATTCCGGAAATAATGAATTTTGTGGCAAAAAAATCAATTCGAAACAGCCATATAATCGAAACATTAAACCGGTTATTACCCATCAATATTATTCCTCAGAAGAAATTAGAACGAAGAGATATGAACGCTATTGAAAGACTGATTTCAGTGGGCATGTCATTTACTGAAAGTTACATTGAAACCGATCTTTCATTTGATACAAGCCAGAGAGACAAATTCATTCATTACGTTGAAACAGGCCCCAGTAATAATTCTGTTTCTAAAATGCTGGAATATTTTATTGAAAGTCTTTCAAAAAAAAGAAAGAAACAGGAACCGGCTGCAGCCTGATAAAAAATGGTGAACGAAACAAGATCATTAAATTGAAAGAGTTGAAAATTAAACATTGACAAAATGAAACAGATAACAGTACGGGGCGAAAACATTATTAACGTCCCTAATTTTATAAGCTTATATCGTCTTTTAGCATTTCCGGTAATATTTTTCATGGCGCTTACCGGCCGTGAACAATGGTTTGTCATTCTCCTGTGCATCAGCCTTGTAAGTGACGTTCTAGATGGCAATATAGCGCGACTATTTAAACTTCAAACACATTTTGGTGCAGCACTTGACAATCTGGCAGATATTTTTACCTATGCCATGGCCATATTGGGTTTATTTATTTTTAAATGGACCGACATTAAGCCCCATTCCTGGATTTTATTCCTGTTCCTCGGAATATTTATACTCAGTTACATTGTATCATTTGCCCGGTTCGGAAAAATACCGGGACTGCATTTATACTCAGCCGTTTCTGCCGGATATGCCCAAAGTATATTCTTTTTTGTGTTATTCGTTTGGGGCTTCTACCCCTGGATGTTGTACGTTGTTGCTACGTGGGGAATAATTGCTTACACCGAAAAAATATTCATTCTTTTTAAGCTTGACGATATAAAAATTGGTGTAAAGGGATTGTATTGGGTAATGAAAAAAGAGAAGGAAAAAGCCAGCTAAATTATGTTACATAAAATTACACTGGTCATTTTTTTGACCATGATATATCTTGGAGCTATTTCCCAGGAAATTACCGGTTTTGTAAAAGACAAAAAAAATAATGAGCCAATTCCATTTTCAAATGTGTGGATAAAAGGCACCACCACCGGGACTATGTCGGATTTAAATGGAGAATTTAAACTGAAATTATCCCAGAAGGATACACTCTGTGTGTCAACAGTTGGTTATCTAAAAGAAGAGATTCCGGCAAAAACGATAACTAACAATCCGCTTACTGTATTTATGAAAGAGGAAATACAGGAAATCAATGAAGTAACAGTAAAACCTGAAGTTTCGAGAGCAAAAGTTTTGTTAAAAAAGATTTTGGAGAGAAAAAAGGAGAACCGTGAAAACATCCTAAAAACCAGTGATTATAAAACTTTTGCACGAACGGCAGTTTATGTGGCTATTGACTCTACTTCCAAAGTAAACCGGATTATCAGTAACATGGATGAAGTGACCATGAAGCTGGATGGGCAGAGTTTACGGTTTTCACCAATTTACCTTGCCGAGCTGGGTGAAAAAAGTGTCAATGGGAAAGATAGTGTTGTGTATGACAGGAAAGATGGTATTTTCCCAAAATTAAACCAAACGATAGAAAGTTTAATCCTTTTAAATGTAGTTATAGATTTAGACTTTTATAAAGATCAAATTAACATTCTTGGGCGGGGTATGACCTCACCTTTAAGTAACTCGGCACAACTGCACTATGATTTTTATTTAAACGACAGTACATATATAAACGACACCAAATATTTTAGCTTTTCTTTTACTCCGAAAAATAAATATAATCCTTTATTTACCGGCCGTTTTACAGTTGAAGACAGCACGTTTGCCCTTACCCGAATTTTTGCTTATGTACAAAAAGAGGCAAATATAAATTTTGTGAATGGGTTTAAAGCGAATGTAAACTATTCAAAAACCGATAAAGACAAATGGTTTTACAGTGATCAGGAGATTAGCCTGAACATGGCGCTTACCCTAAATAAAGATACAGCCTCAAAATATGGTTCTCAGCGATTTGACGAAATTTCCAGCGGTAACTGGCTGGTAACAAAAACTACAAAATATTCTACATCGAAACAGTTAGATGCAGTGAAACCACGAAACTGGAAAAACCAGCCTGAATTTGCATCCACCAACCATTTGGACGAAGGAACTTACATGCGCGTTGATAAATTGAAGGAGAACTCCGTTGTAAAGGGAATTGATGCTATTGGAGGAATGGTTTTAACGAGCTACGTCGATGTGGGGAAAATAGAAATCGGGCCGGTATTCGACATATACAGCACCAATGCCATTGAAGGACAGCGCTTTTCCCTTCCATTACGAACCGGTGAAAAAATGTTCGAACATTTTACTGTGGGTGGCTTCTTGGGCTACGGAACAAAAAGCAATGAGTTAAAATTCGGGGCTAATATGGCTTACCAGCCATTAGACAAAGATAAATTTATTTTCAGGGCGAATTATTCCAATGATTACAACCTGGTTTCCCAGGACAAATACCTTCGGTTTATCAAAAAAAACCCAAACACACGCGGAAACGGAAATTTTATTGCTGCACTTACCAGCCGGGAGAAGAATCCTTATTTAAAGGAGGAGAAAAGCTTTAATTTTATTTTTGAATATAATGCCAACGAAAATATTAACGTTGAAATATCTCCCTATTTCCTTCATAATATAGAAACCCCGGATGTACATTTTACCCGTAGTAATATGGATTATCATACCTATAATAATTACGGTGTTTTGTTTAATACCCGCCTGGCCTTCGGGCAGTATTACGATAAATATTATTTTACACGCGTTTACTACATCGACGAAACCCCGGTAATAAACTTAAGCATGGATTTGGGGCAGGTAAATTTGCCGGACAATGATGCCAATAATTTTGGCTTATATGCCCAGTTTCATGGCTCAATTGTAGGACGGGTAAATATGGGACTAACATTTATGCGCTACATGTTAAACGGTGGTTACCTTTTTGGAGATGCTCCCTATGATTTGTTGGATCAACCCGTTGGTTCGATGTCGCTGGGCTATGCGAAATACAGGTTTAATCTTTTACATCACGCTGCTTTTGCACATAACCTGTATACCAATTTTCACTGGGATTTTAACGGAGGAGGAATTTTGCTTAACCGTATTCCGTTGATTAGAAGTTTAAAGTTACGGGAAATAGTTTCCCTTAAAAGCCATTACGGAAAACTTACAAGTGCATATAAACCGGTTTTCGAATTGCCGGGCTATTATACTACAGAGATGAGTACTCCCTACACTGAAATCGGATTTGGATTAACCAATATATTTAAAGTTCTGCGTGTGGAATATGTACATCAGCTTGGCGGAACATATGCAACCGCAGATTTTGCCGACAAAAACGGAATATTCTTCAGAGCTGAAATGAGTTTTTGATGAATACAAGTTTACCATAAAACTTTTTGATTAACAATTTAATTGTAAAGAAATGAACATTGTACCGGAATATACAAAAACACTTTATTTGTTTGAAGGTGTAAAAGGAAATTTGTTACCTGATGATCTCACAGAAAAGATTCGTTCCTTTATTACAATTGAAAATCTTTATTTATCGGCCACACGTGAAATTGTAACCAAACTCGAAAATCTGAACAGTGAATTTAAATATACACAGGAACGAAATCCAATTCATAATATAAGTACGCGGGTAAAAACACCAGCGAGCATTATGCGAAAAATACAGAAACGCGGGCATGAGCTTTCTGTAGAGGCGGCCCAAAAATTTATAGCTGACATCGCGGGAGTGCGAGTTATTTGTTCCTATATCGATGATATTTATCTGATTAAAGATTTACTTCTTTCTCAGGATGACATTCAACTTATTCGTGAATCCGATTACATCAAACACCCAAAAGCCAACGGATACAGGAGTCTTCATCTAATTGTAACGATTCCAGTTTTTCAGTCTTCCAAAACAGAATTGGTGAATGTTGAAATACAAATACGTACCATTGCCATGGACTTTTGGGCATCGCTCGAACACGAACTGGCATACAAACTTGATGATGAAAAGAGGGTTTCTGTTTCTTCTGAATTAAAAGCTTGTGCCGATGAAATTGCAGAAATTGATACACGAATGCAAAACCTTTACAGTAAAACAATAAAACGGTAAACTTCATAGGGAAGAATAAGCCGGTAATTGCTCAATTTTATTTAACTTTAAAAAAATAGCTGACCATAACAAATTGATTTTCTTGCAGCTATCGTTGCTGAAATTAATTATTTATCTGAAAATATGATTTGGATAAAACTTGGAATCTTACTTATCAGTTTTATTTATGCCGGATGGTTGCCTTATACGGTTAAAAAGAATATTCAGCATATTGACTTTGATTTAAATAAATATACCCTAAGCTTTTTAAGCAACAAAAATCTTTTTGGTGATACTTATGTAAAAGCATATAAACGTCTTCTTTTTGCAACTGCTATTTTAAATTATTTATTTTTCTGGCTATTATCCGAATTTTACGATTTAGGTAAAAATGAAAGATTTATGCGACAAATAGACACCAGTTTTGCATTTTTAACCCTTTTGGCATTCGTTCCCCATAATTTTTATCCCTACAGTCGTAGAAATTTGGCTTTAAGCATTCAACGAATACTTCATAATTTGCTGGCAATTGTTGTTTTTATTACCCTTTCTATGTTAATTATTTTGTTCCAGACAGCCATTTTATCCGATTTACACTTCATCGGTCTTACCGGTCTGATTATTATCATTGTTGTAATATTAATAGTTTTGTTTCCTATCATAAGAAACGGTGTAAACGGAGTTGCAGAAATACTTTTTATCAATGGGATTAGTATCTGGAGTATATTTATTACAATAACCACATTTATAAAATAAGCTTCTTATGTTTCACTGTAAAATTTCTCTAAAAAAATGTTTCCCAGTACTTCCTCTAAACAGTTCTCTGATTAACTCAAGTTGCTATGTTTAAATTTTGTATATAATAAATGTTATGGCAGGTGAATGTGAATAGTTTGCAAACATTGAATATCCCGTCACATCTTTGATTTTAATGTTGTATGATAGTCGCAGAGAAGGTATTGTTGCTTCCGGATTATATATCAACAACTCTTTCTTTATAGCGTGAATGTTGTTTTGAATAATAAATGAGTCATATGGTCTGTGAAAGATATATTTAAATAAACCAACTAATTACAGAGATTAGCAATACAAATCCCACCAACATTAAAAACCATTTTGGAATAATCACATTTTTTCTTACCGCCTGTTTGTGTTTTTCAAGCAATTCTTCCAACTTATCAGTATTCAAATCAACCTTTATTTTAGCTGTTTTTAGTTCCTGCAGCTGTCGTCTAATTTCAGGAGCAACTTCTTTTATATTTTTACTGGTTTGCTGGAGGATTTCAATCTCAGCGATTAGTATTTCCAGTAACTTTTGTTGTGATAAATTTTTTCTCATATCCTGAATCCTCGTTTTTTATTTGGCTTATATTGTTGTCTTTTTCGTTCGGGGAAAGTTGTTGTTCTTAAGTTCTGTATGATTAAATTCTGTAATTTTGCAGCGCTAAATGAGCGATGCACTGAACTAGCCTTTATCGATTCTTCACCAATTTTGAATCTTATCCCAACAACTTTTCCATCTGAGGCTTGCTTGAGTTGCATTTGAATGCCGAGTAAATTCATTTGTTCGGCATATTCAAAAATGTTCTGCGGTTTTTGAGGCAAGATTTTTTCATGTGCATTGATAATTTGGTTACCCAGTCTTTCTTCTTTTTGTTGCTGTATTTCTTTTGCAGTGGTGAATCCCCACTTTTTGGCAATACTTTCAGCAATGCGCTGCGCCTTTTTGCTGATAAAATGGTCTTTGTAAGCTTTGCCGTTAGAATCAATCCTGTTCACAAAAATATGCAGGTGCCTGTGGTCTTTATCACAGTGCAGAAAGGATATATACTGTTGCTCTTTCAATTTCATTCGTTCCAGAAAATCACCGGCAAGTTTTGCAAAATCAGCGTGTGTAAGTTTTATTCCGTCAGGAATTGATGGACTAAGCACGATAGAAAAGGAATTTCGTTCGCATCGTGCATTCAGGTTCTGAAATACACGGAACTCCTTTGCAATTTCTTTCCCTGTTTCACCGGCAACATTATGCCGGTTTATTTCTAACGCTCCTTTTTTGTTTTTTGCATAATTAATGGCATTGGAAACATGCGATATGCTTTTGGCTTTCCCTATCATTGTTCAAACTTTTCAAGGTGGCCTTTTATCAGCTTTATCAATTCTTCCAGTTCAAGGAGAATGGTATCGTTCTTCTTGAAATAATCGCTTTTAACCAGGTTACTTATTGCTTTAAAATTCCGGTGGTATACATGAAGGTTTTTGTAAACTTTCATTTCTTCAGGAGAGAATCGCAGGGTAACTTTCATGTTTAATGCAGCCCGTCTGGAATACTCACTGGTGCTTAATCCACATTCTTTGGCTGCAAGGGCAATGGCCTGCTTTTCAATATTGCTTACCCGAAACGAAATATATTTTGTACGTACATTCATAACCCTAAATTTTGCATTAAACATTACCTGCGATTTTCTCCCCTTTGCGAGTTTAGGAGCAAAGCAAGAGTGTCAATTGTGCAACATTGACACCTCTTGAAATAGCTTACCGCACACGCTTCCGCTGTCGTTGTTTTGGGGCGGTCAATAGTTGGTTCAAATCTTTTTTCCCTTCGTATAGGGCAGACATATCGACACTGTTCGAAAGGTCGCCCAGTAACTGTTTTGTTGCTTTTTTACCCGCCGGGTCATTGTCGAGGTAAAGACCCACTTTTGAATACGACAAAGCAACTTTTTGAATACGGCTGGTAAAAGAAAGCGAGTTCAGAACCAAAAAATCTGATTTGTGTGGTAAGCCCGGATAAAGTGTCAGCAAACTGAAAAGGTCAAACATTCCTTCCGTAATACTCAACAGCTTTTTTGAGGTGGAAAAGAAAGAATAATCTTTGGGGGAAGCTGCATTTTTATAATAGGGATTTCGCAGTTCCCAACCCCCCAAAACATTTTCCAAACCAATGGCAAAATATTTTTTGTTATGCATTGAATAGTGGACTTCGCTGGCATATCTGCCGGCAACTTTAACATTAATTTTTCTTTGTTCCAGGTAATGAATTAACGCCGGATGCCGGACGGGAAGGATTTTGCCGATACGGATTTCTGCTTCGGATTTCAAGCCTGATAATGTATTTTGCTGTTGAAAAGAAAAAGACGGTTCGGTCCGGTCAAGAATGGAAAGCGCTTCCTGAACACTGCAGTTGTTATTCATCCCGATAACCAGGTCGATGATATTTCCTCCTTTCCCGATCCCGTGGTCGTACCACCGGTTAAGGATTTTTGAAACTTTGAAGGAGGCTTCCTTTTCATTCCGGAGTGGACTCAGGTACCAGGCTGAGTTTTGGTTTTCTCTTACCGGTGAAAATCCTGATTTTTTCAGAAAACCGGCTATTGAAATATCCCTTGCTGTTTCGCATTGTAGTTTTTGTTTTTTCATGGGTAATGTCTCCTGTACTTTTTTTGATGAATTGATGATACGTGGCCTAAGTATTCACTCTGTCAATGTTTTGCGACACATCATTTTCTCATCAATTCATCACTTTTAATTTTTGTCTTCTGTTCAATTCTCATCATTTCTTGTTTTGATGAGCTTTTGATGAAACTTTGATGAGCAGTTAATCCTTTTACTTTCAACAGCATAGCTTACTCATTCATCAATTCATCAAAATTTTCAAGTAAAAATTTCTTTTTTACGGTGTAGTAGCGCCCTGTTTCGGTTTCACGGCTTATTTCTCCCTTGTTCCAGATTGTGAATTTTTCATGGGTCAGTGAATTGGTTTTGGGTGTAAGCTTCCATTCTTTTTTCAGCAAGTGCCTGATTTGAGTAAGGTCGGTTTTTACCCGTGTTTGATTAACGGCAAACACAGCATCCTGCGGACAAAAATCAATTTCATTCTGGTCGTATTTGTCCATTACCATTAAAAGAATACTGGCCAGTTCTTTTTCCACCCGGCTTCGGTTATGCCTGATAAGGTTTTGCAAAGCCTTTGTCCTGATTTGCCAAGGTGTGAACCACATCCGGGTTACACATGACACTGAAAGTTTTCTGTTATTCAAAAAGAAAAGAAAGGCCGGAATTTCCTGCTTAAGCTTTTCAGGAAGGCTGGTGTCCTCGGTTTTGAACTTCGGAATTTTCCGAATCCAAAACCGTTCTTCTGCTGCATCGATTTTTATAAAGTTGTCTTCGTTATTGCTGCAGAGAATAAATTTGCCAAAGAACTCCACTTCAATTTTGTCCTTTCCCTTGGCTTCCATTTTATTGTGATTGGTCGTACTGAGGTACTTTATCCTTTCGGTGAGTTCCTCTTTATTAAAAAGAACTTCATCGATACAAATTAGTAGTTTATTGGTCCAGTCGGAATTAAACTGGCTGCCAAAACTGTCGTTGGTCAAATAAGTCAGGTTATTCTCAAAGATGGCTTTCAGCCATTTCAGAAAAGTACTTTTTCCGGTTGACCGTTCTTTTGAAACCAGGCAAAGGATAGGAAGAATATGCACCGGCTTCTGATAGAGCAGTTGCAGGTAATCAAGCCCCAGTTCATATTGGTTGCCAAAAATGTGTTTTACAAAAAGTTTAGAAATATCAATAGTTCCATCTGTAGGCTTATTACTTAAAGGGGAATACTTGTTGTAAAAGCCGGAATAAACCTGTTTAAAATCCGTATGGCTGGGAATACAGGTAAAACCATCGTATTTAGGAATATCCCCGATATAGTTTTTCCCGTAATCCTGTTTGATGGTATCGATATTCCAGGGCACAAGGATTTCGTTAAAGTCACCTGCTATAGTTGGTGCTTTTACTTTCTTGAAATAGGAAGTCCCCACGCGAATATATGGCATATCGTTCATAATAAAACGATTTTAACGGATTAGGACTTCCTGTTTCGGGAAAGCATTTGATTAAACTCCTCCTCTGCTTCCAGTTCTTCTTTGGACAGCCCCATCAGCCATAAGTCAATGTCCTTTTTGTAAAAAAACTTTTGCCGGATATTGGCATTGGTTCCGGTTGGGATAAGCTTTTTGCTTAGCAGCTTATAGATTTTACTTTTCGACAGCCCGGTGTATTGGGCTAACTCTTCCACATTTAAAACTGTTTTGTTTTCAAAGAGCAGGTTTTTGATTTGTTTGAGTTCGCTCAGAACTTTTTTTGAAAGGATTGTTTCGTTTTCCATACTGTTATATATTTGATGATAAATGACGCTTAATGCGTAAAAATTTCATCAGCAAATATATATGTGCATATATCTGTCAATCAAGACAGTAATTTACATTACGGGGTAATTACGGGAAAAATACCTTCTATCGTCCCAGAATTTTTCGAAAAGGCTCTATGTTTTCATAAAATTCCGTTTCACTTTCATTTACCCACTCTGAAAAACGCGAGTTTAAACTCGCCCTGTTAACCTCTAAACCATTTAAAGTAAATGTGGATTCAATAAATTTGAAAAGTATTTCTTTACGCTCTTTTTTGAAATCCTTGATTCCTCCATCAATCAGTAAATGAAGGATGCGAAGTAGTTTTTTATAGTCGGCAGCAGCCCGGTTGTCTGAAACCAGCTTGAAATCAATTTTATGTTTTGGAGAGAGGTTATTCAGAACCAGGTTCAGATTCCCGCGGTCAGATTCGGAAAATCCCAAATCCGATAAATGAATTCCATTTATATTACTGCGGTTAAAATGGAAACAGGATATAAGCTCGTTTTGGCTGAGCCGTTTGGCCTCATGCCAGGAGCCAATAAAAATTAAAGCAATAAACAAAGCTGTCAAAACAGTGGACGTATATACAATAACTTTGGAAGCCTGGTATCCCAGTCCCCAAAACATTGCCAGTAGCATAATAAAACAAACCAGCATTATAAACAGGATCACAGAAGTATGGTTCCTTAAAACTCGGATACTGAGTAATCTTTTCACATTTCGGTTGAGCAGGTACAATAACTTTCCTGTTTTCTGAATAATTGTTTCCATTTTCAATAACTTTGCCTGAGTAATTTTTGGTTTTGTTTTCTGTTTTCAACAGCGTTAAAATCAGGGAAGTAAAATTACCTAATCAGGCAAATGAAAACAAGGGAAGCTGTTGTAGTGGTAGCATTTGTCGTCGTTTGAGCAGTATTGGACTTCGAAATGTTCAATAACATCCAAAATCCTTTAAATATGTGGCAATATCTGGTGATATGTATCTGCCAATTTTGTTGTACCTATGTTGTACCCACATAAAATAAAAAGGAGCCAGATTTTCATCTAACTCCTTCATTTTCAAACGTCGGGGTAGCAGGATTCGAACCTGCGACCCCCTGCTCCCAAAGCAGGTGCGCTAGCCAACTGCGCCACACCCCGATTTATAAGAACTATCCCTTTCTTGAAAGGGAGTGCAAAGATATGGAGTAAAATTCAATTTACAAATTTTTTTTATAAATAGCTTTTTTTATACCCTTAAAAAGAGCGATTGCCATATACAACCGCTCAATCCATTTTTAGCATCTGCTAATTCTAGAGAGACTTGACCGGAATGCAGATATCCAATACGAACTTCTGGTTCTTATCATCTTCAGGAGAATTATGATACAATTCGTAAGGATAGCCCTCCCCCGGCTGGTATCCGCTTTCTGTAAGCCACAAGCACATAGTATTCCATGCTTTCTCAAATCCTGTTACATCAATTTCGAAGCGACCTACAGCATACCTGCCGCCGTCAATTTTCATTTTCCCGATCTCTCCCTCTGTCCTGACATCATTCTCAACAGTTATGCAAGCACTCTGGCGTACCTGGTCAATAGCTGTTATGGCAGGATCGTCATGATAAACAGTTAAGGTTTTGGTTTTCGGAAATTTCAGTAAACCCCTTGGGCCGGCCCACTTCATCAACTTCTCGTAAGCCTCCCCGATTTTGTTAAACTGTCCTGTATGTCTGCAATAGATTACATTGAAAGCAGGCATCTCTTTAATTTCGATTTTTGTCTCCATAAAAATTAAATTTGAGTGATTTAATTGATTGATTTCTTCACTGCAAAGTTGATTTCTAAAATCGGGGTATTGTTGATCTATCTTGCTCCTGAGTTGACCATTCTTGCTAAAATATAATCCGTCTTTTGCAAATACTGCCTTTTCAAACTTTCTGTACTCTTTTGCCGTAACTCCGAAATATTTACGGAATGTGCGGCTGAAATGGGCAACACTGCCAAAACCACAGTTATACGCAACCTCACTTATTGAAATATCTTCATTTATAAGTTTTCGTGCCGCTTTCTCAATTCTTACCCTTTGAATGAAGGCATTGACTGGCTCGTTGGTAATTGCTGTGAATATACGGTGAAAATGAAAAGGGGAGAAGCAGGCGACATTGGCTAATTTGTCCAGAGTGAGTTCATCATTTATATGTTGTTCAATATAATCAGTCACTCTGTTGATTCTTGCCGCATATTCCTGGCGGCTTCGATTTTGTGCATCCATTTTAAAAATTATTAAAATTTATGACATTACATCAACCCTTTTGGAGCATTCTGAAATTTTTTTCCAATAACGATCTTTTATTTGCACTGCCATGAGAAGGCAAAAATATTAAACATTTAGTATCTAATAGTTTTTTCCAGCTATTGATCATTGCATTCCGATCATCTGCATAAGGTGGATAGACAGACCATCTGAAAACACCAAATAATGTGTCACCTACAATTGCTATTTCATCATCAACAATCAGGCTCAAGGAGCCTTTCGTGTGTCCCGGTGTATGTGTCAGGTAAGCATTGAAACCAATGGTTTTCAAGCAGTAATCAGAATCAATTAGCAAATCCGGTTCACACTGTGTGTATTTTATTAATGATTTGGGAATAAATCTGCTCAGCGTGTTGACAAGCAGGGTTGTAAATAAGACAGTCCCCTTCGGAATTACAGTCTCTCCTTTTGATAAAAGCTGGGCATCATTCATGTGAATAACAACAGCAGATTTATACTTCTCTTTTATCCTGCTTGCATTTGCGGCGTGATCAAAATGAGAATGAGTTAAAACCAGATAGTCAATGGTTTCTATATTTAACAACTCAAGTCGCCTTTGGAGCTTTCCCCATAAATAGGATATTGAAGTGTCTATAAGGATGTTTTTTTCTCCATTTGTCAACAAGAAAACATTGCTTCTTCCGGGAAGGACGCGGATTATCTTATAACCACTTTTTGTTACCCAGCTTTTCATAACTCTGTCTTTATAACCATTTTAACCAATCTTTGACAACTTTGTCCCAATTGAATATTTCATAATTAGGCTTACCCTCCGGCCATAGCGGAAAGTAATTGTGTTCTGTCCCATAAAGATGTCTTACTTAATTCTTTTTACAACTGTTGCTTTAAAGTCATTTTTATCAACATCATATTTTGTTATCGTAAAGCAGTTATGATCAAGAAATTTTTCTATAAACTGTAAATCGGGCGCATAATGGAAACTTCCTCCAATCTTCAGGGAGTGCAAGATATTCATATATGTTTTTCCGTATTCAATATAGTTGCCGTCTTCTCTCAGATTGTGATGATTGAAATGATTTGAAAATCCAAGGTTACTGACAATTGTTCCCCACCTTTCTTTTCCGTATTTATATTCCAGCCAGTCTGCTGTTTCAAAATTCAATTGTGAGATTATGTTTCTGTCTATACCATGTGCATCAATTCCGTGTCTATTTAGATAACTTACCAAGTGCCCATTGGCTCCACAGCCAATGTCGAGAACGGGATTGATTAAAGTATTTATGTCGATTTTTAAAATTGATATTTGCAGCTCTGGAGTATATTTGTCGGCCCCCCTAAAAATTAGACAGTAATCCTTTAGACAAAATTAATAAATTTGTAAAGGAGAACAACGACATGAAAAAAACAAAGAACACGGAATCGCAGATCATCAAAGCCGTTAAAGAGTATGAATCAGGTGTAACAACAGAGATAATCTGCAGGGAGTACGGAATCTCAAGAGCGACACTCTACTTATGGAAAAAGAAATACTGTGGGATGGATACAGCCCAACTTAAGAAACTGAAGGAGTTGGAAGATGAAAACCGCAGACTCAAGCACA
This sequence comes from Bacteroidales bacterium CF, assembly GCA_000473305.1. Taxonomy (GTDB): domain Bacteria; phylum Bacteroidota; class Bacteroidia; order Bacteroidales; family UBA932; genus Bact-08. Next base: position 2,584,299 of record CP006772.1, on the reverse strand, counting down.
TGTACGCAGAGTTATCATTAGATAATCAGTTATTAAAGGAGATTATTGAAAAAAAGCTCTAAAGCCCGAAGCAAAGAGAGCAATAGTGGAAGAACTTCAGGAAGAGTCAGACACCAGCATAATTCGGGCGTGCAGGGTATTGGATTTACACAGATCAGGTTACTATTATAAACACAAAAAGGACGACAGTGAGGTTATAGATGCAATAAAAGCGAAGGTAGAGATCTCCAGAGATGGATTCTGGAAGATATATTGTCGTCTAAGGAGTGATGGTCATCAGTGGAATCACAAGCGTGTTTATAGGGTTTATAAATTAATGAATTTAAATTACAGGAGAAGATTAAAGCGCAGATTACCAAACAGAGAAAAAGAGGCATTACTTGTACCAGAAAACAGGAATATAAGCTGGTCCATGGATTTTGTAAGTGATGTTTTGACTAACGGAAGGAGATTTAGGGTTCTTAATATTATTGACGATTTTAACAGAGAAGCAATTGCGATGGAGGTTGGTCTGTCCATGCCCTCCGAAAGGGTAATAAATGTATTGGAAAATGTAATTTGGAGCAGCGGTAAACCGCAGAGTATAAGGGTAGATAACGGGCCTGAATTCATCTCTGATATCTTCAGGAACTGGTGTAATGGAAACGATGTAAAAATAAAATATATCCAGCCTGGCAAACCGACTCAGAACAGTTTTATCGAAAGGTTCAATGGCAGTTATAGGAAGAGTATTTTAGATGCTTATCTGTTTAATAATCTATCTCAGGTAAGAGAGTTAACCGAAGAATGGATGAGGGATTATAACGAGAACAGGCCACATGAATCTCTGGGGGATTTATCTCCAAAAGAGTACCTTGAAAACATGAGAAACCAAACCGAAATAAAAGAAGTTATTTAACAAGAAAGTCTTAAAGGATACTGTCTAAAAAATGGGATCTTGACACGGTTTGCCGATGTTATTGTGCACAAGGCACTTTTTATCGTAGATATACACAATCCCGAAGGAGCAGGCCAGGCAGAAGAGAAGATACAGTATTGTCAGCCTTATGATCTGCCATACAGGTGTTTCCTGCCTAAAGGGATAGAGGGGCTTATGGTTGCCGGCCGTTGTATATCCGGCACGCACCGTGCTCATGCATCATATCGTGTAATGTCAATTTGTATGGCAATGGGCGAGGCTGTAGGCATTGCTGCAGCAATGTCCGCACAGCAATCATGTACACCAAGAGAACTGGATGTTACTGCTCTCCAGAGTCTAATGAGTGGTATAGGTATTGAGTTGTTTGATTGATAAAATATATCAAATGAGACAGGTTATATTAACAAAACCAAAGAATCTAGAGTTCCGCGAGGTGCCATCACCTAGCACCGGTGACCTGAAAGACAACCAGTTGTTACTAAATATTAAAAGAATAGGCATCTGCGGTTCTGAGATACATTCATACCACGGGTTGCATCCTGCAACTTTTTATCCGGTAGTACAAGGGCATGAATATTCTGCACAGGTAGTTGCAGTGGGGAAAAATGTAAAAATCGCTCAGCCGGGTGATTTTGTAACTGCCAGGCCGCAGCTTGTGTGTGGTGAATGTAATCCCTGTAAACGAGGCCAATACAATGTGTGTGAACATTTGCGCGTACAGGCTTTTCAGGCCGATGGGGCAGCTCAGGATTATTTTGTTATAGATGAAGACAGGGTGGTTAAATTGCCGGAAGGAATCTCTCTTGACTACGGGGCAATGGTTGAACCTGCAGCAGTAGGAGCTCACTCAACCTCTCGGGCAGGTGATCTTGCAGGGAAAAATGTTGTTGTTACAGGAGCCGGTGCAATCGGCAATCTTGTGGCACAATTTGCTATAGCAAGGGGCGCCAAAAAGGTTCTTATAACTGATATAAGTGACATTAGACTTGATATTGCCAAGCAATGTGGTATAGAAAATACGCTGAACGTTGCAAAAACTCCTCTAAAAGAGGGTGTGAGGGAGATATTCGGAGATGGGGGATTTCAGGTAGGATTTGAAGTTGCCGGTATTGAATCTTCTGTAAGATCATTAATGGAATGTATAGAAAAAGGCAGCACTATTGTGATTGTAGCTGTGTTCGCAAAAGATCCGGCATTGAGTATGTTCTATCTTGGTGAGCATGAATTGACAATTACAGGCTCGATGATGTACAGACATGAGGATTTTGAAACGGCAGTTGATATGATTTCAAAAGGAAAAATAAACCTTGAACCATTTATTTCTAACAGATTTTCTTTTGAGGATTATGACAAGGCATATAAATACATAGATGAAAACCGTGCAACGGCTATGAAGGTCATTATAAATCTTGATAAATAATGAAGGAAAATAAAATCGTAGGCATAGGAGAAATTGTCTGGGATATGCTTCCGACCGGTAAACAACTGGGAGGAGCTCCCTTGAATTTTGCATACATGGCCAAAGAACTCGGGGCCACCAGTTATGCCATAAGTGCTATCGGAAATGATGAACTTGGAAATGAAACATTCGCAAAATTGTCAGGTCTCGGAGTGAATATCTCCGCTCTTCAAAGAAATAATCTGCCGACTGGGCAAGTGCTTGTAAAAATTGAAGGAGAGGGTATTCCCCATTATGATATTCTCGAAAATGTCGCATGGGATGCAATAGAGTGTTCGCAAAAGGAACTTGATATTGTAAGTGAAGCTGATGCAATCTGTTGGGGCTCACTTGCACAACGTTCAGAAAAATCAAAGCAAAGCATTCTGAGAATGCTTGACGAGGCTTCACCAGGTTGCCTGAAGGTGTTCGATATCAATATTCGTCAGCACTATGGAAGAAAAGATATTATTGATGAGTCTCTGAGAAGGGCTGATATCCTTAAATTAAACGATGATGAACTTATACAGGTTGGTGAAATGTACGGAATTCAGGGTAAAGAGCCTAAAGTGATAAAATCTCTTATCGAAATGTTTAATCTACATGAGATTATTTATACTCAGGGAGCTCTTTGCAGTTCTGTTTATGATTCAAGCGGACTGATATCAAGAATAATGACACCAAAGGTGTTTGTAGCAGACACTGTCGGAGCCGGTGATTCTTTCACTGCTGCTTATATTGTTTCTCGTCTTAACGGGGAAAATGTTATGAATGCACACGAAACTGCCGTTAGGATTTCCGCATTTGTTTGTACTCAGCATGGTGCTATAAATCCTTTACCGAAAGACTATTAAAAAATAAATTATGTACGATCGTAATACTATCTCTGCCGGAATAGTTCATTTTGGAGTAGGGAACTTTCACAGAGCGCATCTTCAATATTATAACAACCTACTCTTGGAAAACGAAGATCAAAAGAGTTGGGGGATTTACGGAGCAATGATAATGCCCGGAGATGGCCCGTTATATTCTGCATTGAAGAGTGAAGAGGGAATATATGACCTTATGATATGCTATCCGTCAGGTGACAGGGAAACATACACTGTCAGGTCTCTGATAGGCCTTTGCTGGGGAGAAGAAGATACGGAGCCTATCATCAAACAGATTGCCTCACCTGAGACTAAAATCATAACCCTTACAATAACTGAAGGGGGGTACGTGGTAAATCCGGATAGTCCCAAGTCGGTTTTCTGGTATATAGCAGAGGGCCTCAAGAGAAGAATGGCTGCCGGATTGCCAATCACGATACTGTCATGTGATAATTTGCAACACAATGGCAATACTGCAGCAAAAGCTTTCCTGTCGTATTTTGATGCAAAGTATCCTGAAATAGCATCCTGGGCAAGAAAAAGTGTCTCTTTCCCTAATTCAATGGTTGACAGAATTACGCCGGCAACTAAATCAGGGAAAATCACAGATGTTTTTTGCGAAGACTTTATTCAATGGGTTGTAGAAGACAAGTTCATTGCAGGGAGACCTGCCTGGGAAAGAGTAGGGGTGCAATTCACAGATGATGTTACTCCGTATGAGAATATGAAACTCAGTTTGCTGAATGCTTCTCATTCACTTCTATGCTACCCTGCATATCTTGAAGGGTTCAAAAAAGTGGACGCAGTACTGGCAGATTTCCGTTACCTAAAATTGATAAAGGATTTCATGGATGTGGATGTAACTCCTTATGTACCGGAACCAAAGGGGGTCAACCTTTCGGAATATAAAGAGACACTATTAAGGAGATTTTCAAATGCTGCCATCAGCGACCAGGTTTCCCGCCTTTGTGGGGACGGCATTGCAAAATTTGCTGTCTATATTGTCCCTACTTTAGCCAAGATGCTTGCCTCTGGAAATGACACAAAACGCCTCGCATTTCTTTTAGCAAGCTATTACAAGTATCTGAAGTTCGAACGTACTGAGAACGGTGAAAAAATAGACATATTTGAGCCACACATTACCATAAGAGATAAAGAAATCCTTAACGGAGAATCTCCGCTGGATTTCTTTGATTTATCGCCTTTTGCCGGCCTTAGTCTAAAAAGCAAACCGACATTTGTCAATCAGTATGAATTCTTTGTGGAACACAACGTGTCGGAGGGGTTTAAGGCCTTTGATATCTAATAGATACCATACTTTTTCAGTATTTTCATTACAGGTTTCTCTATTGAGCGACTCCATAATGAATAGCCATAATTGTCCGGATGCGTTCCGTCAACCGATGTTTCGTGGTTGTCGGACGCATTTGGTGTTATAAGATAGACATCCTTATATCTGGCCTTCTCCTTGCCGTTCTTAATCTTGTAGAACATCTCTTCAACAGCATGTGCCTTGGCTGCTTCTTTCTTGTCAAGGGCAGTGTCGAAATTCCTTCTTTCACGGTATATAGTTCTCTGGAAAATCAATGGTTTTCCGGGATGCGCTTTAACAAGCCTGTCTATGAAAGGGAGCAGCCTTTCCTTTATCATTGCAGAATCAGGATTGGAAAAAGTGTCAAAAATGAATGCATCTACATCCATAGATTCAAGAACTGTAGTGTAATAGGGTTGCATAAGACAGCGGCCGCTTGATCCCATAGATAAAATCTGGAGTCCTGTATGACGCATGAACTGCATCGGCCAGCTCATTCCCGAACGGCTGGTACTTACACCGTGAGTAAATGAGGATCCATAAACAGCAATTCTATGACGGAAAGGAGATTCCAGTGGCTCGATTGAAGCATTCGGGTCAATACCTATTTTGCAAGAGTTTACCTCCGAATACATAGGCATATATAGCATGAAATCGTGCATTTTTCCATCCATATTCTCTATGAGTTTGAAAATGTCTGCCTTACCTTTCTCATTCTCTTTGCCGGCTCCGCTGGCTGCATATTGCCATTCTCCTTTTGAATTCTTTATATAGAGGTCATATCCTTTGTATGCGATAGGCATAGTGGCTACGGAGTTATAGATATATCCCCAATCTGTACTGATAGAAATGTTGCTTGTGTTGCTTCTGAACAGCACGGCCATACCTACCGGACAGCGTACCTGTTTGTTTTCGGTCTCGTTGAATCCCTTGAAAACCAATGTGTCCACCCGGTGGTATGGATTAGGGGTGTTTGGTAAAGGTTTACCGATAAGATTCATAGTGCTGGCTTCGGTATATTTAAACTCTTGTGCGTGAAGTGACGGGATAGTCACCAATAGAATTAAGAAAAAGACAAGTTTCTTCATTTTCAGTTATTTCCGTTTGGTTAAAGATTGGTAAATAAAGTATAAAAATAGTGAATTATCAGCAGTTTTCCCAGCTAAAATGTTGATTAAACCGTTATCAGTTATATATTCTGCAAGAAAATCACCAAATTGGTATCGCGATCAATACCCAATTTCTGACGTAAACGCTGTCTAGCTTTTTTCAGAGCCTCTTCGGACTGGAAAGTGATGTTGGCAATATCTTTACTGCTCATATTGAGCTTAAGGAAAGCACATAGTTTCCGTTCATTGCCGGTAAGATCAGGGAAATTCTCGTTGAGCTTATCATAAAATGATTTGTGTACTTTTTGGAACAACAGCTCAAATTCATTCCAGTTTGAGTTAACAGAGATTCTTTTAAAGTTTGTAATCAGAGATAATACTATTTTCTTTCCTTCCGGTGTGACACTTTCCAGAATCTCCTCAAGTCTTCTGACCGTTTCGGCATCCCTCTCCGAATTCTGAATTAGTTTCAACGACGCAGCGGTAAGTGATTTCTGGTTCTGTTCAAGCTCCTTGTTGATTCGTTCAATCTCTTGCTCTAGAATCCTTTTTTTCTCCTGTTCCAGTTCGCGTTTTGCCTGGTCTGCAAGTTTACGGTCTGTAATATCGAAACTGCATACAAGAACACCATGTGTATTGTTGTTAAAGTTATATGGCAGACAGGAGTTATATATGTATGTCCTGTTTCCGCCATTGTCAATTTGATCCTCAAATTGGACAGTTTCACCCTCTAGGACTTTGGAAAAATAATGGTTTATTGTGCTAATGGAAGCGTTATCAAGTACATTGTCAACGCATTTGTCAATTATGTCAGTCGTGTTCATACCATATAAGCCGGCATAGCCGTTATTGGCAAAAACATAATTCCGGTTGCTGTCCATGAGTGATATGAATACCGGGATATTGTCTGTAATCTTCGTCAAAAGCCTTTCACGATCCTGTATTACCTCATTTGCCTTGTGTAGCTGTTCGTTTATCTGGTTTTTAAACCGATATAGACGAAGTATGTATAATGCAAGAAGTGATACCAGGAAAAAGGAGACAGAAAGTGTAAGTATAATGGTGTGCTGTTCTTTCCTCTTTGCAGCCTGTACGGCATCCTTTCTACTTTGCTCTAAGGTTAAGGCCTGTTTCTCTTTCTCAAATTTGTATGTGTACTCCAGCTCGGTAATCTGCCTCACATTACTTTCATTAAATATTTTATCACTGAGCTGTTTGAATTGTCGGCTATGGATAAATGCCTGCTTATAGTTGTTTGTTTCGGCATAAACTTCAGACAGGAGTTTGTGTAAATCTTTTTGAAATACAATGAATTTTAGGTTTTCAGCAATTTTCAGACCGCTCTCAGCATAGATGATTGCAAGGGGAAACTTTTTTGTTATATGATATACCTGGGCGACATTAAATCTGGCAACACATATTGTTGATTGTAGACCTTTATTTTCAGATAACTCAAGGGCTTCTGTGAAATTCTCCAATGCCTTGTCATAATCTGATTTGTTATAGTAGAATTGGCCTATGTTCATGAGAATGTTGGCATGAAGTGAAATAATTTTTAAATCTTTACTAATCTCCAGAGCTTTCAGAAAGTAGTCCAGTGCCTGTTGATTGTTGGTCGTTAGATATATCAATCCAACATTGAGCAAACTACCGGCTAAGGAGTGTTTATTACCGTTTTTCCCGGCAATCTTAATGACTTTTTGGTTGTACTCCAGTGCTTTTTCATAATTCTTCTGCGCAAAGTATATACTGCCTATACCTACCAGGCATTTTGAGATACCACTCATTTCATCCATCCCTTCATAAATATTAAGAGAGCTTTGGTAGCACTCGAGAGCGAGAGGATAGTTGCCCTGGCTTGTATGAATGTTTCCCAAAGAGTTGTAGCAGGAGGCAATACTTTTTTTATCACCAACGACTTTTAATGCTTTAAGGGCGCCATTATATCCTGATATAGCAAGTTCAACTTGTCCCATTCGGTTGTATGACTGTGAAAGGTTAACCATATATTTGCCCAACTCTTGATAATCATTGATTTGCCTGGCCACATCTATCGCCTTCTTATAATAGCGGATGGCTAAAGAATCGCGTCCAGTAACCCCGAACACTGTACCGATTGCATTTGTGTATTTTCCGATTCCAGGTTTATATTTGATTTGATTGACAAGTTTCAGTGCGTTTTCAAATAAATCAAGTGAAGTCTCCGGGTTTTCGCCCATATAGGCTATTCCATGAAGCCACAAACTCTCTGCCTGACCTTTTGTAAATCCCAGACGCTTTGACAGTTCGTAGCTCTCTGTCGCAAATCTTCTCGTCTTCTCTATATCCGTCGAGTATGTTGAATAGGCTATCTGGTTTAGGATGTTGACCTTTGTCGTGTCGTTTGATTTATAACTTTTCAGTTTGGTCTCCAGGCTATCTGTAGTAGATGTCCGCCCTGCCAAAGAGCCAGTAAAAAGAGTCAGGAAAATAATCAGAAAAATGTTGTTGCGTAAGGTTTCTAAATGCATCCGATGGGTATTAAATGAAATTGTGACAAGTATACTCAAAATTTTTGTGGTTGTCCACTTTTTGTCCCCCCTGATTTTTTTAGCATGTTGGCCGCTGAGCATATCTTTGCCTCAAGTATAAACACAAAAAAATATCAGACAAAAATGAAAAAACTGACATTAATTCTGGCAGTCCTGGCACTTGCTTTTTCTAACAATGTGATGGCACAAAAAAATCCGGCACTCTTTGGGAACAACAGCAAACACATTAGGGTTGGTGTTGGAGTTAACTCTTATGGAATTCCTGTTGAAGCATCATACGATCAGGGCTTTATGCAGGATCTTTTTGGTGTAAAGAAACTAAATCTCGGTCTTGGTGGCTACATTGGATACTATGGTAACAAAGAGAGCCTCGGTGTTTGGACCGATGGTCATGATCATGGATACAAGTACTCTCATATAATCGTCGGAGCCAGAGGACTTTTCCACTATCCGTTTGTTCCAAAAATTGATACCTATGCAGGATTGATGCTTGGTTATAACATTGCAAGCTCAAGCTATTATGGTAACGGAATTGATCCCGGACACGCTTCTGCAGGTGGTCTTGCCTGGGGTGGTGTTGTAGGCGCACGCTATCAGTTTAATAAAACATGGGGTATATATGCAGAGGCTGGATACTCTATATCTTATTTAAGCTTCGGTTTGGTTTACAGCCTGTAGTTTAGTTGCTTGGGGTTAGTATTAAACAACATTCTCAATAACCGGTTTTTATTCTTATTTCCTCTTTGTTAGGTTGGGGGAAGGATTAAAAGCCGTTTTTTTTTTGTAAAACAATTGTCTGTCAAAGTGTAAAACAAAACGATGTCAAAGTGTAAAACAAATCAATAATATTTTGCAAAATGATTAAGGATTTTTGTCATTTATTCTCCCAACTTTTCTTTTAGCTCTTTGATTGTGGCATCCTTATCCCGGGAATCGAGTTGATAATACTTTAGACTTGCCAGAAGATAGATTATGACGAAGATATTGGCTGTCTCAGTGATGTCGAAATTTTCAAAATCCACGAATTTTCCAAGTAGCCACAGGATCATAAAAGCAAAAATGGAGATGACAGAAATGATTTTCAGAGATTTTTTCATAATGCGAGGTTTGGGAGTTTTCATGTCGAATATATGGATTAATTTCTTGTTTGACAAATAAATAAAAACTCCTAAGCCACGAAATATTCTTCTATACTCGAATATGTTTGTGTAAGTATGAAAAAATTCTTTCATACTCGAAAATGTTGTTTGAGAGCTTCCCTGTTTTCGTGAAAATGTAAAGTTATACTTTAGATATTCATGATAAATCAAAGTTGCGCTTTCGATATTCATGAAAAATTTATATATTTACTCTTGAAATTATACTGGTAAAAAAATATTTTGTTATGTTTTCTCGAAAAATTAATCTTCAAGATTCAGAAAATGAGAGCTTTTTTCTGTGGGGAGCCAGACAAACCGGGAAAAGCACGTTATTACAACTGACTTTTCCCAATACCCGATATATAGACTTATTAAAATCAGACGAATTTGAACGTTATAATCGTCGTGCATCATTATTGCGCGAAGAGTTAAGTTTGCTTCCGGAAAATGAGCTGATTATAATAGATGAAATTCAGAAAATTCCGGAATTACTCGATGAGGTGCAATGGCTAATGACCAATAAAAATCATCGGTTTATCTTAAGCGGATCAAGTGCACGCAAGCTGAGACGCAGTGGCGTAAACCTGTTAGGCGGCAGAGCTATCCGCAAACACTTGTATCCATTTGTAAGTGCAGAGATTCCGGATTTTGATCTGATAAAAGCCTGCAACAATGGTATGATGCCAAGACACTATTTGGTAGATGATGCCAGCAAGCGTATTCACGCTTATGTTGGTGATTATTTGCAACAAGAAATTAAAGCCGAAGCTCTTACCAGAAATTTGAAAACATTTTCACATTTTATGGAAATAGCGGCTTTGAGTAATGGCGAAATTCTTAATTACAGCAATATTGCATCGGAGTGTGGCGTAAGTGCTCCTACGGTAAAAGAGTATTTTTCTATCCTGGAGGAGACTCTTATAGGCTACACCATTCCGGCTTTTACCAGAAACGTAAAACGCAGAGTTATTCAGTCTCCTAAATTTTACTATTTTGACGTAGGTGTTGCGAATTTCCTGCTTAAAAGGAGATCTCTTTTTCCGGGATCTGTAGAGTTTGGTCATGCATTCGAGCACTTTATCATACAGGAAATAATTGCTTATGTAGGGTACTCAGAGTCACAGCACTCATTATCATATTGGCGTACAACTTCAGGATACGAAGTAGATGCAGTTATTGGGAATGCCAATGTTGCTATTGAAATTAAATCGACTGAAGAGGTGCATTCACATCATACAAGAGGATTGAAGGCATTCTCAGAGGAATTTCCCGGTGCTCGTCTGATTATTGTCTCTATGGATAAGAATCCCCGCAGGATGAATGAAATTGATGTTTTGCCGGCTATGAATTTCTTGACAATGTTGTGGAATGGTGAGCTCTTTTGATTAAGTTGTGGTCGTAAGTGTAAATTTAAATTGTTGAGCTCTAATTGTCAAATCCTGAGAGATATATAGACATACCTCCTTTGCTTTTTTTCCAGTCCCCAAGAGCCTTGTCTCTTCTCAGAAGCCCATTCTTGCTGACCATTTTTGCATAGATGAAAAACTGATCTTTGTTTGTTTCATCCAAAGTCATAAGGGTCATTGCTACTTTCTGACCTTTTAAAAATTGAATGTTATGCTGGCTGATATCGATATCGACCCACCCTTTTTTCTGAGACACATTAAAAATAATATCTCGGTTGACGATTATCTCTTTAGGTAATCCATTATCAACGCTATAAAAAATCGCTCTCATTTTAATGCTGTCGTATTTATTGCTTGCAACAAAAATGTGAATTCCTTTAATATTGCAGTCTTTTTCAATTTGAAAGATAGTCCCGATTTCCCTACCAATAAGATTGTCTTTAGGTAAGCATCCGATAAACAGCATATTTTGGCAATTAAGCGTCCCCACTTTTTCGTAATTAGGATTCCCCATTTTGTATTTATGGCGGCTACCGGACCACTTCGTATAAAGTTAGGTTAAATTCGTGCGATTTTGGTTAAAGTTGTGTCAATTTGTGCTGGTTTGACACAAATTCGTGTAATTAGAGCGCAAATTGCACAAAGTGTTCACGATTCGATACAAGTTTGACTATTTTTCCACAAATGAGGCAATAGCTCTTCCATGTTTCTGTTCTCTTTTGTGTAAGAGTAAATTTTTGAAAGAACATCTCCGAGCCATTCAGCCGGGTTTACTCCGGCAGCCTTGCATGATCCAAGCAGCGAGTATACCATTGCTGCCCTTATAGCAGCATCTGAGTTACCGCAAAAGAGATAGTTCTTTCTTCCTATTGCCAGGGGACGGATGGCATTCTCAACAAGGTTGTTGTCTAATCTGTATCTGCCGTTAAGGTGGTATCTTGATAGCTTAGGGAAGATACTGTATGTATAAGATATCGCTTTTGCCGTTCTGCTTTGTGGTAAGAGAGTTGTATAGTTGTCGTAAAGCCATTTTTCAAAGGTGACAAGTAACGGATATGCTTTTGTACTTCTTAGTTCTCCTCTCTGCTCCACTGTAGCTCCCATCTCGTCTGCCTCCCTCTCTATCGCATAAAGAGACTGTATCTGAAGAAGTGCCTCTGTTGCCAGCTTCTTATTCTCTGCCAGTGCTTCATCGAACTTACGCCTGGCGTGAGCCCAGCAGCCGAGCATCAGCTTACCATCAAGCGCCTCAAAACGATTGTAAACCTGATAGCCGTCACTCTGTATTGCGCCATTGAAGCCATGAAGAAGAACCAAGGCAGTTTTCTCTGAACGGGAACCTCTGTCATAATGAAAGAAGACCTCTCCGTTGTCCGGATTGCGTACTACCCACAGATAACCCTTCACAGCTCTTCGCTTCTCATTATCTATCACCGGGAGGGTACTCTCGTCAACCTGGATATAATCGGTGGACAAGACCCGTCGTCGCAGATGGTCATAGAGTGGTCTGAGCAACTCGCAGCTCTGGGAGAACCAGTCTCCCACAGTGGAAGAGCTTATTCTAACCCCAAGATCCCCAAACCGGGCTATCTGTCGGTGAAAAGGGAGGTGATAAAGATATTTTTGGATGATTATCTCTGTCAAAAGACTAGTATCTGCCATGCATTTGTGGATGGGACTATCGGGAAGTGGCGCTATCACTACTGAAGGCCTCTTTTCTTGCTCATCCTCAATCTCGGTTAACTGATTTTTAAGAGCATACTTTTTACGGATAGTTCTCTTAACAAAGAACTCTGCCGGTTTATAAGCCAGTCTGTTTGTTTCTTCTGTCCCAATACAAACATATTCCTCAAAATTTAATCCTTCGGGCTCTATTATTGTCTCTTCAACACGCAGGTTTTCAAAGGATATATCCTTGCGAGTTGTACGAGGCTTGCTTACTGTTACTATTCTGGTTATTAGCTCCTGCTCCTGTGTTGCAGCCCTCTCAAGCTCCTCTCTCTCATTGTCGCTAAGCTGCTCTCCAAAGATATCAAGCTGGCGGGAATCAGGATCTGAGTTAATAAAGCGTTCGCTCATCTTGCCAAATAGCTTCTTCCTCAACCAGGTAAGTTCGTACTCTAATTTGGAGATGTGGGATTCCAGCTTGGTGACATCTGATTCAAGATTGGATACAACCTCTTCTTTTGCAGCAAGCTGACTGCGAAGAGACTCTATCTCTGCTGCCATCTTTGCTATATCCTGCTGGGTGTATCCGGAAGCCATAAAACACTGTAATTATCTGATACAAAGATAGTAACAATGTTTTAGATAACCAAATAATTACCAATATTTTATGCTAAATATTTACTCTTTTTAATCGCCTTAATCTTGTCGCCGGGTCATCCATAACTCCCTCAACCATCATCACCAGGTCAAGCCAGTTCATTTTGACACTACCTTGCTCAGGATCTCTTGAAGGAAGGCGAAAACGACCCTCTTCAAGCAGTTTGGAGTAGATAACAAGACCTCCTGGCTCCATATGAAGTAGTTTGATTCTGTTACGGGCCTTGTTAACGAAGATAAAGACATCTCCGTTGCGTACATTGAGTCCCATATTGTTTGTTACAAGGCCGCTCAGGGTGTGATAACTCTTGCGCATATCTGTGGGCTCACTGTAGAGAAGGTAACGCATGCTATCATTAAGACTAAACATTGCGCCGACCTCCGGTAGAAGCGATGATGGTACTTAACATAAGTGAGTCCATAATACCCCGGATACGGAACTCTGCTCCCGAAGGGGTACGAAGTTCGATCTCAATCTCGCCCTGGCCTATTAATGGCTGTTTTGTGCTTTTGCCTCGTTTTGAAGGCTTGATTAAGCTGCCAGAATGAAGATCAATAGGTAGAAACTGACCCTCAGAGACAACTGCAGACTCTTTTTGCTCTCTTGATTTGCGCTTCCAGTAGTAATACTTGTGGTGGCTAACTCCTCTGCTTTGAAGAAAGGACCGGATGTTGGTGGACGATGATAAAAAATCATGTTCCAGTTGTTCGTACTCCTCTAGTGTCATGACGTTTAATTTTAAAACAAAATTAAATAGGCCAAACTAGGGTTACAATATGGGTTTTATCGGATGCTTACGTCTTTAGCGTACTCTTTCTTTGTAAAAAGTGGGATAAAAAGAGTCTTTGTTCCACCATTCGTAATGCCAATTTTTATCTCCTTTGCTCGTTGAGCCGTGATAGTTGCTTCACTTAAATGAATAGGATCGGATTCCATATAAATACTAAAATCATTTTTCCAGTCTCTAACTGAAAAGGTTCTTGGTTTATATCCAAGGCATGTGATTATTAGAGTATCGTTGAGATCTATTCCTTGATTGGACAAGCTGAATTTCCCGGCTTCGTTGCTTACTACTCCTATGTTTTTGTCTTGAACTTTTACAATTGCGTAGGGGATAATTGTGGTTGAGTTTTCTTCGTAGACTGTTCCGTTGTATGAGTTCTGAGAATTTGCTAAGGTTGAAAATCCCAGCAGAGTAACGATAATAAGTTTAATCTTTTTCATGGCATCACAGTGTTGATTTTAAATAGGAACTCTTAATACTGGTAAAACAACAATGATGCCGTAATTGTCTGTGAGACAGACAATGTATCGGAGGCAGGGTGTGGTGTTGGATTAGCTAAAAGTCAAAGGAGAGTTCGGTTCCTCTTTGTATTGTGCTTTGAGAATATGCTAGAGAAAAATATTAACTAATAGCAGGTGCTACTAACTGCTTCATAAAGAATACTAATTGCAATTTGATTTTTCATTAATTTGAAAGTCAGATTGAATAGTATCAACTAAATTAATCGGCGGTAATACTATAGAGTTGAGAACACTTCCCTCTGTTTTTGAATGTATTATTCCTCTGGCGGTGCCGACAACAATTGTTGCCATATATCGCAAGAAATCCACGGGAATTTTATTTTCATTTTTAATAAAATCAACTCCTTCTGCTGCTATATTAAAGTTACAAACAACTTCCAATACTAGTATTAAATGCTCTTTCTGAATGAATTGAATCACAGAAGAGCACCTTATCTCTGAAAAATCAACTTTGAGATTAAAATTATAATTAGTGTTTATATTCACAATTTCCCCATTAACAAACTTTTCGGGGAAAATGGCAAATTGCTTTGTTACAATATTACTGATCTTGTATGGTATCATTACGCTGATAAACTATAGTTGTTATTTTGAAATAAAATAGAAGCCCCGGAAGTTGAATTGCTTTCAAATGAACAATCATCTTTTATATATTGATCTAAATCATCAAATACTAAATTAGGAGCCTTTCCTATGGCAAGGGATAATTCTACAATTTTGCTCAATTTATGGTTAAAATCGCCATTTAATAATTGAGAAACATATCCTTTAGTACATCCTAAATATTCAGCGAGCTGGGAATTATTCATATGCTTCTTTTTCTTGAACTCATCAAGCTCACGAAATAATTCTATTTGAAGTTTCGCAATCCAATAGCCCTTACTTCGAAGAAGTTCTGCTCTTGTTTTCATATTTGGTTTTTATTATTTGTTGAAGAGATATATCTGTCTTTTAATGATCTGAACTTTTTGATGTCTTCGTCTTGTGTATTCTTATATCCACACATAACAATTAACTTACAATTAGGTTGCTTTATAGCATAAACTCGAAGATGTTCACTCTTGAATTCATATTCTTTTATTTTTCCTTTTACCCCTTTAAGCTCTCTAAATTTAGTTCTTGGTAGTGATCTAAGGTTGGCAACCTCTTCCATATATAAATAGATACTATCCATCTCGCTCTTGTATTGTTCTTCCAAAGATTCTTCAAATGCATCTAAGGGAGAAGTATCATCTATAATAAGTTTGTAAAAAACTTGTTTTCCTTTGATGATATCTATTTTTTTGGACTGCAAAATTAGGCATAAATATGTTTAGTTGCAACTAAACATTTATTAATTTTTACAATAATTGTACTATCTAAATAAAGTTGCGTTGTTTTACGATAACTTTATCTTAGTCTTAAAGATAATTAATATTCATTAATATACAGAATATTACATGGTGTGTTTTTACACAAGATATAATTATCATTATGGGGATTGCTTCAAAGATGAAAAAGCCTTATGCTGCGCATAGGGCTTTTTTATTTCTCCTCTCTCAGCCTCGAAAGCTTACCTTAGGTCATTTTCCTGACATCAGGAAAATGTTCTTATCTGAGATTTATATAATACTCTCAAGAGATCTGTTTTTTTGGGGATTATTATAATTATCCTCGTGTGCTGATATTTGAAATACAAAATAATAAACGACTAAAGTCACATTTAATTGCATTTATTTTAATGAGAGTGTTAAGTGAAACTTGTTTAGAGTCACCTAACTTTTCATCAATCTCTTTTGTGGATAGGACATAGAATTCCCACTGTGAAGTGTCAATTGGATTTAATGTCTTCTTATCCTTGTGAGATAATAACGCAAATACATAAACATCAGCTTGTCTTTTGGATTCTACCTCATAAGTGTTCTCAATGTAATCCCAAGCTTTGGTTTTTCCTATGTTGAATGATGGTTTGGAAAACTGCTTTTGCTTCAATTATCATATTCGATAAATATATAATCTTTAGTCAGTTACTTCATATTGAGAAAACAAATACTCTATATCCATATTTAGCTTAACAGAATCATGAGGGATTAGTATATATTTCCATGGTTTCCCTCCAATTTGCTTGTTATATTCTGTTGCATTTATGCAGTAATTTAAAGCTGCCTTTGCTTTGGATTTTACTGTTTCAGTCTCAATGTCGTCCTTTTTCTTCGTCTCAACTAAAGCAATATATTTTGAGGTTTCTACAACAAAATCCGGCATGTACTCGCGAGAGGGGTGTCCATAATAAATCTGAAATTGTGACTTAGCAGGACGCAACCACTTTAAACAATCTTTATCCTGTTCAAGGATTGAAGCAAAGTCTTTCTCAGTTTTACTGTCAAACTTATATAAATTATGAAGAGCTTTTGTAAAACCACCAAACACCTTGTTTCTTATTTGTGAAATAGGTTCAATATTCTCTTTAAAATCATAAATCCTCTCTCCCATATTTTTAGAGACAACGGGATCTTTTATTTCTGAGCAAGGGCGGACGGTCATCACCGGTTTTTCAAAGCCATCGTGGACAATCTCATAATTCACCATCATTTGCTGATATATTTGCTCTGCAATAGGGATTTTAAAAGTCAAAATAACATTTAATACATCCTTGTCATTTGTCAAGTATGATTTGAAATGGTTAACAGCCTGATTAGCTAGCTTATAAAGCAAGTCCTTATGTTCATCATACCAAATCTCTTGCTTATCCATCAGTAAAGAGACAATATGATTTTCTATATATTTTTCACGATAATTAACAGTCCCGGTAGAAAGCGTTCTTTGCATTCCTGACTGAAGCTCTCTGGTAATAATTTCTTCTGAGCCTGGCTGATACTTCATTTTTGAAGTGTTGAGGTCGAAGTCTTTAAAGACAAGTCGTGTAACTCCCGATGGCTGAATAACAAGACGTGGTATTGGGATTACTTTGTCTATAAACTTTTCTGCAATAGCAACATATCTTACAGCAGCTTCGATAGCTTCTGCCTCTGCAAACAAATGGCCTTCGGATTCCAATTGAGTCTTATAAGCTTGCTTGAAAGTCTCGATAGCTTCACTATTTGTCACAGCCTCTTTAGTAAAACTAGCTGCTTTTGGAGCCACTTTATTTATGAAAGGTAAAATAAACTCATCCCTTTTAATATCTAAAATTTCCTTCTCCTTTTTAGAGCCAGTCATCTGTTTGACTTCCTCTTTGCGTTTTTCAATATCTGCCTTAAGAGTAGATTGGGGGGAAATAATCTCTTTTCTGTAATTACCCTCATCCTCTTCATCAATAACGATGATATTTTGAACCCTAATAATTGAATCAGGTTTGTTAGCCTCATCTACAATGTCCTGGAACTTATCGTGCTGTACAATGGTTAAAGTATCAACACTATCATCTCCTGTATGAGTTCCATAAGGTAGTCTCAACCCACGGCCAATCGTCTGTTCAGTAAGAGTTCGCGAAGCAGAAGTTCGTAAAGGCACTATTGTATAAAGATTTGTAACATCCCATCCCTCCTTGAGCATGTTTACGTGGATAACTATCTCAATTCTGTTATTTGGATCTTCAAGGCTAAGAAGCAATTCAATGTTTTCGTCCTTTTCACTGCCGGATTGATTGGAATGGATGTCCATTACTTTGTCCTTGTAATAACCATTAAAAAAATCATCTTGCTGGATTATCTCTTTCAACTGTGCTGCGTGAGCAGTATCAACCGCAACGACAAGCATAAATGGTTTTACCTCTCGTACTCCTTTATCTCTGGCGTAAATTGCCAGCTCCGCTTTGGTGTTTTCATGAATTCTGACTCCGTCCAGAAGTTTAAGGCGGTCTAAGTCAGATGGACTGTAATGTGATGGATCAAAGTCTTTTCTAGTTGCTACAGCCGGTTTTTTGACAAAGCCATCTTTGATTGCATTTGCAAGACTATATTCATATACCACATTTTTGAATTTTGTATACTTGGTTCCTGACTGCGTTTGAGGAGTAGCCGTGAACTCCAACCCGAGTATAGGATCTAATTCATTGATTACAGCCATTCCTCTGTCTGCTCTGTAGTGGTGAGATTCATCCATCAATATAACTAAATCAGATAATCCGGAGAGATAATTGAAATATGAGTCTCCAAGGTATTCAGACATCCTTTTAATTCTAGGGGCATTGCCACCTCTGGTTTCTGAATTGATTTTCGAGATGTTAAATACATTAATATTAATTGTCTGGAATAGTTCATTCCCGGAAAATTGATTGTAATTGTCTCCATTAATGATTCTTGGTGCATTTTGAGAAAAATCTGCAATTCCACGAAATACATATTTTGGACTTTGAGGATTTGAAAAATCTTCAATCAACTTATTGTAAATAGTCAAGTTGGGAGCTAAAACGAAGAAATTTTTAACTCCATATTCCAAATATAGATATGAAATACATGCACCCATCAGTCGTGTCTTACCAACACCGGTAGCAAGAGCATAGCAGATTGAAGGAAAGCTTCTCTCAAAATCACTACAGGTTGGGTATTTTGACTTTACGGTAGAAAGCATTTCCGACAAACCCAATATACTTTTGTTTTTTTGAGGTTGGAGTAATTCATACAGTTCGGCTAATATTGATAATGATTCTTCTTGAGGATAACGAAGACTCAGTCGGTTTTTAACATAGTTTGCGTTTTTGTTCATGGATTAATCATTAGGTTGTTGACTAAAAAGATCTGGAACCTGCGTTGTGTGATTAGGTTGCTCTTTAGAAGATATCTCGGCTTTGATTTTCTCACCAATTTCCGGTCTGAGTTCGTCAAGAGGACTGTTTACGATATTAAAGCTATAGTCGCTGTCTTGCTTAAATTCACATCTGTTTAGGAGCATTGATGGAATTTTTCTGATATTAATGTTAGAGTATGCGTGTTCAATGCCAGACTCAAACTGAGTGCAGCAAATTAGCAAACTCTCATCTTTTGGAAGATCCTCAGCTATCGAATCCAATATTGTACGTGTAAGATATTGAGTTGTAGTGAAAATGTAGTCTTTTTCTGACGAAATTCCTTGTTTCCAAAACTTTTCAGGATCCGGCATATATTGAAATCCTTCATGTTTTGCCATAGCAGCTGCTAACATTTGAGGATTGTATTCCGGGCTGATTACCAAGTTCCCAAATTTGTCTTCCCTAAGGAGAGGAGGTGCAAGTTCATAGAACTTGAATCCACCACCACCTTGCCAATTAACCGCTTTGCTTATTCCTCCCTGCTCGCCGTCAATTACTTGTTTGAGTCTTGGGAAGCAATGTGTTTTTGCATGCTCTCCAAGCTCCACACCTATCCAGCGGCGCCCCATTTTATGTGCAACAGCAGCAGTTGTGCCGGAGCCAAGAAAAGAGTCAAGGACTAAATCGGTTTTATTTGTTGATAGTTCAATAATTCGTCTAATTAAAGCCTCTGGTTTTGGTGTGTCAAATATCTCAGAACCAAACAAATCTTTAATCTCTTTTTTTGATGTTCTATTTGTACCTACAATGTTATTATGCCAAATTGTTTCGGGTGGTGTGCCAATATTGTTTTCCCAATAAATTCGGAAATATAAACTCCATCCATTGGCTGTTTTTATCCATTCTAATAAATTTGAGTCCTTTTCCATTTTTTCTTTACTCCATCTCCATCTACTATCGGAACCGTCAGGATTTTTTGGAAAAACAGCAGACCCATCAGGAGCATACACTTCGTAGAACATAGACGGTCTTTTCTCTCTAAAACCATCAGTACCCATCGCTCTTAAAGGTTTTAAGTAGTATACCTTACCATTTTCATCTTGTTTATTGTAATGCTTAGGAATATTCTCTATTTCAATAATTCTATTCAGGTTACAACACTCTAACTTCTTTGCATAAACAAGTATGTGATCATGCCGAGAAGAGAAAAATTTTGAATCCATTTTTGGGCTGTCAGCTTTTTCCCATATAACATTAGAAAGAAAATTTTGCCTGCCAAATATTTCATCCATCATTACTTTACAGTAATGGGCTTCATTGTCATCTAGGTTTACCCAAACTATTCCATTGTTTGCTAGAAGTTTATGTAAAAGCTTTAGTCTGTTATTTAATAAATTCAGCCATAATGAGTGTTCAACACCGTCATCGTAATGCTCGAAAGCATTTCCTGTATTATATGGTGGATCAATGTAAATACACTTAATCTTACCTGCATAATCTTGTTCAAGAGCCTTTAGGGCTAACAGATTATCTCCATGGATAAGTATGTTCTCTGTATTCTGGTCTCCATAACTATATTCCGGATTCTCAATAAGGATTCTTGGTTCTAGTTTGGTTTCCTGACCTTTACCAATCCATGTTAACTCCAGTTTTTGCTTTATATTTTTAGACATTGTTTACTGATTTTCTTTTTATTACAATTATAAACCTATATTACACTGATACAACTTGTTAGCTGTTTCTTTTTCAGTATTCTTTTATTTTTCTTTTTTTTTATGCCAAATAATATTTGCGGAAAGTTTTTCCACCCTCAGTTCTTAGTATTCTGTCTGATACCATTTTGTATATATTTTTTCTTAAGTCTCTAATTAATACATCCGGCAGTCTTTTGCTGATATCCGAAATCATACTGCCAGGGTAACGTTTTATATCCTCAATTATTAAAGCGTTAAGCCTATGAGGCTCTATTGTTATAAGTGTAGGTTTTATATTAATTTTTGAACTTGAAATGACCTTAGGATTGATTAGATACTCTGTGCCTTTCTTTATACCTCTATGAGTGAGAATACCTTGACTAGTCAGGCGTGATGTGTAACTGCGCAGTCTGTCTTCGTCAGATAATTGCAGCAAATCGGCCAGCTTAGTGGAAAGTATCTTTTTCTCACGGCACACTATACCAAGAACAAGGAAGTCTTTCTGGGATAGATTGTAATTTTTTGCAATAAAATCTATTAACAGTACAGATTCTTCATCCAGTATTTTTGAGTATTGAGTGACAGATGTTGTGTTGAAGTCAGAGTTAATAACCGGAAAGGGCTTTGAGTCCCTTCCTGTAATTTCAAAAATAAGATCATACCCGCTTCCTTCGCCTTCCATTAGTTTTAGATCGTGAAGAATACGAATCATATGGGGATTCCTTCTGTTTACGGAGTGTAATATATTGTCTTTACTAATACCAAGAGGAAGTCCTCCGGGATTTGTAATCTCCATTCTGTCCGGATAAACCTTTATGAAGATATCACCGGAAATTGTATAGCTTTTATGTGCTATTGCATTAATCAGTAATTCACGGATTAGACGTGGGTCATAATGTCTTATTTTATTTCTGAATAGTCCATTGGGAAATTCATCAAAATATGTGAGTTCTATAGCTTGTTTCTCAATATCAAGGAGTAACTCTTTAGGATTCAGGCTATAATCATTCCAGTCAATTTTGTTTATCTTCTTTTCAAGATCATCATAAACAATATATTGCACTGTAAGCGGATATGCAATTCTGCTTCTCTGAGTAGCATCTCCAAGCCACAAAACTCCAAGATTTGTTAAAGAGCCATCTTGTATCAGGTTATAGTGTTCTGCGATTTCTATATCACTAAACTCTTTTACAAATGGTTTGACTCTGTCTGAATTTTGTATTTCATTTGCAAACCATCTTAACGAGTCTGGCGAAACGTTATTAATGCTAATATTACGAGATTGCAACTCCCATTGAAATGCGTCCTTTTCACTTGCGAGCCTGACTAAATCTTCGCCTCTTACAGGCTGACACTGATCTCCAACTCGAATTAATATTTTTCCATCCGATGTAGTAGCAATGGATTTAAGAGATGGTAGCACTTTTATTCCAAAATATTGACCACCATTTTGGTGTGTTTCGACATCTAGGAGAGTCAAGCCAACATTATAGCAGAGAGATCGTAATTTGGTAATTGTGTTATTTCCAATCTCTGTAGTAATTATTTGACCTGGAGGAGGTAACTTATCTTTGTCTTCAATGCCGATATAAATAGTACCACCCTGAGAATTGGCCAAACAAACACATGTGGAAGCAAGGTCTTTCATCCCTGCATCTCCAGAAGTGATTTTACGGAGGCTTTTGTACTCTATTGTCGTATTTTCTGTATCCATATTATATTATTCTCCACTTGATTGTGAACAAATCAGTTTCCTCTAATTGCTGATTTAAACGACTCTCTACTTCGTTTAGCAGATTGTCTTTCTTTTCGTCAATACTATCTTGAGATTCAAAAAGGTGCTTTCTTTTTTCGTTTCTTTTTTTCTCCAACTCCTTGATAGATCTTTGTTCGGCTATCTTTTTCTGTAGATCAATAAGCTTTCTTACCTCTGATTTTCTCAATTTGATTTCAGAATCCAGATCTTTTATCTCTTTTTCAAGGCTTATTTTCATGTCATCTGCCCAAGTTTCAAGCTTGTTATACTCCTCGTCAAAGAAATGTGAGTTACGACTCATATTCTCCTCTTGTATATCAAGAGCCTGCTTGTGAAGTTGTTGTTGAAGTCTTGTTTCTAAATCATCTGTGATGGTTACATTTTCTCCTTCACATGCCTGAAGCGAGAATAGCTTTTTGCTGGTCTCCGGATTAAGAATAGTTCCATCTTCAGAAAAGGCAGAAAGTAAAATATATTCCTCTTTTTCAAATGAAGAGATTGAAAGAATTTTTGCTTGGAGCCATCCTGTTTGCCCTATTAGTTCTTCTAAAACTGTAATTTTTGTAGGGGTGTTAGTGTAATCAAAAATAACCTCTTTAGTTTCGAGCGGAATTTGTTTGCATTTATTCAGAATGTTTTGTGCCAGTTTATGGCCAATTCTGTATATATTAGTGTCATCCGGAACTTCAATATCAGATTTTCGCCGACCTTGTTCAGGTTTGAGGACCATGTATGGCCCTTTATGGATTTGATCTTCAGGAAAAGGATTTTTAATTAATGTAAAAGTATAGTTGGAATCATCAAAATTAGCTAGATCCTTCAGGTAAAACTTGGTAATTTTCCAAAGCCTCTCTTCAAAACCGGATAAATATCTTGATGTTTCGATCAGGTTAACTCTTAATTTTTCTCGTACCTCTTCGTCAAAGTTTTCGAGCAATACTTTCCTTGTTTCAGTTACCTTTTCGGAGATATCTACTCTCAACTCTTCCTGTAGCTGATCAAAGGCTGTTTTAATCTCTTCAGTAGTTCTGCACCTCTGGTAAATTGATGCAATTCTCTTTTCAAAATCTACACCATTTCCTATGTTTCCCAATACTTCGTCAGATGCTCCAAAAACTCCACTGAATAACTTGAATTTCTGGTCAAGCAATTCGTAAACTCTTTGATCTGCTGCATTTGCCTTATTCAGAAAGTTTATTACTACTACATCGTATTTCTGACCGTATCTATGGCATCTTCCGATTCTCTGTTCAATTCTTTGAGGATTCCAAGGCAAATCGAAGTTGATTACGAGGGAGCAAAACTGCAGATTAATACCCTCTGCAGCAGCTTCGGTTGCAACCATAATTGTAGCTTTTTCTTTAAAATGATCAACTATTGCTGCTCGTTTATCTGCAGTTGCAGAACCTGTAAGAATTTCTGTGCCTTTGTGTTTTTTTAAATACACATCGTATATAGCCTTGGAGTTTGCATCGGAATTTGAGCCATTGAATTTTATTACCTTGCCAGCATATCCCCTCTTCTCGAGAAGTGAACAGATGAAATCTTGTGTCCTTCTTGATTCAGTAAAAATGAGAGCTTTTTTATTAGCTCCAAGTTTTTCCAAAGCTTCAAATCCTCTTTCCAATGCCGTAAAAAGTTGCTCAGCTTTAGAGTTTTTCTTGATAATTTGAGCTAGAGCGCGGAATTTTTCTAAATCGGCTTTCTCTTCTTTGATTTGTTCAATCTCTTCAGACGAGTATATCCTTATTCTTGAATCATTCTCATTGTCAATATCTTCGTCCTCATCGACAAAATCGTCAGCTTCCCACTCTTCGGCAACTTCCTCGAAAACATCGAAATCTCTGGAAAAAAGATCTTCCTCAACTGCCGTATTATGATTAGCAATAATCTCATCCAGACGTTTTACCAGGGCGTCTAGTGTTCCATAAATTGCATAAGTAGATGAGGCCAGAAGTTTACGAAGAATCAAAGTCATCAGTTGTCTCTGACTAGTTGGTAGAGCAAATAGGGTGGGGCGTTGTAAATATTCGCTCACCCAATTATAAAGAGTTATTTCTTCTTCATTTGGAAAATATTCCTGTACAATAGGTATCCTTTCTGTGTAGTTGATGTATTCAACAACTTGACGTCTTAATGTCCTTTTACAGACCGGTAAAAGTCTTTTTCTGAGGTCCTCATAATTTTCTTCATCTAATTGTCTGCTGAATTGACTTTTAAAACTCTTAAGATCGCCAAAGATATATGGATCTATCAAGCTAATTAAACCGTACAGTTCAAGTACTGAGTTTTGCAAAGGTGTAGCTGTAAGCAGAATCTTTTTACAATGATTCAAAGATTCTTTTATTGTGTTCCCAATCTTATTAGTAGGTTTATATACATTTCTAAGCCTGTGTGCTTCATCTATGACAACCAGGTCCCAATTAATGTGTTTTAAGTAAGGAGATTTGTTCTTCGCAAAGTGGAGTGAACAAATTATAATTTGGTTATCTTGATTAAAAGGATTTAGGTTTCCCTCTTTTATAATATTATCAAAAGATTTAGTTTCTAGAATTGTTGATTTTAAAAAGAATTTTTCCGCCAATTCTCTGTTCCACTGTTTTCTAAGGTTGGATGGACAAATAATCAGGAGTTTTCTTTTGTTTTCTGCCCATTGTTGAGATAGTATAATACCAGCTTCAATAGTTTTACCCAGACCTACTTCATCTGCCAACACTGCACCATTTGATAAAGGAGATTTAAACGCAAATAGAGCAGCATCAATTTGATGTGGATTAAGGTCTACTTGGGCATCCTGCAAGGAAGCTGTTAATTTTCCAACATCATTAGCCGGAAGTTGCCTTGTAAGCTCGTGGGCGAAATACTTTGCATGATAGGAGGTTATATTATTCATGTTCAGAACAAAAGAATTACTACAAATATAATGATAAAAACTCAATAACATATTTGTGTAATAAATTCTAAAAAAGCCAATTAAGATTAATAATAAACACTCTTAAGGCTTTTATTTTTAAAAACAACTTTTTTGAGATCTATATAATGCTTTCAAGTGATCTGGTTTTTGGGGATTGCCTCGTTTCACTCGGCGTTCCCTATTTGGGATTACTTCGCTTTGCTCAGTGATCCCCGGGTGGGGAAGCATAAAAACAATAAAAGCAACGGCCTTTGGCCGTATTAAGAAAAAAATAAACCGCCTTCAAGCGAGCTTGGGCGGTGTAAAGGTGGATTGCCTCGTTTTACTCGGCGTTCCCCATTGGGGATTAGTTCGCTTTGCTCACTGATCCCTTGGTGGAGGTGCTTCAAAGATAAAAAGCCTTATGCTGCGCATAAGTTTTTTTTGTTTCTTCTCTCTCAGCCTCGAAAGCGAGCTTTCGGTCTTCGGAGTAAAAACAAAAAAACCGGGCGTGTGCCCGGCTTTTTTATCTTTGGCGGTGAGGGGGGGATTCGAACCCCCGGAACCCTTACGAGTTCGGCAGTTTAGCAAACTGCTGGTTTCAGCCACTCACCCACCTCACCTGATCCTTGGGTTTGTTGCTTCTTAACTATCGTTTTCGATGCAAGGACTGCAAAGATATGAATTTCTTTTTATGAACAAAAAATTACTTCTGAGGTTTTGCTATGTTCTCGCGCATTTCTGTATCGGCTTGGATATTGCGGAATTTGTAGTAATCCATTATACCCATGTTGCCGTTACGGAAGGCTTCTGCCATTGCTAGCGGAATCTGCGCCTCTGCCTCTATAACCTTAGCGCGGGCCTCCTGGGCCTTTGCCTTCATCTCTTGTTCAAGTGCTACTGCCATTGCACGTTTTTCCTCAGCTCTTGCCTGAGCTATGTTCTTGTCGGCATTTGCCTGGTCCATCTGGAGAACAGCACCGATGTTCCTTCCGATATCTATATCGGCTATGTCAATAGAGAGTATTTCGAATGCTGTCCCTGCGTCAAGACCTTTGTCAAGAACCACCTTAGAGATGGAATCCGGATTCTCCATAACCGATTTGTGTGATTCTGCAGAACCGATGCTTGATACAATACCTTCACCAACCCTTGCAAGAACGGTCTCTTCACCGGCACCGCCGACAAGTTGCTTGATATTTGCCCTTACTGTAACACGTGCTTTTGCTATAAGCTGGATACCGTCTTTTGCAACGGCTGTTACTGGAGGGGTGTTGATCACCTTTGGATTGACAGACATCTGTACTGCTTCGAAAACGTCACGTCCGGCAAGGTCTATAGCCGCTGCCATCTTGAAGTTGAGCGATATGTTTGCTTTGTCGGCAGATATTAAGGCGTTTACAACATTTGGAACATTGCCTTTGGCCAGATAGTGGGCTTCAAGTTCGTTTGCATTAAGCTCCAGACCGGCTTTGGTGCCTGTTACCATTGCCATCACTATGGTTCCCGGAGGAACTTTTCTCCATCTCATCAAAACAAGTTGTAAAAGTGAGATCCTGACACCAGAAATCAGTGCCTGAAACCAAAGTGTTACAGGGAAAAACCAAAGCAGTATAGTCAGACCTACTATTGAGATACCAATCCATACAAGAAACATTGTCATACTTTCCATATCTTATCTATTAATTTGTTTTACAATTATTTTGGAATCCTCAATCTGAACGATTTCCACCTCTCTACCATTATCTATAACGCCCTGAATCGAGCTTACCTCAAAATCAGAACCATTGAAACGGGCTTTTCCCATAGGGGATATCCTGCTCAATGTAACACCAGTGTTACCCACCTTTAATCCTCTTGATTCAGGGTGTTCAGAGACTTTTGACTTGATGCTCTCTTTCAGTGAGATGTTTTTCCATGTCTTGGACCTTAAAATTATCACAGTTGTTGCGAGAGTAAGCATTATGACAATACCAAGAACTATAAGCCCGGTGGTCTGCCCGAATTGTGTGAATGCAAGGTATATGGAGCCGAGGATTGAAGCCAGACCGAGAATTCCGGCTACTCCAAAACCGGGAATAATGAGCAATTCAACAATCAAAAGTACGAGCCCTATAAATATTAGTGTGATAATCAAAGACATATTATTTGTGTTATTTATTTTCTATGGCTTCAATGGTAACTCCCTCGGCGGCAAGTTCTCCTAATGCTGTAACTACAGCCTCGGCTTCGGTTTTATTGGCAAAAGGACCAACAAAGTAGATATTCTTGCCTTCAACAGGTTTCATGGCAATGTCCTTCTCGGTGCTCTTTCTGATGATTTCAAGTACAGGCTGCGGTATTCCCTCGGGATAACTGGTCAAACGAATCTGATAAGTATTTGCAACCGTCACTTTGTCCTCCATTAGGCGCGCACTTTTAACACTTATATTTTCACCCTCATTATATGCTGACAGAGTAGCGTCCTTGAATCCCCTGGATTTTATTAGCTGAAACGCTGCAGTTGCTTCACGATATGAATAGAATCTGCCTGCCGTATAGTTGTATTTACCGGTCTTGGTCTTTCTTTCAAAGATAGGAGATATTCCCTTAAAATCAGAGGAGTCTGCCTGATTTTCAACCAAGAAAAGCTGTACAGTGTAGAAAAGATCTTCCGGGATCTCCTTCTCCTCAACCAGGGTCAAAGGACCTTCGGTTTTAAAAGTATAATCTGCCTTCACTACAGGTTCCAGAACCTCCAGGTATGGAAGTTTGCCGTAAAGTGCCAGTTTTATAGTCATTGGTCCTGCAACCGTCTCTTCTGAAGGCTTCTCTTCAACCGGCTCCTCCCGCGATATTATCACACCCCTGCTGAGAAAATCCATCTCTCTCAGCTGTATGGCCTGGTTTGAAGCTGTAAGTTTAGACTGTTTTTCAAGGAGAACCATCTCGTCCTCTCCGATTTTTTTTGCAAGAGCGGCTTTCTCCTCATCATTACCTGTAGAACTTAGAAGGGCCCTGTTTGAATTTATTTGCCTGATGCTCTCATCGATTTCCGATTGTAATTTCCGGAACTCCTTTATCATCTTGGTGTACTCGCTTGTCTCAGGATTGGCCCTGATAGTATCGGACAGGTCAGACTTGTTTTCCTGTTTTTTATAACTTCCACCTTGGAGAGAAGAGATCCACACAGCCTCTTCATTTGTTGTTACCGGGCTCCTGACCGGGTTGCTTTCAAATCCCAGCTTGTACAATTTTATGGAATCTCTGGAACCACACTCTCTGTTTGATGCAAAAATGGAAAATTCCCCGCTTTCAGTGTCCATAAAGAGATAATCATCGTCAGGTGAAGAGTAGGGGAATCCCAGATTCTGAGGGGTGTCCCAAATCTTCCGCTTCTCATCCCAATAGCTTACATAGAGATCGAACCCACCCATTCCTGAAAGACCATTTGATGAGAAATATAGTTTTTTGCCGTCTTTGCTGATATAAGGTAGTATCTCGTCTTCCTGAGAGTTTAATGTTGTGAGGGGCTCGGGGCTTGACCACTTGGTCTGGTCTATTCTCTTTATGTTAAAAATGTCCCATTTTCCGTCGGTATCCTGTGCAGAAAAAAATATCACATCACCTCCGGCATTGTTCATAAGTACGTTGTTGATCGGGTAATCCTTCTTATTCCTGTTCAGAGCGGGAGGAACAAGTATCCATGTGCTGTCAGGAATGTCCGGGTAGTAGAGGAAGAAATCCTTCAATGGAACAACCGCAGAGCCGTACACCTTTGGTCTTGCTCCGTACTCCAGCATGCTCAGCCCGTTTTCACAATTGGCAATGCTGGATATCACGGCTTTATTCACAGAAGCATCCCCGCTTGTCTCAAGGATCTCCTTGTATATTGAAATTGCTTCCTGGAAACGGTAGTTTCTTCTCAACTCCTCAGCTGAAAGGTACTTTGATTTTATATCGGGAGTTTGTCCGAATGTAAGACCACCGGCAAGTAGGAAAATGGGAAGCAAGCAGATAGACTTATTCATAGATCAACAAAATATAGTAGCTAACAAAAGTACGAATTTCTTTATATATTGGGAAAAAATACTAATTTTGTGCCCTAATTTCCTTGAATTATATATAATTTAAATTAAATATTCATGCAAAGTAAAGGTGCCATTCGAATTTTGGCAATTGTGATCGCCCTGGCTTGTTTATACCAGCTATCATTTACATGGGCAACCAAACATCAGGAGAAAAAAGCTGTTGAGTTTGCAGAAAAGGCAGCTCAGGTAGAGCAGACACTCCCGTCTTTCCAAAGCGTATCAGAGCTTGACAGAGCTTTCTATCTTGACTCTCTGCGTAATCAGAAAGAGAAGTTTTACATAGATTCAGTCTCTGCCGAAAAGGTTTACCTCGGCTTTACCTACAAGGAGGTAAAAGAGAAAGAGGTTAGTCTCGGTCTCGACCTGAAGGGCGGTATGAACGTCATGCTTGAGGTTAGCGTCGCTGAGCTTGTAAACTCTCTTGCTTCAACAAACAATACCACTCCTCAGTTTACAGAGGCGATGAGAATTGCCCGTGAAAACCAGGCTGCATCTAAGTCTGATTTCATCACACTCTTTGCTGAAGCATGGGATAAGGTAGCTCCGGGTCAAAGACTCTCTCAGGTATTCGGTACCTATGAGCTGAGAGACAAAATTAAACCTGAAACTACAAATGACGAAGTTATCTCCGTAATCAGAGAAGAGGCTGAGAGCGCAATCTCCAACTCATTCAATGTACTGAGAAACCGTATTGACCGTTTTGGCGTAACTCAGCCTAATATCCAGAAGATCGGCAACTCGGGACGTATTCTCGTAGAGCTTCCTGGTGTTAAAGAGCCTGAACGCGTACGTAAACTTCTCCAGGGAACAGCATCTCTCGAATTCTGGGAGACATATGAGAATCCTGAGGTTTACCAATACCTTGCTGAGGCAAATAACGTTATCAAGGAATACATTCAGTCAGGTCCGGTGAAAGATACTCTTTCAACAGCACTTGATTCTGCATCACTTTCAAAAGCTATTGTTGATTCTGCAAAGACACCTGCTGCCGATTCATTGCTTTCAGAGATTCAGGCAAACGATTCACTCTCCGTAAATGATAAGACTCTTGCAAAGGAGAATCCACTGTTCTTTGTTTTGAATCCTAGCATTAGCCAGGGACAGATTCTTGAAGGTCCTTGCATTGGTCGCGCGCACTATAAAGATACTGCAAAGATTGGTTCATGGTTGAGACTTCCTCAGGTACAGGCCGTCTTCCCTGCAGACTTGAAACCACTCTGGACTGTTAAGCCTATTGATGAGGCCGGAACAATATTTGAACTTATAGCCATCAAGGCCAACACCCGCGATGGTAAAGCTCCTCTTGACGGCGGTGTTGTAACAGATGCCAGCAAGACATTCGGAAATACATCGGGTAATCCTGAGGTAGACATGGGTATGAATGCAGAGGGTGCAAGGACATGGGCAACCATGACCTCTAATAATATTGGCAGATGTATAGCAATCGTCCTTGACGGAATGGTATACTCTTATCCTAGGGTAAACTCGGAGATCACCGGCGGAAGGTCTGCAATTTCAGGTCACTTTACCGTACAGGAGGCAGAAGACCTTGCAAACGTTCTTAAATCAGGAAAACTCCCTGCTCCTGCCAAAATTGTACAGGAGGCAGTTGTCGGACCAACACTTGGTACAGAGTCTATCAATGCAGGTATGTTCTCGTTCCTGATAGCGTTTATTCTGGTACTTATATATATGATATTCTTCTATCACGGCGCAGGTGTGGCAGCAGCGTTTGCTCTTATTGCAAACGTGGTATTCCTGCTCGGGACATTGGTATCATTCGGTGCAGTACTTACACTTCCTGGTATAGCCGGTATTGTGCTCACAATGGGTATGGCGGTGGATGCGAACGTAATCATTTATGAGCGTATCAAGGAGGAGCTGAGAGCAGGTAAGGGTCTCAGACTGGCAATCACAGACGGGTACAGCAATGCTTACTCTGCAATTATAGACGGTCAGTTGACGACAATTATCACAGGTATCGTGCTCGCAGTTTTCGGAACAGGTCCGGTACAAGGTTTTGCAACAACCCTCGTAATAGGTATCATCACTTCAATGGCAACCTCTATCTTCATTACAAGGTTGATATTTGAAGGCAGGCTTGCAAGAAATAAATCGATATCATTCTCTAACAAATTCACTCAGAACTTTATGAGCAATACCAAGTTTGACTTCATGAAAGTTCGTAAGATTGCTTATACAGTATCTATAGCAGTGATTATAATATCACTTGCATCAATCGCCTTTAAAGGCTTCTCTTACGGTGTTGACTTCACTGGTGGTCGTACATATGTTGTCAGATTTGATAAAAAGGTGACCACAGAGGAAGTTCGTAAAGCCGTATATGATGCATTCAAAGAGGGTGTTGAGGTTAAACAGTATGGTGGTGAGAGCCAGATGAAGATCACAACCAAATATAAGATTGATGATAACTCAGCTGAGACAGACGAATTGGTTGACGGGATGCTTTACAGTGCTTTGAAAGATTTCTATGCAACACCGCTCACTTTCGAGGATTTTACAGCAACAACAGTTAATCCTAACGGTATTATCAGTTCTGAAAAAGTCGGTCCGACTATTGCGGATGATATACAGAGAAATGCAGTAATAGCAGTATTTATAGCCTTATTGGCTATCTTCCTCTATATCGCATTTAGGTTCCGCAACTGGACTTGGGGAACAGGTGGTATAGTTGCCCTTTTCCATGACTCTATAATTGTCATAGGATTCTTCTCTCTGTTCTCTGGCATTTTACCTTTCAGCCTTGATATAGACCAGACATTCATTGCGGCAATCCTTACAATCATCGGTTATTCTATCAACGACACCGTTATTATCTTTGACAGGATCCGTGAATACAGAGGATTGTATCCAAAGAGGGATCTGTCTATAAATATAAACGAGGCATTGAACAGTACTCTTGCCAGAACAATTAATACCGCAGGAACTACACTAGTTGTATTGATAGCAATTTCACTCTTCGGAGGTGAAGTTATCAGAGGTTTTGCAGTAGCGCTTATCCTTGGTGTGACAGTAGGTACATATTCGTCTGTATTCATC
This sequence comes from Bacteroidales bacterium CF, assembly GCA_000473305.1. Lineage (GTDB taxonomy): Bacteria > Bacteroidota > Bacteroidia > Bacteroidales > UBA932 > Bact-08. The sequence continues at coordinate 2,551,764 of CP006772.1, read as the reverse complement.
GCAACTCCTGTAGTATATGATTTTACACTTTGGCTCAAGAAGAGAAATGAGAACAAGATGATCTCAAACCCTTCTAAAAAATAACGGATAATAATGTAGAAAAGAGCCTGTCTGACATTTTAGACAGGCTCTTTTTATTTTATGACGATTGAGACGAAATGGTTTAATAGATTAATTTCTAAACAAAATAATTAGGAATTTCTTGCATAAAGCTCTGTTTATTGTCAACTTTGTACAAGAAACATAAAAATCATAATAAAATGGAACTTCCTTTTGCAGAATCCTACAAAATTAAAATGGTGGAGAGCATCAGAAAAAGCACTCGTGAAGAGAGATTAAAGTGGATGAGCGATGCTAAGTATAATCTGTTTAATTTAAAAAGCGACTTTGTCTTTATAGACCTTCTTACCGATTCTGGTACAGGAGCCATGAGCGACAAACAGTGGGCTGCCATGATGGAGGGTGACGAGAGTTATGCCGGAGCACGCTCTTATTATAAGCTAAAAGAGGCAATTTTTGACGTTACCGGATTTCCTTACTTCTTACCCACCCACCAGGGAAGAGCAGCAGAAAACGTGCTTTTCTCATCATTGGTAAAGGCTGATGATGTTTTACCCGGCAACTCACATTTTGACACTACTAAAGGCCACATAGAGTTCAGAAAAGCCCATGCAATCGATTGCACAATAGAAGCAGCTGCAGATACAACCCTGGAGCTGCCATTCAAAGGGAACATGGATTTGAACAAGTTGGAAAATGTCCTTAAAAAATACCCCGCTGAGAGAATACCTTGCATTGTGTTGACTATTACAAACAATACAGCCGGAGGACAGCCTGTATCTATGGAGAATATTAAGGGAGTGTCAGCCCTGGCAAAGAAATATGGAGTGAAGCTGCTCATTGATTCAGCCCGTTTTGCAGAGAATGCATATTTTATCAAGACAAGAGAGAAAGGTTATGAAAATAAGAGCATAAGAGAGATTACCAGAGAGATATTCAGTCACGCTGACTTCATGACAATGTCATCTAAAAAGGATGCCATCGTCAATATGGGTGGATTCATAGGTTTCCGCAACGAGCAGGATTGGCAGAAATGTCAGATGTACAATATAATGTTTGAGGGATTTATTACCTACGGCGGTATGTCGGGCAGGGATATGAACGCTTTGGCAGTAGGTCTTTTTGAGGGTACAGAGTTCGATTACCTTGAGACCAGAATCTCACAGGTTGCTTATCTCGGCAAGAAACTTGACGAATATGGAATACCATACCAAAGACCTTCTGGTGGTCATGCGATATTCCTCGATGCAAAGAAAATCTTAACTCATGTTCCTAAAGAACAATTGATAGCCCAGACTCTCGGAATTGAGTTGTATCTTGAAGCGGGTATTAGAGGGGTTGAAATAGGTACGCTTCTGGCTGACAGGGATCCGGAAACAAGGGAGAACAGATATCCTGAACTTGAGTTGTTGCGTCTTGCGATTCCAAGAAGGGTATACACAAACAACCATATGGATTATATCGCTGCTGCTGTCAGAAATGTATATGAAAGAAGGGAAAAGATAACCAAGGGCTATGCTATTACCAAAGAGCTGCCAATAATGAGGCACTTTACCATTGAACTGGAGCCTGTAAAATAGTTGGGATTTCTATTGCGGAAATCTTTTAAAAAAAAGTCCTGTGCCTTAAGGCATCAGGGCTTTTTCTTTCTTTACCACATACAACATAGAGAGGCAGGCTGTTATCAGGTAGATACCTGACTGAATCCACATCCAGATATATTCAAATCTTATTTGCGAAAGCTGTGCTCCGGTCGAGTTTATCTTTAAATAGGCCTGTATGCCGTGTGTTGAGGGGAACAGATATGAAAAGTACTTCCAGAAGTCAGGCATGCTGGCTCTCGGCCATGAGAAACCTCCAAGGAACAGCAATATAAGAGTACAGAAAAGGAATGAGATGAGACCGGTCTCTCTGTTTTTCACAAATACGGAGACACTCATTGAGAAGAATATTGTTGCTATAAGGAATGGTACAACCATGTGGAAAAGCGTCCATATTGAACCAATATGCGGAAGATTGAACCATCTCGGAATCAGTACAAGTATATATGCGCTCAGTAAAAAGTACAGGATAAAATAACTAAGTCCTTTTCCAAGGACTACCCTGTATATCCCGCGACCGTGAAGGTGTACCGGTACCTGTGAGTGACTCCTGCTCTCTTCTCTTGCTGTACCTGCCAGCATTGTTATTCCAAAGAACAGAGTCTGATGTATAATAAGAATCAGAAAAACAGGAACGAGGAAACTTGAAAAACCGCTTCCGGGATTGTAAAGCACCACATCACTCGAAGGGATTGCCTGCATTAACTGAGCTTGCTGCTCTCCTGTGATTCCGGCTGCATTGTATCTGTTTATCTGGATACTCTTCATCTCATCGAGCATTGCATAACTGACACCCATTGTCATAGCCTTGTAATAGAGAAAACTGCTCATGTCGTTATAAATAGAGACGGTAGCCTGCTCCATGTTGCGTAGTTTCAAGTGGTAATCTGAAGGAAAATATACAATCCCGCGTACCTTGTGTCTGAGGAAGAGATCCCTCGCCTGTTCAAGACTCATGCAGTTCTCCTTTATGCAAACCTCCTGAGTGGCATCTATCTTTTTTATAAACTCCCTGCTTTCAGCAGACTGTGAGAGGTCTACGACGGCAACAGGCAATTCATATACTACTTCGTTTTTGTAAAGGCCATTGTATAGAAGAGGATAAATAGTTGCTGCAACAAAAAAAATCAATACCACACCTCTGTCCCCAAAGATCCGCTTAAATTCATCCATGCATATCTGCATCATGTCACTTAAGCCATCAGTCAAATATTTTATAAAATCTGAACTTTTTTTCATCGCTTTCTATTTAAGAGGGTAGTTCTGGTTTATCAAAGCCTTTTCCAGACGTCTGACAATAATGAATGGCAGTATCAGGAACGAAAGTAAAGCAGCATAATATACTATCGAATAGGCAAACGGTGCTCCGTTAAGTACCTCATTTGTATATATCTGAAAGTAGTGTCTCATCGGAAAAAGTACGCTTGGTCCTTGGGCAAGAGGGGGCATAGCGTCAATCGGGAAGGTAAAACCGGCATAGGTGAACGAAAGAATGCCGTACAGAGCTCCGAAGCTTATAGCATCTCTCAGGACAGGGAACAATCCTATCATGAATATACCAATAGCCTGATGTGCAACAACGAAAAGGAATGTTGCAATTGAGAAAAGAGCAAACGATCCGTTCATCGGGTATCCTATGAACTTGTACAAAAGTACATTTCCGGCAATTCCAAGAATTGAAAATAGTATCGTGTATGGCAACAACTTCCCTGTAAGGGCTGTTACTATTGAGCCGTTGCCGGCTGCAAGCCACTCTCTTGAACTCCTCACCTTCAGTTCAATACCGATTGAAAAGACGGTCATCAGGATAATCATGAGTTGCAACACTCCCGGCAGGAGAAGGTTGATCAGATAGACCCCATAGTTTGACCATGGGTTTCCAATCAAGTGAGAATCAATAACTATTGGCTGAATTCTACCCATAATAGCATCATCATCTGCCATCCCCTTTTTCCTCAGAATCTCCCTTTGATATGCCGCGGGTGCCAGGGTGGACATCGTAAGCATATCTCTGTATGCGAGAGTTCCGGCTACAAGGTATGTATTGTTAACATAAAAGGATATTTCAGGCCTCTTATTACCCAGCAAATTTTTGTAAAAATCCCGGGGGACAAGTATAAAGCCATAAATATCCCCTTTTTGCAAGAGGTCTCTGGCTTCCGAATAGCTTGAGCATTTAGAGACGACCTCAACTGCTTGTGTTGCATTCAACTCCCTGTAGAACCTCCGTGAAATGGCCGAATTGTCAAGATCCACTATTGCAACGGGCAGCTTTTCCGGAAGGCCCTCTTTCATCATTGTCAGAAAGAAGATGTAGCAGAAGCCCATAACAAACACTGTGGCAAAGAGATATATCGGGCGACTGAACATCACTCTCAACTCTCTGTCCCAGACATTTTTTAATGCGGCAAATTTCATTGGAATATTATTTAACGGATGTTTCTATGATTGCTGTCATTCCGGGGCGGAGATTTGATATGGCAGTGATAGGTTTAGCCTTAACTTCAAATGTTTTTGCGTCAAACTGCCCATTGACCTTTGTTGCCCTCCAGGTTGCGTATGATGCCATAGCTTTTATGAAGGTAACCTTTACGTCATATATCTCATTTCCTAAAGCCGGTATCTTAATTTTAAGATCTGAACCAACAGCCATACCGTTTAGAAGATCTTCCCTGACATTGAAAGTAAACCATATATCACTCATGTCGGTAATGCTCATAATAGGGGCTCCGGTACCAACCAACTCCCCTGTTTTCGGGAATATTTCTGTTACTTCACCATTAACCGGGGATATAAAACAGGTCTCTCCCAGATATGATTTAACCTCATCAACTGCTCCCTTTGCTCTGCTTACAAGTGCCAGAGCTGCAGCCTTATCTTCCGACTCGGCACCGTTTATGGCCATGTCGTATTGTGATTTTGCAGCCTTAGCTGTTGCAACAGCTGCTTTATACTGAGCCTCTGCCTCATCTCGTTTTTGCGCAGGAATAACCTCTTTATCATAAAGTTTTTGTACCCTGTCAAAAGATTTTTTTGCGATATCGGCACCAACTTCGGCTTTCTGCCACATCTCATAAGCACCCAGGATTAGTTCCTGACGGGCCCCTTTTAAAGCCTTTCTGTTCTGTGCTTCTGCTGCAGACTGTGCTGCCTGTGCCTGTTCAAGTTTCGCCATAAGTTCAGGACTGTTCAAGAGAGCAAGAGTGTCTCCGACCTTGACTTGAGATCCCTCTTCGACAAGGAATTGACTGATTCTTCCGGGTATTTTACCGGATACCCGGTATTCATTTGCCTCGGCCTCACCCTGTATAATCAGGGGTTCCGGTTTTGCTGCATAAAAACCTATCATCGCCACCAGAATTATTACTCCAAGAAGCCCTATAAGGCCAAATAACAAGCTGTTTTTATTCTTTGATGTTTCCATATTTTGAATTTTTTATTTTTCCAACGATTTTCCAAGTGCTTTTTTAAGATAAAGTTCACATAACTTAACTTCAATTTTTGTGTCAATATTTTCTGAACTTGCAGATAACCATGCTGTCTGAGCTGTCATAAGATCTGTGCTGCTTACCAGACCGGCATCAAATGCTTCATTGGCGAATTTTAGATTTTCATTAGCCTGCTCAACACTTTTATCGGCCATTTTTAACTTTCTTTTAGCTTCATCAATTTTAAATTTGGATTGATTAACCTGAAGCTCTATCTTTTCTCTTGCCTCCTCAATCTGAAGCCCGGCGATCCTCATCTCACTTTTTGCAGCTTTGAGGGTGTGTATTCTGTCCCCGAAATGGAAGATCGGTACATTTAGGACAAGTCCGAATGAGTACATACCGGCGAATTTGTTGCTGTATCCGTTATACACATTAGGGTTAGAAACGATGTAATTACCTGATAGCACGAGATTTGGCATAAAGCGTGATTGTGCAATTTTGTATGAGGAACCTGCAATGTTTTTTGCCTCTGTTAAAGCTTTAATTTCAAATCTGTTATTAATCATAGATTCAATCGATCCGTTAACAGGAACAACTTCGTCAATAACATCAAGATTGCTCTCCGAGAGAGTTATGTCCTTATCCAAATCGAGACCACAAAGTTGATTCAGAGCCATTTTAGATAGTCTAAGGCCGTTTTCGGCTTTAACGAGTATCATCTCAGCCTCGTTTTTCTTGACCATAACTCTCAGAAGATCAGCTTTTGTCGCAACCCCTTCTTCAATCATAACCTTTACATTCTCCTCAAGTTTGGTCATCAGAGTGCAGTACTCCTTGGCCAGTTTGTTTTTATTCTCTATGGATACTACTCTCCAATAGGCCTCATCTACCTCCATAATAAGGTCGTCAGCAGCCTTTTCCTCTTCGAGTTTGGCAACAGTCTCGGCACTGCGGGACATTTTGTACAACTCTCTTATCTTACCTCCTAAAAAGAGGGGCTGGATGAAACCTACATTTCCGGCGTAGATATTTTTAGAATCGAACTCCATAGCCTCTTTTGGAAGCAACGCGTAGTTTTTCCAGATTATTTTCTCAGGGTTTACTTTTGGATCGAAAGGGACTCCGTTAGCGTCAAGCGGAGCATAAACTCCATCACTGACCTTTATCCATTGGTTTGAGATCTGATCCTGTCTGAAACCGAAAGATCCGTCCGACATCTTTGTCCCAATCGGCAGAAGGGCATCTTCGCTAAGAAGCGAGATGTTTTTTTCGTTTCTCATATAGGTGCCGTTGGCAGAGAAATTCGGGAGAAATTGTGTAAAGACAGATTTCCTTGTCTCTGTAGCAATTTTTGCTTTCTCCTGAGAGATCATCAGCGATCTGTTGTGCTCAAGGGCTAACCTCCGGCACTCTTCGATCGAGAGGATGGACTGTGCCTGCAACGAATATACTGTGCAGACAGCGATAAACATGGTGATAAATCTTCTCATCAATATTACTTTTTTTAGTTTGCTATTGGTTGAATGCTCAGATTATTAAGTAATCTGCATACGATCTCCCTGGTGAAGATCAGCTCGTTTTCTGAAATACCGGAAGTCGCCTGATCGAATGTCTCTCTTACGATTTCCATGGCCTTTGACTCAAGCTCTTTTCCCCTTTCTGTAAGGTGTACAAGGTTTATCCTTCTATCTGTAGAGGATGGACGTCTTTCAATAAGATCATGTTTTGAAAGTACGTCAAGTAATCTTGTTATACTTGCTTTATCTTTTGCTGTCTGATCGCTGATCACTTGTTGAGTGACCTTGTCTTTGTTCCACAACGACAGCAAAACAAGCCATTGTTCTGAGGATATATCGAGGCCTGCTTCCCGGAATTTTCTGTTCAGCAAGCGATTCAATGAAGCAGATAATCTTCCGCTTAATACATCGAGTAGTTCTGTAATTTTTAAAAATTCATTTAGTTGCATAGACAATAGTTGTTATATCAACGATGCAAAGGTATCTACATTTTGATAAATGCAAAAAAAATTCACAAAAAATCACAAAAAGTTTTAATCAGATTATTTCCCGGATATTATAACAAAATTCTCACAATTTCCCCTGAAGGCGGGATTGAATATTGACTCAACAATTGAGACAGAACTGGAAAAACTCCCTTCCTGGGTTACAAAGAATAACTCTTCAAATTTAGATTCACCCTCAGGAAGTAAGTAAAAATAGTAAAATAGAGCTGATTTTCCAATTTCTCTATAATAGTTTTCTCTGTATCCTGAGCATTCATCACATGGTAACAGACATGCAGCATTATTCGCGGATATCTTAACGTAAGACCTGTTTTCTGTGCTATTTAGGGTGTATTGGACCAGAATGCGGTCACCGGGTCTTAGTTTCATAGAGGACGAATCATCAGCCATTTTTAACTCGCTGAGAATCTCTTCCCCGTTTATCAAGTCTATCTTGAAGAATCTGCGCTGAATATCTATACCGTTAGAGAATTTTTTGATTTTCGAATTATCCTCCCGGGTTTTTTGATAGATATACATGAATTCCGGGTCTTTAGATCGTTTCTTTACAGAAACAGACTGCTTCTTTTTTATCTGGTAACTGGTGGGGGCATCTGTGTTATCTTTCTTTGTATTCTTCAACAATGAGTAGACAACATCTGTAGTAATATATGGATTTTGCCACAATTGATTCTCCTTCTGCAGCATCAGCCACTTACCAATTCCCGCCACCATCTCATCATCTCCTGCTGAGGCAAATAGATCAAGTATATCCGCATGAGCAGAGAGTTCATTATTGACAAACCCCCTGTATGGCAGAACCGCATTTGGCAAATATATGCCTGTAGTACTGTTTTTTACGGCATATTGGCGAATTGATTTTATATATCTGTCCGCTTTTTGCTTTTCCCCATTCCGCAACAAGGCGGAGGCATAATATACGTTGTTCAAAACCTCAGGATTTAACGCCATTGTGTCCATTTGTGAGATATAGTAGTCTTTTGCAAACTTGCCTTCTTCAGGAAGCGGGTATTCAGGGTATAAAGCACGCGCTCTTAAATAGAGAACGATGAATGTGGCGAACTGGTTGTCGTTATATTTTTGCTTTCGCTCAAGATGTAGTTTGTATTGTGTTAAAAAGTGAGAATCCACACTCTCTATAGTTTCCCTCAAAAGGGCCTCCTCCTCCGGAGTCGGTTTTATGGAACATATAGAGTAAATCTGTTTCATTTTTTCCAGAAACTCGTAAGAAAGATAATATGTCCCATCCATGCCTGGATACCAAGAGAAAAATGAATTCTTTTTTGTCAAAGAGGCTAAGAAAGGAATTGCTTTTTCCCGGAAAGTATTTAAATCCGGGCTCTTGAAGTATGCTTTTGCAAAGTAGGCACTCAGGCAATCAAAAAAATTCTGAGACTCCAGATTACTTATCTCCTTGAGACTCTCAATTGCAGAGTTTAACGGGTTGTTGATCACCACTTTTACATGACCTTCTGACTCTTTATTAGTAGATAGCTCGGAAAAATCAAATTTAAAATTCCCTGACTGATCCAGTGCTATCACTTTTGTCCGGATTATGTCGGTTTGCTTTGGTATGACTGGTATTAAGTGTTCCTCTGCATCAAAATGTGCTTTATCTTTGACTGACAGAGTAATTCCAAGAGAGTCTATTTTTGAAAGGACCGATACTTTCCACTTAACAGGTATCTGATTTTTTGAAGCCAGATTTACTTGCCGGCTTTTCTGAGGTAGTAACCGCCGGTGTTCATTGTCTACCGAGCCGAAAATATTGATACCGGCAGAGGGGTGGAGGTTTTCGTCGGAATTATTAATTAAAGTGCTTATTATAGATATTGTATCTCCCTCCCTCAAGAATTGTGGAATATTTGTCTGGACCATAACATCTTTCTGCAAAACAAAAAGAGTGTCGGCACTGTTTAAAAGGAGATCTTTTGTGTTGGCAAATGCAAGAACCCGAAATGTCGAGAGCAGATCTGAGGCAATAAATGGCACATTAACCTCACCATTGCTGTCTGTTTTCAGGTTGGGCAGAAAAGCGATTGTTTCCCGGAAGCTCTTTCTCACTCTTTGCTCACCACTCTTTATCTCATACGACCTATCATAATCAACAACAGCATATGGTATCCACTCTTCTTCAGACTCTTCATAAACATCAATAGGAGTGTGGTAATTTTTCAGAACAACATCAAGATTTGCAGAATTCATATTATTCCCATGTATATTATGATAATAGTTGCCATAACTCATTAATTGTGGGTTATAATTATTTTTTTCAAATCTGTCAGTCGTTTCATCAAAAATAGAAACGAGAACTTCAGCCCCCTCTAACGGTGCCCCTTGCTTGTCTTTCACTACAATCTTAAATGTTTCTGATGCTCCCGGTTCGTATTTCTCAGCTATATCAAGGAATTCAATATTGATTCCTTTTGTAACGGAAGGCCTTTTATATTGGATTAGCTTAGTATATAGAATATTGTTCTGTACTAATGTGATGTTTAATGATATCTTTTCAGGATAATCTGATTTATAATCAATGGAGTATCTCTTAATGCCATTGTCGTGTTTAATGAAGTAATTACATAATATTGAGTCTTTACCGACTAATGAAACATATGCATTTAATTTAAGAGAGTCGGAACCTAGAATGAAATCAATCAAATTGCCTGGTTTTATGATCTCTTCTTTAGATGGATAGAAGAGGAAACTTATATTATCCTGCAGTTTCTCGTCCTTTATGCTAAATAATGTAAACTTACTTGAGTCTCTGATAAAGAAGCCATTTCTTTCTGTTAAACGATACTTAATTTGGAAATTGCCGGATTTAAGTTTTTCCCAGTCAGGCCTGAATGGAATATTGCTTGTAAAAGAACCTTCGATGCAAAGTTTATCATCAGAGAACACTTGATAAATTCCGGGAAGATTAGTTTTCTCTTTTTCGATGAAACCACGTTCTGCAGAAACAATTATATCCGGGTTGTCCTCTTTGCATATAAGGCTATAAATATTATCTGATATGTTTGTATAGATCACACCTTGAAGTAGTTCCAGCTTACGATTGTGTGTCTCCCCATTTAAGTCGGTTACCCATATATTAGTTGACAGGAGTATTCCACATAATTTATTAGTTAAACTGTCATCCTGATTGACAGAGGGGAACTGAATATTGAAACACCCCGCAGAGTCCGTCTGGATAATTCCATAATATAAAAGATCCCGTGATCTATTAATCGAAACTTCACCATACAGCTCTCGGTTAGTTTCAATTTTCACACTGGCATTTTTTAGCGGGAAACCAGCGTATGAAACAACCTGACCTCTTATTCTGACTGTATCACCCACCTCTCTGTCGCTTTCGGAATCCGAACAAATAATTTTAAAATTAGGCCTCTTATACTCCTCGACCCTTATCAAATTTGAATATGCGAAAGCTGAAGGGAAATAGTAATATCCCTTTTTGGAATTCTCCGGCAATATGAAATATCCGTCAGCAGTTCCGAATTCATTCGTTTTTAGTTTTTTACTGAATGAAGTATTCTCGTGATTTTTCAAAATAATCTCTATTTCCTGTTCGCTGTTGATTTTCCAACTATCATCGATCAATTTATAGGAGAAAGCTTTGAAGTGAATTGTATCCTTTGGACTATAAAGCTTCCGGTCTGTAAAAATCTTATTGTAAACATCAGATCTCGATACAGATCTCTCATAATACCTATTGAGCGGGCCGTATCGTCCTATAGTATAATAAAATTCTTTGCCAATATCTTTAACTAAGGGTAGTGTAGTAAATCCATTGAATTCCATCACTTCAGAAGTGACAAGCTGGTATCTGGGCCCTTTTGTGCCGATTCCGGCAACCTCTTTGTAAAAAAAGATAGAATCCCGCTCAATAGGTTCACCTGTCTTAAAGTCGGTAACATATAGTTTATCTCTTGTCAGAGTTTGCTGATTATTAAATGACATAATGACTGCCGAATTTTTACAAACCGATATTTTTACAGAGTTATTTAAAGAGTCATTGAGAGAAGACGCTGTAACATAGTATAACCCCTCCTGTGGAATGTTAATTTTGTAACTTGTATACTGATAAACTCCGAACCGTTTATTAACGATGTCAATTGTGTCAGTTTTAATTAAGACAGTGTCACCCGAAGAGTAACCTAAGTCTTTATATTCGGGCAGCCTGAATATTTTAACAGAAATTGAAGGGATGTTCTTATGTTGGATAGATAGCCGGTGTTCTATCCCCGGATAAATCTGTCTTGATGAGTGATTTATATAGATACTTTTACTCTCAATATCACCCTTTATATTCGTAAATGTAGACAGATAGCTGTTTTTAGGTTCTTTATCAATCCAAAGCCTGCAGAATTCATATAGTTCCATTTTTTTAACCAACAGGTTTTTCCCCTTATGTCTATAAAGGTCTCTTTGTAAAGTGAGAGCTTTATTATGTGCAGCAATAATTGTATTTCTATTGTAAGGTAATTCTAAAAGCTCATTGTATTTCAAGATCTTGACACTGTCGTTGTCTGTCATGTTATCTATCTGGTCACAAACATAAATAATGTAATCAGCAGGATTTTCACTGTGTTTTTCAATGAGTATTTTGTATAGCGAATCTATCTTATTTTGGTGTTGAGTTATTTTTTTTCTGTCAGAGTATCTGAAATAGAAATTAGAACTTTTAATGCAATTTAAGGCATGAATTACTTTAAGGAGACAGTATTCATATATATCTAATCTTGAGTATCCTGTTTTCTGAAGTTCTCTGTCAATCAATTTTGAATAGAGACTGAAATCGAGAGATTTTAGATTAGAGGTGTTGGCAAGAATGTCATCAATAAATTCTTCGATTGTGACTCTATTGTCAATTCCAGTCATCGAATGTCCAAGGTACTCCAACATAGAGGCTTTATAAATGGCTCTCGCTGTAGAATCTTTTATGCTATATACCTTTTCAGTGAATTCTTTTATAGCAGCTGTCTTGGTTTTCCAGTTTTGAGACGCACGAAATTTGATTATATCATCCTTTGCAAGTATAGCTTCTTGATAATCATCTATTTTTAAGGCGATAGAGAATATTTCTTCAGCAGAAGAGATAGATGATTGTATGTACCCCTTTTTTTCTGCAGAGACAATATTACTCCGAAGTGAATCAATTCGCTGCTTGACATCGGCTATATCATACGCCTTGTGCTCCTGGGAAGAGAGTCGTAATGCAACAATTAAAAAGATAATTGTTAAGAAAAAATGTTTCATAAATATATTTGCCTGATTAACAAATATATGAAAAAACGATTATAATATGAATAGTAAAGAGAAAATTTCAGTGAAATCAGAGAATTTCATCAAAAAACCTCTTGTAAACCACGGCTTTTTCTTCGAGAGGTTTTGGATAAGCTCTTGAAGTTGAGGGTAAACGATAAAGTTTCATCTCTCTTCCGATATATTTAAATTCGGTAAAATTGCCAATTTCAGGTTTTTCAATTTTCAAGAGTTCAGAAACTGTGTCAAAAGCCTTTTGTCCGGTGACAGCCAATGTTTTACAATTGGGGATATTCATTAGGAGCTCAGAAAGATTTACTTTATCCACTACTTCAAGAAAATTGTCTGATGCATTGTTATTCAGTCTCCTAACGGCTGTTGCTGAATCATATAGTGCAATGCCCTTATTTTCACAAAAATCCATTATTTTGGCAGAATCGAACTTTCCATTTGTTATGAAATGCTCTTTTTTCCCGAAAAATATGATACCGAAAATCCTCCACATATCGTTCTGTAGATTGGGATAGAAGAAATCCATCGACCATCTTTTTCGTGGAGGCGGAAAGCTTCCCAAAATGAGGATTTTAGCTCTTTTTGGAAGAAAAGGCTTTAGTGGGTGGACTTCAATATCCATAATAAGGATCTGAAATTATTATTTACTATCTCCCTTCCTCTCCCTGCGGCTTGGCTTCTTGCTCTCTTTCTCTTTGGTGCTCTTTTTGGATGTGCTGCTTGTCTTTTTAGAAGGACTATTAGTCCTTTTTGACGGGCCGCTTGATTTACGCGGATATCTGCCGGTTGGTTTCTTTGAGCTATTGGATTCAGAAACAGGCTCACTCTCTTCGGTCTTATCCCAGATTAATATAAAATCAAGTTGTTTCTGCTCAAGATTGGCGCGGTCTACCTTAACTCTGACCTTATCTCCCAGAGTAAACCTCTTACCACTTCTTTTGCCGGTAAGCGACATAGAATCTTCGTTATATTCGAGATAGTCCTCTTTTATGTCCCTGAGTGCAACCAGACCCTCGATCTTAGTTTCGGCAAGCTCTACAAACATTCCCCATTCAGTGACACCGGAAACATTCCCTTCGAACTCCATCCCAACCTTGTCCTGCATGAATTCAACCATCTTGTATTTGATACTTGCCCTTTCCGCTTCCGTGGCAAGCTGTTCTCTTTCGCTTGAGTATTTGCAACGCTCCTCGTAGTACTTTTTATCCTGCGATTTTGCCTTGTCGAGGTACATGGCCAGAAGGCGATGAACCATCATATCCGGATATCTTCTAATCGGAGAGGTAAAATGGGTGTAATAATCAAATGCAAGCCCGTAATGGCCCAAATTTTCTGTAGAGTATCTCGCGCGAGCCATCGAGCGGAGAGCCATAATCTCTATTGCTCCCTCTTCAGGCCTTCCTTTTGCTGTCTCAAGCAGCTTGTTGATTTCTGAAGAGATCTCACGGGCATTCTTTGTGGGCTTCATCTCATAACCGAAGTGTTTGATAAAGGTCCTGAATGCTATGATTTTATCTATGTTCGGCTCTTCATGTATACGATAGACAAATGTCTTAGAGTCCTTCCCTTTGCCTCCTATAAAATAGGCTACCTCACGGTTTGCCAGCAGCATGAACTCTTCAATCAGCCAGTTGGACTCCTTTGTTATTTTTGAATAGACTCCTAAAGGTTTTCCGTTTTCGTCTACCTCAACCTTCATTTCAGGACGTTCAAAGCTGATTGCTCCGCTGCGGAATCGCTCATTTCTAAGTATTGTAGCAAGTTCGTGGAGTTTGAGAATCTCTTTTTTCATTGGCCCGTTCCCACCTTCAATTATCTCCTGCGCCTGATCGTAGTTGAATCTCATGTCGGAGTTGATAACGGTACGGCCGAACCACTTATTTATAAGCTTTCCTTTGTCATTCATCTCAAATACTGCGGAGAAACATAGCTTCTCCTCGTTCGGCCTTAATGAACAGAGTTTGTTAGACAATTTTTCGGGAAGCATCGGAACAGTCCTGTCCACAAGATAAACCGAAGTTGCCCTGTCCAGGGCCTCTTTCTCAATCAATGAACCGGGCCTTACATAATGGGTCACGTCGGCTATATGTACCCCGATTTCCCAATTGCCGTTGTCAAGTTTTTGCAATGAGAGTGCGTCGTCAAAATCTTTTGCATCCGCAGGGTCTATAGTTAGAGTAGGAACCATCCTGAAATCTCTTCTTGATTTAATCTCATCTAAAGATATGATTTCCGATATTTTATCTGCTTCCTTCTCAACATTTGCTTCAAACTTGTATGGAAGACCAAATTCTGCAAGTATGGCGTGCATTTCGGTGTTGTTGTCACCTGGCGCACCAAGAATGTCAATTATGTGACCTAGAGGTTCATCAGATCTCCTGGGCCAGTCATCCACAAGAGCGGCAACTTTAAGCCCATTCTGCTTGACATCAATGCTTTCCAGAGGTATTCTTATGTCGTAAGGCATATTTTTACTTTCAGTGATCACCCAGGCTTGTGACCCTGCAATCTGTAAAATGCCGATTATCGGTTTTTTAGACCTTTCAACTATGTCAATAACCTCTCCCTCGATTCTTTTTGTGTTGGTCTTTTTGCTTGTCATAACCACTTTGACGGTGTCACCATGCAAAGCGTGTCTCATTTTTCTGGCACTAACGAAAATGTCATCCTCAAACCCCTCCCGGATAATAAATCCGTAACCCTCTCTAGTCATACTTACGCGCCCGATAGTCTCCTCTTTCGGAGTCTTTGAGACACTTTTACCCCTTTTGTTAAACTTTCCGGAGTTTTTTTCGTTTCTATTATTATGCATTTTTTCTCTATTTTTGCCTGATTTATGGCAACAAAATTAATTAATTATATGGATAAAAAGGTACTTTTAATGATCCTCGATGGTTGGGGGGAAGGCAGACAGGACAAATCAAATGTTATTTATACCCAGGGAGAACCGAATATTGATGCTATAAGAGCAAAGTATCCGGTGTCAAAACTCTCTGCTTGCGGAGAGGATGTGGGACTTCCGGAAGGACAAATGGGAAACTCTGAGGTGGGTCACCTGAATATCGGTGCAGGAAGGGTTGTTTACCAGGATCTGGTTAAGATCAATAAAGCTTGTCGTGAGAAGAAGCTTATGGAGAATCCCGAGATTAAAGCAGCATACGAGTATGTAAAGAAATCGGGAAAAGCGTTACACTTCTTCGGTCTGATGAGCGATGGAGGCGTACACAGCGCGATGGAGCATCTTTTCGGATTTCTGGATGTTGCTAAGGAGTGGGGTTTTGAAAAGGTATATGTACACGCCTTTATGGACGGAAGGGATACAGATCCAAAGAGCGGTAAGGGCTACATCGATACCCTCCAGAAATACATTTCAGGCTCTAAGGCAAAGCTTGCCTCGATAATAGGACGTTACTATGCAATGGACCGCGATAAAAGGTGGGAGAGGGTAAAACTTGCTTACGACCTTCTGACTGAGGGCAAGGGAGAGCCATTCACATGTGGGGTTGATGCAATGCAGAAGAGTTACGACAATGGTGTGACCGATGAGTTTATCAAACCGATGGTGGCTGTTGGTGACGATGGTAAGCCTGTTGGGCCTCTCAAAGAGGGTGACGCCGTTATATTCTTCAACTTCCGTAACGACCGTGCGAGGGAGATTACAAGCGTGCTTACTCAGACAGATATGCCGGAGCAGGGTATGAAGACCATGCCTCTTTACTACTGCACACTGACTCCTTACGACGATAAATTCAAAGGGATGCATATCCTCTATGACAAGGAGAACGTACAGAACACTCTCGGTGAGGTTGTTTCTGCCGCCGGCAAGAAGCAACTCAGGATAGCAGAAACAGAAAAGTATGCGCACGTCACATTCTTCTTCTCGGGTGGAAGGGAGGCAACTTTTGAAAACGAGAGCAGGATTCTGATTAATTCACCAAAGGTTGCAACCTATGACCTTCAGCCGGAGATGAGTGCACCTGAGATCAAGGATGCCCTAGTTGCAGAGCTTGCTAAACAAGATAAAGATCTTATTATACTCAACTTTGCAAACGGAGACATGGTAGGTCACACAGGTGTTTACGAAGCAATTCGCAAGGCTGTCAAGACAGTAGATGAATGTGCCTCAGAGGTTGTAAAGGTTGCAAGGGAGAATGGCTACTCTGTCATTATCACTGCAGATCACGGTAATGCGGACTATGCCGTTAACGCTGACGGGACGCCAAACACGGCACACTCACTTAATCCTGTTCCTTTCATAGTTGTAGATGATGATGTGAAATCCGTGAAAGACGGGATACTTGCAGATATCGCCCCGACAATACTCAAGCTTATGGGTATCCCTGCTCCGAAAGATATGACAGGACAACCGTTGATCTAAAAAGAGAGAATAAAAATAAATTTCTTGTTTAGGCTGTCCTTCGGGTCAGCCTAAATTTTGTACCTTTATCCGACTTGAAAAACACATTTTCTAATGCCTTTTGTTCACCTTCACGTTCACACTCAATACTCTGTTCTTGACGGAGCAGCTAACATAAAGAACCTTTTTAAAAAAGCATCCGAAGATAAACAGGTTGCACTTGCGATTACCGATCACGGGAATATGTTCGGAGTCAAGGAGTTTCTGGATACAGCCAAAAAGTATCCTGATGTAAAGCCGATTGTCGGTTGTGAGTTCTATCTGACAAGAGAGGGGCGCTTCAATAAAAGAGGAAGGGAGGACCAGGGTGCTTATCACCTTATTTTGCTGGCAAAGAACCACAACGGATATAAAAACCTGATCAAGCTTGCCTCATACGCATATATTGAGGGTTTCTACTATAAACCTAAAATCGACAGGGAGCTTCTTGAGAAATACTCTTCAGACCTGATTTGTTCCTCTGCATGCCTGGGCGGAGAGGTTCCGCAGGCAATTATAGAGTGGAATCTCAGAGAGGCAGAGGAGACAATTCTTTGGTACAAGAATCTTTTTGGCGAAGACTACTATCTTGAATTACAAAGGCATGAGACAAACTTGCCGGGAGCAAACGCTACTGTTTTCATAACACAACAGTTTGTCAACGAGGAGATTGTTAAACTGGCCAAAAAGCATAACATAAAATGTATTGCAACAAATGATGTCCATTTTGTCAACAAGGAGGACGGAGATGCACATGACCGTCTTATCTGCCTTACGACAAATTCTGACGTAGATGATCCGAAAAGGATGAGGTATACCAAGCAGGAGTACCTTAAAACCCAGGAGGAGATGGAGACCATTTTCAGTGACATACCTCAAGTGCTTGAGAACACTCTCGAGATAGTTGAAAAGGTAGAAAAATATTCAATAGAATCTGATCCCATCCTGCCTGTCTTTCCGATACCTGAACAATACGACAACTCCGATGACTATCTGCGCGATCTTACCTATAAAGGAGCTGTAAGCCGTTATGGCGATCTAACTCCGGAGATAACCGAGAGGATTGATTTCGAGCTTGGGACAATCAAGCGAATGGGTTATCCCGACTACTTTCTTATTGTACAGGATTTCATATCCGCAGCAAGGAATATGGGTGTCTCTGTCGGACCGGGAAGAGGATCTGCCGCCGGGTCGGTTGTTGCATACTGTCTAACCATTACTGACGTTGACCCCATCAAGTATAAGCTTCTGTTTGAGCGTTTCCTGAATCCGGACCGAATCTCGCTTCCTGATATTGACATTGACTTTGATGATGACGGCAGGTCAAAGGTGTACAGATATGTAGAGGATAAATATGGGAAAGACCATGTATCCCATGTTATTACATTCGGCACCATGGGTGCCAAGACTGCAATCAGAGACATTGCCAGGATTCAGAAGCTGCCGCTGAATGAGTCCGACAGGCTTGCCAAGCTGGTTCCTATGAGGTTCAGTGATGATAATAACGGTGATAAGGTTGAGGTTTCACTTGACAACTGTATTAAGCACGTGCCGGAGATAGCAGAGGCATTCAAATCTGAAGATCCTCTTGTGAGAGATACGATGGAGTTTGCCAAGAAACTTGAGGGTAACGTTCGAAATGTAGGAGTTCATGCCTGTGCAGTAATTATCGGGCGTGATGACCTCAGGGAGTTTATACCTATTTCAACGGCAAAGGATAAGGAAAGTGGCGAGGACATATGGGTATCTCAATATGAAGGATCTCATATAGAGAAAGTCGGTATGCTGAAGATGGATTTCCTGGGCCTGAAAACTTTGTCTATCATTAAAGACTCAATCGAGAATATAAAGAGATCCAGAGGATTTGTCCTTGACATCAACTCTATACCGCTTGACGACAAGACTACCTACGATCTTTTCAGCCGAGGTGACTCAGTAGCGACATTCCAGTTTGAAAGTGACGGTATGAGAAAGTGGCTGAGGGAGCTGAAGCCGACAAAGCTTGAAGACCTCATAGCCATGAACGCCTTGTACAGACCGGGTCCTATGGATTATATCCCGGATTTTGTCGACCGTAAACAGGGCAGAAAGCAGATTGAATACGATCTTCCGGAGATGGAAGAGATTCTCGCTGAGACATATGGGGTTACTGTTTATCAGGAGCAGGTCATGCTTCTTTCACAGGCACTTGCGGGCTTTACAAAGGGTGAGGCCGACAAGCTTAGAAAGGCGATGGGAAAGAAGGACAAGAAACTCATGGATGAGCTTAAGACTAAGTTTATTTCAGGAGGAACTGAGAGAGGACACTCTGAGGAAATTCTTGAGAAAATCTGGAAAGACTGGACAGCATTTGCCTCTTATGCATTCAACAAGTCTCACTCTACTTGCTATGCCTGGATAGGTTATCAGACAGCATATCTTAAGGCAAATTACCCGGCAGAGTATATGGCTGCCACGCTGAGCAGGAACCTGAACAACATTGAGGAGATTACCAAACTGATGGATGAGTGCAAGAGAATGGGTCTTAAAGTGCTGGGTCCTGATGTTAATGAAAGTGCAAACAACTTCACGGTCAACAAAAAAGGCGATATACGTTTTGGTATGGCCGGCATAAAAGGTGTCGGTTCAGCAGCGGTTGACAGTATTGTGAAAGCGAGGGAGGAGGGAGATGCACCATTCTCGTCTGTATTTGATTTCATAGAGAGGATCAACATTGGGGTAGTAAACAGAAAGACGATCGAGTCTCTTGTTTTTGCCGGAGCAATGGATTGTTTCGAGGAGGTAAAAAGAGCACAATATATGTTGCCAACTCTCAAGGAAGATACATTTCTCGATGCGCTTCTCAAGTATGCCAACAAGTTTCAGTACGATGTCCTGAATGGTGGGAATTCCCTTTTCGGAGAGAGCGAGACAATCAAACTGACCCCTCCCGAGATACCGCCTCTGACCGTCGAGGTTAACAAATATGACCTGCTCAACCGCGAGAAGGAGCTGGTCGGTATGTACCTATCTGCTCACCCTTTGGATCAGTTTGCTTTTGAAGTTGACCATTTCACCACAAACACCCTTTCACAGATCAAGGAGTTGCTTGACAGGGCACCGAAAGAGAGTGCTATACAGGGCAAGGAGGTTATAATTGCAGGAATCATAACAAATGTGAAGATCTCATACACAAAGGTGGGTTCTAAGCCTTATGCCAACTTTACGGTAGAGGATTACGGCGGAACTTTCAGTTTTACCCTCTTCTCTAAAGATTATGAGAACTATATGCAGTATATGCAGCCTAATCTTCCACTGTTAATCAAGTGTGCTATTTTACCGAGGTTCTCTTTTGGTGCCAATAAACAGGAGGCGCCTAAGGAGTATGAGTTGAAGATCAAGGGTATGAGACATCTTGCCAATACCAAGGAGGACTTTATAAAGCAGGTGACACTGGATCTCCCTGTTTCATCTCTTACATCAGATGTCAGGAAAAACCTTGTTAAAAGGTTAAAGGAGAATCCGGGGACGGCTGTCTTGACAATCAATGTGCTTGACTATACAAACAAATTGAGCGTGGAGTTTATCTCTACAAAGTTTAAGGTTTCTCTGGATCAGGATATGCTTAACTATCTGAACTCAGTTTCAATCGGCTGCTCTTTCACTCCAACCCTGAGCTTTTAGCTCTATCTCCGCTCCGTCAGGAGTTACCAGACAGGCATAGCCACTGTCAGATGTCAGGTGGCCTATAACGTCAAGTTGCGGCAATTCTTTCTTGATTGTCTCATATTTTGACAGAGGAACGGTATAGAGAATTTGAAAATCATCACCTCCGTTCAGCGCGGCTGTTATTGCATCCATGTGCAACTCTTCAGCCATTTCGAATGTCTGGGAGGCAATCGGGATTTTATCAAGAAAGACCTTTGCGCCAAGATTGCTCTTTTTGCAGAGATATTTGACTGCATCTGCAAGCCCGTTTGTGATGAAAACTCCGTCTGATGGCAGAATGTCATTATTTGCGAAGGATTCACCGACAGATGTGTTAAGCTGAGGGCTGAGGTAGGATTGAAGTATGAATTTATAACCCTCTAATTGTGGCTGAACTTCGGGATTGTTGTTGAAGAGGAGCTTCTCTCTCTCCAGAAGCTGCAGACCCATAAAAGCGGCACCAACATTTCCGGTTATACACAAAAGCTCTCCTGATTGTGCTTTCGGAGTTTGAACAAACACCTCCGTTTTTTGTTTTCCTTGGGATGATAAGCTAATGGTAAGCCCTGTGAGGGATGAGGACAAATCCAGAGATATGTTTGTAATCTTGTTTTCTTGCAGAGCAGCGGAAACTCCACTCCAGAGCTCTTCAACATCCTCTATACAGAATCTTTTAGAGAGGCCGATGTTTAGAGAAAGAGCGCAAGGGGTGTAATTATGGGCAACGATTGGTCCAAGCACGCTCAGAACGGCCTTGTAACCAAGGTGTTTCAAAGGTGTGTATATGAGATCAAAGTCTATTCCCTCCAAAAGAAGTTTTTGGGAAGAGATCCAGTGGTGCCCGGCTTCCTCACCGAAGCAGACAGTATCGGAGAGTGAAGTCCCGACAGTAGTTAGAAGGCGGTCTATGAGCCCAACCTTGCCAATTTCTTCTATCGGTGTTCTTTTTGGAGTGCTGTCGTTTGCTTTAGTCATGGTATTTATTTTGTACGCAAAAATAGCTTAAAAAGATATAACTTTGCACCACGATGAGCGAAAATGATATAATTCAGAAGGTAACCGAGGCCGATTACGAACATGGTTTCGAGACGGTTCTCGATCAGGAATACTTCCCGAAGGGGCTTAATGAGGAGATAATTAAAAATATCTCCAAAAAGAAAAATGAGCCTGAGTGGTTGCTTGAGTTCAGACTCAAGGCATACAACAAGTGGTTGACAATGAAGATGCCTACATGGCCCCATCTTAAGATTCCCGAAATTGATTATCAGGATATTATCTATTTTGCCGCTCCTAAAAAGAAAGAGGCGAGCACAGAGATTGATCCTGAATTACAGGCAACATTCGATAAACTCGGAATTCCGCTGGATGAGAGAAATGTGCTTGCAGGAGTAGCAGTAGACGCTGTATTTGATTCAGTGTCGGTTAAGACTACTTTCCGTGAGTCTCTGGCAGAGAAAGGCATTATCTTCTGCTCATTTTCCGAAGCTGTGCGGGACTATCCCGATCTTATAAAACAGCATCTGGCATCTGTGGTGCCTTACGGGGATAACTATTTTGCAGCATTGAACTCAGCGG
This sequence comes from Bacteroidales bacterium CF, assembly GCA_000473305.1. Classification (GTDB taxonomy): domain Bacteria; phylum Bacteroidota; class Bacteroidia; order Bacteroidales; family UBA932; genus Bact-08. The sequence goes on along the minus strand of CP006772.1, from coordinate 2,529,714 downwards.
TATTCAGCGACGGGTCATTCTGCTATATTCCCAAAGGGGTAAGGTGCCCGATGGAGCTTTCGAGCTATTTTAGGATAAATGCAAAAGGCACAGGGCAGTTTGAGAGGACTCTGATAGTTGCCGAAGAGGGCTCTTATGTAAGTTATCTTGAGGGTTGCACGGCTCCTAAAAGGGATGAAAATCAACTTCATGCAGCTGTTGTTGAAATAGTGGTAATGAAAGATGCCGAGGTGAAATATTCAACCGTTCAGAACTGGTACCCGGGTGACTCACAAGGCAGAGGCGGTATATACAACTTTGTTACGAAGCGTGGAATCTGCAAAGGGGAGAACAGTAAGCTATTCTGGGCCCAGGTGGAAACCGGTTCTGCAATAACTTGGAAATATCCGAGTACAATACTCAGGGGCGACAACTCCATGTCAGAATTCTACTCTGTTGCAGTGACAAACCATCATCAGCAGGCAGATACCGGCACAAAGATGATTCACATAGGAAAGAACACAAGGAGCAGGATTGTGAGCAAGGGAATATCTGCCGGCGTAAGTGAAAACAGCTACAGAGGATTGGTTAAAGTCCTTCCCAACGCCGAAGGTGCAAGAAATTTCACACAGTGTGACTCTTTGCTTCTTGGCGACAAATGCGGCGCTCATACTTTCCCCTATATAGAGAACGAGAATGAGACTGCGATTCTGGAACATGAGGCTACAACCTCCAAGATAAGTGATGACCAGCTCTTTTATTGTCAGCAGAGAGGCATAGGCATGGAAGATGCTGTCGGGCTTATAGTTAATGGTTACGCAAAAGAGGTTCTCAATCAGCTTCCTATGGAATTTGCAGTAGAGGCTCAGAAACTTTTACAGGTTACACTTGAGGGAAGTGTCGGTTAAATCTGAAATATAGAAGATGGAACTTTTCAGCATAAATAACATACTGTTTTCAATCGGAGGTCAGGGAGTGAGCCTGATAGAGCTGATATCCGTGGTGGCAGGTCTGACATGTGTATATCTGGCAACACGGGCCAAAGTGGCAAACTTCTGGGTCGGCTATGCATACAATATTCTGCTGTTCATCCTTTTTTACCAAAAGGGGCTCTATTCCAGCATGTTGGTTCAGCCGGTCTCATTCGCAATAAACTTTTACGGACATTACAGGTGGACCCATCCGCGTACCGGAGAACAGAACGAGAAGCACCAACTGAAGATATCTGTCATGCCGAACCAAAAGAGAGCCTATTTCCTGGCGCAGATAGTTGTGATCGGGGCAATATGGGGAACAGCTCTCACATATCTGGACAACATCTGGCCATCTGTTTTCAGCGAAGCCAGGACACCATATCTTGATGCAGTAATTACAGTAACAATTCTCACGGCACAGTATCTTTCTGCCCAGAAACGACTCGAGTGCTGGGGAGCGTGGTTCCTTGTAAATACAACAAATATAACACTCTATATTCTAGCCGGATTAGTATTCATGCCTCTTGTGAGTGCAGGGTATCTTGTGCTGGCCTTCTTCGGATTTTCAATGTGGAGAAGGGAGTGGAAAAGTAATAACTAAAAAAGTAAATATTAAACAATATGTTAGAAATTAAAGGCTTGCGTGCTTCAGTCGAGGGCAAGGAGATTTTAAAGGGGATAGATTTCTCTGTAAAGGCCGGTGAGGTTCATGCCATCATGGGGCCTAACGGGTCGGGAAAAAGCACACTCTCTGCAGTTCTTGCGGGAAGAGATCATTTTAATGTAACAGCCGGAGAGGTCAGATATCAGGGTGTAAACCTTCTTGAACTTGCTCCTGAAGAGAGAGCCCACATGGGAATATTTCTGGGATTCCAATATCCTGTTGAAATTCCGGGAGTAAGCAATGTAAATTTCATGAAGACAGCTATAAATGAGAAGAGGAAATTCGAGAATCTTCCACCACTCACAGCTGCAGAGTTTCTGAAGATGATGAGAGAGAAGATGGCGGTTGTGGAGATGGACAGCTCTTTTTCAAGCAGAGGTGTGAATGTGGGTTTTTCAGGAGGAGAGAAGAAAAGGAATGAGATTTTCCAGATGGCAATGCTTGATCCGAAACTTGCTATCCTGGATGAGACAGACAGTGGTCTGGATGTAGATGCCCTCAGAATAGTTGCATCAGGTGTCAATAAGCTTAAGACACCGGACAATGCCTTCATTGTCATAACACACTACCAGAGGTTGCTGGACTATATAGTACCGGACATTGTACATGTTTTGTATGACGGAAGGATTATCAAGACTGCCGGCAAGGAGCTCGCCATGGAGGTTGAGACCAGGGGATATGATTGGTTAATAAATAGTTAGACTATGTCACTGCAGTATAAATATAATCCTGAAATACCGGAGGTATTCCGATGCAGGGTACCACTGCCCGGGACAGATCAGGCATACTTGCTGAACGGCCGTCTGCGCGAAAATATCAAGGTTGAAGGGAAACTTGAGTTGAAACCGCAAGCGGAATCCGGATTCAGTGTGTCTGTATACCCCGGCGCGGCTTTAGCGGATACTCTTCAGATTATCAGTGTAAGAGATTCAAACGATGTAGATGACCTAAGGTTTTCCAACACCCTCTCTTTCGGAAAGGGCTCGGAATCTTCAATTCTTCTTTGTACTCATACATTATCGATGGATGAATTCCGTACAGAATCAGATATTGATATAAACCTTTCAGAGGGAAGCCGGGCAAATATTGTAGTTATGCAGAATGAGCATAACGGATCCTCTCACAAGATGAACTTCAACATAAAACAGTCAAAGGATTCGTATCTGAGAATGAATATTATCTCACTTCATGGGGCAAAGCTGGGAAATGTCGTGAGTGCCGCACTTGAGGGTGAAGGAGCTGTCTGTGAGTTAAATGGATTGTATCTTGTCGACGGGAAACAGGAGATTGCCACATCGGTAAATATGACACACCTTGTTCCTCATTGCCATAGTTCCCAGCTTTTCAAGGGAATCCTCGATGACGAGTCAAAAGCTGTTTTCAGCGGATTGATAAAGGTTGCAAAGGATGCACAGAAAACAGAGGCATACCAGGCAAACCACAATCTTCTGCTTTCGAGAAAGGCAAAGGTTTATGCCCAGCCCCAGCTGGAAATTTATGCCGATGATGTCAAATGTTCGCATGGGGCAACAAGCGGAAGGCTTGATGAGCTGGCTCTGTTTTATATGCGTTCAAGGGGAATAGGAATGCAAGAGGCAAAATTGCTTCAGCAGCTGGCTTTTGTATACGATGTGCTTGAGAAGATAAATAACGAGACACTCCGCATAAGACTCCAGGAGCTTGTAGAATCAAGGCTCAGAGGAGAATTCGGACAGTGTACCAATTGCAGTATGAATTGTTGTTAACCAATAAAACCTACAGATATGAAATTTTCTAAACTTATCATTGTTCTGCTATTTTTATTTGCAGGCAAGACTATCTATGCCCAGACCGACAAGATCGTCGGCATGTGGTACACTATAGATGAAGACGGTAACAAGAAATCACTTGTTAAAATATACAGGGCAACAAATGGAACGTTTGAAGGCGTTATAGAAAAACTGCTTACAGGAGATCCTGCCCGCAAGTGCGTAAATTGCACAGGTGCGGAGAAAGGAAAACCGATAGCCGGAATGATTTTTATTAAAAATCTGAGACCGGGCGAAGGCAAGCTTTCGGGAGGAACAATCCTTGATCCTGCAAACGGCAAGATATACAGTTGTACAATCTCTCTGGACAAAGGGGGTAGTAAGCTAAAGGTCAGAGGATCACTGGATAAGTCCGGCCTTCTAGGCAGGAATCAGACTTGGGAAAAAGCCCCTTCTGTTGATTAAGTGTTGATAAGATTTAACACATTCACTCAGTTTCTCCATCATTTTACTATATTTTTGTAACAGTCGGAAGAGTAATCTCTCGACTTTTTCTATCATTTTAATTATTACAAACTTATGAAGACTTATACCTACGAAGAGGCCATGGCTGCCAGCCTTGAGTATTTCAAGGGGGACGAGCTTGCTGCATCTGTCTGGATTAACAAATATGCCATGAAAGATTCTTTCGGCAATTTGTATGAGAAATCTCCCGAAGACATGCACTGGAGGTTGGCTAATGAGTTTGCGAGGATAGAAGAGAAGTACCCAAACCCAATGACAGCAAAGGAAATATACGAACTCCTCAGGGAGTTTAAATATATTATTCCGCAAGGGGGACCAATGACGGGAATCGGTAATAATCACCAGATTGCCTCATTGTCAAACTGTTTTGTAATAGGACACAACAAACCTGCAGACTCGTATGGAGGAATCATGCGTATTGATGAGGAGCAGGTGCAGCTTATGAAAAGAAGGGGTGGCGTTGGCCATGACCTTTCACACATAAGACCTGCGGGAAGTCCTGTACTTAACAGCGCACTTACGTCTACAGGAGTTGTTCCTTTTATGGAACGATACTCAAACTCAACAAGAGAGGTGGCGCAGGATGGAAGAAGGGGAGCTCTTATGCTTAGCATCTCAATTAAACACCCGGATTCAGAGCATTTTATCGATGCAAAGCTTGAACAGGGAAAAGTAACCGGGGCAAATGTCTCGGTCAAAATCGACGATGAATTCATGCGGGCTGCGTTACAGGGTAAAACCTATACTCAGCAGTACCCGATTGATTCGGATAACCCAAAAGTAGTCAAGGAGATTGACGCGTCAACATTGTGGAAAAAGATCATCCACAACGCATGGAAATCGGCAGAGCCGGGGGTTCTATTCTGGGACACCATTATACGTGAATCATTGCCGGATTGTTATTCAGACCTGGGATACAGGACTGTAAGTACAAATCCTTGCGGGGAGATTCCTCTTTGTCCGTACGATTCATGTCGTCTTATTGCCATAAATCTCTACTCTTATGTTGAAAATCCGTTCACTCCTGAGGCAAAATTCAATATTGAGCTTTTCAAGGACCATGTGAAGAAAGGCATGAGACTCAACGATGACCTTATCGACCTTGAAATGGAGAAGATAGATCAGATAATTGCAAAGATCGATGCAGACCCGGAGGAGCAGGAGGTAAAGGAGGCAGAGCTCAATCTCTGGAGGAAAATCCAGAACAAGACACTGGGCGGAAGACGTACCGGGCTTGGAATTACAGCCGAGGGTGACATGCTTGCAGCACTTGGACTTGTTTACGGTACCGATAAGGCTATCGATTTAGCTGTTGAGATTCAGAAAACTCTTGCAGTCGAGGCCTACAGGTCATCAAACACTATGGCGCAGGAGAGGGGAGCCTTCCCGATCTTTGATCCTAAGAGAGAGGAAAACAACCCTATGATTCAGAGGATTAAGAGGGAAGATGAAGAGTTATACGATCTTATCGTAAGATATGGCAGAAGAAACATATCCATGTTGACGATAGCCCCAACGGGCACTACCTCACTGATGACCCAGACCACATCCGGTATCGAGCCGGTATTCCTGCCTGTTTACAAGAGAAGGAGGAAAGTCAACCCTAACGACAAGAATGTAGTGGTTACATTTAAGGATGAGGTGGGCGATGTTTGGGAGGAGTATTATGTATTCCACCACAAGTTCATGACATGGTGCGAGATAAACGGTTATGACAAGGCTAAGGTGTTAGCCATGAATGGCCCGCAGATTGATGCATTAGTTGCAAAATCACCTTATTACAAGGCAACATCCAATGATATAGATTGGCTTGCCAAGGTTAAGATGCAGGGACGCATGCAGAAATGGGTGGACCACTCGATAAGTGTTACCGTGAATCTTCCAAACACAGTGACAGAGGAGCTGGTGGCAGATGTATACAAGACTGCCTGGGAGTATGGTTGTAAGGGTGTGACTGTGTACAGGGACGGTTCAAGAGCCGGTGTACTTGTCTCAACAAAGGAGAAAGACGCCAAGCCTGCAGTAAGGAGAGTGGAGAGACCAAAGGCTCTTGATGCAGAGGTGATCAGGTTTAAAAATGGCCCGGAACAGTGGATTGCACTTGTCGGACTCATGAACGGAGCTCCTTATGAGATATTTACAGGTCTTCTGGATGAGGACACCAGAAATATCCCGAAATCCGTAACAATGGGCTTCATCGTCAAGGAGAAAGACGATTCGGGCAACTCTCGTTACGATTTCCAATTTATTGACCGTTATGGATATAAAAACACAATAGGCGGAATATCACATATGTTCAACAAAGAGTACTGGAACTATGCAAAGCTTATTTCCGGTGTATTGAGGAACGGGATGCCGATAGTAGATATCGTAAACCTCGTTAACGGACTGCAACTCGACAGTGAGGCTATCAACACTTGGAAGAACGGTGTTGAGAGGACACTAAAGAGATATATCCCTGACGGAACAAAGGATGATACAGGAAAGAAGTGCGATAAGTGCGGATCTTCAGAGCTTGTATACCAGGAGGGATGTCTCAGTTGCATGAACTGCGGATTTTCAAAGTGCGGATAATGATTGTTTATCCCTGTGCAAAGATAAATATCGGTCTTAAGGTTATTGGTAAACGTCCTGACGGTTACCATGACCTTGAGACTTTTTTCTTTCCAGTAGGGATGACAGATATACTTGAAGTAGTAGAGGCAGAGGAGACAACACTATCAGTCTATGGCAACGAATTGGACTGCAGGATGGAAGATAATCTGTGCTTCAAGGCATACAATCTTCTTAAAAAGGACTTTAACCTGCCACCGGTAGAGATTCATCTGCTTAAAAGAATACCTTCAGGGGCGGGGCTTGGCGGAGGATCGTCAGATGCATCAAATATGCTGATTGCTCTCAACAGACTCTTTAATCTTGAACTGGACAAGGAGAGACTTTGTGCATACGCATCCCTATTAGGCAGCGACTGCCCGTTTTTTATTCACGCTTCCTACCTTGATGCAAAAAATGGAGAGGGAATGTATGGTGAAGGAAAGGGTGAGATTTTAACCCCGATGACAATACCTGAATTGGCCGGAATTTCAGTTAAAGTCGAGGTTCCGGATATCTTTGTATCAACAGCAGAGGCTTATGCCGGTGTAAGCCCACAAAAGGGCCCGGAAACGCTTAAGGAGACACTTGGAAGACCAATTGATGAGTGGAAGAGCGTTGTCAAAAACGATTTTGAGGGACATATCTTTAAAAAGCATCCTATTCTGGCTGCAAAAAAACAAGAATTCTACAAAAAGGGAGCAATTTACGCCTCAATGTCAGGCAGCGGTTCTGCCCTATATGGTCTCTTCAGGGACTGAAATAATCAGGTTGTATAAAAAACGAAGGGCGACTCCCTGCTACAGAAATCAGCCCTTACTAGTGTACTAAAACCTAAACCTACACTAATAAGATGCATTAGCAGGCTGTTACGTTGCATTAAAAATCAAAATTTTTCATTTTTTTTAACAAAAGAAGTGGAAGCCTTGCTGCAAAAAATCCTATAATCCCCACTCCGATAATTGTCATTATTACATCTTTCCATTTAATGACTACAGGATAGGCATCTATGACAAAATTCCCGGGCATCCTGACAAATCCGAATTTCTGCTGTAAGAAACAAATTATCAGACCAATAATAACCCCGGCTATAATGCCAAGGAATGAGATCATCCACCCTTCGAGAAGGAAGATATTCTTGATATCTCTCTCTTTGGCTCCAAGGTTTTTCAATATCTCTGCATCCTCTTTCTTTTCCATTATAAGCATCGATAGTGAGCCAAACAAATTGCAGGAGATTATTACAATTACAAAAAGCAATATGAGATATATCGAGAGTTTTTCAGATCCCATCATCTTGTAGAGAGTCTCGTTCTGCTCATATCTGTTCTTTATAGTGTAATCTTTTCCCAGCAGAGCCTTGAACTCTTTTTGCAGCTTATCTGTATTGACACCCTCTTTCAGATATAATTCAACCGATGTCACCTCTCCATCGTAATACTCGGTGAGGTTTCTTGCCACATCTATGGGAATATAGATATAGCGTTCATCATAACCCTTTTCCAATGAAAACACGCCGGCAGGGAACACCCTCTCAATATTAAGAGAAGCCATAGGATTAATAAAAGAGACCGGTCTGAATCTTGACGGAAAGTATAGGTCTAATCCACTCACAAAGTGAACCCTCAACCCGAGTTTCTGCGCAATCCCACGTCCTATTACTGCCTGAGCTACTTCTCCATGATAGAGGGAAAACTCTCCCTCCACCAGATAGTTGCCCAAGGTGGAGATTTTCATAAGTACTGAATCAATTCCTTTAATTGTGGCAACAGACTCCTCTTCTCCATACTTCACAAATACGTTCTCCTCAACAACCTCACAAAAGTTGGCCACGTTTCCCGAACTCCTGATTTGATCAAAAGCGGCAGAATGGGGGATGAAGCTCTTCTCTTTTGCGGGAACAATCAGAAGGTCACACTCGTGGGTGCTGTAGAGAGATCTTATTAGTCCGTCAAATCCATTGTATACAGATAGTATGACAATGAGGGCCATGGTCCCCAACATAATTCCCGCAGCACTGATGAGGGAGATTATATTGATAACGTTATGCGACTTTTTTGCAAAAAGGTAGCGCCCGGCTATGAAAAACGGAAGATTCAACTATCTGTAATTTATTTCTTCAGGAGCTCGTCAATTCTCTCAACATAATCGAGAGAGTCATCTACATAATAAAGCAATTCGGGAACAATCCTCAACTGCTTTGAGATCCTCTTTCCAAGCTCACCGCGTATGTATCTTGAGGCAGCATTTACAAGCTTCAATGTATCCTGGGCTTTAGCCGAAGGAAAAATGCTGAGGTATACTTTTGCCACCGCCAGGTCCGGGCTTACCTTGACAGAGGTCACGGTAACCATTGCCCCGCCAAAAGATGCCATCCCTTTACCCTGGATTATTTCAGCCAGATCTCTCTGGATCTGCTTTCCGACTTTCTGTTGTCGCGTACTCTCTCCTTCCATGGTTATAGCAGTTTAATTATAAAGTAGTTTTTCTTACCCTTCTGAACGAGGATATATTTATTGTTGAGCAGGTCACTCTCTGTTACAGGAGCTTCTGCAGAGATACACTTTTCCTTATTTATCGCAACTCCACCGGCAGCAATCATTTTCCTGCACTCTCCCTTTGAAGGGAATATAGAACATTTCACCGAAAGAAGATCAGTGGCGTTTGCCGGAAGGTCCTCTCTTGAGATCTCAAATTGAGGTACGCCTTCAAAAACAGAGAGGAATGTCTGTTCATCGATAGCTTTGAGCTTTTCGGAAGTAGACTGCCCGAAGAGTATCTGTGAAGCATCGACCGCCTTTTCATACTCCTCAACTCCGTGTACCATAACAGTTACCTCTTTGGCAAGAAGCTTCTGCAGCTCCCTCATATGAGGAGCCTCAAGGTGTCCGGCTATCGCAGCTTCAATCTCAGCCTTTGGCAGCATGGTGAAGATCTTAATGTATTTCTGTGCGTCCTCATCGCTGACATTCAGCCAGAACTGATAGAATGTGTATGGAGAGGTGTATTTTGCATCTAACCAGATATTTCCCTTTTCTGTCTTTCCGAATTTTCCGCCGTCAGCCTTTGTAATCAGTGGGCAGGTAAGCGCAAAGGCGTCCCCTCCCTCCTTTCTTCTTATGAGCTCTGTGCCGGTTGTGATGTTGCCCCATTGATCGCTGCCGCCCATCTGAAGCTTGCAGCCGAGATGCTGATATAGGTAGAGGTAGTCATACCCCTGAACCAACTGGTATGTGAACTCTGTAAAAGACATTCCCTCGCGTTCATCTCCGGAGATTCTTTTCTTGACAGAGTCCTTGCTCATCATATAGTTGACAGTGATGTGCTTGCCGATATCCCTTATGAAATGGAGGAATGTGTAATCCTTCATCCAGTCGTAGTTGTTCACAAGTATAGCTGCATTGGGTGCATCGGAGTCGAAGTCGAGAAATCTTGAAAGCTGGCTTTTTATGGCATTCTGGTTATGTCTTAATGTCTCTTCATCCAAAAGGTTTCTCTCTGCGGATTTCATCGAAGGATCTCCGATCATTCCGGTTGCCCCTCCGACAAGTGCAATAGGTTTGTGTCCGCATGACTGAAAATGGCGGAGCATCATTATACTTACCAGGTGACCAATATGAAGTGAATCTGCTGTCGGATCAATTCCAACGTATGCAGAGGTAAGTTCTTTCTGTAATTGTTCTTCAGTACCCGGCATCATATTGTGAATCATTCCCCGCCAGGTAAGTTCTTGGACAAAATTGTTCATCGTTGTCTTTATATCGTGATATTTCGACAAAAATAGGGTTTTTTCTTTACTTTTGCCTTATGAAAACAACATTCAGACAAATAGCTATCCTGTTTATTGTTACAGGATCCCTTCTCTGCACCAATGTGCAGTTCAACTATGGCCAGAATAACGACACTTTAAAGGAGACCATCTCGTTTCTTCCGGGTGTCAGCAAGGTTGAGCGCCTCAAATCAGAGGTGTTCAAGGATAAATATGTACTTTTCGTGGAACAGCCTCTCGATCACAAGAACCCTGCAGCCGGTACCTTCAAGCAGAGAGTTTTTGTGATGAATGTGGGAATGGACAGGCCGACAGTGATCGTCACAGAGGGCTATGGCGCAGGCTATGCTTCAATGCCTCGCTACAGGGAGGAGCTCTCAAGGACTTTTGATGCAAATCTTATTTTCGTAGAGCATCGCTATTTTCTTGAGTCAACACCTTCGCCTCTTGACTGGAAATACCTGACCGCAGAGAATTCAGCCTACGACCTGCACAGGATTACAGAACTTTTCAAAACCCTATATAAGGGAAAATGGATTGCTACCGGTATAAGCAAGGGTGGTCAGACCGCATTGATATACAGGGCTTTCTTTCCTGAAGATGTAGATGTTACAGTTCCTTATGTCGCTCCCCTTTGCAAAAGCCGCGAGGATGGGCGTCATGAGCCTTTCATCAGCAATTTTGCCGGTACAAAGGCGCAAAGAGATACCATACTTGATTTCCAGAAAAGGATTCTTCAAAAAAGAGCGACTCTTCAGCCAAAGTTTGATTCATTGTGCATGGCAAATAAATATACATTCAATCTACCTCTGGAGAATATATATGACTATACCGTTCTCGAATTCTCATTCTCTTTCTGGCAATGGGGAAGCCCTGTAAATGAGATTCCGGGCAGAGAGGCCTCTGACAACCAGTTATTCAAGTATTGGATAAGAATGTGTTCTCCCGATTACTTTGTGAATAACAGCTCCACCGCCTCTTTCTTTGTGCAGGCAGCCAGGGAACTCGGCTATTATGGTTATGATACCAAGCCTTTTAAAGGGCTCCTGACTATAAAAAACACCAAGGGTTATTTAACAAAACTGTTTTTGCCCGATGGTTCAGAGTTTAAGTTTGATAAAACGCTCTACAAGAAGTTGAAAAAATTCGTAGCAACCACAGATAAGAAGATGCTTTTTATTTACGGGGAGTTTGACCCTTGGAGTTCTGTAAAAGTTGATGAACCAAAAAATGGAAACGTTGTTGTAATGGTGCAACCAGGGGGAAGCCACAAGGCCCGAATAAGCAATATGCCTGATAGTCTTAAAAATAAAGCATTCGAGACTATCAAAGGCTGGCTTTCCGAATAAACAAATTATATGATTGATTTCAGGCAGTTGACTGTCTCAGACAAAAAATGGATTGACGAATTGCTCCGTTATGCTGATTACAGAGGAGCAGAGTATTGTTTTACCAGCCTTTTTATATGGGAGGAGGCTTTCCTCTCAAGATGCGCAAGGTACAAGGATTTCCTTGTTTTAATGTCCGGAAAGGGGGATGACACCCGTTATCTCTATCCCGCAGGAAGAGGTGACAAAAAAGAGGTAATTGAGGCTTTAATGGCGGATGCATCTGAGAGAGGTGTGCCGTTTGTGCTGATTGGGATTAGCAATGAGACAAAATCGGAATTGGAGGAACTTTTTCCGGGGAAATTCAGTTTCAAGCCTGTCAGGAATAGTTTTGACTACATTTATGAGAGTGAAAAGCTTATTTCACTTGCCGGAAAAAAACTTCAACCGAAGAGAAATCACATAAACCATTTTATCTCTACTCCGGGATGGAGCTATGAGGAGATTACCCCGGCCAACCTAAGTGAAGTGGTTGATTTCACAAAGGAGTGGTGCAAAGATATCGACTGTGGCAAGGATCAGTCTCTGTGTCTTGAATCTGCCGCAGTGTTCAAATGCCTTGCAAACTATAATGATATGAACCTGAAGGGCGGCATTTTAAGAGTTGATGGTAAAATAGTTGCCTATACTATCGGTGAACAATTGAGCTCCGACACATTTATTGTACATATTGAGAAGGCATTTGCCTCTGTAAGGGGTGCCTACCCGATGATAAACAAGGAGTTTGTGACAAGGGAGGCTTCAGGATTCAAATATGTTAACAGAGAAGACGATGCCGGGGATGAAGGGCTCAGAAATGCCAAGGAATCCTATATTCCAGCATTCATGTTGGAGAAGTATGCTGCGTTTGTAATATAAAATTATATATATTTGCACCATAAACCATTAGTTTAGAGAATTGGAACCTCCCAGTAGCAATCTGACAGACGATTATTTCTCCTTGGGGATATTGTTGATCCTCATCCTCTTCTCTTATTCCCTGCTTAAAGGAATTGAATTTGCATTGCTGAATTCCGGCAATAAGACAAATGCTCGTGAGTCGGATCAATGTGCAATAATGCAAAGTGCACTCATACTGAAACTCTCCGCGTTAATCACTGTAGTTGCAATCCTTAATATCCTGATTGGCGATGGTGTGAGCCATTTTCTGCTTTACGTCCTCTCATTTCTGACAACTACATTACTATTGACCTTCAGCGGTTATATTCTATACAAATCTGCATCAATAAACAAAGGCGAGACTTTATTAAAAAGACTCGGTTGGTTTTTAGCTGTGGTGATATGGATCGGGAGACCATTGAATTCATTATTGGAATATTTAAAGAACAGATACGGGAAGGTTGCAGATGAGATGACAGCCCAATCTATCGAGGAGATACCGGAGGTAGAGGAGAAGCGACTGATCAAAGGTATTGTGGGGTTGCAAAATAAAAGTGTAAGCGAGATTATGACACCTCGGGTCAATATCGCATCATTGGATGTATGCATGAACTCCGAAGAGGTGTTAGAGAAGGCTATAGAGTGTGGTTTCTCCAGATTGCCGGTCTATGATGCAAGCCCCGACAAGGTCGTGGGATTCCTTTATGTAAAGGATCTTGTAAGCCACCTGAGAGACAAGGAGTACGACTTTAACTGGCGTATGTACATAAGAAAATCCTACTTCGTTCCAGGAAGCAAGAAGATCGACGACCTTCTCGAGGAGTTCCGTCAAAAAAGGATGCACCTTGCTGTTGTTGCAGATGAATACGGAGGAACGGAGGGAATAGTAACACTGGAAGATATTCTTGAAGAGATTGTGGGAGAGATTTCAGATGAATCGGATGTATTATAAATATAATTCTGTAAATAGTTATGGCACTTTTTTTAAACAGAGAATTGGATAGTGGAGCGGCGATATCGGTGTGGGAGATTGTTGAAAGCGAAGATGAGCTACTCTCACTAAGCTCTGTACCAAGTGATGAACTTGAAGAACTGTCACTAATCAGAAGTGTAGACAGAAGGAGGGAAAAACTGGCAGTCAGGGCCCTCTTGAACCAGCTATTCGGGGAAAAGGTATATCTGGGTCATCATGACAATGGAAGGCCATTTCTCCAGAACAGCCTTACTGAGATAAGTATCTCACATACAAAAAGGTTTGTTGCTGTCATAACACACGCAGAGGAGAGTGTGGGTATCGATATAGAGTCCCTTGACAGAAACTTTGCAGCCGTAGAGAAAAAGGCACTTTCGCAGGATGAGATTGAAGATCTGAGCGAGAAAAACAGAGACCTTCACCTTGCTATCTACTGGAGTGCAAAAGAGGCCATATACAAAAGAATGTCACTCTCTGACGTTGACTTCTCAAGCCAGATAGAGATAAAAAAATTCACACCCCGTGACAATGGAGAGATAGAGGCAGTATTTACCATGCCGGACGGAGAAGAGATTGAATTTGAACTTGAATACACCATCTTCGAAGACCATGTCATGGTCTGGATGGTCGGATAAACAATTTACTTCAACAATTGGGCAGAATGGGCTTTTGTCTCTACCTTCTCAATAATATCCTCAATAACTCCGTTTTCGCCGATTACAAAAGTCTTGCGAAGGATACCGTCAAATTCCCGTCCCATGAACTTTTTTCTGCCCCATGCATCATAAGCCTTTATGATTGTTGCCTCTGTATCAGAGATTAATGGAAACGGCAGATTAAACTTTTCAATGAACCCTTTGTGGGATTTCCCTGAATCTTTGCTTACTCCCAGTATTTTATAACCGGCAGCTTCAAACCTGTTGTAATTATCCCTCAGGTCGCAAGCCTCTGCTGTACAGCCCGGTGTGTTATCCTTCGGGTAGAAATAGAGTACAAGTTTCTTTCCTTTGTAATCACTTAGATTTATAATATTTCCGTCTTGATCCTTACCGGTAAAATCCGGTGCCATATCTCCAGGTTTTAACATAATTTTATTTTTTCAGTAAAACAAAACAGGCACTAAGAATGTTCATCTACGATAGCATTCCTTCAATTATACGGTCAAAAAGCGGCTCGTTGTTTTCGATATAGTAGCGGGCGGCCTCCTCGAGGGCCTCAATGTTTTTTTCTGAGGCATTGTCCATGCGCGGATCTGCAGAAAGCAGGGGAGGTTCTATCCTGATATAACTCTCCGGAACGCCGCCCGCCCCGAACAGTTGCTGCATCTGAAAATCCACAGTCTCTGCAACAGAGGAGGAGAGAATGTCAATTATCGGATACAACCATTGAATAAATCCGAATTTATGGGTATTTTCCCAATCATATGGGCGGATTACCTTGCCGGTCCCTACCGAAAGCATGCAGTATTCTCGTATTGGTTTGTCAGGCCAGAGTTTTACACCCTCCACATAAGCACACATAGATGGATTTATGGCAAAAACCCCTCCATCTACAAGGTGTCTTGATGTGGAGTCTCTGGCAAATATCTTTGCCGGAGAGAAATAAGAGGGAGCGGCAGATGTGGCACGGGCAATATCAGCAAGTTTGTAATCCGCGGCCTTGCCGTGCTTTCCAATATTATACTTGCTGAAAAACAAAGCTTTACGCATGCTGAGGTCATACGATGTCACTAGAAAATCCTTTACTACATCAGATGCGTAGGTATCTCCCATGAGTCTCCTTGAGAATGAGTTTAAAGCCTTTTCTGAATACCTGCTCCGGAAGAGTCCTAAACCGGAGATGATTTTATAGCCCAGACTTTTATGAAACAGAGACGGGCCGTACTCTCTGTAAAAATCCCTTATCTGGGTGGCGGTGTATTTAGGCCTTCCGGGATTATTTTCGTCAGGAGTAAGGTATAAACACGTAAGAATACCGCCAGTGGAAGTTCCGGCTATCAGATCAAAGCAGTCGGCAATTCTTAGTTCCGGGTTTTTACTCGCAACCTGCAATCTAGTTTCCAGATGCGCAAGAATTGAAGCAGGAATAATCCCCCTGATTCCACCACCGTCAAGGGTAAGCAAATGAACCTTTTCAGGATTAATGTCCATAACAAAAGAATTTGTTATGCCAATATACTCAATTATTGTTGTTTAAGCAAAAAGAAAATAGAAGAAGGTGCATATAATGACCAAATCCTAATATTAACCCAAAATAAATGCACCCCCCTCTGTATTGTTCCGTATATTACCTCTTAATGTCGTTAATCTCGTTTATAAATGCGTTCCTTTCTTGATTCCTGAATATACTGTTCACCCTCTCCTTAAAAGCGCCTGTAGTACCACCGGTGAAAAACTTGTAAGTTAAGGTGAATAAAAAGTATTGTCTTACAATGTTATAACGGGTTTCCTGTATGTAAAAGTCACTGACAGCTCTCTGTATGTTCTTGTTTTGGTTTAAAATATCCCTGGCAGATAGGGTAGCAATCAACTTGTTCCTTATAATTGACTTGGATAAATTTGCATTCCACAGAAGGTAAGGTTTGTCGTTCTGCCCTTTGTAACCGCTGAAAAACTGATATGATATATCACTCCTGAAGTTAATCTCAAGAGGCAATATATAGCTTATGCTTCCGTCAATATTATTTCTCCAGGTAGAGTTTTTCTTTCCGGGATAGATTGAGTTTTCGGACAATTCATAATTAAACGAAGCTCCGACGTCAATCCTTAAGTCACCATAGTTAATGGTCAGGTCGGCTTTCTCTCCGAATACAACTCTTTTTGTAACATTCCTGGCCCCATCTATATAAGAGATGTTGTTATAGTGGCCGGCAGTAATTATGTCTGAAAAACCAAGTACTCCCTTGAAAAAAGGCAAGTTTGTCATCAATCTGGACTGTACTGAATAATCTCCACCATCATTGAATGGCATTGAGTATTGCACCCCATTTTCGTCAAACCATGATTTGTTTATTATCCTATTTGCAAAATATGATGCATCAATAAAGAAAAAATAGCCGTTCGCATAGCTGCTCGTACTGCCTGTAATTTTTGATATTTTCATAAAAGCCGAATGTTCGTATTCACCCTTGAGATTCTTGTTTCCCATCCTGAAATAGAGAGGATCTGTATTGTCCGGGACGGGCATCATCTGAGAGAGATCAGGGGTCCTGACGTTGGCCTTGTAATTAATGAAGACTTGAAGCAAATTGGGGGTTGTTATCCTGAACTCTGCCTTTGGTGCTACATTTACAAACCATTTATCAAAGTTGTTGCCTTCTGAATTCCTCTTGATATATGAAGGCATCAGAGATACCCCCACCATGTAGAAACTTCTCTCTCCCTTTCCCTTTGGTTTCTGAAGTTGAAGGTCAAAATTCTGTTGTAGCTCGGTATTATCCGACCTGTCAGAAAGGGTTGGGTCCAGTATAGTAAAATTACCGCTGTTGTCAGGGTTGAATGTCTCTTTGTTCAGATTTGAAAACGATGTAGAGAATCCCCAGTTGCCTACTAAAATCATTTTTTTGGTTAACGGCTCTGTATATGAGAGCTGTGTTGATAATTTGATTGAATTGTTATCCACATTGTATCTCTGATCACTTTCGTCTGAGATGCGGTTCCTTCCTTCATTTGCACTTCTGTCAAAACC
Organism: Bacteroidales bacterium CF; assembly: GCA_000473305.1. Taxonomy (GTDB): domain Bacteria; phylum Bacteroidota; class Bacteroidia; order Bacteroidales; family UBA932; genus Bact-08. The sequence goes on along the minus strand of CP006772.1, from coordinate 2,512,536 downwards.
CAGTTTCCCTGTTAAACTCAATGTGCGTCTTGCTTTGTTCATTCTTTTAGTAATCTGGAAATCTGTTGAGAAAGACTCCTGATCTCTTTTCCCGGAATCGTTGCTCTCCCCCTCTTTTATTACAACCCCGGACTCTCCTCCTATTGTCTTGTAATTGGTGGAATTCGAATAATTTCCATAGGTGTATCTTACCATAGGTTTTATGACTAGCATGATTTTTTTATCATTTCGGCTGATTTCACCGTTTAATATATGAGAGGTCGTGTTATTCTCTTTTCTGGCACTACTCTCGTAGACAAAGGAGCTGTCCTTTATAAAGTTCTGTCTGTATACCTCTGTCTCTATAATGTTGTCATTCCCTTTGAGATTGTAAGATATGTCGGTACTATACTTGTTTTTTGTGCTTGAAAGATTCAAGTTACTTCCAAGTGAATAACTGCGGGAGTCTGCCGAATTAGTCTGGGACGGAGCTCCCGGAAATATTGACGGCTCATTCAGATTTGAGATATTACCAATGATTGCAATTTGATTATACTTGTTAAAATTGGCTATAAACTCCTTTCCCTTATACCTCTCATCCGTGCCACCCCCGGCACTCACATCACCAAGCCAACCGTTAAGCATATCCTCTCTTACTGCGACATCAACCGTATTGGTCCGGGCTCCGTCATCAATGCCGGTAAACTTGGACCTTTCGGACTGCTTCTCAAAGAGTTTTATGTTCTTCAGAATTTTAGCCGGCAGGTTCCTACTCACAAAAACAGGGTCATTAAAGAAAAAAATCCTTCCGTTAACGGTTATCTGCTCAATTACCTTACCGTTGGCTGTGATTCTTCCATTATTATCCACGCTCCATCCGGGCAGCTTCTTGAAAAAATCCTCCAGTACATCGGTGTCAGAAAGCTTGTATGCAGCGGCGTTGTATTGGATGGTGTCACCGAGGTATTTTATAGGCACTACATGGTCCTTAACTGTTATTGCATTCAGTTCGGCGGCATTTTCCCTCAACTTAATCACCCCAAGGTCCTTTATATTATTCCCTTGTACAAGCTCATTTGCTTCAACCTTGATGTTTGGGATAATTTTCATGAAATACCCCATATATTGCAACGATATCTCGTATTCAGAAACGGGAACGCTGTTGAACCTTATTGCTCCAAGCGTGTCAGAAATTGCATATGTAAATACCTCCCTGTTCTTATTATAGTCTATTCTTGTAAGAGTTGCGGTAACCAGCCCTAAAGGCGTATTGGTAGAACTATCCCTTACAGATAGGGTTATGTTTGCCTTCATCGTTCCGGCACGTTGGGCATTTGCTGCAGATACGGAAATTATTACTGAGATAATAACTAATATATACCGTCTCATTTCTTTCTTTTCCTGGCTTCAAGGGCTTTTCTTACTGACTCAGCGTTCTTCTTTTCCTGATCATCAATAATAAGTCTGCGAAATTGTCGAAATCTTTTTTCTCCAAGTAGCTCTAGAATTGAATCTGAAACTTCTATCACTATTGCATTGTATTGACCTATAAATTCCGGGTTAGCTTTACCTATAGGTTTCCCATCTTTGTCTACAGGAATTGATTTTTGTATTTTATCTATTAACTTGTTTTTTTCTTCTTTCCTTCCGTCAAGTGTTTTTATTATTGCATTTATTTCCACATCAGAAATTTTTACAATAGACTGATTCGCTTTTATAATAGTACGGAGTTCTTCGCCCTTATATGTGAAAATATTAGGCAGGCTTGTAATCTCGTGTGTTTGAGAAAAAAGAGTAAGAGGAAATATTAACAACAAAAAGAAAATTTTTTTCATAAGCTCATGTGAAAAATCTATTAATAGAACGTTATAAATAGAAGAAAAAATTTAAACGAACGCAGTATTATGTCAAATACAGATCTTTCCTTAATATTTATTGTTTTGATTTTACAATAATTCCGAAGTTTTATAAGCAGTTCGCTCAAAAAGCCTAATGGGCATATGTAAGAACAAAATATTTTGCCCAAAATAATAATCGAGAGGATAAGAATAATACCCATTGATATCTGCACTGTTGTCATGTCGCATGCCAACGAGTTGTTTATTGAGTATGTCGATATTGCTTGAATACCTCCGAATGGACAATATGTTTCCGGATTTGAGTCCTTCCCTATATTAAATAAGTTATAAGAGAATATTATAATAATTACAATTACTGCTGTTTGTATTACCCGTCTTAATGGTGAGTTAAATATGTTTTTCATTTATACTTTATTTTGCAAAGGAGAAGGTGCCTGTAAATCGACTAAAACCCCATATTAACCCAAAGTATAGGCACCTCTCTCCGTTGTTTTCTTTTATATAATCATCTTATCACAATGCAGTCGAACGGACAGCTTGTTTTTGCGAGTCTGACAAACTCTGTTTCTTCCTCTGTCGGCTGTCTTAGTATCCTGACTTTGTCATCAATGATAGCAAAGACGGTCGGACAGATCTGAGAACAAAGGCCGCATCCGGTGCAGTTATCAATGTTCTGAATCGTAACAGATATGGAAGACCTGCTGAAAAATTTTCTGAATTCAGGAAAAATAAATAGCGGAGATACGTTTTTGCTTGACATGATATATGATCTAGTTTCTGTGACGAAATTAGGTCATAAGTGGTGAAAATGTTTGCCTGAGAGAGTGCCGGAGCGGTAAGTTACGCTAAAATTTGTTTTAAATGCTTGAAAAGCAAAGTTTCCAATTTTTTTTTGGAGCGGTAAGTTTACACATCAGAACTCTTGTTAAGGTCTTTGTTCAGGAACGGAAAGGTAGTTGTAGGGTCAAAAGAGAGGTCTCCGGAGATTAAAATTTTCTCTTTTAATTTTGATTTTAGAGTTCGGATACTGCTGTGGTTATTGGCCAGAATGTCCGCTATCTCTTTGTTGGAATAGCCATAGTTGGCGAGTACCAAAATGATTTTATCATAAGGAGAAAGTTCTGTTAAGGATGCTACGTCAGGAAATTGGGCTGCAAACTTTTCAGTTTTTGCAATTTCTGAAATATCATTTTTAGTGTTATTCCTTATTTCTCCTAAAAGGTTAATAAGAATATCGGAACTCTCTTTGGAGACTTTCCTTAGCCGGGCCGCTTCAACGCCTATATTATCAAGTAATTGAGACATGTTAGCGGAGGGGACTCCAAGGATTTCATTTATCAGACGCATCTTGGTAATTTCCTGACTAACAGCGCTTATAGCATGATCGGTGTCGTTTTTTATCTTAATACACCTCTTTCGGTTTCTAAGATAAACATAGAGTAGCAAAGCAGAGGATAAAACTGTTAAAAAGGATATAATTAATGAGATGTACAAGAGCCGTTTATATCTCTCTTTTGATAAATTGGTGTATAATAGGTCTGTTGTTGCTCTACTTCGAATCTCCTTGATTTTGTTAATGTTAGTAATGCCGATATGTTTTACATGGTTATCGTAGTATTTTTGATAAGCTTCGTATGCCGCTTCTTTCTCTTTTTTTTCTTCTAAACAGGCTGATTTGTTTAAATAAGCCATAAAATAATAATTCCCGACTTCTTTAGAAGATTCAATGGCCTTGTCAGAATATACTATACTACTGTCAAGATTCCCTGTAAATTTGTATAGTTTGGCAAGTTCTTCATATTCAGAAGTCAGCCCATCGCTATAAGGTAGTTGAGCAAGATTATTATTTATGATCTCTTTTTTGTAAAATATTGCTTTTTCGTAGTCTGATTTGCCTTGGTAGTAAGAACTGAACAGTTTATAAAGTGTAAATCGAACTTCGTCTGATAAATCTCTCCTTGCTGCCATCTTATCCATCTCTGAGAGCAATTCGAGCTGTGGCCTGTGAGCGTAAGTTATTACCCGGAACATGTCTATTTTCACCAGATCGGCTGCATTATCCTTACCGATACTTTTGTATAGGTTCATGCTCAGGTTAAGATATTGATCCGGTAAGTTTCCTATAAGTTTTGGGCTGAAAACGATGACCCAATACTTATAATTGAGAATATTTCCAAGATATCGATATATAGAAGCTTTTGTCTCAATATCAGTGAAAGACTCTTTTTGAAAGATTTTTTCCGCCTCTGAGATTTCTGTAAAGCCTGAAGTGTCGGAGTTATGTTTTGACATTCCACTATAAAGCAGTGTCCGGCACAGGTTGTATTTATCCGATGACTGCCGATACCATTTGAGTGATCTATATATGAGAGTGTCATTAGTAATCTGAGAGAATTCGCCGCACTTGTCTTTCATTATGTTCCAAAGGAGGTTGTAATATGCAAGATTCTCTTCAGATAGCAGATCCTTTGAAATAAGGTTCAGACTGTCTCTTGCCCCAAATGGATTATTATAGACTATCTCATCAATAGCTTTTAATTTATTTGTAAAAGTTTTTTGCTCTCTCACATCTGTAGAACATGAGATAAGAAATAATGACAAGAAAAATATAAATGTTCTTTTCATGGTTACAAAAATAAATCCTTTTTTGGTTGTGTGCTAAAAGAACTTTGCACCCTCTTGAGAAAGGAGGATGCAAAGTGAAAGCGGAAGTGTAAAATTTATATTAACCCATGTAAAAGTAAACAAATAATTTTCTGTTGGCCACTCATTTTTTTTAGTTGCACTCAAGTTGCGCTAAAAATCACATAAACACCAGAAATACAGAGTCAAACCTTAAAAAAGTTACACAAAAGTTGCACCATTTCCGGTGAAAAAACATGCGTCAGAACACAAAAAAACCTGTCTGTTTTCAGACAGGTTGTTATTTTTTAGTCTTGTTTTGGACTACATCATGCCGCCCATTCCACCCATTCCGGGAGCACCCATTGGTACAGGATTCTCTTCTTTCTTGTCAGCAAGAACGCACTCTGTTGTCAGGAACATTCCGGCTACCGATGCAGCATTCTCAAGAGCAACACGTGCTACTTTAGTCGGGTCTATCACACCGGCTTTAAGAAGATGCTCATATTTATCCGTACGGGCATTGTAACCGAAATCGCCTTTACCCTCTTTAACTTTCTGTACTACAATGCTGCCTTCAACACCTGCATTCTCAACAATCATGCGTAAAGGCTCTTCAATGGCACGTGCAATAATCTCGATACCGGTTGTCTCATCCTCATTCTCACCTTTAAGATCCTTAATGGCGTCAATTGAACGGATGTATGCAACACCGCCACCCGGTACTATACCCTCCTCAACTGCAGCACGAGTTGCACTCAAAGCATCGTCAACGCGGTCTTTCTTCTCTTTCATCTCCATTTCTGAAGCGGCACCAACATAAAGAACGGCTACCCCGCCTGCGAGTTTGGCAAGACGTTCCTGAAGCTTCTCTCTGTCGTAGTCACTTGTTGTAGTCTCCATCTGTTTGCGGATTTGTCCGACACGCTTTTCAATAGCCTCTTTCTCACCCGCACCGTTTACTATAGTGGTGTTCTCCTTGTCAATAGAGATTTTTTCCGCTCTACCTAACATATCAATTGTTGCAGCGTCAAGGCGGAGACCCTTCTCTTCAGATATAACAGTACCGCCTGTCAGGATAGCGATATCCTCAAGCATCTCTTTTCTCCTGTCACCGAATCCCGGAGCTTTAACGGCAGCAATCTTCAATGTGCCGCGAAGACGGTTTACAACCAATGTTGCAAGAGCCTCACCGTCTACATCTTCTGCAATAATCAGAAGCGCTTTGCCGCTTTGTGCAACCGGTTCCAAAACCGGCATCAGGTCTTTCATTGATGAGATTTTCTTGTCTGTAATAAGAATAAGTGGAGTGTCAAGCACGGCTTCCATCTTTTCAGGGTTGGTCATGAAGTATGGAGAGATATAGCCTCTGTCAAACTGCATTCCTTCAACAACCTTAACCTCAGTGTCGGTTCCTTTGGCCTCTTCAACTGTAATCACACCCTCTTTCTTTACTTTGCTCATTGCGAGTGCGATAAGCTTTCCAATCTCGGTGTCGTTGTTTGCAGAGATGGTGGCAACCTGCTCTATCTTTGTTGTGTCGTCTCCAACTGACTGACTCTGTGCTTTCAGTGATTTTACTACCTCAGCCACTGCCTTGTCAATACCTCTTTTCAGATCCATAGGGTTTGCACCTGCAGTCACATTTTTGAGGCCGACGTTGATGATAGCCTGTGCCAGCACGGTTGCAGTTGTTGTTCCGTCACCAGCCTGGTCACCTGTCTTTGAGGCAACCTCTTTTACCATCTGTGCACCCATGTTTGCAAAACGGTCTTCCAGCTCTATCTCTTTTGCAACGGTTACTCCGTCCTTAGTAATCTGAGGCGCACCGTACTTTTTGTCAATAACCACGTTTCTGCCTTTTGGGCCGAGTGTAACCTTTACTGCATTTGCCAAAGCGTCAACACCCACTTTCATCTCGGTGCGGGCATCTATGTTGAATTTAATCTCTTTTGCCATAATTTCTTCTTTTTAAAGTTCTAATGATTATTAATTATAAAACTGCAAGGATGTCTGACTGACGCATCATTAGATAATCTTTGCCGTCAACACTGATTTCGGTTCCTGCATATTTTCCGTAAAGTACGTTGTCCCCAACCTTTAACTCCATTGGTTCATCCTTTTTGCCGTTTCCGACTGCTACGACTTTTCCTGCCTGAGGTTTCTCTTTGGCTGTGTCAGGGATAAAAAGTCCGCTTGCTGTTTTTGTTTCGGCCTCTTTAGGCTCGACCAAAACTCTGTCTGCTAATGGTCTGATGTTCATAATTAATTGTTTTTTAAATATTTGATTTAAGAATTTTATTTTAACTGATAGAAAGGTCGCAAAACAAATGCCAAAAGAGTCCACTGACAAAATGTCGCTATATTTCGTTTTTCTGATTTTATTCTAACTTTGCTTGCATGACGCAAGATGAAAAGTTCATGTATGAGGCACTTAAAGAGGCTCAGAAGGCCTTTGACGCTGATGAGGTGCCTGTCGGAGCCGTGGTTGTGTGCGAAGGCAAGATCATAGCACGAGCTTATAACCTTACTGAAAGATTGAATGATCCTACGGCACATGCTGAGATGCAGGCGATTACAATGGCTGCTAACAGCTTTGGCGGTAAATATCTCGACAAATGTACTCTATATGTTACGGTAGAGCCTTGTCCCATGTGTGCTGCAGCCCTCAACTGGGCTCAGCTGAAAAAACTTGTATATGGTGCGGATGATCCGAAAAGGGGATACTCTCTTTTCTCTCCCTCTCTTCTGCATCCCAAGTGTGAGGTCGTTTCCGGTGTTTTTGCAGAGGAGTGCGGAGATTTGATGAAAAGTTTTTTCAAGGCAAAGAGATAGGTTATGGAATTATTGTCTCAACTCGGTCTTATAGGCCTTTTTCTGGGGTGTTTTCTGGCTGCAACAGTGGTACCTTTCAGTTCGGACTTCTTAATGGTCGGAGTACTGATTGCCGGGATTAATCCTGTTCTGGCCATTATTGTGGCAACAGCCGGTAACTGGCTTGGCGGATTGACCTCTTATTATATAGGATTTATAGGAAAATGGGACTGGATCGAGAAGTGGTTCAAAGTAAAGGAGGAGACATTACTCAAACAGAAGAACAATATTGATAAATACGGCTCTATGCTTGCTTTTCTCACATGGTTGCCAATCATTGGTGATATTTTTGCCGTTACTCTTGGGTTCTATAAGGTCAATTTTACCAAAAGTGCCATTTTCATGTTAATTGGCAAAGGTGCCCGATTTGCATTCTGGGCACTTTTGTATCATTATTTTGGAGAGCACGTGCTGGATTTCAAGTTTCTTTAAAATTTTGCTCTTTATAAAAAAAGCAATATCTTTGTCGCCTCAAAAAATTACACAATTGACCTATGGTGTAATGGTAGCACTACAGATTTTGGTTCTGTCTGCCCAGGTTCGAGTCCTGGTAGGTCAACTTTAAAAAAGTAATATTTTCGGGCAATCTATTGACCTATGGTGTAATGGCAGCACTACAGATTCTGGCTCTGTCGATCTAGGTTCGAATCCTGGTAGGTCAACAAAAGCCGCTTGAAAAAGCGGCTTATTTTATTTCGGCGCCTATAATCTCTAAAAGCATTGAGGCACGTTTGCCGGATGAGAATTTTTCTCCGATGACCTTACGATATTCTCCGGAACTTCTCTGCTCTAATGCTTTGTACAGGGTTTTCACACAACTGTCAATATCATTTGCGTCAACTATATACCCCAAACCTCCTGTGACTTCTGGCATCCCTCCGGTGTTTGCGACAACAGGTATGCAGTTGTAATACATTGCCTCAGCAAGGGCTAATGCAAAGCTCTCGCTCCTTGACATCTGGCAGTATACTTTGCTTCTCTTGTAGTATGAAATCAGATCTTCATGTTCTATTCTTGGTATGACGGCCAGATTGGATGGAGTTGGCCCGCAGACTGATTCAAGAATCACTCTGTCCACACCAACTAATGTGAACTGAATGTCACTCATGTTTTCAGCCAGTTTTACAATCCTGTCCACACCCTTTACATATATGCTTTGGAGGGAGGCTGCAATAGTTACAGAGAGGATGCCCGGGAGTGACGGCTCACTCGGGGTATCGTCCTTGAATGTTACACAGTTGTAGACTACTTTTGTTTTGGCATTTTTAGTGATGAAACGTACTATGCGTTGAATATGATTTGACACACAAAGGCAAAGTGTCGCGTTGCTCATTGAGAACCTTGCGCAATATCCTCTTATGGGATTTATAAAGCTGCCGTATTTGACCTTTTTTATCCTACAGACATCATAACCACCGATTACTAAGTATGATCTCTTACGGGCCAGTTTTGAAAACAGGATGGGCAGGAATGAGTGGTAATCGGCAAACCAGATGTAGACAAAGTCATATTTGCGGATGTTGAACAGAAGAAAAATGAATTGCCTTATAAGAGAGAGCAGCTGCTTTGACTGTGAGGTGTTGTTGACCTGTAGTGTCGTTACAGAGAAGGTCTCTGACAGTATATCCAGGTCACCTTTTACAAATGTCGAGAGACGTGTGTAGATAAAAAGGGCTTTTTGCTTATTCATGATAGAGAAGAATTGCGTTGGCAACCTTTCTTTCTCCTTTATTGTCAAATTTCTTGTTGTCTGTAGGGTGGTTCACTACACCATTGTCTGAAAAGCCTTTTATATACATTGTTGTAGATCCGCCGCCGTCAAGGTTTATTGCATAGTTGCATCCCAGCCATTTCAACAATTTCTGGAGCTCTTCAAGGCTCATTCCCGCTGCCTCTTTTGCCCTGCCGTCTACTGTTATAAGAAGGATGTCCCCGTTGGCTCTCTTGCCTACAGCTGTTCTGGGGTGACGTGTTGTGTAAAATGATGAGTGGGCGAGCGCCTCGTCTTTGCCTGCCACTATCAGGATTGGCCCTGTTGTCAGAATATCTTCGGCCAGTATGTATTTTTCCCAGTTTTTCAGCTCATCAGCCTTTAGGATGTATAGTTCACCCTTGTTTATGGCAAGTGCTCCGAGCTGGTGCATGAGGCGTATCTTGTTCGGCTCTGTGTTGTTGGGTGCAAGTTGCTTGCCTCCTTTGCGTATGTAGTCCACAGAGTTGTAATCTTCTGTGTTATATGAGTAGTTGAATTTAAAGAAGGATCCGTTTATGGCTGCGAGGGCACCTTTTTCTGATGCCATTACACTTGTCTCTTTTAATTCAGGAGAGGGATATATCTCGATTTTATTTGCCGGAAAGTCTGATATCTCTATTATTGAGATAAACTGGTTTGAGTTGAATAACTCTCCGTTGTTGAAGTGGATGAAGCGATATGTCACTCCTTCCGTTACGTTTTTGCGGTTCCATGCCGAGTTAACTATTGTTGAGGAGTCGTTCTGGGCATACAGGCATAAACCTGTGAAAATAATAGTTATTGTCAGGATAAGCCTTTTCATAATCTTATATTTTATTGGAAATTATTGTATCTCCAGTACAGCCTCTGATACGTTTACAACGTAATCACCGATTTTTTCGCACTCCTCTATTACGTCCATATAATGTACTCCGGACTGATAGCTGTATTTGTTGTTTTCGAGGTTTGCCATATGCTCCTCCTTGAGCTTTGTCCTTAGTACATTTGTCTTGTTTTCGTACTCTTCAGCCTCGTTGATATTGGTTATTTTAGTGTATCCCAATTCCAGGTTTTTAATCATCTCATCAATTGAGTCTTCCAGAAGCGACATCATTGTGTCGATGTTTTCGAGCATATAGTGGTCAAAAGATGCGTTATGGGATATCTTCCTCTGAAGTATCTTTGCAATGCTTACACCTGAATCTCCAATGCTTTCAAGCTCGCTGATTATTTTATACATAGCCTGTACCCTGCGGCTGCTCTCTTCGCTAATCTCTCCTTCTCCTATCTTATTAAGATAATTTGCTATCTCTATCTCAACGTTGTCCATTACCTGCTCGTAATGAACTAATTTATTGTACAACTCTTCGAATTTACCCTTTTCACTCTCCTGTTCGCTTTCGAAAACGGCTTTTCTGGCGTATGCTATCTCTCTCTTGCTGAGTTTTGCATAGCTTACAATCTCCTGTTTTGCCTGCTCAAGTGAAAGTTCCGCAGTACTTAGTACTCCTCCTTCAATAAACTGAAGTCTGAAAATCTCTTCAGTCTTCTTGCCCGGGATAAGTTTGGTTACAATCTTGACTATCTGCGGAGTAAAGCCGACTAACAACAATGTGTTGGCAGTGTTGAAAAGTGTGTGTAGAGTGCTTATTCCAAATAAAATAGCTCCTGTGTCTTCGTGGGGATTTGCTCCGAAAAGAGTGGTGACAATCATTGAAACTATGTATATAATTGGTTTGTATAATAAGAGGACCCATAAAACACCTGTAACATTAAACACGGTATGGGCTAACGCAGCTCTTTTTGCAGATGTGTTTGCTACAGTGGCGGCTATGTTTGCTGTTATTGTCGTTCCTATGTTTTCTCCTAGTACCATTGCAGCTGCAATCTCAAATGGCAACCAGCCATAGCTGCACATAACCAGTGTAAGAGCCATGGTTGCACTTGAAGATTGTAGTACAATTGTCAAAAGCGTTCCTATACCAACAAACATTAAAACTGATAAGAATCCGTAGCTTGTCCACTGTTTGAGAAACTCAAATATCATAGGGTTCTTGTCGATTGATGGTACGGAATCCTTCAAGTATGCAAGGCCGAGGAATAAAAGTGCAAAACCAATTATAAGCTCTCCGGTCGATTTCTTTTTCTTAGACTTGAACATCAGCAATATAAATCCGAGACCGACAAGTGGGATTGATATTGCGGAGATATCCATCTTGAATCCGAGAAGGGTTACAATCCAGGCTGTTACGGTAGTCCCGATATTTGCACCCATAATCACACCAACAGACTGAGTAAGTGATAGAAGACCGGCGTTTACGAAACTTACGACCATTACCGTCGTGGCACTGGAAGATTGAATTATTGATGTAATAAACAGTCCGGTAAGAACTCTCTTGAACGAGTTGGATGTCATAGAGGCCAGTATGCCTCTCATCTTGTCACCGGCGACCTTTTGAAGTCCCTCGCTCATAAGTGTCATTCCATAAAGGAAAAGTCCGAGTGATCCGAGGAGTTTTACAACTTGTAAAAGTACGTCCATATAGCTTAGATTGATGTGCAAATATAGAGCATAAAATTAATTACCTTCGTATCTGAAATAATTTTTTTTGAAATGAAGGGGATCCGCCTGTCTCTTTTTTTGTGTATAATTCTTTTATTTTCTGCACAAAGGTCGTTTGCGCAATTTTATAATATTGGCAACGATCCTGCAGGAAAATCCTGGAGAGAGATAGACATGGGTAGTTTCAGGATAATATATCCTCACGAGATAGACTCGATTGCCCAGAGGTATGCATACCTTATGAGCAGTGCAATCAGCCATGTTCCAAAAGAGCTTCGAGCAGACATAAAACCTTTTCCTGTTATACTTCATCCATACACAACAATGAGCAACGGAGTTGTAGTATGGGCACCAAAGAGGATGGAACTTATGACCAGACCCTTGGCGTTCAGAGGCTATTCCCAGAACTGGGAAAAACAGCTTGTACTTCATGAGACAAGACATGTGGCACAGATGACAAAATTTGGAGAGGGTGTGTTCAGGCCGCTCTCATGGTTGTTTGGTGAGCAGATTGTCGGCCTTGCAGTCGGTCTGTACATTGACAAGTGGGCACTCGAGGGAGACGCAGTAGTATCTGAGACCGAATTTTCCAGATCCGGGAGAGGAAGGGATCCGGAACAGATGATTTTTTTCAAAGCTTCGTTTCTTGACGGAGATTACAGGAACTGGCATCAGTGGAAACTTGGATCCGGTCGCCTCTATACTCCGGATATGTATAGCCTGGGCTATTTTGTTCATTCGCACATCAGGGCTGCTTCTGGGAATGATATGTATATGGGGGATCTTACTGAATATCTGGTAAAGAGATTCTATAACCCTTCGGCTTCAAGAAAAGCTTACAGGAGCTCTACGGGAAATTCTATCAGGCAACATTTTGAAAACATAAAGCACCAGACCGGGAACAAATGGAGAGTTGAGGATTCTTTAAAGAGACCTTTCACTCCATACAGGAGAATATCCTTAAGGGGTAAGGACTACTCGTCTTACAGGTCTGTTGTAGAGGTATCTCCTGATACTCTGTTTGCGATAAAAAGCGACATGGATGAACCTGGAAGGCTTTTGATGATTGATTCAAACGGAGTGGAGAAGAGGGTTACTTATGTTGGAAACAGAAGCAGTTATCTTACATACGTAGGAGGCAGGATATACTGGACTGAGCAGATTCCTTCCATCAGATGGGAGTTGGAGAGCTACTCGGTGCTGAGGTGTTATGATATATCCCTTGACGAGGTTCGCACCCTTTCAAATAAGACTAGTTATTACAATCCGTCATTTTCCGAGACAGGAGACACTGTTGCTGTCAGTGAATATCTGCCGGAGGGTGGGTCAAAGCTTGTATTACTTCATAAAGGGGATTTCAGCAAAATTTGTTCTTATAAAATACCTGAAGGGGGTCAGGTCTTAGAGTCTGTGTCTTACAATGGAGAGCTGTTCATAACGGTAATTACTGAAACCGGTATGGGTTTGTACAGACTTGATTCACATGCGGACAAGTGGATCTGTGAGGTTCCTTGTCAGAACAGATATATAACAAGGCTTAACAGATCTTCTGACGGGATTATTTTTGAGAGTGACCTGAATGGTACGAACAACCTATATTGTTACAACCCTGATTTAAAATATCTGCAAAGGCTTACAAACGCCAGATTTGGGGCGTTTGAACCATGTGTTGACAAAGATGGAGACATCTTCTATTCTGAATATGACAGCAGGGGGTACTTTATTGCAAAGGCAGAAAGAGACTCTTTAAGATGGGAACCTGCCTCTTTTTCCAATCCTGCAAGAGATGAGGTTGCAGACCAGTTATCTCTTGAGGCCGGCTATTGTATAGATACAGTGATGGTTGGAAAGGATTGCACTTACAATTCAACCCCTTTCAGAAAAGGGGAGAATTTATTTAAGATTCACAGCTGGGCTCCTGTTTACTATAATGTAGACAAGCTTATGAGCCTCTCCTTCGGCACGATATACGATGTAGTTTCTCCCGGAGCCACAATCTATTCTCAGAATCTTCTTGGTACAGCAGTGTCTATGCTTGGTTACTCATATTCACAAGGTTTTCATGCCGGCCATATGAGTTTTAGATATACCGGCTGGTATCCGGTGGTTGAGATTTCCATGGATTACAATACCAGGTGGAAAAGAAATGTCAGGCTTATAAAAGATATAAACAATAAGAGATTTCAGCTGGTTGACCCGGTTGAGGGTTCGCCGGAATTCACATCATCTCTTCTTGCCTATCTACCGCTTAATTTTTCGGGCGGAGGCTGGAACAGAGGCTTTATTCCCAGCATATTGTGGCGATTCAGTAATGACGCATATTACTCTATAAAAAACAGCAGTTACAACAATTACCAGTATCTCTCTTCCGGGATTCAGTTTTATAGTATTCTTAACAGATCAAGCAGGGATATATTTCCGAAGTGGGGTCTTGGTCTGGTTCTAAAACTAAATGAGGTACCATTCTCAAATGAAAACTACGGTTATCTTTTCTATTCAAGGCTTTATGCATATATGCCGGGTCTGTTTAGAAATCATGGCCTCAAACTTGATTTTGCGTTTCAATATCAGAATTATGTGGGGAAGAACTATCTCTTCTATAATATTGCGACCTCTCCTAGAGGTTATGATCAACTTTACGGCAAGAGATTTTACTCTGTCTCCGCTGATTATGCTCTTCCACTGTATCTCGGTGATATTCAAATCGGCACTTTGGCATATCTCAAAAGGTTGCAAATCATACCATTTGTGGATTACGCATATAATGTCGGCCTGAGAGAAAATAAAAATATGTTCTCAGCCGGTACAGACCTGTTGCTGGACTTTAATGCACTAAATATACCTCTGGGACTATCTGCGGGCATAAGATATGCACGGACAGCCGAAAACAAGAATTATTTCCAGATGTTATTCAATATCCCGATATAATGATAAAGTTCACACACATAAACACTTTAAAGATTTTTGACTGGTTTCTTATTTTGGGGGTTATCTCCACAAACATAGTCTATTCAGTACTTCAAAAGGAGGTGGATTTTGTTGGTTCTGTTGCAGCTATAACCGGGGTGGTATGTGTTGTTATGGTTGCCAAAGGAAATATACTTAACTATTTGTTCGGATTGATTAACGTAACGCTTTATGGATATATATCATATAAAGCTGCACTATATGGAGATGCTGCCCTTAACATACTTTACTACCTTCCAATGCAGTTCGTTGGATGGTTTATTTGGATCAGAAGAAGGGAGAATCCGGAGTCTGTCACGGTTACATCGAGGGTGATGAACGGAAAGCAGAGAGTGATGTTGGGATTTTTCTCCTTTGTATTAGTTGTATTGGTCGGATTTTGTCTGAAGTATTTCAATGACCCTCAACCTTTCAAGGATTCAGCAACTACGGTACTGTCTGTTATTGCAATGTTCCTGATGGTTCGGGCATATATGGAACAGTGGGTGTTGTGGGTAGTTGTGAATGTGATAAGTGTGATAATGTGGATAATTGCCTTTATTAATGGGGAGATGCATTCAATGCTAATGGTAATAATGTGGATTTTCTATCTGACAAACTCCATAAATGGCTGGTATACATGGCTTCATCTTTCCCGTTCTGAGAAATAAGTTGTAATAATTGTTGCAACTTTTTTACCTGCAACATCCAATAACTCCTGGTAAGTAGCTTTCCTGACAGCTTTGAGACTTCCGAATCTCTTCAGTAACAGTTCTTCGGTCTTCTCTCCAATTCCTTTTATCTCTCTCAGTTCCGAGTTGATCTGTCCCTTGCTGCGCCTGTTTCTGTGATGTGTGATGCCAAATCTGTGGGCTTCGTCACGAAGTTGCATTATCAATCTGAGTGATGATGAGTTCTTGTCGAGAAAGAGAGGATTTGGATCTCCCGGTATTATAAGTTCTTCCAGCCTTTTTGCTATACCAATTATTTTTATCCGCTCATGAAGATCCAGTTCCCGTAATGTCTCATAAGCATAGTTAAGCTGTCCTCTTCCTCCGTCGACTACAATCAGTTGAGGCAACTCTCCGTTTTCTGCAAGTAATCGTGAATAGCGTCTGTTTATAACCTCTTTCATTGTGGCAAAGTCGTTTGCACCCACAACGTTTTTTATGTTAAAGTGTCTGTAATCACTCTTGGATGGATGCCCGTCCTTGAAAACGACACAGGCTGCAACCGCAAAACGTCCTTGTATGTTAGAGTTGTCGAAACATTCGATGTGAGTTGGAAGATCTGTCATATTCAGATCTCTCTGTAAGGTGGTAAGCACTCTTGTCTTGTGCTCTTCGGGTCTTAGTGTCTCCTCTTGTTTAAGCCTCTCTAGTTTAAACATTGTTGCATTTTTCTGGCTCAATTCCAGAAGCTTCAACTTGTCTCCCTTTAGTGGTATATGAATATTCTTGCGGTCGAAGATATCTTCCGGCATTACCGGCACTAGAATTTCCGGAGAGAGTGTGCCGAATTTTGAGCGAATCTCATTTATAAATGTACCAATTATTGCCGGGAGGCTCTCTTCAATCGGTAACTTGAACTCAAGGTTCAACGATTGTATTATTGAGCCGTTTACAACTCTCAAGTAATTTCCGAAAGCAATGCTGTCTGTTGATGCAAGTGAAAATACATCAATATTTGTCAAAGAAGGGTTTACTATGGTTGACTTGCTGTAATGCTTCTCAAGCAGGTCCAGTTTCTCTTTATACTTTTGAGCCTCTTCAAATTTCAGTTCTGCAGCAGCTTTTCTCATTGATTCTCTGAACTCTCTCTCAAGTTGAGAGGTCTCTCCCTTAAGAAGAGCCTTTATGCTGTCAATCTGCATCTGGTACTTCTCGGATGATATATAACCCACACACGGAGCATTGCACTTTCCCAGATGGTAGTTTAGACATGGCCTGTAATGCTTGGATTTTATATTTTCCGGAGTGAGTGACAGCTTGCAGTTTCTTATCTGGTAAAGAGAGCTTACTAGTTCTGTCAGATTGTGGGCATGCATGGCAGAACTGTACGGGCCGAAGTATAGGGAGCCATCCTTAATATATTTTCTGGTGACATAAACTCTTGGAAAAGGCTCGTTCTTGATGCAGATCCAGGGGTATGTCTTGCTGTCTTTCAGCAGTATATTATAACGCGGAAGGTGTTTCTTTATAAGATTGTTCTCAAGCAAAAGGGCATCCTCCTCTGAATCCACTACCGTGTGTTCTATATTGCTTATTTTTGAAACCATCACCCTTGTTTTTGGGGTAAGGGCGTTTTCGGACTGGAAATATTGGGAGACTCTGTTTCTCAGATTCTTTGCCTTGCCTATGTATATGATGACTCCCTCTTTGTTAATGAATCTGTATACTCCCGGCGAGGTCGGGAGTAGTTTTAACTTCTCTTTTATGTCTGTCTGAGGGTACATATTTTTTCGTAAAATTAACAATTATCCTATATTTGTGTAGACTTATGAATAGAGTAGTAACATCAAACGACGTTAAAAAAGCGATAAAACTTAAAGGAGTCCTTGGTGACATTTCAGCCTCGGCTGTGATGTGCATTTTGGGTTTTAACAAGTTAAACAAAAAGTACAGTAGAATAAGCCAATACGAGGGACAAGAGTTCACTTCTGCCATTATGCGGGAATTTGGCTTTAGCTACGAGTTGGATGACAGACAATTAGGCAATATACCGCAGGAGGGGCCGTTCATTCTTGTTTCCAATCACCCGTACGGATCAATTGACGGTATAATTCTTCTAAACATAATTTCATCAGTCAGGCCTGATATAAAGCTTCTTACAAATTTTGTACTCTCTTTGATTCCAAACCTGAAGGATTATTTCTTTCCGGTTAATCCATTTACTGATAAACCTGAGATACACGGAAGTTTTTCAGGGTTGAGGCAAGCAAGCGAAACACTTGCATCAGGGGGCTGTCTGGGGCTTTTTCCGGCAGGAGAAGTTTCAACGAATTATGGAAGGATGACTATTCAGGATAAGGAGTGGCAGACATCTGTCATAAAACTTATAAAAAATTCAGGTGTTCCTGTGATTCCTGTGTATTGCCATGGGACAAACTCGCGTTTTTTTCACTGGCTTGGCAGAATTCATCCTATGCTGAGAACTCTAAGGCTGCCAAGAGAGCTTATGAATAAGGAGGGCAGGGTGGTCCCTGTCAGAATAGGTAAGGCTATATCTGCTACAGAAATCGCTGAATATAAAGATCTGAAATCTCTCGGAGCATATCTGAAGGCCCGTTCGTATGCTCTGGAGGCAAACATCACAACTACAAAGAAAATTGAGAACAGAACGTTGACTCCTATAGCCCTGCCTAACAACAGGAGGAATCTTCAACGAGAGATAAATTCTCTTCCTCAGAGTTGCTATCTCTTTACTACCGGTAATTATGTGTGCTATCTTGCTGAACATAAGTTGATTCCATTAATGATGCATGAGCTGGGAAGAAGGAGGGAAGAGGCATTCAGAGCGGTAGGTGAAGGTACCGGGCGTCCTTTGGATCTGGATGAGTATGATGAATATTACAAACATTTGATTCTTTGGGATAAGCAGAAGCAACGTCTTGTAGGTGCATATCGTCTTGGTTTTGGTAAAGATATAATTGAAAAGAGAGGTGTCAAAGGCCTATATTCCAATACACTATTTGGCTATGAGAAACCATTCCATGATATTCTTAAACAATCTATAGAGCTTGGACGCTCTTTTGTTGTCCTTGACTATCAAAAAGAGGCTCTGCCACTTATTCTGCTTATAAAGGGGCTCTTTTATTCAGTTTTGAATGATCCGGGTGTAAGATATCTGATAGGACCGGTAAGTATAAGTTCTTGGTATCCTAAGTTCTATCGTAGCATTATGATCTATTATCTTCAGAAAAAACACTCTATAAAGAGTATGGAAGAGGATATAGTTCCAAGAAATCCATTTTTCCCCGACTATCTAAGAGTTAAAATCGACGACCTCATGGAAAACAAGATGGATAGTATTGAACAATTCGATCGCTTTATGATGAGGCTAAGCAACAATGAGTATCGTCTGCCTACATTAGTCAAGAAATATCTGAAGATTAACTCTAAAATTATAAAGTTCAATGTTGACCCTGATTTCAACTATTGTGTTGACGGACTTGTCCTTCTTGATCTTACCCAGATTGCTAAGCAAGAGGTAATGAACCTCTCAAAAGACGAACCTAACAAGGAGAGGGTTTACAAAAGATTTGGAATAGAGGCCGACTAAGGCACCGGATCATAACCGCTTCCACCCCACGGGTGACATCTGAGTATCCTTCTGACTGAAAGATATAATCCCTTAAACGGGCCATGTTTTTTTATTGCCTCCAGCGAGTAAGTGGAACACGTAGGTGTAAACCTGCATGAAGGAGGTTTAAGTGGTGATATGCCGTACTGGTAAAACTTAATCAGGAACAGCAGGGGTAGTGATATCAGCTTTATCACTATTTTTCTGAATTTTTTCCAGTACATCTGAGACTCTCCTTTTAATTTGTTCAAAATCTGAAATATTATTACTGATATAAACAATATTAATATCAAAGAAGTTTATTTGCTGTTCACTGTTTCCGTTCAAACGGTAAGCCTCTCTGATGCGTCTTTTTATCAGGTTTCTGTCAACGGCTTTTTTATGTGCTCTTTTTGGAACGGAAATGAGAACCCTGTTGTGCCCCAGATTGTTTGGCATATAAAAAACCTTAAAGGGAAACAGAAAAAACTGCTTCCCTTTTTCGAATACGTCTTTAATTACTGTTTTCGAAACCAGTCTTTCGACTTTCGTAAATCTATAGTTACTTCTGTTCAAAGTATATAGAGAGTGCTTTCGCAATTGATGGTGCTTCCGGCGTCGGAGCAACAATGGTTGAGGTCAGTTTTGCCCCTTTGAGGGCTTTCAGTGTAGCCGGACCATAGGTTGCAAATTGCATCCCGTTTGGCTTGAAATCAGGAAAATTTTCCTGAAGTGACCTGATATCTGAAGGGCTGTAAAAGACAAGCATGTCATAATTATTCAACTCCAGATTGCTCAAATCGCTATAAACAGTCTTGACAAAAACTCCGCTTGTATGGTTAACCTTTGCCTTTACAAATATTTTGTGAATGTCGGCTTTACTTGAATCAGCAACACAGACGAGAAAAGTTTCATTTTTGTGTTTTGCGCCTATTATGTCAATAATTGATGCGTTTGTACCATTCCCGAAAAAGATTTTCCTCTTACGATAGACAATATATTTCTGCAAATAGAGTGCTATCGATTCAGAAGTACAGAAGTATTTCATTGTTTCAGGGACCGTTATCCGCATCTCCTCACATATTTTAAAATATGCATCAATTGCGGTTCTTGCAGTAAAAACTACAGCTGTATGGTCGAGTATGTTTATTTTTTGGAGACGAAACTCTCTGGCCTGCAGTGCTTCAACCTTGAAAAACGGAACAAAATCAATACTCAGCTTATATTTTGAAATAAGGTCTGTGTATGGAGATCCGTTTGCTGGGGCGGGTTGTGAGATCAGGATCTTTTTGGCTTTCATGTTATATAGAGAGAATTAAATTCACAATAAGTGCTATAGGTAAGAATTCCAGGGTGCAAAGATACAAAATATAAAAAAACAGAGAAAGCCGGCGTGAAATTATTATTTGCCATGTTTTGGTCAAATAAATGAAATATACAAATAAGCAGCAGTAAAGCAGTATGTTGACTATTGTCCCGTCTGAGATTTCCGGCCAGAAAAATCCTATCATTGCCGCCGGAAAAGTGAGAATTACTGATGAAATTAAATAATTGTAACTAATTTTTTCAATGAAACGGAACGCATTTTTCTCCCTCATTAACCAGGAGAGAAGCTTGAAAAGGCCTTTACGGACTAGCCATAAACAGGTTAGGCCGATAAAGACAATAAGCAGGTATAACTCAGGAATGATGTTGTATTTTTTAACTATAAGGTCACCAAAAGTTAGAGTGACTAATATGGGGTAGTATAGCAACACAACTCCTGCTACAATGTCTCTTTGATTGGAAATGGCCAATCGCTCTTCGAGCTTTACATGGTTTTTCAGAGTGAAGAATGACTTTAAGACAGCAGGGTATACATTTAATATCTCTTTTGAGCTTATGATGAGAAGAACAAAAAATGCCAGGAAAATGCCGGATATAATAATATCGTTTTGCGAAAGGTCGTTCTGGATTGCCTCGTCATGTTTATCAATGGTGTAATACTCATTTTTTGAACTCCAAAGTGAAGCAACAGACATGACCGAGTCACTCTGAGGATTATAGTTATATTCTATTGGGTATGCGCAGGTTTGCTCCATCTAATTCCCCCTTTTGGCCTTGTAACCCATATTCTGGAGGATTGGGATCAGCCTGTCTCTGAAATCACCTTGTATGATTATAACGCCATCTTTTGCAGAACCACCAACACCACATTTGCTTTTCAGAATCCTTCCCAGATTTTCGAGATCTTCATCCAAACCCTTAAACCCTTTTACAAGTGTCACTTGTTTGCCGGCTCTCTGTTTGCGGTCAATGCTGATTATGAGATTCTGTCTCTCAGGAGGAAGTGTTGTAGTCTCCTCTCTTTCACCATCAGTATCATAACTGAAATCAGGATTTGAAGAGTAGACAACTCCAAGTCTGCTTTTCCAATCATTTTGAGCCATATTTCATAATTTTGGCACAAATTTAGGTAGAAAAATTCAAAATAGTATCTTTGTCCATTAATCCCGATAAATCAGGAATAAAAAATCATGGAACAGAAAAAATTTAAGCTGATAGACAACCTGTTAGGTATACTGGTTTTCGTAATCTCAGCAATTACGTATCTCTCTACAATAGAGCCAACTACAAGCTTCTGGGATTGTGGTGAGTTCATAGCGTCATCATATAAGCTTGAGATAGGGCACCCGCCCGGAAACCCTGTTTTCCAGCTTATAGCGAGGTTCTTCACTCTTTTTGCTGACAGCACACATGCTGCCATGATGGTTAATGCAATGAGTGCACTCTGTTCTGCACTTACCATTATGTTTCTGTTCTGGACCATAACTCATCTTGCAAGAAGGATCTCAGAAAAGAGCGAGTCCGCAATGTCTCTCAGCTCAGCCATTACAATACTCGGGGCAGGAGTTGTAGGATCTCTGGCCTATACTTTTTCTGACACTTTCTGGTTCTCAGCAGTCGAAGGTGAGGTTTACGCTATGTCCTCTCTTTTTACGGCAGCTGTTTTCTGGGCTATGCTCAAGTGGGAGGAGAATGCCGACAAACCTTATGCAAACAAGTGGATTGTCCTTATCGCATTGTTGATGGGACTTTCTATAGGTGTCCATCTTTTGAACCTTCTTACTATACCGGCCCTTGTCTTTATATATTACTATAAAAAATACAATGTCACCAAAAAGGGAATCTTTTGGGTTCTGATGCTGTCGGCTGTTATCCTGGTTGTTATACTTTACGGTATAATACCATATCTTCCAAAGATTGCATCATGGTTTGACCTTCTCTTTGTGAATGTATTAGGACTCGGAATTAATTCAGGGGCTGCATTTTTCCTATTGCTGCTTCTTATTGGATCTCTTTTTGCCGTTTGGTATACACACAAAAAGGGAAAAGTTCTTGCCAATACAATCCTTTTGTGTTTCTCAATGATTGTGATTGGTTACTCTACATATGCAGTGGTAATTATAAGATCATCGGCGAACACACCTACAAACGAGAATCAGCCGGATAATGCTTTTTCTCTTGTAAGATATCTCGGTCGTGAGCAATACGGAAGCAACCCGTTGATTTATGGCGAGACTTATGCTTCTCCTTATGATGTCAGGCAGGAGAGCTATTATGCCAAGATAGGTGATAAATATGAGAAGGTAATAGGTCCTGTACAGCCTGTATACGAAGCCTCTTCAAAGATGTTGTTCCCTCGTATGTGGAGTTCATCATCAGCGGATCACATCAAATTCTACAAGATGTATACAGAGGGAAGGGGCAAGTCAATTTCCGGCTCTGAAGAGAAACTTCCGCTTATGAGTGATAACCTCTCTTTCTTCTTTGACTATCAGTTAAACTGGATGTACCTGCGTTATTTCATGTGGAATTTTGCAGGTCGTCAGAATGACCTCCACGGTTCAACTCCCGGCGATGCATTCAGAGGAAACTGGGAGAGCGGAATAGGATTCCTGGACAAGGCAAGGTTGGGTGACCAAAGCGAAGGGCCTGCTTATATTGTTGACAGTAAAGCAAAGAATCATTACTATATGCTTCCTCTGTTCCTCGGAATTTTAGGCCTTTTCTACCAACTTGCGAAAGACAGGAAAAACTCATGGATTGTAGCTCTCTTGTTTATCCTTACTGGTGTTGC
Source organism: Bacteroidales bacterium CF (assembly GCA_000473305.1). Lineage (GTDB taxonomy): Bacteria > Bacteroidota > Bacteroidia > Bacteroidales > UBA932 > Bact-08. Next base: position 2,489,560 of record CP006772.1, on the reverse strand, counting down.
AATTGTTGTATATCTTAACCAGCCGCCTTACCAGCCAAGGGAGAGGGATTATGCTTATGCCGGCTCTTTCTATGCTTTTGCTATCTGGATTGGATTAGGAGTTCCTGCATTATATGATGCATTCAAAAAAAGGTTATCCGGTATTGTCACTGCCTCAGTAGTTACATTGGCGTCACTTACTGTTCCTGTTCTCATGGCAGCCGAAAACTGGGATGATCACGACAGGAGCAATCGTTACAGTGCAAGGGATCTGGCATACAACTACCTCAACTCTTGTGACGAGCAGGCAATCCTGGTTACACACGGGGACAATGACACATTTCCTCTCTGGTATATCCAGGAGGTTGAGGGTGTAAGGACTGATGTGAGAATTATGAACACCTCACTGCTTGGCACTGATTGGTACATAGACCAGATGAAGTATCAGACCTATGAGTCAAAGCCTGTTAAACTATCTATTCCGAAGAAGGATTACCTCTACGGGACCAATGATATGATACATGTTGTAGACAGGATAAATAAACCGGTTCCGATAAAGGCTGTAATAGACCTTATCTCAAATCCTGATGCGAAGATACAGGCGGATAACGGTAAAAAATTCAGCTTTATTGCTTCAAGACAGCTTCTTATACCTGTAAATGTAAAGAATGCACTGGCCTGTGGTATAGTGTCGGAAGCTGATTCAGCACAGATTCAGGATGTCATTCAGCTTAATATTCCTGAAGGTAAAAATGCACTCACTAAATGTGAGATGATAATATTGGATATGCTTGCAAATTATGAGTGGGACAGACCTATATACTTTGTATCTATGGGTGGTGATCTGGAGCTGGGGCTTAGGGATTATCTTGAATATGACGGCTTTGCATACAAGTTTGTGCCTATAAAGAGTGCTACATCTCTCGGAAGTCCTGGCAGAGTATTGCCTGATGTTATGTATGACAAGTGTATGAATGTTTACAAGTGGGGTAACCTGAATGATCCCAAGGTAAATGTAGACTACCAGAACCTTCTCACATTCAACGCTTTGATGCCGGGAAGAAATATATATACAACAACTGCCAGTTCTCTGATGGAAAATGGCAGGACAAAAGAGGCAGTAGCGGTTCTGGATAAGATGCAGGAGTATTTTATACCGTCACAATTCCCTCTTAACTGCTCATTAATGCCGTCTCTCAATGAGATTTCGATTATGGAGGCTATTGAGATTTATTTAAAGGCAGGAGAGAGAGAAAAAGGTGTTGCCCTGATAAATGCCTTTATTGATGAGACATATAAGGCTCTGGATCTATTCTCTAAAAAGTATAAGGGCATGTATCTTTCTAAATACGATATTGAGCAAAATCTTACCTATATCTTGCATTTGGCTGATATACTCAAGAATTGTGGTGAAGAGCAGTTATCTGCTGATATGGAAAAGAAGATTGAGGAGTATTTGAACGCTTTGCAAGGTTGATTTTAACCTATCAGGAGGTTACAACCTCTCAACTCTGAACCTTTTATACGGCCGGGAATACTGAAAAGATTCCCGGCTGTTTTTATTCCCATATCCTGAGTCTCTATGAATGAGCAGGACCCTGCATTAGCCAGGTCTATTATATTTATTCCTCCGAGTTTCTCATCTTCTATTATCCTGAACGGGTTGTTCAGATCTCTGATTAAAACGTTCATCCAGGGAGGTGTTGCAAATAAACCATTACCTTTAGAATATGCTTGTGAGAGAAGTTCAGCCATTCCGTATTCGGAATGAATGTGCTCAACTCCGAATCCTTTTCTGAGCTTATCATGAATAACCTCTCTTGGTAACTCTATGCCACGGCCCTTCATCCCGCCTGTCTCAATCACTGTCAGTGACGGAAAAACAGAGGTGAATTTCTCGACATAGTCAAGCAGGGCAAAGCTTACTCCAAGCAGTATCGTCTTCTGACCTTTCTCACGGAGCTCTTCCAACTTATTATACAAATCGTTGTGGTTATAAAGATAGTAACCGCTGTTTGTATTTCCTGACTGCCTTATCAGATAATCAGCCATATATATAAGTGAAGAACCCTCTCTCTCAAGGTACGAGGGGAGAAGTGCCAGTATTGCATATTCTGAAGGATCTCCGTAAGCCATTGAGAACGATTTTGTAAAACTCTCCTGATAAATGGAGAGATCGGCAACGTAATGCACAGATGGAACCATGCCGGTTGTTGCACTGCTTGTAAATTGTTTCTGAGGCTCTTCAGCCACACAGTAGATTCGGTGACTTTTAAAAAACTGAACAGGTAAAAATGGAATTCTCATCACGTCTTTCACGGAGGAAGCGTCGACTCCGATTAACTCTATATACTGTCTATAGGGTTCACATTCAAAAGACTGATGACGGAATATCTCTAATGCGATTCCATTAAACTCTTCAGGAGAATCAATTCTGAATATCCTCTCCTTTATTGATTGCAAGTAATTGTTCGACATAGTCTCTCTTGTTGAATAGTCTCGGAACCTTATTCTGTCCGCCGAGCTTTCCTCTGCTCCCCATCCATTTATAAAAGGTCCCGGTGGCAACCGGCGTGATTGTCAGACGGACCATAGTGGCATTGTTTCTTCTTTTTGCCTCATAGTCAGAATTGAAATAACTTATATTCTTGTCAAGTTCTTCGGCAAAACCCTCAAGATCAACAGGACTTTTTGCAAATTCAATAACCCATTGGTGTGAGCCTTTACCTCCGTTTTCCATAAAAACCGGCGCAACAGTATAATTGGAGACCTCTGCCCCTTTTTCTGAACATGTTTTGGCAAGAGCTTTCTCAGCATTATTTATCATCAACTCCTCGCCGAAAGCATTGATAAATAGCTGGGTTCTTCCAGTTATTACAAATTTATGAGGCCTCATGCTTGTGAACATTATAGCATCTCCCAGCAGATAACGCCACAACCCTCCGTTGGTAGTCAGAACTACTGCATAGTTTATATCCTTCTCTACACTTTCTATTGTGTCGAAATCTATGAATTCAGCTTTCAGTGCTTTATCAAGCTTCTCCATCGGTATAAACTCGTAGAAAATGCCATTGTCTACCAACAACAACATCGATTCATCGGCAGGGTCATCCTGAAATCCGAAATACCCTTCCGAGGCGTTGTAGTTTTCACGGTAGTTCATCTTGCTTGTCGGAATTAGCTTCCGGTATATCTCCTTGTATGGATCAAAACTGATACCGCCATGCATGAAAAGCTCCAGATTCGGCCAGATTTCCAACAGATTGTTCTTACCGGAGATCTCAAGAATCTTATTCATAAGCACAAGATTCCACGAAGGAACTCCCGAGAAGTTTGTAATATCCTCATTAACAGCCGCACGACTCATCGCCTCAACCTTTTTTTCGAAATCGGACATGAGTGCAATCGTTTTTGAAGGGACTCTCCTTAATTCAGCCCACGAAGGGGAATTTTTCAATAATATTGCTGACAGGTCACCGTAAGATGTGTTTCCGATGCCTCTTTCATCAATCGTGGCACTTCCTCCCAGGGTGAGAGCCTTGCCGTCAAATATGCTGGATTCGGGGTTTGTATCAGTATAGCTTGCAAGAAGAGTCTTCATGCCGCTGTAGTGGCAGTTGTACAGAGATTCTTCTGTTATCGGGATGAATTTGCTTTTTGATGAACTTGTACCGCTGGACTTTGCAAACCATTTTACTTTCTGGTTCCAGAGCACATAGTCTTCACCGGCCCTTAATCTTTCTATATATGGTTCGAAAGCATCGTAGTTCCTCAGTGGAACAGATTTCTGAAAGTCACGGATACTCTTAAGGGAAGAAAAATTGTGCTCTTTCCCGAAAGATGTTTCTTTACCGGCAGATAAGAGCCTGTCGAAACACTCCCTTTGAAAATGCCGGGGATCCTGCCTTGTCTTATCGAGAACTGCAAGTCTTCCTTTTGAAAGCTGTCTGAATATAAATGTTGTAAATGACATAAGTCTCTATTCTTGTCCCAATACCTGGTGGAGTACCTCAAGGGATTTAATCTCGAGTGTATAGCCAATATGATTGCTGAGGTAGTTGAGCATATCTTTTATAAATATATATCGCTCTTTGCCGTTTATTCTGAGCGATGATAAACACTCCGTATCTGTATTCAAAAGTGCTGCCAGAATTTCGGAACTCTTTCCCGGAAACTCGGCTTCTGACAAAACCGGGTCATAACCGGTCTTTTTGCACATTTCAACAACAAACCAAGGGTGGAAGTTCGCAAAGCCGGATCCGAGGTTTTCAAGCTGCAAGACAGAATCTCTGATAAATCTGTAGAGATCAGGGTCAGACTCCACCTCTTTAATTGTTCGGTAAATCAACTCACTAATGAACATTGCAATGGAGCATTTGTCCATATTGCACCTGATAGCCTCAAGCCTGTAAGCGGGAGTAAACTCCTTTATAACAGGCATCTCTCCTTTGCCTCCCGGTACAAGTTCCGCATCTATTATGTCAAGAGGGTGCAATTGAGATATCATTGCTTTGGATGATTTCCCCTTGCCTGTCCTGACTATAAAACTGTGTTTTCCGTATATATTGGAGTATCCCTGTAAAATCAGGGAGGTGTCTCTATATTTTAACGTGTGCAGGACTACTATCTGAAGTTTACCTGACATCAGCATATATGGTTGTTTAAGAATTCGGAAAGCTGTCTCATGGATTGGCCTCGGTGTGAGATTGCGTTTTTTTCTTCCTGTGTGAGCTCTGCAAGAGTCTTGTCGTAACCATCAGGTATGAAGACCGGGTCATAGCCGAATCCGCCATTTCCGGAAGGAGATTCGCCTATTTTGCCATTGAGAATGCCTTCAAAATAGAAGGTGTCCCCGTCAATAATCAGCGCAATTACAGTACGGAATCTCGCATTACGGTTCTTTTTCCCTGTAAGGGCCTTAAGCAGCTTCTGAGTGTTAGCCTTTGAGTCATGCTCCTCTCCGGCATATCTTGCGGAGTATACTCCCGGAGCACCATTAAGTGCCTCCACTTCAAGTCCGGTGTCATCTGCAAAACAAGCAACATGAAACCTTTCCCATAAAAAATGGGCCTTCATGAATGCATTGCCCTGAAGAGTGCCTGCAGTCTCCGGTATCTCTTCGAAAAGTTTGAGATCTTTCGGGGTTGTCAGGGTAAAATCCTTGCCCAGTATAGCCTGAGCCTCATCTACCTTATGCCGGTTGTTTGTTGCAAATACAATATTCATAAAACAATATTGCATCAAAGATACTAAAACTTTACTTTTGTGTACCTTTATCATAAAATCAAAAACATGAACAGAATCAAATTTCTCTGCATAATCTTGATGGCGTGTCTTATTGCTAATCAGGCCTATTCACAATCAAAGAGTTTCAGAACAGGCAGGAGTCTGGATGTCCAGTATTCTGTACTCCGCGAGCTTGCAATGTTTTATGTTGACAGCGTTGAAGTAGACAAACTAATTGAGACTGGAATAGATGCAATGCTTGAGTCCCTGGATCCATATACAGTGTATATACCTGCTGAAGATCAGGAAAGTGTGGAGCTGATGACAACCGGTTCTTATGGCGGTGTTGGTGCAACTGTAAGAAAAAAAGGGACAGGAGTGCTTGTAAGCGAAATATATGAGAATTCGCCGGCTGCGAATGCAGGACTGGTGGCAGGAGATATAATCCTGAAAATTGACGGAAAAAGTGTTGCAGATCTTAATATTGACACATGTAGTGCCAGAATGAGGGGAAGAGCGGGGTCACAGGTCCGTTTTCTTGTATCGAGGCTGCGTGGCGGAGACACAATGGAGGTTACAATAACCAGAGATAAGGTGCATTTCCCGGATGTGGCATATAGTGGATTTGTAAATGACACAACAGGATATATAAGATTGACCGGTTTTACGATAGGCGGCTCTAAGGACTTTCGCAGGGATCTGACAGAGCTAAAGAAGAATCAGGCAATGAAGAGACTGTTTATAGACCTGAGAGGAAATGGCGGGGGATTGCTGGATGAGGCTGTCAATATTGTATCTCTGTTTGTTCCGAAGGGAACAAAGGTGGTATCGGCAAGAGGAAAATATAAACAGGCAGATATGGAGTATTTTACAAAAGATGAGCCTGTTGATACAACGCTCTCTCTTGTGGTACTTGTAAATTCAGGTTCTGCCTCCTCGTCCGAAATAGTTGCAGGAGCGCTTCAGGATCTTGACCGGGCAACGATAGTGGGTACCAGAACATACGGCAAAGGGCTTGTTCAGGCTATAAGGGATGTCGGATACAATAACAAGATAAAACTTACTACAGCCAAGTATTACACACCTAGCGGAAGATGTGTGCAGGCAATAGACTACTCTCACAGAAATGAGGATGGAAGTGTGGGCAATATTCCCGATTCTCTCAAAAAAGCATTCAAAACTCTGAAGGGTAGAACTGTATATGACGGAGGCGGAATTACTCCTGATATTATAATAGAACCTCAGGCAATTCCGAGAATAGTGCTCTCACTTATTTACGGAGAGGTTTTAATGGACTATTCCATAGTTTACTTTAAGGACCACCTTTCAATTGCAAATCCTAAGAATTTTACTCTTACAGACAAGGAGTATGAGGAGTTTGTATCTTTTGCTGCCACGAAGGAGTTTGACGGAAGGAGTGCATCAGAGGTTGAGTTGGACAAACTGATTTCCACACTTAAGCAGGAATCGAGATACGATGAGGTGAAGGATGAAATTGCCGGACTTGAGAAGAGCGTAAAGCTTACAAAAGAGCAGATGTTGAAAAGGGATTCCGGAACTATTAAAGCATTTCTCGAAGAGGAGATAGTCAACAGATACTATTTTGAAAGAGGCCAGATAGAGAGCATTCTGCGGAATGACTATCAGGTAAAAAAAGCATTGGATGTTAAACTGATATATTAATGTTTCTTGATTTGCTTTTGCCGAGGATATGTCCTGTGTGCGGAAGGATTTTGTTGAGGGGGGAGAGATATCTTTGTTTGCAATGCATTTCTGAAATGCCCCTCACATACTTCTGGACTTGGCCGGGGAACCCTGCCGGGGAGCGGTTTTCCGGTAGAGTGGATTTTGTACACGCAGCATCACTTTTTTACTATAGGGATGAAAGCCCTTACAAAAATCTGATTCATTACTTCAAGTATAAGGGAAGAGGTAAACTTGGGGCATATCTCGGGGAGTTGCTAGGTGAAAAACTCTTACAAAGTGGTGTTTACGATGATGTGGACATCGTAATTCCTGTTCCGTTGCATCCTTTTAAAAAATGGAAAAGGGGCTATAATCAGGCTGAGATTATTGCACGTAATGTTGCTGAAGTTCTAAGAAAACCGGTTGAGGTTTCTTTGCTGATAAGAAAAAGATATACAAGAACTCAGACAAAAAAAGATGCTCAGCAAAGGGAGATTAATGTTTCAGGTGCATTTAGGTTAAGGTCCGGGTATATGTTAAAAGGACGACATATTTTGCTTGTGGATGATGTACTTACAACCGGAGCCACGTTAGGGGCATGTGCACTTGAGATATTGAGTGTTGAGGGTTGCAGAGTCTCATTTGCCACATTGGCTTTTGCGGAATAATGTGTAAGTTTGTGTTTGTAATTTGGCAGGAAAATGCTTGATTTTATAAAGATAGATTTAATCGATGTCATTGATATTTTACTTGTTGGTCTTTTGATCTATCAGGTATATAAGCTTATACGCGGTACGGCAGCTCTGAATATCTTTACGGGGATCATTGTCTTTTACTTTGTGTGGCTCACTGTCAAGGCCCTCCGAATGGAGTTGCTCGGCTCCATAATAGGGCAGGTAATCGGTGTTGGTGTAATGGCTTTGATAGTCCTCTTTCAACAAGAGATACGACGTTTTTTGCTGATGATGGGAACAAGATATATGGATTCCCAGAAGAAGTTAAAGCTGGTAAATGTATTCCTTGGGGTTAAGGGAAAGGTAGTGTCACTTACATTGCTTGATGAGGTTACCCAGGCATGCAGAAGGATGTCGGAGAGTAAGACCGGAGCACTGATTGTTCTGGCAAAGAACTCATCTCTGGAATTCATTATCGAAACTGGCGACAGGATTGAGGCCATTATAAGCAGACGGCTGATCGAGAATATCTTCTTCAAGAATGCCCCTCTTCATGATGGGGCTATGATAATAGGTTTTAATAAGATTATTGCGGCAAGGTGTACTCTTCCGATATCAGAAAACCCGCACATCCCCGCATCATATGGTATGAGGCACAGGGCAGCAATGGGCATATCTGAGATAACTGATGCAAGTGTGATTGTTGTATCTGAGGAGACAGGAGATATATCATTTGTATATAATGGCGAGATCAGAAAGATGAATAGTATAAATGAACTCAGGCTTGCAATAGAGAATGCAAAAAAATAGATGAACGACAGATTAGAACAGAAGCTTGGCTTTGACCGCATACGCTCTATGACAGAGTCCAGATGCTCTACCTCCCTTGCAAAGGAGAGGTGTGGGAGTGATTTGTTCAGCACCTCTTACGAAGAGATAGAAGAGGAGTTGTCAAGGACGGATGAAATGAGACTGATAGTCATGTTTGAATCCGGTTTCCCCGACAGCGGTTTTGTTGACACATATCCGTTTCTCAAACATCTGGAGGCCTCTTCCTCTTTTCTGGATCTGAACTCTGTTGTAAGGTTGAGGAACTCTCTTGACACAATAAGGCAGATAGTGGCCTTTTTCAAGAATACAAAGGATGGACAGTACCTCAGACTGAAAAAGATGGCTGAGCCGATTGTACTTTATCCTGAAATATCGAGAAGAATAGATACAATTGTTGATAAGTTCGGTGACATGAAGGATAGTGCCTCTCCCGAACTTCAAACGATAAGAAGAGCCATAAAGGATAAAGAGGGCCAGATTTCCAAACGGATTAACTCTATTCTGAGAAGTGCCCAATCAGAAGGGCTGGTTGATGAGGATGCATCTGTATCTGTGAGAGACGGACGGGTTTTGATTCCGGTTCTGGCGGCAAATAAGAGAAAGATCCCCGGTTTTGTATATGACGAGTCCGCTTCAGGTAAGACAGCCTTTGTCGAGCCGCTTGAGATTGTCGAGCTGAATAATCTTGTCAGGGAATTACACTTTGCAGAACAACGCGAAATTATAAAGATCCTTGCAGAATTTTCAGATTTTTTGAGGCCCTATTTGCCTGAACTGTTGCAGTCTGCTATGTTTATGGCAGAAATTGACTTTATCAGGGCCAAAGCACTGATTTCGATGCAGATGCAGGCTGGTAAGCCGATTATATCGAAGGATCAGATACTTATGATGAACAAAGGGAGGCATCCTTTGCTGGAATCTGCACTCAAGAAGGAGGGTAAGGAGATTGTTCCTCTTTCGCTTAATCTTGAAAAGGAGAAGCATATATTGCTCATTTCTGGTCCGAATGCGGGAGGCAAATCTGTTTGTCTTAAGACAGTAGGCTTGCTGCAATATATGTTTCAATGCGGTTTTTTAATTCCTGCTTCAGAAATCTCCGAGTTGGGAGTCTTTAACAACATATTCATTGATATTGGTGACGAGCAGTCGATAGAGAACGACCTGAGCACATATAGCTCTCATTTGAAAAATATGAGGGATATAATTCAGCAGGCAGACAGCCGTTCACTTGTATTGATAGATGAATTCGGAGCCGGGACAGAGCCGACCGCGGGAGGAGCAATTGCTGAGGCTATTCTTACAGAGATTGAACGCAGGGGAGCTTTTGGTGTTATTACTACACACTACAGTAACCTTAAGTTTTATGCCAGCAGCAGCAATGGTGTACTGAACGGAGGAATGCAGTTCGATGTTCAGAATATAAAACCTCTTTTTAAACTGGAAATCGGTACGCCTGGCAGCTCTTTTGCATTCGAACTGGCCAGAAAGATGGGCTTGCCGGAACAGGTTGTAAAACTGGCAGAGGAGAAGGCGGGTAGCGATTTTGTTGATCTTGAGAGGCACCTAAGAAAGATTGCCAGAAACAGAAGACAGTGGGAGGAGAAGCTTGCAAGAATAAAAAGTACCGATAAAGCCCTGGAGAATATTACCGATAAGTACCAGAAAGAGCTGACTGATATACAAACCCTTAAAAAGTCCATAATTGAGGGTGCAAAAAAAGAGGCAGCATCAATAGTAGCCGAGGCTAACAGAAAGATAGAGCTGACAATTAAGGAGATTAAGGAGACTCAGGCAGAAAAAGAGCATACAAAGCTTCTCCGGAAAGAGTTGACAGAGTTTAGCAACGATGTACAAGCTGATAGACAGACTGCAGAAGATGAGAGGATTGCAAAAAAGATGGAGCAGCTTGTAAAAAGAAAAGAGAGAAGTGAGGAGAGGAGAGTGAATAGTGAAAAGGGAAGAGTGAATAGTGAAAAGTGGAAAGTGAATAGTGAAGAGACCCGGGAGCTTAGGGCGGGTGATAAGGTGAGGATAGACCAGGGAGAGGTTATGGGAGAGGTTATAAAGATTGAGGGTAAGGATGTGAGCGTTGCTATAGGAAGTATTATAAGCAGGGTTGCAGCAAAAAGGCTTACCAAAATCAGCGGGAAGGAGATGAAAGGGAGTGCAGGGGTTCGTACAAAAGCATCTATTGTGCAAAGTGAGTCCATATCTGAGAGAAAACTTAATTTCAGACCGACCATAGATGTCAGGGGGCAGAGATTGGAGGAGGCAATTGAGAGTGTGACTCGTTTTATTGATGATGCCATAATGGTTGATGTGGGTGAGGTGAAGATTCTTCATGGTAAGGGGAATGGTATTCTCAGAGAGGAGCTGAGAAAATATCTGAAAGCCATGGGTGTTGTTCAAAGTGCAAAGGATGAGGATATTCAGCTCGGCGGAGCAGGAATAACAGTTGTAAAATTGATATAGAAATAATATTACAGATATGAAAAATTTACTTATACTGTCAATCACATTGGTTTTAATCCTGATGACATCATGTTCGGGAAAAGAGAGGGCAATTACGCAAAGTACTATTGCATTTCTGGATGCATATTTCAAGACAGACTACGCTCTTGCAGGCACTTTCTGTACTCAGCCTATGGCAACAGAGCTAAAGGAGATGCTTAAGAGTGTTGAGTCCCTGGATCCAGTAGTGAAGCAGATGCTCATTGCACAGTCAAAAGAGATAAAGACCGAGATCCTATCTGTTGAAAAATTTAAAGGCAGTGATTCTGCCAGAGTTGATTATCGCGTTATTATGCCTAAAGGATCGACTCCTTTGGAAAAATCACTCTCTCTCGTTAAGGAGAACAAAGAGTGGCGTATAGCTGGACTTGGAAAATAGAAAATGGCGAAATTTGTTGATTCTCATACACACTGTGAATTTTCTCCCGATTCGAGGATGAAAATGGCAGATGCAGTTCAAAAGGTAAAGATTGAAGGTTTGGGAGGAATAGTCTTTACAGACCATATGGACATAGATACTCCCACACAGGACAGGACATTCATGTTCGAACCCGAAGAGCAGCAGGCGGCAATTGATAACCTTGAAAACAGAGAGGGAATTGAGGTTCTGAAAGGGATAGAAATTGGCATGCAACCCCAGGTTCTTGATCAGTTGGATAGATACATCGGGAAATCCTCTTTTGATCAGGTTATTGCTTCTGTCCATTTTGTTGATGGTGTGGATCCTTACCATCAACCATACTATGACGGAAAGGATTTTATACAGGCTTATGGCCGTTATCTGGATATAATATATCAGTGCATCACATCCTACCGTGATTTTGATATCCTGGGGCACTATGACTATATAGCGCGATATGCTCCATACACAGAAAGGTCAATATATTACAGGGATTTCCCCATACAGCTGGACAGGATTTTAAAGTTTCTTGCCTCTGAGGGAAAAGCTCTGGAAATCAATACAAATACATACAGGGAAAAATGCGGAGGAGTTCCGCAGCTTGATACCGATGTGCTCCGTAGATTCCGTGAACTGGGAGGCGAGTATGTGTCACTTGGTTCGGATGCACACGACCTCAACAGGATAGGTGAGCAATTTGCACTCTACTCCTTAGTAATAAAGAGTTGCGGGTTTGACACTATAACTCACTTTAAGGGACGTAAGGCAAACAGGGTGAAGATAGGCTGATTACTTTATTCCCATGCGTTTTTTGTAATCTTTGTACCGGCGGGTTAGTTTCAAATAATAGATAAACTGCTCTTCGGTCAGAACCTTCTTGAAGGCATCCTCTGTCTTCTCATTCCACATTTTCTGGACTTTCATGTAGTTGTCCGGAGACTGTATGCCGGCCTTTTTCATTTTCTCAAACTCGGCAGATACGGCAGTATAGTTGTGCTGTAAAATGGAGTCAATATAAAAAACCTGAGCATCGTTCAATTTTAACTGTTTTTGCATATCGTCCGCCTGAATGGAGGCCATCTCGGCAGGGCTTTTCTGTGGTTGTTCCTGTTGTTGAGCAACAAGCCGAGAGCTTAATAGTAACAATAGCAAACAATTAACTATGCGATAAGCAACTTTCATGACATATTTTTTATACAAAAATAGTATTATCTTTGTAAAAATGAGTTTATATGAAAAAAACGACCTTATGCCTATCCTTACTGTTTTTCTTCCTTCTCTTAACAGTCAGGGGTGAAGCGTGCACCAATTTAATCATAACTAAAGGAGCCTCAAAGGACGGCTCTGTCTTGGTTTCATATTCTGCTGACTCGCATCAGCTTTATGGAGAGTTATATTTTGTAAAAGGATCTAAGCACAATCCCGGAGAGATGCTCAGGATTTATGAGTGGGACTCGGGTAAATATCTGGGAGATATACCTCAGGCAACTGAGACATATACGCAGGTCGGTAATATGAACGAGCATCAGGTGATTATAACTGAGACTACTTTTGGCGGGCTTCCACTGGAGGACAGTACTGCAATAATGGATTACGGCTCGTTGATATATGTGACTTTGCAAAGGGCAAAAAGTGCGAGGGAGGCGATAAAGATAATGACTGATTTTGTAAGGGAATATGGTTATTATTCCGCAGGTGAGTCATTCTCAATAGCAGATAAGGATGAGGCCTGGATTCTTGAGATGATAGGCAAGGGCGTAAAAATGGTAAATGGAAAAAATGTAAATAAGGGTGCTGTCTGGGTTGCCGTAAGAATCCCTGATGGTTATATATCTGCTCATGCAAACCATGCGAGAATTACGACATTCCCTTTAAATGACCCTGAAAATTGCCTTTATGCTCCGGATGTGATAGATTTTGCCCGTGAAATGGGTTATTACAAGGGTTCAAACAAAGATTTCAGTTTTTCAGACACATATGCACCGCTGGATTTCGGATCTATGCGCGGCTGTGAAGCCAGGGTATGGGCAGCTTTTAACATTCTTGGAGGAGGAATGATTGGCGACAAGCCTTATACTTTTTATGAGGACTATGCTATGGGTTACAATAAGTCAAACAGACTTCCGTTATATATAAAACCAAAAGAGAAAGTAAGTGTAAAAATGGTGGCCGATGTTATGAGAGACCATTATGAAGGTACTATTCTCGATATGACAAAGGATGTCGGAGCTGGTGGCAATGCCCTGCCTTACAGATGGAGGCCTATGACCTTTACCGTGGACTCACTGAGTTATACAAACGAACGAGCTATTGCTACACAACAAACAGGTTTCTGGATGGTCGGACAGGCAAGGAGCTGGCTCCCTGATGAGATTGGCGGTATTTTATGGTTTGGGGTCGATGATGCCTCAACCTCAACTTTGACACCAATCTATGTCGGAATCCAAAGAGTGCCGGAGTGTTTCAGGGTTGGCAACGGTGATATGATGACATATTCTCCTACTTCAGCTTTTTGGTTGTTCAACAGAATATCAAATTTTTCGTATCTTAGATATAATATTGTAGCTCCGGAGGTGCGTGCTTTGATAGATAAACGTGAGAACCTGCTCCTGAAGAGAATTTCTGTCATAGATGCTGCTGCAATGACTTTTTACAAAAAATCTCCGGAAGAGGCCAGGGAGTTTGTGACAGATTATTCTGTAAATACTGCCCAGGATATGTTTAATACATGGGTTGAACTTGAAAGGCACCTGCTTGTGAAGTATATTGACGGAAACGTGAAAAGGACAGGACCTGACGGCCATTTCCTCAATAACGGCTCTTCCAGGACCATTCCTGCACCACCAATACAGCCGGGTTATACAGAAATGTGGAAGCGAGCTGTAAAGAGTGATGCCGGCGACAGATTGCAAGTCAAATAAAAAAATAGATTATGGAGAAGACGTTCCCACAGAGACTGCTACTCCCGTTGATTCTGCTTCTTGGATGCTTTACCGGGCTGTTTTTATACCTGGTTTATGCATCCAGGGCTCATTCGTATCTTTCCCATGACCCTTCGGCATGCGTGAATTGTCACATAATGACTCCCTATTACCAATCCTGGCAAAAGAGTTCTCACTATCTTCATGCCCAATGCAATGACTGCCACGTTCCTCAGGATAACATTGTCAGAGGATATGCATTCAAAGCAAAGGATGGCATGTATCATGCCGCTGTGTTTACTGCCAGGGCGGAACCTCAGGTTATCAGACCCAGAAATTCGAGCTATACCGTTATTATGGAAAACTGTATCAGGTGCCATAAAGAGCTCAATACGGATTTCGTAAAGACCGGGATGGTAAAATACTCGCAAGTAAAAGAAGGAAAGACAGTTGCCTGCTGGCACTGTCACAGAGATACTCCTCATGGAACAATTTCGAATATCGCCATGAGTCCTAATGCAATTGCTCCATTACCTAAACTTTGGAATAAAAAACTTTCAAGATGAAACTTAAGCTATTCTTTGAGAAGCACAAGACCGTCCTGTTGTGGATTGTTTTTGTCACAACTGTTGTTGCAGTGTTCCTGCTGGGCTTACTGGCAGCATCAATAAATGAGAGAAGGGCAGAGATTGCAACTCTCTATAAGAATAAGAAGGTTGAAATAAAAGGAATTGAACCAAGGAACGAGATTTGGGGAGAAAATTACCCGAGAGAGTTTGAAACCTGGAAGAAGACTTCAGAAATGGATTTTTCAAGCAAGCATCTCGGGAATACAGAGAAGGATGTTCTGGAACAGAGGCCTGCAATGGTTATATTATGGGCAGGATATGCTTTTTCTCAGGATTACGGAGAACCCAGAGGTCACAGCTACGCGGTAACCGATGTGGTCCGCACACTACGAACAGGTGCGCCTATGAATGACAAGGACGGGCCTCAGCCCGGGACATGCTGGAGTTGCAAGAGTCCGGATGTGCCGAGGATGATGGCCGAGATGGGGGTCGAAAAATTTTATTCTGTTAAATGGGGTTCACTTGGTTCAGAGATAGTCAATCCAATCGGTTGTGCAGATTGCCACGAGCCGGAGACCATGAACCTGCAGATTTCAAGCCCGGCTCTTAAGGAGGCTTATGACAGAATGGGTAAAGATATTTCTGCATCACCCATACAGGATATGAGATCTCTAGCATGTGCACAATGCCATGTTGAATACTACTTCAAAGGTGAGGGAAAATATCTTACTTTTCCGTGGGATAGCGGTATGACGGTTGAAGCAATCGAAAAATATTATGACAATATTGAGTTTACCGACTGGACTCATAAATTAAGCAAAGCCCCGATGCTCAAAGCGCAACACCCGGATTTCGAGTTGTTCAGAATGGGGCCGCATGCACAGAGAGGTTTGGCGTGTGCCGATTGCCATATGCCATATAAAACGGAGGGTGCAATAAAATTCAGTGATCACCAGCTTGTTTCGCCTCTTAAATATATTGACCGTACTTGCCAGACCTGTCATAGAGAAACAACCGAAAAACTCGTATCTTATGTTTACGAATACCAGGATAAGGCACTTGAAATTAGAGACAGAGTTGAATCGGAGCTTGCAAAGACACATATAGGGGCTAAATTTGCCTGGGATAACGGAGCCGGAGAGAAGCAGATGGAAAAGGTGTTGAAATTGCTGAGGGCGGCGCAATGGAGGTGGGATTTTGCAGTGGCTTCTCACGGGGCATCATTCCATGCGCCGGTTGAAACACAGAGGATTTTGGCTCATTCATTGGATAAAACATATCAGGCGCAGATAGAACTGAACAAGGTTCTTTCCTCATTGGGCGTGAAGGGAGAAATCCCAATGCCGGACATATCGACAAAAGAGAAGGCTCAGTCATATATCGGATTGGACATGAAAGATCTTAGAGAGAAAAAGGATGAATTCAACAAGAGCATAGTTCCGTCATGGAAAGAGAAGGCGACAGCAAACAAAAGGCTGCTCCGGTAAAATATACGATTATCCTGGCAGTAATTACTGCAGGTGTACTGCTGCAGATTACCACAGGACAGTTCCCCTATGAATTGATCAGATTTCCCGTTAATCTGATTATAATTATGGTATTGATAACCCTTGCCGCGTTAAAGCAGGGAAAAATACTTGCTATAGCGGGTTCATTGCCGGTCTCGGTATTCCTTATAGCTCTGATTGCGATACAGTCAATCGTCATGGGTTTGATGACGGATAACTCGCTTAAAGGTTCGTGGCCTTTTGCCATGACATACTTCATGCTTTTGATAAACCTGGCTTTGACTGTCGGAAGGAGAGCCCGGTCTTTCAGGCTCCAAGACACAGGGTTCATATTAAATCATGCCGGTTTATTTATACTCCTGATAGCTTCTGGACTGGGAGCAGCCGATTCACGGCATCTTTTCATGAATATAAATGAGGGGGAGAGCTTGGATTATGCCGAAGATTATGAGACAGGAGATGCCTTAGTGTTGCCTTTTAACATAACCCTTGAGGATTTCAGTATGGAGTATTACCCTCCTAAATTTTTCCTAATTGATGCAAAAAGAGGCATAATGGAGCAGCTGTCAGAAGAATCTTCCCAAGGCTATAAGGTGGCAACCGATTCATTGAGTGATAAGGCAGGATTTGCACCCGAAGCTTTGATTTCCGTGAAAGGTCCGGGGGTAGACACTACAGGATGGGTCAGCAGCGGTAGTTATACGCAACCTCGTAAACTAATGCAGATTGATCAATTCAGGTATATATCAATGGGAGATCCTGAGACAAAAAGTTACTGTTCCAGGGTGGTTCTGAGCCGGGATAATGAATCAGGGCGCAGAGAGGAGATTAGGGTAAACCATCCGGTGAAATCTGGCAGCTGGTGTATATACCAGTTTTCATATGACCGGCAAATGGGGAATCATTCAAAATATTCAATTCTGGAACTTGTCCGTGACCCTTGGATTATACCGGCATATATAGGTTTGCTCATGCTTATGGCCGGTGCTGTTTCACTTTTCTGGAAAGGAGGTAAACTATGATTTGGAGAGAGTTCATCTATTTTGCTGTGATAAGTCTCTTTTTCTGGGTGTCAGGTGTTGCTGCTATCTATTTATCGAAAAAGAGGTTACTTCCCAACATCATGTTTATTGCCGGAGTAGTCGTCTTTATTGCATTTATTATAAAACTTTGGGTGGCTAACGGACACCCGCCATTGAGGACAATGGGTGAAACCAGACTGTGGTATTCACTTTTTATTGTGATTATAGGCTATATCACATGGCTGCGATGGAGTTATAAATGGCTCATGGGCTACAGCACACTTGTGTCAGCTGTTTTTATCCTTATAAATATTTTAAAACCGGAAATTCATTCTGCAGGCTTGATGCCTGCCCTGCAAAGCCCTTGGTTTATCCCACATGTGACAGTCTACATCCTCTCTTATGCAATAATGGGTGCCGCTACGATTGCTTCAATCATATTCCTTTCGGGAAAGGGTGTGAAACAAGAGGCTTTAGTCGGTGTAGCCGACAACCTTGTCAGGATAGGACTTGGCTTCCTTCTTATGGGAATGCTGATGGGTGCCGTATGGGCAAAAGAGGCCTGGGGTGATTATTGGACGTGGGATCCAAAGGAGATCTGGGCATTTATAACTGCTGCAACATATTTGGTATATATTCATCTCCGGAGGATGACTATCAATTTGAAACTAATAATGTGGCTTATTCCAATTGCATTTTTATTCCTTATGATTACCTGGCTTGGAGTGAGTTATCTTCCTTCGGCTGTCAATAGTATTCATACTTATTGAATATATTTTTAAATTAATTTGGATTAGGCAGAAATTTAATTATAAATTTGCACCGGATAAAAGACCGAAATGTCGAAAAGAACAAACATAAACGCATTGCATCATCATCATCATCATCACCGTCATCACAAGTGGCAGGTTGCGTTTTCTGTTTGATAAATAACTGATATAGTTTAATAGATTAAAATAGTGAAAAGAGCTTGCCGGATAGGCAGGCTCTTTTTGTTTATATGATTGGAAAAAATGATAAGACTGGCAATTCAGGCCAAAGGCCGTTTAAACGAAGAGAGTATGGAACTCCTGCAGGAGGCAGGACTTCCGGTAGAGGCAAGTAAAAGGAAACTTGTCGCAAGATGTGGTTCTTTTCCTCTGGAGATTCTGTATCTCAGGGATGATGATATTCCACAGGCAGTGTCAATGGGTGTTGCCGATGTGGGGATAGTGGGGCTTAATGAAATTGTTGAGAGAGGTTTTAAAGTAGATAAGATTCATAAGCTGGAGTTCGGCAATTGCAGGCTCTCCCTTGCAGTGCCAAAAAGTGAAGAGTATTCAGGTCTGGAGTATTTTCAAGGGAAAAGGATAGCAACTTCATATCCGAATATTTTAGCGAGATTTTTTAAAAAATCGGGTATTAAGGCAGAGATACATCAAATAGCCGGTTCTGTGGAGATAGCCCCCTCGGTCGGACTTGCTGATGCGATATTTGACATTGTCAGTTCAGGAGGTACGCTGATTTCAAATGGTCTTAAAGAGGTTACAACAGTAATGGAATCGCAGGCAGTTGTGATAGCAACCCCTAACCTTACGGAAGAAAAGAGAGAGTTGCTGGATCAGCTTATTGTCCGTTTTGAGGCTGTGGAAAGAAGTAAAGGAATGAAGTACTTGCTAATGAATTTGCCTGAAAATAAGGTAAATGATGTAGCCAGTATTCTGCCCGGAATGCGAAGTCCGACAATCCTTCCTCTTGCGCAGGAGGGGTGGTGCTCGGTTCACGTGGTGGTCTCTGAAAAGGATCTCTGGACACGATTGGCAGGTCTGAAGGCAATCGGTGCTGAAGGAATTCTTGTTTTTTCTCTTGAAAAGATGATGCCATGATGAAGATTATAGAATTTCCGCAGAGGGATCTTTGGAAAGAACTCTCTGAGAGACCTCAGAAAAGTGCAGAAACGGTAAGGTTGAGAGTTAGTGAGATTATCGACCGCGTGATCAGTGGTGGTGACAACTCTCTTTTACAGCTGACCAAAGAGTTGGATGGAGTTTCCCTTGATTCTCTCTTCGTTACTAAGGAGGAGATCTCTGGCGCTTCTCAATTTCTGGACAAGGGTTTAAAAAGGGCGATAGATGTCGCTGCCTCGAATATTGAGCTCTTTCACAAAGCGCAAATACCGGTTGAAATAGAGGTTGAGACTATGCCGGGAATAAAATGCTGTCAGAAATCCTTTCCGATAAAAAGAGTAGGGCTTTATATTCCGGGCGGCACTGCCCCTCTTTTCTCAACTCTACTTATGCTTGCCATACCTGCATTAATCGCCGGATGTGGAGAGATTGCCATATTCACCCCTCCGGGAAAGGAGGGAAAGGTTGCTGATTCTATTCTCTATGTGGCAGGTAAGTTCGGGATAACAGAGATTATACGGGTCGGAGGGGCTCAGGCAATAGCTGCGATGGCTTATGGAACAGAAAGTATAAAAAAGGTAGATAAAATCTACGGACCCGGGAATAGTTATGTTGCACAGGCTAAGCTTCAGGTGAGCAGTAATGTTGCAATCGACATGGTCGCCGGTCCTTCGGAACTGATGATTATAGCGGATAAATCCGCAAATCCCTCATTCCTTGCGGCTGATATTCTTTCTCAGGCAGAACACGGCCCTGATTCTCAGCTCTTTCTCCTTACAACAGAGAGACAGTTCGGATTCGATGTCAATAAAGAGCTAGAAAGACAAATAAAAACCATCACACGAGAGGAGATTGCTAATGCAGCTCTGGAAAACAGTTCTGTAATAATTATGAATAGTGAGGATGAGATGGCAGCTTTTGCCAATCAATACGGTGCAGAGCACCTTATGATTTCAACAGAGGAGCCATGGCGGGTTGCAAAGAGAATAACAAACGCAGGGAGCATCTTTCTTGGCAATTATTCCCCGGAGAGCGCAGGAGATTATGCCTCAGGGACAAATCACAGCTTACCGACAAATGGCTGGACAAGATCATTCGGAGGAATCTCTGTTGACAGCTTCATGCATAAAATCAGCTTTCAGCAGATAACCAAAGAGGGACTTCAATTATTAGGAGGAACGATTGAGGTAATGGCAGAAGCCGAAGGGCTGCTTGCTCACAGAAATGCAGTATCAATCAGATTAAAGGAGATAGAAAATGGAACTGAATAAAATAATCCGGGATAATATAAAGAGTCTTAAAAGTTACACTACTGCACGAGATGAGGCTGAAGCCGGCTTCTCTGTATACCTTGATGCAAACGAAAGCCCATTTGAAAATGGAGTTAACAGATATCCCGATCCTAAACAACAGGAGCTGAAAAAGGCAATCTCCTCAATCTATGGGATAGAGTGTGAGAAGATTTTTTTAGGCAATGGCAGTGATGAGCCTATTGATTTGATATACAGAGTATTTTGTGAGCCAAAAAGAGACAATGTGATTGCTATATCACCTACCTACGGTATGTACAAAGTTGCAGCCCAGATAAATGATGTAGAATACCGGGAAGTTTTGCTTGAGGATGATTTCTCTATGAACCCGGATAAAATCCTTGCAGCTGTTGACAGCTTTTCAAAAATCATCTTCATTTGTTCTCCCAATAACCCGACCGGGAACCTGATGGATGAAAGTGCCATAGAGAAAGTGGCCTCTGCTTTTTCCGGGTTGGTGGTTGTAGATGAGGCTTATTCAGATTTTTCAGGAGGAGAGGGGTTTGTAAAGAAGTTGGCCAAATATCCCAATATCGTTATTTTCCGGACATTGTCTAAAGCGTGGGGAATGGCCGGTCTCAGAATAGGACTTGCATTCGCTGACGAGAATATTATCCGACTCTTTTCATCAGTGAAGTACCCTTACAATATTGGCTCAGAGACACAGAAAATAGTTCTGAAATTCCTTAAGAACAACCCCGCAGAGAAGATCCGGCAGACAGTTTCGGAGAGGGAGCGGGTTGCAGCCAGAGTAGCTAAGGTGGAAGGAGTAGAAAAAGTTTACCCGAGTAATGCCAACTTTCTTCTGGTTAAATTCAGGGAGAGTAAAGTCGTCTACGATAAACTCATTGAAAACGGGATTGTTGTCAGGGATCGCTCTTCTCAACCAAAGTGCGAGGGTTGTCTGCGTCTTACAATTGGCCTGGTCAAAGAGAACGACAGACTATTAAGTGTCCTGGAGGGAGAAAAACCGGAAATCAATAACTGCAGGAGTGTCGTTGTAGAGAGAAGGAGCAAGGAGACATCCATATATCTCAAAATGGACCTAGATGGCTCAATGGACACATCCATTGAAACAGGAATTCCATTTTTTAACCATATGCTGGAGCAACTTGCCTTTCATTCCGGAATCTCCATGAGACTCAATGTTGCCGGTGATCTTGAGATTGACGAGCACCACACGATTGAGGATACGGCAATTGTGGTTGGCGAAGCTATAATGAAGGCATTGGGTAACAAAGAGGGAATCGCCCGATATGGTTTTCTGCTTCCTATGGATGATTCTGTGGCGCAGGTTGCGATTGATCTTGGGGGTAGAGCTTACCTTAACTGGGATGTCATATTTTTGAAAGATACTATTGGGGGAATTTCTTCTGAGATGTTCAGTCATTTTTTCTACTCGCTGGCAATAGCTTCCAAATCAACAATATATATATCGGCAAAAGGTGAAAATGATCACCATATAGCAGAGTCTATTTTTAAGGCTTTCGCAAGATCACTGAAAATGGCTGTCAGGAGAGAGGAAAATAGTTACGGTCTGCCAACTACAAAAGGAATACTATGACAGCAATTATAGATTACAATACGGGAAATCTCTTTTCGCTGATCGCCTCACTAGAAAGGGTGGGTGTTGATTATAAGCTGACATCAGATTCCGAAGAGATCTTATCCTCTGATTCGGTTATTTTACCCGGAGTGGGAGAGGCATCAAATGCTATGTCCGAACTCAGAAAGAGAGGACTTGACAAAGTCATACCACTTATAAAGGCTCCTGTTCTGGGCATTTGTATAGGAATGCAGTTAATGTGTTCGAGCAGTGAAGAGGGTGATGCCGAATGTCTCAACATTTTTCCCAATAAAGTTATTAAACTGAGAGGTAAAGGAATAAAGATACCACATATGGGGTGGAATAGCGTCGCAAATACTCGCTCTCCACTTTTTACCGGGATTGAGGAGAGGGCATATTTCTATTTTGTTCACTCTTTCGCTCCTGTTTGTAATGAGTTTACTGCTGCAACAACAGAATATGGAGATATTTTCAGTTCAGCATTGTCAAAAAATAATTTTTACGGCACTCAGTTTCATCCTGAAAAGAGCGGTGAAACGGGAGAGATATTATTAAGAAATTTTATAAAAATCAAGGATTAGAAAATGTATATAATTCCAGCAATAGATATTATTTCCGGCGAGTGTGTGAGGCTTTCCAAAGGTGATTACGACACAAAAAAGGTCTATTCCAAATCACCCGTAGACGTAGCTAAAATGTATTCGGAACTGGGTTTTAAAAGGCTTCATGTGGTTGACCTGGATGGGGCAAAAAGTTCTGTCCCAAAGAATTTGCGTGTTTTGGAAAAAATGGTTTCGGCAACCTCTCTGGATATTCAATATGGGGGAGGTATTAAAACAGAGACCTCGCTGAGAAGTGTGCTCGATGCCGGTGCGTCAAGGGTAATTTGCGGTACGGTTGCAGTTACATCTCCGGATTTATTTGTAGGATGGCTTGAGCATTTTGGTTCTCAGAGAGTGATTCTTGGTGCTGATTTCAGGGGCGATTTTGTCGCAGTGAACGGTTGGGAGAAACAGACGGACCTCCGCCTTGATACGATTATCGAAAACTTTTATACGAGGGGATTAAGGCAGATGATTGCTACAGATATTTCTAAAGACGGTATGCTTTGTGGCCCTGATTACCGGAAATACTACAAATTGAATGAGATTTTTCCGGACTTGAAGATCACCATAAGCGGGGGTATATCTTCTATAAACGATATAAAGAGGATAGATCGCACTAAGATAGAGTGTGTTATTGTAGGCAAGGCCATATATGAGGGTAGAATAAATATAGAGGAGCTGAGCAGATGTTAGCAAAAAGAATTATTCCATGCCTTGATGTGAAGGACGGGAAAACGGTTAAAGGTGTCAACTTTTTAGGTCTTAAAGAGGTTGGAAATCCTGTGGAGATGGGAGTCCGGTATGCACTTGAGGGTGCTGATGAACTTGTCTATCTTGATGTCAGTGCTACAATAGAGGGTAGAGAAACTTTCCTCAGGATGGTATCTTCGGTTGCCAAAAATCTCAATATTCCCTTCACTGTAGGCGGAGGAATATCCTCAATGGAGGGGGCATCGGCTCTTCTAATGGCAGGAGCGGACAAAGTCTCCGTTAACTCGGCCGCTGTAAAAGATCCCGCTTTGGTGTACAATCTGGCAAAAAGATACGGATCACAGTTTGTGGTGGTAGCAATAGACGCAAGGCTCAAAGATGGGAAATGGGTTGTGGTCACACATAGCGGGAACAGAGAGACTGACCTGGAGCTGTTTACATGGGCAAAGGAGGTTGAAGATCTCGGAGCCGGTGAGATTTTATTCACCTCAATGGATCATGACGGAACAAAGCAGGGCTATGCCTGCGACGCTCTTAAAAGACTCTCGGAGAGCATATCGATACCATTGATTGCCTCTGGCGGAGCCGGTAAGCGAGAACATTTTAAAGAGCTATTTGTCAACAATTGTGCTGAGGGGGCATTAGCCTCATCTGTATTCCACTATGGAGAGATAAATATTTCAGATTTGAAGAAATTTTTAAAATCAAATAATATAGAGATAAGGTTATGAAGAATTTTAATGAGTTGGATTTCGAAAAAAACAAAGATGGTTTAATCCCTGCAATAATACAGGATAGCAGGACTCTCAGGGTGCTTATGCTCGGCTATATGAGCAAAGGTTCTCTTGCAAAGACACTGGAGTCAGGACTGGCAACATTCTACAGCAGGAGCAGGAAACAGTTATGGACAAAGGGGGAGACCAGCGGTAACTTCCTTAAGGTTGTTTCGATTGATGCGGATTGTGACGGTGATACCCTCCTGATAAAAGTGGAACCAAAAGGGGTAGTGTGTCATAAAGGAACCCTAAGCTGTTTCGGAGCTGAAAATAGTGAGGGCTTTACCCGTACACTGGCAAAGGTTATTTCAGAAAGAAACCAAAACAGACCCGAGGGATCATATACTACAAAATTGTTTTCAGCAGGGGTCTCTGCAATCGCCCAAAAGGTAGGAGAGGAGGCTGTCGAGACAGTCATTGAGGCAGTAAAAGGCAACAGGGAGAGGCTGATTTATGAGATGTCGGATCTTCTTTACCATTCACTGGTATTGATGGAAAATCAGGGAGTATCTATTTCTGAAATTGAAGAGGAACTATATAAAAGGCATAAGTAGAGTCTGAGTATTCTTATAATTCATTACTGAAAAAGTTCTTTGACTTCAAAAAATATTTTTTTACATTCGTAAATCGTAAAATTTATATTTAAAAAGGATTATGGCACAATTAGAAGTTGAAGGTAAGGTGTTTGAAGTGGACGGAGATGGTTTTCTCACTGACCCCGCAGTCTGGAATGACGATGTTGCGAAGCTCTTTGCAAAGTATGATGGTATAGAAGACTTGTCTGAAAAACACTGGGCTGTTGTAAGAATCATCAGAAAAAATTTCGAAGAGAAGGGTAATGCCCCTATGATTAGAACTATCTGCCAGGAGACTGGTTTGAAGTTACGCGAGATTTATGAACTGTTTCCGTTGGGTCCGGCAAGAGGCGCCTGTCGTGTGGCAGGTCTTCCAAAACCGGATGGTTGCGTATAAAGACTTCTGCTGTATATGGACTGTTCTGGTTGTTGTGCTTTAATAGCCTCAGGCATATGTTTCCTGATATTTTTAGCCAGGTTTATTCATCTGGTAAGATTGGGAAATCCAAAGGATCTCTCCCAAAAAAGTGGCGATACAAAGAAAGCTGTCAAGTATTCTTTTACAGAGGCTATGATGCCTAAGAATAAAGAGTCTGCCTATCTCCATCTTCCTACATATATCGCCGGTATTCTGTATCATATAGGGACCTTTGTTACTCTTATCTCCTTTGTTGCATTTGTTGTAATCTCCTTTACAAAGATACCGATACCCTATTCTGTGTCACTAATTGTGTCAATTATGCTGGCACCTGCAGTAATTTCCGGCATTTCAATCCTCATAAAGAGGATTTTCAGCAAAGAGCTCTCTCTCTTGTCCGGTCCTGATGATTATATTTCAAATATAGTCACTACTCTGGCCCAGCTTTTAACCGCTATTTTCCTTCTTTTACCGGAAGCCGGCGACATTTATTATATTGTGATGACTCTGTTCTTCCTTTGGCTGCCATTTGGCAAGACCAGACATCTTATGTATTTCTTTTTTGCAAGGTATCACCTTGGATATTTTTATGGATGGAGGGGAACATGGTAACAATAGATAAAACTAAAAGAGATAAAGCAATAGATTTGCTCAGGTCGGAGTCCGACAGTAAACTTGTAACTCATCTGAATGCCTGTGTGCGTTGCGGGTTGTGCGCTGACAGCTGTATGTACTATCTGGCCATGAAGGAACCAAAATATATTCCCTCTGTCAAGGTGAATATGGTAAGTTCTATATATCGAAAATACTGCACTTTTGAGGGAAAAGTTGCTCCGGCACTAGTAAATGCAAAGAAACTTGACGAAGAGATGGCTGCCGAAATGGTTGATCTTCTTTTTGGTGCATGTACAATGTGCGGCCGGTGCGTCAAGCATTGTTCTATAGGGGTTGATATACCATTCCTGGTTAAAAAGGGAAGGGAGATGCTGGCCACAATGGATCTGGTTCCGGAGACACTCCAATCGACTGTCGATGCTGCTGTCAATACCGGCAACAATATGGGAATACCGACAGAGGAGTTTGTTGATACCATAAAATGGATGGAAGAGGAGCTTACAGACGAGATGCAGGATGAAAAGGCAAGGATTCCTCTTGATGAGCCGGATAAAGAGTTGTTTTATACTCTAAATCCAAGGGAACCCAAATTTTTCCCGCTCTCAATCTCGGCTATGGCAAAAATTTTCTATGCAGCGAATGCAGAGTGGACTCTTTCTTCAAAATATTATGATGTTACCAACTACGGATATTTCAATGCAAATACCAAAGAGGCAACTATCATAGCTGAAAACCTCTATAATGAAGTTCACAGACTTCACGGTAAAAGGCTTATTTTAGGAGAGTGTGGTCACGGTTCAAGAGCTAACAGATGGGAGGGGCCGAACTACCTTAAGAAAAAGTATGACTTTGACACGGTAACTGTCGTTGAACTTATAGCTGAGTATATCAGAAGTGGTAAGATAACTCTGGACAAAACACTCAACAAGGATATCTATACTATTCATGACCCTTGCAACCTTGTAAGAAACGGCGGCCTTATGGATGAAATTCGTTTTGTGGTAAAAAGTGCCGTTGAGAATCTTGTGGAGATGAATCCATTTGGAAAGGATAATTTCTGCTGCGGAGGGGGCGGAGGAGCCCTTGCTATGAGCGAATATAATGACAGAAGGTTGAAAATAGGGAAGATAAAAGCAGATCAGATTGCGAAAACAGGAGCAAAAGTTGTGATAACACCTTGTCACAACTGTGTTGACCAGCTTACTCAACTTAACCACACATACAAGCTTGGTGTAAAGATTGTCACGATATCCGAGATTGTAGCAGATGCTTTGATAATAAACAATAAATAAGACTAATAATATGAGCAAACTGATTTATCTTGACAATTCGGCTACCAGCTTCCCGAAACCTGATGCTGTATACGATTTTATGAATTCGTTTTATAGGACCAAGGGTGTCAGTCCCGGAAGATCCGGCTTTGATGCTGCCCTTGAGACAGAAGAGGTAGTTAACAATACACGTAAGATGCTTACTAAGCTGTTTAATGGAGGCTCTGATCATAATCGCCTTACATTCAGCTATAATGCAACTGATTCCCTGAATCTTATCATTAATGGTCTTGTAGAGAAGGGCACACATGTAGTGACTACAATGCTCGAGCATAACTCTGTTTTAAGACCACTTTACATGCATGAACAGGCGGGCACTATCGAGGTGACTTATGTGCCATTTGACCCTCAGACAGGGTATGTTGCCCCGGATGATATAAAAAAAGCTATAAAGAGTAATACAAAATTTGTAATAGTTACACATTGTTCAAACGTGCTTGGAACTATTCAGCCATTGGCCGAGATAGGAAAGATCTGCAAGGAGAAGGGTGTGATTTTCGTGGCTGACGGCAGTCAGGGAGCAGGTTCTGTGGATTTTGACATGCAGGCAAGTAATGTAGATGTATATTGCTTTACCGGTCACAAATGTCTTATGGGTCCTACAGGTATTGGCGGTTCTTATGTAAGAGAGGGCATTCATATCAACCACACACGTGCCGGCGGAACAGGTGTCCGCTCAGCTTATCCGGCCCATCTCGAAGAGTATCCTTACAGACTTGAGTATGGTACTTTGAATCTCCTGGGTGTCGGAGGACTCTATGCCGGTGTGAAGTGGATAACCGAGCAGGGTGTAATGAATATCCACAACCGTGAAATCGAGCTTTGGGACAAGCTGCGTAAAGCGGTACAGCAGATAGAGGGTGTTACAACATATTGTGCGACATCAAAAGAGAACAAGAATCCTGTGCTTTCTTTCAATATTAAAGGATTTGAAGCCGGCGATGTCGGAACAATGCTGGATGTAGACTACAATATTGCAGTGAGAACAGGTTTGCAGTGTGCACCAAAGGTTCATCAGCATATAGGTACAGCCGATATTCACGGTACTGTGCGAATGAGTGTAGGAGCATTCACTACAGAGGAAGATATAGAGGCAGCAATAACTGCTGTAAAAGAGATTGCCGCTTTGAAAAACTAACTCAGACCGACTCTTAATTGTCACACTAATAAATAAATGCGTCTAAATCAAGTTTAGACGCATTTATTTTGTCCTGATTATTATACAAATAGAAAAATCTGTGCCACTAATTGTAAACTAATTGTAAATTTTCTTTACGGTGAATAAATTTTTTTATCTTTGTTTATAAGTAGGACAAATAAGCAATTTCCATTAGAAACAGTTGGTTGGGATAGGTACAGGATACTATTATGATGAAAAGAATTTTAGTGACAGGCGGAGCGGGATTTATCGGTTCCCATCTTTGTGCAAGACTTCTAAATGAAGGCAATGATGTTATCTGTCTGGACAATTATTTTACAGGCAATAAAGAAAATATTATCTCTCTTATCGGAAACCCGCACTTTGAGATGGTAAGACACGATGTAATCCACCCTTATTACGTTGAGGTTGATCAAATATATAATCTGGCATGTCCTGCATCACCGGTACATTATCAATACAACCCTATAAAGACCATAAAGACATCCGTCATGGGGGCAATCAATATGCTGGGACTGGCAAAAAGGGTAAATGCAAAAATCTTACAGGCCTCTACAAGTGAGATATACGGGGATCCGTTTGTCCACCCTCAACCGGAGTCATATTGGGGAAATGTCAACACGATAGGCATAAGATCGTGTTATGATGAGGGTAAAAGGTGTGCCGAGACTCTGTTTATGGACTATCACCGGCAAAATAATGTGAAGATAAAGATTATCAGAATATTCAATACATATGGCCCCAATATGCATCCTAGTGACGGGAGGGTTGTTTCAAATTTTATTGTTCAGGCATTGAAGAGTGAAAACATAACAATTTATGGAGAGGGAACGCAGACACGAAGTTTTCAGTATATAGACGATCTTATTGAGGGGATGATAAGAGTCATGAATACAGATGATTCATTTATAGGTCCAATTAACATTGGCAACCCAAATGAGTTTACAATCATGCAATTGGCCGAAAGAGTGCTTGCACTTACCGGATCAAAATCAAAAATAGTGAAGTTAGACCTTCCTTCTGATGATCCTCAGCAAAGGAAGCCGGATATAACACTTGCCAGGAATCTTCTTGGTTGGGAGCCGAAAGTACAGCTCGATAAAGGATTGGGAAAGACTATTAACTATTTTAAAACAAAGGTTTTATAAAATAATGGAAGTAAACAACCCTGATTATACAATATTGATTGTAGACGACGTTGATGCTAATGTGCTACTTCTCAAGTTGCTGATATCCAAAGCAGGGTATAAGACTATGACGGCTTTTAATGGGAGGGATGCTCTCGATGCTGTGGAAAAACAAAAACCGGATCTTATCCTTCTCGATATTATGATGCCGATTATGGACGGGCATGAGGTTGCGAAAAAACTTAAAGAGAGGCCCGAGTATGCGGATATCCCAATCATATTTCTCTCTGCGCTGAACTCAACAGAGGACATTGTTCAAGGCTTCAGATTCGGAGCTGCAGACTATGTATCCAAACCATTCAACAAAGACGAGCTGCTTACAAGGATTAATCACCAGATTTCCCTCATAGAGGCCAAACGGATTATTACAAGGCAGACAGAAGAACTTAGAAAGACAATATTAGGCAGGGACAAGCTCTATTCTGTGATAGCACATGACCTAAGGGCTCCTATTGCTTCTATAAGAATGGTGATGGAGGTTTTGATTTCTGAGGTTAAAAAAGAGAGCATAGGGGATGATATGTTTGAGCTGCTCAATATGGCAAACAGGCTCACAGATGATAGCTTCTCTTTGTTGGACAACCTTCTCAAATGGACCAAAAGTCAGACCGGTCGTCTTAATACGGTTTTCCAGGACAATGTTGATATAATGAATATGATTACCGGAGTTGTAGAGGTCCAGAGAGGTGTGGCTTCTTTGAAGAATGTCCGCCTGAACCTTCTTGGATCAACTAACAGGTCGGCAAGGATTGATATTGACATGGCCAAGACTTCACTGAGAAATCTTATAAGCAACGCTATCAAATTCAGCTACGAAAACTCAGAGATAGATGTAGGGATTGAAGAAAAAGAGGATAAAGTGCTTGTCTACGTGCGTGATCATGGGACAGGGATAAGTGAAGATGATCAAGAAAAATTATTCAAACCTGATAGCCATTTTACAAGTTTCGGAACAGATAATGAAGAGGGTTCAGGACTGGGACTTTTGCTTTGTAACGAGTTTGTGATGAGAAACGGGGGTACGTTGAGATTCACTTCCAAGGAAGGGGCCGGTTCAACATTTACATTTGATATACCCACAATTGCCAAAAATGAGTAAAACAATTAATATCAGATATTATGGACAATAATACGGATAATCAGGAGTACCCTATTCCGGATCTCTCATATCTTAGAGACATGACGGACGGAGATGAAGAATCATTGAAAGAGGTCATTTCAATATTTCTCGAAGAGGCTCCAGGCCTTATGAAGCTTATGAAAGACAGTGCCGATTCAGGAGATCATGACTCTCTTAAGTTCTCGACACATAAACTCATAACTCAACTCACATACGTCGGCATAACTTCTGTAGTACCGGATGTTAAGCTTATCAATACCGGCAGTTCCAAGATGAGCGACCTTCATGAGAGGGTAGAAAGGATTATTAGAGTCGTAGAGCATAGTATGGTCTATTTAAGGACATTAATTTAATACAAAACCCGAATTCCAATGGAAAAAATACTGATTATAGATGATGATAAGCTGGTGCGTAAAGTCTTTAAAATGACTTTAATGAAAGAGGGGTATGACATCATTGAAGCAGAGGACGGGCCAACAGGATTACAACTTATACGTTCAGAACGTCCGGACCTTACTCTTACTGATTATCAGATGCCGGGGATGAATGGTATTGAAGTCCTTGCAGAGATAAGAAAGTCAAAAACCAATATGCCGGTAATAATTCTTACCGCATTCGGAGATGTTGTCCTTACAATAAAGGCAATTCAACTTGGGGCATTTGACTTTCTTGAGAAACCGGTAAACCCGGAACTTTTAAAAACCACGATTAAAAGTGCTTTAGATTCGGTCAACAGAAGCAACAAGTTGATGGGTGTAGTTAAAAAAGACATTCCTGTTGATAATGCTTTAGAACATAGCATATTGGTTGGGAAGACCGCAAAAATGAAGGAGATCTTCAAGTCAATAGGTCTGATTTCCATGAATAAAGTCAATGTTCTTATTCAAGGAGAGACAGGGACGGGGAAAGAGCTGATTGCCCGTCTTATTCACTATTCTGGTATAACAAGATCAGAGCCTTTGGTTGTAGTGAATTGTAGTGCTCTTACAGAGACTCTTCTTGAGAGTGAGTTATTTGGTCACGTAAAAGGAGCATTTACTGATTCTATAAGAGATAAAAAGGGAAAGTTCGAGTTAGCCGGGGAGGGTACTATTTTTTTGGATGAGATTTCGGAAATTTCACACAATACTCAGGTTAAGTTATTGCGAGTTATTCAAGAGCTAGAGTTTGAAAAAGTTGGAGGTGAAAGCCCTATTCCTATGAAAGCAAGAATAATTGCTGCTACGAACAAGAGCCTGGAAAAACTCATTGAAGAGGGGAAATTCAGAGAAGACCTCTACTACAGGTTAAAAGTCTTTACTATTGATATGCCGCCTCTTCGTGAGAGAAAAGATGACATTAATGATCTTGTAATACATTTCTTGTATAAACTGAACAAGAGGTTTAACAGAAACGTGACCAAGATAGGGGATGGAGTCATTGAAATGTTACAGCAGCATAATTGGTCAGGGAACGTAAGAGAACTTGAGAATACAATATTACAAGCTATGATTGTAGCAAAAAATGATGTGCTTGAAAAAGAGAATATCTCTCTTATAAACAGATTCGAAGGCGATCAGGAAAAACAAGAGAACAAAGAGCTTATCGTCTCACTAGCCGAAGTGGAGAAAGCTCACATAAAGAGAGTCCTTGACCTGGTAAACTGGAATAAACTGGAGGCATCCCAAATTCTAGATATTTCAAGACCTACTTTGAATGCAAAGATTGAGAAATACAATCTTATACAATAAAACTGTCAGTTAAAGGTGCAATATATAGCACTCTTTCCACCCAGAATCATTAAGCAGCTTCACAAAATCAGAGGCTGCTTTTTTGCTTCTGAACATACCGGCAGAGTAGTGGTATAATCCATCACTCTCCAAGTTTTCAACTATTTGAAGATTCTTAATGGTATTAAGCAACGTCCCGAATACCTCTCTTATCTCTACAGGTTTGATGGTCGCAAGGAGCTGTATTTTATATTTGTATCCTTCAAAACTTCCTTTCATTGCTTTCGCCTCTCTGTTATTGTCTGAAGTGATGAAGCAATCTTTCCACCCATTTTTACGGATCTCTTTCATAACTGTTTCGGCTTCCGCTTTGGATTTATACCCACTGGTACTATATCTGTAAAAACCGTCTTTTCCTTTGATTTCTTCGATTTTAATCCCAGGCATGGCTGAGATTATATATTCAAATACACCATCTTTCTCTATCCTGGTTTTGGTTGCCAGGAGCTGAACTCTGAAATTGTTACCTGATTCTTCACTTTTTTGAAGAGTATCTTTCACAACATTTTTTTGTTGAGCAGGCATAATTATCTCAGAAGTCTTAACCGTGTCATTTGCAGGAACAACCTCTTCATCTTCAATGTTCTTCTTTAGTGTGAACTCAAGATTGTCTACGATGTCTCCATCTATCAGAGAGTGAATTTCAAAATTTATAGGTTCTGATGCTGTCATTCCAACCTTTTCCATCTGAGCAGGGTCAATCTGAGCATAATACTTACCAGGCTTTAGTCCGAGGAAACTGAAATATCCGTCAGCTTCACTCAAAGTGCTCTTAACCAGAGATGAGTCAACCCTGTGAAAATTAATTATAATTCGACCCTGGCCGGATTTCCCGTTCCTGCCTGACAGATAAACCATCCCGGAAGCCTCTCCCATAACAGATACCGGAATGTCAATCCTTCTGAACATATTTGGCTCGACAACCACATTCATGTTTTTATTCTTTATTTGCCAGGCAATATTGTCAAAATTAACGCCATCTATAGATAAGATATGATTTGCATATGGTTCTAAGTCAAAAACCCTGACAAGGGTGTCTCTGTCGTTACTTTCAATTCTTCCTCCACTTATGTGTGCCTGAAGTCCGGAAATTTTCGGTTCTCCTTTATCCTTAATACCATTACAGTTAATATCAAGGAAAGACATTAGTATTATACCTCCGGTTCCAACAGTAGAGCGACTGCTACCGGAAATATAACCGGAGCGTGCGTCAAAGATTATGCTACCTGTAGCAGATTCAGTAACAGTTGTAGTACTTCCGCTTCTTCTTGCGTTAATCCCGCTCTGGGCAAAAGAGAAATCATACCGGAACCCTAATTCGATATTAGAAGTCTTATTATTCAAATTATTATCGTAAGAGAGATTCAGGTAGCCCTTCTTAAAAAGTCTTTTTTCTATACCACATTTTGCATTTTCAAACTTGCCTGAGCTATAATTATAAAGAGCTTGAGGAGTCAATATAAAGCCGCCGGGCAATCTTGCTGAAAATGACATATTGCTGTATACTCTCGGGTCACTCTTTCCATAAACCTGGGCACCTGTTGTGAGATTTGCATTTACGCCAAGAACGGTACCTGTAAATATTAACTCTGCATTAGTAAATTTAGATGTCTCCGTTAGAGATTGGTTAAGTGACAGCCTTGTGTAAAACGATGTCTTCTTAAATCTTATAGGCATGGAGAGAAGTAATTTTCGTTCTTCTGTATAGTTTGTCGAAATTGCAGTTTGTCTTTTATCATATTTTATGTAGTTAAATTCAAACTGTAGGTTTGATTTTAATTTCCAGTTCAATATGCCGCTGAAATTTGTACCATAGTTGTAGACTCCTGACAAAAGCAGGTTCGGAGCGATCTTTATGGATGCTTTTGCAAAAGGTATATACTTCAATGAGTCAAGTGAAGAGAGGTACTCGACTCCACCTCCAAGAGTCATGAATCTGGCTATTCCATAATCAAAGTTTGCCCTGGAGAACAGACTCCTGGTAGAGTCTTCAACCATACCTGCTGAGATATCGTATTCAAACCGCCCTTTTGGTAAAAAATTAAAAGGAATTTCTATGCTTTTCTCCTGGGATCTCTCCTCTCCCCAAGGACCATAAAACTGTAACTTAACATCTGTACTACCGTATATAAGCGGTACGTCAAATGTGTAAAAACCGGACGCATCTGCTTTTTTGTAATCAACAAGAACATTGTTGACATATAGTTCCACCATCCAGCCCGGTTCTGTTACATCACTCAAAGTATAGGTGCCGAATGATCTTCGGTATGTAGTAGGGGTGTTGGTTATTTTTCCTCCAACAACCGGAGATGTAAGTGTTGATATGCTTTCAGACTGTATTTTTCCCAGAATAACCTGTGTAAAGGCCTTAAAATCATTATTTGCATATCTCCATTGATAATATTGTTGTTTTAAGGAAAACGGCGAGTCTGTCTCATAATTTAGCATGATATCTGTTTCACCTCCGGCTACAATGGCACCAATATTCAATGCTAGTCTCGAATTCACGGCACCACTGCTCTCCTGTGTAGAATTAAGAGTCCAGTCAGCGTTACCGAAATTTAAAATGGGATATTTCCTCTTTATAAGTGTATCCGCCTCAACAACTCCCTTTATCTGATTAATACTCTTTCGCATTTGCTCTTGCCTCATCTCTCTGATAATAGGAAGTTCAATTTTGGTGTTAAGAGTAACTGAAAGTGCACGGAAGTTAAAAATACAATCCAGACCGAAAATTTCACCAAAATAGTTGGATTTCAGATATAGTCCGGTCTCTGTGCGGATCATATCCCCCTCTTTTAGAGTAAATTCCTTTTTTAGGTATAATATCTGATTTTTTGTGCGGTCAATATTGTACGTAGCCTCTTCTGTAATAAAAAAGCCGGAAAAGGAATTGAATCCAGAGTCGGTATTATATTTAATCTTCAGAAAATTGAAAACATCATTAATACATAGATAAAGTGTCTCATCCTTTACAAGAGCACTTACATCGGCCCCACCTATCCTTGGAACGCTAAATGAAACAATAATCTCTTCGTAGTCAGCGCTTTCCTGGCAAGTTGCCTCTTTGGAAAATAGTAATGACAACATTGTAAGCAATGCAAATAAAACAGAGAAACCCCTTTTTTGTGATTTAGGGTACAATCCGGATCTCCTGCCTGTTTGCATTTTCTTAATTATAATGCAATATTATATAAAAGCTTCCTGTATAGCTACCTGGAGGGTTTGCAGAGACAGAACCTACATAAAGAGTACCACCCATATGAAGCGTTACAGGGGTTTGTCTGGCAATCCACCACCCAGAATTATATCCATTAGTGTTGAGGTTAAGTCTCAGACTTCCTCCTCCCGTTCTTTCCATTGTTATCGGACTTTCTATTTCTAACCAAGCAATGTAATAATAATTTCCTTTTTTTGTTGTGCTCAATGTAAAAGAAGACTCATGATATGTTGATGGGAATAGTACTACACTTCCTGTTGGTGGTAATCTATCTCCATCATCACTGATTGTTACAGTACCTCCTGAGCCGACCGGGTATAATGAACCAAAGTTTAATCCCTGATTTATTCTTATGGTAACCTGAGCATTGAGTGGCATGGAGAACACAAGGATAAACAATATAGGTAATATATATGCACACTTTTTGTTCATTGGGTCATTTGTTTAAATTGGGTAAATTGAGCCTATTGAAGGGTTAATTCAGCCTCTGCAAATTTTTCGGGACGGGTATCCGACTGTGAGGAGTAGGTGACTCTTATCCTTCCGGTCTTGAAATCAGCCTTTGTGGAGTTGTCAAGGTCAAGTTTGAATTTCCTGAGGGTATTTGGTGTATATACAGCGATACCATTGACAATGCCAACAACGGACTCCTTTCCGGACGGAGAGATGTGTATAACACGCAGATCTCCGTATACTGACATGTTGCCGGTTCTGTTAAAAACCATAGATAATCTGTTTGTCGTATCGTTTATCATCTCTAACTGAAGATTAGATAAGGATACCTTTGTGTCTGACTGGCCGATTCTGATAATAACCGGAATTGTAATACCAAAAATAGGCACAAGTTTGATGCTTAATGCTGTGGTATCGCGGTTGGGATTTTCCTCTCCAAGTGCGGCCTCTTTTGGAACGGCTCTGAAATATACATGAGAACGATATTCTCCCGGTGCCAGGTTGGAGGTGTTTGTAACCTGCATTTTCACCACCTGAGACTCATTAGGAGCAAGAGTGACTGTCCTGGGGAAGAAGCGGATATACTTATCTGCAAAGTTCTGCCCCGGAGCAGGCTCTGTAATCTCTTCGAAAGCCCCTTCATCGGTCATTCTGTATTGAATAATTGAAACATTGTATTTAGACGTATCCTGGCCGGTGTTTGCCAGGTTAAGTTCCATAACTCTTCTCGTTCCGTCAAAAACAACGCGCCGCGGAGTAATCAGAAGATTGCCCTGAGCGGTCGCGTCATTAAAAGTTAAAAGCGAGAAGATAGATAATGCTAATAAAAACAAACAGGATACTGACTTTTTATCGTTGTTTGACTTATTGTTAATACAAAAATTAAACATTTTCAGGGGTTTTAAATTTTCAAAAATTAATCCAAATATAGCAAAATTGTAAGATATGTTACTATAAACGATTAATTATAGGAAAATGTAACCGTATATGTTCCAGAATATATGCCAACCGGATTCTTTTCAATGTCACCTACTTTCAGGGTTGCTCCAACATTTACAGAAAGTAATCCATTATTTAGCACACCTGTCCCAATTCCCGCTTCAGGATATGATTTCCAATTATATACCTCTAACGTCTTTCCGTTTGTGCTATTTGTAAGCAGAGCTGAGGCTGCCGGAAGAGCGATGGTAACTATCGACTCATTTTGTCCTGTAAGAACAAAGGTTGCCGGATTATAAGTCCCACCGATTAGAGCTACAGAACTCGTTGCTGTTCTGACCCCGTCGGGTGTGAGTATTATTTCACCGCCACTTGTTTCCGGTGAGAACCTTCCGAAGTTAAGGGTTGAATTCTCTGTAGCAGTTAGTGCCTCAATAATTTCAGCAGAGGCATGAGCTATTATGCTAACCTGAGCTTTTGCTGATGAAGCCGATATTAAGGAGATAATAGCCACAAACAATGTAATATATAAACTCTTTTTCATGATGTGGTTTTTTTGTCTAAAAAGGAAACGTTGCTTTAACAAGCAGCGTTTCCTCTTATTTGTATAAGGTGTTTATTATTCGTAGGCTACAGTAATTTTAAGGTCTGTGGTGTTGGTATATGTTCCAGCTATGGTCCCTGCAGGAACTTCAAGAGTGCCACCAACATAGATTGTACTTGTTCCACCAGAAAAAGTATTATCTGTTGCGTTGAGGTTATATAATAAGTTAAGAGTGAGATTAGGCAAACCTGATCCACCTAGTTGAATAGATTGAGGACGATCTACCATCTTGTACTCCTGGCCTTGTGCGCCGGTAACAGTAAATTTAGCCGCTCCTGTTGTACCACCAGTAAGTAAAGCAACTCCGCCTGTATTACCCCGTGTTCCAGCTGCTGATGCTTCGATGGTAGCTGTTCCAGCGGTGGCGCTTGAAGCAATTGTTCCGAAGTTGAGATTAGCATCTTTATTGATTGATAGTGGAGTAAGAAGTGTAGCACTTGCTTCTGCAGTTGCACTTGACTGAGCAAAAGATGCTGATGTAAATCCTAAGATTGCGATAGCTAATGTAAAAATTCTTGTTTTCATGATTTTTGATTTTTTAATTTTTATTATTTGTTAATGTTCATTATTCACTTTTATTTTTCCCCCTCACTTTTCACTCATCACTTATAACTTTTCCCTTTTCTCTTTTCACTCATCCCTTATCACTTTTCTCTCTTCACTCATCACTCCCCCCTGCCACGTCCTATATTAAAACAGAAAGTGTGCCACCAGACTTGAAGAAAATTTTCAAACGGGTTAAGAAGTCGGAATTGAAGTCTTGTAAAGCACAGAAAAACAGATAAATAAAAATGTTTATTTTTTTTGGAAAACTTTTTCTATTGAGACCTCCCGGATCAGAGGCGAAAGATTTTGTTTTACAAAGTGTAAAAAAATCAAACAATGACAACACTTCAAAAATGAGCAAAAAAAAAGGATGACGCTTTTCCCGTCATCCCTCTGGTCTTAACCTAAAAATTAGCTATTTATTAATTATATGCAAAAATTACTGTGTATGATCCCTTATATTCACCGGCTGCGGGGGTGTTGGAAAAATCAACGTTCCCGCGGAGTGCGAGAGTCCGGTTTCCATTTGTTGCAGTGGCCTGTGAAATATACTGATTTTCTGCTGTCGGACTTACTTTGAAGCTATTACCATTCTCTGTTGAAACGGTTGCAGGTTTTATGACGACATCATAACTTGCAGAATTGCTCGATTTGACACTGATATTACCGAGACTTAAATCTGCCTGCTCTGGTGATTGACTGCTGATTGTGTGACTTATTACGGAATTGGATGATACGCTTGCTGCTTCCACTATTTCTGCAGACACATGTCCTACAACCGTGTTTTGAGCTGACAGGGTAACCAAAGCCGACATCAGTATGGCTAAAGTTGCTATGGCTGCTATAGTGAGAATTTTCATATCCGTTACTTTCTGTAAACAAAGATAGAAAAAAATTTTACACCTCCAAAAAAATGTAAAGAAAAAATTTACAAAAAGTAAAGAAATATTACACCGACTTATGTGCTTCAGTCTTTAATTGCAAATTCGGAAATGACCGGATTGTGGTCACTCCACTCTTTTTTGTCTGAGTAGTATTTGATGCATTTTATTGATTTGGAACTTAGTATATTATCGATTCTGAGAAAGCTGAGCTTGCCTTTATAAGTTCCGGCTGTCCCGAGTCCCCCGTAAATAAATCCATCTCTTAATTCGCCTTTCAGAGTTCTGAAGGTATATGTTGAAGGTAGATCGTTGAAATCTCCCGCCAATATTACAGGATGTTTTGTTGTGTCTATAAGATTCCTTACCAATTGAACCTGGCTTGCGCGGATCTTTGCATTGTCTGTAAGATTCATTGCAGAGCCAAGTATGCCAAGGTGGAGCACATTTTTCAACCCGGTGGTTTGCATGTGCACATTAATAACCCTTATGGTTTTGTTTCCGGAGATGGATACATCTGCCCAAACGGCTCCGTTGGCGGAGTCGTGAAATCTGAGAATGCCGCTTGCCATGATTGGAAACTTGCTATAAATGACAAGACCTATCTCATTCATGCTGGATTTCCGTAAAGCCATATCATCAAAATTTCCGAATGCATTACGGGTCTCTTCATCACTGTACAAATTTGGTGTATACTCCTGCATGCAAAGTATATCTACTTTCTCATTGCTTATGTAATCGGCAATATCGTTAATTGGTATATATTCCTTCCGGAAATTAAAGCTGTGAACATTATAGGTTGCAACCTTTATTTTGTGGCTTTCAACAGATGGATTCCCATTAAAAATTCTACCGAGACTGAAGTTGTATGTTATAAATTGAAAGTTTATAATTATTGCAAAAAAGGATATTAGAAAATAGAAGCTTCTCTTGAATGCAAAAAATATAACAAGGATAAGGGCGAATAAAATTGTAAAGGGAAGACCGAGAGCCGCATAAAGGAAAATAGTGTTATCATTTGGATTTACTCTCGCTGCTAAAAAACCCATAATGGCAAAGATCAGTACAACCATTGATGCAAGAATCATGATGCAAAAAAAAGGTTTTCTAACTGTGCAATGCTCCATTTATCCATGTTTTGCTAACAAAGCTATTAAGATTAAATATACTCTCAAATAATTTTATTATTTTTACATAATTATATTAGTGTAAGTTGTATTTAAACTTTAACCCCAGAAACTGTGAAAAAGCGAGTATTGATTGTTGATGACAAATCCACTATAGCCAAAGTTATACAAGTTTATATTGCTGAATTGTTTGATTGTGTGTATTTTGAAGATCCTATTAAGGCAATAGCATGGCTTCAGGACGGAAATATCCCGGATCTTATTATTTCAGACATATATATGCCAAACATGACCGGCGCTGAGTTTCTTGACTATCTTAAAAAGAATGACCTGTTTAAGTCTATCCCTTTTGTAATTCTTTCAAGTGAAGATAGTACATCTCAGAAGATTGCACTGTTGGAGAAGGGTGCTGACGATTATATATCAAAGCCTTTCAATCCCATGGAGTTGAAGGTCAGGTTAAAAAAGATTATTTCGTGAGTGTTTACACTATATATGTAGGAAACGACGAGGCGACAATAAAACGCTTCTCTTCATTTCTGGATGGTACATTAGTTACTGCCAGGGATCATGCGGAAGCTATCAGATCCATATCTGAAAATTGCGGAGAATCTCCTTTGATGATTCTTTACCAAAAGGATATTTTAAAAGTTGATGCCCCTCGCATAGAACTTCTTAAGAAAAGTTTTCCTAAAGCTTATATCGTACTGGTCTTTAAAACAATAGACAGAGAGGAGTTGTCTCATTACCAAAAAGCAGGCGTCAACGATACTTCGCATACTGATATTCCTAAAGCCAGGCTGCTCAATGGTATTGAATTTGTCGACAGGAATCAGTCTCTCATCCTTGCCTCACTTGTAGAGAAGGGATCCCTGGGTACATACGAGGCACCTTTATGGAAAAGATTGTTCGATATTATTTTTGCATCGCTTGCGATTGTAGTTTTATTGCCATTTGTTATAATTATAATTATTCTCATAAAGGTTGAAAGTAAGGGGCCGGCAATGTACAAATCGAAAAGAGTCGGAAGCAATTATACTGTGTTCGATTTTTACAAATTCCGCTCAATGTACAGTGATGCGGATAAAAGACTTCGGGAGCTTTTAGGAACAAATCAATACTGTGATATCGAGGCGAATACGGAATACGATTTCTACAATGCAAACCAGATTCCTATAATCGAAAAGTCAAATCAGGTACTCTTTGTCTCTGATGATGAGGTAATTTCCGAGGCTACATTTATGAGAGACAAGTCAAACAAACAGAGGAACAATTTTGTAAAATACGAGAATGACCCAAGGATAACAAAAGTTGGAAGATTCCTTAGAAAATACAGTATTGACGAGTTGCCTCAGTTGATTAATATCCTTAAAGGTGATATGTCTATTGTGGGTAACAGACCGCTGCCGCTATATGAGGCGGAACAGCTGACATCCGATCAATATATAGACAGATTTCTTGCTCCTTCGGGCCTTACAGGTCTATGGCAAGTTGAGAAGAGGGGAGATTCTGGTAAATTATCTCCTGAGGAACGTAAACAGTTGGATATATATTACGCCAATAATTATAACTTTTGGATGGATATGAAGATTTTGTTAAAAACATTCACAGCATTTGTACAAAAAGAAAATGTCTGAAAGTATGAGAAGAACCCTGATCATATTGTTTTCTGTTTTTGTGTTGACTATGAATGCCAACGCACAGATTCCCTCAACCAAAAGTGATGTTGACACTAATGATGTTCTTTTGAGTTTTGCGCTCCCTCCTTTAGATCTATTATTTGAAAATGCAAAGAAGGGGCCGTCATGGGATCTTTATACTTTAAAAATAGAGGAGCTTAACAGGAAATTGTTGACGGAAAAACGAAGCTGGTATCAGTTTGTGGATTTCTTCGGTACATATCAATATGGCGTTGTCGGGATGAATTCCTACACCAATCTTGGAGCAAATTATCCCTTGATTTATCAGAATAGCGGGGGTGAGCAGATATGGTACAATGCCGGGGCATCGATTCGTTTTCCGCTTGACAAGCTGGTGGACAAGAGGAATAGGGTTAAAGCGCAGAAACTAACCGTAAAACAAACAGAAAAGGAGTTAGAGGTCTGGTATGAGGATCGTAAGATGCAGATTGTAGAGCTTTATGTAAAATCTGAGGAGATGCTTGCTAATCTAAAGAGTGCAATTGAACAATACTCTCTTTCTCAGGCACAGTATGAGATGGCTGAGAAGGACTATATAATGGGAAGCATTAATATATCGGCATTGGGAATTGCAAAGGGACAACAAGTAATGGCAATCCAGCAGATAGGAAAGATAAAATCCGAATTAAAGGTCGCCATTTTAAAATTGGAAATCATTTCGTGTACCAAGCTACTTGATAAATAATGGAAATATTTTTTCAGATAATCAAACTGCTATACAGGATAAAATACTGGCTCATATTTTTGCCGGCATTTGCAGCTTTGGTAGCTGTTTACCAGACCAGGCAAATGGTCAGGACTTATGAGGTCAACACTACAATTTATACGGGTATAGCATCTGGATTCACGATAGAATCGGGAGTAGAACCAGGCCGGATTGACTGGAGCAGTGTAAATAATGGTATGGATAACCTTATTAGTATCATTAAATCAAAAAACACTCTTCATGAAGTTGCATTGAGGCTGTATGCGCAGAATATGATATACGGCGACTCTACCCAAAACAACAATTATATTCAGGCAAACAACTACAAGGAGCTTCTCAGAATAACTCCAAAGGAGGTAAGGACTTTAATAGACAAGAGTTCGATAGATTCTACAGTCAGCAATCTGAAAAAATATGAGCAAGCCTCACCGAAGAACTTTGTATATGGATTGTTTAACTGGTATCACCGCCACTATAGTTTCACAGCGCTGAGCAATATTGAGGTGAAACGAATTTTTGACAGCGACATGATCGATATTAAATATTCCGCAGATGATCCGGGGATAGCCTATAATACACTTGTAATTCTCAACGAGGAATTTGTTAAGCAATATAAACTCCTGAGGTTTGGTGAGACAAATGATGTGGTGGAGTACTTCAAAAGGGAACTAGCAAGGTTAAGTGAAAAACTCAAGCAGTCGGAAGATTCGTTAACACGTTATTATGTTGATAAGAAGATAATCAACTACGAGGAGCAGACAAAACAGGTCACAGCGCTTGCAAGGGACTATGAATTAATGTACTATGATGCATTGCTCCGCTATACCAGTGCAAGCACATCTGTCGGACAGCTTGAGATGAGAATAGAGGGTCAGGTGAAAGCGATACAAAACAACACCGTATTTTTACAAAAATTAAACTCTCTTTCTGAAATCAGTTCTCGAATAGTCAGATTTAAATCATTACAGACAGATACATTAAATATCTCTCCTGCTAACCGTAAATTGCTTGATGAGTATAAATTGCAGGAAAAGATTGCAGAAGATGATTTGAGGTCATTTACAGCAATGATTAATGAACAGAAGTATTCAAAAGATGGCGTGGCCTCGGCGGCATATGTAGATCAATGGGTATCATCTGTAATAACAAGGGAAAAGGCATCGGCCGAATTAAGAGTTATGGAGGAGGTAAGGAAAAGCCTCGAATCTGAATATGGTTATTACTCTCCTATCGGATCAACGTTAAAAA
Source organism: Bacteroidales bacterium CF (assembly GCA_000473305.1). GTDB lineage: Bacteria > Bacteroidota > Bacteroidia > Bacteroidales > UBA932 > Bact-08. Next base: position 2,445,780 of record CP006772.1, on the reverse strand, counting down.
GAAAAGAGCGTGATATAAGTTTCACAGAACAGTCATACTTATCAGTGTTGACGAGCCTTAACGCCGCTTTAATGAGACAGAAAACACTTCAAATGAGTTCTGCCAACCTTAAGGCGATTAATCCTCCTTTGCTTCCTGTATCTCCAATACCAACTGCAAGAAAGGTTATCGTACTTTCAACTTACTTCGGCACCTTTGTTTTCATAATAGCATTCTTTATACTTCTGGAACTTTTTGACAGGACAGTCCGAGATAAAGCCAGGGCTGAAAGGATAACCAACACTAAAGTCCTTGGAGCTTTCCCTAAAGAAAACCTGTTGAGATACAGACGTTACAATAAACAATATGAGGAAATTGCAACTAATTATCTTGCAAATGCCCTTATCCCGTATCTCAATACAGGAGAGAGACCGGATATAATTAATTTTATTAGCTCCGGAAGCGAGTACGGAAAATCTTATTTGGCAGAAAAGCTTGTCAGATATTGGGAAGAGAGAGGTCTTAGGGTTAAACTGTTCTCATGGCACGAGGGGATTTCTCCCGAATCGAGAGAATTTATTCTGTCACGCAAATTTTCTGAACTATACGAATTTGCAAATGAAGATATTATAATTGTAGAGCACAAATCGATACTTGAATCTTCGATTCCTGTCGGATTATTAAGGGAAGCTTCAATCAATCTTATTGTTGTCAGAGCTGATAAAGTGTGGAGGGAGATTGACGCAACTGCTCTGGACAGATTGAAGCAACAGGCACAAAGTGCACCTGTAACACTTTATCTCAATCATGTAAGCAGAGATGTTGCAACAAACTTTATGGGTCTTTTACCTCCTGTAACAAAGTTCAGACAGTTTATATATAAATTGACTCAGCTAGGTTTAACCTCAAGGTAGTTAATTGCGTGAAATTCCGGGATATCATATATGACAACCTGAATAAATGGTTGGTGGCATCAGTACTTGTAATTGGCATTCTTATTATTTTACGCCTTACCACCAGAATCGGATATGAATTTGGTGTATTGGTATCTTTACTGCCTATTGCGATGATATTCATAGTTGTAGTAATTAATAATCCAAAACTGGGTTTTATAATTCTGTTTATTACTAATTATTACATATCAGGAATATCAAGATATATCAGGGCTCTACCCCCGGGCATCACTATGGATATATTTTTCATTCTGATTATTACTATAATACTCCTTAGTCAGTTCAATCCGAAATCGGAGGTAAGGTTTAAGAACTCAATGAATGCGATTACCTTAATTTCTTTCATTTGGTTGCTTTATCTTGTATTCGAGATTTTTAACCCGAATATGTCATCTCCTGTGGCTTGGTTTACTAACGTAAGGGGTTTAGGTACATATTTCATTCTTACTGCTGTTGTTGTTTCCGTATTGATGAGGCGTTACGCAGACATGAAAAAACTTCTGTTTGTATGGGCTCTCCTTTGTTTGACAGCGGTGCTTAAGGCTTTGATACAAAAAGTATTCGGGTTTGATTTTGCTGAATCCCGGTGGCTTGCGGAAGGGGGAAGAACTACACACATAATATATTCCGGTATAAGATATTTCTCTTTTTTTACTGATGCCGCAAACTTCGGGACAGGAATAGCATTCTCCGGGGTTGTATTCATCATTGTATCTGTCTTTATAAAGTCTAAGGCATTAAAGGTTTTCTATTTTTTAACCGCTATAGCTTGCTTTTATGGTATGCTGCTTTCAGGTACAAGAGGTTCAATATCTGTCCCTTTTGTCGGACTCTTCCTTTTTGTGGTACTTTCCAAAAATCTGAAATTCGCTATTCCTACTGCAGCACTTGTACTTGTGGCGTTCGTATTTCTTAAATACACGTATATAGGTCACGGGAATCAATATATACGAAGGATGAGATCTGTTTTCGACACAGAAGACGCATCTTTCGTAGTAAGGGTGGAAAATCAGGCGAAACTTAGAGTATATATGGTGGATAAGCCGTTTGGTGCAGGAGTTGGTATGTCGAGAGGCAGAGCATATACATACAGACCCAATCCATTCCTGGCAGAAATCGCTACAGATTCCTGGTATGTTTTGATATGGGTGGAAACGGGTATAGTCGGATTATTGCTTCATATTGTAATTTTACTCTCAGTGTTGGGATATGGTTGTTTTATCGTCTTATTTAAATTAAAAGACAGAGAGTTAAGGGGAATTATTGCAGCATTCACCTGTGGTATTGCCGGTCTTTATGTGGCTTCTTACAGTCTTGAGATTATAGGCCAGTTTCCTACAGGGGTAATCATGTATACGCTTATGACATTTATCTTTCTGAGTCCCATGTATGACAAAGAGATACAAGATAAAAATCAATTGACAGAACTATGAAAGAGGTAATAAAGCGCATTTCATTTATAATTGTCAATTATAATGGACAGGAAGATTCGTGTGAATTGATTGAATCTATATATACCCATATACCAACCAGATACGGATATGAGATTATTCTTGTCGATAATGGCTCTGTTAAAGATGAATCTATCTATGTGAAGGAGAAGTTTCCTTCTGTCATTGCTATAAGGAGTGATACAAATCTCGGTTTTGCCGGAGGCAACAATCTCGGAATCAAAATTTCTTCGGGTGACTATATCTTTCTGATTAATAACGATACACTCCTTTTTGATAACTCCGTATTAAAGCTCGTTGACTTTATGGATAAAAACATAAAAGCAGCAGCAGCCTCTCCTAAAATTTATTTCCCGGGAGAGCCAAAGATTATTCAGTATGCGGGTTTTACACCGATGTCAAAGATTACCCTCAGAAACAAATCAATAGGACGAGGAGAGAAAGATAATGAAGTTTATGATCATGAGGGGCAAACATTTGCAACTCACGGAGCTGCAATGATTGTCAGAAAAAATGTGGTAGATGAAATTGGATATATGCCCGAAATATATTTTCTCTATTATGAGGAGATTGATTGGTGCATGAATATGAAAAGGCATGGTTATGAACTTTGGTATGTACCTTCTGCATGCATAGTCCATAAGGAGAGCAGGACAACCGGGGAGGATTCTCCTTTAAAAAGGTACTACATGACCAGGAACAGGCTTCTTTTTGCAAGGAGGAATCTGGCAAATGGTGCGGCAAATTTGTCTGTCTTGTACCAAATAATGGTGGCAAATATTAAAGCCGTATGCTGCTCAATGGTAAAAGGAAGGGTAGATCTTGTAAGGGCAACCTTATCGGGTATAGTCGAGTATTATAGAATACCGGATAAATATGAAGGACTGAAATTATGAAGGTTTTTTATCTCTTTGATCAAATCCTGTTTGTTCTGATGGCACTCTCTGTCTTCTATCTTTTTGTATTTTCCCTCTACTCTTTGTGGAGCAAGAAAGAGAATATTTTGTCCAAAAAGATAAAAAACAGGTTGATAGTACTTATTCCTGCCTATAAAGAGGATGCTGTAATAATGGAATCGGTGAATTCAATGCTTAGTCAGGATTATCCTAAGGAGTTGCTTGATGTGATGGTTATCTCTGATAAAATGACAGAACAGACAAATGACAGACTTTCAAAACTCCCGATAAAGTTATTGGTAATAAATCCGGAACTCAGTTCGAAAGCTTTTGCCATGCGTTGTGCTATGGAGACACTTCCCGAAACGCACTATGACATAGTTGTAATTTTAGATGCCGATAACTGTGTAAATGAAGATTTTATATCAAAGATTAATGACGTGTTCAATACCGGTATCAGAGCATTGCAAGCGCACAGAATGGCAAAAAATACCGGGAATGACATGGAGATCCTTGATGCTATAAGTGAAGAGATAAACAATTCAATATTCAGAAAAGGACATACATCGCTAGGTCTGTCATCGGCTCTTATAGGCTCGGGCATGGCATTTGATTTCAGATGGTTCAAGGATAATGTAAACAAACTTGAGACATCGGGCGAGGATAAGGAACTCGAACTTCTTCTTTTCAGAAATAGGATTTATATTGAATACATAGACGATCTGCCTGTATATGATGAAAAGGTAAAAAGAGAGAAAGTCTTTTATAATCAGCGGCGAAGATGGATTGCAACGCAATTCGGCTCATTGTCCAGAGGTCTCAGAGGATTGCCCAAGGCTCTTTTGACCTTTAATTTCGATTATGTAGACAAAGTTATACAGTGGATGATGTTGCCAAGAGTTGTTATTCTTGGATTAATATCTATAATGATAGTTGTTATGTTAATTATAGAATGGCAGTTGTCAATGAAGTGGATGTTTTTGCTAGTCAGTCTTATAGTAGCCTTCTTAATGGCAATACCTCAATATCTTTTAACAAAAAGGAGTTTGCATACGTTAAAAAGAGTGCCTCTCATTTTCTTGTTAATGTTTGCAAATCTGTTCCGCAGTAAAGGGGCAAATAAGAGATTCATTCACACACAAAAAGGTTAGGAGATGAAAATAGCAATAGAGGCACAACGTATATTCAGAACGAACAAGCACGGCATGGACTTCGTAGCCCTTGAAATGATAAAGGAGCTACAGAAGATAGACAAAGAGAATGAATACTTTATATTCGTAAGCCCTGGCAAGGATAACATGGTGTTGCAAGAAACAGCCAATTTTAAAATATTTGAATTGAAATGTCCTACATATCCTCTTTGGGAACAAGTTGCTCTTCCTATGGCTGTAAATAAAGTCAAGCCGGATGTGTTGCATTGTACAAGTAATACTGCACCTCTTTTTTGTAACGTTCCCCTGATACTTACACTCCATGATATAATTTTTCTTGAAAAGAAGAGAAGTACAAGCAAATCTTTGTATCAGACAATGGGTTGGTACTATAGAAGAATGGTCGTGCCAAGGGTACTTGAAAAATGTGTCAGGGTAATTACAGTATCAAAATATGAGGCCGATAGAATAGCAGAACAATTAAAACTCTCCCCGGAAAAGTTAATAGCTGTCTACAATGGTGTCAGCAAGCATTTTGCACCTGTTGCCACAAAAGAGAAGAACTATATCTTCTTTTTGGGTAATACTGATCCTAAAAAGAACACGGAGAGAGTCTTAAGAGCATATTCACAATATCTTAAGACTTCTGATAAGAAGATGCCTCTCTTAATAGCAGATCTTAATATGCAATATGTGAAAGAGCTTCTTGAAAAATCAGGAATCTCTGAAATAATTGAGAAAATTAACACACCAGGCTATATATATAATTCAGATCTTCCAACAGTTTACTCAAATGCATATGTGTTCTTATACCCCTCTTTGAGAGAGAGTTTTGGCATACCGATACTTGAGGCTATGGCTTGCGGCACTCCGGTAGTGACATCGTGTACATCGGCTATGCCTGAGATTGCCGGGAGCGCTGCATTGCTGGTAGATCCGAACAATGAGATAGAGATAGCAGATGCTATTTTGAAAATTGAAAATGATAAAGATCTCAGGGAAAATCTTATAAATGCCGGAATAAAAAGATCTTCCGGTTTTTCATGGGAATACACAGCAAAAGAACTTCTTAAAATATATAAATCAATATAGTAATTGAGCGAAAAATCCTCATATAGAAACATATTCAAGGCCACATCTCTGTTTGGAGGAGTGCAGGCAATCCAGATATTGCTTAATCTGATCAGGGGGAAGATTATAGCTGTACTTTTGGGTGCCGCCGGAATGGGATTGAACACCATGTTCACATCAACAATTACAATGATAAACAATATCACCAGCCTTGGACTGAATTACAGTGCGGTTAGAGATATATCACAATCAAATGAAGCCGGTGACAATCAGAAGCTATCCTCCACAGTACTTATATTCAGAAGATGGCTTTATGGCTCTGCGATTGCCGGGTTTATACTGGTTATGGCTCTCTCTCCGTTGTTAAGCCAGTATACCTTTAAAAGCCATGATTATACCTTAGCATTTATTTTTCTTTCATTAATGCTTGTTTTTAACACTTTATCGATGGGTAATGCTGCAGTAATGCAAGGGACAAGGAATCTGAAAAAATTTGCTCTATATTCCTTTACAGGCTCACTCGTCTCATTGATAGTCTCTGTTCCATTATATGCGTTATGGGGGATGAAAGCCATAGTGCCGGCACTTATCATATCGTCATTTGTTACTTATTTATTCAGCAGATATTATTTGTCCGGGATTAAGATGACTCCGGTAAAGGTCCCGATTAAGGAGACTTACGTGAAAGGTCTTGATATGGCAAAATTGGGTGTTTTGATGTTGATGTCGACATCGATAGGGTCTTTGGTTAACTATCTCGTCAATTCATATATAATCAGTATCGGTTCAATAGCAGATCTTGGATTTTATCAGGCAGGAACAAGCATTGTCTCACAATCCATAGGTTTGGTATTTACAGCCATGGCAGTCGATTACTATCCCAGACTTGCGGCAGTATGCAATGACAGGGATAAAACGAATGAGATGATAAATCAGCAGACTGAAATTGCGCTGCTTATTGCTTTGCCTATTCTTTGCCTTATAATGCTAACCTCAACGATAGTAATTCATATACTTTGGACAAAAGAGTATCTGATTATAAATAATTTTATCAGGATACTATGTCTTGCAATGGTTTTCAAGGTTCCCGGATATCTTATAGGTGCCTTATTGTTTGCGAAGGGAGATAAAAAGGTTTTTTTCTATGTTGAGGGAATCTTCGCAAATTTCAGTCTTTTAATATCATGTGTTATTGGATACAAATTGGACGGATTAAACGGACTGGCATGGGGATATGTTATAATGCACATTTGCTATTTTGCACTTGTCGCTCTTGTGACAGGAAAGAGATATTCATTTGTAATGAATCGTGATTTATGGAAGCAATTCTGCATCCAGTCATTCTTGACTTCGGGAGTATTTTGTTTTATATTCTTTTTGAAAAATATATACGGATACATTGGAGGCTCTCTGGTATGTGTAGTGCTTATTGTCTATTCTTTCAGATTACTGGATCGAATGATAGATATTAAGGAGTTCCTTAAAAAGTTCCGTCGTCAGTGATCTTTATTGATGCAAAGAAATTCGAGGCATAATTATCCTTACTGAATTTTTTGGATTGTTCAATAGCGTGTTTGGACATATTTTGCTGTAAATTCTTGTCTTTATAAATTGTAATTATAGACTTTCTTAGATTTTCAGTGAGGTGCCCGTCTTTTTCCAGAATGATTGAGCAATTGCTGTCAACTGCTTCAGGCATTCCTCCTGAACGTGTTGCTATAATTGGAAGTCCTGATGCCAGGCTCTCTATTGCACTCAAAGGGAATGCCTCCTCACAAGTAGACGGGATGACTGACAGATTGCAAAATTTTAATATTGCAGGTATATTTTTGTATGGCTGAAATCCTGTAAAAATTACTCTTTCTCCTAGGGTGGACGCAATTTTATATATTTTTTCAAGATATTGGTTTTTAGACATATCATTTACTGAGGCACTTCCCACAATAAGTAATTTCATGTCCGGAAAATCCTTTATAGAGGCAAAAGCTTCAAGAAGTTCTTTAATACCTTTAATAGGCTCGATTCTTCCGGTATATACAATTACAAAATCATTCTCTTTTAATCTGAATTGTGACCTTGTAACACTAAGCTCTGATATGTCTGTGAATTTTTCCAGGTCTATTCCGTTGTATATCACATTCACCTTATTCTTAGAAGATTCAAGTGTACAAACCCGCTGTTTAATATAGGATGATACCGCTAAAACACCGGTGCATGCCGAGACAACCTCTTCGGCGAATTCAACCCCTTTGTAAAGATTGTCGTAATGAAGATGAAGAAATAGTCTTCCGTTGAATGCTCTTCTTAAAGGTAATACGAATCCGGGTCTGTTTTCTGAAATCAACACATCATAATTTCCAGTGGCAACTTTTTTGCTGACCTCTGCGGCAAAAAAATCCAGATAGTAATTGTAAAAAAAAGAGCTGTGGGAATATTGGAATATCTTCCTTCTTAGTTTTGTCACAAATGAATGATTATTTGTCAGAACAAATTTTGTTCTTTTATATTTTGAGAAATCCATTCTCTCAAACTCCTTGTCGTAGGTTCCAAATATTGTGATAAAATGTTCCGGATGATCTTCGTTATAGTTTATTAGAATATCTATCAGGGTCTCGACAGCACCACCTTTAATAGCCGGTACAGGCAGAATCCCCGTTGTTATGATTGCAATATTCATTGTTAAAATTTTATCAGCGTTTTGAGCGAAAGATTATATCTCTCTTCTTTATAAGGAAATTTGCCATATGACCGATTAAAGGGTACAGGTATCCATATCCGTCAACTACACAGCCACCTTCATAAAAATTTACGGTGTGTGTCCCTAGATTGTATTTGAATGAATGAGGATTTATTGTTAGTATGTTCTTTTCTGCATACTCTTCTTTGCTTAATTTTACAATTTGTTGAATCATCATCCTCCCGCCATAGTGCATTATACTGTTTTGTGCCGGCCTGTACAGATTTCCGTCTGCTGTAAATATATTACCAGCAGGTCTTGATGATGAAAGCCCGGTTATAATCGGATCACCATTATTAACACAAATGAAATTTCCGGCAAAATCCAATGAGTGATAAAGAAAGAGCTTTTCGTTAGATTCCGGTAGTTTAGTGGCAAAAAGCCAATACCTGCCTTCAGAATGAAATAGTGTGGCATCAGTCAATGGCTCAGGAACCATTGTGTCTACTTTGTTGACTGAATTGAGAGTCTCATTGTACTCATAAATTGTTAGTCTGCCTGAAGCACTGTTTTCGGGAAATAGATAGATTTTGTCATTTATTCTATGAAATGCCGGATATGATAAATGACTTTCAAGTTCCAGAACAGTCTCTCTTTCAATAAGACGTTTGCTCTTGCTATCTACCACGAGTCTGGTTATTCTTCCTTTTTTCATGGAAAAAGGAAGCTCCTCTACAAGAACATTTATTATTGAACTATCTGAACTAATGACGAAAGGATCTGCAAAAAAACGATCCTTATATCGGTGACTCAACCACTTTATTTTTCCCAACTTCCCACTTTTAATAAGGCTTTCAGGGCTAGTTTCCGAGAAACCTATATTCCAATTGTGGCCATATATGTATTTAGAGTAGAACAAAATTCAGCGGTTTTATTATTTTCACTTTGAAAGTAATAAAAAAACAGACAATATGTCTATTATTGACTGCAATATTTTAAATTTGTAATAATATGAATGTAATGGAGAGTTACGGTTTTATATCTGAAAAGCTGAAGAAAAACGAGAAGTTAAAACATTTCGTGCTCAATCTCCTTGTAAATCCCGTTCGGACAAGGCCGAGACTTTGGCTTCGCCTGTTAAGACCCCTATACATAAAGAAAGGACGTCGCTCTGTTATCTGTGGCAGTGCAAGGAAAGATATAGTGCCTTTCAATAAGTTTATTATCGGCAGAAATTCTGTTGTAGAGGATTATGCTACAGTTAACAATATGGTGGGAGATATTGAGATAGGAGATAATACAAGAATCGGAATAGGGAATGTAATTATAGGGCCTGTATCTGTTGGAAATAATGTAAACCTTGCCCAGAATGTGACCGTTTCTGGATTGGATCATAATTATGAGGATGTTAATTACTCCATTTCAAGTCAGGGTGTATCCACTTCACAGATTGTAATTGAGGATGATGTGTGGGTAGGAGCAAACAGTGTTATCACAAAAGGAATCAGAATTGGTTCACATTCGGTTGTAGCAGCCTGCAGCCTGGTGAACAAAGATGTACCACCGTTTAGTATAGTTGGTGGTAACCCTGCCAGGTTACTTAAACAATATTCGAAGGAGTCCGGGAAATGGGAAAGGGTTCTTTAATTATTTTCTGCGGGATTTTTCCCAAGTTCCGTCCCCTCTCTTTTTTCTTATAAGATACACTATACCTGGGAAAATATTATAGTTCATAAAAAGAAAGTAGTAAGGGACGAAAAGTATTTTCATGCTTGTCTCCTTCCCCTCCGTTTTTTTGCCTAAAAATGCCAGAGAATAGAACAATACCTGTAATGCAAGCGTCGTTATATAGATAACATGAGGATTGATGATAACTATAGCAAGATTTACAGGAAGAAGAGAAAAAAGTGCAACAGGTGTGATTGTCCATCGTAATATTCTGTGAGAGATATACTGAAAAAACAGAGTGGGGTATTTTACCGGATTAAGTATTTTGCTGAGTATTAGAAAAGATTGAATTCCTCCGGCAGAAATTCTTACTTTTCTCTTTCTCTCTTCATTAATGTTCAGTGAGCCCTGCTCTACGGCACAGGCATCCTTGCAGTATCTGATTACATATCCCTTGGCTGCAATTTTCATCGAGAGTACAAAATCATCAAGCAGAATATCCGGGCGTATTTCTTCATATAGAGAACGTCTTATTGCAAATAGCTCTCCGGCAGCACCGACAGCAGAATAGAGCCTTGAATCCATATCTTTAAGGAATGACTCATATTTCCAGTAGATACCCTCTCCTCCGGCTGAAAGACTCTCCTTGTCAGACATTGATATTCTTTTCTCTCCGGCCACACACCCGACCTTAGGGTCTTTAAATTCTTCAACGATTAAAGAGACTGACAGGTCATTAATCATTGTATTTGCATCGGTGAAAATAATTATCTGTGATTCTATCAGTGGGACAACCCTGTTAATGGCTGCAGACTTCCCCTTTCTTTCAGGAGAGAAACAGATTTTTGCCCGATCGTATTGGGAGAGCTTTACATTTGTACTGTCAGTTGAGCCGTCTGTAACCCATACTATTTTCAATTTATCTTCGGGGTATTTGATCTGAAGGCAATTCTCCATTTTTTCATCTATAATATCCTCCTCATTGTACGCAGCAATAAGCAGTGTTACCTCCGGTAAGTCATCTCTATCTCCGTTATAAGCTTTTTTTGACAGTAATTCTTTTATTTTTACAAGGGTAAAAATGATAATGCCATATCCCAGATATGTGTAGAATACTGTTAAGAGGGCAAGCCAAAAATATATCTCAAGCACATTCATCTTTCATTAAATATTATATCTACGACTCGTTTCATTTGCACATTCCATGAAAGAGTATCAACGATTGTCTCTCGTATCTCTTCGGGGGTCATTTTTAGAGATTTGTAAAAATCAATGATTGACTTTACACATATAGGAGAATCATCAGAGGGGGCTTTTAATATATATGGCATATAGTCAAAGTCTTCATCAACTTCGGAGTATATAAATGGGATACCTCTTGCTGCATATTCCCGGTTTTTAAGTGTCTTGATCTTTGTGATATTGGACCGGTGACGCGCAAGACTGGCTATTCCGAAATCAGCGTCATCAAAAAGGGTGTCCAGTTCTTCCCCGTGCCTGAATCCGAGAAATCTGACATGTTCCTCTATTCCGTAGTCAGAGACAAGTTTGGTCAATGAATTGATAATATCGGAAGTTCCTTCGCCTATAATTGCCAGGTTAACCTCTTCTGAATGCTCCTCTTTATAATATTCTCCAATACCTTTGATTATACGGTCAAAACCATGCCAGTAGTGAATCTCGGCAACCGCTATCATATTAAAGTTTGTGTTTCCCTTTCTGGGGATTCGTAATCTAATACTCTTGAAATCTATTCCATTTGAGATATTTATAGTTGGGATACCTTCAATTCTTTCAAGGTCTGTAAAGGTTACAATCCTTGATATATGCCCGGGTAACCTTTTTCTGAATATCCGGTTAAGCAGGAAAATAATTGCGTAATTAAGACTGGCTCCCTCTGTCTCCTTATCGTACGGGTATGTGGGATACTCCATTACAACGCGAATTCCTTCATTGTGTAATGTTTTGAGCATTCTTAGAAGAGGTGGGTTGGTGTTATAGAAGGATCTTATATAAACCAAATCATATCTCACTTTTAGGATATGTCTGGTAAGATTCGAGAATTTAAACCATTTGAAAAGTTTGGCATATAGCCCATTTCCGAAATTGTCGATAACTACCTCGCCGCACATTCTTCTCTGTGTACCATACTTGTCAATGTCAATGTAGCACAAGTCAACATCAAGTCCACATTGCCTTAGGGCTTCCACCTGATAAAGAATTTTTTTGCTTATGCCACTATGTGGGGCAAAATCGAAGAAATGGATAAATAACGCTCTCATTCTTTGTTTACTAAATTTGAAGGCTGATCTTTCACCTCTCCCGTGGTTTTGACAAAATACTTTCTTATTCCCTTAAATGCCCCTTTCACCCTGTTCGTAAATGCCTTTCTCAGAGAGCCGTCTGCTGCTACTGTAGCAGTGCAAGTTGCAGCTCTTGCTTTTCTGCTCCTTACAAATGCAATTTTGCCATATTGCTTCAATCCGTATGCCATTGCACCATCCTCTCCTCTGATTATCTGTACACGATAACCCACCTTTCTTCCATATTCTGCCTCATATGCGAAAACAAGTCCTCTTACGCTTCTTTCCGGACTTTTAAATGACAGTAGGAATAAGTTTATGTCTCTTAAAAATTCATAAAAGAACATCCAGAAACGCGGGTACTCCTTGCTCGGTACATAGCTCCAGAGTGACGAGACTGCAACAATACCGGGTTTCATAAGAGCTTCAATCAGAGTCTCTACATATTTTTCCGGATACATCGTATCGGCATCAATACAAATATAATATTTGCCCTTGGCTTCCTGAAGCCCCCTATTTCGTGCATATCCGCAACTCTTTTTCTCCTCATTGTAATATGGAAGCATCGTGGCTTTATATACATCTGCGGTTCTGTCTGCTGATGAGTTGTCAACCCCTAAGATTTCAATCGGGTATTTACACTTGGAGTCACTCAACGACCACAGACAACTTAGCAGCCTTTTCTCCTCGTTATAGGCAATAACAACAACTGAAGCGACAGGATTGCTGCTCTGCAGTGCCTGAAGTTTTTCCCTTACCTCATCAATGACAGAAGAGGGTGCCTCACTGAAAGGTTTTTCAAAAACTGAGAGGTATTTTTTATACCATTTCATAAGATTGATTTAGGTTTTTCTAATAATGAATTGAAGAGGGAATCCCACTCCTGTGCTATTAGTTCAATGCGAAATCTTTCAGCCCTCTTTCTTGCTTTTTTGCCCATCTCCTTTCTGAAATCATCGTTTTCTATGAGAAAATTAATTTTTTCGGCAAGGGGTTCTATCTCTCCCGGGTTAGTCAAAAAACCGTCAATTCCATCATCTATTATGTCTTTCGGGCCGCAAGGACATGCAAATGCTACTGGAGGGAGTCCGCATGCCATAGCCTCTGTTATGACCATTCCGAAGCCTTCAAACCGGGAGCTGAAAGCAAATATGGACCCTTCTGACAGTTTGTCTGAAAGATCAGGGACTGCATCATACAGGAAACAACTCTCCCGATTGCCGTTTTTGTTAATCTGGCTTAGGAATGACTCTTTGTTTCCATTTCCGTATATCTTCAATTTCCAGTCTGGATGCTTTTCAGCGACGAGACGCCAGGAATCTATGAGCATGTCAAACCCTTTTTGCCTGACAAACCTGCCGGCAGCTACAACTATTTTGTTTGCGCAGTCGGATATTGATTCCGGAAACTCAGGGAGCGGATTGTATATTACGGCAAGGTTATCTAGTTCAAACCACTTCTCCTTGTCCTCATTGCTCAATACTACAAATTTATCCAGCCTTTTAAGGTTTACAATTAGTTGATACATCCAGATTTTTGCAAATAACTTTTTTAGAAAAGAAAAACCACTGTTGGCAAAATCCCTGTAGTTGCTTTTATTGAAATGCATCTCACCTACCTTTTTACTCCCATCCTTTATCTTTGTGATGAAATTTATCTCCCTTCTCAGCATGGAGACGGTAATGTCCGGTCTGATCTCAAAAAGTACCTTCGTTAGTCTTCTTCTTAATTTAATCTGCTTTAATAAATATGAAAACACCTTTTTATAAAGGGGATATCTCCATATATCATCATAATTGACATCAAGATTAATAACTTTTATTTTGTCAGAAAGAGCGAAGGCATTTTCTCGATTTTTGCCGTCAGTAAGAATGATATAGATATCATACCCGAGCTTTTCCGCAAAATAGTTAGCCTTTATAGAGAGAGTCCTTTCCATTCCGCTTACGGAATATAGAGATGGTATGCAGTAAGCTATTTTCATGGGTTTTCCTCTTATATTCTTTTCCGGGCCGTTTATATATCAAATTTAAGATTTTTCTTAAATTTACGATAATTTATAATGCCATGAAAGTAGGAAACCCTTACGAGAAAAGTAGTCTTCACATAAAAAAAGTGGGCATGGTGCTGGAGATAGGCCCTGGAAGCAACCCGACAAGAGATGCTGACGTCCTTGTAGAAAAATTTATTGATGATAATCATCATAGAAGAGGGGATTTCAGGATTTACCCCCATCAGACTATTTTACAGGCAGACGCAAATGAATTGCCATTTGCAGATAAACTGTTTGACTATGTGGTCTGCAGTCACGTGATTGAGCATGTGGATGACCCGGCAAAATTTGCTGCAGAGCAGAGCCGTGTTGCCAAAGCCGGATATCTTGAGGCTCCGAGCCTGATTGGAGAGCTTTTAGCTCCGAAAGAGTCACATAAATGGGTGTCTCTGGAGATTGACAATAAATTTGTAATGTTTGAGAAATCAAAGATGCCCTATGATTTTAAAACGGACTTCGGTGACCTTTTTCTGAATTATCTTCCATATCACTCTTTACCATTCAGGTTACAAATCCTTACAAAAAACAACTTTAATGCAGTTAAGTACGAATGGAGAGATTCTATAGATATAGTAGCTAATCCTTCAGATGAATACATGAGTTCATTCTTTTTAAAAAAATGGGATCCTTCCATGGTACGAAAGATCTTTCCTGAGTTATCCACTTCAAAAGAGTTTCTAGTTACAACAAAGGCATTGTGTTATTTTATGAAACAGAGATTGGTAAGACTCCTGGGGATATACAAAAAGCCCGTTTCATTTGAGGAATACAACAAACAACATGGTTCTTCAGCCAAAAGTTAGTGTAATAATACCGGTTTACAACACAGCCGGCTATCTTGAATCTGCGCTTATGTCTGTTTCTGAGCAGACATTGGAGGAGATTGAGATTATAATAATTAACGACGGATCTACGGATAGCAGTGGGCAAATAATTGATGAATTTCAAATAAAAGATTGCAGAGTTAAGTATTATTATCAGACTAATCAGGGACAATCGGTAGCAAGGAATACGGGCCTTGATAAAGCAACCGGCGAATATGTCTACTTTATGGATAGTGATGATATTCTTGAAAAAAATGCACTCGAAATTTGTTATCAAAGATCCAAAACAGATAATCTTGACTTCGGATTTTTTGATGCAGATGTTTTTTCTGAGGACGGCAGTACATTGCAATGGGATTATATACGCACAGGAAAGATGACTGAAGAGATATTACAAGGCTGTGAGGCTATGGAAAAGCTGTTGAATATTGGCAGATTTCGGGTAGCGCCATGGCTTCTGTTCATAAGGAGAAATTTTATAGAGGAGTTTCAACTTAGGTTTTTCCCTGGCATTATTCATGAAGATGAGTTGTTTACAACAAAATTGTTTATAGAAGCAAAAAGAGTTGCTCTGATTCCGCATATTTTATTTCATAGAAGAGTAAGGCCAAATTCTACAATGACCAAGAAATTCTCGGACAGGAATGCGGAGGGATACCTAAGAGTAATTGAAGAGTTAAGACTTTATTCAGTAAATATCAATAGTGACAAAAGAGTGTTAATAAATAGAGAGATAGCGATGCTGGCAAATTCTTTGGCATATCAGGCAGAAGTGTTCTCTTTATATTTGAGGATGAGGATTTTAGTAAGGTTGAAAAATCTAAAATGTGTCAAATACATAACATTAAAGAATCTTTTAATAATTCTTTTTCCGCATCTTACAAGAATAAAACCATATATAATACGTCCTCTCTTGAGATATTTAAGGTATCCTAATTGATATAGCTAAAGTTCCCGGCAGTGTATAGACTATCTATAACTGAGTTGGAATACCAGTTTAAATTGGTGTTTCCGGAACTTTCAGCCCAAAGTTTAAAATCGGGATAAGCTTTGTAAATCTTTACAAACTCTCTTGGATGACGAATTGATTTATCACTTATTATAGCCCAAACCCAATTGTCAATTGTTGAAAAGTTTGTCAAAGGCCTTGTTTCCACGAAAAGATAAGGATCGAACCTTTCGGTGGGAAGCTGGTCTTTAAAATGGACCTCTTTCCCCCTGTATTTGAACACTGTGAACAAATCAAGATTGATCTTAGAAGTGTTGGTTGCATCCAAAAAGGTAAAATTTGAGTAGTAAACAAGACTTGAAGATTTAAAGTAAATTAAAGTTGAAAATTCTTCGGATGTTGTAAATGCATCTATATTTCTCACATTCAGAAAGAGATCCTTTTCATTGTTGAAATACTCCCTGTAATCACCGGTTAGAGGAACAACCTGAGATAGATAGTTGTACATTTCAGGAGTGTAACCCTTATTGCCTCTGTTAATGCTGAAAAGTGAGCTGACGTTGGGGCCATTGTTATACAGCACATAATCAATTATGTCGATAGGGAATCTGTATGAAAAATTTGCAGCTATACCTATCGTTTCATATGAACTGCCAATTGCCCGGGGTTGTATTGTTATCTTTACAGAATTAACAAGAAGTTGATTTGTAAGGTTATATTCTATATTAAGTCCAAAAACCACATCGTTCATATCCATATCTCCTTTGTAGGGGAACAGATCCTCATACATAACTGTAGCGAACCTGTTTTTTGAAGGGAAGTAGACTCTTACAAAATTATTGTTTCCAGCCTTAGTTTGTACAGATTGAGTCTCTGCCTTGACTGTGAGTGAAGATCCTTTCCCTGTTACAATGTCGTAAGTCCCTGCAGGAAGAAATGATGCAACAGTGTCACCGCTCTCATTTAAGACAGAGGAGACAGCGTTAAGGACAAGTTGCTTTGTCTCAATAGTCTTCCAGTCAAAATCAATGGGTACATCTACGGGGGGAACGTATGGGTCATCCGGCATCTTGAAGCATGAAGTGCAAAGGATGAGCAATAATATAAGAACCGGAGTTTTCATTTTGGATAAACCGTATTAACTCTTTCTACAAAATTAGAAAAATATTTGGAAAAATGCTTTAGAGACTGTTAATTTGCACTTATTAATAAGTCTATTAAATAAAACTATTAAATGAGTGAGAAGAATCAAAATATGGAGAGGCAGATAATCGATGCTGCTGAGGAGCTTTTCCTGAAAAGGGGATTTACAAGGACATCCACCACTGAAATTGCGCAAAAGGCCGGGTGTAATCAGGCTCTTGTCCATTACTACTTCAGGACTAAGGAGAACCTTTTCAACAAATTATTTGAGGAGAAGTTCCTGATGTTTATTGAATCTATATCAATTGATGAAGAGTGTAAGGGTGGCCTTAAGGAGAGGATTGAGAATATTGTCACAAAACACATAGATTTTCTATGTCAGAATCCCGGTCTTCCCCTTTTGCTCCTTAGTGAAGTAAACAGGAACAGCGATCATATAGGCCATATTTTTGAGAAGATGAAGATTCATGCAGTTCGTATTGTTGGGATGCTGGAGACGGAGATTGCAAAAGAGCGGGAAAAAGGGCTTGTTCGTGATGTAAATGGTTTTGATCTGATTTTCAATATAATTTCTCTCAATGTATTTATGTTTATTGCAAAACCTTTACTCTTGAATATAAGAGAGATGAACGATGAAAGTTATATCGCTTTTATTAATGCCCGAAAAGATGAGATTATAAAAATAATTATTGGAGGAATATATTTATGAGAAACCTGTATAGGATATTAATCGCAGTGAACGTTCTGATAATTACGGGAAGTGACCTGTTTGCACAGTACACAATCAGCCTGTGTCAAGAGAAAGTCGAGGCTAATTATCCGCTGGTAAAGAAGTATGACCTTATCGAGCAATCACGCTCTTTCAATCTGAAGAATGCAAACATGGCCTATTTGCCTCAGGTCACATTACAGGCAAAGGCATCATATCAATCTGAGGTTACAGAACTGCCATTTTCTTTGCCCGGAGTAAATATCGAACCATTTAATAAAGACCAGTACAGTGCAGTTATGCAGGTCGATCAGATAATATGGGACGGAGGAGCAACATCTTCACGTAAGAGCGTGATTAAAAAGCAGTCCGATCTTGAAAAGGGAAGGTTGGATGTTGATATGTATGCCGTAAAAGAGAGAGTTAATCAGGTTTATTTCGGAATAATATTGATAGACAAACAGATAGAGCAGGTGTCATTGCTTCTTAAAGATTTGGAAAGAAATGTAGCAAGAATAAATGCATTTATGAGTAGTGGACTTGCCAATCAATCGGATTTAGATGTGATTAATGTCGAGGTATTAAATGCAAGGCAAAAGGAGACAGAACTTAAGGCGGGGAGAAAGGCTTATATTTCAGTTCTTTCTGCAATGATGGGTGTTGATCCGGATTATAGTTCAACATTCGAGATACCTCAGGACACCGTGACTTCAAAAGAGATTAAAAGACCGGAATTAACAATGCTTGACACTCAGGGAGAGCTTCTGGATACCCAGAGCGGGCTAATCAAATCACAACTGAATCCTAAATTAGGTGCATATTTTCAGGCAGGATACGGTCGCCCCGGACTGAATATGCTGAATAACACATTTTCCCCCTTTTATATAGCCGGATTTAAAGCTGTATGGAATCTCGGAGGCTTTTATACGAAAAAACGCGATCTGGGGTTAATAGAGCTTAACAAAAAGAGTGTGGAGAATTCAAGAGAGAATTTCATATACAATACAAACCTCCAGATAGTAATGCAATCAGAAGAGATAAAAAAGATAAGGGAGTTAATGTATCGAGATGATGAAGTTATTGCTCTCAGAGAGAAGATACAAAAGTCAGCAGAGGTAAAACTGGGAGAGGGAACAATATCTGTGTCAGACTTTATACATGAAATGAATCAGCTTGATGCAGCAAGAGTCATTAAAGCTAAGCACGAGGTGGAATTAATTTTGGCTATATACAATTTTAAAAATACTACAAATAATTAAAAATGAATACAATGAATAATAGATTAATAAGTTGTATGATATTTGCTGTGATGCTATTTTCTGCTTACTCGTGCAGTGATAAAGATGCAAATTTTGATGCATCCGGGAACTTTGAGGCAACAGAGATAATCGTTTCATCCGAAGCAACAGGTAAGATATTAACTCTTGCTGTAGAAGAGGGGCAGGATGTTGATCTCAATGTCCAATTGGGCTATGTTGATACAGTCCAATTACAATTGCAGAAAGAGAGGCTTCTGTCAAGTGCTCAGGCTGTAAGAAGCAGAAAGGCGGATATTCCAAAGCAGATTGCTGCTGTTGATCAACAGATATTTAATCTCGAGGTTGAGAAAAACAGGGCAGAGAGGTTGATTTCGATGGGAGCGGGCAATACTAAGACCCTTGACGATATAAATGCCCAGATATCAACGCTGAAGAAACAGAGGAGTGCGCAACTTTCATCCATGCAAAGGAACAATTCAAGCGCAGATAGTGAAGGCTCTGCTATAGAGGTACAGATAAAGCAGTTGGAAGATCAGATCAGCCGCTGTAGGATCTATTCCCCGGTCAAGGGAACCATTATTGGAAAGTATGCCGAGGAGGGAGAGTTCACTACAGTGGGAAAACCTCTTTTTAAAGTTGCTGATCTTGATACAATTACTTTGAAGGCATATGTGACACAGAGCCAGCTGACAAAATTGAAATTTAGAGATAAGGTAAGGGTTTTTGCAGATTTCGGAGAGAAAGAGAGAAGGGAGTATGAAGGAATTATTTCCTGGATATCTGATAAGGCTGAATTTACCCCGAAAACTATCCAAACAAAAGAAGAGCGCGAAAATTTCGTGTATGCATTAAAGGTCAGAGTAAAGAATGACGGTTACCTTAAAATCGGTATGTACGGGGAGTTGCTGTTTTTAAAGGAGAAGTAAATGGAATCAATTATTGTCAGGGATGTAACAAAATCTTACGGAGCCGTCAGGGCGCTCAAAGGGGTGAGTTTCTCGGCCCTTAAGGGTGAAATGTTCGGTCTGATCGGACCGGATGGCTCAGGAAAAACTTCTCTGTTCAGGATTATGACAACACTTCTGTTGGCGGATTCCGGAAGCGTAACTATTGACGGGTTTGATGTGATAAAAAATTATAAGAGTATCAGGGAGAGAGTGGGATATATGCCCGGTAAGTTCTCCCTTTACCAGGACCTCTCCGTTGAGGAAAATCTCAATTTCTTTGCAACTCTTTTTAAAACGACAGTAGAAGAGAATTATTCGCTGGTTAAAGATATATACAGCCAGATAGAACCATTTAAGAAGAGGAAGGCCAAGGATCTCTCCGGTGGAATGAAACAGAAGCTGGCGCTCAGTTGTGCTCTTATACACAAGCCGTCAGTCCTTTTTCTTGATGAACCTACAACAGGTGTAGATCCGGTATCCCGGAAAGAGTTCTGGGGAATGTTAGGAAGGCTTAAAGAACAAGGTATAACAATCGTTGTTTCAACTCCTTATATGGATGAGGCAAAATTGTGTGACAGAATAGCACTCATCAATGAGGGAACCTTTCTGAAGATCGATACACCCACAGGGATTGTCGGCTCACTGGAAAAGAGGATATTGTCTGTCAAGGGCGACGATATGTATCCTATTCTTAAGGCTTTGCGCGAGTTGCCGTTTGTTGAGGCTGCCTTTGCTTTTGGGGACATGCATCATATAACACTCAAGGATTCGACCGCAACAACAGAGGATGTGGAAAAAAAGATGGGAGATCTTGGTTTTTCTGGCCTGGAGGTAAGTGAAATTGAGGCAAATATTGAAGATTGCTATATGATACTGTCAAAAATAAATTCAGAAAATCAGGCAAGGATATGAGTAAGGGTTTTTCAGATAGGGAGAAGGTTATAGAGGTTTCAGGATTGACAAAGAAATTCGGGAATTTTACTGCTGTTGACAATATATCATTTGATGTATATAAAGGGGAGATATTTGGCTTTCTGGGAGCAAACGGGGCCGGTAAGACAACTGCAATGAGAATGCTTTGTGCTCTGAGTATTCCAACATCAGGAACTGCTCTTGTAGCAAATTTCGATACGATGAGAGAGTCAGATAAAGTCAAGTCTAACATTGGTTATATGAGTCAGAAATTTTCTCTTTATGAGGATCTTAAGGTGTGGGAAAATTTCAGGCTGTTTGGCGGGATATACGGGATGAATGAAAAAGAGATAGCTGAAAAGAGTAATTTGATGCTTGATGAACTGGGATTCATGTCAGAAAAGGAGACTTTAGTCAAGTCACTCCCTTTGGGGTGGAAGCAAAAACTGGCATTTTCTGTTGCAATATTCCACAAACCCAGGGTTGTCTTTCTTGATGAACCGACCGGAGGAGTAGACCCGTCAACAAGAAGACAGTTCTGGGAGTTGATATATAAGGCAGCACATGATGGGATTACGGTCTTTGTAACTACACATTACATGGATGAGGCTGAGTATTGTGACAGAGTCTCAATTATGGTGGACGGAAGAATTGATGCTCTTGATACTCCCCGTAATCTGAAGATAAAATTCAATGTAGAAGGGATGGAGGGCGTTTTCCTCAAGCTTGCAAGGGGAGCAAATAGAAAGGAGATTTAAAATGAAACAGTTTCTGATTTTTGTAAAGAAGGAGTTCATGCATATCTTCAGAGATTCCAGGACAATTCTGATTTTATTGCTGATGCCGGCTATTCAGATAATACTCTTTGGTTTTGCTTTGTCTAATGAAGTGAAAAATATAGACATAGCAATATACGATCAGTCTCATGACGCTGCTTCAAGGCTGGTAATCCGCAAAATCAGCGAAAGTCCCTATTTCAACCTTGTTGCATCTGTGGACAACCTGAATGATGCCAATAAGTTGCTTCAATCTGGCAAGGCTAAGGTAGTTGCTGTGTTTGAAAGCAATTTGTACAATAAAATCCTCCATGAAGGCAGAGGTAGTGTTCAGATAATTACTGACGGAACGGATCCTAATACATCGAATGCTGTTACAAGATATGTGCAGGCAATTATAGGTGAGGCTCAGTTGGATATGACACATATAGCCTTACCAGTTACTGCGGAGCTAAGTATGTTGTACAATCCTCAGATGAAGAGCTCGTACAGTTTTGTTCCCGGTGTTATGGGGATGATATTGATGCTGATATGTGCAATGATGACCTCTATATCTATCGTTAGGGAGAAAGAGGTCGGAACGATGGAAGTTCTTCTGGTATCTCCGATGAAACCGATATATATAATACTGTCAAAGGCGGTTCCATATTTCACACTTTCATTGGTAAACCTGACAACAGTCCTGCTTCTCTCTGTATTTCTTCTGGGTGTTCCAATCAGTGGAAGCATCTTCTGGCTAATCATCGTCTCTGTGATCTTTATACTGGTTGCACTTTCCATAGGGCTTCTGATTTCTACTTTGGTGGACACACAGGTAGCAGCAATGCTGATTTCCGGCCTTGTCTTCATGATGCCGGTAATGCTACTTTCAGGTATGATATTCCCTGTGGAAAATATGCCTTTTATTTTGAGAGCGATAGTTCAATTCATACCCGCAAAATGGTACATCCTGGCGGTAAAAAAACTTATGATACAGGGCTTGCCTGTGGGATATGTTCTGACCGAGATATCTGTACTTGTTGGGATGGCTGTAGTATTTACAACAATAAGCCTGAAGAAATTCAGGATAAGACTTGCCTGATATGCTGAAATATTTGATAGAGAAAGAGTTCAAGGTTATAATGAGGAATAAGTTCCTCCCGAAGCTTATACTGGTGTACCCGGTAGTGATGATGCTGCTGATGCCTTGGGCAGCAAATCTTGACATAAAGGATATTAAAGTTGCTGTTGTAGACAATGACAGAAGCCCATTATCGATGGAGCTTGTAAATAAGATCAATTCCTCAACATATTTCATTGTTGAGAAGTATGCAGTTAGCTACAAAGAGGCGAAAGAGATGATTCAAAACAATGAGGTTGATCTCATCTTGGAAATTCCTGAAAATTATGAAAAGGATCAAATAAGAGAGAATAGTGCAAAGGTCAATATTTCCGTGAATGCTGTAAATGGAA
Source organism: Bacteroidales bacterium CF (assembly GCA_000473305.1). Lineage (GTDB taxonomy): Bacteria > Bacteroidota > Bacteroidia > Bacteroidales > UBA932 > Bact-08. The sequence continues at coordinate 2,422,607 of CP006772.1, read as the reverse complement.
CCAGAGGTGCTATGGGTGGGGCATATCTTTCAAATATTATATCGGAATTCTTTTCCCAAAAGAGCGGATCAGGTCAGGCTGCTCTTATTGATGTAGCAACTCAGACTAGATATAACCCGACAATGGATTACAAGAAATTCATGGTGCCTGCACTGATGACAATGTTATTGACCATGCTGTGCGGTTTTTTACCTGCTTTGAATATTGTCTCGGAAAAGGAGGCTGGTACGATAGAACAGATAAATGTGACTCCGATACCAAAGTTTACCTTTATTTTGTCAAAACTGATTCCGTATTGGATTATTGGATTCATTGTACTTACCATAGTCATAATTCTGGCAAAAATCATCTACGGAGTATCCCCTGTAGGATCTCTCGCCATTTTTTATCTTCTTGCTTCAGTTTTTGTTCTTGTTGTCTCAGGTCTCGGTCTGGTCATATCCAACTATTCAAACACGATGCAACAGGCGATGTTTGTTATGTTTTTCTTTATGCTTGTAATGATTATGATGGCCGGTCTCTTCACGCCGATAGATAGTATGCCGGGGTGGGCTCAAGTAATTTCAGGATTCAATCCAATGAGATATTTTATTGAGATCATGCGTATGCTTTATCTCAAAGGAAGCGGTCTGGCAGACCTTACAAGACAGGTTGCAGCTTTGTTGCTGTTTGCCTTTACTTTTAATTTGTGGGCAATAATAAGTTATAAAAAGAAAAATTAGAAAATAATTCTTAAATTTGTTATAAACCTAACAAGCAAAGCGATGAAGAAGATAATTATCCTGATTGTTCTGTTCGTATCGGCAAGCAATCTATTTGCGGGCAATGGTTCGCAGAATGCGCCAAAAATGAATTATTATGGCGTTGATTTTTCAATGGTGAAGGTATTTGGTGCTAAAGAGAGCCCTGATAAATTCATTCAAGCCTTTGAAGAGATTAATAAACTAATTATAACAGAGTCCGGCAAATATCCTTTTACAACATTTTTTACCAAATATGCCCACGAATTGGATAATGCAGCTGAGCTTAAGAGACAGAGGTTCGAAAGCTTTGACAATGTAAACATTGACGAAGCTATCTACAGAAGCCGTGTTATGGACGGAAATAGTATGAGTACATACAATAAACAGTACAAATTATCAGACCAGGAGGTATCAACCTTGATAAAATCTTTCAATACAGGAAAAGACACAGGATATGGCGTTCTTTATGTTGCAGAGATGTTGGATCGCCAGGATGCAATAGGTCGCTTTGTTATTGTATGTTTTAATGTGAAGACAAAGAGGATTCTATTTACAGAAAGAGTTCAGGGAAAATCGGGAGGATTCGGACTGAGAAACTATTGGATTGCCCCGCTGGCAAACATAATGAAACCCTGATTTATAAGACAAATATTGTACTTTTTACAATATCAATGTGATGTTGATAATCCAAAAAGACTTAGCTACTATGAAAATATGCCGATATCCGGACAGGTGTAAATGCATATTATAGAGGAAGATATAAATAAAAAACCGGCAAATAATATCTGCCGGTTTTTTATTTATTTCAACTTGTAAAACCCAAAAGGGTTTTCATTACAAGGGATTGTTTTTTAATACGAGTATATTAATTCATCATTTGTATAACCGGTTTTTGGCATATACCAGTCTGCGTAAGATGATCCACCTGATGTAGCCCACTCTGCAAAGTGCAGATATGCTGTGTTAATAGGAGATCTCTCGATCGGATGGCTGAATGTCTGAGGTATCATAAGACCCCACATCATTCCGTCTGCATACTTATAGATATCACCGCTTGATGATCCTCCTGTTGATGAGAAATTTGATGTAGTTGTGTAACCAGGAAGGTGTATCTCGTTTCCTCTGGATGATGCTGTTATGAAGAAGTTAAGTGCATCCATTGATAGTTTGGACTGATCTAACCCTGTATTGAATGTTACTATTACAGATTTATCAGGAGTGTTGTAGTGGGTCCCGCCTGGTTCAGTATTCAAGAATCCGCTGTAGCTCATGAGTCCTCTCTGGCTGTTGAAAAGAGGAATTACAGCAAGGGATACGCCATTTTCCGCACCATTTGCGGCAGTTGAAAAATATCCTGAAGAGCCTAAACTCTGGCCTGTGACAGAGGCAACATTGGAAGAATTGACCTGATCAAGTTGGAAAGCAGCTCCCAGAACAAGTGTACTACCACTTGCCCTTACATTGTAGTCAATCTTCAATTTTGTTACAAGATTAGAAGCATTAGTGTAGGTTGCAATCCTGAAGTCCATCACAATGTCGTTCACATCGTAATCCCCTTTAGATGGCCATAAGTCTTCGAATGCATAAGTACCCCAGGTACCTTCTGCCGGGAAGTATGATACAAAAGCAACATTGGCATCATTGTCATCTATGTCAGTACCTACAGGTATTCCGTCATTATCTGCATCGGATGAGCTGCCACCGCCGCCGGAAATTTGTCCAAGACCAGCGTTACATGTTGTAGCAGGTATATTTTGAGACTGTACAGATGTGAGGATAGCTCCATTTGAAAATACCGGTTCATAGCGCAACCTGCCGTTTGTTCCGGAACCTTCGGTAAGATTTGTAAGGACTAACTCAATCTTTCCGTTTACAGCTGTTGAGCCGGCTCCGTAAGTTGAAGTAAATCCATTGCTTATTGTTCCAGAGCACTTGAGAAGTGAGAATGAACTTGAATTGTTGTTTATCCACCAATTATATACTGTGGTAATATTTCCGTCTACAAGCATCATGCTGCCACCAAAAAGATTTAAGGTCAAGTTATTGGGAGCAAGAGACTGACAATGGAACAAAGAGCCGTCATACATGTTTAATGTTATGCCTTGTATGGTAGCAGCATCAGTCGTTATGTGACAATAATTGTTGAGTGTTGCAGTAGAGGATGTCACAAAAGTCTCACTTGCAGCAATTTCACCGTAGTTATTAACGATTGTGCTGTTGGTCTGAGAATAGCTGGTAACATCTATTACAGCACCGGAAATATTTGTAACATTTGAGGTACTGGTAAAATCAACTCCGTAGGCATTAATGGTGCCACTGTTATATAAGCTTGAGCTATTTGTGATGAATAATGTCGGTTTTGCGGATTTCTTGGTGTTTGATAGTGTAATAGTACCCACATTATAAAAGTCAGTTCCGGTTTTAACAGTGAAATTATTCGCTGCTGTAATTGTGCCTTTATTTATAGAATATACACCATCACCGAGGCCTGTGTCGGAATTGGTACTGGTGAGTTTCAGAGTACCGCCTGGTGCAACATAGATTGCCGGGACATCTGTTACCAATGGTGATGATGTGCTAAGATTCGGAACCTCTACGACACCCCCATCAAGAATGAAAATTGATCCGCGATAGATAGAGAAGTTAGAAATTTTCAGAGTTCCTGCAACATATAAAATAAGATGGTTGTTATATCCGTTAAGGCCGGTTATCTTGGTGTTTGTCACACCTGAAGGAAGGTAATATGCTTTATATTTGTTACCATATGCACTTGTCTGACTGGCATCGAATCCGGAAAGTGACCCACTTGTTGATGTAGTAATATTTGCATCAAAATTGGTTGGAATTGTTACAGCAGGGATAGGATCGGCTCCTAGCATCAATGGTGCTCCGAAAGGAGTCCCGGCAGATTTTGTAAATGCTACAGTCAGATTAGTTGATGTGATATTTACGGTTTGTACTGTGCTTGAGCCATTCGGGAGTGTCTCCAGAATATATATCTTTTCTAAAGCCTGAGGAAGTGTTATCGTGGCAATATAAGGTATTCCGGGTTTTGCAGATCCGGAAGCTATCAAAGAAGACGAACTGAGAGTGGCGCTGTTGAATATTTTAATTGTCCTTGCTGAGGTGTTGCTGACACCGGTTACAGGTTGCACCTGAACGGTGCATTTGATTGTTGTCACGGTCTTCCAGTCAAAGTCTGAAGGGATTACGCCAATAGGAGAAACAATCGGTTTGTCGTCAGGGTTTAAATCCACACATCCTATCAGGACGGCTGAAGTGATGGACAGCAATAGTGCTAGTTTTGTGACGATTTTTTTCATATTAGTCTTTTTATTAGTCTACAAATTTAGATATAATTACAAATTAATGCAAGAATTGTTGATAAAAAATCGAAATAATTTTGCAAAATTGACTCAAAATTTTACATTATGCGCGGCGGGACTGGTCTGTACACTGGAAATATTTATTAATCACCATCAAACAGATAATTATTTCAATTTTTTTGTCAGTGAATTTTTTAATGTAACTATTTGCGTTTTTTGTGATTTTTTCTGCCTCTTCGGGATGTTCAATATAGTATTTTAGCTTTTCTTCAAGATCAGAATAGTCATCTTTGATCTCCACATAGTGATATCCGGGAATCAGATGTCCCTCCATATGCCATGTCTCGTACTTTGGCTTAGGCATTACTGCCAGTGAATTTGAAGACATTACCCACTTAAGGTTTGTTGCTACATCATTACCCTCAATGCAAAGGATAAATTTATATTTCAAGTGTTCTTCAATTGACATTGGTCTGACACTCCATTCGGGATGACCTTCGAGCTTTTGATTGATATTTCCCAGATTGCACATGGGGTGGTTAAAGTACATCTCCCAGAATTTGATGCGCTGAGGTTGTGCAACATATGCCCTTCCAACCAACATGTCTTTTTTCTCTGTAAATTTCCATTTATCCTTCACCGTTGTGAAGTGCCTTATTTTGTTTAGAGGCAGCAATATGGAGTGAGAATTGTCTCCATTGATGGGACGGCTCTTGACAAAAGATGGAATTTCAGGTACATGTGTAATGTCTCCAAACAGGAAGCCGGCTTTCAGGCTTTTTTTGAAGTAACGCATATAGCTGTGGGAGTCGAACACATACACACTTTTTGCTTTCTTGCCGGAAATTGTTGCTTTGAGACGAAGATTGCCGATGGAGACCATTTCGGAACCATCAGAGGCAGATTCAGGATATTGCACAACTCCTTCAAGTTTGTTGTAATAGTTGACTCGATCTGAAATTTCATTCTTTGTTGAAAGATCGAGATTGTCATACTTTCTCAGTATCAAATCTCTCGTCATTCTCGGGAAAATCCCGGGAATCATATACCTGATACAGTTTATAAAATAATATGAGACCTTGTTGTTTTTCCTGTTTGGTATATGGAAAATGCTCTTTATTATAGTCATTTCTTGTAAAGCCGTATTATACAAAGATAGCTTTAAATCTTTTGGGTTATTAATTATTATACTCTAACTTTGTTATACAAATCCAATGGAGAAATTTTTTGCAGAGATAGTAAACTTGCTGGCAATAACGGCGGTTTGGGTTTTTCCTTTTCTCAGGACAAAGGGACGTGGGATTACTACGTTGCTTGTGGTTACACTCCAGGTTATATTAAGTGCTTTTGTTGCGTTTTCCGTGTTTTCTCATGGACCGATAGAGTTTTCCTACCCCGGTTCCTGGATTTCTGGTGAGATATCGGTAAAGATTGATTACCTCTCAGCCTGGTTTATGTTAATCATGAGTTTTACATTTCTCACTGGAACGTGGTACGGTTTTCAATATATGAAGGGTTACAGAGATCGTAGCCGGGAGATTGCTTTTCATGCTGTAGCACTTATATTTACATATACATCTCTGATTGATATTTGTATCGTTCAAAATGGTTTCCTATTGCTTGTCATATGGGAGATTATGGCTCTCTCTTCATTGGTTGTTGTGATTTTTGAACACGAGAAAAAGGAGACTATAAAAGCCGGGATTAATTACCTGATTCAGTCACACATTTGCATCCTTCTGCTCACAATTGGTTTTATGTGGGTTAAGATAAAAACGGGTTCTTTTGATTTTGCTGCCATAACAGAATATACTGCAAGCCAACCTCCTTCATTCGGTCTTGGACTATTCCTGATCTTTTTTTCAGGGTTTGCAATCAAGGCCGGTTTTGTGCCATTCCATACATGGCTTCCATTGGCCCATCCTGCTGCACCGGCTCATATTTCGGGAATAATGTCGGGGGTTATCATTAAGATCGGAATCTACGGAATTGTAAGAATGTTGTTGCTGGTTAAGACGGATATGATAACTGTGGGTTACTTTATTCTGGCAGTATCTGTAATAACAGGTATATATGGTGTCATGCTTGCGATAGTTCAGCACAATCTGAAGAAACTTCTTGCCTATCATAGCATAGAAAATATAGGGATTATAGGTATTGGTCTTGGAATAGGAGCACTTGGGTCCGGTTACGGTAACTCCGTAATGATGGTCTGCGGCTACGGCGGGGCGTTGTTACATACGCTTAACCACTCTCTTTTCAAGTCTCTCCTTTTCTTTGCAACCGGTAATATTTACCAGGCTATTCATAGCATGAATATCGAGCAGATGGGTGGGCTGATAAAGAAAATGCCGCAATCCGCCTTCCTTTTTCTTATTGCCTCGCTTGCTATTTGTGGCCTTCCTCCATTTAATGGATTTGTTTCCGAGTTTTTGATCTATTCAGGCCTCATAAAAGGGGTGATGGCAACGCACTACCTCTCCTCTCTGACTATTTTACTTGCATTGATAGGTCTTGTACTTATTGGCGGATTGGCTCTTCTTTGTTTTACAAAGGCTTTTGGTGTTGTTTTTCTCGGCCACTCCCGGAATAAAGAGCAGGAGTGTCATCCGGATGAAAACGCCGGAAGAGTGGTTCCGATGTATGCAATTGCCTTCTTTATAATTCTTATAGGGATTCTTCCGATGTTGTTCATGCCTGTAATAATGAAACAGGTCTCAATGTTCGGTTTTATTGCAGATCAGAGCGATGTGATAAATCGTATCACAGGCATAATAACAACTACCGGGTGGTGCTCTGCCGGTTTTGCAGTTCTCGCGATAATAATCTATTATGTAAGTCAGAAGCGCATTTCAGGAAAGTATAGTGTTACGGCACCCACATGGGGTTGCGGCTACACTGGAGATGCTTCAGGAATGCAATACACTGCATCTTCATATGTGAGATCATACAGGAAGATAGCAGGATCTATACTTAAAGTGAATAAACATAAATCAGAGGCCACGGGATTGTATCCTGAAAAGGTAGTTCACATTACCCATCCTGAAGATCGGATAGAGAGTGGACTTATTGATAAACCGCTGTTCCTTCTGAGATGGTTGCTGAATAGATTTGCTTTTTTGCAGAATGGAAATATTCAGGCATATATACTTTATGGATTGATTTTTATAGGATTTGTACTCCTGATACCATTTATCGCAGAGCAGATTTCTGATTTTTTCAAATTATTAATAAGGATATAGATGGTTAGTCTGATACTCATATTGATAACCAGCCTGTTTTTTATGGGTGTTGTGGTAAAGACAAAGAGCCTATGTTCGGGACGCAAGGGGCCGGGTCTTTTTCAGCCTATGTGGGATATCTTCAGATTATGGAAAAAGAGTTCTGTGTTCAGCAAGGAGACATCATTCATATTCAGGATATCACCCATTATATACATTTCTTCTGTCCTGACAGCAATATTAATGATACCTCACGGGGGCATTCCAGGAGTGATATCTTTTGACGGAGATTTTGTGATGTTCGCCTATTTATTGGCGTGCGGAAGGTTTATGGCCATAATTTCAGCCCTTGATACGGGAAGCAGTTTCGAGGGTATGGGGGCAAGCAGGGAGGCTCTATTCTCATTGTTTGCGGAACCCGCTTTTTTTGTTCTGATGGGTTCTCTTGCACTGTTTACCGGTCATACATCATTTCATGACCTGTTCAGCACTCTTCATTATGAGGATAACATCTCCTATATGCTCGGTGCGCTGGCAACTTTTGTTTTTGTTATGATTGCGATGATTGAGAATAGCAGGATGCCTGTGGATGATCCTAAAACACATCTTGAACTTACAATGATTCATGAGGTGATGATTCTTGACAACAGCGGATTTAATCTGGGAACAATACTCTATACTACCAATCTAAAATTTGCGATGTATGGAGCGATTATCTCCAATTTTTTCATAGGAGCCCTTCCGCTTTCAGTTTCAATTCCACTGTTCTTTGCCGTTCAATTTTGTTTTGCTGTCTCTGCCGGCATAATAGAATCGTTTATGGCAAGGTTCAGAATGTCTCACAATCCGCAGTTTATATTAATTCTCACATCTGTGTCGATGCTTATTTTCTTCGGAGTTCTTATGGTAAAAGGAGTTTTTATTTAACATGAACCTTAGATGACAGACATACTCCTCATAACACTTGCCATGACACTGCTCTATATGAGTATAGCAAACCGATTACAGACATATCTGAATATACTTGTTTTCCAGGGTTTCTTGCTTTTTGGTGCGACATATCTGACTCTTACAGAGGTCAAAACAGCGAATCTGTTGTTTATAATGCTGGAGACAATTGTCTTCAAGGCTATTGCTGTTCCATGGTTTATAGGGTATATAATTAAAAAGAATAAGATAACAAGAGTCGCGGAGCCCTATGTGTCCAACTTTGCTTCACTTATGGTTGTGACTTTGATTATTCTGGTCACTATTGTGCTTTCAGGCTCTATAAAGGATATCAACCTTGACAAGACATTTTTTGTGGTGGCTCTATCAACGCTTTTTACCGGTCTCTATCTGATTGTATCCAGGAAAAAGATAATAACACACGTTATAGGGTACATAGTGGTTGAAAATGGAGTGTTTGTGCTTTCTCTTGCTGTAGGTAACGAAATGCCCGTTTTAGTCAATCTTGGCGTCATGCTGGACATATTTGCCAGTGTACTCATTCTGGGTGTATTCTTCAACAAGATCGGAGATGTTCTGAATGATCCGGATGTAAATGTATTAAGAAATTTAAAGGATTGATTGTATGGTGTATCTGTTTCTTGTATGCTCGGCGCTTCTGGCTATTGGCCTGTTCATAAACAAGAACAGGTTAGTCAACTATGTGCTTGTTTCAGTTTATGGCATACTGCTGGTCACCTTTGGGGTATACGAATTCGTAAATCAGGGAATCTCTCATTCGCTCTTCTTCAAGCCAGACTCACTTGGGGTTCTGCTCTTGTCGGCCTTATGCATTATCTCCATACCAGTATTGTTTCATAGCTACCGATATATCGAACTTCACAAGGAAAGTGAGACTCCGCATTCGAGGGGAATGTATTTCGGGGCATTGGCAATCCTGATGTCTGCTTCCGGGGCTGCATACTTGTCAAACCATATAGCAGTAACATGGATTTTAATCGAGATAACCACGCTAAGTGCCTCATTGCTGATATATCACCACAGGAGTGTCAAGGCACTTGAGGGTACATGGAAATATGTCTTCATCTGCGCTATAAGCATCACGTTGGTATATGTAGGCATTCTCTTCCTCAGTCTGGCAATGAAACAAGCCGGAATAGACGATATGTCATACGACTCTCTGATTAAGAACTACAGCCTCCTTAATCCTTTCTGGCTGAAATTGGCATTTCTATTTATTTTCACCGGATTTACCGCAAAACTCGGGCTTGTTCCTATGTATACTGCAGGTATAGATGCCAAGGATAAGGCTCCGGGTCCTGTATCTGCCATATTGGCGAGTGCTTTGATGAATGTGGGTTTTGTCTCTGTTTACAGAACCTATGCAGTAATTGCACACACACCTTATCATGGCTGGGCCAATGGTGTAATTATTATTGCAGCTATTCTGACTGTTTTTGTTGCTGCAGTATATATGACACGCGTGAAAAATATCAAAAGGCTCTTTGCCTATTCCGGTATTGAACATATGGGGGTTGTAATGCTGGGACTTGCAGCAGGAGGTATTGGAATCTATGCTTCAATATTGCACATACTGCTTCATACACTTATAAAACCTGCACTTTTCCTTCAATATAACCAGATTTACAGGGTATACGGCAGTAAAAGCATATATGATCTGGGGAATTATTTTAAATACAATAAAACGGGAGCACTACTCATGCTAGTAGCTTTTTTCTCTGTGACAGCGATGCCTCCTTCAGGGCTTTTTGTCAGCGAATTCATGATTTTTCAATCCCTTTTTGAGTCACATCACATTATTCTGCTGATAATACTTCTGGTATTACTCACTGTTATAATTTGGGGATTTGCCACAAATGTGTTCAGGCTTCTCTTTATTCCTCCGGTATCTTTTGATGAGACCAATGTCCCAAAAATCAGTCCATGGGAGTCTGTTCTACAATATGTACTTATTATTATATCTATATATTTTGCGTACAATACGCCTGGAAGGTTTATAAATATGATTGAACAGGCTGTCAGGATAATTAATTAGTTAAAAATGGATTATATATCTCTATACAACAATGAAAAGGTTTGCAGGAAAGATATTCCTACACTGGATTATCTGAATTTCCTCGAGCTGAATACAGGATTGCTTTCAGGGCAGCCCCAAAGGCATTGTGTGAACTTTTTCGGGTTCGAGGAGGGAGAAAAGGTAATTCTTATATGCTGTATTGCAGACGATCTGACTCACAAAATATTGGTTTCATCAACGGTAGTAGTGAAAAAAACGGAATACCCTTCACTTACTGCAGTAAACCACAATTTTGAAAACTTTGAGAGGGAGATACATGAGAGTTTAACCATTGAATATTCAGATCATCCATGGTTGAAACCATACAGGAAAATTGAGGATTACCCCTTTTTAAAGCCGGGAAGCGAGGAGCTTCATGAGGTTGGGGTTGGTCCTATACATGCCGGAATTATTGAACCCGGCCATTTCCGTTTTATATGTAACGGGGAACAGATAATGCATCTTGAGATATCTCTCGGATATCAGCACAGAGGTGTTGAAGATTTGATGAGGCATAAGGATGGAATACTCGAAAAGGCTACACTTGCAGAGGGTATTGCTGGAGATACCGTCGTTGGACACACATCTGCCTTTTCCAACTTATGGGAGTCCCTGTGCGGATTTGAGAGAAAGCCTTACCTTGATTTTACAAGAACCCTTGCGATGGAGCTGGAGAGAGTAGCTGTTCACACGGGAGACCTCTCTGCACTTTGCGGAGACATCGGATACCAGCTTGGAAGTGCAGTTTATGGAAGACTAAGGACTCCTATTGTAAATTTTATGCAGGAGTGGTGCGGTAACAGGCTTTCAAAAGGTCTTATCAGACCGGCAAAGGTTAACTACCCATTTACAGATAAATTGGCTGAAAGGTTGCGAGAAGCACTCAATGCATATGAGGCAGATTTTAATGAAATGTCCTCAAAACTTGCAAGCCTTCCAAGTGCACTTTCCAGGTTTGAAAAGACAGGTGTCGTAACTCTTGATGTCATGTCAGAGATCGGAGCGGTGGGAATGGCAGCCAGGGCAAGCGGACTGAAGAGAGATATCAGGGAATCGCACCCTTTTAACCTGTATGGAAAGACGATAAATCATGAACCTCTGTTAAAGAGGCACGGGGATGTCTATTCAAGGGTACAGATAAGGAGGGAGGAGATACGCCAGACTTTGGCCTACATAAGAGAGATGCTGGATAACATTCCTGATTTCGAAAAGCCTTCAGACATACAAGTATGCCCGGAAGCTGATTCCTTTGTAATATCCCTGACTGAGGGGTGGAGAGGGGAGATATCACATTGCGCACTTACAGATAAAGATGGAAAACTGGTAAAATATAAGATCAAGGATCCTTCTCTCCATAACTGGATGGCTTTGGCGCAGGCAGTGAGGAATAATGAGATTTCAGATTTTCCGGTATGTAATAAGAGCTTTAACCTTTCATACTGCGGTCATGATTTGTAGAATAAAAACAGTCACTTATGCTTAATCATTTGAAAATATTGTGGCATCAAGGTAAACAGTTTATACCGGATGTTAGGAGTGTGGAAGTGCCGGGCATTTTCAGGGGAAGACCCATAATCTCAAAAGTTACTGTTGACGGAGCCGCGCTTGCCGCTATATGCCCGACCAAGGCGATAGGGCTCTCCCCTGTATCAATCGATTTTGGGAGGTGTACTTTCTGCGGGGAGTGTTCTTTGAAGTTCCCGGAAAAGATTCAGTTTACCAAGGATTACAGAATAGCTTCAAATGTCAGGGAGAGACTGATTGTAAAGGAGGGAGAAGAAGGTCGGATCTCGTTTGATGAAGAGGAGATAAGGAAGGAGATAAAATCTCTGTTTGGAAGATCGTTGAAACTCAGACAGGTTTCGGCAGGTGGAGACAATAGTTGTGAACTGGAACTGAACGCTGCGAATAATGTCCAGTTTGACATGAGCAGATTCGGAATAGATTTCGTTGCATCTCCAAGACATGCGGACGGTGTTGTGATAACAGGACCGATAACCAAAAATATGGCAAAGGCACTTGAAATATGTTACGAGGCTATTCCTGAACCCAAGATTGTGGTTTTAGTCGGAACAGATGCTATAAGTGGTGGTATATTTGAGGATTCGGACCAACTTGACAGATCTTTTCTGAAAAATCATAAGGTCGATTTATACATTCCCGGCAATCCTGCCCATCCTTTGACAATAATCAATGGGCTGCTTGATCTTACAGGAAGATAAAATTACTATCTTTATACTACAATCATATAATATTTAGGGCCATGAAAAAAATGTTGGTTACTTTTTCTATTCTGTTGCTCTGTCTGACTGCCGGAGCGCAGAGTATTAAGTTGCGTTCAGGGTCTCTCGCAGTTCTCAAAGGCGAGAAGGTAGTTGCCACTTCGTTTACATATGATAACATGAAAGTGGGTAAGTTGACCGAGAGTGAATATGTGAAGAAGAAGGTTAGCGAGTACAATAACAAAAAATCGGGTTATGGGGAGACTTGGTATGAGAACTGGATTAATGACCGGGCATCCAGATATGAGCCTAAATTCAACGAGCTTTTTGGCAAATATCTGGGAGAAAAGGGTGTCAATCTTAATGGAGAAGCAAACTACATGTTTGTAATCAACGCAGACTTCATCGAACCCGGTTTCAATGTAGGTGTCGCAAGGAAAAATGCCTCTATTGACCTGACATGTCGGCTTATCAACAAGGGTGACGGCACTGAAGTTGCCGTTATTACAATCATGGATGCCTCTGCAAATAACTTCTGGGGTGACGACTATGATGTCGGTTACAGGGTTCAGGAGTCTTTTGCTAAGGCAGGAAGAGAGTTGGCCAAATATATTATAAAAGAGTGCAGGCTTTAATCCTGCAACTCTTTTAGCTTATTATTCCGTCAATTTTTGCTGAAGCTTTCAATCCGTTTCCGGTGAGGGCTACGACAACTTTTGAGCCGGCAGGAAGGTCGTTTGCATATTGTTTCAAAGCGGCAACAGCGGATGCAGATGTTGGTTCGATATATACACCCTGGGCTGCAGAAGCTTTCAGCGCCTCAATAATTGTATCATCATCAACAGTGACAAAATCGCCACCGGTTTTGATTACGGCCTCAACAATCTGTTTCAGCCTGACAGGCCTGTGAATTGCTATTCCTTCAGCTATTGATGGATTATGAGATGAGACAGGAGTCTCTATCCCGTTTACATAGTCTTTTAAAGGAGAGCACTTCTCGCTCTGAACAGCCATCAATTTGGGCATACGTTTGATGATGCCTGCACTCACAAGCTCTTTTAGACCGAGATATACTCCTAAAATCTGAGATCCGCTCCCTACTGGTGCAAAGAAATAATCCGGTGTTTGCCACTCCATCTGTTCAAGGATCTCATAGATTACAGTCTTGGTCCCGTGAAGGAAATAGGGATTCCAGGCGTGTGCTGCATAGTAGCTCTTTGTTGCCCCTTCAAGTGCCGCATTGGCACAATCAATCCTGTTACCCTCTATAAGATGTAAGGATGCCCCGTATGCCCTTACCTGAACTGTTTTTCCGGCAGAATTGCCGGCCGGCATGTAGATGTTTGCCTTAATACCGGCTTTTGCGCAATATGCTGAAATGGCACAAGCAGAGTTTCCTGATGAGTCTTCAACTATCTCTTTTATTCCAAGTTCACGGCACTTGCTGATCATAATTGCAGCACCTCTGTCTTTGAAAGAGCCGGAAGGCATGAGAAAATCCAATTTTCCCAGGACATCCATTCCCCAGAAATTCATTGTTATCAGCGGAGTGTATCCTTCATTGAAAGACACAGCGGATTTTATGTCCAAAGGGAGAACCTGGCTGTATCTCCATAATGTCTTCTCTTCCGGAAGCTTGGTTTTATCAAAAACGGGATTGTAGTCTAGATCAAGGTAACTTCCACAATTACAACGCCAGATTGGCTCGTCGGTAGAGTATTCTGCCCCACATGAAGGGCAGATAAATTTGCATTTCATATTTATATCGTTAATTTTTCTCCTTCACTATGCGCTACTATTGCAGCTCCTGTAAGATCTCCCCATACATTGACTGCAGAGCGTATCATGTCAAGTGGCTGTTGTACGACAAGGACCAGTCCGATTCCTTCTAACGGAAGCCCAACGGCATTCAGGACGACTGCAAGCATTACAAGGCCGGCAAGAGGTATACCGGCAGCGCCGACAGCTGCAAGAAGACTGGTCATGACAACAACAATTTGTTGTCCTAAAGTAAGATCTATTCCATAGACTTGTGCAACAAAAATTGCTGTTACACACTCAAATAACGCTGTTCCGTTCATATTTACAGTGTTTCCGAGTGGCAGACAGAAAGCTGCTATTTTTTGCGAGACACCACTTTTCTTCTGAATGTCGGGTATGGTTATAGGCAATGATGCAGCAGAGGATGCAGTGCAGAATGTCGTAAGCAAGCCTGTGCCCATCTGGTTCATAAACTTAAAAGGATTCTTGCGGGTAAGGGTGACGAATATGGCCGGCAAGACCCCAAGACCCTGTATAAGGCAACCCCCGGCAATAATAGCCGCATATATGCCAAGACTACCGAACATTTCACTTAGTGCAGCCGTATCACCCGCCTGGGAGCCTATTATTGACGATACTACCCCGAAAAGGCCGAAAGGGGCAAAACGTATTACCAGGAAAGTCATCTTGATCATAACCTCATATAGACTGTTGAATACATCGGTCAGAAGGACTCTGGATTTCTGTGAGGAGAGAGTTATGAACGTACCAAACATAATAGCGAAGAAAATAACAGGTAACATATTTCCGTCGGCCATAGCCTTGAATACATTTGTAGGCACAATGTTTACAATCTGATCTATCATAGAGACCTCAGTGGTCGTAATGTTTTCAACCTTTGTCTGCAGGTTGAGGTCTACTCCCTCTCCCGGTTTGAATGTGTTGACTAACACAAGCCCAATAACACATGCCATAAGTGTTGTCAAAACATAATAGCCGAAAGTCTTTCCGGCAATCCGGCCAAGATCCTTTGTCTCTCCTATGCTGGACACACCCATGACCAGAGCGCTGAATACAAGGGGAATCACAACCATTTTCAGGCCGTTCAGAAACAGATCCCCCATCCATTTTGTATAGATGGTATATTCATGTCCGAAAATTCCTAACAGGATACCGAGACAGATGCCTATCAGAATCTGCCAATGCAAAGCGAGCCTTATTCTCTTAGCCATAGGGTGAGTTTGAAGTGTTATAGTTTAGTTTGTCTTGTAAATATAAGCTTTTCCTTCTATCACACCCTATGTTTGAAAAAGATAAATTTTTAATATAAGTGTAAAAAAGAGCATGTTGCACTTTGTATGTGACACAATATTAAGCAGATACAAGAATGCTGACAAAATGCTGATAAAACGCTGACAAAATGCTGAAAACTAATCTGCAAGTTTGGCTTTGTAATATGCCTTGAAATCCTCCCACTTGTAGTATGGGGCTATATCACTCTTTACCGGGATCTCAACCTCCTTTTCACAGTGGAGGATTTTTACCAGTATTTCCGGATTTTTACTGCTTTTGTAAAATACAATCTGAAGATTTACTCCCATTGGGCTCACTTTGAAGTCGCTCCAAACCTGATAAATCTTTTCCGGATCATTGGTCGTTATATTCATCCCTTTGATGTCCATAAATGAGATAAGTGGAATGGCATATGAGTCGTGGCCAAATCTGAGATCTGCACTGATACCTCCCCCGTTGACAGCCCTCTCTGCGCAATCCAGAATATCTTTAACAAGTAACTTAGTGCTGTCTCTGACTACTTTACCATTTACGCCCGATGGTCCACAGGCATAATAAATGGACATATTACTTCCCTGCCATAGTGTAAAAAGCTCGTCATCTGTGAAAATATCGAGCAGAGTGAAATCCAAAGAGTCAACACACGGTATGTCGGTAGCAATAAGATGGATGCTTCTCATGAAAGAGAGAGGATTGCTGATATTATTTGCGGCATAAACCGTGTCTTTGAAAAGCTTGGACACAAACATATTGATATCAAGATTGCGAGTCAGGAAATTGTCACGGATTGCATATACGGAGTCTTTTTTTGCCTGTGTATATTTGTTGTTGAGATAGCGGTTTCTGTCAGATGCCTCTCTTATAAATTCAATTTCAGGGTTTAGCTCTTTTAATTTTTCATTATTCGCAGCCATACTTAATATGCACCTCGGCACAATAGTCGACCTGCTGTAAATCTTGCACCTCTTGCCGTTTTTTGTGGAGAATACCTCCGGGAAGGATAAAAACATCCTTTCAGCAATCTCCTTGTGCTCTTTTGCTCCAAGTTGAGAAAGGTCTCCATATCTGTTCCAGGCATCTTTTGCAGCAGCATCCACCCTTTCATACACACTTTCGCCAAGAGGTGTAAGTACTCCTTCTTTATGAGCCTTGCTCAGGATTTCCTGAGGGTAGGTGTATGTATCGGGTGTCTGTACCCATCTTGAGCCGTGACGGCCGTAGTGGCTGATATAAAAAGGGGTGTAACCTTTTGGTGCAGGCGTTGATTTTGTTGCCTCAAAGAAATAGGGCTGATAAATGCCACTTGCGTGTCTCCGGTCCTTGAGGAACTCCTCTTTAGTTGTCTGTGAAAGGAGAGATGCCGAAATAAGAAGTAAAACGGCTGTAAGGAAATAGTAAAGATGCTTCATGCTGTTTTAATAAAAATTCAAAGTATAAATATAGGGTTAAAAAATCATGCAAACACGCTTCGAGAATATGTTTTGATCTGAAAAATATCAATTTATAAGTATACTGAACACGCAATATTGAGGATAAAAAGTGCATAATAAACAGAAAAACAAATAAATAAAAAATAACCAAAAATATACCGGTGTTTTATTTGACAAAAATATTTTCTTATATTTGCCCGCCGAAAAATAAAACATTTGAATATGCAGTTGCATCAGAAATTCATAGGTATCGCCAAACAGTACCCTGATAAGGTGGCAGTGATAGACAAAACTTTGAACAAAAGGGTTACCTATTCAAAAGCTTTGATAGCGTCCATTATTTTGAGCAGAAAGTTCAAGGCTTTTGACAGTGGTTTCCTGGGAGTAATGATACCTACATCAGCCGGATGTGCTCTGGCTACGCTGGGGGCTCTGATGAGCGGGAGAGTTCCTGTGATGATTAATTACTCGACGGGGGCAGAGGCAAATGCAAGATACGCTCAGAAAAAATGTAAGTTCTCTACAATTATTACATCAAAAGCGCTTCTGGAAAAAATTGGATGCCCAAAAATTGAGGGGATGGTTTTTCTGGAAGATATTATGGCAGGTATAACCATTTTCGACAAACTTCAGGCGGCATTGATCTCAAAACTTCCGACAAATATCATAAAGAAACGGGTATATTACGGCAGTGATGATGATACAGCTGCGGTTCTTTTTACAAGCGGGAGTGAGAAGGATCCCAAAGCTGTACTGCTAAGTCATAAAAATATATCATCAGATATAGAAAGCTTTAGCAATCATATCCATTTTTCAGAAAAAGATGTGATGCTTGCAAACCTGGTTTTCTTTCATGTTTTTGGTCTGACAGTCAATCTATGGGTCCCTTTCTACAAGGGAATGACTATGATTACTTATTCCAATCCTCTCGATTTTCAGACAATATGTGCAATTGCCAGAGAGGAGAGGCCTACAATAATGGTTGGGACGCCTAGTTTCTTTTGGGGTTATCTTCATAAATCAGAAAAAGGTGACTTTAGTTCAATAAGGGTAATGGTTTCAGGTGCAGATAAGTGTCCGGATGCTCTCAGAGAGGGATATATGGAAAAGCATGGTGTAACACTTCTCGAAGGATATGGAGCAACAGAGACATCTCCGGTTATTTCTGTAAACTCTCACGAGTATAACAGACCGGGCAGTACAGGAAAGGTCATTCCGGGCGTCAAGGTCAGAATAGAGAATTTTGAGACGGGAGAGGATTGCAAGGTTAAAGAGGTTGGGAAGATTCTCGTGAAGGGGGATATTGTGATGAAGGGCTATTACGATGATCCTGAACTTACTGAGGAAGCAATTACAGACGGATGGTACAATACCGGTGATATGGGTTACTTTGATGAGGAGGGCTATCTATGGCATGCAGGTCGTTTTAAACGGTTTGTAAAAATAGGTGGTGAGATGGTCTCCCTCGTCAAAGTTGAGAATACTCTTGAAAAGCTTTTACCTGTAGGCGTCTCTTGTTGTGTGGTGGATGTCCATGATGAGAAGAGGGGCTCTTCTATTATTGCTACTGTAACAATAGAGGTTAACAAATCGGAGTTATTGAAAAAGATGGGAGAGGAGTTGCCTAATATTGCACTTCCTAAGCACTTTATTGTTGTAAGAGACCTTCCGATGATGAGTTCCGGCAAGATTGACTTCCGGAGCGTTACAAAGATTGTTCAGGAGATTCTTACCAATCCCGACAAGCAGAATTCTTAAACCTACATATTAATTCATTTAGCGGCAGACATCTGTGCGAGTTGTGCAGATGTCTTTATTTTTGTATATTGTTCTGTTGAATTATCGGTGATGGAACAAAAAACGGACATTTCGCTGTTCTGGTTCCGCAGGGATCTGAGGATTGATGATAACTGCGGGCTTTATAATGCCCTTATTGGCGGACAAAAAGTGCTGCCTGTATTTATATTTGATACAGGAATACTTGGTAAGCTCACTGAGCAAAGTGACAAAAGAGTAGCATTTATCTACAACTCCGTTTCGGATCTCAAAAGAGAATTCGAGAAGCACGGCAGCACACTCCTGGTCTTGTACGGAAGCCCGCTAGATATTTTCAGATTGCTTCTGGAAAAGTATAATATAGTCTCTGTATACGCCAATCAAGACTACGAGCCCTATTCTATCAATCGTGACAAATCTGTCGAGGAACTCTTGAAAGTAAGAGGAGTGGAATTCAGAACATTCAAGGATCAGGTGATTTTTGAAAAATCCGAGGTCGTTAAGAGTGACGGGAGTCCTTACACCGTCTTCACACCATACTCCCGGGCATGGAAAACAGCTTTGCAAAAAAGCCCTTTACCCGAATTTCCGAGTGAGCATTTTCTGGGCTCTCTCTTTAAGACAGAGAAAAGCCATCTTCCTGATATTAATGAAATCGGGTTTTATGAGTGTGATACAATGGCTGTCAACCCATTGATCAGAGAGGATATAATCACCAACTACCAATTGACAAGAGATCTGCCCGCTGTTGAAGGAACCTCTAATCTGGGAATATATTTGCGGTTCGGAAGATTGAGCATCCGCAAGATTGTATCGGTTGCATTGAGGTTAAATGACTCCTGGTTAAACGAGTTAATCTGGCGAGAGTTTTTCATGATGATTATCTCTAATTTTCCATATGTGGTTGACACAAGCTTCAAGAAAAAATATGACCTGATACGCTGGCGCAATGATGAAGAGGAGTTCTTTAAATGGTGCAACGGAATGACCGGTTACCCGATGGTGGATGCCGGTATGCGACAGCTTAACCAAACCGGTCTGATGCATAACAGGGTAAGGATGGTTGCCGCAAGTTTCCTGACAAAGCACCTGTTAATTGACTGGAGGGCCGGAGAGACCTATTTTGCCTCCAAGCTTCTGGATTACGAGCTCTCTTCAAATAATGGGAATTGGCAGTGGGCAGCAGGGTCGGGATGTGATGCCGCGCCATATTTCAGGATTTTCAACCCTTATGAGCAGCAACGACGTTATGACCCGGACATGGTCTATGTGAAGAGGTGGATTCCCGAATACGATACCCCTGATTACCCTTCGCCAATTGTAGATCACACTTTTGCAAGAGAGAGAGCTTTGAAGACATATCGTGAAATATTGATCATGAATAACTAGAATTACTTATATTTGATTCAAAATCAAGATATGAGATATAAAATTATTTTCATGGGGATACTCTTTGCAGCATTGAGTGTTTCTTGCTCTCCCAAATATTCTGTTTCAGGTAAAATTACAGGATTGAAAAACGATACGATGTATGTAGCATTAAAATCAGACTCTCCTGAAAGACCTAATTTGAATAAATCCGGATTTTATGATACCGTGATTTTAAAAAATGGAAAATTCGGGTTTAATCTGGATGATAGTTTTTTTAAAGAAGTATGTTTGTATCCTTTAGGCACAAATATTCATATTTTAAAAAGTGGAATAAGAATCGGATATTATTCCGATTTTATAACCTTATTTCACAGCGGAGAGAATATAAAGGTTAATGCGGATTTTGACGGGAGGATCATCTCTTACACCCTTAAAGGTTCTCCTTTAAATGAGGCATATTCGGAATTCCTTTCTTCCACATGGGATGCCAAACGTATGAGATGGGAGAGTCTTAAGGAAATAGGTGAACTTCGAAAAGCAAAAAAACCATTAACTGAGGGGCAGGCTAAACTTAAAGAGACAATAAAATCCTTGCATGATATTCAATTGGATTATGTTTCAAAAAACATGAATTCGCCACTTTCGCCATATATTTTATCTAAATTATATTTTACCCCTGATGATTACCCTAAGATTTTAACTTATAGAGGAAAGTTTTCTGATGAGGTAATGGTCTCGCCATTGGCATATAGTTTTATTAATATTATTAGTTCTGCAGAAAAATATTCGGTGGAAAATTATGAAGCCGCAAAAAGAGAACAGGAGAAAAAAGACAGCACACTGAACTCTCTCATAGGAAAGCCTGCTCCAGATTTTTCTTTAAGGTCATATCAGGGAGAAACAATTTCCCTCTCTTCACTAAAAGGGAAATATATACTTGTCGATTTTTGGGGCAGTTGGTGCGGATGGTGTATTGAAGCAATACCGGAAATACAGAAGTATTATGAGAAGTACAAGGAAAAGATGAATTTTTTGACTGTTGCCTGTTCAGATAAAGAGAGTTCATGGAAAAGTGCTATTGAAAAGCACAAAATGCAGGGATTTGTAAATCTGATTGATGAAAATGGTAAAGTTGCCTCACTATATAGCCTGCACGCCTATCCGACAATGTTGATTATTAATCCGAAAGGCATAATCGAGGCCGTGGGAAATGGGGAAATCACTGAACGTATAGATAAATTGTTCTAAAAATGTGATATAATTTGCAGGTTTAAATAATCTTTTCTTACTTTGCAAATAAAAGTACTTTTAATGAAAGAGGAGAAAGATTATATCAGGGATATAACAGAGATTCGCTCAATGATGGAGCGTTCATCTAAATTCAGATTGCTTTCGGGTTGGGCCGGCATTACAGCGGGCATACTGGCTCTGATTGGAGCTTTTGTAGCTTATTATATCCTGGATTTCAATCCGGGTGAGGAACTGCAGATTTCCGGCATAACTCCTTTAAATTCACTAGTCGTGAAGGTACTGCTTCTGGCGACGGTGGTACTTATCTCAGCCATCGCTACAGCTTTTTATTTCTCATATCGTAAAGCCTCAGAGAGGGGAGAGAAAATCTGGACTCCAATCACAAGGAGATTGCTTACAAGTATGTTTGTACCTATGGTAGTCGGAGGAATACTGATAATTGCGCTGCTTATGAATGGACTCATTGGTTTGGCCGCGCCTCTTACATTGATTTTTTATGGTCTGGGCCTCTTTAGTGCGGGTTCACATACTCTTGCCGAGGTACGATTCCTGGGACTTGTAGAGATTGTTCTGGGACTAGCAGCGACATTTATGGTTGATTATTCTCTTTTTATCTGGGCAGTAGGTTTTGGTATAGCTCATATAGTTTATGGTATTTACATTTATATAAAATACGAGAAGTGATTCCTACAGAAGGACTACATAAGGCATTTGAAAGCAGGGTGAGATTAGGTATTATGTCTGCCCTGGCTGTCAATGATATGCTTGACTTCAATTCTCTGAAGGATTATCTGGATATTACAGACGGAAACCTGGCAAGTCATATAAAGGCATTGGAAAAAGAGAAATTTATCGGGGTAGAGAAATCATTTGTAGGGAAGAAACCCAATACACGTTACTTTATGACGAGCACGGGTAAAAAGGCCTTTAAAAGTCATTTGGATGCGCTGGAGAAATTTCTGGAATCAAACAGAAAACACTAATTTTTTTATTTTTTAACTTTGAAAAGCAAAGTACTTTTTAGAATGATACAATAAATCTAATAATTATGGAAAGAGCAGACATACAATTAAACGCAAACATTAGAAAGGAGATACTTGAGCATCAGAATGATGCCGGGTATCTTGAGATGTTATACAGAGGCAACAGAGTCCAATTCAAAAAGGAGTTCCTTCAGGTTTATCCTGATTTGAGCAACAACCCTCTTGCAGAGTTCTGGTATGAGAGGCTGAGTGATGAGGGGATAGTGATAAGTGATAAGAGTAAAGTGAAAAGTGAAGAGGGGATAGTGAAGAGTGATGAGAGAATAGTGAAAAGTGAGGAGGGGATAGTGAAAAGTGAAGAGGGGATAGTGAAGAGTGATGAGGGGATAGTGAAAAGTGAAGAAAGAATAGTGAAAAGTGAGGGGCTTCTTGTTGTAGTAGTAGCCTCTATAGTGGCTGCTATAATTGCTAAGCTGCCGGCAATTCTTGGCCTGGCCGAGGAGGCCTTTTATGTAAGAAATGTCGGATTTATAGTCTTTCCTGTATTGGCAGGATATTTTGCCTGGAAGAACAAAGTCTCAAGGCTAAACATATCAATTATCGGTCTGGTTTTTTTATTGTGTGCAATATTTATAAATCTGCTGCCTGACGTTGAAAGCGATGTCACCACACTCTCTTGCATTCATCTTCTGTTGTTATTATGGGCTGTTCTTGGGTTTGCATTTGTCGGCAGCATAAAGAGCCTCCATGAGAAAAGGCTGGCCTATTTGAAATTTAACGGAGATCTTGGGATTATGTCAGGACTATTATTAATAGCCGGTGGGGTATTGAGCGGAGTGACAATTGGTCTGTTCGAGCTTTTAGGTCTGAAAATTGAGAATTTCTATATGAGTTACATTGGGATTGTTGCACTATCCGCAATACCTGTAATTGCCACATATCTCATTGAGAAGAATCCTCATCTTGTAGGCCGGATAACTCCGGTGATTGCCAGGATCTTCAGCCCTCTCGTTTTGATTATGTTGCTGGTATATTTAGTGGCAATTATTTATTCGGAAAAAAATCCATACAATGACAGGGATTTTCTCATGATATTCAATGCTTTGCTTGTAGGTGTAATGGCTGTGATTTTCTTCTCGGTTGCAGGCGATACTTCTGTTACAAAGAAAAGTCTTCAGATATGGATTCTATTTTTATTATCGGCAGTTACTGTCATAGTAAACGGAATAGCCTTGTCAGCAATATTGTTCAGGATCTCGGAGTGGGGGATAAGTCCGAACAGGGCGGCTGTATTGGGTGCTAACCTTTTAATCCTTGCCAACCTCCTGATAGTCTCTGTTCAACTTTTTAAAGCTGCAGCCGGAAAAGGAGAACCTGAAACAGTCGGCAGGGCCATCTCAGGATTTCTCCCTGTTTATATCATCTGGGCAACAATAGTGACATTCGGGTTTCCAATTCTTTTCTAATAAGTGGAAAAATACCGGATCAGGGCATTTCAGCCGGAGGGAGAGCAACGACTGAGGATGGACAGCCCTGAGACGATATTTCTACACAGTAAAAAGCGGCTATCCAAAACAAATCAGGTAAAACTAAAGAATTTTCAATAAAAAAGGCATCTGCGCTAAAGCGAAGATGCCTTTTCTGTGGGCCCAGTTGGGCTTGAACCAACGACCCCCTGATTATGAGTCAGGTGCTACTAACCAACTGAGCTATGGGCCCGGGAACGGGACGACAAAGATAGTAATTTGCCGTCAATTTCCTATAGTCAGACTTTGATTTCTACCTCAACTCCGCTTGGAAGTTCGAGTTTCATCAAAGCGTCTACTGTCTTTGGAGTTGAACTGTAGATGTCAAGAAGACGGCGGAAAGAATTCAGTTCGAATTGCTCACGAGCTTTCTTGTTAACAAATGTGGCGCGGTTAACAGTGAAAATCTTCTTATCTGTAGGAAGTGGAATAGGACCACTAACAACAGCACCTGTAGCTTTTACAGTTTTTACAATCTTGTCGGCAGATTTGTCAACCAACATATGATCATAAGATTTCAGCTTTATTCTTATTTTTTGGCTCATTTTGTTTTATATTAACCAATTAATTTTTCAATATTATTCATCTAAATCACTGTCAGATTTCTTTCCGCTCGATCTTTCGATAACCTCTTTTGCAAGAGAAGCAGGAAGTTCTGAATAGTGAGAGAATTCCATGGTGCTTGTAGCACGTCCTGATGACAATGTCCTCAAGGTCGTTACATAACCGAATTGCTCTGAAAGCGGAACCTTCGCCTTAACGATTCTTGCATTACCCTTTGAGTCCATATTTGTAATCTGGCCTCTGCGTTTATTGAGGTCACCGATAACATCTCCGACGTAATCCTCAGGAGTTACGACTTCTAGAGACATAATAGGCTCCTGTATAACAGGGTTTGCTTTAGGACACGATTTACGGAAAGCCTGCCTTGCGCAAATTTCAAATGAAAGTGCATCAGAGTCAACAGGGTGGAATGAACCATCTTTAAGAACAACCTTAAGTGATGTTACTTCATAGCCTGCAAGAACACCATTTGCCATTGCAGCCTTGAATCCTTTCTCTACAGAAGGGATAAACTCTCTTGGAATGTTACCGCCTTTAACCTCGTCAACAAACTGGAGTCCTGAAACACCCTCGTCAACCGGACCTATTTCAAAGATAATATCAGCAAATTTACCGCGGCCGCCTGACTGCTTCTTGAAGACTTCGCGATGTTGTACTGTAGAGCGAATAGCCTCTTTGTAGTTAACCTGAGGTGCACCCTGGTTTATCTCTACACCGAACTCTCTTTTGAGACGGTCAACGATAATCTCAAGGTGAAGCTCACCCATACCGCTGATAACTGTCTGGCCGGTCTCGTGGTCAGAGCGTACAGTGAATGTAGGGTCCTCTTCAGAAAGTTTGCCAAGCGCTATGCCGAGTTTGTCAAGATCTTTCTGAGTCTTAGGTTCAACAGCAAGCCCGATAACAGGATCAGGGAATGTCATTGATTCAAGAACTATAGGATGGTTTTCAACGCATATTGTATCACCGGTGCGAAGGTCTTTGAAACCTACGGCTGCGCAGATATCACCAGCCTCAACAAAATCTATAGGATTCTGTTTGTTTGAGTGCATCTGGTAAAGTCTGGCCACCCTCTCCTTTTTGCCTGATCGTGTGTTGAGTACATAAGAACCTGACTCAAGTTTTCCTGAGTATGCTCTAAGGAATGCAAGACGACCTACAAAAGGATCGGTAGCAATTTTAAATACTAGTCCGCAGAAAGGCTCCTTCGGATTCGATTTACGAATCTCTTCCTTCTCAGTATCAGGATTTTTGCCATGAACATCCCCAATATCAAGAGGAGATGGCAGGTAACGCATCACTGAATCGAGCAGATACTGAACACCTTTGTTTTTGAATGAAGAACCGCAGCATGTAGGAACCACAGCCATATCAATGGTTGCTTTCCTGAGTGCCTCGATAATCTCATCCTCAGTAATTGAATCCGGATCGTCAAAGAATTTTTCAAGAATCGAGTCATTGTATTCAGCGATAGCCTCTACAAGTTTACCGCGCCACTCTTCAACCTCTTCAACCATATTGGCAGGAACATCCTTGATCTCATAGTTCACGAGATCTTTGCTGTCCTGATTGTAATAATATGCTTTATTTGATATGAGGTCAATGATTCCTTCAAATTTATCCTCAGCACCTATCGGAAGAACAATTGGAATAGCGTGTGCGCCGAGCTTCTCGTTCATTTCCTCTACTACAGCAAGGAAATCTGCTCCGACACGGTCCATCTTGTTCACATAAGCTAGTTTTGGTACATGATACTTATCGGCCTGGCGCCAGACAGTCTCTGACTGAGGCTGAACGCGGCCTACAGCACAGAATGTTGCAACTGTGCCATCTAGTACACGCAATGATCTCTCAACCTCAACTGTAAAGTCAACGTGACCTGGAGTGTCGATAAGATTAATCTGGTACTGTTCGTTCCTATAGTTCCAGAAAGCTGTTGTAGCAGCAGAGGTGATAGTGATACCCCTCTCTTGCTCCTGAACCATCCAGTCCATAGTAGCGGCACCCTCGTGGACTTCTCCTATTTTGTGGGTCTTGCCTGTATAATAGAGAATCCTCTCGGATGTAGTAGTCTTACCGGCATCAATATGGGCCATGATGCCAATGTTTCTCGTATATTTTAAATCTCTTGCCATCTAATTATTCTCTGGAGCTTAGAAACGGAAGTGTGCAAACGCCTTGTTAGCCTCTGCCATCTTATGCATGTCCTCTTTTCTCTTGTATGCAGCACCTTCGTTATTGTATGCAGCCATTGTCTCAGCTGCAAGTTTTTCTGCCATTGAGTGAGCAGAACGTTTGCGTGCGTACAAGATCATGTTTTTAATAGATAATGAAACTTTTCTGTCAGGACGCACTTCTGTAGGAACCTGGAAGTTTGCACCACCTACACGGCGGCTCTTAACTTCGACCTGAGGAGTAATGTTCTCAAGTGCTTTTTTCCAGATCTCTAAAGGAGCCTTGTCAGAATCTTTCATCTTCTCGCCGATGATTTCCATTGCATCATAGAAGATGCCATAGGCGATACTCTTCTTCCCCTGAATCATAAGATTATTAACGAACTGTGTTACCAATACGTCATGATACTTTGGATCAGGAAGTAGAATCCTCTTTTTAGGCTTCGTTTTTCTCATTTGTTATAAAATTTGTTTAGTTGGATTATTTCTTCTTTGCAGGAGCTGCAGCTGCGCCTTTTTTAGGCCTCTTTGCTCCGTAAAGAGAACGACTTTGTTTACGACCGTCAACACCGGCAGTATCCAATGCACCACGCAGGATGTGGTAACGTACACCCGGAAGGTCTTTTACACGACCGCCGCGCACAAGCACGATTGAGTGCTCCTGCAAGTTGTGACCTTCTCCTGGTATGTATGCGTTTACTTCCTTTTGGTTGGTAAGGCGTACACGGGCTACTTTACGCATAGCCGAGTTAGGTTTCTTAGGAGTTGTTGTGTAAACACGTACACATACTCCGCGTCTTTGTGGACAAGCATCAAGAGCGCGAGATTTACTCTTCTCTACGATCACTGTGCGGCCCATGCGGACTAACTGTTGAATTGTTGGCATAATTGGTTGTTATTCTTTGCTTTAAGTATTTTCGCCACATAAAATTGGGATGCAAAGGTAAGATTATTAATTTGAATTACAAACACCTTATTAACATTTTTTGAGGAAAAAAGGGCTATCTTTGAGAAAATTCAGAATCATGGAATTATCAAAAAATGCAAAGAACTTCATCGAGTGTGAGGAAAAGTACGGAGCCCACAACTATCATCCGCTTGAAGTAGTGTTGTCTAAGGGCAAAGGCCCTTATGTATGGGACGTAGACGGTAAAAAATATTTTGACTTTTTGTCTGCCTATTCTGCCGTTAATCAGGGTCATTGTCATCCAAAAATAGTAAAAGCCCTTAAAGATCAGGCAGACACGCTGTGTCTTACATCCAGAGCCTTTTACAATGATTGCCTGGGGCCATACGAGAAATATATACACGATTTCTTTGGTTATGACAAGGTGCTTCCGATGAACTCCGGCGCAGAGGCTGTTGAGACAGCCCTGAAGCTTGCCCGCAGATGGGGATACGTCAGGAAAGGAATAGCAGAGGACAAAGCTTTGATTATTTGCTGTGAAGGTAATTTCCACGGAAGGACTATAACGATAGTCTCACTCTCGACAGATCCCGACTCTTATGATAAATACGGCCCTTTTACACCCGGTCTTGTCAAGATTCCATACAATGACACGCAGGCTCTGGCTTCTGTTCTTGAGAAACATGGTGCTGAGGTAGCGGCATTTATGGTTGAACCGATTCAGGGTGAGGCAGGGGTGTTTGTTCCGGATGACGGGTATCTGAAAAAATGCTATGAATTATGTAAAAAGCACAATGTACTTTTTATGGCGGATGAGGTGCAGACAGGTATAGCAAGGACAGGGAAGATGTTATGCTGTGACCATGAAGGGATCCGTCCGGATGTTGTGATTCTAGGTAAGGCTATTTCAGGCGGAGTATTGCCTGTGTCTGCAGTTCTGGCAGATGACGATATTATGCTTACGATTAAACCGGGTGAACATGGTTCCACTTTCGGAGGATTTCCTCTTGCCTGCCGTGTTGCTATGGCGGCTCTGGAGGTTGTGAAGGAGGAAAAACTTGTGGAGAAAGCAGAGTACCTTGGCAAGATTTTCAGGGAAGAGATGGGGAAATATAAATCACCATTCATAAAACAGATAAGGGGAAAAGGATTGCTTAACGCTATTGTTGTTCAGCCACACAATGGCAAGGAGGCGTGGGATGTGTGTGAGAGAATGGCTGAGATGGGTCTTCTTGCAAAACCTACTCACAAGCATATAATACGTTTTGCTCCTCCCTTGGTCATATCTGAGGCAGAATTGAGAGAAGCCATAAAAATCATAATTGTATCAATGGATTCCCTAGCTTAATCTTATATGCAGACAACCTCAAAAGTTTTAATGATAAGGCCCGCAAACTTTGGTTATAATCCCGAGACTGCGGTTAATAATGCTTTCCAGAAGCAGAGCAATGAAGATGGTACAAATGGCATAGCTGTTCAAGAGTTTGACAGCTATGTGCAACTCCTCAGACAAAATGGAGTGAATGTACATGTGCTACAGGATAAGCCGGAGCCCCATACTCCGGATTCGATATTTCCCAATAACTGGTTTTCAACCCATGAAGGGGGTACTCTGGTGCTCTATCCTATGTTTGCAGGGAACAGAAGACTAGAGAGAAAACCTGAAGTAATAGAGTACATCAAAAAGGAGTTTGATGTAAAGAGGGTAGTGGACCTCACCAAATGGGAGGCAGAATCTCTCTTTCTTGAGGGTACCGGAAGCATGGTGCTTGACAGAGACAGTAATCTTGTTTATGCATGTGCCTCGCCAAGGACGGATGAGTCGGTACTAGAGGAGTTCTGCGAGGAGATGGATTATGACTATTTTCTTTTTAGTGCCAGTGACGAGAATGATCAGCCGATATATCACACCAATGTGATGATGTGTGTGGGTAGTAAATTCGTTCTTGCATGTATTGATGCAATCAAGGATATTAATGAGAGGGAAAATTTTATCGGTCTTGTGGAAGACGATGATAAAGAGCTGATTGAAATATCCCTCGAGCAAATGGGACACTTTGCCGGTAATATGCTGGAATTGAAAAATGATAAAGGGGAGTCTTTGCTGATTATGTCAGCACGGGCGAGAATGGTTTTGGATGACAGTCAGATTGCAAGGCTGTCTTCATATTGCAGAATCCTTGCCCCCGATGTCTCAACAATTGAGACAAACGGAGGAGGTTCTGTACGCTGTATGATTGCAGAGATCTTTATTTAGTCAATTGTCATCCTCTTTCAGATAACCGCTGCGATATGCATCAAGCAACTTTGTGAGGTCATCTATCTGTTGCATGAGCTCCTTGCCTATGTCTGTGTCCCGTACTAGTTTTCGTCTGTTGCTGAATTCAAGCACAGTAGTCTCGGATATTATATCCTCTCCGTTCTCTATAGCCTGCTGTGTGGATACGAATGGCTGATGTTGAACAAGTTGAAGTCCGTGGGAGTTATATATTAGCGTAAAACCGGCTATCCCTGTTTCCGGCTGGTATGCTTTTGAGTAGCCTCCGTCTATGACCAGCAGCTTTCCCTCAGCTTTTATTGGCGACTCTCCTTTAGTGGTTTTAACAGGAATATGGCCGTTTATTATGTGAGAATGCTCGTCCCGGATTCCGAACTCTTCAAGGATTTTCTCACAAATCTCACGGTTGTCCTTTAGATGGTAATAGTGCCCCTTATTCTCCTTGTGGGTCTCCTTGTCGGCGATAAAGTACCTCTCAAATGTGGCCATCCGGTCCTTGTCAAAAGGAGGTGATGAAGGTCCGCACCAGAGATACCATATGAAATCCTGCCCGAATCGCTTCTCTTTGGTCTTTTTTTCTTCAAAATATGCCTGACGCACTATTTGGTCTATTTTATCGAATAGCCTCTTTCCGCTGTATTCTGCGCCCTGAATTTTCACACTTTTGAAAGAGCCGTCTTCGTTGAGAGGAACCGAACCGTGGTAAAGCAGGTTTGAATTTCTTACAAGATAAAGAGATCCGTTAGCGTAGATACATCTCATATGCTTTCTCAGCTTCTCGCTGTGAGTGAATGAGTGTATAAGTTTGTCAACCAGCTCTCTCTCATCTTCAGTAAGTTCATAGGGATTCTGAGGGTCTATTGTCGGGAATGACTTGTCCTTGAGTTGATAGACTTTGCCATTGAGGTTTATTGCACCTTTTTCATAATCAATAAGATGGAGTTGCCTCCTGTCGTCCATGTCCATCTCAGGATTCCTCTCTATTAGCTGACCTTCTAGTTTGAACTGAATAACAGATATTGCCTTATGCATCTGAGATATCATTCTTATCTGCTTCTGCTTTACAACCTCGTCTTCACTCATCTTTGGCTTGAATACCGCGCAAGGATCCTCTCCATACATCTCCAATGCAAATGAGGCAAGAGGCATGAGGTTTATCCCGTAACCATCCTCAAGAGTGGCAAGATTTGTATAACGAAGTGACATTCTTATAACATTTGCCATACATGCCTCACTTCCCGCAGCCGCTCCCATCCAGACAAGATCGTGGTTTCCCCACTGTATGTCGACATTGTGATAGTCACAAAGAATGTCCATTATTATATGCGCTCCGGGGCCTCTGTCATAGACATCTCCGATTATATGGAGCGAATCGATTGTCATTCTCTGAATGAGTTTACTTATGGCAACGATAAAATTCTCCGATCTTCCGGTAGATACTATAGTAGAGATGATTGCCTCGACATAGCCGTGCTTGTTCGGCTCATTCAAAGACTCATGCATCAACTCCTGTATTATGTATGAGAACTCTTTTGGCAAGGCCTTCCGTACTTTTGACCTTGTATATTTGGAAGAAACATTTTCACACACTTTTAACAACCTGACGAGTATCATTTTGTACCAGTCTTCAATATCATGCTCACGGGCTTTTATAATTTTAAGTTTTTGCTCGGGATAGTATATCAGTGTGCATAACTCCTTCTTCTCCCACTCCCTGAGTGTATGACCGAAAATATCCTCGACCTTTTTCTTAATTACACCGGATGCATTTTTGATAACATGCTGGAAAGCCTCATGCTCTCCGTGTATATCTGTAAGGAAATGCTCTGTGCCTTTGGGAAGGTTGAGTATTGCCTCCAGATTGATAATCTCTGTGGCTGCGTCTGAAATAGTGGGGAAGCTTTTGGAAAGAAGTTTAAGATACTTAAGGTCTTTCATGATATATATTATTGTGACAGGTGTTTTTTTATTGCTGCAAGCAATACTGTGGATCTGATTGGTTTTGTAACCACGTCGTTGCACCCGGCTTCAATTGCTATTTTATGATCCGATTCAAAAGCATTTGCTGTCTGGGCAATGATGATGACATCTTTTGAATATTTACGGATTATTTTTGTCGCTTCCAGACCATCCATTACCGGCATCTTAATGTCCATGAGGATAACAGCCGGGTTGTTTATTTTGTACATCTCTACTGCCTCTTCACCGTTTTTGGCCCATATGAGCCGATAGAACTTACTAAGCATAATACGAAGAAGCTGGTAATTGCTATCCAGATCTTCTGCGATAAGTATGAGCGGTTGTAAATCATTGTCTGTCATAAGTTCTGGCTTCTCTGTCTTTTGTTCGGTTTCTGGTATTTCACCGGTCTTGTCAGATTCCGGAATATCAGGGAAGTTTATAGTATATCTTATTGTTGTTCCGGCCCCAAATTCCGATTCTGCCCATATACGACCTCCGAATTTTTCAACGATTGCCTTGCACAAAGGTAATCCCAACCCAGTTCCTCCGACAAATTCATTTATCTTGAAAAAGCGCTCGAAAATTGCAGACAGATTTTTCTTCTCAATTCCTATACCGGTATCACTTACAAAAACCTCCACAAATTTTTCATATACTTTGTAACCCACACGAATTTCTCCCACATCGGTGAATTTAAGGGAATTGCTTATAAGGTTGTTTAGAATCTGTCTGTTTCGAAATGCGTCAAAAGAGAGTGTAAGGGGTTTTTCAGGAAGTTCAGCAACTATCCTGACGTTTGATTTCTCCTGATTTTTGAATGAATATATAACATCGTTTATGTTGTCGGATAAATCGAATGGTTTAACTTCAAAGAGCAGAGCATTTGATTCAATCCTGGAGAGATCCAGAATATCACTTATGAGTGACATGAGCTTTCTTGAACTTTCATTAATCACCTCAACAAATCTCCGTTTTTCGTCAGCACTGTAATCCGGTTCTGTCAGCAAATTTGCAAAACCTACCAGGCCGTTCAGAGGCGTACGGATTTCGTGACTCATATTGGAAAGGAACGCAGTTTTGAGTTTGTCCGACTCCTCAGCCCTCAACCTTGCCTCAATAAGTTCCTTCTCTCTCCTCTTGTGATCATCAATATTTATATCCATCCCGTATATATACCGGACATTCTTCCTTCCCTCCCTCTCCAGGTATACTATTCCTCTTCTCTCCCACCATTCATATGTAGCTCCGTTATCAACAGACATCCTGAACTCTATTTTATACATCTCTCCGGTAGTCTCACTAGACATGATATTGTGAGGTTTTACTAAAGCTTTTCTGTCATCTGGATGGATTTTTGACAGGAAAAACCTTATGAGAGACTCTTCCGGAGCTTCTCCCTTTATGTGTTTGAAGTAATTCTCATCCAGATAGATATTCTTGGTCAGTGTGTTGAATGCCCAGGTGTAAGATTTTGCAGTTTCGGCGGCGAGTTTGAGAAACCTCTGCTGTGTAAAGGATTCCGTTCTATCGTAAAATGCAAATACAATCTGAGAGATTTGTCCGTCAGAGTCTATAACAGGGGAGACATTTCCCGATATAATCCGGGACTCTTTGTCGGGATAATTAATTTTTGTCGAGTTAGGAATCTGGACTCGCCCTTTTTCTTTGATACATTTGATAAGGGCGTCGGAAACAGAGATTTCATTATGAGGTCTTGATGTATGAAAGACTTCATCAAAAGTAAGGCCAATAAATTCTCCGCTATAACCGGACATCTCTACACCAGTTTTATTAATATTGATAATCTTTAGTCCCGGATCAAATGTTATAACGCCTTCGGTCATTACAGAGAGGGTCTTGTCCAGGAGTTCTTTTCTTATTTCATTCTCTTTTGAAAGTTTGAGATTGTCCTTGTTTACTCTCAAAAACCGGAAATGATAGTAGGCAAGCGATATGAGAGAGACAGAGAGAATTACTATAATAAAGATTATAAAATTTATCTCCGTTGAGTAATCATCAAAAATGTTAAAAGGCTTGTTTATATATGAGGTTTCTCTTGGGATTCTTTCTTCCGGCACATTGAGTCGTTTGATAACATTGTAATCTAATATAAGCTTGCCGCAGTTAATTGAGATTGTCGATGGGACCAACATGCCTCGCGCCATTTTAATAGCCTTTTCAGCCACTATATTTCCGACATCCCACATAGATGTAAGGTAGCCGCCCAAAATGCCGGAACCCAGAGAGAGGTTCTGGTTCCCAAATACCGGTATGTTGCCGAGTCGGCTTAAAAAAGGATAATATGACCCCTTTATGTTATAATTACCTACATTATCCAGTAACCACGAGGAGAGGATTATGAAAGTCCTGTCGGGTTGCTTGGTTATCTCATTTATGAACAGATCGAAATGTTCTGATGGAGGGGAAATATATGTTATTCTAACCTTGTTTTTGTATTTTGATAATGTATTCTGAGCCAGATTTCTTTCAGCTAATCCGTAATCAGAGTCGTCAGAGATAAAAATCACCCTTTTTGTCCTGGGAAAAAGCTTCATGCCCAGCAGAAAATTCTTTTCAAAGTTCCAGTCAATCTCACAGATCAGATTCTGAGGAAGTGGTTCTATATGGTTGGTTTTCGTACATATAGAAACGACAGGCATGTTTGCGTAAAGCGAAGAGTCAATTGTAGAGATCAGCCTGTGTGACTCGCGGTCAGTGGCAATTATTACATCCGCATACTTCCTGTTTATTGTGTTTTTTGCGATAATTTTGATTCTTTCACTCTTGTCATCAATATCTCTTTCTCCTGTTGGATCTATACTCAAAGTGTGAACTAAAGAGTTAATCTTTCTGTTTGATATATAGGCAGATATTCCGGATGTGAACTCCCGGAGTCTTTCATGTCTCGGGTTACGGGAATAGAAAACGGCAATCTTTGTCGTTTTTGAAGTGTATTCAAGAGATCCGGGGAACGAGACATCCTTATCATGAGATGAAACCACACCCCAGAAGAGAATGAATAGTAATGAAAGGGATATCTTTTTCCAGATCTTCATTCGGATAGTCAACCAGGTATTTCTCAAAGTTATGAAAACTTTTTAAAGAACTTTGCTTAGAACATGTTTTTTTGCATTTACGGACATCAAAAGAGACCTCAACACAAGGTGCATGGTGTATCCAAGCCAAAGTGCCTGTATGCCGATGCTGTTTTTAAATATAAGATATGAAAGGAAGAATGCGATTGCAGATAATATCATTACGTTACGCAGTGCAACAGAAGATGTTGCTCCCACATAAATACCGTCCCAGGTGAATCCGATACAACCGGCCATAGGGACAATCAGCAGCCATGGGAGAAATTGCCTTGCTTCCCGGATTACAACTTCATTGTTAGTCATAAGTCTGAAAAGGGCCTCACCGCCGAAGTAATACCCCAAGGTTGATATTAACCCTATTGCGATACACCATGAAAATATGAGTTTTATTGACTTTCTGAGATTTTTTCCGTCACGAGCCCCAATGTATCTTCCGGTTAATGCTTCACCAGCATAGGCAAATCCGTCTACAAAATAGGAGTATAGAAGCATAAGTTTCATCATGATGGTGCTGACTGCCAACAGCGTGTCGCCGTACTCAGCCGCTATGCTGGTAAACCCGGCATATACACTCAGGAAACAAATCGAGCGGATAAATAAGTTGCTGTTCATCACAAAGAAACTTTTTATCTCATTGACTTTGAAACTTCTTCTTATGTCAATGTGTTTGAAAAGCTTTCCATAGTATATGTACAGTATGGACAAGGTGACAGCCAGACCGGTGTATTGTGCCGCCACCGTTCCCAATGCAATACCGGCTACACCCATCTTGAGGTAAATTGCAAAATAAAGGCAGTAAAGCAGATTGGTAACATTTACTGTTATATCAGATATCATAGGTGAAATCGTGTTCTGCATACCTATGAACCAGCCTTTAAGGGCAAAAAGAGAGAGTGTGGCAGGAGCTGCCCAAATTCTTATGTAGAAATACTGACATGCAAGACTCTTTACCTCTTCTGAGGTGTCTATTACTATGAAGGAGAGTTCAACAAAAAAATATTGAATGGCCCATATTACAGCTGTGGCTATAAGAGCTGTACCGACCGACTGAATGAGAATCTTGATTGCTTCCCTGAAATCTCTTTTCCCGTATGCCTGCGCTGTCAGCCCCCCTGTCCCGACACGAAGAAACCCGAAGTTCCAGTACAGGAGGTCAAAGAGCATTGTTGCAATAGCAATGGATCCAATATATGCTGCATCCCCAAGTCTTCCCGCTATTGCTACATCCACCATCCCGACTATCGGCACTGTGATGTTGGCCAGGATGCTTGGTCCTGCAAGCTTCATTATTCTTTTGTTCATCATAAGCTACCTGTACTTGCCCTCCTCTTCAAGCATTCCTATATAGGATATATATCTGTCTGCAGAAATCTCTCCGGCATCAACAGCCGTCTTAACTGCACATCCGGGTTCATGAGTATGGGTGCATGGTGCAAAGCGGCAATTGTCAAGAACTTTGAGCATTTCAGGGAAATAGTGACTAAGCTCTTCGGGTTTAATTTCGATAAGACCAAAACCCCGGATGCCAGGTGTGTCTATTACAAAGCCTCCGGTGCTCAATGGATGGATTTCATAATATGTGGTTGTATGCTTGCCCTGAAGATGATATTCAGAAATTTCTTTTGTCCTCAGATTAAGTGTGCTGTCCAGAGTATTGATCAATGTCGATTTCCCTACGCCGGAAATTCCTGAAAGCAGTGTGAGTTTATCCTTGCACTCCTTTTTGAGAGTATCAATGTTCTCACCTGTGATGCACGAAACTTCAATTACCTCATATCCTGCAGAGTTGTATAACTCTCTGAAACTCTTAACGCTTTTCGTATTGTCTTTATATAGGTCGCTTTTGTTAAGGATTATTTTAACAGGCACTCTGTATGCCTCGCATGTTACAAGAAAACGGTCTATGAATGCAAGAGGTGTTTGTGGAAGGTCAAGAGTAACAATGATTAAGGCAAGATCTATGTTGGCAGCGATTATATGAGCCTCTCTAGAGAGGTTTGTTGATTTTCGGATGATATAATTTGTCCTCGGATGAATTTGTGTGATTATTCCGCTGCCGTCTTCCTGTCGGTCATAATCAACAAAATCTCCCACTGCAATCGGATTGGTAGTTCTCACACCTTTCAGCCGCAATCTTCCGCGTACGGTACACTGGGTGACACTCCAATCCGGTAAGTTGCTTACAAGATAGTGACTGCCAGTATGTTTGATAACCCTTGCTCTCGTTGGTTTTTGTTTTTCCACGGTTGCGAATATACAAAATTGTATAAAAAGGATTAACTTTGAAGATTAATTAAGTTTAAATAACATGTATACACTGGAAGAGCTTGACGCTATTGTAGAGAAGGCTGTGATTACGCTTGATCTTAAAGGGAAACCTGAAGAGCTCTATGAACCTATCGAGTATTTGATTTCGATCGGTGGTAAGAGGTTGAGGCCAAAAATGGCGTTGATGACTTACAACCTTTTTTCGGACAGGATTGATAATGAAATATTGTATCCGGCACTGGCTATTGAGATATTCCACGGGTTCACGCTTATCCATGATGATATAATGGATGGTGCTCCTTTAAGGAGAAACCAGACAACAGTCCACAAAAAATGGAATAACAACATTGCAATTCTGTCGGGTGATGTAATGTGCATAAAATCATATCAATACCTTACACACTCGCCTGCCTCTTCGCTCAGTAAAGTACTGGCTCTTTTTTCAAGGACAGCGGCTCAGGTGTGCGAAGGGCAACAAATAGACATGAATTATGAATCTGTTCCATTTATTACGACAGAGGATTATACAGAGATGATATCACTGAAGACCGCCGTTCTGATTGCATGTTCGGCAAAGATGGGTGCAATGATAGCGGGAGCAGGTGATAAGGTGTCAGATATGCTCTACAATTATGGATATAAGCTGGGCCTTGCTTTTCAGATAAAAGACGACTATCTGGATAGTTTCGGAAATACACTGACATTCGGTAAGGCTATCGGTGGAGATATACTTTGCAATAAAAAGACCTGGCTGCTTGTTGAAGCTTTTAAGAGAGCTAACCCTGAGCAAACAAATGCGCTGCTTAATCTTTTCAAAAATAATTCTATATCTCCGGAAGAGAAGATTGCTGCAGTGTTGGCCAAATATAAAGATCTGGGTGTCAAGGAGCTTGCAGAGGAGGCAATTGCCGGCTATCATGCTGAAGCAAGGGAGATTGTGCTTGCTGCCGGGCTGACAAAGGCTCAGGAATCTCAACTGATTACCTTTGCCGACAAGTTGATTGATCGTGAAAAATAATAATAAGCTATATATGAAGTACAGTACAAAATTCAACGAGATCTTTGAGAGGTCTGTCAATGATTATCACAAATGGGACAATGTAGATGCCACCATGGCGGATCCTTTTGAACCGGGAACTATTGAATATTTCCTGTACAAGAAGAACTGGATAGATACTGTTCAGTGGCACCTTGAGGATATCATAAGAAACCCGGCCATTGACCCTGTTGAGGCTTTAGAGATAAAGAGGAGGATTGACAGGTCAAATCAGGAGAGGACAGACTTGGTTGAGATGATTGACAGCTATTTCATGAATCTTTTCTCAAATGTCAGGCAACAGGATGGTGCAACCATCAATACGGAGACTCCTGCATGGGCAATAGACCGCCTGTCGATTCTTGCACTAAAGATATACCATATGAGGGTGGAGGCTGAGAGAAAAGATGCATCTGAAGAGCATATTGCCAACTGTACAAAAAAATATCAGACCCTTCTTACTCAGAAAGAGGATCTTTCACTTGCAATAGACCAACTCCTTGCCGACATAGAGTCAGGCAGGAAGTATATGAAGTTTTACAAGCAGATGAAAATGTACAATGATCCGGCATTGAATCCGGTGTTATATCAAGGTGAAAAAAAGAGCTAGGCATATACTGATATTCAGGTTTTCTGCAATAGGTGACATTGCGATAGGAGCACCATTGGTGAGAGCCTATGCAGAAGCCAATCCCCAAGTGCGGTTCACGATGGTTTCTCAACCAAGACTGGAAACTCTGTTTTCAGGAATTGATAACCTCTCATTCTTCCCTGTTGATTTCAAAGGAAAATACAGGGGATTCAGAGGCCTGACAAGATTGTACAGGGATCTTTCGAGGACAAGACCTACAGATATTGCCGACCTGCATAATGTTACCCGCACATGGGTGCTACGAGGCTACTTTTTTTTCAATCTTCTGAAAATCGCTTTTCTTCATAAAGGAAGAGCGGAAAAATCAGAGCTCACCAGAAAGAAAAACAAGCAACTCAGACAGCTTCCCTCAATGCTGAGCCGCTATGAGAGCGTTTTTGCAGGGCTCGGGCTTGAAAATATAAACTTTGCAGGCAGAGAATATATTTCAAGAGCAAGGAAAAACGGAGAACATATTAGAATCGGAATTGCTCCATTTGCAAAACACAAAGGAAAGGCGTGGCCGTATGAATATATGGAGCAGGTTGTCTCAACGCTAAGTGAGGATAAGCGGTTCCAGATCTTTCTGTTTGGCGGCGGACGTACCGAAGAGACTTTGCTACATGCTATGGAACAGAAATACTCGGGCGTGGAGTCCGCCGCCGGCAAGTACACTCTGGAGGAGGAGTTGGAAATACTTAAAAGCCTGGATCTTATGGTATCCATGGACTCTGCCAATATGCACCTTGCCTCCTTTGTTGGCACGCCTGTTATGTCTATATGGGGCGCAACACATCCGTATGCAGGCTTCTACGGATGGAATCAGAACCCGGAAAATGCCGTGCAGCTTGACCTGGAATGCAGGCCATGCTCTGTATTCGGCAACAAGGAGTGTTACAGGGGGGATTATGCCTGCCTTATGAACATTAAGCCTCAAATGGTGTTGGATAAGGTGTTGTCACTAACTTCAAGAGAGTAACCAGAAATGAACATAAAGAGTACAGATATCGAGATAATGTCACCTGCCGGCAATTTTGAGGCATTACATGCCGCAATTCAGGGAGGGGCGAATTCCGTCTATTTTGGCGTAGGAGAGCTGAATATGCGGTCGCATTCCGCCAATAACTTCTCTGCCGGGGATTTGCCGGAGATTGTTTCTATTTGTAGGAGTAATAATGTTAAGTCATATCTAACGCTCAACATTGTAATATACGACTCGGATCTGGAGGCTATGCGCAAAACCGTCGAGGCTGCACATGAAGCAGGAGTCTCTGCAATAATTGCCTCGGATATGGCAGTGATCCTTTATGCAAGAAAGATTGGGGTGGAGGTTCATATATCCACACAACTGAATGTCTCGAACATAGAGAGTGTAAGATATCATTCACAATTTGCAGATGTCATTGTCCTCTCGAGGGAACTTTCATTGGTACAGATAAAGGCAATCAGCGATGCCATTAAGGGAGAACAGATAAAAGGCCCTTCGGGAAAATTGGTTGCCCTTGAGCTTTTCTGCCATGGTGCACTCTGTATGGCTGTTTCAGGTAAGTGTTACCTGAGCCTTCATGAATATAATGCTTCTGCAAACAGGGGTTCATGCTATCAGTTGTGCAGAAGAGGCTATCAGGTGACTGATCTTGAGACTGGTATGCAACTCGAGATAGACAATAAATACATTATGTCACCCAAGGATCTCTGCACAATAGAGTTTGTCGACAAGATAATCGACGCCGGGGTGACAGTATTCAAGATAGAGGGCAGGGCAAGGGCTGCGGAGTATGTCAAGAGGGTCACCTCGGCCTATCGTGAGGCAGCAGATGCTGTTTGTAACGGTAAATATGACAGTAAACTGTCAGGTGAGCTTAAGGCCCGCGTCTCTTCAGTCTTCAACAGAGGTTTCTGGGACGGATACTACCAGGGGGCAAAACTTGGCGAATGGAGCGATGTATACGGTAACAAGGCAACCAGAAAGAAACGTTATGTCGGCAAGGTCACTAATTACTTCTCAAATCTCTCGGTTGCAGAAGTGCTTATCGAAACCGGCGAACTCAGGACGGGAGAACAGATACTCATTACCGGCCCATCTACAGGTGTGATTGAGTGTGAGGCACAAGAGATAAGAGTGGACCTTAAGGTTACAGAGAAAGCCGTCAAGGGTGAGTACTGCTCTATACCTGTACCTGCTGGTGTGAAACTCAGAAGATCGGATAAAATTTATATTTGGGAAGAGGCTCATGTTTCCTGACAAGATAGTAGATTTCATAAAGGAGCATCATGTCCTTACCCTGGCCGTTTCAGACGGGAGTGACATATGGTGTTCTCATGCCTTCTATACATTCGTGGAGGATGAGTTGCTTTTTGTAATCACATCTGACGACAAGACAAGACACATATCCCTTATAAACAAAAACCCCGGTCTTGTGGCCGGGGCAATATGTCTCGAAACAGAGACGATAGGTCTTATTCGCGGACTTCAGTTTAAGGCAGTGGCCGACAAATGCGATAATTCACTGACTAACAGATACCGGCTGAAGTATTTGAAGAGGTTTCCCTATGCCGTGCTCAAGGGTGGAGAGCTCTGGACACTCAGGATCACAGAGGCTAAATTTACTGATAACCGTCTGGGTTTTGGCAAGAAACTTCTTTGGAACGAAATCGACGGAGTCGTTAAATAATTCCAAAACTCTTCTTTATTTTCTCCACGAAATCCAACTTCTCCCATCCGAAGAACTGAATCTCTTTTTGGACAGGAACTCCGTTCTCTACAACTTCAACCATCTTTGTAAACGGATCCCTTCCCATGTGACCGTATGATGCACTCACTTCATAAATAGGGTTTTTCAGCTGGAATCTCTCGATTATTTTCGCAGGTCGCAGGTCGAAAATCTCACTGATTTTAGCAGCGATCTCGCTGTCGTTCATCGGAATATTGCAAGTTCCGAAAGTGTTTACAAATACACTGACAGGTTGTGCAACTCCAATTGCATAGGCAATCTGAACCAGAACCTCCCTGGCAACACCAGCTGCTACCATGTTTTTCGCAATGTGCCTTGCAGCATAGGCTCCGGAACGGTCTACCTTACTTGGGTCTTTTCCTGAAAATGCTCCACCGCCGTGAGCACCCTTGCCGCCGTACGTGTCAACTATGATTTTCCTTCCTGTAAGACCGGTATCGCCGTGAGGGCCACCAATCACAAACTTTCCTGTTGGATTTACAAGCAATTTGTATCCATGACGGAACAACTCCCTTGT
Organism: Bacteroidales bacterium CF; assembly: GCA_000473305.1. GTDB lineage: Bacteria > Bacteroidota > Bacteroidia > Bacteroidales > UBA932 > Bact-08. Next base: position 2,380,512 of record CP006772.1, on the reverse strand, counting down.
CTGTTCAGGAAGTCTGTTCATTATCCTCGGAATAAGAATCTCCTTAACATCTGACTTGATTGTTGCAAGCATCTTCTCGTCTTTGTCGAACTCGTCGTGCTGTGTGGAGATGACGATTGTATGAACCTTGAGAGGCTTGTTGTTCTCGTCATATTCAATAGTAAACTGTGATTTTGCATCTGGTCTGAGATACGGCATAAGAATGGTATCCTTCCTTATTTTCGCAAGTTCGAGCAGGGCAATGTGAGACAGTGTAAGAGCCAGAGGCATGTACTCTTCGGTGTCTGTACAGGCATAACCGAACATCATTCCTTGGTCACCCGCACCCTGTTCATCTGCAGTTGCAACAGAATTCCCTGATTCATCAACTTTATCTACACCACGGTTAATGTCCGGAGACTGATCGTGAATAGCAGACAGAATACCACAGGAGTTGCCGTCAAACATATACTCTGCTTTGGTATAACCTATTCTGTTAATCACCCTGCGGGCAATCTGCTGTATATCAACATAAGCTCTTGAATTGACCTCGCCGCCTACAACTACAAGACCTGTGCTTACGAATGTCTCGCAGGCAACCTTTGAATTAGAGTCGAGACGAAGGAACTCGTCCAGGATAGCATCGGAAATCTGATCGGCAACCTTGTCCGGATGTCCTTCTGATACCGATTCTGAAGTAAATAGATATGACATGATAATTAGTGTTTAATTACTAAAACATTTAAATCGGGAAAGGGTTTGATTTTGCAGAAAAGTAGTGCCGGAAGACTCTATTTTAGCATTTTTTCAAGTGGTTGCAAGCAGTCAAATCCCTCCACAATACGGATGCAAATGTAATACAATTGAATTAAATCAAAAGAAAAAAATGAATTATTGCGAAATTGTTAAAATGTTAATAAAATCTCAAACTAGTTTGTAAGTTCTACTCTCTTTTTGTTATTTTTGCGACAGAAACACTAACATTTTATCTAAAAATCTATGAAACAAGCAATTAAAAGATTTGCCCTGACAGCCATGGGGCTGTTTGTGGCCTTTGCAGCAATTGCACAGGTTACCACTGCGAGCATTTCCGGTTTTGTCAAAGACACGAAAGGCGATCCTGTCATGGGTGCTGTCGTTAAGGCAACACATACCCCTTCAGGAACTGTCTATTATGTCTCAACACAAAACAACGGACAGTACTATATCCCAGGAATGAAAATCGGTTCCCAGTATCAGATTGAAGCTTCTTGTATGGGCTTTGCCACTACAAAGATTACTGATGTCACACTCTCACTTGGTGATGAGGCAAAATTTGATTTTGAACTGAAAGAAGAGGCGGTTAATCTTGGCGAAATAGTTGTCACTGCAGAAATTAATCCCGCAATTAATTCTAACAGGACCGGGGCACAGGAAATATTCACCAAAGACAGAATGTCCCGTATACCTACCATCAACAGGTCCCTCTCAGACTTCACCAAACTGACACCAATGTCAAGCGGAAGTAATTTTGCAGGAACCTCATACCGTTACAATAACGTTACGGTAGATGGCGCCTCTTTCAATAACTCATTTGGTCTGGCTTCTTCTTTAGGCGCATCGGGAATTGAACCTATCTCGCTCGAGGCTATTGAACAGATTCAGGTTATGATTGCCCCTTACGATGTTAGGAACGGAGCCTTTACAGGTGGTGCAATTAACTCTGTGACAAAATCGGGTAATAATAAATGGGAAGGGTCGGCATATTTCTATACAAAAAGCCCTTCAACAAGGGGGTATATTCAGAAAGATGAAATCATTGCCGTTACTGACTTTTTCAGCCGTCAATATGGTGCCACACTCAGCGGACCAATTATCAAGAATAAACTCTTCTTCTTTGTGAATGCTGAATTTGACCGTCAGGAAGTTCCTAACAGCTGGAGGCCAAGAGCAAACAAAACAGCACCTGTAACAGGATACTACTCAGCAGCAGATGTTGAGACTCTCGATGAGATTGTTCAGTTGTTAAAAGATAATTTCAATTACAATCCCGGTACATACAACGTAACAAGTACACCTACCGAGGCTGACAAGGTTACTGCAAGATTGGACTGGAATATAAACCAGAAGAACAAACTCAGCTTCAAGTATTTTTATCTTAAATCTTTCGATACACAGAATCCAAGTCCATCGGGAGCTATGTCAAACGGCCGCGGTCCTAATAGTTACGCAATTCCTTTCTCAAGTGCATATTATAGAAGGAACAATAACTTCAACATATTTATTGCAGAGTTGAATACAATTGTGAATTCGAAAATGTCTAACTCTTTAACTGTTGGTTACTCGAGACTCAGAGATTATAGAGAGATGGACGGCGGATTCTTCCCTGAAGTAAACATTGGAGACGGTACAGCATCTAAAAACTCACTGACAACATTTGGTACAGAGGCAAACTCGTACGGTAATAAACTGGACAGTGATATTTACCAGATTCAGGATAACTTCATTATCAACCTCAATAAACACCAACTTACATTCGGTACACAGTCAGATTACAGAATGTTTGTCAATGGTTACGCCAACAGTTATGCAGGCCAATGGCAATTTGCATCACTTGCGGACTTTAAAACAGACCTTCTTGCATACCAGGCATGGAAGAATGCCGGTTCAAACCCAAACAGCATACCAGGTACCACAGCTCTCTACTACAAACAAACTTACAGTATGACAGATGACGGGAAATTCCCGTATGCTGAGGTTAATGTAATGTCTCTCGGTTTCTATGCTCAGGATAAATGGAGTATTAAGGATAATCTTAAGGTTACATTAGGTCTTCGTATGGATCTTCCTATCTTCATGACTGATCTTCCAAAAAATGATTTGGTTGCAGGACTTACATTCCAGGATGGTCGTAAGATTGATGTATCTAAGTACCCTTCAGCAAAACCAATGATATCACCTAGAGTTGGTTTCAACTGGGATGTGTTTTCAAATAAGAAACTTCAGGTTAGAGGTGGTTCAGGCTTATTCTCTGGAACTCCTCCATATGTATGGCTTTCTAACCAAGCAGGAAACAATGGTATTCTTTTCGCATCTACAACTGCAAAGAACCACGCTTTTGACGGTGTTACAGAACTTGCAAAACCAACAGGTGCAACCTTGCCTAAGGCTAATATAGCAATCACTGATCCTGATTTCAAATATCCTCAGCTTTGGAAGACAAACCTTGCAGTTGACTATAAATTCGGCAACGGATGGGTAGCAACAGCAGAGGTGCTCTACAACAAGGATATTAACGCTATATACCACAGGGATATCAACCACCCTAACATGGACGATGCAACCAAGGTTACAAAACTCGGCGGTGCAGACCAGAGACCTTATTTCATTGACAATACTTTGAACGATCAGACATATGATGTTATTCTTATGACTAACTCTTCAGAGGGCTACTCAATCTACTCGACACTTCAGTTACAGCGTAACTTTACAAGCGGTCCGCTTGATGGTTTATATCTTAATGCTTCTTACACTTTTGGTGAGGCAAAGAGTGTGACAGATGGTTCATCTTCAGTAGCTTCTTCTTCATACAAATATCGTCCTGCAATCAACCCGGATGCTGAAGAGCTTGGTTTCTCAGCAGGTTCATTCCCTCAGAGACTACTTGTTCAAGGTTCTTACAGAAGAGAGTGGGGTCCTAACTTTGCAACATCTATAGGCCTTGTATACCAGATGTATATGCCTTTCAGATATTCATATGCATATAACGGAGACATAAACAACGACTCATACTCATATAACGACCTTATGTACATTCCTGCAACTAAGGATCAGATCAGAATCAAACCAGCTTCAGGCGATACTCGTACAGCAGATCAGATCTGGGCAGAGATGGATTCTTTCTTTGATCAGGATCCTTATCTTAAGACTCGTAGGGGTAAATATTCAGAACGTAATGGTGGTATGGCTCCTTATGTACACTCACTTGACTTCAACATCGCTCATGACCTTATCATGAAACAGGCAAATGGTAAGTCACACACCATCAGATTCTCATTCGATGTTTACAACTTCCTTAACCTACTAAACCAGGATTGGGGCGTTCAACAGACAACCGTACTTGGAAACCAGCAGTACCAGTACCTGATTATGACAGAGAAACCTTCTGCTTCAAACAACTATACACCTGCATTCTCAACTGCTTTGGATAGTAACAAGAAGGTCATAACTGACACATTCAAGGACAGCATCTCATCGTCTTCACGTTGGACAATGATGTTTGGTATCAAGTATATGTTTAATTAATAAATATTTAAACAGTGTTTTAAGAGAGTGTCTTTATGGCACTCTCTTTTTTTATGCCGGGTTGAAGGAAGAGGAAAACCTTGCGGATGCCGATAATGTTTTCTATATTTGTTATGATAGACGGGAAGGATGGTGGCTGAATGACAATGAGAAAGGAGTTGGCAGAGCGGGCAGAGACCGGCAAAAAGGCGGAGGAGTTGGCTCTTAAATATCTGATAGAAAGAGGACAACGGCTTCTGGCAAGGAACTGGAGAAGCGGGCACAAGGAGATAGATCTTATAATGGAGAGCACAGATGAACGTTATGGTATGATTCTTCATATTGTCGAGGTAAGATCTCTCACAGAGCCAGTAAGAAAGATGCCATTTGAAACGGTTGGAAATAAGAAACAGAGAGCTGTGATGGCAGCTGCAAGATCTTATATTTACCAAAACAATCTCAATTGCGACACACAGTTCGATGTGGTCTCAGTAACATTCGGAACCTATGGGGAGAGACTGGAGTATTACCCTAAAGCATTTACACCAACATGGAGATAAAAAACATAAATATGAACAAAAATCATTACTGTATTATCATGGCCGGCGGTGTCGGAAGCCGCTTCTGGCCGGTCAGCAGAAATAACAGGCCAAAGCAATTCCTTGACATATTGGGGCTTGGAAAAACTTTTCTGCAGCTTACTTTCGAGCGATTCAGCAAGATTGTACCGAAAGAGAATATATTAATCGTTACTTCCGAAAATTATAAAGATCTGGTTAAAGAGCAAATACCGGAAATACTACCTGAACATATACTTCTGGAGCCTTTCAGGAGAAATACAGCTCCGTGTATAGCATACGCCACATACAAGCTGTTGCAGAAATCCCCTGATGCAACAGTAGTGGTTGCTCCCTCAGACCATATAATTACAAACGAGGAGCTTTTTCATTCTACAATAGTAAACGCTTTGAATTATTCGGAGACTCATGACGACCTTATGACTCTCGGTATTCAGCCAACCAGACCCGAAACGGCTTATGGCTATATACAGTTGAACAAGGGAGAGCTGGTGGATGTGGATGGTAATGTAGCGTACAAGATTAAGACCTTCACAGAGAAACCGGATCAGCAGTTGGCAAAGGTTTTTGTGGAAAGCGGGGAATTTTTGTGGAACTCCGGGATTTTTGCATGGAATCTGAAAGCAATAAAAAAGGAGCTGGAGACTCTTCAACCTGAGATTTCAGGCCTTTTCAAGAGTATATCCGAAGACTACTACACTTCAAAGGAAAATTCATCAATACGTGGAGTTTATCAGGAGTGCGTCAACATATCAATCGATTATGCCGTTATGGAGAAAACATCCAAGGCAGTAGTCTATCCGGCAGGTTTCGGCTGGTCGGACCTTGGTACATGGGAGTCTCTTTACAGCTATGTTGAGAAGGATGAAGGGAACAATTATGTTAATTCAAAAGGGGAAACAGTCCTTGAGGTAAAAGACTCAATCGTAATCTCTGAAGAGAAAAAGTTGGTTGTTGTCAAAGGACTGGAAAACTATATGATAGTAAATACAAAAGATGCTTTAATGATATGCCCGCGCAACGGGAAGGCGTTTAAATCCGTTCTGACGGACATTACAACGCAGGAATTGTCAAAGTATCAATAAAATATTTTTTATGGCTAACGGATCGATATCTATAAACGTCCAATCTGAAATAGGGAAACTTGAGGCGGTTCTTCTGCATTCTCCCGGTGCGGAGGTGGAGAACATGACTCCAAGAAACGCACAGAGAGCGTTGTACAGTGATATTCTAAACCTGTCAATAGCACAGAAAGAGTACGAGCAGGTTTCAGGTGTACTTTCGAAGGTGTGTAAAACATATCAGATAAAGGATCTTCTTACAAATCTGCTTGACAATCATACAGACAGAGAGGCACTAATTGGAAAAATCTGTGTTACAGAGGAGGTGACCGATTATTTCGAATATCTTATGGATATGCCTTCAAAGGCTCTGGCAACAGTCCTGATTGAGGGGCTTCCGGCAAGAATAAATACTTTGACGGCCTATCTCAAAGATGACTACTATGCACTTTTCCCTCTTTATAACTATTACTTCACGAGGGACGCATCTGTCTCATTAGGCAATAAGGTGCTGGTTTGCAGAATGGCGAGCAAGGTCAGGATGAGGGAGTCTCTAATCAATGAGGCTATATTCAGGAATAAGCGCTATTTTGATTGTGATCTGATAAATGCTCACGACTTCCAGCCGGGAAACAACGAAATATATATGGAGGGAGGGGATGTATTGGTTGCCAGGGAGGATATCCTTCTGATAGGCAATGGTATGAGAACAAGCAGTCAGGGTATAGATATGCTCATTAACAGACTGTGCAAGTCTTCAGGGCCGGAAAAGAGACATATTATAGTTCAGCAACTTCCAAGTTCTCCTGAATCATTCATACATCTCGATATGGTTTTCACAATGCTTGACGTTGACAGGGCAATGGTATTTGAACCATTGATCCTTAACGAAAACCAGTATCAGACTGTGCATATCATAATAGAGGGCGGAAAGGTTACAAGAATAAAATCGGTGAACAATATCTTATCTGTCCTTAAAAAACTTGGGATGGACCTTGAACCTGTGACATGCGGGGGAAGTGCAGACGAGTGGAATCAGGAGAGGGAGCAGTGGCACAGCGGTGCAAACTTTTTCGCATTTGCTCCGGGCAAGGTTATGTCCTATGCTAGGAATATCCACACTTTAAACGAGATGCAAAAGAGCGGTTTTGATATTATTACAGCAAGGGAGGTTATTTCAGGTAAGAAGGATTTGGGAAATTACAAGAGATGTGTCGTGACAATAGACGGCTCTGAACTCCCGCGAGGCGGCGGCGGTGCAAGATGTATGACAATGCCTCTCAGGAGAGAGTCGATATTGTAAGAAAACCGTTATATAAAAGATTTATTACCTTTGCAGTTCATTCCGTATTTATGATGAGAGAGAAAATAGACCAACTTCTTTCTGAGGTTGAAGAATTAAAGGCTAAAAGTGAGCAGGAGATCGAAGAGATCCGTGTAAGGCTGCTTGGGAAAAAGGGTAAAATAACACAGCTTTTTGATGACTTCAGGGAGGTGCTTCCTGAGCAGAAGAGAGAACTGGGGCAGGTGCTAAATAAACTTAAAACTGCCGCTGCACAGAAGATCGAAGAGTTGAAGTCTGTCCTTGAGGAGAATCCTGAGACGAAGGAGTCCGCCTATGACCTCACAAAACCGGGAAACCTCTTTGAATTCGGTTCAAGACACCCCATCTCAATAACAAGAAATGAGATACTCTCCATATTTACAAAACTCGGATATGCCATTGCCGATGGCCCTGAGATTGAGGATGACTGGCATGTATTCGGAGCTCTTAATTTCCCTCCCGAGCATCCGGCAAGAGATATGCAGGATACATTCTTTGTAACAACCGGGAACAATCCTATTTTACTTCGTACTCATACAAGTTCCGTACAGGTACGTACAATGGAAAAGGTACAGCCCCCAATAAGAGTGGTTTGCCCGGGAAGAGTTTTCAGAAATGAGGCCATATCAGCCCGCGCGCACTGTATATTCCACCAGGTAGAGGGGCTCTATATTGACAAAAATGTCTCTTTTGCAGATTTGAAACAGGCTGTCCTGCTCTTTGCAAGGGAGATGTTCGGAGAGAATGCTCAGATAAGGCTAAGGCCTTCGTATTTCCCATTTACCGAGCCGAGCGCGGAAGTTGATGTAAGCTGCAATATTTGCAAGGGAAAGGGTTGTAATGTCTGCAAGGGTACCGGATGGCTCGAGATAATGGGCTGCGGAATGGTTGATCCTAATGTACTTGAAGCTTCGGGTATCGACAGCAAGATCTATTCCGGATTTGCATTCGGTATGGGAGTTGAACGTATCGCTATGCTGAAGTGGCAGGTCAAGGATTTGAGACACTATTTTGAAAACGACATAAGATTCTTGAGAGAATTTAAGACAGAGGTCTAAAATTTTTTGGAGGTTGCAAAATATTTGCTACTTTTGCATTCCCAAAACGCGGAAATAGCTCAGTTGGTAGAGCATAACCTTGCCAAGGTTAGGGTCGCGAGTTCGAGTCTCGTTTTCCGCTCTACGAAGAAACCTCTCCGCAACGAGAGGTTTTTTTGGATATAAAAGTTCTTAATGCACCTGTCGAGGGGTTTTATTTGAATGGTGCAGCGAGTCAAGGGCTCGGGTGGTGGAATAGGTAGACACGCAGGACTTAAAATCCTGTGGGCAGAAATGTCCGTACGGGTTCGATTCCCGTCCCGAGCACAAATAAACATGAGGATATCCCCTTAGGAGGGATGAATCACGAGATTAATCCTTAATCGAAAGCCACGTCTGCGGAATTGGACCGCAGTTGAGTGATTAGGTTAAGGATTTTTTCATTCACTTCAGCCGCTTTTTTACTGTGGAAAATACTGTTTCAGGGCTGTCCATCCTCAGTCGTTGCTCTCCCGCCGGCTGAAACGCCCAGATATCCAGTATCTTTCCACTCGGAGAGGTATTGTTAATTCCAGGAGCAATAGCCTTAGCGCTTTCTTTGTCATATTTTTTCTGGAACAAGAGAGTGTTGAACACAGCAAGGTCTGCCAATCCATAGATACAAATTTAAATAGACAAAGAGATAGAAAGCGTTGCCGATTTTGATTTTCAATGCTTGCTGGATCAACACAAAATGAAAACTGTTAATTAACCAGCTATTTTCAAATCACTAAATTAATCCGCAAGCTGATTAAGTCAATTGCCATTGCTAAACAGCCGCTTACAAATAGTAGAGATATACCGAATCAGGAAATTTTCTGTTGAAGCCGGTTTAAGGAGCGATTGAAGACATAAGGCCGAAAAGACCTTGGTTTTTTAGTGATTTTATGAGTGTTTTTCCGAAAAAGGGCGAGAATGTCTGACGACCGGAAGGGAGGAGTTTCGGAGCCCCGGAAAAACACGAAATCAAATCACGTTAAGAAAAACCAGTGTCTTTGAGGCTTATGTCTGATTATCCTGCTATTGCGAAAAACTTTGGCAAGGTCTACCTGTTTTCAGTAGCCTTTTTGTACCAGTATAAAGCCATGACATCGTCCTTTTCCACACCGTGTCCATAGCTATAACAAAGCGCTAAACAATACTGAGCTTTGTCAAATCCTTGTTCTGCCGCTTTCTTGTACCAGTTGGCGGCCTCAGTATAATCCTGCTTTAATCCAAAACCGTTATAGAAGCAAGTCCCCAGGTTGAACTGTGCCATGGCATACCCCTGGTCAGCAGCTTTCATGAAGAACTTCACAGCCTCGGAGTAATTCTGATTTACACCTTGACCAAAATAATAGCGGACACCTAAATTATATTGAGCATCAGCAAATCCCTGTTCAGCCGCTTTGCTATACCAATATATAGTCATGGCATCGTTTTTTTCAACTCCCCGGCCATTGTCATAACAAAGTCCCAAATTGTACTGAGCCCTGGCATCTCCTTGCTCTGCAACTTTTCTAAACAATTTAGCAGCCTCGGTAAAATCCTGTTTCACTCCATCTCCATTGCAATAACAAATACCTAAATCAATCTGAGCCCTTGCATATCCTTGGTCTGCCGCTTGCTTATACCAATTAACAGCCTCGGTAATGTCTTTGTCCACTCCATAACCATAATAATAGCAAAATCCCAAGTTATATTTCGCCGGAGCATCCCCTTGCTCAGCAGCTTTTCTGTACCAATTAACAGCTTCTGAATAGTTTTGATTTACACCTTGTCCAATATAATAGCGAACCGCTAAATTGTACTGCGCATCAACATATCCTTGTTCCGCAGATTTTCTGTACCAATACACAGCCATGGCATCGTTTTTTTCCACTCCCTGTCCATTGCCATAACAAAGCCCTAAATTAAATTGTGCAGCGACATGGCCCTGTTCCGCAGCTTTTCGATACCATTTTATTGCTTCGTAAAAATTTTTATTAACACTCTTTCCTGTTTCATAGCAAACTCCTAATTCATTCTGGGCATTGGCGTCACCTGAATTTGCTTTGTTAATTAATGAGGTAATGTCATTATTCTGAGCATAAAGCGATAAATTAAGCAATAAAAAAATAATAGTATTAGTGAATAGATGCATTTGCTTTATCATTTCCGGTATTTTTTAGATTAGTCTATATAATGAGTTGTTTTTTTGTTAATGGTGGAAAAAAACGTGTGAAGAATATGATATAAAATTAAGAATTTTGATGTGGTTAGACAAATAATATTGAGGTTATTAAAGAAATTCTAAGAGGTGATACTTTTTACAAGATGCCCAACCTAACTTGCTTCGCTGTCCCGGCTGAAAAATTTCTGATATACCCGTTCGGGGGCATTAATTGGTAACGACCGATTATTATACCCTAAAGGGGGCAAAAATTTTTTAATTATAAAAATATGCACCCTAAAGGGTGTGAAATATTAAAATATTGTTATATTTGCACCTTAAAGGGTATAAAATGAGCTTGGCAAATTTTGTAAAGGAAAAGCGGAAAGCAGTAAACCTAACACAGCCGGAGTTAGCTGAAAAGGCGGGTGTGGGCTTACGTTTTGTTCGTGAATTGGAGCAAGGAAAGCAAACTTTACGATTAGATAAAGTAAACCAGGTACTGCGTTTATTTGGATATGAAGCAGGTGCTGTGCTTGTAAATAAAGAGCATGAGTTATGAGAAAGGCAATTATTAAAATGGATACTCAAATTGCGGGATGGCTTACTCAAGATGAAAACGGGTATCATTTTGAATATGATCCGGTTTACTTAAGTCAACCCAATGCGAAGCCAATAAGTTTAACACTGCCATTACAAGAAAAAGTCTTTACATCCAATATGTTATTCCCGTTTTTTGATGGCTTGATTCCTGAGGGTTGGTTGTTAGATATTGCCGAAAAAAATTGGAAGTTAAATCCGAGAGACCGCATGGGCTTGCTGCTGGCTTGTTGTAAGGATTGCATAGGAGCAGTAAGTGTGGAAGAGGTAAAAGAGGAGGATAAACTATGAACAGATGCTTGTTTTGCTATCAACACTTGGCTGATAATGAATTGGACTTTCATGTTTCATGCTCAAAAAAAATATTCGGGCAGCCCTTACCCCCTGCATTGCCTTATTCAGAAGCTGATTTAGAGCCATTGGCAAAGGAGGTAATACAAAGCCAAACCGCTGTAACAGGTGTGCAAGCAAAACTATCTCTTCATATAACAAGCAATAACCGTGTAGAAAAGGGAAAAAGGTTTACCATCGTTGGACTTTGGGGTGGCTACATATTAAAACCACCAACGGCATTATATAAACAGATGCCAGAGGTAGAAGATCTAACCATGCATTTAGCCGGCATAGCTAATATAAAAACAGCAACACATAGTCTTGTCCGATTAACATCCGGTAACCTTGCTTATATTACTAAACGTGTAGACCGGGTAAAAAAGATTAAACTTGCAATGGAAGACATGTGCCAATTAACCGAACGTCTTACAGAAGATAAATACAATGGTAGTTATGAACAAATTGGTAAAGCAATTCAAAAATATTCTGCCACTTCTGGCTTGGACGTGGTAAATTTCTTTGAACTGGTGTTATTCTCTTTTTTAACAGGCAATGCCGATATGCACCTGAAGAACTTTTCCTTATTAGAGCAACCTGGTTTGGGTATGGTGTTATCGCCGGCCTACGACTTGGTTAACACAGCATTGGTGAATCCGTCAGACGATGAAGAGATGGCACTAAATCTTAACGGGAAAAAGAAGAGACTAAAAAAACAGGATTTTGTAGCAGCAATGAATACGTTGAAGCTGGATGAAAAACAACAAGAAAACATTTTCGCTAAAATGGAAAAAGCTAAGCCCAAGTGGTTAGCCCAAATAGATATTAGCTTCTTAACTGATGATTTTAAGAGTCAGTACAAGCAAATACTAATCGAAAGATTTGAGCGAATAAAACAGATCTAACATGGATTCCTTCTCGATGGCCGCTTAGCCGCTTTTATAATTGAGATATACCGTCTAAGGGCAGTCCATCCTCACTCATTTCATTCGCTCCGGCTGAAAATTGCCCTGATCCGGTATATCTCAATTAATTTGTAAGCGGCCGCAGATAATCACTAAAAAACTAAGTTCTATTTAGTCATTTTCGGTCTTATGTCTTCATTCGCTCCTAAATCCCATTTGCGGCAGAAATGCCCTGATTCAGTTTTTTCCACTAATTTGATAGCGGCGTGTGAGTATTTATAAAATTTTTTAATTATCTTTATCACAACATCTTAATGTAATCTATAGTACAAATAATCGTTTAGGAAATTTCTATGATAGCGTTTTATATTGTTTTAATTTATTTTGCCATCGTGTATCTTGCAATACATAATGTCAAATCGGAAAATAATCCGGATTTTCCACAACGTTTTACGACTTCGGTTCTCTTTCTTGCCTGGCCTTGGTGGCTTTTTCTTGTAAGTGCGGTATATGGGGGTGATAAAACTGCAATATTGATTCTTTACTGGAATGCGGAAATTTTTCCACTCGGAGAAGTATTGTTAATTCCCGGAGCAATAGCCTTAGCGCTTTCTTTGTCATATTTTTTCTGGAACAAGAGAGTGTTGAACACAGCAAAGTCTTCCAATCCATAGATGCAAAAGTATGAGTAAGAAAAGTAATATAATCGTCGCACTAATCTACGATTTTGATGGTACGCTTTCCCCCGGGAATATGCAGGAATTTGGATTTATCAAAGCTGTGAAGAAAAATCCAAAAGAGTTTTGGGCTGAAAACAGTAAATTATCCAATGATAATGATGCTGATCAGATTCTGACATATATGTATTTAATGATGCAGAAAGCAATTTCAGAGAAAATCTCTTTGAAAAGAGAACAGTTTCAAGAATTTGGAAAAGATGTCAAGTTGTTTAAAGGTGTTGAGGAGTGGTTTGGGTTGATAAATGAATATGCTCAAAATGTCGGAATAACTATTGAACACTATATCAATTCTTCCGGTTTAGCTGAAATTATTGAAGGCACACCAATTGCCAGAGAATTTAAAAAAATTTTCGCTTGTTCATATTTATACGATGTAGACGGTAAGGCCTATTGGCCCGGCGTTGCAGTTAACTACACAACAAAAACTCAATTCCTTTTTAAAATAAATAAAGGGATAGAAAGTGTTGCCGATTCCATAGGTGTTAATAAATATACTAAAAAAGAAGACAGAAGAATTCCCTTTAGCCGAATGGTATATTTCGGTGATGGAGAAACTGATGTCCCTTGTATGAAATTGGTTAGGGAGATGGGAGGACATTCCATAGCAGTATATCAGCCCAGAAATTCCAATAAGAAACAACGATCAGAAAATCTAATTGCCGAAAACAGAGTGAATTTTGTTTGCCCGGCAGATTATTCAAGAAATAAAGAAATTTATAAGGTAGTAACGACTATACTGGATAAAATCAAAGCCGATTATGATTTTCAATGTTTGCTTGATCAGCACAAAAAGAAAACTGCAAATAAACCAGCTATTTTCTAATCATTTAATTAATCCTCAAGCTGATTAAGTCAATTGTCATTGCTAAACAGAGCCCTTAAACATAAGGCAGAGGTATACCGGATCAGGGCAGTCCATTCGATGTCGCGATGCAGACATAAGTCTCAAAGACGCTGGTTTTTCTTAATTTATTCTTGATAGCCGCTTTTTATACTGTGTAGAAATAACGTCTCAGGGCTGTCCATCCTCAGTCGTAAACTCCCTCCGGCTGAATGCCCTGATTTGTTATTTCTACACTAACTTATGAGCGGCATCAGAGAATAAATTGCCGATTTTTATATTTTCACTAAAAAACCAAGGTCTTTTCGACTTTATGTCTGCAACTGCTCCTGCTTCGTTTTTCTTACAGAGTATAGGCCTGATTCGGCATCCCTTCACAGATATCGAATGAATAAAAGTGTTCATGGCAGATAATGAAATGCTTGCGAAACCTTTGCTTGGGATATTTTTTGTCACAAATTTGGCAATAAATGTTGTTCGTTGCCAAAATTGTGATATATTTACTGCGTATTAATATTATATGGTAACAACAAACGAAATATTAAATTTTGCGCTAAAACATAAAGAGTTCTCTCGCAAAGAGTTATTGTCTGATTTTGAAAGCAGGAATCAAATAAAATCGCCAGGAAATCTTTCCGAACAACTGAATCGTCTTTTAAAAGCAGGTCAATTAACTCGCATTGAAAGAGGTGTTTATAAACTCGCTAAAGACACTGGCGAAAGTTTTTCAGTAGTGTGTTCCGAAGAGATGAGACAGATTAACCGGCAAATAAAAAAACAGTTTCCATTTGTTAATTTTTGTCTTTGGCATGCCTCAGCCCTAATGCCGTACATGCACCACATTCCAAACTTGAATCTGTTGTTTGTTGATGTAGAACGTGAAGTCGCCGAGTCGATATTTAATCTTCTAAACACTAGTAACAAGAAGCGGGTTTTCTTGCTGCCTTCATCAACAGACTTTGAACGATACATAAGTACCAACGAAGCAATAATAATTCGTCCTTTAGTATCTGAATCCCCATTACAATTACTAGAGGGAATCAATACTCCTACAATAGAAAAGGTGTTGGTTGATATTGTTGGCGATGTTGAGTTTTCCTTTTTACAAGGTTCAGAGATTAATTATGTTTATACATCGATTTTTGAAAGACACCCAGTAAATAAAAACAAACTCTTACGCTACGCTGCCCGCCGGGGAAGAAAGGAAGAGGTCGAACAACTAATAAAAGCCAATAAATTATGATTCACCCCGACAGTCGGACAATCGAATGGATGACACAAGTAGCTGCTGAGAATAAATTTTCAGATATAGCACTTATTGAGAAATCGATAAGGGCTTTTTCACTACTCGAATCCTTGGTATTATCAGGTTGTCCGTTTGTATTTAAGGGTGGTACAGCATTAATGCTTCACATGGATAGCGCAAAGCGACTTTCCATTGATGTTGATATCATTTGCCCTCCTGGTACAAGAATTGAAGAATATTTAAAGAAAAATGCTCAGGAATATGGTTTTAACGATGTGAAATTAGTGGAACGTGTTTCAGCACACAATACCCCAAAGACACATGCCAAATTTTTTTATCAGGTCACTTACATTACAAACACCGAAACAGAATGCATTCTTCTGGATGTGTTGTTTGAGGATATTCATTATCAAGACATTGAGCGACTACCAATTCAAAGCCGTTTCTTTAAGTTGGAAGGTGAACCGGTTATGGTTAATGTTCCCAGTAAGGCTGATATGTTGGGCGATAAACTAACAGCCTTTGCACCCAACACTACGGGGATTCCTTATTTCAAAGGCGATAAAGATTGCTCTATGGAAATCATAAAACAGCTTTTTGATATTGCTTCTTTGTTTGATGTAACCACCAATTTAACTGTAGTTGCCGAAACATTCCGAAAGTTTGCCTCTGTAGAATTGCAATACCGAGGTCTTGACCCTGAGAACACAACTCCGGTACTTGATGATATTTTCCAAACCTCACTTTGTATATGCTTGAGAGGTCAGGTAGACCCCGACACTTTCAAACTCCTTCAAACAGGAACAAAAAGAATACAAAGCTTTATCCATGGCGAAAAATTCAATATCGATCGTGCCATAACCAACGCTTCAAAAGCCGCATATCTTTCTGTGTTGATTGCGAATGGAGTAACAACTGCAGTTCGTTTTGATCCCCAAAACATTGATCTTTTGCGTAATGCGGTCATAAAAGAGCCTTTAAATACGAAGCTCAACAAACTAAAGAAATCCAATATCGAAGCATTTTTTTATTGGAATGAAATATATAAAATGGCACAAAACTAATTAAATAGATTACCTAGCAGGAATTATCTAACTATAAATGAGACAAGAAAAAATAAAACTTAAACGACTCGAAAGGCTGTTGATGGATGTGGCTGATGACCTAAGAGGTAAGATGGATGCCACAGAATATAAAGAATATATTTTTGGTATGTTGTTCATAAAGCGTATGTCGGATGTATTCGATCAAATGCGTGAACAACTTATCAAAAGCGACTATAAGCATTTAGTAGGCAATCCGATTTTAGATACAATCTTAGAAGACAAACAAACCTACGGTGAAACTTTTTTTGTCCCCAAACGGGCAAGATGGCATACAGGTTTCACTGATGAAAATGGAGTTGAGCAACCACCCATAAAGCACCTTCAAAACAACATTGGACAGATGCTTAACAAAGCATTGGATGCTATTGAAGATGCGAATCCTGATACATTATCCGGTATTTTCAAAGACCGTATCAACTTCAACAAAGAGGTGGACGGAAAGCAAATTGTAAAAAATGCCGACCTCAAAAAAATCATTGATAAGTTCAATGAGTTTCCTGCTTTGGTGAACGAAAACTTTGAATTCCCAGACCTTTTAGGTGCTGCCTACGAATATCTTTTAAAACACTTCGCTGAAGAAGGTGGCAAAAAAGGAGGTCAATTCTATACACCAAATTTGGTTGTAAGATTACTCGTTCAACTCTTGAAACCTGAAGCAGGAATGTCAATTTATGACCCTACAGCTGGTTCGGGTGGTATGCTGATTCAATCCTACCAATACATTGAAGAGCAGGGACAGAATGCTCAGAACCTGGAACTGTTTGGTCAGGAAAACGACCCTACGGTAGTCGCTATCTGCAAAATGAATATCATTCTGCACAACATTTCAAAATACACCATTGACTACGGCGACACTTTGGCAGAGCCACTTAATTTGAAAGATGGACAGATTATGCAGTTTGACCGTGTAATTGCCAATCCTCCATTCTCCCAAAACTACAATCGGTCGGAAATGAAACACCCCGAACGTTTCATTCATGGCTTTGCTCCCGAAACCGGGAAGAAAGCCGATCTGATGTTCGTTCAACACATGTTGGCAAGCTGTAAGAGAACCGGGAAAGTAGTGGTTGTCATGCCTCATGGTGTGTTGTTTCGTGGAGGAAAGGAAAAGGAAATCCGCGAAAGCATGTTGAAGGCGGACATTATTGAAGGTATTATCAGTTTACCCGAAAAACTCTTTTATGGTACGGGAATCGGTGCTTGTGTAATGATTTTCAATAAAAACAAACCCGACAGTCTCAAAAACAAAGTATTCTTTATCAATGCAGATAAAGAGTATGCCGAAGGGAAAAATCAGAACACCTTGCGCCCTGAAGATATTGAAAAGATTGACTTTGTATTCAACAACAAAAAAGAAGAAAAAGGTTACTCTCGTTTTGTGGATATTGTAAGTGATGATGAGAGTAAAGAAACGATTGCCAAATACGACTACACCCTGAAAATTCGCCGTTATGTGGATAACACACTGGCACCAGAACCGCAGGATGTAAAAGCTCACTTAATTGGCGGTGTTCCTGTGGTGGAAATTCAACAGATACAAAACACCTTATGCCCTAAGTTTAAGTTTGACGGCAATCAGTTTTTCAAAGAGAAAAATGAACAATATAAAGATTTTGCTATATCTGCAAAAAATGAAATAAAATCAACCATTGATGACGATGCAAATGTAACCAATACACTTACTGAGTTAGGTTTGCATTTAGCCGATTGGTGGCAGGATGCGAAACACGACTTTTCTACATTAGCCCCAGAACCTGCCGAAAACAATGTGGTTGCGGACGATATGGCGGTATATTTATCGTTAAGTAGCGACAAGTTTACCAAAGTTCGCAAGCAACTACTGGGCTCTATTTTAGAAAAATTTGTTCCAGTAGGCGTACTCGATAAATACCAAATTGCAGGGGTGTTTGTCAATTGGTGGGACAATATCAAATACGACCTCAAAACGATAATGAAATTAGGTTGGGAGCCTGCACTTATTGAAGATAATTACCTCATTGAAGAGTTTTTTCAGCCGGAGCAGCGTGAGATTGAAAAGAAAGAAACCTTGCAGGCACAACTCGAAAACGACCTGAGCGAAGCGGTAGAAGAAGCCATTGCTTTGGTGGAATACGAAGCCGATGACGAAGATGGCGAAGTAAAACTTACCCCTAAATTGGCAAAAGACCAACTCAAAGAGCAGATTAATTACTATACCAATGACAAAAGGAAACCAGCCGAAGCAAAACCATATCAGGAACTGGAAGCGAAAATAAAAGCACTGGAGGCTAAAATAAAAACCTGCAAAGCCGAAATTAAAGAACTTACGGCTCAGCTCGAATTAAAACTAATTCTGAAACGCTACGGTGCTGATGATGAGAAAAGCGAAGCCAAAGCTCTGCTCGAAAAAATTGAACAGGAGTTGCCTTTGCTCGAAACGGAGAAAGCCGATCTTCCTGCAATTGCGGAGAACAAAAAGAAGATGAGTGCCTTAACCAAGCAAATCAATGCCTACAAAAATGACAAGGAGTTGCTCAACAAGAAGCTCAGCAGTGTAGATAAGCTGTTGTACTCTATTGGAGGTGTAATTACGGAAGAAGAATCACAAAAGCTGATACTAAAAAAACACTTTGATTTGGTAAACGAGCAACTGCAACGCTATCTGGCTGTCGAACGCCGCACACTTACTGCTGCTTACGAAACCTTATTCGATAAATATTTCACCTCTTCGCAACAGTTGGAACGAGCAAGAAACAAAACACTTGCTGATTTGAATGATTTTCTAACCCAATTAAAATATCTGGATTAAAATGAAAAGCAGTGAAATACAAGTTCCGGATAATTGGATATTGACAAACTTTGGAAACAAAAATTTATTTGAAATTTTGGGCTCTGGTATAACCTTTTTTGAAAATGAGAAAGACTACTATTCTACAAGCTCTATTGAAAATGACAAGTTAATAGATATTGAACAAGTAATCACCTATCGTAATAGACCTTCAAGGGCAAATATGCAGCCTGTTCCAAATTCTGTATGGTTTGCAAAAATGAAAAACACACTAAAAGTTATTCAAACAAATCAATTTCATATTGATAATGTGATTTTTTCGACTGGATTTTGTGGAATTCAAGCAAACAATATTGATTGTTCATATTTATTACAAGTATTAAAATCAGAGAATTTCAATACAAAAAAAGATAATCTCGCAGAAGGAACAACGCAGGTTGCAGTTAATAATCAGCACGTAAAAAATATTGAGTTCTTGCTTCCTTGTTCAATCTATGAGCAACAAAAAATTGCCTCAATTCTATCAAAATTAGATGAAGCAATAACCCAAACAGAGCAACTTATCGATAAATACAAAAAGATAAAAGAGGGTTTAATGCACGATTTGCTTACCCGTGGTATTGACGAGCAAGGCAATATCCGTTCGGAAGAAACACATGAATTTAAAAATAGCCCGTTGGGAAGGATTCCAGCGGAGTGGGAAGTCATAAAGTTAGGAAAACTAATTAATGCCATTGATCCACAACCAGATCATAGAACACCGGCAGAGGTCGAAAATGGAATACCATATTTAGGTATTAGTGACTTTATTACTCATAAAAATTTTGACATTCAAAAGAGTCGAAAGGTCAGTGCAGATGTTCTCATTAAGCAACAGAACTCATTTGAGGTTGAAAATGGTGATTTGATATTTGGAAAAATTGGAACAATAGGAAGACCAACAATTCTGCCAGTTTTTAATGAAATAAATTTTGCTTTGAGTGCAAATGTAATTCTCATAAAGCCATATGAATGTCCAAGTTTCATATATTGGTCAATG
This sequence comes from Bacteroidales bacterium CF, assembly GCA_000473305.1. Classification (GTDB taxonomy): domain Bacteria; phylum Bacteroidota; class Bacteroidia; order Bacteroidales; family UBA932; genus Bact-08. The sequence goes on along the minus strand of CP006772.1, from coordinate 2,360,526 downwards.
GAAGCCTATTATGTTATAGAGCAAGTAAAAATTGCCACTCATTCAACTTCTCAACCTGCTTTTGGTATACAAAAAATTAGAGATATTGATATCCTTTGTCCAAAACCCGAAGAAAGAAATATTATTACAAGTAAATTAGATAAAATTGAGATTGTAATTAATGAAACGAAGCAACAACTGTATAAGTTTCAATTGCAGAAATTTGGGTTAATGCACGATTTACTAACTGGAACAATAAGGATTAGTAATTGCGAGGAGCAAAAAGAACAAAGCTCAAATGTAAATATAGGCACGCATAAAACGCAAGCACATAATCAACATATTGAAGATGCGGTGCTGATTGGAGCAATTGTCAACGTATTTTATTCCGATAAATACACTTTGGGCAGAAAGAAAATTCAAAAGCTATTGTATTTCGTTCGCCGTCACCAGGAGGCAAGTGTTGCCTGTTTCAAGAAAAAAGCAGCGGGTCCGTATGCAGATGAGGTACGTTACAAAGGTGGTGAACCCATTGCCAAAGCCAACAAATACATAACTACTAAAACCGACAATTTAGGTACTGTTTTTAGCAAAGGAGAAAACACAGAAAAAGCACTGGCATATATCGAGAAGTGGGAAATGCTATCGGATATCGATTGGCTTCTATCTCAATTCAAGTACACAAAAGTCGATCAACTGGAACTGATAGCGACGATAGATATGGCTCGGTGCGATTTGGAGAAGGAAGGAATTTCGGTTTCCCTATCCACAATTAAGCATTTGATTGCAACAAATAAAGAGTGGAAAGAAAAACTTAAAAAAGACTATTTTGACGACTTTAGTATTCAAAGAGGCATTGATGAAAGTTATAGATTATTTGGAGAATAAAATATGAAAAACGAAAGAGAAATAGCAGAGCTTATTTTTGATAAGTTTAGGCAGACAAATAGCAAGGTAAACCATGTTGTTACAATTCGGACTATTAGATTTGGTCTCATTGACAAACTAAACCCCAAAGAGCAAGAACTATTCGATAAAGTATTTATTGGGTTGCAGGCTTTGGATTATTTCACCTACGAAAAAGGGGGGTTAGAATCAATACGCCTCACTCAGAAGGGCTATGATTATATTTATGATGATGAGCAAGTGGAGATAATTGCTCAAAAGCCTTGGCTTATTCCTGAATTTGAAAAAACGGATTGGGATAAAGCATATAATAGATTGTGGCGAATAATAGGACCACAAGAAGGAGCTATACACTACATAGGTGGTTCTCAATTTTACAAATTTGTGTTTGATTTATGCAATGATATTCCACCTACATATTCTGAATATATTGAACGAAGGAGAAAACATAACCTATCAACAAGCAGGTCTGTTTATTACAAAGACCTAATAGATCATTTAGATGCTGAGAAACGTTTTGAACTATACGTCAATATTCAGTTGTCAATAGAACAAGACTCTATACAAATAGCAACTGAAAAAGACGACCTTGATTTTTCTTTCTTTGATACTCCAGCCCCAACCCCAGCAGTCAAAGATAATGTTGTAGAAGAGGAAGCAACTCCGGTTATTCCTGTAGGTGCAGATAACGATGAAACTCCAACCGTATTTATATCGTATTCATGGGATACAGACAAACATGAAGAGTGGGTTTTGAACTTAGCCACAAAGCTGATGGAGAATGGAGTAAATGTTATTTTAGATAAGTGGGATTTAGGATCGTTAGGCAACCCATTGCCTAATTTCATGGAAAAAGCCATTGCAAAATCAAATAGAGTTATTTGCGTAATGACTCCGAACTACAAAAAGAAAACGGAAAAATCGGAAGGCGGTGTTGGTTATGAGTATTCCATTATAACTGCTGAAATTTTTGCTGATGGAGTAAATACGTCAAAATTCATTCCTCTAATTCGCCAAGGTGCCGAAAATGAATCTGTACCGACTGCTTTACGTGGGAGAAAATATGTTGATATGAGAAAAGATGCTGAATTCGAAGATAAATTCGTACATGAATTATTGAGAGATATTCACAATGCGCCCAAATACAAAAAGCCTGCTTTGGGTGCAAAGCCTAAATTTGATTAATCTGCCACTCATTACATTTAACTAACTGACCGATGAGACACAATCCCCGTTATATATTAAAACATTTATCCGTTCGAGTTCCCTGGCACGATAATGCTTGGGATGGTACTGTTTGTAATAACCCGAATACTAACGGGGCGTGTTTAGTGCTAAAGAATTGTGCACTCAATCGAAATGACGAATTAGAAAACAAGTGTGCCGGTAAATCACTAAACGATTTAGACGAGAATCAATTTCCGGTGTGTATTGGTGAACGAGGCACTTTTATGGCTCCATTCGCTATTAATAAAACCCTACACCACCCCTATGCCGAAAGTTCGCCTACAACCCACGGTCACTTAAAAGATACGCGTATTACTTTCCCTTCCTTTTCAGCTGTTGCGGTACCATACAATTGGATGCTCAACGAAAATGCAAAAGAAAAAGCGGATATGTACGACTTAAATTATGATGAAGCACGGGAACCTTCGCTCGATTGGTCTAATGATGGTGGTAGTGGTAACTGGGTGCAGGAAATCAACAACCAAAAAGCCTTACTAAATTGTTTCTTTGAACACTTGCAGGAAGAAACTTCGCTGATTTTCTTCTATGCCAAACAAGTCCCTTTTGTGGAAGAATCCGGTAGAGTATTGGCAGGTGTTGGTAAAATCAAAAAGATAATTCCCTCCGAAGCGTATGAGGGGAGCAATAGTCGATTTGGTGCAGCCTACTGGGAACATATGGTGCTGCATTCTGTTCGACCGAATGGCAAAGAAGGATTCCTGCTACCTTATCACGAAGCAATCAAATATCAGGTTGAAAATCCCGATTTTGATATTGCTGAATTGGCAGTCATTGTCCCCAACGATAAGCGGTTTGAGTTTTCCTATGGCACTGAACATGTAAGCAATGACAGTGCTATCAGGGTATTGTTGGAGTGCATTAAGTCTTTAGAAAAAGCGGAAGCATTGGGTATAGGTAATAATCACCAACAACACATTCAATGGATTCATAATGAAATAGCACAGTTAGAAAAACTGAGGGGTGTATATCCGGGTATGGGATCAGCTCTTTGTGCGTTTGGTGTCGAGAAAGGCTATTTTGTTGCTGCCGAAATCATTAATCAACTGAAAGATGAAAACGAGAATCCCTGGAACTTGTTTGAAAAAGCTTTAGAAGACCCCAAAGGCATACTATCTGATAAGGTTAACTCCCTGATACCTTCCAATACTAAAAAACTCTATCAACGCTTAAATGGCAAATTGGATAAAACACGAATCAATTTGTTATATCTGCTAAGTCGTTTCGATTTAAGTATAGAGCAGGCTAAAGCTCTTTATATTGAAGAAGAAAGAGAAAAGCTAGGTATCAGCAGAACGGATAAAGCGTACCTCGAAAATCCATATCTGATATTCGAGGATTTACGCTTTACTTTAATGCCAGTCGCTTTAAGCACCATAGACTTAGGTTTGTACATTAAAAATGCTCCGAATAATTTACTGCCGGACCGCTTAGTATTTGATGACCCATTTGACATTCACCGAATAAGGGCATTAACTATTCAGCAATTGGAATGGGCTGCACAGACAGGGCATACTTTGTTCCCTCGGAAAGAAATAATCAAACAAATTCGTAATCTATCCATAAGACCAGCATGCCCGATTAATAGTGATTATTATGAATTAGCAGATGAGTGTTTCGAAGGCAGTATCTCTTTAGTCGAAATGAATAATGAAGAGGCTGCTTATCAGTTGTCAAGACTGGCTACAGCCAGAGAAATAATTAAACAGAAAATTACAGATAGGGTTAACGGCAACAGACTGGAATTAAGTGCAGACTGGCATTTATTATTGGATAATGCTTTCACAAAAGGTACACCTGATGAGCAGGAACAAAAAGCAAGGGAGGAAAAAGCCACCTCACTGAAAGAAATTGCTGAAAGCCGATTTTCCGTATTAATTGGCCCTGCAGGTACTGGTAAAACTACTCTTCTAACCATTTTAGCAAGACAAAAGGAAGTCGAAAATAACGGAGTACTTTTTTTAGCTCCAACAGGTAAGGCAAGAGTGAGAATGGAGGAAGTTGCCAAAAACATACAGGTAACTGCAAAAACACTGGCTCAATTCTTATCAGCCTACGGCAGGTACAATGGAGAAATTCAACAATATGTATTTTCAAACCGATATTGTGAAGAAAAATATGACACCGTAATTCTGGATGAAGCTTCAATGCTTACCGAAGAAATGCTTGCTACTACATTAGAATGTATCAAAGGTGTCAAGCGATTTATTTTAGTTGGCGACCACCGTCAACTTCCACCTATTGGTGCTGGCAGACCATTTGTTGATATAATCCAGCATCTTAAGCCTGATGGTATTGAAACTTCCTTTCCAAGGGTAGGTAAAGGATATGCAGAACTGACAATTAAAAGACGACAGGGAGGTTCAAAAAGAGAGGATTTACAATTGGCAGAATGGTTTAGCGGTGAGTCTTTAGAACCGGGGGCGGATAGTATTATCAATCAAATTCTAACCCAACCCAATTCAAAATATTTACGGGTTGAACATTGGCAAACTGAAACCGATTTTGATACATTATTTCCGAAAGTGCTGGTTGATGAGTTAGATTTAGGCTCTATCGAAAATGTTCAGGCTTTTAATCAATCACTTGGGTCAAAAGATGGACGTTTCTTTAATTTCAAAGAAGCGGTAAATTCTGCTGAAAGCTGGCAGATTCTTTCCCCAATAAGGGAAAAGGTTTTTGGTGTTAGGGCTATAAACAGGAAAATCCACAAACTTTTTAGAGAAGATAAAGTAAGATATGCTAGAGATAGATATGGAAAGATACCTTTCCCTATCGGATTGGAAGAGATTGTTTATGGTGACAAAATAATAAACCTGTACAATGCAAGGAGAACGGATGTTTGGCCGGGTGACAATGCCTTAAACTATATTGCCAATGGGGAGTTAGGAATGGTTATTGGCCAATTCAAAACACCAAAAATGACCTTCAAGGGAAAACCTAAGAACACAGAGATTGAATTTACCTCACAGAAGGGATACAAATACACCTTTAAGTCCGGGGAGTTTGCCGAAGAAGCAAACAATCCATTGGAATTAGCTTATGCACTTACAGTTCATAAATCTCAGGGAAGTGAATTTGGTAAAGTATTTTTTGTTGTGCCCAATCCCTGTTTTTTATTATCGAGAGAAATGCTTTATACTGCACTCACTCGCCAAAAAGAAAAAGTAATCATTTTATTTCAGGGAAATACTTTCGATATTAAAGAATTGGCATCCCCTTTGAAATCAGATACATTAAGACGTATTACAAATCTTTTTGCAAAACCGGAATTAGTTGAGGTTGATGGTCATTATTTAGAGAAAAATCTGATACACCAGGCAAGCGATGGTAAAATGCTTCGTTCAAAAAGTGAATTGCTTATATATCAGAGGTTAATAGACAAAAAGCTAAATCCGATTTATGAGAAGAAACTTGTTATCAAAGAAGTAGAAAAGCTCCCTGATTTTACGATTGAAAATGAAGATTCAGGAGAAGTTTATTATTGGGAGCATTGCGGAATGTTATTCGATTCTGAATACAAACAGCGTTGGGAAGAAAAGTATCAATGGTACGTTGACAATAATATTTTACCGTCCGAACAAGGAGGAGGAAAAAATGGCACATTGATAATTACTGAAGATAAAGCCTTTAAAGTGGAAGATGGCAGTATTAGGGGTGCAATATCAGTTAAAGAGATTGACGAAATAATTAGGAAAATATTCAATATATAAATATGATACTCAACAACGACATTAAATACAGAGGTGAACTCGGAAAAACATTGAAGTTAGACGAATACTGCAGCGTTGAACTACCCTTTATGGAACAACTTCGCGGATTAGGTTGGAATCAAAACCTGAATCAGGTTATTGAGCTAAGTATGCAACAAATACCTGAGCAGAGTTTCCGTGGTTCGTTCTCGGAGGTTGTATTGTTGCATAAATTTATGGAGTCGTTAAAAAGAATCAATCCTTTTCTAACTGATTTGCAAATAGATGAAGTAGTCCGTAAAATAAGAACTTTTGATCACAATAGTTTAATCGAAAACAATCAAAAGGTGCTCGACCTGTTGCTCGAAAACACGACCGTATCGAAAAACGAAATAACAGGAGAAAAAAGTCCAACAGTCAGGTATATTGACTTTGATAATCCCGAAAATAATACATTCACAGCGATTTCTCAATTCAAAGTTTCTATTCCGGGAACTGACCATCATATTATCCCCGACATAGTACTATTTGTAAATGGATTGCCTTTGGTTGTTATTGAAGCTAAATCACCCAAAGTAAAAGAACCCATACCGGAAGCCATTGACCAACTCCTGCGTTATTCCGAGCAAAGAGGCGATAGTGGTGAAGGAAATAAAGAATTGTTCTTTTATAATCAATTCATTATTACCACATGCCGTTCCGAAGCTAAGTTTGGTACAATTACAACTCATATTCCTAAGCACTTTTATCGGTGGACTGACCCTTATCCCAAAACGCTTAATGAATTGGAACATGGTCAATCTTCACCTAACGATCAGCAACGTTTGGTTGCCGGTATGTTAGACCCGCGCAATCTATTGGATATTTTACGGGTATTTACCGTGTTTTCTATAAACGACAAGGGCAAGAAAATTAAAATAGTCGGTAGGTATCAACAGTTCAGAGCGGTAAAACTTGCCACAAAAAGACTGATTGAAGGACAAAATAAAATTGAAAGAGGTGGTATAATATGGCATACGCAAGGCTCAGGTAAATCTCTCACCATGATGTTTCTCGTTCGAGAAATGAAATTGCAAACAGCCCTGATGCCATGGAAAATTGTGTTTGTCACAGACCGTACTCAGCTCGAAGATCAATTATCAGGTACCGCTAACAGCATTGGGTTTGCAATTAAAACTGCTAGTTTTATTAATCCTAGTCCCACACCCGATGGTCGTAGTTTAAAAGAATTGTTGAGAAATGATAATTCTGATTTAGTAATGGCTATGATTCACAAATTTCAGGAAAACGGAGATTTGGATGGCTTACAACTTTTTCCTGAATTAAATAACAGTACTAATATACTTATAATGACTGATGAGGCGCACCGCTCTCAGTATTCCTTATTGGCGGCCAACTTGGAGCGAGCCATGCCAAATGCAACTTCAATTGGTTTTACCGGCACTCCTACTGCAAAAACTGAAAAGAAATACAAAGATTACATAGATAAATACACGATGCGTCAATCAATTGACGATGGTGTTACCCTCGAAATTGTCTATGAGGGTTTTACTCATAATGCAGAGGTTGAAGACAAAAAAGCGATGGATAAAAAATTTGAGGATGTATTCAGTGACTATAATCTCACCGAACGCCTTCAAATTCTTGGATTTGGATCAAGAGACGCCTATCTCGATAATATTAAAACCATAAGGGATAAGGCTAAGATAATGGTTGAACACTATGTAGAGCAAATCTTTACTGGTGGATTTAAAGCTCAGATTGTTGCAAACTCCCGCATTGCAGCAGTTCGCTACAAAACTGCAATTGATGAAGCCATTCATATCAAAATAAGGGAACTGAAGTATGACAATCCAATGCTGGTGAATATAGCTCAACTTGAAAAATTAGAAACAGCAGTTGTAATTTCAGGCAGTCATAACGACGAACTTGAAATTAAAGCATATACAAACAGAGAGTATCATAAAAAAGCAATTAAGAGATTTAAACTTCCATTTGAAAAAACAGACGAGGAAGATAATTCGATAAATGGTAATGTCGGTATCATTATCGTGAACAATATGTTACTTACTGGCTTCGATGCTCCTATTGAACAAGTACTTTATTTAGACCGTGTAATTGTTGCTCACAACCTCTTACAAACAATTGCCCGTGTTAACAGGGTTGGTTCAGAAGGTAAAGAAAAAGGGCTTATTGTTGATTTTGTTGGGGTTGGTCACCACCTGAAAAGGGCTATTGAATATTATGATGAACGTGAAGCCGCTGTTGATGCTGATGAAATTGATAACATTCTTGCCTGTATTGCTAATGATGAATTAGAACTGAATGAATTAACCAAAGCTCATGAAGCTATTTGGAATTTCTTAGCTCAACATGGATTAACTGACCTTTCAGATGTGGATGCTTTCTTCGATTTGCTCTATGATGAAGATATTCGCTTTGAATATATGAGTTTGTATCGGAAACTTACTTCAGGTTTCAATAATGTACTACCTCGTAAAGAAGCCTTAGACTTCTTTGTTGATTGGAAGTCATTCACCGAAATAAATGCTTTGGCTGAGAAACATTTCAGAGATCAGCGTTTTAGTATGAAAGGTATTCCGCTAAAACTTCGGGCTATTGCCGATGAGTTTTTAATTTCAAAAGGAATTGACCAGTCAGTAGCTCCGATTTCAATTATAGCAGACGATTTTCAGAAAAATGTAAATACGAAACAAAGAGAAAAAACAAAAGCTGCTGAGGTGGAACATGCTGTGAGACACTATATTGATATAAATATTGATGAAGACCCAGAACTGTTCGCTTCGTTTTCGCAGGCATTAGAAGAAATCCTGAAAAACTTCAAAGGCAATTGGAAGAAGATCTATGAAGAGTTAGAAAAACTTCGCGAAAAAATCAAAAATAGAGAAAAAGAGCAAACCTATGGTTTGGATAGAAAGAAGCAAATGCCTGTTTTTCGCATATTTAAGGCTGAACTTTTCGATAATCGTGAATTGTCAGAAGATGAAATTTCTCAAAATGTAAATATCACACAACATGTGTGCAATTTGGTAATCAACGAGATTAAATTAACCGGATTCTGGGATAGTATCCCTGCACAAAACAAACTGAGGGCAGAGCTGCAAAAGCTCTTGCTATCGCCTGAATTTGTTATTTATCCTCAAATAACCTCTAAATACAAAGAGCTTATTTCAAGAATTATGGAATTGGCCAAAGCCAATCATTTTAAAATGATTCTAGACTAATGCAGATTGAATATTTGATAAAATACAGCAACCGCAAAACACTAAACATTACTGTTGAACGTGATAGGCAAGTAATTGTACATGCACCAGCTAATCTTTCTGAGGATAAAATCAGAGAGATTGTCAGCTCTAAAAAGGACTGGATTATGGGGAAACTAATGCATGTACAAAAATACCCTGCTGTTGCTTCTGCAAAAGAGTTTGTATCTGGCGAGGCATTAATGTATTTGGGCAAAAACTATCAATTATTAATTGTCGATGCTGAAATTGAAGGGATTGAATTAGACAAGCAATTTAAAATTTCAAAAAAAAATCAAGCCATCGCGAATGACTTGTTTAAGCAATGGTATAAAATTAAAGCTATCGAAAAAATTCAGCCTCTTGCCTTAGAGTATGCGAAAAATCTGGGAGTCAAGTTTAAAGAATGTAAAATATCCGAAATGAAATATCGTTGGGGGTCATGTACGCCAAAGAATAATATTAATTTCAACTGGAGAATTATCAAAGCCCCTATGTTTGTTGTCAGATATATTGTTGTTCATGAACTCATTCATTTAATTGAATGTAATCACACTCCAATATTTTGGAATATTCTTTCAATACAAGTTCCGGATTATCAAAAGGCAAAAGACTGGTTAAAATCAAAAGGCCATTTGTTAGAGGTTGATTTTTAAAATGGAGTTTAAATGATTAATTTGTTATTATTTACACTTTTATTACGCCTCAGATGACACTAAACAATAGTAAATAAGATAGATACAGTGTTAATTCGATTCTCGTCCCGAACACAAATTTTTCCAGAAAGAAACATGCAAATGCAATCAAATTAGCTAATCAGCAACATGGTTGCGTTTTTGTTTCCCGGCCATTTGTTATAACTCTGCAGTATAATAGCTGTGACTTAGAACGAGTCAATGATAGACTGTTTTATTGTCAGGTATTTAGCGTTTGTATGTACCTTTAAAAAGGAATAAAACAATAAATATGGATAGTAGCAGTGATAGAAACCAAGAAGTCAAAAAGAGAGTCCTGGAATGGGAGGCGACAAACAATAAGAAACTGGAAAAATGCACTCGGGACGAATGGCTTGAGGCAATGCAAACAATTAAGTGTCTAACTCAGACAGAAGCAGAAAAATATCTGGACCATCTTTTACAGCAAAGGCATGAGCTTTAGAATAAGGACCTTCAGATTAGAAGAAGATAGCATTTGCAGACATGAAGACGAAAAAGACTTTGGATTTTTAGTGATTTTGTGAGTATTTACCAAAACAAGAATCATCCAGTTGTTCTTGTTAGCCGCTTACAAGTAGCAGAGGTATGCCGGATCAGGGCAATTTTCAGCCGGAGCGAGCATCGCGAGTGAGGATGGACTGCCCTGAGACGGTATAACTCTGCAGTATAAAAGCGGCTATCGCAATATAAAAGCGGCTATCGCAATATAAAAGCGGCTATCGAAGACCTTTTCGGAAAATCATTGTATTTGAGGCATATGTCAGAGCCACAAGTCCGAACTTTTGCAAAGTTTCCATTTTTACCTATCTTTATGTTATATAACAGTCACTATGTTTGAAAGCCAACAACCCCTCCTCTTAGACCTTCGAAAGTTTGTTGCCCCCGAATATATTTTCGGGACAGACGCAAGACTCCTTTCGGCCAAATACTGTAAGAAGCTGGGTGCCATGAAGGTATTTGTCGCTACAGACAAGGGTATCAGAAAAGCAGGTTGGGTGGATGAGCTTGAAGAACAGCTCAGATTTGAAGGTGTTGACTATGTAATATTCGATGCCATATCTCCCAATCCCCGGGATTTTGAAGTAATGAATGGTACAGCCCTCTATCATGAGAACAACTGCAACCTTATCCTTGCTCTCGGAGGTGGTAGTGTTATGGATTGTGCAAAAGGAATAGGTATTGTAGTGGCGAACAACAAGCCGATAGATCAATTTGAAGGTATAGACAGAATAGGGAAACCTATGCCTCCGCTGATATGCATACCAACCACAGCCGGGACTTCTGCGGATGTTTCGCAGTTTGCTATAATAAACAATATCTCGCAAAAATATAAAATGGCAATTATCAGCAAGGCGCTTGTTCCGGATCTTGCCCTTATTGATCCGAAAATTCTGCTTACTATGGATAATTACCTCACGGCTTGTACCGGGATGGATGCTCTTTGCCATGCATTTGAGGCATATGTTTCCAATGCAAGCTCCTCCTTCACTGATCTTTTTGCACTTGAAGCGATCAGACTTATAAACCAGGAGTTGGTTGAATCAATAAAATTTCCCAACGATATTCAGGCCAGGGGAAAGACCATGCTTGGCAGCCTTTATGCAGGTCTTGCTTTTTCCAATGCGAGCCTAGGCTGCGTACACTCTCTTGCACATAGCCTTGGCGGTTATCTGGACCTGCCGCACGGAGAGTGTAATGCTATACTCCTACCACATGTCGTTGACTATAATTTCTCCGCCTCGCCTGAGAAATACAGAACTATTGCAGAAGTCCTCGGACTGGAAGTAAAAGGTAAAAGAGAAGAGGATGTGAAAAAAACTCTGATAGATTACTTGATACGACTAAAATCGGATATTTCAATAAACAATACTCTGAAAGACAAGGGTGTTACCACAGATGTGACAAAAGTGCTGGCTGCCAAGGCAATTAACGATCCGTGCAATGCGACAAATCCTCGCATGCCGGTGTTGGGTGACCTTGTGACTATATATAATGAGGCTCTGTAATATATGAGAGACGACTGGAGGGAACAAAGAAATCAGATAATAGGGCTGGGAGAGAACTCTTTTAAAAAGAGCTATTACCCGGAACTTCAGGAAAAGCTTTCTGAACTGGAGACCTCATATAAAAATCTGAAATCAATATTCGACAATGTAGAAGATGGTATAGTGCTTCATGATGAAAATGGATTTGTCTATTTTCACAACAGGCAGATGTCGGGAATAATCAACACCGGAGAGGATTTGGGTAGAGAGTCAGACATAAACGTATCTGAACTTTTCCCCGATGAGCAGGATAAAATTAAAATGCTGGGAATCTGGAAAGAGGTGATGGGAGGGATGCCTAAGGTTATCTCCACAATCCTTACGCCCATTGGCTCTGAAAGTAAAATCCATGTTCAGGTTTCAATGAACAAGACAGTATGGTATGGAAGGCCTCTTATTGTTGCTGTGATCAGAGACTTTACTGAGAGGGCTAAATTTGAGAATCAACTTGTAAAGGCAAAGGAGAAGGCAGAGGAGGGTGAGAGGCTGATGACCGCTTTCCTTCAGAATATTTCGCATGAGATCCGGACTCCTTTAAATGCAATAATGGGGTTTTCCGGTTTACTGGACGAAAGCGAACTCGAACCAGATAGAAGAAAAGATTTTATATCAATCATATTAAGGAGTTCTAATCAACTTCTCCACGTTGTGAATGATATTTTGACCATATCTTCAATTGAGACTAGGCATATTAAGTTAAGAGAGAATAAGACTAATCTTAATGAGTTAATAGACAATCTCTTTGCAACTTTTAAAGCGGAGGCCGACTTGAAGGGATTGGAACTAAGGCATCAGAAGGGATTTGCTGATGACAATGCAGAAGTGTACACCGATTTGCTTAAGTTGCACCAAATAATTTCCAATCTGATCTCAAATGCGTTGAAATATACTCATAGAGGCAGTGTTACATTTGGATATGACCTTAAGTCAGGAGAAAAGGGTGAATTTTTGTCATTTTTTGTCAAGGACACTGGAATAGGAATAGAGAAAGAGCGTCAGCAGATAATATTCGAGAAGTTCAGGAAAATAGACGATAAATCAGGCACACTTAATGGAGGGATGGGTCTGGGACTCTCAATAGCAAAAGCATTTGCAGACATAATGGGTGGCAGGATTAAGGTAGAGTCTGTAGCAGGTGAAGGATCAGTTTTTTATTTAGAAATACCATATAAACCAATATATTAGGGAAAACCATGGAAAACAAAAATATGGAGAGTAACAGTTTGATACTAGTTGCCGAAGATGAGGAGTATAATTACCTATACCTCGATGAATTGCTCAACAAGCTAGGTTTGAAGCACATTCAGGCTAAAGATGGACAGGCGGCTATTGACATTTGCCGTGAGAACGAAAATGTGACTCTTGTACTAATGGATATCAAAATGCCTGTTATAGACGGTTACACCGCTGCTCAAAAAATTAAGGAATTCTCGCCAAAAATTCCGATAATTGCACAATCAGCTTATGCGCTTGAGCACGAGCGAGAAAAATTCAGGGATGTTTTTGATGATTATCTGGCTAAACCTATAAACAAAGAGATATTTCTGATGACACTCAGGAAATTTATTAATATTCAAAATGGGTATTGATTTTAAAGAGATTTTTAGTGCGTTTATCGTAATGTTTGCCGTGATTGATATTCTTGGCTCTGTGCCTATTATTATAGGGATGAAGGAGAAAAACAAGAAATTCAGTCCCTTCAATGCATCGTGGATATCTTTCACGATTATGGTCGCCTTTCTCTTTCTGGGACAGGCAATGTTAGGACTCTTCGGAGTAGATATCTCATCTTTTGCTGTTGCAGGAGCTCTCGTTCTGCTTGTTCTGGCTGTCGAGATGATATTCGGAATACAGATTTTCAAAGACGATGGCCCGACAAATTCTGCCACCATTGTTCCCATTGTCTTCCCTCTTATTGCTGGTGCAGCTTCATTTACCACAATACTCTCGTTACGGGCAGAATACGACGTCGTCAATATCATAATTGCCCTTTTTATAAACATAGTCATAGTATATTTTGTGCTGAGCAATATCGACCTGATATCCAGAAAAGTGGGCAAGGGCGGGATATATGTCATGCGTAAGTTTTTCGGGATAATACTGCTGGCCATCGCTGTCAAGCTTATTGTCTCAAATCTCCACTCTTTGATGAGTTAATCAGGGAGTAAAACTAATCAGAAAAATGAAATACAATTTTGATGAGGTCATAGACCGAAGGAACAGCGATGCTCTTAAGCTAGAGGCATTGAAACAGAGATGGGGAAGAGAGGATCTCATTCCAATGTGGGTAGCCGATATGGATTTCAGAACTCCTCCCTATATTGTCGATACTATCAGGAAACGTTGTGATAACGGCATTCTCGGATATACGAGTGTCCCTGATAACTGGAGCGGTTCTATTATTAACTGGCTGAATATGCGTTTTGGATGGCATGTGAATGCAGAGATGCTGACATTCTCCCCGGGTATTGTCCAGGGGCTGGCTTTTGCACTTCAGGCACTCACAAATGAGGGCGAAATGGTTATGGTATTGCCTCCGGTTTACCACCCGTTCTTTCTTATCACAAAGAAAAACAACAGAGAGGTAATCTTTTCCCCGCTGGAGATAAAGAATGGGAAGATTGATATAGATTTTGATAAATTCCGGAAAGACATTCAGGGTTGTAAAGTCTTTATCATGTGTAATCCTCATAACCCCGGGGGCAGAGTGTGGAGAGAGGAGGAGCTGGAGAAGATAGCTGAAATATGTCATGAAAGCGGAACATTGGTTTTTTCTGATGAGATACATGCAGATTTGACATTTCCCGGAAGGAGACATATACCTTTTGCAACAGTCTCAGAAAAGGCAAAGATGAACTCTGTGACATTCATGTCACCAAGCAAAGCTTTTAATATGCCGGGACTGGCAAGCTCTTATGTGGTAATTGAAAACAGGCAAATACTGGAGAAATTCAAGAGATATATGGAGGCGAGCGAATTGGATCTTGGTCACGTATTTGCCTTTATCGGGACAATTTCGGCATACAGTAACGGTACTGAGTGGCTGGAGCAGATGCTTGATTATGTAACCGGCAATATAGATTACCTGATAAAATTCTGTTCGGAGAAGATGCCTAAGATTAAGCCCATAAGACCTGAGGCCTCCTATCTTGTTTTTCTGGATTGCAGGGAGTTGGGGCTGGATCAACCTGCGTTGGTTGATTTTTTTGTTGACGGGGCGCATCTTGCTCTCAACGATGGTTCAATTTTTGGGAAAGAGGGGGTGGGATTTATGAGAATGAATGTGGCTTGTCCCAGGAGTGTGCTTGAAAAGGCACTGTTGCAGCTTGAAGGGGCTTATTTTAAAGTGAAAAGTGAAAAGTGAAAAGTGAAAAGTGATGAGTGATGAGTGATGAGTGAAAAGTGATGAGTGATAAAGTGATGAGTGATAAAGTTAAGAGTGAATAATTTATTTAGATATGG
This sequence comes from Bacteroidales bacterium CF, assembly GCA_000473305.1. GTDB lineage: Bacteria > Bacteroidota > Bacteroidia > Bacteroidales > UBA932 > Bact-08. The sequence goes on along the minus strand of CP006772.1, from coordinate 2,345,218 downwards.
AAAATTTAGATTTTGCAGCTAGTGTCCTGCATAAACAATTTGAGAAAGGCGATGCATATAACTCTTTGTCTATGCCTGTTTATAATACGGCAGCTTATGAGTTCAGCTGTGCAGAGGATATGGAGGAGGCTTTTTGCGGGAGGACTCCGGATCATGTATATTCAAGGTTGACAAATCCTACTGTTCAATATTTTGAGCAGAGAGTTCAGGAGGTCACAAAAGCGATGAGTGTTACGGCTGTCAACTCCGGAATGGCGGCAATCAGCAATGCTGTAATGGCTTTAGCCTGGTCCGGTTGTAATATTGTCACTTCACCGCACCTTTTCGGAAATACATACTCCTTTTTTAAATTTACATTGGCATATTACGGAGTTGAGACAAGATTCTGTGATATGACAAATGCAGATGAGGTAGAACGGAATATTGATAAAAACACTGCACTCCTTTTTTTGGAGGTGATTACTAACCCTCAACTGGAGGTCGCCAATCTGAAGAGTCTGTCGACAATAGCTGGGAAACATGGGATTCCTTTGGTTGCGGACACTACGGCAATACCATTTAATGTCTTTTCAGCATCTGAATCCGGAGTGAATATTGAAATTATTTCAAGTACAAAATATATTTCCGGAGGAGCTACCTCATTGGGAGGACTTATTCTCGACTACGGGACGGTTGACTACAGCCGTTCTCCAAAACTTGGAGAACTTTCTGCCACTGCCGGTAGTAAGTCATTTACCTTTAAACTTAAAAAAGAGATTTTAAGAAACCTTGGTGCTTATATGACACCACAGGTAGCCTATATGCAGACTTTGGGCCTTGAAACAATGGATGTGCGCTATACTAGACAGGCTGCAACCTGTAGGGAGCTGGCTGAACGAATGTCAAAACTCCCTCAGATTGAGAAGGTGAATTATACTGCTTTGAAAGATAATCCTTTCTACAATATCAGCCTCGAACAATTCGGAGAGTATCCGGGGGCAATGTTTACATTTGACCTCTCCTCGAGAGAGGCAGCATTCAGGTTTATAAATAACCTGAAAGTGATAAGGCGTGCCACAAATCTGTTTGACAACAAATCACTTGCCATACATCCTGCAAGTACCATCTTCGGTACTTTCAACGATGAGCAAAGAGCTGCCATGAACATCTCTCAGAAATGCATACGTTTATCCGTCGGTCTTGAAAGCCCGGACACACTTTTCGAAGATATCAGGAACTCCTTGAATAACGTTAGATAGTTGAAATTTAACAAATAATGTTACAATCTGATTAAAATGATTTATATTTGCTACGACAAATCAATTGTCTGGCATATATGGTATTACATAGAGTTAGATTGTTAATAGGAGCGCTCCTTCTTGTATTAGTCGCATCTTGTCTTAAATTCCCGGATGCAGATATTGATATAGAGGAGGACACCTATGAAGGTTACATTTATCCTTTTGCTTTAGAGAATCGTTTTATTTTAGCGGAGATAGTCATTGAGACGGATGGATCCGTATCACTTGAAAATCTTGAATTTGAGATACCGCCTCTCAAATACAATAAGTCGCTTTTGTTTTTTCTTACACAGGATGATTGTAAACAAACTGCTTTTTGTGCGTAAGCATTCGACAAAACCCCTCTTTCCTATTTCTACAAAACAAACGTTCTTGCAGAGTTTGGACAATTTAGCCCATCTTGGTCAAAAGCTAACTGTTAGATAAAAAGGATGTTGAGTTACTGTGTAAAACTACGTTCAATCCATTTTAGACGAATCAGGACTCATTAGTGATTCTGGATGTTGCTCGATCCATTTGTCGGGCATCAGTGAATCAAGGCTCTCTTTTTTGTCAAGGACATAGGGTAATTGGTTCAAGACATCTATAAGGTAATGCCGGGTATTAATGTTTTGTTCCCTGCAACATCCTGTGAGAGTAAAAATCATGGCTGCATTAAAAGCCGCATTGTGATTCCCGCAAAAAAGAAAATTTTTCCGTGAAACGGTAACCGGTCTGATTGCATTTTCTGCCGGATTGTTGTCTATTTTCAGGTTGCCGTCATAAATATACCTGCTAAGCCCCTGGATTCTGCTGTAATTGTATGACATCGCCTTACCTATCTTGCTTTTTGGCAGTACCGTCTTATAGTTTTGCTCTATCCATTTTTCCAGATTCCTTATTATGGGCAAGGCCAACCTTTGCCTTTCTGCTTCTATCTGGACAGGGGAGTATTGCTTATCTTTGAAGACCCTTTCAAGTTTGTACAGCAGTTGTATCTGCCCCAATGCGTACTGGGCCAGTGTTTTGTTCTCTACTAACGAAGATTCATAATTTCGACGACAGTGTGCCCAGCAGTTAATGAGCGTTACGGAAGGATTCTTGTCAAAAATCTCGTATGCGCAATAGCCATCTGTCTGGAGTGTACCTTTGAAGTCCTTGAAGATTTCGCGGACAACTTTAGCGGAGCGGGAACCGTCCCGGTAATCAAAAAACAGGAGTTTTTCTTTCACCGCCCGTGCCATCCAAAGATACTCCTTGTCGGCTTTCTTCTTTTCCCGGTTTATTACAGGCAACGTGGTTTCGTCCGCCTGTAGGTAATTAGAAGACAGCACCCTTTCCCTGATTTTTTCATACAAGGGTTTGATCAGGCCACAGGAAGAGGCAAACCAGTCGTTTATTGTGGTTGCAGATAGCTTAAGGCCTAGTTCCTTGAACTGTTTGGTTTGTCTGTAAAAAGGAAGGTGGTGGACATACTTTTGCAACAACAACTCTGCAATCAAGGTGGACCCCGCCGATCCTTTGTATATTGGGAGCAATGGCATCGGGGCTATAATAATGGCAGGCATGTCCCCGACAGTGTTGGTTTGGTTTATTAAAGCGTATTTTGGCCGTACGATGTCCAGTACAAACAGTTTGCCCGGCTCAAATTCTATGACTTTGGTATGCTCTTCTCCGATCCTCCTGTATTTGGTCAAATCTATGTCATTGGGTTCAATCACGCTTTCGACAACCGGCAACCCTTCCATTGATTCTTGTCTCGGTTTGCGAGGTTTGACCTTCTGCTGTATCATTACTTGTTCAAGCTCCTGTTCACTTGCTTTGCTGTCAGCCAGGGAGTCGATTTGGTCTGAAAGCTCGGCAAAAAGGCCTGGAAGAGGGGTGATATTAGGATATTTTTCGCTTATTGAACCGAACATCTTACGTTTGAACCATGCCAGTTGGGAAAGGAGTTCATTGAGCTGTTTTTGCAACTCAGCCAATTGTTGGTCCTTTTGCTTCTCCCTCTCGAGAGATGCTTCCAGCATACTTATTAATGATGAAATTGATTGGTCCACTTACTGCTTTTTGTATATATAAAAGTAGTAAATATCAGCTTAATAAGCAAGTAAAATAAGTGTTTTTTAGTTAAAAAGATGATAGTATTTTAAGCCTTTTCCTTCGTGAGAAAACATCCTCTTTTATACCCTCGACCATCATGACAAGGTCCTTCCACTCCATGGGAAATGAGTTACTCTCATTGTCATAATTTGGTAGTAAAAAAGTCCCTTGTTCCAGCTTCTTTATGTACAGGACAAGACCACCACGCTCTGCATGGAGTAGTTTGATGGTGTCCTTTTTCTTATTAATAAAAATATAAACATCTCCACTACGAACATCCTGTTTCATGTTGTTCTTGACAACACCACTGAGAGTGTAGAATGATTTCCTCATATCCGTTGCGCCTGGACAAAGGTAGTAGCGCATTGAATCATTAAGGCTGAACATAGACTAAAACTGATTTAGTAATGTCTTGAAAACATCAAGGTCAATGATTCCCCGCATCTTTATCTGCAGACCAGTAGGGTGGACTATCTCCAACTCCATCGATGACCTGATGCCTGGCTGTTCCGGACTAACGATATCCTGACCTACCTCATTTGCTGTATTGCCTATGAGCATTATTGGTGATAAATGAGATGTGCTCTTATGCCCCCTGATGTCTGATCCGTCTCCCCATTTTCGTAACCAATAATAAAACGAGGACTTGGTATATCCGTATGTTTTGCAAAAATCCTCCTTAGTAAGTCCGCTGGCCTTATATTCCATGTAAATCTCTTTGAATTTTGACTCTTGCATGCGGGTTGAATATTTTCTCATAGTTTTTGCCCAAAGGTAAAACCTATGGAATACCGTTACAATATGTATTCGCTCGAATACTTACTTTTGTGCAACATGGGCTGCTATTAATGGCAGGCCACTTTCTACTGACTGTTTTTATAGTCTCAAACATTTAAATGCCGGCGTTTTTCCAACAGACACCCACATGCTTGGTAATACGCTGGGTTCTACTGATGGTGCCGGCAATGAGGTTCGGTTTCATTTTACAACCACAATTGCGCCAGAGTTGGAATTTATGAAAAGCGATATAGATGTAAAACGTTTGAGCAGTATTCCTAATAATGACCAATTCAAAGAACGAGGAGGGCTTATGTGGGATGATTTAAGAGAGATGCTTAATTATGGAGTGGGAATTGCCTTTCATGATGTAAAAACATCAAATGCAAATAATGTTGACACTGTTTTAATGCATTATGCATTGGCTCAAAACATAATTCTTGATTCACTTTTCGGAAGAGGCTGTAAGACCCTTGCCGAACCGGACGGAAATAAGACATACGTAGAAGCGGCCTTATTATATAACCCTATTCAGATAATGACTGCCCAGACAGGAACTATAGAACTATATCCATGTAAACTTAATTGCTGTACAAATGGACTTCTTTTAAACAGAGGCTTTTATCAGGCTTCAGATTTTCAAGAACCGATAAATGCACAATTTGCATTACCATATAAAGAGAGGCGTGCAATACATGTCGGAGTTCATGAAACCGGTGATGATTGGGCTAACGGGTTATTGTGGTTGAATAATACATATGGAAAGGATGGAAATGATTCGATATGGGTGCCCTCTCTTGAAGAGTATTGCGAGTATAATTATTATCGTTTAAACACAAATATTTCAAAAACAATCGACTGGGATAAGCTTATTCTGCACGTGAAGATCCCTATGGGGCAATATTTCTATTTGCCGTCAATAACCATAAATATAAAAGGGTTGAAAAAAAATTGTGTTACAGAGATCTCATCAAATAATGAAGTATCGGGATTGTCATATGCTGACTCCAAGGGCGGATTGATGATCAATATTGATTGCAGGAGGTACTTGTATCAGATGGCCTCATATTATGTGGGGAAATATGAAAAGAGCCGGTCCAGGTCAGACTCTCTGGATGCACGTTATTTTGTTTATCAGTTAAAGGATTCACCAAGGAAAAAAGAGCTTCTTGCAAGGATAAAATAGTGACTCTGCCTCTTGCATTTACAATATTTTATCGTATCTTTGCAGCCCGCAAATTTTGTGCGGGATAGTATAATTTATTATAAAACACCAAATTAACAACCAATGCCTGGATTAATTGGAAAAAAAATCGGAATGACTTCCGTTTTCGGTGCCGATGGGAAAAACATCCCATGCACCGTTATTGAGGCTGGTCCGTGTGTTGTTACGCAAATCCGTACAGTAGAGAAAGATGGTTATGCCGCTGTACAACTTGCCTATGACGAACAAAAAGAAAAACACACCAGCGGTGGCCTTATGGGTCACTTTAAAAAGGCACAAACCACACCTAAACGCAAGCTCGTTGAATTCGGAAACGATTTCATCAAAGAGCTTCAGCTAGGTGACACCGTTACCGTAACAGATGTATTTCACGATCAGCTGGAATGGGTAGATGTAACTGGAATATCAAAAGGAAAAGGCTTTCAGGGCGTTGTGAAACGTCATGGTTTCGCAGGAGTTGGCGGCCAGACTCATGGTCAGCACAACAGACTTCGTGCTCCCGGTTCTATGGGTGCATCTTCATGGCCTTCTCGCGTATTTAAAGGAAAAAGATTGGCCGGTCGTATGGGCGGTGATCAGGTAAAAATTCTGAATCTTAGGATTATTAAGGTGATTCCTGAAAACAATCTCGTGATTGTTAAGGGTTCTATCCCTGGTGCCAAAGGTTCTTATGTAATCGTGGAGGAATAAGAGTCTATGGAATTATCAGTTTATAAAATAGATGGAACAGAGTCAGGAAAAAAGGTGACTCTTGATTCGGCAGTATTTGGCGTTGAGCCGAATGATCACGCTATTTATCTTGATGTTAAGCAATACCTTGCAAATCAGCGTCAGGGAACCCATAAATCAAAAGAGAAATGGGAAGTAGCCTACAGTACCAAGAAAATCGTTCGCCAGAAAGGTTCAGGCGGTGCTCGTCATGGTAGTATCAAATCTCCAACCTACGTAGGTGGTGGTAGAGTGTTTGGTCCTAAACCACGCGATTACAGCTTTAAGCTCAATAAGAAATTAAAACAACTTGCCCGTTTCTCTGCACTTTCATACAAAGTTAAGGAACAGGCACTCACACTTGTTGAGCCATTCGTTTTGGAAGCTCCTAAGACAAAGGATATGCTTAAGATTATCAAAAATCTCAAGGTTAATGACAGAAAGATTCTTTTTGTGCTTCCTGAAAATTCAAATAATATTTACTTATCGTCACGCAATCTGCCGAATGTGAAAGTAATCTCAGTTTCTGAGATCAACACATACGATCTTGTAAACGCTACAACCCTTATTATGGTTGACGGTGTACAGGATATCATGCAAGGACGAAACTAAACCGTAAAGAGCGATGGGAATTTTAATTAAGCCTATAGTAACAGAAAGAATGACGATTCAGGGCGAGAAGTTGAATCGTTACGGTTTTATTGTTGACCCTGCCTCTAATAAGTTAGAGATCAAAGCAGCGGTTGAGGAGATGTATGGTGTTAAAGTATTGGAAGTAAATACTGCGAGATACCACGGAAAACGCAAGAGCCGCTTCACAAAGGCGGGTTTATTGTCAGGCCGCGCAAATCACTATAAAAAAGCGTTTGTAACACTGGCCGGTGAAGATAAGATTGATTTCTACAGTAATATTTAAGACCAATGGCAATACGCAAATTTAAACCGGCAACTCCGGGAACAAGACATAAAGCGATAAGCGCATTTACAGAAATCACCTGCACTACACCGGAAAAATCGCTTCTAGAGCCTATTCGCAAGACAGGTGGTAGAAATGCTCAAGGTAAGATGACAATGCGTTATATCGGTGGCGGACACAAAAGAATGTATCGTGTCATCGACTTTTTACGCGATAAAGATAATTATACTGCAACAGTAAAGACAATCGAATATGATCCGAACAGAAGTGCTCGTATCGCATTGGTTGTTTACGCAGATGGAGAAAAACGCTATATAATAGCTCCCAACGGACTTAAAGTAGGCCAGGTAATAGCATCGGGCTCAGGTATAGCTCCTGAATTAGGGAACACTCTTCCTCTGTCAGAAATTCCACTAGGAACACTTATTCACAACATTGAACTTCGTCCAGGTCAGGGAGCCGCAATGGCCCGCAGTGCCGGAACTTATGCTCAGCTTACAGCTCGTGAGGGTAACCACGCAATCCTTAAACTCCCTTCAGGTGAGACAAGGATGGTACTTGTTGCCTGCCGCGCTACTGTTGGAACAGTGTCAAATCCAGATCACAACTTAGAGTCGGACGGTAAGGCCGGACGTAAACGTTGGCTAGGACGCAGACCTCGGAACAGAGGTGTTGTTATGAACCCTGTCGATCACCCTATGGGTGGTGGTGAAGGTAGAGCATCCGGCGGACACCCACGTTCAAGGAAAGGCTTGCTTGCTAAAGGTTACAAGACCCGTAATCCTAAGAAAACGACTAAGAAGTTTATCATTGAAAGAAGGAAAAAATAACGGAATTAACTGAATAGAATTATGAGTCGTTCATTAAAGAAAGGGCCTTACATTGAGGCTAGTCTCGAGAAAAGAGTACTTGCCATGAATGAAGCTGGCAAGAAAGAGGTAATCAAAACTTGGTCACGCGCAAGCATGATATCACCTGATTTTGTAGGTCACACTATTGCTGTTCATAATGGAAACAAGTTTATTCCTGTTTACGTTACTGAAAACATGGTTGGACACAAGCTCGGTGAATTTGCACCCACACGCACCTTCAAAGGTCACTCGGGTAATCGTTAATAATTAATGTGTAAAAGAAAATCACAATAATGGGAGCTCGAAAAAAAGAGTCAGCCGAAAGGCATAAAGAGATAAGGAAACAGACAGCTGTTGCTAAGCTGAATGATGTTCCGACTTCACCTCGTAAGATGCGTTTAGTTGCAGATAATATCAGAGGTCTTGAAGTAAACCGTGCTTTGGATATTTTGAAATATACAAAAAGAGAAGCAGCTACACGTCTGGAGAAACTCCTCCGTTCTGCTATTGCAAACTGGGAAGTTAAAAACGAATCAGATCGTAAAGAATTAGAAAGTGGCAATGTAATAGTTAAAACAATTATGGTTGGCCAGGGTCGCTCATTGAAGCGTATCCGCACAGCACCTCAGGGAAGGGCTGCCAGAATCCGCAAACGTTCTAACCACGTTACCATAGTCCTTGACAAGAAAACTAAAACCGTAAAAGAGGAGCAATAAGATGGGACAAAAAACAAATCCTATAGCCAACAGACTTGGCATTATCCGTGGCTGGGACTCTAACTGGTACGGTGGAACAGATTATGCTGGCAAAATCTTCGAAGATGCCAAGATACGCGAGTACTTAAATGCTCGTTTGTCTAAAGCCAGCCTTTCAAGAATAGTTATTGAAAGGACTCTCAAGCTTATCACAGTAACAATTCACACTGCCCGTCCGGGTATCATTATCGGAAAGGGTGGTCAGGAAGTTGACAAACTGAAAGAGGAGTTAAAGAAAATCTCTAATAAAGAGGTTCAGATCAATATCTTTGAGGTAAAGCGTCCTGAGATTGATGCCAATATAGTAGCAAACAATATTGCCCGCCAGGTAGAGGGACGTGTTTCATACCGTCGTGCAATAAAGATGGCTATGGCTTCAACCATGAGAATGGGTTCTGAAGGTATCAAAGTTCTCATCAGCGGTCGTCTTGGCGGAGCTGAGATGGCAAGAAGAGAGCTTTACAAAGAGGGACGTACTCCACTTCATACATTCCGTGCAGATATCGACTACGCTCACGCTGAGGCAAACACTAAAGTGGGTGTTCTCGGAGTGAAAGTGTGGATATGTAACGGTGAGGTATACGGTAAGAGAGACCTATCTCCGAATGTCGGCGTAGCAGCAAATGCAGCTGGTCAGGGTGGTCAGCAGGGCGGTGGCCGTCCTGAGCGTCGTGAGCGCAGAGGTGGCCGTCCGGGTGGTGATGACCGCAGAGGTGGTGGCCGTGGCGGTGATGACCGCAGAGGCGGACAGAGAGGAAAAGGTCCTCGCGGAAACGGCCGTCCTCAGGGTCAGTCAGAAAACTAAGAGTTCTATATATTAAAAGATCCGTCCGGAATATTTCAGACGGATTTTTTATTTGTAGTATTTAGCATAAATACAAAGCAAATTTTTACTTTTGCATAGAACATAAACTTGTGAAAAATGAAAAGATCTCTTCTTTTAGCATTAGTCCTGATTATCTCTCTCGGAACAATGGCACAGCCGTTGGCAAGAATTTCCCCGGAGAAGGCCGGATTTGACGTAACCCGTTTGCAGAATGCCGACCGTATTATCAATGAATCAATAAGTAAAGGTGAAATACCCGGAGCTGTTCTTGCGATTGTCAAAAACGACCGTATGGCTTACATTAAGGCATATGGTAACAAATCAGTATATCCCTCTGTGGAAAAGATGGAGACAACCACAATTTTTGATCTTGCTTCAGTAAGTAAATCCCTGGGGACAACACTCTCGTTCATGCAGCTTATTGAGCAGGGACGTATAAGATTGACTGATAATGTTTCTATGTATATAAATGGTTTTCAGGGTTATCTTGACACTCTGACAGGAAAGGCCATAGATATCAGAATAATCGATCTGCTAACTCATTCTTCAGGTCTTCCGCCATACGCAAATGTAGATGAGCTGACAAAAAAATTCGGTACCCCGAGTCCGGAAATTTTGATGAATTACATCGCAACTTGCAAGCGAGATTTCAAACCGACAACTCAATTTCAGTATAGCTGCCTTAATTTCATTACTCTCCAGAATGTTCTTCAGAATGTTACAGGTATGAAGTTGTGTGATTATGCGCAAAAAAATGTATTTGACGTTTTAGGTTTGAAGCACACATTCTACATTCCCGATGAGTCTTTCTATCCAATGATTGCTCCTACAGAGAAGCAAAAAGACGGTTCTGTCCTTTTAGGAAAGGTTCACGATCCTCTCGCAAGAATTTTCAATATGGGTAATTCCGGCAATGCTGGTCTGTTCTCCAATGCTGAAGATATGGCCGTGATAGCAGCTGCTCTCATGAATGGAGGAGAGTACAACGGACGCAGGATTCTTGGCAAACTTACTGTAGAGACAATGAGGACAGTTCCTGCCGGATTTGAGTCATTAGGTCGTTCACTCGGTTGGGACAACTACTCTCCGTATGCTTCAAACAATGGAAATCTTTTCCATCAGGGCAAGATATTCGGACATACAGGCTACACAGGTACTTCAATAATTATTGATCCGGTTGAGAAAGTTGCCGTAATACTTCTTACCAACAGAGTGCACCCTGAGGATAAGGGCAGTGTTGTAAGGTTAAGAGCTCTTGTTGCAAATGCCGTTGCGGGATCTGTTGTCAAGTAGGCGCGGACAACACTGAAAATGGCTGTGACGATAAGGGAGGTGAACTCCCGGAGAGAGTTGAGAAAATTCATCTCTTTTCCAGAAACACTATACCAAGGTTGCAATAACTGGGTAAATCCTTTATATTTAGACGAATGTGCTACTCTATCAAAAAAGAGTAACCCCGCTTTTGAATTCTGTGAAGCCTTCTATTTTCTCGCTTATAAAGATGGAAGGATAGTCGGCAGAGTTGCGGCAATAATCAATCACAATGCTAATAAAAGCTGGAACCAGGAAAACATGCGTTTCGGCTGGCTTGATTTCATAGATGATGCTGAAGTGTCGGCAGCATTGATGGGAAAAGTTGAGGAGATTGCTTCAGAGAGAGGACTCAAGGCTGTTAACGGACCATTTGGTTTTACTGACATGGACAGAGAGGGACTGCTTGTTGACGGGTTTGACAAAATGGGATCTCTAACGACACTTTATAATTATCCATATTATGGAGAACATCTTGAAAAACTCGGTTATTGCAAAGATATAGACTGGGAACAGAGAGAGTTTGTTGTTCCTGAAGAAGTTCCGGAAAAGCTTAGACGATATTCTGAAATTGTCAGGGACAGGTATAACGTGAGAATTCTCAGACCTTCTTCAAAAAGGGAGTTAAAGAGATATGGCCGTGGTCTGTTTGAGGCACTAAATGAGGCATTCATGCCACTATATGGTTTTTCTCCTCTCACAGATGCGCAGATTGACTCCTATGTCAAGCAGTATATACCGCTTATAAATTTTGATCTAGTGTGCATACTTCTAGACAGAGAGGATAAGGTTGTGGGATTTGCTGTAACAATGCCGAGTCTTTCTCAAGCCCTTAAGAAGTCGCGCGGTAAAATACTCCCTTTTGGATTTCTCTATCTGTTGAAAGCGCTCAAAAGATACGAACTGATTGATATGCTTATGATTGGAATCATTCCGTCATATCATAATAAAGGTCTCAATGCTGTTATCTTTGATCACCTGAATACCAATTTTATAAAACTTGGGACAAAGAGGGTCATCGCCAATCCACAACTTGAAAACAACACGGCTGTACAGAATATATTTGATTATTATCCTGCAAGGCCATATATGACAAGGCGTTGCTATCTAAAGGCTTTATAGGTTAAAGTATAAGATCGGCCAGGACTATTGCTGTGGCAGCCTCAACGACAACCGGCACCCTTAGGGCGAAACAGGTGTCGTGTCTGCCTGCTATTTGAAGCTCCTCCACCTTGCCGGTCGAGAAGTTAAATGTTTGTTGACTTTTTGAAATACTTGATGTTGGTTTTACGGCAACTCTGAACAAGAGATCGTTTCCGTTCGATATGCCACCGTTTATGCCCCCCGCTCCATTTTTGGAGGTTTTTCCATTGCTGTCGATAATCGGGTCATTGTGATCGGACCCCTTCATCGCAGAGGCGGCAAATCCGTCGCCAAATTCAATCCCGCGGATTCCGGGGATGGAGAAGATTGCATGCGAGAGAAGTGACTCCAAAGAGTCGAAAAATGGCTCTCCGAGGCCGACCGGCATATTTTTGGCTGTACATTCGACAATTCCTCCCAGAGAATCACCCTCTTCCCTTGTCTTTTCAAGCAAATCGTCCCAACTCTCCTTCCCGCCGACACGGATTAGCTTCGCTTCAATAGAGATGTTCCCCAGTATCTTTTTTGCAATTACACCGGCAGTAACCATAGTCAAGGTTATTCTGCCAGAATGGTGACCACCTCCTCGCGGATCAACATATCCCCCTCTTTTGAGCATTGATACAAAATCGGCGTGGCCCGGTCTTGGTTTGTCTGCCAGTTCAATATAATCTGCAGATCTGGTGTTGTCATTACTGAATAGTATGCATATAGGTGCCCCGGTTGTATAACCGTTATAAACGCCACTGACGATTTCCGGCAGATCTCCCTCCACTCTTGGCGTTGTCCCCGGTTTCCCGCTTCTCCTCCGTGAAAGATCAGATACAAAATCCTCTCCGGACAGAGGTATTCCTGAAGGAGTACCATCTATAACCAATCCTATCTTTGGCCCGTGTGACTCTCCGAAGATGGAGATTCTGAAGTTCCTGCCGAAATTATTCATTTCTAAAATTATTTGAAATTTTTAAGAAAATCCGGAAATGATTTGGAAATGCAATTAAGATCATCTACATAGACATTCTCTTTTATCTTAAGAGCTGCTGTTATGATTGCCATGGCAATCCTATGGTCGTTATGAGAAGAGCATAGTCCTCCGTGAAGTTCTTTGCCTCGTACGATCATCCAATCGCCGTCTAATTCTATGTCTGCGCCCAATTTTGTAAACTCTGTGTACAGACTTTCAGCCCTGTTACTCTCTTTGTTGGAGAGCCTCTTGATACCTTTAATTCTGCTCTCTCCTGAACAGTTGAGTGCAAGCACAACCAGTGAAGGAAAGAGATCCGGAGCATTAGTGGCATCAAATTCAAAAGGTAACAGCTGGTTCTTAGGTTTTATGAGCTCTATCTTTGAACCGAGAATAACCTCCTTTGTGTTGTCCTCCTTGAATGCGCATGGTATATCCCCGCACATCACAAGATATTTGGGGTATTCGACTATGTTAATCTCCACACCGCAACTCCTGAGTATCGGAATAATTTTCTCGTCAGCCTGTTTGGAGTTTACGGGAAGGTTGGTGATTGTAATGCCCTTAGTTATGGCACCGGCAACAAAGAGCATCGAAGCTCCGCTCCAGTCACCCTCGATAGGGTAAAAAGGCCTTGCTTTATACCTTTGTTTTCCGGGGATCTTAAACTCGTGGAAATCATGATTTGTAACAGTTACCCCGAAATCCTTGAGTGTTTGTATTGTGAGGTCTACATATGGTGTACTGGTCGGTTCCTTAACCTCTATAGTGCTGTTTTTTTCACATATAGGCAATGACATCAGGAGGCCTGAGAGAAGTTGTGACCCCCCGCTGCCCAGAAGCTGAATATTTCCCTCCTTCATTGAACCCCGGATAATCGCAGGAAGTTTGTCATTGTTTGACTCGATACTGAGCCCGATTTCAGAGAAAGGGTCGGTGGCCGGATAGAAAATAACACGATTGTTGATGCTTCCTTTACCGGAAATTTTTACTGATTGTACCCCTTTGCCCTCCTTACTCAGGAAATGTCCTGCAGACGGGATTAGCAACCTGCCCAGCAATCCTGACTCCCCGACCGAGAGTTCAAGACTTTTGGCAGAACGGGAGAAAAGATCTGCTTTTGAAAGTTGTCGATTGATCTCTTCTATTCCGGGGCTGGTAACCTCTACTTTTTGCCTTAAGAACTTGCATTTCTCTACCTTGACTTTTACACCTAAATCCTTGATTACACCAAGTGCAGCTTCACTGTCGGCGCACGGAGTGTAACCATAAAGTACTGTCTTTCCTTTTGCCCATGCTGCTGCAAGTATAGCTCTCTGTGTATGGCTTTTTGAAGCAGGTGCCACTACAGTCTCTAAAAGAGATTTACCGCTTACTTTGTTAGGGTAACTCTTTTTGTTCATAAAGCTCTCAGCTTCAGTAATTGTATACTGTCCGGCAGCGCTTTCCGCTCCGCTTGTAAGTGAGACATATCCGAACGGAGCGCCAAGGTGAAGCGAGAGAATCCGAGTAAAACTTGCAGTCTCTCCCATGCAGAAAGCAACTAGTGGAACCCCTTTGTAGTCTTTGTAAAGTCTTAGTACTCTTGTGCACTCATGGATTGTTTGAGCTGTTGTTATTAGCTTTATGATGTCTGCTCCCAAATCCCTGCAACTCTCATAAATCTCACATAGTCTTTCGTAACTATCTGTATTCTTGTGATTATGGTAAGAGAGGATTATTTTAAAACCTCTCTTGCGGGCTGTGTCTATTATATCATCACGGTACTCTGCGGGGGCGTCGTACTCTATGTCGAGGTATCTTTTACCAACAGATTTTTTTGTGCGGCTTGCCATAATTGCCCAGGAAAGTCTTTTCCTGCATACATCTACATCTTGCTGGCTCAGTCGGCATGTAGCTATCAGGTCTTTTTTCGAACGAAAAACATTTACTGTCTCTTCACGAGTCAGATCAGTGTGATCAAGGCGTATCTCTGCAAAATGTGCCTTAGTCAGAGCGTCCTGCACATTATTGAGCCCCTTTTCCCTTATACTAAGACAAATCATTAATAAGACCCTCCAGATCTTTAACTTTTATTGTAAATATCATTGCTTTACCAATTCTTTCAAGTAATATGAAATCAATAGAATCTCCGGATCTCTTTTTATCCTTGCACATGATTTCCGCTAGCTCGGAGATTTTGACCGGTGATTTAACAGCCAAACCTAAATCTCTGAAATCTGATTCAATTGTAATTGCCTCGTCATGGTTCAAAAGGCCCGTCTTAACGGATAATTTTGCGGCAAGGACAATGCCGATTGAAACAGCCTCCCCATGATGAATTCCGGTCGATTTTTCGAGTGCGTGGGCAAAAGTGTGTCCAAGGTTAAGAGTCTTACGGATACCATTGTCATATGGGTCTTGTTCAACAATCGAGGCTTTTATTGCGCTGCATTTTTTTATGTAGGGCCATAGAGTCCGGGCATTGAGTCCGTGAGCACGAATCTCCCCGAGACAGTTGAAGTAGTTCTCCCTGTCATTTAGCAGAAAGGTTTTGAGAAGTTCAGATGTGCCGGCAAGCATCTCTTTAGCAGGCAAAGTATCAAGAAAATCGGGACAGAAGAGCGTGTAGGTGGGCTGATTGACCACACCGAGAATATTCTTGTATCCACCTAAATTTACGGCAGTCTTGCCACCAATAGCTGCATCAGCCTGAGCCAGTAATGTTGTCGGGACATAGGCAAACTTGATTCCTCTCATATAGACAGACCCTATGAACCCTGTCAGGTCCGATATAATTCCGCCGCCGACGGCAAGCAGGAATGAGCTCCTGTCTGCACCCATATCCAGAAGTTGTAACGATAGCCTTTCGACATTCTGAAGGCTTTTGTTCTCCTCTGAAGCTACCACGGAAATCTGAGGTTGGGGGAAGTATTTTCCATACCTCTCCGCAATATTAGCGTCGATAATTGTTATAACCCTGCAATCCTTGGGAATGAAAGATTCTATACAATTTATACCGGCGCAGTAGTTTAGGTTAAGCGCACAATTTTCCATATTTCACAAAATTAACAAATTATTGAAAAGTCAGTATCAGATATATTTTGTTTTAAATATAATAATCTGCACATCAGGCTACTTAAGATGAAAAATCTTTGTTATAAATTTAAAGAAAAAATGCTTTGCAAGACTTTTTGCAGTTTCTGCCGGGGGATTGAAGCTGTTACGGTTGAGGTTGAGGTTGAGGTTTCACAAGGGATTAGTTTTTTTCTTGTAGGCTTGCCGGACAACTCTGTCAGGGAGAGTCAACAGAGGATAGAGGCAGCATTAGGTACTATAGGATGTCATTTGCCGGGGAAAAAGATTATCATCAACCTGGCTCCCGGAGATATCAGGAAAGAGGGGACTGGTTTTGACCTTGCTCTTGCTATTGGAATACTGGCTGCATCTGAACAGTATCATTTCAGGGCACTCTCTCAATTTATGATTGTAGGGGAACTTGCGCTGGATGGCAAGCTCAGGCCGGTGCCGGGAGCTTTGCCGATAGCGCTGGCAGCCAGGAGAGAGGGTTTCAGATATTGCATATTTCCGGAGGATTCTGCTTACGAGGCGGCGGCTGTCGAGGGGATAGAGGTTTATGGCGCAGCCTCTATTCTGGATGTGGTGACACTTCTGTGCGGAGAGTCATTTTTGGACCCGGTGACATACAGAGATGAATATTTAAACGACAGCCGCCGGGAGTTGAAAAACATTCCCGATTTTGCAGATATTAAAGGTCAGGAGGCTGCGAAAAGGGGGCTTGAGATTGCTGCTGGAGGTGGGCACAATATACTTCTGTGCGGGGCTCCCGGTTCCGGAAAGAGTTTAATGGCCAAGGCTCTAGCCGGCATTTTGCCCCCCATGAATCGCGACGAGTCCTTGGAAACAAGCATAATTTACTCGGTGGCGGGGAGCGGACACTCCTTCAAGGGGCTTATCCGAGAGCGCCCCTTCCGCTCCCCGCACCACTCAACCTCAATCTATGCAATGACGGGGGGTGGTGCATCGGCCTTGCCGGGCGAGGTCTCACTCGCCCACAACGGCGTGCTCTATCTTGACGAGCTACCGGAATTTCCGCGATCTGTCCTGGAGGTTCTCAGACAGCCCATGGAGGAGAGAGAGATATCCATCTCAAGGTTAAAGTACAAATATGTCTACCCTTGTAATTTTATGTTCATCGCCTCCATGAACCCATGTCCCTGCGGTTTCTTCGGGCAGCCGGGGGACAGGTGTACCTGCACCCCTTATGCGGTCAATCGCTATCTGGCGAGGATTTCGGGGCCGATGATGGACAGGATAGATATGCGGATAGAGATTAACCCTATACCCGGAGAGAGGCTACTAAACGATGAGAGGGCCGAGCCTACTTCGGACATCAAGGAGCGGGTGACTGCCGTGCGATTGCTGCAAAATGAGCGCTTCAAGGGACGAATAAATACAAATTCCCAGATGAACACCGCAGATATCAGGAAATATTGTCGGCTCGGCCCGGCAGAGCAGCACTTACTTTCAACCGCAATCAACAAACTCAACCTCTCAGCCCGCGGCTACCACAAAATCCTGAAGGTTGCCCGCACAATTGCCGATCTTGACAAATCAGAACACATCACAGCTATACACCTGGCCGAGGCGATACAGTACAGGTGAGGGGGGAAGTGAAGAGTGGGTTAGTGAAAAGTGATAAGTGGGTTAGTGATAAGTGAAAAGTGGGTTAGTGAAGAGTGGGTTAGTGATAAGTGAAAAGTGGGTTAGTGAAGAGTGAAGAGTGAAGAGTGGAAAGTGGGTCTATGGGGGTTTAAATGTGGGGAGTATTATATAAACACAACATTGTTTTCTATCTAATTGATATAAAAATATATAGTAGTTAATAATTACATTTAGTGTATTTAATGTTAAGCAAAAGTTTAGTTGCAACTAAACTTATTTATGCATACCTTTGCAATCCAAAAAAATAGATGTCATTAATGGCACGCAAGATTTCAACAAATTAATTGTTGATGGCAAATCGCTCTTAGATGAGTTTGAGGAATCATTGGAAGATATCTACAAGTGTGAAATGGATAGTATTTATTACTATATGGAGGAAGTTGCTAATTGTAGATCGTTACCGGTATCAAAATTCAGAGAATTAAAGAAAGAATACATAAATTTTTCAAAAAAAAATAAATGAAAACAAGAGCAGACCTTTTAAGAAGTAAGGGTTACTGGATTGCAAAACTCCAGATAGATTTGTTCCGTGAACTTGATATTTTCAAAAAGAAAACAGGTATGAATAATACCCAACTAGCCAATTATTTAGGCTGCACCAAAGGATATGTCTCACAATTACTCAATGGTAATTTTGACCATAAAATGAGTAAACTGGTAGATTTATCTCTGGCAATAGGCAAGGCACCAAAGATCGAGTTTGAAGATTTGAATCAGTACATTAAAATCAATAACACATACGAAAGCCACTCCACAACCGGAGCAACATTTACCTTTTGTAAGGAATCCGTTTCAAATCAAAAGAATAGTCAAAGTAATCCACTAGCTGCATAATGATACCATATAGAATCATCAAAATTGAAACAAAGCAGTTTGCCTTATTTCCCGAAAAATTTATTAACGGGAAAGATGTTGACATCCAAACAAGCTATAATTTCGATATAAGGTCTGATATGACCAATATCAGATGTACCTCGGCAATTCATTTTTTTCAAAGGGGACAACTGATTATGATATTGGAATTAACATGTTATTTCGATATTGCGTCTGAAGGAGTAGATTTTATTAAGGAGCAGAAAAAAGTCCCTCTGGAATTCCTCCGCTTTATGGCCACAATAACAGTAGGTACTGCCCGTGGAATAATCCACGCAAAAACCGAAGGCACAGTTCTCTGTTCAATTATACTTCCTCCAATAAATCTTGTCGAAGCAATTAAGTCAGATATGGATTTACAGGAGATTTCAAATTAATTTTTCGGTAGCTTATTTCGCATTGTAAAGCCCCCGCATTTTCTGACTTATCTCTTTATAGTACGACAAGAAAATATCATAGTTCGGAAGGTACTTGTCATACGACCCTTCGCCCATGGCGATAAGTCGCTTGAAATCCTCATTTGTGGGTTTGTGATTCAGGAATCTGGATACCTGCTCTTTCATTGGGCATTTTGAGTTAAGCTCATTAATGGCTTGGAGGAGAGGAAATTCTCCGACTTTGGAGGAGGAGATATTATTCCATAATTCCGGGGTGTATGGAGATAATTCCTGAGTCATGAAATACATAGATAATCTGTTGAAAATGGTATCTAAATCCGGTCTGCGCTGATATGTCACATGGTCCAGGACTTGCATGTTGTTATTCATGTAATATTTAGGAGCTTCGAAATTTGCAAAATAATACTCTTCAAGGTTGTTTTTTAATGGATTTCTTCTGGTAGGAGGAAATAAAAATCTTATTTTATCTGTTGCTTCCCTGTCCCATTTTCTCATATATAAGACAGATTTTAAATAGGGGCTGTTACCATAATCAAAATCTGCAATAACAGAACTTGAGTGTGCAAAACTTCCACTTTGAACCCAGACAAAAGAGTCAAATGATGTGAAGGTCATTCGCTTGACAGTCATTGTCTCAAGATTATAGAACAAATCTCCCTCACACCTCAGCTTACATTGTTTTGGAATTTTACTCTCAATTGATTTGAAATGTATAACTCCGGATTCTTTCGAGAAAGAGTATTCAAAATGCTTGTAATATTGGCTGTTTAATGGAGAGAAATAAATCATATTCTTGATTACTACACTTATGTCAAAATTCATGTAGTTATCGTAACATAATGGATATTTTGCGGAAATATATTCGGACTCTATAATTCCATTTCCATCGGAAGTAAAAGATTTAGAGGCGTATTGATCTATAAAGAAAAATGTAAAATCCCTTCCGTACTTACTTTTAGGGTCAAATTTTCTTGAGAGACAGAATCCTTTTCCGGCCTTGAGATCAATAAATTTTCCATTTGTCTTGACAGCTCGATATGATTCCATTTTGGAAATTTCGTGTTGTTTAGAGTATTGTTTGCTGAAGTTGGTAGATAATATCTTCATAACCTTTTTAGGATCATTAATCTTGTGTTCTACTACTGCAGCCTTCAGTTCCCGTTTTTCTTGAGAATGGCCGGCGGTGAGAGAGAGACAGAGGAAAAGAGGAGTTAAAAACAGGGAAATAAATAGCCGCAAGTTTAGGCTTTCGTTTTTTAGACTCTTCATAATCTTGATTTTATGGTGGTTTCTTAATGGCTGATCTAAAATCATGCCATGAAATCAGAATATTATTTTCATGTATCAGAAAATCAATAAAATAGAAAAATTAGTGCCACTAATTGCAATATTCCGAAGAGTTGTGCGTCTAATATGTGAAGTTTAAAAATTTAAAATTTTAGGTTATGAAACGTTTGTCTTTTATTTTGCTAATGCTGTTTTTTGTTGCACAGTCAGGAATTTCCAAGGAGAAACTTCCGGTGGTCAGATCAAATTCATTTGTTGTGGATATTAAGGATGATGGCATGCTCAGAAAGAGTGCATGGAGAATTGTCCCTCAGGAAAAACTTGATGTATATAAAAGCTCTGCAAAGAGGGTAACTTTCTATACAGATATAGATTCAATATCTTTTAGCATTGATCCTAAAGTTGGCCGTTACGATTTTGTGATTCTTGTCAATGGTAAGGATTCTGCTATGACAAGGATTGAATATATGCCGTCATATCTTGATAAATTGAAAGCTGCAAAGGCATATAAAAGGTCGGACAGAAGAGAGATACCTAAATTCTGCTACGGTTCAGCAGATGATCCGAATCTTGTAAGATTGAGAAAAGAGCTTAATCTGGATTCAATTGCAGGAAAAGGAAGGGAGCTGTCGAAAATATTCAACCTTCTTCACTGGGCGCACAATGTGGTGAAACATGACGGCAACAGCACAAATCCCGAGTCGAGGAACGCCATTGATCTTATCAATATCTGCAAGACTCAGGGAAGGGGTGTTAACTGCAGGATGATGGCGACCATACTTAATGAGTGCTATCTTTCAATGGGAATACAGTCAAGAATTGTGACATGTATGCCTAAGGAGACAAAATTTGACGATTGTCATGTCATTAACTCTGTTTTCAGTAAGGATCTGAACAAATGGATCTGGGTGGACCCAACATTTGATGTATATCTGATGGGCGAAGGTGGAGTAATTCTTGGCATAGCCGAAGTCAGGGAAAATCTTGTGAAAAACAAGCCAATTATTGTCTATGAGGGTGTAAACTGGAACGGAGAGAAGATTGATCCCGAGTATTATGTGTACAAGTATATGGCAAAGAATCTATATCGAATGTCTTCGCCGGCTGTAAGCTGTTTTAATATGGAGACAAATAAGCCCGGTAAAGTGGTAGAGTATGTTGAGCTTCTTCCTCTGGACGGTATTGAGCAAGAGCCACAGAAGGTCGTTGAAAAAAACGAGAAGACAGGTTTGCAATACATCACATACAAGACAAACAATCCTGACAAATTCTGGGCATTGCCAGACAGGAGAAACTAAAATCCGAATGAATTTTCTATAAAAAAGGAGTTTTTATATCTTTGGGCCATGGAAAACAGAATATTGATACATGGCCTGAATGATATAGAGAGGGCTGCGAAGGAGTTCCTGAAGCTAAGGGGAAACAACACCGTGATTGCCTTTTACGGGGCGATGGGCGCAGGAAAGACCACTTTTACCAAAGCTATATGCAATGTCCTGGGTGTTCCGGACAGTGTAAACAGCCCGACATTTACAATCATAAACGAATACAGGACAAAGGAGGGTGAACCCGTTTACCACTTTGACTTCTATAGAATAGACAAACTCGAAGAAGCCTATGATATAGGCTTCGACGAGTTTGTTGATAGTGGCCGGCTATGTCTGATTGAGTGGCCCGAGAAAATCGAGAAACTTCTTCCCGAGGAGACTCTGAGGGTTTACATTAAAGTTCTTCCTGACGATAGCCGTGAGATATCCTTCTAAATCGGGGTGTCTTTTAATTATTGATTATCTGGATAAAGCAGATAAGGTTTGCGCTGCACCTTGAACTTGGCAACATCATCAGCCCACATAGCCTTTATCTCATCGGCTGATTTGCCTGCCTTTATCATTTTCCTAATATAATCACGCCCGGTCAGAAGTTCAAAGAACGAGCGGAAGAAGAAATCGTCAAGATTGAGATTCCTGTATGCATCTATTACATATTCCAGATTGATACCCTTCTTGTTTATCTCTTCTATTGATGGTTCTTTGGTAAGATCCACACCATAGCACTCTCTGTTGAGCTGAGGAGGAGTCTTGGCTCCCGGAACACTCCTTGGAGTGAACTTATAATCATACCCCTTCATGTTTGGATGTCCGTACATCTGGAAAGGATGTTCGGTACCTCTTCCAAGACTTACAGGAGTCGCTTCGAAATAACAAGTAGAAGGGTAGAGATATATCGAACGCATATCAGGGAGGTTTGGCGAAGGTTTCACGGGAAGAGTGTACATTGAAGCATGAGTGTAGTTCTTACACTTGATAACTGTCACATCGCACTGGATACCGTTGGTCAGCCATTTCTCACCATTGATCATGCCGGCAAGTTCACCGAATGTCATACCGTGAACGGTAGGAATAGGCAACCAACCCACGCCTGACTTGTACTTCATATCGAGTATCGGCCCGTCAACATAAAATCCGATTGGGTTCGGACGGTCAAGGATTATCATCTTTTTCCCGGTTTCAGCACATGTCTCCATCATGCGGGCCATTGTGGTCACATATGTGTAGAATCTGACTCCAACATCCTGCAGGTCAAAAACCAGTACATCAATATCCTTCATGAACTCAGTAGAGGCTTTTTTTATGTCCCCGTCATAGAGTGACCTGATAGGTATTCCGGTCTTCTTGTCCACTGAGCTTGATACATGTTCACCTGCATCGGCATCTCCGCGAAAACCGTGTTCAGGGGAAAAAATGGCAACTATGTTTACCTTAAGGGAAACCAGAGAGTCGACAATATGGGTGTTCCCGATAATTCCGGTCTGATTGGAGAGAACAGCAACCCTCTTACCCTTAAGCAGAGGAAGGTACTCATCCAGAGACTCGGCACCGGTCTTGATTGTCTGTGCCTGCATAACTGCTGCAAGAGCTACGATCAGGCTGGTTAAAATAAATTTTTTCATATTATTCAGGTGTTGATGATTTCAGCAAAATGTTCTCCGTTTTTAACTTCAAGAGTTCCTATTCTGAAAAGAGGGAAACCCTTTTCAGCAGATAGAGCTTCTACTTCAGCTACGGCTTCAGGCCTTACGGCCACTAACAGCCCACCGCTGGTCTGAGGGTCGCAGAGCAATGCCTTGACCTTTTCAGAAATAGGAGAGACCTTCTCTCCGTAACTGGCAAAGTTTCTGTATGTTCCTCCGGGCATGCACTCTTGTTCAATATAATAATCCACGCCCTCTATTTTTGGTATGAGATTGTAATCTATGACTGCCTTCAGCCCGCTTCCTTCGGCCATCTCAATTGCATGGCCGAGCAGTCCGAAACCGGTGACATCGGTCATGGCAACAACGCCCTCAATGTCGGCGAGACTCTTTCCGGCCACATTCAGGGTTGTCATAAGATCAAGAGCTGCAATCCTGTCCGCCTCCCTTACAACATTGAATTTCTCTGCACTGCTTACCAGACCGATTCCCAAAGGCTTGGTGAGGAATATTACCGAGCCGGCGGCCCCTCTGTCATTGCGTTTTACCTTTGATGTCTCAATTATTCCGGTAACGGCAAGACCGAATATCGGGTCCGCGCAGCTTATGCTGTGGCCGCCGGCAAGAGGAATGCCTGCAGATTCACATACGGTCCGGGCTCCGGAGACCACCTCTCCTGCAACTGATGCGGGAAGCTTCTCCAGGGGCCATCCCAGGATTGCTATTGCCATCAAAGGTTCTCCCCCCATGGCATAAATATCTGAGATTGCATTTGTAGCAGAGATTTTCCCAAAGTTGAACGGATCGTCCACTATAGGAGTGAAGAAGTCCGTGGTTGAAATAACAGAGCGCCCGCCACCTATGTCAAAAACAGCAGCATCATCCTTGCTGTCATTACCCACAAGAAGTTTGTCGAATGTTATACCGGACTTGCTTTTCTGAAGGATCTCCTCCAGCACCTTAGGGGCAATCTTGCAACCGCAACCTGCACCCGGGCTGAACTGCGTCAGGCGTATCTTTTCTGATTGGTCCGGAGTACTCATAATGTGATGATTTTTGTGCAGTTGTGCTGGATGTCGATGATGTCAAGCATTGTCCCGATTGTTCCTGCTTTTATGCTTTCAAGCAGATTGTTGTATATAAGGCAGGTCTTGCAAATAACAAGCTTGCACCCTTTCTCCTCGATAGCTTTAAGCTCCTCAAGCACATGCGACCCTTCACAAGCAAGTTTGACACCGTCGCCGTAAAAACAGATATACGACGGAATTCTCTCTTCGCTGTTAATAATGGTCAGATAGTTCTTAATCAAAGTATGAGCCAGCTCCTCAGGAGCAGTTCCCATACCGTTCTTGTTAATGACAACCGCTATCTTGCTGTTTATGTCACGAGTGCTCATAGTATGTTTTTTTCAATTTGTCTATTATAGTCGAAACATCAAGTGTCTCTACGGATAGTGACGGTGTCGCAGAAGGAACTTCTCCAAACCTCTCCCTCAGCTGGTCAGAATAGCAGGCGTCGTAATAGTCAAGGCATATTCTTGCTGCCGTTTCAAGATCACCATTATTACATGCCTCAACTGCTCTCTTACATCTGTCATATCCGAGTCTTTTCTCTATTTTTTTTATTACCGGGGCCAGCTCCTCAGTGTCAAAGCAGGCGTAATCTCTCATCAATCTCTCCAGCCTTACCTCATAAGATGTGTCAATCCTGATAAGAGAGGATTTTCTCATCTGATTCCAGAACCCCTGAGGAATAGGAATCTTCCCTACGTTCCTGCTCTCGTCCTCCACCCAGATAACCCTCTCCGGGTCCATTTTTCGCAGTATGCCTGATAAAATATTTTCAAATTGTTCGGTTGAGGGCTGAACATCCTGCCCCAATGATCCAAATGCCGAACCTTTGTGGTTTGCAATTCCTTCCAGATCTATAACTTGTTCACCCGAATCATGGAGAGCACCAAGAATCTCAGTTTTTCCGGAACCTGTATAGCCTCCGAGGAGTATAATCTTGTATGGTTGTTCAAATGTGCTTAGAACGTAATTACGGTAAGCTTTATACCCGCCGGTAAGGAGTGTGCAGTCAATGTCTACAGTTCCGAGGAGCCATGCCATTGCCGAGGAGCGCATACCACCTCTCCAGCAGTGTATGAGAATCTCCTTTGAGTTTAGCTTCAGTGCGAATTTTGTAAACTCCTTCAATTTCGGCCCGACAAACTCCAGCCCTTTTTGCACAGCTTGTACACGACTTCGTTGTTTGTAGATTGTTCCTACTTCCGCACGTTCCAAATCTGAAAATAGCGGTAAACTAAGAGCCCCGGGAATGTGAGCATGCTCATATTCTCCCGGGGACCTTACATCTATTATAGGGAGAGACTCTGCTCTCTCAAGAAATTGCTCTACTGATGTCTGCTTCTGCATAGCTGTATGTCCTACGCAAAAGTAAGCATTTTTTAGAAGTTAATATGTACTCCCAATGAAGGCAGGAACGCTGTGGTTTTGTAATCACCCTCAAAGCTTCCGAATGTGGTAGGGTGCTTGCCGCTGATCTTTATTCCGTTAAGATACTGGAACCCGAAGTCAATAGCCAAGATGTCGATAGGCTTGTATGTGAAACCGGTAGTAAAGCTGATTTTATTTGATGCAGGAGTCTCCGGACCATAGTTTTCTGTATCAACAGGTGTAGTGTCATAGATAAATCCGAGGCGGTAAGCAAACTTGCTGCTACATTGGTACTCTCCGCCAAGTTTGTAAACCATTGAGTTGCTGAAATTTTTCGCTAAATACTGTTTTCCGGCAGCACCGAGTGCAGGGAACTGAATCCTGAGTGTGTCATAAGCTTTCCAGCCTACATACTGCAGTTCAGCAGATAAAAGCAGCTTTTCTGTGAATTTGTATGATGCGCCAACGTTGAGGTTTGAAGGAATTGGAAGTTCTGCTTTTACCTTCTGTCCATCAAGAGCTCTGGCGCCTGCGATAGTTGGGCTTGCCTGAGCCAGCAATCCGAGAAGCGTTCCTAATTCAGTTGTCGCATATGTAATCGATGCTGTACCCTCTTCTACCTTCATCTTTATCTTTGACCTGTATGAGATACCGATTGTGAGTTTCTCTGTTGGACTGTACAGGATACCGATGTTATAACCATATGCGGTCTTGGCATCACCCTTAAGATTAATCTGCATAGGCGAGTATGTAAGGGTGTTTGTTATGATTGAGCGGTACTGCTGAGGCACTAAATTGATAAAATTGTTGAGATAACCGACAGGCATAATACCTTTATTCAATTCAAAATTACCCCAGTTAATCATAAAACCGGCACCGATACTGAGTTTCTCACTTATCTTGTATGAGAGAGTCGGCTGAAGAGAAAATGCTGCAAGTGAAATATTCTGTACAAGGTGTGATCCTGACCAGTTGTCCGGCCAAAAAAGATTGTTTCCGGCAGGGTTGGTAAGGCTTACACCTGCGGCGAATTTCGGAGATATCTTGTAACCGATGTACCCGAAGACAGGTGTGCCGAATGGATTGTCTGTCTCAGTGTTATATGTCCCGGTAGTGTTGGTGTATTTTACCTTTGACACTACTCCTGTCGCACCTAAAGATATATCAAAGCGGCTATTCATGAATGAGAGTCCTGCCGGGTTGAAAAGCATGCTTTCAGCTCCGAGTTTGAATGCAGTACCTTGATGTCCAAGTCCAAGCTGACGGGCACTCTGTGTGTTAAGCTGATATCCGTCCGCAAAAAGCGAAAGGCCAATAAAGTTGGCTAGTATGAACAGTGTGATCTTTCTAATTTTCATTTTGGTTTTTGGTTTTTAGTTTCAAAACAAAACTAATAGAAAATGCAATAAGATACACCCGTTCAGGGTAAAAATTTATAAACGGCTGATAGTGAATAAAATATAATTATACCGAATTGTATTCAGAGTGAAATATTGAAGTTTTTGGCCATTCACCAACCTCCAGATCATATAGGGCACCGTTCTCAACGCGGAACCGTAAAGCGGTTCTTACATTGTGAATTCCATATATCCCGGCAGCTCCGGGATTCATCATTATAAACCCCTTCTGTTTATCGTTAAGCACTCTGAGAATATGAGAGTGTCCGCATATAAATACATTAGGTCTGTGTGCTGTCAGTAACCGCAGAACATTTTGAGGATAGTAACCCGGATGCCCTCCTATATGGGTCATAAGAAACTTCAACCCTTCAACCTCCATTATCTGAATGTATGGATGAACAAGACGTACATCAGTGCCGTCACAATTGCCGTACACTCCTTTCAGAGGCTTGAAAGCAGATATCCCATCAGATACTCTGATGTTTCCGAAGTCCCCTGCATGCCATATCTCATCCACATCAGAGAAAAAATTACTGAGAGGCTCGTCAAACACACCATGCGTGTCTGAGAGCAGACCTATCCGGACCATATTTTGTATCTTAAAGTGTCAGAGTTTTATAACAATTTTCTTCTTGTAGAGGAAGATTGCCATAGCGGTGAAAACAGCCACATACATCAGTGCATACATTAATGAGCCCCATTCGTTATGCCCCAGTATGGAGACGCAGCAGTTCTGGTAAATCCATTTTGAGGCAGTCATTGTCACCTCCTTTACAGTCCCGTCATCTTGTAAAGCCATAACGGACCATTTAATTACACGGCCGAGCACCTTTGAGAAAACCCCTGCCATGACAAATGCGAAGAGAGGATTAAGTCCGAGAGCCCTGAAGGGGTAAAAGAACTTCTCCTTGCCTTTTATATCAATGAAATATATGAAGAGGGCAAGCATCAGGATAGACCACCCGCCGGCGTAGAATACATACGAAGGAGTCCACAGCGCCTTAATTATAGGGATGAATATGCCTAATACAACTCCGAGGCCAAGTGATAAGAGACCAATGGTATAGAGCTGACCTACGGCATCTATCTTCTCTTTACTTTTACGAATAATGCCACCAATCAGATAGCCCAGAAGAACTGTGACAGAACCGGACAGCACGCCGAGAACACCTTCAGGGTCAAAAGGAATTCCGAATCCCTTATAAACGTGGTTGACTCCGACAAGCATCACATCAATAGGGCCTGAAATATTCTCCTTAAGAGAGTAAGGCTCGTAACCTCCAAGATTCCAAAGTATGGCCCAATGTGCAGCAATGAGTGCCACCATCCCGATAGCTATTTTCTTCGGACTATGAAGCCATAGAGCAACGAACCCTCCGACCAGATAGCACATAGCAATCCTCTGTAGTACCCCGAAAATCCTGATATGCCCAAGGTAGTCCATATAGTTTGCCCCGAAGCTCAATTGAGGATCAGGTGAGGTCGGGTAGAAAGGAAAGGCATTGAGTGCAAGTCCTGTAAGGAAAATCAGCATGGAACGCTTTACCAGTTTTTTTACAGATGACTTATTCAGGGTATCGTTATATTTAGCAAACGAAAAGGCGAGAGCTGCCCCTACAATAAAAAGGAAGAAAGGGAAAACGAGATCGGTTGGTGTGCAGCCAACCCACTCGGCATGTCTTAAAGGAGGGAAAATCTTACCCCATGAACCGGGATTGTTCACTAATATCATTCCTGCAACGGTCATTCCTCTAAGGACATCCAGTGCAGTGTACCTTTGGGTTGTCGAAGTTGTCATTTTTTAAGTTCTTTACAGGCAAAAATAGCTTTTTATAATATATTTGCACAAAATATGGAACTGTTTTTTGCAAATATCATCAATGACACTGCTGCGACCATTTCCGGAGACGAGTTCCGGCATTGTGTGAAAGTGCTCCGCCACAAGGAGGGAGATACTATCTCATTTATAGACGGCAATGGAGGCCTATACTCAGGAAAGATAACCGGAATCACATCGGGTGAGTGCAATGTGCAGATAACAGGTCACACACCCGATTATGCCAAAAGAGATTACTTCCTTCATATAGCCGTAGCACCCACAAAGAATCTGGAACGATATGAGTGGTTTATGGAGAAGGCCACAGAGATAGGAATAGACGAACTTACCCCGATAATAGGAGAGCATTCCGAGAGAAAAGTCTTTAAACCGGAGAGGGGAGAGAGGATAATTCTCTCAGCTGTCAAGCAATCTCTTAAAGCTAAAATTCCTGCATTGAACCCGGTTATTTCTGTCAAGGATTTTATAAAGGAGAATGCCGGATTTGACGGTATAAAACTTATTGCACATTGCAACGAAGGTGTAAGACAAAATATTACATCGGTGTTGCCGAAGGATTGCCGTTTTCTGATAATGATCGGGCCCGAAGGCGATTTCTCTGCCTCAGAGGTCGAACTTGCAATGAAAAACGGATTCATACCGATATCTCTCGGAGAGTCCAGATTAAGGACAGAGACAGCCGCACTCACCATAGTGACTGCAACATATCTTCTTACTTCAAATTTCTGAGATCTATTTTCTTATAACCTCCACCTCTCCGCCAAGACCAAGCTTGATGATTGAGGATGGCTTGCCTGTTGAGTCCGCTTCAAAAACAGGGTCAGCTACCCAATCTACCGCAGATATTATCTCCTTTGCTATATCCAGATAAAATGCAGGGGCCTTCTCTCCGGAGATATTGGCAGAGGTAGAGACAATCGGTTTACGGAATTTGTAAATAAGCTGACTGCAGAATTCGTGATGAGGTATTCTTATGGCTGCTGTGTTGTCTTCTGCAACCACATTTTTTGCAAGGCCTATTGCTCCCGGATATATGATGGTCAGAGGCTGGTCGGCAACATCGAGTAATTGGAGTGCAATCTGGGGAATCTCCCTGATATACCTGCACAGCATATCTTCACCGTCAACTAGTGTGATAAGGCTTTTATTGTCTGCCCTTTGTTTGATCTTGTAAATTTTCTCAACGGCCTGGGCATTTGTGGCATCGCAGCCCAGACCCCATACAGTATCTGTGGGATAGAGTATCACCCCACCACTCTTTAAAACTGTAATGGCTTGGTCAATTGCTGTCTTAATTTCCATTTATGGTATAATTATTTCTGAAAAAACAGGATAATGGTCTGAATAAGAAACCTTCTGAGTCGTGTGGCTCATACTCCAGAAGTTTTCGGGATATAGAATATAGTCGATTCTCAACAAAGGCCACATATAGGAGTATGATGAACTGAAACCCTTGCCGCTTTCGCGGAAACTGTCCTTTTTGTCCTTCATGAGAATGTGATATGTGTACGACATGGGTGTGTCATTAAAGTCGCCGCAAATGATTGCAGGGTAATCACTTCCTGACAGATGTCTTGCTATTGTGTCAACCTGCCTTCCCCTCTTTTTGAATGTGTTTGCAAGCTTCTCGTGAACGTTCATAATCTCCTCCGAAACCTTCTCGCTGTTGCTCATCTTCTTGATAAGCCCTGTAAATGATATCGAGTGAGATTCAAGGTGGGTGTTGTAGATTCTTATCATCTTGCCATAGAAATCGATGTCAGAGTAGAGGCATAGATTCGTGCTTCGTTTAAAAGTAATGTCATCGCCCGAAACGATAGGGTACTTGCTCAGGGTAATGTTCCCGAAACGTCCACCGTCACCTGACCTGAAGAGATGTTCCTGTCTGTAAGGATATTGAGGGAATATGTCTCGTATCACTGATGTGTCCTTCACATAAAACTCCTGCAGGCAAACCACCGCCGGTTTTTCCTGACCTAAATAGCGGGCAACCCTTGAAAGCTGGTCAAATCTTGAGTTTCCGGGCTCCTGCGCAAACAGGCCTACATTATATGTGCAGATGGTCAGGGAATTTCCCTGTTTTCCCTCTTCCGGTTTTCCCCATTTTACAAAAAGGTCCGCAAAGAGAATAGAAGGAGTAAGCACTATGAATGTTATCCAGGCTATGGTGCGTCTCCGGTAAACAGCAAAAACAAGCACCACGATATTAATCATAACAAGCGGTATGAAGTAAAGCCCGAAGAAGAGCGGAATTACCGAGTTGACAGGATTAATAAGGATAGACACATAGGACAATACAAGAGAGGCTGCAGAAATTAGCAGAAAAACCCTGAAAAGAAACGCTATCGGCCAGGGAGAACCCTTTCTCTTTTTTCTCTTTTTTGACATCAGAAGTACATTCTATTGTTTTTCTTCCAGTATACAATCAGGAAGTAACCGAAAATCATACCGCCAAGATGGGCAAAGTGTGCCACATTTCCTCCGGTGTTGGATATTCCCAACAAAAGCTCAATTGCGCCAAATATGATTACGAACCATTTGGCCTTAAGCGCAATCGGCGGGAATATCAATTGCAGGGTATTGTTAGGGAAGAGCATTCCGTATGCGAGAAGAACTCCGTAAATAGCACCGGAGGCACCGACTGTAGGAGTTGAGATTAATATCCGGTACTTCTCTGCTGCAGCCATACTGCCGGCCTCTGCAGCTGAAAGCAATGAAGATGCATCCAAATATAGCACCAAGGAGTGGAGAAAAGCCGCTCCCAGCCCTGTAACCATGTAGTAAAGGAAAAATTTCTTGCTTCCCCAGACCTGCTCTAGTATTATTCCAAAGAAGATCAGAGAGTACATGTTAAAGAAAAGGTGAAAGAATCCCCCGTGCATGAACATGTGTGTGACAAGCTGGTAGGGTTTGAAAAGCGGAGATCCGAAGTAGAAAAGTGAGAACTTCTCGTACATGAAGTTGCCTGTGAACATAGTGATAAGCAACATGATGGTGTTGATTATCACCAGGTTTTTTACAACCGGTGTCATCCCTCCGAGAAATCCGGATCCTCTGTTGTTGATATACATCTTTTTGTTGTGTTAAATAAATCGTTTGTCAATCTCTGTTGTGGGCACAATGACCGAGCAAGGTTTACCCGACGGTGTCAATGATGGCTCCTTGCAGGCAAATAATGTATCTATCAACATCTGTGCCTGCTGGTTGTTCAATTGCTCCCTCCCGCAGATTGCGGCAGATCTTGCCAGAGTGGCAGCATAGGCCCCCTTGGCACTCTCCTCCTGTCCGCGTCCAAGTTCCGTCAGATCGTACATTAGCTGATCAATAAGTGTCATTAAATTTTCTGTGCTGTCTGAGATATCCTCAGGCAATCCGAGTACCTCCACCATGTTTCTGAAGAAACCACCCTCCTTGGGCCTTATGTCAAAGCCCAGGTTTCTAAGTGTCTCAGCATTCTCCAGGATTGTGCTGTATGTGTTTTCGTCCAGCTCGAGAGATTTTGGGAAAAGAGTCCTGATAGATATAGTTGAGTAGTTTTCAAGCGAGTCAAGGTACTTCTCGTAGAAAATACGTTCCCTTGCTCGCTTGATATTTACAATCAGCAAACCTGACTTGATGGCAGTTACTATATATCGTCCGGAAACCTGAATTACAGGTTTGTCAGGAATTGAGGATTCCGAGATAAGCGGCATATTGCCAATGTCAGATCTCTCTTCCGGAGCAGAATACCTCTTCTCCTCAAACCCGCGTCTTGTACTGAACTCCTCATCAAACGGATTGAAGAGAGGGTCATAATCTATCTTGGGCGGTGGCGCGTAATATTTGTAATTCACCGCCGGTATTTCGGGAGCACCCTCCTGGTCAAAATCTATACTCGGCATAAATGAGTTCCGTCCGAGAGACTCCCTGACAACCGCATGCAACATGTCGTATATCGCATACTCATCCTCAAACTTCACCTCTGTCTTAGCCGGATGTATATTTATGTCTATCTTCCCGGGGTCTGTGTCAAAGAATATGTAAAATGAAGGAAGCGTGCCCTCCTGAATCAGATTCTCGTATGCCTTAATTACTGCTTTCTGGAAATATGGAGAACGGAAATATCTGTTGTTGACAAAAAAATATTGATTGCCCGGGGTTTTTCTTGAGTCTTCAGGCTTTCCGACAAACCCGGAAATCTTAACTATCTGGCTGTCTAGATTTATGTGGACAAGCTCCTTTCCCATATCTTTCCCGGCAATGTCGAGAATCCTTTTTTTCAGGTTGGCCGTGGCAAGATTGTAGACTTCAATGTCGTTGTGAACAAGGCGGAATGCAAGCTCCGGTCTTGTAAACGCAACCCTTGAGAACTCTTGTGTAATCTGTCGGAATTCGGTGGCATCCGACTTAAGGAATTTTCTCCTTGCAGGGACATTGTAAAAAATATTCCTTACAATAAAATTACTCCCTGCCGGTGCAGATACTTCATTCTCTGATATTAGCTTCGATTCGGCAAACTTGACCTCATATCCGGTCTCGTTCGAGTCTTGTCTTGTTTTGAGAGTTACCTCAGCAACAGCTGCAATTGATGCGAGAGCCTCGCCTCTGAATCCGTATGTGTTTAACCTGTTGAGATCTTCAATCTCGTTTATTTTGGAAGTAGCATGCCTGAGAAAAGCCATTCTGGCCTCCTCTGCAGTCATTCCACAACCATCGTCGATAATCTGTATGAGAGTTCTTCCCGCGTCTTTAATAATAACCTGAACGGATGTTGCTCCGGCATCCACGGCATTCTCCACCATCTCCTTAACCACGGAGGCAGGTCTTTGAACAACCTCTCCCGCAGCAATAAGATTAGAAATATGGCCGGGAAGGATGTGTAGCATTATTTGGCAGGAGTAAGTAAGAATGCCAGACCATCGGTTAGATAAAACGCCGCCATAAGTAGAATCACAAGAGTGGCGAGTACTATAATCCTTATGAACAGGACTTTTGTTACATCTTTCTTGTTTTTGTACATATTGTTACGCATATGCGTACGGATGAATTTTCCGGGTATGTATTTATCCTCCTTGCTCTTTCCATCATCGTTTAACCTTGCATACCTCTCCTCCATTGCCTCCTTTTTCGGGTCGTAGTATCGGGGTTCATAATGAAAAACCCTGTGCGGTGTAGATTTGAATAAGTTAAATGATAATCCCATAATTGTTTTATGCTCCTTTAATGGAGATTCTGAGGACAAAGATAACAAATTAAGTAGTAAAATTATTATAACTTTACGCCATGGATTTTAGAATCGGAAACGGCTATGATGTTCATGCCCTTGCAGAGGGGCTGCCCTTGTGGGTGTGCGGAATACGCATCGAACATGAGAAAGGATGCGTGGCACACTCGGACGGCGACACACCGGTACATGCCTTGTGTGATGCTCTTCTGGGAGCGCTTGCACTTGGAGATATCGGCAAACATTTCCCGGACACCTCTGGTGAGTTCAAGGGGATAGACAGCAAGATTCTCTTGAGAAGGGTCTATGATATGGTTGTCGAAAAAGGATACCATCTTGTAAATGCAGACATCACAATAATGTTGCAGAAACCGAAACTGGCAGGTCATATAGGGCTTATGCGCGAAACTATTGCCGGCATCTTGGCCTCAGACATCTCCGCGATATCTGTTAAGGCAACAACTACCGAGAAACTCGGGTTTGTAGGCAGAGAGGAGGGCATTGCGGCCTATGCAACAGTCTTGCTAGGCAGATAAACCGTAAAAGTAGTGCCTGTATTTAATCGGCTGTCAACAGTTATCTTCCCTTGGTTCAGTTCAATATAATCCTTGCACAGAATGAGACCCAGGCCTGTACCATGCTCTCCGGCAGTGCCTCTTGTCGTTGAGATGCTATCTATCCGGAATAGTTTTTCAACCTGGGATTGATTCATGCCCACACCTGTGTCAGTGAAAGAGATCTTTGCAATATATTTTCCGCCGGCATTCATTCCTGTAACATTTATAGATATCTTGCCGTTTTTTGGAGTGAACTTTATTGCGTTCCAGAGGATGTTCCTGAATACAAGGCTTATTTGATCCGGATCAGCTATTACTAATAGATTGTCTGTGTTCTCCAGAGTCATCTCAATGTCTTTCTCCCTGGCAAGCATTGCACACAGTTCTATATTCTTCCTGATTACAGGCATTGGGTCAAACTCACTTATACTTGCTTTAATATTAGGGTTCTGTGCTCTTGCCCAGTTCAACAGGTTGTTAAGTAATTCATTGACAGAGATGGATGATTGACTTAGATTTTTGGTGAAAACCTCTATGTCGGTATAATCCTTTTCCTTTATCTTCTCCTCAAGCAACTCCGCAAAGTTCATAAGAATACCTACAGGGCCCCTTAAATCATGGGCTATGATTGAGAAGAATTTATCCTTTGAGGCATTCAGTTTGTCAAGCTCCTCGTTCTGTATCTTCAATACACTCTCTGCCTCTTTAAGCCTAATGTTGCTGGTGTTGCACTCCTCCATTTTTTTGATCAGTCTCCCTCTCAATATTATGAATGAGGCTAGTGAGAATAACCCAACCAGAATTGCTAAAGTCAACTCAATCGTGGTATAATATGTGATTTTGGAATTATAGTAATCCACACTGGATATAGCCCTTTTCTTCAGGAGAGAAAGGAACTCGTCAATAGGATCCATCACCAGTTTCTTGTCACTCCTGTATTTGTCACTGTACAATAAATCGTTCGCATACTCCAGATCAACCTTCCCCTTAACCGTATATTTAAGAGTCTTGTCGGGATATAATCCGCGGGCTGCATTCATTGCTGCAATTTCAACAATTGAAAGGTCATTTGATCTATGTTCCGACTCCTTGAGTAACGCAAACTCTGCCTCGGGGATCTTTATTTTTGCAATACTGTCAAGTAAAGATATCGCTCTTCCATTTTCTCTCGGAATCTTACCGCTTCTTTTTTCAAGTGCATCATAATATTTGTACAGCCAGGCGGAATCTCTTGTAGATACGTATGCCCTTGCGTACTGAGTCAGGTTTTCAGAACTTACCCTAAGTTCAGAAGCGGCGGCCCAGACTTGAACACGAGCATCTTGATTACTGTAACCGTCTTTCTGGGTGTTTAATATTAAAATCGATATCACCCCCATTCCGGTTAACAGAATAATAATTATAGTGAAAAACACACCGAAAAGCCTCTTAATATTCATAGCCATCACGCAAAATGATTTGGTTGATTTCTAAAGTTAAGCAAAAAATCTCAAAACCCCGGTATAAATGTATAGAATGTTTTTCCCGAAAAACTATTTGCAACATCACAATTTTATATTACTTTTGCACCTCAATTCCCGGCGCGATAGCTCAGCTGGTTAGAGCGCATGATTCATAATCATGAGGTCCCCAGTTCAATCCTGGGTCGCGCTACGAGAAAGGAGAACCCCTTGCCAAACGGCAAGGGGTTTTTTGTTTTGCTCCGATCAGAGCTTGCTCTGAATCGGACAAAAACAAAAAAACCACGGGGCGAAGCCCTGGGGTTCTCCTCTCTCGGGCTGTTTTGCCGACCGTTCCAGGATCACGGAGCGCAGCGACGTAATCCTGCACCGCGCAGAGAAGGGACTTTGGCGCAGTTTGAGGTATCTACCACATTGTCAATTACTTGAAATTCGACATCTTTCAAGTCGAAAAAACTCATTTTTAGAAATGCTTAAAGTCAAATACATACCTCAAACTTTGTAAAGAAAAATAATTTTTTTATACATAATAAACTATCTTTGTAAAGAAAACCGAAAAATCTTTACATAATGACCAGTGAAAGTAATTGGAGATTAAAGGAACTTCCACTCTCAATAGATGTTGAAAGTAAGACCATATTAAAGAGTTTACCATCTGCCCATGCAGCATTGGCTGAATTAAAAGGAGTTGCGTCAACAATCCCAAATCAGATAATTTTGGTCAATACACTAGGATTACAAGAGGCAAAAGATAGTTCTGCCATAGAGAACATTATTACAACTCACGATGATTTGTATAAGACCGAATTAAATTTTGACTCTTTCAAATCTCTGGAAGCAAAAGAGGTCCAAAATTATGTTTCAGCTTTAAAAAAGGGGTTTGAGTTAGTAAAAAGCAAGAAACTGATAACAAGCAACATTGTAATAAAGATTCAGGAAGAACTGGAAAGGAATAATGCCGGTTTCAGGAAATTACCCGGAACATCTCTGAAAAACTCAACAACGGGAGAAGTAGTCTATACCCCTCCTCAAAACATTGATGAAATAAAAAGATTGATGACAAATCTGGAAAATTTCATCAATGATAAATCAATGTGTGATTATGATCCTCTTGTAAAATTGGCAATAATCCATTTTCAGTTTGAAAGTATCCACCCTTTTTATGACGGAAATGGCAGGACCGGTAGAATAATCAACATCTTGTATCTGATTCTTGAGGGCTTACAAAATTTGCCTATTTTATACTTGAGCAATTACATAATCCACAATAAAACAGATTATTATCGTTGTTTGCAGCAAGTTAGAGATGATGAGAATTGGGAGGAATGGATATTATTCATAATCCGGGGCATAGAAATAACTTCAAGAGAGACGATAAACCTGATTTATCAAATAAGAGAATTGATGTCAGAGTATAAATACAAACTGAGAGACAATTACAAATTCTATAGCCAGGATTTGTTGAATAACCTTTTCAAACATCCATACACAAAAATAGAATTTATCGTAAATGACTTGACTGTCTCCAGAATAACTGCCGCAAATTATTTGAACAAACTGGCAGAAGACGGATTACTGAGAAAAGAGAGAATCGGAACCGGGAATTACTATGTAAATGAGAAGCTATTTGAATTACTGGCACGAAGATAACAGAACCACTTTTTATAAGGATATCGCATAATGCGACAGCCTTTCTGATTTTTTTTATAATTTTATAAAAAATTGGAGGAGAGAGATATGGAGAGAACGAACAGAAAAGATGTAGCCTTTTTTGAGGCATGGCTCAAGGGTTGCAGATACAGCACCCGGACAATTGAAGTGTATTTAAATGCAATAAATGTATTCCTTAATTATTTTGCAGATAAAAATCCGGGAGATATTACAAATTCAGATTTAGTATTATTTAATAAGAACTACATCCTTAGGCACGGCTATTCAGCCTCTTACCAAAATCAGGTAATAAATGCCATTAAGCTCTATTATCAAAAGGTTGAGAAAAGACAACTGTCAATTGAAGAGATTGAAAGACCCAGAAAATACCGTCCGCTTCCGAAAGTCATCTCTAAGCAAGTAGTTGAGAAAATGCTTGTCTCAATACCCAACTTCAAACACAAGACAGCTCTCACCCTTGTATATGCCTGTGGTTTACGACGGAGTGAAATACTAAACCTGAAACTCATGGATTTAGATTCCAAGCGCAAGACATTGACTGTTATTAATGGAAAAGGCCAGAAAGACAGGGTGTTGCCACTGAGCGACAAGCTTATGGATATGATCATTAGATATTACAAAATGTACAGACCTAAAATTTATCTCATCGAGGGCCAATCTCCGGGAGAACAATACAGCGAAACAAGCATAGAGAATATTTTTCATAAATATTTGGGTAAAATAATTAAAAATCATAATTTTACACTGCATTGTCTGCGACACAGTTATGCCACACATCTGTTAGAGGCGGGAGTAAGTTTGAGGTACATTCAGGAGTTGTTAGGGCATAAAAGCAGCAAGACAACCGAAATTTACACATGGGTTAGCATGACCGGCCTCCAGAAGATCAAAAACCCAACCGACGACTTTGATTTATGAGTTAAACCTCATAATAAACATAAGAATTAGACTACATAAAAATTAAATAAATTAACAATACAACCACCAGCCGACTGAATTTATATTATTCAACAAACCCGTTCCAAGCCCCCTTTGCTCCCCCTCCCTGATTCCACTTTGATGAATACATAAACAAGTTAATGGGTCAGTTGCGGGAACCAATACGGCAGAAGAAAAGAGAGAAGATCAGAATATAAAGTATCTGTCTAAGAGCAAAAAGTACCGGTCATTTGCATAAGAAGAAAGGCAGCCGAGTTGATGAGTATTTTTAGAGAGAGTTAATGATATAGAAGTTAAAGAAAATAAATAGAACAACCAGCCAATAGCGCAACCGACCCATAACAGGCGTCTACGCCCATTAAAACGGGCTCAGCCGCCGAAACGTTATAACCAACTAAAGAAAAGTTGTAAAGGCTGAAATGTGTGCCGATTATCTGATTTTTGCTTTAAGAGGGTGTATTTAAGTTTCGAAGTCTCTTTTCTAATTTCAATAATATTACCGCGCCTTTGTCACAGGTTTTGCAATCCAATGCAGATTTGATTTAACCCTTAGTGTAAATATTGGGTTTGTTCGTTGATATTTAGGATAATCTGTGATTGAATTAAAAAATAAAGTTTTTATCTTTATGAGGCAAAACCATGAGCCAAAGGCGATTTGATCTTGTACTGAAATCGCAGCTGGTTATAACACCAGGTATAGTTCAGCCACCGGAGGCAATGGGTTTGCAAGAGGACAGGGTGGCCGTACTATACCCGCGGTCCGTTAGCAAACAGTTTAAAAAATAAAAACTATGAATAAAATGATTGTTTTTTTTGTGATTTATTTTTCAATGTCACAATTTATCAATGCTCAAACTTATTATCCAAATATTAATAGCCAGAGCGAAAAAAACCTAAAAATTAAAAAAGTCGAAAGAAACTCATCCAGCACTATTATAGAGTTTGAATATACTAGGACTGAATCTGAGGGAATTTATATTTATTTAAGTCCACCAAATTCTGATGGTGCTTATTATATTCAAGCCAATGGAATAAAATTTCTCTTGCTTAGTACAGAAGGGATTGCAAATAAGGATGCTGTAACTATTGCGTACCCGAATAAACACGTAGTTTTCTCAGCTATTTTTGAACCTTTACCTAAATCGATTACGAAATTTGATTTAATCGAAGGTATTTCTGGTACATGGAATTTTTACGGAGTTGATATTAGTAATTCAAATAATTCTAATACTAAACCAGAAAAAATAATTTCTAGTTCGAAAACTTCTGATACTTTGTATTTTGATAGTAAATGGAAAGGTGTTAAAACAAGAGGAGCTGCCGCTTTTTATAGAATAATAAATTTAGATAGTAATGGCAATATTTCAGGTTTAGTTAAAGATTATTATATAACAGGAGAGTTACAAGGTAAAGGTGAGGCATTATATATTGATAGATATGATGATAAAAATTCTAAATGGAAAGGAATTGTATACACTTATTCAAAAACTGGTGAAATCCTTTCTGAAACAGATGTAGATAAACTTAGTAAAACTTATTATAAAGACGGCAAGGCTTTCCAATACTACGTTCATAATGGAATATCTGTAACTATGCATTTGTCTATTGAAAGAACCTATGGTAAATATTACGTTGCTTATGTTGCTATTGAAAATTTGACAGGAAAATCGTTTAATTTTGACCCCTCAACTATTACCGCAATATTGATAAAAAGCGGAACTAAAACTTCTGGAGAAGTTCTATCTGCAAATGAATATATGAAAAAAGTGAATAATAGACAAGCATGGAATGCTGCATTGGTTGCATTTGGAGAATCTAGCGCTGCAAACCAAGCAGGTTATTCATCGTCATCAACTACATCAACTACATCAGGTTATTCTAACAGTTATGGGAGTGTATCTGGTTATTACGGAAATACTTATGGTAGTGTATCAGGTAGTAGTAGTACTTATGGCTCAGCAACTACTCGTAGTAATACGCAATCTTATGATGGTGCAGCAAATTATGCAGCTCATCAAAAGGCTCAACAAAACATTAATGATTATCAAAATCAACAGTATCAAATTAGAAATGTCTTGAATCAAGGGTATTTAAAGCTAAATACAATTGATAATGAGCAAAGGATAGTTGGACAAATAAATATAAAATATAAAAGTGCTGATAAAGTTCAGGTTACAATACCCGTGAATGGAGTGAATTATGACTTTTGGTGGAATAATAATTAAAACCGTTTGCTAACACCGCATATAATTTATTGGGGTTGAAGAGCTAAATGCAAAGGCATTGCTTTTATTCAAGTTTATGTGTACCATGAAAGATAAGTGCTCCGAACCTCCCCAACAAATCATATGCGCAACGTTATGTGCAATAAAATTGAACTACACTGTAACGATTAAACAATGACAAACATTTTATACAAATACAGGAGCTTAGACAACTTTAAAAACTTCATTGACATTATTCTCAAAAACAGACTTTATGCCGCAAAGTATAAAGACCTTAATGACCCAATGGAAGGACAATATTATTACAGGACAGGTGAACTTGACCGAAATATTCGGGACAGACTTGCCGAAGAAAAGGGAGAACTACGACTTTGTTCTTTATCTCGTGTAAACAACAATGAACTTATGTGGTCTCACTATACAAATGGACAACGTGGAGTTGCAATTGGCCTCAGAATTGACGACACTCAATACACTGTTAGACCAATTCAATACAACGGTCTTGTTTCTATTCGTAACCAAAACTTTAACGACCAGACAGCTATTGAAATATTGAGCCACAAACTTGAAGTATGGAATTATGAAGAAGAAGAGAGAGTTTTTGTTCAAGATAGACATTACATAGAAGTTCAAGTTGAAGAAATTATATTGGGACGTGCTATGAGTAATTCTGACATTGGATTGATTAGAGAACTTATTGAAAAAATAAATCCAGAAATAAGAATTATTCGAGCAGACACCGTAATGAATGGATAAATTTACTGCACATAACAAAGTGTATATGCCATAAGGGGTTTAGTGGGTTTTCAAGCATTGTAGCCCGCTCAAACTTTCGTGTCGTTGGACAGGAAACTGCCCCGCAATACCTTACTGCACATACACTCGTCCGTTATGTGGCATTTTAAAAGACAGCAGAACCAATGGGTACATGGAATACTAGCATAAAAGGAAATGACGCATCGAGTGATATTTACTTGGATTTTTTTGATTCATATAATGATGGAAAAAGTCCTGAAGAAATATCAAAAAAATTATTTGCCGACTATCAAGAAGTTCTTGACAATCCACAAGACTGCAATAACTTTTGGTTTGCCTTAGCACTTGCTCAATGGGAGACTAAATCGCTTGATGAAAAAGTTTATAAGAAAGTCAAAGAGATTATTGAGTCAGGTAAAGATTTAAAAGTTTGGGAAGAACTTGGTGCAGACAAGAAAGACATTAAGAAAAGAAAAGATGTACTTGATAAGTTTCTTGTTACAATTCAGACAGAGAAGGAGAAAGCGAGACTTCCCAAAAAGATTAAAGCAAAAGACCCGATATTTAAAACGGGTGATTGTTTGACTTTCAAATTAAAGAATGGCAATTTTGGCGGCGCATTGGTGATAGGTTCAGATTTTGAAAGTAAATATGGTTACAATTTAGTTGCCTCTACACGAATAAATCAAAAGGAGAAACCTAACCTGAATGATTTTGAAAAAGCAGATGTTTTGATTGTAAATTATGCTAAGTGGGACAACTATGAAAGGGTCTCATGGTATTTACCAAAGTACTTTAAAAAGGAGTATATTGACTTATTTGAAATAGTCGGTAACATAAAGGTTGATAAGGCTTATAAAGTTAACGAGATGTATGACTTTAAAGTAATGTATTCAGGCGATTGGATTAATATTATTGAAGATATTGACAGACAATTTGAACACGAATTGACAAATAAGAAACCAGACAAAAAACTTTTGATTAAGGAGATTACAAAAGATAAGAAATGGTGGAAAATAATATAAAAAACGCCACATAACACGCGGTATAAAAAATTGCCGGGGTAGCAGGTTAATCAAGGGTTGTATCCCGCTTTAAGTTTTGCGTAACTTGACAGGAAATCGCCCGCAATCGGCAACGTTTCATACCGCCACCGTTAATGGGTCAGTTACGGGAACCAATACGGCAAAAGAAAAAGAGCAAGATCAGAATGTAAAGTGTCTGTCTAAGAGCAAAAAGGACCGGTCATTTGTAGACAAAGAGAGGCAGCCGAGTTAATGAGTGTTTTAGAGAGAGTTAATGATATAGAAGTTGACGGAAAATAAATAAAACAACCAGCCAATAGCGCAACCGACCCATAACAGGCGTCTACGCCCATTAAAACGGGCTCAGCCGCCGAATCGTTAGCGGTAATGCTAAAAAAACGCACAATTTAAGACAACTACTATGAATAAAGACCAAATTGAAATTGAATATCAAAATTTTTTTAAAGAATTTGGTATTAATCCGGCAACTGGAATATTAAGCAGTTACCCAGAAATTAAATTTGTAACAATGCCCTTCATTGGAAGCAAATATAACTTGTCTAAAAATAAAATTCTATTTGTAGGAATGGATGTTGGAAAAGACGAAACTCCAGGACGTTTTCAAGATTTAGCAGAAAGAAATACTAATATTGAATGTGATATCAATTTTAATCCACACATTGCAGGAACTTATTGTTCTGCATTATATCTTTTAAAAAACGAGAAAGACTGGCAAAATGTCTGGGATAAATTCATTAAATATGACACTTATTCCCAAGCAACAAAAATCCAGAATCACAAAAATGGAGAAAATCCATTGTCGTTTGTAGCATTAACAAATCTCCATAAATTTGTAACTATATCGAGAGTAAATCGATCTGGTAACGAAAACAGAAAATTCCTAAAAAAAGAATTAGAAGAATCATTGTTATTAAAAGAAATTGAAATCTTAAAACCAAACATAATCTTGTTTCAAGGTAAACTACCTAGTTCGAATACACTAAGAGAAATAAGAGAGAAGAATATTAAAATAATCTTTGCATTTCATCCTTCAAATAGACAAAAAGCTGGTAGAAATCCACAAATTTATATTCGGACATTTACTGAGATAAAATAAGCACTACCGCTAACA
The DNA here is from genome assembly GCA_000473305.1 of Bacteroidales bacterium CF. GTDB lineage: Bacteria > Bacteroidota > Bacteroidia > Bacteroidales > UBA932 > Bact-08. The sequence continues at coordinate 2,301,486 of CP006772.1, read as the reverse complement.
AACGCTATAGCAAATGTGGGTTTGCGTGTTCGTTGAAACATTTGAAATCTTAATATACATTTGTGCTGGCAGATAGTTGAGCAACAATTTAATCCCACACTTGCTATAGCGTCAGCCGTTATGCGTTACCATAAAAAGACGACCTAATGAAGGAATATTCAGGATTTGACACAAAAGTAAATGGACTACTCATAGATGATTTGCGTAGGACAAAAGGCACAAATGCTATTTATGTGTCCCATTACTTTTTTGCTTTAAATGACGGTAAAGATTTGATTTTTTATTACAATCCAATGCATTTTTGGGACAAATTACCTATTGAAAAAGTTGAAGATTATGTTTGGAGTAATTTGGAAAAAGAATGTGCTGTTTTCAGAAACTTTAATCCTGACAGTGAACCCAAAAGCACAGCGACAGACAACAAATCTTCACACCCTACATTTTTCCCAGAAACACCAAGAATTGGCAATCATTATTCGTGTTTAGGCAGCAGAATTGTTTCGCACCACCAACATTATTATTTTTTAGGTGATTATGGTGGTTGTTTAAAACTTAAAACAAAAGACCTGACAGATTATGATTTAGTAAGTCTTTTACATTGGGCAGTAATGACTAAAACACCAAACTACATAAAATCAATCTATAATTTGGACTGTTTTAAAAACAAAAAAAATGATAACGATTATATTGTTGACGGAGAAGATTTAAGAAATCATTTTGAAGGTGAAGATTTAGAGTTGGCGAAAAATATATCAGAAGTTATTTTAGGATACAGAAGCATATTAAAAAATGAAAATAAATCAAACACAATAATTGGTGCAGTTATCGGTGACGTAATTGGTTCCGTGTTTGAATGGAACAACATTAAAACAACCGACTTTGATTTATTCAATCCAAAGTGTGATTTTACTGACGATACAGTTTTAACAATTGCCGTTGCTGACTGCATATTGAATAAGAAAAATTTTGCCAAGACAATTTGGGAATATGGCAGAAAATATCGTGGACGTGGTTATGGTGGTAGTTTCAGAAATTGGCTACAAGAAGACAATTTAAAACCTTACGCAAGTTTCGGTAATGGTTCGGCAATGAGAGCAAGTGCGGTCGGTTTTGCCTTTAATGACATTGAAACCGTTATGGAAGTGGCTAAACAGTCAGCAGAAGTAACACATAACCATCCCGAAGGAATTAAAGGAGCACAGGCAACAGCAACTGCAATATTTCTAGCAAGACAAGGAAAATCAAAACAAGAAATTAAAGACTACATAACTCGGACTTTCAACTATAATCTTGACTTTACACTTGACGAAATACGACCTACTTACAAATTTGACGTAACTTGTCAGGGTTCAGTTCCACAAGCAATTGTAGCCTTCCTTGAAAGTTCAGACTTTGAAAATGCCATTAGACTTGCAATTTCAATCGGTGGCGACAGCGACACTATAGCTTGCGTAACAGGTGGAATTGCTTCGGCATTTTACAAACAAATTCCAACAGAAATAATGGACTTTGTAGTTGACAAACTACCGAACGAATACATTGAAATAATGAACAAATTTGACGAACAATATGATAGAAAATAAAAATGGCAAACGCATAACATCGTATATAAAACATTTGGCAGTCAGTGGGTTATCGAGCGTTTCAGCCCGTATCAAAAGTAGTTGTAACTTGACAGGAAAGTGCTTCGAAATGCCAAACGTTTCATATACGTAACCGTTATAACCAACTTGAAAATAGTTGTGAATGCTGAAGTTTGTGCTGGTTGTCTGATTTTTGCCTTGAGAGGGTGTATTTAACTGAGGAAGTCTCTTTTCTGTATTCAATAATATTACCGCGCCTTTGTCACAGGTTTTGCTATTCAATCCGGATTTGATTTAACCCTAAGTGTAAATATTGGGTTTGTGCGTTGATTTTAAGGATAATCTGTGATTGAATTGAAAAATAAAGTTTCTATCTTTATGAGGCAAAACCATGAGCCAAAGGCGATTTGATCTTGTGCGGAAATCGCAGCTGGTTATAACACCAGGTATAGTTCAGCCACCGGAGGCAATGGGTTTGCAAGAGGACAGGGTGGCCGTACTATACCCGCGGTCCGTTAGGTGCAAGTGCCGAGCGACAGCCAAAAGCAAGAAGCGAGAAATTTTCATCAGAATTCTAAAAAAACGGGGAAACCGAAAACCGAGAAAAGAGTAGGTGAAAAATTTTGTCTGCAAAGAAGGCGGACTTTAAACTAAATTCATTATGGGAAAAGTTATTCAGACTTTAAAAGATTCGAATTATCGTGTGTTGGGTTACATTGAACAAGAAAGTGATGGAACTTTAACGATTAAAGATTCAAACTACCGTGTAAAAGGGTATTATGACCCTAAACAGAATGTGACTAAAGATAGCAACTATCGTGTTGTTGCTCACGGTAATTTATTAACTACATTATTGTAATAATTTATTCATTTTATGGCAAAAGCACACCAAAACAACACCAAAACATTTGAAGAATTGACTTTTGCAGAGCAAGCAAAATCAATTAATGCTCAAATTCAAAATTTGAAAAAGGCAATAATTGCTCACAAAAAGAGAGCATTAGTAGAAGACAAGCCAACAAATGATTTTGTGAAGCCAATTATAAAAATGTTAGCGAGTTTATGACATTGATTTTTCATAAAGACAGTAAAAATTGTTGAGTGTTTTGCTGTTTTTATGAAAATATCAAAAAATGACAAAGTACAAAAATACACCTGCACCTAACAGCAGTTTGGCAAAATGGCGGGTTCTGTGCTAAATTGAACATTTGGTTTTCAAATGAAGTTTAGTGCTAAATTGAAAGTAAGTGCTTCAAAACCGCCACTTAGCCAAGCTGCGAAACGTTAATGGGTCAGTTGTGGGAACCAATACGGCAGAAGAAAAAGAGAGAAGATCAGAATATAAAGTATCTGTCTAAGAGCAAAAAGGACCGGTCATTTGCAGAAAAAGAGAGGCATCAGGATCGATGAGTATTTTTAGAGAGAGTTAATGATATAGAAGTTAACGCAAAATAAATAAAACAACCAGCTAATAGCGCAACCGACCCATAACAGGCGTCTACGTCCATTAAAACGGGCTCAGCCGCCGAAACGTTATAACCAACTTGAAAAAGTTGTAAGAGCTGAAGTGTGTGCCGATTATCTGATTTTTGCTTTAAGAGGGTGTATTTAAGTTTCGAAGTCTCTTTTCTAATTTCAATAATATTACCGCGCCTTTGTCACAGGTTTTGCAATCCAATGCAGATTTGATTTAACCCTTAGTGTAAATATTGGGTTTGTTCGTTGATATTTAGGATAATCTGTGATTGAATTAAAAAATAAAGTTTTTATCTTTATGAGGCAAAACCATGAGCCAAAGGCGATTTGATCTTGTACTGAAATCGCAGCTGGTTATAACACCAGGTATAGTTCAGCCACCGGAGGCAATGGGTTTGCAAGAGGACAGGGTGGCCGTACTATACCCGCGGTCCGTTAGGCAACATTAAAAAAGACACTGCGGAATGACTAATAAAATGAATGAAAAGAAAAAAATATTTGGATTAGAGAAAAATGCTTTTTTCACCGGATTAACAAGTTTTTTCACAGACACATCTACCAAAATGGTATATAGTGTGATGCCACTATTCCTATTGTCGATAGGAGCATCAAAAACAACTATCTCCTTAATTGAAGGGATTGCAGAAAGTACGGCATCATTATTAAAAGCAATTTCGGGGTACTGGAGTGATAAGATTGGTAAAAACAAGCCATTCATGATTATCGGATATGGTATTACAGCCATTATAACACCTTTATATGCATTAGCAAGAATACCAATTCAGATTTTATTTTTTCGGTTTTTTGAACGCATAGGAAAAGGTTTAAGAGCGGCACCACGAGATAGCCTTATAAGTGGCTCTATTAAAAAAAATGAAGCTGGTAAAACTTTTGGGTTTCAGAAAGCAATGGATAATAGTGGGGCTATTGTTGGTCCTTTGATTGCTTTCTTATTGTTATCTATTTTTCCATTAAATTATTCTTACATATTTTTATTAGCAACCATTCCAGCAATTCTTGGTGTATTAACGATTATTATTTTCATAAAAGAAGCAAAGGCAGAAAAAAAAGAAACCACCAATAAGATTTCATTAAAACTTTTACCCAAAAAGTTTTATTTCTTTCTTATTATAATTTTCGTGTTTACTCTTGGTAATTCAGCAGATGCATTATTGCTTGTAAAAACAAGCGAAACAGGTATAGATAAATCATACATTCCTTTTGTATATATGATATTTAATACAGTATCTGTTTTGCTGGCCATACCGATTGGAAAATTATCGGATAGAATTGGTCGTGAAAAATTGATTATTCTGGGTTTTATAGTATATGCAATTGTTTATTATTTTTTCGGTAGGTTTAATAGTATAAATGTTTTTATTTTCTTGTTTATGCTGTATGGATTTTACAGTGCATTGACTGATGGTAGCCAGAAAGCAATGATTTCTGATATTGTTAGTAAAGACTTAATAGGGACGGGATTTGGAATTTATCATGCTGTACTTGGAATTACTTTATTACCTGCGAGTTTAATTGCAGGATTATTGTATGATAAGGTTAATTCAAATGCGCCATTTTATTTTGGTTCTATAATGGCATTAATTGCTACTATACTAATGATAATATTTACAGTTTTAGACAAGAAAAAAGAAAAAATTAACGTTGCCTAACACGCGGTCATAAAACATTGGGGTTTAAGTGGTATGCCAAGTGCATCGCTCGCTGGCAAGGTTCTTATCGGTTGATAGGTTCGCAGCTCCGAAATCCCCAACGTTTCATACCGCCGACCGTTAATGGGTCAGTTGCGGGAACCAATACGGCAGAAGAAAAAGAGAGAAGATTAGAATATAAAGTATCTGTCTAAGAGCAAAAAGTACCGGTCATTTGCAGAAAAAGAGAGGCAGCCGAGTTGATGAGTATTTTTAAAGAGAGTTAATGATATAGAAGTTAAAGAAAAATAAATAAAACAACCAGCCAATAGCGCAACCGACCCATAACAGGCGTCTACGCCCATTAAAACGGGCTCAGCCGCCGAAACGTTATAACCAACTAAAGAAAAGTTGTAAGAGCTGAAGTGTGTGCCGATTATCTGATTTTTGCTTTAAGAGAGTGTATTTAAGTGTAGGAGTCTCTTTTCTATTTTCAATAATATTACCGCGCCTTTGTCACAGGTTTTGCGATTCAATTCGGATCTGATTTAACCCTTAGTGTAAATATTGGGTTTGTTCGTTGATTTTTAGGACAATCTGTGTTCAACTTAATAAATAAAGTTTCTATCTTTATAAGGCAAAACCATGAGCCAAAGGCGATTTGATCTTGTACTGAAATCGAAGCTGGTTATAACACCAGGTATAGTTCAGCCACCGGAGGCAATGGGTTTGCAAGAGGACAGGGTGGCCGAACTACACCCGAAACCGTTATAACCAACTAAAGAAAAGTTGTAAAGGCTGAAGTGTGTGCTGGCTGTCTGATTTTTGCTTTAAGAGGGTGTATTTAAGTCTAGAAGTCTCTTTTCTATTTTCAATAATATTACCGCGCCTTTGTCACAGGTTTTGCAATCCACTCCGGATCTGATTTAACCCTTAGTGTAAATATTGGGTTTGTTCGTTGATATTTAGGATAATCTGTGTTCAACTAAATAAATAAAGTTTCTATCTTTATAAGGCAAAACCGTGAGCCAAAGGCGATTTGAACTTGTGCTGAAATCGAAGCTGGTTATAACACCAGGTATAGTTCAGCCACCGGAGGCAATGGGTTTGCAAGAGGACAGGGTGGCCGTACTATACCCGCGGTCCGTTAGCGGTCAGCTTAAAAAAAGACAACAATGACAGATTTTGCAACATATTATAATCATAAGTTTCGACAGGATATACTTCGATTTTTTTCGATAATACCTGACAGGAGTAAACATACTTTTGGTGATAAAACCATCTTCACAATTCAATATCAAGCATTAACGAAAGACTTTAACTATTTGGATTTTTTGGATATTTACGAAAAAGCTTTTTTTGGGACAGCTTTATATTTTACTGTACTTGTTGACCAAGTGTGTTATTCACATTTTCAAACTCATTATAATAAATTTCGCAGTCTGACACTATATCCTAAATTTGTTGGAAATAGTCCATCAACAGACCAAACAAATTTTAATCCAAGCGATATTTTTGCTGCCTTTAACTATTCAAGAGACGAGCTAAAGAAACAATCAACTCCAAGAATTGAATTTTGGGAAGTATTTAATAGTTCAGTAAAACACATGGAACAAGAAACTCTTGACTTTTTTAAAAAACATTTATCAGAAATTGACGGTAAAGAATTTTGGGATAAATGTAAAAATGAATTTCCATACCGACTTAAAAACGAAATATAAGATTACTATGATACCAGATTACCAAACATTAATGCTTCCATTACTGAAACTCGTTTCGGACGGACAAGAGCATAAATACAGAGACATAATTGAAAATTTAGCGATTAAGTTTGAAGTTACAGACGAAGAAAGGAAAGAGCTTTTAGCAAGCGGTAATCAAGCTATTTTTGACAACAGAGTTGGTTGGGCAAAAACATATTTAAAAAAAGCTGGACTTCTTGACTCGCCGAAGCGTGCGACTTTTGTAATTACAGACCTTGGCAGACAGACACTTTCAAAAAATCCTGACCGAATTGATGCGAAATATTTAAGACAATTCCCTGCATTTTTAGAATTTCAAAATGCTTCGCGTAATGAAAACGAAACAGAAGAAGAAATTGCTACAATAGAAATTCACGAACAGACACCAGAGGAGAATCTTGATAAAGCTTACCAGAGAATCAGAAAATCATTAGCATCTGAATTACTAAACAAAGTTATTGAACTTTCACCTGCATTTTTTGAAAGACTTGTAGTCGAATTGTTAGTTAAAATGGGATACGGTGGTTCTATTAAAGATGCTGGCAAAGCAATGGGAAAAAGTGGTGACGAAGGAATTGACGGAACAATTAAAGAAGATAAACTCGGACTTGATATAATTTACATTCAAGCAAAACGCTGGAAAACTGGGAATGTAGTAGGCAGACCTGAGATTCAAAAATTTGTTGGAGCACTTGCAGGACAAGGTGCGAAAAAAGGAATTTTTATAACAACTTCAAATTTCACAAAAGAAGCATTGGATTACACACCAAGAAACGAAACCAAAATTGTATTAATTGACGGAGAACAATTGGCTCAACTTATGATTGATTATAGTTTGGGTTGTACAACCCAACAGACATACGAACTGAAAAAACTTGACAGTGATTATTTTGGAGAGGAATAAAATGATGATAGAAATAAAAGCCGAACCGCTAACATCGTATATTAAACATTTGGCAGTCAGTGTGTTATCGAACGTTTCAGCTCGTATCAAAAGTAGTTGTAACTTGACAGGAAAGTGCTTCGAAATGCCAAACGTTTCATATACGTAACCGTTATAACCAACTAAAGAAAAGTTGTAAAGGCTGAAATGTGTGCCGATTATTTGTTTTTTGCTTTAAGAGGGTGTATTTAAGTGTGGCAGTCTCTTTTCTATTTTCAATAATATTACCGCGCCTTTGTCACAGGTTTTGCGATCCACTCCGGATCTGATTTAACCCTTAGTGTAAATATTGGGTTTGTTCGTTGATTTTTAGGATAATCTGTGTTCAACTAAATAAATAAAGTTTTTATCTTTATAAGGCAAAACCATGAGCCAAAGGCGATTTGATCTTGTGCTGAAATCGAAGCTGGTTATAACACCAGGTATAGTTCAGCCACCGGAGGCAATGGGTTTGCAAGAGGACAGGGTGGCCGAACTACACCCGAAACCGTTGTGTGCAACCATAAAACAGACGACATTAGACTATTTGAATAACAAAAAAATGAAACGAAATTGTATTGATTTCAAAACAAATGGCTGAAATTTGTAAAAAATGATTTAGAACAAAAAAATATGAAAATTGAATTACAATCAACGATAACTTGTCCATATTGTGGATTCAGCAAAACTGAGACAATGCCGACAGATGCCTGCCAATTTTTTTACGAATGTTCAAATTGCAAACAGATACTTAAACCAAAAACAGGTGATTGTTGTGTTTATTGCTCATATGGGAGTGTAAAATGTCCGCCGATACAGGTAAGCGGTAAATGTAATTGTTGTGGATAATAAAAAAGTGATATGAAAAAGAGCATAATAGGATTAATTGTTGGATTATCTGCCGGATTGATAGACATAATACCGATGATAGTTATGAATTTGACTTGGGACGCCAATCTTTCAGCCTTGACAATGTGGATAATAGTTGGATTCTTAACAGCAAGGACAGAATTAAAAATAAATTCGATAATAAAAGGCATTCTGATAGCATATCTTGTCTTATTACCAAGTGCTATTCTGATTGGCTGGAAAGAACCAGTTTCATTACTACCAATTTCGATAATGACAATAATATTAGGCGGGACCCAAGGATATATGATAAACAGATTTATAAACAAAAATGGCAGCACACAACATCGTGTATAAAACATTGGGGTTTAAGTGGTTAAACCAGGTATTCTGCCCCGCATCTGCGTTTGTGTCGGCGGATAGGAACGAAGCCCGCAATCCCCAACGTTTCATACACGCAACCGTTATGGGTCAGTTGCGAAAGCCAATAAGGCAGAGGAAATGAGCTAAGATCGGGTTTAAAGTATTTGACTAAGAGCAATTGAATTATAGGATATTCGCAAGAGGAGAGAGGCAGCATAGTTGACGAGAATTAATAGAGGGAATAAAGAGTATAGAAATAGACAGGATATAAATAAAACAGACAACCGACGGCGCAACCGACCCATAACAGGCGTCACCGCCCATTAAAACGGGCTTAGCCGCCGAGACGTTGGCAACAAGTGTAAAAAGACAGACGACCAGACAGATACAATAGTGACAAATAATAACGAAAGAAAAGATTTAGCTTTTTGACAGGACAGTGCAAATTTGATGGAACCGGAACGAAGTGGAGCTCGGCGGAGCCAAATTTATTTTGTTTTTTTCTTCCCACCCGCAAAAAAGAATAAAACCCCACCCACATTGCACACATTGCCAAAGCCCCACGAGCCAACGCTGAAACCAAAGCTTTGTCAAAGAGTGCAGCCTACCACCAGGAACCCTCGGACATTTTAGAGAATATTATCAGGCATAAAATATCTCCAATGTTTCTACAGAATTTATCCCTTAATTTGTATTTATGAAATTACTTATCGTAGAAGACGAACCGCAATTATTAAAAAGTTTGGAAGATTTTGCATCCAAAGAGGGATACCTGTATGATTCTTCCCAAGGATTTTGTTCTGCTGCTGAACGCATCGCTCTTTACGACTACGATTGCATTGTACTTGATATTAACCTTCCTGACGGAAATGGTTTCGATATACTTGAAGCCCTGCATAAAGAAGGCAAGACAAATGGGGTCATAATACTTTCAGCACGTGATTCATTAGATGATAAACTAAAAGGGCTTGGACTGGGTGCCGACGATTACCTTACCAAACCATTCTATTTCTCTGAGCTAAATGCCAGAATTAAAGCCATTATCCGTAGAAAGCAATTTAAGACAAACAAAATCGTACACTTTTCTAACCTGATTATTGAACCAGACCAACACCTCATTGGTGTAAGCAACCTTGATAACCCCATTTCATTTACTAAAAAAGAATTCGCTTTACTTAGCTATCTCATTAATAATCATAAACGGGTTCTTTCCAAGGTATCACTGGCAGAATATATCTGGGGAGATTATGTGGATGAAGCCCAAAGTTTCGATTTCCTTTTCTCACAGATAAGGAACTTAAAACGTAAGCTGAAAGAAGCCGGGGCAGACGTAGAAATTAACAATGTTTATGGAATAGGTTATCAAATAAAAGCACGATGAAGCTACTTACCTACACCTCACGGATTCAGTTGCGTTATTTCATGATTCTGTTTGGAATTTTTTCCATTCTGTTTTACGTAGTGCTTAACTGGGATGTACTTCGGAATGTGGACGAGGTGTTGCATAATAGAAAAATTAACCTGCTTGCATACCTCAAAACCAATCCTGAAGCTCCATTTCAAGGTGATAACCCGCTGGACGATTTTACTTTTTATGCCATAGATGCTGCAACTTTCCAAAAAAGCAAAGAAAACTATACAGATACGCTAATTTATGAACCTGTAGATGATGAACTCGATGAATACAGGAAATTAAACACTTTTGTAGAAATCCATAACCAATATTACAAATTGGAGATTTTAGCACCGCATCTTGAAGCCGATGAAATGTTAGGCACAATTGCCTTTTTTCTTGGAATTTTGCTTACCGGGCTATCACTCTCTTTTTATTTATCACAGCGAATAATTTCACGAAAAATTTGGAAACCATTCTACGATATGTTGGAAAAACTTCGTGGTTTTCGCCTCGACAAGCAGCAGCTTCCAGAGTTATCATCTTCTCAGATTGAAGAATTTAAGATGCTTAATGAGTCCATTAATGAATTGGTTTTGAAAAATATGGAAGTATTTACCAGTCAAAAACAATTTATTGAAAATGCCTCCCATGAAATGCAAACACCACTTGCCGTAATGCAGTCACGACTGGAAGCCCTAATAGGGCGGGCAGAGTTGACAAAAGAGCAGGCAGAGATTGTGGAAGGACTTATAAGCTCCACCCAACGTTTAAAAAAACTAAATAAAACCCTTCTTTTACTATCGAAAATTGAAAATCGTCAGTTCCTGTTAACTGACCAGGTTGATGTAAATCAGATTATACGGCAGTCAATGGAATATTATGAAGAACAGAAATCAAAACTTAATATTTCAGTAACGATTAAATCAGAAACCCAACTGACAGTACAGGGCAATATCATGCTCACGGAAATTCTTATTCAGAACCTGCTTAAAAATGCTTTTTTGCATAATACAGAAAATGGCATACTAACCATTTATGTAGGAGAAAAGCAGCTTACTATTTCCAATTCAGGCCACAAAAAAGATGAAGAAGGCTCAATGTTGGATAAAGAAAAATTGTTTAACCGTTTTTATAAGCAATCGGGAAATCCTGATTCGTGGGGTCTCGGATTGTCCATAGCTAAAAAAATTGCAGATACCAGCGGTTGGGAACTTTGTTACCGAAGTGATGGAGCCTTGCATATCTTCGAAGTGAATTTTCAATAAACAGTTCCGATTCCCATTTTTCTACAGATTCAATGGTTTCCTTTGTAAGGTAAATCATTTAAAACTATTGAAAAATGAACAGCAAAATAATCTTGACAACAGCAATAACACTAATTAGTACAGTGCTTTTTGCTCAAACGCCAAAAGCTTACATTACCAACTATGGCAGCGACTTTATTTCTGTTATTGACATTCAGAAAAATCAAAAAATTGCCGATATTACTACAGGGAGCAAGCCGCATGGGGTAGCCGTTTCACCTGACGGAAATTGGATTGCCGTAAGCAATGAAGGCGATAATACAGTTTCTATTATTAGTGCCGCCGACAATAAAGTAAAACAGACCATTTCCGTTGGTAAGACACCTCACCAGTTAAGTTTCAGCATTGACGGTAAGTATGTTTTAACCGCCATCAACGGAGAACATAAGGTTGATGTGATTTCAACCGCTAATTGGAAGTTGGTCAATTCAATTCCCGTTGGCAAAAACCCACACATTGTATTGCCTATGTCAGATGGGAAAACAGCTTGGGTAACTTCCGAAGGAGACAATAAAATCGTAAAAGTGAATCTGGACAGCATGAAAGTCGTAGCAGAAATTCCAACTTTCGGATTTCCGAGAGTGATGACCGCTACACCTGACGGAAAATATATTTATCTGACCATTCGCTGGTTTCACGGACAGGTAAAAATTGATGCGGAGCAAAACAAAATCATAGCCCAGGTTCTTTTACCGCAATCGGACAAATTTGATAACGAAGGGAAAGCAGCCCACGGACTTTCTGTAGCTCCTGACGGCAAAACCGTTTACCTGACGAGCCAGTTTACTAACGATGTAACGGCTATTGATGTAGCATCGGATAAAATCCTGAAAAATATTACAGCCGGCAAAAACCCAAACTGGATAGAACTAACTTCTGACGGTAAATTTGCAGTTGTAAGCAACACTTCATCAAATGATGCCAGTATTATTGATGTTGCAAATTGGAAAGTGGTGGCGACTATTCCGGTTGGGAAAAACCCAAAACGTTTGTGGGTGGCAAATACAAAATAATTGTTGATTTATGAGATATGGATTAATTACACTAATGCTGTTAATACATGTATTGGCTTTTGGGCAAAAATCAGGAAGCATATCAGGCAAAGTATTAGACAGCGAAAACAATATTGTTGAATTTGTCAATGTTTTTCTTACTTCCGTTAACGATTCAACGACTATCGTTAACGGAACGGTTACAGACAATACGGGCAGTTTTGATTTAACGAATGTCCCCCTTGGTAAATATTTTATTCAGTTTCGGTTTATCGGATTCTTAAATCATCAACAAACAGTAATACTTGACGATGTAAGCAAAAATATAGATTTGGGAACCATTATAATGAAACAGGATGCAATCGCATTGAACGCTATTGAAATAACAGCTTTTCGCAACCTGATTCAGAGAACAGATGAGGGAATTGTGGTGAACGCATCGGAAAATTTGACACAAATTGGCGGTACGGCAGCCGACTTAATGAAAAATATGCCCGGGGTTCAGGTTGATATGGAAGGAAATTTAACTATGCGTGGAAAAACCCCCTTGATAATGATAAACGGCAGGGTTTCGGCTATTGGTGGAGTGGACAGAGTTACAAATTTGGAACAAATCCCGGCAAGTACCATCGAGCGTATCGAAATTCTTACAAATCCTTCTGCAAAATACGATGCCGATGCCGAAAGTGGAATTATAAACATTGTACTTAAAAATAATACAAACCTTGGCACAAACGGAGCGGCAGCTTTAGGAGGCGGTTTTGGAGCACGCTATCGCTTAAATGGCTCCTTCCTTTTTAATCATAATACAAACAAATGGGATTTAGGCCTGGCTTACGACAATTGGTTTACTACCAGAACACGCACGGTAAACAAACAGCGTGTTCAATACGATTCTGACGATAACCATTTTCTATCACAGCCACGGGAAGACGAACGTACCATACAAACCCAAACGGCACGGTTTAATGTGGGCTATACCCCAAATTCTAAAAACAGTTTTAAATTGGAAGGGATTTGGCTTTTTGAAGGACAAGATAATTATGAAACCATTGTTAGCACCACAGAAACATCATTGCATGACTTTACAAGCCGTAACAGCCGATTTTCAAACGAAATAAGACGTTTCCAAACTGGCGAACTCTTGTTCAATTATACGAGAAATTTCATTCAGAACAGGGTACTTTCCATAGATGCAAATTCTGCCATTGAATACAACAGGGAAAACACCGACATCTCTACTCAAAGCTTATCGGAGGAAAACGCAGAGATAGGCAGCCCGTTTTTACAGAAAACACATTTTTACGAAGATGCCAACCTGACTAATTTCTCGATAAACTATTTGCATCCGATAAAAGAATCAGGATTATTTGAAACCGGTTATAAAACCACGCTTAGGTTTATCAATGATGATTATCTTCGTTCAAACCAACAAAACGGCAGTTTTATAACCGACTTATCTCACACCGATATTTTTAAATTCAACGAACAAATTCATGCTCTTTATCTGCAATACACAGGTTGGACAGGTACACAACAAGAGCCGAAATTGAAATATCACTTCGGCATCAGACCTGAACAGGTTTTGAATACAGGCGATAATGTTCAGTCTTCGTACAATTTTTCTAATAACTATTTTCAACTTTATCCATCGGCATCGTTAATTTATTACACACCCAAAAGAAATTCGTTCAAACTTGCTTACAGCAAGCGAATAAACAGACCCTCTATCGGTGATTACAGTCCCTTTATTGATATTACCGATTCGCTGAACGTTTGGTCGGGCAATCCCGATATTCAGCCTGAGATTTCACACTCATTTGAATTAACACAAAATCAAACCTTTAAAAAGGCAAGCCTTACGACTTCCTTGTTTTACCGCCTGACGAGCAACAGTATTTTCCCTTATACCACTATCGACAATAACGGGGTCAGCACCACAAGGCCTGAAAATTTTGGCAATTCTTACACTTATGGGGCAGAAGCTTTTTTTACTTATAACCCGATTAATTTTTGGAAAATAAATCTTGATGCATCAATATACGAACAAAGAATTGAACCAAGTGCCAAATTGCAAAATGCCCCGGAAAATTTGTTGTCAGGATACGCTAAATTCATCAACAATTTTGATGTTTGGAAAAACGGCAGGTTTCAAATCACAACTAATTATACATCGCCCATTGTCATTCCACAAGGCATTATAAAGGAAGTTTATTTTATTGACCTTGGGTTTCAGCAAAAAATCTTAAAAGGTCAGGGGCGTTTGGCTTTGACAGTAACCGATATATTTGATACACAGCGCAGTGAATCTACTGTTTCTGGCAGCAATTTTGAATATACACACTATCGGAAAGTAGATACAAGGGCAGTTATGCTGATTTTTGCTTATACCTTTAAGTCAGAATTTAAAGAAAAACTCTTAGAAAATAAATTTAAAAACGAATGATATGAAAACACCAATGATTGTTTTTTTTGCACTTATCTGCATTATGGCTTATAGCAATACTCCAAAGAATAAAACTGTTGAAAATCCAACTTCTATTACCAATACAGTTAAAGACACCCTTATCAGCTTTGAAAATGGATTACCGGGAGAATTACCTTCGGGTTGGTCTCAATTCTATACCGGACAAGGCAGTACCGATTGGAAAGTATTGGATGACCAGGGAAATAAAGTATTGGGCCAACTGTACAGCGACAATCCCAACGGCCATTTTAATGTAATTGTTAACGATGAAATTTCAGCCAAAGACATAGAACTCACTGTTCGGCTAAAAGGTGTTAAAGGCAATCACGACCAAGGGGGCGGCTTTGTTTGGCGATTTACGGATAAAAACAACTATTATGTGGTGCGTGCCAATCCGCTTGAAGACAATGTAGTATTGTATAAAGTGGAGAATGGCAAACGCACCGACCTGCCATTGGTGGGTAAAGGAAAGACCTATGGCGTGGATGTACCATCGTTGGGTACAGGATGGAATACTTTGAAATTGTTGGTGAAAGACGATTTGTTTACGGTATTTCTTAACGGAAAAGAGATTTTTAAAGTGCAGGACAAAACTTTTACTAATGCCGGCAAAGTGGGTTTTTGGACAAAAGCGGATGCGGTTACTTACTTTGACGATTTGAAAATTCAAATTGAATAATTGTTAGTTTTTTGTTCATCAGGAAAAACTTAATTAATTATCCTAAATTATTGATAATCTGAAAAATTTAAAAAATGAATATGCGTATTGCACTTTTTGCCACTTTTTTATTGATTGCTCGGGTATCATTCTCGCAAATCAGCATTGAAGCAGACTTGATGTTAAATCCTGAAAATATTATCAGGTTAACTTACAACCAAAACGACAGAATTAAAGCAGCCTACTACGAATTGGAATCGGCAAAGAGAAATTTTAAGTTATTTGAAAGTGAATACACCCAGTTTAACCCATTAATAGTTGCTCCAAAATTTAGTGCAAACTCAGATGGTGACTATGCTTCTGATATGACTGCAGGGATGAAAAAAGATTTCTTTGACGGTTCGTCAATTGGTGTGGCGTTGGGAACTTATAACGACTGGGAGCAAAACACGGGTCACGGCACGATAAATTTCATTGAAACAGAAATTGGCTTTCCGCTTTTTTCTTCTTCCAGAACATTGGAAAGAATTATAAAAAGGACATTTGAGGAAAACGAGCTTTATACAAAAAACCTCGATTATGTTGATGCTGTCCGGGAAAATATCCTCAACGCCCTGGAACAATATTATGACCTGGTTCCCAGAATAAAAATTTATGAAATGCTGATTGAATATCGCAAAGAATTAATTAACCTATTAGAGGATGATAGTATTACCACAACAAATTCAGACAGGGAACAAATTAGTGGCGAAATAACAAACCTCAATTCAAAAATTACTGGTTTTGAGATTACTTTATATTCGTTGCAGCTCCAAATGCAACGTTATATGAATGTTGAACAAATTCAGTTAGGCCAGCTAACAAAAATAGAAATAAATTTTAACGAACCCGGATATGTTGGTAAATACTACATCGACGAAATTACTGATAGCATTTTTAACAAAGCCTTAAATAATGACACCGAATTTAAAGTATTGGGTATTATTAAAAAAAATGCCGAAGAAAAAAAGAGGCTGGCAGAAAAAGGAAAGTGGGATATCTATGCAACTACAAGGGGCAGGTATAATTTTTATGAATTCACTGGCAACGTGAGACAGGGCAATTTTCTTACGGCTGATGCGGGTATTAAAATCAAGATAAACGACCCCAAAATACTCAGGCACACCATAGCAAAAGCTCAGGCCGATATTAATGCTATTGATTACACTATTGCCGACCGCAGAAAACTAATTAAGTCAGATATTCTTCAGCTTAAAGATGCGCTTACCAAGAAAAAAGAGCAAATGATTAGTACAACGACCAGTTTGCAATCGTGGAAACGAATTTATGCAACAAAGAAAGAATCGTATTTGCTACAAGAGGAAAGTGTTGATAATTATATCCAGGCATTCAGGTCACTGGTATCAACGCATGAAACATTGTTGCAACTGGAAAATAATTATTTAGACTTAATTAGAGATTTAGACTATGTATGCGGTGAGTATTTTGCTGTAATTAACTTGACAAATTAGCCATCCCACAGTCGTAAGCACATCCCGCAAACCGCTCAAAGCCAAACCAAATCCAAAGTTTGCGGGAAGAGCTTCCGCCTCTCCTGCCCGAGTAACCGCCTTTCAGGACGGTTTTGGGATTGCCCACGCTCAAAAAAACAAAATAAATTTGTACTTTGTAGATAGGTTCGTGCAGATTGATAATGACAAGAAAATAAAGCTAAATATATGAAATACAGACGGATATGAATGAACACCAGTTGCCAACACGCGGTATAGTTAATTGCCGGTGCAGTGGGTATTCGAGCGGCACAGCTCGTATCAAAAGTAGTTGTAACTTGACAGGAAAGTGCTTCGAAATCGGCAACTAACCATACCGCCATCCGTTAATGGGTCAGTTGCGGGAACCAATACGGCAGAAGAAAAAGAGAGAAGATTAGAATATAAAGTATCTGTCTAAGAGCAAAAAGTACCGGTCATTTGCAGAAAAAGAGAGGCAGCCGAGTTGATGAGTATTTTTAAAGAGAGTTAATGATATAGAAGTTAAAGAAAAATAAATAAAACAACCAGCCAATAGCGCAACCGACCCATAACAGGCGTCTACGCCCATTAAAACGGGCTCAGCCGCCGAAACGTTATAACCAACTAAAGAAAAGTTGTAAGAGCTGAAGTGTGTGCCGATTATCTGATTTTTGCTTTAAGAGAGTGTATTTAAGTGTAGGAGTCTCTTTTCTATTTTCAATAATATTACCGCGCCTTTGTCACAGGTTTTGCGATTCAATTCGGATCTGATTTAACCCTTAGTGTAAATATTGGGTTTGTTCGTTGATTTTTAGGACAATCTGTGTTCAACTTAATAAATAAAGTTTCTATCTTTATAAGGCAAAACCATGAGCCAAAGGCGATTTGATCTTGTACTGAAATCGAAGCTGGTTATAACACCAGGTATAGTTCAGCCACCGGAGGCAATGGGTTTGCAAGAGGACAGGGTGGCCGAACTACACCCGAAACCGTTAGCCTTCACCCTAAAAAAGACAGAGCTCGAAATGATAAATTTGAAAAAATATGAGATTAGAAAATTGGTTTATTACAAATCCTGACACTTCTCAACAAGAGGTACTGAAAGTTTCTATCAATCAAAATTTGGTAGTGAAAGGTGCTGCGGGAAGCGGTAAAACAAATATGGCTATCTACCGTGCCAACCAAGCTGGTGACAATTCGTTTGTAATTGTGGTTTATACAGTTGCATTAAAAAAAATGGTTCGTTACGGACTAACAGAATTAGGCCTTGACAAAGACCGTGTTGTTCATGAGTGGTCATGGATACACAGAGGTATTGAAATTTCTGGTGCCCTATATTTTCACGACAGCCAATTGCTTATCCTACAAGAAAGTGATAATAATATTAGGTATTTTATGGCAATTGGAGGTTGTGGTACTTATAACGATAAATGGGAAAAGCGCTACAATACTTCTGATTATGACACGGCAATACAAACAGGCAAGTATTTGAATTATAAAGTAGCAAAAATTGAAAATCCTTTAGAAGTCTCAATTGACTTTGATGAATGGGTGTCAGATTTTCTTTATAGAACTTTTTATCGAAGAGAAAGATTATTTAGAGAAATTCAAGTGCTTGATTATAATTTTGCACCGCAGGAAGATAAATTTATACCTAGTGGTTTCTTATTTAAAGAAAAAGGGCTTGTTAATTATCTTATAATTGACGAAGGACAGGATTTTTCAATCAGTGACTATAAAAGCAACTTTATTTCCAAAGCAGGAAAGGCAATTACAATTTTTGGTGACACCAACCAACAATTATATAGAAATCGTGGAACTAATGTTGAAGAAATTGTTGAACATTTCAATTATCCTTTGAAGAAACTTGATTTCAACTATCGTGTACCTATAACGGTTGCGAAAGTTGCACAAACAATTCCACAACCACATGTAGATTTGCTTTCAAATAATCGCAAAAATAACGGCAAAAGCGATTTTCCTGATTTTCCTAAACCAATTATAAAAAAATGTAATTCGGAGGATGAAGAAATTCAATATATAGTCAATCGTATTCAAACAGAAGGGTTAGATGATGTTGGTATATTAATTTGGGAAAATAATGATGTAAAAAAAGTTTATGAATTACTTGCTAGCAAAGGAATAAGTACACAAGTTAGATATACAGTTAATAGCAATACAATTTCTGGATTCACAAAAGTAGATACGCTTGATTTTACAAATCATGATTTACCTTGTTTATTATCTTTCCATAGTGCTAAAGGTACCGAATTTGACAATGTTTTTATTCCATTTGCTAATGACGACAACAAAACAGATAGAAACGCTTTTTATGTTGGATGTACCCGTTCAAGTAGTCGTTTGTTTATAACTTATTCGCGCAAACTCACAAATTTATTAAAAGATGCTAACTCACAAGATGTAGTTTATCAATAATATGGCAAAGAAAAAAATAAAAAATCATTTGTGGTTGCCAATAAACCAATGGAACTTAAACGAGGTTTTTACAACCGAGAGCATATCGCCTATTTCATTTTATGCTATTCGTGGTTTTGGGAATCCTGTAAACCGCAATGAAGGACGATTTGAAGATGCCAATTATCTAGTGATGTTTGAAGAACCTGTTGCCAGCGAAATTATCATTGAAATTTATCCAGAATTATTAGATAAAACAGTATTACAAGACTCAAAACTTGGCTACTACGAATACTACAAAACAATTTATTTAAAAAAAGGACATTTCAAAGTTCATTTTGAGAATGAAGTCAAATTGTTAGAGTTTTTAAATCAACAATTTATGCTTTTGGAAGTCAAGACTGTCAATAAATATAAATCGGAAAGTTTTATCATTTCAGAAAATAAACCAAAACAATTAAGACAAGTTTCATATCAACAAAAAATTCTTTCAGAACAAAGCGAAAAAGAACCATTTTTTGACAAAGCTTTTAATCAAATCAAAGGGCTAATTTATGGATATGTTGTCGGTTCACTTGGGTCTTTAGATGAGAACGAACAGGGATTAGTTTCAGATTTAACTAAACTTAAAAACACAATCGGTGGCGTTCATACCGACATTGCACTGTCAGAACAATATTCAAACTTTTGGCTTATTAATGTAAAGAAGCAAATCCGAGATTGCGAAGAACGATACAAAAAACAATTTGACAATAAAACCTCTGATATATTCAGGACACTTACTTTAAGATTGCAAGAAGTTGACAATTTAAATAAAATGCGTTGCGAGGAATTCTCAAAACAAAAAAGTCAAAATTACAAACGAGATTTTGAAACAGAACAAGAGAATTTAGAACAAGCACGAAGAGAAGTATATCTTTACGAGTGTAAGTACAATATTACACCGTTAAAAGAAGAATTTGAGAAAATAAAACAAGAAGAAAAAGAGAGAGGCGAAGCAAAAGGTAAAAAACGTGAATATTACAAAAAGGAAGAAAACCCCGAAAAATTTTATCGCAAACAAGAATTGAAAAATGAAATTGAGGAATTTGAGAAGAATGACAATGAATATAAAGCATTGAAAAATAATGTTTATGCTCTTGAAGGTAGAATAAAGAACTTTCAACAAGGCGGAACTCAATTTGACACTTCAATTAACGAGCAATTCAACCGTATTACCGAGCAGTTGAATGACATTGTTAAAAAAACAAATAACTACTTTCTTTCTAAAAATAATAAAGATAGTGAATTGCCTGATATTTCAATCAAAATTGACCTTGATTCATTGACAAACTTCTATTTTGAAAAGAATCAATCATATAGCAATTTTTCTATTCAACTACCAGATGTTTTATCAGACAAGATTTCAAAACAGGAAATTGAATTATTAAACATTTCGCTTAATTCTGTCTTATCTTTTCCTCAGGGTCGCCTTGGTAATTATTCTGAAGAGAATGTCTTAAAAATAATTGCAGAAATAGGAAAACATTTACCTGACAGTGATTTAAAAAACACTCTACGAGAATATTACTTATACCGCACTGCTAAATCTGACAATTTTGTATTCCCTGTAAATGATATTTTGGCAAGCATAATTATATTTTTAATGAAATTGCAAGGACACGACCAAATCAACAAAATGCTAATTGCAAAAAGTGTTAAAAACAAAAAAGTTGCTTTTATGCTTTATGGTGCATACACTGGTTTTGCTAATTTACCTAAAACTTTTACCAATCTAATTTTTGACAGTGAAAATCATAAACTACAATATTTTATTGATAATTATTTGTTTAATACTTTAATAAAATCTAAATCATGAAATTTTACAACTTAGATACAGAATTTACCTTTGGCAAATACGAAGGGAAAACTGTGAGGGAAATTCTTGAAATACAACCTGCATATCTTGATTGGTGTGCAATCAATTTAGACCACTTTTATATTTCAGAAGAAGTAATAGAAGAAATTAAAGTATCTAATTCAGACTTTAAAATCTCGGAAGAAGGTGTGAATAAACTCAATGAAAAATACGAACAATGGGAAGGCGAACAAGAAGATTACGATGAAGAATATAATGATTACGATGATTATAACGAAAGGGAATCATATGGAAAATATGCTGGTTCTTATGCTCAAGACGTTGAGGGTTTAAGTGATGATTTTATTGATGATGTATTAGACGGCGAACCTGATGCATATTGGAATATTGACTAATGAAAAAATGATTAAAACAAAGGGCGAAAGGCTAACAAAGTGTATATGCCATAAGGGTTTCAGTGGGATTTTAAGCATTGTAGCCCGCTCAAACTTTCGTGTCGGTGGACAGGAAACTGCCCCGCAATCCCTTACGGCACATACACTAAACCGTTAGCGGTAATTATAAAAGACATTGTCACAATGATAAATAACGATAAAAAATATTATGCCATTCCCGGTTGATTTAAAATTCATTCAAGATACTGAAAAGGAATTAGGACTATTTTTCCCGGACATTTTCAAACAAAAGATGATGCTTGAAAATGGAGGAGAAATCCAAACAGATGAAGATGATTGGCAACTATTTCCTTTTTTTGATAAGACGGATAATAAGAGAATTAGTAGAACTTGCAATCATATTATTCATGAAACTAAACAAGCAAAAGAATGGGATGACTTTCCTGAAAGTGCCATCTCAATTGCTAGTAATGGATGCGGAGATTACCTTGTTTTATTGATAGATAAGAATAATGGAAAACAGTTGAATGATGAAATCTTTCTTTGGTTACATGAAACAGGTGGACTTGTGAAGATTGCTGACTCCATTAATGAATTGATAAATAACTACCGCTAATAAATAGGACTTTATGTGGCATGCAATGCCGAACTTGAAGTCCATGTTGAACTACATCCCGGACAGTTTAGCTATGGACTTATCAACGGATTTCAGGTTTCCGGTTTTATATTTTATGGGATAAAGCAGGCAGGCAATCCCTCAATGTCATACTTTGGATACGTGTTTTTTTGCAGGATTCCAGGCACTCAAGATTTATAATTTTCTGAAGTGTCAACATTTTCCGGATTGTTGTCTGCTCCGGACAAGAGCAAGGCCATCCACAAAAAAATGCAGATTGCAAAATAGTCTCCTGATTTTATATTTGTCCGGCACCCGCCTGTGAATACATAATAGTAGGAGAACGCACCCTGGGTACCTCTTCTATCCTGTGCATTTTTCCCAGCTTGCAAAACGGACACAGGCAGATGTCAAAGCCGGTAAGCCGTTTCAACCTCTGTTGCACACTTTCTGTAGCCCCGACATTTATGGTCATCTTAGGATTTTCCAGACTCTTCTTTAAAGCCCTTACCCGGCTGCTGTATATACCGTATCGTCTTATCTTGACGAACCTGTGTGGGAGGATATGCATGCAGAACCTTCTGAGGAACTCCACGCCATCGAGGGATATTGGTTTCTGTCTTGCGCCGTCGGCGTAATCCTTGTGCATGAATGTCACATTCCGGTCATTGATGTCAATTATCCGCTGGTTTGTGATTGCCACCCTGTGAGTGTATTGCCCCAGATATCGGATCACATGTTCCGGCCTTGCCATAGATGGCTCACAATGAACAACCCAAGCCTTGTTCCAGAGGTCTTTCATAACAGTTCGGACATCTTGTGGTAATCCATCGCGTCCCAACCGGGCCGCGATGCTCTGCATCAGCTTTCCACGGAACACGGCACTCAACTGTCTTTCCGGGTAAAGGTACTTTCCCCCGCTGCCTATGTATTTCATGTTTCCTGCAAATGATTCTCCCACGGCAGGGACAATGCAATGGATGTGAGGATGAAAACTGAGATTCTGTCCCCATGTGTGAAGGACACAGACGTAAGTATTCGAGCGAATACATATTGTAACGGTATTCCATAGGTTTTACCTTTGGGCAAAAACTATGAGAAAATATTCAACCCGCATGCAAGAGTCAAAATTCAAAGAGATTTACATGGAATATAAGGCCAGCGGACTTACTAAGGAGGATTTTTGCAAAACATACGGATATACCAAGTCCTCGTTTTATTATTGGTTACGAAAATGGGGAGACGGATCAGACATCAGGGGGCATAAGAGCACATCTCATTTATCACCAATAATGCTCATAGGCAATACAGCAAATGAGGTAGGTCAGGATATCGTTAGTCCGGAACAGCCAGGCATCAGGTCATCGATGGAGTTGGAGATAGTCCACCCTACTGGTCTGCAGATAAAGATGCGGGGAATCATTGACCTTGATGTTTTCAAGACATTACTAAATCAGTTTTAGTCTATGTTCAGCCTTAATGATTCAATGCGCTACTACCTTTGTCCAGGCGCAACGGATATGAGGAAATCATTCTACACTCTCAGTGGTGTTGTCAAGAACAACATGAAACAGGATGTTCGTAGTGGAGATGTTTATATTTTTATTAATAAGAAAAAGGACACCATCAAACTACTCCATGCAGAGCGTGGTGGTCTTGTCCTGTACATAAAGAAGCTGGAACAAGGGACTTTTTTACTACCAAATTATGACAATGAGAGTAACTCATTTCCCATGGAGTGGAAGGACCTTGTCATGATGGTCGAGGGTATAAAAGAGGATGTTTTCTCACGAAGGAAAAGGCTTAAAATACTATCATCTTTTTAACTAAAAAACACTTATTTTACTTGCTTATTAAGCTGATATTTACTACTTTTATATATACAAAAAGCAGTAAGTGGACCAATCAATTTCATCATTAATAAGTATGCTGGAAGCATCTCTCGAGAGGGAGAAGCAAAAGGACCAACAATTGGCTGAGTTGCAAAAACAGCTCAATGAACTCCTTTCCCAACTGGCATGGTTCAAACGTAAGATGTTCGGTTCAATAAGCGAAAAATATCCTAATATCACCCCTCTTCCAGGCCTTTTTGCCGAGCTTTCAGACCAAATCGACTCCCTGGCTGACAGCAAAGCAAGTGAACAGGAGCTTGAACAAGTAATGATACAGCAGAAGGTCAAACCTCGCAAACCGAGACAAGAATCAATGGAAGGGTTGCCGGTTGTCGAAAGCGTGATTGAACCCAATGACATAGATTTGACCAAATACAGGAGGATCGGAGAAGAGCATACCAAAGTCATAGAATTTGAGCCGGGCAAACTGTTTGTACTGGACATCGTACGGCCAAAATACGCTTTAATAAACCAAACCAACACTGTCGGGGACATGCCTGCCATTATTATAGCCCCGATGCCATTGCTCCCAATATACAAAGGATCGGCGGGGTCCACCTTGATTGCAGAGTTGTTGTTGCAAAAGTATGTCCACCACCTTCCTTTTTACAGACAAACCAAACAGTTCAAGGAACTAGGCCTTAAGCTATCTGCAACCACAATAAACGACTGGTTTGCCTCTTCCTGTGGCCTGATCAAACCCTTGTATGAAAAAATCAGGGAAAGGGTGCTGTCTTCTAATTACCTACAGGCGGACGAAACCACGTTGCCTGTAATAAACCGGGAAAAGAAGAAAGCCGACAAGGAGTATCTTTGGATGGCACGGGCGGTGAAAGAAAAACTCCTGTTTTTTGATTACCGGGACGGTTCCCGCTCCGCTAAAGTTGTCCGCGAAATCTTCAAGGACTTCAAAGGTACACTCCAGACAGATGGCTATTGCGCATACGAGATTTTTGACAAGAATCCTTCCGTAACGCTCATTAACTGCTGGGCACACTGTCGTCGAAATTATGAATCTTCGTTAGTAGAGAACAAAACACTGGCCCAGTACGCATTGGGGCAGATACAACTGCTGTACAAACTTGAAAGGGTCTTCAAAGATAAGCAATACTCCCCTGTCCAGATAGAAGCAGAAAGGCAAAGGTTGGCCTTGCCCATAATAAGGAATCTGGAAAAATGGATAGAGCAAAACTATAAGACGGTACTGCCAAAAAGCAAGATAGGTAAGGCGATGTCATACAATTACAGCAGAATCCAGGGGCTTAGCAGGTATATTTATGACGGCAACCTGAAAATAGACAACAATCCGGCAGAAAATGCAATCAGACCGGTTACCGTTTCACGGAAAAATTTTCTTTTTTGCGGGAATCACAATGCGGCTTTTAATGCAGCCATGATTTTTACTCTCACAGGATGTTGCAGGGAACAAAACATTAATACCCGGCATTACCTTATAGATGTCTTGAACCAATTACCCTATGTCCTTGACAAAAAAGAGAGCCTTGATTCACTGATGCCCGACAAATGGATCGAGCAACATCCAGAATCACTAATGAGTCCTGATTCGTCTAAAATGGATTGAACGTAGTTTTACACAGTAACTCAACATCCTTTTTATCTAACAGTTAGCTTTTGACCAAGATGGGCTAAATTGTCCAAACTCTGCAAGAACGTTTGTTTTGTAGAAATAGGAAAGAGGGGTTTTGTCGAATGCTTACACACAGACAGCACCGCTTTCAACTCCATACCGATTATATCCAAATTGTTGGATTGTTTCCCATACGCTTGCAAACAACTTCTCGTAGAACCATTTGCTGTCTAGCAGGCAAATATGGTTCAGCTCGTGCGGTACTGTAAAGACGATGTGGTAATGTTTTACCTGCAGGGTAGCTTCCAGAAGATCTTCGACCCAGAAAGCCTGTTTCGAACCCTGGCACTTCGGACAATGACGGTTGCGGCAGCTGTTGTAGCTGATCCTCTCCTTTGCACAGCAATCGCACTTTTCCTTGTGACCGCCAAGGGCAGGAGAGCGGCATAGCGAAAGGGCATTGAGTACCCGTTTCTGATACCCGTTTGGCTGGCACTCTTCACAAAACCGTTGACCAAAAAGCTTTATCACCTCCGCGACTTCGTGTTGAGGGCGGCTCATTTCCTGTCGCCATACAGTGTGTCCAGCGGGCTGTGGGGCTTTATAAGCGGGCATTGTGCCACATGAAGGTAGATCATCGTGGTGGTGATCTCGGCATGGCCCAGGAGCTCCTTTAGGGTGACGATGTTCAGCCCGTCTTCGAGGAGGTGCGTTGCATAGCTGTGCCTGAGTGAATGGAGGTTGACATCCTTTTTGATTGAGGTCTTTTTTAGCGTCTCCCTCATTACCCACGAGAGTCCCCGGACACTGTAGCGACCATCCGGTTCTTTTCCGTTGAACAGCCATAGAACAGGATTCTCTGCTGCAATATACTTTTTCAACCCATCAGACATATATCCGGAAAGAGGGACAATACGGTCCTTTTTATACTTGCTTTGTCGGATATGTATGGTCTTGCGTTCAAAGTCTATATCGGCAAGTTTTAGATTAATGACCTCCTGGCCGCGTAGTCCGGCAGAATAGATCAGGGTCAATACTATGCGGTGTTTTAGCAGTGAGGGTGCCTTGAATAATTCCTTTAGTTCCGCACGATTAAATATGACAGGCAACCTGGCGTCCTTCTTTAGGGAGGGAAGAGAGATCGCCCGTTTGTTCTGACCAAGCAGCCTATAATAATAGCGTAGCCCATAAACGGAATGTTTAAAATTACTTCTGGATGGTGATTTTGCAGACAGGGCCAGGGCAGTTAGATACTCGTTGATCTCCTCATCTGCGATTAATTCCGGCAATCTCCCGAAATGTAGTGATATTGCAGCTACACGGCGGATGTAGTTGTTGAGGGTGCTTTTGCTTTGACCCCGCAAAACCACCTGCTGCTGGAGCTTCTGGAAGACACGGTCGAATCCCGGCACACAATCCAGAGCCCTCTCGATAATGGTTGATCCTGACTTTTTTCTCATATGGCATTACTTTTTTAATTTGTACTGCCGTAAAGATCATCAAATCAGATTTTATGCTTAATTTTATTCGTTGAAAACTATCCCGGAGGGATTTAGTTCAACAACAGCTCATACGCAATGCGGGTTTCATAGGTTTTGCAAGTTCAGTTCCCGCAGGCAAGGTTTGTCTCAGTTGATACAGACGTAGCCACGCAATCCCGCACTGCGCATAGCTGCGAACGTTAATGGGTCAGTTGCGGGAACCAATACGGCAGAAGAAAAAGAGAGAAGATTAGAATATAAAGTATCTGTCTAAGAGCAAAAAGTACCGGTCATTTGCATAAGAAGAAAGGCAGCCGAGTTGACGAGTATTTTTAGAGAGAGTTAATGATATAGAAGTTAATGCAAAATAAATAAAACAACCAACCAATAACGCAACCGACCCATAACAGGCGTCTACGCCCATTAAAACGGGCTCAGCCGCCGAAACGTTAATGGGTCAGTTGCGGGAACCAATACGGCAGAAGAAAAAGAGAGAAGATTAGAATATAAAGTATCTGTCTAAGAGCAAAAAGTACCGGTCTGTTTATTCCGGCGATGTTGACCCCCATTCCGGGATGATTGTGACCCCTCCGTACTCCGAAGGGCAACCCGAAGGTCAACCATGTTTTGATTGATCAAAACATGTCAAACAAAGTTATCTTTTTTTTCTCATTGATTCCCCTTTCAATTGGATTTTGTGAGAACCGTTTATTAGTCTGTCAAAGATTGCATCGGCGATTGTCTTAGCCGTGCAGATGTCATACCACTTGTCAAAGGGAAGCTGTGAGGACATGATAGTTGCACGTCTTCCATATCTGTCCTCGATAAGCTCCAAAAGATTTATACAGGCATTATTATCGAGAGGCTGCAGCCCATAATCGTCTAAGATAAGAAGGTCCTGTTTTTCTATCCTACTGAGTGTTTTTAGATAAGACCCGTCCGCTTTTGCTATACGAAGTGCTGTCAATAGTTTTTGCAGATTGTAATAACCAACTTTATATCCCATTATACAGGCCTGATATCCAAGGGCTGATATTATATAGCTCTTCCCAACCCCGGTAGCTCCCGACACCAGTATGTTTTCAGCATTCTTTATGTATGAGCAGTCTGTGAAACGGAGCATCTGATTCTTGTCCAGATTTCGGGGATAGGTGTAATCTATCTCTTCGATGGAGGCAGTGTAACGGAACTTTGCCTGACTTATGTTGTGTGCTATCTTCTTGTGTTCCCGTCCTTCCCACTCTGCCTGCACTAAGGCTGCAACCATCTGGTCATGGGTATATTGTTCCAGGGAATGACTCTCGATGAGAGCCTTGAAAGAGTTGGCCATGCCAAATAGTTTCATGGCATGCAGTTGTTCCAATGTGTTCTGATTCATAGGCGGTGATGTTTAGTTAAATAATGATTGATAGTAAGCATTTCCCCGTATATTTTCATGTTCCACTTCGATGGTTGTTTCGGCTTCCTCTATCTCTATGGATTCGGTATTACGGGATAAGACTCCCTGAATGAACGTATAGCTGTATGATTGAAGATGCAAGCCAAGTTTACAGGCCGCAACAAGACGTGACTTCCCTGCTTTCTTCTCAAATTGAAGTATTCCCGAACAGCCTCTGTAAAGAGTCTCCGGATAGGCCGGACGATCCAGTATCTTGCGTATATATTCACTAACTGATGGATCTATCCTTTCTCCCCACTGTATAAACTTATCAGGATTCCACTCACTTACGTATTGATGCCCGGAAGGAAGGTGGTCTTTTACGCTGGTGTACTTATAGGGTCTGCGATCTCTGGCGTGAAGCGCAATGCGGTTGTTTTTGAGGTAGATTTCCACTGTTGATGCACCCACGGCAACCTTGACTTTTTCTCCGATATAGCGATAAGGGACACTATAATAGTGCTTGTCAACACGGTATTGGACGTGACAGTTTTTCATGACTGTCGCAAATACAAAATCTTTAAGCTCAAAACGGGTGGCCGGCAGTGGTGAAAGGGCCTCCTTTTCATACGTGTCGAACAGTATCCTTCGGCTATACTCCTTGCCCTGGAAAAGCATATTGTTATGCTCTTCCACGTATTTACCGATAGCCTCATTCAACTCGTGAAGAGAGAAGAATGTACGCCCATGGAGCTTTGTGAATACCCGGGTATAGAGAATGGAAACATGCCGTTCCACAAGGCTCTTGTCGCGTGGTTTGAGGCTTCTGGCTGGCATGACCGTACATTGGTAATGGTTGGCCATGGAAAGGAAGTCCTCGTTTAGGGTAGGGTCATATCTGCTGGCTTTGGTTACAGCACTCTTCAAATTATCCGGGATCAATACCTTGGGAACCCCTCCGTAATAAAACAAGGCATCCTGAACACACTCGATAAAATCAGCTTTCTGTTGGCTTAGGCAGGCTTGGGCATATGTCTCCTGACTACCACCCTGTACGGCAACAAAAAACTCACAATCAATGATCTCTCCTGTTCCTTGTTCGACATAAGAGACTTTTTTGCCGGCAAAATCCAGGTACAAACGGTCTCCATACTCATGCTCAAAGTGCATCACTGCCTGACGGGTGACATTATATTTTTGATAATGATAACAGAACTGAGAGTATTCATATCCGTCTTTATGAATCTCTTTGTATCTCTGCCACAGCACTTGAAGTGTCATGCCTGGCTGTTTCAATAAGTTACCGTAATCAGGAAAATATTCCTGCAGTATATCTAAACGGCTCTTACATTCATCCGGGTGCTCTTCATTTGATGCGAGATCAATATCTGTACGGCAATCTCCTTCTTCTTGTGTGGAGTTGATTAGCTCCATCTCACGAAGGTACTTCTTTACGGTATTCTTGCTTAATGATAAATTCCTTGCAATGGCCTTGATTCCGACTCCTTGCCGATACATTAACCCTACCTGTTGAACTGTATTCATTTCCAAAGTTTTTCCTGCCATGTCTGATCGATTTGAGTGTTACTCAAACTTAATCAAAACAGGTTAACTAAGGGGTCACGATCGTCCGGAATGGGGGGTCAAGATGAAAACGGAATGGGGGTCACGATGCTCCGGAATATACACGGTCATTTGCATAAGAAGAAAGGCAGCCGAGTTGACGAGTATTTTTAGAGAAAGTTAATGATATAGAAGTTAATGCAAAATAAATAAAACAACCAACCAATAACGCAACCGACCCATAACAGGCGTCTACGCCCATTAAAACGGGCTCAGCCGCCGAAACGTTATAACCAACTAAAGAAAAGTTGTAAAGGCTGAAATGTGTGCCGATTATCTGATTTTTGCTTTAAGAGGGTGTATTTAAGTTTCGAAGTCTCTTTTCTACTTTCAATAATATTACCGCGCCTTTGTCACAGGTTTTGCGATTCAATTCGTATCTGATTTAACCCTTAGTGTAAATATTGTGTTTGTTCGTTGATTTTTAGGATAATCTGTGTTCAACTAAATAAATAAAGTTTCTATCTTTATAAGGCAAAACCGTGAACCAAAGGCGATTTGATCTTGTACTGAAATCGAAGCTGGTTATAACACCAGGTATAGTTCAGCCACCGGAGGCAATGGGTTTGCAAGAGGACAGGGTGGCCGAACTACACCCGAAACCGTTACCAACAAGCCTAAGGAAAAAAGACAGCGACATGAAAATTGACAAGACGACATACGAATACAGAAAAGAAAGACCAATCGGAATGACTGCCGACCACACCAGCCGACCCGATAAAGTTTTATTTTTTGCCGACCTGCATTTTTTGTTTTTAGAATCCACCACAAAAATGGCACATTACCTTTTGCCCAACACACAAGTCAACGTTTCGCAAAAGTCAAAGAGCCATTTTTCCCTTTGCACGAAAAGAATAAATTTACAAATAAAAACTTTAAAATCAAAAAGTTATGGCAATAATTGATTTAGTCAGATGGTCGCCGCAGGGGACTAAAACCATTTACGCTTGGCGTTTCCCCGAAACTAATTTGAGTACCTACACGCAACTCGTTGTGCAGGAATCACAAGAAGCGGTATTGTTCTCAAAAGGGCAGGTTGTAGGTAAATTCGGTCCGGGGAAACACACCTTAAACACCGAAAACTTGCCGATTTTGCGATCGCTGTTCGGAATCCCTTTCGGTGGGAAAAATCCGTTTACGGCGGAGGTGTGGTTTGTAAACAAAATTCAAACGTTCAGCATTGATTGGGCGGTAAGCAAAATGCCGATTCACGACCCCGATTACAACACGCAACTGCCGCTTGTCGCAGGCGGTCGCTACGGGTTGAAAGTGAATGATGCGGAAAAATTCCTGATAAAATCTGTCGGAACAAAAACAGAATTTACGCAGGACGATTTGACAAATCAGTTTTTCGGTGAATTTTCAACAAAAACCAAGTCGCAAATTGCGCAATATGTGATTAAACACCATGTCGGTTTTAAGTATTTATCTGCTTATTTAGACGAATTATCTGAATATTTAAAAGGTGTTCTAAATCCATTTTGGGGCAACTTGGGTTTGGAATTGTTGCAATTTAATATTACAACGATTGATATTGATAAATCCACAGAAGAAGGCAGAAAGGTAGCGGAAGCCATTGCAACGCAAGCGTCGATGTCAATTACAGGGCACACTTGGCAGCAGGAACAGATGTTCAATACCGCCAACAATGCCGTAGATGGTTTCGGCAACGGCAACGGCGGACTGATAGGCGGCTTGATGGCAATGAATATGATGGGAGGAATGGGCGGCGGCGGCGCTGTTGGTAGTGGAATGATGAACCCGCAATTCAATCAGCCTAATTTTGGCGGGAATAATCAGCAAGGCGGCAATTTTAATCAAGAGCCGCAACAACAGGTTAAAATGGTGTATTGTTCCAACTGCGCCAAAAAGTTCCCCAGTACAACCCGTTTTTGTCCTCATTGTGGCGATGAATACAACCCTTGCCCCAAATGCGGAACGGACAATGATAAAAACGCCAAACGTTGCGTAAGTTGCGGAACACCGTTGCAATCGGGTGGCGGAAACTGTCTGCATTGTAACGCGCCAATGATGGCGGGCGCAACTTTCTGCGGAAACTGCGGAAAACAGGTTTCTTCCGGTGACAGTTGCAGCCGTTGCGGAACAACATTACCTCCGAGTGTGAAATTTTGCCCAAAATGCGGAAACAAGAGATAATTACGAATTAAAAATTACAAATTATGGACACAAAGAAAATAGTATCATTTATTGTGCTGCTTGGCGGAGAGGCAATTATTATTGCTGCATTTATACTGTTTCGCGGCAGCCTGGCACCTGATGTTCTCGTGCTGAATATCGTGGTTTCGTCTGTCATTTACGGACTGTTTTTTCTCGACATTCTTGTTCCGTGGATTAATTTGAACGACAAACAGGGTAAAAAAGTTGGCTCGCTTGGCGTGCGTTGGCTTTTTACATGGCTTTACGCTATTGCGGCTATTGCCGTAATGCTTGTTGGAAATCTTGCTTGTGAATGGTCGTTTGCCCTGCAAATAATTATTCATTGCGTTTTGCTTTTCTTCTTGATTTTGGGGCTTGTTGCTTCACTTCATTCGGGCGACAAAGTTCAGGAAGTGTATCAGCAGGAAACATTTAACCGTAACGGTATTAATGAAATGAAAACGGCAATACGCGATTTGAAAGACAAAATGAACGATTTGCCGAACTTGCCCGAATATTTTATTCGCAAAATAAATACACTTGAAGACAGCTTGCGGTTTATTTCACCAACCGAAAATGCAGAGGCGCATGGTTTGGAACAGCAATTTATTCGTGTTATCAACGATATTGCGTTTGCAATTTCCAATTATTCGATGAACGAGGAGGCAATCGGTAGCAATCTTAAAAAAGCAGAAAGAATTTATCAAATCAGAAAGAGTATTTATTCAAACTAAATCTAAAATCATAAAAATCATGACAGGTAAAATTTTTCCAGAATCGAACAATGTCTATCAAGACCAGGCGAAGATATTGTTCAACTATTACAGCCAGGCGGCTGAAAAAATCGTTGCCGAAGAGGAACGAATTGAAAAGCAAATTGCCGTTCTCGAAGAAGAAAAAACGGCGTTGCAGACAGAAATTTCCAAGTTGTGGGTTTGGTTTCTCACAATCATTCTGTTCTTTGTGTATTTCATAAAAAAGAGCGGGTTGGGGAAACAGATTGCGGACAAAGACACGCGCATTGCCGAATTTAAAAAGCAGCACAGCGAGATTTTCCGCGACTACAAAGTGAGCAAGTTGGGCGTGGCTTATGTTCCCATTGCCGACCAAATCAAGTACGAAGACAAAAGTTTCATTGTCGATTACACAGGCAAGGTTAATGAGTCGGAAATTACATTGCAACTTTCGCGGCAAAACGATTTGCTCATTGAAACAATCGCTGACCTTGAAAATTTGTCGTCGGAAGCTCCGATTGTGGAAACCTCGCAAGACACGGAAACCATTGAAACAGATGAGTATTCTACTTCTATTCAAGAAATCAACCAGCACGATTATTTCGGCAAATTGGAACGCTCTCTGCGAACCATTTCTTACTGTATGGACGACTTGGATACCACTTCGGTATCGTTACCATTAGTTGCCGATAAATGCGAATATCTACAATTTCTAAATGAATTTGCGACTACGGAAATTCCTGAAAACGCACCGGTTATTCCTGTTTTCAACAAGGAAAAATATGCGGGTAGTGTAAATAAATTTCAGGAACTTAATAGGTTAAAAGATTCATTGTCGAACAAAACACAACAGTTTGAGGACGTTTTGAAGGGGCTAATGATCACAATGGCAAATTCTGTACAAGCAATTTCTGCCTTGAAGGTAGCTTCTACCGATAAAATAATTTTTGAATCGAACAAAGTTTTGTATCAAATTCTCAAATCGCCTTACAATCACTATTCTCCGCTTTTGGAGCACGAAGAAATCGAACGTATCCGCAACGAGAAGTTCGATTATACCGAATCGGTGCAGGGATACGAGCCTTTCCAACTCAAACAGAGTTCGCGGGTAAAATATAATCTCGTTTCGGGAATGTGGACGGCGGAAGATGGCAGCACAACCAATTTGCCTTTTGGCGTACACCAGATTTACGAGGAAATCGTTACACCTGTTGTTCAAAATCTTATGGCTGAAAACCGCATTGAACGCCTTAAAATTTACAATCATATCAAAGACCAAAAAATTGAGTATCTGAATCGTTGGCACGAAAACTGCGAAGATTTTTATGGTCGCAACCGTGCCGAAGCCGCTGATATTATTCGAGATATGGGAAAAAGTTTGCAGGAATATGTGGCTGCCTATAATACCTTGGTTTCGTTGCAACGCACCGAAGATACTATGGTACAGTCGGAGGGTAACCTTGACAGCACCGTTGTTGATGTGGTTGATAATGCTGCCGAAACATTAATTGCATTCGAAATGCAGTCAAACGAATTTAAGCGGACTCAATCGGATTTTGAAGATTATATGGAACGTCTCAAAGAAGATATTGACCAGAAAGCCGATAAATTTGGACATATCGAATATTACGATGCAAAACTTCGCGATGGGTATTCCAATGAAGTGGCAGTTGCCGCCGATGAAGTACGTGACCTCAACGACCGCCGTAAGCCTTTGGCTTTGGTTAATCCGCTGTTTGCTAAATCTTCGGAATTGCCACCTACGCCCAATGTAGAAGACATTACTTTTGAGCATATCGCACTCAATTTGCCGATTATTGCCAAAAATGCGTTGGAAAACCTGAAAGAACGCGAAGAAGAAACTCCATTCGACGGTTATTCCGACGAAGGTCGGAATCTCCTGAACGAAGAGGCGGAGGACGAGCAAGCAGATGAGGAAATTGTTGTAGAACAGGCAGTAATTTCCGAAGAAGAACTTACAGAAGACGATTCCGAAATTCAAGAGGATGAACTTTCTGAAGACGAAGAACAGGATGAAGACGACAACGAAGAAGAGGAAGAAGTTTCTGAAGACGAAGAACAAGAAGAGGATGACGAAACCGAAGAATATCAATATTCCAAAGATGAGTTGAACGACTTGGACGATGAGTCTTTACAGCAAATTCTTGACGAACTCGGTTTGGAATACGATGCAGACGAATTCGATCGCGAGCAGGCAATCGACGATATTCTTGAAAATCAGGGCGAATTTGATAATGATAACGAAATAAAAATTTAAGATTATGGCATATATAGATTGCGTAGTAGATACCAACCCGATGGCACAGGAAATTCATTCAGTGTCCAATCATATCAAGGGGACTACAACTGCGGTTGTAGCAATGCAAACTGCCGTAGTTTTGGCAGAAAAGAAAGCCGCCGACCACGTTTGCGACAACGTAAATAAAGGCTTTTACACGCTTATACGTTCTCAAATTTCGCAGAAAATAGCCAAACTGCAAAGCGATGTCGATTCGCATTTAATGCAGCTCAACGCACAAAAAAAGCAACTTTTGGCAATACGCGGCAGAATGGAACGCGACTATAATATGATTTCCTCTCGTTATCTGAAACTTTTCAACGGATTGAATCAAAATCTGAAACAGCGAATTTTTGAATTGGATAAACCAACTGTCGATTTTGCAGTTAAAGAATTGGAAAAGGTATCTAACCGTACAAAATACCTGACGGCAACCGTCCCTGTTTCGCAACTCGAATCGCTGGCGGCAAGTCAGAAGATCATTGCCTCGAATGTAAAATTTCGAGGTTTGAGAGTTATCAACTCAATGACAAACTTTCTTGCCGATATGTCGGAACAGAAAAAATTGACTGACAGAATTTTGCTTGAAAAAGGCAATGTTGAAAATTCTACCCTGTCCGTTCCTGTGGTAATTTCAGAGTGTAATTTTGATAAATTCGACAGCAAAAATATTGATATTCAATTAAATAATGCACAGTTGAGCAAACAAACTCAATCAACCATTAAAAACACGGTTAATTCCAATATTGAAAATATTGAGTGGCAACCGTCAAAAGAAATCGACAAGGAGGTAAAAAGCGAGTTCAGCAAATATCTTTCTAATTCGGGCAGTTCGCAGCGGGTAAAAGATATGGCTAACAAACTGTTTATGGCTAATAATTTTCAAACCCTTAAAAACGAACAATTATGAGTTATAGACAAAATTTTCATAAACAAATAGCAGTTCACTATTCGGGTCGAGTCAGTTATTCTGGTTCTGTAGATGGAAAACCATATAGCGGAAGTGTACCATACAGCGGTACGGCTTACGAAGATGTACAGGTAAATATTGATGTTGAAACAACTCCTTTCGACAATAGTGTAGCGAATTGTAACAATTCTGTAAATGTTCTCACTGGTGCAGTCGTTGCTACCGAAACGGCACAAATTGTATCTATCGACAGCAACGCAAAGAAAGTGGGTAGTACCATTGTAGAAGGTTTTTTCAAAACAATTCGCTCTGAAATCAGCCAGCAGATTGCAGAACTTTCGAGCCGTTTAGATTCCCATTTGGCACACCTGCACTCAATGGCAAAACGTTGTGTGGAAAAACAAACGCAGATGCAAGGCGACTATCAGCGTATTTCGAGCCGTTACCTGAAAATTTTTGAGGACTTGGACAACGAACTTTCCAACCGTATTTACGAATTGGACAAGCCTGCTTTCGTCTTCAAAAATCAGAGCGACAAGCATGCAGGACGCACCTTGACAGGCGATTTGGCAAGTACTGTGGCCGTTTTTGGCGCGGAGAGCGGCGATTTACAGGTGCGACTTTCTGCCTCTATTGCCAAAAAACGCGCGTTTGACACTATCGGCAAGGCAAATACTTTTCTCGTGAAACAGAAACGCTTGAACGACACAATCAATCAAACCGTTCTGAACGAGAGCGTTGTAGCCGTGCAGTATTCGCCTGTCTGCTTTATCGAAACGCAAAACGAAAAAAGTCAGATTGACAAAAATCTGTATCAAGCCGATTTTTTGCCAAAAATGCAGGCAAACGAAATGATTTCTGATTTTCAGGCAAAAACTTGGGGAAACGTTTCCAAAGACAATGCCGAGAAAATCGGGCGTTATTTCAACGCGGAAGTCAGCAATCGTTATTCCACAGGCGATACACACACAAATCGTGTGCGGGAAAATATTGTTAAAATGCTAAATTTCAGCTCAATAAAATCAGTTTAATCATAAAAATAATATCACAATGAAAGAGTTAAAAGAACTTCGTTTTAACGAAAGCAACATACAATTGAAAGACAACCTGGTGCGCGGCTCTATTTTGCCCGAAAAGGCCGCGGAACTCAATCGCACTATTACAGTGCAGGGCAATGCGGTAGTTGAAGGACCGGTTTATGCCCACAAGTTAGAAATCCAAAACGGCGACCTCGAAATTCAAGGTGCTGTTTTCACGCAATTGGAACTTTATGTCAACAGCGAGGCAAAAGGCAATATTGCGTTCAAAAAGAGCGTTGGCTCGGCAAACAGCCTTGTTTCGCGGGCAGGAAACGCCAAACTCGTTTTCCATTCCGATATAAACGCCAAGAGTGTAGCGCTTTACAATGCTTTTGTGGCGGGCAGCATTTATGCAGATGATGTCGTGTTGGAAAACAGTATAGTGGTTGGCGGTGTGTTTGCTACGCAGCAAATCGACCTCAAAAACAGCCTTGTCGGCACGTTCAACACGCCGTCGGTGCGGGTAGAAGGCAGTATTTCCTTGCTTTTGCCGAGTGCGTTTTCAATTGAGCCGATGATTGCTACCGCCGATGCAAGGCTTTACAATTTGAGTTTGGCTGACTTGGGCGCACTCTACAAAGGACTTCCACAGGCGCAAAATTCAGGTAAAATTGAAATGAATATTACTACCGATGAGGTAAAAACTACGCTCACCAATGAGGAAATTCAGAAAACGTTGCGCAGTTACACTGTAATCGGTAAAGTGTTGGCAGCCGACTTGTTGGATACCGATAAGTTTCAAAATCATTTTCTTTTGACAGCTGCCTCGCTCGGCTTACAACTGCTGAAAACTTACGATATGGGTACTGGAAAAGACGGAAAGCCCGCTATTTTGACCTTCGACCGTATTCGCGATTTCTTCTTCGATATTCTGAATGGAAAAATCGAAATCCAAAACATTGACGGCAAATTTGATATTTCACAAATCACAGGAAAGTTTAACTAATATGAACCCGGACGCAAAGCAAGCACATTTGCAAACCGCTCAAAGCCAACCCGCAAACCAAAGTTTGCAAAAGAGCTTGCTTTGCCCACCCGAAAAAACAAGAAATATCCCACTTAAAAAATAAAACTTTGCTGATACACAATCCGACAGACAAAAACGAAATGATAGAAATAGTTGATAAACAAAAAGGTATATCGCTTGACAAGAAAGAAGGCCAGTTGGTAACAAAGTGTAGCAGCAATAAGGGTTTCAGTGGTAAATGAAGCATTCCGCCCCGCTCAAACTTCTGTGGTGGTGGACAGGTAAGTCGCCCGCAATCCCTTACTGCTGCTACACGCAACCGTTACCACCAAGTGTAAAAAAAGAAAACTTAAACTTAAGTGAGACAATATTATTTGACAATACGACTGTTAAATATTGAGCCATGAATTGAAAACCAACCCAAATTGCACACATTGCCAAAGCCCCACAAGCCAACGCGAATTAACCAAAGCTTTGCCAAAGAGTGCAATTCTGCCACCCCACAATTAGTCACCCCAATAAAGTTACTTTTCGAATAAGGATGATATTGCATACAATACTTAGAAACAGTATTTAAAGCACAGAAAAACAAGATGTTATAGAATTCTCAAAAATTATTTGGATTGTTCAATAATTTTGATTTAAATTTGCAAAGTGAATATTCACTAACATAAGAAATTGATATGACATCAGAATTATCAGATAGACAAAAGGAAATAATTGAAGTTTCTCTCGCTTTAATCGCCGAAAACGGAATTCAGGGACTAACAATAAAAAATCTGGCAAAAAGAATTGGATTTTCAGAATCGGCAATTTACCGCCATTACGAAAATAAGATTGAGATTTTAGTGGCCATTTTAAACTATTTCAAAGAAAATACTGAGCGCCTGTTTACTGCCGAACTAAATGCAGAAGGAGATGCACTCACTAAAATAAATCACCTTTTTCAAAATCAGTTTAAAATATTTGCCAACTCTCCCTCGCTCGTGGCAGTTATTTTTTCGGAAGAACTTTTTCGGAATGAAGCTATTCTGGTAAAAAAAGTTTCTGAAATTATGGATAATAACTTCATAACATTAACCAGCATAATTAAATCAGGACAGGAAAATGGCGAACTCAGAACCGATGTGGAAGCAGAACATTTGGCTGTCGTAGTTATGGGAACTCTGCGCTTGTTTGTAAAACAATGGCAAATGTCGGGTTATGCTTTTAGCTTGTCTGACAAAGGAAAAGAACTTTCAAATTCAGTAAAAATTCTTGTAAAAAAATAGTCAACAAAAAATGGAAATCAAAAAAGTAATTGAAACAACAACCGAAGAAACACCACACAAGGTGGATGTTCGAAAATTGTATGATAAAGATAGCGCGCAGGCCATGCATATTACCCTGCAGCCCGGTGAAGCATTGAAACCGCACATTACTCCGGTAGATGTATTTTTCTATGTGCTGGAAGGAACTCCTGAAATTCTCATTGGTAAGGAAAAAACAGAAGTTCCGGTTGATAGTTTGGTTGATAGCCCCAAAGATATCGTGCATTGTCTGTATAACAATTCA
Source organism: Bacteroidales bacterium CF (assembly GCA_000473305.1). GTDB lineage: Bacteria > Bacteroidota > Bacteroidia > Bacteroidales > UBA932 > Bact-08. The sequence goes on along the minus strand of CP006772.1, from coordinate 2,261,628 downwards.
ACGAATATTGCACGAATTCTGGTAGTGAAAGCACCCAAACCGAACACCCAGTCGAAGCTTTTATAGGAAAAAAATTTGCATTATTTAGTTAGTGGATATTCACTTACAAAAAGTCATTATGAAAACACAACAAAATGAAATAATTGAAAAAGCTGCCGGAATAATAAGGAATTCAGGTTTAGATGAACTTACCATTCATAATCTGGCAGATCTTCAAATAAAAGAAAGCCAACTTTACGGTCGGTTATCAAAAGATGATGACATACTTCTGATTTTGTTATTAAGCCTTGAAAGTGACATGGTGGATTTTTTAAAAGGAACTAAACAATCTAGCGAAATTCCCGAGAATGAACTGAAAATTCTCTTTAAAAAGCTTTATTTCCTTTTCCTGCAAAAACCATATTACCTCGACCTTATTTTCGATAAGAAACTCAAAGACAGGGATGAAAGCATCAGGAATTCATTACTGCGGATTCGGGAGATGGCTGAGTATTATTTGACGGAAATAATTAACAAAGGAAAAAGTGAAAATAACTTTAAAACAACAGTCTCAACAAAGGTTCTGGCAAATAAAATATTAGCTGGATTTAGAACTTATATGAAAGACGAACAACGTTTTCATGAGGTAATATTGGAAATGAAAAAAATAAAAACTTCAAAAGATTAATAAAAAATGAAAGTCAAAAAAATTTGGACACACAAGTTAGTGAGCATTCACAAATCGAAACTATTGTTCCTGATTTTATCAGGAATATTTTTGTCGCTGAACAGTAATGCACAAACATGGACTTTGCAACAATGCATCGACACAGCTCAGGTACACAATAAAAACCTGCAAATGAGCAGGAACAATATGAATTTGGCCACAGAAAAACACAGTGAGGCAAAAGCTAATCTTATACCAAAAATCAGTTTGAATGCCGACTACAAATATTTTGCTGAGTTGCCTTACCAACTAATGCCACAATCAGCTTTTGGCGGCCCCGAAGGAATGTACAAGGAAGTGCAAATGGGTGTGCCGCACAATATAGGTGCTAACCTTCAAGTCGCAATGCCTTTGTATAATCCACAGGTTTATGGCGCTATTGAAGCGACAAAAATTGCTTCGGAGCTAAACAGCCTTCAATACAAAAAAACAGAAGAACAGGTTTATTTCGAAATTTCGAACCTGTTTTATAACGCTCAGATTTTAAGTCATCAAAAAGCTTTTGTTGACAGTAACCTGGTAAATACCGCAAAACTACTAGATAACCTAAAGTTGCTGCATGCACAACAAATGATAAAAAAGAGTGACGTTTCGAAAGTAGAATTGCAAAAGGAACAATTAATCACTCAGCTTGAATTGTTGAATATCAATATTGAACAAGTGATGAATGCGCTGAAGTTTTCGATGGGGATTCCGTTTAATCAAATCATTCAGATTGACACTAAAATCGAAAACAAGGATTTGGAGACCTATTCTACAATATTGCCAGTGGATTTGGAGTTGGTTGTTGCTCAAAACAAACTTCTTTCCAGCGAGTTAAGCACATTAAAAGCTTCGCGTCTACCCACGGTTTCGATTTTTGGAAGCTATGGACAAACGGGATTTGGTTACGATGAAAAGCCGAACGACTTCCTGAACTTTTACCCAACGGCTTTTGCAGGGTTGCAACTTTCAGTTCCCCTTTTTAACGGAACAGTTACACAACGAAAAATCAATCAGAAAAAACTGGAAATCCAGAATAATCAGATACAATTCGATTTGGCGAAAGAACAAAACCAAATGCTGATTGAAAACGCAACCCGCTTGCGACGGGTAAACCAACAAACCATTGACAATACACAAAACCAAATCGACCTGGCGACCACGGTCTACAACGAAATGGTGTTGCAACAGAAAGAAGGAACAGCAACGCTTACCGATGTTCTTCTGGCCGACAATGCGGTTAGTGAAGCACAAACCAGCCATTTAACAGCCATCATCGAATTCCTGAAAGCCGATTTGGAATTAAAAAAACTAAGCGGAAATATTTCATCAATTAAATAAAACAGAAACATCATGTTGAAAAAAATTAGTTATACGGTTGCCATTTTGGCACTCATTGCATTTACAGTTTTTAAACTGAAAAGCAACAAGGAAATTACAGAGAAAAGGGTTTATCAGTACGACAAAGAAAAACCAATTAGCGTGCAGGCAATGCTGGTTAATTCAGCAATTTCGGCAAATACCTACACGTATACCGGCACTTTCGAACCGCAAAAAGAAACGAAGCTAAGCGCCGATATACAGGGAAAGGTGAGCGAGGTTCTGGTTGATTTAGGCAGTTCGGTGAAAAAAGGTGAAAAGCTGATTCAATTGGATAATGCGCTGTTAAAACTTCAATTGCAGACTGTTGAAATACAAATCGAAGGACTGGAAACCGATGTAAAACGCTTTACCATTTTATCTGCTGCCGATGCCGTACAGGGTATTCAGCTTGAAAAAGCAGAATTGGGACTTAAAACAGCTAAGGTTCAAAAAGCAACATTGGAAGAACAAATCAGCAAAACAACTATTCGTGCGCCGTTTAATGGTATTGTAACGGCAAAATTAACCGAAGTAGGAGCATTTGCCGCTCCCGGTATGCCACTGCTGCAACTTACCGAAATCTCAAAACTGAAGTTTACTGTAAATGTACCTGAAAACAAAATGGCGCAGTTCTCATTTCAACAGGTTTGCAAGATATCGGCTGACGTTTATCCCGAATTAACATTCGAAGGGAAAGTAAGCATGGTGGGCAGCAAAGCCAATATGGGTAACAGTTATCCGGTACAGCTTGAATTGCAAAATACCCCCGACTTAAAAATAAAATCAGGAATGTTCGGAAAAGTAAAAGTAACATCAGGAGGCAACGAAAACCAAATCAGTATTCCTGCATCGGCGATGGTTGGCACTACCATTCAACCTCAGGTTTATGTTGTTAAAAACGGAAATGCTGTTCTCCAGGACATAACAATTGCCGAAAGGCTGGAAGACAAGGTCATTATTCAGAAAGGCATTTCGGAAGGCGACCAGATTGTCATTAACGGTTTTATCAATCTTTACGATGGAGCCAAAGTTACCCTTAAATAAGCGGATTTATGAATATTACAGAAATTTCAATTAAACGACCATCCCTAATAATTGTGCTTTTCAGTGTATTTGCACTTTTGGGGATTATCGGATATCAAAACCTGAGTTACGAATTGCTGCCTGATTTTAATCAGCCTGTAGTGGTGATAAAAACAATTTATCCGGGTGCAGAGCCTCAGGAAGTGGAAACTTCTGTTTCACGTAAAATTGAAGATGCATTGTCGAACCTCGAAGGAGTGGATTACCTCGAAACCAAGTCGATGCCAAATGCGTCGGTGATAATCGCCAACCTGAAATACGGAACCAATGTGGACAATGCCATGCAGGATGCTCAACGGTATATTGACAATATCCGAACCGATTTGCCTGTAGACATTCAAAGTCCGGTAATGAGTAAAGTTTCACCGAATGATTTGCCTATTATTTCGATAAGTGCGACCAGTAATCTGCCTGAGACAGAGTTTTATCAGAAAATGAAGGATGACTTTCTTCCACAGATTCAGCAGTTGAAAGGTGTGGCAGAAATTACTATGCTGGGCGGAGAAGAACGCGAAATTCAGGTTAAAGTTGACCAGGAAAAACTGCGCTTGTACAAAATTTCCTTGTCGCAGGTAGTAGAATCGATTAACCGCTCGGGATTGGATTTACCTGCCGGAAAAGTTCAGTCTGACAAAGTTAATAATTCAGTTCGACTGACCGGAAAGTTCGCCACAACTGACGACATCATGGATGTACAGTTGGCAATGCCGTTTCCTGGAAGCCCTGTGTACGTTAAAGATGTAGCCAGTGTAATTGACGGAGTAAAAGAGATTGAGTCGGTGAGCCGGTACAACGGAATAAACGGAATTGGCTTGCTGCTAAAAAAACAAGGCGATGCCAATGCGGTGGATGTTTCAGGATTAGTGCGTAAAAAACTGGCTAGTATTGAAGAACAGAACAAAGAATCAGGGGTAAAATTTATTATTGCCGACGACTCTACCGATAATACCATTGCTGCCGTTGATTCTGTAGTTCACGACCTGATTCTGGCGGTAATTCTGGTGTCGGTGGTGATGTTGCTGTTTTTGCGCAGTTACCGCAATTCGCTCATTGTTTTAATATCCATCCCAACTTCGCTGATTACGGCCTTTGCAGTAATGTGGCTGCTGGGCTATACTTTAAACCTGATGACCTTGCTCGCCATGTCGCTGATTATTGGAATTTTGGTGGACGATGCCATTGTGGTTCTCGAAAACATTCAGCGCCATCTCGACATGGGAAAAGAAAAACGCACTGCCTCCATGGATGGGCGAATGGAAATCGGATTTTCTGCCCTTTCAATTACTTTGGTTGATGTAGTTGTATTCCTGCCAATATTGTTTTTACAGGTGTTTATTGCCGATATGCTTAAACAATTTGCGGTGGTTGTAATTACCTCAACTTTAACCAGCTTACTGGTTGGGTTTACGTTAACCCCCTGGCTGGCATCTCGCATCGGGAAAAAAGAAGATTTGCAGCCAACCAATATTTTCAATCGCTTTTTGCTTTGGTTCGAACATCAGCTGGAAACCTTCATTCAATGGTATGGAAAACAATTGAGCTGGGTATTGGGTCACAAACTCATTTTTACAGGTTTTGTGATTTTGTTATTGATTCTCACTGCCGGAATGATGAAACAAGGAATCATAGGAAAAGAAATGATGTCGACCGGCGACCAGGGGAAGTTTCGTTTGAATCTTGAATTTGACAAAACCATTACGGTTCAGCAGAATAACATTGTTTCGCAACAGGTTGAGAATTACATTCTTCAACACGAAGAGGTAGCCACCTTGTTTAGCAACATTGCCGGTCCGAGTACGGGAATTGGAAGTCTCGGAGTAGGTTCTGCCAATAAATCAGAATTTACCATTCAGTTAAAACCAGAAGAAGAACGGAATATAAAAACCGAAGCTTTTATGAAATCGCTCCGTAATGAACTGGAAGCAGAATTTTCGGGAATTAACTTTTCTATGGCATTTATAGGCTTGCTACCCAAATCGGCTCCCATAAAAATTACGCTGAGTGGAGCCAATCTTTCTGAGGTGATGGAAACAGCGCAAAATTTACAGGCAGTGGTTGAAAATTTACCGGGTGCTGACAATGTTCAACTTTCGGTGGTGGAAGGAAATCCGGAATACAAAGTCATTCCGGATAAGGACAAAATGCAGCGGCTGGGACTTAATACTGCTTATGTTGGCATTAATTTACGGACGGCCTTTACTGGAAACGAGGATGCTACTTTAACAGAAAACGGCACCGAATATCCGGTACGCATCTGGTTGGATGATTTTAGCCGGAAAAATTTCGAAGATGTGCAGAACCTGACCATCGTAAATCCTATGAACCTGCCGATTACAGTTTCGCAGTTTGCTGAAGTAAAACAAGACAATTCACCATCCCTGCTTGAACGCCTCGACCGTCAGGCTTCGGTTACGCTTACTGCCGAATCGTTTGGCCGGCCATCAGGAACTCTTGCCGATGATGTAATTGCCCACCTCGACTTGCATCCACTGCCTGAAAACGTAAAATTAACCTGGGGCGCCGATATCAAAACCCAGAACGAAAGTTTTGGAGCACTTGGCTCGGTATTGCTGATTTCGTTTATACTCATTTACCTGATTATGGTGGCTTTGTACGATAGTTACATCTATCCGTTTGTAGCCTTGTTTGGTATTCCGGTAGCAGCTATCGGGGCTTTCCTCGCCTTGAATTTATCGGCCAACGACATCACCTTGTTTGCACTCCTGGGCTTAATCATGTTGATGGGACTGGTAACCAAAAATGCTATCCTGATTGTTGATTTCACCAACCAGCTAAAAGCCGAAGGCAAGCATTATAAAGAAGCCCTGATTATAGCCGGAAAAGAACGGATGCGCCCGATTTTAATGACCACGCTGGCGATGGCAATTGGGATGCTGCCCATTGCTCTTGCACAGGGTACTGCCAGCGAATGGAAAAACGGACTGGCCTGGGTAATTATAGGAGGGCTGCTTTCGTCGCTTATTCTTACTGTATTTTTAGTTCCGGTGGTTTATTATGTAGTTGACTCAGTAAAAGAGAAGTTTAACAAACAAAAGCAATCATGAGAGAACTAAGATGGATACTACAATTGAACGTACTTCTTTTACTAAGTTCTTCTTTTCAGAATAAAAAAGAAGAAACTTATCCGCTTACCGTAAAAGTAAAAGATTTGAGAAATGAGAATGGTGTTGTGCAATTTGCTCTTTACAACACCAACGGTTCCATTCCGGATGAAGAGTACACGAAATATTATCGGAAAAACACTGCAAAAATAAAAAACCGTAGCGCCGAAATAACATTCTTAAACCTGCCTCGCGGCAAATATGCAGTAAACGTATTGCACGATGAAGATAAGGATGGGAGAGTAAAAAAGGGACTAATTCTTCCAAAAGAAGGGATTGGCTTTTCGAATTTCACATCACTGAAAATCTCAAACCGTCCGAGCTTCACCAAAGCTGCATTTGAGTTTGTAGGGGAAAAAGAAATCGAAGTTCATATAATATACCTGTGAAATGAAATACAAAGCAAAATTAACTCTGGCACTTATATTATTTGCCTTTGCTGCCCGGAGTCAGGAAAACAAAGAACAGAAAATGGAATTAACCCTTATTTCACAGGTTAATCAGGGGAACAGTTACATTACCTTTCCAACCGACATTGGGAACATTGAACCACTTTGGTTTGAAGGGAATGTTATTCCAAACTTTTATTTGAGAAAAAGTAAGAATGCCCGGTTAATGGGCGTTCTTACTCCTCAAATCATTATTCGTATGTACCAGGAAGAATCGTATCCGGTGCGTACACCCAGTTATATGCCTCAAATTACTGTTTACTACAAACTAAATGATAAAAATCAATTTAAAAGTTCGAGCGTCTTTCTTCGTGCGGCACATCACTCGAACGGTCAAGACGGTGATTTCATTCTGGAGGACGGAAGTTTTAATCATAATTCGGGTGATTTTTCCACCAATTTTCTGGAAGCCGGTTTAATCAAAACCAACCTAAACAGACGCTTTAATGCGTATCAATTTTTTAAAACGTCGTTCGAAGTTCACCCCAATGGCTTTATGCAGGAGGAGTTGGAAGGATTTTACAGTCAATATCGTTGGCATAACGCCTTTTCTATTTTTAAACTTTCGTCAAGAAATAACCAGGAAGACTTAAAAAAGTCAGCCTTTTCGATAAAAGGTGAAATCACATGGATGTTTGGGGATTTCAACCAACTCGATGTTTTTTCTGCTGAACGCCTGAACCTGAGCCTGACTTTCTATTATCATCCAAAATTTCTGGAAGATATCGGGCTTTTTGTACAATACTACCACGGAACGGATTACTACAACATGTATTTCGACCACCGTTTAGATGTGCTGCGCTTTGGCTTTATGACTGAAAAACTAAGATTTTAAAAGTGTTAGAATGAGACCACCAGAATTTAATACAGAACAAAAAATTCTAGATGCCGCAATAACTATTTTTGTACGTTATGGTTTTTATGGAATAACGTTACAGCAAATTGCCAAAAAAGCTGGCGTTAATAAATCTGCCATTCACTATTATTTTCGTTCAAAGGAAAAGCTGTATAAAAAAGTTTTAATGGAAATTATTCAAGTAATCGAATCAGATGAATGGAACCTTAAAACTATTCAAAAAGAAGATATGAATGTCAAGTGGTTTCTTAATACTGAAATGTATAATAACAGTACATTTTTTGAAAAATCAATAAAAGAACTATATCCAGATGATTGGGGGCAAAAATTAATTCTTATTACATTCATTTCTGAAAATGGAGGAGCAAAATAAAGCTTTAAGATTCATTAAAACAATTTCCTCATTACCCTACTCATTTTGTAAGCACATTGCCAAAGCCGCACAAGCCAACGCTATTTCCTAAGCTTTGTCAAAGAGCTTACAAAGCCCCTGCATATTTTGAGAATTATTTAATAAATTTACTGATATTAAGAAATAATACTCAAACCACACATATTGACAATAATTAGAATACAAAAAAGTGATAATGTCACAAGGCTTCAAAATTTCTATTGTTTTTTGGGGACAGAAAGTCAAAAACACCAGGTGGTAACAAGGTGTATAAATCATTGGGCGGAAAGTGCAGGTTTTAAGCGAATTACCTTTAATCAACTTTGTAGCGGTTTGACAGGAAAGTGCTCCGAAATGCCCAACGCTTCATACACCAACCGTTGGGCGTCATTGTAAAAAGACAGACGATATGCGAAAAATTGATGATAAACTTATTGAAAGATTGACAAATGGTGATTTATTGCCTTTGTTAAACTACATCAAATCAGATAACGAATTACGTTTGGAAGTTCGTCAAAATGGCGATGCCTTTGTTTATTATCGAAAAGGAAAAGCATTAGAAATTAAGAAATTAAAAGTTGATATAAAGTACGGAAATGTCCCAAATACTGATTTAGCGGTTTCTAATCCAAAAGAATATTTCAAACTGATAAAAAAAACAATTGATAATTGGCTTGAAAGCAAAAAACAAAGAGCGGAATTTGACTCACAACAAAATATCGCAAAAAGCAATCAAGACAAAAGTGATAAGTATATCATTCTTGATATGGAATATGCTTTTGAGCAAAATCAAATTGAAAAATATTGTAGAGAAAAACGTGGTGTTTTTGACTTGTTAGGAATAGACAAAGAAACAAATAGAATTATATTCTTTGAAGTAAAAAAAGGAATGGGTGCTACAAAAGGGAAATCTGGGATTGAAGAGCATATTTGTGATTTTGAAAAATATCTATTTGGAAAAAACGAAAAAATATTTAAAACGAATCTGGTAAAAGACATTCAGAATATTATCGAAGACAAAATTAAATTAGGAATCATTGATAATTTCAGTTTCTCCGATGCTTTTGAAAAGCAAAACCCTGAATTAGTTTTTGTTTTTCATCCTGACACCAATTCGCAAATTGCAGAATTTTCGAATGAACTCAAAAATCGACATAAACTAATAGTTGTGAGCGATAACAATTACAAGCTAAAATGAGAATTACAATCCATCGAGGTATAGACCAAATTGGAGGTTGCATAACTGAAATTGCAACTAACAACGCAAAAATCCTAATAGATTTGGGGCAAAATCTTCCTAATGGCGAAGGTGTTGTAAACGATGATTTTGCTAATTCAGATGCAATTGAAAAGATAACAAAAGATATTGATGCAATATTTTACACACATTATCACGGAGACCATTTAGGTCTATTTCATCTTGTTCCTAATTCAATTACTCAATATATTGGTAAAGTTGCAAAAAGAGTAGCTTTATGTAAACATCAACGCCTTTCATTCATCAAAGACCGCAAAGAACAGTCGGAAAAAGAAATTGATAGAATAGAAGCAATGCAATCTTTTGAATCTCAACAAATATTTAAAGTTGGAGATATTAAAATAATACCATATTTCGTAAGCCATTCGGCTTACGATGCCTATATGTTTTTAATTGAAGTAAATGGGAAGAGGATTTTGCATACTGGCGATTTTCGGGAGCACGGTTATCTTGGTAAAGGTCTTCTTCCAACTATTGAAAAACTAATTCTTAAACAAGGGAAGATTGATTTTCTAATTACTGAAGGAACAATGCTTGCACGTTTAGACGAAAGAGTTCGACACGAAAATGAATTGAAAGGAGAAGTTGTAGAGCTTATGAAGCAAAATAAAAATGTATTTGTTTTGTGTTCATCAACTGACATGGAACGATTAGCTACTTTTCATGCAGCAAATCAAAAAATGAACGGCAGACCTTTTGTTTGTGATGATTTTCAAGAAAGTGTTTTAGAAATATTTTCAGATACTGCGGGTAAAAAAAGTACATTATTTGATTTTGAGAAACCTTATATTTTCCGGAAAGACAACGAGAAACTAATAAATTGGATGAAAGATAAAGGTTTTTGTATGTTAGTTCGTGCAACTGATAAATTCGATGATTACACAGAGTTTTTGTTGCCATTATTAGAGAAAGACAAAACCATTCTGATTTATTCAATGTGGAAAGAATATATAAATCCGCAATGCAAACATGCAAATAAGAAATATTTGGATTTTATTGATAAGTTTTCCAAAGTAAGTAAAATACATACAAGCGGACACGCTTCTGCGGAATGTCTCGCTGATGTTTGTAATCTTGTAAATCCGAAAACAGGAATTATTCCAATACATTCTGAAAATTCTGCTGATTATCAAAAACTGCCAATTAATGAAGAACTAAAAGACAAAATAATTACGGAAACAAAGAAAATTGATGATACGCTTATTGAGATAAAAAGAACAACGAAACGCCAACAATGGGTATAAAACATTTGGCAGACAGTGCTTATTCAAGTGTTACAGCTCGTATCAAAAGTAGTTGTAACTTGACAGGAAAGTGCTTCGAAATGCCAAACGTTTCATACACGCAACCGTTATGAGGCATTTTTTCGATTAAATATTCCGAATTTGTAATTCTCGTTAAAAAGTAATTACTTTGTATGTACAAATTAGAAATTATGGAAATACCAGTTATCAACATTGGAAACTCAAAAGGAATTAGACTTTCTAAATCCATTTTGGAACAGTATAACATTACTAATTCAATTGAATTGATTTTGGAAAAAGGAAGAATTATCTTAAAACCAAAATCTGCACCGAGAAAGGGATGGAAAGAATCGTTTAAGCAAATGCACTTGGCCGGAGACGATAAGTTGGGAATTGATGACATTTTTAACGATGAAACATTTGAGGAATGGAAATAAGTCAGTATGAGATTGTTTTGTTAAATCTTGAGCCTACAATAGGCTGTGAAATGAAGAAGACTCGACCGTGTGTAGTACTTTCGCCAAATGAAATGAACAAGTACCTTCAAACGATTGTAATTGCCCCTCTTACAAGTTCTTCAAAGCCATATCCGACAAGGATTGAGATAACCCAGAAAGTAATAAAAGGGTGGATTGTATTAGACCAAATCAGGACTGTTGACAGGATCAGGATAATTAAAAGTCTGGGTTATTTGACAGAAAAAGAGACTAATAATGTGAAGAATGTAATCAAAGAAACATATGTTGATTAATAAACGCCCCATAACACGCGTTAAATCCCATTAAAACGGAATTTTACCGCGGGATCGTTAGCGGTCATTGCGGAGTGACACCAAAACAAAAAAACAGGAAAACACAATGGCAAAAGGAAGAGTATTACAGGTAAAAGAATCGTCAATAACTGTTATCAGCCAAAATGAAACCGACTATATCAGCCTGACTGATATGACAACCGGATTCAATGAGGGTAGTGGGTTAATCGGTAAATGGATAACCAATAAAAACACATTGGAGTATTTAGGCGTGTGGGAAAAAGTAAACAACCCTATTTTTAATTACACCGAATTCGGGGTAATTGGACATGAAGCAGGCATAAATAGGTTTATAATGTCTGTAGGACAATGGGTTGAACGAACCAAAGCAATCGGAATGATTGTAAAGGCAGGGCGTTATGGTGGTACTTATGCACACAAAGACATTGCATTTCACTTTGCCATGTGGTTAAGTCCGGAATTTCAGATTTATCTAGTCAATGAGTTTCAGCGACTGAAAGACGATGAAAATAACCGTCTTGAGTTAGGTTGGAATTTACAACGCACATTAGCAAAAATAAATTATCAAATTCAGACAGACGCTATTAAAGAAACCATTATACCGCAAGAAATCACGACACAACAAGTTAGCTTAGTTTATGCAAACGAAGCCGATTTGCTGAATGTTGCTCTATTCGGGATTACCGCCAAAGAGTGGAGGGACAATAATCTCGACAAAGTCGGAAACATAAGAGACTACGCAACCATAGAACAATTAGTAGTTTTGAGCAATATGGAGAGTATAAATGCTCTGCTTATCCGTCAGGGATTACCTCAAAGAGAACGACTTATTCAACTCAATAAAGTTGCCATTACACAAATGAGATCACTAATTGAAAACCAGACAATGAAAAAACTAAAATAAAAAGCAACGACCCGCTAACACGCGTTAAATTCCATTAAAACGGAATTTTACCGCGAAACCGTTATAACCAACTTGAAAATAGTTGTGAATGCTGAAGTTTGTGCTGGTTGTCTGATTTTTGCCTTGAGAGGGTGTATTTAACTGAGGAAGTCTCTTTTCTGTATTCAATAATATTACCGGGCCTTTGTCACAGGTTTTGCTATTCAATCCGGATTTGATTTAACCCTTGTAAGGAGAGTTAGTAATAGAGAAACTTGTGAGATATAATTTTGAAGTCTTGAGTAATACAATTAATTACTTAGGAACATGGCATTTTGATAAAGGTTTAGTGTCATTTACGAACGACAAGGAGACCACCGATTCCTTATTAACCGAAGAATTTAAGAACATAGATTTTAAGAAAGCAGAAATCTGAATATATCACATCAAATAGGCCACTGTATCACTCACAAATGAGCCACCGAGAAAGAGCTGTAAACTTGACATAAAAGTATTAATTTTTTCTCTCTTTTCTTCTCATTGATTCGCCTTTTATCTCAACTCTTCTAGAGTTACTGGTGACACGATCCATTATTGCATCGGCCAGAGTAGGTTCCCCGATATAGTCGTACCAGTTTTTTACGGGTAGTTGGGATGTAATGATAACTGATTTTCGTTCATAAAAGTCTTCCAGTATCTGCAGAAGAGCCAAACGGGAGTTGGTATCCAGCGGTTGCAATCCGAAGTCGTCAAAGATAATAAGGTCGTTTTTTTCAATATGATTGATGACTTTAATGAATGAACCTTCAATTTTTGCCATGGCTATCTTTTCAATGAACTTGTTCATTGCGAAGTACTCTGTCCGTATCCCCATGTGGCAAGCCTGCTTCCCGATGGCACAGGCAAGATAGCTTTTCCCGCAACCGGTTTTACCCGTTATGAGTATGTTTTCTGCTCGTTTTACAAAGCTACAGTCAGATAAATCCAGTAACTGCTCTTTGGTAAAGTTACGCTGTTCAGAACAGATAACTTCCTCAAGGACACTGTTGTATCTCAATTTGCTTGTTTTAAGATACATTGTCGTCTTCCGTTCATTTCTGGAAAGCAGCTCAGACTCAACCATCTTTGCCATTATTTGTTCCAAGGGAGGTCTGTTGTGAGGTGCAAGATTCATAATGGCAGAGAAGGCCTGTGCCATACCCTTCATCTTCAGGGATTCAAGTTGGATTAGTGTCTCTTGGTTGTTCATGTTAATTATAATTTTTGTGAGTGATTGCTATTCGAAAGAAGATGCTCCCCTGAGATTTTCATGGAGAGGTATATGTGATGAACAGGTGTTTACCTGCTCCGTATCAAGTTTTAACTCCAGTATTCTTTTTATTGCAGTATAACTTACAGCTGCCGTAGTACCGCAAGCTCTTCCACATGCTGCCTCTATCCTCTCGGCAGGGTATTTTCTTGTCAGGGACAATATACCCTGACTGGATCTGTAAGCCTGCTGGATGAAAGGCTGTGAAGTAAGGATGCGCTCTATTACCGTTGTTGTATTTGGCCCTATGTGACGTGCCTGTCCAAGATAATATGCTGCATTATACTCTCTGCTCTTTTGATATGCACGGTGATTTTCGGGCATATGGGATGGCTCTGTCGTGTATCCGTTGGCCTTCAGATCCCGTCTGTGAATGGCCACCCGGTTAAAGCCAACATACACCTCCACGCTTTCCTGGTCGAATACTACGGTGGCTTTCTGATTCACATACTGATAGGGGACACTGTAAGAGTGTCTCTCTTTTCCTATCTGGACATGATAGCTGGACGGTACAAGGAACTCTTTCCTATGTTTTAACATAAATGGCTCTGCCGGAAGAGGCTTGAGTAATGGCTTCTCCTCCTTCTCGAAAAGTTCCATCCGGCTGTAGGTGCGCCCCGTCATATTACGCCCGTTGAACTCACCGGTGAGCTCAAATATGCGTGCATTAAGCGAATCAAGCGTCTCATACTCCTCATTCCGTATACGGGAATAAACGAACTGATATGTCTTGTTCACCAATCCCTCAACGGGAGCCTTATCCTTCGGATGAACCGGCCTCGTGGCGACAAGCTCCGTGTCATAGTGGACGCTCCATTGCATGGTGGACTCGCTGAAGGTCGGCTCGTACCTGTCCGAACGTATCACCCATTGACGCATGTTGTCACTCTTGACTGATTCCGGTATCCCTCCAAAATATGACAGTGCTTTTGAGAGACCGTAATAAAAACATTCCTGGGTTGCATTGTAAAGTGCCATTATGAAGGCAATGGAACTATATGGAAGAATACAGCACAGAACGACTACCTCTGTAATTAATCCAGTTTTACGATCAATCAGATTCAGTTTGTCTCCGGCAAAATCAACCTGCATCTCGAAGCCCGGGGCATATACATTGTGGTATGAATAATGATGGGATTTGATATAGCCTTGTATGTATGCCTTGAAACGTGTGTATCCATAGCCCTCCGGATGTAATTTCAGGTATTCCTCCCAAAGGCACTCATATGTACTGCGATTTTGTGTGATGTCGTGGCTATAATCCTTCAGAAGAGGCTCAAGCTTGTCATAACGGGCATCTTTACCCGGACGGTAATCCTTGCGCTGAAGCACTGAGACCACATCAGAGTCACTCATTTGTAAAAGTTCCTGATAACTCTTGCCCGATGAATCGGCTCTCTCCTTGTAGGCTGTTATAGATGACCTGCTTATTCCAACCTTGTTGCTGATCTCCCGTTGAGAGACTCCAGCTGCCAGTAATTGTAAAATCCTTTTAAGCTTTAGCATTGTAATCTTCTTGTTTGACATCTCCTTAGTGTATTTTTTTCAAAAATACACAGGAGTGATCTTCAAGATTACATCCCTTTATTGTGGCACATTTGTGGGTGATACGCCTGGCTCATTTGTGACTGATACACCCGGTACATTTGTGAGTGATATGACCGGCACATTTGGTGTGATATTATCACAGAAATCAATATTCCGGAATAAAAAACGGTTTTTTTGATAAATAAAAAATGTTTATATCTTTATAAGGCAAAACCTTGTGCTAAAGGTGATTTGATCTTGCGCAGCATTGAGATCTGCTATAACTCACCCGGCCTGTTTGCGGTTCCTTAAAAATGATTGCACAAAAATTAACCGCTCCTTAGAATAATAATTTAAAAATTATGGTATGGAAAAAAGTATGAAATGCTTTCGAATTCTAATTTTTATAACTTTTGTTGTGGTGTTTAGCAATGAAATATTTGCACAAAAGGAAATAAAAGCCGTATTCCCAATAGATGGGGCAACTAATGTAAATATCGGCATTTTAAAATGGTCAGCACAAGAAGGTGTGAAATATGATTTGTATTTTGGCACTTCTTCAAATCCCGGTCTATTTAAATCAGATTTGGATGCGATGGAAGTAAAACCGGTAATTTTAGAATTAAATAAAAAATATTATTGGAAAATAGTAGAGAAAAAAAACGAAAAGGCAATCAGGACTTCGAAAATATTTAGTTTTAGCACTTTGCCAATTGTTCTGAATCCTAAATCAGAGTATAAATCATTTGTAGATATACGTGATTATAAAGTCTACTGGACGATAAGTGTTAATGGTAATGAGTGGTTTGTGCAAAATCTCGATTATGATTTCCCGGACAATTCATGGTATTACAATAATTCCGAAACCAATAAAGTGTATGGTAAATTATATTCCGGTAAATTACTGACAACTGATCCGGAGAATATTTGCCCACAAGGTTGGCATGTTCCATCGCAACAAGAATGGACCGATGTAATAAATACTTTTGGCGGTTTAAAGGTTGCAGGTTCTAAACTCAAAGAAGCTACTGAAATGTATTGGCGAAACAGTAATGTTTCCAGAGACAATAGTAGTGGAATGTCTGTTTTGCCGTCAGGTAGCAGAGACAGCAAACCATCATTTGCAAATTTGGGTAAATATACTTTCTTTTGGACTTCAACACCAAATTCCAAAGTTCCAAATAGTTTTACTACAATAAATTTTGGATTCATGCGAGATAACATAATAACCGATATTGGAGACCCTAACTGGAGTTACTCAATAAGGTGTATAAAGAATAAATAGGTTTGTGTTTGAAAAAACAGGCTTTTAGTGCTTTAAAATTCAGTATTTATGTCTAATTTAATACAAATGAAAATGAAAAAAGGATTGACAATTTGTCTGGCATTTATTGGAATGCAATTTTTATTCAGCTGTGGTCAAAATCAAACATCACAAGCTCAATCTAAATTGAAAAACGACGGTGTAGCGGCTAGTACTATTGTTTATTTATCATACAATGGTACAGCAACAGATGATGGGAATATTACAGGAAAAAACACAAACGAAGAATTTCATCTCTTTATGAAAAATGATACACAGGTTATCGTTTATGTTATTTCAAAAACCAATTATGATTTATGGACTAAAGAAAAGATTATTCCAAAGCAATTAAAACCAATGATACAAACATACAAAGTGGATATTGCTTCATCTAAAAAACTGCAAAGTTCTGATAATACGGTTGAATACTATGAAATAACAAAACTGAATAGTATGGTTGAAACCGATGAGATTAATTAGTGACTCAACATATAGCTGACAATGACAAAAAAGAAACAACTAACAATCCTAGTGGGTATAAGTCTAATATTCAGTTTGGTATCATGTGAAAAAGCAGATGACATAAACATTAATCAATTGGTTGGCAAATGGTATATCTATAACGACGACCCGAATTTGTCAGTTGATGGTTCTGTGACCTATACGTTTAATGCCGACGGAACCTGTTTTATACATAACAGTGATTTTTTGTCGGGCCGCGATACTATAATCGGCAGGAGTTATATTGTAGGCGCTGAAAACAGATTAGTAACACTATTCAATGAAGATGGCAGATATACTGAGCAGTATAACATTCGCAAATTAACATCGAAAGAGATGATATGGGAGAATGCGTCCCCAAGCGATGGGAATTCTGGCAAAAAGCTACGAAAAGAAAATAATTGACCGGTTTTCGCCTAATATCCGAATGAAAATCTCTTATATAGAAGTAAATTGTTGAAAGGCCAAACCACCTGCCATATTGTTTTTTTCATTATCTTTATTAAGTTTTATATTCCAGAGTCAGAGAAACATAAAACTTTTGAAATATGTTTGACTTCGAAGCATTGCGGAAACTGCAATTACTTTTCAAAAAGGAAAGGGGTAGTCATTTTCCGGGCACGGAAGCAAAATATCACGATATAGTGGGAAATTCAATAGTCGGGGTATATATTATCCAGGATGAGTATTTCAGGTATGTCAATAAGAAATTCTGTGAAATATTCGGATATACTTATGAGGAGATTGTGGATAATGTCGGCCCCCCTAAAAATTAGACAGTAATCCTTTAGACAAAATTAATAAATTTGTAAAGGAGAACAACGACATGAAAAAAACAAAGAACACGGAATCGCAGATCATCAAAGCCGTTAAAGAGTATGAATCAGGTGTAACAACAGAGATAATCTGCAGGGAGTACGGAATCTCAAGAGCGACACTCTACTTATGGAAAAAGAAATACTGTGGGATGGATACAGCCCAACTTAAGAAACTGAAGGAGTTGGAAGATGAAAACCGCAGACTCAAGCACATGTACGCAGAGTTATCATTAGATAATCAGTTATTAAAGGAGATTATTGAAAAAAAGCTCTAAAGCCCGAAGCAAAGAGAGCAATAGTGGAAGAACTTCAGGAAGAGTCAGACACCAGCATAATTCGGGCGTGCAGGGTATTGGATTTACACAGATCAGGTTACTATTATAAACACAAAAAGGACGACAGTGAGGTTATAGATGCAATAAAAGCGAAGGTAGAGATCTCCAGAGATGGATTCTGGAAGATATATTGTCGTCTAAGGAGTGATGGTCATCAGTGGAATCACAAGCGTGTTTATAGGGTTTATAAATTAATGAATTTAAATTACAGGAGAAGATTAAAGCGCAGATTACCAAACAGAGAAAAAGAGGCATTACTTGTACCAGAAAACAGGAATATAAGCTGGTCCATGGATTTTGTAAGTGATGTTTTGACTAACGGAAGGAGATTTAGGGTTCTTAATATTATTGACGATTTTAACAGAGAAGCAATTGCGATGGAGGTTGGTCTGTCCATGCCCTCCGAAAGGGTAATAAATGTATTGGAAAATGTAATTTGGAGCAGCGGTAAACCGCAGAGTATAAGGGTAGATAACGGGCCTGAATTCATCTCTGATATCTTCAGGAACTGGTGTAATGGAAACGATGTAAAAATAAAATATATCCAGCCTGGCAAACCGACTCAGAACAGTTTTATCGAAAGGTTCAATGGCAGTTATAGGAAGAGTATTTTAGATGCTTATCTGTTTAATAATCTATCTCAGGTAAGAGAGTTAACCGAAGAATGGATGAGGGATTATAACGAGAACAGGCCACATGAATCTCTGGGGGATTTATCTCCAAAAGAGTACCTTGAAAACATGAGAAACCAAACCGAAATAAAAGAAGTTATTTAACAAGAAAGTCTTAAAGGATACTGTCTAAAAAATGGGATCTTGACATAATTACAATTGGGATTTATTACCCTATGGCAATGGTTAAATTATATGCCTATTTTGCTAAAAGGACTATTGCCCAGTCCGGGGATTTAAAGAGAAGCTTCGGTTTTGAAACAGACCATACTAATGATTTTTTATTTATATGGGGTCAGACACTTTTGACAATAATTACTGTCGGTATTTATAGCCCGTGGGCGATATGTAAAATAGGAACAAGAATTTTAAACCGGACATACATTGAGTAGAATTACTCAGTAAAACCTTTGATATTTTGCCACCAGCAGTATTTTTGAGGCAGTAAGCACGGCAGTATTATGGATTGTGCTTTAGTAGTGCTTTAAAAATAATAAGAAAACATATAACATGAACTGGGAAAAAATATATACATAACAAATGAGTCAAGAGATATTTTGCTGACAATTAACTCATTTACATATCGGATAATTACGGCAGACAGGTTGAAAAGATCACAACAGATATGAAAAATTTATTTAAACTTTTTTTCATTCTTTTATTGACGTCATGTGCGTCAATGAAGAGTATTGAATTGGGAGAGAAGGCGACCAAGGCTGGAGCTGAGGTATCCCAAAAGGCACTTGATATCTACTCACTGTTGTCCCAACAGGTTTACATTGACAAATCTCAACAAGACAAAGTAAAAGTTTTAACTGACCCTAATCCATCTGAGATGGTATTACCTGACACAAAAGTGCAGGATTTTTCGGAGCAGTTTGCCTCAAGGACGGAGGCTTATCGAAGCCTTCTGAATACATACACTGCTTTTACTCTTTTGACTGATAGTAAATATGGAGCCAAAACCCGGGAAGCTGTAATTTCTTTGCAGGAGAGCTACAATTCAATTGAAAAGCTTCCCGACTTGCCATCGGCAGTTTCGTCTAAATTACCTGAAGTTGCAAAAATGATCACTCAGGCAATCCAGGTAAAAAGGATAAAGGTTCATAATGAGATATTATTTCGTTTAACCTCTCTCTATATTACGCTTTGGGAAGAGGACCGTAAGGCCTGGGACAGGTATATTGACGGGATATACGATCACTACCTTACCGGGCTGAATTCTGTAGACCCCCAAAAATATAATGTAAAGAAGATTTCATCTGCCTCTAAAGAGCCATATAATGATGATTCAATATTGATTCTATTGTACAGACTTGAGAAACGCGATGAAATCGTCAGACAGAAAAACGATATAAAGAGGCAGCTGGATAATTTTGGCAAGGCTTTAATGGAATTGAATCAGATACATATTGAAATGTCTAAAACTAAAACGGATATTTCAGGTGTGATTAACAAGCTCAAAACGGTCGATCAACTTTTAAAACTCGAATAAAATGGAGGAGCATCTAAGAGTGTTATTATCCCAGACTATCGGGGAGTTTAACAATAAAAGATCCGAGATTCTGCAATTAGCCTACAAAGAGGGAGGCCGAGAAGCCGTAGACAAAGTTATTAATGAGCATAACGTATTGAGAGATGCATATTTTGAAATAGTAAGGCGACAACTCGACAGAAATAACTATCAGTATGAACAACTGATTAATATCGCAAATTCTGAAACTGAAAAGCTTAGAAGAAGTGTCAGCCAGCTTAGGAGTGTGGGTGAAATTATCACTCTGTCAGGAGTTGTGATAAATTTACTCGGGCGGATTTTGATTATTCTAGGAATTTAATAAAACATTACAATTTGGACAGGATTTTGTGGTAGAAAAATTAAAAAAGAAAATGTATAACTGTTTGATTAAAAAGATTACCACGCCACTTGCATTGTTATCAGTTTTGCTTATTATCTCTTGTAAAACATCAACAGTTCATATTAATGCTCAGAAGGAGATCGGGAAATGGAAAAATGAACTGATAAATAAGAAGATGATTGGGGCACCTTGCAGTTATAAAGATGTCTCAAGACAACAGGCTTCAGAGTGGTTAAAGGAAAATCCGGGACAAATGGACGCATTTCCTTCGGATGGCAAGAGCATTAGTACTGTTAATGCCGATTTTGACGGAGACGGTAAACAAGATTTACTATTATATTTTCTCAGTGAGAATTGCACAGGACATAACGGAGATACCCCGTCATTTGCAAGGATTGTATATGCTGACGGGACATACACATCAGATCTAATGACAGAGATCAGGCTCTCGATTCTGGACAAGTACAATGAAAAGAGGAAGTCAGAAAAATTGAAAGAGATAACAGATTCATACTTCAACGAGTCAGTAACGATCTCATATGATAATGGCATAAAGGGTGAGTTTAAATTATATGCAAATGATGATGCGCATTGTTGCCCTTCGTATAAGGGTACTTACTTTTATGATGTAAATGGGAAAAAGATTGAAATATTGCTGAATTGAAACAATTTTAAATTGTGAAATCATAAATAGATTATAAGGGGATTGTAAAATGGATAGAAAATACGCTTGTTACTGCGGTCTTTATTGTGAAAACTGTCCGGTCAAGGTAAAAGTAGAACCTGCAGCAAAAGTTTTGTATGAGGAGATGCAGAAGCTGGGATTTGAAGGAATCATGTCATTTTTTCCTGATGGTGAGAAGTTTTGGTCGTTTTTGAAAGGGATGTCTGTTGACGGAATATGTAGATCTTGTAGGGAAGGAAGTGGAAATCCGGCGTGTAAAGTCAGAATGTGCGCTAAAGAGAAGGGTGTTGAGATGTGTGCGCTTTGTGAGAGTTATCCTTGTGAGCACTTTAATGAATTTTTTAATGGCTACCCTGCGTTGAAAAATGATAATTTGATTTTACGTGAGAAAGGTTGGAAATGTTGGGGACAACTTCAGGACGAACGTCTTACAAAAGGATTGGAAAGAAGCTTATAATATAAAAGTAGATAAGCTGAAATATAAATTACAAATACAATCTTAATAAACTCTGATTTTATTGTTGTGTTATAATCTTAGCAATCGTGAGTATTACGATTAATCTTATATTTTTGTAATATTATTCGTACTATCTGACTACACAGCATGAACATTCAAATCAGAACCCCACAAGCAGACAAAAATTTCAACATAGTTGCCTACTACCTTAGTATGATTGTAATGGTTCTAATCCCAAATGTACAAAGGTGCAGGCTATAATACTTTGTGCCAACCTGTTGTTATGATTGGATTTATACAATTTTAATTATAAAAAATACCTCATGTTAAATTTTCTAAAATCTTCATTAATAGTGCTTTTTATTTTATTGGCAGTTGATTTAAGTGCTCAAAAAAAAGTTACTTACGGCAAGAGTACATTTACAATTTATAAGCCTATTCCGAATCTTGCTCCTACACCGGTTTGCGGTTTTGCACCGAATGTGCCCGGTTATACGCTCAAAAGTAAGAATTATGGACCGGGCACATATTATTGTTACGCACCTGGAAACGTGCCCAAAACTAATTACAAGTGTATTCTTACCGAGATTCGCGACTGGGTGGGCTATCGGCCTGAAGAGGTAAAAGAACTTGCTTCTAAAAAAGGGCTGGAGCAGGTTAGCGAAAAAGAGTTAAAGAAGATGTTCAAAAACACACGTCTTCCGAATAGCGGATTAATGTATAAATTAACAGAAGATTCGTGGATATGGTTTTATATCCAGGAGTTGCAGAATTGCGGACCTGTGGCGTGGGGATCACACGAAGAGTATGTTCTAGGAGTTTCGTATATAGAAAAAATACCCCAAAAAACGGATGTGGTGTTGGACAGAATGTATCGTTTTTGGAATGATGGAGTCAATTTTGCAGATTATGCAACAGTTAATCAATCAAATTTCAAAACAAGGCAAACCGCTCCGAATGATCAGAATCCAAACAACTTCGCCATAGGAGATGTCCTTAATCCCCAAAAAGGTTTTTACAGGCTTTCATTTAGTGGCGGGGCCCCGACGTATGTGTGGCACAGTTATGAAAAGGTGTTAGAGGAAAATTTGAAAAAGCCCGACTTTGATGTCACCGGAATGACTGGTTATGACGACCTGTTCACTGCATTTGATTACCAGTTAGATGCAGCAAAAGTTGGTCAAATTCTATATTTCAACTATAGTGTAAATTCACGTTTTATGCATGACATAGAACCCGGCCGCACATGGCAGAAAGAGATGGAAAGCCGTAAACAAAATGAAGCGCAACGAAAAGTTGAAATGCAAAAGATTAATAAGGCAAACGCCTCTGCGCTTGAAAAAATGTATAAGGAAATTTTTAAATAGTTTCGGGAAAAGTGCCCCGGGTGAAATAATCACTCTTTATTAAATTTTACACATTCGTGAATGAATAATTCACACCCGGTAAATTAAATTATCGGAGATATTTTTTTTGAATTAATCTTGCCATTGGTTACCTTTAGTGCTATATGAGAGGAATTTATCAATTATAAAACCCCATATATGAAAAAGATTATTTTACTAACATTCTTATTGTTTTCACAAATGAGCTTTTCACAAAATTTAAAAACAGACATATCCGGAACAATCATAGCTTTGGAAAAAGCAGCTCTGGAGAAGTGGAACAGCGGAGACCCAAGCGGTTATATCAATCTTTCAGCCGATGATGTCTCATACTTTGACCCCTCTTTGTCACAGAGACTTGACGGGATTGAAAATCTCAAGAAATATTATGAGCCGATAAAAAAGGCAGTCGAAGTTCATAAATATGAGATGATTAACCCTCAGGTTGTTGCTATGCAGAATATGGCTGTTTTGACTTTTAATTTTCATTCATACAAAGCCGAAGGGGTCTCTAAATGGAATTGTACAGAAGTTTACAGACTTGAGGCTGACGGTCAATGGAAAATTATTCACACTCATTGGTCTTTTTGTGTAAAGCCATAATTGTTGAGAACACAAAATAGTTAATAATCATTGAAAAATGAGCCGGGCTATGATTATAAAAATTGATGAAGAGTTAGAGTTAAGGCAAATAGAGGCAGCTGATGCAAAAGATATTTTCAGAACAATAGATACTCAGAGAGAGTATCTGGGTAAATGGTTGCCTTTTGTCGAGTTTACAAGGGAGGAGGCAGATTCCGAGGCATTTGTCGACTCTGTCATTTCTGTTCCGGCAGAGAAGGCGGAATATGTTTTCACAATTAAAAAAAATGGAGATTTTGCCGGATTGATAGGTTTTAAAGATAGTGACAGGTCTAATAAAAAAACTGAAATTGGATATTGGCTGTCAGAAGGGTTTCAAAAACAGGGCATTGTGACTAAAGCTGTTGAAAAACTATGTGAATATGCCTTGAATAAACTTGATATAAACAGAGTCCAGATTAAATGCGCTGTAGGCAATGTGGCTAGCAAAAACGTTCCTATAAGATTGGGATTTAAATTGGAAGGTATCGAGAGACAGGGAGAATTGCTCTCGGGAAATGTCTTTACAGATCTGGAGATTTACAGTAAATTAAAACATGATGAATAATATGAGAGCGGGATTGTTGTTAATTGACATTCAAAACGACTATTTTGACAAAGGGGCTATGACTCTTGTGAATCCTGAAGAGGCGTGTGCAAATGCAAAACGTATTCTGGAGAGGTTCAGGTCTGAAAAGCTGCCGGTTATATTTATTCAGCACATTGCAGCCAATCCTGCCGCTACATTCTTTCTACCCGGTACAGCAGGGGCTGAAATATACCCTTCAATACAGCCTGTGGAGGGAGAAAAGGTCATAGTTAAACATTTTCCTAACAGTTTCAGAGATACTGATCTGATGGATTATTTGCGGAAAAGCAATATTACTGATCTTGTAATCTGCGGGATGATGACCCACATGTGCGTAGATGCCACAACCAGGGCAGCAAAAGATCTCGGTTATAATATTACTCTTATTGGCGATGCCTGTGCAACTAGGAATCTTGAGATTCACGGGGAGATTGTTAGTGCGAGTGATGTTCAGAATAGCTTTCTTGCTGCACTGAATTATTTTTATTCCTCGGTCAAGAGCACTTCACAATATCTAAATAAAGAGTAAAATATGAGTATCCATTCAAGTTTTCCTTTCCAGACAATTGACTGGGAAGCAATAGCAAAAACCAGCCACAAAGGAGAATCCGGTACGGCTTATTGGCAGACATTGCAGCTCCCTGGCCTGAGAATCAGAATTGTGGAGTATTCAGAAGAGTATCTTGCAGATCATTGGTGTCGAAAAGGGCATATCGTCCATTGCCTTGAGGGGGAATTTATCAGCGAATCAGAAGATGGAAGTTCCTTCCGCTTAACAAAAGGTATGACATATGTTGTATCTGATGACTTAAGCTCACATAGGTCAAAGACAAAGGAGGGGACTAAGCTTTTGATAATTGACGGAGATTTTTTAAATCCTTCCATTTAAAATTTTAATCGAGAAAGTAGTTCATATTCAACATATTGTTTATATCTTTATAAAACAAAAAAATATATTGAATAATTATGAAACTAAAAGGATTACTTTTATTAGTATTTCTTAGCTCTACAGGATTGGTTCGTGCCCAGTCTAATTTTAAACCCGGGTATATTATTAAAAATCCGGGAGATACAATTTATGGACAAATTGATTACAGAGGTGATCTGATTATGGGCAGAACGTGCAAATTCAAATCAGATGACAATACTGTAGTCAAATATTTCCCGGGAGACATAATTGCATACAGGTTCATTGACGGTAAGTACTATATTTCAAGAGAGATAAATGGTAAAAAAGTATTTCTGGAGTATCTGATTAAAGGAAAGGTTAATATATATTATTTACGTGACGATTCAGGAAATCATTATTATATTGACAAAGATGACATGAAGATGGTGGAACTGCCATATGAGGAGGGGAAAAAATTTGTTGATAACAAAGAGGTATATTATGAGACAACCAGGCATCTCGGATTGCTTTATACTTATATGCATGATGCACCTGTCATGGAATCAAGGATAAAGACAATAAAGAAGCCAGAGCATAAGAGTTTGATAAAACTGGCTGAATATTATCATAATGTCGTCTGTTACGGAGAAAAGTGTATTATTTATGAGAATAAAGCCCCATTATTTAAAATAATGCCGGAAATAACCGTGGGAGTTGTAGATTTTCAGGAGAGTAACGATATGACTTCTGAGTCGAATATGCAATACGGCATAACAGCACATATATGGATGCCGAGGACAAATGAAAAAATGTACTTTCGGACAGGGCTAATTTTCACAAAGGTCGACTTCAGCGGAGAAAAGTGCAATTTTAAGATACCATGCCATTTTGAGTATATATATCCCACCGGTACATTTAGACCGCGTTTTGCATATGGATTGAATTTCTATAAATTAAGAAAAATCTCTTCTTCATTTAATCTCGGATTTAACCTTCAGTTAAATGAGAATGTTTTCATAAGTGCAACCTCGGATGTGGAATTCAATACAACAATGTTGATTATCCCGAACAGTTTCTTCTCTTATTCGTTACAATTAGGGATGGTTTTTGACTTTTAATTAATATTATTGCTTATGAAAAGGAGAAACGCAACACAAATCATAAGAGGCAAAAGTGCCGTTGATGGAGCCGGGGTTAACCTGCGAAGAGTATTGGGCCCCGGGAATATCAGGAGTTTTGATCCATTCCTGATGCTGGACGGTTTTGATTCAACCGACCCTAATGACTATGTTAAAGGTTTTCCCTGGCACCCTCACAGAGGAATAGAGACTATTACATATCTAATTGAAGGTAAAATTGAACATGGAGACAGTCTGGGGAATGAGGGTGTAATTGGAGACCTGGAATGCCAATGGATGACAGCGGGCTCAGGCATAATACATCAGGAGATGCCCAAGGCTTCCGCAAGGATGATGGGTTGCCAGCTCTGGGTCAATATGCCTGCAAAAGATAAAATGTCAGATCCTGCTTATGGTGATATAACCAAAGAGATGGTTGCCGTTGTGGAGGAAGAGAGTGCTGAAGTGAGAATTATTTCCGGTTCATATAAAGGGGTGGAAGGCCATTTTGAAGGGAAATATGTAAAGGTGAAATATCTGGATGTCAAACTGGCTCCTGATACTACCTGGACTTATTCTGAAACACCCAATGACGAGACATTGTTCATCTATCTGCTCAATGGTACTCTTGCAGCAAACGAGTCTCTTAATGAATTTGAGAATAAAGCGTGCGCCATACTGTTTACTTCATCAGAGAGTGAAAGCAGTACAAACGAATCATTAGTCGTTCGTTCCGGTAATGAGGGTGCACGGTTTGTATTGCTGGCGGCGAAACCGCTGAAGGAGCCGGTGGCATGGGGAGGACCTATCGTGATGAACACAAATGAGGAGTTAAACCTTGCTTTTGATGAATTAGATAAGGGAACATTTATTAAGTTTGCTGTAGGTAAATAAAGATTTAATTATGGCACATTCTCACGAACATTCACATGGTAATGCCGGAGAAAATAACTACAGCAGAGCCTTTGCCCTGGGGATAGGGCTAAACATCGCGTTTGTCGCTGTAGAGATTATTTACGGTCTGATAGCAAACTCCTCTGCATTACTGGCAGATGCAGGGCATAATGCAAGCGATGTTCTTGGTCTGGTGTTTGCCTGGACTGCATCCCGCCTGGCCACTATAAAACCAAAAGGGAAATATACTTACGGGTTACGAAAAACCACAATATTAGTCTCAATTTTAAATGCTTTGTTATTGTTTGGAGCTGTGACAGCCATCGGGTGGGATGCCGTGGCAAAGTTGTATGATCCGGAACCTGTAGCCGGCACTCCGGTAATGATTGTGGCGGCCATAGGAGTGGTAATTAATACATTGACAGCACTCCTCTTTATGAAAGGGCAGAAAGAGGATTTGAATATAAAGGGAGCATTCTTGCATATGGCGGCTGATGCCGGTGTCTCTCTTGGAGTGGTTGTGGCCGGTCTGTTGATTAACATAACCGGTTTGCAGTGGATTGACCCGATAACCAGCTTTTTGATAATAGCTGTGATTTTATGGGGTACCTGGAACCTGTTCACAGATTCGGTTGACCTTGCTCTGGATGCTGTTCCCAAGCAGATTGATGTAGATAAAGTAAGGGATTTCCTCCTGTCACAAAAAGGGGTTCAGAATGTTCACGATTTACATATCTGGGCTATGAGCACTACCAAAGTGGCACTCTCTGTACATATTATAACATCAGTTCAGACAGACAGCTCTTTTATAAAGGAGATCCAACAATCCTTACATGAAAAATTCAACATAGGACATACAACAATCCAAATAGAGTTTGGTTCTGTTTTGAAAGATTGTTGCACAAATTGTAATTAAATGAAATATATTACCCGCACTGTATGGGTTTTATCTTTAGTGAGCCTGCTTACTGATACGGCAAGCGACATGCTCTATCCTATAATGCCAATCTATCTTAAAACAATAGGATTCTCTGTTGTCCTGATTGGTATTTTGGAGGGTTTGGCCGAAGCAACAGCCGGATTGAGCAAGGGTTATTTCGGGAAACTTTCGGATAATACCGGTAAAAGAGTTCCATTTGTTCAGTTGGGGTATGCTTTTAGTGCTGTATCCAAGCCGATGATGGCTCTCTTTGTATATCCGTTATGGATATTTTTTGCCCGTACCATTGATCGATTTGGTAAGGGTATCAGAACCGGGGCGAGGGATGCCATTTTATCGGATGAGGCAACCCCGGAGACTAAGGGCAAGGTGTTCGGATTTCATCGATCCATGGACACATTCGGTGCGGTTTTAGGGCCTTTGTTAGCGTTGCTCTATCTTTGGTTCAGACCTGAGGACTATAAAACTCTCTTTTTAATTGCGTTTATTCCGGGTCTGTTAGCTGTGGCAAGCTCCTTGTGTCTGAAGGAGAGAAAAAAGCCTACAGAGAAATCCAAAGTCAGAACAGGGTTCTTCTCATTTTTAGGTTATTGGAAAGTCAGTCCGGCAGGTTACAAGAAGCTTGTTATAGGATTGTTGGTATTCACACTTTTTAACAGTTCGGATGTTTTTTTGTTGTTAAAGATTAAAGAGGCCGGGCTGAATGACACATCGGTCATAGGGGTTTATATATTTTATAATCTGATATATGCATTATTTGCCTTTCCTATTGGCATAATTGCCGATAAAATAGGGCTCAAGACGATTTTTGTTTCCGGACTACTGGTCTTTTCCGCTGTTTACTTCGGAATGGCATTGAACACCAATTTATATATTTTCTTCGCATTGTTTTTCCTTTACGGTATATATGCTGCTGCGACGGAAGGGGTTGCAAAGGCATGGATTTCAAATATATCTGATAAGAATGATACTGCAACAGCAATTGGTACATTTTCCGGATTGCAAAGCATCTGTACCATGCTGGCCAGTTCAATAACAGGAGTGATATGGTACCGTCTGGGTGCAACAGCAGCGTTTCTTCTGACAGCCGGAGTCGCGATATTAGTTGCGCTTTATTTTATAATTAATATTCGCAGAAACAGTATTAATTGATCTTAAGCACCCCCTCTGAGGGTAATTGTCTTAATCAGGAATTAAGCGGTCTTCAACAAAATGTCTCATATTGCGTTATTGGATAAACTTTAATATATGAGACAAATATTCATATTGTTTATTTTATTGATATTTAATCCATTTGGAGTATATGCTGAAGAGAGCAGGGGCTATTCTATAAGAGGGGAGGTGATAGACAAGATTACAAGAGAACCACTACCTGCTGTCGTTGTGGAGATAGAAAGTACAAAATACATAACTACGACTGATGCAAACGGGAAATTCATCTTTCCCGATGTTCCCGGAGGCATGTATATGCTAAAAGCAGATATGCTTGGGTATAAGTCGTGCCTTTCATATGAGTTCATGCTTACTGTAAAAGGTGTTGAAATTACATTGGAACTGGAGGAGGATAATCTTCAATTAAATGAGATAACAGTAAAACCAAAGGCAGATCCTTTCAAAAGGGTAAAAGAGAGTCCTTTGTCACAGAAGAGTATAAGTATTCAGGAGATTGAACGAAATCCGGGAGCAAACAGGGATATATCAAAAGTGCTTAACTCTTTTCCGGGTGTAGCAACGGTTAACGGAGACAGTGAGAGGAACGATATTATTGTACGCGGAGGTGCACCTTCAGAAAACAGATTCTATCTTGACGGAGTGGAGATTCCGACTATAAATCATTTCAGTACTCAGGGATCAACCGGAGGAGTTGTAGGGATTATTGATGCAGGTTTAATAAGAGATGCTGACTTTTATTCCGGAGCCTTTCCGGTAAACAAGGGAAATTCACTCAGCTCTATTCTTGACATAAGGTATAAAGAGGGAGATCTGACAAAAAACAGCTACAAATTTACAATAGGGGCCTATGAGGCAGGACTCAATGCTACAGGAAGTTTTTCGGATAAAACGACTTTCATTATGTCTGCCAGAGTCTCTTATCTTCAATTTTTGTTCAAGGCACTTAATCTTCCTTTGCTCCCTACCTTCACGGATATGCAGTTTAAAGTCAAGCACCGTTTTGACCGCAGACATGAGATATCAATAATAGGTCTCGGTGCATTGGATAATATGTCTCTTAATGAAGATACCGGAGGGAAGGAGAGGAACGAGTACATACTGGCATACCTTCCTGTTATTAAACAGAATGTGTATACCATGGGTGCAGTTTATCGCTATTACGATAATAATGGGTATTGGAATTTTGTGTTGAGCAACAGTTATCTGCGCAATAAAAACACTAAGTATCTAGATAATGATGATAAAGATCCTGATAAACGGACTCTTGCATACACATCTGTCGAAAATGAGGTTAAGTTCAGAGCTGAGAAAATAGCAAATATCTCAAATTTCAGAATTACTGCAGGAGTAGGACTGGAATTCCCTAAATATGAAAATGACACATATCAAAAAATATTTATCGGGGTACCTGTTACTATTAAGTATCAAACAACTCTCTCATTTACCAAATATAATTTATTTGCATCCGGTAATTACATAACTCCTGATGAAAAACTATCACTTACTTTAGGATTCAGGTCAGATGCAAATAGTTATTCAAACTCAATGAAGAACCCCCTTGGGACATTCTCCCCTAGATTAGCAATATCATATGAAGTACTTAAAAACATTAGCCTTAACTCTTCTGTAGGAAGATATTACCAACTGCCGCCATTTACAGCGCTTGGCTATACAGATAATTCAGGGTCACATATTAATAAAGAGGTGGATTATATTGGTGTGGACCATTATATTGCAGGGGTTGAGTATAAAAAGGCATCATTGCTGCAGGTTACATTTGAGGTTTTCTATAAAAAATATTCCAACATGATACGATCTGCCAATGACAACATTCCTTTAATGGGTAAGAGTACTGTTTATGGTGCCTCCGGCAATGAGCAGGTTGCTTCTGATATAAAGGGCAAGTCATATGGTGCAGAGCTTTCGGTGCGCGTGTTTGCCGGAGATAAATTCAATCTCTCCGGAACGGGAACTCTATACAGAAGCTTGTATCAACAAGGAGAAACCAAAAAATGGATACCTCAGTCATGGGACAATAAAGTCATTCTTTCTTTTGCAGCGGGATATAAATTGCCTTATAACTTCTATGCAGGTATAAAATACCGATATGCGGGAGGCTCTCCTTATACTCCTTATGATGTAGAAAGAAGCTCTCTGGTTCAGGCATGGAATGCTTCGGGCAGGGCTTACTATGACTACACCCGGCACAACCAGGAGAGACTTCCTCCGTTCAGCCAACTTGATGTGAGACTGGACAAGGATATTTACAGAGACAGGATAGCTTTTAAATTTTACATAGACATACAAAACGTACTCAATCGTCAGAATGTAAACCCGGATATCCTGTTAAGTTCTGGGAACATCGCCAATCCTGATGCACCGTTGAATGAGCAAAGGTATGTCATGAAGAGCATAGATAATACAACCGGTACTATACTGCCTACAATAGGGATTTCTGTGGAATTTTAGACTTTTGTTTACCTTTGCAGCCCATAATCGTAATTAATGTTCTACTCACAGAAGTTCAAAAGTATTGTTATGCCTGTGGCATTGCTGATTGGCATCCTTTCAGGTGTTTTAATCCCCGAAATAATAATCCCGGCAAATGAATCCATACCCTATTTTATTGCCTTGATGCTTCTTACTACCTACAGTAAGCTTGATTTTAAAGAGATTAAAGTATCCCGTATGCCGGTGTTTATGATCGTTTTCCAGTATGCCGTGGCCATCCTCTCGTACCTTGCTCTCTATTTCTGGAATCCTCTCTTTGCCCAACAGGCGTTTATATGTCTGATATGTCCCGTTGCAACTTCGGCTCCTGTAATAGCTCTTATGCTGGGGGCAAACATTGCTGTGCTGGTCTCATTTACCCTGGTCAGTTATGTGGCAATAGCAATACTGACCCCATTCCTGCTGCCAATTGTAGGAGGAACGCAAGGTATCCACTTTTTGGCGACATCATGGATGATTGCCAGACAGATTATTCCACTTATTTTGCTCCCTCTTATTGTTGCATATCTTTTCAAGAATTATCTTCCGAAAGCTGATTCATTCCTGCAAAAACATCACGGAATATCATTCTATCTCTGGAGCATAACTTTGGTTCTTGTGATAGGTAAGGCTACCACTTTTGTGCTGGCGCAGCCTTCAGATATGATTCCTGTTGAGATAGGTCTCGCTGCCATCTCTTTGGTGGCATGTGTGTTTCAGTTTGTAGCCGGGCATGCAATAGGAGCACGCTTTGGCAACAAGGTTGCCGGGACTCAGGGTTTGGGACAAAAGAATACAGCGATTGCTATGTGGCTTGCATTCGAATATCTAAATCCACTTGTTTCTGTTGGTCTTGCTGCATATAGTGTGTGGCAGAATATTATTAATTCAACTCAGATTTATCTTAAAGGCAGGTCTTAGTTATGTGACGGTAAGATATTTATTTCTTATCTTTATAATAACTTCGGGATGCTTATAAGAGAATTATGAGAAAGCACATTATATTGTTATTTTTTTTCATGGCCGGATTGATAGTGTCCGGCATAAATCCCAGAAACATTTTTCATTGGATAGGAGAGGCGCTTCCGGCTATTATTGGAGCTGTAATATTGATAAGAACATACAATAAGTTTTCTTTTTCAATGTTTACTTACATTTTTATTCTCTTCTCCTGTTATCTGCTGTTTCTCGGAGCTCATTACACCTTCTCCAGAGTCCCGTATTTTGATTGGCCGGGTTCATTATTCGGCTATAACAGAAATAATTTTGACAAGTTCGGCCATTTTTTTCAGGGAGTAATTCCGGTTCTTATATCGAGAGAGTTGTTCATTCGGAAGGAAATAGTGAAAGGCAAGGGTTTTGTTTCATTTCTTGCTTTCTGTGTCGCTATGACTACTGCTGCTGTATACGAGCTTATAGAGTATATTGCATGTTCGATAGCTGATAAAAATCCGGTAACATTTCTGGGAACTCAGGGGTATATCTGGGATTCACAGAGCGATATGCTTTTTGCGTTGATTGGTGCTCTTTTTGCAATATGGATATTGAAATATCCTCATGACCGCTCTATGTCCAGGGTCAAAATATCACCCTACCGCCAGGATGGTCAAAAGCAGTGCTGATTATTATATCCGAGGGATAAATTACTGATCCCCCGTTGCCGTCGATGTCAACCCCGGAAGCGGCGTAGCAGGCCTGCCAGGCAAGTGTCGCACAGTGCCATTCACTGTGTCTGTGTAACATTCCTGCACTTCTGATTTTTTCTGTAAAAATGCTGTAGCTTCCATCAAGCTGACTCTCCAGAAATTCTACGATTGAATCAATTTTTTTAACATCAGTATTTAATCTTAGTCTGTATCGACACCCTCTGTATTTGCTTCCGAAAGAAAATGAGGCGGGGGCATATCTCACCTGTTCACAAGTGTCAAAAATAAAGCTCTTTGTTTTTTGATCATACAGAAGTGCCTCGATTACATGAGACTTTGAAAGGACTTGCTCGGCCGAGTTCCCTGAAGCTCCCTTAACTACAACTGCTACATGTCCCAGTCTGCGTCCCCCTTTTATGTATGCGCTGCCCGGAAGGTGAGGATTGTTTGGCCTGACAATAATATCACCCCTGCTCAGGGAGATTGAATCCCCTCTATGGTAGATTAGGGTATTGATGTTTTTCTCTCTTCCTTGGTTGGCGGCAATTAGAAAAATTGCCAAAACCATAATGAAGACCATGGTAAAAATGAGAACTCTCTTCTTGCTCATTTTTTTATTCTTGAAGTCCAAATATTAATTCTGAATAAAATTATATATGAGAGGGGCATTACTGCCATTGCGATGATTGTCATGTAGAGAAATGCAAAGCCGAATGTAGTCCAGATTGAAAGGGTCAGAAAGGCTAGGGTTATATACATTGAGATAATCATTGACTTTGTCCTTAGTTCAGATACTACTTCGGTTTCCCTTTTCTCTCTGGACAAAGCTATCATATAAAGACCGGCAATAATAAAGAATGTACATATCTCCTCCCCAAGATTGTTTTTTATGTACTCAAAATATTTATTCTCAAGAAAAGATGAGAAAACAGCAAAAACCTTTCTGGTAAGAAACTCCGGTTTTATTCCCTCTTTGAAACGGAGAATGCCTGCAAGAACTCCGAATACCACAGATATATAACCGGTTATTCGGAAACCTGCAGGCAATAAAAGATTCCGGACATTCATAAGACAATCAGTATGATGATGGTACAAGGCTCATCTGTGGTTGTGTGCCATCTTCCATGTATACTCGCACAGTAACGATTCCGAATCTGTGGTTACAGAAATACATGATACTCGAGACACCCGGGATATTTGAACTTTGTTCTACATCGATAGTCTTTATTATCATCCCATTCCAGTAGAAATCGTCACTGTCGGATTTTCTGACAATCTCTCTGACAATTGTTTCACCGTCGCTCTTTTTGAGAGTGTACTTATCACCTACCTTTCCATCATATTTCACTAACACAAATGGCTTGTGATCTATGTTGTTATAATCCAGGATACCCTCATCTGTCATCTTGAACTTCCCCTGGCATGATAGATTTCCACTATTGTCCTTGTATTTTGATTTAATGTTGCTAAGGATAGGGAAAGTTGTGGGAATTGCTGCCGTGAAATTAACAGTGGCAATCCCGTCACTACTGACGGATGAAATTCTTATAGTGCCGTTGTACGATCTTCCTCCGGCAGATACACTGTTGGCAAAGGTGTTGCCGACTGTATTTAATGCGATGTCAGTTGAACCTCCGATTGAATCATCGGATCCGCCTGATCCGAGTTTGTCACATGAGGTTGCCAGAATTGCTGCAAAAGCGATAAATATTACTTTGTGTTTCATCTTTGTAAAAAACTTTTAGGTTGGATATGTAATTAAATAGAATTAAATAGAATTAATTAGTCAACAAAATCCTGCATCTAAAATGGAAAGGATGCAAAACAGGAAGTCTTATTTAATGTTTAACCAAATATAATAAATATTTTCGGAATTTCAGATTGTCAGGTGTTTTAATCTGGTATTATAATAGGGGCAACAACAGGTGTAACCTGAATTTTAGGAGCGGAAAATATACTCATTGTTGTTTCTGTATTAATACCTGCTCCGCTGAATCCGGCTTTTCCTATCACCTGTGTCTCCACTTTTGCACCGGCATCAAAACCGGTACCACTGTCCGGAATAGTTACATATACTCCTGCTTTTCCTCCCGCGGCAACACTCCCTGCGTCAACATCTCCGCCTACACCTACAAAAATCGTTGTCTCGTTTTTTACGAAATCTCTCTTGACAGAACCGGATACGCCCTTTGTACAACCAGCTTCAACACTGCTGCAATCCAATGCAAGCTCACAGTATACTATGGATATGACAATCTTGGGACTATTCTCACATTTGGCCGGTTCTGTCATGCGTACCTCCTCAAGTTCCATTTGCCGGAGTTGCTCCTTCATATCTTCTATATTCATAGAGAGGCATTCGTCATTTACGTCGAAATGAACGTAATTTGTCAGGGAGGCGTTTATTGATGATCGTACAATGCTGTAAGAGGATAGGAGTCGTCTGTATTCCATTAATACATATTCATTTTCAGAGAGTGTCCGGTCCATCCATGGTTGAGAGAAACCATAAATATCGTTTATTGTCTTCTGATTCCGGGTATTAAAATCTATAATGCAGTGGTACCACTTCATGAATAATGCGTTGACAGTCTGATATGTCTCCTGTTTTAGTTTGCATATCTCAATCTTATATTTCATTTCACAGGCTTCTGTCTGGCAATCTGCGGCTTTTCTTTCAAGATCCCCCAGCTTGTTCCCATAGGATTGCATAATCCTGTAAAATTCTTCCATATATCCGAGATTCTCTTTATACTGTCTGTCGGTATCTATTATTGAAATCTTTTCTGTCAGGTCCATAACTTGGTCAAACATGAATATCCCCTGTTCATGAGATATGGCTATTGCTCCGGGAGGAATGACCGGTTCGTGTGAGTCAGCCATATTAAACGAAGATATTTCTGCCATCAGGGATTGTTCTTTTGCTGTCAGTTCCCCGAGTAATTGCATCAAATCCGCTTGAAAAGAGGATTTTTCATATGATGCCAGATTGTCGAAAAATGGGAATGTCGGAATTTTTGGAATTTGTGGAGAAATAATCCTTATTGATTCGGTTTCTGTTCCCTGTAGTAATGATTCAGCAAATTCTCTGTCTCCCTCCCCCTCTTCCACTGAGGTTTTTGTGTCTATATAGTCTCTGAATTGCTCATAAACAAGAGGTGTCCTTACCGAAAATATAAATTTTGATGATCTCAACATGTATTCCAGAGCCTTTCCTTTATCGCCTTTTTTCAGATAAAGGGCAACCATTCCCTGCAATGCAAAAGGGTTGTCATTATCTAATCCGAGAGCTGCTGTATACAGTGTTTCTGCTTTTGATACATTTCCCAGATCAAGGTATGTGTGGCCTAATTGGCTTATAATGGATGGGTTGTCCGGAGCAAGCTTGTGTGCATATTGCAGGACAGGAAGGGAGGTTTTGATTGAATCAATTGCTCTCAGATAACCTCCAAAACTGTTTACTGCATTTGCATCTTCTGCGTTTCTTATGACTGCAAGGGAAATAAGTGCTCCTGGAAGATCTCCCTTCATGCTTTGAATCATTGAGGCTGCTGCGAGATTTGTAAGGACCTTGGAGGAGGTATCTTCCAACATTCGCTTATCCTTTATGGAGATTTTCGGAAGTAACCTTTTGTGGAATCTTTCAGCTATTGATAGAACGGTGTTTTTACCGGAAATAATAGAAGTGTCAGGTAATGCAGTGGTCTTTTGGTTCATGCCGGCCATTATAAATACACCTTGTGCGGAAAAGAGGAGAATGAGCAGTAATTTTTTCATCGTGTGGTTATTATGTGCATAAATATAGTGAATATTTACTCTGCTTTTTATTAACTTGCAACTTATTTATCTGCCATGAAAACGAGGGATTATTATCTTGACTTACTGAAACAGAATGTTAAAAATCCAAAAATGATAGCTCATTGTATGGCGTCTGAAGCCGTATTACGTGCTCTTGCAAGACATTGCGGAGAAGATGAGGATCTATGGGGAATAACAGGGTTGCTGCATGACATTGATGTGGAGAAAACCGGCGGAGATTCTTCCCTTCACGGCCCGGTCGGAGTTGAGATGTTGATGAATGAGGATATCCCGCAAGAATCACTGGACGCTATTATAATGCACAATGAAAAAGCTTCGGGAAAAACAAGGGAGACAATTTTCCAACACGCATTGGCTGCGGGAGAGACTGTGACAGGATTGATTTTTGCTGTAGCTCTTGTTTATCCGGATAAAAAAATATCAAGTGTAAAGGTTAAATCCGTGACAAAAAGGATGAAAGAGAAAATTTTTGCCGCCTCGGTAAAAAGAGAGAACATTATGGAGTGTGAGAGCCTGGGACTTGAACTTGATAACTTTATCGAGTTGTCTTTGGAGGCATTATCGTCAATAGAAACAGAACTTGGATTTTAAATATAGGAGACATGAGAATAGAATATGACATAAAGCTTGGTTTTAAGGATGTTATGTTCCGCCCCAAGCGTTCGACATTAAAAAGCAGGTCGCAGGTTAAACTGGAACGGACTTATCGTTTCTTGAATGCCAAGTGTGAATGGGAGGGTGTACCGGTAATGGCGGCAAATATGGATACAGTCGGAACTTTCGAAATGGCCGCTGCACTTCATAAACACCATATGTTTACTGCAATTCACAAGCATTACAGTATAGAGGAGTGGGGTAAATTTCTTGCCGAGGCTCCAAGGAAAATTGTTGACCATATAGCGGTAAGTACCGGAACCGGAGCGGCTGACTATGAGAAGCTGGGGATGATTTTTGATCAGTTCCCGAAGCTTAAGTTCATTTGTATAGATGTAGCTAACGGTTATTCCGAACATTTTGTATCCTTTGTCAGGAAGGTGCGTAAAAGATTTCCGGACAAAGTGATTATAGCCGGTAATGTTGTTACCGGAGAGATGGTCGAAGAACTTTTACTTTCAGGGGCTGATATCATCAAGGTTGGGATTGGCCCCGGGTCAGTATGTACGACAAGGGTAAAGACAGGTGTCGGTTATCCTCAGCTTTCGGCTATTATTGAGTGTGCTGATGCGGCTCATGGTTTAGGCGGGCATATCATAAGTGACGGGGGGTGCTCTACACCCGGGGATGTTTCAAAGGCGTTTGGTGCAGGAGCTGATTTTGTAATGCTTGGGGGAATGTTAGCGGGGCATAATGAGTCCGGGGGTGAGATTACTTTTAAAGACGGGGAGATGGTAAAGATGTTTTACGGCATGAGTTCGGCAACAGCAATGAAAAAACATGCAGGAGGGGTTGCTGAGTACAGGGCAAGTGAGGGGAAGAGTGTTTTCGTTCCATATAGGGGAAGTGTTGAGGGAACAGTCTTGGATATTCTCGGTGGTATAAGGAGTACTTGTACATATGTAGGTGCATCGCAACTCAAGGAACTTAGTAAAAGAACTACATTTATAAGGGTGGCGGAGCAGGAAAATCAGGTATACAGTGGAAATATTACACCCAAGGAGTAAACTTTGTGTAAAAAGTGTAGTCTAAAAGACAACCCGGAAGTAAATTTATATTAACCAAACTATGACAGAACCGATTGTAAGAGTTGAGAATCTCTCACATAGGTACAGCGTCCAGTGGGCAGTTAAGGATATTAATCTGGAAATTGCCGGACGGGGTATCTTTGGTTTGCTTGGCTCCAATGGAGCAGGTAAATCCACAATTATGAACATCATCTGCGGAGTGCTGAAACAGACAGCAGGTGATGTGTTTATCAAAGGAATCGATATGCGCAGGAATCCTATCGAGGCAAAGAAGCATATCGGATTTTTACCACAAAAACCACCTCTTCATCTTGATTTGACCGTTGAGGAGTACTTGATTTACAGTGCCGATCTCAGAATGATTCCTGAAAAGGAGGTAAAGGCGGCGGTTGAAAATGTCCTTACTAGCTGCGGTATAGCTCATTTCAGAAAGAGACTTATCAAGAATCTCTCAGGCGGATATCAGCAGCGTGTCGGAATTGCGCAGGCTATAATTCACAACCCGGACATCGTCGTTCTTGACGAGCCTACTAACGGGCTTGATCCTAATCAAATCGTGGAGATAAGATCTTTGATACGTGACATTGCCCAGGATCGTACAGTTGTCCTCTCAACACATATTTTGTCTGAAGTACAGGCTTTGTGTGACAATATCAGGATGATTGAATCCGGCAAGGTTGTATTTTCCGGAACAGTGGAGGAGTTTGATAATTATATAATTCCTAATACTGTTTTTGTTTCCCTTCTCGAAGCGCCACCTGTCGGGGAGATTGCTAAATTGGAAGGTGTAACTGAAGTGACCGAAACCGGGGGGAATGGTTACAAGGTTAAATTCACCGATTCACAGGAGGCTATTGAAAGTATTGTGGCTGCCAGTGTAAAGAATGGCTGGAGATTGAGTGAAATCCGTCTTGAACGCAGTTCACTTGATACAATATTCGCTGAATTGTCAAAAAAGGCTAAGTGAGGAGGAAACAACATGAAAATGATATTAAGAATAGCTCGTGCAGAGCTTCAGACTTTATTTTATTCACCTATTGCCTGGCTGATTTTGATAATTTTCACCATACAGGCAAGTATGGCGTACTGCAATGTTCTTGATTGGCAAGTTAGCTCGCAGGCTCTTGCATACAAGCTGGAAAGTGTCTCGATGACAATTTTTGCGAATCACAGAATGGGAGTATTCACAATAGTGCAGCAATATCTCTATCTGTACATCCCATTGCTGACGATGGGGCTGATGAGCAGGGAGCTTAGCAGCGGCTCTATTAAGTTGCTATATTCTTCGCCGGTAACCAATACTCAGATCATATTGGGTAAGTATATGTCAATGGTTTTCTATGCACTGTTGATATCAGTTATCCTGATGGTCTTTATGGTTTTCAGCTTCTTTACTGTTCCTCAATTTGATTTCTGGGGGGTTACAGCAGGTCTCATAGGTCTCTTTCTCCTTATTTGTGCTTATGCGGCTGTCGGCCTTTTCATGTCAAGTCTTACCTCGTATCAGGTAGTGGCAGCAATAGGCACTCTTGCAACATTGACATTGCTCAACCTTGTCGGTTCAATGTGGCAGGATGTAGCTTTTGTCCGTGACATAGCCTATTGGCTCTCTATGAAAGGAAGATCTACCGAGTTTATAAACGGGTTGATATGTAGTGAGGATGTTCTGTATTTTCTCATTGTAATAGCTCTCTTCCTCTCATTGTCAATATTAAGGCTGAAGGCTATCAGACAGAAGACTCCTTTCAGAATAGCGGCAGGACGTTATGTCGGAGTTGCTCTTATTGCAGTAATCCTTGGTTATATAACATCAAGGCCTGCTTTAATGTTTTATCATGACTCTACCAGGACAAATCTTAATACACTGACTCCTAACAGCCAGAAGATTGTTGCCCAGATGAAAGGGGATCTCACAGTGAATACATATGTAAATATCCTTGATGCATACTACTATCTCGGCATGCCGAAAACAGAGCTCAGGGACATGGAGGTATTCAGGCAATATCTAAGATTCAAGCCTGAAATCAAGATGAATTACATAAGATATTACGACCATGCAAACAATCCAAGGTTGGATAAGAGGTATCCGGGAAAGAGTGATAAGGAGAGAATGATTGAGTATGCTAAGGTTTTCAAGCTAGATACTGCAATTTTCAAAACGCCTGAAGAGATTCAGAAGATAGAGAATCTCAAATCTGAGGGGAATCGTTTTGTAAGAACTCTTGTCAGGGAAAATGGGGAGAAAACGTTCCTCAGAGTGTTTGATGACAGGAATGTGCAACCATCAGAAGCAGAAATTACTGCAGCATTTAAAAGAATGGTTATGGATCTCCCTGAGATCGGGTTTGTTACAGGACATGGCGAGAGAAGTGCCACCAAATCGAAAGATGACGATTACAGCGTGTTTGCTCAGGAGAAGACTTTCCGTTACTCTCTGATCAACCAGGGATTCGATTATAGTGAAGTATCCCTTGACAAGGAGATTCCTCAGGAGATATCAATTCTGGTAATGGCTGACATGAAGAGCACCCTGACACCGGAACAGCAGGCAAACCTTGACAGTTACATAGCCAGAGGCGGGAATCTGCTGATTGCAGGAGAACCGGGCAGACAAAGTGTTGTAAATCCAATCCTGGAGAAATTTGGGGTAAAATTAATGGAGGGAACTCTTGTAAGACAGAGTGCCAATTTTGCACCTGATTTTATACAGGCAATACCTACAAAAGAGGGGTCTGATATGATCTATCTTATAGATGATATGAGGGTTGACGGTTATATAACAACTATGCCCGGATGTGCAGGTTTGACATACTCTAAGGACAAAGGTTTCAATGTCACAGAGATGTTTGTTTCAGACACTACAGGAGGTACATGGAGTGAAACCGGTTCAGCCGCTTTACTGGATGACTCGGCTGCAGTTATAAAACCTTCGGCAGGTGATAGCATAATGGTTTCCATTCCAACTGTTCTTGCATTGGACAGAAAGGTCGGAGATAAGACTCAGAAAATAATCATTTCAGGAGATGCAGATTGTATAAGCAACGGAGAGATCAGCATCGGCAGGAAGGATGTTAATGCTGCAAACTATAACTTCATCATGGGGGCATTTTACTGGATGTCAGATGAGGAGGTTCCTATTGATGTTCGCAGGCCGACACCTCCGGACGATAAGATATCTATGGGTGTACCGGGTATTGCAATCACCAGATGGGCTTTGATGGGAGCGTTACCATTAGCGATGCTCATTTTCTATATCCTTATTTGGGTAAGAAGAAAAGGTAGATAGCAAATACCATGATTTTCAGAATAGATAAGCAGACAACGGATGATCTTGGGATCTTCGGCAAGAACAATGACAGGTCTGTATACGGTATTTTTAACAAGACCGTGACCAATGGCGGCTCACAAGTTCTTGAGGAGATGTTCAGATATCCGTTGTCTGAAGATGAAAAAATAAATGAGAGGGGAAAAATAATCCGTTTCTTTCAGGAAAAAGAGATTGCATTTCCTTTCAAAAGTGAGTTGTTTGATCCGGCAGAGTCTTATCTGGCGAATACAGACAACAGAACCAGGCTCTCTGCCTATCAGGATAATCTTGAGAGGAAATTCCGCAGTGCGATAGGCTCGGATACGGAGTACAAACAGATAGCCAAGGGTGTCGCTTCTATTGTGGAGATTATATGTGTGCTTGAGAAATTTTTAAAAAGCATCCCGGACTCAGGTCCGGGGTGTCCTTATCACACACAGGCCTCTGCAATGCTGGATATAATAAACTCAGATTCATTGAGAGCCTCCCTGCAGGAGAAAAATCCTAATAAGATCACATATGCCAGAACTGCTGAATTTGATCAGACATTCCGCTTCAATTGCAGAGATACTGTAAAACAGCTTCTACAACTTATTTATCAGCTGGATGTCTATATATCTGTTGCCAGGTGTGCAAGAGACAGAAATTTTGCATACGCTGAGGCTATGCCCGAGGGAGCAGGTGTATTTGAGATTAAGGGGCTCTACCATCCTCTTCTCAAGAATGCTGTTCCGAATTCAATAAAGGTTGATCAGAAAAGTAACATGATATTTCTTACCGGTGCTAATATGGCAGGTAAATCAACTTTTATGAAGAGTTTCGGGATTGCGGTCTATCTGGCCCATATGGGTTTCCCGGTGCCGGCGGAAAGTATGAGGTTCTCTGTGCTAAACGGCATGTTTACAACAATCAACCTGCCTGATAATATCAATAAGGGTTACAGCCATTTTTACGCTGAGGTTGTGAGGGTCAGGAAGGTTGCTGAGAGTATAGGTAATTCAAAAAATCTTCTTGTAATCTTTGATGAGCTTTTCAGAGGTACAAATGTGAAGGATGCTTATGATGCCACTGTTGCTGTAAGTGAGGCTTTTGCCGCAAACAAAAACTGTATATTTATCATTTCGACACACATAATAGAGGCCGGTGAGACCTTGAAGGAGCGATGTGATAACATAAATTTCATAAATCTTCCGACAATTATGGATGGAAATACCCCCAGATATACATACAGAATCGAAAAGGGCATAACATCTGACCGTCATGGTATGATTATCGTCAAAAATGAGGGAATACTTGATATACTTGACAAAAAATGAATAATTTTCAAATAGACAGACAGACCCTCGAAGATCTCAATTTATTGGGTAAGTATAAGAGTAACTCTATTTTCAGTCTGTTTAACCGGACTGTGACAAAAGGAGGCGAGACGGCGTTAGAGCGTATGTTTCTTGAACCTTTGACAGATGCTGTTAAGATTAATGCAAGAAAGAGGATTTTCGATTTTTTTCAAAGAGAGGAGTTCCAATTCCCGGTTGAAAAGGATGAACTTGACACAGCCGAGCAATACCTCACAAACGGAGAGGCCAGATCTTTTGCCGCCTCAATGATGAACAGCTTCAAGCGAAAGGCAATGAAGCTGATTGCAAACGATCAGGAGCTTGAGACGCTTCAGCTTGGAATGAATGCTTCAATTTCACTTTTCATAAAACTCGAGTCTTTCTTTAGAAAGTTCGATTCTATGGAAGTGACATGCCCATATCGTACTATTGCTTTAAAAGCTCTGGAATTACTTCATGACAAAGGGCTGGAATGGATTTATTCCGCCGGGAGTATGTCTGAATGTGGTACAGCAGCTTTTGCCCGTTACGATTACAGGCTTCGGTATGCTTATGCTTCTCAGATCAATGAAGTATTAGGATTGCTTTATGAACTGGATCTCTATATTGCAGTGGCAAAGGTTGGACGGGAGAGAGGCTTCTCTTTTGCAGAGGCTGTCATTCAGGATGAGACAATTATAAATATGTCAGGGCTTTATCATCCTACTGTGCCAAATGCTGTCAGCAATGATGTTTTGATTGACCACAGGTCAAACTTGATTTTCCTTACCGGTGCAAACATGGCGGGAAAGTCTACTTTGATGAAGGC
Source organism: Bacteroidales bacterium CF (assembly GCA_000473305.1). Classification (GTDB taxonomy): domain Bacteria; phylum Bacteroidota; class Bacteroidia; order Bacteroidales; family UBA932; genus Bact-08. The sequence continues at coordinate 2,217,360 of CP006772.1, read as the reverse complement.
TTTCGGTGTGACTCTCTACCTGGCACATATGGGATTTCCATTACCGGTATCATCTATGCTTTTTACCCCTATAGATGGTATATATACCTCGATAAACGTACCTGACAACCTTAATATGGGTTACAGTCACTTTTATGCTGAAGTGAAGAGAGTAAAAGATGTTGCTCTTGCGGTGAGTTCCGGAAAGAGACTGGCGGTGATCTTTGACGAGCTTTTTAAAGGGACCAATGTAAAAGATGCTTATGACGCGACTGTTGCTGTTACCGAGGCCTTTTCAAAACACAGGAGATGCATTTATATTGTCTCAACGCATATAATGGAAGCCGGAGTAACATTGAGGGAGACGTGTGACAATATGAAGTTTGTCTATTTACCGACTCTTTTACATGGCAGTACACCTGTTTATACATACAGGCTCAGCGAGGGTATATCGGATGACAGACATGGTATGATGATAATCAACAATGAGAGAATCATCGAGACTATCAGAAAAACCACAGAACAGCCCCGAACACAACAAACCCTATAAGCAGGAATCTCCAGGAATAACGGAAAATCTCACCGGCCTTCAACCCTGTTATGCCTATCAAAGGCAGTGCCCAGAATGGTTGTAGCATGTTTGTGAGTTGGTCTCCGTATGCAAGAGCCATAACAACTTTTGGGTGACTGACTCCTATTGATGTTGCAACATCGATCAGTAGTGGTCCCTGTACCGCCCATTGTCCCCCACCACTCGGGACGAACAGATTGACAAGAGAGGCACTGAGAAATGAGAACAGAGGAAGAGTCTGCTTTGTTGAGATGCTTACAAACCAGTCGGTCATCACAGAAAGTAATCCAGAATACTGCATTATACCCATTATTCCTGCATAGAGCGGGAATTGGATTATTATGCCGGTTGTGCTGCCTATGGCATTCTCTGTTGCCTTGGAGAGGTCGTTGACTTTTGGAAAAACAATCATCACCAGGGCAAACAGAATGAGATTGATCTCGTTTAATCCGATACTGCTTCCCGGGTGTATTGCCATACGTATGATAAAGCCTGCAAGCAGCAGAATGCCTGAAATTGATATGAATGTAGGCCGCCACACAGAAGATTGATTTCCAGATGTGTCAAAACTATCTGATATCCCTCCGTCAGGAATTTTCATCTTACCTCTTTTTGCAAACCACAAAGTTGCAAGCGGTATTAAAACCAGTATTATTGCTGTAGCTATGAGGTTCATTGATGAGAATGTAGTCTCTGACAACGGTATGATTCCTGTCTTCTCTTCAAGGAAATGTCCTGCACTGGCAACAGAGAGAGGCGCCGAACCAGAAAGCCCTCCGTGCCACACCATCATGCAGACATAAGCGGCTGCACCCATCAGAGGATAATTTATGGGACTCCCGTTCTTTTTCGCCTGAATCGCGATTTTTCTGACCAAAACGGCCCCTAATACAAGCGCGAGTCCCCAGTTGATCAAACCAACAACAACCGCCACAAAAGCTACCGAAACGGCTCCCTGAACCGGCTTGTTGCTCAATAGTGCGAGACCGGATGATAGTCTGTCCACAACAGGGGATAGGGCCAGCATATAACCCAACATCAGAATGAGGACCATCTGCATAGAGAAGGCAAGAAGATCCCAGAAGCCTTGTGTCCAGTATGAAAGGACATCTGCAACACCGGCTATGCCGGATCTTGGGTTAGACCCATATATAAGTGAAAGTATTAGTGTGAGGATTGTAAGACCCAGGGCAAGAATCAACGGATCCGGGATAGTCAGGCGGAGCGGCTTATTCTGTTTCATTATGATTTTTGCCTTAAAGTTATCTCATTTTCCAAAGAACTTATATATTTAATTATTGTTTTATTTTAAAAAATGTAAATGGATAAAACCAATAACATATTTGATTCCAGGGCAAGAACCTGGGATATTAATCCTGTTCATCAGGAGCGTTCGGGTGCAATTGCCGCAAAAATGCTTGAAATGATACCTGTAAACAACCGGATGAGAGCACTTGAATATGGTGCCGGTACAGGTATTCTTGGGAGTATGCTTGCGCCTCATTTCAAAGAGATAGTCCTGATGGATAGTTCTAAAGAGATGGTTGAGGTGATGAAGGAGAAAATATCTGACAATTCAATAGAGAATCTGAATCCGGTAGTGGCTGATCTTGAAAAAGGAGAGTACCTCGGGGGAAAGTTCGATCTTATATATTCGCAAATGGTTTTCCATCATATTAAAGATGTCGGTTCTCTACTGGAAAAACTTTATAAATTGCTTAAACCGGGCGGATATATTGCAATTGCAGATTTATATAAGGAAGACGGCACCTTTCACGGAGAGGGTTTTTCCGGACATAACGGATTTGACGTGGAATTGCTGAAATCAACCCTTGAATCGGGGAATTTCAGGCATACAAAGTCAGAAACCTGCTTTATAATGAAAAAGAGTGTTGATAATCAGGTTCGGGAATTTCCTGTTTTTCTGATGATTGGAAGAAGAGATTTTTAAAGGCAAATTTGACACAGTCGGCAACATCTTCGAAGGATATTTCATAACCCTCTTTTTGCAAGGAAGATACAAAATCTTTGTGACTCCTGCCCTTTCGGTAGTCTGGCTCACGTTTGGGATGGCTGAGATATTTTGATATTAACGATGTGTCTGCATACAAATTAAGGACTGCGTGGTAGAAAAGTTTATCCTTGTTTAGATACATTGACGAACCGAGGATTTTTCTCTCTCCGATTGACAAATCCGAGATTCCCCTTGATTGCAGATTCTCTATACCTAAGGCGGAGAGGCGGCTGATCAGATTTCTGTTTATACTCTTGAAAATATCCTTTGTATTCATTCCTCTCTCAAATCTGATTTTAGCAGAGAAGACCAACATCCCGGGGGAGAGGATCACGGCCTCTCCGCCTGAGGGACGTTGCATGACTGTAACGTTGTCATTTATAATGTCTTCAACAATCAAGGAGCCTGTTGGATTGTTGGCTCTCCCAAGAATAGCATAAACCTTGTCTGGCTGCCATATCCTGAAGGCAAAATCCTCCCGGCTCTCCATTACACTTAAATCCGGAAGGTTGTATCTGTGAACTTTAACTTCCATTATTTATGAATTGCTTTGTCTACGGCCTCAAAGCCCGCCTCCATGAAAATCTCCGAGACGGTAGGGTGGGTGTGAACAGTCTGGGCTATGTCATATACTGTGGACTCGAGCTGCATGTATGCAGCGGCCTCATTTATCATGTCTGTAGCATTCGGGGCAACAATCTGTACACCGAGTACCTCCCCGAGCTTTTTGTCGGAAATGAGCCTTAAAAAGCCGTCGGACTGACCTTCGGACATTGCCTTACCATTTGCGGAAAGCGGGAATTCACTGATTTTGTAGTCATATCCCTCATTCTGCGCCTCCTGCTCGGTTAATCCTATCTGTGCCGCTTCAGGTACAGAATACATGTTCATAGGAAGTTTGTGTATATCCAGCTTCTGTCTGATCCCTTTCAGAAGGTTTACAACATGAAGCCCCTGTGCGGATCCTATGTGGGCGAACTGCGAAATGCCATTGACATCACCTACTGCATATATACCCTTCACTGATGTCTCACAATCCTGATCAACGATATAAAAACCATCACTGACATCTATCTTGATATCGGAACCGATAAGATTGCCTTTTCTGCTTGATGAATTGATAATCAGGTCGCACTTAATACTTTTCCCGCCCACCTCAAGTATGCCATCCTTCCACATTCCTGCGGAAGTGTCAACCGGAGTGTTGTAGACAATCTCTATCTTATCCTTTTTCAGGCGACCCTCCATATACTTGCGGATATAATCATCCGCCTTCGGCATAATATGATCTGCCGCAGTCACAAGAGTCACACTCTTCTCCATCATACGGAACAGTTGGGCCAGCTCGATTGCCACAGGGGTATTGCCGGTGACAACAATATTATCCGGAATGCTCCTCTGTTTGAAAAGCTCCTTTGGCTCTATAACAAGATCCTCAATACTCTTTTCCAATGGAACCGAGGTTGAACCTGTTGCTATTATTATGTTTTTTGTCTCCAGCAAACGGTTTTCTACAAGCACTGAGTTCGCAGATGCTATTCTTGCCTCGCCTTTAATGATTTCGACCCCGTTTTTTTTGAGCAGAAATTCAACCCCTCCCGTGAGTCTCTTTACTATTGTATCCGCTCTTTTGATGGCATTGTCCCAGTTGAACGAGACCCGACCGGTCTCGATACCGTCAATCCCGAATCTTGCCGAGTCTTTTAGTATCCTTTGGTAGAGCTTTACACTCTCTATCATCGACTTTGACGGGATACATCCCCAGTTGAGGCACATTCCTCCGATTTTCTCCCTCTCAACGATGGCCGTCTTCATGCCCATCTGACCTGCTCTGATTGCGGCCACATATCCGGCCGGACCTGAGCCAATTATTACTAAATCGTACATATCATCATTGTTTATCAGTTAAAAAGAAGTGTTACAGGATCTCCAAGATATGCCATGACAGAATTCATGAAACGTGCAGTCTCCCCTCCGTCGGCAATCCTGTGGTCAACGCTGAGTGACAATGGAAGGATTAATCCTATCGCAAGCTCATCACCCTTTACTACAGGCTGCTTTGATATTCTTCCTACTCCGAGAATACCCGCCTCCGGGTAGTTTATCACAGGGACTGCGAATAGTCCGCCTATGTTTCCGTAACTTGTTATGGTAAATGTGCCGCCTTTCATATCCTCCATCGTGAGTTGTCCCAACCTGGCCTTCTCGGAAAGAGCAGCAATTTCTGCAGCTATCTCTCTTACAGACAATATGTCGGCATTCCTGATAACAGGAACTACGAGCCCTTTTTCGGTATCTGTTGCTATTCCTATATTGTAGTACTTTTTATAGATCATTTTTCCACCCTCGAGATCCATCTCAGCATTCAATGATCGGTGTTTTTTTAGTGCCAGAGCAACAGCTTTTACTATGAATGACAGGTAGGTGAGCTTTACACCCTCCTTCTGAAGAGATTCCTTGTATCTGCTCCTTACTCTTTCCAGCTCCGATATTTCAACCTCTTCAAAAAGAGTCATATGAGCCGCATTGTGTTTGCTCTGAGTCATATGTCTGGCAATGCTCTTCCTGATCTGGGAGAGTTGCTCAATCTCAATTGTGTCGTTGCCGGGAGCTTGTGATCTCTCCGGCTTGGCAGGTGGTGCTGCCGAAAAGTTATTCACGTCCTCTTTTGTTATACGACCTGCTGGTCCGCTGCCCTTGACTCTGTTAATATCTATGCCAAGCTCTTTTGCCAGGGCACGTGCAACCGGTGTCGCAAGAGCTTTCCTTTCAGGTTTAACGGTTTCGGTTTCTTTAACTCCCTCCTTGCTGGCCGAGAGGACTACGCTGTTACCGGCCACTTCGAGTGTGCCGACAACTCCTGCCCCTTCTTCGTTAACTGCCTCAACCTTATTGGCCTCTTCCACGGCGGCTTCACCTGACACACCTGCAATTTCTATCTCCACCAGAGCATCGCCGACATGTATCACCTCTCCGGGTTTGCCGAATTTAGCTGCAATTGCTCCATCCTTCGGGGAGGGTATTGCAGTGACAACCTTGTCTGTCTCCATTGTACAGAGAGGATCACCCATTTTAACTGTACTGCCTTTCTCTACATGCCACTCTACGATTGTACCCTCGTCAAGCCCCTCTCCTATGTCCGGAAATTTAAATATATATCTCATGATCTCAATATTTTACAATTTTTTCAATTTCATATAGGATCTTATACGGATCCTGCATATAATGATGTTCACCTCTCGGAAGAGGAACTATAGTATCAAAACCGGATACTCGTGACGGTGGAGCTTCCAGGCTCAGAAACGCCTCCTCTATTGCTATCTGGCTGATTTCTGACCCTACACCGAATGAACGGGGACCCTCTGTAACGGTGATAATTCTTCCTGTTTTCTTCACGGACTTTGCAATTGTCTCCCTGTCAATAGGATATATTGACCGAAGGTCAATCAGCTCAACGCTGATTCCCTGCTCCTTTGCCATCACCATTGCCCTTTGAACCTCCCTTATCATTGCTCCGTATGCAACTACGGTAACGTCACTTCCCTGTGACAAAACACTGGCTTTTCCCAAAGGAATTGTGTATTTGCCATCTGCTACCTCCTGCTTAATGGCCCGGTAAATTCTCTTCGGTTCCATGAACAGTATAGTGTCGTTGCTCTCAATTGCGGAGATTAGCATCCCTTTGGCATCGTGAGGTGTAGATGGTACAACCACTTTCAATCCCGGAATATGTCCGAAAATTGCCTCCATACTCTCACTATGATGCTCAAGAGCATTAATTCCACCGCCATATGGCATTCTTATAACAATAGGAGTCTCATACTTCCCTCTGGATCTGTTCCTCATTCTGGATGCATGGCTGATTATCTGGTTAAAAGCAGGATAGATAAAGCCGCAGAACTGCATCTCAACGACCGGCCTTAGCCCTGCCACAGCCATTCCTACGGCTGTTCCTACAATGCCGGACTCAGCAAGAGGTGAGTCGAACACTCTTGTTACACCATGCTTTTGCTGAAGACCTTCAGTAACCCTGAATACTCCTCCCTCAACACCGACATCTTCCCCATATACGATAACATTTTTATCTTCAGTGAGTTTTATATCCAATGCATCGTTTATTGCATTGACCATATTCATTATCTTCATAGCGCTCTTCTACTTTTTTTGATTGTTTAATCTGCTCTCTTTCCATTGAAGAAAGCGGTCATACTGATTTTTCTGCTCCAACAGGTCGTCAGGCATCTCCGAATAGAGATGGTCAAATACATCTTCCTTTTTATACTCGCCGAAGTTCTCTGCTTCGAGGAATTGTCTGTCTACCTCCTCTCTGTACTGTGGCAGAATTTTCTCTTCCTCCTTATCACTCCATGCATCCTTAGAGATAAGATATCCCTTGAGCCTTTTAAGAGGATCACGCTCCTCCCACAAAAGCTCCTCCTCTTTTGTTCTGTATTTTGTAGGATCGTCTGATGTAGTGTGAGCTCCCTTTCTGTAAGTGACAGCCTCAATAAGTACCGGCCCCTCACCTGCGAGGCACAACTTAGAACTCTCCTCAATAGCCCGGTACATAGCAAGAAAGTCATTACCGTCTACCTGAAGACCCTTTACTCCGTAGGCAACAGATTTGACTGCAAGCGATGATGATGCTGTCTGCATCTTTACCGGTGTCGAGATGCCATATTGATTGTTCTGAATAATGAATATAACCGGAACTTTCCACACGCCGGCAAAATTAAGGGCTTCATGAAAGTCTCCTTCTGAGGTTCCCCCATCTCCCACAAATGCAAAGACAACCTTTTTTTCATCTTTGTATTTTATTGCATAGCCAATACCGGCCGCATGGAGAAGCTGAGAGGCAATAGGAACACTGACAGGCAAAACCTGTTCTGCATTCTTGAAATTAGAGCCCTCCTCATATCCCATGTAATAGAGAAATATCTCCTTAAGTGAAACCCCCTTGGCCATCATGGTGCCGATCTCCCTGAAAGCCGGCACTAGCCAGTCGTTTTGTCTTATGACGGCACCTGCTGCACCTGTTATGGCCTCCTGCCCGTAATTGGGCGGATATGTATAGATTCTTCCTTGTCTTTGATATGAGACTATCTGTAGATCTGCAACCCTTGAAAAGAGCATCTTTTTGTAGGCAGTTACAATCTCGTCAACTTTTATATCAGGTATCCAGTTTGGATTGATGATTTTGCCTGAATCATCCATTACCCTGAAAATCTTGTTTTTTAGCGGATCATATTCTTTAAACATTGTTAAGTCGGATTTTGATTTATTTATCCAACTAACAATTAAATATGGGGTTTTGTTCGGAAGGTGGGACTATTGCGCCGAAAATCAGGCTTTTTTCTTTTTCGGCTTGGGGACAGGTGTTACCTCTTTCAGCTTCAGGATTGCCGGCAGACAGGAGTTGATATTGTCAATGTCCAAAAGATAATGGAGCTTGGCTCCCTGGTACGGATACCCTGTAGATGATCCTTGCATCAGAGGTTCTGTTTGCTCGGTAATCTTGATGAAGGGTGCATTGTCACATACAAGTACAATAGGTTTGTCATCTATATAAACCATATACTCGCCGAACATTTTCCGGTATCTTACATTGCCTGTTTCGCGAAGCTGGTCACAGACATATTCGACATAATCAATGTTTGTTGCCATAAAAAATCAGAGCATCTCCTCAACCTCTTTGATCCCGTTGCGGTTGAAAGCGATGCGGTATCTTTTGAATGATTCGAAGTCAAGGTATTTCAGTTGTATGATGAAGTTAAGGTAATAGACTTTGGAGCCCCTGGTGAGTTCCAGCTCTCCCTTGTCATTTATTGCATAGAGAGAGGTTTCGGGATTGTCCATCTTGCTAAGATAGGACTGTACACTGAACCGTATTATCTCATTAATTCCGGCAACGAAATATTGGCTGCTCTCGTCAAGTTTAGGGCGGTCTACCTGCAACAGTTTACGGTAAAGTATTATCTTCTCTTTTGTATATCTGTTGTCTGCCTCCAGCATTGCAGAGCGGTTGCGGATCTTCAGAACCTCTGCGGGTACTCTCCTCTCGGAGATAAAGTCAAATCCCTCCTTGCTGTAACCGACAATATTATCTTTAATGCTTACAGTAATCTTATTGTCGAAATATTTAGCCTTCCTCTTGTGCGCGAAGTAATACCTCATAAGCTCCTTAATCCTGTCCTTAAGCATATAGCTTACTACAAGCGCGACAAACAGAGGAACTGTGAGGTTCCCGAATGTCCTTTGAAATGAGAAAGCTACAGCCGTGGCAAAAATCATTGAAACTCCGGCGGCAATACTCAGATATACCTGTTCAACCAGAACCCCGTCCTTCTTTTTTCTTGCTGTTAAGAAAAGGTCGCTCTCGACAAATTTTTTCAAAACGCCGCGGCGGAATACGAGACTCCTGTTATTGTCGGGACTGTTGAGAGAAACAACGGGGAATCCCTGCTCTCTCTTGTATCTGTTTTCAGATTCTATCAGAGATACAATTTTCTCCCTGTAACCCTCTGCAAAAGCTTTGTCTCTGGTTTCAAGCCGTGCCAGTAAAGATGAGAGCTGTTGGTCCACGATGTTGGACATAAATTCATCTCCAAACTCGAAATAGTTGTAACTCTCCTGTGATACGGTAGGAGTCTTGATTATTGTAGAGAGGGCCCTGTATTTTGAAAGCGTCTCCCTGACATCATCAAGCAGAGTGTCGAACAGAAAACCTCTGTCTTCGGCCTGAGCTGTTGTGAAAATATATTTGATTTGATCTCTGAGTGAGCTTTTGAAGATTGCGGCGAACATCTTTATCTGATACTCATAATCAGCATTTGCGCTTCTTGACGGATATGAGGCAACCCTGTTGAATGAGGCTTCAAGGTGCTTTAACGGTATCATCTCACCTCTTGCGATATCACGCAAAAGGAATATCGGGGTAATAAGACGTATGTTGTCCCGGACATCTCTGTAGAAATGCTCTCTGGGATAGGTAAGTGAGTTTACGTCAAGGCTGTCAGGTATGAATATCCATGTGTTCATGACAAAATCATTGCTCTTGACCTTCCTGCGTGCGTGAAAGCCAACCTTGAACTCAAGAGAGAATTTATCGTGAATATTTACCTGTATGTCTATCATCTCTATTTTTTATCTATCAAATTTAAAGCAATCCGTTAGTGTATCCAAGCCAGTTGAGGACAGTCTCTCCCCATACAAGTATCATCAGCCAGCTAATGACCATCATTGTCATTCCGTACCTGAATGTGTCACTCCAACTGTAATGGTTTGTTGTATATAACAAAGCTGCCGGCTTACTGTTGAATGGAAGAACGTAGACATGCTCACATAATAGTGCCACCGGAAATGCAAGGCTTAGTATCGGATATCCGAATTTCTGGGCAACTCCTATCGCTATAGGCACAAAGATAAGCGCACGCATGGTTTTTGATTGGAAAATCAAAGCAGAGAACATCATTGAGGCTGTAAGGATTACGTAGAGAACCCAGAAAGGAGTTCCTGCATCAATTCCAAAATTGTCAAACAGTGCACTCACCATTGTAGAAGGCAGGCCGGTTGCTTCAAGACCCGCTCCGAGAGTATACGCTCCTGCAGAGAAAAGAAGGAGGTGCCATGGGATGTCAACATCATTCCACTTAACTATACCGATGCCGGGCAGTAAGGCAACAACCGCCCCAATAAAAGCCACAGCTGTCTGGTTTATCCCGTGTTGCTTGTCGGTAGCCCAAAGCGCAAGTACTCCGACAAAAATAGCTATAGCTTTATACTCCTCTGTTTTCATTTTACCCATTCCCTTGAGCTCCTCCTTCAGTCTCTCCATACCACCCTCAATAGATGGTTTTTTTTCACTCTCCTTTAGAGGGAAAATTATTTTTAAACCCACGAACCATCCGATAAGTATAATTATCAGACAGAGCGGAAATGCGGCCACAAACCAATCCTGAAAACTGAATGCACTCCAGCCCATGGCTCCGGCAATAAGGGCTCCTGCAAGAAGGTTCGCCCCGGATCCGGTAATAAAGCCGCTTGCACCAATGTTAATCTGAAAAAGATTCTGAAGCACGAGGTTACGGCCGAAATTATTCCTGTTTTCACCTCCTGTTGCACCATAAATAGCTGCAATAACCATGAAAATCGGCAGCAATATTGCAGCCTTAGCAGTAGTGGCAGAGATGAAGGCAGAAAGAACTATATTGATTACAATGAAACTGAATATTACCATTGTGGCGTTTTTGCCGAACTTCAGCACAAACCACAATGCAAATCTTTTGGCTACTCTTGTCTTGACCAGCATACTGGCCAGGATAAAAGAGAGAATATTGAGCCACATGACAGGGTGGCCTAACTGTGCGTAGGCCACCTTGTCCGAAGTGACTCCTGTAAGTACAATGGCAAGAATGACAATCAGAGAGGTGAGGTAGTTGGGAATAGGTTCGGTTATCCATAATACAATGGATGCAGCGAATATTGCCAACATCGCGTAGTTGATCCGTGTGAAATCCTGTGCGCCAATTGCAGCAAAGCGCTTGGCAGCATCATCGGCCAGTGAGGAGGGGTCGATGTTGTTGAGGAATGAAATGTCAACAAAAAAGTAGAGGACGACAAAAGCTATGGCTGCAAGGGGAAATCCCAGCCTGGCCATCCACTTTTCAAAAGGGGATTTATCCAGCTTTGGCAGCTTCTCTATTTTATAGTTGCTCATATCGAGCGGATCAAAAACGTTCACCTTTGATTCCATTATTTGTCATTTAAGTTGTTTTAGTACAAGTAAGATGTCTTTACCACTTAGTATAAGGGTTCTTCATCAACATAGAATTATAATAGCGGGCGTCGCCTGTTACCTCTTCGCCCAGCCATTCAGGCCTTTCAAAAGATTCACCCTCGGAAGAGAGCTCAACCTCTGCAACTGTCAGACCTTCATTCTCTCCGTAAAACTCATCAACCTCAAAAGTATGAGGGCCGGCCTTTACCAGAAAACGGGTCTTGTCAATTACACCGGGTTCGCAAATAGCAAGGAGCTCATTAGCCTCAGTGGTGCTTATCTCTTTTTCCCACTCAAAACGGCTTGCTCCTGAAGTGCTTCCGATACCTTTGATAGTTATGAAGCCCTTGTCACCCTTGACTCTGACTCTTACGGTCCTTTCAGGTACTGAGCTTAGGTAGCCCTGGATAATACGTGTGCTTTTAACTGCCAGATTCTTGAAATCCCCCTTTACAAGGAACTTTCTTTCTATTTCCTGTGCCATAATCTATTCGTTTGCTAGTTTTTTATCCGACATTCCGATCACTCTTTTTATTGCCTGAAGGTAGTTGATGTTTTCCACACCCTCGAGCCCGACATCCTTTATTGTTTTCTTAATGTCTTCGAGCTCTGTAGACTCTGAGTTTATAGTCATTACCTTTGCTCCGTTTATTATCACAGCACCAGCTTCGCAGATGGTATCATTAACCATGTAGCCCCAGCGTTGCTTGTGCACACGAACAGCCTGAAGGTCCGGATGTGCATTTACCATTGAAATGAACTCTTCATAAGTGTAAGTCTCCTTTGTTAGTTCAGGTATCTCCACCATAAAGGCCGGGAATACCTCTTTTTTCAGAACTTCAGCCGAAATAGGGAACTCTCCCTTCATCAGCGGATTCCACTGCTCGAGGCCATCAACGGTTTGTACATAGGTTTTAATGTCCATCTTCCCGTCACGTATTTTTGTGTTGTTGATGTCATTGGTGCGAGAGATAATGTAAATCTCGTCACTGTGTCTCTCCCATACCTTCTCAGGAACAGGGACAGACAATCTTGCCATCCGCTCAATCGCTTTTGTGAAATCTTGTCCGAAAGTGCGGAACTCAAATCTTGGTTTGGAGATCTCTCCGATCTCCATCTTTTCTTTGCTCATTGTCTCTTTATATATTAAGGATTAACGTGTTCCTGTTGCATTTGATGCGCCCATCGATCCGACAGAGAAGAGCACAATCTGAGCGGCTCCGTCTGTTGCCCTGCCGATGGTATTAGGACTTGCTCCGGCAGTAATTTTATTTGTCAGATTATCAAGGAAATCTCTTGTCGCATTGTTGGCATCAAATAGAGTGTAGCTGAACCCTTTAGTGGCTGACATTCCGAATGTGAAACCAGTGACTCCGTTAGGATCCTGTGTTATTACAAGATACCCTTTAGCTGCGATTGTAACACCTGAAGGAATTGTCCAGTTATCTTTTGCCTCAACTGAACCGTCTTTTCTGATTTTCCATCCGGAAAGATCAACAGAGGTTGTCATGGCATTATAAAGCTCCATAGCTTTTGCGTTAGGGTCGCACTCGTTCACATAGACAAGAACAGGAGGGGCAACCTTTATGCTCTTCTCTTCCGATACGGCCTTGAACCCTTTTTCGTTATCAGCCTCTATAGTGACTTTTATATCTGCGTTATCCACCTGTCCCGGTATAAGAGCACTATAAACTCTATTATTACCTTCAGTCATAGTCACTGAAGTCTGTTGTCCTGAATTTACTTTGTATTTAAGGACTGCTCCTGTAACGCCATTAAGGTCACTTATCTTGCAAGTCACGGTTATTGCCTGGTTAGCCATTGGTGAAGTTGGGTTGAAAGTGATTTGTTCTATCACTGCAGGACCCTCATACTGATCATCCTTAACACAGCCCGGAAGCAGAATGATTGCTGCTAAAGCTGCCAATAATATATTTTTCATACGATTTCTGTTTTATTATTATCCATTATGATTTATTAGAAGTCAATCTCAAACCTGATTCCAAGCATATGAAAGTCAACTCCTGCTTTTCCGCTTGCATCGGCAACCTTTGTAGGGTCTTTTGTACGATTCCCGTCAATATCATAACCGACATATAGTTTTCCTTTACCGTTTGCATATCTGTCATTGTTGCTGTACATATAGTTGAGCATCATTTTAACAGAGTGGTTGATGTAGTAGTTGATACCGAAGGTGTAGTTCTCTCCTGAACCTCCGAAAATTCCGTTGCTGTTGAGATTCAGATAGTCATAACGTCCTACAAGCTCAATGTCTCCCCATGATTTTCCACGGGTAGGTTGTGTGAATTCACCGTCCTGCACGTTATACTGCTGTTTCCCGCCAAACAACAGGATTCCTGCCTGTGCATACCAACCGTTGAAATGTTTGGTCTCTTTATTTGCAAGTGTGCTGCTCTCCTTGATATAAGTATCATTGCCTATGTACTCTGACTGGAATCTGAATCCCTTTCTGAAACCGGCAAACTCAATTCCATAAAGTACATCATGATCTGTACCATCAATAACGTCAGTATCGAGATACTTTTTCCTGTTTATTGATGTCGCATTTCTTGTACTGTATCTTGATCCGTTATAGTCAGCAGGATCTACGTCAGATTTCGGAAGCCTGTATGAAGCTGCTGCACCGAAGTGTAACCCGTAGTTCTGTTTGTCATAGAATGGCATGATTACAAGTTTTCCTGTGTAGGAATTTCCGCTGCTTCTGCCATAATCCTTGTTGTTGTCCTCAACATAGGTTCTTGTCTCTTGTCCCTCAATTGCCTGGAAATGTATTCCGCCGGCAGCCATAAGCCATTTATGGTTGTACTTGGCCTGGAGGCCGATATGCCTTGAAGGGCCGAAAGTCTGTACAACCATAGGTCTTTCAAGAAGTGCCAGATATCTTGATGTTGTTGTGCACTCCATTGAGAAACCCTCCTTGAAGTTGCCGGCTGTGAATTCGAAGTTTCTTAAACCGGAGTATACAAGAATTGCATCCTTTAGCTCAAAAGAGCCGTTAGCGAAGTCTGTGTCCAACTCACCGTACCAATCCTTTGTAATCTGTCCCTTTACAGCAAATCTTGCTCTTCTGATGGAAACGCCATCACCGATTTTGTCAAAATCTTTGTTCTCGCCGAAAAATGTTGCACCATCGGCCTGTACTCTGATATCAAACCAGAGCCTGTAATCCTGGGATTTAGATTCAAAAACGAGAATGCCGCTTCTCTCCTCAACACCCAGGGGATTCCTGTCAACCTTAACCCCGTATTGGTTGTATCTAACCTCTTCCTGAGGTTTTTCCTGGGCCCAGCCTGCCACGCAAATCATAGTGGCAACGATGATAATTAATACTCTTTTCATATTGTTTAGTTATAGTGATTTGATAAACTGTATGAGATTCTCATCTCTTTTTAAATTCAGTTTCTTTCGTAAACGGTATCTGCATACTTCAACGCTTTTCGGAGTGATGCTCATAATCGAGGCCAGCTCTTTTGTAGAGAAGCCCAGGCGGAGAAGAGTGGCAAGACGCTTCTCCTGTTCAGTCAGATCCGGAAAACGCTCGTGAAGAATAACAGAGTAGTCTTTGTGAAGTACCTCCACCTGGGAGTATAGCTCATTCATCTCGTGAGAGAAAGCCTTTTTATCCATAATCTTTTTCTCTATGGAAAAGATTCCCTCTTTTATGTTTGTTATATCATCAAGTGTTCTAAGTTCATGAATGTCAGAATAGAGGTCTTCCAGAAAATCTCTCTGTTGCCCTATCCATAATGCATTGTTAATCAAGTCTTTCCTTTTTATTTCAAGCCTTTTGTGCAGATTGGCATTTTCATTTTGTATTACCTTGATCTCCATATCCACGATAGCTTTCTGCATCTCGTTGAATTGATTCCTATCCTCGGCTCTTTTTAATTTCTCCTTTTCTGAAGAGCGGTTCCTTGATATATAAAAATAGATTATCACAGCTAAAAGGAGGAACAAAACAGAGGCAATGGCAAATGTGGTAACGTCAAAGCTCCGGGCGCTGTCATTGATGGTTATTATCCTGAGCATCATGTGGGTAATCAGGAAGGAGAAGGCAGGCAGGGCTATAATGGAGATTGAAGATTTTGTCACCTCCATTTTATCCATTCCGACATTCTTGTGTATCCATCCTATTCCGATAATAGCCGCAAGCGACAGGTGGACCGGAGATACAGGAGTGGCCGCCAATCCGATGAAAGAGCACAGAGTGTCGCTCGAAAAGATGAGAAGTACAAAGGAAACGGCAAACATAATAACCACACTGGTCTCGGTATTTATGTCGAATAACTTCATAGAGAGAGAGGCTGCTCTCTCTTTAACCGGTTTGAAATAGAGCGCTAAACAGAGAATGACAAAAAGAATCCAGACAAGGACCTCTCCACCAAGCACAAACCCGGAAACATTTATTCTAATAAGATTGCTTACAGGTCCTGTAAAGGCAACAATCATGGATCCGTTATTAATTGAGAAAGAGAAAATAACCAGTGCCAAAGAGAGCACATATAACACTCTTAGGATCCTGTTCAGTGTTATAAGGTGCACTCCGGAGTTGTCCGTGAGGAATTTTACACCGTAAAACAGGGCAACAGTAAGTGCCCCGCAAAGAATAGGAGCAGCTAACCAGGAGACGACGCTTTGCCACATATAAGTTGATGCGATATCGACACTGTCGCTGTGAACGCTGTACGCCAGAACCGATCCGGCCAGCGCATAAAGAAAAGAGCTCCATTTGGTGAATAATGAGAAAGCCCACATAGCCACCGAGGCGGAAAGTGTTATAATAAGTATTGTGAAAGGGTCCTGGATAGGAAATGAGGTCCTGATATTAAGCACAATACCATCAGTAAGAAACAGCGCCGGAAGGATTGACAATAGAAGGACAACAGGGATGTATACACTCCTAATGACACCCGAAGATACAGCCGGCCCGAGAATGACAGGCATCTCTCTTACTGAGAGCCATACACCTATAAGAAGGACTATGAAAATAATCTCGAGAATCATTTTGTATCTCCTTTATCGTCAGAAATTTCGTTTTAATGCCATAATAGATAGTAAATCGGCAGCTTTTTCTGCTGATTCTGAAAGAGTCTCTATATGCAGGGCAAAATATCTCAGGTGGAACTTCTCGCTAAGTTTCAATTGCGGCATGTCATGAAATACCTTTCTCTTAATTGTCTTTGACTGTCTCTCGGTCTCCTCTTCATAGAAATAGACTCTGTTTATCTTCTCCGGAATAGAGTCAGGTTTTCTGAAGTAGGCCCTGGCTGCAGGTATTACGCATTCCACGGCAAGTGTTGATAGCTCTGTAAGTTTTATAAAGTCAGGGTCCAGTTCAGCAGGTATGTGTGGAATCTCGATGTCTAATTGTGAAAGACTGTTGTTAAGAAGGTCTACTATGTTGTCCATCCTTTCGAGCAACTTAAGTATGTCCCCTCTCATCTGAGCCATGAAAGACATAGTATGAACCGAGGCAACAATCTCTCTTCTGAGATAATTTGCCTCACTCTCAAGTTTTGCCATTTCTGAAAGATTCTCTTCGAAGAGTGTAAGGTTGCCATAGAGGTAATTTCTCATGCCCTCCTTGAACACAAGCAGACCTTTATCTATTATATCAAAGAACTTGTCAATGTTATTTATGGTCTGGTTTGTCTGGCTAATTTTAAAAATACTCATAACTCTCTAGATTTCTATGGTTTTCAAATTTATATAAAATAGATTATTGTGTGTTTAAAAAAATACGTCGGATATTTTAACATTAAAATATGAGTGTTATATAAAAATGTAATATACGAAAAAACAAATAGATAATAAAATATTGTAGTGATGGCCGTTAATGATAACGTGAATATTGTAGTGATTATTTAAGGAAAACACAAAGTCCTTAATTTTTTGTATCTGGCCTAAAAATGGCCTGCAAAACACTACATAATAATTTAAAATTGGGATAACAGCCATCAGATATCGGTTATTTTTTAAAAAGAGCTTACATTTGAACATTATTATAATCTAGAAAGGGTAAAAGATGATTATAGGAATAGACATAGGCAGTACTACAACCAAAGCTGTAGCTGTTCAAGACGGAAAGGTCATAAGAACTATCAAGACAAAGGCTTTTGATGCCGTGACCTCAGCAACCGGAGCTTTCGGAAAGATGATTATGGAGAGCAATGCCAGGATCTCAGATGTAGAGAAGATAATAATAACCGGGGCAGGAGCATTGAAAATCAATACTGAAATATTTGGGATACCGACGCATAAGATTGAGGAGATAAAGGCAATCGGAATAGGAGGGATGTTCCTCTCCGGCAGTGATAACGTAATAATTGCTAATATAGGAACCGGTACTTCGGTTATAGAGGCTACAAAAGATAAGATAACGCACCTTGGAGGAACCGGTGTAGGAGGTGGAACCATCACTGGCCTGGCAAAAGAGCTTATCAAGACCCAGACATTCGATAACATACTCAATCTTGCAGATCATGGGGATCTTACTCAGGTAGATCTGTTGATAGAGGATATTTCCGACCTTGATATAAGCTTCCTAAACAGAAAATCGACAGCCGCAAACTTTGGAAAGATGCTCGATACAGCTGAGAAGGAGGACATAGCACTAGGTATAATCAATATGGTTTACCAGGTAATAGGTGTTATATCTATGTTCGCAGCTAAGAGCCGGAATAAGGATACAGTTCTGATAACTGGCAACGGAAGCAAGAACAGGATAGGGAAAAAAATACTTGACGAGATTTCGGTTATGTACAATGTGAAATTTGTATTTCCTGCCGATGCAGAGTATGCAACTGCAATAGGTGCCGCTTTGTCGGGAAATTGATCAGCTATCTCTTCATAGTTGCTTCCCAGACGGCCTTTCTAAGAGTCCCTGCAGCATCGTCTGCATCATAACTCCAATACATCAAGCCTTTCATGCCCCGGCTAAGTATCCATGCACCCTTTATGGAGATGCTCCTCTGATTGTCATATCCGCAAAAGTAGACTCCGTTTTTAGTAACGAAGGGAACACTTGCAGCATTGTCCCAGTTGTCTATCTTGTATATATTCCTGTCAAGTTTGATAATTGAATTGTAGTTTAATGAGGTAGGCTTTTCAGAGTAGGAGTGAGAACCGTAAAATGGTATCCCCAGCACAAGTTTGTTTGCCGGCACACCTTTACTCAGATATGCATTTACAGCCCTTTCACAATCCCAATATGCGGTTGCATCTTTCAGCGCCGAGTGGTGGTGGGGAGCTGTATCCATATTGTAGGTCATTATGTTAACCCAATCTACGTATGGCGCAACGGCGGCAACATCTATATACCTTGATCCACCTGATGATGTGACTTGTCTGTCCTTTACATAGCCGGCATATGTCAGAAGATGGTTACTGCCGAGGGTCTCGCGAAGCTGTTTCATCAAAAGTGTGTAGTTATCTGTGTCCACTGCCGGGTCGCAGGCGTGCCCGCTCCAGGAAAGGCCGGGAAACTCCCAGTCAATATCAACACCGTCAATTCCCCACCTGTTTATAAAATCCAGACAATCTTGGGCAAATGCTTTTCGGTACTCCTCAGACTTAGAGAGAGCTGAGAACCCGCCGCCCTGAGAGTTGTCAGGGTTATCTACCGTGTGGATGAAAGAGATAAGTATCTTAAGGTCTGGATACTGATTTTTTAGTGCAACTATCTGTCTGAAACGCTCCTCCTTACCCTGCAGCTTAAAACCTTTGTAGACTCCGTTTTCAACATAGAGTTCGGCGAAGGCGTAATTGATATGTGTGAGTAAACGTGCATCCGGAATGGCTGTTCCCCAATAGGTTACATAAGCCACGGCAACTCTGCCCTCTACTTTTTTGGCGGGCTCATAAACTTGAGGTTTTTCTCCCGGAGAGTCCGGATCAAGATTATCCTTCTCACAACCGGAGATAATCAGCATAGCAATAAATACAGCAAAAAGAGCTATATTCTTTTTCATAGTCTTTAATTTAGTTTAGGAAGAGTCAAAGATTAAAAAAAATATTCGATATTTGTTAATGTGAAGATTCAAAAATATTTAGTAATTTAGAATATGTTAACAATTCTCATATGTTCGCTTATGATGTCATTAAACGGAGCTGACACTGTTACACATCATGCTGCATCTTACCAGGAGAGGTGCCGGGTGATTGCAAAGGAGGCAAATATTCCTCTTATACAGGTAGTTTATAAGCACGGTAAAAAAGAGATATCGTTCGAATCATCTCAATTTGATTTTATTAAAGAGTCACCATCCCGTACGTCGGTTTTTCAGGCTGCCTCCCTTAGCAAGCCTGTTTTCGCATACATTGTACTCCGGATGGTTGACCGTAAAGAGATAGATTTAGACAAGCCTCTGTGTCAGTACACGGGAATAGAGAGGTTTAAAAATAAGGAGTGGGCAAAGATACTCACGGCCAGAATGGTTCTTACACACATGACAGGATTGTCTAACTGGTCAACCTCTCCGTCTTCCGAAGAGTGGCCGACATCTGATATTGAATTCAAATTCAGGCCGGATTCAAGTTTTCGTTATTCAGGCGAGGCATTTGCTTTTTTGCAGCGGGCAGTTGAGAAAATCAAGGGAAAGTCTTTGGAGGAGATTGCCTGCAGCGAAGTGTTCAGGCCTTTGGGTATGACACATACAAGTTATGAGTGGAGAGACGAATATGATTCAACCGCAGTATGCGGCTACAATAAAGAGGGTGTAAATCATGGACAGGGGAGACATCCGAGGGCAAATTCCGCTTATACGCTAAGGACCACCGCAGAGGATTACTCCCGTTTTCTGTCTGCTTTATCTACTGGAAAGGGTCTTAAGCCGAAAACTCACCGAGAGCAGTTCAAACCTTTTGTTCAGGCAATACGCAATGAAAACAAAGTAAGAGAATGCGAAAAATATGTTTTCTGGGGTCTTGGAGTAGGTATCGAAAAAAATCCTGAACTGGGAAATATAATATTCCACTGGGGGGACAACGGAAACTTCAAGGCTCTTTTTGTCCTGATTCCAAAAAGATTCGGGCATCATTCGTCGCAATTGGTATATTTTACAAACAGCGCATACGGTCACGATATAATAGACAAGATTACAAAGCTCTTTTTCAATAACAAGGAGCCACTCAAAATTGACAAGTGGGTCAATGAATGATAGAGTAATCACAGCTGATGCCGGCAACTCTCTGACACTTGGTATCATGCAACCCTATTTCTTTCCGTATCTGGGTTATTTTCAGTTGATAGCTGCAGCCGATAAGCTGGTTCTATATGATAACTGTCAATTTATTAAGGGAGGTTGGGTGAACAGAAACAGATTGTTACAACACAATGGCTCTGTGCATTATATTACTGTTCCTCTGAAACGCCACTCGCACAAGGCTTTGATTAGTGAGGTCCGGATTTATGACGGAATTGACTGGAGAAAGAGTATCCTTGCTAACATACGGCAAAATTATTCAAAGGCAGACTTTTTCAAAGATTTATATCCTGTTGTAGAGAGCGTACTGATGCAGGATTATGAAACTATCTCCCAGCTGAACATAGCCTCAATTTCAGAAATATGCAGGATTCTCGGGATAAAAACAGAGATAGTTTTCTCAATTGACAGATACAAAAGCGTTGAAGAGGAGGTTGAAAAAAGCGAGTATGATTGTAAGCCAATGGTTAAAAGGATTATTTCAATATGTAAAATTGAACGTGCGGACCATTATCTGAATGCAATAGGGGGTACAAAACTGTACAGTCAGGAGTTTTTCGCTTCAAACGGCATAAAACTGGAATTCGTCAAGACAAACGATATATCGTACACTCAAATGAATGATGAGTTTGTACCCAACCTTTCTATCCTGGATGTTTTGATGAATGCGGGGGCTGAAAGGACAAAGATGCTTCTCGGTGAGTATAGTTTGGTGTAAGCGCCAAATGCAATCTCAACCTTTCCTTCGGATTGCGTCTATTACCCTTTCTGTATCTTGAGCTGTAAGTTCATGGTGAATCGGTAGACAGATGACTTGTGAGGCTTTTCTGTTTGCTACAGGAAGATTTGTTGCTTTTGCAGAGGGTTCGTTCCGGTATTCAGGACACTCTGTTATCAGAGGGTAGAAATATCTTCTGCACAAAATGTTGCTTTCCCGGAGTCTGGAGTAGAGCACATCACGATTTATACCGTACTCATCCCGGTCAATGAAGATGGGAAAATATCCGTAATTTGATTTTACATCCACTTGTTCATTGATAAAGCTGACACCCTTCACGTCTGTGAGAGCGTAGCGGTAAGTCTCAGCGATTTTTTTCCTGGCAGATATTGCAGATTCCACATATTTGAGACAGATAAGCCCATATGCAGCTCTCAACTCGTCCATCTTTCCGTTTATACCGCATGTGACAACCTCTGTCTCATCCTCAAATCCGAAATTCTTAAGATAGTCAATCTGTTTTCTGACTTCCCCCTCTTTTGATACGATTGCACCTCCCTCTGCAGTGTTGAATACTTTTGTGGCATGAAAGCTCATTACAGAGAGATCTCCCTCTTTCAGCAAGGATTTTCCGTTTTTTTCAACTCCGAAGGCATGAGCAGCGTCATAGATTACCTTTAGTCCGTGTCTGCGGGCTATTAATTCTATTTTTTCTGTCTCACAGGGATTTCCGTATATGTGCACTGCAAGTATTGCAGTAGTCTTCTTTGTGATTGCCTGTTCAATCAAATCCGCATCAATCGTGCAGAACTCAGGCTCAATGTCGGCAAACACAGGGGTGATGCCCGTCCATTTTAGAATATGTGTTGATGCTACAAAGCTGTAAGGTGTTGTAATTACCTCTCCTGACAATCCCAAGGCCTTCACGGCACTCATCAATGCTATAGTCCCGTTTGTGAAAAGAGAGAGTTCCCGTACCTTAAGGAACTTTTGAAGTGCATCCTCCAGCTTGTCGTGGAATTGCCCGTAATTTGCCACTTGTTTATCTTTCCATATTTCTGAAAGATAGGCCTGAAACTCTTCCAGAGGAGGAAAAAGCGGAGAGGTCACTTTTAGGATTTTATTCATGGTTGACTATTTCCTTAATTCTTGAGCAGATGTGAACGATAAAAAGTATCCTTACACTTTTGTAAAATGGCATACTTAATATCTTTCTCAGGTACTCTGATCTTCTGAGTTGTTTTATTTTTCTGTACCTCCACAATGCGTAGATTAAAAGCCTGTTGCTCTTTTTTCTTATTGACTTTGAATATTTATGGCAACTCTCCACGTCTATACCATTGAGCATCACAATCTCTGTATTCACAAACTCCATCCTTTTTTCAAAAGGGCAATCCTTGTACAACTCTGTCCAGGAGTGAGGTGTAAATTTCCTGTATGTTGACATCTCCCTGTTAATATAGTATATACCCCCTTTCAGGGACAACCACAACATCAAAGGAAAATCTCCGACATGGCAATTTGTGCAGTATTCGGGATATGCCTCCATGAGATTTTTTCTGTAAATCAAAGAGCTTATGTGGCAGAAATTGTGTCTCCATTTTATAATTTCCGGCGTGTTAATCAATCTCTCACGATTTGCCGGTTTAAAATGGCCACAGACCTTGCCTTGAAGGTCTGTTACCCTTGTTGAGTGAATGGAGGCGGCAAGAGAGGAGTCGGAGTCCATAACCTCTACCTGCTTTTGAAGTTTTACCGGATCAATCCAATAGTCGTCTCCCTCACAAATGGCAATCAAATCGCCTTTTGCAACAGGAAGAAGAAATTTTGTAACAATAGCCCTGTTGCCTGCCTGGTATTGGTTTGAAGACTGCCGTATCTCACGAACAATTTCAGGATATTTGCGTGAATACTCTTCAATTATTTTACCGGTATCATCTGTTGAGGCATCGTTATGGACAAGAATCTCATAGCGGAAATCTGTCTCTTGCATGAGAAATCCCTCAAGGCACTCTCTGAGATATTTGCCGTGGTTGTATGCAGCACAACAGATGCTTACCCTTATCTCCTCTCCTGATTTATCCTTTAAACTCTCCATTTTATGTTTTAATCAGCCTATTGCCTGAAAAGAGCGGTTTGATATCCGAGGCATCTGTATCCTTTTGCCGAAGAGCTGCCGTCTATCTGATTAACCCATTTGTCCACACTTCCAAGTTCCCGTTTCACCCAGTTGCATATACTTATGGAAATTCCATTCTCAGATGCAATCTCGTCTATCATCCTCAATTTCGCCACGCAGGTTTTCCGGTCGGGTGCAAGCCTTGAGCGTTGTTTTATGTGGTTGAGGTTTCCCTCCATAAGATAGGGATATAGAAATTCGCCCAGTTTTCCCGGATCGAAATGGTTAATATACTGGGAAACGAGGACTATATTGCGTATGTCGGCTGTAAAAAACTCCGGTTTGATGTTTTTTATACCGGCTGCAGCTAATTTTTTAATAAACATATTTACAGAATCCCTGTCTAAATATGGCAGAAAAAGCGGCTGACACAGCACCGACTCAGACTCCACTCCTAAAGAGCGCAGCTTTTCAAGTACTGCAAGCCTGTCATCTATTCCTGCCGCATTTGGCTCTAATATATTTCTGATATATGTCGGCATTATTCCTATGCTGCCGTTAACCTGCACTTTTGAGGCAATCCGGGAGATAAGCTCTATGACCGAAGTGCCTTCATGTTTAAATTCAAGGTGTTTCAATCCGGCTTTAGTCGCGATGAAAATACGGATGCAAGAGTCGGGGTAGCGTTCGAAATGCTCAATGAAGCACTTCACAATTTCGTGTGCAACTCCACTGTATAGAAGCGGTTCGGAAAAAGCTTCTGTCTTGGGGGAGAAGTAGTAAAAGGTGTTTCTATGACGGTTTCTCTGTAGTGAAGATGCCAGTTTCTCACGGTAGTTGCTGAAAACATCCGTTTTTTTGAGATGTTTTCCGTCAGTAACAAGACAATACTGACACCCGACAGAACAGGAACCCTCTATAGGAGAGACCTCAAGGACGTTTGTGGGGCAAATTCCTGTATAGTTGTGAATTTCCAGCTCCTTTTCAGGATCTGTCAATACAAGGTTGTAGTTTGTCGCGGGATTTAGCAATCTGTTTTCAAATAGATTCCTGTACCATTCAGAGCCCTCTTCCAGTGCTGAGCCGACATCTTTCGGAATAGGATAGTCTATCCCGAGATTGTCAAGCAGTTTTGTGTTTAGGGTTATAGGTTTAAAGTTTTCGAGTTCGTAGCAGCTAGTTAGATTGGTCAGTTTTTTGAATTCTGTCATCGATATTATACGATAAAATCATAATTGTAAATATAAGATTCTGAATAACATTGTGCAATTTTTCTGTCGTCCTTCCTGTTGGTTATCTCAAACGAGGATGTCCTGAACAGTCCGGTACCGAAGAAATTGTTGTCAAGACAGAGCAGGGTTCCTGTAACATAATCGCAAAAATGATTATCACCAATGGAAGCTTTAACTCTCCTCTGTTTTATGTATGGCTGAAGAACCATATCTCTGACACTTCCTGAAGAGTAGAGCTCTTCCCACTCTGAGGCACTGCAGTGTACTCCTGCGTACACCTTCTCGCTTTTACCCAACAGAGAGTGTTTAAGGAGCCATTGCTCCTTTTCGTGCCGTGCCTTTTCGATGAAATCTGCCTGAAGGTATGTGTATGTGGGAATCAGATAACCACTGAAGAACTCCCTCTCCGAATTGTCAAGAAATTCTCTTTGGAATTCATCATCACACAATATGGCAAGGAATCGCTTGTCGTGAATGAGAAAGATAGTCCGCAGGTCGTTAAGGGCATTGGATTGGGCAAGAATTTCAATCGAGTGTTCACTTAAAGATTCAATCTCCATTTGATTAAATTCATTTATAACTGCAGAGTTTTCAATTATATTTGGATTTGCTTCAAATTCGGAAGGGGAGAGTGAGATAACTTCAATTCCCAATTTTCTGAAGAAAGGGATGTAGTATTTTATATCACATGGCCTGTCCACCCCTTTGAGGACAGTTATTCTTCCGGGTAACGATGAATTGGTTACAAGAGGACTCCAGTAATCAAACAGAGCTGTCAGAAATCTTAAATACTCAGCTCTTTTTTTAAGTTGACTCTCCTTTTTTAGAAAACGCTCCATGCCAATCAGTTCTGAGAAGCCGGATGCCAGATATCCGTTAAGGGGGAATCTCCCGCCTATCTCGCATATCTTCAGACTACCATCGGTGTCAAACAGAATGTCTGGTCTATATGTACCCGGCCGGTATATGTTTTTCGGCAAACCTGGTTTTCCTTCATTGCATATTTCTACTATCTTTCTTGCTTTCTGGTCAAGGTAAAAAATTGACTCATACTTTTCATAGTTCTCTACAAATTGGCATATTGCACGATAAAGTATGGTTTGTAGCCTTTTTAGTTTATTGTAGCCCGCGTCGGTTATAACAGCCGGTTTATCCATATACCACTGAGAAAGATAGGGAATGTTCTCCTCTGCAATCTCCTGAAAGCATCTTCTTATGAGCTCTGTCATCATCTCTAATTGTCTGATAAAGATAAATATTATCTGTAAGAAAGGATAATTTACCGAACATTTGCAAAACATCAGTAAGTTTGTATATAAACCGTATCCTAAAAATCAAGGCAAATGAAAACTAAATTATTTTTCGGATTAATTCTGACCTTTGCAATATCATGCACTCCAAAGCATGCCGATATTGCCGGTTTGCTTTCTGAAGGCCGTTGGGTAGACCTTACTTGGGATTTTGAAGAGAGTACCGTCTATTGGCCAACAAATGTGACATTCACCCATGATACTGTCGCATACGGAATAAATGACAAAGGGTACTTCTACTCTTCATTTAAATATGCAGCAGAAGAACATGGCGGCACACATTTCGATGCACCGCTCCACTTTGCCGAAGGAGGTCGCTCTATTGAGCAGATTCCGGTCGATGAGCTCACCGGCGAAGGTGTGCTGGTTGATATTTCAGAAAAGGTGGGGGAGAACAGGGATTACCTTATCCCTGCAACGGATTTCAATGCCTGGGAGGCTGAAAACGGAAAAATTCCCGATGGTGCTATCGTCCTGATAAGAACCGGATTCGGGAAGTATTGGGGTAATAAACAGGAATATACCGGCACGACTAAAAGTGGCGCGGAGGGTGTTGAAGAGCTGCATTTCCCCGGTCTGTCTCCACAGGCAGCAGAGTGGCTGGTTAAAGAGCGGAAAATAAAGGCTGTCGGAATTGACACTCCAAGCATTGACTACGGACAGTCAAAGGATTTTCTATCCCACAGGTTTCTTTGCGGTAACAATATCACAGCTTATGAGAATCTGGCAAACCTTGAGATATTGCCGGCATCAGGTTTCTATGTAGTGGCTGCACCAATGAAAATCAAGGGAGGAAGCGGTTCCCCGCTCAGAATATTGGCGTGGATTCCCGGGAGATAATTTCGGTTACAACTTCACAATTAATGTTGTAACTTTACCTTTACAATTAATCTGTATGGTTATGTCAAAAGAAAAAGAACCTAAAGAAAAATCTACCAAAAAGGAGCCAAAGATGACTCTTAAGGAGAAACGCGCAGCCAAGATGGCCAAACGCGAAGAAAAAAGCCACGCGTAACAATGCAGGCAAGTTTAAATGACAGAACCCCGCTTTTAAAGGCGGGGTTCTCGTTTATTTCTGTATTGAAGATCCCAGAAAATAGTCTATACACATTGCCGGATACTCCTGCCCCTTTTCCATTTTGAAGATCTGAGCCTCGTTCTCATCCATAAGAAACAGAACTTCTGCCTCTTTGACCTCAACATGGTACGAGGGCCTGTTTTCTCCTTCAAAGGTGGATGGCTTGAGAATGATAGAGTCATATTTGATGGGCTGTACATAAATGTCCCTGGTCCCATCAGGGATTGAGTCCCATTCTGTGTACTTTGTGTGGGATATCAAGTCTTCAAACCCAATATATTTAGAGGAGTTGGACGGCTTGATATCACGTGTCACAATCCTCTTCTTCCCTGCAACAATCTCTTCGAATTCTTTTTGCTTGACGTTTAGAGTAAGAGTTTTCATATATGTGTGTTTTAAATGACATCAAGTAGACTAGAATAAATATAAGGAAAAAATAGTCACTGTCCAAATTTTTTAATTATTGGAGATTTGGAAAAGAGGTGAAATACAGCTTATTCCTATTATTCGAAAAGGGTGAAAAAGCTTGTCCCTATCAGGCGACGGTCATTTGTGTCGCGGTTTACAATGAAGTACTCGATCTTCCATTTCCCAAGCATTTTATAGCTCGGGTTGATGATCATTGTACTGAACCCTGCCTCATAAAAACCAAAAGGGCCGAATTTTTCAACTCTTTTATCCGGGTATGTGATTACATATTCGCACAACCAGACAGGTAACCCATTCGCGTTAAGAAAATCTTTTGTGGGCGGACCTGCGACCCAGGTTGCAAAAACCTTTTCTGTTCCAGGAGAGAGCCTGATATTATAGAGCTCCTTTTCAGACCATTTGATACCCTTTTTGACAATTCTTAACTCCTTATCGTATTCGGATGTGTCAAGTATGCCTATTCCTATATCTTTTAGGGACCATTCCTGTCCGTATGAAAGAGACCATATAATTAAAGAAAAAACCGTGACAACCACACGTCTTATCTTCATGCTATTTTCATTATTAGGCACAAATTTACTTAAAAAAAGCAGATGTTGTTTAGAAATTTGTTCTTGCCCATGGAATAACGTTAAATGCAGGCTTTCCGGAAGCCAAAAGGTCCCGCATATATTTCATGTAAGGCTCTGTATGTTTAAAGAATAGCTTGAAGCCCTCACACAAAATGTTTTTTTTGCCCTCTCCGGACGAAACAGGTTCGAATCTGTGTTTGGGACACTCTCCCCTGCAGAGAGTGAAATATTCACAATTCATACATTCACTCGGAAGGGTGCTGCGTTTATCCATGCCGAAATCAAATCTTTTTTGTCCGAGATAAATCTCTCTGAGACTCATTTCCGATATATTTCCAAGCTTATACTCAGGATATACAAAGTGATCACACGGATACACATCCCCGTTATGTTCTACAATCAAAGCCTCCCCGCAGGTCTCGTTCATACTGCATAGCCCCGGCTGTATTCCGCAGTACTGGGCAAGAGTGGAGTCAAAAATCTGTACAAAGTATTGCCCGACATCGTTTCTTACCCATATATCGAATATATCATTCAGAAATTCCCCATATCCATTTGCCGAGACGCTCCACGTTGCTATATGTGCACCCTCATGTTCAGGGGGAACAATCACAGCCCTCTTTCTGCCCGGTATCTCAACGACATGTTCTACGGCCGGGAGAAATTGCATATAATGACTTCCTATATTTTTTAAAAATTGATACACCTCACTACCTCGTTTTTCTGATAGCTTGTTTACCACCGACAGAGTGTTGAACTCGACCTTATATCTTTTTAACAGATCAATCCCGTTCATTACCTTATCGAAGGATGGTTTGCCGGCTTTGTTGAGCCTGAAGGTGTCATGAATATCTTTAGGGCCGTCTATCGATATTCCGATCAGAAAATTATTCTTTGCAAAAAATTTGCACCACTCCTCATTGAGTAAAGTCCCATTTGTCTGAAGTACATTCTCGATCTTTTTGCCGGAGGAGTATCTGTTCTGAAGCTCAAGTGCCTTTCTGTAAAAATCCACACCCTGCATCAGCGGTTCACCTCCATGCCACAGAAATGTAACCACAGGCACTTCGTTAGCCTCGATGTATTGTCTGGTAAATCTCTCCAGTAGTTCAGGACTCATAAGGGGTTGTTTGCCATCGTACTGTAGTGATTTGTCGAGATAGTAGCAATAGTGGCAATCCAGATTGCAGAGAGAACCGGCAGGCTTCACCATAGTGGAAAATGCGGCAGGGTTTACATTTCTTGCCGCATAGTCCAGGGTTAATGTCTTCTTGCTACTCTCCATCATCCTCCGGTGGTGCTCCAATCGGAAATTTTGAGGCTATTTTGTAATTTTTACTAATCTCATATTGACGGGCATAGAATTTATGCATCTCTTCGGTCATTCTTTTAAGAATCTTCTGATACTTGGGATTGTGTGCCTCATTTCGTGTTTCAAGAGGGTCTAAAGCGTAGTCGTAAAGTTCTGTGCCGACAACCTCTTTGCCGCTGAAAGGGACGTATGTCCTGAAATCCTTTACCCACTCAACAAGACGATATCGTTTATCCCTGCATGAGTATCCCTGAATATTTCCTCTGTGAAACTGACCGAAGGCATACTCTTTTACCCTGGCTGCCGGATTTTTTAAGACGGGTACAAGGCTTTTACCATCAATGTATGATGCCGGTTTAACACCAGCAAGTTCACAAAGAGTCGGGTAAATGTCAACATATTCACTTATTGAAGAGCTCTTCACACCTCTCTTCATCCCCGGTGCGCAAATCATAAATGCGGTCCTTGTTGACCCCTCAAAGTTTGTTAATTTATTCCACAGCCCGTGGTCTCCCAGGTGATATCCGTGGTCGCTCCAGAGAACAATTATAGTTTTGTCGGCTATTCCCTGATTCTCTAATTCGTCAAGCAGTTTTCCTATCTGGGCATCAATATATGAGACGCAGGCGTAATATGCGTGGATTATCCTTCTTTGTGTAGCCTCATCCATATGCTTTGTGTCCTCATAGCTCTGGAATGAAGGGATGTCGGAGTAGACTTTCAGCTCATTTGAAGGGTGGTAGGCGTATAGTACAGGATCTGATGTCATCTCCTGGAACTCAGCCAGCGGAAGTTTCTCACGGTCATACATATCCCAGTATTTTTTTGGAGCAACGTATGGTGCGTGAGGCTTCTTGAAACCTACCGCGAGGAAAAAAGGCTTTTCTGACTTTGCCATCTTTTTGATGTTTTCCACACCTGCTTCAGTTATAAGGCCGTCGGCATATGCGTTGTCCGGGACATCCGCACATTCGGTTGCTTTTCTGCCCTCAGCTATCATGTATGTTGCTGCTGCAGGCTGTATGTAAGGTACACTCCATGACTGAGGGTCATTTCTGTATTTCTTGTTGTCCAGCGGGTGGTAAACCTTTCCTATACCGACAGTTTCGTAGCCGTTGTTTTTGAAATTCTCAGGGAGGGTTATGGCAGACGGATTATTAACCCTGAAATTCCCCTGAAGAGTCCAGCACCCGATCTGATCCGGGCGGAGTCCTGTAAGGAGGCTTGCTCTTGTAGGACCACTGAGAGCCTGTTGGCAATAGTTATTCATAAAGGTCACTCCGTATGCTGCAAGTCTGTCAAAGTTGGGAGTGTGTGCTGTCTTGTCCCCGTATACGGATATAACCGGCCTCAAATCATCAATTGCAATAAAGAGTATGTTTGGTTTCTTCGGTTGCTGTGCATAGCAGTTTCCGGGGAGAAGTGATCCGGCAAGGGCGATTGTTCCGGCACTCAGGAAAGATTTCTTAATTATTGATTTGTTCATTGTTTTGCAATTTTGTAGTGATTATCTGACAGGAGTGTTTGGCTTGAATGCCCATGCACGAGAGCCTTTAAGCTCATCTGTTGCCACTATTCCGCTTTTATCAAGCAGAACCTTGAACTCATCCTCCCTTATTTTTTTAAGAGCTGTTTTGAGTCTGGCGGGGTCGTCGGCATATTTAAGCTCAGCCACCTTGCTTTCGAGATAAATCTTATAAAAAGAGGCATAAATGAATTTTCCGTCCTGGTAACCGCCATTTATCTGCGGGTTGATTGTCTCTCTTGCTATAACGGCAAGAGCTTCTGCATCAGTGTCACTGATTCCTCTGTAATACTGATCCAACTCGTTTTCGGAGAGAATGGTCTGCAAGTTTTTTTTACGAAGATCGCTTAGGGTTTTATGGCTTTTAGTCCCCAATACCTGCTCCTTTCTCAGTAAATCTGCAAAAAGAGAGTCTTCCTGCTCTATTGCCCGGGCAAGAGCAATCTGTTTTGCTTCATTCAAGGGTATGTGCCTGATGATTTCATAAACGCTCCTTACAATTGATGGGTTGAAGCTGTCAATCAATTTCGGGCTGGCTGTCTGGGCGTTGGCTGTTATAGCAGCCGCGGCAAAAAAAAATGTTAACAGAATCGAAACTTTTTTCATTTCAGAATAATTATAAATGCAATAAGCACTCTTTTCGTTGCGAAACAAAGTTATAAATTATTCTGAAATATCATAGTGGCGGCTTTCGATGTGAAAGACTCGCTATGCGTCCACTCCAAGAACTGATTTCAGGAGATAACCCACAAAAAATGAGAATGTGGCAACACCAAGGCTGATGAATGTCATCTCAAGGAATCTTGCCTTGAAATTCAGATCTTTTGCAACGGATATATAATAGTTGAAACAGAAAATTATGAGTACAACTGTTGTGAGTGTGATTCCGAGTGCCATGAATTTACTGGCAAGAAGCAGGAATGGGAGGATTAGCAAAATAACTGTTATCAGATATGCTACTCCTGTATATATTGCTGATTTTCCTGCTCTTGAATCTCCCTCGGCCTTTGAAGAAAGGTAGTCTGAAGCAGCCATAGAAAGTGCCGCCGAGATTCCGGTTACCAAACCGGCAAGTGAAATAATCTTTGTCTCGCCAAGGGCCAGTGTAAATCCGGCAAGTGCACCGGTCAGCTCTACCAAAGCGTCATTCAACCCAAGGACTATCGAGCCGACATATTGAAGTTTCTCTTCGTGAATCATGTCGAGAATCTCTTTCTCATGAGCCTTCTCATCCTCGGCAAACTGTAACGTCTCCGGATAAACACTTGACAGATCGTTATATACTTTAGAGCCCGTACCCTCTCTCTTTTCCATAAGCTTTAGGACAAAAGTCGGCCCAAGGAGTGTCGCTAAAAGAACCCTTTTCCAGATAATCCACCTGTCAGGCTTCACCTCAACTCCTGTCTTTTTCTGCCAATATTGAGAGTGTCCCTTTTCCTGCATACCTATCTTTCTGAGGATTGCGGCATTTCCGGGATCCTTGCTTCTTTCGGCAAGGCGCATATAAACATGGTGCTCTGTCAACTCAACTTTTTGTAGGTTGATCATTATCTTTTGTAGTTTCTTATCCATCATCCGGGAATTTTATGAGTAATGCAAAAATAGTATCAATATTCGACAAAATAATATTTGTATCTCGTACTAAGGGCACTTAAATTTACAATAAATAAATCTTAATCTATGAAACTACGCACACTTACATTCATACTTATTGCCACACTATCGTCATGTGCAGGCAACATTCCGGAGAGTAAATTCGTTAAGGTAGAAAACGGTCATTTTATAAAAAATGGGAAACCTTACTACTACATAGGCGCTAACTTTTGGTACGGGGCTATTCTCGCATCGGAGGGTCTGGGCGGAGATACTATGCGCTTGGCCAGAGAGTTGGATTTTTTGAAGGAGGCAGGAGTCGAAAACTTAAGGGTTCTTGTAGGTTCTGACGGCGAAAGAGGTGTCAATTCAAAGGTTGAGCCCACACTTCAGGTGTCTCCCGGTGTATACAACGACACTATTTTAATAGGCCTGGACAGGTTTCTGGCTGAATTGGGAAAGAGGGATATGAATGCTGTCCTTTATCTTAACAATTCATGGGAATGGTCGGGCGGTTACTCACAGTACCTTCAATGGACAGGACACGGTAAAGCGCCATTGCCGAATATTGACGGCTATGATGCGTATGTGGCCTATGTGGCACAATTTCAGCAGAGTGACAGTTGTAAGGCGCTTTTTGCCAACTATGTCAGGGATATCGTTTCCAGAAAGAACAGTATAACAGGTGTTGCCTACAAAGATGATCCTGTAATTTTCTCATGGCAGGTTGGAAACGAGCCGAGAGCCTTTAGTGATGAAAATAAAGAGCTGTTTGCAATCTGGATAGGTGATGTGGCACGGCTAATAAAATCCATTGACTCAAATCATATGGTTTCTACAGGAAGTGAGGGGTTATACGGTTGTGAGAAAGATACAATGCTTCTTGAAAAGATTCATTCATACCCGGAAATCGATTACATAAACCTTCATATTTGGCCATATAACTGGGGCTGGGTTACCAAGGACAGCATACCGCAAATGTTAGACAATGCAATAGCAAATACAGAAAAGTATATCCAAACGCACATAGCCGTTTCTGAAAAGCTAAGCAAGCCAATGGTGATTGAGGAGTTTGGTCTGCCTCGTGACAATTTTCTCTTTACACCGGGATCCCCGGCCAAATCGAGGGATACATATTACAAGTACATATTTGACAGGTTACTTGAAAATGTACGCAATAGAGGATTTATTGCAGGTTGCAACTTTTGGGCCTGGGGTGGATTTGCGAGGACTGATCCGGCAAATCCATTTTGGAAAGTAGGTGATGACTACTGTGGTGATCCGGCTCAGGAGCCACAGGGACTTAATACGGTGTTTGCCATTGACACCACAACTATCATGTTGATAAGGGATTATAATAAAGAAATTAAATCAAGTATAAAATGACATCTTATTTTCGAGGTTTCGGCTTAGTAATGATTTCTGCAATAATCATCGCTCTCTCTCTGACTTCTGTTAAGGCCGGTATTAAAAAAGAGCAGGACAATTCAAAGGAAATCGTGATGAAAAAACTGGCAAAAGCTGCCTCCGACGGAGAGTTCTGTTTCGGCCACCAGGATAGTTATTTCTATGGTAAAAACTGGGTAAGGGGAGAAGCGGACAAAACGGCTCCATGGAGAAGTGATATAAAGGATGTATGCGGTGATTTTCCTGCAGTTCTCGGATGTGATCTTGGAGGCATTGAGTTGGGACTTTCCGCCAATCTTGACGGAGTGCAATTTGACTTAATGAGAGAGGCGATAAAGGCTCATCATAAAATGGGAGGCATTGTCACACTCAGCTGGCATCAACGTAATCCTCTCACAAACGGGACCTCGTGGGACAGTGCCCAGGACTCAGTGATAAGATACATTCTTCCGGGTCATCCCGGGCACGTTAAGTACCTAAAATGGCTGGACAAAATAGCAGATTACATTATTGAGCTTAAGGATGATAATGGAAACCTGATTCCTCTTATTTTCCGTCCGTATCATGAACATACAGAGAAATGGTTCTGGTGGGGAGTTCAGGATTCAACCCCGGATGATTATAAGCAAATGTGGAGAATGACATATAAATATCTAATATCAAAAGGGCTGACTAATCTTATCTGGGCATATTCACCTAATCTCGGGACTGATAAAGACGGGTACATGCGTAATTATCCCGGAGATGATTATGTCGATATTCTGGGATATGACGGATATCAGTTTGGAGAAGGTGCTGCCAGGGATACATACCTTAAGGCAATAAAGAGTGATATGGCCATGCTGAAGGAGCTGGGCATCAAGCATAATAAACTGATTGCTGTTACGGAGACCGGGTACGAGGCAATTCCCGACAAGGATTGGTGGACAAAGACTCTTATGAATGGTGTAAAAGGATCTGGTATATGCTATCTGCTTGTGTGGAGAAATGCTCATAACCAGAAGAGACACTACTATGCCCCATTCCCGGGGGAGCACTCTGCAGAAGATTTTCTGAAGTTCTATGACTTGCCGGAGACTCTGTTTTTAAATGACCTGAAATAGCAGCGAACTGTTGAGATAAAAATATTTGTGTTATATTTGGGCTCATTTAACTCAAAATATTTCCCGGATGAAAAGATTCACGGCGGCGTATTTTCTGTACGCCATTCTATTTGCCGGCATGATATGTACAACCATTTCAGCGGCCGGCCAGCTTGATGAGAGCAAAAATCCCTCGTTTAAGAATCCGATAGTTTTCGGTAACAACCGCATAACATTGATAACTCCGACTCTTTTCAGACTGGAGTATGCAGAGGAGGGGAAATTCCTGGATTCTGCCACAATGTTTGCCTACACAAGAGAGAATTTGTTGACAGACTTTAAGGTCGTGAAACTTGAAGGAAACAAGTATCAGATTGAGACATCATGCCTTAGAATGATATATGAAAACGACGGATTCCCGTTCGGAATTCACAACTTCACGGCATATTTCAAATTGAAGGGAGAGGAGAAGAAATTTACCATTCGCAACATTCATAAGAACAATCTCGGTGGAGCAATATCAACCCTCGACAGGGTGGATAAGAGAGTGCCTCTCAATGAAGGTCTTCTGAGCAAAGACGGCTGGTACATAATAAACGACACGGGAAAAGAGATACTTGTAAACAACTGGATAGCGCAGCGGGACAAATCACATGTCCAGGACCTCTACTGTTTCGTTTACGGTAATGACTACAAAGCCGCACTTATGGATCTGGGAGCGATATCAGGGCATGCGCCAATGACCCGTAAGTATGTCCACGGAGTCTGGTACTGCAGGTACTGGCCATATACTGCAAATGAGTTTGAACAGATAGTCCGGGAGTATAAAGAGAACGATTTCCCGTTGGATAATCTCGTTTTTGACATGGACTGGCATACAGTTGATGCAAAAGTAGGTACAGGTCATGCGAGCAACCGTGGCTGGACCGGCTATACATGGAATAAAACACTGATTCCAGACCCGCAGGGGCTGGTCGGGAAGCTCAAAGCTGACAAGATTCATGTCTCACTTAACGAACACCCGCATGACGGCATAAGACCCAATGAGAGTATGTATGCCGATTTTATGAAGGCTATGGGAAGAGAGCCGAACGGGGAGACAATACTGTTTGACGCTTCTGATAAGAGATATATGGAGAATTTCCTTAAATATGCACATAAGGAGAGTTGGGATATGGGTGTGGCATTCTGGTGGCTTGACTGGCAACAGGATTATCTTTATCCGTTTGTCAGAGGGACAAACATGAATCACCTCACATGGCTTAACAAACTTTACTATGATGAGTCACAAAGAGATGGTATGAGAGGTGCCGGATACAGCAGATGGGCAGGTTGGGGTGATCACAGGCATCCGATTCAGTTTTCAGGAGACCTTCATGCAAACTGGGAAACGCTTGCTTTTGAGATTGAGCTTACCGCCACAAGCGGAAATGCCGGCTGCTACTTCTGGGCACATGATATAGGTGGTTTTTATGGAGGTGATAATCCGGAGATGATGACACGCTGGACCCAGTTCGGGGCATTGAGTTCATCTCTCAGGGTGCATTCACAGAGAGCTGCAAATCTGGACCGCAGACCATGGATATGGGGAGAGCAGGCTAAGAATGCAACCAGGATTGCATACCATTTCCGTTCGCAGATAATGCCATATCTGTACACATCAATCTGGCAGACACATAAGACTATGATTCCTCTCAACAGGGCTATGTATATAGATTACAATAATTCTGAGCAGGCATATGAGAATCCTCAGCAATTCATGTTCGGAGACCTTCTTTTGGCAGCCCCGATTGCAAGTGCGGGAGAGGGAAAGGACCTTGTTGCGTCACAGAAAGTGTGGTTCCCGGCAGGTGACAGATGGTTTGATTTTTTTGATGCGACCGAATATAAAGGGGGTACTGAAGCTGTTGTGAAGAAAGATATTTATTCATTTCCGCTCTTTGTCAAGGGTGGCTGGATTTTACCTATGCAACCCTACACAATGAGACCTGCATCCACACCTCTTTCAAATCTGGTATTAAGAGTCTATCCCGGAGAGGATGGAGCTGACAATATCTACACCCTTTACGAGGATGACGGGGAGAGCCTTGAATATACTAATGGCAAATTTGCAACGACTCAATTACGTTATAAAAGGACGGGAAATATTGTCAGCCTGACGGTCTCTCCGGCAAATGGCGAGTACAAAGGTCAGCCAAAGGAACGCTCATACACATTTGAGCTGCCGGCTATTACTAAAGTGAAGAGTGTAATAGTGAAAAGTGAAATAGTGAAAAGTGAAAAAGTGAAAAGCGAAAAGGTGAAAAGTGAAATAGTGAAAAGTGAAAAGTTCGAGTCTCAATTTGACCAGATTACCAAAATGCTAAAAATTGAAGTGAAATCGCAATCAGTAGAAGAGGCTGTCAATGTGGAAATTGTATTGGAGTAGTGAAAAATTATAAAAAAAATGTAACAGATTATTTGCTTCTTCAAAAGATATATTTCTATCTTTGCAACGTATGAAAACAATGTTTACACAGAATTGGTGGTGGCACAGTACAGAAATGGCTGTGAGCACTGCTTTTTGTGTATAGTTAGGATTTAACCCGATATATATATAATGGCCCGACGCTCACGCGTCGGGCTTTTTTTTTAATATCAATTCAAAAACAGTTAATCTAATCAGTGATGAAGACACCAAAAATGATCATGCTGCCGGAGAACGAAATGCCGAGACAATGGTATAACATTGTTGCCGACATGCCGGTACAGCCGCAACCAATGTTGAACCCACAGACCAGAAAACCCCTGCTCCCTGAAGAGATGGAAGGGTTATTTGCAAAGGGTCTGGTTGAACAGGAGTTTTCTCAGAAACGATGGCATGATATCCCTGATGAGGTTAGAGAGTTGTATAAAAGCTACAGGCCAACTCCGCTTGTGAGAGCCTACGCTCTTGAGAAAGCACTGGACACACCGGCAAAAATATATTACAAGAACGAGAGTGTAAGTCCGGTAGGATCTCACAAGCTTAACTCTGCTCTACCACAGGCGTATTATAACCATATTCAGGGAATCACCAGTATAACAACTGAGACAGGTGCCGGTCAATGGGGCTCCGCAATGAGTATTGCTTGCAGGCATTTCGGACTAAAACTGGAGGTCTTTATGGTCAAAAACAGCTATAATGCCAAACCATACCGTAAGGTTGTGATGAAGACCTACGGGGCGGATGTTTATGCTTCACCTTGTGAGCTGACTCAGTACGGGAAAAAGGTTTTGTCAGAAGATCCGACAAACGGAGGAAGCCTGGGAATAGCCATATCTGAAGCGGTAGAGAGAGCCGTGACACAGCCAAACACCAGATATACTTTAGGCAGTGTACTGAGTCACGTTTTAATGCACCAGACAATCATCGGTCTAGAGGCTGAGAAGCAGATGGAGATGGCAGGAGAGTATCCTGACAAGGTGATTGCATGTTTCGGAGGCGGATCGAATTTTTCGGGAATCTCTTTTCCTTTCCTCAGGCACAAATTGACAGAGGGGCGTGATGTGAAACTGATTGCGGCTGAGCCGGCAGCATGTCCGAAGCTCACCAAGGGCAAGCTTGAATATGATTTTGGCGATACTGCGGGGATGACACCGCTGATTCCGATGTACACACTTGGCCATGATTTCCAGCCCGAGCAGATACATGCTGCCGGCCTTCGTTACCACGGCGGCGGAAGAATCGTTAGCCAGCTCAAGCAGGACGGATATCTTGACAGTTGCGCAATAGAGCAAAAGGAGGCCTTTGATGCAGGAATACTCTTTGCCAGAAGTGAGGGTATTATTCCGGCACCCGAGTCTACACATGCAATTGCTGCAACAATAATAGAGGCTTTAAAAGCCCGAGAGAGCGGAAAGAGTGAAGTGATACTCTTTAACCTCTCAGGCCACGGATTTCTCGATCTCGGAGCTTATGAGCAGTATGTTTAGTGGAGAGTGAAGAGTGCTTTGGCGTGGTTTGAGGTAAGTGCTTGATTTTGATGTGTTCTAAAAAATGATTTTTATGTTTCAAAAAAGTCAATATTTATATAACTGTCATTGAGGCACTTACCTTAAACTGCGTCAAAGTCGAAAACTCTGCGTTTTTGAGGCATATGACTTCAAAGCGACAAGGGAAAAGCAAAAACCCCGAAAATCTGTTTAAGACTTTCGGGGTTAATTATTTTAATGTCATTAAGGTGCTCGCATCAGACCGCACCAAAGTCACTATTTCCTTTTAGGAGAACCATTTACAAGTACAGGCTTTGCAAGAGCCTTGCTCTTGTCAAATGTAATCATACCACCCTTTGTAGGAGGAGCAAGTTGCATTACATCCTTGCTCTGGAAATCACTGAACGAATATGTTCCTCCCGAGCGCGACATGATTCGTTTCACTATCTGCTCGCGGCTTGGGGCATTGTAATAACGAATGTTGCTTATCATACAGCTTGTGCTCTCCGGTCTCCAGACTCCATGACCGTAATAATATGCACCCTCGTACGCTCCGACATAGGAGTATCCTGTCAGACCCACGAAATGTTTCCATCTTACTGTGGCAAGATCGTTAGTGAAGTCAATGTTCCCGAAGAATCCGAGAGCCTGCCAGGTCTGAGCGGAGAGTTTTTCGTCGGCAGGAATAGTTTCCGTATCATAATTCACATACTCGTCAGCCAGTCCCCCAAAGCCATGTCCGCCTGCTTCATGCTGAACTACGCCGCGGAAATCGTAAGGGTATGAACTACTTGACATAGGACATAGAGCAATTGCCTCTCCTGAAGACCACATCCAGCAAGTACCGCCGTAACGAGTGCTATTAGGAACAACAGCTATTAGAGTCTCCCTAAGGTTAACACCCGTTACTGACTCTGCATAGTCGAAGCAGGCATCGTTATCGGCACTCATGCTTGTGCTGGACCCTGCACCTGTATATTTGACACCCAATGCGGTGTTCTTGGTGGTCAGCAGGTTGCTGCACCCGCTTTCCTGGGAGTATGCATATACAACATGAACGTCAAAGTAATTTTTGTATGTTGTATAAGGTTCTATATCAAAAAAGTGTGTTATAGCCTGATCCATCACCTGGTCGTACTCTCCCGAGACAATCTCGTCAAGTACAAAACCGTCAGCAACAAAGACCACGTCAATTCCGTTGCCCAAAGTGTGGGTCTGCCTGGTCTCATAGTCCTTGTCTGCATATTTGTTTGTGTATTGTGTTACCTCCAGGGTGTCTTTATTTCCTGAACCGGTAACCTTAAATATTATTTTTCCTGTCCTTACTGAGGATCCTTCAGAAGTATTGGCAGCAAACTCCAGGTTGACAGTTTCATTGCCTGCAGCTCCGTTGACAGATGTGGAAATCCAGTCAGGACGGCTGTAAACTGTCCATGGTGAAGTAGATGTCACAGTAACACTTCCGGTTGATGCCTTGCCTATTGTTTTAATGGATGTAGTGCTGAGGACTACTGAAGCATCAGGATCAGTACCAGTCTCAAACATACGTTTGAAAAAGGTATAACCCCATCCTGTAGTGCTTTCATAAAGTGAAAGCTTTCCTTTTGGTACCTCAAGGTCTGCATTGTCATTTATATCCAGGAAGACGTTATTTATCTCAAATGGATTAGTTAGCATGCTTTTTACGTAGTCCAGGAGCGGGCAGTTACTGAAGGCATAGCCTCCAATGGTGTTTACACTGGCAGGAATTGTAATTTCTGTTATTTTAGAGCATCCCGAGAAGGCGTATTGGCCAATCGAAGTCAGTGCTACAGGAAGATCTATCCCCTCCAGGTTTGTGCAACCATAGAATGCCTCTGCTCCTATGGTTTTGACACTTGAAGGCATTATAAATGATTTGAGAGTTCTTACTGCCGGTGATATGGTCTTGAAGGCTTCACCAGGTATATTGTTATTCTCAATGTTGGCCTCACTGAGATCCAACTCTTCCAGAACAGGAAGTGAGTCTCTGAAAAATATAAAATCTGCAGCTTTTACAAATCCCTCTATCTTCAGTTTCTTCAATGTTGCCCTGTCAGTTTGAGGAACAAGAGAACCTGCAGTCTGAGATTGGTTAATGTGTATGAACCCGCCATCATAGGCAGATTGCTTTATGTCAATTGTGTCGGCCCCACTGGCATTTTTAGCAGTAAAGATAATCTTTCCAAGACGGTCTGAGGTGGTTGTATTTGGAGTTATTACAAAGCTGTATTGTTTAGAGTTGAAACTCTTTGTTGCAAGCTGTGTAATCCACCCTGTTCCGTTTATTATTGAGACATCAAACTCGACATTGGTGAAGAGTGTAAAGTTGCAAGTTCCTCCTGCTTTTGGAACATAGAATTTATCTTCGCTGGAGAGCAGTACTCCGGTTTTCGCTTGAGTAACAGTAACAGTATCTGCAAGAGAGCTGCCTTTGTCCTTAAAGACAATTTTTCCTACCCTCTCTTCAAGCGAATTGTTCGCACTAACGCTAAACTCATGAGTGTAATTATTCAGGGATTTTGTAGTTATATCGCTTATCCAAGATGAACCCTCGGCTATTATTGTCTCGTAGCTGACACTCGAGCTGAGCTGTACTGAGAATGTCCCTCCCTCATTGTTCATTGTCTGATTTTTGTTTGAAAGGACAATGGCTCTGTACTGCGCCTGATTGACTGTAAGGGTGTCGGCCAGCGTGCTGTTTTTGTCTTTAAATATGATTTGTGAGCTCCTCTGATCGTAAGTTGTGTTGGCTGCCACATTGAACTGATAGTTGTATGTGGTGAGCCCTTTTGTATTGAGTTGTGTCAACCAGCTGATACCGGCCGGGAGAATTATGTCGTATGAAACATTGGATTTCAATTCTACATCTATTATTCCACCTGCTGCCTCAATATCGACTCGGTTATCAGTAAGTATCAATCCATCCTTCTGTGCCTGGCTGATGACAAGAGTGTCTGCAAGAGCTGAATTTTTGTCTTTAAAGATTATGCTCATGCTCCTTTGGTCATAAGTGTTGTTGACAGAAACAGCAAAGTCATGTTTGTAGAGGGTCAGGGCCTTGCTGTCAACTTTTGTAACCCAGCTTGCCCCTTGTTCCATGATTATATCATAGGCAACATTTGATCTCAGCTCTACTGATACAACGCCTCCTTCACTGCCCAGGCTGGCTGTTTTTGCGCCCAGGATCAGCCCTTTTTTTGCTGTCTGATGAACCACAAGAGTGTCTGCAAGGGTTGTCTGTTTGTCTTTGAATATAACATAACCAGTCCTGTCATCATAAGTTTCGTTCTTTGCAACAGTCAGAGTGTGGTTGTATGTTTGAAGTCCCTTTGTAGTCATTGGGGTTATCCACTCTGCGGTGGCTGTCGGAATAATCATCTCATATTCCACATTAGCCCTGAGTTCTACTGTTATATTGTCCCCGGCTGTTCCTACAGAGACATCGGGGTTGGAAATAATTATCCCGTTAAGCTTTGCCTGATTGATCGTAAGTGTATCAGAAACGAAGCTGTTCTTGTCTTTGAAAACTATTACGGCAGAGCGGGGATCGTAATCCTTATTCGCGGCTATCAGGAAATTGTGTGTGTAGGTGTCGAAGGTTTTGGACTTAACCTCAGTTATCCAGTTTACGTCCGATGGGATTATAACATCATAGGTTATGTTACTTCTAAGGGTAACGGCGATTGTGTGGGCGGTATGGTCCAGATTCTCAGTGCTTTTAGTGAGAATAAGGGCGTCATCTTGTTTTTGTGTTACAACTATTGTGCTCGAAAGCGGACCGCCTACTATTGTAAGTGTTGTAGAACGCTCTAATTTAGTAGTATTTGCAGAGACTCTGATCCCTACACTTGCGCTACCGTCTCCGGAGTTTTGGGTTACTGTACACCAGTCTGTCGTACCGGCTATGGTCCATTCGGTATTTGATGCAATTGAGAACATAGTTTCAGACTGTACGTCCGGTACAGTCAGTGTGGATATCGAAACAGATAATCTGGGGTCCGGTTTGCAACAAACAAGCGATATTATTGCAACTGTCAGGAGAGTATGGCGTTTAATAGTTGTTTTCATATAAAGCGTATATAATTATACAAATATAATCTTTTGTATCTTTCCTTGGTTTATAATTATTAGCTTTGCCGCGATTTAAAAGGTGTCTCTTGAAAAATATGCTAAATGATAAGAGGTTTGCGGCAGGGATTTTAATATTTTTGCTTTTGCTCATCCTTGTGCTTTTAAGAGGGGTGATTGTTAAAAGTTATATTTCCGGAAAAGTAGAGAGTGCAGAGAAAAGGTACTCATTAGAGATAGATTACGACAAACTTGAGATGAACGGTATTGCAGGTCTGACATTGAAAGGCCTCTCTGTCCGTCAGGCCGGCCGGGATACGTTGATCGCCTCGGATCAGATAGATGTAAGAATTAATCCGTTTAAACTGCTTTTTTTTAAAATCGACACACGTAGTTTAAAAATTGAAAGACTTTCATTCAATTTTGTAAAGGAGGACTCCACCTCAAATTACGATTTTCTTTTCAAGGGAGCCAGGAGCATGGATACAACCGGAAGAAAGAGTGTCACAAGGCTCAATTACTCCCGAAACCTTGACAATCTTCTCTCTATGGTTTTCGGGATGCTTCCAAAAAATGCACTGATACATGAACTCTCTGTCAATTACAAATATGATGAGTACTATCTGAAGATAAACGTACCTGATTTCAACGTTTCTAAAGATGCGTTTACTGCAAAAATCTTCACAGAGGAGTGTGGACACTCTGAGCAGCTTGTGCTTGACGGGAAGCTTAATGACAGCAAACGGAATATCTCTGCTAAAATTTACAGTGGCGGGAATAAAAGCTTTTTCTCCATGCCTTTTATTAACTTCCGTTGGAGTGCGACTCTTCAGTTTGACACGCTTGCCTTTGATTTTTCCAGTTCAGAAAGGGATAATGGTGTAATAACTATTAACGGGAA
Organism: Bacteroidales bacterium CF; assembly: GCA_000473305.1. Lineage (GTDB taxonomy): Bacteria > Bacteroidota > Bacteroidia > Bacteroidales > UBA932 > Bact-08. The sequence goes on along the minus strand of CP006772.1, from coordinate 2,173,475 downwards.
TTCGTCAGTAGCCGGTGTGGCATTTTATCATGAGAAGGTCTCGCCGGACAATGTTCTTTTGAAGAATGCCCATTTTACATACAAAGTCAATATCGGTGAGGATTACCTTGAGCTGGACTCCTCGTCGGTGTTCAGAATAAACGATCTCACATTCTCTCCCTATTTTAAGGCACAAAAGAGAGAGAAATGGAATCTGACTGCTTCTGTAAATAAGCCAAAATTTCCTGCCCAGCAGCTCTTTTCCTCTCTTCCTGGCGGTCTTTTCCGAAACCTTGAAGGGATTGAGGTTTCCGGCGACATAGATTATCACTTCTTTTTAAATATAGACTTTGCGAACGTTGACAGTTTAAAACTTGAATCGGTGATGCGTCCGGACCATTTCCGGATTGTTAAGTACGGCAAGACAGATTTGAGACGCATGAATGGTGAGTTTGAATATACGGCATACGAGAACGGGGTCCCGGTGCGCAGCTTTGCCGTTGGCCCTTCGAATCCGGGCTTCAGGAGGCTTGATCAGATATCTCCGATACTTCAGATGACTGTCATGCAGTCGGAGGACGGAGGGTTCTTCTATCACAATGGTTTTTTACCCGAGGCTATAAGGGAGGCTCTTGCCACTAATATCAAAGACAAGCGTTTCAGGCGTGGTGGAAGCACCATAAGCATGCAACTTGTCAAAAATGTTTTTCTGAGCAGGCACAAGACACTTGCCCGCAAATTTGAAGAGATGCTCATAGTCTGGCTGATAGAGAACAACCGGCTTTCGAGCAAGCAGAGGATGTTTGAGGTGTACTTGAACATTATAGAGTGGGGGCCGATGGTCTACGGTGCAAATGAGGCCGCTAGGTTCTATTTCAATAAGGATGTGTCGGATCTTACAGTCAATGAGTCTATTTTTCTTGCCGGCATAATTCCTTCGCCCAAGAGGGCTCTAAACAACTTTACCCCCGATGGGCAACTCATTCCGGAGCGAATGGATGGTTACTTCAGACTTCTGGCCGGTCGGCTCAGGGTTAAGGGCCTAATAACTGAATCTGAGGAGGCTTTAATCAAGCCGGAGCTCAGACTTTCAGGGGAATCGCTCAGGATTTTGCAGCAAAGAGCTGCTGGGCGAGATACGCTTAGTGGCACTGATTTTTCTAATTCAAAGGAAGTCAGTGAATTGTAAAATGTCCATAAACAATGCGTTATGGACACTATGTGATATATGCTTGCAATACAAGAGATTGGAAAAATCAGTGCCACTGAAATTAATTATTTGTATATTTATATAACAGAACGGATTCTGTGTCGCCGATTATTAATTTCTAAATTAATAAGTATATGAAAATCACAAGAATAGAAAAATCAATGACACTAATATTACTACTGATTAGTATCACATCGCTCCGGGCGCAGCTCACTGCCCCGGGTGTAAAGTGGGAGGAGGTATATTCATTTGATAAATTCAACTCCTTCAAGATTGATTTTTATGCTAAGAATAATGAACTGATGCGCACCCTCGACATTAAAACCTACTATCAGGCCGACGGAAAGGATTTTGCTGTATTCACAGATTCCAAGTCAAAAGGGGGTGATATTCTAACCGTTTTTGATTTGAAAAATGAGGTGGCAATACAGATTTTTGGAAATGACCTTCCTGAACCTATGTATAATGCCGGAAGGTTCAAATACCCTGCAAAAGAGGAGCTGAAAAAGCTGGAACTGACTCCCACTGACGAAACTAAAACAATTGCCGGATTCGAGTGTATCAAATATAATTACACCTACAAGAAAATTTTCGGTTCTGTATGGATAACTCAGCAGATTAAGCAACCTAACGACTACGGTATATTTCGTGCCGCAAAGATGAGCGCCCTTCACAACACACTTTCGGTAGAGGGTTTTGTCATGGAGATGACCACTGAGGATTCCAAGGGTGGAAAAACTATAATGACTACTGTTTCAATAGAGCAAGACGCAAATTATTCAGTAAACCTCAAAAGAGTAAATATGGGCACTGCGCTGAACAAAGTGAGTTATTTTGCTTTTTAGTGCCACGGAAATCACTCAAGTGATTCGTGCTGACGTGGGGGCAAGGCGGTTGCTTGCCTAAGCATTTCAAATCAAAATGTTGACTCGCCTTCGGCTCAGACAGACGCATTTTGCTAATAAATGCTGACGGCGCAACTCTTCGCCTTGCCCCCAACGCACCACTCACCCCTCGTGTGATTTTTTTATGTGGCACTGATTTTTCTAATTTGCAGAATATTAAGGCATTACAAAGTGGTCATAAACAATATATTATAGCTGTGAAAATTTTATGTGCTTGTAGTACAAAAAATTAGAAAAATCAGTGCCACTAAAAATAAATATCGTACATTTGTTCATAATCAAATAAAAATCAATCAAATGAAAAGGTTGTGCTCACTTCTGCTATTTTGTATAGCGGGAACTGTGATTTTATGGGGTCAGGAGATAAGCTTCAAGTACGGAAAAATCACAAACGACGAGCTTACAATGAGGGTATATCAAAAAGATACAACAGCAGAGGCGGTTGTTTTGTATGATGAGGGTTATTCATACTATGTCTATACCCCTGAAAACGGATTTGTATTACAGACAGAGTTCAAGCAGAAAATCAAGATATTGAAGCCGGAGGGCGTTGACCGGGCTAATATTGATATTCCTTACTATTATGGAGACGGTTCTGACAGGGATTATATAAACAACCTTGAGGCAATTTCATATAATCTTGAAGATGGAAAGGTTATAAAAACAAAACTTGAGAAAAAGTACATCTTCGATGAGGCTTTAAGTGAAACGACAAAGCGCATAAAGTTTTCAATCCCGAATGTAAAAGCAGGAAGCGTTATTGAGTTCAAATATACACTAGTCTCAAGGTATGTGACAGACGTTCCGGAGTGGTATTTTCAGTCAGATATCCCGGTAATGAACAGCAAGTTCGGGATTAACATACTTGAGTATTTCAACTTCAATATCAGAACCAAAGGGTATGAACACATAGCGGTCACACAAAAGGACGAATCAGGGCAGCTCCGGGTAGGAGCGGGAGAGATGCTTGCAGTGTCAAGCAAGATCATGACATACACAGCAACCGATGTCCCTGCTCTGAAAGATGAGGATAACGTCTGGTGTATGAACGAGTACAAATCAGCAGTGGTCTTCGAACTCAGAGGCACTCAATATCCTTACGAAATGTACAAATCATATACATCAACATGGAAAGACATTATCGAAATGCTAGAAAAGCAAAACTACTTCAGCTCCAACAACAGAATGTCCAATCCATTCAAGGATGAAACAGCCGTTTTGATGAACGGGGTGACAGACGAACAGGAAAAAATAAGCAAAATCTACAGCTTTATAAAAAGCAAGATCAAATGGAACGATGTATACTCGTTCTACGGAGGAAATCCGAGAACTGCTGCCAAAGAGGGAGTAGGTAACAACGCTCAGATCAATTTCGTTCTCATGAGTGCTCTCAGAGATGCAGATATCAAGTGCTATCCGGTGTTGATCAGCAGAAGGTCCAAAGGCAGATTCCCGATAACAAACCCCTCTATCAATAAAATCAGCACCTTCATTGTGGCGGCAGAGCTCAAAGACGGAAAGATGATTTATATGGACGGCTCCTCAAATCACGGCGGTTTAAATATTCTGCCTACAGATTTATTGGTAGACAAAGGAGTAGTATATGATCCAAAGAATCCCGGGAAATCGGTTGACCTTACCAACCTCGTGAAAAACCAATTTATCTCGCGAGTTGTCGCAACTCTGGACAAAGAGGGTAATCTCAAAGGTGAAAGAACCACAAACTATGTAAACCAGTTTGCATACACATACAGAGCATCTGTTGCGGGAAAAGACTCCGTAAAGATTGTAGATGCAATACAGAACAACACTCAGACCAAAATCGAAAATATAAGGATAGAAGGAAAAACATCCTCAGATGGTAATGTCAAAGAGACACTTACATTTACAAAAAACATAGAGACATCGGGCGATTATATTTATCTTAATCCAATGGTGTTCACCCATATAACCGAGAATCCCTTTACCCAGGCAGAACGTAAATTGCCGATAGAGTTCAGCTTCCCTTATTTATACAGGTTAAATTGTATAATTATGATTCCGGAGGGTTATGCAATAGAGGAGGTTCCAAAAGGGGTAAGGGTGTCACTTTTGGATAATGGTGGCAAATGCACATATGCGGTGAATGTCTCAGACAGGACTATAAACCTCGGCTATATATTCGACATGAGCCAGATTCTGTATCCTTTCACAGATTATGAGGCGATAAAGAACTATTTCGGTCTGATAGCCACAAAGAACAGTGAGATGATAGTGTTGAAAAAGATCTAAAACCTAAAAGAAAAGCCGTGAAAAATATACTCTTACATCTTTCAGTACTACTCGTCCTGATATCTTTTGGAACGAATTTGCAGGCACAGTCAAAAACAGCAGATCTCCAACAGATAGTCGTATCAGCCATTCCCGACACACTTATAAAAAATGCAAATGCAGTGGTTCGTTACGATGAGACAACATTTAGTTACGATACTCCTATATATGCAGAAGAGTTGCACAAACTTGTAATAACCGTGCTCAATGAGAGCGGAAAAGAGTTTGCAGAATTTGAATACCCGGGAGACAAGTTCCGGAAACTTACAGCCTTTTCTGCAAAAATCTACAACTCACAAGGAGCAGAACTCAAAAAATACAAAATGCAGGATATCAGGACAACAGAATATTCAGAAGCACTTGCCTCAGACAGCAAGACATACTGGTTAAGTCCCGACATCCCCACATATCCCTTTACTATTGTCTTTGAATACGAAATAAACTGGAATAACGGAATAAACTCATTTCCCGTTTTTTTTCCTCAAATCGGTTACGACCTGTCTGTGGAGAAATCTTGCTATTTCCTTATTGTACCTGAGGAAACAAAAATAGCACACATGAGCTTCAATATGGCAGATGATCCGAAAGTCTCCACAGAGAAGGGAGAATTAAAATATACATGGGAGTTGAACGGCTTGAAAGCCATTAAAGATGAACCTTTGGACGGAAGTCTGGTAAACTATATCCCTCGCCTTTACATTAAACCTTTGGATTTTGTGTATGACGGGGTGAGTGGCAATATTTCCGGCTGGAGTGAGATGGGGCAGTGGAGCTACTCTCTTATCAAAGATCAAGGTGAGTTGCCTGAAAATGCAAAGGCAAAAGTTTTGGAACTGATATCAGGTGCGAACAGTGACCGGGAAAAAGTCGAGGCATTGTATAAATATCTCGGTTCAACTACAAGATATGTCAGCATACAGCTCGGAATCGGCGGGTATAAACCGATGCCGGCAGCCGAGGTGTTTAAAACAGGATTCGGAGATTGCAAGGCTCTTTCAAACTACATGAAATCTTTGCTGGCAGCTGCCGGCCTCCAGTCATACTACACTCTGATTCGTCTGGACGATGATGACAGAGACCTTTTTAATGATTTCCCGAGTTTCCATCAGTTCAACCATGCAATCCTGATGGTCCCTTTGCAGAAGGATACATTATGGCTTGAGTGCACAAATCCTGAGTTTCCGTTAGGATTTGTCCACAATGGGATATCAGGTCACGAGGCTTTGATTGTATCTGAAGATGGCGGGAAAGTAGTGAGACTTCCTGACTACTCCGATTCCCTGAATGTAGAGTCTAATGTTGTGAATGTCTCCCTTGCGGCAGAGGGCGGAGCGAGGATTGATGCCAAAAAGAGTTGTTTTGTAAAGATTTATGACGACTATGCAGGTTTTTCGAAGCTGAAATTCTCTGACCAGGCGGAGCATCTGACCGGAATTATCAAAATTCCTAATGTGGTGATGGAGAAGATTATGGTAAATGAGGTAAAGCTTCCTTTGCCATATATCGATATCTCTTATATCTGGAACACTCGCCAGTATGGTAGTAAAAGCGGAACCAGGCTTTTTATTCCGGTTAATCCTTACAGGAACACCTTCGAATCTGTTAATGTGAGTGAGAGGACTCATGGTATTGACATTCAACAAGGTTTCAAGGATATTGACACGATTGTTGTCAATATTCCTGCGGGTTATGAGATTGAGTCAATGCCTTCCGGGGTTGAGGCCAAAACCTCTTTCGGTTGTTTCAGGTCGAGTTGCCTCAAGGATGGTCAGACTATTAAGATTATTCACTCGTTTTACATGCCTTCGGGAAGATATGCTCTCGGTCAATACGGCGATTTTCTCAAGTTTCTCGAGGTTGTCAACACGGCGTATAAAGGCAAGATTGTACTGAAGAAAAATTAGTGGCACAGATTTTTCTAATTAGCAGATCTTGAGCGTGCTATAAAAAAACTGAAATGCAAGAGTATAAAAAATGACTTTATGAAATCTGTGAACTGGAATTAGGAATATGTCCTAATATCAGTTCACGGATTGTTTCTGCTCTTTTCTTTGTTCATCTGTCAAGGGGTTCGCGGGGCAGTGGCGGCGGGGCTGTTGCTTGCCTAAGCATTTCTAATCAAAATGCTGACTCGCCTTCGGCTCAAACAGACGCATTTTGCTAATAAATGCTGTCGGCGCAACCCCTCGCCCCGCCGCCAACGCCCGCATCACCCCTTGACAGATTCAGAAAAATCTGTGCTACACAATATAGGATATTCCTTATAGAACTTTAGAAGAGTTATAGTTTCTAATCTCAATTTTGTTCGTACAAACCTTTTCATATCATCATCCATCAGTTCGCCGAGACCATTCAAAATTCCCTTATCACTCATTCCTTCTAACATATCAATACATTTTTGAAGATAATCAGAAAGAGGCATCTTCATTCGTGTCTCTATGATTTCTTGATTCAACGCGGTCTTATTGTTCATGAAAAACCAACAGTCAAATATATCTCTGTTTGTGATCGCGGTACGATCAAGCAATGCACAGAGTTTGTGAGAGAACATATACGGTGTGGTCATAACTTGCATATTTATTCCCAATAGATTTTTAATTTCGTAAACATCATTGTAATTGCGATTTGAAATTTCAACCTTCAATTTCCTCTCACCTATACCATAATCTAAAACACAGATAATCCCGTAAAATTTTTTTGCTTCATTATGAATTGTCCCATGCTTCTGTATTATGCCTTTTACTTTCTCATATACCATCTCCTCTTTCTCTGTCTTTAACAGATTGAAATCAAGGTCTACTGAAAACCGCGGGAGATTATAAAAAAACATCAAAGCCGTGCCACCCTTGAACCCAAGGATGCCGGCCAGCTCTTTATCCTCGTATATATCCTTCAGGATTTTAAAAAGGAAAAACTTATGCTTATTAATGTCAACCATTTTGTATGAGATTAGCAACCCTTTTTTCTAACGCAACTGATTTGTAAATTGGCAGTATGTTTTCTATCAACTGTTTGTCAAGAGGATTAATATTATCGACATAGAAATCCTTATTAAGATAGAGAATGTCAAGAAATGCCCTTTCAGGAATGGCAATATTTATATTTTGATCCCGGATTATTCCTGTCGTATCCATTATAATCTCCTCCTTAATTCTTCGATAACTATATGTTTTCCCATTTATCCCGATACTTCGGGAAAGATAACTTATGCTTGTGTAACTTGAGTCATATTGAAAAACAATTCCGGACCGTTGTAATACATATTCTAAAGAGATATAGGAAGGGGTGTAAAGGATATTAGCAAGCTCCAGCGGATTATATCCCGACTTGGCATAAATGCCTTTCCGGGGATTTAATATTTTGTTGGTGTGCACATAATAATTTAAACGATCGCTTAGAAAAATAATGTCCTCTTGCGAGAAAAGCATTGCAATATCAGACAATCTAAAGACAGTTCGGTCATCTTTATAAATCTCTAATATGAAATCGTTTTTCGTCATATGTAAACTGAAAATAGGAAAAAGTCCTAATATCAGTTCACAAATGTAATAAAAATAATTACTACCACATAAAATATCTGTCAAGGGGTTCGCGGTGCAGTGGCGGCGGGGCTGTTGCTTGCCTAAGCATTTCTAATCAAAATGCTGACTCGCCTTTGGCTCAAACAGACGCATTTTGCTAATAAATGCTGTCGGCGCAACCTCTCGCCCCGCCCCCAACGCCCCCTTCTCCTCTTGACAGATTCAGAGGCAGAAAAAAGCATCAACTTTCAGCTTAAATTTTTTCATTAACATATAAGACTTATGAAGAATTGCTTATATATAAAAAGCAAAGCCACAAAAAAGTGGCTTTACGGTGCACGAATCCTAAGAATCGGCTGAGATTACTCCATATACAAATATGTAAATAGTTTTTACAAAGATGGCTTTTTGTTGTGATTCGTTTTCAAAATTTTATCTTTGACATATCAGAAACAGCTTCTTGAAAAAGAACACGTCAGAGACCTTGGTTGTGATTTGCTTTCAAAATTTTATCTTTGACATATCAGAAACAGCGAATCAGGTAGTTTCAATCTTGGTTTTCCGGTTGTGATTTGCTTTCAAAATTTTATCTTTGACATATCAGAAACAGCTGTTGTGGCTATGTACCACTCTGTCCCTAAGTTGTGATTTGCTTTCAAAATTTTATCTTTGACATATCAGAAACAGCACAATCGTCTTTTACTCCGTTCCACACATCGTTGTGATTTGCTTTCAAAATTTTATCTTTGACATATCAGAAACAGCCCCAGTCCCTTACAACCATTGCGGTTACTAGTTGTGATTTGCTTTCAAAATTTTATCTTTGACATATCAGAAACAGCGAGGAACAACGTCAGGGCTGGATATCTTTAGTTGTGATTTGCTTTCAAAATTTTATCTTTGACATATCAGAAACAGCTTGATTTACTTATTTCAAAATATTTTATGCGTTGTGATTTGCTTTCAAAATTTTATCTTTGACATATCAGAAACAGCAAATATCTTTTTTTACGATAATAATCTTACGTTGTGATTTGCTTTCAAAATTTTATCTTTGACATATCAGAAACAGTATATTGTAACGGGGTGAATGAAGCGACCCTGTTGTGATTTGCTTTCAAAATTTTATCTTTGACATATCAGAAACAGTTCGCTCTCAGCACCACAATACGGGTCTCCTGTTGTGATTTGCTTTCAAAATTTTATCTTTGACATATCAGAAACAGTAATTTTACCGATATGAAAACAACAGACATGTTGTGATTTGCTTTCAAAATTTTATCTTTGACATATCAGAAACAGTCTACGATAGTCAAGAGAAAAGTAATAAAGTGTTGTGATTTGCTTTCAAAATTTTATCTTTGACATATCAGAAACAGTAGAATTAATTACTATATTTGTTTAAAATTGTTGTGATTTGCTTTCAAAATTTTATCTTTGACATATCAGAAACAGTGATAACTTCAAAGTATCGCTAGGTAATACAGTTGTGATTTGCTTTCAAAATTTTATCTTTGACATATCAGAAACAGTTTTCAGTACAGGAGTATTATGCAGACCCTGTTGTGATTTGCTTTCAAAATTTTATCTTTGACATATCAGAAACAGTACTCCGTTTGTACTCCTTATTGTGTGTTTAGTTGTGATTTGCTTTCAAAATTTTATCTTTGACATATCAGAAACAGTAATCCCCTGACGAGTCTCTGAGAATTGAGAGTTGTGATTTGCTTTCAAAATTTTATCTTTGACATATCAGAAACAGTTGCTCATAGGCTTCATATTCAAAGGTTTCTGTTGTGATTTGCTTTCAAAATTTTATCTTTGACATATCAGAAACAGTTTGTTACTTCTACTTTCCTGCACATATTCCGTTGTGATTTGCTTTCAAAATTTTATCTTTGACATATCAGAAACAGTTGAATACATCTTCACAACCCTTGATCAGAAGTTGTGATTTGCTTTCAAAATTTTATCTTTGACATATCAGAAACAGTACAGGTTCAATGATTATCTTCAGGGGGCTGTTGTGATTTGCTTTCAAAATTTTATCTTTGACATATCAGAAACAGTCGGAAAGAAGCATATACTTCTGATATGTAGTTGTGATTTGCTTTCAAAATTTTATCTTTGACATATCAGAAACAGTAAACTCTTTTGTTGCTACGGGGATGTTACCGTTGTGATTTGCTTTCAAAATTTTATCTTTGACATATCAGAAACAGTCGTGGAGGTGAGGGGACTCGAACCCCTGTGTTGTGATTTGCTTTCAAAATTTTATCTTTGACATATCAGAAACAGTGAAAGCCAGATACAAATAGCGGAAGAGGTGTTGTGATTTGCTTTCAAAATTTTATCTTTGACATATCAGAAACAGTGGAGTTACTTTCGCAATATGAAGAAATCGAGTTGTGATTTGCTTTCAAAATTTTATCTTTGACATATCAGAAACAGTGCAATCAAATCCAGACTATGTAGAAATCATGTTGTGATTTGCTTTCAAAATTTTATCTTTGACATATCAGAAACAGTAAACATACCGAGATTGAAGTACCAGCCTAGTTGTGATTTGCTTTCAAAATTTTATCTTTGACATATCAGAAACAGTTAAATCTCATTTATTTATTCGCCTTGTAAAGTTGTGATTTGCTTTCAAAATTTTATCTTTGACATATCAGAAACAGTAGGATGCTCTGAATGAGCTTAAATACAGATGGTTGACAAGGTGTGTTGGATAAAATAAATTTGCTATTTTTGTATATAAAACCCACTTTTATAGTGGGTTTTTTATTTGTAGAAACATTTAAGTTCTCATCGATTGCTCTGTTGATATAGCTACATATTGTTAGAATAACTCTAATTGTTGAGGTATATCTTTTTTTTCAATCATTTTCTTACAAGAGAATATTTCCATCTGACCAAACTGTTTGTCTGTAATGCATATAATGCCAATATCTCCAAGAGGTGGTAGTGAGGATTTGACTCTTGCAATATGCACATCAGCATTTTCTCGCGATGGACAATGACGCAAATAAATTGAAAACTGGAACATTGTAAATCCATCCTTTAATAGATTCTTCCGAAATTCAGAATATTGCTTTTTGTCTTTCTTACTCTCAGTTGGAAGATCAAAAAGCACAAGTACCCACATAATTCTGTATTCTAAAAATCTTTCCACTAAATTTCTGGATATATAATCTTTCTATTACTGCCATTGAAACATTTATAAAGAGAAGATGTGGTTAATGTAATAGCTATCATAAGTGGACTTTGATGTCCGTCAATTTGAACATCAATTACTGGTATCGACAAAAACTTTATCTTGGTCTCCTTTGTTAGTTCCAATTCTCCATTATCAAACATTTGAAGCACTAATCTGTCAACAAAAGGTCTATAAGGTTCCATTATGTCATCTGCAAGACAGTATGCATTATACCTGTTATGATGGTGAATACCTATTGTTGGAAGCATACCGCTTGCAACCAAAGCTCTTGCAATGATGGCTCTTAATATGGAATACCCGTAATTAAGAAGACTATTTGGAGGTAATCCTTCTCTTGAACGCTTGAAATTCGGAAAGATATTGGCCCAATAGTAGACAGCGGCTCTTGCCTCCATATTCTCACTATCCCCGCTATGAACATCATCTGCCCATTTAAGCATATTTCTAATTTCTACACCGCGGCATTGTTTCAAAATGGCAGCCTGATTTGTGATTTTTGACCTAATGGTTTGTTGCCAAAGTTGTTTTTTGAGAGGTTCGGATGCATTTAGTTGGTCTCGAAATCTTTCATTTTGAATTGTATTACCACATAAAGGCAACATAAGACCAACGGGAATTCTAGAACTGTCACATGTTATAACAACTGAATTGTTCTCTAATAGTGCTTCAAGTAGTCCAAGAGTAATAGTAATCTGCTTGTTGTCTAGTACAACCACACCTATATCTTCGATAGGTATTGTTCTGACATTTTCTGATTTAAAAGAATCAGGAAGAGTATTATTAAATTCTACAGCCGGGATTTTGACTACCAGCTGGTTGTTTTTCAAACTTAAATACGCAGGATTCTCAAAATAGAGGATTTTTTTTATCATAATAAGACTTAACAGAAATGATTATTTTAAGAGAAGTACCTTTCTAAATTACCTATTCTGTTAACTTGTAGTTTTAAACACACATCCTTAATCATAATACCTTCGATGCTCTTCTCCATTTTATTAAGTGGAGAATATTCTATCTTATTCACTATTGATAAAGCAATTTCACTTTTAATAAAGAAGCACCTATTACTTGTAGAACTTACCATTTTGTAAATACGGTTAAGTTGGTCTTTTGATATGTGCTCTAAATTAATAAGTTTAAGATTCTCCATTTCATCTTCAGAAGGAACATAAACTAAATCGTTGGGTGAGAGATGGAAAAGAAGATTGTCTCCCTTTTCATTTGTTTCAGGGACAGCACTTAGCCCTAGTTTTAACCTGTCTATAACTAAATTGAGTGGGATAGTTTCAAAACTGCGTTCACCTTTGTTGTTTGCATAAACAGCAAAAAATAGGTTGGTGCCTTTTGCTGCTTCAACATACTTCGCATTTTTATTGCCTTTTTCTCCTAGAGGGAATTTACTGCCTATTTCATAAAGGCGTACTTTTGTAATTGGACGATGTTTCTTGCCATCATTGTATAAATGGATGTTATTGTTAAAATCCTCTATACCCTCAGGTGAAAATGCGCTTTCCGGGTTGTTGCCTTTACTTTCAAGATATTTTATCAATATTTTCTGTATTCCGGTGTCAGTTATTGTGGCAATTGTCTTTAAGTCAAAAGATGAATCTAAACTTTTTCGAGTGGCGGTCATTACCTTTCCTTTTGGGACTTTTACCCAGGACAGTTGAACTAATCCTGAAACAGTGTCTTTATGCAAAGGTTTCCTTATTGCCCAATTTTTCCCCTCTTGTTTAATTTTCTCTTTTTTAACAATTCCGTCTTTTTCAACCCATTTTTGGTAATAATTTGTTGATTTATTGATTACGCGAAGGCTCTGTTTGTAGCTAACGATTATTGATTCAATAGCATCTTTGGCGTCGGTTGTAAAGTTTTGCCAAGGTTTTAAAAATGCTTTGGGAATCTCCCTCTCAATTATTTGTCCTGTTTTAATATCTTTATATGTAGTCTTTTCAAAAATTCTCAGTTTCCTATTTAAATCATATCTGGCTGAAGACTTTGCGTATAAATTGTTCAGCAAATTCACGTGGTCTCGGGTAGCGCAAGCTATTACTAAAGCATCCATTGCGTGATGACGATGGTCTATTCTTTTTGCAGAGAAGTTTTTTGATAGCTCAATAGGGACAGTCGGAATAAACTTTTGGAATCTTTCATTCCAAGTTGTAAATGAATCTGAATCTGTGATTTGATTCATTCTGATAAAACGTGGTAAAATCAAATCATTCCATATATCATTCATCCCCCAGTCTTTTTTTAATACAGTTGTGATTTTACCATTTACCGATATTAGATTCTTTGAATTGACGCCATCGTCATTTGACTCCGATCGAACAATATTTGATAGTATATTGGAGATGTACTTGCTTATGTATCTTGTGTCGTTAAGTTGGCGTTCAATCATCTTTTCAGGTATATCGGCCATCATCAGTCTGCTGGCTTTACTACGATTGTTGGCATAATTTTTCTGAACAAAGTCTTCATATTCATCTATGCTAAAAATCTTGACTTTTTTCCCAAACCCACATTCTACTATCTGGCCATTGTATCCCTTAATAAATTCATATCCAAGGCTGTTGTCTTTAAGTTTGTTTACAGCCGATTCACAAATTACTTTGTTGTTATAGCTATCATCAAAATACCTACTTTGAGGAATAATATGTTCGATTTCATATTCAGGGGTAAAAAGCTTATTCAAAGGGATAATCTCTCCAGTATATGGTGATTGATATTTTTGCTCAAGCCATAACTTGTAACGCTTCAAATCTGAGGATGATGGTTGTGCTGTTTTGCTAATTTTCAATATATCATCAGCAATTTCAATATTTGAATTTAACACACCCTCTTCGTAAATTTTTAGAATTTCTTGCTGTACAGGAGAGTATGGGCGCACATTTTCTACATTTGGATCGTTTTGCATCTCTGACAACAATGCCTTAATGCGGAGATTGGTGTCTTCGTTTTGACTGTTTTTTTCCTGAATCCTCTTTCTCTCTTCAGCAGGTAACTTCATCTCTCGGCCTAATTCAACATGAATTTCATTGAAGTAGTCTTTAGATCCATTGCCGTAATTAGACCAAATATCTTTAACTACCCTTATAGTCTCTGTGATAACCTGTTCAACTATTGGGTTTCTTAACGAGTGTTGTTTGAAAGAGTGTAAATAAGTGACGATGTCATCAATTGTCTCCCATTTGTCCAGTGAGGTTGCTTCAGAATGGCGGTCGTATACAATGTATTGAGCAAGCCATAGTTGTAGCCTGTTAAAATCTGTTTCAGATAATAAATTGATTGCTTTCTCTCTTACTCGATCTCTAATATCTTTATCGTATTCACCAGAAATTATCTTTTCAATTCTTTGTTTAGTTGCCTTGTCAATATTGTCCAAATCCCAATATTTCCCAGTTCTCATTAGAGGCAATAGTTTCTTTATTGCTTTTTCTGAAAATGAGCCATATTCACTTTTAAATGGGGGACACTTTTTAAAAGCATCAACAAATGTAGGTGTGTCTATCTTATATTTTTTAGAGAAAGTATCTAATGCTTTTTCAAATTCAATCTTGTCTGTAACGGAGTATATCAGATGCCATAATTCTTGTTCAACATGCCTTGTCAAAAATGATTCAGGTAAATTGGCTACTTTATCTAGTCGTGATTGTATTAAAGAGCGAGTTTCATTACACGGATATTTTTTGTCTTCAACATAATTCCAACGATACTTTTCAATTTCTGAGGAAAGAGATTTGCCTTTAAACCCTTTCTTTTCCAAGAGAAACTTAAGCAGTTGTTTTTGCTCAATCTCTTTTCTTCCATTTAGCATTTCAAACAAACTTTCCCAGTCGTCTGTGCTGTCAAAAAAGTGTGAGGTAAAGTTGCTGTCATCGAGTTTACTATATATGGATAGATTTGATATCCATTGCCAAATACGAAACTCTTGGTAAAATGGATTGGATTTTGGAATAGCCTTTAAATGTTGAACTTTCTCGTTGCCAACAGAATCTTTGAATTTATAAAATTCCAAAGGGCAATTACTGATTAAAGATTTTTGGCTTCTAAGAGGACGTTGGTAAAAGATGATGTCCTCAATGAATAACTGGGCAAAATTCTTTTTTTCTAAGAAGAGTTGATGTGACTCATTGTTTCTATACAACTCTCTTAAACAGTCATAATAAAGTGAGTCGTCTTTTAGTTCATTGTGAAATTCGGTCTGCTTAAGAAGTATTTGCTTTAATTCTTCTTTGTAATATTTTCTTTCAATTGTACGAATTAGTTTGCCTCTGATTTTTTGTTCGGGATACTTGAGTAGTGTATTATAGATATACTCACCTATTGTTTTTGAAGATTGTTCGATCTCATATTCGGTTTTCTTTTTGATTAGAGTCCAGTCTGTTTCACTTGGGGCACGAAAGCTTCGTTTTACATTACCTTCTTTGTCGGTTTTGACTGTTCCATCATAATTGAGATCAGTTGTGACAATAAATTCCTTTATTTTGTCTTTCCAATCGTATAATTCTGTTTTACTGGACCTCCTGTACACCCACCCATTATCTAATATGATTGAGTACCAAGTCTCTAGTTTGCCTTTTATGGGCTCGTCAGGGACCACATCAACAACTGTTAGGGAATGAAACTCAACAAGTTTACTTGGATTTTCCTCTTCATCTTCTCCCCGTAATTGGTAATAGCCTCGCTTCTGATTGAAGTTTAGAATAATCCAGGAAAGCTCTTCTTTTGATATTTTTTCTCTAAGCGCTTTTTTACGTAAGTAATACAGAGTCCAATCATATGGGATAAGCTTTTTCTCTCCTTTTTCATTAATAAGCATATTAGGTTGCTCTTGTTCAAAATCTTTGAGCATCTCATTAAAAGAGTCTAGAAACAAGAAAGATTTGTTATCATATGCAATTTTAGGCTCCTTATTCTCCTTGAATTTACCCAATCTTTTTTTAAAATCTATCTGTGAAGCATAGTGCGTAGGTAAAAAGTCCAGAATGTTTAATACTCTATGTAACCGCTCTCTTCTCAATAAAAATCTTTCTCGAAGGCGTCGAGTGCTTCTATAAGCAGTTCTTTCTGAAGTTTGTGAAACAGAGTTACCCTTTCCGAATTCTCCCAATATGTCCTGCGACATTGGAATTATCCGGCTTCCCATTCCCAGAATATTGCTTTGTTTAGCATCACAGTCTTGCTCTATCAATGCCCAACCAATAGAGTTTGTCCCTAGATCTAAGCCTAAAACGCGTTTCATGTATTTTTAGTAATGATTAATGTACTCCAAATCAACTAAATATAATGCACATTTCCAAATATTTTTAAAATATTATTTTTCTTCCAAAAAATTTGATATATTCGCTTCAAATTTTGAAAGCAAATCACAATAAGGATTATTCCGTTGTGAAAACATTTAGGTTGCCCTCGTCCTTAACGGGGGCTTTTTTATTAAGAATGCCTTTGCCAAAGTTTTTCGCAATCCCAAGATAATCTGTACAAACCCTCAGTAGCCGCTTACAAATTAGTTGAAAAATACCGGGTCAGGACATTTCAGCCGGAAATGGGATGTAAGAGAGCAATTGAAGACATAAGGCCGAAAAAGACCTTGGTTTTTTAGCCGATTTCGAAGAGTGGTTTTCAGGAAAAAGTGCGAGGACCGTTCAACGACCGAAGGGAGGCGTTCCGGAGCACCCTGAAAACCCGCAAGAAACGGCGTTAAGAAAAAACAGTGTCTTTGAGGCTTATGACTTCAATGCAACTGAGGATGGACAGCCCTGAGACGGTATTTTTCCACAGTAAACAACGGCTATCGAGAAAAGCAGGAAAATTATTTACTCATAATCACAAACCAATCCCAGTCATGTGGGTCTCCCACCCCAACACTAGGCATGTAAAGTAAAAGCCCGATTTTCTTATTACACTGAAGATATTCTGTGACTATACACAAATTAGAAATTGATTTCCAGAGTTTAGAATAGTTAAAATCAGTATCAGGAAAGATTTTCTGAAATCTTGAATCATCAGGCAGTGCAGGCTCAATGATTGTCTTAAAATATGTTTCAGGAACATTAAATTTCGCCGGTACTATTAATCCTTTAACACCAGATGACGCCCATAACATAATGCCATCAAACAATAAATCATTGGTAGGCTTATAAAAAAGTGATATACGTCCAAGATCACTCGGAGATTTATAGACTATCCCGATTGGTATCGAATCAGAATTGGCAAGGCCACCACTAATGAACTTTTCAGCCCCTCCTTCGAACTTGTATGTCAGGTAATCTATTTTAAGGAGTAGAATGGTATTTACGGTTTCAGTCCTCGGAATCGGTTTTATAACGGAATCCTCAGGTAAAGCCGGACCATCAATGCTATTCTTTGAACATGCAACAAGCAGGAATAAGAATACAAACGGAACAACCAATAAATCTTTCATGACGAAATCATTTATATGTAATTCGGGTACTAAAATAAATATTTTATATGAATTTGTCAACTATATAATTGTTTAATAGACCAGTATAAAATATTTTAGTTTAAGGGGATTTTAGAGCAATTGAAGACATAAGGCCGAAAAAGACCTTGATTTTTTAGCCGATTTCGCAGCGTGGTTTTCAGGAAAAAGTGCGAGGACCGTTCAACGACCGAAGGGAGGCGTTCCGGAGCACCCTGAAAACCCGCAAGAAACGGCGTTAAGAAAAATCAGTGTCTTTAAGGCTTATGACTTCAATGCGACTGAGGATGGACTATCCAGAGAATGGATATGATGCAGAAAAACACTTAACTTGTAACAAATAATGAATAAAATTGTTACAACAAAAGCAACCATGTAACAAAAATATGCTATATTTGTTACAAAATTAGCGACTATGAGTATAGAAGACCAAATATTAAAACATATTGAATCACTTCCTAAAGGGGAGTTATTATTTCCTGCGGATTTTAGTGAGTTTGGATCTTCGGAGGCAGTGCGACTATCATTATTCAGGCTAGAGAAAGAAGGGATTATAACCAGAATCGCTCAGGGTATTTATGTACGCCCAAAAGAAAGTAGTCTCATTGGTGTCCTTATTCCATCAGCAGAGGAAGTAGCCGAAGCCATTGCTAAAAGGGACCGGATAAGAACTCTTCCAACCGGAAGCTATGCATTGAATTCTTTGGGATTAAGCACACAAGTCCCGGTGAATATAGTTTTACTTACCGATGGCTCGCCACGAGAGATTAAAGTAGGAAAAAGAAAAATTAAGCTTAAGAAAACCACTCCTAAAAACCTGTTGGCAAAAGGAAAAATAAGCCGTCTGGTTATACAGGCGCTTAAGGAAATTGGTAATGGAAAAATGAGTGAAGAAGAGGAAAAAAAGATCATAGACTTACTGAAAAGAGAAGAAAAAAGTGATTTAAAGCATGATATCGCACTGGCACCTGTTTGGATACAAAAAATAATGAAAAAGGCGTTGGGATATGGAGAAAATTAATTTCTATAATATCGATAAAGAAGAGAAAATAGCCATTTTTCAAGCTATTGCCGCAGCAAAGGGGATGAGCTCCTTTGCAGTAGAGAAAGACTGGTGGGTGAGTAGAACGCTCGAAGTCATTTTTCAAATGGAAATTGCCAAACATATGGTTTTTAAGGGTGGCACTTCTCTGAGCAAAGCATGGAAGTTAATACATCGGTTTTCGGAAGATATTGATTTGGCTATTGACAAGGAGTTCTTTCTAAAGCCTCAAAAGGAATGGTCAAAAAAGGAGATAACAAATGTAAGGAAGCAGGCAGGAGTCTATGTTGCGGGGGAATTTTTCGATAATTTGAAAGTGGGATTCGAAGCAAGGGGAGTCAAAGACCTAAAATTTAGTATTGTTGAAGTAAAGGACAGCGATCAGGATCCACGCATTATAGAAATTTTCTATCCAAATGTCATAGCTAAGCCTTCAGAGTATATGTTGCCTCGAGTGCAGGTTGAAATCGGTTGCAGAGCGTTGCATGAACCTTGTTCAATGATAACATTTGGGTCCTTAGTCGATGAAGTATACATTGATAAGAATTTTGCTGAGCCATTATTCTCAATTCCAACTGTTAATGCAGAGCGTACTTTTTTGGAAAAATTATTTCTTCTACACGAAGAGTTTCATCGACCAGTAGATAAACGAAGGGTTGACAGATTAAGCCGACATTTGTACGACATTTATTATCTGGAAAGATCTGGAATAGCTGACAGAGCCATTAAGGATAAGGATTTATATGAAACAATTGTGGCACACAGGAGCAAATTTAACCACGTTGGTGGTGTAAATTATAACAGTCATAATCCAATAACGCTTGACCCTATGCCCCCCTCTGAGATAATCGGCGAATGGGAATATGATTATGCTAAAATGATGGAAGATATGATATACGAAGAGCATAAACCAACTTTCGAAGATTTAATACAGAATATAAAAGACCTGAAAGTTAAGCTTCAATCTTTAGAGTGGCAATTTACTCTGTCTTTCTCAACGGAAGAGACCTTGCCAAGGTTTTTCGCAATAACAAGATAATCTGTACAAACGCTCAATAGCCGCTTACAGATAAGTGGAAAAAATCGAGTCAGGGCATTTCAGC
Source organism: Bacteroidales bacterium CF (assembly GCA_000473305.1). Classification (GTDB taxonomy): domain Bacteria; phylum Bacteroidota; class Bacteroidia; order Bacteroidales; family UBA932; genus Bact-08. Next base: position 2,153,740 of record CP006772.1, on the reverse strand, counting down.
CTGAAATGGGATTTAAGAGAGCAATTGAAGCCATAAGGCCGAAAAAGACCTTGATTTTTTAGCCGATTTCGAAGCGTGGTTTTCAGGAAAAAGTGCGAGGACCGTTCAACGACCGAAGGGAGGCGTTCCGGAGCACCCTGAAAACCCGCAAGAAACGGCGTTAAGAAAAATCAGTGTCTTTGAGGCTTATGACTTCAATTTAAAATATGTGGCACTGATTTTTCTAATTTGCTGCTATTTAGGTCGGTGCAAAACTCTGCAAAACAGCAAAATATGGTCATGAAATCATTATTCCTAAAAATGAGATAATTAGAAAAATCAGTGCCACTAATAATAGCACACTTTTTGCAGCGAAATGGCATTTCCAAACAAGAGACTCAAAAATGCCATTCCGAATAGTAGACCAATCCACACTGAAACAGATATTTACATCCCTGAGGTCTAAGAACTACAGACTCTATTTCTACGGACAGGGAATATCCCTCATAGGAACATGGATACAGAACATAGCACTCAGCTGGCTTATATACAGACTCACCGGATCAGTTTTCCTGCTCGGACTCGTGGGTTTTACCACACAGATACCCACATTCATACTTACACCATTTACCGGAGTAATAACCGATAGATATGACCGCATGGCAATCATGAGAAGCGCGCAGGTGCTATTCATGATACATGCATTCGTGATGGCATTCCTGGTGTTGTCGGGACATATAGAGGTCTGGCACATAATAGCACTCAGTATCGTGTTCGGTGTCATAAACGCATTTGATGCACCTGCGCGCCAGTCACTTGTCATAGACCTGATTGACGACCCGAAAAACCTCGGCAACGCCATAGCCCTGAACTCTGCAATATTCAACGGGGCAAGACTTGTAGGCCCTGCTATTGCCGGAATGCTGATAGCCGTTGTCGGAGAGGGAGTCTGTTTTCTGATAAATGCCTTCAGCTTTATATTTGTGATAGGAGCCCTGTGGCAGATCAAGATTCTCAAGGAGAGAGTGGCCCCGCCCGAAAAGGATTTTAAAAAGAGTTTCTTTGAAGGACTCAGGTACACATTCGGAACAAAAGAGATACGCAACCTCATACTTCTGCTCGGAGTAATGAGCCTTACCGCATTCCCGTCAATAGTGCTGCTTCCGGCATATGCCAAGGAGATACTGCACGGGGGCGCGGACACTCTTGGATTCCTGATGTCCGCGCTCGGAGCCGGAGCTCTCGTGGGAGCACTCTACATGGCTTCAAGAAAAAGTACAAAGGGGTTGGAGAATATAATAACTGTCACCACATTGATTCTTTCGGCAATGATTTCCCTTACCGGCGTTACCAGTTCGATGTGGCTTGCGCTTCTTTCGCTCTCGGTAGGAGGTGTTACAATGATACTTACCCTCTCCTCAATCAATACCTTATTGCAAACTACAACAGAAGAGCGGATGAGGGGGAGGGTCATGAGTTTCTATGCAATGGCCCTGATGGGAACTCAACCTATAGGAAATCTCATCGCAGGATCTGTCGCAAGTGGTATCGGCATCCATTGGACAATGGTCATCGGCGGTGCAGTGACATTTATTGCCGGCATTGTTTGGAAATCATTATCAGTTTAATCGATATATTTGCACAAAAAAATGCAATGAAAACTCTTTACAGGCTTGAAGTTGAGCAGGAGAGGGCAAAGGTTGCCTCTTCGGACAATGGTGTCATTCTTACAAAGGAGATGTTGTCAACGGTTCCCGAACCATTGGCAAGATATTTTGTACAATGCGGTTATGAAGGCAGGGTGTTGGCTCCCTTTATCGAGCTTGTATGGAGTGAGGCTGCTATTAAAATGTCCGAAAAGGGGAAATTTATGGCTATGAAGTGCTATCAGCACAACTTCTCTTATGAGCCTTGCCGTCTGGTTTATATGAAAAGCCGCATTGCAGGGCTCATTCCATTTGAGGGACGAGACAAATTTCAGGATGGAAAGGGGAATATGTTGATCAGGCTTCTGAAACTGTTTATTATAGCTGACGTGAAGGGAGAGGAGATGGACAGGTCGGCGCTGGTTACCGTTCTGGCAGAGTTGCCTATGATTCCGGCCTCTTGTTTTAAGTCTTATGTGAAATGGGAATATATTGATAATAATACTGTCCGGGGAACTATTTCTTTCAAAGGGATAGAGGTCAGCGGCGTGTTTTCATTTAACGAAAAGGGAGAATATGTCGGTTTTACTACTGATGAGAGATACCAGACTCAGAAAGACGGATCTTTCAAGAAGGTCAGATGGTCTGTGGAAATAGGGGAGTATATCAAATCCGGCGATATATCAATACCTGCCTTGCTTACCGCCACATGGAACCAAGGAAGTGGTGATTTCCAATATTTCCGTGGTAAAATTGCCGGTATAAATTTCTGATTTACGAGCTTTTTTAGTATATTTGGATTAATTATATCCAAATCATGAAAAAGCTGGATATATATCTGACAATACTGGTCCTGGTGCTCTTGCTGCTTATATGGGTCATGGACTCGGAAAATCTTATCAGGATAATTCTCTATCTTTTAGTAATTTTTGGTCTCTACACATCTGCATTTATCAGGAAGTTCAAGGGAAGAAAGAGGGACTGGGATGTTTCGTGGCGGGGTATATCTGTACTCGCAGGCGGACATATGTTGGTCACTCTGCTCTTCATTGCTTCAGGAGGGTTGAGTCCCAATACAGACTGGGTAGTCTCTGCAGGTGAATTTGTCCTCTATCTTGCACTTATGATAATGTTTACAATGCTTGTAGTATGCAAGTGCGTGGTCAGAAGTCTGAGAAGAGAGGAAGAGAACAAGGAAAATGCGGATCAAGGATAGAGTCTGGTAATTTTCCATCCGGGCCCCTCAAGGGTATACGCAAAGCGGTCATGAGACCGATGCTCTCTGTTTTGCCAGAATTCGAACAACTGAGGTTTCAGAACATATCCGCCCCAGTGTTCAGGCCTTGTGACCATCTCCTCGTTTTCTGCAAGCCTTTTTACGTTGTTGTCGAACGCCTCCTTGTCATCCAGCGGCTCGCTCTGCTTTGATAGCAATGATGCTGCCCTGCTTGGCAAAGGTCTGGAATTGAAATAATCATCCGAGATCTGTTCGCTGCACCTCTCCACTAACCCCTCAACACGAACCTGTCTTATAAGCCTGGGCCAGAAAAATAGCAAGGAGGCTTTCGGGTTCTCCTCGAGCTGCCTCCCTTTTTTACTCCTGTAGTTTGTGAAGAAAATAAAACCCTCTTCGGTGAGAATCTTCATGAAAACAATCCTTGAAGAGGGCATCATATCGGCCCCCACAGTTGAAAGAGTCATGGCATCGGGCAGATAGCTCTTGCTCTCCAGCTCTTCGTTGTACCACAGGTTGAACTGGTCAAAAGGATTTTCCTTCATAATGCTCTCGTTAATCATGTTTTTTCTTGCTTTTTGAAAATTCATTCGGACAGTAATTAAGACCTATGCTCTTATATCTTTTGACCATAGTCTTCATTCTCTTCATGAATGACGAGTAGTCCCGCGACTCCTTCGAAGACCACAACACCTCGGAAAGGGCGGCGGCGCGTGGATATACCATATATTCGACATGTGCTGGCGATGCCATATATTCTGTCCAGACATTTCCCTGAGCTCCCATGACGAACCTTGCATTTTCAGCACTGAGCGCCGCCGGCACAGGCTCATAACCGTATATCTTTTCCAAAGGAGTAAACCCTCCGATTGCCAGAGGTTCTGTCTCCTTATCTCCCTGGTAATGGTCTAAATAGCAGTGGCTCCCCGGAGTCATTACAACATAGTGCTGCTGGCCGGCAGCAGAAATGCCCCCCTCTTCGCCGCGCCATGACATGACGGCAGCATTCGGGGCAAGCCCACCTTCAAGAATCTCGTCCCAACCAATTATTTTTCTTCCCTTGCCATTTATAAATCTCTCCATCCTCTGAACAAAGTAGCTCTGAAGCTGATGCTCGTCAGCAAGAGATTCATCCTTCATCCTTTGTTGGCACAAAGGGCAGTCGTGCCATCTGACCTTAGGGCACTCGTCTCCCCCCACATGTATGTAGGTTGAAGGGAAGAGTGCAATTACCTCTTCAAGCACACCTTCAAGAAATTGAAATGTGCTCTCTTTTCCCGCACACATAACATCTTCAAAAACACCCCATTTGGTTGCACTCTTGTATGGTCCGCCGGTACAGCCAAGTTCAGGATATGCTGACAGGGCAGCCAGGGCATGCCCCGGCATCTCTATCTCAGGCACTACAGTTATATATCGTTCAGCCGCATATTTTATAATCTCCTTTATCTCTTCCTGAGTGTAGAATCCGGAATGAGGAGTGCCGTCATATACGGCATTCTCTTTTGAATAGCGGCCCACAAGAGTCTCGCTTCTTACAGAGCCGATTTCGGTAAGAAGGGGATATTTTTTTATCTCAATCCTCCATCCCTGATCGTCTGTCAAATGGAAGTGGAAGGTGTTGAGTTTGTGTATTGCCATATAGTCCAGATACTTGAATATAAATTCCTTCGGCATGAAGTGGCGGCAAACATCAAGATGAAGTCCTCTCCAGCTGAAACGCGGATAGTCCTCGATTTCTACAGATTTTATCTTGATTTTTGAGAGAGCCTTTTTCTCAGGCGGCATCATCTGAAAAAGAGTCTGAACGCCGTAAAACAGACCATTTGGATCGGCGGAGCATATCTCTATACTCTCTTTAGTTATTGATAATTTATAACCTTCAGGTTTTATACCGCACTCTTTGTCAAGTTTTAGAATTATGGAGCCTTTTTTTGCAATCTGCCCGCTCTCGACAGAGAGATTTGAAAAATGATAAAACTCTTTAAGATGATTGTTCAGAAGCAGTGCTATATCCTTAACAGCCTTGTCATCGGTACTTACTAATAAAGAACTTTTTGCGGTGATTCTGAAATAACCCTTTCCCGGAGTCATTGAAACAGGGACCGGAATAATGCCGGCTAAATTACTTGCAAACAGAGACGATACAATTGTCATAAATATAACAGTAAGGCTTGGTTTGATAAATTTCATCATTTCTCTTTTTAATTAATTCAATTTCCGAATTTAGAAATATTTGTTGAATCCTGATAAAATAGTAACTTTATACAAGATATAAGTGTTCTTAAAAATATTGGAGGTTAGTCATGAAAAAATTAATGTTTTTTAGTCTGCTCCTTTTCTTAGTTCAAGGTATCTCTGCTCAGGAGGGTTACCAGATTCAACAGAAGAACCTGATAAAAGTCAATTTGCTGCCTATAGCGTTCCGGAATTATTCCATTCAGTATGAGCGTGTGCTCGGCAAATCTGTCTCGGTTGCTGTGGCGTACAGGTTTATGCCGGAGGGTACAATTCCGTTGAAAAACAAAATCATCGATTACGCAGAACCGGATGATCAGCAAGTCATAGATATCCTCAATGAAGCGCAGCTTAGCAACTTTGCTATTACTCCGGAAGTGCGTTTTTACCTTGGGAAAAAGGGTTATGGCCGTGGTTTCTATGTTTCATTGTTTTACAGGTATTCAAATTTTGACGCAAATAACATTGATGCTGATTTTGAAGAGGAGGATATCTCTGTCAATGTTGATATGAAAGGTAACATAAAATCACACACAGTGGGATTTGTGCTTGGATCACAATGGGCACTCAGCAAACACCTGTGTCTTGACCTCTGGTTTCTCGGACCTCATTACGGCACCGGCTCGGGAAGTTTTACCGGAATCCCGTCCACTCCGATGTCGACGGAAGAGCAAAACACAGTGCGTGACAAACTGAATGAACTGGAAATTGATCCATATACAAAAACAGTTGAAGTTAATCAGAATAAGGCGACCGTAAACATAAAGGGGCCATTCGGAGGTTTCAGGGCCGGATTATCTTTGGGTATAAAGTTTTAGCTTTCACAAAGTTTTTCTATTTTTGTAATAAATACAGAATTCTAATATTTATTACATAATTTAAAAATGGAAAAATTAATAAAACTGTTAGGTTTTACAGTAATCCTATCTACTTTAGGAATTATCTCCTCTTGCAGTAAAGAGGATGTTGATGATGGAACCCCATCTCTTGAAATAAGCACAGAAACACTTAATGTAGCCAAGGAGGGCGGAAATTCTACCTTTGTTGTCAATACAAACAGAGACTGGACAACAACAGTTACCTATTCAACAGGTGCTGACTGGGTGGCACTTTCACCAAGTACAGGAAAGAAGGGCGAAACTACTGTTACTGTAACTTGTCTGCCTAATACCGGCAATGACAGGACAGCTACAATTAAAGTTGCAACCTCTACAATTTACGAATATGTTCAGGTGATACAAGCTGCAGGTATAACAAAGACTTATGTCACTTGTGCCCAACTCAGATCGATGGGTGAGGGAACCGTCGCTTCTGAGGTTTACATGAAGGCTAGCATGATAAGCGACCAGGTCGGAGGAAACTCAACTTCGCTAAAGAATATTGTCGTTTCAGACGGTGGTGCAGGTATCGCTGTCAGACTTGTTGATAATGCATCTACATACGCAGTAGGTGCCGAACTCGAGTTTAACCTTAAGGGTGCCACTCTTGCAAAGTATAACGGATTACTCCAGTTAAACAACTTTGACAATACAAAAATGACTGCTACAGGCCAGACAGTGGCGATTAACCCGTCTGTGATTACAGCTGCTCAATTGCTTTCCGGTAACTATGAGAGTATGTATGTCTCTGTAACCAATGTCCAGGTTGTAGAGGCTGACCTTGCAAAGAATATTGCCGCATCTGACGCTCATACGACAATAAATATGGAATCAAGTACAGGTGAGAATTTCTCAATGTTCTCAGCTAAGTACTCTGAATTCGTAGGTGTTGCTGTTCCTCAGGGAAGCGGCTCTCTGAAAGGTATTGCAAGTGTCAATAATGGGGCTATACAGGTTACTCCTAGAAACAGAACCGATTTTGCAGGTCTAACAGGCACACGTTTTGCCTCTGCTGCAAAACTCACTTACGGAACTGCAAGTCTTGCCGGAGCTTTGACCAAGGATGCAGCAACAACTGCAACTATAACAATCCCTTATACAAATGCAAAGGTTAACGATCCATACTCACTCTCTGTCGCTGTCAGCGGTGCAGGTGCTGCAGGTCTTACAACTCCTGTCGCTGCTACCGGAACCTTTACAGCCGCAGCGGGAAATATTGTGTTTAACCTTTCCGGAACACCTACAACAGCAGGTGCGGTTGTATTTACAATCACCGGTACAGGCATCACTACTCCAATAGTTGTCAATGGCACAGTAGTAGATGCAGCCAATGCGCTGACCCTCGGATCATGGACATTCAGTGCCGTTCCGACAATGCCGATGGCATCAACTTCAGCATCAACAGACGCCTCGACAGGTGCGGCTCTCGATATGGATGGTTTCACAACAGCTCCGACTTTCGGTTTTACAAGTGCAACCGCAACTATATGGGGTAACAACTGGGGGCCTAATCAATCCTGGCTGTTCTCAATGACTCCAAAGGCTGCGATAGCTTCCGGCAAGGTTGTTTCTATATCATTCTATGCATATGGCAGCAGCACAAGCCCTAGAGACTTCGTTGCCGAGTTCTCTTCTGACAATTCTACCTGGCACCAGATGGGCGATGCTATCGTTTATGCAGCGGCAATGCCAACATCTCCTTTCATAAGGACATATACATTGACTGCAGCAGCTTCGGGAAAAGTGTATTTCAGAATCAAGTGCACATCGACCACTTCAATCGGTGGAGGCACTGTAGGTTCGGGCGGTAACTCACGCCTTGCAAACGTAATAATTACAGTACAATAGTAAATGAGAATTTTTGAGGGGACAGGTCTGCAGGCGATAGTTCTTTTGTTATGTGGATCTATATTGGTGGGATGTACTAAAGATGAGATCGCTGTTCAACTCTCTGCTGAGTTGAGCAGCGAATCTGTCTCTGCCTCATCTACAAGTCTTTTTTTAAACATTGATGCAAACAGCGACTGGACTCTGTCTGTCAATTATAAGACGGGCGGCGAGGGCTGGTGTACACCAACCATGACAAGTGGAAAAGGGGATGCCAATGTGGTGCTGAACCTTTCAGCGAATAGTGCTGATATTGCGAGGGTTGCGGAGATTGCGGTCTACAGCGGAGACAAATCAGCGAGGAATACTCTGACACAGGCGGCAAAGACAGGAGGGGGAGATAATCCCGGAACGGGAAACCTTAAATGGCTTGAGATACCTTCCGGCGGAGGTAATTCCAACACAAAAATTGTAACTCACTCTATTGATCTCTCCGGTAAAAGTGTGAGGAACTATACCCTTATGTATGATAAGAGTGAGAGAATAGCCTATTGGGTTGCCTATCCTCACAACCCGGTTTATATCGGATCTGCATCAAGGACTGATGCCTGGCAGCCGGACCCTGATTTTTTAGCTTCAGACCAGGCCTATCTTTATAACGGTATAACAGGTTATGACAGAGGGCATCAGATCCCTTCGGCAGACAGGACTTGCTCAATTGAGGCAAACACTCAGACATTCTATTTCACAAACATGACCCCACAGCTGGGGGCACTTAATCAGCAGATGTGGGCATCTCTTGAGGGCCAGGTGAGAGGGTGGATGTCAACTTGTGACACACTTTATGTAGTGACAGGAGCGATATTGAGAACAGTAGGCGGTAACGAGACTGTCAACCATGCCGTTGACAAGATCGGAGGGCTGATAGCTGTTCCTAACTACTATTACAAAGTTTTACTGAGACTAAAGAATCAGAAATATGATGCGATAGGGTTCTGGTTTGAGCACAGGGCTTACGGTTCAGGTAATGCAACAGCTTTGCAGACAAAATCGGTAGATCAGATAGAGGCTCTGACCGGGTTTAATTTCTTTGCAAATCTTAGTGAAACAATACAAAATGAGGCAGAGGCCAGGTGGGCTCCTGCAGATTGGAATCTTTAACTAATTATTTATGGCCAGATTATCCAGAGTATTAATCATTGCTACGGCAATCCTGCTCTTTGCAATAAACTCACTCTCCTCTCAACCGAGAAGATATCCGGTTGCATTCTACAACCTTGAGAATCTGTTTGACACAATAGACACACCAAATGTAGTAGACGAGGAGTTCACTCCTTCCGGCCCTTATCAATGGGGCAGCCAGAGGTATTATAAGAAGCTCTCAAATATTGAGGAGGTTTTTTACAGGCTATCTCAGGCGACAGGTTCGTTTCCGGCAGTGATAGGCATGTCTGAACTAGAAAACAGAAATGTTCTGGAAGACATTGTATCGTTGCCTAAGCTTGTCAAGGCGAATTATCAGATTGTACACTATGACTCTCCTGATGTGAGAGGAGTCGATGTTGCTCTGATATACCGTCCCTCTGTCTTCAATTATGAGGGCAGCAGCTCCCTGCGCGTAAAGGTGGAGGGAAGGCCTGATTTCAAGACCAGAGACATATTGATGACCTGGGGTACAATTGACGGAGAGAAATTCTATTTCTTTGTTTGCCATTGGCCCAGCAGGCGAGGCGGAGAACAGACTTCAGAACCTCTCCGGTGCGCTGCGGCGAAGGTGGCAAGAGATGCAATAGATTCGGTGTCAAAAATCGATCCTAAGGCAAGCTTTATTCTTATGGGTGACTTGAATGACGATCCTGTGAACAGAAGTATTTATGAGGTTCTGGGAGCAAAGGGCAAAATGTCTGAGGCAAAGAATCCCGGAGATATGTTCAATCCTTTCCATGCAATGTTCAAGGCTGGTTACGGCTCTCTTGCGTACCAGGATTCATGGAATCTGTTTGACAATATTGCCGTCAGCTATAATTTGATTAATAACCCAAAACAAAAGGTTGTCCTTGCTAAATCGGACAACAACAAGTTCTGGGGAAATATCTTCAACCGCTCTTTTTTAACACAGCAGAGCGGCCAGTATAAGAATTATCCTTTGAGGACATTTGTAGGAACCAATTTTCAGGGAGGTTACAGCGACCATTTCCCTGTATTCATATATTTACTCAGTAAACAATAATCATTATGAAAATAAGAGCTACTTTTATTTTTACAGCTTTGATGCTCCTCTTTGCATGCGGCATGTATGCACAGTCAAACGGCATCAAGGGAAAGGTGGTAAACAGAGAGGGGCGTTTGCCTGTTAAAGGTGCAAAGGTTGTGCTGATGGCAGGAACGGAGATGAGTGCCGTTACATCTGAGACCGGAGAGTTCCAGATTACGGACATTCCACTCGGAACTTACTCTCTCGTTGTTACTGCTTCTGACTTTCAGCCGGCAAGGCTTAACGTTAAAGTTGAGAACTATATGAAAGATCTCAATTTTATCACGCTAGTGGCTGCGGTAACGGTCAAAAACCAGGATGCTGCTATGATGGCTGATTTTGACACGGAATCTTCAAGCGATGCACAGGCAATTCCGGTAATCCTTACCTCTTCTAAAGATGTATATGAGAATATTGCCGGATATAAATTCAGCGATATAAGGTTCAAAAACAGAGGGTACGAGTCGGAGACCTCTGCGGTTTACCTAAACGGCCTTTATTTTAACGATGCACTTACAGGCTACTCTCCCTGGTCTCTCTGGACAGGTCTCAATGAGGCGACAAGAAATCAGGAGAGCTCTACCGGGCTGGATATTTCCGATTACGGTGTAAGCGGGTTTAACGGCTCGACCAATATCAACGCCACGGCTTCTCAGATGAGAAAGGGAAACAGGTTCAGCGTAGTGAATGCAAGCGGTCAGTACCGTTTCAGGCTTATGGCAACCATTGCTTCCGGAGAGAAGGACAACGGCTGGTCTTACGCCCTCTCCGCATCTACAAGGATGGGGGGCAACGACTGGGTAAACGGTGTTTACTATAATGCATTTGCGTGGTTCGCTTCTGTTGAGAAGAGGCTAAACGAAAAACACAGAGTTGCACTGACTTTGTTCGGATCTCCTACCGAGAGAGGAACCCAGGGTTCATCCACTCAGGAGGTGTATGACATGATAGGAAGCAACTATTACAATCCGAACTGGGGATACCAGGATGGTAAGATCAGGAACTCGAGGGTTAGAAAGAACCATGAGCCTGTAGCAATTCTTAACTATACTTTTACCCCTAACGACAAGATTAATCTTAAAGCTGCAGTTTCGTACAGATTCGGAAAGAACGGCTACTCGGCACTTGACTGGTATGATGCTCCGGATCCACGTCCGGATTATTACAGAAACCTTCCAAGCTATTATGAAGATGATCCTTACAAGGCATCATATATAAGAGAGGGGTGGCTTACCGACTGGAACATACGCCAGATCAACTGGGACAAGATGTATGATGTGAACAGGAACAGTGAGGATGGCAGATCTCAGTACATACTTGAGGAGCGCCACACTGACCAGCAGGATCTGAATGCAAAGCTACAGGCAGCAATCAACCTTTCAGCAGCTAGTAAACTGAATGTTGGTGCAGAACTCAGATTTAACAAGACAGACTACTACAAGACAATAAAAGACCTTTTGGGCGGCGAACACTGGATAGACATAGACAAATTTGCCGAGAGAGATTTTGCAAGTGGTGATGCTATTCAGAATGACCTCAATCATCCGAACAGGGTGGTGAAGAAAGGTGACAGATACGGCTACAGCTATCTGGCACATGTTCAGAATTACAAAGGTTGGTTCTCTTACAAATTCAGTAAACACGGGTTCGAGGCATATCTTGCTGGCGAGGCAGGAAATACAACATTCTGGAGAGAGGGGCTATACAGAAAAGGGCTCTTCCCTGACAACTCTTACGGCAATTCAGAGAAGTTGAATTTCTTTACATATACAGCAAAAGGCGGTTTGGCATACAGCATCGGAGGTATGCACAGGATTTACGCAAATGTGGCTTATATAGAGAGTGCACCTTTCTTCCAGGAGTCATTTGTATCCCCAAGAACAAGAAACAGTGTTGTGGACGGCCTTACAACAGAGAAGACCATGAGTGCCGACATCAACTACTCTTTGAGACTTCAGGGTGTGAAACTCAGATTGACAGGGTTCTACACAACAATCAAGGACCAGACAAATCTTATAAGTTTTTATGATGATATCAGCAGAAGCTTCTCAAACTTCTCAATGACAGGAATTGACCAGGTGAATGCAGGCGTTGAATTGGGCTTATCTGTTCCAGTTGCCACAGGCCTTTCTGCTGAGGCTGCTTTCAGCTACGGGAAGTATGTCTATTCATCTAATCCTTATGTAACTCAGACAGTGGATAACAGCAATGAGGTTATTCTTCAGAATGAGAGGGTATATTGGGAAGACTATAAGATACCTTCATCTCCACAGACTGCACTCAATGTAGGACTTGACTACAAGTCGCCGAACAGTATCTATGCAGGCGTGGATATGTCTTACTACGATCAAATGTACCTGGATATGAATCCGGTATACAGGACAGACTTTGCACAGGTTGGTCTCTCTGCTGAGGAGAGCGCAGCTATGCGCCGCCAGGAGAAGTTCAAAGGTGCTGCAGTGCTGAATGCTAACATCGGTAAGAGTTGGTATATAGGAAGTTATAATATAGGCTTCAGCCTTGAGATTAAGAACATACTGAACAACCAGAGCATCAAAACCGGCGGTTATGAGCAGATGAGACTCAAAGCGAACGAGGATTCAAATGGAACCATCTTGAATTACAGCAGATTTGATTCAAAGTATTTCTATATGTTTGGAACTACATACTATCTTAACCTGTATTTCCGTTTCTGATAGAACATTTTAAAACAGAAAGAATATGAAAAAAATATATAATATAATATTGATAGCGGCTCTCACTCTGTTTTCTGCTTCATGCACAAAAACATTCGACGAGCCGGATGAGTTTGTTCCTGTCAACATGGAGCCCACACATACAATAGCACAGTTGAAGGCAATGCGTATAGGCGGTTCTACTGAGGTATTGGAGAATGTAATTGTCTCTGGCAAGGTTGTAAGTTCTGATGCTGAAGGTAATTTCTACCGCACATTCTTTATTCAGGATGAGACAGGCGGAATTGAGATAAAGATAGGTAAGACCAATCTCCAGAGCTATTACAAAGAGGGTCAGACAATAGTTGTAAAGGCAAGGCATCTTACCCTCGGCAGCTACGGAGGCATGGTAAGTTTGGGTGAGAGATCTCTTGAGTCAAAATATGAGAATGGCTATATCGACACAGATCTCAGGATAAATGAGACTATCTTCAGAGGCTCTCTTGGACCGAAAGTCACACCTTTGGAGATTACAGACCAAAGCCAGATTACAGACAGCAGGCTCGGAACACTGGTGACACTAAAAAATGCAAAGTTAATCAAGCGTAATATGGCAACCTGGGCACAGAAGGCTTCGGGTACTGTTGAAGCTGTCTATGGAGAGCATACTTTCCAGATCGGAACTAAAAGTGTTCTGGTACGCACCAGCGGCTATGCCAAATTTGCTTCTGAACCTGCACCTTCATTGAACACAATTGCCGATGTGACAGGCATACTTACCAAGTATAACACAACCTATCAGCTCGTGCTAAACTCACTTGACGGAGTTGTTGTGAAGTAAGTTGAATTTAAGCGGAGTATTCTTAAGAATTGCTCCCTTTGATGTGATAGCTATATAATAAACGCCCGGAATTAATCAGGGCGTTTTATTATGTCATCGTACACTTTAAATTCAGATGTTCAGGAATTCTTACTTGTATAGTGTCTTGAATCGCCCCACAGTCCATATCCGACTTCGTCTCCTATTGAGCGAATCCTGTTTTCCAGACATGATGCACATTGTTCCGCCTCCTCATCCAGGCAGGGCTTATCGTCGTATAACTGATAATCCTTGCGGTATTTAACAGGTGTAAGGTTTGGCATCACTACGTTTGCTCCGACTGCAAGTGCCTGCTCCCTGCCGTCCGGGGCTAGTGTCTGCATGGCGGTTGTGGCTGCTATGTTTACATCTTTCATGAGAATCCTGAGAGATGCCACCATCTTCAGACTCATTGCAAGTCTCTCATCCTTGCTCATAAGAAGGTGCCTGTATTTGTACAGTGGAGTGCCCTCGTGTTCTATATATGGGCCCATTCCATTCATGTCTATATCGAACTCTTTGAGGAAAAGCAGATCCTCGACAAGATGGTCGATTGTCTGGAATGGCAGGCCTATCATTACTCCGGATCCAACCTGGTAACCAAGTTTTTTCAGAGATTCAAGCGCTTTGATCCTTTTGGCGTAACTGTGGTGTTCATCTTGAGGGTGCAGCTTTCTGTACAGCTCCTCGTTTGATGACTCAATCCTGAGAAGATATCTGTGTGCTCCGTTCTCTTTCCATCTGCGAAATGTCTCTTCGCTCTGCTCTCCGAGGGAAAGGGTTATGTGTAATTCACTGTTTGTCTCTTGATGAATTTTCTGTAATAAGCGGGAGATGTTGGCAACCTGACCTCTGTCGGCGCGTTCCCCACCCTGTATTACTATGCTGGCATATCTCTTTTGCCAGGCAAACTTTGCAGCTTCGATAACCTCTTCATCAGATAGTTTGTACCGGTGAAGCTGTTTCATTCCGGCCCTGACGCCGCAATAGTAGCAATTTTTTGAGCATCTGTTGGAGTACTCTATCAATCCTCTGTAATATACAATATTACCAACATGCTCTTTTTTTATGGCTGCAGATATTTCGAATAATCTCTTCATGTCCTCACCGGACAATGTGAGCAGATATCGTAGATCTTCAGAATTAATCTCTTTTTTACCTGCAATCAGTCCTATACGGTCAATGTTCATTGTTTCATCTTTTTCCTTCCCGGCTGCAAAGGTATGTTTTTTTTTATGAGATGGAAAGATTGAAAAAATGACTACATTAGCAATCATTATAGATGTTTGTATCATGATTCTGAAAAAAGTAATACTTCTCACATTTATTTTTATATCGCTTAACTCTTTTGCCCAGGAAGCTGGATCCATAAAAGTTTCAACCGGAGAGGACCTCCGGGTATATCCGGTTCTTTGGCATCAACTGTCTCCGGAGTATATGGCATTGTGCTATCAGGCTTTCAATGTGGCGCAATCGAATCTTGAAAAGGAACTGCAAGATAAAGAGTGCTGCGAAAAGCTGGCTATCGTTACTGATATTGATGAGACTGTGCTTGATAACAGTTATTCTGAAGCGAGAAACATTGCCGAGGGTAAATCCTATAATTTCAAGGATTGGACTGCCTGGATAGATGAAGCCTCAGCAACCGCGATTCCGGGTGCTGTTGATTTTTTGCGTTGGGCTGAATCTAAGGGTGTGACTGTTTTTTATATAAGTAACAGAACTCCCCGTGATATTCCCGGAACAGTCAAAAATCTTAAGAATTTAAACTTTCCTTTTGCTGACGAGGAGCACATGCTGTTCTTGGCTGATGGTTCAACTAAGGAGCCTAGAAGAGAAAAGGTTGCGGAGAATTATAAGATTGTGATGCTTTTAGGCGACAATCTGAATGATTTTGCAGCTTGTTTTGAGGTTAAAGATAACCAGAAGAGGAGAGATGCTACTGTCGATATGCGACAGGAGTGGGGTCGTCGTTTTATAGTTATCCCAAATGTGATTTATGGTGAGTGGGAAAAAGGCATTTATGACTATAAATCGGGTCTTTCATCAGAAGATAAGGCAATTGTCAGAAAAGGAAAACTCAAAGTAAACCCGTAATACAATATAATCATGGAAACGAACAAGCAAAGTTATGAGTGTTGTCCACCGTTCGATCCTGAACCGTGGGACGACAAAATGGTTGAGTGGCATGATAAGATTTTTGTGAAATCCAGTGTGCGCACTCTCTTTTATATGCCTCTCAATTTCGGTCCTGTCATTACCAAACTTATTAAAGCGGCCGGCGAGGCGGGATGTGAATTTGATAATTTATGTCTGTCGGATCATACTTCCAGATGGAATATGGATATTCTTCTTGCGGTTGATAAAGATGTTCCGGGATTGAAAAATGTAAGGATCACCGGAAAGTTCTATTGCAAAGTCTATGAGGGAGACTTCAGAAATACTGACTCCTGGTGTCGCGATTATGCCCAAAGGGTTAAGGCTATGGGCAGGGAGACAGGAAAGATGTATATGTGGTACACAACGTGTCCTAAGTGCGCCAAAAAGTACGGAAAGAACTACACCGTTATTGTTGCGGAGTTGCTTTAATCCTTGAAGATAAAGAAGACTGCGAGCACGAGGAATATGAATGCTATAAAATGATTCAACCGGAAACTCTCCTGCTTGAAAAAAATTAATGAAAATGCCACAAATACTGTGAGCGTTATGACTTCCTGTATCACTTTTAGTTGCATGAGGGTGAACGGGCCTCCGAACTCTTTATACCCGATTCGGTTCGCGGGGACTTGAAAGCAATATTCAAAAAGTGCTATCCCCCAACTTATTACAATAACACCGAAAAGCCCCCACCTTCCCCACTTGCTTGCGATGTTGAATTTAAGATGGCCGTACCATGCAAGTGTCATGAAGCTGTTAGATACTACAAGCAGCAATATACTCAAGAGTCCCCTGTTCATAATTAAGAATTTTCAAGCCGCAAATGTATGAAATTTTTTAGTGGCACTGATTTTTCTAATTACCTGAAATACAACATTTCGTAAGATGCCTTATATCAAACAATTAGAAAAATTAGTGCAACACGCTGAAAAAGAAATTATTATTGCGAAATAGACTCACACCGATTTGTCTCAGCAGCCGCTTTTATACTGTGTAGAAATAACGTCTCAGGGCTGTCCATCCTCAGTCGTAAACTCCCTCCGGCTGAATGCCCTGATTTGTTATTTCTACACTAACTTATGAGCGGCATCAGAGAATAAATTACCGATTCTTATATTTTCACTAAAAAACAAAGAGATATTAGTGGCACTGATTTTTCTAAGTGCCTCATTATTAGCAGTAGAATTTTTAGGGTTGTAATAGGCAGAATTTCAACTTAATTTATATATTAGTAAGTCAATCACTTAGAAAAATCAGTGCCACACAAAATTAATTCCTGTGAGCTTTTCAGAGAGATCCCATAATCTTTGTGCGACATCTTCCTTGAAAAGTGTATTGACCTCGTCACTTATAACCGGATAGCCTTTTTTATTCAACTTTCCATCAGGTCCGATATACTCACCTCCCTTCAGGGATGGTTCGGTTGCAGCAAAAAGGGTAGGGAGAGCTCCCATCTCGGTAGGCTGACCGACCATCTTGAAAATCATTCTTACTATAAATCCGCTTTTCTTGCCAGACCCCATTGAGGCGAGGTTGGTCACGGTTACGCCGGGATGACAGGCAAGACTTATGGTTGAAGCGCCTGCTTTTTTGAGTCTGTTGTTAAGCTCAACGGCAAAGAGAAGATTGGCTAATTTACTTTGCCTGTAATATTTAAACCGGCTATACCTTTTTTTGCCGTCAAGGTTATCGAAGTGTATCTCAGCACTTCGTGTGGCAATACTACTTATAGTTACAACTCTTGAACCGGGAGTCGCCAGAAGGGCAGGAAGAATTTGACCGGTGAGTGCAAAATGACCCAGGTGGTTTGTGCCGAACTGCAGCTCAAAGCCGTCTTTTGTAAATCTATGAGGGGGAGTCATAACCCCGGCGTTATTTATCAACAGGTCAAGATGTGTGTATTTCTCCGGAAATTTGTCTGCAAACTCTTTTATGCTGCTAAGATCACTCAAATCAAGGTGAATCAGTTCTACATCAGCAAGAGGGAACTCCTCAATTATTCTTTTTCGTGCAATTTCACCTTTATCAAGATTTCTGACGGCAAGAATCACTTTCGCACCCTTCGAGGCAAGTCCCTTTGCGGCCTCAAACCCTATTCCGCTTGACCCTCCGGTTATTACTGCAATTTTTTTCTCCAAGTTTGGAATATTAGCTTTTGTCCAGTTCATTTTTGATCTTTTTTTGTGGCACTGATTTTTTTATTTGTCTAAAATGTTGTGCCTTATAAACATAGGGGTGCTAGACAAATAAAAAATCAGTGCCACAAAAATTTATTTATAAAATTTATAATTTTTCTTAAACCAAAATGCAACATTCACAAGAGCTATCATTACAGGAACTTCAACCAACGGACCTATAACCGCGGTGAAGGCTTCTCCTGAATTGATACCGAACACGGCTATCGCAACGGCAATGGCAAGTTCGAAGTTGTTACTTGCTGCGGTGAAGGAGAGAGTCGTGGCTTGTTCATATGTTGCACCAATTCGTTTGCTCATGAAAAATGAGACAACGAACATTGTTATGAAATATATTACCAACGGTATGGCAATCCTCACAACATCCAAAGGAATCTTGACAATATATTCTCCTTTAAGAGAGAACATCACAACGATTGTGAAGAGCAGGGCAATCAGGGTTAGAGGACTGATTTTAGGTATAAATTTATTATTATACCACTCTTTGCTTTTGACTCTTATGAGAATAAAACGGGTAAGAAATCCTGCAATAAACGGAATTCCCAAATATATAAAGACACTCTTCGCTATTTGTCCAATGGTTATCTGAGATACGGCATCATTTACAGGTAGCCCGAACCAGCCGGGAAGTACGGCAATGAAAATATACGCATATACAGAGAAGAAGAGGACCTGAAAAATCGAGTTGAATGCCACAAGACCTGCTGCGTACTGTGTGTCTCCTTTAGCCAGGTCGTTCCAGACAATTACCATAGCAATACATCGTGCAAGCCCGATTAGTATCAGACCATACATATAATCAATGTTAAACTGCAGGAAAATAATCGCCAGGATGAACATCAAAACCGGGCCTATAACCCAGTTCTGTACTAGAGAAAGACCCAGAACGCGCGTGTTGCGGAAAACATCGCCCAACTCCTCATACTTCACCTTTGCAAGGGGCGGGTACATCATAACTATGAGTCCTATTGCTATCGGAATGTTGGTCGTTCCTGAGGACATGCTGTTCCAGAATCCGGCTACTGAAGGTGAAGCCCATCCGGCAAATACGCCTGCAATCATTGCCAGGAAAATCCACAAGGTCAGATATCTGTCTAAAAATTTAAGTTTAGCGTTTGTCATGTTGTTTGTTTTTAGTGGCACTGATTTTTCTAATTGACTGAAATATAAATCAGTGCAAAAAGTTGTAAGTTGGTTCTTTACGATTCCTGAAATATGTTTCACAAAATGAGGCAATTAGAAAAATCAGTGCCACATAAATTTATAACCGGAGACTGTAATACTGAATATTCCGTCATTATCATTTTCAGATGTCAATATGCCTTCAGGCATTTCAATTTTTCTCTCCTTATGTATTGTTATGTTGGCAAAACCGGATTTCTCTATGATTGAAAGATACTCTGGCATCTTGAGTGCCCCTGATACGCAACCTGCATATAACTCTGCACTTTTGCGTGCACTTTCTGTAAGTTCTCCCTTTATAACAACATCTGAAACACAGAAATGTCCTCCGGGTTTCAATACCCTGATAATCTCGGAAAACGCCTTTGATTTGTCAGGCACAAGGTTAAGAACACAGTTAGATACAACGACATCAAACGAGTTTGCAGGGAGAGGCATATCTTCGATATCCCCGTAAACAAAATCAACATTAGTCAGACCTAATTTGGCTGCATTTTTATTGGCCTTCTCAATCATCTCTTCTGTAAAATCCAGTCCGGTCACATGACCATCAGGACCGACGGCGGCGCGGGCGACAAAACAATCGTTCCCCGCGCCGCTCCCCAGGTCAAGAACGCTGTCCCCCTTTTTAATACCTGCAAAATGAGTCGGAATTCCGCATCCTAGCCCCATATCCGCATCAGGATTATAACCGTCAAGTTTTGAGTAATCATCACCAATCATACTGATAAATTCTGAATCGGTGCAGGATGAAGAGGAGCAACAACAAGAAGATTTTACATCCCCCAGATTTTCTCTTGCTATTTTACCATATTTCTCTTTTACAATAAACTTCAAATCTTCTGTTTTCATAATTGCGCTTTAATATTTCTTAAATAAAAATCTGAGAATTGCTCTTTAATCTCGTCTCTCACCCTCCGGAATTCACTCATTATAAAAGTATCACTTCCAATAACATGCGACGGATCTTCAAAGCCCATGTGTATTCTTGATTTTACTCTGCCGGCAAAAGCGGGACAGCTCTCTTTGGCATTATCACATACGGTAATGACATAATCCCATTCCTCATTGAGATATTGGTCTACGGATTTAGGAGTGTGTTTGCCGATGTCGACCCCGGCTTCCTTCATAACCTCTACTGCTTTCGGGTTCACCTCTTTTGCCGGCTCGGTGCCAGCCGAGCAAACTTTCATCCCGGGGTTAAAAGATTGGAGGAACCCGTGAGCCATTTGGCTGCGGCAGCTATTTCCGGTACATAAAATAAGTATGTTCATTTGAATTAAATTACTGAATCTGATTTAATATCTTGCTAAACTCATCTAGTGAGAGTACTCCGTTATGTCTGTAAAATTCCTTCCCATCTTTATCCAATAAAACCTGCATCGGTATTGTGATGACCCCGAAAAAGTCCATAATAGTCTTACTCTCTTTTAATCTGACATTTGTGAATACGACATTTACAATGTCCGGATACTGATTCCTGATCTCTTCCATCACACCCTCCATGGCCTTACAAGAGGAACAACCTGTTGCACCGAATTCCAGAAAAGTGACTTTATAAGCAAGCCCGTTTTTTGCGTAATTATATGCAGAGTCAATTCTCTTAGATTCAGAAGATGCAGTTAATGAATCAATACTTGACACTTTAACTTTTGAAGCATATCCGGTAAGATTGTCTTTAAAAACAAATAAAGAGACAAGAAACAGGATAGAGAAAATGATAAAACTCCAGTTAATATACTCCCTGGCTTTAGAAGATAACTTCGGCTTTTTCATATACTTTACCTATTACCTCTTCATTCACAGGTGTTTCGCCCTTTTTGTATCCTAAATCAGTCAGGCGTAAATATTTGTAATCAGTAATGCCCTCTCTTTCAAGAATTTTCTTTCCGCAATCTACAGGGCAACCATCCAGCACAAGAATGTTTTTTTTCTTCAATTCATCGTGTGGTTTACCCAATTCGGCGCCAAGTGTGGCAAGACAGCTCATTTTACGAACGCCGTTATCTCTTAAACGACGTGCTACAATGTCAGTTACATAGCCAAGGTCACATGCTCCCGAGCAAGAGAATACCACATACTCTGTTGAACCGCATAAACAGGTTTTGTTTTCCATATTGACATTAATATTTTATTGTTAAAAAATGCTTCCATAGATGAGCCCTGAAATTGTAGCCATTACAATAACAAGAGATACGTAAACGATGGTCTTTTCAGTGCCGATTACTTTGCGGATAACCAACATGTTCGGCAACGAGAGCGACGGGCCGGCGAGTAGTAATGCCAAAGCCGGCCCCTTGCCCATACCTGCGGCAAGCAGACCCTGAACGATTGGTACTTCCGTAAGAGTTGCAAAATACATGAATGCGCCGACTATAGATGCAAAAAAGTTTGAGAACACAGAGTTACCACCGACCATCCACTCGATCCACTCATTAGGAATTACCCCGGCAATGGTTTTCCCGTCATGGGTTGAACCCAGTAAAAAACCGGCAGTGATTACTCCAAAGGCGAGGAGGGGAAGTATTTGCTTAGCGAATCCCCAGGCAGATAATGTCCACTCCTTGTTGTCATCATCTCTTTTGTCTAAAAGTGTAATGATACTTAATGCCGCTATACCTACCATCATAGGTACAAGAGGACTAAGTTTGGCGTTCTCTATATAATTGCTTGAAAGAATAGCTGATATTGCTGTCGCAATTGCTGCAGTAACTACCCATTGCCACTTAATCTTCAGGATCTTTATAAGAGAGTAGCAAAGCATAAGAGAAAAGAAACCGGTTATATACCACTTGTATGCCCAGATATAATACCATGTGCTGGCCGTATCTCCTGCGGCAGGTTTGCCCCAGTTTGCAAATACAAGAATCAGGACAAGTGTGAAAAAGTGAAAAACAGTCTGCCACATTGGTCTTTTTTCCGGTTGCAGGGCAATGTTCATCTGCTCCTCTTTCTTTATTTTTTCCTCTTTTCTGTATATGAAAGCCATAATCATTCCAATAATTACGCTGAAAGATACGGCTCCGACTATTCTTGCCACACCCATCTCAAATCCCATAATTCTTGCAGTAAGTATTATTGCAAGAATATTTATTGCAGGTCCGGAGTAAAGAAATGCAATTGCGGGTCCGAGTCCGGCTCCGCGCTTATGAATACTAGAGAAAAGAGGCAGGATTGTACACGAGCAAACGGCAAGAATGGTACCAGAAACGGCAGCCACAGTATATGCCAGCCACTTCTTGGCGTTTGCACCGAAATATCTGAGGACTGAACCCTGGCTTACAAAAACAGATATTACACCTGCTATGAAAAATGCCGGCAGCAGACACAAGACCACATGTTCCCGCGCATACCATTTGACAAGATCCAGCGTAGCTGAGATTGCAGTAGTGAACCTCACACTGTCAATCGGGAGGAAGAAGGCTGCCGCGAATAATACTATTATTGACAGAAGAATTTTTAACTCTTTTTTATTTTCCATTTTTAAATATAAATATTTCGTAAAAAGACGAATTGCTAAATCAAAAAAAATCAGAAAACTCTAATAAGGTAGTAAATACCTACAAGAATGAACAGAACGGCAATCACCTTTCTGAACCATTTTTCAAAGGCTTTTACCTTGTTGTATACCCCTCCGATTCCTGACAAAGTGTATGCAAGTACCCAAGAGAATATGATTACCGGAATACCGGTGGCGATTGCAAAAATAAGAGGAAGATAAAGCCCTGAGGCACTACTTATAGTCATTGGTACAAGCATGCCGAAGTAAAGGACTCCGCTGTATGGACAAAATGCAAGGGCAAATATCATCCCGAGTAAAATCGCATCAAAATATCCCCACCCTCTCTTTTCCTCCATCTTTGATGTATGACTTCCGAGGCCGGGGAATTTAATCTTTACCACATCCAGCATGAAAAACCCGATTATTATAAGGAGAGGTCCGAGAATCTTCTCTCCATATTGCTGAAAAAATCCGGAAAATTTAAACTGATCAGCACCCAGATACAGAATGAACGCTATTGCTGTATATGAAATTCCCCGGCCTAAAGTGTAAAGCAACCCGTTTATAAATACCTTGTTGCGATTTTCCAGGTCCTTGCTTATAAATCCAACGGCTGTAATATTTGTAGCCAGGGGACAAGGGCTGATGGCCGTCATTAGGCCCAGCACAAATGCCGTAATCCACGGCATTGTGCTGTTTTCCAATATGCTGTTTAATAAATCCATATCCGGCTACAATAAAAGTGCATCAACTTTCTCTTTTATAATCGACTTGAATTTTTCAGGATCCTTCTTTGCATACATGAATCCTTCATTTGTCAGATTCAGTTGTTTACCACCTTTTACTATCAGAAGAGCCTGTCCCGGCACTTTTAACTTTTCTGCAATTGACTTGCTAGAAGCGTCATCCAGATTGATCGATTTGAATGAAACTTTCCCAGCGTATAGGCTCTCAATTGTTCTTTTGGCTACAGATTCAACAGCCAGACAGGTCGGGCAACGTGAAGTGAGGTGAAAATAATATGCCTCTACTTTTTCGGCACTAATTGCTGAAGCTGCTGTTTTTGCGGCAGGGACGCTTTTCTTATTTACATTTTGTGCGCCGCATGGAATAACAGATAAAGCAAGGATTAATGTAATCCAGATTGAAATAGTTTTCATTGTTTTATATTTTATCTTAATATTTACTCAATACTTGTTTAATCTCTTCTGCAGAAGGAATACGTCCCTTGATTTCAACCTTTTCATTTACAACTAAAGCCGGGGTAGACATAACATTGTATTTCATGATGTCCATGATATCCTCCACTTTAGTAATGTTTGCATCAAATCCGTTTTGTTCAACAACTTCACGGGTAATTTTCTCAAGTGTCTTGCACTTAGGGCAGCCGGTGCCTAAAATTTTTATTTCCATTTTTAAATATTTGTAATATTAATGTTTTGTCTATTATTTCTAATTTCATTTCCGATTTCGTAGAAATCCGAAATATTTATTTAAAAATTTTTACCTGTTAAAAAAGTCTGACATCAAAGCTTTTGCTTCCTCCCAGTTTTCTCTGTTTATGCAATACTTGATATATGGAGGATTTATCTCACCTTGTATCAGCCCGGCAGCCTTGAGCTCCTTAAGGTGCTCTGAAAGTGTGGATCTGGCAATTGGAAGTTCCACTGCCATATCGCCGCTGTAGCAACATTTGTCAAGATTGTTTGCCAGATAGTCAAGGATAAATGTTCTTGCCGGATGGGACATTGCCTTTGCATATCTTGCCACCTTCTCCTGATATGGTGTGTAATATTTCTTTTTTGCCATTCTTAATGTGTAAAATCATTTCGGGAAATCCCGAAACAAAGATATAAAAAAAAATGAGTGGCACAGATTTTTCTAATTTCTTGAAATTAAATGTATTATAATATGCAGTATGTGAGGCGATTAGAAAAATCTGTGCCACTCATTTTCAATCTCTGCAAATATGTAAGCGGCTGAAATCGGCTTTCTGGTCGAAAACCCTACCATATGTTCGAAAAAGTCAGAATATTTTGACTTTTCTGAACATATTGATACTTTTGTAAAAAACATCCTATGAGAAGAAAAATAAGTAATTCCCTTGTGGAATGGAAGAATGACACCAAAAGGATGCCATTAATTATCAATGGAGCACGTCAGGTAGGTAAAACTTATATTGTGGAACAATTTGGCAGCGAACATTATGAGAGCTTGCTATACTTGAATATGGAAATTGAGACCAATCTATGCGAGTTTCTGGAAACAGAATTATCTCCTAAAAAAATCATCCAATATCTTGAAGTGACAAAAATGCAGGAGATTATTCCGGGTACAACCCTTATATTCTTCGATGAGATACAGGCCTGCGAAAAAGCATTGACCTCATTGAAATACTTCTCTGAACAAATGCCTGAATACAGTATTATAGCGGCTGGTTCATTACTGGGAGTAGCTATTAATCGGGAAAAATACTCCTTCCCCGTAGGGAAAGTCAATGAAATAAATATGTATCCTTTAGACTTTGAAGAATTTTTATGGGCGATGAATATGGAAAAATTAGCAGAAGAGATAAAATTTCATTATGCTAAAAATGAAACTATGCCGGAAGCATTACATGATGTAGCATTGGATATGTACCAAAAATATTTCATTGTAGGAGGTATGCCTGCTGCAGTTGTAATGTTTGTCGAAACAGAAAGTTTATTTAAAGTGCAACCTGTTCAGAATAATATTCTTAATGAATACATTGCCGATATGGCGAAATATGCAGACCCGACAACAAGTGTTAAAATAAGAGCTTGCTACAATTCTATACCTGCTCAGCTGGCCAAAGAAAATACAAAGTTTCAGTATAAAGTTGTCCAAAGAGGAGGAACTGCCACGATTTTCGGAGAAGCTATAGAATGGCTGATTCTTGCTGGAATCGTTCGTAAATGTCAACGTTTAGAACATGGATACATTCCTGTAAATGCTTATGTCGACTTGATAAACTTTAAATTATATATGGCAGATATAGGCGTTCTTACGCTGCGGTCGAAGATGCCATTACAAGTCGTTTTGTCACCAATTGATGTGGATAACACTTTTCTTGGAGCAATGACTGAAAATTATGTAGCACAAGCGTTTGTCGCAAAAGAATATGATTTGCTGTACTGGCAAAGTGATGGCAAGGCCGAAGTTGATTTTGTTCTTCAGATTGGTGATGCAGTTATTCCTGTTGAAGTAAAAAAAGGAAGAAGAAATCGTTCAAAAAGTTTGGGGCTCTTTGTGGAGAAATATGAATCACCATATGCAATCCGCATATCCAAAAAGAATTTTGGGTTTGAAAACGGAATAAAATCAGTGCCTTTATATGCTGCTTTTTGTATTTAAGCCTTTTGCACAAAATAGGAGGTATATAGAACATCCGGAATATTTCTGTAATCGTGGTAGCTTACATTGGTAGTGCAACCAATCAATTTGTCCCAAGTGACCCGATGTATTGGAATGGGGCAGTAATTTTTTACATCTTATCTATCAGTTCCGCTTTGATGTCGATGTTTATGGTTCGGTAGCGGGAGAATGTGGAATATAAGAGTTTGAATAATTAAGAATAATACTTAACTTAATGGCGTTCTTATAGATGGGTTATTTTGGAGATGCTTTAATAAACATTGATGTTTCAGAATTTAGGTTCGCAAATTTTTTATAATATTTGATAAGGTATTATTATGAGATACATTCATTCACTTATCATGGTCTGTGTGGCCGTATGCCTCACATCATGTGGTAAATTTGGTTCAGGTACTCCTGCAGCTTCGATCAGGACTTTATTGCCCGGAGAATGTCTGGCTAGCGCAGAGTTGTCCTACTATATACCGAATAGTAGTGGACAACAGGTTGATAGAAATAGCTTTATCTTTGGGTTTACGATGGATTTATCGGGACATTCTAAGGAAAGAATGGATGATAAGGTATTGGCTTTGAAATGGCGGGATGTACCCTCTGATGAGATATTCGAGACCTTTGGCGCTAATCGGAAAGCGGTTAAGAATGAATTCGAAAGAATTTTCGAAGAATTCTCAGAATCCTACGATGCCCGTTTCCACCAGCCGTGGTATTCAATTGTTACACTCCTTTATGATGGAGGCATCTCCCTCATTGCCAACAAGGATTTTGCCGGTTGTCCTGCCGGAGAAAACCTGGCAAGCCTCATCACCTATTGCCCCATGTATGACAACTTGGTCAAAGAGTCCGGTGAGAATCCCGTGATAGCCCCAGGGTTTAACACACCTGCAAATGCCGGGGGATTTCTGGGAATTCCCATGAATTATATCAGCATGACAAAAGATGGCGTGGAGTTCAGTATTCCGATGGGCGAACATAAACTCATAGAGGAGGCGGTCACGTTTGAACTGAATATTCCGGTAAAGGTTGTTTTATATCTTACCTGGCTGAACAACAAACTTACTAATCCAAATGCCCCCGTGCCATATACAGATGAAGTGCTCCACTGCACCTTTACAACAAAGTATGGCCTCAAGTAGTCTATATATTAGTCTTTTACTAATATTTCATCAGAAATAAGGCAGGAAAATTCGCAGACAGGAAAAACACGAAATCAAATCACGTTAAGAAAAATCAGTGTCTTTAAGGCTTATGCCTTCAAAGCGACAAAGGATGGACAGCCCTGAAACGGCATATTTCCAACATATAAAAAGCGGCTATTTCTATTCTTGCGGAATTTTTGCGGAATTTTTATGGAAACAAAAAAACCAAAATATTGGAATTCAATATCTTGGTTTTTAGTCTGGTGCCCGGAACAGGACTCGAACCTGCACAGCCTTGCGGCCACTGGTCCCTGAAACCAGCGTGTCTACCAATTTCACCATCCGGGCTTCTTTGTCAGGGAGTGCAAAAGTAATTAATTTTTGTTTTAAATCTTATCTTTGTAAATAATAA
This sequence comes from Bacteroidales bacterium CF, assembly GCA_000473305.1. Classification (GTDB taxonomy): domain Bacteria; phylum Bacteroidota; class Bacteroidia; order Bacteroidales; family UBA932; genus Bact-08. The sequence continues at coordinate 2,126,170 of CP006772.1, read as the reverse complement.
ATAAAAAAAATGTTTGATTTTCTTGATTTATACCCGTGGCTGTTGCCGGTAATAATCTTCTTCGGAAGAATTGTGGATGTGACCCTTGGAACCCTGAGAATCATTTTTGTTTCAAAAGGGGAGAAGTATAAAGCTCCATTCATAGGATTCTTTGAAGTCTTGATATGGATTGTGGTAATATCTGAAATATTCTCAAGGGCAAACACTATGTTGTCTTATGTCTCCTATGCCGCAGGTTATGCGACAGGAAACTTTGTCGGAATCATGATTGAACAGCGTATTGCATTCGGGGTTCTGTTAGTCAGGATTTTTACAAGAAAAGGCGGTGCGGGAATGGTCGCTGCTCTGAACAGCAATGGATATGGTGCCACCTCAATCGCCGGCCAGGGTTCTCAGGTACAGATAGATATTGTTGAGACAGTGATTGAGCGAAAAGCGATGAAAAATGTTGAAGTGCTAGTAAACGAATATGACCCTGAAGCCTTTTTTGTTGTGGAGGATGTAAGGTCAAAACAAAAAGGCATATTTCCTAAGTCTGAATCTTTTTTGAGGAGGTGGAGGCTGGGGAAGTGAGGGAAGTGAAGAGTGAGAAAGTGAATAGTGAATAGTGAATAGTGAAGAGTGAATAGTGAAAAAGTGAAAAGTGAGGAGTGAAAATTTTATTTAAAAACCTTAAATCTGAGAAATTGAAAAATGATTAAGTTGCGTTATTCGTTTATCCTGATAGTTCTTTTTTGCCTCTCAATTCCGTTAAATCTTGCCGGACAGAAGAGGGGAGTCTCTTTGGAGAGAGCTATCCAGCTTGCTTTGAAGAATAACATTGAGTACAATGCGTATAAACTGAAAGTGGAGGAGAGCAAAGCTTTGATACCGACGGCTCTCACTATTGACAAGGCCACTGTTTCATATTCGTATGATTCCAATAACATGGCGGAAAATAATCATCCTTTATCAATTTTCGGCATTGAACAGAGCTTCAGCTTCCCGACACTTTATGCATCGCAGTACAAGGTTACACGCTCAGAGAGTGAATTGTCAAAAAGATATCTGGAAATTAAGGAGAAAGAGCTTATTAAGAATGTAACCCGTTCATATTATGAGATACAGTATCAAATAGGAAAATTGATGCGATATCGTATGCTTGACACAATCTTTCAAAATTTTACAAAGAATGTTGAAGAGCGATTTAAGAAGGGAGAGGCCGGCAGTCTTGACGTGATAAATGCCAAGGCAAAACATCAGCAGATTCAGATTGTGATGAACGATATCACATACAGCACAAGGCTTGCGTACAGGAAGCTGCGTCTTCTGGTCAATACTGACACATTGATTGTTGTCCCTTACAGAGAGATCAAGGAGCTTCAGCTGGCAGGGACAGATATTGAGTCAAATCCGGGTATGAAATACGCAAAACAAGAGACAGAACTGCATAGGAACCTATTGAAGGTGGAGAAAAACAGATTGTTGCCTGATATAACCCTCGGATATTATAATGGTTCTAACAGGTTTGTCGGGGCGAAAAATTACCCTTCTTACGAAGCCGGGATCTCTATCCCTATCTTTTTCGTGGAGCAGAAAGCGAGAATTAAGGGTGGTAAAATCGGTATAGAGGCTTCCGAGAAATTTGAAGAGCACTACAAGTCCTCACTTATATTGAGAATTGAAGAGTTGAAAGGAGAACTGCAGAAATACAAGAGTCATCTGGATTATTACTACTCCACAGGCAGGCAGATGAGTGCCGAGATTGAGAAGGAGGCCAGAGAGGGCTATGCCAGAGGGGAGATTGATTATTACAGGTTTGTGGAGAGTATTGAGAATGTGACTCAGATTGAACTGGAGTTTCTTGACTGGCTGTTTCAATACAACAATACTGTGCTCGAACTGAATTATCTGACTTTAGAGTAAACGAAAATCAAAATAAAACTCCCTGCGATAGATCGACAGGGAGTTTTTTTGTTACACTAAAATCACTTTATAGTGAATAGTGATTAGTGAATAGTGATTAGTGAGTGGTTACTTGGGTTCGAAGACAAATGTCATGCGGTTTTTCTCTTTAGTGAGATTTTTGGCAAACTGCTGAACACTCTTGACTGTGATTGTATCAACGAACTCCTCTTCCTGATCGGAGAGCGCCGGATAACCCATCAGAGCATTGCTGATTACAGAGATCCACGAGTAATCGTTCTTGTTTACGGCAGCATATTTTTTTCTCAGATAAATCTTATAAGCTTCAACCTCTTGCTCAGTTGGTCCCTCTTTGACAAATTTGTCGAGATCATCCTGCACTACCTGAAGAAGCTCATCAACAAGCTTAGGATCTGTGTCAAACGCAACTTTGCACTCAGCTGTCTGAGCAGGTCTCATTTGAAGATCAACCTCGCAACCTACGTGATATGTACCACCCCTCTCTTCACGAATAGATGCCATATATCTGTCACCCATAATGTTGGAGAAGAATTTGCCGTTTAGTGAGTTGAAGGTGTTGTATTCCATGCCCGAGTAGTAATATCTGGTTACCGAAGCTTTTGTGCTTAATTGGTTAGGGGCTTTGTACCTGAGGTTAACCTCTCCTTTTGTCCTGAAATTATCCCTTGAGATGCCTGTTGCAGGTAATTCGTTGTTGACAGGTATGTTGGAGATATATGTTTCCAGAAGTGGTTTTGCACTCTCTGCACTCATCGGACCTGAGAAGATGAAGATATAGTCGTTTATACCCTTGTAAAGTTTATTATAAAGTGATATTATTTTTTCAGTATTGACTTTCTTCAAATAATCTTTGGTCAGATCATCGCCATACTTGTTTGTAGTGTAACGAAGCTTGGCTATTGAGTCCATATAAATTGTATTCTCGGATTTTCCTTGTTCGAGGCTCTTTAAAGAGTTCAATACTGATTTGTCAAGATCTTTCTTGTCAACGGTGCACTCTGAAAGAGAGGTATAGAGCAGCTTAAAGAAATCTTCTGCATTACTCTGTACGAAACTGCCGGAGAGCGTGCTGTATCTCTCGGTAGGAGAGAATTTCAGTGAAACGTTTCTCTGGAAGCACCATTTTGCAAGCTGATCTTTTGAGAGTGAATCAACAGAGATTAATGATCCGAATCTGTCGGCAAATTTGATATCCATGACATCTATGTCTGTTGAATAGCCACCCTTTCTGAAGGCTGTCACCTGGATATTCTTATCTTTACCTTTGCGCTCGTTCCAAATAACCTTTGTCCCGTTTGCGAGTGTTATCTCAACGGTTGAATCAAGCTGTTTGTAAATAGGGGTCTTGAAATCCTTATTTGTCAGTTTTTTTACTGATGTAAGAGCTATCGGTTTTAATTCATTTTTAAAATTGAGGCCACGCTCTTTTATCGGTTCAAATCGTTTAAGGTCTTTACCGTCAATTTCTGAAGCAAGTTTTATGACTTCTTCCTTAGTTGGCATATACTTCTTGTCACCTTCAGGCATGAAAATCACGATTACCCTGTTCTCCCTGGTTAGCATACTTCTGATACTGGTGTTGAGATCTTCCAGGGTTATGCTTTCAAGACATTGTTTGGCAATTTTGTAGTAATCCTCCTGAGTGATTAATGGGTAGCTGCGGGTGAAATTCTCAACAACAAGATTTACCCTGTCACTGTTCTTAGGATCTTTGCCCCTTTGATAGTACTTTGTGAAGTTTATTCTGGCGTTCTTTAATGCTTTCTCAAGCTCCTCAGGTTCTGCTCCATAGTATGTCAATCTCTCAACCTCAGCCAACATACCTTTGGTTGCCTTCATAATCTCAGCCTGAGAAAGAGGCATGGTTGTCATGGTGAATGTTGTGATTGCATAATTCATCTGACCAAAAACAGGAACGCAATTTCTGAAAGGAGCATCTTTTGCTTGAGCAGCAACATCTACTCTCTCTTTCATTATGTCAGCAATCAGACTTTGCATTACATCTGTATAAACAAGTTCATTTGTCTGTTTTTGTTCGGTTGAAAGATTAGGAATCTTTATAATTAACCTTGTTGAGTATGACTTACTCTCAGGATCTGTAATAAGTCCTACAATAGGCTCTACATTTTCCGGAATGGCGTATGTCTCTCTCTTGGCAGGATTTGGAGTTGTCGGAATCGCAGAGAATCTTTTGATTATTCTTTGTTCCATATCGTTGACATCTATGTCTCCCACCACAACAACGGCCTGAAGGTCAGGTCTGTACCATTTGTGGTAATAGTCTGTAAGTGTTTTTGGTGTGAAATTGTTTACCACATCCATAAGTCCGATTACATCCCTTTCTGCGAAGCGGGAACCTGTCTGCACTACTTTGTTTATGCCCTTCATCATCCTGGTTCTGGCGTCATCTCCACGTCTCCACTCTTCGCGGATAACACCTCTTTCTGATTCAATCTCAGCAGGCTCACATGAAATGTAGTGAGACCAGTCATGAATTGCCAAGAGGGCAGTGTCTAATACGGAAGATCTTTGTACAGGAACCGCCGAGATGTTGTACACTGTCCTATCCATAGATGTATAGGCGTTTATATTGTAGCCGAACTGTACACCAACTTTGTTAAAATAATCAAGAAGGTTTTTCTTGGGGAAATTTTTGGTTCCGTTAAAGGCCATGTGTTCGAGAAAGTGTGCAAGACCTCTCTGATTATCGTTCTCTTGAAGTGACCCCACATTGTGGATAATGAAAAACTCGGCTTGTCCTGCCGGAGTTGTTCCTTTCCTGATGTAGTAAGTCATTCCGTTATCGAGTTTGCCTATTTTAAACTCTTTGTCAGTAGGCAGCTTTGCGCTCCTGTCAAATTTTTGTTTGGCTGCTCCCTGGTTCTGAGAGTAACCAATCTGTACACCCATTATGAGAATGAGTGTACAGATAACTTTATTAAAAAGGGTCATTATAAATTTTATTAAAAGGATCTTTATTTGTTAGTTATGTTCATCTCCTTAATCAGATGTCCGGCTCCGGCGTATTTGTCTATAACCCAGAGCACATATCTGATATCTACATTGACACACTTATTCATTTCCGGATGGAAATATGCATCTGAAGCAAGAGACTCCTTGTTTCCATCGAAAGCCAGACCGATTATCTCGCCTTTCGCATTCATAATAGGGCTGCCGGAGTTGCCTCCTGTTATATCGTTGTTGGTAAGAAAATCTATGTACATTTTGCCTTTTTCGCCATATACACCCCAATCTTTCTTAGTCAGCAGATCTATCATTTTAGGTTTCATGTTGAACTCATAATCGTCAGGATTGTACTTGTCCCATAATCCCTGTGTGGTGCTCTGTGAACTGTAGTATATGCCGTCCGAAGGATTTATAGGGCCTACGTTACCGTATGTCAGCCTCATTGTCGAGTTCGCATCCGGATACTGAACCCGGTTTTTGTCAAGGTTCATCTGGTACATGGCTCTGGTATAGTATGCCTCAAGGTCGTTTATGCTCTCCTTGCGGCAAACTTTTGACACCTCTTCGTTGAATGGTTTCATGCCAATGGATCTGTTCATAATACTAAGAGGATCGTTTGTGAAAAGTGTTGTCGGCTGGTCTTTTTTCACAGCTTCTCTGAACTTGCCGGGATTTGTTAGTATGGAGTTGTTGAAGATGTATTCTGCGATTGCCTCTCCATCGTTGTTATACTCTTTTGCCAGTTGGTTGATATAATCGCCGCGATATTGTTCCGGAACGTTTTCCACAAAAGTTTTCATGGAATATTTAAAAACATCGCGTTCCACACGCATATCACATTGGGCGTATATTGTCTCTATCTCTTTGATGAATCCCTTATATTTTGGAGATCCGACATGCAAAGTATCTATGTTGTCTCTCTCCATTGAACTTTTTAGAGATCCGGCCCTGTTGCCTGTTGCAATCAGTCCGTAACCGCCGACAAGAGTACTCTGAAAATATTTCTGAGCCCGCATCACATTCTCGGTTCCTTTATATCGTACAGACAATTTCTCAAGAAGATCTCCCCATTTGGCTTTTCTGTCAGGATCGCTGTCAATCCAACTCTGGAGCTCCTTCTCGCGTTCCTGCATGATTTTCTCCACACCGAAGCGTCTGAAGTTGATAACCTCTCCTGAAAGTAATTCCTGGACATTTGAAATGCCGAAGTAATAATCTGCATATTTCAGACGGATTTCAGGATCACTCTTCATCCATCTGTCCATTATATCCAGCTTGTTCCTCATTGTTGAGACTGAAATAGGGTTGGTTACCTTCTCCTTCTCATGTATCCCGAATGAGTTGTTGTACCTGTTGGTTCTTCCCGGAAATCCCATGATCATTGTAAAGTCGCCCTCTTTTACACCTTTGGTTGAGATTGTGAGAACTCTCTTTGGAGTAATAGGCACATTCTCTGTTGAATATGCAGCAGGCTTTCCATCTTTGCCACCATAAACCCTGTAAAGGGCAAAGTCACCTTTGTGCTGAGGCCACTCCCAGTTGTCGGTCTCGCCGCCGAAGGCAGCTATTGATACCGGAGGTGCTCCGACAAAGCGAATATCAGTGTATACCTCATAGTAGAACATGTAGTATTTTGATCCTCTCCACATTGAGTTGCAAGATGTCTCCAGTCCGGACATTTTTGCATGTCTCGGTTCAATGATGCTTGAGATTTTTCTCATGCCACCCGGTTGTCCTTTACTTTTCAGAGAGTCGGCAATCTGTTTGATTTCTTCGGTTACATCAACCACTTTTCTTAAAAAGAAAACAGATTTTCCCTTGATAGGAATCTCCTGGTCACGATTCATTGCCCAGTAGCCGTCCTCAAGATAATTCTTTTCAGGTGTGCTTAATGCATGAATGTCGCTGTAGGCACAGTGGTGGTTTGTTATAAGAAGCCCTTCATTTGAAATGATGCTTCCTGTACAGCCGAAATCGAGCGCAACAACAGCATTGCTGATTGCCGATCCCGATTCGTCATAAATAAGTTTCGGATCCAGCTTGAGGCCGGATTTCTTCATTTTCTGGGTAAGATTCTTATCTAAAAGATTTACCAGCCACATTCCCTCATCGGCTCTCGATACCTGGAATACCGAGAGCAGAATGAGGATTGTGACAATCCTTCCGATTGTATTTTTCATTACTTGGATTTCTTTGTCTTAACTTCTGTTGTAGCAGGTTTTACATCGATTGTAGCACCTTTTTTCTCGAATGTAAATTTAGGATCTACATCACTGATCTCTCCATCTTTGGATTTGATGGTCCATTTTGCCTTGGTCAGGGCAGCCCAGATTTTCTCGTCATCAAGAGCTGCTTTTGAATATGTAATTCTGAAAGCAAATTCCTCATTGTCATTCAGGACAACTGCGAGGCCAAGAAATCCGTCAATCAGAGAGAGGTGACTTGCAAGGTATGGAATGTTACGTGTAATCAGCGGTTTGTCAAGATCTTCATAAACAAGTTCGTATACAGCTTCTTCTTTGCCACTCCACTTCTCGGCATTGTCCTTGAAGGTCTTGTCGTACTTGTACATTTGTCTCTCAAGGAACTCTCTCCTTGTAATTGTATCTGTCTGATCAGACATCCCGACATATTCATAGTCAACCTCTGTGAGTTTGGTTCCGCCACCATGAACTGGCATCTCGAGCTCTTTCATCTCTACTGTGGATTTGATAAAAGTTTCGTCTACAGGCTCGTTGACATCCATATAAAGTCTTACTGTAAGAGGGCAAGAGTATTCTGTCTCAAGACCGTAATAACCTTTCTTGGTCAGTCTGAACTGCATGCCGAGATAGTTAGGGTCGAGCTTGTCATACATCTTTTCAGTATATATGGTAATTACCTTAACCATCGCTCCTGCAGGAGGGGTTGCTATTTTAAACTTAACAGGGGTATATATCGCCTCTTTAATCTTATCAGGTGTAGTCTCTGCCGGGTTGTAAAGAATGACAGCAGTACTTCTCTTAACATATGTAGCTACTCCGTATACGCCCGGTACTTTTTCGAGCTGAGCCTTAAATGCCATAGAGCTTCCGTAGCATTTTACAGAATGAAGCCCGTCAATTTCGGTTTTCTCAAGTGACTCGATCTTAGATTCATCTGCCCAGTTTACCTCAATAGTAGGCAGTTCCCAAACCTTGCCAAGCAAAAGTGCCGCAGCAAGCATAATAACTGTAAGTATTGCAGGCAGCCATCTGAAACTCTTCTTCTTTCCGAATGTCAACGCGCCTTTGTTGCATGATGCCACACACTCTCCGCAAAGTGTACAGTCAATATGTTTAACGGTTGTCAGCTTGTCTACATCAATGCTGTAAGGACATTTTTTTGCACAGAGACCGCAATTATTACATGCATCTGTGTCACGATTGACCTTAAGAAGAGGGAACACCTTAGACTCAATGTAGATTGCCTCCCAGATATAACCGATCAGGCAAGCAGCGGCAAGCAGGTAAACCCATGAAACGGCAAGTCCGCTGAAACCGAGTAATGCATAAATTCCGACAAGAACAACGAAGGTTATTGTAAACTTGAAGATATTGCTTATTGCTCCAAGTGGACAAATATACTTGCACCAGAACATCTTTATAAAGAAACTTCCCAAGAGGAACACCACCACGGCGGCTATTGCCATCCATAATGTGATCTCACCCTGGAAACCTGTTGCTGCTGCGTAATAAGGGTCGAAGTTCTTGCAGAAAAGCTCAGAATCATTAATGGTGTAATAAAAAATGATGAAAAGAAGAGCGAATTTAAAGAGTCTCAGGCCTCTGTCGAGGAATGAGCCGCTCTTAATCACGAGCTCCTTGATCTTCATCTTCTCGCGAAGCTTTCCAAGATACTCGGTGCCCCAACCTAATGGACACAAGTAGCCACAAAAAAGTTTGCTGAACAGAATAACAGCAACGGCAAGAACAATACCCATCATTATCTGAGCCATAGACATGCTACATGCCATAGAGCCTGCAACAAGATATGTACCTAAAGACTCGATACCCCCCATAGGGCAATAAGCTTCAGGATCGGCGCTCTCATTTCCGAATACCTTGGTCAGAAAGATGATGATTGCAAGAAGGGTTCCCCACTGTATTATGTGGCGCAACCAGTTTTTCTTGAGTTTTTTCATTTAGTGAAAGATTTTTGGGTGTTAATATAAATTTTAGGGTTAAAAAATATTCGGAATTAATTTTTATATGGGTATGCAAATTTAACTAATTTTGTGGTTAGACTCCTTTTTTTAAAAAAGTTAAAAGAGAAACGGATTTTTTTTAACAATTTGGCACTTCGGAAGAGTGTAAATCATTATTAACCAAATTAACCCAATGAAAAGAAAAGTTTTATTAATCATCCTCTCTGCATTCTTATTGCAACAGTATGCAATGGCAGACGAGGGTATGTGGCTCATTAACATGCTGGACAAGCAATTGAGCTCAAAAATGAAAGCCAAGGGGCTCAAACTTGCCCCGAATGAGATCTACAACGAGAATGGCGGAGCACTTACTGATGCAATAGTTGCCCTTGACGGTGGAAGCTGCAGTGCTAGCATTATTTCTGCAGATGGCCTTCTTATTACAAACCATCACTGCGCCTATGGCGATATTCAGGCTATCAGTACACCGGATAATAACTACCTGGAAAATGGGTTCTGGGCAATGAACAGGGATCAGGAGATTCCTATCAAAGGCAAGACCGTTACTTTTTTAAGGAAGGTTCTGGACGTTACTGAAGAGACAAACAAGGTGATTGACTCTCTCGACAAGGTTGGACCAAGAGGTATCTTCTTTATGAGAAAGGTCTCGGGAATTCTTGAAGCAAAGTACAAGTCTGATTATGAAGTCTCACTTGAGTCAATGTGGAGAGGGAGTAAATACTATCTCTTCTTCTATCAGACCTATACAGATGTACGTTTGGTGGGAGCTCCTCCTGCATCTGTAGGTGCTTATGGCGGTGAGACCGATAACTGGGGTTGGCCTCAGCATAAAGGCGATTTCGCTCTTTACCGTGTATATGCCGGGAAAGACGGCAAGCCTGCTGAATACTCAAAGGACAATGTGGCTATAAAGGCTAATCGTCACCTTAAGGTATCTGCAAAGGGTTACAAGCAGGATGATTTCACAATGATTATCGGTTACCCGGGAAGAACCAACAGATATATGTCCTCTTTTGAACTTAAGCAAAAGCAGGAAGTCCTGAATCCGACTGTATATAGCGTACGCAGGGCCAAGCTTGATGTATGGGAGAAATATATGGAGAAAGACCCTGCAATTAGGCTTATGTATGCCGATAAGTATTTCTCAATAAGCAACTACACCGATTACGCTAAGTGGGAGAACAAGTGCCTCGAAAGGTTCAATGTACAGTCAACACTACAGGAGAAGGAGAAAGAACTTGCTGAATGGATTGCTGCAAATCCGGAAAGAGCTAAGAAATATGGAAACGTGTTGTCTGATTTGAAGAAGGGTTATGAGATGACCTCAGAAATCGTGAAGGTGACAGAGTATTTCCGTGAGTCAATTGTCAGAGGTTCTGAAATTATTGGTATGGGTCAGAGATTCGGCTCGCTTGTTAATTCCATGACAAGGGCAAAACAGGACTCGCTTGACCCTAAGAATAAAGATCTGAAGGTATTTATGGCTGCTGCCGATAAGATGTATTCCGAGTGTAATATTGAGGCTGACAGGGATCTGTTCGGAGTTATGCTTGGATACTTTATAAAAGAGGTTCCTAAGAGTTTCTGGGCGAAAGAGTTCACTACTCTTGCCGATTCTCTTGGCAATAACCCTGAAAAAATTGCGGACTACATATTTGACAACAGCGTGGTTACAGACCCGCAAAGACTCAAAGAGTTCTTCTCAAAAAAGGTTAGCTTGAAGCAACTGGAGGCTGATCCTATTATGATAATGGTGAACAACAGCCGTATAGTGAAGTACAATCAAACAGAGGACAAGATTCTGGAAGATGCAAAACTTGATATGTCTGCTTTGAGAACAGCCTATGTAAAGGCTCTTTACGAGATGAAGAGAGAAAAAGGCGTTGCTGTATATCCTGATGCTAACTCAACCATGAGGATCACTTATGGCGAAGTTGGACCGGTAAGGCCTTACGATGCGGTTTACTATCACTATCAGAGTGCGACTCAGGGAATCCTGGAGAAATTCAATCCTAAGGAGTATGATTTCAAACTTGATCCTAAAATCAAGTCACTCATTGAGAAGGGTGACTGGGGACAATGGGGCGAGAAAGGTAAGCTCTATGTCGATTTTCTTACTGACAACGATATTACGGGAGGTAACTCCGGAAGTGCCATAATGAATGGCAAGGGTGAGCTTATAGGTCTTGCTTTTGACGGAAACCGTGAATCAATGGCAGGTGATGTTTACTTCAAAGAGGGCTACAACAAATGCGTGAATGTTGACATCCGCTACATCCTTTGGATTATAGACAAGTATGCAGGTGCAAGCTACCTTATCAACGAGATGGATATTGTAAGATAATTTATCGGGTAAAGTGAAAAGTGTTAAAGGAAGTCGCGTTATGCGGCTTCTTTTTTTCCCCCATAGTGTATCAACGACTCTCTGGATTGCTTCCGCCTTACAGAAAAACTGATATTTTGAAAATGAGCAAATGTTCAATATATTTGTAATGAACAAATGCTCATATAATGGCCAGACAGAAATTGTTGAGAAAAGTAGGGAATGTGCCTTCATTTAAGGTGTTTAAACCTGTGGGGCAGGACGAGAGTGTATCTCCTGTGATTATGTATCTGGAGGAATATGAAGCTATCAGGCTGAGTGATTATATGAATTTAAGCCAGGTTGAGTCTGCCTCGGTAATGGGTGTCTCAAGACCTACTTATGCAAGAATTTATGATAATGCAAGGAAAAAGATTGCAGAGGCCTTTGTAAATGGAAAGCCGGTAGTATTTGAAGGTGGAAAAGTATATTTTGACAGTAGTTGGTATCACTGCAAAAACTGCTTATGCTCTTTTAACCACTTAAACCCGGAATTACCGGTAAAGAAATGTGCTTTTTGTGGTTCTCCGAAGGTTGAACCATATATAAAATAGGAGAATGAAAGTAGTAATCACTTCTCAGGGAAATACTCCGGAATCAATCATGGACATGCATTTTGGAAGATGTGCCTATTTTGTTTTTTATGATACTGATTCCGATTCTACAGAATTTGTACCAAACACCAACAAAAACAATCTGGATGGTGTCGGTCTTGAATCTGCAAGGTTCGTAGCAGCAAAAGGAGCAAAGACTGTTATATCCGGTGATTTTGGTGAAAAGGTAAAACCGCTTTTCGATCAGTTGCAAATACAATTAATACTGATTCCTGATTCAAAGAAGACTATAAGTCAGATAATAAAGGTGCTGAAGAGATGGAGCTTTTAAAAGAACTAAAAAAAGATTTTCGTTTTATTGAAGGATTAAAGGCTTGCATAAGTTGCGGTACATGCACTGCGATATGTCCTGCAGCCGAGTTCCGTGATTATGATCCGAGGCTGATTGTGGAGAGTGTGCAAAGTGGTAACGAGGCTGAAATAGAGAGGCTTCTTAAGAGTGATACTATATGGTATTGTGGTGAGTGTCTCTCCTGTAAGACAAGATGTCCGCGCGGCAATACGCCGGGTTACATTGTCCAGGCTTTGAGAGCCCTGTCAATTAAAACGGGGTTTTTCATATTCAGCGAGCAGGGCAGGAAACAATTGGCAATAAAGCGGACAGTCGGAGACCATATCCTTAAATATGGCTACTGTGTCTATATTGACGAAATTGATACCGGGATGTACCCTGAGCAGGGACCTGTGTGGGATTGGCTTAGGGAGAACAGGGCAGAAGTTCTTGGAAAACTAAAAACAAATTACAATAAAGCCGGAAGTGGTACATTGAGGCAGACTTCAGAGGAGTCGCTAAGTGATTTGAAAAAGATTTTTGATGAGACAGGCGGAACTGAAAGAATGAATACTATTGAAGAGTACAGCCGTCAGGCTGCCAATCGGATGGGAATTGAATTCAGTGAGGGGAGAGATGACTATTTTATGGAGGTATATGAAAAATAGCAGTTATGCAATCAACTAATAGAGACTCCGCATGGGAGTCATACCAAAAGCATATAGCTGAGGATAAATATTATTTTGCAAGAAGCTGTATCAGGCAAAATTTCTTTCCTGCAGCAGAGGGTTTGTTCCTCGATATAATGAGGAATAATCTGGAAAAGGATATCTATGATGATGAACGTCAAACAACATGTACCGGGATTGCTTATCACTCAGGTGTGATCCCGTTTGAAACGACAATGGGTGTCATTGCAAGGCAGTTCTCACTTATGACAGAGGCCGGATACGAGAATTTTGTAGTCTCATGTGTTACATCATTCGGCTTATATACTGAGACATTGGAGACGTGGAAAGAGTTCCCGGAAAAGGAGAGGGAGATAAGAGAAGCACTTAAGAGAGCCACGGGAAGAAGTTTTGAAATTCCCAAAAACCTTGTTCATGCAAGTGATTTGATTTATAAGTTTAGAAAAGAGATCTCTGCTCAGTTGAAGTACCGTCTTGTAAACAATAAGACCGGGCAGCCATTAAATGTGGTTGATCATATCGGATGCCATTATGCAAAGATTTTTCCTAAGGAGGGGATTGGAGGAGCAGAGTTTCCTTATGTGCTCGCAGGTCTGATAGATGAGTGGGGAGGTGCTCAGGTGGATTATCCTGAAAGACGTCATTGTTGCGGATTTGGATTCAGGCAGTATCTTTTAAAATCCAACAGGAGCTATTCTGTTTCAAATACTAAGAAGAAACTGGATTCCATGAAGCCCTATCATCCCGATCTTATAATTGCAAATTGTCCCGGATGTACTTTCTTCCTTGACAGATGGCAATATGTAATATCTGAAATGGAAGGGAAGATATATGGCGATAGCGGATACGGGATTCCTGTACTTACATACGAAGAACTGGCCGGCTTACTATTAGGTTACGATCCGTGGGATATTGGGTTGCAGCTTCATCAGGTAGCAGTGGAGCCGTTGTTGGACAAACTGGGGATTAAATATAATCCTGACAATAAATATAAAGGGAGAAACGGAAAAATTCTGAAACTGCCGCAACCATCAGTGTTGAAAATGTATTAAATGAAAAGAGGCTGATTTATTAAAAGCAGCCTCTTATTCATTAATTTTCGGAATAATTTACTTCATTCCGAGTTTCTCAAGCAGTGCCTCGGGTCTTGGATCTCTGCCCCTGAAATTACGGTAGAGGACATCAGCATCCATCAGATTACCTTTTGAGAGGATGTTTTCTCTGAATGATGCGGCAACCTCTTTGTTGAATATCCCCTTCTCTTTAAAGAGTGAGAATGCATCAGCCTCAAGCACCTCTGCCCATTTATAGCTGTAATAGCCGGCCGAGTATCCGCCTGCAAATATGTGGCTGAATGACGGTGAGAAACAAGTAGAGTCTATAAGCGGCATGAGTTGTGCCTTTTTAGTAGCCTCACGTTCAAACTCCATAACTCCTTGTTGAGGAGCTGCAGTCAGGGTGTGCCATGCCATGTCGTTTATGCCGAATGAGAGCTGTCTCACACTGCCGTAACCACTGAGATAATTCTTTGAGTCGATGATCTTCTTAATCAGATCCTGCGGTATAATTTCCCCGGTTTCATAATGTTTGGCAAATGTTACTAGAAAATCAGGTTCTGTTGCCCAGTTTTCCATAATCTGTGAAGGAAGTTCAACGAAATCCCTTCTGACACTCGTACCGGACAGACTTGAATAGCTGCCTTCAGCTAACATTCCGTGAAGAGCATGCCCGAATTCATGAAGCAGGGTTGTAACCTCATCAAATGTAAGAAGTGACGGTTTGCTTTCTGTCGGTTTTGTAAAGTTCAGCACGAGAGTTACAAATGGTCTGTATTCAACTCCACCCATTATATACTCATCCCTGAAGGTTGTCATCCATGCACCGCTTTTCTTGCTTTCACGAGGGAAGTAGTCAACATATAAAAGTGACATGAAACGACCGGAGGCATCGTACACCTCAAAGGCTTTTACGTCAGGATGATATACAGGAATAGAGTCGTTCCTCTTGAATTTCAGTCCGTAAAGTGAGTCGGCAAGGCTAAAGACTGCGTTCTCTACATTTTCAAGTTTGAAATATGGTTTCAGGAGTTCGTCATTCAAGGAATACTTTTCATTTTTGTATTTCTCAGAGTAGTAACTGAAATCCCAAGGCATAAGCTTACCCTCAAACCCATTGGCATTTGCATAAGCCTGAATGCCGGCAATATCTTTCTTTGCAAAAGGGAGGGACTTGTCAAGCAGATTACTTAAAAATGCATTAACTGTCTCCGGATTCTTAGCCATGTTTTCAGCAAGAACATACTCAGCATGATTCTTGAATCCAAGAAGTTTAGCCCTTTTTGCCCTGAGGTCGACAATTTTTTTCAGAACCTCCTGGTTGTCAAATTCGCCGCCGAAGGCTTTCCTGTTTGATTCCTTCCAGATTTTTTCCTTCAGCCCGCGATTCTCGCTGTATTGGAGGAATGGGCCGTAGCTTGGATACTGAAGGGTATAAACCCACCCTGTCAAAGAGCGTTGTTTTGCCTCTGCGGCTCCCATTTCTATAACAAAATCAGGTAATCCTTTAAGCTGAGTACTGTCTGTAATGTGAAGGAAGTATTTATTTGTTGCACTAAGGAGATTCTGGTCAAACTTTTGTCCAAGTTGAGAAAGCTCGTTGTCTATCTGTTTGAGTTGTGCCTTCTGGTCAGCCGGGAGGTTTGCACCATTTCTGGTGAATCCCCTGTATGTCTCCTCAAGAAGCCTCATCTGCTCCTGATTGAGCTTTGACGAATCCTTTGCCTCATAAACGGCTTTAATCCTGCTGAAGAGTTTTTCGTTGAGAAGTATATCGTTGCTGAAATCTGTCAGCATAGGAGATACCTCAAGTGCAATCTTTTGCATGACAGTGTCAGTGTTGGAACTGTTCAGAGCAAAGAAGATTGATGCAACATTATTAAGCCCGCGGCTGGCAAATTCCAAAGCCTCAACAGTATTGGCAAAAGTAGGAGCCTCAGGGTTGTTTACGATAGAGTCAATCTTTGCCTGTCCGGCAGCCATCTCAGCCTCAAAAGCCGGTTTGAAATGTTCGTTCTTGATTTTGTCGAACGCAGGAGCTCCATAAGGATTATCCGATTTGACCAATAAAGGGTTGTCTGTCATTTTCTGTTTACATGAATATAAAGCAATCAGGGAGGCCCCGATTAGAACGATTCCGAGTTTGTTCATATACTACTGAGTTTGAATTACAAGATACTTAGTCTGTTCCCAGAATGCTTTAGGGTCTGTAATCTTGAGCACGAGCATTCCTGATGCATCCTCTTCAAGAGAATATGTGCCTGTCGGATGGAGTGACATTACCTTTGCCTTGCCGGCATTTAGGTTGATCTCTGAGAGTTCGCGGATGTCAATCTTTACAAAGGCAGATTGTTCGGCTTGATAAGAGATTTTTGCTGATCTGAAAAGACCACCTTTTGACATTACGTTGGCAGCAATAAGGTCAGCTTTTGTGCCGACAATGTAATAAGCTGTGTTGATTTGTACATCCTGTGAAGATATGGTCTGTTTCTGTGATGAACTTTCAGCACTCAGGGAAGCAACATCATTCTTGAGTGTAGATACAGTCTCGTCCAGAGAGGCAATCTGCTGGGTCTTAACCTTGATCTGGTTGTCTTTCTCTTCAAGTTGTCTGCCCAGGTCTGCTATAAGCTCTGATTTTGCCTCAAGCTCTGCTGTAAGGGCATTCAGCCTTTTTGTAAATTGTGCTGACTTGATTCTGTTGTCATTTTTAAGTTGGGATATCTGCTTCTTGTAGTTTGTGATAGCCTCGCCAATAGCAGTTACATCGGACATAAGACGGTCCCTTGAACCTGCAGTTACCTCTGCTCCACCTTTCTGAGACTGGAGTACAAGTATATTTTCAGCTTCACGGATAGATTTCAATCCATTCTCAACCTCATTTAAAGTTGCGAATACCTCTTCAAATTCAGCACTCTTTGCTGATGCAGATACTGACAATGAGTCCATCTGTGCCTGAAGGGCCTTGTATTTTCTTGAACTCTCCACACATGATGTCAGGGAGATGGCAAACATGGCCATTAAAGAAAAGATGAATAATTTTTTCATGATATAGTTAATTAAGTAGTTATTATTCTTTTTTCAAAAAGAAATTAATCTCAAATGTAGCTATATTTTTGATTGTAAGGAAAAATAGTTAGAGGGAGAGACAATTTTGATACTACAATCATTCATGACCACATACCCCGTGTCATAACAATAAAAACAGGGTTCTCCTGAGGGTGAGAACTCTATGGATGTAAAGAGGTTAAAATCAAATCCTTCACTCTTTACGCGGATTATTGTTATCTCTCTCTCATTCCCGGACAGGAATCCTTGTAATATTCTGTAATTTTTCTGAAGTATGCGGTTTGTTTCCTGTATGACTGTCTCTCTTCTGTTTCTCTTGTTGTGAAAGGAGTTCCTGCACATTTCAGAACAGAACTTCTTGTCACTTCTTCCTGTTATTGCTCTCCCGCACTCGATACATAATCTCATTTTTTGTTTAAAGATATATAGATCTACTTTTTATAAGATACAGAATTGACAAAACACCCTAATGAGCAGTGAGCTTTTTCTTATACTGGAAATATAGATTAATGATAGAATCGTAAATCATAAATATTAAGTGGATATAAGCGTTTATAAATGAATAGTAAAATATTTTCCCACTTAATTAGCTATGTGAAAATTTTAAAACAATCTATTATGGAAAATTCAGTTAACAGGGTGGAGTTAAGAGGCAATGTGGGGTTTGATCCTAAAATAATTGACCTTGAGGATGGCGGCAGCTTCATGAAGCTGTCTCTGGCAACGAATGAGACATTCAAGAACAGGAAGGGAGAACTCCAGGAGGAGACGGTTTGGCACAATGTTATTGCCTGGTGCGGAAGAAACATGCCGGATTTTTCACAGATCAGGAAGGGGAGCAGGCTTTTTGTAGTAGGGCGTATCAAGCCGGTCCAATATCAGACGAAGAGTGGAACAGAGAGACAGACTTACGAGATTGTGGCAATAAATATTAAGCAGTTGGACAACGAAGGCAAGGAATAAAAATTTTGTTGTAATTTTACGGCTTCAAATAACCGTAAAATGAGAGAATTTACTATTTACAATTCACTTTCGAGAAAAAAGGAGAAGTTTGAGCCGATACATCCGGGGATGGTGGGATTATATGTATGTGGCCCCACAGTATATGGGGATGCTCATTTGGGTCATGCCAGACCGGGTATAACCTACGATGTCCTTGTAAGGTTGTTCAGGAATCTCGGATATAAAGTCAGATACGTAAGAAATATTACAGATGTGGGGCATCTTGAAAATGATGCAGATGAGGGAGATGACAAAATAGCAAAGAAGGCCAAACTTGAGCAGCTTGAACCGATGGAGATTGTGCAGCGCTACACAAACAGATATCATGATTCCATGAGATTGCTCAACACTCTTTCTCCTGATATAGAGCCAAGGGCTTCGGGTCATATTATTGAACAGATTGCTCTTGTGAAAAATATATTTGACAAGGGGTTTGCATATGAAAGCAACGGCTCTGTCTATTTTGACGTGGAGAGCTATAACCGTCAGTACAGATATGGAGTTTTGTCCGGCAGGCAACTCGAGGATCTTCAGTCAAACTCGAGAGCTCTGGATGGTCAGGACGATAAAAAGTCATCCTTTGACTTTGCCCTTTGGAAGAAGGCATCCCCGGAGCATATCATGAAATGGCCATCTCCGTGGAGTGACGGATTTCCAGGTTGGCATCTCGAGTGTTCAGCAATGAGTGCAAAATATCTGGGAGATGAGTTTGATATTCATGGTGGAGGTATGGATCTCCTGTTTCCGCACCATGAGTGTGAACTGGCTCAAAATACTGCAAGCAGGGGTAAAAGCGGTGTTCGTTATTGGATGCACAACAATATGATAACTATAAACGGCCAGAAGATGGGTAAGTCTCTCGGGAATTTTATCACATTGGACGAGCTGTTTACAGGAAATCACAAGATGATCATACAGCCTTACTCACCTATGACAATCAGGTTTTTCATCCTTCAGGCTCATTACAGAAGCACCCTGGATTTCAGCAATGAGGCTCTGCTAGCCTCAGAGAAAGGTCTCAAAAAACTTCTTCAGGCCTCAAAAGATGCGGCCGGACTGCAGGTCTCGGAAACCGCAGGAGATGCAGGTGTGGCTCAGATTGTGGAAAATATCTATGAGGCTTTGTGTGATGATTTGAATACACCAATAGCTGTATCGCATGTCTTTGATGCAGTGAGAATAGTGAACCAGGTGAAAGATAAACAGATTTCAATTTGTAACGAGGATAAAGAAAGGCTTGTATTTATCTTTGAGGAATTACTGTCAGGAGTCTTAGGCATTCAGGATGAGAAATCTGACGATAAGAGTCACGAGGTCCTTGACGGAGTGGTCAGAATGGTACTGGATATGCGCACTGATGCAAAGAAGAATAAAGATTTTGCAAAAAGTGACAAGATAAGGGACGATCTTAAGGCACTCGGCATTGAAATCAAGGATACAAAAGAGGGAACAGAGTGGAATTTATAGTTTTTTTCTGTTTTTTGACAAAGTATCATTCTTTTATACATTATAGCAGGACTTAAGAAATTTTATCTTCTTATTTTGAGAATTGTTGAATAAAAACACTATATGATTTAAAATTGTCAAAAAGTACAATTTTCTTTAGAACAATATGGGCATCTGCAATGGCAGATGCCTTTTGTTTTTATAAACTTTTTTCATATTTTTGCTTTTATTGAAAGCGGAAATCAATTGCGAACAAGTGCCTCCATAGTTACAGCAGCATTATTGTCAATGTATGTCATATCTCTTATGGGTATAGGACGATACTCCTGCCATTGTGACCACTCTTCCAGCATTGCTCTGTGGGGAATCAGCACAAAGTGCAGTTGTACAAATGCTGAGCACCACAAAGACCCCGGACATTGTTGCCCTTGTTGTGGAAAACACCTTCATTCAAAAGAGATACGTAAGGATGATTGCTGCAAGGTGAAGTTTCATATTCTGAACACGGACCAGGATCAGTCAAGCGTTGATTTTCAGATTACGCCTGAATCCTTTATCTCAATTTTGCCAATGTTCCCGGATGTACTAACGATACAACCGGTATCAATACCACTGATAAAAACATTTCAAGCCCTGTTCCGTCGAGTCACGGGCCCATTGTATAAGAAGCACCAGCAATTGATTTTGTGATTTTTTTACGGGGGAGGGCAAGCTCATCCTCTGAGATTTTATTGTGTTCCTTTTAAGGAATATTCCAAATTAAGAATCAACTGTTTAAGTATCCGATATGAAATATACCACAAAATTTTTCCTTGTGGCACTTATGACTGTAATAACAGTATCAATGAGTGCCAGACCCATGTCCCGCTCCTTCGCAATTGTCGTAGACAAGAATACATACGAGAATTGCCGTTCCTCAATAGATAATTATTCTCAGGCTGTAAAGCTTGAAGGGCTCAATACTTTTATTATAATTGACAGATGGGATTGTCCCGATTCAATCAAAGCTGAACTCAAAAGACTATATGACAACAATAATCTTGAGGGAGCAGTCATGATAGGAGATGTTCCGGTTCCGATGATCCGTAATGCACAACATCTTACAACGGCATTCAAGATGGATCAGAAAAGAGCATGGAACGAATCTTCAATTCCTTCAGACAGATTCTATGACGATTTCGACCTTAAGTTCGAATATCTGAAACGTGACACCACAAACAAGCTCTATTTTTATTATAATCTTAAACCAGACGGCCCGCAGCATATAACATGCGATATCTACAGTGCCAGAATCAAAGCTCCTCTTGTACAGGGTAAGACTAAATACCAACTTATCAATGAATATCTGGAGAAGGTGGTGCGCGAGAAAAAAGCTCAACGCTCACTTGGTGCTGTTACCTATTTCGCCGGTCATGGTTACAATTCCGATTGTATGGTGGCAAGAGCTGACGAGAGACTCAGCCTGACCGAGCAATTCCCTTATCTTCTCAAAGCTGACGGCAAGTTAAACTACATAGATTACACATATGACAACTATGTGAAATACAGACTGATGGCAGAACTGGCCAAAGAAGAGATAGGACTGGCAATCCTTCATCACCACGGTTCTGAGGACAGACAATACTTCAACGGCTCTCCGATTACATCTAATACTTCTGAATGGCTCGAACTGGCCAAGAAGTTCTTCAGGGGAAAAATCAGGAGAGCTGATGATACTACTGCAAGCAAGAACTATTATATGAAGGAGTATGGTGTGCCTGAGTCATGGGTGAGCAACGCCTTCGATCCTAAGATAATGGAAAAGGACAGCCTAAGTGATATGGCAGTGGATGCAAGTCTGCCGGACATGAAAGGGTATGTCTCAAATGCGCGTATGATTATTTTTGATGCATGCTACAACGGCTCGTTCCACATGGATGATTATATCAGCGGCCACTATATTTTCAATCCGGGCCGTACCATGGTTGTAAAGGGTAACTCAGTAAACACACTTCAGGATACATGGACAAACCAACTGATGGGACTTCTTGACCTTGGTGTTTGTGCAGGTAACTGGGCGAAAGGGCAGATGACTCTTGAGTCGCATCTTATAGGTGACCCTACATATCACTTTATATCTTCAAGGCCGGATCTCAAAAATATCAATGAGGCAATGGTCAATGAGAAGTCAAATGAAAAGTTCTGGAGAAAGGCAATGAAGGATTCAAATGCCGACTACAAGGCTCTTGCAATGAAAATGCTATATCAGGCAGGTAAGATCTCTACCGATGAGCTGCTTCAGATTCAAAAAGAGGAGACCAGGGGTGTAGTCAGACTTGAGGCATTCACCCTCATTAACAAGAGCTACGATAAGAACCTAATACCTTCAATCAAGCTTGGCTTGCAGGACAGCTATGAGCTTCAACGCAGAATGGCCTGCATTTCTGCATCAAACAGCCTTTCGCCTGAGCTTCTGGATTTGATCGTCTCATTGTATGTACAGCCGGGCGTAAGCAAGAGGGTGGAATTTCAACTGAAATCGGCATTGGACAACTATCCTGCCGAAGCCGCACTTGCAGCCATAGACAAAGCTCTTTCCGGAAAGGATTATGAGTGGTATAAATCAAAGATGGAGGAGAAAAAGAGATTTGAGTATACTTATGAGCGCAGGGCAGATGATTATAAAGAGCTTATGAATCCTTCCGGTAAGGTTAAGGAGAAGAGATTCACCATTTCAGCTCTCCGTAACTCAACAAGCACTGCAAATCTTGATATACTCTTCCAATTCTTCAAGGAATCAAAGGACAACGATCTTAAGGTTCAACTTGCAGAGGCTTTCGGTTGGTATACACAATCATGGAAGAGAGACGAGATTATAAAATTCTGTCAGGAACAATCCAAAGTTGAAACAAATGATTCAGTTAAGAATGAACTGACAAGAACAATCAATAGATTAACCAATTAACCTAATAATATATTAAACTATGACTAAACGCAAAAAACAAGTATCAGAAGGAGGGATAAAGATTTTCTCCGTTTCTGCCTTAGTTTTGTTTCTAGTGATGGGATTCTGTGCAGATATCTCTGCACAAACCCCACAGAGCGGAAAGGCAACACTAAGGGGCGTTGTAATCGAGAGGGGTACAGCCAATACACCTGTCGAGTTTGCTACAATTCAGGTGCTTCCTCAGGGATCTGTCGCTACAACAGACAGAAAGGGAGAATTCATGATTGAAAAACTCTCACCGGGAAAGGTAAGTGTAAAAATCCTTTTCCTTGGTATGGAGCCAATTGACACTACATTTATCCTTCCGGCAGGTAAGGTGACAGAGATTACATTTGCAATGCAGTACAGCTCTTTCAGACTTGCCGAGGTATCGGTGGTTGCAACAGAGAGCAAGGCAGGACAGGCAACAGCCTCGAATATCTCAAGGCAGGCAATGGATCACTTGCAGGCAAGTTCTCTCTCGGATATCATGCAACTTATGCCGGGTGGAGTAATAGCAAATCCTAATCTTTCAAGTGCAAAGACATTTACTATCAGAAGTGTGGATAATGGAGCGACAGGTAGTTCAATGAACAGTTTGGGAACGACTATCTATATGGATGGTTCTCCTCTCTCAAACAATGCCAATATGCAGGCGCTCTCTCCAACAATCACAGGTTCTGCTGTAGCTGTAGGTGGCGGATCAAACCCGAATTCCGGATATGACATAAGGTCTATCTCGACAGATAACATAGAATCCATTGAGGTGATCAGGGGTATTCCTTCTGTAGAGTATGGTGACCTTACTTCGGGAGCTGTCATTGTTAGGTCAAAAGCAGGTCGCGAGCCTCTCACAGTGAGGTTCAAGACAGACCCAAGTATATATCAGACCTCTGTAAGCAAGGGTATAAACCTTGGTGCGAAGAAGGGAAATCTAAATGTAAGTGCTGATTATGCATATAGCACTACCGAGCTAACCGAGTCTTATGTATATTACCAGAGGGCTACAGCTAAGGCTCTCTATTCAAATGTCTTCAAAAACCTGGTTTCAAACTCGTCATTCGATTTCACAATGGGTAAGGATACCCGTGAACTCAACCCGAATGATGCAAGAAGCCAGCATTTTTCAGGTGCTCAGGAGTATGGCTTCAGGCTTAATACCAATGGTACATGGAATATTAATAAAGGTTGGTTGAATAATATCAATTATACAGTGTCAGGTAGTTATACAGACAAACACTCCTATAACAGCGAACTTCTAGGCAACGCGTTTGCAGCATATTCTATGTCAGAGACTGATGGTGCAATGTTGAGTAATAAAGCAGGTCAGAGAGTATATGATATTAACGGTAAAGAGATTACAAACATCCCTTCATCTGAGAGCAGTTATTATTCAACAATACTCCCTAACGAATATACCAGCAGATATGATATATATGGTAAAGAGGTGAACTTATTTGCAAAATTGAAAGCAACATTTTCAAAATCGATAGGAAATGTTTCAAACAGGATTGTTGTCGGTGCGGATATAAGATCAGACGGTAACCTGGGTGACGGTAAAGTATACGACCTTGCAAACCCTCCATACAGAATTCTTAGCAGCGAAAACTCATCTCCAAGACCGAGGAAATACTCTGATATTCCTTTTGTGACACAATATGGTGTGTATGCAGAGGAGAATATGACATGGACTCTTGGAAAGAGGGAGATATTCCTTCAATTGGGAGGAAGGTTTGATAATGTTGCGGGCAAGAGCATCGTAGCACCTCGTATTAATGCCTCGATTGAGGTTATCCCGGAGAAATTCTTTATCCGTGGTGGTCATGGTGTTAATGCAAAGGCTCCTACAACACTGTACCTCTATCCTCAGAATGCTTATTTCGATTTTGTACACTACAACACTCTCAATAACGTATTGGTTCCTGCTAACGAGCAGCTTCTGTTGATTTCAACAAGGTCTTTCAATACTGAAAATCCGGATCTTAAGATAGCCTCAAACAGAAAGAATGAAGTTGGTTTTGACCTTAAGATCAACAAAATGAGATTCTCTGTAACAGCTTTTGACGAAGAGTTGAAAAATGGTTACAATCTTGGAAATTCAGTCGATAACTTTAATCTTATCAACTATATCCAGTATGAAGTGGGTCAGGCTAACGCAGGTGCCATACCTACACTCAAGGAGAAAGCAAGGTCAAATATATTTGTAAGCTACGCTACCCCTATGAACAACATAAGAAGCCACAGCAGGGGAGTTGAGTTTGACTTCGACCTTGGACGTTTTGACAAGATAAGGACATCATTTGTTCTGAATGGTGCATATATCAGGACAACCGGTTGGAACGCAGGAAGTACATTTGGTACAAACGATAATGGCAACAAACTGGAGAAAAATATAGCAATATATGAACCTGCAAATTCAAAGGATGAGCGAGAGAGATTCACAACAACATTGCGTGCAACTCACAATATCCCATCTATCGGTTTTGTTCTTACAGCAACCGCACAGGTAAACTGGATTAATAAATCCTGGACAAATTACGGAAACGACTCTATATTTGTATCATACATCTCGTATGAAGATGGTAAAGTGCATAATCTGACTGAAATTCAGATGAAGGAGCTTGCCAACAAACAAGGATCGACTTATGACGAGTTGGAGTATATGCTTAATGCAAAGAGCGCTGTACGACATATTGCTGAGTCTTATTTCCCTACATTTACCTTCAACCTTAACCTTACAAAGGAGATAGGTGAACTCATGAAGGCCTCTTTCTATGTAAACAATATGTTCAATACCAGGCCAAAATACGAGAGTAAGAGAACTCCGGGTTCATACACAAGGTTGAATATCCCGATTTATTTCGGTTTTGAATTTACTGTAACTATCAAATAGAATAAAAGGATTATATATGAAAAATTTAATAAAGATATTTATAGTATCACTCTGGTCTGTGGTAGCCCTTGCTGCTTGTGAGCAGTTTGAGGATAATGCCGGGACCGGGGAGGTGAAACCTTTGAGGTCGGTAATAACACTGGACCTTCAGCTTGGCGATGCGCCGGCTCCCCCAGAGTTTAACGTAAGACTTATAAACTATGCAGAAAGGTTTGAGATAAACACCACAGTCCCATCTGACGGGTATCTGACAGTAGACGATATAATTCCCGGTATCTACACAATTACCATTTCGGCAGAGATGAATGCCAATGGTTTTACCTATAATTATAGTGGAAGTATTGTAAACACTGAGATTATTCGCTCTGGTGTGCGCCAAAAGGTGAAAGTGGAATCGTCAAAGTCAGGAAATCTTCTTTTAAAGGAGGTATACTATTGCGGTTCAAAGACCTCGTCAGGTGGTTCTTATTTCCGTGATCAATTCTATGAAATTTATAATAACAGTGCAACAGTACAGAATGTGAAGGGTCTTTGTATCTCATTACTCAATCCTATGACAGCAACAGCTAACCTTCCTGTATGGTCAGGAGCCGATGCCGACAAATTTGTATATGGGCTTCAGATTTGGCAAATACCTACGAATAAGGATTATCTGCTTAACCCGGGAGAATCTGTGATAATTGCACAGATGGCGGACAACCATCAAAAATCCGTACTTAACCCAAATTGTCCTGTGAATCTGATAACAGCAGAATTTGAGACTTTTATTAACAGTACTTCTATAATTAGTGACAATCCTGCCATAAATATGACAATGGCATTCTGGCCGTCACCTACACCACAGTGGCTGACAACAGTGTTCGGAGGTGCCTTTGTAATTTACTTCCCGTCTCAGCCTATTGTGCCTGCAAACTATGTTACATCAGTGGGCTCAACAACAAAGTGTTATAAGATTCCCATCTCTGAAGTTGTTGATGCTTTGGAACTTGTGGGTAACACAAACCAGATGAATCTAAAGAGGATGCCTACAGTCCTTGATGCAGGAGCTTCAACCGTTGGCGGCACCTATTTAGGAAAGAGTGTTGCCAGGAAGGTGAAGGAGACAGTGAACGGAAGAGTTGTGCTGTATGATACAAATAACAGTTCAAATGACTTTGAAGTTCAGAGCACTCCTGTAATCAGAAGGCATGGAGCGAAAGCACCTTCATGGAATACATGGGATTAATGTTTAACAAATGCAACAATATGAAAATGGAAAAAGTTAAATACATATTTTGGGCAGGAGTGCTTTCAATAACACTCTTAACCACTCAGAGAGCGGTTGCCCAGGATGCTGCGGTTAAACAGACATCTCCGGCATCCATAGAGGTTCTTAAAGCCGGATCAGTATGGTTGGATACATACAATGGCGCCGGGCTTGTTCTTGACAATCTCTCGTATTACAGCGATATCAGGTTTGCTTATGATTATAAAAGCGGTGATTATAAGTTAAATAGAGAGGGTGATACAGAGCGTAATATAGGAGTATCTTCCGAGGGTGGTTTGAAACTCGGCGGGGGGTATATTTGGGGAAGTTTCTCATACGGCAACCAGGCTCAGAGAGGAACTCTGTTTAACACCACAATGCTGGACAATCAGAGAAGAATGCCTTATTACACAGTGGATAATAAATTGAGTGACTGGATGAAACAATCCTACGATCTCTCTATGAAGGTGGCTACCAAGCCTTTATGGGAAAGTCTAGTTCTCGGGGCTCAGGCTGATTACAGCACTAAAGTAGGAGCCAAACAGATGGACCCGCGTTCTGAAACATATTATTATACCATCAATGTAAAACCTTCGGCAGTAGTGCTCATAGGTAATCATAAGATAGGCCTGAACTTCGAATATCAGAATCTTGTTCAGGAATCAACTACAACAAACAGTGACTCACAGGTGAACCAGAATGTATTTGTACTCAGAGGTCTTGGAAACGGCTATGAGGCAACCGTCGGCGGACTTCAGTCTCTAGGCATGTTCGTCTATGACGGCAATACTGTCGGTGGCGGTTTGCAGTACTCTTACAGTGTGAACGACTATAAGTTCCTGATTTACGGTAACTATAAATACGGTATGGAGGATGTAATAAGCGCGCCAACGAAACCGAAGAAAGAGGGTACCGTAAAGAACAATGATTTCGAGGCAAAGGCAATAGCTGTCAAAGGGGGTGACAATCTTCAACGTCTTGAAATTTCATACATTGGCAACAAGACCGATGGTATAGAGTATGTCCAGGAACTTGATAACTCATACAATGTTCAGAGCTGGATTGTACTGTATAAGAGTATCCGTTCTACATACAAGGAGCAGATGGCTTCGTTCAGGTATGACTTCTTCAGGGGTGCAGACCACGACTACAATTGGAAAGCTGGCGTATCGGCACAGTACAAGAAGAATGATGATATTTACTATATGCCGGAATCAACCGAGATGCTGAAAAATCTCTACCTTGGCATTAATGGTAAGTATAACTTCTCTCTTTGCAAGAACTGCAATATCCTTGTAGGCGCAAACCTGGTATACAAGAACAATCTTGACGGTGAATACAATTATGGTGGGGTAGTTCCGGATTCATACATCATCACCGACTTCATGACTCCTGATTTTCAGTATATGAAGAGCAGCTATACAAAGATAGGTGGTGATTTAAGCTATTTCACCAAGATCAGCAAGACCGGCAAGGCCGGAATGTTTATCAAGGCAGCTGTAGATTACTACAAGCCTTCTGACAGAGACGATAACAGAATTCAATCATCTTTAAGCTTAGGATTTACCTTCTAGAGACATGATAAGAAAACTGTTAATATTTATATTGGCAGTCTCTCTCTCCTCCCTTCTCAGGGCAGGCGAGAGAGGCTTTGCCATTTTTGTGGATAATGACACCTATAACGCCTGCAGGGAAGATATTGACAAATATGATTCTATGCTGAAGGGCGAGGGTTTCAATACATTTCTCATGCCCTCAGCCTGGTCTACACCGGAACAGGTAAAGGAAAAGATTCTAAATCTCTACAAGGAACAGAATCTGGAAGGAGCTATATTTATCGGCCAGATTCCTGTGCCTATGATCAGGGATGCCCAGCATTTTTCTTCGGCATTCAAAATGGATCAGAAAAAATTCTCAATTTTTGAGTCCTCTGTCCCTTCGGACCGATTCTACGATGACTTTGACCTGAAGTTTGACTTTATTGCCAAGGATTCTCTTAAATCTCTCTTTTTCTATTACACTCTTCGTTGGGATTCTCCGCAGAGGATTGCATGTGATATTTATACTGGGAGGTTAAAACCCACAAAAAAAGGAGAGGAGGGCTACCAACAGATAAGAGACTATTTCAAGAAACTTATTGTTGAAAGAGCTTCCGGAAATGCGATGGATGTATTGGTATCATATACCGGTGAAGGTTCGTTTTCAAACAGCATTACCGCATGGAAAGAGGAGGGAGTTACATTAAGGGAGCAGTTCCCTCAGGCTTTCGGTAACAGGAATTCGTCGAAGTTCCTTCTTTTTCATATGTATCCATATATGAAAGAGACTATCACAGGGGAGTTACAGAGAGAAGATGTGGATCTGATGCTATTTCACGAACACGGTATGCCTGAAAGACAATATATGACAGGCATTCCAAAGGCTGACGGCACCGATCTCTATCCTGATGCTGCAAAAGCCCTGTTTAGGGAGCAGCTGAGGAAACTCAAGAGGGACAATAAGGATGTAGAGGCTTACAAGAAAAACTGGATGAACTATTACCATATAGATTCTACCTGGTTTGCAGGGGCTTTTGACAAGGAGCAGATGGTTAAGGACTCCTTGACTGAAATCAGTATGGGTATTGTATTGAAAGATCTTCCTCTGATAAAGCCTAACCCCAGGGTTGTGATATTCGATGCTTGTTACAACGGGGATTTCCGTGAAGATTCTTTTATTGCAGGGGAGTATATATTTGCTGCAGGCAAGACTGTGATAGGTATAGGCAACTCTGTCAATGTCCTTCAGGATAAATCTGCAAGTGACATGCTTGGTTTGATGGGTTTGGGTTACAGTGTCGGGGAGTGGGCTCAGCTCACAAACATTCTCGAGTCACACATCATCGGTGACCCGACCTTCCATTTTGCTGCAAATCCTGCTGTATCAGAGGAACCATATAAGGGAAGACCAGATATGAAGTCGAATGACACAGCATACTGGCTTGACTTCTTTAACAAAGCAAAGCATCCGGATCTGAAAGCGGTAGCATTGCAGAAGCTCTTCAACCTGAATTATTCCGGGATGTCAGACCTTCTTTTGAATACATACAGGACATCGCCATATTATATGTTGAGGCTCCAGACATACCACCTGCTTCAGTTCTACAATGACGGCAATTTCGAAAAGATGCTCGTTCAGTCTGTTTCTGACCCTTATGAGTTTATCAGAAGGAAATCAACATTTTCTATGGGGAGGATTGGAAAGGATATGTTTATCCCATATATAGCATCTGTGTATGTGAATGATTTTCTTGACGAGAGGGTTCAGTTTAACTCTACATTCTGTTTTGATTTGATGAACATTGACAAGCTGGAGGCAGAGGTTGTAAGGCAAATTAACGAGAGTGACTGGTTGATGGATAAACAGGCAGCTCTTTCAAAATTCAAGGGTGTTATAGATTCAAAGAGGAGAATGGCTGAGTACAGCCTTGAACTTGCTGACAAGACTCTCAAACCAAGGGCTCGCCTGATGGGTGTAAGTATGTTGAGAAACAACCCGTATCACCAGCTGGTTGACCAATATCTAAAGGTACTTGCCGACAACAGTGAGTCGGTAGAATTAAGGACAAGCCTTGCTGAGGCTCTCGGGTGGTTTACACTCTCTTACAGGAAAGGGGATATCATCTCCACTTGCAGGAGTGTGGCTTCGGAGGCAAACCTTGACCCGGCCCTGAGGGCTGAGTTGCTGAAGACTGCAAATAGATTGGAAGTATACATGCGTTAAAGATTTTAGTGATGAAGATGAAATTTTTTAAAACAGCCTTGCTTCTGATCATATTTTTTATTGGAACAGATGCTTTTGCAAAGAGCAAGGTTATTCCTGCAAAAGGCAGGTTTGAGAGCAGATTCCTCATTGTCGTGGATAATGAGACATTTGCCGCTGTGAAGACAGATGTTATTGCATACAAGGTGCAGCTCGAAAGTGAGGGCCTTGGTACGATGATATTGGTTGGAGAGTGGAACGACCCAATGGTACTCAGGAATGAAATTCGTGCCATATACAATAAGAAGCCGGTGCTGGAGGGAGCTGTCTTTATCGGAGATGTTCCGATAGTGAGGGTACGTAACTTCCAGCATGCTACAACAGCTTTCAAGATGGATGAGATGAAGTTCCCGATGTTCGAATCTTCTGTTACATCTGACAGGTTCTATGACGATCTCGATCTTGAGTTTGAATTCATTTCAAAGGATGAGAAGTATCCGGGAATGTTCTATTATAAATTGAAGGAGACATCCCCGCAGGTAGTAGAGAGTGATTTCTACTCTGCCCGCATGTTGCCGCCTTCTGATATGGGAGTTGATAAAAATCAGCTACTTTCCAGGTATTTAAAGAAAGTTGTTGCGGCTCATAAAGAGAACAACCCGCTTGATAAGTTTATCGTTTTCAACGGCCACGGATACAATTCCGATTGTCTCACCGCCTGGCAGAACGAGCAGTTCTACATGCGCGAGGTTGCTCCCGAGGCCTTCAAGGTCTCTACCGGCAATGGGTTTTATAACTACCGTCAGGATCCGTTTATGAAGTTCAGGCTTTTTGAGAAGATGCAGCAGAAGGGCACAGACCTGTTTATATTCCATGAGCATGGAGATTTTGACACTCAATATATCAACGGAGAGTTTCCTGCAGCGAGTACTCTTGAATATAAAGGTGACACCGACGAGGTGGAATTTACCTCAGATGGTATCAGCATGGACAGAATCGGTCCGATGCAGGCACTATCGGTAAGTCTTAGGAATATGTACCGTAAATACAAGGGAGAGAGGAGAGAGAGCTTCAAGCAGAGTGTAATGGAGGAGATGGGAATCACTGAGTCCTTTTTTGATCAGAAGATACTGGATCAGACAAGGGTCTCGGACTCGGCTTTCAATGCAAATTACAATATCCATCTTGAGGATCTTATCGACATCAGGATGCAGCCTAAGCTCTCGATTTTTGATGCCTGCTACAACGGTTCATTCCACAGGCCGGGTTATATTTCCGGATACCACGTTTTCGGAAACGGAGCTACAATTGTGGCTCAGGGGAATACTGTAAATGTGCTTCAGGACAAATGGTCTCTCGAATTGTTGGGTATACTCGGAGCCGGAGCTCGTGTCGGTTTTTGGCAAAAAGAGTTTCAGTTTATCGAGTCGCACATGATCGGTGACCCTACCTATATGTTCCGTACAGAAGGCAGCACCAGCCTTAATCACAACCTTGCAGTCAACCAGAAGGATCCAAAGGTGTGGGAGGAGTATCTTAAATCATCTTCTCCGGCCCTTAACGCGATAGCCCTTAAAAAGCTCTCACGAATCTACGGTGACTCTTTCTCTGACAGACTTCTCTCGGTTCTCAAGAGCAGCCCCTATTATAGTGTAAGGATGGAGGCGCTTAAGAGGTTGATAGAGATTTGTGATAAGAATATTGTGGAGGCGCTCAAAATCGGTCTGGATGACCCGTATGAGCTGATTCGCAGGAATGCCGCAAGATATGCCGGTTATACCGGGGAAAATGCATTGATTGCATCTCTTGTTAATACCGTACTGTTTTCAAATGAGAGCCAGAGGGTGCAGTATGCTGCCCAGAACTCTCTTTTGGTGATGGATCCTGAAGCAGTCTTGAAGGAGGTCGAGAAGCAGGCCAACACAGATCTTGTAAAGAGAAATGCTGAGGCAATCGTTAAGGCGTTTAAGGCGGATTATAAGAAGCAGGATAAATCCCTGAATATTATAATGGACAAAAATGCTCCGGATGACTCGAGGATTTCTGCGATAAGAAACCTTAGAAACAACAATATTCATCGCCAGGTCGATGCTCTTTTGAAAGTCCTTTCGGACCCTCAAGAGAAGCCGCTTATCAGGACAACCCTCGCCGAGGCTCTCGGATGGTTTGAGATGAGTTTCAGAAAAACTGAGATCGTGGATGCAATGACTTCGCTTTCTAAGGATTCATCCTTACCTGCAGAACTGAAATCAGAGTTGGAACAAAGTCTGATACGACTAAAGTAAAGTTCTTGGTGCAATAAAAATAAACGAAGGTTTCTGCATAGAGACCTTCGTTTTTTTTCGATAGCCGCTTCTTATATTGGAGATATGCCTAATAAGGGAAGTCCATCCTCACTCGCGATGCTCGCTCCGGCTGAAAATTTCCCTTATTAGGCATATCTCCATTAACTTGAGAGCGGCTATCGAGTCAAATTGGCAATTCTTGAGAAAGCCTCGCAAATTTGAGGGGTTTTAAATTTATTTACATTTGAAAGTGCCCTTTGATTTGTTCCATTTATAAACATTTTCATTCTCCAAACTAACTCGAAGTTCAATACAATCACCTACCTGATACTGTCCTATATTATCCCTTATTTGAAAAGATTCAGAGAAACGAGTAAATTCTTTACCATTAACAAAATATCTAAACTTTATATATCCTATCTTAGATTTTGCTCCAAGCCCACCTCTTAGCCTTGTTCGGACATCAATAATTTTAGCAGAAACAATAACTGTCTTCTCATTCTCTAAAATATGTTTAGTATACATTGTTTTTATTCCATAAAATATCAAGAAAACCATAAATATTATTGTCGCAACTAAAACGTCACTATTTATTTTAATTCCAAAGATTTTCACAAATTTTTTATCTTTTATTTTTTCTTCATCTATTCATGATCTATTAGTTTCTGAGTTTGCTCCTTTTTGAGTTGCATTTGGTAACCGCTGTTTCCGTCGTACTGTTCTGACTAAGAGGCTGCTGCAAGTTAAGAAAATTGCAGGGAATTGACAAACAATGCGCCGGAAGTAGGCGAGACTGTCCCGTCCTGAAAAAGACCTTGGTATTTTGGTTATTTTATGAAGCCACTTACAAGTTGATGTAGAAATACTGGATCAGGGCATTTCAGCCGGAGGGAGTGCAACGACTGAGGATGGACAGCCCTGAAACAGTATTTCTACAAATAAAAGCGGCTGCAGAGTTGGTAAATCTGATTGCTGTTTTTTTCTAACTTTAGAAATCCTTACGCCATTTGCCTTTAGTTTCTGTTTTTGAAATTCGCTTTAGGATTTTTTTACCTTTGTGTTCTATATATATATAAGATGTTTTCGAAAGACTTGAATAAAAGCTTAACCAAACAGGACTTTTTTGATTATGCGTACAGCAGATATTCAAAAATGGTTAGATTTTATGTTTATAGTTATTTGAAAGATAATGAGAAAAGTAACGATATTTTGCAAGATGTATTTCTTGCTTTTTGGGAAAAAATTGACACGCTGGATAGCAGCCGGGATGTATTTCCATATATCTTGGTTATGGCAAAGTATAGATGCCTCAATCATCTGAGGCGGGAAAAGTATCATCAGGAATTTTCTGATCAGACAAAACTGAGTGTAATGGATATTTCAATAATCGCTCTCGAGCAGACAGAAGATTACATAAGTTTCAATGAAGTTAACAAGCGGATAAATGCAGCTGTTGAATCTATGCCTCCAAAGGTCAGGGAAACATTTATATATAGCAGGTATAAGCTGCTAAAGAATAAGGAAACAGCAGAGAAACTGATGATTTCAGAAAAGACGGTAGAATACAGGATATCTTGTGCGTATAAAATTTTAAAAAAAGCTCTTAAGGGTTATCTTAGTTTACTATGCTTTATGATACCCTTTAATAATATGTAATTTATGAATAAAGCACTATTAATAAAATATGTCAAGGGAGATGCCACAAAGAGTGAGGTAGAGGAGGTCTTGTCATGGGCATCTGAAGACCTGAAAAATGCAGACTATCTTGCAAAACTCCAGAATATCTGGATTTTTACGAACATGCATCAAACCGACGCTTCGGATGAAGAACTTGCAGCTATAAAGAGAGTTATAAGGAAAGATGGTAATAAATCATATAAGAGGATGTTTAGTTGGGCTGCAGCTGCGTCTGTTGCCTTAGCGATGGGTATTGGCGGGTGGTATATGGGAAAAACTTCAGGCAGTGACAATATATCTTTAAGTGATACCGACAGGCTGGTTGCAGAACAGGTTGTATATAAAAATATATCTCCCTCTAAGGAGTTATATACCAACAAGGGGGTAAAGGCAAAGATCATTCTTCCAGACAGTTCGGTCGTCATACTTAACTCTGACACACGTATCAATTATCCGGATAAGTTTGATGATAAGCTAAGGGTTGTGAACCTTTCAGGTGAGGCATATTTTGATGTGGCAAAGGATACTCTAAGACCTATGATCGTTCATACGAAGAAGGGCTTTAGCATAAAAGTCCTGGGAACAAAATTCAACCTTAAGGCTTATGATAATGATGATAAATCGCAGGCAACACTCTATTCCGGGAAAATTGATTTGATAAGGTCTTCCGGAAATAGATTGGTTTCAACAGAAGTGGCCCCTTTTCAGACAATTGTTGTATCTGATTTGAAAAAAAGTAATCCTGTCACTAAAATAATGAAACCTTCACCACTTGATGACAAAGCATGGACCGAAGGAAAAATTATTTTTGATGAAGCGCCTGTAAGTGAGGTAGCTAAAATATTGGAGAGATGGCATGGATATGATTTTGAAATTAAAGACTCCTCCATACTTAACTATAAAATTACAGCAACCTTCAATTCTGAATCATTGGTTCAGGTTATGGACCTGATTCAGATGACCTCTCTGGTAAGATATGAGATAAAGAACAAGACAGTATTTTTATATAAAAAATAATTTAGGGTTTTTTGTTTCTTATGTTCTTTATTAGTAAACCCTAATGAATAAACTTATGAAACAACCCATTTTTAGAAGGCTACTACCTTTTATTGTGTTCTGTCTGGGGCTGTCGCTAACCCTGTCAGCTCAGAACATAAGTGTCAATTTTAAAAACACACCAATCAAAGTAGTTCTTAAAGAGATTACAAGGCAAAGCGGATATACCTTTGTATATTCGGATGCTCTTAAGGAACTGGACAAAACAATCACTATCCGTATCTCTCAAAAAGATGGAGATATCAATGAAGTCCTCAAGAGAGTCTTCGTCGGTACAGGTATTACCTGGAACCTCAAAGGAAAACAGATTGCGCTGCAAAACAATGTAGTAAAGACGGGCTTTAAGGATTCTCCCAAAATGAAAATTACAGGATCAATCCGTGA
The DNA here is from genome assembly GCA_000473305.1 of Bacteroidales bacterium CF. Taxonomy (GTDB): domain Bacteria; phylum Bacteroidota; class Bacteroidia; order Bacteroidales; family UBA932; genus Bact-08. The sequence continues at coordinate 2,090,336 of CP006772.1, read as the reverse complement.
TGAGAAGGGGGAACCGCTTGCCGGAGTTGTGATTTTGAACAAGGCAAACAGGAAGAATACAGTATCAGGCCCGGACGGTTCTTACATGATTGAAGGAGAAGAGAGTGATATACTTCTTTTCTCCTTGATTGGTATGATGGATCAGGAAGCAACTGTTGGCAAAATATCTTTAATGAATGTTACAATGAAAGACGATTTGGTTGTTCTGGAAGATGTCGTTGTTACCGGCTATCAAGATATGCCGAAGGAGAAAGTGACCGGAGCAATCTCATCTATCTCATCTGCTAAGATTGAGGAGCGTTACACAGCCAATATTCTGAACAATCTCGAGGGAAGAGTTGCTGGTCTGAGTACATACGGAGGAAAGACTACAATCCGAGGTACAAGTTCGCTTTATGCCGAGACAAATCCTTTACTGGTTGTTGACGGTATGCCTATAGAGGGAAAGATAGAGGATTTAAATCCATATGACATAGAGAGCGTCAATGTGTTGAAGGATGCTGCCTCAACAGCCATATATGGAGCAAGGGCCTCGAATGGTATCATTGTCGTGACTACAAAAAATGCAAAGAAAAAAGGCGTTATTGACATAGATTTTTCGACAAACCTGACATTTTATGAAAAGAGGAATATGGACTATTCCGACAATTTCTACATGAATGCAGCACAGCAGGTAAAGCTGGAGTCTGATTACTACGAATACTATTTTTTTAATAATGAAGGTGAGGTATCAGACCCTGTAGGGAGTACGGAATCTGCCATAGAAAACGGTTCAAATGACATCTCTCCGATTCAGTATGCATATTTTCAACTCGCTAAAGGTGAGATTAGCCGTGATCAGCTCAATTCTAAAATGGAGAAACTGAAGAAAAACAATTTTGCCAAGGAGTATGCAAAGGCGATATACCAACGTCAGGCTTTGCAACAATACAATCTATCCCTGCGCAGTAGTTCCGATAAGTTTCAAAGCAATCTGACGCTCAACTATAAAACAGACAATAAGGGAGTTATAAATGCATATAACAATATGCTCAATATAAACTATAAAGGTATATATGACATCACTCCATGGCTTACAGCTACTGTTAACATCAATGGTATATTCGGAAAGACAAAAGAGGCCGGTTATGACTATAACTCAAGTTATACTAACCCATGGGCATTGCCTGCATATGAAAGTATGTACAATGAAGACGGAACCGAGAATACATTCTACTATTGGTATAATGGAAACAAATATTGGAGCAGCAAGGGCGCGGATGGTTTATATGATCTTGGAGTTAATATAAAGGATGAGTTATACAATAATGTACAGACAACAAATCGTCAGTTGACACGTTACCATGGCAATCTGCTCTTTAAAATCGTCAAAGGTCTTACTGCCAATGTTCAATACATATATGAAAACGAACACAACACTACTAACTGGTATGCAAATTCAGAAAGCCATGTAGCACGTTGTATAAGAAACGCTTTCACCACACTCGAGGATGGAAAGATTACTTATATGACTCCACGCTCAGGGGGTATGTTGCGTACAACAAATACAGATGGAAGATATTGGACAGGGCGTGGTCAGGTTGACTATTCAAACACCTTTGGCAAACACTCTGTCACAGCCCTTGCCGGATTAGAATTTCGTGAAACCAAGTATAATGGTACCAAAGCACTAATCCTAGGCTATGATGACCAGCTGCAGAACAGTTCTACACACACTGTCGATTTCGGAACACTCAGTCTCATGAGATACAGCCCTTATTATATGGCGAGTTCCGGTGGCTATCCGGCCAGTCAGTTTGTTTTTGACCCTTACTTACGCGAAGGTATGGGAGTTGTCGTAGAGCAGCTGCACAGATTTGGGTCAGGTTATGCAAACCTCACTTATACATATGATGATAAATACAATCTCTTTGGCTCTTTCCGTAAGGATTATGCAGATGTTTACGGCCTGAATGCAAAATTCCGCGGCAAACCGCTTTGGTCTGTGGGTGCTGGATGGAATATTCATAATGAGCCATTCATGAAACAATACTCATGGGTCAACTTTTTAAAACTGCGTGTAAGCTATGGTGTAACCGGTAATATTTATCAGGGAGCAACAAGTTACATGACCGCAACTTCGACAGGATTAAATGAGTATACTAATCTTCCATACGGAGAGGTAGAAAGTCCGGCAAATCCTAACCTGAAATGGGAGCAGAGCCGTACTACCAATATTGGTTTAGATTACTCTCTTTTGAATAACCGTTTACGTGGTTCCCTAGACCTTTACAATAAAGTCGGTAAGGATATTTTCTCAAGCAAGACTCTTGACCCTTCAACCGGATTTACCTCGATGTTTGTAAATATGGCAAGCATGAGAAACAGGGGTGTGGAGGCTGTGATAACCTACGATTGGTTCCGCAATGACAGACATAGAGAATTCAGCTGGACAACAGGTGTCACATTCTCATACAACAAAAACGAGGTTACAGATGTGTTAAACCCATCCACCTCTGCCTGGCAATTGATATCAAACCCATATAAGACGGGTTATCCTACAAGTTCAATGTGGTCTTACCGATTTGCCGGAATCAGTAATGAAGACGGGCAAAAGGGCCAGACACTTTGGTATATTGAGGATGGTGGTACAACCCACGCTGCTTCGGGAAAGAGTACAAGCATCCTGGAATACTCAGGACAAAGTGAACCAAAAATTGTTTCGGGAATTGATAACCGTTTTGTCTGGAAAGGGCTAAGCCTGAGCGTACTGATGGCATACTACGGTGGCCACAAAATGCGTGCCCTTACAGAAAATGAGACATTCGGCGTGCAATATGGTACTATTGCCAGCTATTTCCTCAATGCCTGGACTCCTGAAAACCAGACAGGCACACCGGGTATCGGACGTTATGCTTCCACATCACTCGGAAGCGAACCAAGCTATTCTAACATGGCAGTCAGAGATGCCTCTTTTCTGAAAATACGAAACATTGTTTTAGGATACGAATTGCCTGAAAAATGGGTTAAGAAAATGGGTATAAATCGCTTAAACCTGCGTTTGCAGATAGATAATCCTAAATATTTATGGATTAAGAACAAGGTGGGCGTCGATCCTGAAACATTGGGCATACGCAACCCAAGTTCATACATTTTAGGCTTGAATATTAACCTGTAAAATGAAAGGAAAAATGAAAAAAATTATATATAGCTTATTATTTGGAGTTTCCCTGCTGACCGGATCATGTTCGGATTTTACAGATATTCAGCCAAAAGGGAAAAACCTTCTCGCCACTACCGACCAGCTCGAAATGCTACTCAACAATGAATTTGATATGGATGATAAAGATATGCGACATATTGCAGGAGATATGATCTATGCTTTCGAGAATGTACCTACAATGATCAGCCGTCCTAACAAGACACGATCAGCTATATTGATATCATGGGACGAGGCAAACATGGATAAGATGGCAGAACTTACATCATCAGACAGTCATTATGCAAATTGTTATGGAGTAATTGGCAGAATATCAAATGCCATACTTTCCCGCGTTGATGAAGCAGAGGGTCCTGAATCAGTAAAAAATCAACTGAAGTGTGAGGCATTGGTACTTCGTGCCTATTTCCACTATCTCCTTGTCAATAAATTTGCAAAAGCTTATAATCCGGCAACGGCCGAAACAGATCCGGGTATACCTTATATGACAGAGGATGTTGATATTAGCGTTCCTTCAACTAAATCTACTGTTAAGGAGGTTTATGACAATATAATAGCTGATTTGGACGAAGCCATAAAACTAGATGCGCTTCCTCTACAGGCTGTCAACCGTATGCGTATGAGCAAACCTGCTGCATATGCGGCAAAAGCTTTAGCACTGATCAGCATGCAGCAATTCGATGAGGCAGAAACCACCGCTAAGCAGGCTTTGGCATTAAACAACAAAGTGAGCAATTATAATAATATGCTTACTACAACTCAGGGTTATATATTAGGAGGATCTTATCCGACAGTCTTGCGCGAAAAGCTCAAATGCGAGGAAGATCTGTTCTTTACCTATAGTCTTGAGTTCTTTAATGCAATAACAACAGAGGCGTGGAACGCATTTGAAACCGGACATGCAAGCCGTGATAAAATGACTACAGACCGTATGATGTACGACTATTTGATGGGATTCGGAATGATTTACATCGGTGTTGACTACACCTTCACTTATGACCTTGAATCAAGCTGGAATCCTGAGGGTATGAAGACTACACAGATGTATCTGATAGTAGCTGAAGCAGAAATTCGAAAAAACAACTATGATGCGGCAATGGAGGCTTTGGATGCTATCAGGGTAAACAGGATAGATCCTTCAGTCTATGCACCTCTAAAAGGTACTGTGAACAATCAGACAGATGCTATAAATCGTCTGAAACAGACAGCACACGGCGAGAATATCTACACTTGTCACAATTTCATCAACCGTAAGCGTTGGAATCAGCTTGACGGATACAAGCAAACACTCAGAAAAACCATGGCAGGAAAGGTTTATGAATTAACACCGGATTCACCTATGTGGATATTCCCGTTCCCATTGAATGCCGTGAACAACAATCCGAATCTACTTCCTCAGAATTACAAGCAGTAAGGTTAAGTAATTAAGTAATAATAATCACCATCAGAGGCTGACAAAAATTTGGTCAGCCTCTCCTTTAAATGCACTAACATGAAAAAGTTTTTTTTGACACTATCCGCAATATGTTTAGCTGCGTATAGTTTTGGACAATCGTCGGCAATTACACTAAGGATGGGAGATCCGGCCCCCGAATTGAAAGTTGCGTGGCTGAAAGGCACTCCTGTTGAGGGTTTTGACAAAGATAAAGTTTACGTCGTGGAATTCTGGGCAACCTGGTGCGGGCCATGCAAAGCTGCGATGCCTCATTTGTCTGAGTTGGCAAAGCAATATAACGGGAAGGTGACTTTCATTGGAGTCGATGTATGGGAAAAAGGATTTGAATCAAAGAGCTATGACTCATTCATGCCTATGTTGAAGGAGTTTGTGGCCGGTATGGGAGAAAAAATGGCTTACAATATTGCAATGGACAATAACGAGCTATATATGGCAAATAGCTGGATGAAGGCATCCGGGCAGGGTGGAATACCTGCAACATTCCTTATCAAAGAGAAAAAAATAATATGGATAGGACATCCTATGAAGCTGGATAAGGTTCTGGAAGAGGTATTTGCCGGCACTTATGATATGGCTGTCAATGCAAAGGCTTTTAATGAGGCGACAGAGAAGATGCAGGATAAGCTTGCCCCGCTGATGGCGTTGAGTAAGAGTGTGACAGAAGCCGTAGCCGCAAAGGATTTTTCAACAGCACTCAATGCAATAGACAATGCGATGATTAATATCGACCCGATGTTTCAGCTTTCTGTTAAAATGATGAAATTCACAACCTATCTTGAGTTTGATGTTCCTCAGGCTTTAGCATTTGCCAAGGATTGGTACAAGGAAAACTCTTCAGTAGGGGCTGTGGTTTCCGATTTAATAACAAAGAAAGATGGCCTTCCAAAAGAGGCTTATGAATTTGCTGTGAACTGTTTTACGGAGGCGTTGTCTGTACAGGGTATGACTAAGCCTCTTGTGTATAATTATTTGGCACTTAGTTGTTTTAAGGCCGGAGATATAAAAGGCTCGATACTCAATCAGGAGATGGCAATCAAAACCGCAAAAGAGGCAGTTGAAAAGGGAGAATACCAAGGGACAATCAATGCCAACACAATCAAGGAGTATCAGGAATCCTTGGCAAAGTATAAGGCAGCTTTAGAATAGTTCATTATTTCAAGAATATAAAATATGAAAAAAGTTAAATTTATTCTGGTTCTCTTTCTTATAGCGTTATATACCAATGTGGGAGCTCAGAAAAAGACAGATCTGCGAATCTTGTTTGTCGGAGGTTCCTCTGATTTTTTTACAATGGGAGGAGTTAAAGTAGACAGCATAGAACAGAAAAAAAGTGCAGAAATAAGGACAGCATCCTTTGGAAAACTCTTAAAGCAATACTTTAAAAATGTAACTCTAATAAATGCAGCAGAGTATACACCAACCTTGTCTGACAGCTATGATGTCACGGTTTTTGACGGAAAACCTACTCCATGGAGAAATAAGAGGTATATATATGATGAAAAGGGAAATATAAAAGATGTTATTCCTCCGGCCTATCTTCCCATGGACTACAGTTCTCCCACTTTGTGTATTGCAGAATACAGCAATGAACTGGGGCTATCATTAGGTATCAAGAATGATTGGTACTGTCTGTGTCTGGATGCCGAAGCTCATACATGGGTGAAGGATCATCCTATCTTTCAGGGGCCATATAAGGTTACACTTAAGACAACTTTAAAACCGACTCCGGACGGAGCCAAAGAGTATGCCAGGATGTATGGTGAAAAACTAGCTGACTCCATATCAATGTGGAGTGTACAAAACAAAGGCTATTCGACTGTTAAGACCTACAGACCGGGAATGGTCAGCCGTCCTGAGGGATATTGCGATTCTCCCGATGCGGAGATTATATCTGGAGGTGTCAGTATAAAATCTATCGATGCCATTGCAATGGGCCGCCATGCAAACTTCTTCCACTGGGGCTTTTCTGCAGCCCCTTACGATATGACAGAGGAGGGCAAGATTGTGTTCATCAACGCTGTGATTTATATTTCAAAATTCAAGGAACAGCCGGTTGCCCGCAAGATGAACGACAGAATATCTACGCGACATTATGTAGATGCCATGAAATATTTAGTCACACGCGAGGCATGGGAGGCAAACAACAAGGCTAACCGCGAATTCAACAAAAATGTTTTTGAGACTCAGAAAAGGGCGAAAGAGAAACTGGCTAAAAATGAAAAACTTGATGAGATGGAAAATGTTTATCTCAACTTCAAACTGGAACCGGAGCCAACATTTTCTGAATATGTAAAGTCAAGAGTGCCGCAATTATACCATGTTTTCGGTGATGATTCTGAGGAGTATACTCGTTATTATGATAGAAACAAACCCTATTTCTATGGTGGAGGTGATATGGATTATGGAATTGACATAGACGAGGATGTGCGTACATTAGGTATTGCAAATAATGACAAGCGAATGCTTGACAAGGCAATCACCATGTTGGAAAATGGTGAAGATACTCTCCTTGCGGAAAGAGTGCTCCGGCGTTATACACTATGCAGATTTGACCAACCATCAGATTGGCGCAAGTGGTATGAAACATATAAGGATAAGATGTTCTTCAGCGAAAGCGGAGGGTGGCTCTGGCTTATCAACACTCAGGACAAGAGTGTTCCCGGCACTGACTATTCTATAATTTCTAAAAATGAAGAAATTGTCAATTTACCTGAATTGACTTCTATGACAGATAATAAAAATCCAGTAATGGCCTCTGCGCTTATAAACAAACTGGAAGAAGACAGCTATGAGGTTGTCATACGTATGAAAATACATCAGGGTTATCATACTTATGCTCAGGTTTCAGAACAGGAGCCGTTTATACCGACTGTTGTAAACATTGAAATTCCTTCCGATTATAAAAAAGAGGGAGAGTTAAAAACACCTGTTTTCAAAAAATCAGGTAGTGCCGGTACCACAATATTCGAGGGAGATGGAATATTCCGTCAGAAGATCAGAGGTAAAGGTAACGGAGAGGTTAAGTGCACCATAAGCTATCAGTGTTGTGATAACACTATATGTTTTCCACCTGCAGAGAAGATAATTCTACTTAAAATTGAATAATATGAAAACAATAACAAAATTTTATTTGATAACAAGCTTACTAGCTGTTCTGTCAGGATGCTTAATTAAAACAGCCGACGCATTTGAACTTAGAGGCAAATTAACCAACTATCCGAAGAAAGTTGTTTACTTGATTAAGGGAGACTTGATGGGAACATCAATAATTGATAGTTGCGAAGTCAAAAATGGCACTTTCCTTTTTAAAGGAACTTTATCCGAGCCAACGCAAGCTATTTTGTCGGATATGTCGCTTTCTATGAATAATGTCAGAGAAGCAAAGTTCATCTCTTTTTATATTGAGCAGACAAATATGGAATTCAGCGCTGAATGGCCAAAAGAGATGAGTATGGAAAAAATGCCTGAGTACACTCTTACAGGATCAACTACGGACAAAGAGGCAAAGGAGTATAATAATCTGCTCTCTTCCGATAAGATAAAAACACAGGAAAGCAATATGAAAATCACAATTGATTTTATCAAATCACATCCCGATTCATATTTTTCAGCTTCAATGCTAAATACATACACCTCTTTTTTGCCTTTGTCTGACATAGAAATCTTGTATGCCGGATTGGGTGACAAGGCAAAGGGCTTTTCAGTATCAAAGGAGATCAAAGAGACCATTAATATAATTAAAACTGTTCAGCCGGGGAAACCTGCTTATGACTTTACAGCAACCGATATAAATGGAAAACAGATCAAACTCTCTGATTACCGGGGTAAAACAGTATTGATAGATTTCTGGGCAAGCTGGTGCAAACCTTGCCGAGCAGGTATGCCCCATGTTAAGGCATTGTATGACAAGTATCACAATAAAGGGTTGGAAGTAATCTGTATAGCAGACAATGACTCACAGCTAGATGCATGGAAAAAGGCAATAGAAATAGATGGAACAGGCAAATTCATACATATTCTGAGAGGTTTAAAAACACTGGATAATGGTGGTTTTGATAGAAGTCAGGATATATCAGACAGATACGTTGTACATTCTATTCCAAGTAAATTCATTGTAAATGCAAATGGTATACTTGAATGCGTTAAAGCAGAGGAGGCAGAACTCGATGCCAAGCTAAAAGAGATATTCGGCTTCTAGGAACCTTAACGCAGTTTGTGAGGTTTTTGCTTGATTTTAAGGTGCTCTAAAATAGGTTTTTAAGATCTTTAAAAAAAAGTAGAATTGCATATAGTTGCAATTGAGAGACATACCTCAAACTGCGCCAATGTGCTCTGATGCCGCTCATAAGTTAGTGTAGAAATACCGGATCAGGGCATTCAGCCGGAGGGAACGAAGTGACTGAGGATGGACAGCCCTGAGACGTTATTTCTACATAGTATAAAAAGCGGCTATCGAGAACAAATTAAGAAAAACCAGTGTCTTTAAGGCTTATGTCTTCAATGCGAAAACGGATGGACAGCGCTAAAACAAAAAAGGGTGACTAATTTAAAGTCACCCCAATATTTATTTTGAAGAGCAAATTATTTCTCCAACTCAAATCCCCAATCAATCCCCTTCAGAGTTGCAGGAACACCCTTGCTCATCCATACAGGCATAGGTGCACCCTTGAGATAGTGATCAAAGAACTGAGAGAGTCTTACAGAGAGATCCTTTGCATTTACACGGTCAGAGAGGTTATGGGTCTCCTTGTTGTACTGGAGCATCCATGAAGGTTTGCCAAGCCTCTTGAGAGCTGTGAAGTACTCAATACCCTGAGTCCATGGAACTGCCTCATCATTGTCATTTGCCATAATCAAAAGAGGTGTCTCTATCTTGTCAGCAAAGAAGATCGGGGAGTTCTCGATATAGAGATCAAGACCATTCCACAAAGTTTTACCGATACGGCTCTGGGTGTGCTCGTACTGAAACTGGCGTACAACTCCCGCACCCCATCTGATTCCACCGTAGGCACTTGTCATGTTTGACACAGGAGCACCTGCACCTGCAGCTTTCCACTTGAATACCTGTGGCTGAGTGACCATATAGGCAACCTGATATCCACCCCAGCTCTGTCCCTGGATTGCGACATTATCTCTGTCTGCCCAAGGGTTCTCACAAATCTTCTCAACACCCGGAACGATGCAATCCAGTGCGCTCTTGCCAGGATGTCCGATCTGGTATGCAATGTCCGGTATAAATACCAGATATCCGTTACTTACAAAGTAAGCGACATTGATGGTCGAACGACTTGGTGCAGGAGCTCTGTAGTAGTTCAGATACTGAGAATTTCTCTCATAGAAATATACAATCATAGGATACTTCTTTGCAGAGTCGAAATCTTCAGGTTTGTACAAAAGGCCCTCAAGGTCCAGACCGGTCTTTGATTTCCATTTGATCAACTCTACTGTGCCCCAGTTGTAATCCTTCTGCTGAGGATTTATATCAGTGATCTTGGTCTGAGTCTTGAAGTTGTCCTTAGTAATCCAGAGATTCGGAGACTCTTTGAAGTTTTGTTTTGTATATGTAATGATGTTGCCCTTCTTGGATTTTGTAAGGTAAGTGAAAGTGTTCGGTTCGAGAACCCATTTGGTCATTACAGGCTTCTTCTTTTTCAGATCCTTGTAATAATAGCCGTTGTCCTTGGTAATTTCATCGAAAACCGAGAAATAGATTGTAGAACCGGGTTTTACAGGATCGTTCTTGACCCCAGGAGTTCCCGGAGGCAGCAACATCTCGCTGAGATCTACCATGTCAAAACTCTTCTTTTCCGCTCTCCCTATTCCATCGGTAAGATTGAGTGCAGGTTTGGCTGCTTTAGGATCAAGTTGCCACACATCATACCTGTCCTTAATGAAGAATGCGGCATCGCCGGTCATCCAACCGCAGGAACCGTATCCCGGAGCCATTTCAGGTGTGTCATGAAGCTCGTCGGTAAGGGATGTCTTTATATCGGACGAGATGTTTCTTATTTTGTCTTCCTTTACATCATAAGAATACCAGTTTCTGTCAGTAAGATTGAACCATGTGAGGTATTTTCCTTCCGGTGATGCAGATACTGATTGGATATATACATCTTTCAGCAACATTCTGCTCTTTCCGTCTTTGACAGATACTATCCACAGATCGCGGTGAGGGTTTGCCGACCATTGCGACTCGAGCTCATAATTCTTGTCGGATACTGAGTATCCCCAATTGCAGGACCACTCTTCAGGAACATTTACAATCGGATATTCCTCCCTGGCAAGTTGTGCAAATGCAGAGTCTCCATCCAGTTCAATTTTGCAGACATATGAACGTTTCAGATCCTGGGGCAGGTTGTTTAATTGCACTGTCTGAAGCTCTGGTTCCTGATAGTGCCAGATATCAAGTTTGGCAATCTCAGAATCCAAAAGGGTAGTGTCCTTCTCTCTCGGTACTTTAGATATTCCGAAAAATAGCCTTTTGCCTAAAGAGTCCATCTGCAGGGAGCGAGCCTCGGTGATATTATATTTCTCCGGGAGCCATTGCATCTTGTTGTCGGCAACCACCTTTGCCTTCTCAAAATCTTTGCGGTAAACCAGAACAGAGACATCCTTCTGATTTGCTTTAGCTGTGTCGAGCTTAGCATAGAAAGCAAGAGTGCTGTTGTCTTTACATACTGTAGGCAACTTCACAGTCTGCTTCTTGTATGTATTGTAAATAGTGGTGAAACTCCTCTTTGAAGGGTTGTACATATATAGACCTGCACAGTCTTTATTCAGAGAATCCTTTGAGTTAGGCACTCTTACAACAAAAAGTGTGTCGCCTCCTTTTGAAAAGTCGTAATCGGTCACATATTTTATTGTGTCAATAATACCGGTCGAGAATTGGTACACCATCAGGTCGCTGCCCTCTTCCTTCTCTTTCTTCACCGGTTTCTTACCTTTTGCTGTGTCTGCAGGAGGTGTAGTCTGAAATGCCACGAAGTCTTTCGGGTAACGAGCTACCTTAAATGCCTTCAGGTATGGATACTTCTTAAGATTTTTGGCATGGATGTCATAAATACCTAAAGTATCCTTTGGCATCTGGTCTGCTTTTACCTTCTTCTTCTTGGCTGCCTTAGTCTCTTCAAACTTTGCCTTTATAGTCATCACGGCATATTTGCCATTCTCTGTGACTTTATATGAGTTTCCGCGATGAATTGTATCCATCTGACCGGTGGCAATATTTAGTGACACCATTTCGGAATCACCCTCCTGAGGGTTTATGTAAAATAGTGAGTATCCTGCATCTTTTGTCAGGGTAAATCCGCCGATGCTTTTCCATCCGTCATAAACAGAGTGGTCCAACGGCTTCTTTTGTCCGAATGAGCAGATAGTCACTGCCATGAAGACAATTGTCAGGAGTCTGGATTTCATTGAAATTATTTTTTATTGTTTGGGTTAATATAAATTGGTTCTAATTAATTCTTAAGCCATTTGTCAAACCATTCGAAGAAGATCCTGTTCCAGAGAAGGTTATTCTGAGGTTTGAGTATCCAATGGTTCTCATCAGGGAAAAGCAACATCTCTGCAGGTACACCCATCATCTTTGCTGCATTGAAAGCAGCCATGCCTTGTTCAACAGGAACTCTGTAGTCCATCTCCCCGTGAGTTACGAGTATAGGAGTGTTCCAATTCTTGATAAGTTTGTGTGGAGAGAGCGAGTAGTGCCTTTTTGCTACAGGATTATCATCCCATGGGGCACCTCCGTTGTCAAACTTAGGGAACCAAAGCTCCTCTGTCATCATATACATCTGCTCCTGGTTGAAAATTCCTGCATGAGCAGAGAAGGCAGAGAATAGACCTTTGTGGATGCCGGCAAGGTAGTATACGGAATATCCTCCGTAACTTGCTCCGCAGGCACCTACTTTTCCAACAAACTTCTCTTTTTTCATCTCCTTTACAGATGAAAGATAGTCCTGCATATTCAGACCCGGATAGTCTCCGGAAATCTGTTCGCACCACTCCTGACCGAATGCGGTTGTTCCCCTTCTGTTAGGAAGGATAACTATATATCCCTGTGCTGCCATCAGCTGGAAATTCCATCGGTATGACCAGCTCTGGCTGAGAGTACCCTGAGGCCCGCCTGTGCAGAACAGAAGAGTAGGGTATACCTTCGATGAATCGAAATCAGGAGGGTATACAACCCACATATGCATGTCCTTATTGTCAACAGTCTTTATCCATCTCTCCTCAATCCTGCCCATCTTTACCTGATTGAGGATTGCTTTGTTCTCGCTGGTTATCTGTGTATAAGAGCCGTCTGCAGAGTTTATTGCAACAACCTCGTTCGGCATTGACATGCTCTTGTATGTAGTATAGAGCTTGTCACCCGAAACCTGAACTCCGTCAAAGTCATATTGTCCTTTGGTGAGTTGAGTTATGGCCTTGTCGCTGATGTTTACTTTGTATACACCTGTCAGTGCCTTGACGCAAGAGGTGAAGTAGATTGCCGAACAATCGGGAGCCCAAGTGATGCTCTCAACATTGTACATATAATCTGTGGTAAGTTCGGTTTTTGTTCCGGATGCAAGATCCATTACAAAGAGCCTCTTTTTGTCTGCCTCGTAGCCGTTCCTCTCCATGCTTATCCAGGCAATCGATTTACCGTCAGGCGAGTAGAGAGGGTCAGTGTCATAACCCATCATTCCCTCGGTCAGATTCTGAGCCTTTTTAGAGGCTAAGTTGTAGAGGTATATATCTGTATTGGTAGAGAAGGCATATTCGACACCTACCACTTTACGGCATGCATAGATGATGTTCTCTCCGTCAGGGCTCCAGCTGAGCTGCTCAATTCCGCTCAAAGGCAGAGTAGGGCACTCGTATGGTTCTCCTTCAAGAACGTCTGTAATATTGGTAAGCTCCTTCCCGTTGAACTCAGCAACAAACGGATGAGGTATCTCCTCTACGAATGTGTCCCAATGGCGGTACATGAGATCTTTGATTATCCTGCCGGTTGCCTTGTCGAGATCGGGATATTTATCTACAGGTTTTTCGATGGATTTAACGGTGCTTATATAGAGAATCTTATCACCCTTAGGGCTGAAAGCGAACTCTGATATTCCCCTTTCTACATCGCTTATCTTTTTTGCAGATGAGCCGTCACTCTCCATAACGTAGAGCTGACCACCGTACAGATATGCAATCTGTTTTCCTCCGTTAATCCAACGGGCATTGTTTTCACTCTTTACGGTTGAAGTAATCTGCTTGTTGTCACTTCCGTCAATGTTCATTACAAAGAGCTCACGGTTGCTTTTATTCTGCTCTATGCTTGTGTAGGAGACTCCGTAGAGAATTTTTGTCCCGTCAGGAGAGACTTGAGGATCACTTAGCCTGCCAAGATTCTGCATTACTTCAGGAGTAAACTTGCCGTCAGTGACAGTAATCGTGCTCTTTGCGATTGGCGTCCCGTCCTTGCTTTCAGAGGACTCTTTGCATGAGCCTGCAATCAGAGCTGTGGAAATTAACATAATAGTGATTTTACTTTTCATATGTTTAAGTAGTTTATTATACCTATAAAATGATTTGATTAAAAATTTCACTTTTGGTTTAATTTTTGGTAAAATTAAGTCAATTATACTTTTGTTCCAATTTATTCAAAATAGAATCAACGAAAAAATTAGTTAAAAAACTAAATATATAGTTGTGTAACTAAAAAATTAGTTATATTTGTTAAAAATAATGAAAGCATGAAAAAAGGAAAAGAGTTGAAAGAGCTGACAAAAGCCGAATTACAGGTTATGCAGCTGTTATGGGGAAGGGGTAAAGCCTTTGTCAACGAGTTGATGGATGACATCCCTGATCCTAAGCCTGCATATAATACAGTATCTACTATTATCCGTATTCTTGAGAAAAAGGGCTTTGTGGCGCACGATTCATACGGCAAGTCTCACCAATATTATCCTTTGGTGGAGAGGGAGACATATCTTAACGGTTATGTGGGAAATATGCTCTCTTCGTTTTTTTCCGGTTCAGTCTCAAACATGGTGTCATTCCTTTCAAAAAAGGAGGAGATATCACTGAAAGAGGCAGAGGAGATTTTGAATATTCTTAAGAAGAACAAGTCATGACACAACTTATTTTATATATCGTAAAATCGCTTTTGTGCGGAGCTCTCTTCTGGCTCTTGTACAAAACCGTTGCAGAAAGAAAGTGCAGCTACGGCGTTCAGAGAGTATACCTCCTGTTGTCAACACTGTTTACGACACTTTTTCCCTTGATAGCGATACCGGTGTTTAAAGGGAGTATCCCTGAAATCAGACTGCCTGAAATTATTATCAGACCCGACGGTTCCGGAGGTGTGGCTGAAAGTGCGGGCAATATTCAAAGTGCAGACCCGGGGATCTATCTGGAGAAAATCTTCTATGTAGCGGCGGTGTTGTATGCCATATATCTCCTGTTTCAGATATCTGTCCTTGTGGCAATGTATCTTACAGGGGAGAAAAGAAGCATTGATGGAGTCCGGATTGTTTTTAACAACAATGTAAAGTCTCCGTTCTCATTTTTAAAGACAATTTTCTTAAATAAAAAGCTTCTTGATGATACAACAGAGACTCAAATGTTATTATGTCACGAAAGGGCTCACATATCAAGAAGACATAGCGGGGATTTGCTGTTTGTATCAATCTTGAAGATTTTTCAATGGTTCAACCCTTTCATATTTCTCTCCGGAAAGGCTTTAGCATCAGTCCATGAGTTCCAGGCAGATGAAGATGTCATTGAAAGAGGTTATGATGTGGATAGTTATCAGAGGTTTATACTCTCAATTCAATTTGGAATTTCACCCTTATTAGCTAATAGGTTAAATAATTCATTAACAATTAAAAGACTTAGAAAAATGAGCATCTTGATTAAAAAGAAAACATCAATGGCCGGAGTTGTTCTTCTGTCATTGTCTGCGCTCGCTCTCTTCATCGGTATTTCATGCGTGACCTTGGAAGAGGTTAAGGCAGCAGTGCCGGACAAGCTGGTAGCGGGTGTATTTGACCAACAAGAGAAGAAGGTCTCTACAACACCTGCTTCTACTGCTAAAACAGCACCGTCGAATGTAACAACAACACAGAATAAACCTGTACAAAAGAAAGTAAAGACCACAACCACAACTACCACAGTTACAAAAAAGGTTGTTGTAGAAGAGGTCTCACCTACAACTACGAAAGCGGACCTTATCATAAACACTCAGGATGAAGAGATGATTCCGATTACAAGAGGAGTTTTAAAAGTGTACGGGCCGGATGATGAGGTGCCATTCCAGATTGTTGAGGTTAAGCCGACATTCCAGGGCGGAGACGAAAACGTTTTTACAAAGTGGGTCTTCGAACAGTTAAAATACCCTGCAGATGCTGTTAAAGGCAAAGTGCAGGGTAGAGTAATACTCCAGTTCGTAGTTGACGAGAATGGAAATGTCGGTAATGTAAAAGTTGTCAGAGGTGTTGCACCTTCGTTGGATCAGGAGGCACTAAGGGTTGTCGCAATGTCTCCGAAGTGGACTCCCGGTACTCAGAGGGGAAAAAATGTCAAGGTACGTTATATATTCCCTGTCATTTTCCAACTCAGGTAGTCTGATCAGAGTCTGACCTCAACCCCGCACTTTATCCATCTGCCGGGTTGGGGCAGATTTCCTATATAGAGATAATCCTTGTCAAAAAGATTGGTTATATCCATGGAGAGGCTGTATTTCCTGCTGTTCCATGAAATCTTAAGATCCGCAAGCATGAACCCCTTGTAAGGAACTTCAGTGTTCTCCGTGCCAAGGTATGTCCCCTCTCTCTTCTGGTAGCTGAAGACCCAGCTGGCCCCGAGTTTGCCGGCAATGTTGTGGTCGATGGTGAGTGCAGCCTTGTGTCTGAGAAAATCTGTCGCATATAGAGAATGCATTCCGGGACTCTTTTTCACAACATCAAGATATGCATAGAGAAAGCTAAAACTTTGAAATGGCCCGTAGTTCATGATATATCTCAGATTGTACTCTGCTCCGGTGGAATTGACATTAGTGATATTGCTCGCACTCCACTGGTCTGATCCGCTCTCCCTGGTCCAGTCAATCATTCTGACTCCCCTTCTGTAAAAAGTATATACAGAAGATGAGAAATTGCGCTTTGTGTATTTTATACCAATACGGCCCGTTATCATCTCTTCAGGTTGAAGATTCATATTTCCGGTTTGAGTGGGACTCTTGTAATAAAGATCGGTAAAAGTGGGATTCCGGAATGAGTTGTTTATCCATGCATTTGCCTCCAGATAGGGGGAGATGCTGTAAGAGCCTGATATTCCGTAGCAAAGATGTGTCAGATTGCCTGATTTCTCAAGGGTAAGACCCGCATTCAGACGCCATTTGCCAATAACTTCCGTTTGTTTGATATAAATTGAAGGTATATCACGTTGTTTAGAGCGGCTATATTCGATACCATCCTCGAAAGGAACCCTCTTTCCTTTATTCATAGGATCCCCAAGAACTGTACTGTATATATGTTCTGTCCTGTAACCGGCACCTACCATGGTTGTGCTCTTGGTGCTCCATCTGCGGGCTGCCTCAGCGGAAAACCCATAGATATCGTTTTGATGGTAATTGTGTCCTGTATACCAGGAGGCTGCATCATAGCGGAAAAGCTCAAACCGGTCGTAATGCCTGCGTTGATATATAGAGCTGCGTATTTGCCACCCTCTGCTTTCATATAGATATTGTATGGAGGAGAGAAAAGTACGGGTCTCTTCAAACTGTTCGGGGTAAGCAACCGAATAGAAGCTGTTAGCCCCATACTCTTTATGCTGGTAGCCTCCTGTAAAGGTCAGCGAGTGTCCCGGATGAAAATTAAGAGTGATGTTTGAAAAGAGGTTAGAAATATTAAAGTCGGTGTTTTCGGAATACCCGTCAGATTGGCTGTAACCCCCTCCGATCTGCCCGGAAAGAGCGTCCCCTGAGAATCCGATATTTCCACCCCCCTTTATATATCCGTAGCTGCCTCCGGAGAGGCTTGCATTTATCTCCCTTTTTGAGGGATTCCGGGTTATAATATTTATTGCACCCGGACCTTGTAATACCTCAATCCGCTCTATCTGAGAAAGCTCGATCGGTATGTCAAGCGAGTAGTGTCCGGTTTGAGGGTCTGTGTAGTTTATTCCATTGATCATAACCATTGATTGATCAAAAGTTCCTCCGAGAATGTTCAGGTCTGCCTGTACACCTTCGCTGCCACGGCTGCGAAGGTCAATCCCGGAGAAGTGTCGCAAAAGATCGGGAAGGTTTTTGACAGCGGCCTGCTCTATTTCACTCCTCTGGATGACCGATACGATTCTTACCAGAGGCTGGAATGGTGTGGGTCGTTCTGTGTTGATTACAAGCTCTTCAAGAGCCCGGATAGTGTCATTGTCACTTTTGGTGCTGCTCTGCGCAAGCAGAGGCTGACTCCTCATGACCAGAATTGAGCATGATACAGACAGAACTCCTATCTTTATCAGCTTTCCCATGGATGCGAAAGCAGCCCAGGGTGCGCGCTTCCATCTTTTAAAGCAGATGGGGGTACGATTTTTTCTTTTTTTGTACATTTTTAATGGTTTTAATTTTTGCGACATGCAAAATTGAGATATTAAGAGCACATGCTAAAATTTTTGCATAAATTTGATAAAACAACACTATATGAAAAACAGACAACTTTTCAGAGTTTTGCTGTTTATGCTCATGATAATCACAACCATAGAGATGAGATCGCAGGATAATTTGAAAACAATAAGAGAGAGGCTGCATGCCATTCCTGAATACTCACACAAGGAGGAGAAGACCGCAGAGGTTGTGTTGGAATATCTGACAAAAACAGAGCCGGACAGATTGTTCAGAAATATTGGGGGGTATGGTATCATAGCCGAGTACAAGGGAAACAGACCGGGTCCGTCAAAGATGTTCCGCTGTGAGCTGGATGCAATAAATACTGATGACGGATGCAAACACCTGTGCGGCCATGACGGCCATATGGCAATCCTAATAGGACTTGCCGGAAAATTACATGAAAACCGTGATTTTGCAGGCAGTGTCTATCTTCTCTTCCAGCCTGCCGAAGAGATTGGAGAGGGGGCTGCCTTGATGGTGAAAGATATGAAAGATCTGAATCTGAAATTCGATTATCTCTTCGCTCTTCATAACAATCCTAACTATGAACTTAATCAGGTCGTGATACATCGGGGCACCTATGCAGCAGCATCTGTTGGTATGGAACTTAGTTTCACCGGGGAGGCCTCTCATGCAGCATACCCTGAACAGGCAAAATCTCCGACGGATGCAATCATTGACCTGATTCAGGAGATTAAAAAGCTTAACAATGCAGTTAATATGTTTGACGGATTCGTACTATCAACCATAGTGAATGTTGAGATTGGAGAGGCAAACTATGGTGTTACTCCCGGGAATGGTGTTCTGAGACTCACATTGAGAGGATTCAAAGATGCCGGTCTTGAGAAGCTCTGCTCAACAGTTGAGGGATTGGCCGCCGGTTTTGCAAAAAGAGACAAGCTTGACCTAAAAATAAGATATCATGACAGATTCCCGGCCACAGTCAATACAGATATGGCCAATAATATGGTTGTCAAGGCGGCTGAGTCAACCGGACATAAGGTTGTTTATGTTGACGAACCCGGGCGTGGATCAGACGATTTTTGCCATTTTACGACCGGGGCTCAGGCATCCTATTTTGATATAGGAAACGGTATTGGAACACCCGATATACACAGACCAGAGTACCATTTTTCTGATGAAATATTGGTGCCCTCTTTGGAAATCCTGAATTACCTTGTTTTTAGGATGTAGTTTTCGATAGCTTCAGGAAAGTATCTCTGTTCCAGTTCATGTATTTTTGCGGCAAGTATCTCAGGAGTGTCCCCGGTGTCAATACTGCATTTTGCCTGGAATATTGTCTCTCCTTTGTCGTAGTCTGCATCAATTATGTGCACTGTAATTCCCGACTCTTTTTCCCCGGCATTGATGACAGCCTCATGGACGTGCATGCCGTGCATACCCTTACCTCCATATTTAGGCAATAGTGCAGGATGGATATTTATTATTCTTTTGTGATACTTATTGAGCAACCTTTCCGGAATCTTGAGGAGAAAACCTGCAAGGATTATATATTGCACACCCTTTTCAGAGAGGAGTTCATCAATACAGGAGCTCTCTTCAAGCTGACTTTTTGTGAAGATGACTGACGGCACGTTGAGTTGTCTTGCCCTTTCAGTCACATAGGCATCCTTTTTGTTGCAAAGAACAAGGCTGACTTCGCACAGAGATTTATTGCCGAAATATTTTATGATATTTTCTGCATTTGTGCCTGACCCTGAGGCGAAAATAGCAATTTTTATACAACTCATTATTAGCATTTTAAAGTGCAAAGATAACAAAAAAACTCAATAACGAAATCCGTTGATAATTACACTCGTTTTGCTATATATATGTATATCAAAAATATATAACTTCACTTGGTATAAATTTCTTTTTTACGTTTTTTTTGTTTTTCTTTGCAACCTGGTTTTGAAAATAAATACAATTATTAACTAATTTTTTTAATTATGGCAGACATTAATGCAAAGGTTAAAGCCATCATCGTTGACAAGTTGGGCGTTGAGGAATCTGAGGTAACACCAACTGCAAGTTTTACTAATGATTTAGGTGCTGACTCACTCGATACAGTAGAACTTATCATGGAATTCGAAAAGGCTTTCGGTATTACAATTCCTGACGAAGCAGCTGAGAAAATCTCAACTGTAGGAGATGCTATCTCTTACATTGAAAAGAACGCAAAATAAATTCCCTGTACAAGCATATGGAATTAAAACGAGTTGTAGTTACCGGTATAGGAACAATTAATCCACTTGGGGACAATATTCAGGATTATTTCAGAAACCTGGACGAGGGCGCCAATGGATGTGGTCCGATTACCCGTTTTGACACTACTCTGTTCAAAACAAAATTTGCTTGTGAAATCAAAAATTTCGAACCGAGTAAATATGGCATTGACCGTAAAGAAGAGCGCAAGCTCGACCTCTATTCACAATTTGCCCTCATAGCTGCTGAACAGGCAGTAAAAGACAGCAATATTGACTCGGAGAAAATCGATCCGGACAGAATAGGAGTGATACTCGGCTCAGGTATAGGTGGTATTAACACCCTGTACAGTGAGGTAGAGGGCTATGTCGAAGGCGGAAAGGTGCCTCGATTTAGCCCCTTTATCATTCCCAAAATGATTCCAGACATAGCGCCGGGACTTATTTCAATGAAGTATAACTTCAGGGGTCCTAACTATGCTACCGTTTCTGCGTGTGCATCTTCTACACATGCCATGGCAGATGCCCTTATGTACATAAAACTCGGCAAGGCCGATATTATTGTTACAGGAGGATCGGAAGCCGGAATTTCTATCCCGAGTATAGGCGGATTCAATTCAGCACAGGCTCTTTCTACAAGAAATGATGATCCTCTTCACGCATCAAGACCTTTTGACAAGAA
This sequence comes from Bacteroidales bacterium CF, assembly GCA_000473305.1. Lineage (GTDB taxonomy): Bacteria > Bacteroidota > Bacteroidia > Bacteroidales > UBA932 > Bact-08. Next base: position 2,069,153 of record CP006772.1, on the reverse strand, counting down.
CCGTGACGGTTTCGTCATGGGAGAGGGCTCAGGAGTTCTTATATTTGAAGAGTACGAGCATGCAAAGGCCAGAGGTGCCAGAATCTACTGTGAAGTAGCCGGTGCCGCTATGACTGCTGACGCCTATCATATCACAGCTCCGCATCCGGAAGGATTGGGGGCGATACAGGTTATGAAACTGGCTCTCGAAGATGCCGGTATGAAACCTGAGGAGGTTGATTACATCAATGTTCATGGTACATCTACTCCACTGGGAGACATTGCCGAGTTGAAAGCTGTCAAGGCTGTATTCGGTGAACATGCATACAAGTTGAATATCAGTGCCACCAAATCAATGACCGGTCACCTTCTGGGCGCAACCGGAGCAATTGAGGCACTTGCATGTATCCATGCTATTATAGACAGTATCGTTCCACCTACAATCAACTTCGAAGAGGAAGACCCGGAGATTGATTACAAGCTAAACCTAACCCTAAACCACGCTCAGAAGCGTGAAGTAAATGTTGCACTGAATAATACCTTTGGTTTTGGAGGACATAACTCCTCAATCATATTCAGAAAGATCAAGTAAATTTACCAACAAAAATAGAAAGAGGGTATTGATTTCAATACCCTCTTTTTTTGTCTCTTATTATATCAGTTTTAATTTACGGGAGAACCGAATATGTGATATTAATCTTTGGTCTCCTTGTGCTTGAGGTGCCGTTCAGCGTAGCCTTGCTGTATATCTGATTGTCTATGTAATAGGTTACATTTCCGGTATAAGAGTTTGATACCTGTGTAATAGGTGTAATCCATGTGTTCCACTTCTCCTCTTCAAGAGTGTTGTTAAGAACATGCTGAAGGAACGTGCTTATGTCCATCGAGTAGTGGAATAGAGACCTGTTGAGTGTGCCGGCACCTACAGCATAAATATCTTTTATAGGATAGTACATTTTTGATTTATAATCATCCGCATAATATTTATATGCAAGATAGAGAGCGGCAGGAAATTGTTCCATGACAGTGTAGTCATTTGGAAACTCATATGGGAGTATCAACTCTGCCTTTGCAATAAGAACCTTATTGAGGTCAATATTCTTTCTCTGAGCCCACGCAAGGAACTCTGCCCTTACATCCCTGAAGTTGATGTACGGCTTAACACCGCCCATTCCCTCAAGCATAATCTTTTCCCCGGGAGCAGTAGTTTCAAGAGACTTTGAACCATGGGTGAAGAAGTTGGTGTAAAAACATTTTGAGGTTGAAATATTGTATAGGAGAATGCTGTCCTTATCAATGTCATCTGCAGCTGAAACATGGTGGTATTTCATCTTAATAAAGACAGATGCCGGGTCTATCATATTGAAACGGCCTCCGTTTATCCCTGAAGGAACAGGATCAGTGGTGATTACGAAACCCTTGAATCTTTTTATAAACATGCTCACGGAATCTCTCTCCTCTTTTGTTGCTGAAAGCAGCTCCTTTGCATAATTAAGGTTCATCTCAATATTGATTGAGTCTCCACCTGTATAGACCGCAGTACCTATATTCAGAGGGGTCAAACCGTAATCATTTCTTGAGAAAGAGTTGTTGTAAATAGTGGTTGAGTCAATCTCCTTGTTAAGTGCATAAAGATATATGTTCTGAGGGATGCTCTCTTCTCCTTTTATCAGACAAAGAGCCTTGTCAACTCCGATTTCCATCCTGAGGTAAACAGGCTGGGGATTGTCCCCGAAATCATTTTCCGTGGTGTATGGAACAACCTGAAAGGCTGTATTGCATGTTGTAAGTCCCAAATCAGGATCCTTGTATGCACCGGCAATGAGATAGTCCGGGAAGATGGACTGCAGGGAGTCGATCATCTTCATCTGTACGGGTATCTCCACAGATGCCGTGCTCACAGTCAGAGTGTGATCTGTGGGAATTAAATCCTCTCCGACAGTTTTGTCGATGTTTATACATGAAATTGTGATTGCTGAAGAAACTAATAGTGCCGCAACAGATCGGAAATGAATCCTATTTGACATTTTTCCCTAAAATTTGATCATAAAATTGAACGTACTCCTGTATGTATGTCGTGTCCTGTTGTGATACCTCCATATAAGGCAAGAGCGGGATGGAGCTGCTCTTTATCATTTCAGTCACCGGTTCCGGCAAGCTTTCACTTCCCATAATAACACCGTTGGCATACTGTATGGCAAGTTTAGCAAGATTTATGCCATTGGCAGGATTGAGCAATTCAAGATCCTTGTTTTTTATCCCCGGAGACAAAATCTTTGAACGTGTTTTTTCGTTGAATTCGAGGTCTGAAGCCTCATTGTACAAAGAGACGATTACTTTGCTGTTTGTGAAGATCGGATCTTCATGGTAGCATTTTCTAAGCAAGATCGGAATCAGATGTGATATCCACCCCTGACAATGTATTATATCGGGTTGCCACCTGAGTTTCTTGACTGTCTCGAGAACGCCTTTTGCAAAGAAGAGAGCCCTTTCATCATTGTCGGGAAAATACTCTCCTTTTTCGTTCTGATAGATGAATTTCCTGTAAAAATAATCTTCATTGTCAATGAAGTACACCTGCATGCGTGCGGATGGTATGGATGAAACCTTTATGATAAGCGGCCTGTCGATGTCATTGATTATGATATTCATGCCGGAGAGGCGTATAACCTCATGGAGCTGGTTCCTTCTCTCGTTGATTATGCCATACTTAGGCATGAATGAACGAATTTCAAAACCTTTCTCCTGCACTCCCTGCGGCAAGTATCTTCCAACAACAGAGATTTTAGACTCTTTCATGTAAGGAAATATCTCAGAACTCACATAAAGCACTCTTGTTGGTTCACTCATTTTACTTGCTTGTTTTTAAAGGCGATTTGATTACAAAGGTAATAAATTTATTTAATTTGGAGGAAATATATATCTTTGGAAGTTGTTAAAAGCTATGAAGAAAAAGGAAAAGGGCGTTATTTTCAGAAGGCTGCTTCACTCGTATCTTTCCTCAATAATAAGCATTTCACTTGTCTTATTGATTGTGGGAGTTCTCGGAGTGCTTGCCGTCAATGCCAGTGCAGTGTCAAGCTATTTTAAAGAGAATATAAGGGTTTCGGTTATCTTTGAAAAGGGAACTCCTGATTCAGAGGCTCAAACTTTTATGAAAATAGTGGAAAAGGAGAGTTACGTAAAGAGAGCTGAATTCGTATCGAAAGAGAGAGGGGCAGAGGAGATGAAAAACATGTTGGGGGATGACTTTATGGAGGTTTTTGACGTGAATCCCATTCCTCTGTCTGTAGATCTTTACCTCAAGGCCAAGTATCTGGAGTCTGACAGTCTTAAGACTATTGCAGCGAAGCTTTCAGATATGCCGGATGTAAGAGAGGTTGCCTATCAGGAGTCTCTGGTCAAAGTTATAAATCAGAATCTGGAGAAGATAGGGGTGGTTTTGAGTGTGGTTCTGGCGCTGCTTCTCTTTATATCCTTTGTTTTAATAAACAACACAGTGAGATTGAATGTATATTCCAAAAGGTTCACTATACAGACAATGAAACTTGTCGGGGCCAAGAGGTCATTTATAAGGAAGCCGTTCATAAGGCAAGGGATATATCAGGGATTGATTGCCGGTGTAATATCTGCAATAATGCTGGTAGTTGCCCTGTTTGTTGTGAAGAGTGATATAAACCAGCTTTTTGTAATTTTTGACATGAAGTTGATAGCTCTGGTCCTGCTTGGCGTGATTCTTGCCGGAATTACCATTTGTCTTATAAGCACCTGGATAGTAGTAAACAAGCTTCTCTCGGTCTCTGCCGATGAGATATATTATTAAATATTGTTATGGAAAAGATGACAAAAGAGGAACAAGGAAAGTTTGCAATCCCATACAGGAACATAATCTTTGTTGTAGCAGGAGTGGTATTGATGCTTTCAGGCTATGCCCTGATGACAGGTGGTGGTACTACCGACCCTTCAGTATTTACAGGAGAGGAGATGTTCAGCTTCAGGCGGATTGTGCTCGCGCCACTTTTTATACTTGCCGGAGTGGCTGTTGAGATTTTTGCAATTATGTACACCCCTAAAGAAAAATGACTGCTTTAGACTCGATTTTGCTGGGATTGGTTCAGGGTCTCACTGAGTTCCTGCCTGTCAGCAGCAGCGGACACCTGACAATAGGAAAAGAGGTGCTGGGAGTGACGACTCCGGACCTGAGCCTCGAGATTGTGGTACATGCCGCAACGGTGCTTAGTACCCTTGTCGTTTTCAGAAGGGAGATCATACAATTACTTGCCGGGCTCTTCAAATTCAGGATGAATCCTGAGACAGACTACATCTTCAAGATTGTTGTCTCAATGATTCCGGTGATGGTTGTAGGTCTGTTGTTCAAAGATCAGGTAGAGGCGATTTTCGGCTCGGGATTGCTGATTGTGGGAATATGCCTGATGGGAACAGCAATACTGCTTTCTGCCTCTAATTATACCAAGTCAAAAGAGAGGGAACTCTCATACAAGAGCGCATTAATTATCGGAATAGCTCAGGCAGTGGCGGTACTCCCGGGATTGTCGCGTTCCGGGTCTACAATTGCAACAGGTATGATGCTGGGTGTTAAAAAGGATCAGATTGCAAAATTCTCTTTTCTTATGGTACTTGTCCCTATCCTCGGGGAGGCTTTTCTGGATCTTGTCTCAGGAGAATTTGCAGCTTCCAGGAGCGGACTGGATCCCGTTAATCTTTCGCTCGGATTTGTATCGGCGTTTGTTTCCGGACTTCTTGCCTGCAAGATTATGATTGCACTTGTCAAGAAAACTAAGTTGCTCGGATTTGCAATATACTGCGCAATAATAGGTATCGGCTGTATATTATATTCTCAAATTATCTGAAATGCCGTCAGCTGAGAGATATCTGCACTATTTCGTCTCGGATGTTCATCTGGGATTAAGTGCTTATGATGCTGACAAGAGAGAGGAGAGGTTTGTCCGGTTTCTGAGAGGACTTCCGGCAGAAATAAAAGCGCTCTATCTTCTGGGAGACATCTTTGACTATTGGTTCGAGTATAAGTATGTCGTACCGAAAGGGTTTACCAGAGTTCTCGGAGCTATATCACAACTGACCGACAATGGTATCGAAGTTTACTTCTTCAGAGGTAATCATGATATGTGGACATTCGGGTATCTTGAAAAGGAGACAGGTGTAAGGATTCTTGGCGAGCCTTCGGTTGTTTCCATCGGAGAGAGAAAGTTCTGTCTTGCCCACGGAGATGAGTTGACCGGGGCTGAAAAAGCGCATTTGATGCTCAAGAGACTCTTCAGGTCGCCGTTTCTTCAGAAAATGCTTGCAGGTGTTCATCCCAGATGGATATTTCCTATTGCGACAAAATGGTCTACAACCCGTAAACTGTCTAATTACTCCCTGTTGGAATTCAAAGGAGTAAATGAGCCGCTTTACAAGTATGCATCAGATTTTGAAAAGGCTGAAAAGATAGATTATTTTATTTTCGGTCACCTGCACACCCCGGGAAATAACAGGACTCCTTTGGGTGCCGGTTTCTATATATTAGGTGCGTGGATATACGGATGTGAGTATTTGTGCTATGATGAAAAAGAAGATGAGATGAGATGGGGGTCGGGGAGTGAAGAGTGATAAGTGAAAAGTGAGAAGTGTGGAGTGAAAAGTGATAAGTTAGTTGAAGAGTGAATAGTAGAGGTAATCAAACGATCCGTTGTTGTACATCCTGACCAGATCTTCTGTCGCCCTGTCCTTTCCGTATTTGTCGTAAGGTTGTTTAAGATCGCTGCCGAACAGTCTAGCAATTCCCTGCCAGAAAACGGCTGTAACTCCTCCTCTGTAATTCTTGATTATATAGTATGAGCTTTGGCCTACCTCCCTGTCTATAAGGCGAAGTAATAGTTTTCCCTGTGAATAGGACATGTTTCTCAGAGGCTTTTCAAACTCTTGGAAGAGGTCATTTTCAAACTCCTTTATAAATCTCTCCCTCTCCCTTGCATTAAAATCTGAATTGGCTATAATGCTATCAGCCTCAAGAATTTTATCTTTTGCAATAAGTGCATAGGGATAAGTCTTTTTGAAGTTATAAATCAATCGGTAGTACTCTTTCCAGTCTCTGTTCTTCATCCTGTTGTCAGGTCTGGAGAAAAAGTAGAAATCTCTTATCTTGATCTGATATACAGTGTCCCTGCCTTCGATTTTGTATCCCAGAAGATATCCTTTTGTTTGAGAATAACCGGAGGCAAAAGTCATGCTCATGATAACGGAGAGAGCAATCATCCTTACTTTAGTCACTGACATATATTGTATTTACTCTGATGTGAGGATATTCAATAATTAGACCAAATTACAATAAATTATTAAATTTGTTCAAATTCACTTAAAAGAGTTAATAAACCAATCTATGTACAGAGTATTTGTAAAATCATTGATAGTGGCCATGTCTGCTATTGTTCCCCTACAGTTGCATGCGCAATCGGACAAAGAGATCAGCTATATTAAAAAAGCAGAAAGGATTCACAAAAGTGTGATAACAATAGATACTCACAATGATACGGCTCTTAATTTCAATGATCCCGATGCAACAAGGACTGTTGCCAAAGGTCAGGTGACTTTTCCGATGATGTCGGAGGGAGGTCTTGATGCTGCCTTTTTTGCAATTTATATAGGACAGGGGCCAAGAGATGAGGCGTCAAATAAGGAGGCAAACTTTTATGTTGCGGATCAGCTGCTGAGGTTTAAAAGCTATGTGGAAAACAGTGACCTGGCAAGGATAGCCTATAACGCGGAGGATGTAAGAAGCAACAAGAGGGCCGGAAAAATATCTGTAATTCTTGCTCTTGAGAACGGATACCCATTTGGCAAAGATATATCCCAGGTTGAGAGATTCTACCGCTACGGTGTAAGAGCTGTCACTATTTGCCATAACTACAATAATGATATCTGTGACGCATCCATGGACTCTGTGTCAGAACACGGAGGTCTCTCCCCGTTTGGTTACAAGGTGGTGGAAGAGATGAACAGGCTGGGTATTATCATTGATGTATCTCATGCCTCGTCACAAACTCTTGCAGATGTGCTGGAGACAAGTAAGCTTCCTGTCGTGGCAAGTCATTCGGGAGTGTATTCGATTAAAAATCATAAGAGAAATCTTAAAGATGATGAGATTCGGGCTATAGCAGCCAGGGGAGGATTAATACAGGTGGCCACGGGGCGCTTTTTTCTTTCAAATAAACCGAAGAGCGAGGTTACTGTTAAAGATATTGCAGACCATATAGATTATGTCAGGTCTCTCGTAGGTATTAAACATGTCGGTATCGGTACAGACTTTGACGGTGGTGGCGGAGTTGTCGGGATGGAGACAGCAGCAAAAATGAGAAACCTGACAATCGAACTTCTCAAAAGAGGATATTCAAAAAGAGAGCTGAGATTTTTCTGGGGAGAGAACCTTCTGAGAATCTTAAGGGCTCATTCTAAGTAATTTTTTTTCAGTTATTTTTGCACGTTTGATTTTTTTGGTATATTTGCAACCCGTCAGAAATGCAATCATATTGCGTATTTGATTGAGAAACAGAGAGATGACTCATAAAAAAGTTAGACCAAAGCATTAAAAACATATTTACTGTTATCGTTAAACTGTAAAAAAGCAATGTTACAACCAAAAAAAACCAAATTCAGAAGGCAGCAGAAAGGCCGCATGAAAGGAATTGCACAAAGAGGCAATCAGCTTTCATTTGGGTCCTTCGGTATTAAGACTACTGAGTCTTGTTGGCTTACAGGTCAACAGATCGAGGCTGCCCGTCAGGCCGTAGTAAGATACATGAAACGTGAGGGTCAGATATGGATCCGCGTTTTCCCTGATAAACCATTTACAAAGAAGCCTGCTGAGGTTCGTATGGGTAAAGGAAAAGGAGCACCGGAAGGTTTCGTTTGCCCTATTACTCCGGGCCGTATGCTAATTGAGGCAGAAGGAGTTCCATTGGAGATTGCAAAAGAGGCACTCCGCCTTGGAGCTCAGAAACTTCCTGTAATTACAAAATTTGTAGTTCGTAGAGATTATACTGAATAATTTAATGCAGAAATAAGATGAAAACAAAAGAGGTAAGAGAATTATCCGTTAATGACCTTAGAGAGCGCATTGAAGCAGAAAAGGCCAGCCTTATCCGTACTAAGATGAATCATGCAATTTCTCCATTAGATGATTTGTCTCAGATAAAAAAATCAAGAAGAAATATAGCCAGGATGCTCACAATATTGAGCCAAAGGGAAAACAAGGACAAATAAAGTCATGGAAAGAAATCTTCGTAAAGAAAGAGTAGGTGTAGTGGTAAGCAATAAGATGGAAAAATCTATCGTTGTTGCTGTAAAGAGAAAAGTTAAACACCCTATTTACGGCAAGTTCGTGAATAAAACCACTAAGTTTGTTGCTCATGACGAGAAAAACGAATGCAGCGAAGGAGATACTGTTCGCATCATGGAGACTCGTCCTTTGAGTAAGACCAAACGCTGGAGACTAGTAGAAATTGTAGAAAAAGTTAAATAAGCCATGATACAGCAAGAATCGAGATTATTGGTGGCAGATAACAGCGGGGCAAAGGAAGTGCTTTGTATCCGTGTTCTGGGTGGTACCCGTCGCCGCTATGCCGGAGTTGGTGATAAAATTGTTGTTGCCGTTAAAAGTGCAATCCCTGGTGGTGATGCCAAGAAGGGATCTGTTTCAAAAGCAGTCATCGTCCGCACAAAGAAGGAAATACGCCGTCCGGATGGTTCATATATCCGCTTTGATGACAATGCATGTGTGTTGTTGAACAATCAGGGTGAGGTCCGCGGTACACGTATCTTCGGGCCTGTTGCCAGAGAGTTGCGTGACAACTATATGAAGATTGTATCTTTAGCACCGGAGGTTTTATAAATAAGGTATAAAGGATATGAATAAGAAATTACATATTAAAAAAGGTGATCTGGTGTATGTGAATGCAGGTAACGACCGCGGTAAAACCGGTAAGGTACTTGAGATAATCACAGAAGATAACCGTGCCATCGTTGAGGGAATCAACATGGTCAGCAAGCACACAAAACCAAATGCTAAACACCCTCAGGGTGGTATTATCAAACAAGAGGCAGGCGTCCATATCTCAAACCTTCAGGTTGTAGATCCTGTTAAAGGTGGCCCTACCCGTATCGGCCGTCGTTTGAATGATAAAGGGAAATTAGTTCGTTACGCGAAAAAATCTGGAGAGGAGATTAAATAATGGCAACTACAAAACCAAATGCAGCACCAAAGGCAGCTAAAGCAGAAAAAAGCTCACCGGCAAAAGTAGAGGGTGCTCAAGTTAAAGTAAAAGGATATGTTCCTACTCTGCAGAAGATGTACAAGGACGAGATTGTTGCAAAGTTGATGAAGGAGTTCGGTTATTCATCAATCATGCAGGTTCCTGTTCTTGAGAAAATCACCATCAATCAGGGCGTTGGCTCAGCAACACAGGACAAGAAGCTTATAGAGGTTGCTCAGCAGGAGCTTACAACAATAACTGGTCAGAAGGCTATGTTGACATATTCAAGGAAGGATATCTCAAACTTCAAACTTCGTAAGGGTATGCCTATCGGAGTTAAGGTGACTCTTCGCAGCTCTAAGATGTATGAGTTCCTTGAAAGGCTGATTGCCATCTCGCTTCCTCGTATCAGGGATTTCAAAGGTATAAACGAGAAATTCGACGGAAAAGGAAACTACACTTTAGGTATTAAGGAGCAGATCATTTTCCCTGAAATCGATATTGATAAGATCACCAAGATTTTCGGAATGGAGATCACCTTTGTGACTTCAGCCGAAAGAGACGAAGAGGCATTTGCACTTCTCCGTGAATTTGGTTTGCCTTTCAAGAATATTAAGAAATAATCTATAAAATAGAGATAGATAATGGCAAAAGAATCAATGAAGGCACGCGAGATTAAACGCGCTAAACTATGTGCCAAATATGCAGAAAAACGCAAAGCTCTCAAAGAGGCCGGCGACTATGCCGCTCTTGACAAGCTTCCTAAGAACGCAAGCCCGGTACGTCAGCACAACCGTTGTTCTCTGACAGGCCGTCCTAAGGGTTACATGCGTATTTTCGGCATAAGCCGTATCCAATTCCGTGAAATGGCCAGCAAGGGCCTTATTCCGGGTGTACGCAAGGCTAGCTGGTAAGATTTTAAACAAATATAAACTATTGGATATCGGGCATCCGCAGGGTGTCGGTACTAAACAAAAACAAAAACAATGACTGATCCAATTTCAGATTTTTTGACAAGAGTGCGTAATGCATATCTTGCAGGACACAAAGTTGTTGAGATTCCATCTTCAAAAATGAAGTTGGAATTGACCCGTATTCTCCATGAGAAGGGTTATATCCTCAGCTATAGGCTAATAGAGGGTACTCCAAGCAACACAATAAAAATAGCCCTTAAGTATCATCCTGAGACTAAGAAGGCTGCAATAAAGAAAATTGTCAGGGTGAGCTCACCGGGTTTGAGACAGTATGTAGGTGTTGACCAAATGCCTAGAGTACTCAACGGACTGGGTATAGCTGTCATCTCTACTTCTAAAGGTATGATTACCGACAAGGAGGCAAGGGAGATGAATATTGGCGGAGAGGTAATCTGCTATGTATACTAATTAGTAATTTAACAAAAGATAACAGATGTCACGAATAGGAAAATTACCTGTAAACCTTCCTGCCGGAGTAACCTTCAAGGTTGAGCCGGGCAATGTGGTAAAGGTTAAAGGCCCGCTCGGAGAACTTGTACAGAAGGTAGATCCGGATATTACAGTTGCCGTTGAGGGAAATGTTGTAACAGTAAGCAGACCGACCGATCAGCCGCGTCACCGTTCATTGCATGGTCTATACCGCGCTTTGATCAACAATATGGTTGTCGGTGTCTCTACAGGATACACTATCAAGCAAGAGTTAGTGGGTGTCGGTTTCAGAGCAGAGGTTAAGGGCCAGGTCATTGAGCTCAGCCTTGGATACTCACATGATATACACTTCTTACTGCCAAACGAGATTAAGGCTACTGCAGAGGTAGCAAAGAAAGGAGCTAACCCGGTATTGACAATGACCAGCTTTGACAAACAACTCCTTGGTATGGTAGCTGCTAAGATACGCTCGTTGCGTAAACCTGAACCTTACAAAGGTAAAGGTATTAAGTTTGTTGGTGAACAACTTCGTCGCAAAGCCGGTAAGTCGGCCAGCGCTAAATAATAAGTGGAGGATATATGGCTTTAAATAAAATAGAGAGAAGAAAGAGGATACAGCACCGCATACGCAAGGTTGTCAACGGTACTCCAGAGAGACCAAGACTTGCTGTATTCAGAAGCAACAAGCAGATATATGTTCAATTGATCAACGATATCGAAGGTATTACCATTATCTCGGCCAGCTCTAGAGACAAAGAGGTTGTTGAGACATGCAAAGGGAAACCGGGCATCGAGATTGCAAAGATTGTAGGCAAGCTTGCAGCACAACGCGCTATCGAAAAAGGAATCACTGAGATATCATTTGACCGTGGAGGTTACCTGTATCACGGAAGAGTAAAAAGTTTAGCAGATGCCGCCCGTGAAGGTGGTCTTAAATTCTAGTATAGTATGGCAAATACAAACATAAAAAAAGTTAAGACTACCGATCTTGAATTAAAAGACAGATTGGTGGCAGTTCAGAGGGTTACTAAGGTAACTAAGGGTGGTCGCCACTTCAGCTTTGCTGCAATTGTGGTGGTCGGCGATGAGAAGGGTGTCGTAGGCTATGGCCTTGGTAAGGCTAATGAGGTTACTACAGCTATATCAAAAGGCATTGAGGATGCTAAGAAAAACCTGGTTAAGATACCTCTTAACAAAAAGACCATCCCTCATGAGCAAGAGGCAAAATTCGGCGGTGCAAGAGTTTTTATGAAACCTGCAGCTGAAGGAACCGGAGTAAAGGCCGGTGGTGCGATGCGTGCCGTTTTTGAATCAGTTGGAGTACACGATGTGCTTGCTAAATCAAAAGGCTCATCAAACCCTCACAACCTGGTTAAGGCTACTGTTGCAGCACTTCTTGAAATGCGCGATGCATATACTGTTGCCGGTGTGAGAGGAGTTCCTATGAATAAAGTGTTTAAAGGTTAAGGAGATCAAGAGATGGCAAAAGTTAGAGTTACTCAGATAAAAAGTAAAAACAGCGCAACTATAAGGCAGGCAGAGACTCTTGCGTCTTTGGGTATCCGTAGGATCCGCCAGTCGGTTGAACTTGAGCTCAACCCGGTAAACAAAGGGATGATAGAGAAGGTTCTACACCTTGTGAAAGTAGAAAAAATTAACTAATCAGGAGAATTTACAATGAAATTAAATAATCTTACACCCTCTACAGGTTCCTTAGGAAGAGAGAAGAGAATAGGACGCGGCGAAGGTTCAGGCCATGGTGGAACTTCCACTCGTGGTATGAATGGTGCACAATCACGTTCAGGTTACTCTCGCAAGGCCGGTTTTGAAGGCGGTCAGATGCCTCTTCAAAGAAGACTTCCGAAATTTGGATTTAACAACGTTAATAAAGTTGAATATAAAGCTATTAACCTATCTACACTTCAAGCGTTGAGCGAGAAGGCAGGGGTGACAACAATTACAATCGACACACTTAGCGAGGCTGGTCTGATTTCTAAGAATGACCGTGTTAAAATTCTTGGAAACGGCACCCTGACCATTAAGCTGGATGTAACTGCCCATGCATTTTCAAAGTCAGCAATTGCACAGATAGAGTCACAACAGGGAAAGGCGACTAAAATCTAAATTTTCTGATGAAAAAATTTATCGAAACAATTAAAAACATCTTCAAGATTGAAGAGCTGCGCAAAAGGATCGTTTATACCATCCTTTTGCTCTTAGTTTATCGTCTTGGTAGTTTTGTCGTAATGCCGGGTATTGACCCGACTCAGCTGGATAAACTGCAATCGCAGGCTTCAGAAGGGTTGTTGGCTCTGCTCAATATGTTCTCCGGTGGTGCATTTGGTAACGCTTCAATCTTTGCATTGGGCGTGATGCCATACATCTCTGCTTCTATCGTTATACAACTTTTGGGAATTATGGTTCCATATTTCCAGAAGATGCAACGTGAAGGTGAGAGCGGAAGAAGAAAAATGAATCAATGGACACGTTATCTGACCATAGTAATTCTTGCATTGCAAGGTCCTGCCTATATGGCAAACCTCCACGTGCAGCTGCCTGAGTCGGCATTCCTTTTCCATGGATTTTCATATAATTTGTTTGCTACAGTAGTCCTTATTGGTGGAACAATGTTCATCATGTGGTTAGGCGAGCGCATTACCGATCGCGGCTTAGGTAATGGTATCTCTCTGATTATCATGGTTGGTATCGTTGCGCGTTTACCATTCGCATTAGTCTCTGAAGGCGGCGCAAGGCTGAACCAGAGTGCAGGCGGTGGTATTCTTATGCTTGTTGTAGAGTTGATAATACTGTTCCTTGTATTCGTTGCAACAATTGCACTGGTACAGGGTACACGCAAGATTCCCGTACAATATGCAAAGAGGATTATTGGTAACAAGCAGTATGGAGGAGTCCGTCAATATATCCCGTTGAAGATAAACGCGGCTGGCGTTATGCCAATTATCTTCGCTCAGGCTATAATGATGTTCCCTTTGCTTCTGTCAGGTTTTGATGCAACCCGCGGTTTGGCAGCAACACTGTCAAATTCTAACGGTTTCTGGTATAACCTGATCTTTGGTCTCATGGTAGTGGCCTTTACATACTTCTACACAGCAGTAACTGTAAATCCTACAAACATGGCCGAAGACATGAAGAAAAACGGAGGTTTCATTCCGGGTATCAAACCGGGGAAGAAAACCGCCGAGTATCTTGATTCGATAATGTCTCGCATTACGCTTCCTGGTTCGGTTTTCCTTGCCATCGTAGCGATTCTGCCTGCATTTGCAAAAATGCTTGGTATCAGTAACCAGTTCGCAGCATTCTATGGAGGAACATCTTTGTTGATCCTTGTTGGTGTGATCCTTGATACTTTGCAGCAGATAGAAAGTCACCTGCTTATGCGTCACTATGATGGTCTTATGAAGACAGGCCGTCTGAAAGGGCGTTCAAGCATGTAAGAGGTTCAAAAGTTCTTTGTAGATATGATAAAACTGAAAACCGAGGAGGAGATTGAGTTACTGAGAGAAAATGCTCTCCTGGTATCAAAGACTCTTGCAGAGGTTGGCAAACATGTAGCGCCGGGTGTTACGACACTTGAGCTGAACAAGATTGCCGAGACCTTTATAAGAGACCATGGTGCCGTCCCTGCCTTCCTTGGTTACAATGGTTTTCCTTATGCTCTCTGTATGTCGGTAAATGATGTGGTTGTACATGGTTTTGCCTCGGACTACCACCTTCAGGAGGGAGATATAGTCTCTGTAGACTGTGGAACTATCCTGAAAGGATTTTACGGAGACTCGGCTTACACATTTCCGGTGGGAAAGGTTTCTGAAGAGACCGCGAAACTGCTGGAGGTTACAAAAGAGTCTTTGTACAGAGGTATAAGTATGGCTGTCGCCGGTAACAGAATCGGAGATATTTCAAATGCAATCCAGACCTATATAGAAAGCTTCGGCTTTTCGGCAGTGAGAGAGATGGTAGGTCACGGAATAGGCAAGAGACTTCATGAGTCACCGGATGTTCCCAACTACGGGAGAAAGGGAGATGGAAAAAAACTGGTTGAAGGTATGGTTATTTGTATAGAACCGATGATTAATGCCGGGACCAAATCGATCTTCATGCACGATGACGGTTGGACTGTCAGCACAGTGGACAGAAAAAAATCAGCTCATTTTGAACTGACGGTCGCTATAAAAAAAGGGAAACCGGATATTTTATCTACATTTGAATTCATTGAACAACAATAAAAATTATAGGGTATAAGCTTTAATGGCAAAACAAACAGCAATAGAAAAAGAGGGTAAAATTATAGAAGCCCTGTCAAATGCGATGTTTCGCGTTGAGTTGGATAACGGACATATAATCATCGCCCATATTTCCGGAAAGATGAGGATGCACTATATTCGCATTCTTCCCGGAGACAAGGTGAGAGTTGAAATGTCTCCTTATGATTTGACTAAAGGAAGAATTTCTTTCAGATATAAATAAAAATTAAATAAAATGAAAGTTAAAGCATCCATTAAGAAGCGCAGTGAGGATTGCAAAATAGTAAAACGCAAAGGTCGTTTGTATGTTATTTGCAAAAAGAACCCTAAATTCAAAATGCGTCAGGGGTAATTTATTAATTTGTAAACAATAAAGAGAAAGAACAGATATGGCACGTATAGCCGGAGTAGATTTACCAAACAATAAACGTGGAGAGATAGGTCTTACCTACATCTACGGAATTGGTCGTAGTTCTTCAAAAAAAATCCTCTCTACATTAGGGATCGATTTGAACACTAAGGTGAAGGACTGGAACGACGAACAGATAGCAGGAATCAGGGCACTGGTTGCTTCTGAGTACAAAATTGAAGGTGAACTTCGTTCATCAGTTCAAATGAACATCAAGAGGTTGATGGATATCGGATGTTACAGAGGCATCCGTCATCGTATAGGTCTTCCTGTACGTGGCCAGTCAACTAAAAATAACGCCCGTACCAGAAAGGGTAAGAAGAAGACAGTAGCTAACAAGAAGAAAGCAACTAAATAGAAGCTAGATCATGGCAAAAAAAACAGGAACAACAAATAAAAAGAAGGTTGTAAAGGTTGAAGCTTACGGACAACTCCATGTTTCATCAACTTTCAATAATGTGATAGTTACCCTGACTAACTCTACCGGACAGGTTATAAGTTGGTCATCAGCCGGTAAAATGGGTTTCAGAGGTTCTAAGAAGAACACTCCGTATGCAGCACAGACAGCAGCAGCTGATTGCGCTAAAGTAGCTTTTGATATGGGGCTTCGTAAGGTAAAGGCTTATGTAAAGGGCCCGGGTGCCGGACGTGAGTCTGCGATACGTACAGTTCATGGAGCTGGTATTGAGGTAACTGAGATTATCGACGTTACTCCACTTCCACACAACGGATGCCGTCCAAAAGGACGCCGTAGAGTTTAACCCTTATAAATTCATTTTAAATTATTTAACATGGCAAGATATACAGGGCCTTCTACAAAAATTGCCCGCAAATTTGGAGAGCCGATATTTGGTCCCGATAAAAGTTACGAGAAAAAGAACTACCCTCCGGGACAGCATGGTCTGGCAAAGAAGCGTAAAAAAACTTCTGAGTACGGTACTCAGCTGAAGGAGAAACAAAAAGTAAAATATACATACGGTCTTCTTGAGAGACAATTCCGCAATCTGTATGAGACAGCTTCAAAGATGAAGGGAAGAAAGGGTGAGAATCTTATTCTCCTTCTCGAAACTCGTCTTGACAACCTGATTTACAGAATGGGTATTGCTCCGAGCAGGGCTGCTGCAAGACAGCTTGTGACTCACTGTCACATTGTTGTTGACGGCGAGGTATGTAACGTTCCTTCAAGGGGCATTAAACCCGGTCAGATTGTTGGCGTAAGGGAGAGATCAAAAAGTCTTGAGGTTATTCAGAACAATGTTTCACGCAGTGCAAGCAGATTCCCGTGGATTGAGTGGGATGGAGCGGCATTGACAGGAAAACTTCTCAATATGCCTGAAAGGACTGAAATCCCTGAAGTAATTAATGAGCAACTGATAGTTGAGTTATACTCTAAATAAAAAATAAAATGGCAATATTAGCATTTCAAAAACCCGATAAGGTGATAATGCTTGATGCAACCGAAACATTCGGTCGCTTTGAGTTCCGCCCGCTGGAGCCAGGTTATGGCATCACAGTCGGTAACGCATTGCGCCGTATTTTACTCTCTTCTCTGGAAGGGTATGCCATCACATCGATCAAGATACAAGGGGTTGACCACGAATTCGCAACAATCCCGGGAGTTATCGAGACAGTTGTTGATATCATACTTAACCTCAAACAGGTACGTTTCAAACGTATGGTTGAGGGCGAAGAGTCAGAGATAGTAAATGTTTCAGTTAGCGGTAAGCAGAACTTTATTGCGGAAGATATCTCAAAACAGATGTCTTCGTTTAAGGTACTGAATCCAGATTGGCATATATGCTCTATGGAGCCATCTGTAACACTCAATATTGAATTGAGGATTGGTAAGGGAAGAGGCTATGTGCCTGCAGAAGAGAACAAAGTAGAGGATGCTCCTTTCGGACTGATTCCAATTGATTCTATCTTTACTCCTATCAAGAATGTAAAGTACTCAGTTGAGAACTGGCGTGTCGAGCAGAAGACAGACTTTGAGAAACTGAATTTAGAGATTACAACAGACGGATCAATTCATCCTAAGGAGGCTTTGAAAGAGGCAGCTAAGATTCTTATACATCACTTTATGTTGTTCTCGGACGAGAAGATAACCCTTGAGACTCCGGTTGAGGTTATCAGCAACGAGCTTGATGAAGAGTCACTCCGTATGCGTCACCTTCTATTAACCAAACTTGCAGACATGGAACTCTCTGTAAGGGCGTTGAATTGTCTTAAGGCAGCAGACATTGAGACTTTCGCAGAATTGGTGTCTCTCCAGAGAGCAGAGTTGATGAAGTTCAGAAACTTCGGTAAGAAGTCCCTCTCTGAGATTGACCAATTGGTTGAGCGCTACAGACTCACTTTTGGTATGGATGTAACTAAGTATAATATTGAAAAGAAAGTTTTAAAACATGAGGCATAATAAGTCATTTAACCATTTGGGCCGTAAAAGCGGGCACCGTAAGGCTATGCTTGCAAATATGGCATCATCACTCATATTGCACAAGAAGATTGAGACAACTGTAGCGAAGGCAAAGGCATTGAGGATGTACATAGAGCCACTTATCACAAAATCAAAAGATGACTCTACCCATTCACGCCGTACAGTATTTGCATACTTGAAGCAAAAAGAGGCTGTAACCGAACTTTTCCGCGTTATTGCCCCTAAGATTGCTGAGCGTCCGGGTGGATACACAAGGATCCTTAAGACAGGTTTCCGTCAGGGAGACGCTGCTGACATGGCTCTTATCGAGCTTGTTGATTTCAACGAGGTAGCTGTAGCAGCTGCTAAATCAGAGACCAAGAAGGCAACTACACGCCGTAGTCGTGCAAAGAAGAGCGCTGACGCTGTTGAAGCTTCAGAGCCGGTTGCAGAGGCAAAACCAAAGGCAAAAGCTGAGGCAAAACCAAAAGCAGCACCTAAGGCAAAGGCTCCTAAAGCTGAGGCTAAGCCTGCAGCAGAAGAGAAAGCAGAGTAATTGCAAAACTCATACAATAAAGAAGAGTGCTCATTTCGGGCACTCTTTTTTTTGCGCTAACAACATCAGATTTAACCGATATTTTACATCTTTGTAATATGAATAGTATTACTGCTGAGGTGTGTGCATCATCTCTGAATTCTGCACTTGCTGCTGTTAAGGGAGGGGCTGACAGGATTGAGTTGTGTCAAGCTCTTCAACTGGATGGTTTGACTCCGTCACATGCTTTGATATCCTATTGCCGCAACAATCTCTCTATACCGGTATTTGTCCTGATCCGCCCCAGAGAGGGGAACTTTATCTATAATGACAATGAGACTCTGATAATGATGGAGGATATAGATTATTGCAGAAATTTGGGGATAAAAGGTGTGGTTGTAGGTTTTTTAGACAGGGATTGTGAGGTAGACAAGGCACGGTTGAAGGAGGCTGTAAAAAAGGCAGGAGCCATGGAGGTAACCTTTCACCGCGCTTTTGATGTATGCGCGGACTGGGAGAGGGCTTTAGAAGATATAATTGAGTGCGGATGCAGCAGGATACTTGCCTCCGGGCAGGCTGCGGACTCATATCAGGGCAGTGAGCGTCTAAAGCAGATTGTCGCTAAGGCCGGGGATAGAATAAAGATTCTTGTCGGTGGTGGCATAAATCCCGGGAATGTAAGGGAAATTCTGGATTATACAAAAGCAAGAGAGGTTCATTTTTCGGCAAAATCACCTGTCTGCGATAACGCAGATGGGGCTCGCTTTGAGACCTCCCCGGAGCTTGTAAGGGAAATTGTATCAATTGTCAATAATATAACAATATGAAAATCTTGAAATATGCTCTTCAGATGATAGTGGCACTCACCCTGACGGGCTGCAGCAACTCCGGATTTATATCAAATAAAGTCCAAAGGGAAGAGGTTGAAAATCAATTTGAGAGCAGGAAAAAAATGTTCGGACGTGAGGGTGCAGAACTATTCTCAATTACAGATAAACCTGAATTGAAAGAGGAGGAGAGGGATGCTCTGAAATTCCTGTATGCCTACATGCCAATCAACGATATTGCAGATTACAGCGGAGATTTTTTTCTGAAGATGGTACGTTCATCATTCGAGGCAAGAGATTTCTTCAGATGGGGAGATAAGATACCGGAAGATCTTTTCCGCCATTTTGTGCTTCCTCCGAGAGTAAATAATGAAGATCTTGACTCTGCCAGAGTCGTCTTCTTTAAAGAGCTTAAAGAGAGAATCAGGGACCTGTCTATGTATGAAGCAGCCCTTGAGGTTAACCACTGGTGCCATGAAAAGGTGGCCTACAGGCCTTCTGACAGCAGAACATCCTCGCCTCTTGCGACAGTGCTTTCCGGTTACGGACGATGCGGAGAGGAGTCAACATTTACGGTAACAGCCCTAAGATCTGTAGGCATCCCTGCCCGACAGTGCTATACGCCAAGATGGGCACACACAGATGACAATCATGCCTGGGTAGAGGTCTGGTGTGAAGGCAAATGGTATTATCTCGGTGCCTGTGAGCCCGAGAGCGAACTAAACAAAGCGTGGTTTTCAGCTCCTGCAAAGAGAGCCATGATGGTTCACACAAATGTCTTCGGACGATATTACGGACCGGAGAGTAAAACCGATTATCCTCTCTATACAAAGATAAATGTGCTTGAGAATTACACGCAAACAAAAAAACTGAATGTTACCATTTGTGACCTCGAAGGAAAAAAGGTCGAAGGGGCTGATGTGAAATACTTACTTTACAACTATGCCGAGTTCTATCCGATATATGAGCAAAAGAGCGATACAGAGGGTAGATCTTATGTAATTTCGGGTCTCGGGGATCTTCTTGTCTGGTCAAGCAAAGAAGATTCATATGGTTATAAAAAGGTCTCACTTGTATCAGCCGACAGTGTGACAATCGTATTGGAGAGGGTAGCAGGAGAGGAGTTTGAGGAGGAGATGGATATTACACCGCCGGTGGTGCAGCCTGTAGTGAGTGACACACTGAGTGAGGCTTCTAAGAGAAATAGTATCAGACTCAAGCAGGAGGATTCAGTAAGGAACGGATATATTGCAACATTTATGGGAAGAGGTGAGGCAAGAGAGCTTGCGGAAAAATGCGGTCTTGATACAGCTGCGGTAATCTCTTATATAGTAAAGAGCGAGGGCAACTGGCATGAGATTTCGGGATTTATAGAGAAAAACAAAGACGATGCAAGAGCACTTCAGTTGCTATCAACTATAAGTGACAAAGATCTGAGAGATACACCGGCGGATATTTTACAGAATCATCTTGATAATGTGCCTCAATATGACAAACCATCTGCATATAACATGGATGTCTTTGTAAAAGGCATTCTTGCACCCAGGGTTCTCTACGAGAAGATCCGTCCGTGGAGGCCGGCATTGAGGAGACAGTTTATTCCGATATTCGGAGAGTCACCCGACGCGGAGAGGATAAAAGAGTGGGTGGCGGAAAATATAAAAATTGACAAAGACCAGAACTATCCGAGATGCCCCATATCTCCTGAAGGTGTGGGTAAAATACTTATTGCAGACAAGGTTTCAAGGGATATATTCTATGTGGCTTTGTGCAGGAGTTTCGGAATTCCGGCTGTTATAGATCCGGCAACTACCTCAGTTAAGGTGTTCAGAAACAGAACCTGGTCCAATGTATCATTTGATGCCGGGGCTGAAAACAAAAAAACAGGGAAGGTAATTATATCCCTCAGTGACCCGGCAGAGAAGATTCCTCAATATTGGAGCAATTATACAATTGCAAAGATGACAGACGGGGTGTTTGTCTCACTTGATTTCGAGAACGACAAGAGAGTAGCCTCTTTTCCTGTTGAGCTTGATCTTGAAGAGGGGTACTACAGGATTTGTACAGGTAATAGATATCAAGACGGCCGTGTACTGGTCCGCAGTGACTATTTCAATGTTGTCGGAGGGGCAACTGTGAAAAAGGTGCTCAAAACCAGAGCACTTGAGATGACACGAGTGGTTTTCGGTTCTGTAAAGGGGGCTGTTGATAGTAAGCTATATAATGATAACGGTCTGGTTATTTGTTTTATTGATCCTGACAAAGAGCCTACCAAGCACCTGATGAATGAATTTCCGGCATTAAAAGGTGAGTTTGACAAATGGAGGGGCCGTTTCTTATTTGTTGTGCCCGGCAGTAAAAATTCCAGTTCATTTAATCCGGAAAAATATAAGGGCCTGCCCGGGAAATTCGGTTTTGTCACGAAGGATAGCGAAACATTGTTAAAATCATTTGTGAACTCCTCAAAAATTACTTTCAAGGATGATTATCCACTGATATTCATAGTCAATGAGAAGGGTGAGATAATCTTTCACTCGCAAGGCTATAAAATCGGCACAACCGAATATCTACATAAATCTTTAATGGCTGAATATTCTTATATTTGCAATCAAAATTAATTATAGAACAACTATTATGAGTATAAAACTTCGCCTTACACTGATGAACTTCCTGCAGTTCTTCATTTGGGGTACATGGCTTATCTCCCTTGGGGGATATATGATACAGAAGCTTGGTTTTACTGGTGGTACCGTCGGGGCAGTATATGCAACTATGGGAATGGCTTCTCTTTTTATGCCGGCGTTACTGGGAATTGTTGCTGACCGCTGGGTGAATTCAGAGAGACTCCTCGGTATATGCCACATACTTGGTGCAGTATTTCTCTATCTGGCGTCGACAATAACCGATCCCGACCAGATGTACTGGGTAATGCTTGTAAACAGCCTTGTCTTCATGCCAACAATAGCTCTGAACAATACTGTCTCCTATAATATCATGGGACAGAAAAAAATGGATGTCATAAAGGATTTTCCTCCTATCAGGGTTTGGGGTACAATAGGTTTCATCATTGCCATGTGGGTTGTTGATCTGGGCGGGTGGACTCTCAGTCCGACTCAGTTATATATAGGCTCAATCGCATCACTCTTCCTTGGAGTTTATGCATTTACAATGCCTGCTTGTCCACCTGTCAAGACAGAGCGCAAGCGTTCCATTGTATCGGCACTCGGACTGGATGCACTCGTGCTTTTCAAACAGCAGAAGACAGCCGTTTTTTTCCTGTTCTCTATGCTCCTTGGTGCAGCGCTGCAGATAACAAATACATTCGGATCTCCGTTCCTTCAGGATTTTGCCAAGGATTCACGCTTTATGGACTCCTTTGCTGTTACTCACCCGGGAATATTAATGTCGGTTTCACAGATGTCAGAGACACTTTTCATACTTGCAATACCATTTTTCCTTAAACGATTCGGGATTAAGACAGTGGTGCTCATGAGCATGTTTGCCTGGGTTCTCAGGTTCGGACTCTTTGGTATCGGAAATCCTTCAGAAGGTCTTGTATTCCTCATTCTTTCTATGATTGTCTACGGTATTGCGTTTGACTTCTTCAATATTTCCGGCTCTCTGTTTATAGAGCAGGAGACTGAGACAAAACCGGAAATCAGAGCAAGTGCACAGGGACTCTTTATGGTCATGACCAATGGTGTCGGCGCTACTGTCGGCGGGCTGACCTCGGGATGGGTTGTGGACCTTTTCACATCTGCAGACGGAATGAAGGACTGGACAACGATCTGGTTTGTATTTGCCGGATATGCACTTGCTATAGGCATCCTTTTCGCACTGTTCTTCAGATATAAGCACAATATACAACCAGCACCGCAGAAATGAGATATGAAAAGATAGCCAGGGATCAGGAGAGTTCTGCCTCGTGTGGATTGCTTCACACCGATCACGGCGTTATTGAGACCCCGATTTTTATGCCGGTCGGTACGGCCGGAACAGTAAAAGCCGTTTACCACAGGGATCTCAAGGAGGATATAAAGGCTCAGATAATATTGGGAAACACATACCATCTCTATCTGAGACCTGGAACAGATATAATAAACAAGGCGGGAGGACTTCACAAGTTCATCTCATGGGACAGACCGATTCTGACCGATAGCGGAGGGTATCAGGTATTCTCCCTGGCGGAAAACAGAAAGCTCACCCATGACGGTTGCACATTCAGATCTCACATTGATGGTTCAAAGCATCTCTTTACACCGGAAAATGTTGTTGAGATACAAAGGCTTATTGGAGCCGATATTATCATGGCTCTCGATGAGTGCCCTCCCGGAGATTCAGATCACAAATACGCAAAATCCTCTCTTCAGCTCACCAAACAGTGGCTTGAAAGGGGTGTTGTACATTTTGACAAGACGGAACCACTCTACGGTTATAGTCAGTCATTTTTCCCGATTGTGCAGGGTTGTGTCTATCCGGACCTGCGGGTAGAAGCCGCCGAACATGCAGTCTCTCTTGACAGGGAAGGGTATGCAATCGGAGGCCTCTCGGTAGGAGAGCCGACGGAACAGATGTATCAGATGCTGGAGGTGCTTGACCCCATTCTTCCGAAGGACAAGCCAAGATATCTGATGGGAGTGGGGACACCCGCAAATATTCTTGAGGGAATAGCAAGGGGTGTTGACATGTTTGATTGCGTTATGCCCACAAGGAATGCCCGCAATGGTATGCTTTTCACATCCGGGGGGATAATCAATATCAGAAATAAAAAGTGGGCTGACGATTTTTCTCCGATTGACGAGAATGGAACATCTTTTGTTGACAAATGCTATTCCAGGTCTTATCTGAGGCATCTCTTCATCTCTTCCGAGATATTGGGTGCACAGATAGCTAGCGAGCACAATCTGGCATTTTATCTCTGGCTGGTCGATCAGGCCCGTCTGCACATAAAAGCGGGGGATTTTGTGACCTGGAAAAATTCTATGGTAAAAAAACTTGAGACCAGACTCTGATGAAGGCAAACTATCATATTGTCAAGATTGACAAGTATATAATAAAGAAATTTATTGGCACATATCTCTTTATACTTGCCGTCATAATAGCTATTATTATAATATTCGATATAAGTGAGAAGATAGATAACCTGGTTGAAAAAGAGGCCCCTCTGAAGGCTATTATCTTCAACTATTACGGGAATATGGTCCCATACTATATCAATCTGTTCAGCCCTCTGCTGGTTTTCATCTCTGTTATATTCTTTACATCCAAGATGGCCTCAAACAGTGAGATTGTAGCTATTCTTGCCGGAGGTATAAGTTTTAACAGAATGTTGTATCCCTATCTTATTTCAGCTTTCTGTATCGCAATGCTTAGTCTCTCGATGAACCTCTTTATTATTCCTCCGGCCAACAGAGTCAGACTCGAGTTCCAGAACAAATACCTCAAGGACAAGCCTTATGTGGCGGGGAGTAATATTCACCTGCAGCTTCATCCGGGAACCTATGTCTACATACAATCTTTCAATACCGTTGACAACCGGGCGTCGAACTTTACCCTTGAGACAATAGAGGGGCACTCTCTAAAGTCAAGGTTGAATGCTGAAAGCGCACAGTGGGATACTACAAAGCAGTGCTGGGTTTTGAGTAACTACTACCTCAGGACAAGCCAGGACGGGAGGGAGAAGATTGTTGCAGGCAATCAGATTGATACTGTACTCAGTCTAAAGCTTACTGACCTCAATCAGAGGACAAACATTGTTGAGTCGTACAACATTTTTGAACTCGATGAGTATATCAAGACGCAAAAGATGAGAGGGGACATGAGGGTGAAGTATGCCCAGATAGAGAAGCATACTCGTTTTGCCATACCATTTTCCGCATTTATACTGACAATTATGGGTGTCTCGCTCTCTTCGAGAAAGAGACGCGGAGGTATTGGTATGAATCTGGGAGTCGGTATAGCCCTGAGCTTTGTCTATATTCTTTTCCTGCGATTCAGCCAGATGTTTGTCCATTCGGGCGTAATGCCTCCATGGCTTGCATTGTGGGTGCCAAACATAACATTTGGTTTTATCGCGTACTATCTGTACAGGATTGCCCCGAAATAGAACATTCAGAATTTTGGTGAATCAGATTAGCGGAAGCTGTCAGGCCAGTTTGACCCTGATAGCTTTCAGCATATCCTGAACCATGCCGGATAGATCCCATTCAGGTTTCCATCCCCACTCCTCCCTGGCGCAAGTGTCGTCAAGAGAGTCTGGCCACGAGTCAGCTATTGCTGCTTTAACCGGGTCTATGTCGTAATTGAAATTTGCCCCGGGTACATGTTTTTTGATTTCAGCAAAAAGTATCTCGGGAGAGAAACTCATGGCTGTAACATTGAAACTGTTCCTGTGCCTAAGCTTTGCAGGATCTGCATCCATGAGCTCGGTGCACGCCCTCAGTGCATCGGGCATATATAACATGTCCATAAAAGAATTTTCAGGAATAGGACATGTAAAGTTCCCGATTTTCACAATTTCGTAAAATACCTCTACTGCGTAGTCTGTAGTACCGCCGCCGGGTAAAGCTCCGTTGGATATAATGCCCGGAAATCTCACGCTTCTTGTATCAACTCCGAATCTGTGATAGTAGTAATCGCTGAGAAGTTCGCCGGAGACCTTGCATACTCCGTACATTGTATTTGGTCTCATGACGGTGTCCTGAGGTGTTTTTGTGTGAGGTGTCGACTCTCCGAAAGCTCCGATAGAGCTGGGAGTGAACAGAGCACATCCGTACTCCTTTGATATTTCGAGCGAGTTAAGAAGAGCTCCCATGTTGATCTTCCATGCTATCTGAGGGTTTTTCTCCCCTGTAGCTGACAACAGCGCAACAAGATTGTATATGCGGTTGATCTTTTGCTCTCTGATTACTTCGGAATAAGCACCGGCATCAGTTGCGTCAAGCATGACAGCCCGTGAAGACTTTGAAAGCCTTTCGACTATGTCGCTTTTCAGATCTGCTGCAATAATGTTATCTTCACCATATGTTTTCTGAAGATGGGGGATAAGTTCCGTTCCAATCTGTCCACCTGCTCCGACTACTAAGATTTTCATATCTTTGTGTTTAAAGAATGCTGTAAGAAAAAAGTAGGCAAATGTATAAAATTTATAGTAAATCTTGCATTTTGATTACATTTTTTCAATAAAAATGAAAATAATCATTCTATGACAACTCTTTGTATTGACGAGTTACTATTAAGATGGGCTGAAGAGCTGGGTTTTGCAGATTGTGGAGTGGCAAAGGCTCACACTATGACTGATGCCATGAGGGATTTCAGGGAGTCTATAAATAGGGGTTTTCACGGAGATATGGCTTATCTTGAAAAAAACCAGGATATACGGGAGGATCCTTCACTGTTATTGCCGGGGGTCAAGTCTGTCATTTGCCTCCTGGCACCATACAGACAGAGCGAAAAAAAGCAGCCGGGATGCCCTTCTGTTGCAAGTTATGCCTGGGGGGAGGATTATCATGATGTAATAAAGAAAAAACTCAGAGAGATTGTCCGCAGGATGAAGATTGAGATTCCGGAGCTGGAGGCAAGGGTTTTCACCGATTCTGCCCCTCTGCTCGAAAGGTTGTGGGCAAGGGAGGCAGGGCTTGGATTTATCGGAAAAAACGGGCTTCTAATAAGTAAAAAACAGGGTGTGCACAATCTGATTGGAATTATTCTAGTCAATGTTGAGATGAAATATTCCGGGAGTATTGTCAGGGATGGATGCGGCAAATGCAGGCAATGTCTGGATGGCTGCCCGACAGGTGCCCTGACTGCACCTTATATAATGGATGCGAGAAGATGTATCTCTTATCAGACAATAGAGAGTAAGAGAGTATATGAAGAGGAGGAGTTCAAGGTGACTCATTCCGGCTATATTTTCGGTTGTGACGCTTGCATAGAGGCCTGCCCATGGGTAAACAAGGGCCGGTATACAACATGGCCTGAATTCTCTCCGCTATACTCTCCCGGACATGATAAAAAAATGGTTGAATTTTCGCCTGAAGATTGGGCTGGTTTATGCGAGGATGATTTTAAGGAGATATTTAAAAATTCCCCGCTAAAAAGGGCAGGAATTTCAAAAATAAAAAATAACTTAGAGAAACTAATTTCGACATGAAATTTTCAACCAAGGTTCCGATAGAGGATTTCGAACAGAAGATATCATACAGAGATAATATAATTTCCCTCGGCTCCTGCTTTTCCGATGAGATAGGTTCAAGAATGGAGTCACTGCGTTTCAATATTTGTGTTAATCCTTTTGGTGTACTCTACAATCCTGCTTCAGTGGCATCGGCTCTGGACCGTCTGACTACCGGCAGGAAGTTCGATAAAGGTGACCTAATTGTGGACGGGGATGTGTGGAAAAGTCTTTATCACAGCTCTCAATTTGCCGATTATACAGAAGATGGGCTTCTTGAAAGCATCAATTCTTCGCTAAAAAAGAGCTCGGAACACTTTATTTCGTCACAATGGGTGATGATTACTCTTGGGACAAGATGGGTTTACAGGTTAAAAAGCAAAAATATTTTAGTGAGTAATTGCCATAAACTTCCGGGAAATGAGTTTGGCAGGGAGCAACTTTCAATCGGTGAAACGGCGGGTCTCTTATCTCCATTCATAGAGGCAAATCCAGATAAAAAATGGCTGTTTACGGTGAGTCCTGTAAGGCATTGGAAGGATGGTGCACATGAGAATCAGTTAAGTAAGGCAACTCTGCTTCTTGCTATCGAGGAGATGAGAAAGAATTTTTCCAATGTTTTGTATTTTCCTGCATACGAGGTGTTTATGGATGAGTTAAGGGATTATCGTTTCTATGCAGAGGACATGTTGCACCCGTCGCAACAGGCAGTTGACTATATCTGGGAACTCTTCAGAGGGCACATTGTTGATCTTAAGGATGGTGAGTTGATGGATATGATCGGTAAGCTGAATGAGATGAAAAACCATCGCCCTTTTTTCCCAAAAAGTGATTCTTTCGAAAAGTTTAAATCAGAAATGTCGCATCTAGAGGGAGTTGTAACGCAACTTCTCAATCAAAGAATTTTGTAACTATCTGGAAAATCCTATTGTTTTTTAAAAATTAAAAAACTAAATTTGCAACAACCCCAAGGAATTCAACAACCTAATAACTAAATTATGAATAAAGCAGAATTAATTTCAGCAATCGCTGGTAAGGCAAACATCACTAAAGTTGATGCCAGAAAAGCATTGGATGCATTTGTAGACGCAGCCGGAGAAACTATGAAGAAAGGGGAGAGACTGACACTTGTTGGTTTCGGCTCATTCTCAGTAGTTAAGAGAAACGCCAGAAATGGCAGGAACCCTCGTACAGGCAAGAATATTAAAATTGCAGCAAAGAATGTTGTAAGGTTTAAAGCAGGTGCAGACCTTAACAAACTTGTCTAAAAATCACATCCGATAGGTAATTGAAAAGAGGGTATCAATATTGATGCCCTCTTTTATTTTAATACGGCTGAAAAACGATGACTTTTCCCATGTTTATCCTTAGCCTCACTGTGTCGGAAGAGGCTTCGTTCAGAGTACCTTTCCACCAACTGTCAAAAATCACCTCCTTGAGAGGAAATTTAAGCCCTTCAGATATGATTCTGGTCTGTGGATCCAGTGCAAAGAGGGAGATCTGATCCCCTTTTTTCATGGAAATTTCCACGTCTCCTTCAATAGATAGGAATTTCCCGTAGTCTGTACACATCTCGACAGGTACCCCTGTTTTTTCGCTGTAGGATGTCAGAAGGGATATGTTTCCCAAGGTGTGGTCTTCTCTGAGTCCTGTTGCACCAAGTATGTATATTTTGTCGGGAGATAGGGTCAGGGTGTAGTCAAATGCTTTTGTCAGGTCATTTGTCTCCTGGTCGGGGTCGCGATGAATAATGTTCCGGTATTGATTCTGGAAATCGGTGCTCAGGCTGTCCATGTCGCCAACAATAGCATCCGGGACAAAACCATTTTCTATTAACTTTTCTGCAGCTCCGTCACAACACACAATTCCGGATGCACTCCTGAGTAATTCAACTGCTGCAGGGTGTTTTGGAAAGTCTCCGTCTGCCAGTATGACGTAAGTTTTCATCAGATGAACATATAGAGTTCAGAATCTCTGAAGCCTGCCAGGAACTCTTTGATTGTCATTCTTTTCTTGCCGGCAACCTGGAGCTCGAGTATGTAGACAAATCCACTTCCGCATGCGACCTTAAGCTCCTGCTTGCCGTCGGAGACTATTGTCCCGTGCTTCAATCCGTGTGACTGATCGTCGTAAGATGTCCTGAATATCTTTACCGGAATCTCCTGCCCCTTACCCGAAATGACTGTGTGCGCCGTCGGATATGGGCTCAACCCTCTCACAAGGTTGTGTACACGTTGCGACGGATCTTCCCAGTTAATCCGGCAATTCTCCTTGTTAAGCTTGGGTGCTGTATGTACATCTCCCATCCGGGCCTCAACAGATGACTGCAGTATTGGCTCTGTACGGCCATCAATGATATCTTCGATTGTCTTTATTATCAGTTCGCCTCCGATTTGCATCAGCTTGTCATGGAGGGTCCCGAAATTGTCATCCGGTTCTATCTCACACTCCTTTCTGTTGAGCAGCTCTCCTGTGTCTATCTCCTCGTCAAGCATAAAGGTTGTGACACCAGTCCTTGTCTCACCGTTTATTATTGCATGATTTATCGGGGCTGCGCCGCGGTAATCGGGCAGGAGTGAGGCGTGCAGGTTAAATGTTCCCAAAGCGGGCATGGACCACACAACCTTGGGAAGCATACGGAATGCGACAACTATAAAAAGATCCCCCTGATATGATTTCAGGGTTTCAATAAACTCATCGCTCTTTAGGGATAGTGGCTGAAGAACGGGGATATCTCTGGTAAGGGCATACTTTTTCACCTCGCTGCTGGAGAGTGCCATGCCTCTGCCGGCCGGTTTGTCGGGGGCCGTAACAACGGCCACTACGTTATATCCGTTCTCCAGTATCTTTTCCAACTGAGCCACAGCGAACCTGGGTGTGCCCATGAAGACTATCTTTAAATCACTCTTCATCATATCTCTCTTTCTTAAAGTTTAACCGGACAAGTCGTTTGAAGAAGTTCTTATATATCTCTGCGTTGAACAGTGATGAGTCTTTTGTGGATTTCCATGTCAGATATACACCCATAGGAAGCAGGACAAAGGTTGAGATAAGCGTTCCCATTGCCGGAGTAACAACACCGTCCGTCGCAAGTTTTTTACCGCTTATGTCAACTACCCAGTAGAAGACAAAGAAGAACATTGAAACAACAACCGGAGTTCCCAGCCCTCCTTTACGGATAATCGCCCCGAGAGGAGCCCCGATGAAGAAGAAAATGAAACATGCAAAGGAGAGTGTGAACTTCCTGAAACGCTCCACTCTTACTTTTCTCAGAGGATATGAGTAGCGGTACTCGTCAAGCTGGTAATTGTCCAGTACAGAGGTTGCCTCAAGCGTTGCAGAGAGTGCTCCCTCAAGTGCCAATTGCTCATCGTACAGGGTCTTGAATTTACCCAGAGAGTCAATATCAAACTCTGCCTGGTATTGTTTGAACTGAGAGGAATCCAGCTGACTAGGCGTGGTAAGGCCTCCTGATGCAAGAAGGTCCTGTAATTGCCTTCCTTTAACTATCACATATGCAGAGTCAAGAGAGTCTCTTGCATGGGAGAGTTGCTTCAGATTCTGCGACATCACCTCTTTGCTGAACCTGTTTGCATCAGAGCGCTTGAAAGCATAATTCTCCAGAGAGATGATCAGCTCCTGCTTGTTGAAACCTATTCTTTGAAGGGCATAGGCGGTATCTGACATATTGTGGTATGGCTCCTCGTATGAGTATCCGTTGTGAAGTGTAAAGATCAGATTTGCCTTGTCTGTTGTTAGTTTTATAGATCCGGAGTCTGCTATTGTGAGACTGTTACTGCTTCTGGATGCATGGTTATAAACCATGACCCCGTATATGTTGCCGCTTTTTTTATCCCTTCTGTCTATCCTGATGTTGTAACCCTCAATGCCATCATAAAATACTCCGGTCGGAATCCTGATCTCCTCCTTTGTCTTCCCGATATCATCCCTGAGTGCATATATATTGTTGTATGCCACCGGGATAAGGTTGTTTGCTGCAAAGAAGGCTCCGATACTTATGAAGAAGGAGAGAACAATCAGCGGTGAAAGGATTCTCGGCAATGAGATACCGGCTGCTTTCATTGCTAGCAGCTCGCTGTTCTCCCCGAATCCACCCATTGTCATGATTGATGCGAACAATGTCGCAAGCGGAAGTGCAAGTGGAATCAATGTTGCCGCACCCCATCCAAGAAACTCGGCAATCACACCAAAACCGAGACCTTTTCCCACAAGCTCGTCTATGTACAACCAAAGGAATTGTAATAGCAGAGCGAAGGTGACTATCAAAAATGTCAGGACAAAAGGTCCTAAAAATGATTTCAGTATGAATTGGTCAATCTTTTTCACTTGCGTTGTGTAGCCAGTTCTGTTAATTTGGAGATGGCGGCTGCCAGTCCCTCAGGTTTTTTTCCTCCCGCACTGGCGAAGAAGTTTTGGCCCCCGCCTCCGCCGTTGATCAGTGGGGCAGCCTCTCTTATATCTTTTGAGGCATTATATCCCAAGGCGATAAGGTCATCAGTGTACATCAGTGAGAGGTTTGCCTTTCCTTCAAATTCGCACCCTGCGACAAAAACTGTCTTAGTCATCTCTTTGTGAATCATGAAGGCAATATTCTTGACGAAGTCTGCAGGGTAAACCCCCGACATTGTTACAATATTCATTCCATTAATCGTAGTGGCACCGGCGACAAGGGCATCCTTCACGCGTTTTGCCTTCTCCCTCATCTCCTCTTCCAGACTCTTGCGCAAAGCCTCATTCTCCTCAACAAGCTTCTGGATGCTCGATACAGGATTTGGATTGTTGTTCAGCAAACCTTTGATGGTCCTGATAATATCCTCCTGCTGTTCCATTATCTTTTCGGCATACTCACCTGTTGTGGCCTCAATTCTTCGAACCCCTGCAGCAATTGCCGATTCTGAAAGAATCTTGAAATAACCGATGTTTCCGGTGGCTGAGGTGTGTGTGCCTCCGCAGAGTTCGATAGAGTCGTTGAAACGTATGACTCTTACCTTGTCTCCGTACTTTTCTCCAAAGAGTGCCATAGCCCCCATCTTCCTTGCCTCATCAACCGGAATCTCTCTCATCTCATTTTTCTGCGCATTCTCCCTGATAAGCTCATTCACACGGTTTTCCACGCGACGGATCATTGCATCGTCAATCTTTTCATAGTGAGAGAAGTCAAACCTGAAATAGTTAAAGTTGACAAGTGATCCCTTTTGTTCGATATGTGTTCCGAGCAACTCTCTCAACGCCTTGTGAAGCAAGTGGGTCGCTGTATGGTTGTTTGCAGTGGTCTCTCTCTTTTTCAGATCAATCCTGGCAGTGAATGTGGATTCCAGTGAAGCCGGAAGAGTGTCTGAAATATGTATTATGAGATTGTTCTCCTTAATGGTGTTGGTGATAGCTGTCCTTGTTCCGTCAGGAGATTCGATGTATCCTGTATCACCTATCTGTCCTCCGCTTTCAGCGTAAAATGGACTCTTGTCAAATACAAGCTGGTAGTACTCCTTGTTCTTAGCCTTTACTTTCCTGTATCTTACAATCTTTATCTGCTCCTCACTCTTGTCGTAACCAACAAAGATTACCCCGTTGTAAGGATGAACGTCAATCCAGTCTCCCTCTTCTGTGGAGGTTGCATTGCGGCTCCTCTCTTTCTGTTTTGCCAATTCGTTTTCAAATGCTGTCAGATCAATCTTGTAACCGTGTTCCTTGGCAATCAATTCGCTGAGGTCGATCGGGAAACCATAAGTGTCGTATAGCGTAAAGGCCTCTTCTCCCGATATTAGTTTGGTCTCCTTGCTTTTCTCCATCAAAGTGTCCATGAGTCGGATGCCCTTGTCCAGTGTCCTGAGGAATGCCTCCTCCTCCTCTCTGATTACCTTCTCTATGAGTTGCTGTTGCTTCAACAATTCTGGATATGCAGAGCCGAGATCATCCACAAGGGTCGGAACAAGCCTGCAGAGGAACGGTTGATCCATATCGAGGAAGGTGTATGAATAACGCACTGCTCTACGCAGGATTCTTCTTATCACATATCCGGCCTTGACATTTGACGGAAGTTGTCCGTCTGCGATTGAGAAGCTTATAGCTCTGATATGGTCTGCTATAACCCTCATTGCAACAGATATCTGCGGTGATTCAAGATAACTTTTCCCGCAAAGACGGGAAATAGATGAAATCATATTTGTGAAGAGATCGGTGTCATAGTTGCTCTGTTTCCCCTGAAGCACCATGCACAATCTCTCTAGCCCCATTCCTGTGTCAACATGTTTTTGCGGAAGCTGTACAAGTTCTCCGCTTGCTTTTCTGTTATACTGGATGAAAACGAGATTCCATATCTCAATTACCAAAGGATTGCCCTTGTTGACAAGAGATGCCCCATCAATTTTTTTTCTGTCCTCTTCGTTTCGGATATCCACGTGTATCTCGCTGCAAGGGCCGCATGGACCTGTATCGCCCATCTCCCAGAAGTTATCCTTCTTGTTCCCGTTTATTATTCTCTCGGCAGGAAGATACTGCAGCCAGAAGTTCCTGGCCTCATCATCAGCAGATATCTTGTCTTCCGTACTTCCCTCAAAGACTGTGACGTAAAGCCGGTCTTTATCAATTCCATAAACATTATAGAGCAGTTCCCACGCCCACTCGATTGCCTCTTTCTTGAAATAGTCGCCGAAGCTCCAGTTGCCGAGCATCTCGAACATTGTGTGGTGATAGCTGTCGTGTCCAACCTCCTCAAGGTCGTTGTGCTTGCCGCTTACACGAAGGCATTTCTGGGAGTCTGTCACTCTTGTGTGTTTAGCCGGGGAGTTCCCCAAAAACCAGTCTTTGAACTGGTTCATACCGGCATTTGTGAACATTAGCGTCGGGTCGTTCTTAACAACCATCGGTGCTGATGGTACTATGGCGTGATGTTTGCTTGCAAAAAACGTCAGAAATTTATCTCGGATTTCTTTTGATGTCATATTTGGTTGGTTCTAAATGGACCACAAAAATAGGTTTTTATTTAAAATTATTTAAATTTGCACAAATTTAGCCTCAATTTTTATATGCCCAAAAAACGTAGATATAAATTCAATCCGGAGACGTTGGCATACGAGATTCACAAGATACCGTTACGCGCCAAGTTTTCAAAGGGTTTTATAATATTTCTACTCAGTATACTTACCAGTTCAGTCTATTATCTGGTTTATACGAGGTACTTCGGGCTGGAAACACCTAAGATGATGACTCTTTTGAGGGAGTCAGAGGAGCTTACAAACAAGCTCGACCTTATGAACAAAAGGTTTAAGGAGGCTAACAACTCTCTGCTCTCATTACAGATGAGGGACAACTATATCTACAGGCCTATTTTCGGTATGGAGGAGATTCCGCAGGAGGTGCGCGATGCAGGCTTCGGAGGTGTTGACAGATACTCCTATCTCAAGAACATTGACAATTCGGGGATTCTGACCAGAACAGCCGAAAATATGGATGTTCTGTACAAAAAGGCATTCGTTCAGTCAAAATCTTTCGATGAGGTGGTGATTCAGGCAAAGAATGCAGACAAGCTGGCACTGAGTGTCCCCGCAATGCCTCCTGTTAATATTGCCGGGCACAGAATACGTTTCTCAAGCAGCTTCGGATATCGTCCTGATCCTTTCAACGGCCGTTACAGGATGCACTCAGGAATAGATCTTTCAGGACCTGTCGGAGAACCTGTTTATGCAACAGGAAACGGCAAGGTTGTTGAAATTGGATACGACTTCTTTGGATACGGGAACTTTATTCTTGTTGACCATGGATTTGGATATAAAACGCGCTATGCCCACCTGAAGGCGAGTCTTGTCGTGATGGGCAGACAGGTAAGGAGAGGAGAGCAGATTGCATTGATGGGAAATACCGGCAGGTCAAAGGGACCACATCTCCACTATGAGGTAATCTATCAGGGACGACCTGTAAATCCTTTGAATTACTATAACAGAGATATTAATCCCGATGAGTTCCTTGCCATGGTGACACCTAAGGGACAATAGATTGTTATGAGTAAGTACAAATTCAATAAAGATCAGTTAAAATTTGTTGAGGATAGGTTGGGCATCACGGGAAAGATTCGTGTTGTGCTGAACTATGTGTTGATAAGTATTCTTCTTGCCGTATTCTATTATTTGATCATTGCGCTCTTTTTCAACACTTCCAAGGAGGAACTTCTTGTAAAGGAGAACGAGCTCAAGGCTCAGGAATACAAAAAGGCTGTGGAGAAGATGGAGGTCCTTGATAATGTCATCTCAAACCTTGAGGAGAGAGATAAGGAGATATATCAGAGTATTTTCAAGTCTGAACCACCGGATATATTCCCGGTAAAAAACAGGGCAAGTCTTTATGCACAGCTGGATTCATCGTCTGATATCCGACTGGTTAAACTGACCACTTCAAAGGTTAAGAACGCAGAGAGCCTTCTTGTACAGCAGGATGCAAAGATAGAGGCAATAAAAAATGTCCTTAAAAACAATCCGGCCGTAAAATCTATTCCATCTATCCTCCCGGTAAGAGGGATGGATGTTTCTCAGACGGGAGCGGGAGTAGGAAAAAGAATACATCCCTTTTTCAAGACTTCTGTCGAGCACACAGGACTTGATCTGCTTGCATCTTTGGGAGCTCAGGTAGTGGCGACAGCAGATGGTATTGTAAAGGATATTACAAAGACCGGTGATAAGGGCAGAGGAAATGTACTCATTATAACACATCAGAACGGTTACATTACAAAATACGCACACCTGGGAGATATTCTGGTGAGAAAGGGACAGCCTGTAAAACAGGGAACCGTTGTGGCCCGTGTTGGAAACAGCGGGCTCTCATTCGCTCCTCACCTTCATTATGAAGTATTACATAACGATGATATAATGGACCCTGTGGATTATTTCTTTGCGGACCTCTCTCCCGAGGAGTACAGAGAGATGAAGGTCATAGCCATGAGCAGCGGTCAGTCTCTGGATTAGTAATTTAAAATTTTCAACCATGCCGTACAAAGAATTCAAAGTAGAGAAGCTGTACTACACAATAGGTGAAGTGGCTGAAATCCTTGATGAGAATACATCTCTTGTAAGGTTTTGGGCACAGAAGTTCCCGGAGTATATAAGACCGGCAAGGAACAAAAAGGGAAACAGGCTCTTCACTGCTGACGATGTTTCAAATTTTAAAGTTATCCATTATCTTGTAAAGGAGCGTGGCATGACACTGGAAGGTGCTGCCAGCAGGATGAAGGACAACAAAAGCGGTGTCGACAGAAGAGTCGATGTTATAACCTCTCTGAACAGCATAAAGGCAAGATTGACAGAGATTGCAGATTCGTTGTGATGAGGGCCGGAAAAATTATAGAGGTGCTTGAATCTGTTGCACCGCCAGCCATACAGGAGAGTTGGGATAATTCCGGACTCTCAGTGGGAGACACAGGGACGGATGTTAAATCCGCCATACTCGCCCTTGATTGTACTGAAGAGGTAATTGACGAGGCAGTCGAGACCGGAGCAAATATGATTATTACACATCACCCTTTAATTTTCAGGGGTGTAAAACAGATAACCCCGGATACCAATACAGGAAGGATGCTCATCAAAGCGATAAAGGAAGATCTTGTGATATACTCGCTCCATACAAATATGGATAAAATAATCAGCGGCGTAAGCGGAAAAATGGCACAGAAACTGGGTCTGGAGGATATTTCATTCCTTAAAGCTGATCCTTCAGGGGAGACAGGTACCGGTCTGGTCGGGAATCTGCCGCAACCAATGTCATATAGCGAACTTGTGGCAAAAGTAAAAAGAGAGTTCAGTGTGAAATGTATAAAAAGTTCCGCTGTTCCTGTGGAAAAGGTAAGCAGAGTAGCACTTTGCGGAGGGAGCGGCGCTTCGTTTGCAGATGATGCCCTCAACTCCGGAGCTCAGGTATATATCACAGGAGATATCTCCTATCATCTCTTTTTCACGGAAAAGGGCTTTGCAATCATGGATATCGGTCATTATGAAAGCGAGACGGGTGTACTCGAAGTGATAAAAGATATTCTTTTAAAAAAAATGCCTACATTTGCAGTTCGCATTGCAGCGAAAAATAATAATCCCATACACTACTTTTAATAATAGATTATGGCAACAGCTAAACCAAAAATCACTATTGAAACCCCTCTGGACGGAGGAACTTTCAT
Organism: Bacteroidales bacterium CF; assembly: GCA_000473305.1. Taxonomy (GTDB): domain Bacteria; phylum Bacteroidota; class Bacteroidia; order Bacteroidales; family UBA932; genus Bact-08. The sequence continues at coordinate 2,031,703 of CP006772.1, read as the reverse complement.
TTCTTTGCAGAAGACTTCCAATGAGGGTGACCTCAGTATGGAGACAAAGCTGCGTCTTTTATACGATCTGCAACAGACAGACAGTAAGATAGATAAGATACATCTTCTTAGGGGAGAGCTTCCACTTGAGGTTCAGGATCTGGAGGATGATATTCAGGGACTCAAGACAAGGCTTGATAATCTTCAGGCTGAGCTGAAGGAGATTGAGAAGCTGGTTTCCCAGAAAAAGATTGATCTGGATAATTCAAAATCTCTTATTGAAAAATACACAAGTCAGCAAAACAATGTTAAGAACAACCGTGAATATGATTCTCTTACAAAGGAGATAGAGTATCAGGGCCTTGAAGTTCAGCATGCTGAAAAGATTATTAAGGAGAAGACACTGGCGCTGGCAGAGAAGAAAGAGGCCGTTGCTGCTGCACAGGAGGCAATAAAGGAGAGAGCCATAGATCTTGAGAACAAGAAGAGTGAGCTTGATTCAATTATTGCAGAAACATCCAAGGAGGAGAAGGAGCTTGTAAAAAAATCAGATGAGATTGCCGCTCAGATAGATGTAAGGATGCTTGCCGCTTACAAAAAGGTACGTTCAAATGCAAGGAACGGACTTGCAGTGGTTACTGTAAGAAGGGATGCATGTGCAGGCTGTTTCAATAAGATACCACCTCAAAGGCAGATGGATATCGCTTCCAGCAAGAAGATAATCGTTTGTGAGTATTGTGGAAGGATTCTCGTTAGTGCAGACTACGAGAAGGAATAAATGTCACTGATGCCCTATACTTTAAGGGAACTTTTTTTCAGGCATATAGCTCAAACGTCCCCCTCTCCTTTTGGTCTTGAGATCAATAGGGCAGAGGGCGTTTTTTTGTACAGCACTGATGGACGGAAAATCCTTGATCTTGTCTCGGGTGTGGCGGTATCCAACATAGGGCACGCGAACAGAGAGGTTATGGATGCTGTGGTACGTCAGGTAGAGAGCCATATGCACCTTATGGTCTACGGGGAGGTCATACAGGCACCTCAGGTTGAACATGCAACCCTGCTGACTTCATTATTGCCCGAAAGCCTGAACAGTGTATATTATGTCAATTCGGGAAGCGAAGCCAACGAAGCGGCAATAAAACTGGCGAAACGAGCTACGGGCAGAGGTGAGATCATTAGCTGCTATAACTGCTATCACGGAAGTACCCAGGGAGTTATGAGCCTGATGACGGATGAGGAGTTGAAACGCTCCTTCAGGCCTCTTATACCGGGTGTAAGTCATATAAGATTCAACAGCGTAGATGATCTAAAATCCATAAACACAAGGACAGCTGCAGTAATAATTGAACCTGTACAGGGAGAGGCTGGTATAATTCCGCCTGAGTCGGGATACCTGGAAGCGTTGAGGAAAAGATGTGACGAGGTTGGTGCTCTCCTTATTTTCGATGAGATACAGACCGGGTTCGGCCGCTGCGGACGACTTTTTGCTTTCCAGAAGTATGGAATTATACCGGATATTATTACCTTAGCAAAAGCATTGGGTGGCGGCATGCCGTTGGGTGCGCTTGTCGCATCCGGGGAGTTGATGGAGAAGTGGCAATACAACCCGGCGTTGGGGCATATAACCACATTTGGAGGTCATCCCGTCTCATGTGCTGCGGCTCTTGCATCGTTGAGGGTATTGTTGCGTGAAGGGTGGATTGAGAGGGTTGAGGAGAAATCGCTGAGGTTTGCTGAAAAGATTAAAACACACCCTGCTGTCAGGGAGATAAGGTCTTCAGGTCTATTGATGGCGGTTGAGCTTGGCCGTCCTGGGGCAGGAGAGAGGGCTGTAAGACTGCTTTTGGAGGAGGATATCATGACTGATTGGTTTCTCTCGAGCGACACGGCATTCAGAATTGCCCCGCCTCTCTGTATATCGGAGGAAGAGATCGATTTTGCCGTTGAAAAGATTTTACGGGTTTTGGATATAATGGTATTTTGAAAGATAAAGGAGTATTAGATGGCTAAAACACAGTTCAAAAAAAAGGAGAACCCCGATAAAGGCATAGATGTACTAAGTCTTGAGATGGGAAAGAAACCACCTCAGGCCATAGACATAGAGGAGGCAGTGCTCGGTGCATTGATGCTTGAGCCGGATGCTGTGACTGATGTGGTGGACACACTTATTCCGGAGTGTTTCTACAAAGAGAGCAACAGGAAGATTTTCACTGCAATAGTCGCTCTCGCTACAAGGCATGCTCCTGTGGACATTTTCACTGTATCCGAGGAGCTCAACAAAACCGGTGAGCTTGATGCTGTAGGGGGCACGCTTTACCTGAGCCAGCTCAGCATGAAGATTGGAGCTGCAGCCCATATTGACTACCACTCGAAAATACTGCTCCAGAAATATATCCAGAGAGAGCTCATATCAATCTCATACCAGATACAGAGGGATTCATTCGATGATACACTGCCTGTGGATGACCTGCTTGATTCGACCCAGCAGAAGATATTCACTCTATCCGACAGGAATATGAAGAGGGATACGCAGGCTATTCAATATATTATTTCTGAAGCTATTGAGGATCTGCAGAACACACAGACCCAGGCAAACGGACTTAGCGGCGTTCCTTCTGGCTATACCTCAATTGACAGAGTTACATTAGGCTGGCAGCCTTCCGACCTTGTTATTGTTGCCGCCCGACCTTCAATGGGTAAGACTGCATTTGTGCTAACAATGGCAAGGAATATGGCTGTTGAGCATAATGTCCCGGTTGCCTTTTTCTCTCTTGAGATGTCATCCCTGCTTCTTGCAAAGAGGTTGATGATAAGTGAGACAGGTCTGGAGCCTGACAAGATAAAGGGAGGTAAGAAACTGGAGGACTATGAGTGGGAGCAGTTGAACACAAAGCTTAACAAGTTGGTTAAGGCTCCTCTTTATATAGATGATACCCCTTCACTCTCAATTTACGAGTTCCGTTCAAAGGCAAGGAGACTGGTAGCTAATGCAGGGGTAAAGATGATTATAATTGACTACCTTCAGCTCATGACAGGACCTCCCGAATTGAAGGGAATGAGGGAGCAGGAGGTTTCCGCAATTTCACGCTCTCTCAAAGCAATAGCGAAGGAACTTAACATACCTATAATAGCACTTTCTCAGCTGAGCCGTGCCGTAGAGACAAGAGGCGGAACCAAAAGGCCTCAGTTGAGTGACCTGCGTGAGTCGGGCGCTATCGAACAGGATGCCGATATTGTAATGTTCATACACAGGCCGGATTATTATGCATCTTCTGAAGAGCATCCGGAGCTGGTCGGTTTGACAGACATTATCATAGCAAAGCACAGAAATGGTGAAGTAAGGGATGTGCAGATGAAATTCCGCCATTCTGAGGTGAGGTTTGTCGATTCCACCGATGCAAAGCTTGATATGGATGTCTTTTCAAATGACAGAATAGAGACCTTCTCTTCAAAGATGAATGGTGCCGAGTTTATGTCAAACTCTGAATTTGACAAAGATTTCTAGATGAAAAGGCTCCTCTCATTGATTGTCATACTCCTCCTCAATCTAGAGGGTTTTGCGCAAAAGGAGAGTCTTCAGGCATTCGGCCCCGGGGAGAGATTGAGGTACCTGTTGAGATATCAATGGGCCTCGATTAATACTGATGTTGGTGATGCCATATTTACAATTAATCAGATGAAAGACAGCTCGGGTCAATATTATGTGGCCAGGGTAAATGGGAAAAGTTTCAAATTCTATGATATTTTCTTTAAAGTAAGGGATTATTACGAATCCCGTTTCTATCCTGAAGGTGTGGTTCCCGTCTATTTTCACAGAGATGTCCTGGAGGGTAAGTATAAAATGAAGAATCATATCTTTTTCCTTAAGGATAACACTATAAAGGCCTCTTATAAAAGGAGAGAGGCTCCCTTCAGGGATACCCTTCATAAAGTGCAGACAAAGACATACGACCTGCTTTCTCTCATATATGCCATTAGAAATGAGAGTTTTTCGGCAAAAAGTTATGGTGAGATCTCTAAGGCAAGTTTCGCTATTGACGGCAAATTATATACAATTAAGTACACATATATCGGTAGAGAGATAAAAAAGGTAAGTGGGCTTGGTGTGTTCAATACATACAAGATTGAGGTTTCCCCAGCATCCGGTAATGTGTTCAAGGGTAGTGAGAACATTGCCATCTGGCTGTCGGCAGACGAAAACAGGGTTCCGCTCCAGATTGAGACACCAATCCAGGTGGGAAATGTAATGGCAAGACTTACAGAATTTTCAAATTTGAAATATCCATTAAAAAGCAAGATAAAATGAGTAATAAAAATGATAATGTTGAACATGAAGGCGTTGTAATTGACGTCGATCAGGATTTTGTCTCTGTGGAGATGGTGCGTCAATCCGCGTGTTCATCTTGCGGGGCAAAAGGAATGTGCAGTGCGTCAGATTCGGAGAGTGGTATCATTCAGGTTCCGGCAAACGGATTTGATTTATATGAGAAGGGAGAGAGGGTGAAGGTGGTTCTGAAAAGGAGTCTGGGATTTAAAGCGCTATGGCTATCTTATTTGATTCCTTTGATCATTCTTTTGATTTTATTGCTACTTTTGTCAACTTTTAAAGTTTCGGAGATACTAATAGGTTTGTCCATTATTGGTGCCTTAGCCTTCTACTTTTTAATCATTTACTTTCTAAAGGATAGAATAAAAAAGGAATTTGTATTTACTTTAGAGAAATTAGATAAATAATGAATACTGTATTGTTTACGATCTTGTCCTTAAGTATTCTCGGCATCCTTCTGGCGCTGATACTCTATTTTGTCGCTCAGAAGTTCAAGGTTGAGGAAGACCCAAGGATTGATGATGTTCAGGCAATTCTCCCCGGTGCCAACTGCGGAGGTTGCGGTTATGCCGGCTGCAGGGCTTTTGCAGAATCATGTGTCAAGGCTGACAATCTTGAAAAAAATTTCTGCCCTGTAGGTGGAAACGATGTGATGAAACAGGTTGCGCAGTATCTCGGGATGGAGGTGGCAGAAAAGACACCCCAGGTTGCAGTTGTAAGATGTAACGGAACATGTGACAACAGGCCCAAGACAAACAACTACGATGGCTTTTCATCATGTGCAGTTATGGCTTCATTCTATTCAGGAGACACAGCATGTAAGTACGGATGCCTTGGTCATGGTGACTGTGTCCTCTCTTGTCAGTTTGATGCAATTAAAATGGATCCAAGAACCGGCCTTCCGGAGGTTGACGAGAGTAAGTGTACTGCATGCGGGGCTTGTGTCAAGGCTTGCCCTAAGATGATCATCGAGCTGAGAAATAAGGGTATAAAGAGCAGGCGTATTTTTGTATCCTGCGTAAATAAGGATAAGGGAGGAGTTGCCAAGAAGGCTTGTGCTGTTGCATGTATCGGTTGTACGAAGTGCCAGAAGGTGTGTGCCTACGACGCAATCACCATAACATCAAACCTTGCTTACATAGACTATAATAAATGCAAACTTTGCCGTAAATGTGTAGTCGAGTGCCCGACTCATGCCATATGGGAGGTGAACTTCCCTGTAAGGGTTCCAAAAAAAGAGGTTTCTCCGTTGGTTGAACAGTAATAGAGAGGATATGAGCAAAACATTTTCAATAGGAGGAATTCATCCTCACGACAATAAAATATCCAAAGATGCAGCTATCGAGAATTTCCCGTTAGTGGAGACAGCGTATATTTCTATGTCTCAGCATCTTGGTGCGCCTGCTGAGCCAATAGTGGCCAAAGGTGACAAAGTAAAGGCAGGACAGTTGATTGCTAAGGCTTCCGGCTTTATTTCAGCCAATATACATTCATCGGTATCAGGAACGGTAAGATCGGTTGAGTTGTTACCTGATCTGGCAGGAAACCAAGTGCAACATGTCGTTATAGATGTTGAGGGAGATGAATGGGTTGATACAATAGACAGAAGCAATGAGATTTTAAGAGATATAAAACTCAGCAAAGAGGAGATAATAAAGAGAATAGCAGAGTGTGGTGTTGTTGGTCTGGGAGGAGCTGCCTTTCCGACCCATATTAAGCTGACACCCCCTCCCGGGAAAGTTGCAGACGTGCTACTTATCAACGGATCCGAATGTGAGCCTTATCTTACATCAGACTACAGGATTATGCTGGAAAATCCTGAGGAGATACTCATTGGTGTGAGAATAATGATGAAGGCGCTTGGTGTCTCTAAGGCATATGTAGGCATTGAGGAGAACAAGCCGAAGGCCATAAAGAGCATGAAGAGCGTTGCTGAAAAGAGTTATACAGATATAAAGATTGTCCCATTAAAAAAGAGATACCCTCAAGGCGGAGAAAAACAGCTTATTGATGCAGTGACCAGCCGAAGAGTTCCATCAATGGGTTTACCTATAGACACGGGAGCAGTTGTTCAGAATGTGGGAACAGCTCTTGCAGTATATGAAGCAGTTCAGAAAAACAAACCGCTTATTGACGGAATAGTCACAGTTACAGGAAAATGTATGACTGAACAGCGTAACTTCAGGCTCAGGGTTGGGACAACCTTTGATACAATGATGTTTGCAATCGGAGGATTCCCGAAAGATGCTGTCAAGCTTATCAGCGGCGGTCCTATGATGGGAAAAGCTGTTGCCTGTATGGATGCCGCATCAGTAAAGAGTACATCCGGACTTCTTTTGTTGACAGAAGAGGAGACAAAAAGAGGCCCTGAAAGAAACTGTATCAGGTGTGCTAAGTGTGTTGAAGCTTGTCCGATGGGGCTGCAGCCATATCTGCTCAACAGGCTTGCAAGGGCCGACAGGATGGAAGAACTCGAGGAGAATATGGTCCAGGATTGTATTGAATGCGGATGTTGCCTCTATTCTTGTCCGGCAAACATACCACTTTTGGACACAATAAGGCTCTCCAAGGCTAAGGTCTTGAAAATCATGAGAAGCAGACCAAAAAAGTAGAGAATAAGGATTGGATAATTTAATAATTTACGGATGAAAAAATTACTTGTATCTCCGGCTCCCCACATACATGGTCCACAGACCACCAAGAGCCTTATGAGAGATGTCATCATCGCCCTGGTGCCCTCATTGCTGGTATCCATATATTTCTTCGGATTCTCGGCAATAAAACTGGCCCTTGTCGGAGTTGTGACATGTGTTGCAGTTGAATATGTAATTCAGAGATATCTAATAAAGTGTACTGTTACGATTGGTGATTATTCGGCAGCGGTAACAGGATTGCTCTTGGCACTGAACCTGCCTCCCAACTCCCCATGGTGGCTTATGCTTATCGGCTCAATAGTTGCCATAGGTGTTGCCAAACTTACATTCGGCGGACTTGGCCAGAACCTGTTCAATCCCGCGCTCGTCGGCCGAGTTTTCCTCCTGGTATCCTTTCCGGTGCTAATGACGGACTGGACAATACCGGCATCATGGTTCAGGGAGGGTATAGATGCCTCCTCAGGGGCAACGGCTCTTTCAATTGTAAAAGAGGGACTTGCACAAGGCTTGTCATTGGAACAGATATTCCAGACACACAATTTCTCTTATATTCAGATGCTCTTCAGTAAGATAGGAGGTTCTGTCGGCGAGGTATCGGCACTGGCACTGCTAATCGGTTTTGCATATCTTCTATACAGAAGGGTGATTTCAGTACATATTCCTCTATCAATCATAATTACAGTAGCACTGTTCACAGGTATCTTCTGGGTTGTCAATCCGGAACAGTACACAGATCCTCTCTTTAATATCCTCTCAGGAGGTATATTGTTAGGCTCCATATTTATGGCCACAGACTATGTGACATCTCCTATGAGCAAGAAAGGTATGATACTATATGGAGTGGGAATAGGAATAATCACAGTCCTGATAAGGTACTTCGGATCATATCCTGAGGGGATATCGTTCGCAATCCTTATTATGAATGCTTTTGTACCACTGATCAACAAGTTCATGAAACCGGCATATTTCGGAAAGGAGGTAAAGAATGGCTAGAGAGTCTACATTAAAGAATATGGTGATGGTGCTTACACTTATCTGTCTTGCATCATCTGCTCTGCTGGGCGGGGCATATGTTCTGACAAAAGAGCCGATTGAGGCTGCACAGCTGGCAAAGATAAACCAATCGATAGCCGGTGTGGTTCCACCTTTTGACAACGACCCTAACGGAGAGGCTTTCACAAAAGAGTACAACGGCTCTCAATATAAAGTGTATCCTGCCATAAAGGGGGGAGAGACAGTAGGTTATGCCGTAGAGACATTCTCAAATGCCGGATTTGGCGGTAGAGTCACTCTGATGGTCGGATTCAGCATGGATGGTACAATTATAAATACAGTTGTCCTCACACACTCCGAAACCCCGGGCCTGGGAGACAAGATGGTAGCAGGTAAAAGCGATTTCAGCCTGCAGTTTAACGGAAAGAATCCAGCTGATTTCAAACTATCCGTTAAGAAAGACGGTGGCGATGTTGATGCAATCACAGCTTCGACAATATCCTCGAGGGCTTTTTGCGGAGCAATGACATCTGCATATGAGGTGTTTAAATTATGTGTGGCAGACAAAACAGAAAAGGAGGCAGTAAATGAGTAAGTTAAGCCTTATAACAAAAGGATTTGTAAAAGACAATCCTACATTCGTTTTAGTGCTGGGTATGTGCCCTACACTTGCGACTACAACTTCGGCAATTAACGGATTGGGTATGGGAGTGGCTACAACCTTCGTGTTGATCTTCTCAAACGTTCTGATCTCTCTTGTGGCAAAACAGGTTCCTGACAAGGTTAGAATTCCGGTATACATTGTCCTCATCGCTGCTGTGGTTACAGTACTTCAACTGCTGATGCAGGCATACACACCAGGACTATACCAGACATTGGGAATATTCATACCTCTTATTGTTGTTAACTGTATAGTATTAGGACGGGCAGAAGCCTTTGCTTCAAAGAATACGGTTTTGGATTCTGCACTCGACGGCATTGGAATCGGGCTGGGTTTTACATTGTCTCTTACAGTATTAGGAGCTGTCAGAGAGCTTCTGGGTACAGCGTCAATATTCGGTTTCAAACTAATAGATGGTGACGGAATGCTTGCTTTTGTCCTTGCACCGGGTGCTTTTATGGTTCTTGGATATCTGATGGTTCTGTTTAATATGTACAAATCAAAATTCACAGATAAGTAAAGAGTATGGAATACATAATTATAATAATAGCAGCCGTATTCGTTAACAACGTACTACTATCGCAATTTCTGGGTATATGCCCTTTTCTTGGAGTATCTAATAAAATCAGCACAGCAGCCGGTATGTCCGGTGCTGTAGTATTTGTAATAGCACTATCTACTCTTGTAACTTACCTGCTTCAATACTATGTCCTGATTCCTCTTGGCATTGAGTTCATGCAGACCGTGGCTTTTATACTTGTTATTGCAGCCCTCGTACAGATGGTTGAGATAATTCTCAAAAAAATAAGCCCCTCTTTGTATCAGGCATTAGGTATTTTTCTTCCGTTAATAACAACCAACTGTTGTGTGTTGGGCCTTGCAATCATTGTAGTTTCTAAGGAATTCGCATTTGGTGGAGATCCGCATATGTTAAATTTAGCTGAGTCTGTGGTTTATTCAACAGCCAGTGCAGTTGGATTTGGTTTAGCAATGGTACTCTTTGCCGGTCTGAGGGAACAACTTGAACTCAACAATGTTCCCAAGGCTTTCAAAGGTACACCAATCGCACTTATTACCGCAAGCATACTTGCCCTTGCATTCATGGGTTTTGCAGGGTTGGTATAGTTGCCCTAAAAATTAAAATCATGAAAAAGAGTTTGCTCGAAATTGAACAAACCCTCAGAGAGGGAAGCCTCCAGAAGGCACACGAAGAGTTGCTGGAATTCCTGGAGAGAGAACCTGAAAACGACGTCGCCTGGTATATGTTAGGCGGATTGTTGAGAAGAGAACAATTGTGGGGAGAGGCCATAAACGCCCTGAACAAGGCTAAATTCCTCAATCCTACAGGCCCTGCGGCCTATGCTATAGACTCCATTTATGAGATTCTGAGTTTTCAGAATACAGATCTGATGAATCCCTGATAAAAAATATTATGCCAAAAACCATTTCATTAAGAACATTGCTCACTTTCGCACTTATAGTGTGTCTGAGCACAACTCTCCCTGCCCAGAAGACTAAGGGAAGTATTGCAAAGCTACAGCAGACAGAGGTGAAAACTCCGGCTGCCGACTCTACAAAAAAGGGCCCCGAAAAAACACCTCAGACAATTGATAAGTTTGTAAAATCTGATGCCCGTATAATGAAGGGTATGACAACAGTCTACAGTCAGGATAATAAATTCTTTATCAATATAAATGATTCAATCCTGGGAAGAGACCTTATGATGGTAACAAGACTATCACTTGGCGCTTCCGGAGTACGCACAGATTTCGAGGGTTACGCCGGTGACCAGATAAACGAGGGTGTCTATCGTTTTGAAAAGGGTCCCAATAACAAGATTTTTCTCAGGAAGGTACTGAACAGAGAGCGTTCAGACAGTTCGAGCTCAATGTTTGTATCAGTTGTCAAATCAAATACAGAGCCGATAGCTGCAGCATTTGAGATCAAGGCTCAATCTGAAGACAAAAAGGATAATATAATTGATATAACAGATTTCTTCAATGGTGACTCTGAGATGCTGTTCTTCACAAAGATGGCAAAAACAGAGTTCAAGTTGGGAGGTATACAGAAGGAGACCTCTTACCTCTCGGCTGTCAGGACCTATCCGATAAACACCGAGATCAAGAGTGTAAAGACATATCAGAAAACCAGCGGAGGAGATAACGCTACATTTGAGATAAACAATTCATTTGTGCTTCTTCCTAAGGTCCCTATGGTTGCCAGATATGCAGACAACAGGGTGGGCTACTTTACCGAGAACTACACTGATTTTGACAAGAATCCACAGGGTGTTGAGAAAGTTTCACTCATAACCCGCTTCAGACTTGAGCCAAAACCAGAAGATCTTGAAAAGTATAAGAGAGGCGAGCTGGTAGAACCTGCAAAGCCAATAATATACTATATTGACCCAGCCACACCTAAGGAGTGGGTTCCATATCTTATACAGGGTGTTAATGATTGGCAGGAGGCATTTGAAAAAGCCGGTTTCAAGAATGCGATTATGGGCAAGGTTGCCCCTACAAAGGAGCAGGATTCGACATGGTCACTGGAAGATGCAAGATATTGTGCAATTGTCTACAAAGCCTCTGCAACTCCTAATGCCAGCGGCCCTCACGTAAGTGACCCGCGTTCAGGCGAGATTATCGAGAGCCACGTAAACTGGTACCACAACGTTATGTCACTTGTAAGGAACTGGTATATGCTTCAGTGCGGACCTGTTGACCCATCTGCAAGAAAGATGGAGTTTGATACAGAACTTATGGGACAGCTAATAAGATTCGTATCATCTCATGAAGTTGGACACACTCTCGGGTTGAGACACAACTTCGGTGGTACAAGCCACTATACAGTTGAACAGCTCAGAGACCCTGAATTCCTCAAGGCAAACGGACATACAACATCTATCATGGACTATTCAAGATTCAACTATGTTGCACAACCAGAGGACAAGCTTGACAGAAACCTGCTGTTCCCAAGAATAAGCCATTATGATCTATGGGCTATCGAGTGGGGCTACAGAAGATTCCCGGATTTTGACAATCCTGAGAAGGAGCTTCCACATATTAATAAATGGATAATTGAAAAGACAAAGAATCCTTATTATCTCTTTGGAACAGAATCAAGTCAGAATGACCCGAGACTGCAGAGTGAGGATCTTGGTGAAAACCAGATGAAGGCAAACGAACTCGGAATAAAAAATCTGAAGTTTGTGATGAATGGTCTTGCAGAGTGGACAAAAGAGCCAAATGAAGATTACACCAATCTCAGAACAATGCAGGGAGAGGTAGCCAACCAGTTCCGCCGTTACATCGGTCATGTTGCAAAATGGATAGGTGGTGTTTATGAAGATCCTAAGACTGTTGAGATGGAGGGAGATGTGTACAGAGTTGTGGAAAAGAAGAGACAACAGGAGGCTATGGATTTCCTTAACAGGAATCTTTTTGAAAATGCACCGGTTTGGCTAATCCCTGATAATTATATGGATAAGTTTGTAAGCCGTCCGGAAGTATATATTGAGCGTGCTTACAATGCCGCTTTGGGATCAATGTTAAGCAAAAGGGTTATAATGAACCTTGCCTCTGCTGAAAGAAAGTATGGAAAATCTGCCTACACAGCTGAGGATATGTTCTCTTCTCTTGACAAAGTTGTGTGGAAAAATAGAGTTACCGATTCATATGACAGGATACTTCAGAAAGCATATGTAATAGGTCTTTGCGATCTTTTCACAGGAGCCAATTCATTCTCTTTTGGAGGTCCTCCTGTAATCACTTCAAATCCAAAGGACATGACAGAGGCGTCGGGTATCGCATACAGCCAGATAGTCAAGACTCTAAAACATATCAAGAGTATAAAGACAGGTGATTATCTCTCTGATGCACACTATGCTTATCTGACCCGCTATATGGAGAAGATTTTGAGTGCGGATAAGTAATCATAAAATACAAATACCAGCAATTGTCGGATTAGTTGTCCTTTCTCTTCTGACGATTGTTCAGGCCATCCCGGATAAACCGCTACTGCTTGCAGAGCGGTTTATCCATAATGGGGGGTGGATACAGGTGTTTGTTATCACTCTTTACAGTTTCATTCTCTCCTATAATATGCAGTTCAGAGACCGCAGGAGCAAATGGAGAATCTATTCATGGATGATATTCACAGTCGTCTTTTACTCGCAGTTGGTGTTGGGCCTTTGTGCCGACTCTCTCTTCCTTTTGACAGGCAAGCTGCATGTCCCCGTTCCAGCTATGATACTGGCAGGTCCGCTTTACAGATTCAGCTCATGGTTTATGATAATACTCTTCTTCAGTACAGTCTTGATAGCCGGTCCTGCATGGTGCAGCCATCTCTGTTATTTCGGCTCTCTGGACGCTGTTGCGTCAAGAAGAGCCGGAGCTGAGAAGAGGAAGGGGCAAACCGGGGTAATTCCGGTTGTTAAGTACTCAATATTGCTGATAATAGTTATAGTTGCCTTGGTTTTGAGAATTGCAAGGGCCTCTGCCGGAACTGCAACACTTTTGGCAATCCTTACCGGAGTTGCGGCTCTTCTGGTCATTTCGTTGATTTCACTGAGAAAAGGGGCAATGTTCCATTGTACCCACTATTGCCCTATCGGTACAATTGTCAACCACATCAAATACATATCTCCCTTCAGGTTCGGATTCACCTCCAACTGTACAAAGTGTAATGCATGTATAAAAAGTTGCAGCTATATGGCTTTGAATGAAAGAATTGTAAAAGCAGGCAAGTTGGGTTTGACATGTACATATTGCGGTGATTGTCTCAACTATTGCCGCCATAATGGTCTCGGATACCATTTTGCCGGGCTCTCACCGGAGGTGTCGGAAAAGTTATGGATAATTATCACAGTCTCGCTTCACTCTCTCTTTCTGGCCGTAGCACGGATCTGACTGAATAGCTCCCAAAGAATAATTCCAATACTGACTGATACATTAAGCGAGTGCTTTGTCCCTTCCTGCGGTATCTCAACAACCATATCGCTGAGGTCTGCAACCTCCTGCTGTACACCTTTTACTTCGTTTCCGAAAACAATAGCATATTTTTTTGAACCTTCTACCCTGAGATCTTCAAGTGAAGTGGAGTTCTCTGTCTGTTCAGCCGTAAGAATGATGTAACCCTGCTCTTTCAGCTCCTTCACGACCATTACTGCATCCTTCTCATAGCTCCATGCGACAGTATCCTCTGCTCCAAGTGCGGACTTATGAATCTCAGCATTAGGCGGGGTTGCACATATACCGCAAAGTATAATCTGCTCCGCCGCAAATGCGTCAGCAGTACGGAATGCCGCACCTATATTGTGTTGGCTTCGTATATTGTCTAAAACAATAACTATCGGGCTTTTGGGAGCACTCTTAAACTCCTCTCCGGATAGCCTCCCGAGTTCGTAAACTTTTAGTTTTCTGAACATTTTTATTATTATATTTGCAAATATAGGGATTTAACCTCAAAAATTTCTACGACTATGAGTACAGATGTTAAACTGAAATTAATCCAGAACGGTCCCCTCAAGGTCGAGGGAACAGTTGTGGTAATCCATCCTGACGGTAAGGAGGAGCAGAAAAGTAACTGTTATATTTGCAGATGCGGCAAATCAGGCAACAAACCTTGGTGTGACGGCTCTCACGCCAAGTAAAATGTTGTGGCGGAATCTTTAAACCATTTGCTATCTTTATTGTCAAATACAACACTAATATATTGTTTTGATGAAAAAGAGGCAGAGGTATATAACTTATATCAGTATTCCCGTTTTACTAGTTTTAGCGATTGTTGTTTATAACTCATTTTACTCAGATGTAAAAATGGGTGATGATGCTATTTCTTCCGGTCCAAAGGGAGAAAAGTCTAAAAGGGGCGGAGGTGATAAAAAGTCTCTTCCGGTTTCGGTATATATTGCAGACCTGCAAAAATCCGAGGACGGACTTACACTTCCGGGTACTCTTGTAGCCCGGGAGAGAGTGGAGATGGCAAGTGAACTTACAGGCAGGGTTGTAAGCATCAATTTCAAGGAGGGGCAGTTTGTCCGCAGAGGGGAGGTTCTGGTCAGGCTAAACGATGATGAACTGCAGGCACAGCTATTGAGAGCCGAGTATCAGCAGACACTTTTGTCGGAAAAGCTTGAGAGGCAGAAGATCCTTCTCAGCAAGGAGGCTGTCAGCAGGGAGGATTATGATCAGGTATCGACAGAGTTTAATGTGCTCAAACAGGATATTGAACAATTGAAGATAAAGATTGAGAAGATGAAGATAAGGGCTCCCTTTGACGGGGTTATCGGATTCAGAAATATAAGTTTGGGAGCGATGTTGGTTCAGAACTCAAAGGTTGCCACAATAGTTGATGTTGCCCACATGATACTCGAGTTCTCGGTTCCTGAGAAATATGTAAGAAACAAGCTTATCGGCACAACCGTGAACTTCACTATAGAAGGTATGAGTGAGCCTTTTCACGCACTGGTTTATGCTATGGATCCCGAGGTTGATGTCAAGACTCGTACTTTGATGTTGAGAGCAAGATTTGACAACCGCCGCGGATTACTCAGACCGGGCATGTATGCAAAGGTGAGTTTAAGCTCACAGAAAAACGCACTGAGTGTCTATGTTCCTAATCAGTCTGTAGTCTCAGGAGTCAAAGGACATTCGGTATGGTTGCTCAGAGAGGGCAAAGCTGCAATGATACAGGTTAGGACAGGCCTCAGGACTGTTGATATGATGGAGATTATTTCCGGAATTGAAAAGGGAGACACGGTTATAACAACAGGACTCATGCAGCTACGTGAAGGAATCTCAATAACCCCCACAAATCTGAAGGCAGAATGAGTCTATCCACTACCTCCATCAAAAGACCGGTATTGACAACCGTAATGAGCCTCGTGATCATGATCTTCGGGGCTATCGGGTATGTGTCGCTGGGAGTAAGGGATTACCCTAGTGTGGACAACCCGGTGATATCTGTCAGATGCTCCTTTCCGGGCGCTAATGCAGACGTTATTGAGACTCAGATTACAGAGCCGCTGGAGGCGGCAGTCAACGGAATCCCGGGCATACGCGCTATCTCCAGCACAAGCCGGGATGGTCAAAGCTCAATAAATATTGAGTTTAATCTCGAGGTTGATCTTGAGACTGCTGCAAATGATGTCAGAGATAAGGTCTCGGGAGCAATGAGGAGACTGCCCCAGGATATAGATGCTCCTGTTGTGGAAAAATCCGATGCAGATGCTCAGCCTATCTACTCTGTTACTTTGCAGAGCCAAACCCGGGATATAATAGATCTCAGCGAATATGCGGAGGTAAACTTTAAGGAGAGGCTTCAGACAATAAGTGGTGTGAGTAGTGTAACTGTTTGGGGTTCAAAGAGATATTCGGTCAGACTGAGGATGGATCCACTTTTGTTGGCCGCCTATAAGGTAACTCCCCTTGATGTCAGAACTGCTGTTAACAGGGAGAATGTAGAACTGCCTTCAGGAACCATAATGGGGTCGACAATGGAGCTTACCGTAAGGACATTGGGACGTCTGAAGACCATTGAAGATTTCAACAACCTGATCATTTCCAAAAATGAGGGCAGGATAGTACGCTTTTCAGATATCGGAGTTGCAGAGGTAGATGCCGAGAATACAAGATCAATACTAAAGAGAAACGGTGTCCCTATGGTTGCCTGCGTGCTGATTCCTCAGCCCGGAGCCAACTATATAAACATAGTGGATGATGCAGAAAAGGCAATTGATGAGCTTAAAAAGTCGCTGCCCGAGGATATAGAGGTAGGAGTAGGTTTTGATAATACAATCTTTATAAGGGATTCGATACGTGAGGTGAAATCAACCATCATGGAGGCTTTCTTCCTGGTGGTGCTGATCATATTCCTTTTCCTGAGGAACTGGAGAACCACACTTATACCGGTGCTGGCAATTCCTATATCATTGATAGGAGTTTTCTTTATAATGTACCTCGCCGGTTTCTCCATAAATATCCTCACCTTGCTTGCCATAGTGCTTTCAATAGGCCTTGTCGTGGATGATGCGATAGTGGTTATGGAGAATATTTACACAAAGATTGAACGGGGAGTCTCTCCGAAAGAGGCAAGCATAGAGGGATCAAAAGAGATTTTCTTCGCTATTATTGCAACAACCATTACACTGGTTTCTGTCTTCTTCCCGATTGTATTCCTGCAGGGTGTGACCGGACGTCTGTTCAGGGAGTTCTCGGTGGTCATAGCCGGGTCGGTGCTTATATCATGCTTTGTTGCACTTACATTCACGCCGATGATCACTTCAAGGATGATAAAGGCAGGTGTCAATGAAGGTGCATTCTATAGAAAGACAGAACCATTCTTTATCTGGTTAAATGGAGCATACAGAAGTTCACTGCAGTCGTTTATGTCAAGAAGGTGGCTCGCTCCGCTGTTCCTCCTGATTACAACAGGAATTATAGTCTGGTTATGGGTCAAAATCCCGTCTGAGATGGCTCCGCTTGAGGACAGATCTATGATAACAGTCTCGAGTACGGCGCAGGAGGGTGCAACTTTCGACTATATGCTGGATTATTCTGACCAGATGTGGAACATGATTGATGCATCGGTTCCGGAGAAGGAGATGGCTCTGCAGATGGTAGGAATGGGCGGGTCAAACAGGTCAAACTTCCAGCTTTCTTTGGTGCAACCGGATAAAAGAACAAGAAAGCAGCAAGATATAGCTGATGAACTCTCTCCTAAGGTAGCCAGGATGACAGGGGCAAAGAGTTTTGTTACACAACAGCAGACTTTCGGAGGAAGAAGAGGCGGCATGCCGGTTCAATATGTGATCCAGGCGAAGAATCTTGACTCGCTCAAGAGTGCACTGCCGGTATTCATGTCTGAAGTCGCCCAGAGTGATGTCTTTTCAAATTCAGATGTTAACCTGAGGTTTACCAAACCGGAGCTGAGCATATCGATTGACAGGGATAAGACCTCGTTAATGGGGATTTCTATTCAGAACATAGCCCAGACTCTCCAATTGACCATGAGTGAGCAGAGAATCGGTTATTTCATAAGGAACGGGAAGCAGTACCAGATATTGAGCGAGATAAACCAGAGTGACAGGAACAAGCCGCTAGATATGGCAAACATCTTTGTAAGGAATGATACTGGAGATCTAATACCTCTCGATAATCTCATCAGGATGGAGGAGAGCAGCATGCCGCCTCAATTGTACAGATATAACCGTTTTGTTGCTGCTACTGTCTCAGCATCCCTGGAACATGGCTACACCTTAGGCCAGGGCATAGAGGAGATGGACAGGATTGCTCATAAGGTGCTTAATCCGGACAGTTTCTCAACAGCATTGTCAGGACAGTCAAAAGATTTTGTCGAGAGTACATCCAGCCTCTTTTTTGCTTTCGTACTTGCTCTCGTGTTGATATATCTCGTTCTCTCGGCACAGTTTGAAAGTTTCAGAGACCCTCTTGTCATAATGCTCACTGTTCCTCTGGCTCTTGTCGGAGCACTTTTATGTATGAAGCTTGCTTCCCAGACAATGAACATATTTAGTGAGATAGGACTCATAATGCTAATCGGGCTTGTCTCAAAGAATGGAATCCTTATTGTTGAATTTGCAAATCAAAGAAGGATTGCCGGTATAGATAAACATAAGGCTATACTCGAGTCTTCGGCATCACGTTTCAGGCCGATACTTATGACCAGTCTATCCACAATACTCGGTATACTTCCTATGGTATACGCTACAGGAGCAGGAGCGGAGAGCCGTGTGGCGATGGGTATTGCAGTTGCCGGTGGTCTTGTATTTGCGACATTCTTCACACTATACATTATTCCTGCGATGTACTCCTACATTTCATCCTCAAAAGATCTTAAAGATATAAATGAATAGAAAAAGATACATAACTCTCGCCACTGTGTTGATTCTTGGCCTTACAGCCGGGGCTCAGGAGCCGGAGCCTGTAACATTGCAACAGTGCATAGCAGTTGCCCTCAAGGACAACTACTCAGTTATAATCTCCTCAAACGAACTGGAGATATCAAAGAATAACGTGACTCTTGCCCCTTTTCTGCCCTCTGTGACACTCGGGTCAAAGCAGACGACAACGGAGCTCAATGAAAGGTCATACAATCAACAGGGCTCGGTTTCTGAAGGAATATCAAAATCAACAACCATTCTCAGCAGTGCAACATTGAACTGGAGATTGTTTGACGGATTCTCGATGTTTGCCGAGAGAGACAAACAGGTTGAACTCTTGAGGAAGGGTGAGTATGCATTCCGTTCTGTGGTTGAGAATCTTGTAATGGATGTCTCGGCGCAGTACTACAAAATAATTAGTCTCCAGAATCAGGTGAAGTTACTTGATGAACTGCTGGGAATTTCAGACATCAGGTACAATCAGGCTTTGACAAGGTACAGAATAGGCAAGGACTCCGGACTTGAGTACAAGCAAGCAAAGATAAATCTGAACAGCGACTCTTCTCAGCTGCTGCTGCAGAGGGAAAATCTCAAGAACGCCTATATTGAGCTTTACAGACTGATGAATGTTCCAACCGCTTCTAAATACATTATAAAAGACACAATTTTGCCCGAACCGGTGATGAATCTTGACTATCTTCTTGTCAGAGGTATGGAGAACAATACATCCGTACTCGCAGCCAAGATAGGGGAGAGGGTGGCAGGTCTGGATCTGAAGATTGCCAGATCGTCCAGGTATCCTGTACTGGATCTGTCAGCAGGGTACAACTATAACCTTTATAACAATAACTATTTCCCCTCAAAATTCGATCGCTACAATGGATATAATTTTGGTCTGAACCTCTCTATCCCAATTTTCGATGGGCTGGAGATAAACAGAAAGATTAAAAATGCGAAAATACTAGAGGAGAATGCCAGACTTAATCTCGAGAGAGAGAAGCGTGATCTTGAAAGTCAATTACGTTCGCTTTACAATCTCTATATAAATAATATCAGGATGGTTGAATTTGAGAGAGAGAACAAGGAGACAGCATATTTCAACCTTGAGGCAGCAATGGAGAAATACCGTCTGGGAGGTCTCTCGGGTATTGAATTCCGTGACATTCAGCTCTCATATCTTGATGCATCCGACAGAATGCTGGAGGCGGTCTATCAGGCTAAGATATCAGAGATTACTCTTCACCTTCTGATTGGAGATCTGTTTCAGACAACTCATCAGAGGTAACTCCGAAAAGATCTCTTTGAGGAAGTGAGTCTATTCTGGAAAAAGCCTTGTTGAACATTCCCTCTACTATTCTCGGGAAGCGAGCTCCTTTCCATGAACTGGTGTTTGCAAGAAATACCCATGTCAACCCATCTTTCTGACATTTCAGCATTGCGCTTATACCAGAAAGAGTGCCGGTCCTTGTACAGTCACCGTTCGGGCGGGCTTTAGCCCAGCCTATCGGTAAATGTTGCGGATCAGCTGTCATCATGATTTTTATGCTCTCCGGAGATAATATGTCCGGTATTTCAGGTTTGCCATCAATTGATGCAATGAACCGGATGAGCTCGCTAGGGGAGGCAACCCACCCGCCTGCACCCAGCAATCCTGCAACATCATTTCCACCATAACATTTAGGGCGCATCACACCGCTCCCGTCAAATGACTCAACCATCAACTCGTCGTGAGGCTCATAATACCTCACCTCGTTAGGAAATTTATGTTCGTGGAAATTGCGTGCAATGTGCATGTCATATATGCCAATCGGAGCAAGGATTACATTCTTTACATAAGATTCATATGGAATCCCGGTAGCCTGTTCAATTATCCTGGAAAGCAGGACATATCCGAAATTTGAGTATTTAGTTCCGCTTCCAGGCTGGTAACTGAGATCCCTGCTGAGGACATAGCGTATAATGTCATCTGTTTTGGGAGCTGAGTCTAAATTCATCCTGATACGGATAATGTTTGGAATAAACATTGGGTCACCGCCTCTTCGAGAGAAACCTCCACGATGTCTAAGAAGTTGTTCAATTGTTATATCTCTGACACGTTTATCCTTAATCTCGCTGAATTCGGGTATATCCATAAGCCCTCCCTTAGCAAAAGGCTTCTGGTCCAGAGAGAGAATACCCTTTTCAACGAGCTTCATAACAGTTGCCCCGGTAATCAGCTTTGAGACCGATGCAATTCGGAAAATGTGGCGAACCTCTGTTTTTACGGAGTCCTCCTCATCTGCCCATCCGTATCCCTTTGCATAGATGAGACGCTCATCCTTCATTATGGCAACAGATGCCCCCTTAATACCCCACTGGCGCATGAACTGCCTGATATAGCCATCCAGCTTCTTCGTCTCCGGCAACTCGGATTTCTCATTTGATAAAAGATGATTAAGGGCAAACAGTGGCTCGTTGTATTTAGGTTTCTCACTGCTCTGCTCTTTTGTAAGTAGTGATTTTGTAAATAAAAGGAGAGCGGTGACAATAATGAAAGCAAGTATAAGCCCGGATATTTTGACCGGGTGGCGGCGTCTTCTTCTGGAGGTCATTTATTTAGTGAAGAGTTAAAAGTGAAAAGTGAAGAGTGAAAAATTAAGAGTGAAAAAGTGAATAGTGAATAGTGAAAAATGGAGGGTTATTCCAGAGAGAATCGGATAAAGATATTCTGTGTGAAGCTGATTTTGCCGAAGGAAAGATCCGGCCCTGCATACTCCTCAGCCACATTTGCGTCCTCCATCTTAGCTCCGAATGAAGCCAATCCTCTTATAACAATGTCTCTTTGATATCCTTCGTTGTGTTGAATATAGATAGCCTTGCCGAGTTTTCTTCCCAAGGTATTTGCAAGAATCTCAGCCCTGTTTTTTGCCTTTTCTGTTGCCATTATCATAACCTCATTTTTTACCTTCTCCTTGTCAGAGACGTCTGTCTTGACAATGGAAACATTAGGAATAGAGAGTTTTTCAAGCTCTTTGAAAACCTTTATAAGCAGGTCGGTATTTGTTATCTTTAGCTGGTATGATTTTGAGGTGACAACTGTATTTTTTTTCAGTATATACTCCTGCATCTGAGTAGCCATATCTTTTACAAGCATATCTTTTTCCAGGTCTATCCCCAGTGCCTTCAACCTTGCAAACATCTCCTTCTCCTGCTTTTCCAGTGACTTGTTCTTATTGTCCTTCTCTTCAATGGTGATACTTATGAAGATCTCATCCGGGGAAACCTCCTTAGTAGCTGAGGCTGAGATCTCTATGTAGTTTTGATCTATAAAGTTCTTCTCCTGGGCAGAAAGAGTGGTAGTTGCAATCAAAATTGCGATTGCGGTCAATATCTTCTTCATGATTGTGATGTTTTGGTTGATTTTCTGATTACATAAATTATACCATGTTATTTTAGTGGCACTGATTTTTCTAACTCACACATTATCAACACTTATAATTAGGCGGGATGTATTTGTGTGTATTTCTGTGAGTTAGAAAAATCAGTGCCACTAAAAATAAAAAGGTGGCAAAAAATAAATTTTTGCCACCTTGCTTCCACTCGTTCTTTTCAATCGTTTTTACCGATTGCTTTAAAAGATTAGTATTTGGAGCTTATTTTGGGTTAATAGGGTCAGAATATTCCACGCTCAGTATACTTGGTATGGAGCAGTTCGTGAGAGTGATGGCCAAGAGGCTCTTTTAGGAATTCATCATAAATAGCTTTAATGGCCGGATTTTCATGCGATTTACGGATCGGTTTGAGAGAGTCCTCCTTGTAAATAGAGTCGGCTCTCTTTTGCCGGATCTCCCATGTCGTAGGAATTGATTGTCCGCCTCCTCCGAGACATCCTCCCGGGCAGGTCATGACCTCAATGAAGGCATAGGGGGATTTTCCCTCCTCAATCTGATCCAGCAATGTGCGGGCATTTTTGAGAGTGTGTGCTACGGCAATCTTTAGTTTCAGGCCATCGATGTCAAGTTCTGCCTCTTTAATACCCTCGAACCCTCTGACAGCATTGAGGTCTATCTTAGGAAGAGGTTTACCGGTCAGAACCTCATAGGCGGTACGAACGGCAGCCTCCATCACACCTCCTGTGGCACCGAAAATAACGCCGGCACCGGTAGATATTCCAAGTGGCTCGTCAAACTCCTCTTCAGGAAGATTCTTGAAATCTATTCCGGATTGTCTGAACATTCTTGCGAGCTCTCTGGTTGTAAGCACGTAGTCAACATCGAAGAATGACTCGCTTTCACTGAGTCCCATCTTCTCTTTCCAGAACTCAAATGCAGACTTCATCTCAGGTCTCTTGCACTCGAACTTTTTGGCGGTACAAGGCATGATTGAGACAACGACAATCTTCCTCGGATCAATTCCAAGCTTTTCTGCATAGTATGTCTTTGCAACGGCTCCGAACATCTGCTGAGGTGATTTGCATGTTGAAAGGTGGTCAAGGGATTTCGGGAAGAAGTGTTCTATGAATTTTATCCACCCCGGAGAGCAGGATGTAACCATAGGTAAAACACCTTTGTTTTTAATTCTGTGTATTAGCTCGAATCCCTCCTCCATGATTGTAAGGTCGGCAGTGAATTGGGTGTCGAAAACCTTGTCAAATCCCACCCTGCGAAGAGCTGCAACCATTTTGCCTGTAACAAGAGCTCCATATTCCATACCCATTGCCTCACCAATACCTACACGGATTGCCGGGGCTGTTTGCACAATAACATATTTGTTCTCGTTGTATATCTCGTCGAAGACACTCCTTGACTCATCTTTTTCTGTAATTGCAGCCGTAGGGCACACAAGGGCACATTGACCACAGTTTGTGCAGGCAACATTGCCGAGACCTTTGTCCAGATAGGTGGATATTTTAGTCTTCAGCCCCCTTCCTGTAAAATCGATTGCATGTACAGTCTGCACCTGAGAACAGACAGCAACGCATCTGCCACATAATATACACTTTTCGGGAGTCCTGAGAAGTGAGACTGATGTGTCATCCACCTTGCCGGCCGGTTTTGTTCTTGTAAATACAGTCTCCTTTATTCCTATGGTTGCTGTAAGATCCTGCAATTCACAGTTGCCGTTCCTCTCGCAAATAAGGCAGTCTTTCGGGTGGTTGGCTAGTATGAGCTCAAGATTGATTTTCCTGGCCTGATCCACAAGAGGGGAGTGGGTCTTTATCTCCATCCCTTCAGCAACATTGCTTATGCATGACCTTACAAGGGCTTTTGCTCCCTTTACCTCAACCACGCATATAGCGCACGATGCATTGTGAGAGACATCTTTCATATAGCAAAGAGACGGTATTTGTATCCCTATGCCACGACAGGCCTCAAGTATAGTAGAACCGGCCGGTACCTGATATCCCCTGCCGTCTACGGTTATATTCACATTATTATTTTCCATGATTATTCCTCCTCTGTTTTGACTGTGGTACGGACATCGCAGCGCAGGCACCTTGCTGCCTCGGCATAGGCTTGTGCCGGTGTGTAACCGAGACTGATCTCGTTGAAGTTGCCAATCCTCTCTTCCAGCGGCCGTTTGACTGAGTAATGGCGGTTTCCGCCTTCCGGTTTGAGAGGAACCTCGTCGCTGTATTCAAACTCTCTGAAGAGTCTGTGGAAACGTCTCTTGTCCATCAGTTTGTAATCGATAACCTCAGCAGCCTTCTTTGCAAGACCCATCGCCTCGGCAGCTGTTGCCGGACCGGTAGTTGCATCACCTATTGCATAGAATTTAGGTCGGGATGTCTCCTGAGTGAAGTGATCTACATAGACATTGCCATTGCTCAGAGTCTTGATGCCGTGATCCTTTGCAAATCCGGCTTCAACCTCTTCTCCGATGGCCATAATTACAGTGTCGCAGCTTATTGTGAAGCTTTCACCTGTAGGAACAGGTTTGCGTCTGTTAGAGAGATCAATCTCACCGCATGCCATCTTCATCAGACTGATTCCCCTGACCTTGTCATTTGCATCAGCAAGGATTTCGTCAGGATTGCAGAGGAAGAGGAAGTTAACGCCCTCATTCTCGGCCTCCTTAATCTCATCCTTATTTGCAGGCATGTCAGCCTTGAGCCTCCTGTATACGACAGTCACCTCGGCTCCGAATCTCTGAGCTGTACGGGCTGCATCGATTGCCACATTGCCGGCACCGACTATAACAACATGGTGTCCCAGCTCAGGTTTCTTACCCAGTGATACATCCTTCAGGAACTCCATGCCGGATATTACTCCGCTCAGCTTACAGCCAGGTATCTGAAGTTCGGTGTCTTTATTTGCACCGACTGCAATTATTACGGCATGATTGTCATGTTCGAGCTGCTCCATTGAAATATCTTTCCCGACAGCAGTGTTGAAAACGAAATTGACTCCCAGCTCTCTGATAAACTCTATCTCCCGTTGAAGGACATCAAGAGGAAGCCTGTACTTAGGAATACCCCATCTGAGTATACCTCCCGCCTCTGTTTCGGAATCATATACAGTCACATCATGTCCGAGCCTTACAAGGTAGTAGGCAGCAGTAAGCCCTGCCGGGCCACCTCCGATGACTGCAATTTTCTTATAGGTAGGTGGCATCTTTTCACTGATAATCCTGTCATATATCTTTCTGGTCTTGCCTTCTGCATAGATTGTGTCAGAGATGTAACGGTGAATCTCACCCTGTGACACAGGGGCATCGATGCCTTCTCTGCGGCACTTCATCTGACAGTGGAAGTGACATATTCGCCCAATAGTCGAAGGTAGCGGATTGTCTCTCAGAGTTGATTCAAATGCCTCCTCCAGCTTATCCTCTTTGAGAAGCTGCAGGTATTGCGGAATATTCATGTGCATCGGGCAACTGTTCTCGCAGAGAGCAGTAAAGAGGTCCTGGCAGATTCCTGGCTCACACTTCTTCTCAATCATGTGATGGTCATACTCATCCTTGAAGTATCTCAGGGTTGTGAGCACAGGATTCGGGGCAGTCTGGCCCAGACCGCAGAGAGCGGTAGCCTTTATTACCTTACCCAGCTCTTCAAGTGTACTGATATCTTGAGCAACAGCTGTCCCGTTTGTAAATTTCTTGAGTATCTCAAGGGTCTGGGCCAGACCTTCACGGCAAGGGGTGCATTTCCCGCAGGACTCCGAGTTCGAGAACTCGGTAAAATAGCGGGCAACATCGACCATACAGTTGTCCTGATCCATAACAACCATACCTCCTGAACCCATGATTGCCCCGAGTGCATTAAGAGACTCATAATCCACCGGAGTCTTAAGATAATCTATAGGAATACAACCTCCGGAAGGGCCTCCGCTCTGTACAGCCTTCACCCTTTTCTGACTGCCGGTGCCTTCGCCGATTCTGAAGACAATCGTCTCCAGGGTTGATCCCAGCGGAAGTTCCACCAGCCCTGTGTTCTTCACCTTGCCTACAAGCGAGAATACCTTTGTCCCTGCGCTTTTTTCAGTTCCAGTCTCTGTGAACCAGGCACCGCCTTTTGACATTACAACAGGAATATTACACCATGTTTCAACATTATTTATGTTGGTAGGGAATCCGAATACACCCTTGGCAGCCGGATAAGGCGGTCTTGGAGTCGGCCTTCCCGCCCTGCCCTCTATACTGCGTATAAGAGCTGTCTCCTCTCCGCAGACAAAAGCTCCGGCCCCTTCCACAATATCAATCTCAAAGTTGAATCCGGTACCCATAATGTTATGTCCAAGAAGACCGAGAGACTTAGCCTGATCGATGGCTCCCTTCAGACGCTTGACTGCAAGCGGATACTCGGCTCTGATATATACCACTCCTTTTGATGCCCCCATAGCGTATGCACCTATTGTCATACCTTCAAGAAGCATGAACGGGTCGCTCTCAATCTCATTCCTGTTCATGAAAGCTCCCGGGTCACCCTCGTCGGCATTGCAGATCACATACTTTTGTTCAGCATTGACTTTTGCCATAAGCTCCCATTTCTGTCCGGTAGGGAAACCGGCTCCTCCTCGGCCACGGAGTTTGGAAATCTTCACCTCCTCAATCACATCTTTGGGAGATTTGCCAGTAAGCACACTATATAACGGAAAATATCCGCCTACAGCTATGTACTCCTCTATATCATCCGGAACTATCAGCCCGCAATTCCGGAGTACAATCTTTTTCTGCCATTTGAAGAAAGGTATCTCGTTCCAGAGCGGATGCTCGGGAAGCCCCTTCCCGAACTCAAATTTGCCTGTAATAAAGTCCCACTCCTCGATACGGCAAAGAACATTTCTAAAAGGCATTATACCCTTCTGAATGCCTGAAATTACAGGAATAACATCCACCTCGGATACCCTGTGCAAAATAACAAGAGGTTTACCCGGAATGTAAACGTTTACAAGAGG
Organism: Bacteroidales bacterium CF; assembly: GCA_000473305.1. Taxonomy (GTDB): domain Bacteria; phylum Bacteroidota; class Bacteroidia; order Bacteroidales; family UBA932; genus Bact-08. The sequence goes on along the minus strand of CP006772.1, from coordinate 2,004,813 downwards.
CTCTTCGGCACAAAAGCCGAAACAACCTGTCTTTTTAAGGATTATGTCAAGACCTCTCTCTTTTATTATTCGTTCAAAACTGTCATAGAGGACCTCGGCACCTCTTCCTATACCACAAGTTCCCATACCGATAGCGATATATGGCTTGTCAGGAAGAATTTTGGCGGCTGCCTTTTTGCGGATGCCGTCCAAACTAGCAAAGTCTGATATTTTCATCTTTTTTGTCCTCCCTAAGGTTTTGTAATAGTTTCAAAATTTTCTCTGATGTAACATTACTGTAGATAATGCCGTCTACTGCCACAACAGGTGCCAGCGCACACTGTCCGAAACAGGCAACGGTTTTGACTGTTATTTGTCTGTCTTCAGTAGTGAAACAGGTTTCACCTGCTTCAAAAGCCTCCTTGCAGCCCGGAAGCGCATCCAGGTCGTCAAGTAGAACCTTAGAGCCCTTTGTGTGACAGGCTGTGCCTCTGCACACAATTATGGTATGCTTGCCCTGAGGTTTCAGGTTGAAAAAAGAGTAGAAGGTAGCCACGCTGTAGATCTGAGAAAGCGGCACCTTTGTCCGGGAGGAGAGGTAATCCATACTCTGAGGGTCTAGGAATTTGTACTCATTGGCCTCCTGAATCTCTTCCATGGCGGTGAGCAGCTTTCCCGGCTTTCCCTCATTTCTGGAAATAATCTCATCGATAGTTCTTTTATCGACAAGAATTTCAGCATTAGTGTCCATCGAATTGTGTGTTAGTTTATAATATCTGGTACAGAATATTCTTGTAGGAAAGCGGTGCATGAAGGTAATCATACGGCATTATCCCGGCACATCAAACAACACATGCAATATTGTAGTAAATTTAATAAAATAATTACACGATTGCAAAATCGAAAAAAAATGTCAAAAAGTAATAGGGTATTTCTTCAGTTGCCGGTCTTTAATGTGTAAACGGATTGCAAACTTTAATTCAGACAAATATGAAAACAAGATTTAATCTTTTCTTCAGGCTAATGTTGGTAGCATTGTCCATCTCTATAATTACACCAGCCTGGGCCCAAGCCGATAAAGATTTTTATGTGGTAAAGGGTATTGTAAAGGACAAAACAACAAACAGGATTCTCGAGTATGCAAATGTCTCGATAACCGGTACAAACATTGGAACCGTTGCTAACAAGGACGGAGAGTTTTCAATTAAGATTAAAAACGACATTAAAGCCGAATCTATTGAGGTATCACGTATCGGTTACAAGACCGAGGTGATTCCGGTAAATGGTGTCAGGATTGACAAGTTGGTTGTCTATCTTACTCCGAAGGATAATATACTTGAGGCCATAACAATTCTTGGAAAAGATCCTGCCGAGCTTGTGCAGGAGGCAATTGGCAAGATAGGGGACAACTACAGTAACGGGGACAACCTTCTCTCAGGTTTTTACAGAGAGACCATCAAGAAGAGAAGCACATTCGTCAATGTTGCTGAGGCAATAGTTGAGATATACAAGACCAAATACGATGACCAGAGACTTGAGGGAGATCTGGTACAGATTTACAAAGGCAGGAGAATCATATCTCCAAAAATGGATGATACCCTTCTGGTTAAACTCCTTGGAGGTCCGAACCTCTCCATATATATTGACGCTGTGAAGAATCCTGATCTGATGCTCACCAACATGAACATGAACGACTATTACTACAGGATGGAGCTACCTGTAATGATAGACGACAGACCTCACTACGTAGTCAGCTTTGAGCCGCAGGTTGTACTTCCTTACCCTCTATATTTCGGTAAGTATTACATAGACAGGGAGACACTGACATTCTCAAGAGTGGAGTTCAGCCTCAGCATGGACGACAAGAACAAGGCAACACAGATGATTTTAAAAAAGAAACCATTCAGCCTGAGATTCAAACCGGAGGAGGTATCCTTCATGGTTAGCTACAAGCGAATGGGTGACAAGAGCTATCTGAACTATATAAGAAGTGAGCTTCGCTTCAAATGCGACTGGAAGAGACGTTTATTCTCAACAAACTATACTATTGTCTCAGAGACTGTAGTAACAAAGAGATCTGACAAGCTTCTTCTCAAGGCACCAAGAAAATATGCTTTCAATGACGCATACTCTCTATCAGATAAGGTAGACAATTTCTATGACGAGAACTTCTGGGAAGACTACAACATCATTGAGCCTGAACAGTCACTTGAAAGCGCTGTAAACAAACTGAGAAAGTCAATTAAGAATTAAACAGTTCCTTTTTGTATATTTGAGTAAGTTTTACTAATTCAAAATGGTTCAGGAACTGTTCATCATAAAGAGAATAAAGGAGGGGGATATTGCGACTTTCGAGACACTTTTCAAGTCAGTCTATACCCCTCTTCTCCTTTATTCAGCAGGAATCACAGGAAGAAGAGATGTGTCGGAGGAGATAATACAGGATCTTTTCTACTACATCTGGAAGGAGAGGGAGAGTCTGCAGATAATGCACTCGTTAAAGGGATACCTCTACAGATCGGTGAAAAACCGCTCTCTTCAATACCTGGAACATGAAAAGGTTGATGAAAGATTTAAAGGGAGAAACGAGGTGTGGGGATATGACAGCCGGCCGGATGGTCAGGAGATGCTGGAGCTGAGAGAACTGGAGGAGATACTCAAAAAAAGCATGACAAAGATGCCCCGCAGAAGAGTTGAGATATTCAGGATGCATCGTTTCGAAAATAAAAAATATACAGAGATTGCCGAGGCACTCTCACTCTCGGTAAAGACCATAGAGGCAGAGATAACCAAAGCTCTCAAGACAATACGGAAAGAGATAGAATTACATACGGAATTATTATGAACTCAGCAGAAAACAAAAGAATGGCAGACCTTGCATGGAACAAGCTTCATGATCGACTTGAGAGGGACGGTCTGTTGGATGATAATGCTGTGAGGGGAGAGATTACCTCATTCAATGGAAGATTTGCTCTCAGCCTGGCAGCCTCCCTGGTTCTGATAGCCTGTGCAACAATTTATATTCTGTCCGGTCTCTCCGGTTCAAAGAGGGAGATGATGATACTAAGTAACAGTGAAAGCACAACACTGGTTAAGACTCTTGCAGACGGGTCCGTAGTATATCTGGCCTCAGGCTCGCAGATTACATATCCATCGAAATTTGATAAAAATAAAAGAGAGATAAAACTCAGTGGAGATGCTTTTTTTGAGGTTGCAAAAGACAAGAATGCGCCTTTTATAATAGATGCAAACGTTATGGAGATTAAGGTTCTCGGGACATCGTTCAATGTCAGGACGGCTGACACACTGGCCCCGTCACTCTCCGTAAGGACAGGTCTTGTACAGGTAACTCTCAGGTCAGGAGGGACAAGCGGAAGGGTTGCAGCAGGAGAGACAGCAACGGTTAAGGAGAAGTCTCTTAAAGTAGTACCTACAATTGACATAACACAATTTTCAAGATATTCCGATCAGATACATTTCAAGGACGAGAGACTTGCTGATGTGATTAATGTCATAAACCGAATGACAAACAGCGGTGCCCAGGGGATAACGATCTCCGTTGACAAAACGCTCGAAGAGCGCAGGCTGACTGCAACATTTACCGACAACTCACCGGAATCGATAGCACAAATGATTTGTATAGCCCTGAATTTGAAATTTGAGACCAAAGAGGATGCTATATTGATATATGAGTAAAAAATATATCCTGATTGTCTTGCTTATATGCTTCGCTATGCAGTGTTACCCGCAAATCCTGCGGGCACAGGAGCAGACAGCTCCGGACCCTTCTCAGATTAGTGTCCGCTTTGACATGAAAAAGGGGACAGTATACCAAATGATCAACAGGGTTTCAGATCTGACAGGATATTATTTCATTTATGACAGCGAGCTTGTAGATAATGAGAAAAAAGTCAGGGTGGTTCCCGGAGACTATCATCTGCGGGACCTTGTCCGGAAGATTACAGGTAACGGAAATATTGAGTTGAGGATACAGGGGAGCTATCTCCTGATCTATCTTCCTTATGTGAAGAGTAATACTGAACCCGTTGCCGAACCGGTGATTCAGGTTGACAGCATGCTTGTGATAAGGGGAAAGTTACTGGATCGAATAACCGGAGAGCCGGTAATTTATGGTACAGTAAATGTCGAAGGGAGTTCCATGGCCGCTCTCTCAAACCGAAACGGAGAGTTCATGCTTAAGATTCCCGATTCACTCTCTACTGCCCTGATACGGATATCTCATATGGGATATCTGAACCGACTCATTGATGCATCATTAATTGCGGGTCGTAATATCGATATATTTCTTGACCAGAAGGTCATACCGCTTCAGGAGATTGTTGTCCGGATTATTGATCCTAAAGCAGCACTTCGTGAGATGCTCAGGCGCAGGGAGGAAAACAATCAGCTCTCACCTGTCCATATGACTACTTTCTTCCGTGAGGGGGTGGATAACAAGAGTGGATTCAACCTGACCGAGGCGGTTCTTAGGATATACAAGACCGGCATTCAGGCATCCCTTTCCAGTGAACAGGTGAAGATATTGAAGATGCGCAGGCTTACATCTCCCGGTTACAATGACACATTAGTGACAAGGCTAAAGTCAAGCATCAACTCTTGTCAGATGCTCGATTTAATAAAAAACCTGCCCGATTTTCTGGATCTGCAGTACAACCATTACTATGATTTCACCCATACAGACATAACTGTACTGGACAACAGAAGGGTTTGGGTATTCTCTTTCGTACAAAAGGAGGAGGTTACAGATCCTCTGTTTACCGGGAAATTATACGTGGACGCCGAGAATTACGCATTACTCAAGGCTACCTTTGAGATTAACCCCTCTTATGTGCACAAATCTGCGGAGACTTTGGTACTCAGGCAGAGCCGGCACATAAGAGCAACACCGTTAAGCGCCAGGTATGAGGTCTCCTATGCTCCGTATAGTGGTAAATACTATCTGAGTCACGTCAGAGCCGATCTGGAATTGAGAATGAAGAAAAGAGGAAAGATTTTCGGCTCAAATGTTCATGTCTGGTTTGAAATGGCTAACTGTGAGACAGATACCGTAAATGTAAAAAGATTTACAGCAGAGGAGAGGGTCCCGACAAGAGACTTCTTCTCTGAGCAATCTTATGTCTATGACGAGAAATTCTGGGGTCAGTTCAATACACTGATCCCGGAAAAATCTCTGGTAGAGCTTATAAGAAAATATGATTTCTCTTATGAGAGGTGAGAGGTAGATTACCTGTCAGCAAGCACAGGAATCTTCCTGCCAATAAGTTTCTGTATATCCTTAAGTCTGCTTATCTCCTCCTGCGGATCGCAGAATGACATTGCAATACCGCTATTGCCGGCCCTGCCTGTCCTGCCGATTCTGTGTACATAGGTCTCAGGGACCTCCGGGAGATCGTAGTTGATGACATGTGAGAGGTGGTCTATGTCAATACCGCGTGCCGCAATGTCTGTGGCAATTAAAACGCGGGTCTTGTGACTCTTGAAATTGAGCAGTGCACTTTGCCTTGCGTTCTGGGACTTGTTGCCGTGAATAGCTGCAGTGCCTATCCCTGCATTGCAGAGTGACTTTGCAATTTTATCAGCACCATGCTTTGTGCGGGAGAATACCAAAACAGACTTTTTGCTTTTGTCTTTAAGAAGGTCAATCAATAATGCCGTTTTCTCCTTTTTTCCGGCATAGAGCAGGTACTGGTCAATTGTGTCAACAGTTGATGATACCGGAGTTACTGCCACCTTCTTCGGGTTTTTCAATATAGAGTTTGCAAGTGAAGCAATCTCAGGCGGCATGGTTGCCGAGAAGAAGAGTGTCTGCTTGTTTGACGGGAGCAGCGGAAGAATTCTCTTGATATCATGGATAAAACCCATGTCAAGCATTCTGTCGGCCTCGTCAAGGACAAAGAAGTCAATCTTTTTGAGATTTATGTAGCCCTGGTTTATCAGGTCAAGAAGCCTTCCGGGTGTTGCTATCAAAATGTCAACGCCGTTTCTTATGGCATCTGTCTGCGGTCTTTGGCCTACACCTCCGAATATCACGGTGTGTTTAAGTGAGGTGTATTTGCCGTAAGCTTCAAAGCTTTCTCCTATCTGTATTGCTAGTTCTCTCGTCGGAGTAAGTACGAGTGCCTTGATCTCTTTGTCTCTTCCCTGCTTTACATTTCTGTAGAGCTTTTGTAAAATCGGGATAGAAAATGCCGCGGTCTTTCCTGTTCCTGTCTGAGCGCAGCCTAATATGTCGGAATTATTTAGAATAATTGGAATAGCCTGTTCCTGGATTGGTGTAGGGGTAGTATAACCCTCTACGGTGAGAGCCTTTAAAATCGGCTCAATAATGTTCAGTTCGTTAAATGTCATTTATGATTTTTGGAAATATTCAGCCGTATAGAAACACCGGCCTTTTTGTATAGGCCGCAAAGGTACGACAATAAATCCACAATCAACTATTTATTTATCAAACAGTAAAAAATCACTTCATCCAGGATGGTTTCCGCTTATCCATCAAATAGTAGTCAAAGTATTCATCCATCCTTCTTGACCAGTCCATTTTGACCTCCCATGGGCGAATGTTGTGTCCTACACCCTTGTAGTTGAACATCCAGACTTGTTTGCCAAGCCTCTTGAGGCCAAGGAAAAGCTCAAGCCCCTGAGAATAAGGGACAGCCTCGTCTGCATCACAATGTCTCGAGAGAAGCGGGGTTGTAACCTGATCCAGATAGAATGTGGCCGAATTCTTTATATAGTTCTCCTGTTTTTCCCAAAGTGTGCCACCGATACGGCTCTGTGTGCATTCGTACATAAACATCCTCGGTGCCCCGGCTGTACTTCTTATGCCAGTGTAGGCTGAGGTCATATTTGAAACTGCAGCCTCCGAGCAGGCACATTTGAAAATATCAGACTGGGTAATCAGATATGCAACCTGATACCCTCCCCAGCTGTGACCTTGTACTCCTATTCTTTCAGGATCGGCAATGCCTTTGCTGATGATGTATTCTGTACCACTGACAACTGCATTCACGCAGCTTTTTCCTGGCCATCCGATTTCATAATGAATATCAGGCATAAAGACCACATATCCGCGGCTTACGAACATTATTGGATTTATTGTGGACTCGGTAGGCTCCGGGACATAAAATTTAAATGCATCCTGGGTCATTGTCTCATAAAAATAGACAATAACAGGGTATCTTTTAGAGGAATCATACCCCTCCGGAGTGTAGAGAACGCCTCTCTGCTCCACGTCGGCACTGTCCTTCCATGATATCACCTCAGAGGTCCCTATCGCGAAATCCCTGGTTTGCTCGTTCAGATCCGTAAGCCTCATGAGAAGTCTGAAATTCTTGTCAGCAAGCCAGAAATCCGGAGCCTCTTCAAAACGTTCGCGCTTTATCACATAATTGCTCTTGCCCAGATTCCTGTTAAATGAAAACTTGCATGCCTCCTCGAGCAGTTTTATTGGATCTTTACCTATGCTGACTTTGTAAAAACCGCTGTGCATGTTTCCAAGATTAGTGGATTCAAGCAGGATATCTTCTTTAAGATTTACTCCAATCTTCTTATCACCTTTATCCTCGAGTTTCAGTACTTTGAACCTGATATTGTTTTTCCTGCCGTATCCGTTTGTGATGGCTATGGGTTCTCCAATTCCGGAAGCGGGAAGCGCCCAAACGTCATACTTGTCATAGACAATGAAATACTGGTTGTCATTTGTCAGTCCGCCCTGTCCGTAACTTCCTGCCGGCTGCGGCTGATCAAACTCCTCGTTGATTACAGGGTATGGCAGAAGATCCGATATACATACCCGCTCTCCGCTTTTGATATCTATTATGAACCAAGCCGCAGCATCAGAGTCGAATATGAAAATATGCGGCGTCCTCGGAGATACAGTGAAATTGCCCTTGAACTTGCGGAGAAGAGTCTTTCTCTCACCTGTTTTAACGTCAGTGCATAAAATATCTCTTGGAGTAGGATCCTCCCAATCAGAGGTCATCATGTAGGGAGTCTCGTCAAATTCAAATCCATAAGGTGAATCATCCTCGACCTGCAGGTAGACACCTTTTCCTTTTGAAAGCTGAATAAATTTTCCTGTCTGAGGATAGTAGACACATTTCAGGCTCTTGGCAAACTGAGTGGGCCCCTTTTTCTGCTTAAGTGGAATAAGTGTGTCGTTCCATCTCCACAATTCGTACTCGAAGGCTGGTTTGGCAACCTTTCCTTTAGGCTTTGCCAACGAATCGGTCGCCAATTCAATTTCAAATTTCAGATAACTCCCGTCAGAGGAGAACTCAACCCCCTTCTTTACGTTGAACTTTCTGTCCTGAGGAAGCAGACTTCTCTCAATATTGAAATTGGTCAGGGATTTAGTCTTTATATCAAGAGCCGAAATCTGAGGATTGCTGAAAAGGGAATCTTTACCGGAATAGAATACCAACCGCTTTCCGCTCTTGTCACACGAGATGCCGTCTATATATAAATCTCCGCTGTAAAGAGTAACCCTTTCAATTCCGTTCTTCCCTTTAAGATTGAGACCTGTTATTGTAGTAGTTCCGTTTTGACCGGTAACGGCAACCAGCAATTCAGAAGTCGCAAATACTCTGGTTCTGGTGTGTTGCACGGAGTCAATCCTTCCGTCCGTAGTGTTTTTCAGATAGAGGGTGTTGCCTTTAATATAAGTTATAAATGGAGATTTCTTGTCTACAACAGCATTTTTGGTCTTCCCCAACGTATCAATTTTTCCGTTAATACCATTAATACAGTATAGAGAATCCTTTACAAAAAATATTGCAGACCTCTGCCCGTCAAACATCTCAATATCTTTACCACCTTTGATCTCCTTTTTTAACCTGAGTTTGTCAATCTTGACAACAAGAATTGTCCCGTCCTTCTTGTTTTTATATGTGGCAATACTCCAGGAAGCATCGTCAGAGATTGCGAGCGATTCACAAGTTCTCCATGTGTCAAATACCGTACTGTCAAGCTGTTTGCTCTGAGCCTTAAGGTTACTATTGTTTATAAATGTGGCCGGAATTAAGAGTGCTGCAGAAAGCAGCATTTTAGCGAAAGTGGGGCTCTTTTTCATTTTTAGAAATTTGATGCAAATATAAGGATTTCTTTAGTGGCACTGATTTTTCTATATTGTTGATAAATAGGTATATACAGAATGGAGGGTATTTGTGTGATATATCTATCTTGTAGATTACGAGAAATATAGAAAAATCAGTGCCACTAAAAATAAAAATATACTTATATTGCAATAAATTAAAAACCAAGCTGATACATTAGAACTTAAAATATGAAAAGATTTGTCGTAATAACCATTTGTTTATTATCCATTATTTCTTGTCGTGAAAGCAAAACAGGCAAGAGAGCTTTTCTATATGATGAGATAAAGAGTACAAAGAAGACAATTACATTGGATCAAATTGGAAAAACGTTGAAATTTATTCCGTTAGAGACGACGCAGGAAGCTCAGGTGGGCTTAATTTCATGCATCAGCCAGACAAAGGAGCGTATCTATATCGTTTCGGCAAATCCTGATAATGTATTTGTGTTTTCGAAAAATGGAAAATTTTTAAAAAAGATATCAAATTGCGGCAGAGGCCCCGGAGAGTTCTTTTCAGTAAGGCAACTCTTTATTGAAGAAGATAAGAACTTGCTGGTCTTATTTGATTTGTTTAAAATAATGTTATTTGATCTGGATGGTAATCATATTAAGGATATATCACATATACCTTGCTTCAATAATGGAATACTGCTTCAGAACAACAATGTGTTACTCAGTAAGCAAGCCGTTCAGGGAATTGAAAAGTTGCGTCTTGCAGAGATTTCTCAAGAGGGAGACACCTTGGCCACAAATAAGAACAACTTTTTCTTTAATTCTGAGAATCCGGTTTTTTTCCCGGTTTATAAGTCTTTTATCAAGTATGGTAAAGATGTCATTTATCAACAGCAATTTCAGGATACTATCTTTACCTACAACCCACAGACTCACGAACTGGATTACAGATATTCATTTGATTTTGACAGGAAAGTGTCCATTGAAGAGGTTTTTTCCGATGTGGGAAATAAGACCAAGGGGTTGGTTGTGATATACAACTATTTGGAAGATGGGAATTTTATCTATCTTGATATTTATATAGATACTGCCAGACACGAGATGTATATTATTTCCAAACAAGATGACTCGTGTTACAAGGCAGACTTCCGTTATACCGAAGGTCTTAATCTTATATTTTACCCGAAATGGGTAAGCGGTGATGCATTCATAGATTTTGTCGATATTTCTAATATGAATTATACAAAAAATAATCAGGATAGTACAAGAACGGCATTTGCCCGGTTTCTTGCCTCCAAGGGGTGCAAAAACACAGAGAGTCTCGACGAGTTTTCAAATCCGGTCATAGTGATTGCGGAATAGATATTGTTAAAGTTTTTTGAATTAATAAAAAATAAAAAATGAATCTTCAGTCATTATTTCAATCGCAGCAGGCTTTTTTCAGATCACAGCAAACAAAAGATATAGATTTTAGAAAGAGGCAGCTTCTGAAGCTGAAGGGGCTGCTTAAGGCTAATGAGGAGAAGCTGTATGGGGCTATATATGAAGATTTTGCTAAATCTAAATTTGACACATATACAACGGAGCTCAGTATTATGTACTCAGAGATAGAGTATTTTCTTAAGAATATCTCAAGATTGAGCAAGCAGGAGAAGATAAAGACCAATATGATTAATTTCCCGGGCAAAAGCAGGATCTATTATGAACCGTTGGGTTGTACGCTGATAATTGGGGCATGGAATTATCCATATCAGCTTACGCTTTTACCTGTGATAACTGCCGTGGCTGCGGGAAATACATGCATTATCAAGCCGAGTGAGCTCCCGGCCAATACAATGAGGGTCATGGCGGAGATAATCAACGACAATTTCCCGCCCGAATTCCTCTATGTCGTTCAGGGTGGGGTTGAGGAGACCACAGAGTTGCTGAAATTCCCCTATGACAAGATATTTTTTACCGGAAGTACTAAAGTTGGCAGAATAGTATATGAGGCAGCGGCGAGGAATCTGACTCCTGTTACTCTGGAGCTTGGGGGAAAGTCTCCCGTCATTGTTGCAAAGAGTGCTGACCTCAGGATTGCTGCGAAAAGGATTGTCTGGGGTAAGTTCCTCAATGCCGGGCAGACCTGCATTGCTCCTGACTATCTGCTGGTGGAGGAGTGCGTGAGAGAGAGGCTGCTGGATCTGATAACGGAGAGGATTGAGAGTTCCAATTATGTGGACGGCTCTGAGAACTACGTGAAAATAATAAACAAGCGTAATTTTGAAAGGGTAGTTAAAATGATTGACAGCACAAAGGTCGTTTACGGCGGAGGATTCAATCAGGAGACGCTTTATATCCAGCCTACCATAATGGATAATGTAGGGTGGAGTGACGCAGTAATGCAGGAGGAGATATTCGGTCCTCTTTTGCCGGTTATAGGCTTTACAGATTTCGAGGAGGTCCTTGATAAAATACTCTCCTTCGAGAAGCCCCTGTCTGCCTATCTTTTTTCAAATGAAGAAAAGCAGAAAAGCAGTTTTGTGAACAAATTATCATTCGGCGGAGGGTGCATCAATGATACAATAATGCATATTGCAAACGATAAACTTCCGTTCGGAGGAGTCGGAAATTCAGGAATAGGAAACTACCACGGGAAGTTTGGATTTATGGCATTTTCTCACCAGAAACCGGTTTTCGAGAAACCCAACAAGGGAGAGTTTGATTTAAAATATCCCCCTTATACAGACTCTAAGAAAAAGTGGGTGGATAAATTAGTGTGAGACTATTTCTTACCCGGCAACGTCTGGTTTTTACCCGGCAATGTCTGGAATACAATCAGCACGACATCCTCTTTGCCTTTGTTCGCTCCGTTGTGCTGAGTGTTCACAACCTCAGCGATGGTGGAATCTTTTTTGAACTCCCTGCTGTACCCGTTTTCAAGCTCGAGTGTAAGGGTACCCTGCTGCACATAAGCAAAAACATGGTTTTCATGTTTATGCCATCCTGTTGAGGTACCTTTGGGGATTATAACTTTAGTTATCGAGATTGCGGCGTTTCCTGCGGGAAAGTTAATGTTCTGACCTGAGTAGGTTGTATCTCCCTGCATTAATACCTGCCTGATAATCTCTTTGTTGTATTGTGCCTTAAGTGTAAGGCATAACAATATGGCTGCAATGGTAAATATGGCCCTCTTCATCTGATTGTGTCTGTTAATTGTGATTTTGAATGCTAAAAGTACCATTTAATTTTCTATTTTTATCGGGAAAATCCGGCGATTCAACGATTTTTTGCCGTAAAATGACGAGAAAGTATTGTCACGGGGAGCAACGGGGGATAATTTTGCATCAAACTTTAAAACAAACACGATTATGCATGTAATTGAAAAACCAAGGAGATTTAACCAGGGATGGCTGAACCCCTTACTTGTCGCCTTATGCTTTATTGCCGTAGGAGTCCTTCTCATCGGCAAAAATATGGGTCTGGTGGATTACAACCTCTTCCGTATATTGATATCATGGCAGATGTTGCTTATTGTAATAGGAATCGGGCAATTTATCAAGAGAAATGACACAGCAGGATTTATTCTGGTGGGCATCGGAGCATTTTTCCTTCTGCCGAGAGTCATCGGCTATCCTCATGACTGGCTCGGTACATACTGGCCTGTAATCTTTGTAATTGTCGGTGTCGGATTGCTGTTCAACATAGGTAAGAGCGGCAACTGCGGCGGAGTTTACAGGAGAGACAGGTCTCACAACAGTGGCGGAGGAGTTTCAAGAAACGAGGATGGTTTTGTCACCTCTTCAAACACATTCGGATCGGTACGCCAGATTGTCCTTGACCCTGTTTTCAAAGGAGCCAAGCTTTCAAACACATTCGGCGGAACAGTTCTGGACCTCAGACGTACATCCCTTGCTGCACCTGAGACCTACATTGACCTTGACAGCACATTCGGAGGCATCGAGATATATGTACCATCTTCATGGTTCGTAGAGATCAAGACCAGCAATGTTGCCGGTGGCAGTGATGACAAACGTTTCACCTCAAGGGAGAACATCGATTTTGAGCACAAGCTGATAATCAGGGGAAGCAATACCTTTGGCGGGATAGAGATCAAAAGCTGATATATTAAAGAAAAAGAATGAGTCAACACCCTTTAACGGAAACAATGATCAGGAGGGAATCCGGAGTGGCAATAGCGGTTTTGTCTGCGTTGCTGCTCTCGTTCCTTCTCTTCTATTACGGTGGTCTCTCATTGTGCAGTGCGGCGGCGGCCGGCATGACTTTCGGCCTCATACAGGCCGCCGCCGGGTACATGTACTGGTACATAAACAGCTACATCTCGTCGATTCCGGGTAAGGTAGTTATGACAATTCTGGTACTGCTTGTAAGCCTGGCCGGGGCTTTTCTGGCCCTCCTGTTGTGCGGGATAGAGCAGCCTAAGCACTTTCTGGTACAGATTCCGCTTATGGTTGTCTATGGCATTTTCGGTTGGGTTATCCTGCTTATGTGGTACGGCCAGTTAGTAGGAAAATCTCAAATGAACGAAGTGGAACAGGAGCTCAAGGAGGCTGTCACTCCATCTTCTGAGGAGGATCTGATCTCGAGAATATCGGTAAAGGAGGGGACTCAGATACACATAGTTCACGTTGAGGAGCTTCATTATATTCAGGCCTACGGGGATTACGTGATACTTATCACAGCAAAGGGCCGGTATATTAAGGAGCAGACAATGAAATACTTCGAATCACACCTTCCGGCTACTTTTGTGAGAATACACCGCTCATGCATTGTGAATTCAGAGGTTATCGCAAGGGTTGAGCTCTTCGGAAAAGAGAGCTACAATGTTTATCTCAAAGATGGTAACACCCTAAAGGCAAGTACAACCGGCTACAAGTTCCTGAAGGAAAAGTTATCCCTTTGACATTGTGAGATATTTTTAATAAATCAAAAGTAAAATCTTGACAAGTGATAGATTCTCCTTATATTTATTGTGTAAAATGGATATATGGAAATTCTGTTCAGTGTAATACCGGTACTTGTCTTTCTCGTATTCTTATTCTTATTGGATAGTTTTAAGCTGGTATTCAAAGGTGTACTTTTTGCCTCGCTGTCGTGGGGAGTTCTGATGGCAACACTGTTGTACCTTCTCAATGTCTCACATCCTGTTTTTGCACCTGTCGCGGAGGAGTTACTGAAATCGGTTTTTGTACTGTATCTTATAAGGAGAGGTAAGGCCGGATTTATAATTGATGCTGCAATATACGGATTTGCATCCGGAGCCGGTTTTGCACTTGCTGAAAATCTCTTCTATCTCAATGCCATTCCGGAAGCGTCAATTCTTACCTGGATCGTCAGAGGATTCGGAACGGCATTCATGCATGGTGGATGTACAGCAATTGTGGCAATGCTGGTTGTTTTTGGAAAAAGCCTTGATCAAAAAGGTCTCCTTTTTCCGATTCTGGCTTTTATTTCCGTTTCTATAATTCATTACACATTCAATCTTTTCTACATAAACCCAGTCATGCAGACATTGGGAATAGTAGTTTTGCTTGCAGCACTGTTCATTCTTATCTTCAGATACTCCGAGCAGAGGCTTCATAATTGGCTGGAGGTGGAGTTCAGCAGTGAGGTTGCCATGCTAAACATGATGAACAGGGGAGAGATGCTCTCGACCAGGGCCGGGAAATATCTTGATTCTCTGAAAACAAGCTTCCCTCCGGAGAGTATTTTGGATTTATATTGTTATATACAGCTTTATCTGGAACTCTCCATTAAGGCAAAAAGAAACCTGATGCTCCGCGAGAATGATTTTCCCGTAGTTGTGGAGGATGATATCGATCTGAAACTGGCAGAACTAAAGGCACTTAAAAAGAGAATAGGGAAGGTGGGCGAGATTACACTGATGCCGTTGCTGAGTATGAATTACAGGGATTTATGGAAACTTAACTTATTAAAATAAATGTCTATGAAAACTAAAAGTAACCTTTTTATTGCATCTGCAATTCTACTGGCTCTGGCAGCCGGTTTTCTGATTGGTATTTCTGTTGAATATCCTAAGATAAACAGTGATGAACTTTCAGGAACAGTAGGCAAAGTAAATAATTATCGTAACGCAAAGGCTTCAGAGGCGGATATTCGCCTTAAGGATCAGATAGCTGCGGATA
The DNA here is from genome assembly GCA_000473305.1 of Bacteroidales bacterium CF. GTDB lineage: Bacteria > Bacteroidota > Bacteroidia > Bacteroidales > UBA932 > Bact-08. Next base: position 1,989,621 of record CP006772.1, on the reverse strand, counting down.
CAGTAATGGCCGGAAACATTATGAAGTATATGGAGTTGCAGTATGTGAAGGCACTACAGTTGTCAGCGGTTTTAGGTCAAGCTTCAGCTGAGATAGAGAAAGAGAAAAATTTCAAAGCTAAGAACCAGGAATTGCTTTCAAGTGTGGAAAAGTTCAGGACATTTCTGGAGACATCAAAGCCCAATTTCCTTTTGGTTGCAGCAACTTGCAACAATGCAAAAGAGGTAAACCCGGTACTTCTGAGACACTCTGTCACCAGGGCAAACGAGGCCATAGCACAGATGAATTATGGCAACAACGTTGTGTTGAATCTAATATCAGGACTTGAGGATTATATTGCTAAGGAGAAATCTTCCGACAAGCAGATTAAGCTTGCTCACGATCTGTTAGTGAGAAATCAGGTCGGTAATGCTCTGGTTTTCCATGACAAGGTACTGATGAAATACTTCGAAAAGAAGAAGATGTTCGGCAGCGATTTTCCGGCAGCAAGTAACACAAACCTGGACGAAAGCATCCGTAAAGATATGGAATCTCTCAAGGGCATAGAGATAGAAGATTTTGAGCAGTTAGGGGCGGCATTCTATGATCAGGAAAAATTGGGATTCGATAATATTGAGAGCCTGAGCGCCGGATTTACCGAAGCTTCCGCTTTAGGAGTCATGGATATAGAACATCTTGGGATTTTTGACTTCGAGAAGCTTGGAGCTGTATTGAGCAATGAGTCATTAGGTATAATATATGACATGGAGAGTCTTGGAATTATATATCTGTAAATCATTAAATTATTCCCTGATTTGAACAAAACCGCTCTAAAGGTTATGTTGCCTTTAGCCCTCCTCTTCTGCTCAGGAGGGTTGCAAGCTCAGACGATATTGCAACACAAGATAGACAATCTTGACCTGATATATTTCGGGAAAAGATACTCATATCTTGTTCCTCATGTGTCACAGACATACCGGAATGCCATGAATTTCCACTCAAATTTGTGGGAATACAAGGATACTACTACTTATGTCATACTGAACGATTTTCAGGATATGGGGCATGGTGGTGCCTTGATACTTCCTTTCAACCAGGTACAGCTCGGAATTGAGCCCTACAGCTTTGCTTTCAGCATAATCCCCTCAAGCGAGAGATTTCAGTGGCTCTTCAATCATGAGCTTACACATGTTGTAATGGCTGATAATCCTAACAGACGGGATCTCTTTTTCAGGAGACATATGATGGGAAAGATCAGAAGGGACGAGGAGATGCCTCTGTCGGCAGTGTGGAGTTATCTGACCGCTCCCAGATGGTACTCACCGAGGTGGTATCACGAGGGTATTGCCTGCTTCATGGAGACATGGATGTCCGGCGGACTGGGAAGGGCTATGGGCAACTATGACGAGATGTATTTCCGCAGCATTATCAATGAGGAGAAACCTCTTTACTCTCTGGTAGGGCTTGAGACAGAGGGCACGACCATAGATTTTCAGGTCGGTGCAAATTCATACCTCTACGGGACCCGTTTTGTGACATATCTTGCCGATAAATACGGCATGGACAAGCTGATGCAGTTTTACCGGAGGAGTGATGACAGCAAGGCATTCTATGCAGGACAATTCAAAAAGGTTTATGGAAAACCGGTCAGAAGTGTATGGGATGAGTGGCGCAAATGTGAAAATGAGTTTCAAAAAAATAATATTGAGACAATTAAAGAGTTTCCTCTTACAGAATTTAACCCTATAACATCAAAACCTCTCGGCAGCGTCTCAAGGTTTGCATACAACAACTCAACCGGAAAGATATATGCAGCTGTTAACTATCCCGGAGACATTTCTCAGATTGCAGAGATAGACAGGTTTAACGGAAAAATCCGTAAACTGGCGGTTCTGGATTCTCCTGAATTGTATTACACCACACATCTTGCATACGACCCGAACGGAGAGAGAGTTTTTATTACAGAGAGTAATTCAAAATTCAGGAGTCTGGTTGAGATAGATGTTAAAACAGGCAGAAAAAAGACCTTGATGGAGGTGACCAGGACCGGAGAACTTGTGTTCAACCGGGCTGACAAGAGCATATGGGGCATTAAGCACGATAACGGATATTCAATTCTTGTAAGGATTCCCGAACCGTACAACCAGGTAGTTCCGATGTACACAGCTCCGTTTGGCAAGGCTCTTTTTGACCTCGACATCTCCGGTAACGGGGAGAAAATGGTTGCCTCTCTTTCAGGTGTTAAGGGAGAACAGTCTCTTGTTATGATAGACCTGAAGGAGCTTGAAAAAGGCAAACAGCACCTGGACACCATTTATTCTATGAGTGATAATACCCTGTGTCAGTTCAAATTTTCGGACAACGACAGCTCTGTTATTGGAACGTCTTACTATACAGGAGTTTCAAATGTGTGGCGCATCGGTTTGACAGACAAAAAATTCGAATTGCTCTCAAATACTGAGACAGGAATGTTTATGCCGGTACAACTCAACAGAGATTCCCTTATTGTGCTCAAATTTCACAGGGACGGTATGGTTCCGGGGATAATCCCGGCAAGGGTCATTGAGGATGCAAATGCAATATCTTTTTTGGGTAACAGGATTCACGAAAAGTATCCAATGGTTGAGAAATGGTCTTTGTCTCCGGCTTCCGGCATTGACGGCGATACAATCCATGCTGTGGAGGGCATCTATTCCCCGTTGAAACAGATGAGGCTTGCCTGTGCGTATCCGGATTTTGGCGGGTACAAGGAGACAGTTGCCGCAGGCTACCGCATAAACTGGAGAGATCCGATAGGAATCAGCAATCTTGATATATTTATTGCCGTTTCGCCCTGGAGCAACTATGAGACAAAACAAAAGATACATGCAATGCTGGAGTGGAAATACTGGAATTGGTATCTTACCGCAAATTATAACAAAACCCACTTCTACGACATATTCGGCCCCACAAGGAGAAGCCGTGCGGGTTACTCGATAGGCCTGGACTATAAAAAGGAGAGTTCACTCAAATCCCCGAAGAAGAGCTGGTACGGTTTCGGAGTCCACACATACGGAGATCTTGAAGTGCTGCCTCAATATCAGAATGTGGGTACTCCAATACGCAGCATGCAGGCAGCCACACTCTCCTACGGCATATCTAAGTTCAGGAAAACCCTGGGAGGGGTAATGGATGAGAAGGGGTACAGCTGGGAAATCAGCTCTACGCAATATCTGGCTCAGAAAAAGTTTTATCCGTCGATAGTTTCCAGTCAGGATGCCGGATTCCTTATACCATTTATCCGTAACTCCAGCTTCTGGATCCGTAACAGCTTCGGACTCTCGTTCGGTGACCGCTCATCAGGTTTGTCTCATTTTTATTTCGGCGGATTCAGGAATAACTATGTGGATTGGCAACCATCTGAGCAATACAGGAATGTACTTGCATTTCCGGGAGCGGAGATAGACGAGGTCCCGGCATATAACTATGTCAAGACTATGGGTGAGTTGAACCTCCGTCCGATCCGCCTGAACAATGTCGGAACGACATGGCTGTACCCGACATTTATAAAAACATCTCTCTTTACCACACACCTGATGACAGACTTTGATAAGAGCGATAAAATAAGACATCTGTTTAATGCTGGAATGCAGTTTGACATACAGATTGTTGCGTTCTCTTACCTTAAAACGACATGGTCTTTCGGTTATGCAAGAAGATTTGAGCAGGGATTTGGCGGAAAAGATCAGATTATGTTATCTTTGAAGTTACTGGGTGATTGATTGAATTTATAAATATATTTGTATAAAATATTTACTGACATGAAACTTACAGCAGAGAAAAACGGTAGTGAAGTACTGTTAAAGATCGAGGGAAGGGTGGATACTACAAATTACGGGGAATTTGAGAGCTCGGTTAATAACGCTATTACAGATGAAATAAAGACAATCCTTATGGATTGCTCTGAAATGAACTACATCAGCAGCTCGGGGCTGAGGGTCTTTCTGGTTATCCAGAAAAAGATGATGGCCTCAGGAGGCAAGTTTAAGCTCTTCGGTATGCAGAACTCAATTAAAGAGATTTTTGATATCTCCGGGTTCAGCAAAATATTTGAGATTTATCCCGATCAAGCCTCTATAGTGAAATAGAATATAATGAAGATAATTGACCTTACTCAGACCATTTCGTCTGAGATGCCGGTTTATCCGGGCACAGGGCAGCCGACTATATTACAGGCCACAAGTGTAGAGTGGGAGGGGTTTGCAGAGAAGCTCATAACCTTCTATTCTCACACAGGAACTCATATTGATGCTCCTTGTCACATACTTGCAGGCAAGAGATCTCTTGACAATTTTGAGGCCGACAAGTTCGTTGGTGATGCTATGGTGATAGATGTAAGTGTCTGTCCCGGAGGTGTTATTGATGAGGCTTTTGTTGCACAATATGAGGAGGAGCTTACTCAGGTGGATTTTCTTCTTTTTTATTCAGGATGGGATTCAAAATGGGGTACTGAGGATTACTACAGTAATTTCCCGGTATTGACTCACGAGGCAGCAATCTGGCTCACACAACGCAATCTGAAGGGTGTCGGTTACGACTCAATCTCTGCAGATCCTGTCTCTGCTCAGGATCTGGTTAATCACAAGCTGCTTCTGGGCAGCAATATGATTATAATTGAAAACCTTTGCAACCTTGATAAATTGATGGGACAATTTTTCACATTCATTTGTCTGCCTCTGAAAATCAAGGATAGTGACGGATCTCCTGCAAGGGCTGTGGCTATGGTGAAAAAACATGAAAATTGAGAAGACAAATGCTGCCAGACTCCTTGACAAGGCAGCAATTGAATATGAATTGATCCCCTACGAGGTCGATGAGGAGGATCTTAGTGCCGTACATGTTGCAAAGCAGCTCGGAGAGCCGGTGGAGAAGGTATTCAAGACGCTTGTCCTCAAAGGCGATAAAAGCGGTTATTTCGTTTGTGTGATACCCGGAGCGGATGAACTTGATCTAAAAATAGCTGCAAAGGTATCCGGTAACAAAAAGTGTGACCTGATTCCGATGAAGGATCTCCTTTCTGTCACCGGTTATATCAGAGGAGCCTGTTCCCCGATTGGCATGAAGAAGCACTTCCCCACATACATTCACCACTCATGCAAGACTTTCGACAAGATTTACGTAAGCGCCGGCAAGCGAGGCTTGCAACTTTATCTTGCGCCCGAGGATTTGATGGCAGTGGCACAGATTTTTGCATTTATCTGATTTGCTGATATATATTTTTTTCGACTTAGAGATTTTTGCCCCGGTGCGACTTTTAACGCACACATTTCGTGATAAATGCAAAAATCTGTGCCACCAATATTTATTTCTTCAGAAGAATCCCATACGGATTTACCCACCTTCCCAGACACCAGCCCGCAGAGATAAGTAGAAGTATTGTGGCTATTATTAGCAGGATATTCATTGCCAGAGGGTAGCTGTGGTCTTTTATTAGAAAAACACGTATGATTGCTGATAATCCGAAAACCAGTGAACCGGTTATAAAGAAAACAGACATTAGCTTGTCGATTTTCCCCAGGGAATCACGCCTTTCAAACTTTCTCTTATTCTCAAACTTTTTCATATTCCCTCAACTCTTTAAGGTCGGTAAGCAACTCGTTAATATTTTTCCAATGCTTTGCAGTAGCCCTGAGACCCATCATGGCCCCGGTCAAACCACCGATCAGTGTTCCCCAAAGCATCTCGGTTGTAAGCATATCTCTCTGCATGTATATGAGTAACCCTAAAATAGGTATTAGAAGAATCATTCCCACTATCACACGGGCTTGAGTCAGAAATTTGAACCGTGTTGTTCTTTCAATGAGCTCCACCATGTTACACCGCTCATTATCAATTCTATGCAGAAGGTAAATCTTGTAACCCTGCCAAACGGCAGCAAGTATGAAAACAGAGAGGAAAACATACAATGTGCCGTATTTTATTGTTATCCCGTCTGTTACTGCTATGGACATAGCATTAACAGCAGCACCGCTAAGGGAGAGAATCAGGAAAAAGTATTCAAATCTCTCGAGTTTCTCCTTTGTCGATCTCACACTCTTCTTTGCAAGGTTGACAATTATCTTTTTGTTCAGCACCTCCGACTTTTCCAATTTATTGGAAATTACTTGCCAGTTGGTTTTTATATCATCTAGTTCCATTTTTCTACGATTTAATTGTTTGACATAATCTTCAGTCTCTCTTTGATGCGAAAAAGTCTGACGGCAACATTGGATTTGGATATACCCACAATCTGGGAAATTTCATCGTGCGATTTATCTTCCAGATAGAGGAGTACCAGAGCCTTGTCGATTTTATTGAGAGAGTCGATCATCTTGTACAACTCCTTCACCATCGCAAAGTCTGACTCTTCGGCAAATGCCTCTATGTTAGGTGAGATCGGGAGGGTGGAGGGCTTTGATTTACTCTTCCTCAGAAAACTGACACAAGTGTTGAGAGCGATCCGGTAAATCCATGTCTGTACCTTGCACTCGCCCCGGAAGCGAGGATAAGCCCTCCACAGATTCACAACGACCTCTTGAAAAAGATCATTATGGCTCTCCGAATCATCAGAGTATAAAAGGCAGACTTTATAAATAATGCCCTTATTACTCTCGATCAACTCAACGAACTCCTTTTCCTTGTCAATACCCATCTTGCTTTTTCTTTTTCTGATATTAGTCGTAAAAAGTAGGATAATATTACAAAGGTTATATGTTATTTTCTAAAAATTGCACCGAGGATTCCGCGGACAATCTGAGTGCCCACACTTCGTCCTATGCTTGATGCTGCCGAGCCGATAGCCTTGTCAAGTGGAGATCTTGCTGTAGAACGCCCTCTTGCCATTTTTCGATTCATTGCTTCTTGTTCTTTTTCAAAGCGTGCCTGTTCTGCCTCCCTCTCTTTTTCTATACGTGCTTGCTCTGCTCTCTTTTTCTCTGCTAACTGTTGGTCTGTAATGATTTCATAAGCAGACTCGCGATCGAAGCTTCTCTCATATACTCCATATAGCCTGGACTCTTTGATAAACGCAGATCTCTGTTCTGCCGTGATTGCCCCGATCCGGCTTAGAGGAAAGAGCATTTTTGCCCGTTCAACTACAGCCGGAGAGCCCTTTTCATCCAGAAACGAGACCAGTGCCTCTCCGGTTCCCAGTTCTAGGATTGCATCTTCTGTCTTGAAGGCAGGATTTGCCCTGAATGTCTCAGCTGCTGCTCTCACCACCTTTTGGTCCTGAGGGGTGAAAGCTCTGAGAGCGTGTTGTATTCTGTTGCCAAGCTGTCCTAATATGTCATTTGGGATGTCGGAAGGTGACTGTGTTATAAAATATACACCAACACCTTTTGAGCGTATTAGTCTTACAATCAGCTCTATCTTGTCGGAAAGCGCCTTGGGGGCATCTTCAAAAAGCATGTGTGCCTCATCAAAAAAGAATACGAGTTTTGGAAGTGGCAGATCTCCGGCTTCAGGAAGCTGGTCATAAAGTTCTGAAAGAAGCCATAAAAGGAATGTTGAGTATAGCTTTGGTGCCATCATCAGCTTATCTGCAGCAAGAATATTCAGAACGCCCTTCCCATTTTCATTCTGGATAAGATCAAAGATGTTGAATGCAGGTTCTCCGAAAAACTTATCTGCCCCCTGGCTCTCCATGCTTAACAATGCACGCTGTATTGCCCCGATACTGGATGCGGAGATATTGCCGTAGAGGGAGGTGAACTCCTTTGCATTTTTTGACACCCAATCAAGCATTGACCGGAGGTCTTTGATATCTATAAGTAGCAGCTGTTTTTCATCAGCTATCCTGAACACGATGTTCAACACGCCGGCCTGAGTCTCATTCAACTCCATAAGTCTTGCAAGCAAGAGAGGCCCCATTTCAGAAATGGTAGTCCTCATCGGGTGCCCTTGTTGTCCGAAAACATCAAAAAACCTTACAGGACAATTTTGGAATATTGGAGTTTTAAGCCCGAATTCGGCTATCCGTGCCTCAATAAACTTGTTGCTTACACCCGGCTGACTTACTCCGGACAGATCCCCCTTCATGTCGGCCATGAAGCATGGAATACCGGCCTCACTGAAAGTTTCTGCAAGTACCTGAAGGCTGACAGTCTTTCCTGTTCCTGTCGCACCGGCTATCAGGCCATGTCTGTTAACCATTTTCGGGTTGATATAGATGGGTGACACACCGTGCGCCACATACATTCTTTTTTCTGAATCCAGCATGATTGTGTAATTATTTCTTATAAATATACGAATTATCGAATTAAGAGAGAACAAATCCAAACCAGCGTCCTTAAAACTTTTGGCTGCAATTAAGTGAGAAAGTGGAAATTGAAGAGTGAAAAGTGATGAATGAAGAGTGAGGAAGTGATGAGTTATATGTCTGTTAGTTCATAATTGGAGCTTCTTCCACCCTCTTCGGGTTGCTTTAGAATGCCCTTTTCAATTAAATCCTTGATGTCACGCAAAGCAGTGTCAGTTGAGGTTTTGGTAATCTTTGCCCATTTCGAAGTCTTTAATTTTCCTTCAAATCCGTCAAATAGCTTGTTAAGCATCATGCGTTGCCTTTCATTGACAGGCGTTAACTCATGATGCTTCCAAAACTCAGCCTTTTTCAACACTTTTTGAGTTGTGTTTTCTGTAGCAATCATCGCGTTTTTCAGACAAAGTAAAAACCAGTCGAGCCATTCGGTTATATCACCTGTACTATGTTGAACTTTTTGCAGTACTTCGTAATAGCGTTTACGTTCTATTAAAATTTGACCTGACATACTGTAAAAACGATCACCACTATTCTCTGCACGTGCGAGCAACATATCAGTTATTGCACGGGCAATCCGGCCATTTCCGTCATCGAAGGGGTGTATGATGATAAACCAAAAATGGGCAATAGCAGCTTTTATAACAGGATCAAGCTGACTGTCGTTCTTAAACCAGCCCAGGAATTTGTCCATTTCAGCCGGAACATCTTCCGGTTTTACCGCCTGGTAATGAACTTTCTCCTTACCCATCGCTCCTGAAACAACCTGCATTTCCTCTGTACGATATCTGCCCACAGAGATTTCATAAGGCCCACTATATCCGGTAGGAAAAAGTGCTGCGTGCCAACCGGACAGACGCTTTTCAGTTAAAGGCAAGTCATAACTCTGAGTGGCATCAAGCATCATTTCCACAACACCCTCAATGTGCCTGCTACTCGGTACAAGGCCGGCGGTGTTAACACCCAAGCGTCTTGCAATAGATGAGCGCACTTGTTCGTAGTTGAGCAATTCCCCTTCAATCTCAGATGATTTTACAACATCCAATGTCAAGGCTGTAAGAGTTGCCTCCTCCCTGGCAGAAAATCCGAGAGAGTTCATTTGCCCGATGATTTTGCCCTGCATTAACCGAACCTCACCAAATACAGCATTTATGACCCTATCATCCCAATAAAAGTCAGTCCATTTTTTTTGCTCGTAAATGTATTTTCCCATCCTTGAAAACCAATTATGCGGTAAATATACAAATTAATCGCCGCATATTTGCGGTGATTAATGATTTTTTTCACCGCAAGAGATGATGAAGCTTTAAGACATATTTCGACTTGTTGTTATGATGGGACAGTGTTTCATAAGCAAGAATCGCCAATTTGCCTCTTAGACCGCTTACAAATATGTGGAAAAATACTGGATCAGGGCGTTTCAGCCGGAGGGAGTAAGGAGCGATTACAGATATATAGCTGAAAAAGACCTTGGTTTTTTAGTGATTTTATGAGTGTTTTTCCGGAAAAGGCGAGAATGTCTGACGACCGAAGGGAGGAGTTTCGCAGCCAGGAAAAACACGAAATCAAATCACGTAAAGAAAAACCAGCGTCTTTAATGCTTATAGCTGTAATGCGACAACGGATGGACAGCCCTGAGACAGTATTTACCACAGTAACAAAGTGGCTTAAGAGGCAAATTGGAAAATCTGGTGTCATTAAGTGAATAGTTAAAAGTGAATAGTGAAAAATTAATATATTTGCGGAAATATTAAAATTATACCAATGAGAATTAACGGTTAATTAAGGGTTTTATTAAACCTGACAGCAACAAAAGAGTAATAAGGTTTAACTGCCTTGATTCAAGGCCTTTTAATTAATTGTCATGAGTATAATTGTAAGTGATATCTCGTATCACTACCAAAATCAAAACGCAATATTTGAACATATCAGCTTTACTGTAGCTGATAACAGCATTGTCTCGCTTATCGGTGACAACGGAACAGGAAAATCCACACTCCTGAAAGTGATAGCAGGTGAGCTGCAACAATCGGACGGAAGTATCATCTGCTCTTCGAGTCACTATTATATTCCACAAAATGTGGGGATTACCGGAAAATCGGTGTCAAAGTTCCTGAATGTGTCGGAAAAACTGGAATCATTACTTGCAATAACGCAAGGAAGCACATTGCAACTACATTACGACACACTTGCAGATGACTGGGATATAGAGGCACGTTGTCAAAGAGCATTTGCCAAATGGGGGTTGTCTCATATCGGGCTTACAGATGATTTTGACAATCTGAGCGGAGGTGAGAAAACCAAGATTTTCCTTGCAGGGCTGGATATTCATAACCCGAAGGTGGTGCTGATGGATGAACCTACAAACCATCTTGATTTGACATCAAGGGAGATTCTTTATGACTATATAGACAACGTAAAGGCGTCTGTCATCATTGTCAGCCATGATGTAAGCCTTCTCGGGAGGATAAATACGACAATGGAGCTGACACCCAAGGGGCTGAAAATATACGGCGGGGACTTTTCTTTTTATAGTGATGTGCGGGAAATGGAGAGCAACTCTTTGCAGGAGAAGATTCACAACGAGGAGAAGAGACTCCGTGAGGTAAGAAAAACAGCTCAGGAGACCAGACAGCGGCAGGAAAAACGGGTAGGACGCGGTGAGCGCAACAAATCTCAGATAATACGCATACTGAGAAAGACCGTGTCGAACAGAGGAGAGAACACGGAGGCAAAATTGAGGGAGAGACATGAGAAAATCGTGCAGCAGAGCCGGGAGAGGCTTAGTGATCTGAGGTCTGAGCAGATAAACAGGGCAGAGCTAAAGATTGATGTTGAAGATGCAGGGATTCATAACGGGAAGAGACTTGTCTGCGTAAAAGGTATAAACTATGAGTTCTCCGGTGGAGTCTCTCTTTGGAGTCAGCCACTTTCCTTTGAGATTTTCAGCGGTGAGAGGATTCATATCATGGGTGACAACGGATCGGGTAAGACAACACTGATTAAACTTATAACCGGGCAATTGGAACCTGTTTCGGGGGAGGTGACCCGCGCCCCGTTTTCATATCTCTATCTCGACCAGGAGTACAGAGAGATAAATGTTGACAATACCATTTTGGAACTTGCAAATCGTTATAATACGACAAACTTGCCTGAACATGAGGTGAAAACAAGGCTCAACAGAGCTCTGTTTCCTAAGGATGTGTGGGATAAAAGCTGTCTTGTGCTGAGCGGAGGTGAAAGGATGCGACTTTATTTGTGTTGCCTGATGATTTCAAACCAGATACCAGATATGCTCATTCTGGATGAGCCCACTAACAACCTGGATCTCTCGAGCCTTCGCATACTTACAGATACGGTTAGGAATTACAGGGGTACGCTGTTGGTAGTCTCGCACGACAGCTATTTTGTCAGAGAGATAGGAGCAGGGAGGGTGATAAGGTTATGAGTGGAAAGTGAAGAGTGAAGAGTTAAAAGTGAAATGTGTATCTTTCACATTGGTAATTATAGCTGTTAATCTTGATGAAAAAACTGTTAATCATAATGTTGTTGCTGATGTCTACGGTGGCATCGGGACAAAAATCACAAATCTGTTTTTCCATAGACGACATGCCGGTCGTTTCTTATGGAATTAATGACTCCAATTATCAAAAAATGATTTTCAACTCTATTATGAGCTCTTTGGTGAAAAACAAAATCCCGGCAATTGGATTTATAAATGAGAGGAAAATTCGCAACGAAGCTGACGGGGGCAGATATCAGAAAGAGTTGCCGGCATCCATTCCTTCATGTTGGGGAGACAAAATCCAAGGCTGACTCTTTGGACTCATTTCTTAAAAATCATGGCTACAAAGTTGCCCCTGTTACAATAGACAATGACGATTACCTATTTGCCCTCGCGTATAAAAAGGCAAGTGATGTAAAAGATACTCTCCTGATGAGCAGGATCGGGTCTGATTATATCGATTATATGGAAAAGAAACTGCATTATTACGAGAGGCAATCGGTAGCCTTGTTAGGACGGAAGATCCCTCAGATCCTTCTCATCCACGCAAGTCTTTTGAATGCAGTATACCTCGATTCACTTGCCTCGATGTACAAGCGGAATGGATATGAGTTTGCGGACATGGATACGGCATTACGCGATGAAGCATACAATAGCAAAGTAACAAGCTACGGGAAGTGGGGGATATCGTGGATTGACCGCTGGGCTATATCTTCGGGCAAGAAAGGTGACTTCTTCAATGGAGACCCGGTGGCACCTGACTATATTAAATAAGGCCGATATTATTAATTTTGTATCATTAGTGTCCACTAAAAATTAAAGCTTAATTGAAGATGATCCTCATCAGATATATCACATGCTGGTTCTGCCCTTTCGAAGAGTTCTCTTATAGGAGCCTTGTCGAAAAGAGACATACTAAGAATGCGGAGCACATCAAAGGTACTTCGATTGAGACGGAGATCATGTTCAACAATAGCAATAAGGCAATATGCCGTAATTGCTGCATATATCTGAATTCTAACTGCATTTTCGGTTACTCCCCAAAAGGATTTTACATGCAGATGCTGCTTGATCCATTTGAAGAACAACTCCACCTGCCATCTGTTTTTGTAAAGCATGGCGATGTGTTCAGCTTTGTCTGTAAAGCTATTAGTAAGATATGTGAAGGTCCTTTTGTGCTCTTTAGAGTAGTATACAATACGTCGAAGATGACTCGGGTATTTTTTTGCCGTCAGTTGTCCTGTAAGCCGTATCGTCTGGTCATAGAGGATATTGTCAGCCTTTTCAAGAAGGTCCTCTCCGTCAACGATTTCATATTGAAGTTGTCCTCTTTCTCTTATGACAAAGTTAGAGCCTATAAGATTTACAGTAAAGAGTCTTGCAAGGTCAAAGTAACCTCTGTCAAAGATATAGTATGCGTTGGATTCGTACGGGATATCATCCATCGCATTCATGTCATGAACTCTGGCTTCCGTAATATGAAGGAATGTCGGGATTTGAGTGACGACATCATAGAGAGTGTGAACTTTGATCCCACTTTTTGCCTTGCGGAAGCTGGCCCACCAAAAGAGACTCATACACAGGTCTATAGTAGTGGAGTCGAAGGCATAGAACCTGCCGGCAATTTCAAATTCCCTTGTTATTCTCTTGTTCTGGGCAATGGATATCATCTTGTAAGCGAATTCTTCAAAGATCTTGCTGTCTCTGTTTGCGTTAGCCTTGGCAAGATTGCTGCGCGTTATTACAGACTTGCCAAATCCAAGATGATAGGTCTTATTGTTATGAGCAGCTGTAATGCATACAAGTTCTCTGAGGCTTTCACAACCGGAAAGTTGACCAAAAATCATAACCAGCAACTGGTTCCAGCAGCTGAACGTTTTAATGTATTTATCTCCCTGATATCTCATTACAATACAATCGAATACTCTCTTTGGAAGAAACTCAACGAGTTGACTGAAAACATGTTTGCTCTGATTCATAATATCCTTTTATATATCGGATACTATATTACAATTTCAAATCGACACGTTAAAAATATCGCTATATATTATTGAAATTTAATGTATTATATGGTTTTAAAAATATTTTTAGTGGACACTAATGATTTTGTATCATAAAAAACACCAATCTATAATCAGTAATGAAATTAAAGAGTAATCTAAGTTTGAAGGGGTCGATAATCTCCCTTGTCGCAATTTTAGCCATTTCAGGTACAACAACTAGTGCCACTTTTGCGCAGGAGCGCAGTATTTACCGCAATAACTCGCTGCAAGGCAGACATGATGACCGGAATATGAGGCAGGAGTTCAGGGCTACACTCGGAGCCTATATTGAATCAGATATAAATATGGAAGAGGCAGTAAGATATGAATTCGGTCCCGATTTCAGACTGGCTGAGTGGAATGACATAAAGCAGATAAGAGATATTGACAGATGGATTGTCTCGACAAAACTGATTCCCGGACGTAAATATTTTGTACAGCGTAACGGACGTTTTATACAAAGCGGAAACCGTGTCTACTTTTTCCTTTTTTCTCCAAATGGTCGCGTCCCGGCAGGATTCCTTGTTCATGACAAGTTTGCCGGTAAATTCTTCCTCGGGTCGTGGTACGGGGATTATTGCCACATTCTGGCAAGCAAGGGTGAAAGTTACAGAGATGATATGAGAAGAGACGACCCGCCAAGAGGGGATAACGGTTCCGAAGGCCGCGGGGAAAATGACAGAAATCGTCCCGGAGAGTGGGGAGGTATAAGAGTCACAATGGACAGATACAGTGACAGAGTGGATCTGAACGAGCAGATCAGAAGAGATTTTCGCAGCAAATGTGAGATTGCCGATTGGGAAGATCTTAAACGAATAAGGGATATTGACGAGTGGGCTTTTGCCAATAAACTCCAGAGTGGACAGACAGCTTTTATTGCCAGAAACGGCAAACTGAAATACAGCAACACCAGATATTACTTCGTTCACTATGCGCCAAACGGAAAGCTTCCCGCAGGCTTCCTGGTACATGAAAAGATCGGCGGCAAACTTTTCCTCGGCTCCTGGAGCGGAGTTGAAAGACCTGCCATCGTTAAGGAGGTGCGATGATCTTATGAGGGTTTTACCTTAAAACAAGAATCAGCAATTTGTCCTCAGAAGCCGCTCAAAAGTTAGCGGAGATATACCTGAGTAGGGCAATTTTCAGCCGGAGCGAGCGAAGTGAGTGAGGATGGACTGCCCTGCTCAGGTGTAGCTCCGCAATACAAAAGCGGCCACAGAGAACAAATCCGGAAAAATTAGCGTCTTTGAGGCTTATGGCTTCAATTTAGTGAAAAGTGAAAAGGCTGCAAATTTTGCAGCCTTTTGTTTTGCCCCCTTGCGGGAGCTCCTTAACAACCCATAATCACTAACCAAATTAATTATGGATCTCAACGAAAGACCTTGCCAAGGTTTTTCCTTGGCAAGGTCATCATAACAGTAAAAACAGTCCGGCTGCAATAGCAGCTCCAACAAGCGGGGCCACAACCGGAACAAATGAATAGCTCCACTCGCTATCTCCCTTGGCTTTTATAGGAAGTATAGAGTGCATTAGTCTTGGAGCGAAGTCACGTGCAGGATTGATTGCATACCCGGTAGTTCCGCCAAGAGATAGTCCTATGGCAACTATCACAAGCGCTATAGGCAACGCCCCGACGCTGCCCAGCCCGATTTTCACATCAGGCATTGTCTCGCAAGTAAGGCAAGCACCCTGTACGTAAAATATTACAAATACCAGGACAAATGTTCCTATCATCTCTGACAGAAAGTTGTTAGGTATTTTCCTGATTGCAGGTTTAGTGCAGAAACAGCTAAGAATTGAATCTTTATCCTCAGTGGCGTTAAAGTGATGTCTGTAAAAAGCCCATACCAGAAACGCGCCTAAAAAGGCACCTATAAGCTGGGCAATAATAAACATTGCAACTTTAGACCATGCAAACTGTCCGGCAAGAGCAAGACCGATTGTCACAGCAGGATTCAAGTGGGCACCCGATATCGGACCGGCAATAACCACCCCTGTGAAGACGGCTAATCCCCATCCCATTGTGATAACTATCCATCCGCCGTTATTTCCCTTTGTCCCTTTGAGGACTACATTGGCAACAACACCATTTCCAAGAAGGATGAGCACCATTGTGCCCAGTAGTTCAGCTAAAAATTCTCCCATATGTTTTTCAGTTTATTTTTCAGGTTCAACCCAGCTTTTTGCCCTTGAAAGAGCCTTGCGCCAGCCGTTAATAAGTTCCTTGCTCTTGTTGTCCTCCATCTTCTTCACAAAAGTCTTCTCAATTGCCTTCTGCCCCTTTATCTCATCCAGATCTTTCCAGAAACCTGTTGCAAGACCTGCAAGATAGGCTGCTCCCAGTGCAGTAGTCTCGAAAATCACCGGACGGTAAACAGGTATTCCCAGAATGTCTGCCTGGAACTGCATGAGCAGATTGTTAACCGCTGCACCGCCGTCAACACGCAGCTCCTTTATCGGAGAACCGAGATCCTCCTGCATTGCCTTGAGGACATCGTATGTCTGAAAAGCTATTCCCTCAAGTGCCGCACGTGCTATGTTCGAGGCATTCGAGCCCCTTGTGAGGCCGATAATCATTCCTCTGGCATATTGATCCCAGTGTGGCGCGCCAAGGCCGGTAAGGGCAGGAACGAGATATACCCCGCCATTGTCGGGAACCTTTGCTGCCAATGCCTCTACCTCTGAAGAGGACTTGATGATGCCGAGTTCGTCGCGCAGCCATTGTACGATTGATCCTCCGGTGAAGATGCTACCCTCAAGTGCATATACTGTCTCGCCGTTAATCTGCCATCCGATGGTGGTTACCATATTGTTTCCGGAACTTACTATTTCGCTGCCTGTGTTGCAAAGCATGAAACAACCTGTTCCGTATGTGTTCTTTACACTACCTTTTTCAAAGCACATCTGCCCGAATGTCGCAGCCTGCTGGTCTCCTGCTATGCCTGATATAGGAATCTCTGTGCCGAAAAGCTCTTTTGTTGTGTATCCGTAAACTTCCGATGAGGATTTGACCTCCGGAAGAACGCTCTCCGGAATTCCGAACAGCTCCAGAAGCTCCTTATCCCAAGCAAGGGTGCGGATATTATACATCATTGTACGGCTCGCGTTGCTCACGTCTGTGACATGCACCTTGCCGTTTGTGAGTTTCCATATCAGCCAGGTGTCGATGGTTCCGAAAGCGAGTTTTCCTGCCTTTGCCTTCTCCATTGCACCTTCAACGTTGTTCAGTATCCATCTCAGTTTTGTTGCCGAGAAGTATGAGTCGAGTATCAGGCCTGTTCTGTACTTTATGATTTCGGCCCACTTTTCGCCCTTTAATCCGTCACAATACTCTGATGTTCTTCTGTCCTGCCAGACGATTGCATTATATACAGGCTCTCCTGTCTCTCTGTCCCATACAACTGTGGTTTCGCGTTGGTTTGTTATGCCTATGCATGCGACTTTCGCGTTGAAACGGTTTGCCTCTTCAATAACTTTGTGTGCTGATCCTGACTGTGATTTCCAGATCTCTTCAGGGTCGTGTTCTACCCAACCTGGTTTCGGATAGATTTGTCTGAACTCTTTTTGGCTTGATGCGACTATTTCTCCTTTTTTGTTGAAGAGGATTGCGCGTGCGCTTGTTGTGCCTTCGTCCAGTGTGAGTACAAATTGGTCTGACATGTTGTTTGTTTTGTGGGTGTGTTAGAACAAATTTATCTAAAATTATTTTACGATATACAAAAACGAAAATTATTTTTCTGAATTTGTTTCGATGTGACAATTTACGGCGAGTGAATTGAAACAAAACGAGCACTATAAGTTTCGTTACGAGTGTTTATTTGTTCTCTGTGGCCGCTTTATATATTGGAGATATATCGTCTCAGGGCTGTCCATCCTCACTCACTTCGCTCGCTCCGGCTGAAATGCCCTGATCCGGTATATCTCAATTAACTTGTAAGCGGCCACAGAGAACAAATTGTCGATGCCTGTTTATGGTAAAACATTTATAAAATCGGCTAAAAAATCAAGGTCTTTTTCGGCCTTATGGCTTCAATTGCCTAAAAATTATTTGTGTAGCCATCTAAAATTTGTAATTTTATAACTAAGAATTCTCCGGACAATTATCCTCAAAAAACAAAAATCATTTGTGGTAGAGTAAAGGCATCTACTTAACAAACTGATTGAAGGTGCTATTTTATGCTAGGATTATCTGAATTGTTCAATGCTCTGTATAGCAATTAGAATAAATAGATTTGCGTAAAATTAACTTATAAGTGAAATATTATTTGTATAATTCAGTTATAAATGAATACATTTGCCAGTATTTAAACTCCGATGGTAAGACAACAGAAATAATTCTTTATTAAAATGAGAACTAAAACAGTAGACAGATTGCTGAAAAGCACTCCCAAAGATTTGGAAATCTTTGTGGATTTATATGCCGATTTAGTGGTTCGCATAAATCAACTATTACTTGAAAAAGGTTTGAGCAAAAAGGAGCTGGCAGAAAAGTTGGAAAAAAAACCATCTGAGATTTCTAAGTGGTTGGGTGGCGAGCATAATTTTACGCTTCGCTCGTTGGCAAAATTATCGGCAGAACTGGGTGAACCTTTGTTGGAAGTCCCTAAGAAAATGACACAGACTGAGTTTGTGGAAGATGGATTTATATGCAGAGTCCACACTTTTGTCACACGTACCAAAATAGAAGCAACCCCGGGCAGCAAAGTTTGGCAACGCGCTAAGAATACAAACCAGTTTAATGAATATCATCATGCAGGATAAAAGTATATTCTTCCCGGAAAAAATCAATTTGCTTGATTGTAAAATAATCAAAGCAGAGGTGGAGATGTCTGAAAATTTTGATGTTAACAAGGTCGCCGGCTATCAATTAGATAACTCTCTGCAGTTAGGTTTCAACCTTGAGGATAAATTAGCAAAGGCGGATTTTTCAATAAATATTCAATCGGATAGCAACGGTGGTAATGAAATTGAAGCCAGTGCCGGTTTTCATCTTATATTCATTTACCGTGTTGAAAATTTGGAGGAACTTGCCATACCGGATAAGAACAATATATTGAACGTAAATCCTGCCTTGGCAAATGCTCTTTCGTCTGTTACTTATTCTACTTCTAGGGGCATTCTGATAACAAGGTTGCAGGGAACAGCCTTGCAAAATTTTATATTACCAATAATAAACCCAAATAATCTTCTCAGAAGTAAAAAGTAGCTAGTGAATTTTATTAAGTTTGTGTAACTAAAACTTTATTTATGAGAAATTTGCTTTGTTGCTTTGTTTTTTGTGTGACTATTCTTGCGGGATGTAGTAAGGATGATGGTTGTGATTACTCTCAGTTGCTCATTGGTACGTGGATAAACAGTCAGGTTGACGCTAAGCCTGTTCTGACGGATAAGGTGTTCACGATACAGTTCAGGGAGGATGGTGTTGAGGTTTATTCGACAGGGTATGAGCTTGATGCCAGTAATAAGAGGTGGATTGAGAATGATAAATTTACCTATAAGGTGGATGGGAAATCGATAATCATTGAGGGGCAAGGTGCTGTTTCGGGTCAGTTTTACATGGTGTTTGAAATTGTTTCTATTGATGCTGAAAATTTGATTTACAGGGTTCCTGTTTTTAAGATTGATAATGTTGTCTATCCTGACTCGAAGCTTTATTCGATGAAGAGGGTGAGGGTGGATTTGAGGGCGAAATGTTTAGGTACTTGGTACGGGAGGTCTACTTCGCCTGATAATGTTGATGGTTTTCATTATTGGTCCTATTTTCCGGATGGTAGTTTCTCGTATTTTTACAAGGATGATCTTGGTCATTGGGTTTCGAAGGTGGATAATAATGGTGGGTATTTTTTGTACGGGAATTTTCTGGCTTCTAATTATTCGAATGATCTTTTGAGTGGGGCTGTCGGGTTGGCGTATGAGTGCTGGAATGTTGATATTGTGGGGGCGACTATGTTTTGGAGTGGGCTCAGGGCCAATAATGTCACTGCGAGTTTCCGCATGGACAGAGTCTCCGCCCCGCCGCAATTTTAGTGGCACTGATTTTTCTAATTGCCTCATATTTAATGACAATGCTTTTAATTAATGGCCACTTAGCCGCTTTTTTATATAGAGCTATACAGAATCAGGGAAGTCCATCCTCAGTCGCTTCGCTCCCTCCGGCTGAAAATTTCCCTGATTCTGCATAGCTCCATTAACTTGTAAGCGGCTTAGTGGCAAATTGACGATACCTGTTTATGGTTAAATATTCATAAAATCACAAAAAATCAAGATCTTTTTCGGCTTTATGTCTTCAATTGCTCTTTACTCTCACTCGGCTGATAATTGCCTTGTTCCGGCATATCTCCACTTGGTTTTAAGCGGCTAATGAGGCAATTTACTGATTCTTATATTTTGGAGAAATTCTCAAATCATCACATAAAAACTAGAATTTTTTCAATCATATGTCTTCAATAGCCTTTGCGAAAACTTGGGTGAAATCTGTTTTTTTTAGATAAAATTTCATGCTTTGGATGTGAAATCGTATTAATCTTAGTTTCCAAGCAATTGCGGAAACCTCAATAAATATTGGTGTTTTGAAAATTGTGGTGTAATTCCCTCAAAATTATTTGTATAGCCATTTGGAAATTAGTAATTTTATAACGCGGCTTCTTTCGAATAGCTATCCACAAGCCATTTAAATGACAAAATAATAACGTATCTCTCCACAGTACGAGGGTGAGTTTGATAAGTATTTTTAGACATTAATTTTTGAATTCAGGCGTTACAAGGTGATGATTGACATTGATCTGGCTTCGTTGTATGAGACGGTAACTAAGGTTTTAAAGCTGCAAGTAAAAAGAAATATAAACAGGTTCCCGGAGGATTTTATGTTTGAGCTGACAAAGGATGAGAAGATACAACAGGGCACAAATTGTGACCGGTTATCGGCCCTAAAAATGATAACCAAAGAAGACGAATAGGATATAAGTGATGCCAAGTCCATATCACTCGTTTAATTCTGTTGAAACAGGATTTAACAGCGAGTTCGTCAATGTGCGAAAAATCTTGGCAAGGTCAAAAATACAAATATGAATACTAGACAAAAAGCGAAAGAATGGATTTATCCGCGCCATGCTGAATTTGAATCAGAATTAAGGCACTCGTCATCTGAATGGTTTATTGAAAAAGGTTTCCGTGTTCATTACAAAATGCCATATTGCTTGGAATCTTTAGACAACTGGCGAAATAATATTATTTTATCAGAAGTTGCTGATTACATTGAAAATTTTAAAATTGAGAGTGAAAAGAATAATAAACCATTTCCTCTGCACAAGTACGCACATCACGGATTGAGTAGCCAGGCGATGGTCTTTAACTTAATTGGGCCTTTAATTACAAGAAACGATTTGACACCATTGACAGCCCTACTTGAAGCGAAAGGAATTGTTGACAAATTTGAAAAAGCACAGTTTGAATATGAAGACAGGACTGTTTTTAATGAAGATACAGGGCAACCAACTTCAATTGACTTGGTCCTTTTTGACACAAATAATAGACCAAAGATTTTTATTGAAAGCAAATTAGTCGAACCAGAATTCGGAGGTTGTTCTGTTTTCACAAAAGGAGATTGCGCCGGAGGAAATCCAATTGATAATTTGCATGAGTGTTTTTTATACTTTATCGGAAGGAAGTATTGGAGTTTTTTTGAAAAGCATGGTTTCAATGAGAAATTGAAAAATGAAAAGATCTGTATATTAGCAAATTACTATCAGTTCTTTAGAGAATTTTTATTGAGTATTGATAAAGACGGATATTTTGTTCTTCTTTCAGATGAACGTAGTCCAGTTTTTAATTATCAAAATGGTGTAAAAGTTCGTGGATTAATGCCATTACTAACTGAGTTTGTTCCTGATAAATACAGGGACAGAATAGTTTTAGTTACTATCCAGGAGATAGTTCATTCAATTCAAAGTACTGGCAGACACAAAGACTGGATAAATGAATTTGAATTAAAATATGGGCTAAAAAAGCGATAAAATCAACAGCCCGATAAGGACAGAGTAAGTTGAATTGAATATATCACATCAAATAGGCCACTGTATCACTCACAAATGAGCCACCGAGAAAGAGCTGTAAACTTGACATAAAAGTATTAATTTTTTCTCTCTTTTCTTCTCATTGATTCGCCTTTTATCTCAACTCTTCTAGAGTTACTGGTGACACGATCCATTATTGCATCGGCCAGAGTAGGTTCCCCGATATAGTCGTACCAGTTTTTTACGGGTAGTTGGGATGTAATGATAACTGATTTTCGTTCATAAAAGTCTTCCAGTATCTGCAGAAGAGCCAAACGGGAGTTGGTATCCAGCGGTTGCAATCCGAAGTCGTCAAAGATAATAAGGTCGTTTTTTTCAATATGATTGATGACTTTAATGAATGAACCTTCAATTTTTGCCATGGCTATCTTTTCAATGAACTTGTTCATTGCGAAGTACTCTGTCCGTATCCCCATGTGGCAAGCCTGCTTCCCGATGGCACAGGCAAGATAGCTTTTCCCGCAACCGGTTTTACCCGTTATGAGTATGTTTTCTGCTCGTTTTACAAAGCTACAGTCAGATAAATCCAGTAACTGCTCTTTGGTAAAGTTACGCTGTTCAGAACAGATAACTTCCTCAAGGACACTGTTGTATCTCAATTTGCTTGTTTTAAGATACATTGTCGTCTTCCGTTCATTTCTGGAAAGCAGCTCAGACTCAACCATCTTTGCCATTATTTGTTCCAAGGGAGGTCTGTTGTGAGGTGCAAGATTCATAATGGCAGAGAAGGCCTGTGCCATACCCTTCATCTTCAGGGATTCAAGTTGGATTAGTGTCTCTTGGTTGTTCATGTTAATTATAATTTTTGTGAGTGATTGCTATTCGAAAGAAGATGCTCCCCTGAGATTTTCATGGAGAGGTATATGTGATGAACAGGTGTTTACCTGCTCCGTATCAAGTTTTAACTCCAGTATTCTTTTTATTGCAGTATAACTTACAGCTGCCGTAGTACCGCAAGCTCTTCCACATGCTGCCTCTATCCTCTCGGCAGGGTATTTTCTTGTCAGGGACAATATACCCTGACTGGATCTGTAAGCCTGCTGGATGAAAGGCTGTGAAGTAAGGATGCGCTCTATTACCGTTGTTGTATTTGGCCCTATGTGACGTGCCTGTCCAAGATAATATGCTGCATTATACTCTCTGCTCTTTTGATATGCACGGTGATTTTCGGGCATATGGGATGGCTCTGTCGTGTATCCGTTGGCCTTCAGATCCCGTCTGTGAATGGCCACCCGGTTAAAGCCAACATACACCTCCACGCTTTCCTGGTCGAATACTACGGTGGCTTTCTGATTCACATACTGATAGGGGACACTGTAAGAGTGTCTCTCTTTTCCTATCTGGACATGATAGCTGGACGGTACAAGGAACTCTTTCCTATGTTTTAACATAAATGGCTCTGCCGGAAGAGGCTTGAGTAATGGCTTCTCCTCCTTCTCGAAAAGTTCCATCCGGCTGTAGGTGCGCCCCGTCATATTACGCCCGTTGAACTCACCGGTGAGCTCAAATATGCGTGCATTAAGCGAATCAAGCGTCTCATACTCCTCATTCCGTATACGGGAATAAACGAACTGATATGTCTTGTTCACCAATCCCTCAACGGGAGCCTTATCCTTCGGATGAACCGGCCTCGTGGCGACAAGCTCCGTGTCATAGTGGACGCTCCATTGCATGGTGGACTCGCTGAAGGTCGGCTCGTACCTGTCCGAACGTATCACCCATTGACGCATGTTGTCACTCTTGACTGATTCCGGTATCCCTCCAAAATATGACAGTGCTTTTGAGAGACCGTAATAAAAACATTCCTGGGTTGCATTGTAAAGTGCCATTATGAAGGCAATGGAACTATATGGAAGAATACAGCACAGAACGACTACCTCTGTAATTAATCCAGTTTTACGATCAATCAGATTCAGTTTGTCTCCGGCAAAATCAACCTGCATCTCGAAGCCCGGGGCATATACATTGTGGTATGAATAATGATGGGATTTGATATAGCCTTGTATGTATGCCTTGAAACGTGTGTATCCATAGCCCTCCGGATGTAATTTCAGGTATTCCTCCCAAAGGCACTCATATGTACTGCGATTTTGTGTGATGTCGTGGCTATAATCCTTCAGAAGAGGCTCAAGCTTGTCATAACGGGCATCTTTACCCGGACGGTAATCCTTGCGCTGAAGCACTGAGACCACATCAGAGTCACTCATTTGTAAAAGTTCCTGATAACTCTTGCCCGATGAATCGGCTCTCTCCTTGTAGGCTGTTATAGATGACCTGCTTATTCCAACCTTGTTGCTGATCTCCCGTTGAGAGACTCCAGCTGCCAGTAATTGTAAAATCCTTTTAAGCTTTAGCATTGTAATCTTCTTGTTTGACATCTCCTTAGTGTATTTTTTTCAAAAATACACAGGAGTGATCTTCAAGATTACATCCCTTTATTGTGGCACATTTGTGGGTGATACGCCTGGCTCATTTGTGACTGATACACCCGGTACATTTGTGAGTGATATGACCGGCACATTTGGTGTGATATTATCATTGAATAAATAGTAAAACCCCTTTTGATTGGGATGGATATGCCACACATAATCAAAAAAATCCTAGTGTTTGATATGTGGAGAGTATAATGATAATTGTAATATATATGGTGAATATCAAATAAATATAAATATGAGAACATTAATTTTTTATGTATTGCTTCTTTTTATTTTTGGTTGTGTACCAAAATCCGACAAAAATGAACCTATTGATAGGAACTTAAAATCGAATGCACAAGAATTCATGGATTCAAAATTGAATTATGACTTTGATAAGGTAACAATATTTGCTCATCCAATATTTTGGGAGATAACAAAATTAAAATTTCCTGAAGAAAATAATTTAAACGCAATTAAGCAAATTTTAAAAGAAAAGTATGTTTCAGCAGGGATTCAACAAATGAATGCTGACTTAAATATGAAAATTAATATTGGTAACATTATTGATTCAATCTCAAATAATAATGATGAGTACATATTTTTAATAGATTATGAAAGAACAGGAGAAAACAAATTTGATAAAATCTATGCAAAGTCAATAATTGTTGCAATAACAAAGGATAAAGGGTACTCTTGGAAATTTATAGATATAGACAAGGATTTTTTACCTCAAACAAAAGAATTATTAACTGCAATTTATCCGGCAATTCTAGTTGATTCGATATTTAATACAATTGACAATGAATTAAAAATAAGCACAATAGAAACGAGGTTTGCTCCAACTGATGATAGCGAAATAAATTTTCTAAATCAATTCAATACCTATGGAAAAGCATTTTATAATGGTAATATAAATGAATCCGTAAATTTCATTTACCCTGACATTTTTGAATATTTATACGACAAATTACAAGGAAAATATTCAATAAATGAAATAAAATCGTCTTACATCGAAGAATTATACAAACAATTTTCCAGTGAGAGTAAATTTGAATTTAGGATCAGCAAAATTCTAAATAAAGTGAAATATCAAAATAGTTTAATTTATGCTGTTAGCTATCATTTAAAAAGAGGCAATCAAAATGACTATACATTAGTAGGTGGAGAAATGATTGCAATATCTGCTGATAATGGAAAAAAATGGAAATTCATGGAGCGTAATCAAGAATTTACAATACCTGTTCTGTCTAAAAAATACCCTGATCGAGTAATCTCTGAAATTTTAAATTATGAATATGAAAAGTAGAAATCTTGTTTATATTTTCTTAATATTTCTTTTAACTAGTTGTTCAAGCTACATAAAATTCGAAATTGGACGATATTGTTTTGTTATTTTACTTTCGCTTGTGATAGGAATAATTGCTTTTATCATATCTGGGATAAAAAATAGGAAAAATAAATAGTAAATCGGTAATTAATATAATATTACGAGTTGACATGGTTGTCACGATCGAAATTTGACATTTAAAAATAAAGTTTCTGGCATAATTCATAACCTCTAGAATCTAATTAGTGTCTATGAAAGACTAAAATTTTCGGAATCACAGATTTCTTTGTCGAAATCATCTTGTTGATCTTCTGAAATATAAATATATTTAACAAAATAATATCAAATGACATATAGCGAAGAGCAGCAACGGTTGTCTGAGATATCAGACAGGATGAATAAGGCATTCTCGGAATATTTAGAACTTAGGGATGAGCTGGGCTTTTCCGGGGAGATTGATTTTCAATTTACTCATAAATATCAACTGTCTGTGGTTAAAAAAGAAGAAATAACTTATACTATAAACGGAGATGAGTTGGTGTTCACTAATGTCAAGCCGGACATAATAGCAATGATACCAAAAGAATATCAATTACAGATGACAAAGTGCTGTCTTATTGAAGAAGGTTATGAATATTTGATTCCGAAGGTTTATAACTCTTCGACACTCTTATATTTTTTACAAGGAATGATTTGGAGTAATAGCGCGTTGTTTCCTAGATATTTATATCCGACATTTGAGTATTCATTTGAAATAGAATTTACTTCCCCTGAAGAATCATATGCAAAATTTGGCGGAACGAAATTTACAGTCCGTAGTCAAAACAAAGTTCTAATAGACGCAATAGTTGGTAAATATAATGCTTTACAAGAACTGCCAGATGACGTAAAAGACATTCCTCAACATTTCCAAAATTTATTTGAATTATAAATCAGTGTCACTAAAATTATCTTTGTCGCCATTTAGAAATAGGTGAATAGTTTCGCAATGTAAAATTTTCTTTTGATGTTTTTGCATCATGTACTTTGCATCCATAAGCTGGATTAACTGGCATTTGCAGATAAGCTTTTCTAGATGCTTGCGGAAACCCCAATAAATATTGGGGTTTTGAAAATTGTTCTGTAAATCTCTCAATATTATTTGGATAGCCCTTGAAAAAAACATAATTTTATAACGTGACTTTCTCTGAGCAGCTATCCGTAAGCCACAAAAATAACCATTAACAATAATGCAAATCCATCGAAACGTGGTTAAGTATAATAAATGTGCTTAAATGTCAAATAATAAGTTCGCCAAAATTCAAATACAGATATGGAAATTACTGTGAATTGGTTTAGAATGAAACTCCTGCGAATTTTACCACTGCTGTAATCAGCAAATAAAATTACCCATTTTTTCGTAAATAAGATTCCTCATTTTTTCGCAATTAAGCTTCCCCATTGGGTGTTGGTTTATTAAATATTGTTTTTCTATTGTCCATTCTATAGCTATTCCCCTCAAGTTTAACAACTTCGCACTTGAACAAGAGCCTATCAAGCAGTGCTGTTGCTACTACTTCATCATCAAGTGTCTCTGCCCACTCTTTTGGAGATTTGTTGGTTGTAATAATTATTGAGCACATTCCGTGAAGGGCATTAACCAGGTTAAAGAAGCCTACCGCGTCACTTTTCTTCATTGGGAAGAGCATAATGTCATCAATGGCTATAAGGTCTGCTTTCAGCAGTCTTTTATAAGCATTAAGAGCCTTTCCGGATATATCTTTTAACTTGAGTATTTCCACTAACTCTTCCATTGTTTTGAAGTAAGACTTATAACCCATTTTAGCTGCATCGTGAACTAAACCGGCTGCGAGATATGTTTTGCCAACACCGGGAGGTCCCATAAGTACCAGATTATAGCAGTTATCCATCCAGACAAGCTCTCTGAGTTGTTTCATCTCAGGTTTGCTTATTCCATTAAAATGGCTGAAGTCGTATTTGTCAAGATTATGATCTGATGGTAAATGTGCTCTTTTTAGCAATGATGTCATTTTCTTCTGTTGTCTTACCAAAATCTCATCATCCAGGATGCTGTTGAGGAACTCAATATAACTAGGCTTGTCTATCTGGGCTGTATGTATGTACTTTTCTGCCCCCGATTGCAACACATTAATCTTTAGGGTTAATGCACATTGTTTAACTCTCTCCATCTCTACCATGACATTATGTTTTGATATGAGTTAATGTCTCTTGTCTGAGGCTCCATTGCTATTTTACGAAGAGTAGTCATACTCGTCTTTCCGGGAGCTATTTTAGCAGTCGTTTGGTTCTGCAGGGTTTTGGCTATATCAGCAAAGCCGGCTGCGTTATAAATACTCTTATCAATGCATATATCAAGAGCTCTCTTGAGGATATCCTTATCATAGCGGCCTATGCTATGTTTCAGTGAGACGAGGTTATCCTTAAGATAACGCCTCTTCTTATCCGATAGTAGTTGCACCCATGTGTTAGCATCGTCTGTATCTCCAAGTCCGTTAAGAACCTGCTCATAAAGCTCGGAGCTGGATATATCAGGGATTTTCCAGTGATTGACCGAAGAGACATATCCTCCTTTGGTTTGTGGTATAAGATGCTCTGCCAGATTATCCCCGAAAGAGTCAGTAATAACAAGTTTGTCTTCTTCAATATATAATCTTACAACTGTTCCGTCTCCCTGATATGAACCTCTTGGGAGGGAGTAGTAATTACCCTTATATCTTATTGTATGATCTCTTCTGACATTGTACTCACGGTATTCAGGCTCAGGTTTTAACGGACTCATACGAGGGGAGAGCAGATATTCTCTCTCTTTCATCCACTCATCATTAGGCACCAGTTGAGTCCCGTTATTCATCTTTCCGTTACCGGTTCTTGCAAGCCAGGCCATAACCTCTCTGTTTAACTGCTCATCTGAGTTATACTTTCTTGCAACAAGGAAGTTCTGTTTTATATACTTGACAGCATTCTCGACCTTTCCCTTTGTCTGAGGGTCTGCCTTCCTGCAGAAAACAGGAGTAAATACTTCACCGCTTGTATATCTGCCGAACTCCTGTGTGAGAACTATGTCTCCAAAGTTCTCTCCCTTTGTAAAGACTCTGTCCTGGTCATACAGTAATTTTTGAGGTGCTCCATGAAGGTATTCAAATCCTAATTGATGTGCATAAATAGCCGTCTTGCTTGTAAATGGCGTACTCTGAAAATAGACATACTTCTGTCTGGATCTGCCAAGTACTATTACAAAGAAGTGTACTCTGTGATTCTTCCCACTATCTGTGCTCAGGAGTATTGTCCCAAAATCAACCTGACCCCACTCTCCGTAAGGAGTGTCTGCCCACTTTCTCATCATTCTGAGTTGTCTGTCATTTACCTTGTCAATGTTGTATTTGGCTCTCACCTGCATCACATAATTATAAACAGTCTTACTGCTAACATCTAATAAATCCGGGTGGTGCTCTTTGAGCTTGTCTTCAACAGCTGAACTTGAAAGAAAAGGGAACTCATCAAGCAAGTCATAAATAAATGACTCGTATGGATCAAGTTTTTTACTCCTCTCTTCCGGTAGGAGCTTTAGATACTCATCTAAAGACATCTTTAACATTTTCTTGACTGTTTTGCGGTCAATTGACAACTCAATTGCAATTTGGCTTTTGTTTAGCCCAATTTCTGATAATTCTTTAACTTTGTTCCACATAATGATCCTCCGGGATTTTTGTGTATCCTTCATAATTTCGTATTCATTTAGCGTTTGAATTATAAAATTATGAAGGATTTTTAATTGCCACCCGCTGGGGACGCCTATTTGCCAAAATGTGGGGATTCCTATTTACGAAAATTTGGGGATTCTAAATTACCGATTACAAACGGTAACGCTGGAGCGTTCGTTTGCTGACGTTGAGCAGTTGGCAAACGTCCTGGTTATCCAAAAGCCGTTCGCCTTCCAGCAACTTTTCTTTTATTGCCATTTTTTCCAAATGCCGGTCTATCCGGTCAAGGCGTGCTATAAGCCGTTCAAATCCTATTTGCATCCAGTCTTTCAAATCATCATTCATACCCATTGCCGCTGATTTTTTTGATAATACAAAGGTCGGACGTTTATGAATGGCTGATAAAGAGGTCGGTATGACTTTTTTTGAAGATTTTTGCAGGGAGATTATTTACAGTAAGTTACAAGGATATTTTCGCCTAAAAACGGAAGGAAAAATCGGGAAAACAGTCGGTATCAGGGAGATTATGACACAAAACACTCGGTTTTGACTTGAATTAACATCAAAACCGGGTGTTTAAGGATAAATACCGACCCCGGTATTGGTTACTTTCTACCCATACGCTTCAACAAGGCGTTTTTCAATTTATCAAGAAACGGCGTGGGGACATTGCGTATTTTCAAATCGCCGAAAGCCCGTGAAAGATTGCCGTCCAACTGGATATTGAATACATTCTGGATATAATCGTAAAGTTGTGTAAGCGGTACGTCACCGAACGAACCGGCACTGTCCCACGAGTAGATTTGTTCCTGTAATTCAGCTTTGCTTCCCTTCCATGTTTTTTTTGTAGCGGGAAAGTTAAAAGTGCCGAATTTCATCCCATTGTCATTTAATAGCTCTATTTCCTGCATCAGGTAAGCGGAAAGCATATCGTTGGCCATGATTTTAGCCACTTTGAAATCGCAGTTGGTCGAAAAATTCGGATCGAGTTCATAGTAAAAGGTTTCCAGGTATTGTTCGGTGTCCACCCTGCCACGCAGGAAATAGAGGGAATCCAGGTGCGTGGAGCCGGAGCGGTAATAACGGACAAAATCCAATCGTTTGTTCGTGTATTTGTTGATAGTATCCAGTTCGTCGGACAGGTATTCTTTTTGCTTACAAGTTCCTGCAACCGGACGGTTTATTTCGATATTATATAATTTACGGTAGTAAATCAGCCTGTAGCAGAATTTGGGTTTAATTTCTTTGAAGAAAGTGATTTCCTCTGCTTCATCCCGAAATTCATAGGAAAGAATAAACTTTTTTAATTTGTCGAAAGCGTCTGCCAATACATGCGAGGCTTCCAGCGATTTTTTCAGGATGTTGCTGTCCGATGATTCGATACCGTCTATCGCATTATCCGTTTCCTTACGTAATTTGGCTACATATTCAAGCATACCGGTTTTATTCTAATTTTTTTCGAGCATATCTTACCCTCCTGAGTTCCTTATATATCGCTGGACTTCGGTATAACAGGAGTGATAATGCTCAGACTCCTTGCGTGTAGGTCTTTTCTTAACATTATCGAAGTTATCCGTATAGTTGGTTTACTATTTACCTTTTAATTTCTTCATAAATTGTCTGAAAGCAGGAATAAATTCTTCAAACAAAGGGTTATTTCTGTTTCTCATCATTACATCACTGAATAGTTTTAGTCCGACAATAAATTCGGTATTCTCATTTTTATTTTCAAAACGGCTGCTATTCTGCATTTGCTCAATCAGATAGAGAATGTCATCGTGGTTCTCAACCTCAAATTCTATTGACTTACCCGATTGCCTTCCATCGTTCAGTTCAACTTCCTGTATCTGAATTTTATATTTGTTACTTTTTTCTGTCATATTTTGTTTTATTATCATTATATCACAATTTCCTTTTTAATATCTTCCCGAAAAAGTTCATCAAACTATCGCTTATCAAACTTGATAAGACTTTTAGATACACTGTTTTTCGCCAAATAAATGCCAATATCTCTGTTGAAATCTTCAGAGCCTATTATGTAATAAATATTATTCTTGTTTTTCAGCGCCTTGTCTATGCTTTTGTACAGATCGTTGCGGGAGGTTACAAATATATTTTTCAGTTTTGTTTCAGGGATGTTGCTCAATTCTCCCCAATAAACAAATTTCCCGCTACGGTCGATGTTTATATTGGTGATGGAAATTTGCGTGTTTGATTTTATGTAATCCAGCATAATGGGGCGGAAAGTGGCTATTCCAACTCCCATACTGATAATAATAATGGGATTGTCTGTTTTTTGTAGCTTAATATGATTCCTAATTTTAAAAATCTGGATTTGGTCGCCAGGTTTTAAAGCTTTCATCGCTTGTTTGCAAAGAGAGGGATTGCTCCGTATGCGGGTCGTGACACCCAAGTATCCTTCACCAGGATGGCTCATAATGGAAAATTCGCGTACCAGTTGCCTGTTCAATGCTTGTCCTTTTTGCAGGTCGGCGATTAAAAAATGAGCATGGGTTCCCGGCGTCCAACTGATATTCTCCGGTGTTTCAAATTTAAATGTATAGGTTTCGGGCACTTCTTCTATCACCTCAATTAACCTGACAGGCGTCATTATTTTTTTTAAAAGGTCTGTTATCATTTTCGTTTTTTACAATTTTAATATTCTTCATTTTTAGCAGATGAGAAAAATCATTATATGTCAACTAATTATCATATTCATTCTCATCAAAATTACACAGTTCATCTCAGCGTTGTTGTCAACCTAATAATACATTTCAAGATAGGTATTGGTTAACTCAACATATAGATTATCATTATCTACCGAGAACGTTATTTTATTTTCTCTGGCCAACCAACCTAAAGCAAGATGTATCATAGAATCCCTGTAACTGGTATATTCCTCTATTCCCCGTATAGTCAATTTTCCATTTTGCGACAACAAATTCCAAATTACTCCGGCGTTAATACCAATATCATTTTTTATCATAGCTGAGTTATTCTAAATTCAATATTTTTTTTATCCATAAAGACTCTAATTTTTGTCCTTCCATTATCAACAAATGATATTCTTGTTCATCCAACTCAAGTAAATTCATTAATAATTTGCTACTCAGATGAGGAAACACGCTCATAGCAAATAGATTGATGAATACATGGTTAGCAGAAATGACATTATCAAGTTTTTGTTCTTTTATGTGTGTTTCCATTTGTTTAAAAAATATGCTATTAGAAATATTATCTTCCATCGGGTTGAAATAAAGGCTAATAAAATTCTCTGGATTTGTATTTGTTTGCAGTTCATTCAGGATAAACATAGGAAGATCTTGGTTGTCAAGTAGAAATATGTGAATTTTTTCAATTGTCAAATCTATTTTCTCCTCCAGCGAAGTTTGTTCGTCATTTATGAAAGGATTTATTATACTCCGTAATTTCATGACTGTTTCTTTCATTATAGTATCAAATAGTGACTGCTTACTCCTGAAATAGTAATGAACCATCGCATTTTTTACTCCCGCACTATTCGCTATTTCACTTATCCTGGCACCTGCAAATCCTTTCCGGGAGAACACATTTCTTGCTGAACGTTTTATTCTTTCTTCAGTCATTAATTCCTTTTCCATAATCAAATTAGTTGATTAAAAAGTGAAGTCTGTTTTGAAGATTAACTTCAGCCATTCCCCCGTCAATATCCAGATAAAGCAGATTCGTTGCCGGATAGAATTTCTTTAACCGTTTTTCTATTCCTTTAGCGACAATGTGGTTAGCAATACAACCGAACGGTTGAACGCAAACAACCCTGATGATGCCTTTACGGGCATAGCACGCTATTTCTGCTGCCACAGACCAACCTTCTCCAAACTGATTAGACAAGTCGAGTATTTCCGATGCATATTCGGCTTTGGTGTATATCGACTCGGAAGCTGTATAAAAACGATATTTTTCCATGATTTTTTCCACCTTCGTGATCCGGTTGTTCATGTACTTCCAAAAGACAGGGTTCAGTAGATGCTTCATGATACTACCTCTTATTACGCCATTTTTGAGGTTTACTTCTGAGTTGACAAAATACTGCATCACAAAATCAAGGATAGGAGGAGTTACAACCTCCATATTCTGCGACCGGAGCCACTCGGTAATATGAGCCTGGCCGTAACTGTTGTATTTTACATAGATTTCACCAATTAGCCCGACTTTAGTAAACTCGTAATCGTATAGTGGTAACCGATTAAAATCAGTTACAGCCTGTTCCAACGAAGATAATAAAGCCTTATGATCATTTTCCCTAATCGCATTTATCCCCATACCTACATAAAAATCAAACAATTGTTGAGCATAGCCTTTTTCTCTTTCCCTTACGATTGTTAAGCTGTACATCTGATAGAGAGCGTCAGCATATAGAAGGGCATATATGATAATATTGATGATTTTAAGCACCGGTA
The DNA here is from genome assembly GCA_000473305.1 of Bacteroidales bacterium CF. Classification (GTDB taxonomy): domain Bacteria; phylum Bacteroidota; class Bacteroidia; order Bacteroidales; family UBA932; genus Bact-08. Next base: position 1,955,843 of record CP006772.1, on the reverse strand, counting down.
CTTTGAATGCTTTTTGTTCGTTTTGATATACTGCTCCTGTAGATAAAACCAAAACAGGAACGTGGGAAAATCCCGCATTTTCGAGTCCTGATTTTATTTGTGCCACATAATTGGTCGCCCGGCACTGTCCGCCGGTTTGTGTAATAGCCACAACTACATCATCCGAATTATATTCTCCGGATTGTAATGCCGTAATAATATCTCCCAATACTAACGTTGACGGATAGCATACTTCATTATGTCCATATACCAGCCCGGCTTCGGCAGAGGCTCTGTTCGTTTTAGGCAGATTAACGATCTTATACCCGGCCAGTTCTCCGATTGCAGGAATGAATGGAGAAAGAAAATCGGCGAACCACGGTACCAGTATTGTTTTCTTCCGGTCTTCTTTTTTGTAAGTGGTTTTATAACCTTCAAATGTTTTTACGTTTTCAATATATCCGGTTCTGACAACTTTTAACGATTCTATCAACGAACGCATACGTAGCCTGACAGATCCGGAACTGGCAATTTCGTCAAGGCGCAATATCGTGTGGTTTTTTCCACCTTGCCGGAGTATTTTTCCTACTTCATCCATAAAGAACGAATCGGGGCCGCAACCAAATGAATTAAGCTGGATCAGTTGTACATTCTCCGGAAGCTTCGCAACTTCCATCGCTGCCTTTACAACCCTGTTAGGATATGACCATTGGGTTACGATATTGAGTTTACGGAATCCGTCGTTTTCATCCTCACGGAAGATGTCGTCAGTAAAAGCATCGACTCCCATATCAGAGAGTATTTGCCCCACTTTTTGATGAATTAAAGGGTCTGCATGATAAGGTCTGCCGGTTACTACAAATACGAGTTTGTTCTCCCTAACAGCTTTGTCGAACAAGACTTTCTGGTCAGCGACCAATCTTTTCGTTGTATTTTTTCGTTCTTCCTGAGCTTTTGCAAATGCCGTATTAAACACGTACCCAGATACTCCCAGCGATGATAAATAATTATAGCATGCTTTCTCAAGGGCTTTGTCGTTGCTGAACGTAATTACCGGTTTATCGAAAGGGACACCATATTTCTCCTCCGGGTCCATCGAACTCCTGACAACATCGGGATAACCGCTCACTACCGGACAATTAAAGGAGTTGACTGAAGACCGAAACTCTTTCCCCTCTTTTATGACCATTGGGTAAAATATACGGTCAATGCCATGTTCGACCAATGCCAATATATGTCCGTGTACCAATTTGGCCGGAAAACAAATATTATCCGACATAATACTCCCTACTCCTTTTTGATAAAGGGTGGTATTGGATTCAGGGGAAAGGACTACCTCCATGCCGCACTTCGTGAACAGCGTATGCCAAAAAGGATAATTTTCAAACATATTCAGTACACGGGGTATCCCAATTATTTTCCTTATAGTAGTCCCTCTTTTGCCATTATCACGGCTAAAAAGTATGTTATTCTTTTCCTCGAATGCATTATATCCTTTTTCTGGTGCAGTAGTTTTATTGTAAAACACCTTTTCGCATTTATTCCCTGCATAACAAGTATTCCCATTCTCAAATCTGAAACGAAGAATAGAACATTTATTGGTACAGCCCTTGCATTGAAGTTCCTTTGTATCAATATCATCCACATCAGGTAAGAAATCTAATCCAGGGAATGAGGTATAAGTTCTGTTTTTCTGCCACATCTTTTTTGCATACAGCGCCGCCCCTAATGCGCCCATCAACTCAGGGTGGTCGGTCGAGCTAACCGATTTCCCTGACAACATTTCCAAGGCGCGCCAAACTGCATCGTTACGAAATGTTCCGCCCTGAACGACAATATGTTCTCCCAACAGTTTAAGGTTCGATATTTTGAGTACTTTGAACAGGCAATTTTTTACGACAGAGTATGACAGTCCGGCTGCTATATCTCCCAGTGAAGCGTTTTTACGCAATAATTGTTTCACTTTAGAGTTCATAAACACCGTACAGCGCGAACCCAAATCGCCCGGATATTCAGCCAAACAGGCCGCTTCTGTAAATTCAGGCAGGTTCATGTTCATCGTCGAGGCGAAGTTCTGAAGAAAAGAGCCACAACCCGATGAGCAGGCTTCATTCAATTCAATATTAGAGATTACCCCGTCATGTGTAAAAATAGATTTCATATCCTGCCCGCCGATATCCAAAACAAACGACACATCCGGATCAACATATTGTGCCCCGGACAGGTGTGCCATTGTCTCCACGATGCCATAATCCAGGTTCAAAGCCGATTTCACCAAATCCTCCCCATAACCGGTCACGGCCGAGGAAATGAATCTCAGCGATATTTCTTTTCGTTTGACTTCCTGTGAAAACTTTTTCAGCCCCTCCACGACCTTTCTGAGAGGGTTTCCCAGGTTAGAATCGTAAAACGAATAGACGATGTTTTCCGACTCATCCATGACAAGGATCTTCGTCGTTGTAGAGCCGGAATCTATGCCGAGGAAACAGTCAATATGTTTCCTGGTCCCTAATTCAGCCCGTTTCAACTGCTTTATCTTACGGGATTGCTTCCACAAACGGTACTCTTCATTACTGTCGAACAAAGCAGGCAAATGTTCCACATGGTTATAACCTCTTGTTTCGAGTTTCTGTATAAGCAGGTCTATCTCCTGTGCAGAACGTTCTTCCGTACTATTCATCGCAGCGCCCCATGCCGGAAAATATTCACTGTTTTCGGGAAGTATGAGTTCGGATTCGTCAACATCCAGCACCTCGGTAAACGCCTTACGTAAAGCCGGAATAAAAGTCAAGGGGCCGCCTGTACAGAGTATCTTTGGTCTGATCTCGCATCCACGGGCAAGAGTAGTGATACTCTGCACCGCCACAGCGTGAAATATAGACATTGAAATATCAGCTCGGGGAATATTTCGTGAGATCAGGTTCTGTACATCGGTTTTCGCAAATACCCCGCAGCGGGAAGCTACCGGATATATTTTTTTGTATTTAATGGCTTGTTCGGCAAGTTCTTCGACCGATATATTCATCAGGTCTGCCATTTGGTCTATAAAAGCGCCTGTTCCTCCGGCACAACTACCATTCATTCGGATATCAGGCTGCCTTCCATCTTCGAAAAAGACAATCTTGGCATCCTCTCCGCCTAAGTCTATCATTGTATGTGTGTCTCGATACTTATTCTTGATTACATTAATGGAAGCAACCACTTCCTGAACAAACGAAATACCTGTATGCTCGGAAATTCCCATACCAGCGGAACCTGTAATGCTGATCGTAAATTTTGACCCTGGGGAAAGGGATTTTATATTATTCATTTCTTCTATAAGGAGTTTATTAAAAGCGGCTTTATGGCGTCGATAGACCTTGTAGATTATTTCCCCAAGGAAATTCAGTACGACAACTTTCAATGTCGTAGAGCCTATATCAATTCCTATTTTGCATATATTATTTGTTTTCATCAGCGTATTATGCTACAAATTTCAATACTGATTTTTAAACGATCGTTTAAACTGATGGCAAAAAAATTTATGGTTGCAAAGCTCTTAAGACAAAATCAATTACATATTGTTTATGCTCTTTTAATAACGCATTATAGTCATTGTTTGACATGTTTGCTATCCTTAAAACAAATCCCCTGAACATAAATGGGAATACACATAACGACAATACATTCAACCCAAAATCCAATACAGGAACAGGCCTGACCGTTCCTTTTCTAATCTCATCTTCCATCCTGTCTGAGAACCTGCTAAATATCCGTTGAGGATTTTTTTTGAGGATTTTTTTGACTAATGCTTCGGGACTGTGACTTATTTCATTCAAAATGAACATGGGTATCTGCGGGTACTCAGGCAGCAGTTCATAGTAGGCATTGATCCAATTTTCTATCATCTCCTCAAAAGGCATGTCTGAGTTTAATGCGGAGAAAACCCTGTTTGCAAGAATCTCAAACGCTTCATCAAAGATGATTTCAAAAAGATCGGCTTTAGATCCAAAATAATACTTGACATGAGCAACATTAGCATCAGATGCCGTTGCTATATCGCGTATGCTTGTGGCAGCATAACCTTTTGCTACAAACAATTCCCGTGCAACATCAAGTATCCTCTCTCTTACGTTGGATGATTGTATTTTTGCCATATTGTTTTAAACGATTATTTTATGCAAATTTAAACAGTCGTTTAAATTCTGCAAAATATTTTGCGTTATTTAATTTTGTTTTTTTTCTAATAATCTAATAATAAGTAATTTAAAATTAAAAGAAAAAAAAGAGTATTCTCTTGTCAGGCGTTTTTTTGGGCATCAGGCAGATTTTATATCGATTTATGATGCCTATAATTTACCTTCAAAACATCCGAATTATATACAGTGCTTTTTATTAATTCCCATTTTGATTCTTTGGGTTGCTCCGGGAACAGTGAAATACCCTTACCGAGTATGACGGGAATGTAAGTTATTTGAATTTCATCCACCAAATCGGCGGCAAGCAATATCGAAATCAATTCGCCGCCACCGACCAGCCAAATATCTTTCCCGGCTTCAATACGCAGCATTTTGATACGTTCTATTACATTCTCCGTAATAAAGCTGATCTTTTCTTTCACACTCCATTCATGGTGCGATACGACGTAAGTGTGTTGATTCTGATAAGGCCAAATCACATCCATATTCAGCAACTCACGGTAGGTTTTACCACCCATGACAACTGTATCGACCGAACCCAGCAGGTCTTTGTACCCGTAATCGGTTTTTTCGGGGTTGGGAAATCCGGTAAGCCAATCCAAGTCTCCGTCCGGTTCTGCGATGCGCTGGTCGAGCGATGCAGCAACGTAAAGGATAATCTTTTTCATCTCTTTTCTATTTTACGTGTTGGTAATTCTTTCCTTCCGCTATTGGCCTGTAACACGCAAAAAAGAAGCGTGGAACTTACACCGTTCCACTGCGAGGCACTGGTATGCCCAAGAAGGAAACGAGAGCAAGTCCACGCTATACGGAGTATAGCATGAACATTGCTGTAGCCTTCTTTGTAAATTACCAGTTTTCGCAGTGGCGTCAGCGAATATCATGTATATATCAAAGCGGTAATTTTCCGCTTTCAACTTTCATTTTTAAGTCTATACAAAGATAGCTATGTTTTCCGAAATAACCGGAAAGGTGTAGATTTAAAGACTAAAAATATTGTGATTCAGATATCTTTCGTACCTTTGTTGTCAAAGATCGTTCTTTGTGTATATTGTGAAAAATGACGAAAAAAACAGAGCCTCGCTCGTTTCTAAATCGTTACCTATCAAGAATTTTATTCTTGTAATTTACTCATTTACAGCCGGGAATGATAAATACTGTGCCTTGCAAGATGCACCTGCAGGCGTGTTGGCTCCCAAATCAAAAGCCGATTTTGCCTTTGTGCTGCATGCCCTGAGCTATCTATCCAGCAAGGGCAGGGCAGCTATAGTCTGTTTCCCCGGTATCTTCTACCGTGGCGGTGCGGAGCAAAAAATCAGAAAGTATCTGGTCGATAATAACTATGTAGAGACCATCATCTCATTGGCTCCAAATCTATTCTACGGAACTTCCATCGCTGTAAATATTCTGGTACTGTCTAAACATAAGCCGGATACCAAGACGCAGTTTATAGACGCCAGTGGTGAAGAATTCTTTAAGAAAGTAACCAATAACAATGTGCTGGAAGAGAAGCACATCAAGAAGATAATGAACATCTTCGACAGTAAGGAAGATGTAGAAAACGTGGCAAAAACCGTTGACAACAAACTCATTGCCGAAAACGATTATAACCTCTCGGTAAGTTCGTATGTGGAAGCCAAAGACAACCGCGAACAGGTAGATATTACAAAACTGAATGAAGAAATATCCCAGACAGTGGTGAAGATAAACAAACTACGTACCGATATCGATGTCATTATTAAAGAGATTGAGGCATGAGCAAATCTAAAATAAGTAAACCAACAAGCACAAACCAAAAATGGAAAAAGATACAATCATAAGATTAAACAAAAGTTTCGAGGAATACGCTTACGAGCAAGACGGCGTAGAATATTGGTTGGCTCGCGAATTGCAAGAACTTTTAGGATATTCAGATTGGCGTAATTTTTTAAACACCATTAATAAGGCAAAAGAAAGTTGCGAAACCACGGGCGAAGCGGTTTCAGACCATTTCGTTGACGTCACCAAAATGGTCAAAATTGGTTCAGGGGCAGAACGCAAGCAGGATGATATCATGCTCACCCGCTATGCCTGTTACCTCATAGCTCAAAACGGAGACCCGAAGAAAGAGCAAATAGCCTTTGCCCAAAGTTATTTTGCTATCCAAACCCGAAAACAAGAAGTGTTGGAAGAACGTATCCTGCTGATGGAACGTTTGCATGCACGCGAAAAACTGGCTGCTACCGAAACCGAGCTTTCCAAGAATATTTATGAAAGAGGAGTTGACAATTCGGGCTTTGCAAGAATTAGAAGCAAAGGAGACTGGGCTATGTTTGGTGGCCTCAATACCAGCGATATGAAACGTAAGTTGGGTATAAAAGAAAACCGACCCTTAGCCGATTTTCTGCCCACCATTACCATTACAGCCAAGCAATTGGCTACTGAGATTACCAATTTTAACGTAAAGAAAAACGACCTCAAAGGCGAACTCAATATCACGAACGAACATGTTAAGAACAATAAAGATGTGAGAGCTCTTTTAGGTAAAAGTGGTATCAAGCCCGAAGAACTGCCTGTCGAAGAAGACATAAAAAAATTGGAACGCAGGGTAAAAACCATAGACAAGGGAATTGCTATGAAAAACCTAAAGGGCAAAAAAGATAGGGATGAATAATAGACTACAATATATAGAGAAACTACTCAACGGCGTTCAGGTGGGGTGGAAAACGCTGGGGGAGGTGTGTGATTTTCAAAATGGTTTTGCATTTCAAAGCACTTTGTTTAAAGATAAAGGTTTACCAATTGTTAGAATAACAAATATTGATGGTATAAATGTAGATTTAGCAGATGTAAAATTTTTTAATCCTGATGATTATAAAAATGGAAGTCCACTTAATTACTTTATTGAAAAAGGGGATGTTTTGATTGCTATGTCTGGAGCTACTACTGGTAAAATTGGTTATTATAATCTCAATGAAAAAGCCTATCTTAATCAACGAGTTGGTAAGTTTATTCCTAATAAGAAAGTTCTTAATAATCGTTTTCTGTATCATTTTATTTTGACCAAATCTGATTTTTTATTTGCTTTAGCTGGTGGCGGTGCTCAACCAAATTTGAGTTCAAATATGCTTAAGGAAAAACTCTTTATTCCTATTCCTCCGCTCTATGTGCAAGCCGAAATTGTTCGTATTCTCGACAGTTTTACAGAGCTTACAGCAGAGCTTACAGCAGAGCTTACAGCAGAGCTTACAGCGCGTAAAAAACAGTATAACTACTATCAGGAGCAGTTGTTGAGCTTTGAGGATGGCGAAGTGGAGTGGAAAACACTGGGGGAAGTAACAATACCAACCTCAAATATTCGATGGCGAGATACAAATAAATCTTATCAATATATTGATTTGACTTCTGTTTGCCGTGAGAAAAATATCATTATTGAAACAATAGAAATTACTAAAGAAAATGCTCCAAGCAGAGCCCAAAAACTGGTTTTAACCAATGATGTGATTTTTGCCACAACACGCCCAACGCAACAGCGACTTTGTTTAATAACAGAAGAATATTCAAACGAAGTTGCAAGTACTGGGTATTGTGTTTTAAGAGCGAACTCAGATGTGATATTACCTAAATGGATTTATTTTTGGATAACATCCAATAAGTTTAAAAACTATGTAGAAGAGAATCAAAGCGGTTCTGCTTATCCATCTATTTCTGATGCTAAAGTAAAGGAATTTTCAATTCCCATCCCTTCACTCGAAGAGCAAGCCCGCATAGTTGCCATTCTCGACAAGTTCGACACGCTCACTACTTCCATCAGTGAGGGTTTGCCAAAGGAGATTGAGCTACGGAAAAAGCAGTATGAATACTACAGAGATAAGCTTTTGAGTTTTTAGTGGTTAGTAGATAGTAGTTAGTGAAAATGGAAAAAGATGAAAGATTTTAAAGATTTAATAGTTTGGCAAAAAGCCATGGAGTTGGTAACCGAAGTGTATTGTTTGGTTAAGAGACTGCCTAAAGAAGAGCTATTTTCATTGAGTGATCAAATTAGGCGTGCGGTTATTTCTATTCCAAGCAATATAGCCGAAGGGCATGGAAGAAATTCAACAAAAGAATTTATCCAGTTTCTTGCTATTGCCAAAGGTTCAAAAGCGGAATTAGAAACACAACTATTAATCTGTGTAAAAATTCATTATCTCAACAATTCAGACATCGAAATAGCAATCAACTTGATAAAAGAAGTTGGCAAAATGCTAAATGCTCTTCAAAAATCCCTAATCCCTAACAACTATGCACTACAACCCCATAGCTGAAACGAACAACTTCATTGTACTTGATAAATTCACCAAGTATTATGAGTTGAATGATGCACCTGCCGGATATCAGACTGAGGCTGCATTGGAACATGAATTTATCCGGGACTTAGTCAATCAAGGGTATGAGAATCCGACAAACTTGAATACGCCCGAAGCGATGTTGGCGAATATTAGAGTTCAGCTACAAACGCTTAACGATATGACGTTTTCGGATGCTGAATGGGTGCGTTTTGTGCTTGAGTACTTAGACAAACCGGGTGATAGCTTGGTTGAAAAAACCAGGAAAATCCATGATAACCATATCTATGATTTCGTTTTTGACGATGGGCATATCCAAAACATATACTTAGTTGATAAAAAGAATATTGCTCGCAATAAGGTTCAGGTGATTTCTCAGTTTGAACAGAAGGGGACTCAGGCCAACAGGTACGATGTAACGATATTGGTCAATGGTTTGCCTTTGGTTCAGGTGGAACTGAAAAAAAGAGGTGTTGCTATCCGTGAAGCGTTTAATCAGGTGCATCGCTACTCCAAAGAGAGTTTTAACAGCGAGAATTCTCTCTATAAGTACCTGCAGATTTTTGTCATATCAAACGGCACTGACAGCCGTTATTTTGCAAATACAGTTGAGCGGGACAAAAACAGTTTTGACTTTACCATGAATTGGGCAAAGTCTGACAATGTGTTGATTAAAGATCTTAAGGATTTCACGGCTACGTTTTTCCAGAAAAACACGCTTCTCAATGTGCTGCTTACATATTCGGTTTTTGATACAAGCGATACTCTGCTTATCATGCGTCCCTATCAGATTGCAGCGACAGAGCGCATGTTATGGAAAATTGAAAGTTCGTACCTGTCGAAGAAATGGTCAACTACTGAAGGTGGCGGTTATATCTGGCACACCACAGGTTCCGGTAAGACTCTGACAAGTTTTAAGGCTGCCCGTCTGGCAACACAACTTGATTTCATCGATAAGGTATTTTTTGTGGTGGACCGTAAGGATCTGGACTTTCAGACCATGAAGGAGTATCAGCGATTTTCTCCCGATAGTGTGAATGGTTCTGAGAGTACAGCCGGTTTGAAGCGCAATATTGAAAAGGATGATAATAAGATTATTGTAACCACTATTCAGAAACTGAATAACCTCATGAAAAGTGAGGGTGATTTGGCTATTTATCATAAGCAGGTGGTCTTTATATTTGACGAATGCCACCGTTCGCAATTTGGTGAGGCTCAGAAGAACCTGAAAAAGAAGTTCAAAAAGTACTACCAGTTTGGTTTTACAGGAACGCCTATATTTCCTGAGAATGCATTGGGTGCAGAGACCACAGCAAGTGTTTTTGGAAGAGAGTTGCACTCATATGTTATCACTGATGCTATCAGAGATGAAAAGGTATTGAAGTTCAAAGTTGATTACAATGATGTCCGTCCTAGATTTAAGGATATCGAAACAGAGCTGGATGAGAAGAAACTGAGTGCTGCAGAAAACAAATTGGCATTGCTCCATCCAGCCCGTATAAATGAGATATCTCAATACATTTTACAGAATTTCCGGATAAAGACCCACAGGAATCAGGGAAGCAACAAGGGTTTTAATGCCATGTTTGCGGTAAACAGTGTAGATGCTGCAAAATGCTATTATGAGGAATTGAACAACCTGCAGAAAGGGAGCGAAAAGCCTCTGAAAATTGCGACCATCTTTTCTTATGCTGCCAACGAAGAGCAGAATGCGATAGGTGAGATACCGGATGAGACATTTGAGCCTTCTGCCATGGATAGCAGTGCCAAGGAGTTTCTGGCGAAAGCTATCAATGACTATAATGCGATGTTCAAAACCAGTTATGGTGTTGACAGCAATGAGTTTCAGAACTATTATCGTGATCTGGCCAAACGTGTAAAGAGCAAAGAGGTAGATCTGGTTATTGTGGTAGGTATGTTTCTCACCGGTTTTGATGCACCGACTCTCAATACGCTGTTTGTAGATAAGAACTTGCGCTATCATGGTCTGATGCAAGCTTTTTCACGTACCAACCGTATCTATGATGCCACAAAAACCTTTGGGAATATTGTTACCTTTAGAAATCTGGAGACTGCAACGATTGATGCCATCACTCTTTTCGGCGATAGCAATACCAAGAATGTGCTGCTTGAGAAGAGCTATAAAGAGTATCTTGAGGGATTTATTGATATTGTTACCGGCGAGGCCCGCCGTGGTTATGTAGATGTAGTCCGGGAGTTACAGGAGAAATTTACCAATCCGGATGCCATTGAAACAGAAAAAGATAAGAAGGAGTTTGCTAAGCTGTTTGGAGAGTACTTGCGTATAGAAAACATCCTCCAGAATTATGATGAGTTTAACAACCTCAAAGACCTGCAACGTGTAGACATCAGTGATGCTGCTGCTGTAGAGGAGTTTAAAAATACTCATTATGTAACTGATGAGGATATTGCAGAAATGCAGAAGATCGACGTGATAAAAGAACGTACTGTTCAGGATTACCGTTCCACATACAATGATATCCGTGAATGGCTGAGACGCCAGAAAGATGGGAAAGATCCGGAAGATTCAAAGATTGATTGGGATGATGTGGTGTTTGAAGTAGACCTGCTGAAATCACAAGAGATAAACCTGGACTACATCCTTGAATTAATATTCGAGCATAACAAGAAGATTACAGACAAGGAGGCTTTGATTGCAGAAATCCGCAGAGTCATCCGTGCCAGCGTAGGCAACAGAGCAAAGGAAAGCCTGGTAGTAGATTTCATCAATGAGACAGACCTTGATACCATTCAAGATAAAGCGAGTGTAATGGAAGCGTTCTTCAAATACGCACAAAACAGGCAGATAGTAGAAGCCCAGGCCCTGATAGCAGAAGAGAACCTAAACGAGGAAGAAGCCAAGCGCTACATAACCGCCTCCCTAAAGCGCGAATACGCCAGCGAAAACGGCACCGAACTAAACGCCCTCCTGCCCAAAATGAGCCCCCTGAATCCCCAGTACTTGACCAAAAAGCAGAACGTCTTCCAAAAGCTGATCTTATTTGTGGAGAAGTTCAAGGGTGTGGGCGGGAAATTATGATTGAGGCCCATAACAGAAAGACCTTGCCAAAGATATTCGCAACCGAAAGATAATCAATGATATGCATCGTCAATTTTTCCACTTAGCCGCTTACAAGTTAATGGAGCTATGCAGAATCAGGGAAATTTTCAGCCGAAGAAGGGATTTAAGGAGCAATTGAAGACATAAAGCCGAAAAAGACCTTGATTTTTTAGTGATTTTATGAGTGTTTTTCCGAAACAGAGCGAGAATGTTTGACGACCGAAGGGAGGAGTTTCGCAGCTCCGGAAAAACACGAAATCAAATCACGTTAAAAAAAATCAGCGTCTTTGAGGCTTATGACTTCAAAGCGACATCGGATGGACAGCCCTGATCCGGTATTTCTCCAATATATAAGCGGCTAAGTGGCCATATTGAAAACCCGGCATAATCACTCGCATAATTGCCTAAAAATTATTTGGATAACCACTCCCAAATTCATAATTTTATAACCCGGTTTTCAACGAAATACCACAAAACAGCCACAGACCAGAGCTATTTCAGGATTAGACACATAGAGAACCGGGGACGATTTTAAAATCAGAAAAATGAACGAAATTATTTGCCCACATTGCAAAAAAGCATTTAAAATAGATGAAGCAGGATATGCAGACATTTTGAAGCAAGTCCGCGACCATCAGTTTGAAGAAGAGATAAAAAACAGACTTAACCTTGCCGACAAGGAAAAAGAGAGTGCCGTAGAACTTGCGGAAGCGAATATCAGAAATTCTTTACAAGAACAATTGGCAAAGAAAGAGAGAGAACTGGCCGAACTCAGAGCTCAGAAAGAGGTTGAGCTGTCTCAGAAGTTGGCACAAAAACAGTCGGAATTATTGCAAATCAAGTCTCAGCTTGAAAATGCGGAAGTCGCGAAGAAGCTTGCTATTACTGAGGCAGTCCGGATGATCGAAAAAGAGCGCGATGATTTGGCTAATGCTGTAAAAATAAAGGATACAGAAAAACAATTGCTTGAAAAATCCTTAAGTGAAAAACATCTGGCGGCACTAAGCGAGAAAGATGCAATCATTAAGTTGAAAGACGAAGAGATAGCTCTTCGAAAGGATATGAAGCTGAAGCTATCAACCAAGATGATAGGAGAGACACTAGAGCAGCATTGTGAGAATGAGTTCAATAAGATCAGAGCCACTGCTTTTCAGAAGGCATATTTTGAAAAGGATAACGATTCAAGATCTGGCAGTAAGGGTGATTTTATTTATCGGGAGAGTGACGAAGCGGGGAACGAGATTATTTCAATAATGTTTGAAATGAAAAATGAGGGGGATGAGACTGCAACTAAGAAAAAGAATGAGGATTTCCTGAAGGAGCTTGACAAGGACCGGACTGAAAAGAGATGCGAGTATGCTGTTCTTGTTTCGCTTTTAGAGGCTGAAAGCGAGTATTATAATTCCGGAATTGTTGATGTGTCGCATAAATACAATAAGATGTATGTTGTGCGTCCTCAGTTCTTTATTCCAATAATTACATTGCTGCGCAATGCGGCTATGAACTCAATGCAATACAAGGCAGAGCTGGCTTTGGTAAGGAATCAGAATATCGACATAACAAACTTTGAGGAGAGAATAAATACTTTCAAAGAGGGGTTTGCCAGAAATTACGAGCTTGCCAACAGGAGATTTAAAGAGGCCATTGACGAGATTGATAAAACCATATTACACCTTCAAAAAACAAAAGATGCCCTTCTCTCATCCGACAACAATCTTAGACTGGCGAATCAAAAGGCAGAGGATTTGACCATTAAGAAACTGACCCAGGGCAATCCGACAATGCGCGCTAAATTTGACGAGTTTAAATAGACCTTGCCGAAGTTTTATACAAAAGCGTTGTGTGTACGGATAAAATCCGTACATTTGCATAAAAATACAGGAGTCAATTATGAGCACAACAACTTCAGAACTAACGAGATTCGACACCAGACTTTCCAAGGAACAAAAACAACTCTTTGAGAAAGCAGCCTATTTGGGTGGTTATAGAAGTCTTACTGATTTCATTCTGCGAGTTGCTCATGATAAAGCAAAAGAGATAATCAAGGAAAAAGAGCAAGTAATTGCATCTGAAAGAGATAGCCAAATATTTTTTGAAGCGTTAACTAATCCTAAAAATCCTTCGCAAACTTTAAAAAATGCTTTGGTTGATTATGATTCTTTTATTTCTAAGTCTAAAATGAGCAATGATTGAGTTGTTGGATAAAGGTCATAATCGCGATGATTTTGACTGTGGGGAGGAGTCGTTGAATGATTATCTGAAACATCAGGCCGGTCAGGATGTTAAACGCAAATTGTCAGCCTGCTATGTTTTGGCGGATGGTGAAACAAAATCTGTAATAGGCTACTACACACTGTCAAATTGTAGTATACCGTCCGGAGATCTTTCAGAAAAAATCAGAAAGAGACTACCGGCATCTTACAAGTCGATTCCGACCACTTTGTTGGGGAGGCTTGCAATTGACAAAAAGCATCAGGGGAAAAACTACGGAAAGATCCTTTTGATAGATGCTTTAAAACGGAGCTGGGAAAATTCCGGGCTAATTGCCTCATTTGCTGTCGTTGTTGACCCGATAGATGAGCAGGCCGCAAATTTTTACCAGAAGTATGATTTCATCAAACTTCCGGACAGCAAGAAAATGTTTGTTGTCATGAAAACTTTGGATGAGTTGTTTAGACCTTGATCTTTTAGTGATTTTATGAGTGATTTACCATAAGCAGGCATCGTCAATTTGCCACTTAGCCGCTTAAAATTTAATGGAGATATGCAGAATCAGGGAAATTTTCAGCCGGAGGGAGCAAGGAGCGATTACAGATATAAAGCTGAAAAAGACCTTGGTTTTTTAGTGATTTTATGAGTGTTTTTCCGGAAAAGGCGAGAATGTCTGACGACCGAAGGGAGGAGTTTCGCAGCCAGGAAAAACACGAAATCAAATCACGTAAAGAAAAACCAGCGTCTTTAAAGCTTATATCTGTAATGCGACATCGGATGGACTCCCCTGAGACACTATTTGTGAGGCTATTCAAGTTTTCATATATTTCAATTTCGCGACCATTTATATGCAACATATCATTAAATAAATAAAAAATAGTATATTTGCATATTATATGATATGTTGGTTATGGCAAAGAATTCAATGGGTACTAAATTGCCTCGCAAATTGGAGCAGCAGATGAAGGTTGTGGGAGAGCAGATTAAATTGGCTCGCTTGCGCAGGAATCTGAGTGTGGCTCAGGTAGCGGAACGTGCAACTTGTTCTCCGTTAACTGTTTTCAGAATAGAGAAAGGCGCACCGACAGTCGCAATAGGGATTTACCTGCGTGTCCTGTTTGCTTTACAACTTGAAGATGATATTCTGTGGCTTGCCAAAGAAGACAAATTGGGGAAAGCTTTGCAGGATTTGAGCTTGAAGACAAGGGAACGAGCCTCAAAAAAGGAGTAAAAGATGAAGATGCTATATGTATATGCCGATTTTGACTGGCTGAAGGAGATAGAATTCGTTGGCGAGTTGGGCTATGAATCTCTTCGGGGCTCAGACAGTTATTCCTTCAAATTCTGCGATGAATGGTTGAAAAAGCACGGAGATTTGTTTTTGAGCGATGATTTGAATAATTATCCCGGACAGCAATATACGCTACCGGATAAAGATATGTTCGGATGTTTCTCTGACGCCCTGCCTGATCGTTGGGGACGTACTTTGATGCTACGCCGTGAGCAGATTGCTGCAAAGGAGGAAAATCGATCGGTTCGACGGCTCTCTTCTTTCGATTTCCTGACTGGCATTGATGACTTCTCCCGAATGGGTGCATTTCGTTTCAAGAAGGTTCAAGACGGAGAATTTATAAATGTGACTGAGCCATTGAAAATCCCACCTCTGACAGATATCAGAGAGCTGATAGCAGCCAGTACCGAGATAGAGAAAAGCGAAGAAAATAATGTTCTGCCTGACAGGAAGTGGATTGCCCGACTCGTGCAGCCGGGATCCTCATTGGGCGGTGCAAGACCGAAAGCCAGTGTGATAGACACAGATGAAACACTTTGTATAGCTAAATTCCCTTCACAAAAAGATGATTACGATGCCGGACTTTGGGAGCATTTCAGCCATCTGCTTGCCATAAAAGCAGATATAAATGCAGCGAGAACCAATGTTTTGGCCACTGATGAGAAATACCACACATTGCTTTCACAACGCTTTGACAGAACCCGGGAGGGAAAGCGGATTCATTTTGCCTCAGCAATTACCCTACTGGGGCTTAATGACGGCGACAATGCTAATACCGGACACGGTTATCTGGATATAGTGGACTTCATTATTCAGAACTGTACAAAAGTTGAAAACAATCTGCAAGAACTCTATCGCCGTATAGCTTTCAATATATGTATCGGCAATAGCGATGACCATTTCCGTAATCATGGTTTTTTGTTGACTGCAAAAGGTTGGACCTTGTCTCCTGCATACGATATGAATCCTACTTTGAATGAGTACCAAAGTCTGCTTATCTCGTCATCTACCAATAAGGCAGATCTGGGCATTTTGCTTGATGCCTGCGAAGGCTATATGCTTAACAAGAAAACTGCTGAAGATATTATTTCCAAGGTGGTTAGTGTTGTAAGAGGCTGGCGAGAACTGGCAACACGATTAGGGATTTCTAGAAGAGACATAGATATGTTTGCCGGAGTGTTGGATGAACGGAGTAAATGGTGTATATAACCTACACCCGTTTTTTCTTCTATATGTAAAAATTTAGTCAAATTGCCTCATATGCCGCTTAGATGTTAATGGAGCTATGAAGAATCAGGGAAATTTTCAGCCGGAACAGGAGTTAGGAGCAATTGAAGACATTAAGCCGAAAAGACCTTGATTTTTTAGTGATTTTATGAGTGTTTTTCCGAAACAGAGCGAGAATGTTTGACGACCGAAGGGAGGAGTTTCGCAGCTCCGGAAAAACACGAAATCAAATCACGTTAAAAAAAATCAGTGTCTTTGAGGTTTATGACTTCAATGTGACTGAGGATGGACAGCCCTGAGACGATATATCTCCAATAAAAGCGGTCATAGAGAACAAAGTCAGAAAAACCTGCGACATTGGCTTATGATATAATATTGCCCTTACAAATGAAGCAATTAGAAAAATCAGTGCCACTAAAATTAAATCTTATCTTTGTAAATATTGTAGCCGGCTATTCAAACAATTAGTATTATGAGAAAAAAGGTAATCATTATAGGCATTTTCATATTTTGCATGGTGTGCCGGCAATTGTCCGCACAGCAGCCATATTCCGATGAGGTTATCAACGGAATGATGCCATACACAAAAGGAGAGATAAAACAACGTTTCGCATTCGTCAATTCGTACGGATTGAAAAACTATTCGGAAGCAGAGTTTAATGCATGCAAAAGCGCAGCGCAGAGAGTAACCGCAAGTATGCTGAACTGGCTCAAGAATAATCCGCCGCAAGGATATGAGGCTCTTATCAACACTTTTATAGACATTCTGCCGAACAACTCTTTCAAAAGTCCGTCCGATGACCCACATCCCAGGATATATGCAAAAATTGAACTCCATTTTGCACCATATGTACATACACAAAAGGGTAAATTTGCAAATTATGAAGTGGGAACCTGGGTTGCCGTTTTTCTAAACGGAATGGATAAAACCACTTTTGGTGCTCCGATAGCGGGAGATATCTGTGTAATTCCAAGGAAGACAGCCGACTTCTTCGATTTTGGAATATATCAGACAGCAGGGGAGGAGGTAACAATGGCAAGCAGGGATAATGTTGATGTTTTCATTCCTGTTTCTCAAGAGTTCTACCTGAACGAGGCTATCAAAGGGCAGAAGCAAGAGAGGGAAAACGCAGGCATAACTTCGGCGAACCCTACAAAGGGGGAACGACGGAAGGAGATAGAGCAAGCCTATAAAGAGATTCTGGAAGTAAACAGACAAACTGCCGAGGAGTTTAGAAGCAAAGCCTTGAAAGATCTGGAGAATGAATCTGATACTGAGTTTTTGGATCTGGAGGGTAAGTTGCGGGAAGAGCTCGGTAAAATGTCTGCTGTTGAGCGTAAGCAACCGGCTTTTTATGCCGGTGACGGCGATGTTGCTACCAAGATGTTTGAATTAACAGGCAATTATTCCGGATTATGTCCGGAGGGGCATCGTGATGGCTGTGAGGCATTGGTTAGGATTAATCCCGAACTTATCGGATTTTCTGCTTCGGGTAAGATTAATTTAATACTCATTCAATGGAATTATATTCAACTGACCGGGGAGAACAGGGATAAACCTCGCTTTTACAACAGAAATAAAGATTATGACAATGTTCATCAGTGGAATATGGTTCGATTTTATTTTATGTGTGGCACTGATTTTTCTAATTGCCTGAAATAGAGGTTTGTGTAAAATGTTGTATATTTGCTCCTTGTCGTTGGAATAGTATTGTTGTTAATAATGAGGAAATTAGAAAAATCAGTGCCACTAAAAATAAGAAAATACACAAAGTCAGAGGATGAGGCTGAATTGATGCAGATGATTCTTGATGAAGATGGTTGGGACTATGCAGATGAAAATCTATCTGAAAAATACAAATCTGCCCTGGAAACCTCCATCACATATGTCGCATATAAGAACAATGTTCTATGCGGTTATTCGCGTTCCCTGCAAGATTTTGGGACCTACATCTATATCTGCGACCTGTTGGTAAAACCCGATTACCGTGGTGATGAAATAGGCAGAAAGCTGATGGAGTGCATTCATAAGGATTACCCGGATTGTATTGTTTATGTTATGTCCGGTGTTGATGGATACTATGAAAAGCTTGGTTATAAACGAGTCGGTTCTATTTTTGAGTTGTAATTTTTGTAGCACTGATTTTATGAGTGATTACTATAAACAAGAATCGTCAATATATCTCTTCTGCCGCTTAAAATTTAGTGGGAAATACTGGGTCAGGATAATTTTCAGCCGGAGCAGGAGTTAGGAGCAATTGAAGACATAAAGCCGAAAAAGACCTTGGTTTTTTAGCCAATTTCGCAGCGGGTTTTCAGGAAAAAGTGCGAGGACCGTTCAACGACCGAAGGGAGGCGTTCCGGAGCACCCTGAAAACCGGCAAGAAACGGCGTTAAGAAAAACCAGTGTCTTTGAGGTTTATGACTTCAATGCGACTGAGGATGGACAGCCCTGAGACGATATTTCTCCAATATAAAAAGCGGCCACAGAGAATAAATCCGGACAAACTAGCCTGTATAAAATTTACAAAAATGAGTTCCCTTAAGAGTGGGGTGGTTAGAAAAATCAGTGCCACTAAAATTTTATTTTGATAACCATTTGGAAATTCATAATTTTATATCGTCTCTTTTTGTTAGTCAATCTTTTAGTTGATTTCAAGCTCCAGTAAATAGCATATTTTATTGTCGGAAGAGGAGGGTGAGGCCTGGATAATTGAATGATTTTTCAATTAGCTGCAATAACAATGATAAATAGATATTTGAGCCATAGTTCTCATAAATAGTGATACATAATACACAAACTATCATGCAATTAGAAAAATCAGTGCCACAGATTTTAATTCTATTGCTCGTAGCACTCAACCTGAGTGCACAAAGTGTCAATTTTGAAAGGAGTTACGATCAGACAGCCAAATATGGCACGGGCGAAAATGCCTTCTATTTGGTTTCTCTGGGGCAAAAGATTGGAATTTGCAATAAAAATGGAAAAGAGATAATTCCTCCGGGAAACTATGTGTCAGCAAATCAGCTCTTAGACACAAAATCAGGATGTGGCCTATATGTGCTTCTTCAAAATACTACCTCCGGCAGGCTGCCGGTGGTTTTCGACCTGAACGGGAAGTATATTATGGGGCCGGACCCCTCTGTTACATCGGTTGCTATCAATAAAGGGATTATCGTCTGGAATCAATTCAAATTAGCGGGCCTATATGATTTCGAGGGCAAGGTTGTTATACCGCATGAATTTGCAGACCTCTCGTATGACGAGGTGTCCAACACAATGTGTTATATGCCGTTCGAAGGAGGGGATTATGTATCTACAGGAATTGCTCCGGATGGAACAATGGTGTCAGGAGAGGATACTTTAAAAACAATAAACTATCTCAAAAATTACTATTCCACTCCGCACAACAGAGCGTTACAACTCTATCGGAAAGGTGTTTACTATCAAACCGGACAAGACAGACCACGGGATTTCCAAAAAGCCTGTGAATTTTTTGAAGCTGCGGGCAAGTATGATAATTACTTCATGAGTGGAATAGCTCAGATGAGTGAACTTGGTCTTGGCAGGGAGCAGAATTTGGCTTTTGCTCACTGGGCATATGAAAAGGCGGTGAAGGCGGGTAACAAGGTTGCCTGGCCATTATTCTCAAACCTTCGGTATGCCATAAATTTGCAAGACAAAGGGCGACTTAATAATGAAGCTTTTGGCAATTATATAATGGCAATGGAAAAAGAGGTGCTGGATCATGATTTCTGGGGAGCCAAAGGATATCTGATCAGGGCTGCTGAACTGGGTTATTTACCGGCTATGTACGAGTTAGGAACGTGCTATATGCAAGGAGATGTTTATCAGGAGAGTGCTGAAGAGCAACAACGATTGGCTCTTCTGTGGTTAAAAAAGTCTGCTGAAGGGGGATATGAACCATCGATGAACAATTACGGAGTATTATTGGAAAAAGAGGGCAACCCGGAAACCGCTTTCCGTTATTATCTTAAAGCAGCAGAAGCAAATTACCCGCCTTGTGTACAAAATGTGGCATTATGTTACGAAGCAGGTACGGGTGTGGAAAGAAACATGAGAAAAGCCGACAAATTTATAAAGCTGTCTCATGAACTTGCTTATACCGATACAGAAGAGATGCTGGGTATGCTCCAAAACCATAAGGAAGAGAGAAGAGCTGATTTGTTTCATGCAATAAGTGTTTTTGAACAAACAATCGGCTTTTTGGCCAGGGTTGAGGATGTTGTACTGACACATACAAATAACTCTTACTTACTTAATAAATTTGCCAATTATAATTCACCCGTTCAGAACAACGTTTATGTAGTAAATGCAGAAAATGCTGATAATGGCAATACTGCAAACCCTCCGGCACAGCAAGGGCGTGAGTTTGTTTACCAAACAACTGTCAATTGTTATAACTCCAGAGGAGAATGCGATAAGTTACATATTTATAAGTCAAAATATACCTCTTTGTACAGAGGCTCATTTCTTAAAGAAGCAGAATTAGATAAAGACGCCACATATCTAATCAGACTTGAAGGTATGACTATAGGAGGGGTGTTATATCCAAAGTGTATAACTCCTCTTGGGTATGCCTGGTATTTTAATTTTTAATTTTAAAAAGGATGAAAAGAGAATTCTTGTTTTTATTACTACTATTTGCCAATTCGGTTATCTTCGGGCAAAAGATCTCGCCTTCATGGGAAGAGCTGACATCTGAAGAGTTTGCAAAAGCCGTTAAACTCTCGGAGGGCGTTTGCATAATTCCAATAGGTGTTATTGAAAAACACGGTCAACATCTGCCTCTTGGAACAGATGTATATAATGCAAGGGAAATATCATTAAGAGCAGCTGCTAAAGAGTATGCAATTGTATTTCCGACCTATTATGTCGGACAAATAAATGAGGCGAAACACCAACCGGGAACAATAGCATACAGCCCGGAAATGTTGTATAAGTTTTTGCAGGAGAGCTGTGACGAGATTTCTAGAAACGGGATAAAGAAAATCATCATTATGAATGGTCACGGAGGAAATAACAATTTTCTCAAATATTTCTGTCAATGTCAGTTGGCAGCTGAAAAGGATTATGCTATTTTCATATACACCCCTGAAGCAGATGCAGAGACTCAAAAAAAGATATCTGAATTAAGAAAGAGCAATACAGGCGGACACGCAGACGAAGTTGAATCGAGTGAAATGATGTATATCAAACCAGAACTGGTCAAAATGGGCAGGGCAAATGCCGAATCGGGAGCCGAGCTGAACAGACTGAACCTGAAAAATGCATATACTGCAATATGGTGGTATGGAAAATACCCTAATCATTACGCAGGTGATGCTACAGGAGCATCTGTTGAAATAGGCGAGTTATCGTTTAATCAGGAAGTACAACAATTGAGCGAAGTCATCAGGATTATAAAATCAGATAAAGCCACAATAAATCTTCAGAAAAAATTTTTTAATGAGTGGCACTGAAAAAAAAGAGCTACAAATTTTGTAGCTCTTTTTGCTCCTCGTCTAGGACTTGAACCTAGGACCCCCTGATTAACAGTCAGGTGCTCTAACCAACTGAGCTAACGAGGAATTTTTTTACCCGTCCGAAACCCTCTCTGTTTCGGATTGGGAGTGCAAATGTAAAAGGAATTTTATAAAAGTCCAAATCTTTATTGCAAATTTTTCCATAAAAATAAGGGCGTACCGAAAACGTTTGCCGATACGCCCTTTCTAATGTTTTTTTACAATCCGCGCTTTAATATTCTAAACCAGAAATTTTACGAGAACTTTACCACTATGCTAAAATTTTATATTTATTAGTATTAACGACCATTCCCTTTACCGTTCCTGTTGCCGCCGCCGTTCCCCGGAAAACTTCCGTTTGAACAACCGGTGCATGTGCCAGAAGCGTTTACAGAACATCTCTTTTTCTATTAACCGTTCCGAATTTGTTTTACCCTACCCAAATTTAATAAAAAGGAGGTTTTAAATGAATAGATTTTATAACTTTGCGTATATAAGCTAAAACCGATTTATGGATCTTCAAACCCTCTCCAGGCTTCTAAAGGATTTAATTACAGTTCATGACAGGGTGTCACTCCCCGGACTGGGAGGTTTTGTTACAGAACTCGCTCCGTCTGTCTTTTCAGATAAGGCAATGGTGATTAATCCGCCTTTCAGGAGAGTTCTTTTCAAATCGAGTGAGACTTGGAATGATGAGCTTCTGGAGAATCTGTATGCCGATGAGAATGATATCTCGGTAGAGGAGGCCCGTAAAGAGCTGGCTCTATTCTTAAGAGATTTCAAGAGCGAGCTTAACAAGCAAAAGAGCGTTGTCATTCCCGGTTTTGGGATAATGCGCGCCACTGACCAACTTGACTATTTCTTTGTTGCAGATAAGGATCTCTTTATATATCCTGATTCATACGGTCTGGAGCCGTTAAATGTTAAAATACTTCAAAAAAAGGGGACTGTGGAGGTCCTTTCGGGCAAAAAAACTTCGTTGCCTCCTCAACCGACAGTCAAACCCGCATATCAATCCAAACCGTCATCCGAAAAAAGAGAACAATCAGTTCCTGTACCCAAGGCACAGCCGGTTAAGAGAGAGAAACCAGTTAACAAGGGAAAAAAGAAGAAGACAAACATCTGGTCTGTCCTGTTTGTCTTCCTGCTTCTTATAATAATTGTCGTTGCCCTGATGGTTGTTTTCAAAGATGAAGCCCGTCCGATCTGGGAGTGGTTGCTCTATTCTCGGGAGGAGCGTGAACTCCTCAGGCAGATGGGGCAGGGGCTTTAGTGGGGCAGGGGCTTTAGCCTGAATGCTTCAACCCCCGCAGGTGTTTATCCAACCATGCTGCCGTTTGACAGCGGCTCTTCAGGTGTTACAATTCTCATATTTCCATTCTCCTCCTTGGCCATCAGGATCATCCCTTTTGACTCGATTCCCTTGATCTTCCTCGGAGCAAGGTTTGCAAGGATGCATATCTTCTTGCCAATCATCACCTCAGGTGTATAGTATTCTGCAATACCCGAGACGATGGTGCGGACGTCGATTCCTGTGTCGATTGTGAGCCTGAGAAGTTTGTCTGTCTTCGGAACCCTTTCTGCTTCGAGCACGGTTGCTGTCCTGATATCCATCTTCATGAAATCGTCAAATGTGCACTCCTCTTTTTGAGGTGTTATTGCCGGAGCCGGTTTTGTGCTCTCTGCAAGTTGTTCATTTGCTGTCTTTGTTGCTTCAAGCTTGGCTATCTGTTCAGCTATAGCATCGTCTTCAATCTTGTCAAAAAGAAGTGTTGCCTCGTTTAATTTGTGGCCCGGAACAAGAATTGAGTCCGATCCGAAATCCTCCCAGTTACGAGTCTTCATGTTGAGTATCTGAGAGAGTTTTTTTGTGGAGTGAGGCATAAACGGCTCGAAGGCAATAGTGAGGTTTGCACATATCTGAAGTGATATGTTCAGGATTGTGGCAACTCTCTCCATATCTGTCTTGGCAACCTTCCACGGTTCTGTGTCTGCAAGGTATTTGTTTCCCAATCTTGCAAGATTCATTGCCTCTTTGAGTGCCTCTCTGAATTTAAAGTTTTCGAGACTATCCTCTATGTTTTTTCGTATAACAGGAATCTCTGCAAGAACCTCCTCGTCGTATGGAGTTGTACTCATCGTTGCTGGAACCTCACCACCGAAATACTTGTGGGTCAGGACAACCGCCCTGTTGACAAAGTTTCCGAAAATTGCAACCAGTTCGCTGTTGTTTCTTGTCTGGAAGTCTTTCCATGTGAAGTCGTTGTCTTTTGTCTCAGGCGCATTTGCACATAAGACATAACGAAGGACATCCTCTTTACCGGGGAACTCCTCAAGGTATTCGTGGAGCCATACTGCCCAGTTGCGGGATGTTGATATCTTATTGCCCTCAAGGTTGAGGAACTCGTTTGCAGGGACATTTTCCGGCAGAATGTAACCGTCTCCGTATGCCTTTAGCATCGAAGGGAAAACAATACAGTGGAAAACAATATTATCCTTTCCGATGAAGTGTACCATTTTGGTGTCTTCGCTTTTCCACCACTTCTCCCACTCGTCAGGCATCAGCTCTATTGTGTTTGAGATGTAGCCTATAGGTGCATCAAACCACACATAGAGAACCTTTCCCTCTCCTCCCTCAACGGGAACAGGAACGCCCCAGTCCAGGTCGCGGCTTACGGCTCTTGGCTGAAGTCCGCCGTCAAGCCATGATTTGCATTGTCCGTAAACATTGCTCTTCCACTCTTTGTGCCCGTCGAGTATCCACTCTTTGAGCCATGGTTCATATTTGTCAAGAGGAAGATACCAGTGTTTGGTTGATTTCATTACAGGAGGATTGCCGCTGAGGGCAGATCTCGGGTTAATGAGTTCTGTAGGGCTCAGAGTGCTTCCGCACTTTTCGCACTGGTCACCGTAGGCATTTTCTGCGCCACATTTCGGGCAGGTACCTACAATGTATCTGTCTGCAAGAAACTGGCCAGCCTCTTCATCATAAAACTGCTCACTCTCTTTCTCGATGAATTTTCCCTCGTCGTGGAGTTTTTTGAAAAACTCGGCTGCTGTTTTATGATGTATTTTAGAACTTGTGCGTGAATATATGTCAAAGCTGATTCCCAGCCCGTCAAAGGATTTTTTTATGATATCGTGATACTTGTCCACTACCTCCTGAGGTGTGATACCCTGTTGTTTTGCCTTGATAGTGATGGGAACTCCGTGCTCATCAGAACCGCATATGAACCTGACATCCTCGCCGCGCATTCGGAGATACCTCGCATATATGTCTGCAGGGACATAGACTCCTGCAAGATGTCCGATATGTACTGCTCCGTTTGCATAAGGAAGTGCAGCTGTGATAAGGTGTCTTTTGTAGTTCTTTTCCATTTTGGTAAAATTTTAACTGCTTTTTATGGGTGGCAAAGATAGAGATAAAATTTCAGGTAGAATAATTCAAACGTTTAGCCGCTTAAGCTCTTTTGACAGAGAGTTGCGGATATGCATCAGAATCTGTATTTTTCTGATAATCTCGTTTTGCGCTTCGGGAGATGCTCCCTCTTTCTGGCTCTTGTCAAGGGCTTCGCATAGTTTCTGATATGCCAGTGATGTGATCTTTGCCTTGTAAACCAGAATTGCTTTAGGTACGCTGTGGCTCAGAACATTCTCCTCAGGTATGAGCGTCTTTGTGAACTTCTTAATATTCAGATTATGCTCTTGGTGGAGAAGCTCGAGGACAACCGTTACAAACTGATGGTTTGTATGGTTTATGAAGTGTTTCTGGATAGACTCCTGCCCGGACTCCTTCACTTGGAAATATTCGTCGAATATGCTTTTGTACAAGAGGTTGCTGAGTTCAAGGTCGTCATTTTGCAACTCAGTAAGTATAAACTGTGAGACAGTAAGCCGGGTGTCTTTTCCTTCATCTTTACCGTATATCGGATGCTCTCCGAACTTGATAAGATAGTAGAGTAGCTCCTTCTCAGCAGGTTCGCAGAATGTCTCAGTTACAAACTCCGGGAGCTTCTCTCCGGTCTCGATATTAGGAAAGTATTCCGGTGTATAGACCCTGTTATCAACCGAAGAATCTGTGGAATAGGCTCCGTATTGTCTTTTCTGCCGGAGTTTTTTTACCTCCTGGGCAAGTATCTTCTCGTCGATCTTTAATCTGATACTGCAATCTTCTATGTATACGGAACGGCTTATTGCGTCGGGAATAACAGCTATGCTGGCAACCACCTCCGAAATCAGCTGTGCTCTTTTAACCGGGTCTCTCTTGGTATCATCTGCAAGTAGTGTGCTCTTGAATGCAATGAAATCCTGCTCTGCCTCCCGGAGGAAATCCTTAAGCTCTTCGGTTGTATGACTTTTTGCATACGAATCGGGATCCTCACCGTCTGGGAAGAGGACGACCTTTACCTGAAGCCCCTCCTCAAGAAGCATGTCTATGCCGCGTATTGAGGCTTTTATCCCGGCTGCATCACCGTCATAAAGAACTGTGACCTCAGGAGCAAAACGCTTTATAAGCCTTATCTGCTCCGTTGTAAGGGAGGTACCGCTTGAAGCCACGACATTTTCCACACCTGCCTGGTGCAGGGATATTACATCTGTATAACCCTCTACCAGATAGCATTTCTGTAGTTTTGAAATTGTGCTTTTGGCAAAGTATATACCGTAGAGTGACTTACTTTTTATATAAATCTCACTCTCCGGTGAGTTGATATATTTTGCAAGAGTCTTGTCTGTCCTTAGTGTACGGCCTCCAAAGGCAATCACCCTTCCGGAAATCGAGTGAATCGGGAACATCACCCTCTCGTGGAATCTGTCAACCAGCTCTCCGTTATCTCTTTCGACCGAGAGTCCTGTCGATACCAGGTACTCCTTCTTGTATCCTGACTTCAGCGCTGCGTTGCTTAGTGCATCTCTTTCTGAGGGAGCCCATCCCAGCATGAACTTTTTGACTGTCTCCTCGCTGAATCCTCTCTCCTTGAAGTAAGAGAGCCCGATCGCTTTACCGGAAGGGGTGTTCCAGAGAGAGTTTGTGTAGTAATCCTGTGCATACTGGGAGACAATCATCAGGCTCTCACTCTTGAGCCTGTTTTCGACCTCCTGGGCACTCTCCTCCCTGTCAGCAACCTCAATCCCGTATTTTTTTCCGAGAAACTTGAGGGCATCGACATAGCCGAGCTGCTCATGCTCCATGATGAAGTTGACTACATTTCCCGCCTTACCGCAGCCAAAGCATTTAAAGATGCCTTTGGACGGGGAGACAGAAAATGACGGGGTCTTCTCATTGTGAAAAGGGCAGCAAGCTATATAGTTTGCTCCCCTTCTCTTAAGAGTCACGAAATCATTGACGACATCAACGATCTGTGCAGTGTCCAGAATCTTGTCTATCGTGCTTTTGTTAATCATCTATGCTTAAAAGCTCTTGATGCCTACGGCTGCCCTGACCTCTTTCAGAGTTGCCTGTGCGCTCTCTCTCGCTTTTTCACATCCGGCTTTTGCAACTTTCCTCAGATAATCAGAGTCATTGTATATCTCTTCAATTCGTTCCCTGATCGGAAGAGTGTGCTTGCATATATCTGTGGCCAGCTGTTTCTTGAGGTCTCCGTATCTGATAGAGCAGTTATTGTAAACCTCTGTGAAATGAGCTACGGTGTCGGGTGTCGAGACAATCTTAAGTAGTGTGAAGATATTCTCAATAGACTCGGGCATCTTGCTGTTAGGTTCTGTGGGGCCTGAATCGGTAACGGCCTTCATTACCTTTTTGTGGATGCTCTTTTCGTCATCATACAGGAAAATACCGTTCCCCTCGCTCTTTCCCATCTTGCCTGATCCGTCCAGACCGGGAACTTTTATAAGGTCGCTTCCGAAATTGAATGCCTGAGGCTCAGGAAACACATCTGCACCGTAAAGTTTGTTGAAACGTCTTGCAAGAACTCTTGCGATTTCGAGATGTTGTTCCTGATCTTTGCCTACAGGGACTTTGTTTGCCCTGTGGATAAGAATGTCGGAAGCCATCAGTACCGGGTATGTAAGCAATCCGGCATTGACATTGTCCTCCTGTTTCCTGACTTTGTCCTTGAAAGATGCGGTACGTTCAAGCTCTCCTTTGTAGGCTATCATATTGAGCAGCACATACAATTCTGATACTTCAGGAATGTCGCTTTGAACGAACAGTGCCGATTTGTCGGGGTCCAGACCAGCTGCCAGATACTCGGCAAGTATGGTCCTGACTCCAGCATGAAAGTCGGCCGGGTGCGGATGAGTGGTCAGAGAGTGCAGGTCTGCTATGAAAAAGTAGCAGTTGTACTCATCCTGCATTTTAATATAATTTCTGAGGGCCCCGAAATAGTTTCCAAGGTGCAGGTGCCCTGTCGAGCGGATTCCGCTTAATACTGTCTCCATTTAATAAATAATCTTTTCTTTAATCCTTCATTTCTGCCAGTTTCTCTCTCACTTTTGCCTCAACCTCCTCCATGAGTGCAGGGTTGTCGGTAAAGATCTGCTTCACCGCGTCTCTTCCCTGTCCTATCTTGGTTTCGTTGTAGCTGAACCAGGAACCGCTCTTGCGGATTATTTCAAATTCAACTCCTAGGTCTATCACCTCTCCGATCTTTGAGATGCCTTCGCCGAAGACGATGTCAAACTCAGCCTTTCTGAAAGGGGGAGCCATCTTGTTCTTTACAATTTTTGCGCGTGTCCTGTTACCGGTAGCCTCTTCTCCGTCCTTGATCTGAGTCACCTTGCGCACATCCACGCGTACAGACGCGTAAAACTTGAGCGCATTACCACCTGTGGTAGTCTCAGGATTCCCGAACATGACACCAATCTTGTCCCTCAACTGGTTGATAAAGATACAGCAGGTATTTGTCTTACTGATGTTGGCCGTGAGCTTCCTCAATGCCTGGCTCATGAGTCTGGCCTGGAGTCCCATTTTTGAGTCGCCCATCTCACCCTCGATCTCGGCCTTTGGTGTAAGTGCCGCAACAGAGTCTATCACTATTACGTCTATTGCTCCCGAGCGTATGAGTGAATCAGCGATTTCAAGAGCCTGCTCTCCGTTGTCAGGTTGAGATATGAGCAGTGTGTCCACGTTTACTCCGAGATTCTTTGCATAACTCCTGTCAAATGCGTGCTCGGCATCTATGATGGCAGCTATGCCGCCTGTCTTTTGTGCCTCCGCTATAGCATGTATTGCAAGAGTTGTCTTACCGCTCGATTCAGGGCCGTAAATCTCAATGACCCTTCCCCTAGGATATCCACCTATTCCCAAAGCATGATCCAATGCGATAGACCCTGAAGGTATGGTGGAAACCTCCCATTTTGGCTGGTCTCCCATCTTCATTACAGTGCCTTTCCCGTAATCCTTCTCTATTTTGTCCAGAGTTGCCTGTAGGGCCTTTAGTTTTTCCGGACTGATCTCAGCACCTTTCTTTACTTCTTCACTATCCTTTGCCATAATGTTGTGTTTTTATAATTCATGCAAAAATAGCAAATGATTTGCAAATTCCCTACATTTGCAAAATGAAAAAATGGCTACTGGGAAAGAGTCTTGATGAACTCAAGGAAGTTGCTGTAAATATGTCACTTCCGGCCTTTTCTGCCAAGCAGCTTGCAGAGTGGCTTTATAAGAAAAACTGCAAGGATGTGCTGCAAATGACTAACCTTTCAAAGGTTAACAGAGAGGTGCTTTCGGAGCAATTTACAGTAGGCGGGTTTACTCCTGAAAAGGTGACCATCTCTTCAGATGGCACAAAAAAATATCTTTTTCCATCTATATGCGGGACACCTGTCGAGGCGGTCATGATACCGGATGATGACAGGGCAACCCTCTGTGTATCTTCGCAGGCGGGCTGCAAAATGGGTTGCAAATTCTGCATGACGGGACGTATAGGGTTTAAGGGAAATCTCACTACAGGTGAAATCATATCTCAATTTCTGAATGTTGAGGAGAGCGACAAGCTTACAAACGCAGTCTTTATGGGCATGGGTGAACCTCTCGACAACTTTAAGGCGGTTACTGAAGCGATTGAGATATTGACAGCTGATTGGGGTTTTGCCTGGAGTCCGAAAAGGATAACCGTCTCTTCGATAGGGGTACATCAGCCGTTGATGGAGTTTCTTGAAAAGAGCAAGTGCCACCTGGCAATATCCTTACATAATCCTTTTGATCAGGAGCGTCTGGAGTTTATGCCTATGCAAAAAGCCTGGCCGATATCTGAAACTGTGGAGATGATACGCAGGTTTGATTTTACCGGACAGAGAAGGGTGAGTTTCGAATATATCATGTTCGACGGCTGGAATGACTCAAAAAGGCATGCTGACGGATTGATCAGAATGCTGAAGGGGCTTGAGTGCAGGGTCAATCTTATCAGGTTTCATCAAATTCCCGATTTCCCATTCAGACCGACACCTGTCGGAAAGATTGAACTATTCAGGGACAGGCTCAACAAGGCCGGTTTAATCTCAACAATCCGCGCATCGAGAGGTGAGGATATCATGGCTGCGTGCGGCATGCTAAGCGGGAAAAATCTAAAATTATCAGGTAATAATGGAGAGTAGAAAATTCTACAAAGGCCTCACATCTGTTGAGGTAGAGGAGAGCAGGAGAAAAAATGGCAGCAATACACTGACACCCCCAAAGAGGGATCCTCTGTGGAAATTGTTCCTTTTGAAATTTCAGGACCCGATTATAAGGGTGCTGCTGGTAGCAGCATTCCTGTCACTTGGAATTTCATTCATACACAATGAGTTCATAGAGACTATCGGTATTTTCTGTGCCATTTTTCTTGCAACAGGGGTTGCTTTCTGGTTCGAGATGGATGCCAGTAAGAAGTTTGACCTTTTAAATCAGGTAAACGATGAAACACTTGTAAAAGTAATCAGGGATGGCAATATAAAGGAGGTAGCAAAAAGGGAGGTTGTAGTCGGTGATGTTATCCTGCTTGAGACCGGGGAGGAGATACCTGCCGATGCGGAACTGCTTGAGGCTGTCTCTTTGTCGGTAAACGAGTCGACCTTGACCGGAGAGCCTGTAATTGAAAAGAGCCCGGACCCTGCAATGTATGATAAGGAGGCTACATATCCTACAAATAATATATACAGAGGCACAACCATTGTGGACGGCCACTGTACCGCAAGGATCTTTGCCGTTGGAGACAATACTGAGTTCGGAAAGGTGGCGCAGAAGTCTGTTGAGAAGAGTACAGAGGAGACTCCGTTAAACAAGCAACTTGACAAACTTGCCAAATTTGTGGGGTTTGCAGGATTCATGCTTGCAATACTGACCTTCTCAATGCTCTTTGTAAAGGATATTTTTCTGGGAGCCACTATCTACACTACCGGTGAAATCGGACTGTTGGTGGCGGTGATTGCCGGCTTAGTGGTCGCTATTACAAAGATCTGGATACCTGCGATATGTGACGGGCTTGCTGTACTTGGAGTAAAAGTTTCAGTACCGGCAGCCGTTGAAAAAAGCGGATGGCTCAAGTGGTTTGCCTATGGAATTACCACAACGGTAATTATTCTGGCGGCCGGCTACCTCTTTGGGGTGAATCCGACAGATCCGGAGCAGTGGATCTCAATCGACACCGCCGGCCGCATCCTGAACTACTTCATGGTTTCCGTCACACTCATAGTAGTTGCCGTACCGGAGGGTCTTCCGATGTCGGTGACCCTGAGCCTTGCTATGAGCATGAGGAGAATGTTGCAGACAAACAATCTTGTCAGGAAGATGCATGCAACCGAGACTATGGGTGCAACAACTGTCATCTGTACAGACAAGACCGGAACACTCACCCAGAATCAGATGAGGGTTGCTGCGACTGATTTCATCACCGACAAGAATGATAGCATAATCAGAGAGAGTATATCAGTTAACTCTACCGCATATCTTGATCTCTCTGAAAACGGAAAGGTAAAAACACTTGGAAACCCTACCGAGGCAGCTTTGTTACTTTGGCTTCACGATAATGGAGTGAACTATCTTGAAATTAGGAATAGTGCCAGGATTGTAGATCAGCTGACATTTTCTACCGAGCGTAAATATATGGCCACAATTGCCGATTCGGAAATTTCAGGTAAAAGGATTCTTTTTGTAAAGGGGGCTCCGGAGATTATTATCTCTAAATGCAAATCGGTACCGGATGGCTTGAATGAACTGTTGTTGAAATATCAGAACCAGGCTATGAGGACCCTTGGATTCGCATATGCAGAGGTCTCTGTGGATAGCAAGGAGAGGATAGAGGTCCTGGCTGAGAAAGGGCTTAATTATATAGGGATTGTCGCCATATCTGACCCTGTCAGGAAAGATGTTCCGGATGCTGTTGCAAGATGTCTCAGTGCAGGGATAGATGTGAAGATTGTTACCGGAGATACACCGGGAACGGCAAAGGAGATTGGCCGTCAGATAGGGATTCTTACAGATAAGGATGGTCCGGAATGTGTCATAACAGGTGTCGATTTTGAGGCACTAAGTGATGCCGAGGCGTTGGAGAGGGTTCTGGGACTTAAGATAATGTGCCGTGCGCGGCCTACGGACAAACAACGTCTTGTCCAACTTCTGCAGCAAAAGGGTGCGGTTGTGGCAGTGACAGGAGATGGTACAAATGATGCACCTGCCCTCAATCATGCCCATGTCGGGCTTTCTATGGGGACAGGTACATCTGTGGCAAAAGAGGCCAGCGACATCACACTCCTGGATGACTCGTTCAACAGCATAGCGACGGCAGTAATGTGGGGCCGTTCGCTTTACCAGAACATACAGAGATTTATACTTTTCCAGTTAACTATAAACCTTGCTGCCCTTCTGATAGTCTTTCTGGGCTCTCTGATAGGAAAGGAGCTTCCGTTGACCGTCACTCAAATGCTTTGGGTTAACCTTATAATGGATACTTTTGCTGCCGGGGCACTAGCATCTCTGCCTCCTGATGAAAGGGTGATGAAAAGAGAGCCGAGAAAATCGGGTGATTTTATTATTACCCGCAAGATGGCTTACAATATCATCGTGACAGGTGTGGTATTTGTGATACTGATGCTCGGTCTGATGGATTACTTTACCAATGAGGCCGGTGAAATTTCAAGATACGACCTCTCCCGCTTCTTTACCATATTTGTTATGCTGCAGTTCTGGAACATGTTCAATGCAAAGAGATACGGTTCTTCAGGCTCTGCCTTCAGGGAGATTTCAAAAAGCAAGGGATTTGTACTGGTAGGACTTCTGATTGTAGTCGGGCAGATCTTGATAGTTCAGTTCGGAGGAGAGGTTTTCAGGACAGAGCCTATCAGCTTTCACGACTGGATTGTGATAATCCTCTCGACATCTCTGGTTCTTGTTGCCGGAGAGGTTATTGCTCTATTGAAAAAATTAATAGGATAATTATATGAAAAAGTTTTTCTGGTTGCTTTTGATTACATCTCTTTCTCTTTCCTGTGCTAAAAAGCCAGTCGAGTTGCAGGACGGAATATGGAGAGGAATTTTATTGACAAAGGATTCGTCTAAGATACCTTTCAACTTTGAAATCAAAAAAGAGGGGGAAAATCCTGTTATAGAGATTATTACCGGATCTGAGAGGATGAGGGTTGACAGCCTGGTGAGAAAGGGGGATTCACTCTTTGTAGAGATGCCTCTTTTTGGCACAAGGTTCGAGTTGCTTCTCACTAAGGACGAGATGAGGGGTGAACTTGTCAGAAGTAAGTACAGGATGCCTTTTGTGGCCTATCCAAATCAGCCGTACAGGTTCGCATCAAAGATATCTCCCGATTCTGTCTCTGTTCAGGGAAGATGGCTTGTTATGCTTGATAACGATACTTTAATAGGTGAATTTGTCGAGGAAAAAGGGTTGGTTACCGGCTCTTTCCTAACTCCTGCCGGAGATTACCGCTTCTTTGAGGGTATCCATACTGATGCGGGAAAGCTTAGTATGTCATGCTTTGACGGAGGCTTTATAAGGCTTTTTACCGCAGATGTTGAAGGAAAGGACACTCTTAAAAATATTGCAATGCATTCCGGTTATGAGTCTGTTTCAACAGGGAGTGCAGTAAGAAAGGAGGATGCTAAGCTTCCTGATGCATTCTCTATTACCGGTTTGAAAAACGGTTACAAGACCCTGGGATTCTCATTTCCTGATAGTGACGGCAATATGATTTCACTTGCCGACGAATCACTTAAGGGGAAGGTTGTCGTATTGCAGATAAGCGGCTCGTGGTGCCCTAACTGTTTTGACGAGAGTGTTTTTCTTGCCGGTATGTGGAACAAATACAACCCGTCAGTTGATGTTCTTTGTCTCTCTTTCGAGCGTTCGGAAGATTTTCAGAAAGCGAGGACAGAGGCGCTAAAACTCAAATCAGCGGCAAAAATTCCTTACAGGATGTTGATTACAGGCAAGACTCCGTCACAGGTGAAGGATGCTCTTCCTGAACTCGATAACTTCAGATCCTTCCCGACAACCATAGTGATAGACAAAAAAGGTGTAGTAAGAAAGATTCACTCAGGCTTCTCAGGTCCGGGCACGGGAGTTCATTACAGAAATTTTGTGGAGGAGTTTACTAGATTGATTGAGGATCTTATTAAAGAGAAATAGAGATGTCCGACTCCCTGAAAAAAATCAGTGACATGACTGCTTTGATGCAGCGTTATTGCTCAATGAGGGAGTATTGTGCAAACGATATCAGAAAAAAGCTCAAGACAAGGGGTTGTGATCCGGATGAGACAGAGGTTGTCATTAAAAAGCTGGTTGAGGGTCGTTTTATAGACGAGGAGCGTTATTGCACGGCTTTTGTAAGGGATAAGTCTTCTCTTTCGGGATGGGGTGGCAGGAAGATTGAATTTGCTCTGAAGAATAAAGGTTTGGACAGCGGGACTATCAAGGCAGCCCTTGAATCGCTGGATCACGAGGCCGGAGTTAAGGTGCTGGAGAGGGTTATAAAGCGTAAGTTTGAGGAGTTAATGAATAGAAGAGTGAATAGTGAAGAGGATAAGGCAAAGATAAGGGAGAGGGTGATCAGGTTTGCCCTGACAAGAGGTTTCTCTTACGAGGAGATTTTAAAGGTATTTAATAAAACAATGGCTAACTTTGAGGCCGGTAAAAAAGAATAAAAATGGTTTATCTGGAACAGTTCAAGGAGCTCCAGCAACGCACTTCTGCGTTGAGGAGGTCACTTTGACATCGATGCTAAAAGAGAGGATTTAAAAGAGAAAGAGGCCAGGACTCTGGCTCCTGATTTTTGGAATGATCCGAAGAGTGCGGAGAGCTTTCTGAAAAATGTATCATCAATAAAGTACTGGACCGAGAGTTTCTCATCAATAGAAAAATCTCTGGAGGATCTTGAGGTTATGATGGACTTTGTCAGGGAGGATTCCTCTCTGGAGGGTGAAGCTGATCAGCACTATATTCAATTAGAAAAGAAAATTGAAGATCTGGAACTCAGGAAAATGCTTGGAGGAGAGGGTGATAACCTCGGTGCAATTCTTAAAATCAATTCCGGAGCCGGAGGTACTGAGAGTAATGACTGGTCCTCAATGCTCATGAGAATGTATGCAAGATGGGGTGAACGTAACGGTTACAAGGTACACATTTATGACCTGATAGAGGGTGATGAGGCCGGTATAAAATCTGTAACAATTGAGTTCGAGGGAGACTATGCCTACGGATATCTCAAGGCAGAAAACGGAGTTCACAGGCTTGTCAGGATATCGCCGTTCAATTCTCAGGGAAAAAGGCAGACCACATTCTCATCTGTATTTGTTTACCCGGCAGTTGATGATACAATTGAAATTGAGATAAATCCGGGTGACCTTGAATGGGACACATTCCGCTCAGGCGGTGCCGGTGGCCAGAATGTCAACAAAGTTGAGACAGGTGTGCGTGTAAGGCACCTTCCCACAGGTATTTCTGTTGAGAATACTGAAACCCGTTCTCAACTTGACAACAGACAGAATGCACTGAGAATACTGAAGTCTCATCTTTATGAACTTGAACTGAGGAAGAGAAGGGAGAAGGAGGCTGAGCTGGAGGGCTCAAAAATGAAGATAGAGTGGGGATCTCAGATAAGGAGCTATGTCCTTCATCCCTACAAGATGGTGAAAGATCTCAGGACTGGTTTTGAGACATCAGAC
The DNA here is from genome assembly GCA_000473305.1 of Bacteroidales bacterium CF. Taxonomy (GTDB): domain Bacteria; phylum Bacteroidota; class Bacteroidia; order Bacteroidales; family UBA932; genus Bact-08. Next base: position 1,919,932 of record CP006772.1, on the reverse strand, counting down.
ACTCAGGCTGTTCTGGACGGAGATATAAATGAGTTCATGAAAAGTTTTCTGATGGAGAACTCTTCACACTAAGAGATTGTTATATAAACAGAAATATTAATTGTAGCTGATTATGGATTTTAAGTTTCAGGAAATGTTCCCGCTTGGGAAAGATAAGACAGAGTACCATCTGTTGACAAAGGATTATGTATCTGTCGCAAATTTTGAAGGAGAGGAGGTACTCAGAGTAGATCCTCAGGGAATTAGATTGCTGGCCAGACAGGCTTTGCATGATGTCTCATTTATGCTTCGTCCCGAGCACAATGAGCAGGTTGCATCAATACTCAGTGATCCTGAGTCGAGCGTGAATGACAGGGCTGTAGCTCTTACCATGTTGCTCAATGCTGATGTTGCTTCGAAAGGCGTCCTCCCTTTCTGTCAGGATACCGGAACTGCAACTGTTGTTGCAAAGAAAGGCCAGAAAGTATGGACAGGCGGTGGTGACGAGGAGGCAATTTCGCACGGGATATTTGACACCTATACTCAGGACAATCTCAGATATTCCCAGAATGCACCTCTCGATATGTATAACGAGAAAAACACCGGCTGTAACCTTCCTGCACAGATAGACATATACGCAACAGACAGCAATGAGTACAAGTTTTTATTTGTGGCAAAAGGCGGCGGATCTGCAAACAAGAGTTACCTTTTCCAGGAGACCAAGGCTTTGCTTAACCCGGCAACACTTGAGAAGTTCCTGATAGAGAAGATGAAGACTCTCGGTACAGCAGCCTGTCCTCCTTACCACATTGCTTTTGTGATTGGAGGTACATCTGCCGAGACTTGTATGAAGACAGTCAAACTCGCTTCTGCCAAGTATCTTGACGAGCTGCCGAAATCAGGAAGTGAAGGAGGTCATGCTTTCAGAGATCTCGAACTTGAGGCAAAACTGCTGAAAGCGGCTCAGAATCTTGGAATAGGTGCTCAGTTCGGCGGTAAATACTTTGCTCATGATATCAGAGTAATCCGTCTCCCGAGACACGGAGCATCATGCCCTGTTGGAATGGGTGTCTCTTGCAGTGCAGACAGGAATATCAAGGGAAAGATAAATAAAGACGGAATCTGGCTTGAGACAATGGATTCAAATCCTATCAGACTCGTTCCCGAGAAATACAGAGTCGGAAATGCTGCTCATGCAGGTGGTATAAAGATTGATCTTAACCGTCCTATGAAAGAGGTTCTTGCAGATCTCTCTCAATATCCGGTATCTACATTCCTGCTCCTTAACGGAACAATCGTTGTAGGCCGTGACATAGCGCATGCAAAATTAAAGGAGCGCATTGACGCCGGTCAGGGACTTCCTCAATACATAAAGGATCATCCGATCTACTATGCAGGTCCTGCCAAGACTCCAAAAGGTTTGCCAAGCGGTTCCTTCGGCCCTACAACAGCAGGCAGGATGGACTCTTATGTCGATCTTTTCCAGGAGAACGGAGGAAGCATGATTATGATTGCCAAGGGAAACAGAAGTCAGCAAGTTACCGATGCGTGCAAGAAGCACGGAGGTTTCTATCTCGGCAGTATCGGTGGCCCTGCAGCAATCCTTGCACAGGACAGCATAAAAAAAGTTGAGGTTCTCGAATATCCTGAACTTGGAATGGAGGCTATCTGGAAAATTGAGGTTGAAAACTTCCCGGCATTCATATTAGTGGATGATAAGGGTAATGACTTTTTCGCTCAGTTTAAATAGAAACCGGTTATCAGGTGAAAATACTTTTTCCGATAATAGCACTGGGGGTGGTCACATTTGTGACCACCTACCTCTTTTTAAGAGGGTGGCAATCGTTTTCTAAAATCCCATGGCTGAGAATCGCCTTCGCCACTCTGTATCTCCTCTCGTTTTCAGCCTTTATGCTGAAGATGTTTTTTGGTGACAATATGGATCCGGTAGTTGGATTGTGGTTATCAAGAATAGGATTCACCTGGTTTGTTGCGGTAATATACCTTGCCCTTTTCGCTCTTTCACTGGATATAATCAGACTTACAAACCACTTTACAGGATTCTATCCTGCTTTTATCAGGGAAAACTATCAGACAGTCAAATTGATTCTGGCTCTGGGCGGAGCATTGACTGTTTCAGGATTGCTGATATACGGCAACTGGAAATTCAACCATCCGGAGGTAAGAGAGTTAACAGTGAGAATTGACAAACCTTTGCCCGAGGGAGGCCTTGACATAGTCATGGCCAGCGACATTCACCTGAGTACATATATAAACAGGGAGAAGTTTAAAAAATATGTAGATCTGATTAATGGTCAGAATCCGGACCTGGTAATGCTTGCCGGAGATATATCGGATCGTAATCTCAAACCTCTTGTTGAAGGGAATATTGCAGAACTCTTCCGTGAGATAAGATCAGAATACGGCATTTATGCCGTTACCGGGAACCATGAGTTTTACGGCGGAGAGAGAGAGGCTATATACGGTTATTACCGCTCGGCAGGTATAAATCTGTTGATTGACTCTGTAGCCAGAGTTTCAATTCCGGGGGGTGATATAATGATTATCGGCCGGGATGACAGAACAAATCACAGAAGAGAGGCTCTCTCAGATCTGGTTGGAAGCATTGACAAAACACTCCCTCTCATACTTATGGATCACCAGCCTGCGAAACTCGCAGAGGCAGAGGCTGCCGGTATTGACCTTCAGCTTTCCGGCCACACACATCAGGGGCAATTCTGGCCCGGAAGTTTCTTTGTAAAGAGGATGTATGAGTTGTCTTACGGTTACAAACAGAGAGGTAAGACCCATTATGTGGTCTCATCGGGTCTCGGATTGTGGGGGCCGGAGTTTCGTATTGGAACGGTTTCAGAATTGGTGCTTATTCACCTTTGTTCTTCATCTTCGCAAAAGACAGAATCAGTCCCAGTACAATAGAGAGTGACGCAGCAAACAACACCTTGTATCCTCCCGGAAGCATGAAGGTGATTGTATGCGCAGGTATCCAGAAGAGTGGTATTGTTTTTACCACAATATCCTTTATGAATTTTCCCCAATCTGTTGTGCCGATTATTTGTGAGACGGAGGTTGCCTTTCCGGCATAACGGCTGTCGATATAGAGGTCGGTTATTCTGTGACTGGCCATGAACACAGGTGCAAATGTCAGGTTCATTATTGCAGATATCAGGAATGCCCTCAGAAATTTTGACCCGCCAAGATATAACAAACCATCTGCCGCTGCTCCGTCAACTCCGTGGGAGAAAACGCTAAACATGGCAACAATCATGACTCCCACAATCCCCCAGACAACCATTTTCGGTATCATCCCGCGCACTTTGGTCCACTTGCCGTAAACCAATCTTGCAGCAAGGAATTCACCCATCATGGAGAGAATTGCAAACTTTACAAACCCCATAATGTATGGATGGCTTGCCGTAGTTTCAAGAAAAAGTGTATTAGTTGCCGGATATATAAGAAAACCTGCCGCAAGGGCAAGAATCGACAACCATATAAAAGTTCCGTATTTTGCCATATCAACCATTACCAACTTCCGCCGGCTCCGCCTCCTCCGAAACTTCCCCCGCCAAAGCCTCCGAATCCGCCTCCACCGAAGCTTCCGCCACCAAAGCTGCCTCCGCCGAAGCCTCCTGAACGACCACCTCTTCCTGATAGCATGGATCCGAGAATCATCATCTCAAGCAGCCCCGGACCTCTTCTTCCGCCTCCGCCGAAATTGGTAGGACCTTTACCCCTTCTTGCGATGGAAATTATTATGAAGAGTATAACAAATACGATGACTATAATCGCGCCTGCTGCCGAACCCTGATCACTCTTTGCGGCATACTCGTCGGAGCTGTACTCTCCTGCTGCGATGGGCATTATTACATTTAGAGCCTTTACAATGCCGTTGTAGTATTGATTATCTCTGAAAAGGGGAATCATCTCCTGTTCGATAATCCTTTTGCATATAGCATCGGGAAGTGCCCCTTCAAGTCCATATCCTGTGGCAATGAAAGCCTCACCTGAACTCTCTGCTGTTTTTGGCTTTACAAGTATAACCACACCATTGTCAAACTTCTCCTGACCAACCTTCCACTGCTCTCCGATCGAATAGGCCATCTGAGACTTATCCATTCCTCCAAGGTCGCTGAGGATGGCAACAACAATCTGGTTTGAGGTCTTATTTGCGAAGCTTACAAGTACGGACTCCATCTGAGAGGCCTCATCCGGAGTAAGGATGCCTGCGAGGTCATTTACAAGTCTTGGTGGTGAAGGCCTCTGAGGAACCTGTGCCCATAAAGATGCACTCAGGGAGAGCATCATTATGATTATCACCAGCGGTCTACTCACCAATCGATATCTCATTGCTCTGCTCATTTGTGTCATTTGTTTGATATGGGAAATACTCTTTAAGTTTGGTACCCGCCATGCTTATTGCCTGTTTCAACCCCTCCACAACCTGGCCGGCGGCGAAATGTTTTACAAGGACCTCTTTGACATCATCCCAGAAACCCTCCGGGACCACTGTGTTAATCCCGCTGTCACCGATGATTGCAAGTTTTCTCGAGTGGTATGCAATATAGATAAGAACAGCATTTCTGTCCTTAGTGCGGTACATCTTTAGTGTGTTGAAAACGGAAACCGCCCTTTCTACAGGATCGGATGAACAGTTGGATTCGATATGAACCCTGATCTCTCCGGATGTCCTGAGTTCGGCGGCCTCGATCTCCTTTACTAAAACAGCTTTGTCCGCATCTGTGATAAATTTAGACGCAGCCACGGCCTAGAACTCTACTTTAGGAGCCTCTTCTGCACCCTCTTTAGCCTCAAAATACTCCTTTCTTTCAAAACCGAACATGCCGGCTATGATGTTTTTTGGAAACTTACGGATAAGAGTGTTGAAACTTTTAGCAGCATCGTTGAATTTCTGTCTTTCAACGGTAATTCTGTTCTCTGTGCCTTCAAGCTGAGCCTGCAGCTCCAGAAAGTTCTGGTTTGCCTTCAGGTCAGGATAACGTTCAACAACAACCATCAACTTGCCTAATGCGGTTGAGAGGTCTCCCTGGGCAGCCTGGAACTTAGCCATTGCCTCAGGAGTCATGTTTGTCGGATCGATAGTTGTCTGGGTTGCCTTTGCTCTTGCGTTTACAACTCCCTCGAGAGTCTCTTGCTCATGAGCCGCATATCCCTTAACTGTTGCTACAAGGTTTGGTATGAGATCGGCACGGCGTTGATACACATTCTCAACCTGAGACCATGCAGATGTAACTCCCTCTTCCTGAGAGACCATCTTGTTATAGCCGCCCATACCCCATAAAAGTATGATCACCAGTACACCGACGATCACTAATGTCACAATAATACCCTTTGATAATTTCATAGCTTAAAATTGAAATTGTTTAATAATAAGTTACGTTGATCAGAGTGATTTTCTCACGCATCTTACTGATGCGCCGAAATACTCTTTGGCTACATAGCTGTATGGAAAATCGGGACTGTCGAAATATATGTAGCGATATTCGCCCGAATTTGAGTCTTTTTCTGTGGATGACCACCAGAATCCATAACTGAATATATTTTCGAATCTTGTGAGATTGCTCATCATGTTGCCTGAAGGCAGGGCATTCCATGTGTACAGATTGTTCTGCAAATTGTTAGGGCTGTATCTCCAGATATTCTTGTCGTTTATCTGGGCATTTACTGTGATCTTCTCTCCCAGGCCTTCCCACTTGCTGTGGAATGGCACTGCGACGCTGTTGTTCAGCACCTTGCCAAGGTCTTCCCAGTCCTGTACGGTAGGAACAGACCACCCCGGAGGGCATACCCCCTGAGGACCGTTTCCGAGACCGGTGCCGCTTGTGCCGCCGGTTGCCTCAGCCCATGTATAAAGCCTTCCCATGAATAATGCAATCACCTCTTCATATTCGTATGCTTTACCTGCACCTGCATAGTTCAGGTTATAATTGAACCAGTCGAGGTTACCAATGGTTGAGTAGTAGTACTTCTTCCCGTCTCTCGGGTCAGTTATGAATTTCCCGCTCTTCCTGAGACCCTTCAGACTTGCCTCCGAGGTGGGATCCATCACAGTTACGGTATTTGTGCTCGTTTTTGAATAATATCCATCCAAAGAGGCTGTAACTGTTATAGTATAATCTCCCGTTTCTGCAGGAGTGGTTACTACCACGTTTTGCCCTTTTATTGAGTCTACACTGAATCCGGTCATAGTCCATTTATAGGTTATACCTTCTGTCGGAGCGGTTATTCCGGTCGCATTCAGAGATAGCTGTGTGGATGTTGTAAGGTATGTAGGGCACAAATAGGTCAATGAGCCGTCCATGGATTCTGAATCCGAATCTTCATCATCCTTTTTGCAGGATGAGGCAAAGATCATCACGACTGCTACAATTGGCAGAAAGAAAAAAGAGAATTGTCTCATATTGTTGAAAGAGTCATTAAATCATACAAAGATAATTTTATTTATTCTAAATTTGTGCCAAAATGCTTCCCTCCATGAATTATTGTAAGATTATGAGCAAAATAGTTGCTCTCATTTTTCTTTCGCTGCTGATTTCAGGCTGTGCTAAAAAGTTGGAATACAAGACAATAGATGGTTTTACACAAGGTACTACCTATCATATAGTTTATTCTACCGACAAACCTGATTCTCTTAATGGTGTTGTAGACAAAGTGTTAGCTGATATTGACAACTCTCTTTCGGTTTACAACGACTCCTCTGTAATTTCAAGAATAAACAGGGGTGAGGAAATTTCACCGGACTCCCTTTTCATTGTAGTTTTCAACAGGTCGGCTGAAATATATAACATCAGCAAAGGTGCTTTTGATATCTCAGGTGCTCCTATGTTTGATGTATGGGGATTCGGTTTTAAAAACAAGGAAAAGGTTACTCAGCGCGACATTGACAGCATAAAGCAATTTGTGGGGATGGATAAGGTGAAGATTGAAAACGGGAAGGTTGTAAAGTCGGATCCAAGACTTTCGCTCAATGCTAACGCTATTGCACAGGGATACACCTCTGATGTAATAGCCAGAGAGTTTGACAAGCTGGGTATTGTGAATTATATGATTGAGGTAGGAGGTGAAATATTTTGTAAGGGGGTGAATTCTAAAGGTTTAGACTGGACTGTCGGGATAGATAAGCCGATAGAGGGCAATGTAATACCCGGAGAAGATCTTCAGGAGATACTCTCTCTTTCAGGAAAGGGGCTGGCCACATCCGGCAATTACAGAAAATTCTATGAGGAGGATGGGAAAAAATATGCTCATACAATCGATCCGAGGACAGGTTATCCTGTTACTCACTCTCTCCTTAGTGCCACTGTTATTGCCGCTGACGCAATGACAGCAGACGCTCTTGCAACATATTTCATGGTTGTGGGGCTTGATGAGGCAAAGGCATATCTTGCCGCAAACGCTGATGTGGATGCATATCTTGTATATACAGAAGGTGAAAAGTTCCAGGTATACAAGACAAGTGGAATAAAGACAATCAAACTTAAATAAAAGAATCTGAAATGGCACAGACAATCTCCAGAAGGAACTTCTTAAAAGGTTCTGTTGTGGCAGGAGCCACACTCGGCCTTAGTTTTTACGACTCCAAAAAGGTTGGGGTAAATAATCAATTTGACACTATCATTTCAAACGGAGTGATATACACAGGAGACGGGGGCAAGCCTGTGAGGGGCTCAGTCGGCATAAAGGAGGGAAAGATTGCTGCTATAGGAAATATCGGGGAGAGTGCAGATCAGATCATCGATGCAAAAGGGATGGCCGTTTCGCCGGGTTTTATAGATATTCACTCTCACACTGACGGCAATATAAGATATGCGCAGCTGGGTGACAGCAAGATATACCAGGGTATAACCACAGATGTAAGCGGCAACTGTGGCGAGAGCGTTTTTCCTCAGAGCGAGTGGAAGAGTATCTCTGACTATAATGAAGAAATTGAAAGGATGAAGATAGGGATCAATATAAGAAGTTATATTGGTCAGGGAACCTTGAGGCATATAGTAGTGGGGGATAATGACGTACGTGCTACAAAAGAGGATATAAAGAAGATGAAATACCTGCTTGAGGAGGAGTTGGAGAAGGGTGCTATAGGCGTTACCTGCGGGTTGGAATATACTCCCGGCTCTTATGCAACAAATGCTGAGATTGTGGAGCTTCTGAAGGTGGCTGCAAAACACGACAAGACCTTTGCAATACACATGAGAAACGAGGATGACATGGTTGAGGAGGCTCTTGCTGAAACAATAGATATGGCCAGAAAGGCCAATGTAAGGCTGCAGGTTTCGCACCTGAAGGCTCAGAATGCAGCCAACTGGCATAAGGCTCCTAAGCTGATCAAACAGATAGAGGATGCTAGAAATTCAGGTATGGACATCGCTTTTGACAGATATTCATACAATGCCTTTTCTACAGGTATGTCTATCTTTATTCCGCTCAAGTACCGTCAGGGTACAACCGAGGAGATCATTGCCCGCATGAATGATGAGGTACAGGCCAAAGAGATAGCCAAGTATGTAAATACAAGGCTGGAAAAACTCGGAGGGGCAAAAAATGTAATGGTGACATCCGCCAAGACTCCTGAAAACAGAAAGTTCATCGGATACAATGTGGAGGAGTGCGCTAAGATGACAAATCTTTCAAATTGGGAGTTCATGAAAAAGATACTCATTGAGGAGAAACTGATTGTTGACATTGTCGGCTTCTCGATGAATGAGGATAATCTTAAGATGTTTTTATCACATCCGTTAGGAATGCCGATCACAGACTGCAGTGTCTACTCGCCTGTAGGCAAACTTGCCGAGAACATGCCTCACCCTAGAGCATACGGCTCGTTTACAAGGTTTGTAGGAAAGTATTGCCGTGATGAGAAACTTATGGACCTCAGTGCTGCTGTAAGAAAATGTACATCTCTCCCTGCATCCAGAATCGGATTGAAAAACCGCGGTCTGATACAGGTTGGTTATATGGCAGACCTTTTGGTGTTCAACCCTGACACAATAATTGACAGGGCAACATATGCAGAGCCTCACCAGTATTCAACAGGTATTGAGCATATACTCGTAAACGGTGTCTGGACAATAGCTAACGGTATGCCTACCGGAGAATTCGGAGGAAGGGCAAGCTAATCCTGCCTCTCCTTTGCCTCACTTTTCTCGAAGGCTTCGACGATTTTTGTAACAAGCGGGTGTCTTACAATGTCTCCCTTATCAAAGGTGATTATTGAGACACCCTTTATTTTTCTGCATAGTTCAACCCCCTTGATCAGACCGGAGTCACTTTTTCTCGGAAGGTCTACCTGTGTGGCGTCTCCTGTGACTACAAACTTGGAGTGGTATCCCATCCTTGTGAGAAACATCTTCAACTGCCCTATTGTTGTGTTCTGGGCTTCGTCAAGAATGACGAAAGCACTTTCAAGAGTACGGCCTCTCATATATGCCAGCGGCGCGATCTGTATTACACCCTCCTCCATGAGAACTTCCAGCTTCTTTGCCGGAATCATGTCTCTCAGGGCATCATAGAGCGGTTGCAGATACGGGTCAAGCTTCTCCTTCATATCTCCCGGAAGGAATCCTAGACGCTCTCCGGCCTCTACAGCCGGTCTGGTAAGGACAAGCCTGCGGACTTCACGGTTCTTGAGAGCTCTCACTGCAAGGGCTATTGCAGTATACGTCTTTCCGGTACCTGCCGGCCCGAGAGCAAATATCAGGTCGTTCTTGTCATAATCCTCAACCAGTTTTATCTGGTTCTGAGTCCTCGCTCTTATTATTTTCCCTTCGGTCCCGTATACTATTATGTTGCTGAAATCAGCCGGTGCACTATCGTTCTCCTCTCTCTTTTCAAACAAGGAGGCTACATCAGCCTCGTTGAGATGCATCTTCTTCTGTTTAATCTGAATGAGTCTTTGGACCTTCTCTTCAAATACTGAGGTGTCAGCGGCGCTTCCCCGGACAAGTATTTCAGACCCTCTGGCTGTTACCTTCAGCTTCGGAAAAAAACCGCATAAAAGTTCGAAAAGCTTGTTGTTTACACCGTAAAACTCTACAGGGTTTATTTCGTCAAGTATTATGATTCTCTCTGTCATTTTAATGTTTTAACGTTTTTATTCTGGTACTCTTTACCGGGGATGATAGTAAAGTTTTTGCCCGACTCTCCCGGTCTGGAGGTAAATATAGTCCTGCATTCAGGTGTCAGGATTCTTTTGTTTCCGGAAATGTCCTTGTAGAGCAGGATTGTGGCGGCAAGTCCGGTTCGTGTGTTTGGAGCGGTCATGTTTGAAATGGCGTTCCCAAGTGAGTAAAATGTTATATATCTGATATCTCCGTTTTCAGTTTGGTAAATTGTATAATCCTGTGCAACATGAGGATGTGAACCAATTATTATGTCCGTTCCGTTTTCCTGAAGTACTTTTTCAATTTTCTCCTGGGTTGTGTTATGAGTCAGGATATACTCCACTCCCCAGTGTACACACGCAATTATAAAGTCGGGGCTCATCTCTCTTGCCCTCTTGAGATCGTTTTTAATCTGTACGGTGTCAAGAAGATTTACCACATAGGGCTTTGGTATATGGTTGCCGTTTACACCGTATGTATAATTGAGCATGGCTACCTTTATCCCTTTTTTTTCAATCATCATGGGGTGTTTCTCCTCCATCTCTGCCTGCGAGCGGTAAATCCCCAGATAGCCGGCTTTCAGAGTGTCATAAAGAGCCATAGTCATTTCAAGACCCTTCCTCCCTTTGTCGCAGATGTGGTTGTTTGCTGTCAGGAAAATATCTATACCGCTCTTCATAGATTCGGACAATAATGAAGATGGTGAACAGAAGGCGGGGTAACCGGTATAGGGCAGGGGGCCGAAAGTGGTCTCCATATTTGCTATTCTAAGGTCTACGCTGTCAAACATCCCTTTAAGACCTGAAAAACAGGAGGAGTAGTCATAGGATTCTGGTTTGTTGATGCTCTTGCCCTTGATGTGTGCAGCCTCGAGTTGAGCCTTATGTTGCATGATATCTCCGAGAAACAGCAGCTTGAGGGTATCTGCCTGATTAGGCAGAGGTGATGAGAAAAAAAGCTGCAGGTATATAAGGAGTAGAATTCTCATAAATTGTTTCAAATATACATTTATTTTTCTCTTATAGCTAAAATATGTACTTTTGTTGATGTACAAATTTATTAATCATTAGCATATTATGAGAAAATCCGTAATTATCTCACTGATTGTTGCAAGCGTATTGTCTATATCCGGATGCGACTGGATCAGAGGAGAGCTTGGTATGCCTACTTCTGCGGATCTGGATGCTTACAGAAGCAGTAAATATGTCTCTAAAGTTGATACATCGGTAATTCCGGCAGCAGATTCCACATCGGCAGATTCTCTTTCAAAGCAGGCAAATGCACTACCTGCTGCAGACTCTGTGAAACCTTCTGTTGAAAAGAGGTTTTATATTGTTGCCGGTAGTTTCAAGGATGCATCAAATGTTAAAAAGATGGAGGATATATTGAAGAAAAACGGATATACGCCACTCTCCTTTGCTATGAAAAACGGGTTTACAATGGTGACAGCGGGAGGATTTGACACTGAAGCGGAAGCCTCCAAAGAGATGAGGTTCCTTTTGGAAAAGGATTTTTCGCCTGAGGATCTTTGGGTTTATGATGCAAATACAAAAAAACATAAATAATTGAGTTTATATAAATAATGAAAACCACAGCATTTACAGAAAAACACATTGCTTTAGGCGCAAAGATGGTTCCTTTTGCAGGTTACAACATGCCGGTAGAGTATGTAGGCATTAATGAGGAGCACAATCATGTAAGAAACGGAGTCGGAGTTTTTGACGTCTCTCATATGGGTGAAATTTGGGTTAAAGGTCCGAATGCCCTTCCATTTCTACAGTACACCACATCGAATGACGTTTCGGTTCTTGTTCCGGGTAAGGTACAGTATTCTTGTTTTCCAAACGGTAAGGGTGGAATAGTTGATGACCTGCTGGTATACTGCATTGATAATGTAACATATCTGCTCGTTGTGAATGCCTCTAATGTTGACAAGGATTATGCACATCTCGCTGCAATCGCTCCAAAGTTCTCAATCACACCGGGCAAAGAGCTGTACAATGCCTCTGATGAGATATGCCAGCTTGCCGTTCAGGGTCCGCTTGCACTCAAAGCAATGCAGAAGATTTGTGACAAAAAGGTTACCGATATGGAGTATTATACATTCCAGAAGCTTAACATAGCAGGTATTGATGATGCAATCTTCTCTACAACAGGATATACCGGTTCCGGTGGATGTGAAATCTATGTAGCCAACGAGGATGCCGATAAGCTGTGGAATGCAGTGTTTGAGGCTGGTAAGGAGTTTGATATCAAGCCTATAGGACTTGGTGCAAGAGACACACTCCGTCTTGAGATGGGATTCTGCCTTTACGGAAATGACATTGACGATACGACTTCACCAATTGAGGCCGGACTCGGCTGGATTACTAAATTCTCTGAAGCTAAAGGAGACTTTATAGACAAAGAGTATATGCTCAAGCAGAAGAGCGAGGGTGTAACCCGTAAACTTGTAGGATTTGAATTGGTTGACAAAGGGATTCCAAGACATGGTTATCCTGTGTGTGACGTGAATGGCACAGAAATTGGTGTTGTGACCTCAGGTACTATGGGTCCTGCAATAAAGAAGCCTGTCGGTATGGCTTATGTTGCTCCGGGATTCAGCAAGACCGGAAGTGAAATATTTATTAAAGTCAGAGATCGGCTTTTGAAGGCTGTTGTTGTTAAAACACCTTTCTACAAGCCGCTCCAATAGTTAAAAATGAGCGAGTTCAACTGGACAGAGGAGTTACAATGCGCAGTTACAGTATGTGACAAAGATGCAAATGTAATTTATCAGAACGCCAAGGCTCGCAGGACATTTGAAAAGTATGGCAATCTTCAGGGTAAAAACCTGAAAGATTGCCATACTTGCAAATCCTGGGAGATGATTCAGAAAATGCTTGGCGAAGGATCATCGAATACATATACAATAGAGAAAACCGGTGTAAGAAAGATGATACATCAGACACCCTGGTTCCGTGACGGTGAGGTTATGGGGCTTGTGGAGTTTTCTATTGAAATACCTGAAACTATACCACATTTTAAAAGATAATAGTATGGCAAAATTCAGATTTGTACACAATAACATTAATGTACGAGACTTAGGCAGGAGCCTTGAATTCTATAAAGAGGCCCTCGGACTGGAAGAGGTAAGGAGGATTGCTCCGGAGGATGGCTCCTTTATTATTGTATACCTCTCTGACGGATCTTCCGAGCATCAGTTGGAACTGACCTGGCTCAGAGACTGGGACAGAGCCTATAACCTTGGAGACAATGAATTCCATCTTGCATTCAGGACAGATGATTACGAGAGTGCACATGGGAAACATGCAGCTATGCAATGCATATGCTATGAAAATCCCAAAATGGGAATATACTTTATAACAGATCCTGACGGGTATTGGCTGGAGATATTGCCTGCAAGAAAATAATAAACTAATATACATCACCATGAATTTTAGATTTCTTATATCGGCATCACTGGTGTTGCTCTCTCCGTTGAGCCTGTTATCTCAGAACGAGACGGCTGAAAGGTTGAAAAAGCATGTGCAGATTCTCACATCTGACTCCCTTATGGGCAGGATGGCCGGCACACCGGGTGAGAAAAAGGCTTCGCTCTATATTCATGACGAGTTTACAAAGGCAGACATTGAGACTCTCTTTGACAGAAACGGTCAGCAATTCTCCTTTCTTTCCACATTCGGAGACACAATCTCTTCTCAGAATATTATTGGAATCATTGAGGGGTGTGACCCTAAACTCAGAGATGAGTTAATAATTGTAGGAGCACACTACGACCATCTCGGATTCAACAAGCTCTCGGTAAACGGGAAGATGGTTACACAGATTTTCAGAGGAGCTAATGACAATGCTTCCGGTACAGCTGTCTTGATTGAGGTTGCCAGAGAGTTGAAAAGAGTCTCGTTTGACCTGAAAAGGTCTGTGATGGTGGTCGCATTCGGTGCTTCCGAGGCTTCACTTACCGGTTCATGGTTTTTTATCGACAACGCGGCTAAATACCGGGACAAGATTAAACTCATGATAAACATCGACCAGGTAGGTGTCTCTCCGGGAGAATACAACCCGCAAATATTTACCATACTGCCTTCGCCGGAACTTACAGCCCTGATAAACAGTGTTTCGGAAAAACCGGCTATGATTACTCCTGTTATCAAAACAAGTGATATATTCACTTCTGACCATACAAACTTCGTCACTCACGGTATACCTGTGGCGATGTTTACTACTGCCCAGAAAAAGCAGTTACCGACCGAAAAAGATGTTTCAGAGACTCTTGATTATGAGGGTATGACAGATTTGACTATGTATATTGCAACCCTTGTCCGTGACGCTGCCAATACGGAGGTATCCCTTCCGGCCACATCTCTGAAGGAAACCAAGGAAGAGGATGTTGAAAAAGGTGATAACCAAATCTATACAGTATATGATGTGGATAAGAAGCCATCATTTCTGAACGGAGGAGAGAAGCAGTTTCTGGATCGCTGGGTGTATGACTATGTTAAATATCCCAGGTCGGCCATTGAGTCCGGGGTTCAGGGAAGAGTTGTTGTTGAGTTTATAATTGAGAAAAATGGAGAGGTCTCTTCTGTCAAGGTTGTCAAGTCTGTTTCAGATGCCTTGGATGCAGAGGCTGTGAAGGTCGTCTCTGCATCGCCCAAGTGGAAACCGGGTATGAAAAGCGGAGCTCCGGTACGTGTCAAGATGGCGATTCCGATAGAATTTAAACTAAGAAAATAGCAATTTTTGACTACATTTGCCGTTTGAAATATTTAAACGTAAAATGGAGTACAATTTTCTTGAGATTGAAAAGAGGTGGCAGAAGTATTGGTCTGACAATGAGATTTATAAAGTAGAAGTTGACAATTCAAGACCCAAATATTATGTCTTAGACATGTTTCCCTACCCTTCAGGTGCCGGTCTGCACGTGGGACATCCGCTGGGATACATCGCAAGTGATATATACAGCAGGTATAAAAGACTGAGGGGATACAACGTACTTCATCCGATGGGCTATGATGCATTCGGCTTGCCGGCCGAGCAATATGCAATACAGACAGGCCAGCATCCGGCAGATACAACCGACAAGAATATCAAGAGATACAGAGAACAGATGGACCGCATAGGATTCTCCTATGACTGGTCAAGGGAGGTCCGCACATGTGATCCTGATTACTATAAATGGACACAGTGGGCGTTCCTGGAGATGTTTGCGCATTGGTACAACATTAAAACACACAAGGCAGAGAAGATTTCGGATCTTATATCTCTCTTTGAGAAAGAGGGAAATCTCAATGTAACTGCAGAGTGCGGAGAGGTAAAGAGCTTTACCGCAGAAAACTGGAACTCTTTTTCAGATCAGGAGAAAGCTGCAATTCTTATGAATTACAGAATCGCATATCTCGGTGAGACATCTGTAAACTGGTGTGCGGCTCTGGGAACCGTCCTTGCAAACGATGAGGTTAAGGAGGGGCTCTCTGTCAGAGGGGGGCATCCTGTTGAGCAGAAAAAGATGCGCCAGTGGCAGCTGAGGGTCTCTGCATATGCCGAGAGACTGCTCAACGATCTTGATAATCTGGAGTGGACAGATTCCCTTAAGGATATGCAACGCAACTGGATAGGGCGTTCGCAAGGAGCTGAGATGGTCTTTAAAGTCTCCAACGGAACAGAGGAGTATGATATGGAGATATTTACAACCAGGGCTGACACTGTATTCGGAGTCACATTCATGGTTCTCGCTCCCGAGAGTGAATGGGTGGAGAAATTGACTACTCTTGAGCAAAAGAGTGTTGTCGGGGAGTATCTCAATTATGCAAAAAAGAAGACAGAGAGGGAGAGGATGGCCGAGACTCGTAAGGTTACCGGTGTCTTTTCAGGCAGCTATGCTACAAATCCGTTTACTGAGGAGAAGATTCCTGTCTGGATATCAGAATATGTACTTGCCGGTTACGGAACCGGAGCAATAATGGCTGTCCCGGCACACGACAGCAGGGACTACTCTTTTGCAAAGCATTTCAATTTGCCTGTTATTCCGTTGATAGAGGGGTGTGATATTTCAGAGGAGAGTTTTGATGCAAAAGAGGGTATAATGTGTAATTCCGGATTTTTGTCGGGGATGTCTGTAAAACAGGCAATTCCTGCGGCAATCGAGGAGGTTGAGAAGAGGGGTATAGGCCGGAGAAAGGTCAATTATCGTCTAAGGGATGCAATTTTCTCACGTCAGAGATACTGGGGCGAGCCATTCCCTATATATTACAAAGATGGAATTGCAACCCCTATGGATATTGAAAATCTGCCTCTCAGACTACCCGAGGTGGATAAGTTCCTCCCTACTGAAAGTGGCGAGCCGCCTCTGGCAAGGGCTGAAAACTGGACATTTGAAGGTCATCCGATAGAGAAGAGCACCATGCCAGGATTTGCCGGAAGCAGCGCATACTATCTCAGATATATGGATCCCCGTAATGATAAGGCCTTGGTGAGCAAGGAGGCAGACGAGTACTGGAGAAATGTGGATCTCTACATAGGAGGTACAGAACATGCAACCGGTCACCTGATCTACTCAAGGTTCTGGAATAAATTCCTTTATGATTTAGGATATGTTTGTGAACCGGAGCCGTTCAAAAAGCTTATAAATCAGGGGATGATTCAGGGAAGGTCAAACTTCGTATACAGGGTAAAGGGAACAAATACTTTTGTATCATACGGATTGAAAGACAAATACGATACAACTGAAATACATGTTGATGTAAATAAAGTTTCAAACGACAGGCTGGATATCGCTGCTTTTAAAGAGTGGATGCCGGAATATGCAGATGCGGAGTTTATTCTTGAGAATGGGGAGTATATCTGTGGCTGGGCTGTAGAGAAGATGAGCAAGTCGATGTTCAATGTTGTCAATCCGGATATGATTTGCGAGAATTACGGAGCAGACACACTTCGTATGTATGAGATGTTCCTGGGTCCGCTAGAACAGTCAAAACCGTGGGACACAAACGGTATTGACGGTGTGCACCGTTTTCTGAAAAGATTCTGGAGACTCTTCTTCAACAGAGACTCATTCGCTGTTTCAGAGGAGAGCGCTTCTGCAAAAGAGTTGAAAATACTTCATAAACTGATTAAAAAAATCGGAGACGACATTGAGGGTTTCTCGTTCAATACAAGTGTGAGTGCCTTTATGATTGCCGTTAACGAGCTTTATGAGGTGGGTTGTAACAAGAGGGATATACTGGAGCCGATGCTGATCCTCCTTTCTCCCTTTGCACCGCACATAACTGAAGAGCTCTGGTTTATGCTGGGACATAAAGAAAGTATTTCCGGTGCCTCATTCCCTGAATATGTAGAATCATACACTATCGAGGACACTTTTGAATATCCTGTCTCATTTAACGGGAAGATGAGATTCAAGGTTGCCCTGAGCAGAGCGCTCTCTCCAAAAGAGATTGAAGAATATATAATTGCTCATCCGGATACAGTAAAGTATCTTGGTGAAAGCAAGATTAAAAAGGTGATTATAGTCCCGTGTAAAATTATTAATATCGTTTGTTAATGGTACTTCAAGCTTTTCAGGTTGATGCCTTTACTGACAAGGTTTTCTCAGGAAACCCTGCAGCTGTTGTTTTTCTGGAGGAAAAACTGTCGGATGTGCTCCTTAATAAAATTGCCAGGGAGAATATGTTGCCTGAGACTGCTTTTGTCCTTTCTCTGGGTAATGGTAAATATTCACTCCGATGGTTTAATCCTGACATAGAGATTGATCTGTGCGGACACGCCACACTTGCTGCTGCACATGTGTTATTTTCGTGGTACAAGTGTAAAGAACAGGAGATAGAGTTTGACACGCATTCAGGTCCTATAAAGGTCAGGGTTGAAGGTGATATGTATGCTATGGATTTTCCTCTGAGGGAGCCACAAAAGGCCGCTTTGCCTGAAGAGATATATGACAGTCTGAACATTAAACCTAACGAAGTACTCAAAGCCAGGGACTATATTCTTGTATATTCTACACAGGAAGAGATTGAGCTTATTGAGATTACACGCTCTGTTTTCGATGAGATAAACATAGATCCGGGCGGAGTTGCTGTGACAGCTCCCGGAAATGATTGTGATTTTGTATCGAGGTTTTTTACCCCGCAGGCTACCATTCTTGAAGACCCTGTGACAGGTTCCGCACATTGCTCTTTGGCTCCCTTCTGGGCATCTAAGCTGGATAAAAAGAGACTGCTGGCAAGACAGCTTTCTGAGAGGGGTGGTCTCATAGATTGTACGGTTGAGGACGGAACGGTTGTGATAAGAGGGAAAGCTGTCATCTATTCTAAATCGGAAATTTATATTTAAAATTGGTTATATGGACAATTCAGTTTTGAAAACCTTAAGATCGTATACTTTAATGACTATTGGGTTGTTCATCTTTGTTTTCAGCTGGACAGCCTTCCTGATTCCTGTTGAAATTGCCGGCGGGGGTGTGAGCGGTCTGGCATCTGTTATCCAATATGCTACAGGCATTGAGGTGTTTTACTCTTATTTGCTGATTAATATTTTCCTTCTCGGAGTTGGTTTTCTTATTCTGGGAAACGGCTTCGGATTCAAGACCATTTACTGTATCTCTGTTGCTGCTCTTTTCTTTAAGTTTCTTCCACTCATACCTTGGGTGACAGACATAGAGGATAAGTTGATTAATTCAGTAATTGGCGGTACAATGAGCGGTATCGGCATCGGAATAATATTTCTTCAGGGCGGAAGTACCGGAGGTACGGATATTATTGCTCTTATCATTTCAAAATACAGGGAGACCTCTCCGGGAAGAGTTTTTCTCTTCTGTGATCTGATAATAATCGGCTCGGTAATTTTCATCCCCGGTAAAAGCTTGTCAGACGTTATTTACGGATATATAGAGATGGTCTCTTTCTCTTATGTGATTGACATGATTCTTACAGGAAATAAACAATCTGTGCAGATACATATTTTCTCGTCAAAGTATAAGGAGATAGCGGACAGGGCTATGACAGAACTTAGAAGGGGTGTCACTGCGATAACTTCAACAGGCTGGTACTCTCAGAAGGAGAGCCGGGTGTTGATAATTGTACTGAGGAAAAACCAGGTTTCTGACGTTACTGCACTGGTAAAGGATATAGACAAAGATGCATTCATGACCGTTACACCGGTTATGAGTGTATATGGTGAAGGTTTTGATAAATTTAAAGGTGGAAAAATATCATGGAAAAGAAAAAAAGAACACCTTTCGTAGTTTTTAAAGAGTACCTCATAATTTCCATCGGACTTCTGTTGTATGCACTTGGTTGGAGTACCTTTCTCATTCCAAACAACCTTGTCGGAGGAGGTGTAACCGGTATATCTGCCATAATCCTTTATGCCACAGGATTTTCTATAAGCTACAGTTATATAATAATAAACGGAGTACTGGTTCTTATAGCACTCAAAGTACTGGGCAAACAGTTCGGGGTTAAGACGGTTTATGCGATTTTAATAGTTTCGCTCTTTTTTAAAATTATCCCGGGATTGATTCCTGCCGAATTAATCCAGGATATATCAATTGGAAACGGAAAACTGCTCTCTGCCATAATGGGTGGTGTCTGCTCGGGAGTTGGTATAGCAATAACATTTACCCAGGGCGGAAGCTCCGGCGGTACAGACATTATTGCTCTCATGATCTCAAAATACAGAAATATATCTCCGGGAAAACTGATTCTCTACTGTGATATAATAATAATAGCCAGCTCCATGCTAATACCTGATGATTCATCCCTGGGCGAAAAGCTCGCAGTGGTCATCTATGGTTACATACTCATTACGGTCTCAAGTTACACGATTGACCTGGTACTATCCGGAGCAAGACAATCTATTCAGATATTCATATTCTCAAAACAATATGAGGAGATCGCGGAGAGAATTACATCAATAGGCCGCGGTGTTACAGTCATAGATGCAATGGGATGGTTTACAAAGGAAAAGGGAAAGGTTCTTATGGTAATAGTAAGAAGGACAGAAAGTAATTATGTTTTCCGGATTATCCGGGAGATTGACAAGGGAGCATTTATATCTGTCGGCAATGTTATGGGCGTTTACGGGCAAGGGTTTGATCAGATTAAGAAGTAGACTTTGCGTTGTTTCGCTTGTTTTTTAAAATTGTCAAAAAAATCAAAAATCAGATAAATTATTAGTTAGTAATAAATTAGATTGGGGCGAATAAAATATATTTTATATATTTGAATCAACCTAACTTAATCTATATGAATTTATTATCTGACTTTGTAGAGGTTCAGTCCAGGATTGAGCTTCTATTTACTCTTATCTTTCTGATTGTTTCACTTTACTTTCCCTTTCTGTTATTCATAAAGAAGAGTGTCAATGAAAGCGAGAGGAGGCTTATCAGGTCAATGTCCGTGATTTTTTCTGCTATTACTTTCACTCTTCTGTTGAGATTGTTTGCACATGTCCTCTTTCCGGAGAAAGATTTCGTACATGGTGCACTTTTAACGCTGCTTAGCCTGATTATTATTACAGCGCCCCTTAGAAAATATATTGCAAGAAAGATGGATATAGGCAAGGGTTCTGCTAATTTATCATTTATTAAGGTTGTGGTTGCTTCCATATTTTACACTATATTTATTGTAGAATATCACTTTATAGGGCAATTGCCAGAATACTACGAGATGGCTTTTACACTCTTTTTTGCACTTATGTTTCTGACTGAGACTGCTCTGATTATATGGAAAATTGGCAGTAAATTATCTACATTGTCTCAATCTGATTGGGAAACCGTGGAGAAGATTAAATATGGACTTTTTCTTCTATTATCAGAGATTTTACTCTCTTTGCTGGCCATTTTCCTTATCTTTTTAAAAATGGATTATATATATGTGTGGTCAATCCTCTTAGTAATAATTGCCTTTAACGGGTATATTTTTATTGCTCCGTTTTGTCTTGAAGAAGCAGAGCCGGTTGCGAGTGATGAAAACGAAATTCAGGTTAATAGAGTTATTGACAGGAAGGATAATATGGCCAGAAGTCTGAATGACAAGCAGCGGGGAGATGATCTGTACGAGCGGTTGATAATCTATTTCAATCAGAAAAAGCCGTATCTCAGACAGAACCTTAAAATCAAGGAAGTTGCGCTGTATCTATATTCAAATAAAACATATCTTTCTCGTATTATAAACGACAAGCACAATCTTAACTTCAACCAGTTCGTGAATTATTACCGGATAGAGGAGGTCAAAAGGTTATTCATGGAGGACTCCTCTCTCAATATTCAGGAGCTGTGTACAAGATCAGGCTTTGGATCTATGGCTACATTCTCGATAGCGTTCAGGTATTATCTTGGAAACACACCTGCGGACTGGTGCAAGGAGCAGAAACTTCTCCGGGAGCATGAATAGCAGAAGAGGCTATTTTCTGAAGAAACTGCTTTATCTGTCCGGACTATTATATGAAAAGCCGGTTTGTTACACCTCCGCCGCAGTTGAAAAAGCGGGAAGGAGGGCAGACCAACTTATGGCATCAAAACTTTTATACCTGGACTCTGAATTGACCATCTCAAAACTGGCAAGAGCTGCAGCCACAAACAGAACATATGTCTCCTGCTACATCAGGATGACTAAAGGGTGCAATTTCAGGGAGTATGTGAATTCAATGCGCGTCAGATATGCCCGGGAGTTATTAAGGTCTGAAAAAACAGATTCCTTATCTGATATTGCTCTTGAGTGTGGGTTCAGCAATCTGAGAACTATGAACCGATCCTATAAGGCACTCTTTGGAAAACTTCCATCTCAGGAGAGAAGAGATTACCTTAGGAATAGATCTCTATAATTCGTCTACAATGACATCCTGTCTCAGGTTTGCCCTGATGAATCCCTGACGGTCGGGTGTGTTTTTGCCCATATAGAACTCCAGCAACTCCGGAATGTTATCGTCATTGCTGAGCCTTACCCTTTCAAGCTTAATATTCTCGCCGATGAATCCTCGGAACTCATCCGGGGATATCTCTCCAAGCCCTTTGAACCTTGTAACCTCGGTGTTTGATCCCAGTTTCTTAATGGCCCTGTCTCTCTCTTCAATTGAATAGCAATATATTGTATCCTTCTTGTTCCTGACGCGGAAAAGAGGCGTTTGTAGAATGTACAGGTGTCCCTGACGTATAAGATCCGGGAAGAACTGGAGGAAGAATGTAAGCAGAAGCAGTCGTATGTGCATACCATCCACATCGGCATCTGTTGCTATTACGATCTGGTTGTATCTCAGATTCTCAAGGTCCTCCTCAATGTTTAATGCAGCTTGCAGAAGGTTGAACTCCTCATTCTCATATACGATTTTCTTAGTCAGGCCGTACGAGTTCTGTGGTTTTCCCCTGAGGCTGAATACCGCCTGTGTGGCAACATCCCTGCTTTTTGTTATTGATCCGCTTGCAGAGTCTCCCTCTGTTATAAAGAGAGTGCTCTCTTCTGCTCTTTCGTTCTTGTCGTTGTAATGTACGCGGCAGTCCCTCAGTTTTCTGTTGTGGAGGTTGGCCTTCTTGGCCCTGTCCCTTGCAAGTTTCTGGATACCTGAAATTGCTTTCCTCTCTTTTTCAGAATCGAGAATCTTCTTTAAAATGATATCTGCAGTCTCGGGGTGTTTGTGGAGGTAGTTGTCAAGGTTGTCCTTTATAAAATCAACAATGAAGTTCCTTATACTCATCCCGCCGGCAGTCATCTCCTTTGAGCCAAGTTTGGTCTTTGTCTGCCCCTCGAACTGTGGCTCCTGAACCTTGATACTGACGGCGGCAATTATAGATTGACGTACGTCACTCGGGTCGAAGTCCTTTTTATAAAACTCCTTGAGTGTCTTGGCAATCCCTTCACGGAATGCCGCAAGATGTGTCCCTCCCTGCGTCGTGTACTGTCCGTTGACAAACGAGGATATTCCCTCTCCGTAGTCATTTCCGTGAGTTATTGCGATTTCAATATCGTCTCCTTTAAGGTGGATCGGCTGATATAGAGGTTCTTTGGTAAGACCCTCGTTCAAAAGGTCAAGAAGTCCGTTCTTTGAAAAGAACTCCTTGTCATTGAATTTTATTGTCAATCCTGTGTTGAGGTAGGAGTAGTTCTTGAGCATATTTTCTACAAACTCGAAGTTGTAGGTGTAATTCTCAAAAAGCTCATCGTCCGCAATGAATGTCACCAATGTACCGTTCTTCTCGCTTGTTGCGATTCTTCCCTCTTCAATCAGCTCTCCTCTGCTGAACTTGGCGAAATGACTCTCTCCCTCACGGTAGGATTGTATATGACATGATACAGATAGTGCGTTTACAGCTTTCAGACCCACTCCGTTCAGACCGACAGATTTCTTGAAAGCCTCATCGTCATATTTGCCGCCTGTGTTGATCTTGCTGGAGGCATCCACCAGACTTCCCAAAGGAATACCGCGTCCATAGTCACGGATGGTTACAGACCTGTCTTTAATGCTGACAAAAATTGCCTTTCCGAATCCCATTGCAAATTCGTCGACAGAGTTGTCTATAACCTCTTTGAGCAGTATGTAAATACCGTCATCAGGTGAAGACCCGTCTCCGAGTTTTCCTATATACATTCCCGGTCTGCGCCTTATATGCTCGTTCCAGTTAAGTGTCCTGATATTTTTTTCTGTATATGTGCTCATCTGTGATCTCTTTGTCGCAAAGGTATAAAAATTTTCACGCCAAGAGGTCGGAAAAAATACCAGAGGCGGTAAGAGATGCTCCGGCACCCGCACCTGTCACTATTAGCGGTGAGGTGTACTCATCGCTGTAAATCATAACAGAGTTATCTCTGCCGCAAATGTTATAAAATGGGTGAGAAGAACCTATGGATTCCAGGCCGATACTGCACCCCTCCTTGTCAATTTTTGCAATAAACCTCAACCTTTCACCTTTTGCCTCCGACTCTCTGAATCTTGCTGCAATCTTCTCTTCATAGTCTCTGAGTTTAGCATAGAAAATATCTATATCCGCAGAGAATAAGGCTTCATTAAGAAATGGCCTGATTTCAATCTCATCCGGTTCCAGCCTGAATCCAGATTCCCTTGCAAGAATCAGAGCCTTCCTCATAGTGTCTGTCCCGGCCAGATCAATCCTGGGATCAGGCTCTGTATAGCCGGCCCTCCTTGCCTGCTCTACAAGGTCTGTGAATCTTACAGATCCGTCGTATTTGCTGAAAAGATAATTAAGAGTCCCGGACAGGATTGCCTCAACTCTTTGTATGTTGTCTCCGCACTCTCTTCTCCCTCTTATGGTTGAAATAACAGGCAGTGCAGCCCCGACAGTTGTCTCGTATCTTAACTGAATTCCTGTATTGATGCAGATCTCCTGAAGAGCATCATAACTTTCCTGAGAGGAGCTGAGACCTATTTTGTTGCAGGTTACAACTTTGCAGCCGGATTGCAGAAACTCCTGGTAGAGTGATGTGACGGACCTGTCAGCCGTACAGTCTACAAAGAGACTTTCCGGGAGGCTCATATCACAACATATCTCGCGAAATCTGTTTATATCAGAGGGTTCTCCAAGCGGGAGCAAAGATTTAATCTGCTTTATCTGAATGCCCCTTTTGTCTGAAATCATCTTTTTGCTGTTGCAAATGGCAACAATGGATATTTCCAACCCTTTTTTACTAAATAGCCAATCGCGGCGGGAATCAATTATCGATAAAAGCGCTTTTGCCACCTGCCCGTATCCGGCTATGAATAAATTGAGTTTTTTCTTCTCCTCTCCGAAGAATTCTTCGTGTATAACTTTGATTGACAGGTCAGAATCCTCCTCCTTTACAACAACCGAGATATTTTTTTCTGATGACCCCTGGGCTATTGCTCTTATATTAATTCCGGAACGGCCAATTGCATTGAACATCTTTCCTCCTGTCCCTGATTGGTTTTTCAAATCATCTCCCACAAGTGATATGATTGAAAATCCTCTCTCAACTTTAAGGGGATTGACTCTATTCAGGCTTATCTCATAGGCAAATACGCCGTCAGCAGCTTTTTTTGCCTTTTCAGCATCACTATCCTCTATAGCGACACACATTGTGTGGACAGATGAGGCCTGTGTTATCAGCACAATGTTTACTCCGGCATTTGCCAGAGCACTGAATAGTCTTGCAGAATAACCGGGAACTCCCACCATACCGCTCCCCTCCATAGAGAGAAGTGCAATTTTGTTACTTCTTGATATGCCTCTGATTTTACCGCGGCTTTCAGGCGGGTTGTTCTCTATAACGGTTCCCGGATCCTCCGGATCAAAAGTGTTCTTGACAACGATGGGAATACCTTTGCTTACAGCCGGTTGAATGGTGGGAGGATAAATTACCTTGGCCCCGAAATGAGATAGTTCCTGTGCCTCTTTGTATGAAATATGCCGGATGGTAATCGCTTCAGGTACAATTCTGGGATCTGCAGTCATCATTCCGTTCACGTCACTCCATATCTGCAGTTCCCTTGCATCTGTTGCTTCTGCCAACAATGCTGCGGTATAGTCGGACCCTCCCCGGCCGAGTGTTGTCGTCCTTTTTAAAATATCACTCGCGATGAAGCCGGGAACAATAATAAGACGTTGCCGGTTTGAGCTGAGTGTTTTTTTAATATTAGAGTAGCTGATCTGCTTTATGACAACATTGCCGGAGCTGCCCGGTTCGGTCTTTATTATCTCCCGGGCATCTGCCCAGAAGTTGTTTATACCCATTGATGAGAAACGTTCACTGATAATCCTTGTAGACAGAACCTCCCCGAAACTCATGATAAGGTCAAGAGATGAATTGCTCAGCTCTTTAAGATAGAATACACCTTTGCATATCTCCCTCAACTGGTTGAATGTATTCTTTGTTTTTGAGGAGAGAGCATGCTGATAATCTATGGGAAGCAGTTCCCATATTATTTTTTGATGTCTCTCTTCCAGCTTATCAATCAATTCGTTATATGACTCATCCTGCATTGCTGCAAGCTTTCCTATCTCAATCAGTTTATCTGTACATCCACCTATTGCTGATGCAACCAAAATGGTACGGTCCTTTTTGACACTCTCCCTTACAATTTTTACTACGTTGGAAATATTGGCCGCGTCTGCAACCGAACTACCTCCGAATTTCAATACCTGCATATTAATTCAGAAATTTTATATGTTTTTTTATTCTATTTTCAATTGATTGCCACTCAAGCAAAAAGCCGTCATGGCCAAAATCCGACCGGATAACCTCAAGCACCCCTTCTCTTATACTTTCTGCGAGGAATTCTTGTTCCTCAACGGGAAAAAGCACATCACTGTCAATTCCTATAATCAGGGTTTTAGCTGATACAGTTGACAAAGCTGCTGTAACTCCTCCGCGACCTCTGCCGGAGTTGTGGCTGTCAATGGATTTTGTCAGATAGTAGTATGAGTATGCATCAAATCTGTCCCGGAGTTTTTTCCCCTGATACCTTTGGTAGCTGCATGCCCTCTCTGCAAAAATTTTATTTTCGTCACACTCACTCTGTGTAATTCCGTAACCCCGGAACGAGCGATATGAGAGCAATGCAATTGAACGGGCAGCTTCAAGCCCTTTTGCCCCTCCCTCCTGACTCTCCTGTTTCTCAAAGGAGCTGTCTGAAAAGAGTGCCATTCTCTGAGACTCGTTGAAGGCTGTTCCCCAAGGAGATACTTGTGCGTTACAAGCTAAAAGCACCATATGCCGGATTATCTCCGGATACATGATACTCCACTCGATAGCCTGGAATCCTCCGATTGAACCACCAACTATGAGGTCAATCTTTTCTATCCCAAGATATTCCCGGAGTAAATTCTGAGACCGGACGATATCCCTTACTGTTATTTCCGGAAATGCGAGCAGGTATTGCCTGCCGGATTCGTCACAAGATGTAGGGCCGGTGCTACCGTAGCATGACCCAAGCATGTTGGCGCATATTATGGTGTATTTATCTGTGTCGAAAAGCTTGCCTTTCCCGACTAAATCAGGCCACCACTCTTCCGGGTTGGAATTAGCTGTTAATGCGTGGCAGATCCAGATTACCTCTCTGCCCCGGCTGATGTTGTCTGTTGTGTGATAGCAGATCTCTATCTGTTTTAAACTCTCTCCGCTTTCAAGTTCAAACGGAGATTCTGACCTATAGTAATGTCTGTTCATGATTGTTCATGCACAGGAAATGCAATAATGCTTCCTTAGATTAAATGTTGTATGATTGATTGGATTTTTGGGCTTACACCCAATGGACCTGCGTAAGATCCGGAAATTAACCTAGCATCTGGCGATGCATTCGCATTATCATAGATGACATTAATACAGAGAGGGTGTCTGAAGAGACCCCCGAATAGCTGTTTGATATGTTAGATGCTCTGTACATGTTATCTGTCCGATTTGCAAAAGTATGAATTGTTCAATAAATGACAAATTTTTTTGTGCTTTAATTCTTCTATGTCTACTTTTGCGGCTTAAAATTTTGAACCGGTATGTACAATCAAGCTACTGAAATTAAGAGAGAACTATTAGAGAGAGTTAGTAAACTGTGTTTTGAGGGGCGTCTGCTGGAGGGTGTAGACAGGATACCTCTTGAGATGAGACCTAAAGGAGAGCATTTCAGCAGGTGTTGTATTCATAAAGACAGAGCGGTAATAAGGCATAGGCTTATGACTATTCTTGGTTTTAAACCGGACGAGGAGCTCGACGAGCTTACAACATTGAAGGAGTATGCTCAACTTGCAAAGATGCCACAGGACAGGGAGGATGTCATGCTTACCGTTGTCGACGAGGCATGCAGTTCATGCCTGAAGTATAATTACACCGTAACTAATTTATGTCGTGGTTGTGTAGGTCACCCTTGTACTTATGCCTGTAACAAGAGCGCTATATCTGTCAGAAAAAAGGCACACATTGACCAGGATGTATGTGTAAGTTGCGGAAGATGTATGCAAGCGTGCCCCTATCATGCAATAGTATATACACCAGTACCATGTGAAGAGGCTTGTCCTGTAAAGGCAATATCAAAAGATTATTACGGGATAGAACATATTGACCCAGATAAGTGTATTGCCTGCGGAAAATGTAAGGATATATGTTCATACGGGGCAATAATGAGCAAGACGACAATAGTACAGATTATAAGAGATATTATGGATTCGGGAAAGAGAGTTGTTGCAATGGTAGCCCCTGCATTTGCCGGACAGTATCAGACAACATTGCCGAAAATCCTCTCTGCAGTCAAGGCTTGCGGTTTTGATGAGGTTGTAGAGGTTGCGAAGGGGGCAAATATGACTACCAGCAATGAGGCTCAGGAGTGGAAAGAGAGAGTGGAGGAAAATGGTGAGCCCTTCATGACAACCTCTTGTTGCCCATCATACAAACTCTGGGCTGAAAAATATATGCCTGAGCTGGTTCCTTATATATCACACACAGCGACACCGGCATCATATACGGCAAAATTGGTGAAGGAGGAGGATCCCAACGCGATAACTGTCTTTGTCAGTCCATGTGTGGCTAAAAGAGTAGAGGGCGTAGAAGATCACAATATTGATTATGTCATGACCTTTGAGGAGGTAGATGCCATGATGAGGGCAAAGGGTATTATAGTTGAGGATTCAACAGGATATGTGCCTGATTCGACTATCGATACAAGCGGCAGAATGTATGCCAAAAGCGGGGGTGTCGCCTCATCAGTGGTAAAGTATCTTGGAAATCCTGCAGGATTAAAGACAGAGGTTATAAACGGAATAAACAGGGATACTATAAAAATTCTCAAAGCAAAGACTACAACCGGTAAATCAGACTCTAACCTTGTTGAGGTTATGATGTGTGAGGGTGGTTGTGTAAACGGCTGTGTAGTACTTGCTAACCCGAAAGTTGCCTTGAGGCAGCTTAACACTCTGGAGAAAAATCTCTGATTATTTATCCACTGATAATTCAACTACATCTTCGTAAAAGTGAAAGTAAACCCTGACTGTGTTAAAGTCATCTCACTTGTTTCAGGCTTGAAAACAAAAACAATACTCCTGTCTGATGAGCATAGAGTGTCCGGTGCAGTTGCCTCTATCTCAAATCTATTCTGATTTGTAGCCTGTGCGAACACCTTTTCTCCCTCAGATGAAATCTCAATCTTAAAAGGGAGTTGCTTGCTCGAGTAAATTCCGGAATATTTTTGGACTAGCTCTTTTGAAATTGCTATTTTACTGAATGATGGTATGCTGAAAGACTTTCCGTAGACACAACTGTATACAGCCGAGAAGATATTGTTAATGTTAAAGTTATTGCCGTTTGAAGTAAGTGCAACACTGATTCTGTCATCTGGATTTATCGCAAGTACAGAGGCGAAACCATCAATACCACCGGTATGACCAAAAAGTTTTTTGTCGTAAAAAGGAAGTGGAAAGATTCCATGTCCGAATCCGTCTTTTATGGTTGTCATCTGTTTAAGTGAAGCATCAGTCAGTAACTTGCCTGAAAAGAGATTGTCTATGAAGAGAACCATATCGGAAGGTGTTGAGACAATTGCACCTGCGCCGACAGGTACAGAAGGGTCTGTGTCACCCTCTTTTGTCCATCTGTCGGTAAACTTGTACGAGTTGCACTCCCCCTTAAGTTTTTTTGAATTGGAAGGCATCTCTGTATACACCAGTGAGAGTGGTTTAATGATCTTCTTGTTTAAAATATCCCTGTAGCTTTTTCCGTAAACATCCTCTAATATAAAAGAGAGAAGAATATAGTTTGAATTGCTGTATTTAGCTTTACTCTTAGGTTCAAACTCACTTTTTCCCTCTGAGATAAGTTTTACCATATCCTTCTTTGCAATAGGCTTCGTGTTCCATTCAAGATAGTCCTTATTATCTGTAACACTGTGTATCCCACTATGGTGGTTTAACATATCGGCAATTGTGATTGTTTTGCTGTTTTCTACAGATGGGTAGAATCGGTCAAGAGTCATGTCAAGAGATAGTTTCCCCTCTTCGATAGCCTTGAATACCAGAATAGCAGTAAACATCTTGGATATGGAGCCGATTCTGTACCTGCTCATTTTATCAGCCTTTAAGCCTGATTCTGTATCGCTATAACCTGCCGAAGATGTGTAAATCACATTTCCCTCCCTGGCAACAGCGATGCTCCCCATGAATTTGTCATTTGATTCAAGAGTGTATATCAGTGAATCGAGCTTTCTAAAGTCAATCTGTTGGGCGAAAATTTCTGTTGTTTGCAGAGTGAAAAGTAACAGAGTGAAGAGGGAAAGGAATAGAGTGAAAAGTGAGGAGGGAAGAGTGGAAAGTGAAGAGGGAAAAGTGGTATTGTGGAGTGTGTTCTTTATCTTCATAATGTCTATAATTTATTTTGTTCCTTACGGTATTCAATATATGAATAAACAATGGGTATTATGCTCATAACCCCAACAATTACAAGGAAGGATATTCCCAAAGCAAGAGCGTTCCTTATTATAGCCGAAAGGATAATGGTCAACAGACCTCCGGAGACCCAGAGACGTGCCCCGAGCCGGTGTGTCTTTCTCCAGACAACTTCACTCTCAAGTGTCCAGGGTGTCCTTATGCCGAAAAAGTAATTTTCTCTCAGAGCCTGAAGGTAGTTTCCAAACATTAGGAAAAGCAAACCCAGTATGGCAAAGAAAACATTCGGATTTTCCAGTGAACCCTCCTTGGAAATGTAAATAAGATATATGGATAGCAAAGAGAAAAATATAGCAAAGATGGCTCGAAGCTGATTGTATTTTTTGCCCATGAGAGCGATTCTTTTCTTCGGGTCAAGTATTGGTATGAGAAACATTACTACATATAGCAAGGCGCATATCCCGGCAGGCATGACCCAGAGGGTACTCTTCTGAGACCAGCCGTTGGCCGTTCCGTCCAATCCGAAGTGTGTAGGTACTCTTTCAGGAAGAGTGTCATAATATATACCAAGGTAGATGAATGGTATGATGATGAAGATTAATAAAAATATTTCAAAAAGATATTTTTTCATATCTGCTAAAGTGATGATTGTTATTTCTTAAGTGTCAGTATATATTCCAGAAGATCGTTTATGATTGTTGTGTTTATAGAATAGAGCACAAATTGTCCCTTTTTGATGGTTGTTACAAGTCCTGCTCTCTTTAACTTGTCGAGATGGTGAGAGATGCTGGGAGCAGTCATATCGAAACGGGCGGAGATTTCACCTGCAGTCATGTCACCCTGTCTCAACAATTTGAGAATCTCTCTTCTTACAGGATCATTCATCGCCTTGAAGACATCATTCATCTTTACCTTGTATTGCAATGTTTATTTCAATAATTAGACAAATGTCTAAATATCTAATGGAACATCCAAATTTATTTTAATCAATCATTATGCTTAAATTTGCAAATCGTTATAAATATCTGATTATGGGAAAGGGTCTTGTAATATATACCGAGAAAATCAATTGCCAGGACTGTTACAAGTGCATTAAGGTATGCCCGGTCAAATCAATTAAGGTGTCGGATTTCAGTGCGTCAGTTATTAAGAATGATTGCGTATACTGCGGGAAATGCGTAAATGCCTGTCCTTCAGGGGCAAAGAGGTACAGGCAAGAGGGTGGGGATATTCTGGACTGGGCTGAACAGGGTCTGCCGATGATAGCTTGTCTTGCACCTTCTTTCATTTCAGACTTTAATGATGTTGAATTTTCAGCTTTATTAAAATCTCTTTATTGCCTTGGATTTACCGGGGTCTCTGAAACAGCTCTCGGAGCAGACCTTGTAGCAAGGAAGACAAATGAGTACCTCTTATCTTCCGGAACAGACAAGGTAATTGCAACTTGTTGTCCGACTGTTGTAAACTATATAAAGGTTTACAAACCTGAATACGAAAAGTATCTTGCGCCAATAGTTTCTCCTATGATAGCTCACGCTCGGCTTTTGAGAGGTTGCGGGTATGTTGCTGAAAAGCTTGTCTTTATAGGTCCGTGTCTCTCAAAAAAACAGGAGAGTGATCTCTATGAAGATGAGATAGACGCCGTAATAACATTCAATGAGTTTCGCAATCTTCTTGATGATCAGGGTGTTTATTTTTCTGATATGGAGAAAGTTACACTTCCGGAAGGATTTGTAATCGGTGCCTCTGACAGAGCCGGTCTGTTCCCGGTGGATAGTGGTATGATTAGCACTATGTGCAAGGATGTAGAGCCGGTTGATGCAAATTATATGTGTTTTTCAGGTATGAACCAGGTTATGGAGGTTTGTTCAGAGATGTCTTCATGGAAACCATCCAAACGTGTATTTATAGAGTTGATGGCATGTGACGGAGGTTGTGTAAAGGGACCGGCCACATCAAAAGAACAGGGAATAGCGGCAAAACGCAACAAACTGCTTACCGAATACGATATTTTTAAACGTTCAGGTCTGGCGCTTCCGCTACCATCAGTTGATGTCGACCTGTCAAATGAGAAGTATAAAATTCCATATAAGATCAACTGCACATACAGTGAACAAGAGATTCAGCAAATGCTTCATTCAATGGGTAAATTGACAAAAGCCGATGAGCTGAACTGTTCAGGATGCGGTTATGACAACTGCCGTGCATATGCAATTGCCATGCTTGACGGAAAGGCGGAGAGAGAGATGTGTATCTCACAGATGAGAAAAGAGGCGCAGAACAAAGCCTCTATCCTTCTTAGGAAAATGCCGTACGGAGTTGTCCTTACTGATGAAAATTTAAAAGTTGTGGATGCAAACGAGAAATTCATCTCGATGGGCGGAGAGGAGCTGGCTATGATCACAGAGGCTCTCGGGGGTCTTGCCGGAGCTGACTTGAGAAAGATTGTGCCATATCACGGCTATTTCTCTGCAGTTATAGCAAACGGAGCTCAGACAAGTGAGTTTGACATAAGAGAGGAGGGGGCCAACCTGAGGCTCTCAATTATCAGCATCCAGCCGAACAAGCTGTTGTGCGGGATTGTCCAGAATATGGATGACTCTGCATTGATGAAGGAGATTATATCAGAGAAGATTGAGGAGGTGATAAGACAGAACGCCGAGTCAGTCCAGCGTATAGCATATATTTTAGGAGAGAGTGCCTCGTTTACTGAAAGCGTACTCAAGAGTGTAATCAATACACCTAAAAAGTAGGAGTATGTTAATTTCAGGACAGGAAGAGAAATTTTTTATTGAAATCGCATACAGTCAGCAGTTCAAGATGGGGCAGATTGTAGCGGGAGATACATTTATTTCAAGAAAGCATCCCGAGGAAAACCGGTTTATTGCTGTGCTCTCTGACGGTCTCGGAAGTGGCATCAAGGCAAATGTCCTCAGCACACTTACTGCATCAATGGCTGTGAATTACCGCCTTCAGCGCATACCTCTTGTCGAATCCCTTATCAGTATCATGGATACACTTCCGAAGGATTCTGTAAAGGATATCAGTTATGCCACCTGTAGTGTTGTCGAGATTGACTACAGCGGAGAGACACACATTGTCGAATTCGACAATCCGGAATATATTCTTCTTCGGGATTCAAAACATATCGAGGCAAGAAAGAAGGTTCAGAAGTTAACGACAAAACAGGGAGAGAGGATGCTTCTCGAATCCAATCTGATGCTCTTTAAAGGGGATCGTCTGATTTTTGTGAGTGACGGCGTTACCCAAAGCGGGCTTGGGTCAAATCAGCTTCCTTCGGGGTGGGAGAGGTCCGGTCTTATAGAATTTGTAAGTAGTTACGTTGTGAAGCACCCTGAAGTCTCAGCAAAAGATCTATCTAAGGTTATAATGCAGAAAGCTCTCAATAATGACCTCTTCGAGGCCAAGGATGACATAACGTGTGGCGTTGTATATCTCAGGGCTCCAAGGAAGATGCTTATCTGTACAGGTCCTCCGTACAACAAGGAGAGTGACCCCTTCCTGGCGGAACAGTTCGAGAGTTACAGGGGAAAGAAGGTTATTTGCGGAGGTACCACAGCCCATATCATAGCAAGGGAACTCAACCGTAAGGTATATGGTGATGACGGGCAGAGCAGGAAAAGTAACCTTCCCACATCGGCAAGAATGGATGGGGCAGACCTGGTGACAGAGGGAATCCTTACACTCGGCCATTTAGCCGACCTTATCCAGTCACAAGGAGATGGCGAGACTCCCGACAACTCACCTTCCGGAGAGATTTTGAAGATAGTTGCAGAGAGCGACATAATTGAATTTATGGTGGGTACAAAAATCAATGAAGCGCACTACGACCCGTCACTTCCTGTTGAGCTGGAGATTCGCAGAAACCTGATAAGACGCCTGAAGGTCCTGCTGGAAGAAAAAATGATGAAAAAAGTAACTGTAAAATATATCTGATATGTTTAAAATGAAATATATCCCATTTATGGTATTTGTGTTCACTTTGAGCACACCCTCTTTTGCTCAGGAGGTAAAGGACCTTCTTCCAGAATGGACATTTACTAAAGGAATTGAAGGACCATCTTTCGATAAAAAAGGTGTATTGTATGCCGTCAATTTTTCTGAGCAGGGAACCATCGGAGCTGTGGATATTTCAGGGAAAGCCTCTTTATATGTACGACTTCCAGAGGGATCGGTCGGGAACGGTATAGTGTTTGACAAAGCAGGAAATATGTATATTGCCGATTATACCAACCATAATATCCTCAAGGTAAATCCAATGACAAAAGAGATAGTGGCGTTTGCACATGAGTCTTCAATGAATCAGCCAAATGACATTGCTATTTCTCCTGTAACAGAGATAATTTACGCAAGTGATCCAAATTGGAAAGAGTCCACAGGAAAACTGTGGATGGTGGACAGAAAAGGCGGGGTGCACCTTTTAGAGGAGAATATGGGAACTACAAACGGTATAGAGGTGAGTCCCGACGGCAAAACTTTATATGTAAACGAATCTGTGAGTAGGGTAATATGGAGATACGACATAACACCTGCCGGTGCTGTCGCCAACAAGAGTCAATTCATAAAATTCGACGATTTTGGTATGGATGGGATGCGTTGCGATAAATGGGGCAACCTTTTTGTAACAAGGCACGGAAAAGGGTCAGTAGTCATACTCTCACCAAAAGGGAAATTACTTAAAGAGATACCATTGAAGGGAAAACTCTGTTCTAACATAGCATTGAAAATAAAGGGAAAAAAGGTGGAAGCCTTCGTTACAATGGCAGACAGAGGATGTTTTGAATATTTTAGAATAAATTATAATGAATATGGAAAAGAATAAAAAGATTGTGTGGGGAAATTCACATTCAATTGGAAACAAAGAGATAGACAACGATCATAAACATATAATCGACATATACAATCAACTTATAGATCTTCTTGAAGGAGATCATTTCACATCATCTGAATTTGCAAGGGTACTCTCTGAGATGACAGATTACAGCTTAAGGCACTTTCAACGTGAGGAAAACTATATGCTTAACCTCTCATATCCGAACTATGAGCAGCATGTAGGTTTTCATAGAGACTACATATATAAGGTGGCGATGTTCAATGTAAATCTTATGAGCAGCACACCTCCCTCTCCGCAGGTCGTTCTGAACTTCCTGTATGAGTGGTGGAACTTCCATATTATGAGGAAGGATGTGGAGTATGAAAACTTTAAGTCAGATAATGACTACAAAGTCGACTATTAATCCCTTCTTCCGTTAATTCCTAAAAGCTTAAAGAGCTCAACAACAATTATAGGAATCACTGAAAGTGCCAACACAAGATACCAGTGGTGACTATCCATCAGCGAGAGTTTGAATGCCACTCTGAAAGGATGGATAAGCAGAACCATAAGCATCAACCCGGCAGAGGCAAAAATTGCCCCTATCAGCGGTTTGTTCTTCATAGGGTTTGTCCTGAATGATGACAAAGTGTTTGAATGGAGGTTTCTTACATGCATCAATTGTGCAAACACAAGGGAGGCAAATGCCATTGTACGTCCCAACGACTCACCTCCATCCCTGACTCCCACGCGGTATGCTACAAGAGGAATCAGACCTAGGAGAGCACCTTGGTATAAAATTCTCCAGATCATCCCTTTTGTGAGGAATCCCGCTTTGGAGTTTCGGGGTTTTTTCTTCATTGCGTCAGGTTCAGCCGGGTCTACACTCAGAGCGAGTGCCGGAAGGCTGTCTGTAACCAGATTCACCCAAAGTATCTGTATCGGAAGAAGAGGTGTCCCCCAGTTGAAAATAGAGGTTATAAGCAGGAGAAGTATCTCTCCTATATTTGTGGAGAGAAGGAACTGGATGGCTTTCAGTATGTTTGCGTAGATTCGCCTTCCCTCCTCAACAGCGGATACAATAGTCGCAAAATTATCATCTGTAAGTATCATGTCAGACGCGTCCTTTGCCACATCTGTTCCCACAATACCCATTGCCGCTCCGATATCCGCCTGCTTCAGTGCCGGAGCATCATTAACACCATCACCTGTCATGGCAACAGTCTCTCCATGTCTCTGCCAGGCTTTAACAATCCTTACTTTATGTTCAGGAGCAACTCTTGCATACACTGATATCTTGCGGACCTGGCCGAACAGTTCGTCATCGGACATTTTTTCAATCTCCACTCCGGTGACAGCTTTATCACCCTCATTATAAATACCTATCTCTCCGGCAATGGCAACCGCTGTTATCTTATGATCTCCTGTAATCATTACCGGCCTTATTCCTGCCTCCTTGCACTTCCTGACAGCATCTATGACCTCCGGTCTCGCCGGATCAATCATTCCAATAAGCCCTACGAATATCAGGTCATTCTCTATGGCCTCAACACTGACAACCGAAGGGACTTCACTTATAACGTTATAGGCAATAGCAAGCACCCTTAGTGCAGATTCTGCCATATGCCTGTTTATTGTGTTAATTCCTTCGCGATCACCTTCAGAGAGCTCCCTTATATTCCCGTTATCGTATATTCTTGAGCAGACACTCATCACCTCATCAAGACCACCCTTTACATTGATTACATATTGACCATCACCAATCTTGTTTATTGTGGTCATTCTCTTTCTCTCAGAGTCAAAAGGTATCTCTCCGACCCTCTGTTCACCTGTCTCAAGATGATTCTTGTCAACTGAAAATCTGACACCGGCATCAATTAAGGCTGTCTCAGTCGGATCTCCGGTAGTCTTGAAATGCCCCTCTTCATCACGGCTCAGATGAGCATCCGAGCAGAGCACAGCTCCTTTAATCAGTCTATGTTCACTCTCTGTCAGCTGATACTCTTTCTCAATATTGTCAATCCGGGTGCTTCTATTATCTGTGAAAATATTCACAACTGTCATCCTGTTCTGTGTGAGAGTTCCTGTTTTGTCAGAGCATATAACAGTGGCACTTCCCAGAGTCTCGACAGAGGGCAGTGTGCGGATTATTGCATTTTTCCTTACCAGCCTTTGCACCCCTATGGCAAGCACAACAGTCGAAATCGCCGGTAATCCTTCAGGTATTGCTGCAACAGCAAGACTGACGGCCGTCATGAACATATCAAGGACAGGATTGCTGTATAGAATGCCTACAAGAAAAATTACCCCGCAGATTGCAAGGGCTGCAATACCGAGATATTTTCCGAGCTGTTCAAGACGCAGCTTCATCGGAGTCTCTGTATCCTCAGTCTGCTGTATCATACTGGCAATCTTGCCCACCTCTGTCTTCATGGCTGTAGCCACAACAACGCCGCGACCTCTGCCGAAGGTCACAATTCCGCTTGTAAAGGCCATGTTGGTTCTGTCACCTAGCGATATATTCTCCTCGTAAAGCCTCTCTGTCTGTTTCTCCACGGGAAGAGATTCACCGGTCATAGCAGATTCCTGGATCTTAAGGTTGAATGTCTCCAATAATCTGAGATCTGCAGGTACAATGTCTCCGGTCTCAATAACTACAATGTCTCCGGGCACAAGCTCCTTAGTGGCAACTTCAACGACCTTTCCGTTTCTGCAGACTTTTGTCATAGGTGCACTTAGATTCTGAAGAGCCTCCAGCGAGTTCTCCGCTTTCATCTCCTGCGTTGCGCCTATCAGGGCATTCACGATTAAAATTCCAAGAATAACAAAAGTGTCAAGAAGACCCTCGCCGTCAATAATGCCTGTTATCCCGGAAATAATTGCGGCTAAAAGAAGTATTACGATCATAAAGCTCTTGAACTGGTCAAGGAACATCTTTACAAAGCTCTTTCTCTTCCTTGACAAAAGCTGATTATACCCGTATGTGCCTAATCTTTTTGCTGCCTCATCAGAAGACAATCCTGATGCCGGATTGACGTTAAATTCACGGAGAACCTCCTCCTGGTCAATATTGTAGTAATTGAGTGCCATTCTAAATTATTTTCTTGGCCCCAAAAATAGAGAAAAATCACATATTTGACGTAATATTGTATTATGGAAACAAAATCAGCCAATAGTGAACATATGACCTCTGAATATATCAGGAGTCTTATGAGACGGCGAAAAGCAGACTCCCACAAGGGTGATTACGGACACGCAATGCTTATCGGGGGCTCTTATGGGATGATGGGGGCCGCGATACTGGCTTCGAAGGCATGCATGAGATCCGGCGTAGGATTGTTGACAACGCACGTGCCTTCGTGCGGTTATCAGATTATGCAGGTTTCAGCTCCTGAAGTGATGTGCAGTGTTGATCCGTCTCACAGTTTCTTCTCAGCGTCTCCTCCACTGGAGAGATATGACGCCGTAGCCGTAGGCCCCGGGTTGGGCACAAATCCTGAGACAGTAAGGGCAATGGAGGTTTTATTGAGGTCCAGGCCGGTAAACCTGATAATTGATGCCGATGCAATCAATATTATTGCAAAGAACAGGGAGCTGCTTCCGCTTTTACCACCGGGTACTATTTTTACACCTCATAAAATGGAGTTTTCCAGATTGACTGGAGAGGATGTCACCGAAAAGAACCGAAGAAGACTCCAGTCTGAGTTCTCTCGTAACTATTCGGCTGTTGTAGTTCTTAAAGGGGCTGGGACGACCATTACCACTCCTGATGGTGGCTATTATGTGAATACTACCGGTAATCCTGGAATGGCAACAGCAGGAAGCGGCGATGTCCTTACAGGAGTGTTGCTGGCTCTTCTCGCACAGGGTTATCCTCTGGCAGAGGCAGCCTGTATAGGTGTATATCTGCACGGACTGGCAGGAGATATGGCAGCTGAGGATATAGGAGATACCTCCCTGATATCGGGTGACTTGATAGAATATCTCCCGGATGCTTTCAGAGAGATGATATAAGCTGCTTAATCACAGGGAGAGAGAACTTAAAGTAGTAGAAGAGCATAATTCC
Organism: Bacteroidales bacterium CF; assembly: GCA_000473305.1. GTDB lineage: Bacteria > Bacteroidota > Bacteroidia > Bacteroidales > UBA932 > Bact-08. Next base: position 1,880,582 of record CP006772.1, on the reverse strand, counting down.
TGAAACCACAAGTTTTAGCCCTACACCCATCAGGAATCCAAAGAAGGAGCCCAGCCCGGCTCTAAGTGCCCTGCTGCCGGATGAACCTCCCAGCATCTCACCGAGGACCGCTCCGAGGAACGGACCGGCTATAATACCTATAGGGCCGAGGAAAAATCCTATTATCAATCCTATGGTTGCACCCCATGTGCCATATTTTGTGCCTCCGAACTTTTTTGTGCCCCAGGCGGGAATAACATAGTCAAGGACTGTAACGACAATTGTAAGTACAGCCATCGTAAGCAGTAAACTGCTGCTCAGATCAGCACTTTTTGTAAAGTGAACCAGAAGGAGTGCGATGAAAGAGAGAGGAGGCCCGGGTATAACTGGCAGGAAACATCCTAAAATCCCTCCAAATGCAAAGAAAAAGCCCAGTATGATTAAAATTGTATCCATGAAAAGCTGTTTACGCGAATTTAAACAAATTTTCCTAACTTGCAGTTACTAAATCCTCAATTATGAAAAGCTTTCAATATATTTCCAGACTGTTTCTAACAGCAGCTATCGTGCTGTTTTTTAGCTTAAATCTTTTAGCACAGGGAATCACCTCTAACGATATAGACAATCTGGTTCAGAAGACCATGCAAGCTTTCAATGTGCCTGGAATCGCAGTTGCCGTTGTAAAAGATGACAGAATAGTACACATGAAAGGTTATGGAGTCTCATCAATAGTAACGAAGGAGAAGACAGATGAGAACACCCTTTTTGCAATAGCATCAAACAGCAAGGCATTTACAGCTGCAGCCCTTGCTATACTTGTCGATGAGGGTAAGATAACATGGGAAACACGCGTAACAGAGATTATTCCTGAGTTCAAGCTATATGACCCTTATGTGACAAACGAGTTTACAGTAAAGGACCTTCTTACACACAGGAGCGGTCTCGGTCTGGGGGCCGGAGACCTTATGCTGTGGCCTGACGGCTCATATTTCACCCTGAAGGATATTATTTACAATATGAGATACCTCAAACCCGTCTCATCGTTCAGGACAAAATATGATTACGACAACCTTATGTATCTTGTTGCCGGTGAGGTTGTTGCAAGGGCTTCCGGGATGAGCTGGGATGAATTTGTAGAGAGTCGCATTATGCTTCCGCTTGGTATGAAGAGGAGTGCTGCCTGCTACAAAAGGATTAAGGAGAAGAGTAACATAATTGATGCTCATGTGAAGGTAGAGGGAACCTTGCAGCGAGTTCCGATGAGCTTTACTCCGGTCGGGAATGCAGCCGGCGGTATCTTCAGCAGTGTCAGCGACCTGAGCAAATGGGTTATGATGCAGCTCAACGGTGGTAAGTACGGGGAGAATCTCTCAAAGAGGATCTTCTCACAGAAAGTCGCAAAGGAGATGTGGTCTCCACAGACAATAATACCGGGAGGAAGTTTCGGCTATAAAACTAACTTCTCGGCATATGCATTAGGCTGGCGGGTGAATGACCTTGACGGATATATGCAGGTGTCACATACAGGTGGATTGGCAGGAGTCGTGACACAGGTTACAATGATTCCGGAACTCAAGCTGGGTATAATTGTACTGACAAACCAACAGGCTACAGGAGCCTTCGTAGCTATAACAAATACCATAAAAGACAGCTATATAGGTGTTTATGGCAAAGACAGATTGAAAGAGACACTGGAAGCGCTTGTCTCAAATCTTTCAGAAGCGCAGGGCGTGGTAAGCAAGGTTTGGACGAGAGTTGCAAACTCTTCAAAGTTCGCTCCCGGAGAGGTGATGCTCAGGAGATATGCCGGCAAATACAAGGACAGTTGGTTCGGCAATGTAAATATCACTCTCGAGAATGGTGCACTCAGATTCTCTTCAGAGATGTCACCTTTGTTAAAGGGCACACTCTACTATTACATAGACAATACATTTGTTGTAAAATGGGATGAGAGAAGCTTTGATGCAGATGCATTCATTAATTTCAGCAAGGATTTTGAGGGAAATCCCAACGGGTTTGTTATGAAAGCCATCTCTCCGGAGACAGATTTCAGTTACGATTTCCAGGATCTTGATTTTAAGAGAGTCAAGTGAGATCGATAAATCTCTTCCAGAATTTCTGAAATTTTGGTTTTGAGAAACCATGGCAACAAAATGGAAGTTGCCCGTTGTTAAGACGGAGACATTCACCCGGATTCATATCAAATGCAAAGGAGAGAGCCTCCATGCATTCAGGCTTGTGTAGCTTTCCGTCAGTTCCACTTCCGGGAGCGCGGAACCAATATACATCCTCGTTGAACAAAGAACTGTCACCCAATCTGGATATATATAGGTCGATATTCTCTTTGTCCGAGAGTGCTGTATTGTAAAAAACAGAGCTTTTTCTCAGTGATACACCGCCATTTCCTACCTGATAATACAACTCTGACCTGTCAGGTTTTGCCTGCCATTTATTGATTATCCGCCTTATTTTTACAAATGCCTTGTCTAAATTTGGGAATGGCTTGGGTGATGGAATCCATGGTGCACCGATATAGTCATAACCTTTTCTGCACCAATCTTCAAGTTCGTCTTTAAAGGCATAGCCATCTGTCTGATATATGAAAACATATTCATAATCAAGAAATTTCCCGTAGAAATCTGCCGACAACATCAGCCGGTTGTAACCCTTGATATCTGAAAAATATGAGTCTGCAAAAGAGATTGTTTCTGCACAGTGATACTCCTGAGGCACTTCTGAAATATCAAGACTCTCAGGTTTGACAAAGTATATGTCAAACTTATCTCTCCACAGCTCAAAGCAGCGAGAGATGCTCAGCCTGTCCAATTTGCCGAGATTGGTATAATAGAGCGGTATTGCGATTGCAGCAAGCTTATTCTTCATAAGTACAGATCTCTCTTTTAAAAATAAAGGTCGCCGGAACAAATATTTCAGGCGACCTTTAGTCTATTTAAACGGATTACTCAAACTTCTGGAGAAGAAGCTCCATAAGCTTGATTGAGGCAACTGAGACTGATGTGCCCGGGCCGAATATGGCAGCAGCACCGGCCTTGTAAAGTGCATCATAGTCCTGTGCAGGGATAACGCCACCGACAATTACCATGATATCTTCACGGCCAAGCTTCTTCAGCTCTCCTATAATCTGAGGTACCAGTGTCTTGTGACCAGCTGCAAGGGATGATACACCTACTACGTGTACGTCATTCTCCACAGCCTGTTTTGCAGCCTCCTCAGGAGTCTGGAACAGAGGACCCATATCTACGTCAAAGCCGCAGTCAGCATAACCTGTTGCTACAACCTTTGCTCCACGGTCGTGTCCGTCCTGTCCGAGTTTTGCAATCATAATACGAGGTTGACGTCCCTCTTTCTTGGCGAATTCAGCAACGAGCTTCTTAGCATTTTCAAAGTCGCTGTCATTCTTAACTTCACTAGAATATACACCTGTGTTCATACGGATAATTGCTTTATATCTTCCTGCCACAGCCTCACATGCATCTGAAATCTCTCCCAGTGTTGCACGTACTTTGGCTGCCTCAATGGCAAGTTCAAGAAGATTACCTGTTTTATTGCGCGCAGCTTCTGTAATAGCGGCAAGGGATGCCTTCACCTTTGCCTCATCGCGGTTTGCGCGTAACTCTTTTAGTCTTGCAATCTGAGATTCCCTGACCTTAGTGTTGTCAACGTCAAGTATCTCGAGCGGATCTTCTTTGTCCAGCCTGTATTTGTTAATACCTACAATTGTATCCAGTCCTGAGTCAATTCTTGCCTGTTTCCTTGCAGCTGCCTCTTCAATACGGAGTTTAGGAATACCGGTTTCGATAGCTTTTGCCATACCGCCGAGTTTCTCAACCTCCTCAATGTGGCTCCATGCACGTTCTGCAATCTCCTGAGTAAGTTTCTCAACATAATATGAACCAGCCCAAGGGTCGAGGGACCTAGTAACATTTGTCTCCTCCTGTATATAGATCTGTGTATTTCTGGCAATACGCGCAGAGAAGTCTGTAGGAAGAGCGATAGCCTCATCGAGAGCATTAGTATGCAGTGACTGAGTATGGCCAAGAGCTGCACCCATAGCCTCGATGCAAGTCCTTGCAACGTTATTGAATGGATCCTGCTCTGTAAGTGACCAACCTGAAGTCTGGCAGTGTGTCCTTAGAGAGAGTGATTTAGGGTTCTTAGGTGAGAACTGGTTAACCAACCTTGCCCATATCATACGGGCAGCCCTCATCTTGGCAATCTCCATGAAGTGGTTCATACCGATAGCCCAGAAGAAAGAGAGTCTTGGAGCGAATTGGTCAACACTCATACCTGCAGCAATACCTGTCCTCAGATACTCAAGACCGTCAGCTAGAGTGTAAGCCATCTCTATATCGCAAGTTGCACCTGCCTCCTGCATATGGTAGCCGGAGATTGATATAGAGTTGAATTTAGGCATGTTCTTGGCTGTGTATGAGAAAATATCACCGATGATTCTCATTGAGAATTCAGGTGGATAGATATATGTATTTCTTACCATGAACTCCTTCAGAATGTCATTCTGGATTGTTCCGGCCATCTCCTCAAGTTTGGCACCCTGCTCCATACCGGCTACAATGTAGAATGCAAGGATAGGAAGAACTGCACCGTTCATAGTCATAGAAACAGACATCTTGTTGAGAGGAATCTGGTCGAAAAGAACCTTCATGTCCTCAACACTGCATATACTTACACCGGCTTTACCCACATCGCCGACAACCCTAGGGTGGTCAGCATCGTATCCTCTGTGTGTTGCAAGGTCAAAAGCAACAGAGAGACCCTTTTGTCCGGCAGCAAGGTTTCTTCTGTAAAAGGCATTTGACTCCTCTGCTGTTGAGAAACCTGCATATTGACGGATAGTCCACGGTTTCTGTACGTACATTGTGCTGTAAGGGCCACGGAGGAAAGGTGCGATACCTGCTGCATAGTTGAGGTGTTCCATACCTTCGAGGTCTTTTGCAGTGTAGACCCCTTTAACCGGAATTTGCTCGGAGGTCATCCATGTTGAGTTCTCCTGCGCAGCAGCACTCCCTCCGTTATATTTTATTTCTGAAAATTTTGGACGCATATCTAAAAATTTTTATTACATGATTAAATACCCAATTGAGCCTGGTAACCCTTTAATGTCTCAAGTAAGTTGCTCTTTACACTTATAAAGTTCTTGATGCCTTTTGAGATAAGCTCATCCTTGCACTCAGGCTCTCCTGCCACAACAAGGATAGCCTTATTGCCAAGCAGGGCGTTGATCTGAGGTACTGATTCAGCATATTCGTCATCAGAAGAACAAGCTACTACGATGTCAGCCTTTGCCTCGATTGCAGCGGCAACACCCTCCTCAATTGTGGCAAACCTGTTGTTGTCCACAACCTCTATACCGGCAACGGCAAAGAAGTTACAAGAGAATTGAGCACGTGCACGGCAGAAAGCGAGATTGCCATAGGTAAGCATAAATGCCTTAGGCTGTTTGCCGCTCTTCTCAGTTGCGAAACGAAGTGCTTCGAAAGCCTGAGCTCCGCGGTATTTCTCAATTGGCTCTGCTATCATGACAGGGCTTTTTTCAATGTCTGACCCTCTGGTTACAACATCTAAAGTGACAGCCTTATCAACCTTTTCTGTGAAGTTAGGATATTGATTTGTGCCTAGCAATGTCTCCCTGCGTGTTGCAATGTTCATGTCTTTTTTGTTTGCAGTGGCTTTTACTTCGGCTTGAACAAAACCCTTTGTGAAAGCTTCAGTGTAACCACCCATCTCCTCAACCTTGACAAACAGTTTCCATGCCTCATTGGCTATAGAAGAGGTCAGGGTCTCGATATAATAGGAACCCGCTGCAGGGTCTTCAACTTTATTGAAGTGAGACTCCTCTTTGAGTATAATCTGTACATTCCTTGCGATACGATTGCTGAACTCTCCCGGTTCGTTGTATTGGTAGTCAAAAGGAAGAACCTCGAGAGAATCAACTCCTGCAAGAGAGGCGCTCATAGCCTCAGTTGTTGCGCGGAGCATATTTACATAAGAATCGTATACTGTCTGGTTCCACTGGCTTGTAACAGCATGGATCTTCATCTTCTGGGTGCACTCTTTAGTTGAGCCGTACTCCTTTACGATATTTGACCACAACATTCTTGCTGCACGGAACTTTGCAATTTCAAAGAAGTAGTTTGCACTTATGCCAAATGTAAATTTGATCCTTCTGGCTGCCTCTTCTGCAGAGAAACCAAGTTCAGTGATAGTAGCCATGTACTCGCTACCCATAGCAAGGGAAAAACCGAGCTCCTGAACTATTGAAGAGCCTGCATCATTAAATGCATATCCCTCTACACCGATTACGCGTACTCTAGGATATTCTGCAACAGCAGAGATGCACTCCTTGATAGCAGCCTTGTAGTCAGGGCAGCAGAATGCTCCGGTAGTAGTCAAAGCTCTCATCGGATCAAAATCAAAAGAGGCATAAACCTCGTCAGCTTTTGCCCCTGTACTTTTTGCGTATGAAATGAAGGCTTTTATTGTTTCCGGTGCACCACATGAGCACCCTTCAAAATTAACCTCTGTCTTGGCAAGGTCTATCCCTTTAAGAAGTTTTGCCATATCGGCAACTGTGAGAGCTTTTTTGCCATCTATGCAGAAAGCAACAGACTCCACACCCTTGTTTAAGCCGTCAATTGCCTGCTCATTTGCCTTCTCAAGACTTTCCCAGGCACAGTAACCTTGGCGGATAAGCCAATTGTTGGTGGTTTTTGTGCCTCTAACAAAAGGAAATTCACCCGGGGCACTTTGCAGGTGTTTTAAGTTTTCCAGGTCTTCTGCACGGTAGTACGGACGAACAGGGAATCCCTCCAGTGTTTTCCATACGAGCTTTTTCTCGTAGTCAGCGCCTTTAAGGTCTTTAGCGATCACCTCTTCCCATTGTTGGGTGGAAACAGGCGGAAACTCAGCGAATAATTTTTCTGCCATATTTATGATTTTATGTTAAATAATGCCTTGAAATAATTTTGCAAAGGTAACAAATCTTTGACATAATTAAACCTTTTATTCTCTACGATGTCTTAATCCTGAAATCAATTTAAATAGTATTAATATGAAAAAGACACTTAGTTTGTTATTAATGTTTGCTCTTGTTGCAACACTGTCTGCACAGGAGCCTCAAAGAGAGATGAGAAAGGCAATGAGGCCTGCTGCCGAGAGAGGTTATATGAAAGCTGATCCCCAAAAACTGGCTCCAAAGTTCACAGACGATCAAAAGAAGCAGATAGCCGATTTTAAGTTGGCCCACGATAAACAGATGATTCAGGTGAACAATCTTCTTAATGAGAAGAAGGCACAGCTCAAGACACTGCAATCAGCAGAGAAGCCAGATATGAAAAAGATCAATTCAAAGATTGATGAGATCACCGATCTTATGAATCAGAAGATGAAAATCAGTGCAGATCACAGGAATAAAGTCAGGTCAATACTTACAGAGGAGCAAAGGGTAAGGATGGACATGATGCACCAGGGGCAGCACAATCCTCAGGGAGCAGGAATGATGCACAAACAGGTTCAGATGAGAAGAGTGATCAAAACCGACGGATGTAACGGCGCTGGTTGCAAGGGTGAAGCTAAAGGACAAGCATGTTGCAAAGACGGAGCCAAACATAAGGCCGACGGATGCAACGGCGAGTGCAGCGGAGATTGTAAAGAGGCAAAGCACGGCCAATCCAAAGAGTGCTGTGAAAAAGACTCAGTTAAAGTAATTAAAGTTAATAAGTAGTTAAGTAGTTTAGTTCCCTTTTTCAAGGTCAGAGGCCTTGTCAGAGTAGTCTAGGATGTCGGCATCACTTACAGGAAAAGATCCCCTGTCTTGCAATTCTGCGGTTTTGGGTTTGTGGATTTTCTTTTCTGACCTGTTGGTGGTGCCGTCTTCGTTTTTCTTAGTCTTTAGAACAGCTTTTCTCAGTTCAAAGTTCTCACCCAGGTATTTTCTCCTAACCTCAGGATTGTTGGCAAGAACCTCTGCAGATCCGCTCTCCAGAATGCTTCCCTCGTACAAAAGGTAAGCTCTGTCTGTAATGGCAAGAGTCTCATGAACATTGTGGTCGGTTATGATGATGCCGATATTTTTTGTCTTCAGTTTGGCTATAATGTGCTGAATATCCTCAACAGCAATCGGGTCAACGCCGGCAAAAGGCTCGTCAAGAAGTATGAATTTAGGGTCAATTGCAAGAGCACGTGCTATTTCGCATCTTCTTCTCTCTCCGCCGGAAAGCTGAATTCCCATACTTTTTCTTACCCCTTGCAGGCCAAATTCCGACAACAACTCCTCAAGCCTGTCCGTTCTCTCTTTTTTTGTCATCTCAGAGAGTTCCATGACAGACATAATGTTGTTCTCCACACTCATCTTCCTGAATACAGAGGCCTCCTGGGCAAGGTATCCGAGACCTTTTTGAGCCCTTTTATACATAGGAAGGTCTGTAATCTCCTCATTGTCGAGGAAAATCCTTCCCGAGTTGGGCTTGATAAGTCCGGTTATCATATAGAAACTTGTGGTTTTACCGGCACCGTTAGGTCCGAGCAAACCGACAATCTCCCCTTGTTCCACCTCGATTGAGACATTCTTTACAACAGTACGGGAACCATATTTTTTTACTAAGTTGCTGCAGTGTAAGCGCATTTTGAATAATTTTTTTGTCTATTTTATCTCGAGTTTAAGGTCGTTTTGCAGCTCTTTCAACTCGGGATTGCTTCCTAACAAAAAGTTTGCCTTTTCGTCCGGAAGGTAAAGTTTTTTCTCTCTCTTATCGTCAGGAGTGACTGAAATAGAGAGTTCAATGTTTTTATTGTTTAGATGCTTCTGGAGATACTCGTTCAGCCTTAAAATGCATTTTCTTTCAATCCAATCCTTCTGTGCCTGATTGCCCACCATGAAGTGTATTTTTGTCTTATCGGTAATGGTCGGGGCACATTGACGGAGTGCATTTGCCAGATTGGGCAGTGATTTTTCCGAGTCGGCCATCTTTTCCCAAACCGGAAGCAACTTCTCCATATCAAAATCATCTTCGCCGCGCTCTTGTGTCCTTATCTCCTCCTGGATCGAGATTGTCTGTTCGGCAGATTTCATCAGATCCTTGATAGATGTGGTCATGGACTTAGTTTGCGGTTCCGCTTTAAGTTTTATCTCGATTCCGGCATTATTCACCTGCTCATCACTCTTCACTCCCTCACTCTTCACTTCCTCACTCTTCACTTCCTCACTCTTCACTCTCTCCTCACTCTTCACTCTCTCCTCACTCTTCACTCTCTCCTCACTCTTCACTGGCTGTCCCTTTTTCACCTCACCGCTTATCCAATCGGGAGATGTAATCCTACATAGGCGGAACAGAGCGAATTCAATATGTAGCCTTTGGTTTCCGCTAAGTTTGTATCCGGCTTCGCAGGCAGTAGTTATACTCAGAGCATCATATAGAAAATTGAGGCTGCACCTGTCTGACTGCTCACGGTATTTTTCTGTCACACTCGGGGCCAAATCCAGCAGTTGCTGAGTACTTCTCTCCTTGCATATCAGCAGGTCCCTGAAATGTGAACTGAGACCGGAAATAAAGTGAAGGGCATTGAAGCCTTTGGAAAGTATCTCGTCGAATATCAGCATCACCTCTGCATGTGAAGAGTTGAGAAAATGATTTGTGAGCCTGATGTAGTACTCATAATCAAGCACGTTCAATGTTGATATTACCTGTTCGTAACTTACGTTCTGGCCACAGAATGCAACGGTCTGGTCAAATAGGGTCAATGCATCCCTCATCGCTCCGTCAGCTTTCTGCGCTATAATATGAAGGGCCTCTATGTCAATCGTCACGCTCTCTTTGGCGGCAATCCCCTTAAGGTTCCTGACTATATCCTCTACGGAGATCCTATTGAAATCATAGGTCTGACATCTTGAGAGGATTGTAGGAAGTATCTTGTGCTTTTCTGTTGTTGCCAGAATAAAAATAGCATGAGCAGGCGGCTCTTCCAATGTCTTGAGAAACGCATTGAAAGCTGCCTGGGAAAGCATGTGCACCTCATCTATGATGTAAACACTGTATTTGCCTATTTGTGGTGGAATCCGGACAAGGTCGTTCAATTGCCTGATGTCATCAACAGAGTTGTTAGACGCGGCATCCAGCTCATGTATTGAGTATGAGCGTCCTTCGGCAAATGAGACACAAGATTCACATACTCCGCAAGGATCCATGTTTTCCGAAGGATTAAGACAGTTTATTGTCTTGGCGAAAATCCTTGCACTGGTGGTTTTACCGACACCTCTGGGACCACAGAAGAGATAGGCATGGGCTAATTGCTTGCGGATAATGGAATTTTTAAGTGTTTTTGCGATATTTTCCTGACCGATCAGGTTCTCGAAACTGTTCGGTCTGTACTTTCTGGCTGATACAATAAATCTTTCCATACCGGACAAAAGTACAAATTTTTATCTAATTTTGCGATTCACATCATCACTTCTATGAGACATTTAATCCTGCTTGTTATTTCCCTTTTTTCGCTGTCAGTTGCATCAGGTCAGAAACCCATAAAAGATGCCAGAAACAATTTCAGAAATTTCGGTGCCAAGACCACAAAGGTGGTTCTCTCTGACGAGGGAATCATCGATGCCTATATAAGAGATGCTGTCAAAAAAGAGTGGAAGATATCACCCTATGAGTTCTGCACACCCGGGGAATATGAAAAAATAAAAGAGGATACGACATTTTTCTTTCTTATCAGGACAGACGGCATATTCAATGACGAGTACGAGCCATCCCTTGAGTTCCTTTCATTGATAAAGGGTGGGCCTGAATTCAAAAAAGGGTTGTTCATGAGTGCCGAGCTCATCTCGCTTCCTCTTCAGGCGAAAGATGACGAGTCGGGAGAGATTTTGCCTTTTTTGCCAGCATATCTGCAAATAATGCAAAACTACATTATGCGCGTCCAGAAAAACCTGATTGTCTCCCTTACCGGCGGGCAGTCGCTGGGAGATATTACAGGAGTCAACGGAAGGACATTGCTTTTCAAGGCAGAGGATATAGCATTCGATACAGAGACAGACGAGATAAAATGGACATTCCGGGGCAGGGCCGAGCTTGTTGATCAGGAGAGCATCGAGAAGGCTCTCACAGAGTTTTCCGATGATGTAGCTGTCGGGCTTGTCATCTCTCCAAAAGAGGGACACAGAGGCGGTTATTGTTATAAGCTTGTCATTGATCCGGCTGAAAGCAGGCTCTACTATTACAAGAAACAGCGAGTTACAAGCAGTGCTCCTGCCGGATTCTCAAGGAGTGATATTAAGAAAATATCGGCTCCATATAGAAAATAATCATGGGTTTAAGGTTTGCATATAAAAATATTAAATCCCCGGTTGCATATTGTGCATTGAGTATCTGTGCCGGTACACGGGATGAGGAAAAATCAAAGAACGGACTTGCTCATTTTACTGAGCACATGATTTTCAAGGGTACAAAGCAGAAGAGTGCAAAACAGATTAACAACCTTCTGGAGAAGTGCGGAGGAGAGCTTAACGCCTACACTACAAAAGAGGAGACTGTCGTACACGCCACAGTCCTCAAGGAGGATCTTCCCAAGGCAATAGAGCTTCTACACGATATAACATTCAACTCTGTCTTTCCTGAGAAAGAGTTCATCAAAGAGAGAGACATAATCCTCGAAGAGATAAAGTCATACAAGGACACTCCATCGGAGTTGATTTACGACGATTATGACTCCTTGCTCTTCGGTGAGCATCCGCTATCGGTGCCAATACTAGGAGTCCCTTCAACGGTCAGACATATAAAGGTTGATGACATCAAGGACTTTACATCAAAACATTACACTCCGGAGAACATGACATTTTCGATAGTTGCAGATCTGCCCGAAGAGAGATGTAAGAAGATTGTCGACAGATACTTTGGCCCGGAGGCAAGCGATAAAGATATGGCAGAGCAGAAAGTTGAGCCATTCACTGTAAGAGCGGGAGGGGAGCAGACAATAACCATTCCCAAGAAGACCCATCAGGCACACTGCATAATAGGATGCCCTGCATACAGCCTTTATGACGAAGAGAGGATTGCTCTCTCCCTGCTTACAAATATTCTCGGAGGTCCTGCCATCAACTCAAGGCTTAACCAGATACTCAGAGAGAAACACGGGTTGGTGTATACTGTTGATGCATCATACACCCCATACAGGGAGACCGGAATATTCACAATCTATTTCGGTACCGACAAAAACAGTCTGGATAAAGCTTCTGATCTTGTCTTCAAGGAACTAAGAAATATGACCTCTTCGGAAATATCTTCGGTATCATTAAAGTCAGCCAAAAAGCAACTATTGGGTCAACTCGCGATATCTATGGATAATCCCGAGAATCAGTGCCTTTCAATGGGTAAGTCACTGCTTGTCTATAACAAAATCGAGTCGATTGAGATGATAGGGAAGCGTATAGAGGCAATCACACCTGCACAGATACACAGAATCGCCTGTGACCTGTTTGCCGATGAAAATATGAAAACCCTGATATACAGATAAGAATGACAAAGGAGGAGAGATATATCCGCGAGAACTCTTCATCTGTGAGTGAAGCTCTCGATTGGCTGGAAAGAGAAACAAACCTCAGGACCAACCATGCAAGGATGCTTTCCGGTGCAATTCAGGGAGGGCTTTTACAGATGATCTCAAAAATGATTCAACCTGAGCATATTTTAGAGATAGGGACTTTCACCGGATATTCGGCAATCTGCCTTGCTGCAGGGTTAAGCAAAAACGGCACACTCGATGCCGTGGAGAAGAATGATGAGCTTGAGCCATTAATCCGTGAGGCAATAAGCAGGGCAGGGCTGACAAAAAAAATCACACTCCATTTCGGAGATGCAATAGAGATAATCCCTACGCTGGACAAGTGCTATCAACTTGTCTTCATCGATGCAAATAAAAGAGAGTATTCGGCCTATTTTGACCTCGTGGTGGACAAAGTCCCATCGGGAGGAATCATTCTTGCCGACAATGTGCTTTGGGATGACAAGGTATATCAGGATAGTGTACCAACAGATGCCCAGACAAGGGAGATACTGACTTTTAATAAAAAAATCAAAGAGGACGAACGTGTTGAAAACATCATTCTTCCTCTTCGTGATGGTATTAATATTATCAGGAAACTCTAGCGGTAAGTGACATTCATGTCGTAATCCCACCTGTTGAAGTATAGGTTTCCGCCTCTCCATTCAACCTCGCCTCTCTGGAAATCTACGGTCTCGCTTCTCGGATAGATCTTTGCAGGGTAGAATGGTGCGGAGATATCCTGATTTACTATCATCCTGTATGCATCCAGCCCCTTAGTGTAGAAGAAGTATGCATTGTCATTGCCCTTGGCGCTCTTGACCCTTCCGAAAGATTGGTCCACTGGAACCCATCCTTGCCCTTCAAAATAGACCTCAGCCCAATCGTGAAGGTTGATGTTGCCCGGGTGCATCATCCATCCTGATTGCCATTTTGCGGGAATACCGGCATACCTGGCCATAGTAATCATCAAAAGCGATACTTGTCCGCAATCTCCGTGACGGTTTGCAAGGACATATTCAGGAATATTCTCGATAGTAGAGTACTCTCGTGCACTTGCCCAAGGGAAATTGGTGTCAATCCATTCATATATCAGCCGGAGCTTTTTATATGGATTTGTCTCATTGCCAACAACCTGAGCGGTGGTCTCCTTTATCTTGTCACTGAAGACAATATGAGGAGCAACTTCTGAAGTGTATTTTTTGTATAGTGAATCCTCTGTGTTGTATGGTTTTACATCTTCTGCACTGAATGAAAAATACTGAGCAGAGGAGGTGTATTCAAACTCAATTGAGAATCTTGCAGAAGAGTCCTTTACAGCCCTCTTCTCAATATATACACTCTTGTGCAGGTAGTTGTCCGGCGAGATTATATAATCCGGTTGTGAAGCGGAAATGAACTTGACATTGGACTGACTCCTGACATCACTTCTTGGGTATGGCAACCATACTCTGATCATTTCACCGGCAGGAACCTGGTTGGGTTCTACGGTAAGGGTATATTTCACAGTCATTGTAACCGGCTTGATGTATGGGCTCTTTCCGGCACTCTTGTCTGAAACCAGATCAGGAATAAGTTTCGAGAGGAATCTTGTCAGAGAGTCTCCATTAGCCCCGTCAGGGTTTATGAAGTGTTTTGCCGCAAGAGAGTCTATTCTGAAAAGATTTCTGCCGGCAGAACGGAAATAGCACTTTTCACCGTCAATGACCATGTTTTCCAAAGCGTTACTCTTCTCCCAACTTTCAATCTCCTCTTTGGAAACCTCCGGGTAGTATTTTTTAATGTAATTGATTACAGTGGTGTCTTTTGCCCTGAAATCATAACGGATTCTATCCATCCTCTCCAACTTGAAATTCAAGTTCCATCTCTCACTCTCCGTTAAAGTGTCACTTATAAGCTTAAGCCTGATAAGTTTTGCAGCCTCGGTGTAATTGCCGGCAACAATCTGCTTGTCAATCTGAGCAGTTGTCGGGAGCTGATAGTTATTACCCCTTCCGCATGAGAGGAGTAATAACGATACAGCTATGAGGATAGATCTGCTTTTCATTATTTGCAGCGTTCGTAGTAGGACCTGTCGCGGGTGTCCACCTTAATCCTCTCTCCCTGGTTAATGAAGAGTGGAACCATAATTTCTGCACCTGTCTCAAGTGTTGCTGCTTTCTGTGCATTTGTAGATGCAGTGTCACCTTTTACTGCAGGTTCTGTGTAGGTCACCTCCATCTCAACAAAAGGAGGAAGTTCGCATGTGAGTACCCTCTCCTGATCTGCAAGGAACATCATTTCAACATATTGTCCCTCTTTCATAAGGTCTGCATTGTCCACCATCTCGGTTCCAAGCGAGATTTGCTCGAAAGTCTCGGTATGCATGAAGTTGAAGCCCATATCATCTTTATAGAGGAATTGATAAGGCCTTCTCTCAACGCTTATTGTCTCGATTTTCTCACCTGCAGTGTATGTGTTCTCCAGTATCCTGCCATTCTCGAGGTTTCTCATCTTCACCTTTACAAATGCTCCACCCTTACCTGGTTTAACGTGCTGGAACCATACTATACTGCATGGCTTTCCATTGAAATCAATACATAAGCCGTTTTTAAAATCTGCTGTAGTTGCCATATTTTTGTTTATATTTGCGGCAAATATACGACAATTATCGGAATGTAGCGCAGTTGGTAGCGCACTACGTTCGGGACGTAGGGGTCGGGCGTTCGAGTCGCCTCATTCCGACAAAACTTTGGTTAATTTTTTTGCACAAAAGAAAAATAGTGCTACTTTTGCACTCCCAAACCAAACAAATGGTGTCATAGCTCAGTTGGTAGAGCAAAGGACTGAAAATCCTTGTGTCCCCGGTTCGATTCCTGGTGACACCACATCAAAAGAAGCGCTTTAACGATAACGTTAAGGCGCTTTTCTTATTTAAAATCATTTAAAAATTTGGTATGTTTCTAAAATGCATTATATTTACAGCATAATAGAAACAAAATACAGAAATGACCTTTCTGGAATTTAGAAAACAGCTGTTTGATCTGGCCTGCTTCAATATATATCAAGTATATGCATGGCAACCTGATTTTGATCGGAACAATCTTACCCGTTGGGTAAAAAAAGGCTATCTTATCCGACTCCGGCAGGGGTATTTTGCTTTTTCAGAATATAAGAGCAAACCTGATTATCCCATTTATGTTGCCAATAGGATCTATGCCCCATCCTATATCAGCCTGCACACGGCTCTTTCGTTCTATGGAATGATACCCGAAGCGGTAGTACAGATTACCAGTGTGACATCGCTGAAAACTGAATCCTTTACCAATGATTTCGGAGAATACTCATATAAG
Organism: Bacteroidales bacterium CF; assembly: GCA_000473305.1. Lineage (GTDB taxonomy): Bacteria > Bacteroidota > Bacteroidia > Bacteroidales > UBA932 > Bact-08. The sequence goes on along the minus strand of CP006772.1, from coordinate 1,864,698 downwards.
AATGTCAAAGAAAACCTGATGTTCGGATATGAGTTGAAACCGATGGCAGACAACCGCACAATACAGTTTGCCTCTCCCGAAAAAGCATTGCTTGATTTGCTGTATCTTTATCCGTTCTATGATAGTGAGCAGGAATTGAAAGAATTGCGCTTAGATGAAGATTTTTTACAGGATGATTTGAACAAGGATTTATTGATGGATTATTGCGCCAAGTTCCAAAGCAAGGCACTTGACTATCGCGTAAAACTTTTTTTTAAGACTTACGGTCTATGATACAGATTGAACAGATAAGAAATTATTTTCCTGCGCAAATCCGTGGGAATTCGGGTTTCGACAAGCACATACTGAAAGAGTATTTGCAGTTGATGGTTCTAGATTATCTTTCATCCACGCCAAATATCAGAAAAATGGCTTTCATTGGCGGAACAAACCTTCGTTTGGTAAAAGGGATAGACCGCTTTTCCGAAGATCTGGATTTCGATTGTAAAGAGATGTCTGAAGAGGAGTTTGTCGAAATGACGAATGGTGTAGTTAAGTTTTTGGAACGCTCGGGTTTACAAGTGGAGGTGAGGGATAAGGATAATCCGAGACTGACTGCATTCAGACGGAATATTCATTTCCCTGAATTGCTATTCGATTTGGGATTGAGCGGACACAAGGAGGAGCGTTTTTTGATAAAGCTTGAAACCCAAGACCAAGGAGTTTCTTATCCGCCGGTTATAACAAATATCAAGGGGTGCGGCTTCTTTTTCCCTTTCCCGGTTCCTTCCGATGGTGTATTGTGTAGTATGAAAATCGCAGCTATGTTAGCCCGCTCAAAAGGTCGTGATTTTTATGACTTGATGTTTTTACTTTCACAGACAAAACCCGATTACGATTTTCTTTCAAATCGTTGCGGAGTACACAATTTGCAAGAATTCAAACATACAACAGCCGAATTACTGAAAAGAGTTGATTTGAATAAGAAACAAAAGGATTTTGAACACCTGCTTTTCAATAAAGCGAATAGTGAGAAAATATTGCGATTTGGGGAATTTGTAGATTTACTATCGGAATAGTCATAAATCATTCACTTTTCTCTCCATCTCCTGAGCCTTACAATCATTGCAGGAGAGGGATTTACACTCAGGTTCTGCAATACATCCTCAAGAATCTCCTTTACCCATTCTATCCGCGGTTGTAAAATGAACAGACACTCAATTGCCCATATCTGGACGGCAACCTTTACCTTTTTATTTATAATCCAATCCACACATGCGGTTGCTACTGCTTCGCAATCTGCATCTGTTGCATGATATTTATCACCCTTGAGAATATGCGCCATTATTTTTGCGAAGTGCCTCTTTACGCTCTCATTTGTGACAAGTGGAAAAATCCTGAAAAAGCGACCGTAATATGGTTCAAATTGCCTGATGTCGGAGAAATAGATGTATTCCACAACGTATGCAGCCCTGAACGCCACCTTCCTTAAATCCTCCCTGCTGATTGTCTCTTCCATAAGTTCAAAAAGTGCCTCCATAGAGCCGCTGCCAGTTATAATACCCGCGCACTTTTCAGCAAACTTTTCGTAAAAATCTGCTGTCAGCAGCGATATAATCTCCTGTTTTGTCATGTTCAAATTTAATATTAGTGGCACTGATTTTTGCATCTTACACATATTTTGTGCTTTAAGAAATTGAAATTATTATTTCAAAAATATTATGTGCCAATAAATCAGTAAGATGCAAAAATCAGTGCCACAAAAATTTCCTTAATTTTGATTATCAAATAGTTATATATTTATGAAAAAATAATATATTTGTAAATCACTGAAAAAAAGGAATATGAAAAAAAGTATTGTTATTTTCTCTCTGTTTGTAATGTTTGCAATGAGCCCGGTAAAGGCACAAGTAGTGGATAGTTCAGCAATTATCAAGGCTGCCCTTGACCATGCTAATCAGGATTTGGTAAATAGCGAAAAATCAAGAAGTTATAAAATATTTGAAAAATATCTGGAAAAATGCATCAGGGACTCTACCGTAGTCTATCAGGATGGTTTAAGACGATATCTTACAGATGCTTTTATTAACACTTCCCCAAAACTGCCGGAGTTAAAGAGAGTTAGTGACAACCGTTTGAGAGCGGCGAATGCTTTTCTTACAAGCCAGGATTCTTATAAGGCTTTAATGAATATGTCCGCAAAAGATGAGGAAACAAAAAAAATCATAAGAGAAAAAGGATATGAGATAAATAGAAAGTTACTTATAACATCTCCCTATTATAAATCTCTAAAGGAAAAGAGTACAGTCGCAGGACGCCGTTTTTATGTTGAACTTCTTAAGTATATATTGGAATACTCAAGAGAAAGGAATCAGCTTATTCCGTACACATCAATAATACCGATAAATTATATAAGGATGTTTGATGAAACGGTAGATGGATTTGTGACAAAACATGAGATAGAAAGTCTAAAAGACCAGATAAATTTTCTTTCCGGCATCTATTATGATCAATCAATCAGACGACACGCATTAAAACATTACGTAAGGGAAATGCCTTCAAATCCACTTGTTGAGAATTATAATAGGGAGGTTGAGTTAAAAAATAAAATTGAGCTTTTGAAAGGCCAGCTAGCACAAACTTTGCTTCGAAAAAACGAGATTATAGCAAATAAATTTATTTCAAATAGAAGAGAGGACTCTATAATAATCCCTGTTTATAGTTATAATGAGACTATACTTGACTCATTTTTCCAACAATCTGAAGAGTTGAGAACAAAACATAAAAAATTCAAAGAGGACGAAAAGAATTTACAAGCCTTTCTGGAGAAGGATAATCCATATCAAAAGATTTTAAATGATTCCAGACTTAACAAAATTAGTAAGGAAGATTTTGCAAAACGAAGAGATGAGTGTTTCTCAAGGCTTGAAAGGGAGAATCCAACATATAAAAAGTTGAGGAGAGACAGAGAAGCGTCGCTCTTCGAATGTAATATGGCTGCTTTTATTCATTTATTGGAGAGCCATCAGTCAAGAGGGGAGTTGCTTGATCTCTTATTAGTGATAAAAGCAGAAGAGATGAATTCTTTTATAAATCTTCCGGAGATCTATAGTCTGGATGTTCAGATTAACTCATTGAGAAGAATGATAGAGCAAAGCGTTAGTGAATATATGACAATAAAGTATATATCCAAGTTCTGGAATTATATACTTATAAATAATTCATGTCAGATTTAATTTTGCTCAAAACAAGAATTACCCATAAATTTGAGATGTCAGCAAACAGGATTCAAACCTTAAAAAGAGGATAAGGAAAGATGCACGGGAAACTGCGAATAGCAATCATAGATGAAAACACTGCCACTTGCATCGGGCTCAGGTCTCTGTTGAGTGAGGTTGTTCCTTTTGCGGAACTATGCATCTATGGTAATTTCGATGAGTTTCTGAAAGACAATCCTGAAGAGTGCTTCCATTACTTTATCTCATCCTCGGTTCTGTTCCTGAACAGTAGCTTTTTTGTTCCAAGAGAGAAAAAGACAATCGTGCTTACCTCTCACAATGAGGCAAACAATGTCATGAAGGGGTTCAGGATACTGGACCTTTCACAACCGGAGGAGGAACTTGTCAAATCGATACTAAGTATTCATCAGGGTGCGCACCACCACGGCTATCACACTCCGGAAGCCCCTGTACAAACAGAAACACCCCGATTACTCTCTGCAAGAGAGATCGAGGTGCTTGCACTTATTGTAAAAGGGTATATCAACAAGGAGATTGCGGATCGGTTGAATATCAGCGTAACAACAGTTATCACTCATAGAAGAAACATAACCGAGAAGCTTGCCATCAAATCCGTATCAGGTCTCACTATCTATGCCGTAACCCATGGTTATGTCGATATTGACAAATTATAGAAGAAGTGTTCCGTTATAAGTCAGCGGGTAACTACCGCACATCATAGATAGGCTGAGTACCCCATTCTGAATCTCGCCGGTAAGATTAGTAATTGTATAGGCAGGGAACTCACCACCCATTGCAATTGGTACTATATTGTTGCCGGATATGGTGATCTTCTCGCTTGTGCTTGTGTACGCAACATTCTGAATCTTCATGTCGAGCTTGACAGGCATTTTAGGTGAGAATGATACCTGAAGCATATCTATTGTGATATAACCGGCAGAAGTCGAAGGTGTAACCTTTACCTGGACATTGCTGCTTGTATAGTTTGTGCCGTTCAGCTGGTCGACTGCAAGTTGCCCTGAATAGGTGCCATCTTCAGTTAACTTCAAAGGCTCCTCCTCTTTTTGGCAGCTTGATGCAAAAAATGAGGTGATTAACAGGGCGATAAATAGAGATTTGTTTTTAAGAGAAAATAGATTCTTCATATTATATATTTAAAAATTTGTTTTCAGCGAGACCCCGAATTGAAGAGGCTTCCCTTTTTGCAGGAAGGAGTTTCCCATAGATAGGAAATAGAATGTATTGTATTTTGAGGAGGTAATGTTCTTTCCCCATACTTCAAGTGCAACTTTTTGCTTCTGTATCGATATGGATCCGTTCAGCAGGGTATAGAATGGCTGGTGAAGAGAATTGGACTCATTCCAGTAAATCTTTCCGAAACCCTTCACATCGAGGTGCAAGACAACTTTGTCAAAAATCCTGGAAGCTCGTTTTGCCATGAAAGTATAGTCAGACCCTACAGATACTGTGTGTTGTGGGACATACGGCACATATTTTCCCGAGAAGTCATTATGACCGTTGTCATATTTTATGAAACGAGCATTTGTATATCCGTATTCAACCGATAAACGGAGATTCCCTTTTCTGTATGAAATAGTCCCCTCAGCACCGAAGCTTCTTGTTTTTCCGGCGTTAGTCATCATCCTCCCGGTACTGCTTCCGGAGGGAAAAACAGTGAGTTGCTGGTCATTGCATAGAATATCAAACACTGTAAGTTCCAGATTTAGATTCCTTGGGCTGTAATTCACCCCGGCCTCCATATTCCAGCAATACTCCGGCTTGTAGGTTATCACATCAGCCACGCTGTATGATGAGTATTCAGAGTTTGTAAAGTGTACACCAAGGTCGTTCATCATATCCACTCTCATCTGATTTTGTAGAATATCCGAGAAGAGCTGAGTGTTGTAGCCGCCGGCCTTGTACCCCCGGGCAACAGAGGCAGAGAGCCTAATCTTGCCGGAGTTGTATGAAGCCGTCAGTCTTGGCAGTACTTCAAAATAGTTCAGCCGTTCGTTTCCTTTCAGGATTGATTTGACCTCCCTGTATTTGGACATAGTCATTGTAAAGAGATAGTGGATGACCGAGTTGCTGTTATAGTCAAGTCCCGATCCTTCGTAATCCAGCCTCGCTCCCGCCTCAAACAGCCACTTGCCTCTCCTGAGATATGACTGATGATATAGTGCCGCACCATAAGTAGATGTTTTGAACAGACTACCTATTACAAAACTGTCCTCCTCAATTAAAATCGCCTCTCCGGGGAATACACTGCTAAGACCCTTATTTGCACCCGCAAGAATTAGCCTCTCAATTCCATCCCTCTTGAATGTCACGGGAGCATCCATTTTCAGATACTTAAAAAATGCCGATGCACCACTGAGCCATCTCCAGTTTCCACGCTCTTCTTTAGGCTTAATAACAACATCCTGCGATAAAGCGTGTTCATTCTGGCTCTGCCTCAATATGAAATAGGAGTCGGGTGTGAAGTCCTGATCCATATTCATACAGTCATCGGTATACTGGTATGATGTGACGCCTGTCAACACATATTTATCTAAAAAACGCTTGTAAGACAGCCCCTCACTTAGTGTAAACCGTGAATAACCGCTTACATCATTATAGTTGACATCCTGAATATTACCGGTCAATGTGTCAACCTTGCCGTAAGGAAAACCGCCCTGATCCACCCAGGATATGCTGAAACTATTGTCAAAGCTGAGTTTGTCAGATTTAACCCATTGTCCCCGGATTCGTAATCCGGCCCCTTTATACCAATCAGAATTTGTTCCGGAATATGCATTTTGATAAAAACCGTCCGAGCTTTTGTAATAACCACTGAGTGAAATCCCGGCTCTTTCGTTAATTCTCCTGTAGTGTGATGCCTGAGCAGAAAATGTATTCCCGTTGCCGTATCCTATCGATGCCCGAGTGCCCTGGTAAGCCAATGGTGAGATAGTCGTTATGTTAACCAGCCCGCCTATAGTGTTCCTCCCGAAAAGTGTGCTCTGCGGACCTCTTAATACATCAACAGAACGGATGTCAAAAAAATCAAAATCAAAATTGTTCTTGTTAAGATAGGAGATTCCGTCAACATACATTCCTACTACAGGATTGTCTATCCTGGCACCCAACCCTCTGACATAAACAGATGAGGTCATTTTCGACCCGTAATCCGGGATGTAAAAATTTGGAACAGTTGCAGAGAGATCCTTGAGGGCGGTAACACTCTCCGTCTCGAGTCTCTGCATGAATACTCTGGTTATTGATGCTACCTGTTCATCTACGACTCCGCCTTTAAGATATCCGGTAATTATTGCCGGGTTAATAACAATTTTTCTCTCTTCAGCCCTTGCCTGACGTCGTGACGCCCTTCCGGTTGTATCGTCAACTGAAAGCTCAGCGGCTCTCTCTGCTTCTGTTGGGCAAAAGAGCAGGTCTGTCGGTGATTTTTTTGCAAAAGCGGTATTAAATAAACTGACACATGTCAGAAGTGTAAGAATAATGGCTCTTATAGGATAATTCATAACGGCCGCAAAGATATCTCAATCATATCTCCCGTACATACTCATTTATTATGATTTTTTTTCAGTGGCACAGATTTTTGTAATCAACAAATAATCAAAGAAATATAATATATTAATTGTCTGATTAATAAATTAAAAAAAACAATGTGTTTAATTATCATGTGATTACAAAAATCTGTGCCACTAAACAATCATTGCCCTTCTCTGTTTATATACAAAACAAAATTCAATGAAAAAATCAGCACTATTAATATCAATATTGGCTCTGTTCAGTAGCTTTACATCAAAGGCGCAGGAGAAGAAGGCTCCTGCCATAGAGGATTTTTATGCACTGTCATTCAATACAATAACCGGAGAAAAATTTGACTTCAAACAGCTTAAAGGCAAGAAGGTCCTGATAGTAAACACAGCTTCAAAATGTGGTTTCACACCGCAGTTCAAGGATTTGGAGGAACTACATAAAAAATTTGGCAACCAGCTGGTAGTTTTGGGATTCCCTTCAAATGACTTCTTGAATCAGGATCCGGGAACAAATTCAGAAATACAATCTTTCTGCGAACTAAATTATGGTGTGACATTTCAGATGATGGAGAAGTCATCTGTAAAAGGGAAAAATAAAAGCGCAGTATATCAATGGCTTACAGACCCTTCAAAAAATGGATGGTGCAAACAGGAGCCAAGCTGGAATTTCAATAAATATCTCATAGATGAAAATGGTAACCTTCTGGGACATTTCGGCTCCAAGGTAAAACCTCTTTCAGAAGAGATAATTTCCTTGTTGTAAAAAAGATCTTAAAACTCTGATTGGAAAGAACTAATTATTTCAGAGGGCTAATTACCGAAAATTAATTCCGGAACTTATAAAAAAGCATTAATTCTTTCCGACTATTAATTCTTGAAAGAGTGGGTGACGAATTTCTCACCTACTTTTTCCTGGAAAGTCTTTGACACAGGTATATCCATCACACCCTGTGCCTCAAGCTCAAGATAGAGCCCATCCTTTTCCCTGCGCATAACCTTAACACGTCCGAAGTTTACAAGATACGACCTGTGACAGCGACCAACAGAGGTGTCAGAGAGCATTGTCTCCATATTTTTCAGACTGTTTCTCAATAGGTATGTCTTGTTTTTTCCGTTTGAGGTATAATGAATCTCAACATAATTGTTGTCAGACTCTATGTAAAGAAGATCCTGCATCTGTATGGAGAGCATCAGTACTCCCTTTTCATCCTTGAATGCAATACTCTTAAGGGGATTCATGTCCAGCTCCTCGTCATTCTCGATCTTCTCCAGTTTTTTCTGAGTCTCTTTCCATCCCATATATATCCAGAGAGTAACATAAGGTAAAAGAAGAACCAATGATGTGTTGATTGTAGAGTTCTTGAATGTCTCCATAACATCCACCCCGTGTCTTACACAGATGGTGTAAACAGTATAGAAGAGAGACATGAACAGAATCTCGAGAAGTACCCATATTATATATAAACGGTAGGAGATATCATGCTTCTTACTATAGAAATACATTATTATTCTACTGATAATCACCACTAACACTCCCGTAAGGATAATGAGACTTGAGTAGACGAAAAACATAAAGTCACTAATCTGGTACCAATTTTCAGAACTGAACGGCTTGTAGATATTGATAAATATCAAGGCGAACAGCGCTGTAAGGGAAACCAGACGCACAATATTGTTCTTTTCGTTTATGTATTTCGGTATGTTAGTAATCATCTTTACAAAAATAGTTAAAATTATTTCGCAACATATATAATATTTTCGTCCCACATTTGAGAATTTCGTCCCAAAACCGTTTCCTATTCACCATTTTTTTGACAACTGCCATACATAAGCTTTCATTTGCATAAAAAATCAGAGTTATGAAGTTTCATAAATTTTTATTTCAAGAAATCTTCGGTAAAGAGGAGATTGTCGAAGATATGAAGAGAACCGCCGCTCCTGCTTTTTATATGAAACCTGATGACGAGATAAAAGAGAATCAGGATTTCGAATATCAGATAGTGGAGCCGGAGCGAATGAGAAGAGCGGCAAACGGCAAGGCTGACTCTTTAATATTTCTTTTCCATGGTCTCAATGAGAGGAGTTGGGATAAATATTATCCATGGGCAAAATATATTGCTGAAAAGACACGCAAGCCGGTTCTTCTGTTCCCTATAGCATTTCACATAAACAGATCTCCGATGGAATGGGCGACACCGCGTTCCATGCAGCCGTTTCTGGCAGGAGAGGACAGGGATACTCTGAAGAGCAGCCATCTGACCTTTCTCAACTATGCATTGAGCAAAAGGATAATGGCAGACCCATACCGATTCTACCTTTCAGGAAGGGAGAGCGTTTACAATGTATGTCAGATAATGAATCAGATCAGAAAAGGGAGGCACCCGATGATTGACACACATGCAAAGATTGACATCTTTGCATACTCAATAGGTGCCCTGCTTTCTCAGGTGCTTCTGTTTGCAAACCCCGAGAACTATTTCACAAACAGCAAGCTCTTTATGTTTTGCGGAGGTTCCGTGTTTAACGAGATGAACGGAGATTCGAGGATGATAATGGATAAGTCATCTTTTGAGGTAATGTTGAAATATTACACTGAAAACTTTATCTATTTCAAGAATGAGAAAAGACTAAAGGGTGATTCGATAGAACATGCCTTTATATGTCATATAGACAAGTCCCTGAACAGGACTCAGAGAGAGTATTTTTACAATGAGAATGCCTATCGGATACAGGCTCTCTCATTAAAGAAAGACACCGTAATACCTACAAACGGAATCAAGTCCGCTCTGGGTATCGAACAACTTCGATGCCTGGAGGAACTTGATTTTCCATTTAACTATTCTCACGAAATACCTTTCCCTGAAGCAGGGCCTAAGGTCGACGCCGAAGAGAGAAGCTACTGGTTTGACAGGGTCTTCTCAAAAGCTTCGGAATTTTTGAGTTAGTATATTATTTAAGACCTTTTAAAAGAGATTTAGGGTCGAGGTTATTTCTTTCAATATCCTTGAAGTAGTTTACAGTACCTACTTTAAGTTCAACGGTTGAGGCGTCATCACACACGATGATGCCTTTTCTGTGCATCTGCAGCACACTCACTGTGTACATGTGGTTGATTGATCCCTCAACAGCCTCATACAAAGCTCTTGCCTTGTGATGACCATTAACCAGAATCATAACCTCTTCTGCATCCATGATGGTTCCTACACCAACAGTCAGTGCAGTTTTCGGCACCTGATGAATGTCATTATTGAAGAACCTAGAGTTTGCAATGATCGTGTCAGTTGTAAGACTCTTGACGCGAGTGCGGGATACAAGAGATGAGCCCGGCTCGTTGAATGCTATATGGCCGTCAGGACCGATACCACCCATGAAGAGTTTGATACCGCCGTATGAAGCCATCTTTTTCTCATAATTTTCACATTCAGCTTCGATATCAGGGGCGTTACCATCAAGTATGTTGGCATTCTCCCTCTCAATGTCGATATACTGGAAAAAATGATCCCACATAAATGTGAAGTATGATTGTGGATGCTCGCGCGGAATACCGATATACTCATCCATATTGAAGGTGACGACATTCTTGAATGATACGAGTCCCTCTCTGTGTAGTCTTATTAACTCTTTATATGTACCATTAGGTGTAGACCCTGTAGGAAGACCAAGAACAAACGGTTTTGCCTTAGTAGGTGCAAACTCGTTAATCCTCTTTACTATATAGGCTGCTGCCCATTGAGAAATCTCCTCGTAAGTGTTTTGAATAATTACTCGCATGTTATTATAGTTGTATTCTAGTTAAGTTAAGTTTTTTCCAAGCAACACCCTGGCGTTTGCAATGGAAGCCTCTGTCAGTTCTGCACCGCTCAACATTCTCGCAACCTCAGTAACCCTCTCTTCCCCGTGTATCTCCTTTATATTGGTTTTGGTCGTTCCGGTGCCGTCAATCTCCTTATAAACAAGCAAATGGCAATTCCCTTTGCATGCAATTTGTGGCAGATGTGTTATTGCAAATATCTGCATCTTTTTTGAAAGTTCATCTAAAAGATTTCCCATCTTGTCGGCAATGCTTCCTGAAACCCCGCTGTCTATCTCGTCAAAAATCATGGAAGGCATACCTTTCCCTGTGGCCATCAACGCTTTAAGGCATAGCATAATCCTCGAAAGCTCTCCACCGGAAGCAACCTTTGCAAGTTCTCTAGGTGGTATGTTTTTATTGGCAGAGAAGAAATATGTGACATTGTCACTTCCTGTAATGTTATATTGCTGTAACCCGGAGATCTCTATTTTAAAAATAGCGTGTGGCATCTCAAGTTCTCTGACCGATGATGTCATCTTCTCAATAAATCTCTCAGAAGCCTCAACGCGTCTTGCATGAAGTTCAGAGGCTAAGTTGTTTCTGCGCTCCGTACAGCTCTTAATCTCCTCTTCCAGCTTCTCAAGCTCTATTCGATGTTCTGTTGTTATGCCGGACTTTTCCTCCAAATCTTCCATAATGCCAATCAACTCATCAACTGTATCGACATGATGCTTCTTAAGAAGAGTATAGAGGAGAGATAGTCTCTCTTCTACCAACGCAGCCCTTTCCGGGTTTACATTCACACTCTCAGCCTTTGCCCTGACCTCCTGCTCTATGTCTTTCAGCTCAACCCTGCAGGACTCAATCCTCTCTTGCAACGCTACAGCCGCTTTATATTCTGCAGAGATTCTTGAACAAATTGCGACAGCCTCTTTCAGATTCTGAAGTAAAGAGATCTCTGTACCTTCAGGAGAGATAAGATTGCTGATGTTAAAAAGGGAGCTCTTGATAGATCCGGCATTACTCAATATTCTGAGTTCCTCTTCAAGTTCCTCGAGTTCCCCGGAGTGAAGCTTGGCCTCTTTAAGCTGTGAAAGCTGGAATCTGATATAGTCCGATTCGGCCTCCTCCTTTGCTATTTTGGAGGATAAAGAGTTATATCTTGTTGTAAGCTCAGAGAGTAAACCATATTCAGCCGCATATCTCTGAAGAAGTTCTCCGTTTCCTGCAAATGAATCGAGTACAGATAACTGGAAGCCCGAGTCCGCAAGTAGCAGATGCTGATGCTGAGCATGTATATCAACAAGGTTTTCGGACAACTCTTTGAGGGTGGCAGCAGAGACAGGTTCATCATCTACGAAGGATCTTGATTTACCATTTGGAGAGAGCACCCTCCTTAGTGTTATCTCCTTGCCGGCTTCAAGCTCAAAAAGAGCCTCAACGACACAATTCTTCTCCTTGTTCTTTATGACGGAGAGGTCTGCCCTTCCTCCGAAAAGAAGAGCAATTGCTCCCATGAGGATTGACTTTCCGGCGCCTGTTTCACCGGTAATAATGATAAAACCCTCCGGAAAATCTATCTCCAGATTCTCAATAAGAGCATAATTTGATACTGCCAGCGATTTTAGCATGAAAGCAGTTTTTCTATATAGTCAACGATGTCAGAGGCTACCTGCCTCTTTGATTTCAGGTTATAGTCATTTTTTGAGCCGTCACGTCCTATAATGCAAACTTTATTGGTATCCGTTCCAAAGCCGGCTCCTTCGTCCTTCAATGAGTTCAATACGATTGCATCAAGGTTTTTTCTGTGAAGCTTATCATTGGCATTTGCCAATTCATTGTCTGTCTCAAGCGCAAATCCTATATGGATTGTATTCTCTCTTTTTTGGTTGCCCAATTCTGCAGCAATGTCTTTTGTCGGTTTAAGTTCAAGAGAGTAATTCTCTTTACCCCTCTTTATCTTTTTTGCTTCTGTGTTTACAGGAGTGAAGTCTGCGACTGCGGCACTCAGAATGACAACATCAGTCCCGCTTTCGTACGCAGTAACAGTGTTCTGGTACATTTCGGCAGCAGAGACAACTTCAATTTTATTTATTAATGGGGATGAGATCTCTATATTTGCCGGTCCACTGATCAATGTAACCAAAGCGCCTCTTTCGGCACACTCCTGAGCTATTGCGTAGCCCATCTTTCCGGAAGAGTGGTTGGTTATATATCTTACAGGATCAATCTCCTCGCGTGTCGGACCTGCTGTTATCAGGATTTTTTTACCGGAGAGGGCAGGAGATGTGTTGAATATCTTTTTGATGTGCTCTACAATTATCTCCGGCTCCTCCATTCTCCCTTTCCCGTCCAGACCGCTGGCAAGTTCACCCGATGATGGCTCTGCAATCATTACACCTCTTGTTGAGAGTGTCTCAAGATTTTTGGTCGTCGAAGGGTGACGGTACATGTCAAGATCCATTGCCGGAGCAACCATAACCGGACATCTGGCAGAAAGGTAAGATGTTAGAAGAAGATTGTCAGCCACACCGGTTGCCATTTTGGCTATGGTATTTGCTGATGCAGGGGCTATGATATATAAATCAGCCCAGATACCGAGAGAGACATGGCTATTCCAGTCTCCATTCTCGGGATTATAAAATTCGGTAAGTACAGGATTTTTGGAAAGGGTGGCAATAGTGAGCGGAGTGATGAACCGTTTCGCCATATCTGTCATAATGACCTTCACTTCAGCTCCCTCCTTCACAAGAGATCTTATCAGGAAGGCTGCCTTATAGGCAGCAATACTTCCTGTAATCCCCAGTAAAATATGTTTCCCCTTAAGCATCCGGTCAGCCTTCAGCTACCCTTGTGTTGATGTTGCCCTCTTCAAACTCGGCAATGGCAAGAAGGGTTGGTTTAGGAAGTTTCTCGTAATAACGTGAAATTTCAATCTGCTCCCTGTTCTCAAATGTCTCCTCAAGTGTATCGGCGAAATTTGAAAACTCCTTAAGCTTCTGGTCCAGTTCCTGCTTAAGAGTAGCGGCAATCTGATTGGACCTCTTGGCAATAATCATTGTTGTCTCATATACATTGCCTGTAGGTTCACAGAGTTTTGAAACATCCCTTGTAATGGTGTTTGTAGGAACACTCTTCTTAATTTCCATATCTATTTGTTATTTGTTATTTTCTGAGCTTCAGCGAACATCCCGTCAAGTTCCTTCTTGTATTTGGATTCAGGAAATTCACTTATAAAGTTATAATATTCATCAATCAATACCAGGAAGCGCTCCTTCTGCCTTTCAGGTATACTGTTTACGGCATACTTATAATTTGAACATACAATGTAGTACATTATCTGTTCACGGTACTGGTTGTCCGCATTCTCCTTGAGTGTGTTTTTCAGGGCAAAAGAGGCAGACTTGTAATCTTCCAGGGTGTAGTAGATCTTTGCAGCCTCGTAACTCTTTCTGTCCAGCCTTTCCTGAAGGTCAACAAGCATATCCCTGCATCTCCTCAGGTTTGTGGAATTGGGATACTCATAAAGGTACTCATTGATGGCTGACATTGTCTTATAAGTCGGTATCTGGTCCAGTTCATACCTGTATGTGCTGTTATACAGACACTCAATTCTGAGAAATTTTGCCTCTTCGGTAAAAGGGCTTCTTGGAAACGATGTCACAAACTCCTGAAAATTGGCCTCGGCGTTAATCATATCACCGTACTTGTAATTGCTCAATCCAAGGTAAAATTGCACCGTGTCGTCCTGGGCTGTGTTTTTTACATATGTAATCAACTGTTCGAACAACTGAGATGCTTTGTAGTATCTCCCTTTGTCGAAATACATCATGGCACCCTGGTATTTCTGTTGAGTGTCCGGAGAATTCAGAAGGGCTTCATAAGGAGACTTGCAGGAAGTCGCAAGCAAGATCCCGGCAATGATAGTTAAGAAGATGGTTTTACCTTGTTTCATAAATTAAATTATTTGTTTTCAGACAAGAACCTTTCCACATCCAACGCTGCCATGCAACCTGAACCGGCTGCAGTGATCGCCTGGCGATAAGTGTTGTCCTGAACATCACCTGCCGCAAAAACACCGGGAACATTTGTCCTGCTGCTTTTACCATCGGTAATAATATAACCCTCTTCATTAGTCCTTACCCATTTACTGAAAATCTCAGAATTTGGGTGGTGTCCGATAGCCAGGAAAAAACCGTGGATGTCGATTCGTCTTTCTGAACCATCCTTGTGAACAAGAATCGCACCATTCACACCTCCGACAGGTGTTCCGGTGATTTGTTTTGTATTATATTGCCAGAGAATTTCTATGTTTGGAGTGTTCATAACCCGCTCCTGCATTGCTTTTGAGGCCCTGAGCACATCTCTTCTTACAATCAGGTATACTTTATTGCAAAGATTTGCAAGATATGAAGCCTCTTCGCAAGCAGTATCCCCGCCACCTACCACAGCAACATCCTTTCCTCTGTAGAAAAACCCGTCACATGTTGCACAAGCAGAGACACCCTGTCCTTTATATTGCTCCTCGGATTCAAGACCCAGGTATTTTGCAGTTGCACCGGTCGCAATAATCAAAGAGTCGGCAAGAATGTCCTTCTCTTCATCTATCGTGATTTTAAAGGGACGTTCAGAAAGATCAGCCGAGGTTACCAGGCCGGAACGGATGTCAGTATTGAATTTTAAAGCCTGATTGCGTAAATCCTCCATTAACTCTGTTCCTGTAATGCCTTGAGGATAACCGGGAAAATTTTCAACTTCTGTCGTGGTTGTCAGTTGACCTCCGGGTTGTATTCCCTCATATAAAACAGGAGATAAATTGGCTCTTGAGGCATATATGGATGCAGTATAACCGGCAGGGCCGCTGCCGATGATAAGGCATTTGACTCTTTCTGTACTCATTTAATTAGTAGATTAATAATTTCTAACCGACAAAGGTAAGTATTTTTTTTCTTATTGCCATCTCGGCTTTTAGCTCCCAGACAAGAAGCAAGGACATTGCCCATCTGGAGAGAAGCAGCCACCAGAAAATACCCCCGACAGAGGTAAGGAGAATCACATCTTCAAGATTGCTGTGAGATATTGCAATGTGGTGGTTAAGCAAATCTATATCACTCTTATTAACCTTACCGCCCTCATACTCCTCAATCATTACGGCAGCTCCGTAAGCCAGGCCTAGTGTGTTGGCAACTATCCAGAGGAATGAGGTCTTTGCCGGCAACCCGAAAATTGCAAGCAAGGGTCTCAGAAATTTAGAAATCCATCTGATAACGCCGAACTCTGAGAGTATCTTTTGTAGTATAGAGAGGGTAAATATAAGGATTGTCATAGTGATCACAATCCTTATTGTAGAGTAAAGCCAGTCAGTCAGCATCTCTTTGAGTGAAGCCTTTTCTACAGCTGAATTGAGCACATTGCTGACAACCTCGCCGGGCATAATCTTGTTTAACACAAAAGCCAGTACGAAAGCAGAAAGTGTTCTTATCACAACCATCCTTATCGCAGAAGAGCCCGTTTTTTTCTGAACTGCTGTCTCTATTATTATATTGTGAGAACAAAGAACCATTACCGAGAGTATGGTAATGGCTCTTATATCAAGGTCAAGGGTCGATATCACGGCAATTGCAGAATATACGTTAACGAAGTATCCTGTCACATATGCAAGTGCAGCCTCACCCGGAAGCCCGAAAATGTTGAAAACAGGGCTTATAAGACCGGAAAACCATGGTAAGATGTTAAAATATCTGAGTATAAGAATCCCGAAAGAGATCAATACTGTTATTTTAACTAACCAGACACAGGTCTTTATTGTTGTAGGCAGAACATCTCTGGCTGCTCCGATAACCCTTTCGTAAGTGGTACCTTTCAACGTTTAGTAGTTGTTTTTCTTTGGTTCGAAATATGCTTTAGGATGGTTGCAGGCCGGGCAGTTCTCCAGGGCTTTCTTTCCTTTGTGAACATAACCACAATTACGGCATTGCCATTCAATCTCCTCGTCTCTTTCGAAGAATTTGTCCTCCTCAACTCTTGCGAGAAGTGTCCTGTAGCGTTTTTCGTGTTCCGCCTCAACTTTGGCAATCATCTTAAAAGCTGTTGCTACCTGAGGAAAACCTTCCGCCATAGCCACTTCGGCAAATTCAGGATAGAGTTCTGTCCACTCTTCATTTTCACCGGCAGCTGCAGCAGCAAGATTGTCTTTTGTAGTACCTATTATTCCGGCGGGATATGTTGCTGTAATCTCAACCATTCCCCCTTCAAGGAACTTAAAAAACCTTTTGGCGTGTTCCTTCTCTTGTTCGGCTGTCTCTTGAAAAACGTCGGCGATTTTTTCAAAGCCCTCTTTCTTAGCTACACTGGCAAAGTATACATACCTGCTTCTTGCTTGCGATTCGCCGGCAAATGCTTTTAAAAGATTCTGCTCAGTCTTTGTCCCCTTAATGCTTTTTTCCATAAGTTTTATTTTAAAAAGTTAGTACTCCTTTTGCTGCAAATATAACAAAATCCTTCGTGAATTCGTATATTCGCATTATGTACAAATAAACATCTGTAATATGGCAGTATACAAATTGGAGCTTTTGCGTAAGGCTATGATTGAGAAAGAGATAAGTGCTCTTGTGATTCCTTCCGGTGATCCTCATTTTGGTGAATATATTCAGGCTCATTATAAGTGTGTGGAATGGCTTTCAGGCTTTAACGGCTCTGCCGGGACTATTGCTGTAACACTCAAAGATGCTGCTCTGTGGACAGATTCCCGTTTCTTTGTTCAAGCCGAGGCGCAACTGTCCGGTTCCGGCATAGAACTTATGAAGATGAAGATCCCTGGAACCGAAGGAATCGACACCTGGATTAAAAAGAGATTAAAAAGGGGAGAAAGGGTAGGTGTTGTGAAGGAGCTTCTCTCTCTCTCGGATTTCAGCATGCTTCAACAGGATCTTATGCCACTGGAACTTGTAGAGATAGACGACATATTCCAGACAGTCTGGAAAAGCAGACCTGTTGTCGAATCCTACACAATAAATGTACTTGATGATGTATATGCCGGAGAGTCTGTCAGTACAAAGCATGCCAGAGTAGTTGCTGAGATAGGAGAGGAGGGTGATTTTCTCTATATAATATCATCTTGTGATGATATCGCCTGGCTCTTTAACATCCGGGGCACAGACATAGAGTTCAATCCGGTTCCGCTTGCATACGCTGCACTCACCAGGAGCTCAATGACACTCTTTATCAAGAACGGCACACTCAGCGATGAGCTGAACCTCCATCTCAAAAAGGAGAAGGTCAGGGTAATGGATTATGACGAATTCGATACATTTATCTCCACATATCCGGCCGCTTCAATACGAATTGCTTCAAAAGATAAGATATCACTCAATAAATACAATATATCACTCTCAGGCGGGGCATCTTTCAGCGCGGATACAAAAAGGGGAGGCGTAATAGCCAACCTAAAGGCAATCAAGAATGAGACCGAAATCTCCGGATTCAGGAAGGCAATGATCCTGGATGGTGTTGCATGGGTTAAATATCTGCGTTTTATAGAGGAGAGAATCAAGGAGAGTGGTAATCCTCCCGGAGAGTGGGAGGCTGCTGCAAAAATAGCTTTGCTCAGGGCGGAGTCAGATTTGTACATGGGTGAGAGTTTTGCTCCTATTGTTGCCTTCGGGGCTAATGCAGCCCTGCCTCATTATGAGCCGTCTGAAGCGGTACACTCAATTATCGGGATTGATAATTTTCTTCTGACAGATACCGGAGCACAATATATCTGCGGTACTACAGACACCACGAGGACAATTGCAATAGGAGAGATTACCGAGGAGCAAAAGAGAGATTACACACTTGTCCTATCCGGTATGATAAATCTTGCAATGGCCCGGTTTCCTTCAGGAACAAGAGGAGCACAACTTGATATTCTGGCCAGAGGTCCTGTCTTCTCTGCAGCCAAGATGTACATGCATGGAACAGGCCACGGAGTGGGTCACTATCTGTGTGTTCACGAAGGGCCTCAAAGCATAAGGATGGAGGAGAACCCTGTTGTGTTGAAGCCGGGAATGATTACATCTGACGAACCTGCAATATACGAGGAGGGGCGTTATGGCATCAGGTGTGAGAATCTTATTCTGTGCAAAGAGTGGTGTAAAAACAAGTTTGCCACTTTTTACGAGTTTGAGACACTAACCCTGGTTCCTTTTGACACAAAGCCTATTATCAGGGATCTGTTTGGCAAAGAGAGAATCACCTGGCTCAATGAGTATCACAGGCGAGTTTTCAGAGAACTTTCGCCATATCTCAAGAATGATGACAGGGAGTGGTTAAAACTCAAGACTGCTGATATTGATTGAGTAGTCAGGATTGTATATCACAACGCGTGAAGCGGTGTTGATATATCCGTCGGATCTGCTCTCTCTCTCAAATCTCAGGTCTGACTGCAAAAGTCTTCTGGTAGTACCGTTCTCCTTTTTGTAAAATTTAGGTCCTTTTGAGTAGAGCTCTTCAAGAAAGTACCTGGCAACATCGTATGCCTGGTATGAGTACGGATTTGGTTCGCATCCGTAAAGAGCCCTGTATCTGTATATAAAGCTCTTCACATCCTTGTCGTTGAAATCTATAAAGTGCTGTAGCGCAATATGCAGATTCATGGCATGGTAGCTGTTGATATCCATACTTTCAAATGTACGCCATTTCGATGTTCCGTATATAGTTATGTTGAACCCGTTCATTGTCTTGAGAAGGTTCAGATTCCTCAGTACATCAGATACAAAGGCCTCTTGATTTGACGGAACTACAACAGCATTCATTGAACCGGCAAGGAGCTTTGCACCTATTTTAGGAGTCATTCCTCTGCCCGAGAGCACATTGTATGAGATTGTGTTGTATGTAATTCCCATTTCTGATAAAATGTGCCTTGTGAGATCCACCAACTCTTTATCCTTCCCCGATTCCTCATAAATGACAGTTACGTGATTCCCTTTTGGAATACTTGAGAGAAGTGCTGACTGAACATGATAATTACTTGTGTTTACCTGAAAGAAACCCTCATGGTTGGCAATAAGAGACTCTGTTTTGGAATCCATGGGAGAAACAACCGGAATACCCAGATTGTGCGCATGTGTGAGCACCGG
Organism: Bacteroidales bacterium CF; assembly: GCA_000473305.1. Taxonomy (GTDB): domain Bacteria; phylum Bacteroidota; class Bacteroidia; order Bacteroidales; family UBA932; genus Bact-08. The sequence continues at coordinate 1,845,026 of CP006772.1, read as the reverse complement.
TGTTACATTCTTCTCAAAAATAGGGCCTATGATAAGATTGCTGTTGTCCAGCTTCCCGGACTGAGCTAATATACTACCAGAAGGATAGTCTTGCATATCCAGGACCTGAAGGTTTATATTCATGCCGGCCGATTTCATGTCCTCTACTGCAAGCAGGAACCCTTCGTAAAAGTCAAGAAAATTTGCATCCATCTCTGAAGTTTCAGCTTTTGTGCTTCCAAGCGGTAAAACCAGAGAGACTCTGAATTTGTAGTTATTGTATTCAGAAACTGAAGACTTATAATCAGATACAGTTGGCTTATATTCAGTTACACTCTGCGCAGAGTAGTCGACACTTGTCGGTTTTGGGTTGGCAGTTATAGTGTCGGCAATCTTAACTATTTCCGGCTTTTCCGACAGGGAAAATGCTGCTGTTGAGTCCGGTATCAGAAGCATCTGCCTGACAACCAGCCTCCCGTCCTGTAAGGAGTTGGCTTTTAAAATATCAGCCTCTGAGACACCATATTTTTTCGCAATTGAAGATACAGAGTCATACCATCTTACAATATGTTTTAAATATGTAACCTGCTTTTTCCCGCCCTGCCTTATAAAGATAGTGCTTCCCTCCTTAAGCCCGCTTATCAGAGAGGGGTTGTCCTCCAGCAAAATCTCAGGAGTAACCTCGTAGACCTTGCATATTGAGTATACAGTCTGTCCCTTTTCTACTTTGTGCACAAAATAGCTAATCCCATCCTTCGTTATAGTCTCCCGGGATACTGTAACTGCAACATGCGTTTCCTGCCCGAACGTTACATTAAAGACGACAGTCAGGAGCAATATCAATATGGCAGCGTTAAATCTCATAATCTTGCCAGCATATTTAGAATATTAGTCTCAATTCTTTCGTATATATCATCAGTATACTCAGCTCTTTCAAATTTGCTGCCTGTTATATTCTCATATAACTCAATGTACCTGTCAGATATTGAACGGACAATCTCGTCAGTCATCTCTGGAACCTCCTGTCCGGTTTGTCCTGAGAAGTTGTTATCCATAAGCCACTCTCTGACAAATTCTTTCGAGAGTTGCCTCTGTTGTAACCCTTTTGCGAAGAGCTCCTCATAACTCTCTTTATAGAAGTATCTGGAAGAGTCAGGAGTGTGAATCTCATCGATAAGATATATCTTATCACCCTTCTTCCCGAATTCATATTTTGTGTCAACGAGTATCAACCCTCTCTCCGATGCTATATCTGAACCGCGGTTGAAAAGATCAAGGGCATATTTCTCGAGCATCAGATAGTCTTCCTCTTTCACAATACCTTTTGTAATTATCTCCTCTTTTGAAATATCCTGGTCATGAAGTCCTATCTCAGCTTTAGTGGTTGGAGTCACAATCGGCTGTTCAAAGCGTTGATGCTCTTTCATCCCGTCCGGAATCTTTACCCCGCAGATTTCACGTGCTCCGGCTTTATATGCTCTCCAGGAGCTTCCTGTCAGATATGCCCTGACAATCATCTCTACAGGGAAACCTGTGCATTTGTGACCGACTGTCACTACAGGATCCGGAGAGGCTATTTTCCAGTTTGGAACTATATCACTTGTACTATCAAGGAATTTGGAGGCTATTTGATTTAATACCTGTCCTTTATATGGAATTCCTTTGGGGAGAACCACATCAAATGCAGAGATCCTGTCAGTAGCTATCATCACAAGATAGTCTTCTCCGATTGTATATACATCTCTTACTTTACCAACATACTTACTGCTTTGATTAGGAAAATTGAATTCTGTACGGGTTATTGCTTTCATATAAAAAGGTTGTTAAAGTGTTGTGTGAAATTTTAATAATTTGTCCGCAAAGCTGTTCCATGACAGTTGCTCTCTTTGAGCGGCGATGTTTTCTCTGAGCCTGCCGCCTAGCTCCTTTTCAAAATACTCCACAATGGCATCCCGGATTAATCCCGGGTCGACTCTATCGACTACAATACCGGTGCCGGGCCCTTCAATCGCCTCTTTTAGCCCACCGACATCAGTCGTTATCATCGGAAGCCCGAAATGATATGAGATAGCACTTATACCACTTTGAGTGGCAGAGCGATATGGTAGTACGCATACATCACTTGCCGAGAAAAACAGAGGAACCTCCTCATCGGCTATGTAGCGGGTGAACAGTTTTATACGTCCGTTATCGGGTATTGAACTGATTATTTCACTGTATTTGTCAAAACTTCCATATGGTTCTCCGGCTATTATTAACTGATATTTGTCATCCAGTCCGGCAAAAGCCTGCAGTAATATGTCCAGCCCTTTATAATCCCTTATCAGGCCAAAAAAGAGGATATTCCTTTTCCCTTTGTCAAGACCGAGCCTCTCTTCTGCCTTCTCTCGTTCTACGCTCTCACCGAAATGGTTGTACAGGGGATGTGGAATGCTGACAAATCTTGCATCGGGCTTCAGCGCTGTGAGGTCTTGTCCGACTGCATCCGAAAGAACCACGAATCCGTCATTAGAGCCCAGATAATATTTTGTAAAGGGGGTGTCAAAGAATTTCGGCTCGTGAGGAATAACATTATCAAGTATCGAGATAACCTTGGTGTCGGGTAACTGGTGCCTCCCCACATAACCTTGCGAGGGGGCGAAGTATGACATCCAGTAACGCATTATCAACAAATCCGGGCCCCACTTTCGTATGGCCCGGGCTGTAGAAATATAACTTAATGGATTTGCTGTGTCAAGTATTGCAGTACTCTCTATTTTCAGAGCTGTGTCCCCTTTCTCGACAAACTGTGTCTTGCCGGGGAACAGCAAATTTGGATATTGCCGTTTGAAATTAAATGCCTTAACCTCGTGTGACTTGCTCAGCTCCTTGTATATATTTGCGTTGAACTGTGCAATACCGCCTCTGTAAGGGTAAAAGCATGAAAGAATTGCAATCTTCACAGGGGTGTTTTATTTTTTTCCTTTAGTTGCTACATACTCATCATTGAGCCCTGCAACAACCATGTTGGTAATGTTAAGAGTCGAATCGGCACGAAGCACTGTGTTCAGTGTTGCAGAAGTGTTGATAATCATTGAGTATTTCTTGTCAGCATTGAACTTGACAAGATATTTGTCCAGAGCATCCATAACCTTTCTTACAAGCACAGCCTGCTCCTCATTCATCTCCATCTGTCTCTGTTGTGAGTAGTTCTGAAGCTCTCTCTCCCTGTTCTGAAGCTGAGCATTCTGAGCCTCAGCCTGAGCACGGGTAATCAGCCCCTTTTCAACTTTTTCACGGAAATCCTTGACATCTCTCTCAAATGCCATACCTTTCTTGTTAAGATCGTCCTGCATTACCTGAGCCTTTGATTCAAGTTCGGATTTAAGATCATTGAACATGTCATATTGGTTGACAAGCGAGTCCATCTGGATATATACAACGCTTCCTGCAGCAGGTGCGGATCCCGATCCGGAGTCATTCTTCAGTGAGTTTGAGTTAGATGTAAAGTGCAGGACAAACAGCACTATAACTGCTATGGCCAACACAACGTTGGTGATTAAAGAGGCTTTTTTCATTTTTTTAAATCTATTTAATGGACAAATATATTAATAATTTTTTAACTCTCTCAAGTAGGACTGGATAGTATTTTCAAGGCCTAAATAGAGGGCATCGCAGACCAAAGCATGTCCGATGGATACTTCAAGCAGACCAGGAATGTTTTTGTTGAAGAAATTAAGATTGTCAAGATTCAGGTCATGACCGGCATTGATGCCTAATCCCTGTTTAACAGCCTCTTCTGCAGCCTTGACATATTTCTCTATAGCAGCTTCCCGGCCGTTAAAATAATTGGCAGCATACGATTCTGTGTAGAGCTCTACTCTCTTGCAGCCGGTATCTGTTGCATATCTGATCATCTCAACATCAGGATTCACAAAAATAGATGTGCGGATATTTTCATCATTAAAGATCTTACAGATTTGTTTCAGAAATGAGGCGTTCTTCTTTGTGTCCCAACCGCAGTTGGAAGTAAGTACATCGTGAGAGTCAGGGACAAGGGTTACCTGGGCGGGATGTATTTCAAGAACAAGTTTTACAAATGAGTCAATAGGGTTTCCTTCGATATTGAACTCGGTAGTAACCACATGCTTAAGATCTCTCGCATCCTGGTAGCGAATATGTCTCTCGTCAGGTCTTGGATGTACGGTAATACCTTCAGCTCCAAATCTTTCGCAATCAACAGCTGCTTTGATAACATCCGGCAGATTACCCCCTCTGGAGTTTCTCAGTGTTGCGAATTTGTTTATATTTACACTTAATTTTGTCATGATAGGTGCAAATTTATCTATTTTTGGCAATTATAACACTAAAATGAAGATTGCTTTATTTGCAAGAGATTTTGAGAAAGCATGGTGTTCCGGACTATGTCAGATAATAAAGGCTTTAATTGATAAGGGAGTCACCCTGTGTTACTATAAGCCGTTTTACGACAGACTGACCGCCATTCCGGGCTATAATTTTCCTGAGTCGGCAACATATAATGACTATAATGACCTGCCTTCTGACACCGATATATTCCTCTGTTTCGGAGGGGATGGCACATTTCTGGAGTCAATAACACATATCCGCGAGAAGTCGATTCCGATTGCCGGTGTCAACTTTGGCAGGCTTGGTTTCCTGACAAGTGCAGATTTGAATTCAGCCGGTAAATGGATAGATGACCTTATAGAGGGAAGATACAAAATAGAGAAAAGAACAATGCTGCGGATTGAGAGCAACTGTCTGCCGGAAGGATTTTTCCCATATTCAGTCAATGAGGTCTCCCTGCAGAAGTGTGATTCAACAATGATATCGGTGAACCTTACTATAGACGGCATTGAGATGCCGGCATACTGGTCTGATGGTCTCGTTGTTGCAACACCCACCGGCTCAACGGCATACTCTCTGAGTATAGGCGGGCCGATAGTGCTGCCTGTTTCAGAAGTATGGATAGTGGCCCCTATTGCCCCTCACAATTTAAATGTGAGACCTATGGTGGTGCCTGATGGTGTCACCCTGGAGATGTTTGTTACCGCAAGGGTGGGGAGGGCTATTTTATGCCTTGACAGCCGGGAGGTTGTAATCCCTTCAGGAAGTTCTGTGAAAATTACAAAAGCGCCTTTTACATTGAATTATATATCTCTTCAAGAGGAGAGCTTCATTAATGCACTCAAGGACAAATTACGATGGGGCGAGGATAGGAGAAACAGCCAGATAATATAGAAAAAACAGTGATATGAATAGAATCCCAAGACACGTATCAATTATAATGGACGGGAACGGCAGATGGGCCAAGGCCAGGGGCATGGAGAGGCTCTACGGCCACAAGGAGGGTTCTGAATCTGTAAGGGCAACAATTGAATTTGCAGCAGAGAACAGAATCGAATACCTGAGCCTTTTCGCCTTCTCAGAGGAGAACTGGAACCGCCCGGAGGATGAGGTTAACGGGCTTATGCAACTGATGGTAGATGCTATAGCTGCGGAGACCGCTACAATCATGAAGAACAACATAAAATTCAGGGCTATAGGAGATCTTTCAAAACTCTCTGAAGATATTGCAAAGAAGATATATAATGCTGAGGAGATGTCCAGCCATAATACCGGACTGAATCTGATCATTTTTTTAAGTTATGCCGGGAAATGGGATATTCTTCAGGCTGCCGAGAAATATAGTGAGGAGGTGCTAAGGGCATATCAGGATGGCAGAACATTACCAAAACTGACTGCGGACCATTTCAACTCATTATTGAGCACAAAAGGGATTCCGGATCCCGACCTGATCATCAGGACAAGCGGCGAACAGCGTATAAGTAATTATTTACTATGGCAGAGTGCTTACAGTGAATTTTATTTTCCGGAAGTGCTTTGGCCCGATTTTCGCAAAACTCACTTTCAACAAGCTCTGGACATCTTCGCGCAAAGAGAACGGAGGTTTGGGAAAACAGGAGACCAGTTAAATAATTCTTAATCAAACAAACTTTGAATACAAATAAAAGCTTATATTTGCGCTTTCACAGCCAGAGATTGCAGATGAAGTCATTAGCCCTTATTTCGTTATTAATTTTCTTAACTCCTTTTACAAACCAGGCCAAGGCCCAGGATTCTACTTTCATAAGAACCACTGAGGTTGATTACAACAAGCCTCAGAAATATGAGGTAGGCGGCATAGTCGTTTCCGGAGTAAAGTACAACAACACAGAGACGATACTTTCACTGACAGGTATACAGGTCGGTGATAAGATTGAGATACCGAGCGAGGATCTCTCGTCAGTAATAAAGAGAATATGGCTGCAACGCTGGTTCTCTGAAATTTCTTTTTACGTAGACTCGATTTCAAACGGTAAGGTCTATCTTAACCTTTACCTGCAAGAGAGACCGCGTGTTTTGAAATGGGATTTCGACGGAGTTAAATCCACTGAGAGGTCTGAGTTACAGGACAGACTTAAGTTCAAAAGAGCAAGTGAGCTGTCCGACTACATTGAAAGATCTTCATGCGAAATTATAAGAAAATACTACGTTGAAAAGGGATTCCTCCAGACAGAGGTAACTACCAGGGTCGTTCAGGACACAACAATCAAGAACACAGTAAGAGTCACATTTGTCGTTGACAGAAAGAGCAAGGTTAAGATTCAGGATATCCTTTTTGAAGGGAACGAAAATATAAAAGCCTCCAAGCTTGCCGGTTCAATGAAAAAGACAAAGGCAAGGAGTAATATCCTGAACTTCTTCTCAAGCAAGAAATTCAATGAGAAAGAGTATGAGAATGACAAGAAATTACTTATAGAGGCTTACAATGAACGCGGATATCGTGATGCACGCATTGTCAAGGATAGCATATATTATATAAGTGATGGGAGGATGGCCATTAAGTTCCTTATAGATGAGGGGCAGAGGTATTACTTCAGAAACATAACATGGACAGGTAATTCCAAATACTCGGGCGAGGCACTTAACACCATTCTGAGAATCAAGAAGGGTGACATCTATGATGTGGTTTCTATGGACGAGAGGCTCACCAGAGATGAGAAGGGAAATGTGTCAAAGCTATATACCGACAACGGGTTTCTTTTCTTTAATGTAACACCGGTCGAGGTCTGTGTTGATAAAGACTCAGTTGACGTTGAGATGAGAATTTACGAGGGCAAACCTGCAACATTCAACAGGGTTACTATAAATGGTAACAGCGTTACAAATGAAAGAATCGCCAGAAGAGAGCTCTATACAAAACCGGGCTATCTATACAGTCAGTCTGACATTGAACGTTCCCTCAGAGAGCTTTCCAATATGGGACACTTTGAACCGGAGAAGCTTCAGTCGGCAGATGCGATCAACATCATTCCAAACCAGCAGAACAACACAGTAGACATAGCATACAACGTAGTCGAGAAGTCAAACAGCCAGTTTGAAATCGCAGGTGGCTGGGGTGGAAATACATTTGTAGGTACTCTCGGTGTTAGTTTCAATAACTTCTCTATAAAAAGGATTCTCGAAAAGAGAGCATGGAGACCGGTACCACTTGGAGACGGCCAACAACTTGCACTCAAGTTCCAGACCAATGGTACATATTATACAGCTTTAACAGCAAGTTTTGTTGAACCATGGCTTTTTGGAAACAAACCGACCTCTCTGAGCATATCTGCATACTACACAAGACAGACCAACTCATACTACTTCTATCAGAATTCTAATCAGGCCATGGAGGTTTACGGAGCGTCAATCGGTATAGGAAAGAGGCTGAAATGGCCGGACAACTGGTTTGTACTGTATAACGAACTCAGTTTACAGTCATACAGGTTGCATGATTGGGATTATTACTTCATATTCTCAAACGGAACATCAAATAACTTCAGCTATAAGGTATCTCTCCAGAGAAACTCCGTTGACCAGCCTGTATATCCGAGAAGCGGTTCCGATTACCAGATAGGATTACAGCTCACACCACCGTATTCACTCTTCAGAGACAAGGACACCGATTACAAGAGCATGAGTGATGCAGAGAGATATAAATGGATCGAGTATCACAAGTGGACACTGAAAGGAACTCACTATACAGCCATTACAAACAACCTGGTCTTAATGACAAGGGCACACTTCGGCTATCTGGGATTTTACAGCAGGAGCCTTGGCTACTCTCCGTTTGAAGGTTACGTTGTCGGTGGTGACGGTATGTCCGGTTACAGTACATACGGTACCGAGGTTATCGGTCTGAGAGGTTATTCCAACTCGTCACTAACCCCGATGGTAAACAATGCTTACGCAGGTAATGTGTACGACAAATTCTCTGTTGAATTGAGGTATCCTGTTGTATTACAGGCTCAATCAACAATCTATGCACTTGCATTCCTTGAGGGCGGTAACTCCTGGTCAGATATACGTGACTTCAATCCGTTTTCAATCAAGAGATCTGCGGGAATCGGCGTAAGGGTTCTTCTTCCGATTGTGGGAATGTTGGGAATAGACTGGGGTTACGGATTTGACCCTGTAGGCACACAGAAAAAGGGAGGCAGCAACTTCCACTTCGTAATAGGTCAGCAATTTTAATTAACGCTCCAAATATTGAATAATTATGAGAAGGATATTTTTACTGTCACTGGTGATATTGGCCTCATCAACAATTATCAAGGCGCAATCGTTCGGGTATATAAACACCGAGACAATACTCAAGGCCGTTCCTGAGTATGCAACTGCCCAACAGCAGATACAGCGAGTTAAGGCTCAGTATGATGCTGAAATAGAGGGTGAGCTTAAAAAAGTAGAACAACTCTATAATACATATCAGGCTCAAAAGGCGAATCTCTCGCAAAGCGAGAGAAGCTTGCGTGAAAATGAGATCATTACTAAAGAGAGAGCCGTAAAAGAGCTCCAAAAGAAGTATTTCGGCCAAGAGGGGGTAATGGCTGCAAAATCGAAAGAGATTATGGAGCCAATTATGACAAAATTGAAGAGTGCAATTGAAAAAGTTGCGCAAACTGAAGGATTTATTATTATTTTTGATATTGCAACTGCTCAGGGAGTAGTTTATAACAACCCTGCAAACGACATGTCACAGAAGGTGATTAAATTGTTGAATTAAAAGAAAACTAAATAATTATTTGAATATGAAACATCTATCGAAATTTCTGCTGCTTCTTTTTGTATTAGCAGGCACAACTTCCTTCGCACAGACAACGATCAAGTTCGGGCGTATAAACTCAGAAGAGCTGATCGCACTTATGCCTGAGAGGGATAGTGCTTTTATCAAGCTTGACAAACTTTCAAAGGAGCTACAGGAAAATATGGAGGCACTACAGAATGAATTCCAGACAAAATATGCCACATATCAGCAGAAACAGGCTACATGGACAGCTGCACTGTTAGAGACTAAACAAAGAGAGCTTCAAGATTTACAGAACAGATACCAACAACTACAACAGTCTGCTCCTCAGGATTTCCAGACTGAACAGCAAAAACTGCTCACTCCTGTATACCAGAAGGCAAATGAGACAATCAAGGCCCTGGGAAAAGAGAACGGTTGTGCATTCGTATTTGATTTGTCAACAGGAGCAATTCCATATTTTGACGAGGCGCAGAGCATAGACCTGCTTCCGCTGGCCAGAAAGAAACTCGGTATTCCTGCAGACAAAGTTCCTATGCAGATTAATCCGCAACCGGCTGAACAGGCAGCAGCACCTGCTAAATAAGCATGAGGAAAATTTTTTAACTTTACAGTCGTTCATACAGGGCGACTGTTTTTTTATAAAATATGTGTATAGGTGTTTTTGACTCAGGAGTAGGGGGACTCTCTGTATGGAGAGAGATAATTAAGGTTTTACCGGAAACCTCAATAACCTATTTTTCGGACAGTGCATATTGCCCTTACGGAAATAGGTCGCAACAGGAGATAATCGAGAGGGCATACCTTATAACAGACTTTTTGCTATCAAAAGAAGCAGCGGTTATAGTTGTTGCCTGCAACACAGCCACAGCTGCGGCAATAAAGGCTCTCAGAGAAAAATATAGGATACCTTTCATCGGTATGGAACCGGCCGTAAAACCTGCGGCGCTTCACTCAAAAAGCGGCACTATAGGAGTCCTGGCAACCAGAGGAACATTGAATGGAAACCATTTTCACGCATCTGTCGAAAGATTTGCCTCAGATGTAAATGTTATTGCAAAAGTTGGAGAGGGCTTAGTCGAGTTGGTTGAGTCAGGGGAGACTTCAGGAGTGAAGGTGAAAGAACTGCTTAAGATATATATAAACCCTATGCTGGAACAGGGCGCAGACCACATTGTTCTTGGCTGTACACACTATCCGTTCCTTCTTGAAAGCATAAAAGAGGTTGCCGGAGACAATGTAGTTATCGTTGATCCGGCGCCTGCTATTGCATTAAGAACATTGAATGTAATCAGTGAAAACATAATTCCTCTATCCGAAATGATTTCAAAAGATGTTTACCCTACGACATTCTATACCACAGCGCCAACCGGGACATTGATGATGATGGCTCACAGAATTGACCCGGATATTCCGGATAAAAACTTCAACAAGATAGAAATTTAACCAAACAAAAACTTAACAATAAAACTATGACAACTGAGAGTATGTTCTATTTCGTGCCACTGGCTTCAGCCATAGCACTGTTTTTTGCTTTCTATTTCTTCCGGCAGATGATGAAAGAGAGCGAAGGTTCCCAAAAAATGAAAGATATTGCATTATATGTCAGGAAGGGAGCCATGGCATATCTTAAGCAACAGTACAAAGTCGTTACAATTGTATTCCTCATACTGAGTGCCTTTTTTGCAGTCCTCGCATATGGCTTTGGCGTTCAGAACCCTTGGGTTCCATTTGCATTCCTTACAGGTGGTTTCTTCTCGGGACTTGCCGGTTTTATAGGAATGAAATCTGCAACCTATGCTTCAGCAAGGACAGCCAATGCTTCAATGAGGTCTCTCAACAGCGGTCTCCGTATTGCTTTCCGCTCAGGGGCAGTCATGGGACTTGTAGTTGTAGGACTTGGACTTCTTGACATCTCAATCTGGTACATAATCCTGGATAATTTCATCGATACAACCGGGGCTCAGAAGCTGGTAATAATTACTACTACAATGTTGACTTTCGGTATGGGAGCATCAACACAGGCTCTTTTTGCCAGAGTGGGCGGTGGTATATACACAAAGGCTGCTGACGTAGGAGCAGATCTTGTTGGAAAGGTCGAGGCCGGTATTCCTGAGGATGATCCCCGCAATCCCGCAACTATTGCAGATAATGTGGGTGACAACGTAGGTGACGTTGCAGGTATGGGCGCAGACCTTTATGAGTCATATTGCGGCTCAATATTGGCAACAGCGGCGTTGGGAGCCTCTGCATTCTATATTAATCCGGATATGCAGTTGAAGGCAGTTTTTGCACCAATGCTTATTGCAGCAGTAGGTATCGTACTTTCAATCGCAGGTATTTTCCTGGTAAGGACAAAAGAGGGAGCCGGAATGTCGCAACTTCTTAAATCACTTGGAAGAGGTGTTAATTTCAGCGCTTTGTTAATAGGTGTGTTGACATTTGTGATTCTTTATACATTGAATATTGAGAACTGGTTAGGAATATCATTCTCTGTTATTGCCGGTCTTGTAGCAGGTGTGATAATCGGACAATCAACAGAATATTACACATCCCATTCCTATAAGCCAACACAGAGGATTTCAGAGAGTGGTCAGACAGGCCCTGCTACTGTAATCATCTCCGGTATAGGTCTGGGAATGATATCTACAGCGATTCCTGTCATAACAATTGGTGTCGCTATTATAATTGCATATTGCTCTGCCATCAATTTTGACATTACAAACATGATGACAGCTAAGAATATTGGAATGGGACTCTATGGAATAGGTATTGCGGCCGTAGGTATGCTCTCGACTCTTGGTATAACACTTGCAACCGATGCCTATGGTCCGATTGCAGACAATGCAGGAGGTAATGCCCAGATGAGTGAACTGGATCCTGAAGTAAGAAAAAGAACAGATGTACTTGATGCTCTTGGCAACACAACAGCTGCTACAGGAAAAGGCTTTGCAATCGGTTCTGCCGCATTGACAGCCCTGGCATTACTTGCCTCTTATCTGGAAGAGATTAAGATAGGATTGGCACATATAGGGCAGACAACGCTGGATGTTGCCGGAAGAGTGGTGAATGTTGCTGAGGCAACAATCCCGGACATGATGGAGTACTATCAGGTGAATCTTATGAATCCCAAAGTGCTGATCGGAGCGTTTATCGGAGCGATGATGTCTTTTCTGTTCTGCGGTCTTACAATGAATGCTGTAGGACGTGCTGCACAAAAAATGGTAGAGGAGGTTAGAAGACAATTCCGTGAAATTCCTGGCATACTTGCAGGCAAGGCAACACCTGACTATGCAAAATGTGTTGAAATATCAACAAAAGGTGCACAAAGTGAGATGTTGTTCCCTTCTCTGCTGGCTATTGCAGTACCGGTTATTGTAGGCCTTATTTTCGGCGTTCCCGGCGTGATGGGGCTCTTAGTCGGCGGACTTGCTTCCGGCTTCGTTCTGGCGGTTTTTATGGCCAATGCCGGGGGTGCATGGGATAATGCCAAGAAATATGTTGAAGAGGGTAATTTCGGAGGAAAAGGCTCAGAGACACACAAGGCAACAGTTGTCGGTGACACAGTAGGAGATCCGTTTAAAGACACCTCTGGCCCATCATTGAACATACTCATAAAGCTTATGAGCATGGTCTCAATTGTTATGGCCGGCCTCACCGTCGCCTTTCATTTGATGTAATGTGTGGCACTGATTTTTCTATTTCTCACACAATTAATGATTTATAAACATATTGCTAATAAAGGCTTACTGATTCATTTGAAAATGCTCTGAGATTCAGAGAAATAGAAAAATCAGTGCCACAAAAAATACAAGAGTTCGGTGTTTCACCGAACTCTTTTTGTTTACTTATCTGTATCCGCAAAGGAAAACTTGGCTCCCGAAGAGGGAGGGGACCCGCCGTCAGGTGGGGAGGCTTTTCCGAGCGGATACAGATAAGTATAAATGAAAAAGTCAGTACTAATGAATCTGAAGAGATAAAAGAACTGAAATGAAATCGGGAAAGTGGTATAATAAAAGAGGCGAACCAATTCGGTCCGCCTCTCATAATAATTATTATCTAAAAATTCTAGAGAAGAGTCTTGATTTCATAGTAGTCTGTATATGCACCAAAGCTACCTGCAGATACTCTCCATGTAATAGGGAAAGTGAACTCCTTATTAGCTGCGCTGTATGTACATGTTCCGAAGTAAGCAGATACCATACCATATTTTGAGTGAACGTAACCTGTTTTGATCACTTTGTATGAACCACTAGCGGTTCCACCCATTGTAACACTTGATCCGCCGTCCCATTTGAAGGTGACATTGTATCCTGCATAGCCCCAAGTATCCTTCAAGCGATAAGTAGTAGAAATTGCAGAATATTCAAGTGTAAGAGGCCAGCTGATATAATCGTCGCCAGGGGCAAAGAAGACATTCCAATAAAGACCGTTCGCATATGGCTTAAAGTCCTCTTTAAGAATATTGACCTCCATACGAGGATATACAGTCTGAGCTACGTAAGGTTTTGTCTCATTACCATCAATTTCAATAGAGAAATGGTATGAAGTCATTAACTCCATTTCACCGCAAGTGATAGTGATAACTTTCTGAGCTTCCCCGGCTGCGAAAGTTACGCTTTCAGGAACAGTAAATAAATCGCCAAAAGAAGATTCTGTTTTAAGCTTTACTGTCTGAGCTGCAGTAGTCTTTTCACGAGCTATTGTAATCTCAAAGTTAGTAGCCTCAACTCCGATAACAATAGAAGCTTTATTTGAAGATGCAAAGTAAACGTTTGCACTACTTGTGTTGTATTCCGGAGAGGGATCACGAGTGATTTCGTCTTCGCAAGCAGTAGCCATCAGCAGTACTGACATCGAAGTCAACAATATGCCAAATCTGAATTTATTTAGTAGTTTCATATTTTTTCTTTTTCTAACATTAAATAAAATTACTATTGAACGACAACTCCGTCAGTTAAACCGGCACCGGCTCCTGAAATAGGAAGTGTTCCTTCGTTGTTGTTGGCAGAGAGTGGAATACCCCTGTTATTGTTGGTCTCTTTCTGAGGAATGCGGAGAAGTAACCAACCGTCTGTCGCAGCAATGTTGAATTTGAAAGCATCAGGGAAGTTAGTTGTAACAGATGATGTATATCTGACAACATTCTTACCAAGACGCATGATATCTGACATAGAGAAACCTTCACCCCAGAGTTCTATACGGCGTTGGAGCCATACTTCATCCTGGAAATCTGCAGCAGTTGTTGCAGCACTTGCATAAGAAGGATCACGATAAGTCTTTACGAAGTCCTGGAGAATCTGTTTTCCACCGGCAAGATTTCCTCCCATTGCAGTAGCTTCAGCTTTGATAAGGATCATCTCTTCAACCCTCATAATGCACCAGTCACCTGCGTTGATATTGTTACCGATAAAGCCGTATTGACCAAATTTAACATTGGTATAAGGTACGAATGGAAGTTTAACGTCAGTGATTGCAAGGTCAGCAACTGCATTTCCTGTAACACCACCCCAAGTTACTGTGGCAAGGTTTGGAGAATCGAGGTTAGCGTCAACCCACCATCCCTTACGGACGTCAGTTGCAGGAATCTTGTCAAAAAGAAGTCTGTTGACTGATTTGTAGCAACCTACAGCAGCTGAATATGAGTCACCTGAGAAAGAACCGAGAACAGCCGGCCATGATGGGTAAGCATCTGGGATATTGGTTGGGGTAAGAATGATAGCCCACATCCAGTTCTGGTCGTTAGCATCTATGAAAGCAGGTTTCGAAACCTGAGCCCTGGTGTATGGAGAGTAGCCTGCCATTGCATTTGTAGCATCAGATGCAGCAGCTGCCCAGTTTTCCATATAAAGGTTTGCACGAGCGCGAAGACCGTAAGCAACCTTCTGGTCAATCTCAGCCTTATTTAATCTTGTATAACCTTCGAGAGCTGTAATAGCTGCATCAAGATCGTCCATGATAAGTTCGTATACTGCTGAAAGAGATGCGCGAGGGTTGTTAGAAGGGTCGCCTTCCATTGTTTCAGTAATTATTGGAACTGAAGGTTTGTCCTCATTTCCTTTATACTTGAACTGATAGTAAGGTACAAGTGAAAGGTAGTCAAAAGCGCGGATAGCTCTTGCCTGAGCCTGGTAAATCTTCAATGTAGGATCAGTAGTCTCGGCAGGGATAGTTGCCAGAATATCATTGGCCAACTTTAGCTGATTGTAAAAGACAGCCCATCTTTCGTATGGGTTTGCGTATGTATCGGTACGGTCTTCATAGCTGCTGCTTACAGAGAACCAGTTATAGTTACTGTTGTCACCAACCATATCCGGACCGTTCAGATCTTGTGAAAGACAAACTGTAGGATATCCTGCGTCATCGTCTCTTGATGAGGATGCGCCAAATACGCAATACTGCTTGCCGATGATGGCGAACATACCATTAACGTCGGCAGAAAGTCTCTTAGGTAATGCAAGTACAACCTCACTCTTCTGGTCAGATGTGAATGTACCGCCTTGTGGAGCTGTATCAAGGTCTACACAAGATGTAAACAATAGACCTCCTAAGGCAATAATATATAATTTCTTATTTAATTTCATAATGATTATTATTAGATTAGATCAAACTAGAATGATAAAGTTATACCGGCAGAAATTGTACGCATTGCTGAGTAACTGTAGTTACCGGAAGTTGTTGAACTACCTAGACCTAATGACTGGCGTGGGTCAAGACCTTTACGTGCTGAGATTACGCCGAGGTTGTCGCCTGAAACGTAAATACGTGCATTAGAAAGCTTGAGAGACTTGATGAGGTTTTTAGGTAAAGTGTAGCCTAACATTACGCTGTTAAAGCTTAAGTAGTCTGAACTAGTAAGGAACCTTGATGATTGTTTCTGATATGTATCAATAGATGCATCGAGTCTCGGATATTTAGTTGAAGGATTTTCCGGAGTCCATGCCTTTAAGATATCCATTGACCAGTTGTTTCCCGGGTCATCTCCCTGGTGCATCAACTGCTCGTAAGAACCATCATATAATTTACCGCCTAACTGATAAGAAAGCTGGATTGACAAATCAAAGCCGTATGCATTGATTGAAGTTCCGAAACCACCATATACCTTGGCAAGGGTAGATCCAAGGTCAGACTGAGCAGCTTTTGAGTAGTCATCAGTAGTATTCATGTCACCCTTATCAGGATCGATATAATAGATTGATTTACCAGTTTGAGGATCTACACCTGCCCATTTGCGCAGATATGAGTTATAAAGAGATCCGCCGATTCTGTAAATATAGTTTGTACCCTTGATTCCACCGGCCGCTTTTGGAGTCTCAGCAAGGTCGGTAATCTCGTTTTTGTAATGAGTTGCGTTGAAGTTTGCTGTCCAAAGGATTTTGTCAGTCTTGAGAAGTGTACCGTTTAATTCGAGTTCAACACCCCTGTTAACGATAGAACCGATGTTCATAGGGATTGAAGAGTAACCGAGAGAAACCGGAACAGGCTGGTTGTATAGCTGGTCAACTGTGTTACGGTGGAAGAATTCAACCGAACCGTTGAGTTTGCTTCCGAAGAGTTCGAATTCAACACCGGCATTCAAAGCGTAAGAAGTTTCCCAAGTGATATCCTTGTTGCCTTTGTATGCGAATGATACTGAATAATCACCATTACTGTTACTTACATTGAACTGGTCAAGGTATGCATAGTAGTTACCGATGTTGTCATTACCTACTGAACCGTAGCTTGCTTTAAGTTTCAACAGGTCAATCCAGTTAACGCTGCTCATGAAATTCTCCTTGCTGATAAGCCATGCACCACCGATACTGCCGAAGTTACCCCAACGGCTGTCCGGATGGAAACGTGAAGAACCGTCCCTACGATAAGATGCACTCAAGAAGTACTTCTCTTTATAATCGTACTGTGCTCTTGCAAGAAGACCTACCAAAGAGTACTCGTTAGTGTAAGAGTAAACAGACGGAGGAGTCTGGATAGCATTGTTCAACTCACCTACAAACGGGTTGTAAAGTTTTGAGTTTGAACCGCCGAGATCCTGAAGCTTAAGATTGTAGCTCTCATAACCTGCAAAGAGGTCGATGTTGTGGTTGGTTGCGATTTTCTTCTTGTAAGTCAACAGATACTGTTGGTTAACACCAAACTCGCGGTAGTGGCTGACAGATACTGCACCTTCACTGCCAACTGATCCACCGTAGAACTGGTTGTAAAGGTGGTTTTCACGTTGGTTACGAACGTTTGCGCTAAGAGTAGCTGTGAACTGGAGTCCTTCCAGAAGGTTAGCTGTAGCATACCATTTAGTATTTACAACATCTGTATATGCATGGTGCTTGTCAAGTTTCAGCGTGATAGCAGGATTTGACAGAGCCATGAATGAACGGGTGAAGTTTGTAGATGATCCTCCGAAGTCGTATACTGTGATACCACGGTTGTCAACCTTGATAGTTCCGTCAGCATTACGAACGTACATAGGATAGATAGGAGAGATCATATTTGTAACATAGAACAAGTTTCCTGAAGATCCCCATGAAGTCTGGCTGCCAGGAGACTGTGAGTCATAATAGGTATAAGCAGAGTTGACACCTATCTTCAACCACTCTTTAGCCTGGTAGTCTAATTTTACACGGCTGGTGAAACGTTGGAAGCCTGAACCTGAAACCAGACCGGAATCATCCAGGTAACCCGCAGACATGTAAGCATTCAGTTTGTCTGTTGAACCGGCAACTGAGAAGTTATATTCAGAACGGAGGTTCCCTTTATTGAAAATCTCAGCATACCAATCATCAGGTGTGTAATAATACTCGCCGTCAGAGTAACCAAGAGAAGCATTAGGGTTCATCTTGAAGTTAGTCCCGATGAATTTCTCACCGCTAGGAACAGTGTAAACCATATAACCTACACCACCGTTCTTGTCATCAAGAAGGGCAGCATCAGCATAAGCATAAGAAGCTGCTGCCGATGATCCGTTGTAAGCTTTGGCGTTGTAAAGAGCCCTGTACAAAGTCTCATAGTACATAGCAGGGTCTGTCATAACGCTGTAGTTAGGAATAGCGCGTGAGTTATTACCCCACTTAGCCTCAAAAGTAACAATTGCGTCTTTTGAAGTAGCTTTCTTTGTTGTAAGGAGGATAATACCATTGGCGCCACGTGCTCCGTAAAGCGCACTTGAAGCAGCATCCTTCAAAACTGTAATACTCTCGATATCCTGAGGGTTGATTGCAGAGATTGTTCCGTCATATGGAACACCGTCCACAACATAAAGAGGTGCATTACTTGCACTCATTGAACCCACACCACGGATCCTTACAGTTGCAGCAGAACCAGGTTGACCGTTGTTGCTGGTAATCTGCACACCGGCAACTTGACCGGCAAGGGCGTTGGTTACGTTTGAAACTGCACGTTCTGCCAGTTTGGTTCCTTTTACTGTTGATGCAGAACCGGTGAAAGCAGACTTCTTGGCAGTACCATAGGCAACAACGACTACGTCTTCCAGATTGACAGCATCCGGAGAAATAGCCACGTTCACTACAGCCTGGTTGTTGACAGCAACCTCGACAGTGGTGTAGCCTATGAAACTAATAATAAGTGTACCATTGCCAGGGGCATTGATGGTGAACTTACCGGATTCATCAGTCGTAGTTCCTGTCATTGTACCTTTCAGTTGGACAGATGCATAGGCGACTGGTTCCCCTGTACCTGCATCAGTAACAGTTCCTGTTACTTGTTTATTCTGAGCATAGGTTAACCCAGCAGTCAACACAAGTAGTAGACCTGTTAAGAATAGTCTAAATTTTTTCATGTACGAAAGTTTTAGTTAATAATTTTAGTCTAGTTAAGTAAAATAATCTTAGTACTGACAAAGTTAAAATTTTTCTCCACAAAAAAAAACAAGAAACGAATAATTTGATTATTTATTTGAAATTATATTCTGCCGAATTTTAACCAATAATATAATAAAACTATTAAAATATCCAAAAAAATCAATAATTGGTATTAAAATGAAAGTAACTCCTTCTGCATATCACTATTGGTTTTACATTACAAAAAAGTGGTTACAAAATGAAAGTTGCCTCTTTCTTTTACACTACTGGACAAAAAAAAGGCTGACTTTTAAAAGTCAGCCTTTTCAAGTATTAAATCGTAACAGATCTACGATGGTTTCTAGATAACGCCTTGCTCAAGAGTAGCTTGTGCAACCTTCATAAAGCCTGCAATGTTCGCACCCTTAACATAGTTAACATATCCGTCAGCCTGTGTTCCGTATTTGATACAAGCATCGTGAATACTATTCATAATCTGTTTCAGCTTGGCATCTACCTCTTCTGCTGTCCAGCTTATGTGCATTGCATTCTGAGTCATTTCAAGACCTGAAACTGCAACACCACCTGCGTTGACAGCCTTACCAGGGGCAAACAGAACCTTTGCTTTGATGAACTCCTCGATAGCTTCAGGAGTACAACCCATGTTTGAAACCTCGGCAACACAAGTTACACCGTTTTTGATAAGCTCTCTTGCATCGTCACCGTTAAGCTCGTTCTGGAATGCGCAAGGCATGGCAATGTCAACCTTAACACTGAAAGATTTCTTGCCAGGGATGAATTGCGAACCCGGGAACTTCGTTGCGTAAGGAGCAACAACGTCATTGTTTGAAGCACGAAGCTCGAGCATATAGGCGATCTTCTCCTCGTTCATACCTGCCTCGTCGATAATAACGCCGTCAGGACCTGATAATGCAACAACTTTAGCACCAAGTTCGGTTGCCTTAAGGGCAGCACCCCATGCTACGTTACCAAAACCAGATACAGAAACTCTCTTGCCTTTAATATCGATACCCTTAGTCTTGAGCATATGTGTAACAAAATAAACAGCACCGAAACCTGTAGCCTCAGGACGGATAAGTGAACCACCGAAAGTAGCACCTTTTCCTGTAAGAACGCCTGTGTTTTCGCGTGCAAGCTTCTTGTACATGCCGTACATGTAACCAACCTCACGTCCGCCAACTCCTATGTCACCTGCCGGTACATCTGTATCAGGCCCGATGTGGCGCCATAACTCAGTGATGTATGCCTGGCAGAAGCGCATGATTTCGTTGTCAGATTTTCCTTTTGGGTTGAAATCTGAACCACCTTTACCACCACCCATAGGGAGAGTTGTAAGAGCATTCTTATATGTCTGCTCGAAACCAAGGAACTTAAGAATTGAAGGGTTTACTGAAGGATGGAAACGGATACCTCCCTTGTATGGGCCTATCGCATTGTTGAACTGAACACGGTAAGCGAGGTTGTTCTGAACGTCTCCCTTATCGTCAACCCATGAAATACGGAAAGTAAAGATACGGTCTGGTTCAACCAGTCTTTCAATGATCTTCGCCTTTTCAAATTCAGGATGTTGGTTGTAAATGTCCTCGATAGATTCAAGGACTTCGTGAACTGCTTGCAAGTACTCTTTCTCATGGCCATGTTTCTTTTCAAGTTCGGCCATAATTTCTGTTACTTTCATAATGTTTTTTATTAATGTTTGGTGATTTTATGTTTAAATCAAGGTTTAATTATTTGACTTCCCATGTTGATCCACTCCTTAAGAGTTCGTCCATGTTGTGAATCTGTGCATGTTCCTTCACATCAATAACCTGATCTCGGACATTGTCGTCGTATGTTTTATCCTTTACGGCACGGATAACACCAAGTGCTATAGGTAGTTCAGGATACTTCATGTCAATAAGCATAGAGTGGAGACCAGGATTCTCCTCCTCTGCGTCATGTATGAGAATATCTTTCTCGGTTATGCCGCCCTCACCAATCTTGACAACTTTCAGTGTCCTGCCCACGAGGATAAGCCCTTTGTCTCGGTTTTTACCGAAAATCATAGGCTCACCGTGTTTCAGGACAATTGTCCTGTCGGCTCTGTTCTCCTTGTCGGAAATGGTTGCGTGAGTCTTGTCGTTAAATATAACGCAGTTTACAAGGACTTCGGTAACAGCTGTGCCGTCGTGTTTTGCGGAAGCAAGCATGATGTCCTGAGTAAGCTTGAGCTCAACGTCAAGGCTTCTTGCGAAGAATGTTCCTCTTGCTCCGAGTACCAAAGCTCCGGGATTGAAAGGGTGCTCAACAGTTCCGAAAGGAGATGTCTTTGTCACCATTCCCAGTTTTGAAGTAGGGGAGTATTGTCCTTTTGTAAGGCCGTAAATCTGATTGTTGAAAAGTATGATATTGATATCAATATTTCTTCTGATAGCGTGTATGAAATGGTTACCTCCGATTGCAAGGGCATCACCGTCTCCGGTTATCTGCCATACTGTGAGAGTCGGATTGGCAACCTTGACTCCGGTTGATATGGCAGAGGCCCTGCCGTGAATACCGTGGAATCCGTAGGTGTTCATGTAATAAGGAAAACGTGATGAACAACCGATTCCGGAAACAAATACAAAACGCTCTCTTGTATAGTTAAGTGCATCGCATATATCCGGCATTGCTCTCTGAACCGATGCCAGAATGGCGTGGTCTCCGCAACCAGGGCACCATTTTACCTCTTGATTGCTTTTAAAATCCTGTGGTGTATATTTTAATTCCATGATGTTTCTGGTTATTGAGATTATAATAAAGCGTTTACTGCATCAACTATCTCCTTTACGATAAAAGGCTGACCTTGTATCTTGTTGTACTGATGATAGTTGAATTGTTGATGCTGAGTCCTGAGATAGTTCGCAAATTGTCCGCTGTTAAGCTCGCAAACGATAATTTTCTTGAAACTTGATAGTATCTTCTCAGTGTTCTTTGGCAGAGGAAATATATAATCAAAATGAGCCAGGGATACACTCTTGCCCTGTTCGTGCAGCTCTTTCACGGCTGTGTAAAGATGACCGAATGTTCCTCCCCATCCTACGATGAGAACCTCTCCGCTCTCTTCTCCGATAACTTTTTGTTCTGGAATATAATTAGCAAGACGCTGTACCTTTTCGGCCCTCTCGGCAACCATTCTTTCATGTACAAGAGGATCAGAGGATACAGCTCCGTTGTTGTTCTTCTCAAGACCGCCAACGCGGTGCTCAAGGCCTACTGTTCCGGGGAAAGCCCAGCGGCGTGCAAGGGTTTTCTCGTCTCTCTTGTATGGCCAGAACGGTGTCTCTTCAGGTGTTGTGATAATAGGCGGGTTGATTTCAGGGAAGTCCTTCATTGAAGGAACTTTCCAAGGTTCAGAGCCATTACCTATAAAACCCTCTGTAAGTAGTATGACAGGCATCATATGTTCCATGGCATATTTACCTGCATAGAATGCTGCTTCGAAACAGTGTGAAGGTGAATGTGCAGCAATAACAGCTATAGGGCACTCTCCGTTTCTTCCGTATAGCGCCTGATTCAGGTCTGTCTGTTCTGTCTTTGTAGGGATACCTGTTGATGGGCCACCTCTCTGCACATCAACAAGCACAAGAGGAAGCTCTGTTATCATTGCCAGACCGAGAGCCTCAATCTTTAATGAGAGACCGGGACCGGAAGTTGTTGTCACGGCAAAGTTGCCGGCATAAGATGCACCAATTGCAGTACAGATACCCGAAATCTCGTCTTCGCACTGAAGGGTTTTAACTCCCAGGTCTTTGCGGAGGGCAAGCTCTTCAAGTATGCTTGTCGCAGGAGTGATAGGATAAGAACCGCAGAACAAAGGTCTTCCTGACTTTTCCGAAGCAGCTATCAATCCCCATGCTGTAGCCTGGTTACCATTGATGTTCCTGTAAATGCCTTTTTCAAGCTTGGCCGGCTTAATGGTATATGTGTTAGGAATTGCATGTATGTTGCCTGCATAGTTGAAACCATCCATCAGCACCTTCTTGTTGGCAGCTGCAATCTCCGGTTTCTTGCGGAACTTCTTGTCTATATATGCAAAGGTTGATTCAGTTGGTCTGTTGAACATGAAGTAGCACATACCGAGTGTGAACATATTCTTAGATCTGATAATTGCTTTCGGATCAAGGCCGCTGTCTTTAAGACTCTCTTTAGTGAGTGATGAGATTGCAGCGTATACTATGTTCCTGTCGTCTATGTTCAGCTCCTTGACCGGGTCCATAGTCCTGAAACCGGCTTTAAGAATACCCTTTTCATCAAATGTATCCGAATCAAGAATTATGGTTGCCGTCGGTTTTGCCCATTTGGCATTTGCCTTGAGAGCTGCAGGGTTCATTGCTACGAGAACATCGCAGAAATCACCCGGAGTCTTTATCTCTCCACTACCTATATTTACTTGAAAACCGGAAACGCCTGATACTGTGCCTTGAGGTGCACGTATTTCTGCAGGGTAGTCAGGGAAAGTTGAGATCTCATTCCCGTACAATGCCGAGGCATCGGCAAACAGTGTCCCGGTCAGCTGCATGCCATCCCCGGAGTCTCCTGTGAACCTGATTACGACTTCTTTTGTGTCAATAACTTTGTGTTGCATAAATAATTTTATATGAAATTATCTACAAATGTAGCTATTATTCTAATTCGGAAACCACTAATGTCAAATATAAATTTGACACAAAATTATAAATAATGAGTTTGATATCATAAGATATTTAAGACTCGTTCCTTATAATTTTGCAATTTTAGCCACTATTTTGCTAATTTCCAAAAATGATTTTCCTAAGTTTTATATTAGGTTGTAACCTTATCTTAAAAAATTGTACTTTTGTGTTTTATATAAACAGGTTATATGGCAATTATCAGGAAATTAAACGGAGTAGAACCGAAGATTGGTGAAAGATGCTTTATTGCGGAAAATGCTGCCATCATTGGAGATGTTGTTATCGGGAACGATTGCAGTATTTGGTACGGTGCGGTTCTGAGAGGTGATGTGAATCCTATAAGGATCGGAGACAGGGTCAACATACAGGACGGAGCAGTTTTACATACCTTATATAAAAGGTCTGTCGTAGAGGTTGGCAACGATGTGTCTGTCGGACACAATGCAATAATTCACGGAGCTACGGTAGGGAGTAATGTCCTCGTAGGTATGGGTGCAATCCTTATGGATAACGCGATTATACCGGACAACACGATCATAGCAGCAGGGGCAGTTGTCCTCAGCAATGCCGAACTCGAACCGGGTGTATATGCAGGTGTACCCGCAAAAAAAGTAAAAGAGGGGTCTGAGGAGATTGGAAAAGCGGCTCACAAGAATGCCCAGGGTTACATGATGTACAAGGAGTGGTATAAAGAAGATGAAAAATAACTACTAACCAATATTAAAAGCCATGAGAAAACTATTTTTGTTGGTCGCTGTAATAGGCCTGTTTGCCTGTACAGGACAAAAGGAAAACTCCTACAAGATCGAGGGAACAGTTACCGGGGACAGTCTTACTTCAGGTAAGGTCTATCTTCAGAATTTCTCCCGTACAAATCCTATAAAGGATACAGCTGATCTGGCAGATGGAAAATTTGTATTTGAAGGAAGCGTTGCAACTCCGGATACATATGCTATAACAATAGAGGGTGTAAAAGGAAGAATCACGCTTTTCCTTGAAAATGCAAATTACACCATTGAAGCTGCAAAAGAGGATTTCAGCAAGGCTGTAGTCAAGGGTGGTGTTACCAATGATCTCGTGAATTCACTCAATGCGAAGAAAGATTCATTGGCAAAGTCCTATAAGATGGAGGAGCTCTTTGCCGAGTATGAGAATCCTGCAACAACTCCGGAGCGTAAGATGGCTATAGATTCTCTCTATGAAAAAATGCAAAAGGAGATGGCTGCATACGACTCTCTCTTTTATGTGAACAATCCTGTCTCTCCATACACTCTTATTCAGTATGTTAGAAACCTGGAGAGTTTCAAAATTGAGGATGCCGAGGCTAAACTGGCATCTTTCAAAGCTTTACCTGAATTTGCAGCAAATACTTATGTTGCTGACTTGGAATCAGACATTACAACACTAAAGAGCCTGGCTCCGGGAATGAAGGCTCCTGAATTTACGTTGAGTGATCCTAAGGGCAACCAGGTTTCTTTATCAAGCGTCTACGCACAGAACAAGATAACAATGATTGATTTCTGGGCAGGTTGGTGCAGCCCTTGCCGTCAATTCAACCCGAAACTTGTAAAAATATACAAGGAGATGAACAAGTCCGGATTCGGCATACTCGGAGTCTCACTTGACAAAGATGCAGAATTATGGAATAAAGCTATTGCTGATGACAAACTTGAGTGGGCACAGGTGTCAGAACTGAAGTACTGGGATAGCGAAGTTGCCAAAAAGTATCATGTAAGGTACATACCGCAAAACATATTTGTTGACCAGAATGGAAATATTCTTAGAAGACAGGTGTCAGAAGAGGAGATTTCCGGATTTGTAAAAGGCTACATTGACTCATTAAAGAGTGCAGAGGTTAAACAATAACATTTCAGTTATTGCGTTAATATCCGGAGAGGGTGCAAAAATGATTTTTGCACCCTCTTTTTTTCTGGCCTGATGATTGCGTTATTATTATTAACTTTGTATAAATGAAACCTTAAATATGAAACTGATATTAAAAACCACGATATTAATCATAGTTGCTATCTCTCTGATAGCTTGTGAAAAAGATATAGTGCCCCAGATAGAGCTTCCCCAGGCAGACGTTACATTACCTACCAATGAGTCAACAGCAGAGGTCCAGTTTACAGCAAATACAAACTGGACAGCAACCATTACCGGGACATGGTGCACTATCTCACCTACGAACGGAAAGGGGGATGCAACAATCACCGTATCTGCAGGGAACAATTACTCCTCTCAGTCAAGAACAGCTACTTTAAAGATTGTCAGCAAAGATCTTGTAAAAGAGGTTGTCATCACACAGAATTACGCACAATTAAGCACAAGCAGCCTTGAGCTTAGCTTCCCTAAAACGGCCTCGACAAGTCAGCTTGTTATTACTTCAAACACAAAATGGATTATAGAGATGCCTTTGACACTCACATGGGCGTCAATAGCCACAATGTCCGGAGAGGGCAATGCCTCTGTAAATATAGCTGTTCCTGAAAACACTTCCGGACCGGCGCGCAGTTCATTTATTACTATCAAGTATGCCAATGAGAGTAAAGTGATAACAATAACACAGGCAAGGTCTACAAACACACTTCCAACTGTACCGCAGATCTCATCACCGGCAGCAAATGCAACCAATGTTGCTACACTGACAAACTTTGCGTGGACAGCATCTAACGATGCTGACGGGGATAACATAACATATACACTTTCATATACTAAGGACAATGTCAACTGGAAGGATAGTGTTGTGACCTCGACATCTGTTTACATGCCGCGACATCTTGACGAAAATACTACTTACAGGTGGAAAGTTACTGCAAATGATGGTTTTGAAGGTGTCTCAACTCCAATTTACACATTTACAACAGGCATTAAAAAAGGGTTGGCAGAAAAGGAATATCAGTTGGTTCTAGAAGCCACAGAACCGGGGAGCGGGAGAAAGGCAGCCGAGATAATATTTATTGGAGATGGTTACACTGCCGCGGACTACCAGGAGGGAGGAAAATTCAACCTTGAAGTGGCAGAGGGTATAAACGAGATATTTAATGTAGAGCCTCTAAAAACATACAAGAACAATTTTAGGATATATAAAGTAGGTTCATACTCTGTGCAGAGTGGAGTATCACAGTCAGACAAGAGTATTGTAATAAACACTGTATTCTCTTCTAGCTTTAATGGTGGATCGAGCATCTCTTCCAATTATGACAAAGTATTTGAATACTGTAAAGTGATACCGGGAGTGACAGATGAATCACTTACAAATAAATTGGTAATACTATTACTCAATCAGGACAGATATGCCGGTACAACATATATGTGGACAGATGGAAAAGCTCTCGCCATGACACCGGTTGTCAGGACTAACACTTCTGGAAGCCTCTATAAAAATGTGCTTATACATGAAGCAATAGGTCACGGACTGGGAGGTCTGGCTGATGAGTACATTACAAACCAGGGTCAGACAATAAATACGATAGCAATATCCGAGTTCAATCAATGGAGTTCTCTTGGCTTTTTTGCAAACGTTGATCTGGTTTCAAACCTGACAAACATCAAATGGAAACACTTTGTGGGAGTAGATGGTTACTCGAGAGTCGGAGCCTATGAAGGTGCATACGGCTTCACATACGGTGTATGGAGAGCTGAAAACACAAGCTGTATGATAAATAATATCCTATACTTCAGCGCTCCTTCAAGAGAGGCAATGGTAAAGAGAATCCTCTCGAGAGCAAACAAGTATTACACACTGGAATCGTTTATTGCCAATGATGTTGAGAAAGCTCCTTCAGCAGCCGCTGCAGCGTTTTACACAAAGGGCTTTAATTCTGTTACATTCAAACCTCTTGGTGCTCCGGTGCTGAAATATTAATTTTAGTGGCACTGATTTTTCTATTTACTTCACAATTAGTCTATTATAAGTGCTGTAGAATCGGGTGAATTGAAAAACCAGCACCACTAAAGCTTCAGAAAATAAGCTAAAAGACAAACTCTGTCACAGCCACTGTTGTTTTTCTTAACGCTATTTTCCTTGTGCTTTTCAGGGCTTCCGGAACGCCTCCCTTCGGTCGTTGAACGGTCCTCAGCCTTTTCCGAAAACCACTTCAGAAAATTAGCTAAAAAGCAAACGTGGCTATGACAGAGTTTGTCTTTTAATAATCAGTGCCACTAATAATAAAAAAGCTCTGACTGAAAATTCAGACAGAGCTTTCTCTTAGTATTAAATAAGGATTACTCCTTCTTGCTCTTTACAAGTCTCTGGTAGTCATCCATAGGAGAGACAATGATCTTTTCGAACTCTCTTTGACCTGTACCGGCCGGGATTAGATGTCCGCAAATAACATTCTCCTTCAGACCTTCCAAAGAGTCCTTCTTGCCATGGATAGCTGCCTCACTCAGTACTTTTGTTGTTTCCTGGAATGATGCTGCAGACATAAAGCTGCTTGTACGGAGAGCTGCACGGGTGATACCCTGAAGTATCTGGTTTGATGTTGCAGGCATGGCATCACGAGCATCTACGAGCTTAAGGTCTTTACGCTTAAGTATAGAGTTCTCGTCACGAAGTCTGCGTACAGTCACAATCTGACCTGCCTTCAATGCAGTAGAGTCACCGGCATCGAGAACGACCTTCTTGTCATAGATATCATCATTTTCATGTATGAACTCCCACTTGTCGACTAGTTGCTCCGGAAGGAAACGTGTATCACCCGGATCAACAATCTCAAGCTTGCGCATCATCTGACGTACTATAATCTCGAAGTGTTTATCGTTAATCTTCACACCCTGGCTGCGGTATACATCCTGAACCTCGTTCACGATATACTCCTGAACCTTGGTAGGACCCTGTATTGCAAGAATATCGGTAGGAGAAATTGCTCCTTCTGAAAGTGGCATACCTGCACGTACATAGTCATTCTCCTGAACAAGAATCTGTTTAGAGAGAGGAACTGAATAACGTTTCTCTTCGCCGGTCTTCGATTTAACAATAATCTCACGATTACCTCTCTTGATCTTACCCATCAGAACCTCGCCGTTGATTTCAGTCACAATAGCAGGGTTTGAAGGATTACGAGCCTCGAAGAGTTCGGTAACACGAGGAAGACCTCCGGTGATATCACCGGTTTTACCGATGGCTCTAGGAATCTTCACAAGTATATCTCCGATTTTTATCTTCTTGCCGTTTTCAACCATTATGTGTGCACCTACAGGAAGGTTATACTGCTTAAGTTCTGTCTGGCCATCCATAATCTTGATGGTAGGGTTCTTCGATTTATCGCGGGACTCGATAATAACCTTCTCCTTGTGGAGAGAGTATTCATCAGCAGCCTCTTCACGATACGTAACACCCTCGATCATACTGTCAAACACAGCCTTACCTGCAGTTTCCGCGATTGTAACAGCGTTGTATGCATCCCATTCGCAGATCTTGTCACCCTTCTTGACAATATCACCATCCTTGAAGTACAAAGTAGCTCCGTAAGGAATATTGTGGTTAGAAAGAGTGATTCCAGTATTAACCTCAACAATCCTCATCTCAGCGGTACGACCGATAACGATCTCACGAGATGCGCCATCTTCTCCGAGAGTTGTGATAGTACGAAGCTCCTCGAACTCAAGGCGGCCTTCGTAACGGGTAATAATCTCATTTTCTGATGCAACGCTTGATGCAGTACCACCGACGTGGAAAGTACGGAGAGTAAGCTGAGTACCAGGCTCACCGATTGACTGTGCAGCAATTACACCGACAACCTCACCCTTCTCAACCATACGTCCTGTTGCAAGATTCCTTCCGTAACATTTTGCGCAGACACCTTTACGTGATTCGCAAGTGAGAACGGAACGGATCTCAACCGATTCAATAGGAAGAGACTGAATAAGCTCTGCAATATCTTCTGTAATCATCTCACCTGCCTCGACAATCTTATCTCCTGTCAAAGGATTGTAAATGTCATGAACAGATGTACGACCCATAATTCTTTCATAAAGAGACTCTACGACCTCATCCTTGTTCTTGATTGCAGTTGCTACAAGTCCGCGGAGAGTACCGCAGTCAGGCTCATTGATAATTACATCATGAGAAACGTCAACAAGACGGCGTGTAAGATAACCCGCATCCGCAGTCTTCAGCGCTGTATCGGCAAGACCCTTTCTGGCACCGTGTGTAGAGATGAAGTACTCAAGAACCGAAAGACCCTCCTTGAAGTTGGAAAGAATAGGGTTCTCGATGATCTCTGCACTTGTAGCACCGGATTTCTGAGGTTTAGCCATCAAACCACGCATACCTGTAAGCTGGCGGATCTGGTCCTTAGAACCACGGGCACCTGAATGGAGCATCATATATACAGGGTTGAAACCTTGTTGGTCAAGAGCAATCTGATTCTCAACAATGTTGGTGAGTTTAGAGTTTGTTCTTGTCCATATGTCGATAATCTGGTTGTACCTTTCATTGTTGGTTATAAGACCCATGTTGAAAGAAGACATGATGTTCTCAACCTGCTTGTAACCATCCTCGATAAGGGACTCTTTCTCCTTAGGCACAAGAACGTCGGCCAGGTTAAATGACAAGCCACCCTTGAACGCCATAGTGTAACCGATACCCTTTATATCATCCAGGAACTGTGAAGTTCTGGCAACACCGGCTACCTTAAGCACGTTGCTGATAATATCCCTCAGGGATTTTTTGGTCAACACCTCATTAATATAACCAACCTCTTTAGGAACAACCTGGTTGAACAAGATGCGTCCTGCAGTAGTCTTTTTAAGTTCATAACCCTGACTGAGATCACAGAAATTCTTAGGAAGTCTTACCTCAATCTCGGCGTGCAGATCAAGCCTGCCCTCGTTATGACCAATAATAACCTCTTCAGGCCCGTAGAATCTCATACCTTCACCCTTTGCGTTAGGACGTTTCTTGGTCATATAGTAAAGACCAAGCACCATGTCCTGAGACGGAACTGTAATAGGTGCGCCGTTTGCAGGGTTAAGGATATTGTGAGAACCAAGCATAAGAAGCTGTGCCTCAAGTATCGCAGCATTTCCAAGCGGGAGGTGAACAGCCATCTGGTCACCGTCAAAGTCCGCGTTGAATGCGGTACAAGCAAGAGGGTGGAGTTGAATAGCTTTACCCTCGATCAGTTTCGGCTGGAAAGCCTGAATACCCAATCTGTGGAGGGTAGGGGCACGGTTAAGGAGCACAGGGTGTCCCTTCATCGCGTTTTCAAGAATATCCCAGATAACCGGGTCTTTCCTGTCAACAATCTTCTTGGCAGATTTTACGGTCTTAACAATACCTCTTTCAATCAGCTTTCTGATAATGAATGGTTTGTAAAGCTCTGCAGCCATATCTTTAGGAAGTCCGCACTCATGCATCTTCAGTTCAGGCCCTACGACAATTACTGAACGGGCAGAGTAGTCAACCCTCTTACCGAGGAGGTTCTGACGGAAACGACCCTGCTTACCTTTCAGACTGTCTGAAAGTGATTTGAGGGTGCGGTTTGCCTCAGTTTTAACTGCGTTGGATTTCCTTGAGTTGTCGAAAAGTGAGTCAACAGCCTCTTGCAGCATCCTCTTCTCATTTCTGAGGATAACTTCTGGAGCCTTGATCTCGATAAGTCTTTTCAGACGATTGTTACGTATAATAACCCTGCGGTAAAGATCATTAAGGTCACTTGTAGCGAAACGGCCTCCGTCCAGTGGAACTAGAGGTCTGAGTTCCGGTGGTATCACCGGAATCACCTTAAGGATCATCCATTCAGGATTATTAATATCTTTTGATTCACGGAAAGCTTCAACAACACCTAGTCTCTTGAGAGCCTCAGCCTTTCTCTGTTGAGAGGTTTCCGATTCGGTTTTGTGACGAAGATCATATGAGAGGTCGTCGAGGTTCAGACGGGTGAGCATCTTGTAAATAACCTCTGCTCCCATACCGGCAATGAACTTGTTAGGATCGTCATCATCAAGCATCTGGTTCTCTTTTGGAAGAGTATCCAGAATTGCCAGATATTCGTCCTCTGTAAGCAGGTCATTTGCTTTTACACCGTCTCTCTCCTTGATACCCGGCTGAACTACGATATATCTTTCGTAGTAAATGATACCTTCAAGCTTCTTTGACGGTATACCCAGAAGATAACCTATCTTGTTGGGAGTAGAACGGAAGTACCAGATATGTGCTACAGGAACGGTAAGAGTGATGTGACCCATCCTCTCGCGACGCACCTTCTTTTCTGTAACCTCTACACCGCAACGGTCGCAAATAATACCACGGTAGCGTATCCTCTTATATTTACCGCAATGACACTCATAATCCTTGTAAGGACCGAATATCCTCTCGCAGAAAAGACCATCCCTCTCCGGTTTGTATGTACGATAGTTTACAGTTTCGGGTTTGAGCACCTCACCTGAGGACTTTTCAAGGATCTCCTCAGGTGATGCCAAACCGATAGTAATTTGATTGAAATTACTCTTAACCTTTATCTCTTTCTTGACAGACATATTGTTCTGATTCAAATTTTCAAATACTACTAATTAATCCAGGTTGATGCTCAAGCCAAGTCCGCGAAGCTCGTGCAGGAGCACGTTCAGCGACTCCGGTATGCCAGGGGTAGGCATAGGCTCACCCTTGACAATTGCCTCGTAGGCTCTTGATCTTCCAACAACATCGTCAGACTTGATGGTCAATATCTCTTGAAGAATATTAGATGCACCGAAAGCTTCCAGTGCCCAAACCTCCATCTCACCAAATCTCTGACCTCCGTTCTGAGCTTTACCTCCGAGTGGCTGTTGAGTGATGAGTGAGTAAGGACCTATCGAGCGTGCGTGCATCTTGTCATCAACAAGGTGGCCGAGTTTCAACATGTAGATAATACCGACAGTAGCTGGCTGGTCAAAAAGTTCACCTGTGCCGCCGTCCCTCAGATATGTCTTACCAAACCTAGGAACACCCGCCTTGTCTGTGAAATCACAGATTTCCTCAAGTGTTGCACCGTCAAAAATAGGAGTGCTGAACTTTTGTCCGAGTTCTGCACCAGCCCATCCCAGAACAGTCTCATAGATCTGTCCGAGGTTCATACGTGAAGGCACACCCAGAGGGTTAAGAACTATATCTACAGTCTTTCCGTCTTCAAGGAAAGGCATATCCTCATCACGAACGACTTTTGCAACGATACCCTTGTTACCGTGACGCCCCGCCATCTTATCACCGACGCGTACCTTTCTCTTCTTGGCAACATAAACCTTTGCAAGTTGCATGATACCTGTAGGAAGCTCATCTCCGATTGTGAGATTGTACTTGATCCTCTTCAGCTCTGCATCATACTCCTTGAAAGCAATCAGGTAGTTGTTTATCAGCTGTTTGATAAGGTTGTTGGTATTCTTGTCAGCAGTCCACTTAACAGGGTTGATATTCTCATAGTCAATCTTGTCAAGAAGGTCCAGCTTAAACGGAGAACCCTTTGCAATTATCTCAACTCCATACAGGTCACTGATACCTTGAGATTGTTTCCCTTCGAGAAGAGAGAACAGTCTTTCAAGGAAATTCTGACGTAAGGCGGCAGCCTTTCTGTTGAAGTTCTCTTCAGCTTGTTGTATCTGGTTTTTAGAAACAGATTTGCCCTTTTTGTTATTCTCTTTTGACACTCTTGAGAAGAGCCTCTTCTCGATGATTGTACCTCTGAGCGAAGGTGAAGCCTTCAACGAGGCATCCTTCACGTCACCGGCCTTGTCACCGAATATGGCGCGGAGAAGTTTCTCCTCAGGTGATGGGTCGCTCTCTCCTTTAGGAGTGATCTTACCGATAAGAATATCGCCCGGCTCGATGTTGGCACCGACACGGATAATACCGTTTTCATCGAGGTCTTTGGTTGCCTCCTCACTGACATTTGGAATGTCAGAGGTGAGTTCCTCCATACCGCGTTTGGTGTCACGAACCTCCATGATATATTCATCTATATGTATAGAGGTAAATACATCTTCTCTGAGAAGTCTCTCGGAAAGAACAATCGCATCCTCAAAGTTGTAACCTTTCCAAGGCATGAATGCAACCTTAAGGTTACGTCCGAGAGCGAGCTCGCCGTTTTGTGTGGCGTAGCCCTCAGTCATTATCTGGCCCGGAACTACCTTGTCACCCTTTCTTACGATAGGTTTCAGGGTAATGGATGTATTCTGGTTTGTCTTTCTGTAGAGAGGAAGTCTATAAACTGTAATCTCAGGATCAAAGCTTACAAATCTCTCATTATCAGTTTGTTCATATTTAACATGTATCTCTCGTGCATCTACATAAACAACCTCACCTTTACCTCTTGCGTTGATCTGAGTTCTTGAATCCTTCACAACAGGTCCCTCAAGTCCTGTTCCTACAATCGGAGATTCAGGCTTTACCAGAGGAACGGCCTGCCTCATCATGTTTGAACCCATGAGTGCACGGTTGGCGTCGTCATGCTCAAGGAACGGAATGAGTGATGCTGCAATGGAAGCAATCTGGTTAGGAGCAACGTCCACAAGGTG
This sequence comes from Bacteroidales bacterium CF, assembly GCA_000473305.1. GTDB lineage: Bacteria > Bacteroidota > Bacteroidia > Bacteroidales > UBA932 > Bact-08. The sequence continues at coordinate 1,810,953 of CP006772.1, read as the reverse complement.
AACCTCCTCTTTGCCGACAACAGGATAGTCTGCCTCAAAACGACATTTTATCCTTTCATCAGTCATGTTTCCATTTTCATCGATGTGCACATTTGCCTGCGCAACCATCTTCTCCTCCTCATCCTCGGCACTCATATATACACAACCTTTAGGAGTCATATCCACAACACCATTATCTACCTTGCGGTAAGGTGTCTCAATGAATCCTAGGTCATTAATCTTCGCGTATACACACAAAGATGAAATAAGTCCGATGTTTGGTCCCTCAGGTGTCTCAATAGGGCAGAGACGGCCATAGTGGGTGTAGTGTACGTCACGAACCTCAAATCCTGCACGGTCACGTGAAAGACCTCCCGGTCCGAGGGCAGAGAGCCTTCTCTTATGAGTCATTTCAGCCAGTGGATTTGTCTGATCCATGAACTGTGAAAGCTGGCTTGTTCCGAAGAACGAATTGATCACAGATGAGAGAGTCTTGGCATTAATCAGGTCTATAGGTGTGAACACCTCATTGTCCCTGACATTCATGCGCTCCCTTATTGTACGGGCCATACGTGAAAGACCCACACTGAACTGATTTGCGAGCTGTTCACCCACAGTCCTTATACGGCGGTTACTCAAGTGGTCGATATCATCTACCGAAGCCTTCGAGTTAATCAACTGGATAAGGTACCTGATGATCTCTATAATATCAGCCTTTGTGAGTACCCTTGTCTCATCAGGAGTTGTGAGGTTAAGCTTATGATTAAGCCTGTACCTTCCAACCTGACCGAGATCATATCTCTTATCAGAGAAGAAGAGCTTGTCTATGACATCCCTTGCAGTTGCCTCATCAGGTGGTTCTGAATTGCGGAGCTGCCTGTATGTATAGAATACCGCCTCTTTTTCTGAGTTACATTGGTCTTTCTGAAGTGTATTGTGAATGATCGCGAAATCATTGATGTTTGCATCTTCCTTATGTATAAGGATAGTGCTTACGCCTGATTCAAGTATTAAATCAAGGTGATCTTCTTCTATTATGGTTTCACGGTCAAGGACAATTTCGTTTCTCTCAATATATACAACCTCTCCGGTATCTTCATCAACGAAATCTTCATTCCATGTCTTTAAAACCCTGGCAGCAAGACGACTGCCGATACATTTCTTAATGTTTGCCTTAGTGACCTTTATCTCGTTGGCAAGGCCGAATATATCGAGAATATCCTTGTCACTCTCATAACCGATAGCTCTTAGCAGTGTGGTTACAGGCAATTTTTTCTTTCTGTCGATGTATGCATACATGACATTATTGATGTCAGTTGCAAACTCGATCCATGATCCCTTGAACGGGATAATTCTTGCGGAATAAAGCTTGGTTCCGTTAGCGTGCATGCTCTGGCCGAAAAATACGCCGGGAGACCTGTGCAGCTGAGAGACCACTATCCTCTCGGAACCGTTAATAACAAAAGTACCTCTTGGGGTCATGTAAGGAATAGTCCCCAGGTACACATCCTGAATAACCGTGTCGAAATCTTCGTGTTCGGGGTCAGTACAGAAAAGTTTGAGTTTGGCCTTCAGAGGAACGCTGTATGTAAGTCCTCTGTCAAGACACTCCTCTATGGAGTAGCGAGGCGGATCGATAAAGTAGTCGATAAACTCAAGTACAAAATTGTTACGGGTATCAGTAATCGGAAAAATTTCCTGAAAAACTTTGAACAAACCCTCGTTCTTACGATTCTCAGGGGTAGTCTCAAGTTGGAAGAAATCCTTAAATGACTTCAACTGGACCTCTAGAAAATCGGGGTAATCTAGCAGTGCCTTTGAAGTCGCGAATGAAATCCGCTGATTATTTGATTTTTGCGACATTGTGTGTGGATTGGTTGAAAATATACTAAAATAACGACAAAAAGGCTTAGAGCCTTAAATGGCTCTAAACCTGTTATTGTGCCCGATCAACGGGGTTTTGGAGTTATTTAACTTCAACTTCTCCGCCAGCCTCTTCGATTTGTGCTTTTACTTGTTCAGCTTCGGCTTTGGAAACTTTTTCCTTGATAGCCTTAGGAGCTGCATCTACTAGATCTTTAGCCTCTTTAAGACCAAGACCAGTGATCTCTTTAACGACTTTCACGATCTGGAGCTTAGCCTGGCCAGCAGAAGTGAGGATTACGTCAAACTGAGTTTGTTCTGCTTCAGCAGCAGGAGCAGCACCGGCTGCAGGAGCGGCAACAGCAACAGCTGCAGCAGCAGGTTCAATACCATATTCTTCTTTGAGAACCTTTGCAAGTTCTTGTACTTCTTTTACAGACAGGTTAACTAATTCTTCTGCAAATTTCTTGATATCTGCCATGATTGTTTTAAATTAAAAAGTTTATATTATTATTACTCTTTTTCTGATAAGGTCTTTACAATACCTGCGATTTTGCCGCCTGCATTCGATTGGAGTGCAGAAATAACGTTTTGAGCAGGAGATTGGAGCAGACCGATAATGTCACCGATAAGTTCTTCACGTGACTTGATTGAGATAAGTGCATCAAGCTGGTTCTCACCAACATAAGCGCATTCTTGTACAAATGCTCCTTTGAGCACCGGTTTGCCATATTGCTTGCCGAACTCCTTGATGAGCTTTGCCGGAGAGCTTACATTTTCAGTAAACATAACAGCAGAAGGTCCTTCAAGAATTGGGAAAAGCAACTGAGCCTCGTTAAGGCCTTTTTGTTCCAAAGCTTTACGCAGCAAGGTGTTTTTAACAACAACAAGTTTTATCTCTTTTTCAAAGCAGGCACGGCGGAGCTTAGCTGTATTCTCAGCATTCAGGCCTGAAATGTCAGTAAGATAAAAGTTTGGAGTATTAGTTAATTGCGCTGCCAGGCTTTCAATAATCTGTGTTTTTTCTTCTTTTCTCATAAAACAATTTATTATTCAGCAGCACCAATTGACTTGCTATCGATATTTATACCAGGGCTCATAGTAGAAGAGATGAAAACACTCTTCACATAAGTTCCTTTTAAAGCTTGTGGTTTGAGTTTCATGACAGTCTTGATGAACTCAAGAGCGTTCTCGGCCAACATCTCTGCAGCAAACGATACCTTGCCAATGCTGGCATGTACGATTCCCTGCTTGTCAACCTTGAAGTCAATTTTACCGGCCTTAACCTCTTTGACTGCGTTTCCTACCTCCATGGTAACTGTGCCTGTCTTAGGGTTAGGCATCAGACCGCGAGGACCCAGAATACGGCCGATAGGACCAATTTTAGCCATAACTGACGGTGTACAGATGATAACATCTATATCAGTCCAGCCTCCTTTGATCTTTTCGATGTATTCATCCAGACCAACATGGTCTGCTCCTGCTTCTCTGGCCTCAGCCTCTTTATCAGGAGTACACAGCACCAATACACGTACAGTCTTACCGGTTCCGTGAGGAAGAGTAACAACGCCGCGTACCATTTGGTTAGCCTTACGAGGGTCAACTCCAAGACGCATAGCTATATCAACAGAAGAGTCAAACTTCGTGAAGGATATATCCTTCAGAAGGTTGCATGCATCTGCCAATTTATACTGCTTAGTAGAGTCAACTTTAGCGTATACTACTTTTTGATTTTTTGTTAGCTTACTCATTTTCGCAGGATTTATTATTTAACATCTTCCGGAAACTCTCCGGTAACAGTTATACCCATACTTCTTGCAGTACCTGCAACCATTGACATGGCTGACTTGAGGGTAAATGCATTCATATCAGGCATCTTGTCTGTAGCTATTGCACGGATTTGTTCCCAGGTAACCGAACCAACTTTTTTACGATTAGGTTCAGCGGACCCGGATTGGATCTTAGCAGCTTCCTTCAACTGAATGGCAACAGGGGGTTGTTTTACGATAAATGTAAATGACTTATCGCTGTAAACAGTGATAATGACAGGTAATACTTTACCGGCCTTATCTTGGGTGCGAGCGTTGAATTGCTTGCAAAAATCCATTATGTTTACACCCTTGGAACCCAGTGCAGGTCCTACCGGAGGTGAGGGATTAGCTGCGCCGCCTTTAATCTGCAATTTAATGAGAGCGGCAACTTCTTTAGCCATAATGTTTGATTATTTATTCTTTAACTACTTGAACAAAATTCAACTCTAAAAGAGTCTTTCTTCCAAAAATTTTCACCATAACCTTCAGTTTCTTCTTGTCTTCGATGATCTCCTCCACAGTTCCGTCGAAACCGTTGAAAGGGCCATCTATAACCTTGACAGGTTCTCCTACGATAAATGGTGTGATGTTTTCCTCCTCCATATCGGCCAGTTCGTCTACACGACCCAGGATACGGTTCACCTCGGACATTCTCAATGGAACGGGTTCTTTGTCCTTACCGGCCTTCTCAGAGAGAAATCCGGAAACATGAGGAAGATTTCTGATTATGTGCTGAATCTCCCCGGTAAGAGCAGCTTCAATAAGGATATAGCCCGGATAGAAAATTCTCTCCATGCTGACCTTCTTGCCGTTTTTTACCTGATAGATCTTCTCGGTCGGGATAAGAACCTGGGATACATAGTCTGTGAGGCCCAATCTCTTGATCTCATTTTCTATGTACTCTTTGGCTTTCTTTTCCTTACCGCCGGCAGCCCTTACTACATACCACTTTTTGGAAATTTCACCCATAAGATTAGTACAGCAAGTTGTAAATAAAAGTCATGATGTTTCTGAACGCAAAATCCATCGCAAAGATCACAACTGCGAAAATTGCTGAAGCGACCATTACAACGATAGCGGAACTCTGGAGCTGAGCCCATGAAGGCCAGCTAACCTTTTTCACAAGTTCTGTGTACGATTCCTGAAAGTACAACTTAATTTTGTTCATCTTATAATGATTGTCGGCCGAAACAATGGAAGCTTATTGCCTCAACCGGATTATTACTACCGGGTCGTAACCCCCGGTATTGCAGGGGCAGAGCGATTCGAACGCCCATCAACGGTTTTGGAGACCGCTATTCTACCCTTGAACTATGCCCCTAAATATAAAGTTAGCCACCAAGGGTCGGTGACTAACTTTGTATGTTGTAATTAGTCGATAATCTCAGTTACCTGACCTGCTCCAACTGTACGGCCACCTTCGCGGATAGCGAACTGGAGACCCTGGTTGATAGCAACTGGGTAGATGAGCTCAACTGTAATAGTTACGTTATCACCCGGCATTACCATCTCTGTTCCTTCAGGAAGAAGAATCTCACCTGTAATATCCATTGTACGGATAAAGAACTGAGGACGATACTTGTTGTGGAAAGGAGTGTGACGGCCACCCTCGTCTTTCTTAAGAACGTAGATCTCAGCCTTGAACCTCTTATGAGGAGTGATTGTACCAGGTTTAGCAATAACCTGACCTCTCTTGATCTCTTTCTTGTCGATACCGCGGAGAAGAAGACCTACGTTGTCACCAGCCTCACCTCTGTCAAGAATCTTACGGAACATCTCAACACCTGTAACAACTGATTTCTTAGGCTCTTCACCAAGACCGATAATCTGGATCTCCTCACCTGTCTTGATAACACCAGTCTCAATACGACCTGTAGCAACTGTACCACGGCCTGTGATTGAGAATACGTCCTCAACCGGCATAAGGAAAGGTTTGTCTATATCTCTTGGAGGAAGTGGAATGTACTCATCAACTGCGTTCATAAGTTCCATAACCTTATCTTCCCACTGTGGATCACCGTTAAGTGCTCCCAAAGCAGAACCACGGATAACAGGAGCGTTATCACCGTCATATTTATAGAATGTGAGAAGCTCACGAACTTCCATCTCAACGAGGTCGATCATTTCAGGATCGTCAACGATATCAACTTTGTTCAGGAATACAACGATTCTAGGAACGTTTACCTGACGAGCAAGAAGGATGTGCTCACGTGTCTGAGGCATAGGACCGTCAGTAGCAGCAACAACTATGATGGCACCGTCCATCTGGGCAGCACCTGTAACCATGTTCTTAACGTAGTCAGCGTGACCCGGGCAGTCAACGTGTGCATAGTGACGTTTCTCAGTCTGATACTCAATGTGTGCAGTGTTGATAGTTATACCACGCTCTTTTTCCTCAGGTGCGTTGTCGATAGAGTCAAATGAACGTACCTCAGAGAGGCCCTTACGAGCCAACACCATGGTAATAGCTGCAGTAAGAGTGGTTTTACCATGGTCAACGTGACCGATGGTTCCGATGTTTACGTGCGGCTTGTCTCTTTTAAAAGCTTCTTTTGCCATAATAGTAAATTTTAAATTATAATGAAATATTTACACACTTGTAGAGCCGGTGATGGGAATTGAACCCATGACCTCTTCCTTACCAAGGAAGCGCTCTACCTCTGAGCTACACTGGCTTACTTAGAGCGGAAGACGAGGTTCGAACCCGCGACCCTCAGCTTGGAAGGCTGATGCTCTACCGACTGAGCTACTTCCGCAATAAAAAAACGTGGGGAGAGCAGGATTCGAACCTACGAAGGCGTACGCCAGCAGATTTACAGTCTGCCCCAGTTGGCCACTTTGGTATCTCCCCAAGATTCAATTTGTTCAAAAAACGTAGAGCCGATGGAGGGATTCGAACCCCCGACCAGCTGATTACAAATCAGCTGCTCTGGCCAACTGAGCTACATCGGCATGCTTGTTATTGCTCTTCCCTTTTTGTTTTAGGGACTGCAAAGATATAGGTTTTTGATTAAACTCCAAAAAAATTTTAGACAAAAATCATTAAACCGATTCTATATGCAAAAAACGCTGCTATCCATGCAACCAAAACGGTTGAAAACATTGATAAAAGTGCCCATTTCCAGGTCTTTGTCTCTTTTCTTATCGTGTAGGCAGTAGCAATGCACGGCATGTATAACAGTGAAAAGATCATAAACGATAAGGCATTCGCCTTATTGAAAACCTTCTCTTCCTTAATTCTGCTCATAAGGGAGGTATGCTGCTCATCATCAGGATGCCTGTTGTCATCTGCCTGGTAAACTACGCCAAGAGTGCTTATAATAAATTCTTTAGCAGTTACACCTGTGATAAGACTGACGCTCATTTTCCAGTCGAATCCGAGGGGAGACATGACCGGTTCCACACTTTTACCGAAGTGCTCAAGGTAAGATACACGGTGAGGATCAGGATTTTCTCTGTTTTTAAGTGGAAAATAGTCAAGAGCCCAAACTATAATGACAGCAAGAAGGACTACCGTGCCAATCTTCTTTAGGTATTCCGAGGCGGCATCCCACATATTGGCAACAGAGCCGGCCAGGGAAGGTCTTTTATAGAAGGGGAGGGGTATCGAGTAGTCTTTAGTCCCGAAATTGAAAAATATTCTTTTGAATATCAGAGCCATTATAATGCCGGTTATGATGCCTCCAAAATAAAGCAGACTCAGTACAAGCACCTGATGTTCCGGAAAAAAAATTCCTGAAAATAATAGAAAAGTAGGGATTCTGGCACTGCACGGGATATATGGAATCATAAGCATGGTCAGTATCCTGTCATATTTTCTCTTAATGGTTCTTGTGGCCAGGATTGCAGGAACATTACATCCGAACCCCATAAGAAGCGGGATGAATGAACTTCCGTGAAGCCCGATATGATGCATGTAGCGATCCATAAGAGTTGCAGCTCTCGGAAGATACTCCGTCTCCTGAAGAAGTGAGAGGAAGAAAAATAGTATCAGAATATTCGGGAGGAAGGCAAGTACACTTCCCACACCCATAATAACACCCTGTGTCAGAAAATCGTTCAGCCATCCTTCGGACATGTGAAGATGAATTGATGTAGCTGCCTGGTCCATCAGCCATTCGATACCCGCCTGTGGGTAGGAGCCAAGATTAAAGGTACTGAAGAAAATACTCCATATTATACCTATGAAAATAAGCAATCCCCAAAGTGGGTGTGTTAGAATCGCATCAAGTCTTGATGTCTCCTCCTCGCTCAGTTTTCTCCTGCGACCTTTGCAATGCTCCTTGCGGTTAAACTTAAGATCATGCAGAGATTCTGCACCTTGTATCGGTTTAAATTCTTTGAAGTTTCGCTGCCCACTTACAAACTCTTGTTTGAAGTGGCTGTGCTTGTGGCCAAGCCTTTTGTCGCTATGATGTTCTTTTTGAGACATTAATAATCGTTTTCAATATGCTCTCCTCATCAAAGTTGCACTCTTGCAGGAGTTCCGGTACGCTCCCCTGTTCAATGAACCTGTCGGGAACCCCCATGGCAGTAACTTTTACATTAAAATTTCCCGCTGCAACATATTCACAGACTGCCGAGTGCAGACCACCGAGGATTGTACCGTCCTCAACGGTTATGATGTTGCTGCATTTAGCTATTGCATCATCAAGTGCAGACTCGTCAATCGGCTTAAGAAAACGCATATCATAGTGGAGCACCGGTATCCCCATCTCTCTGGCCCTCTCTGCCGCCCTGGCAGCATTATTACCTGCAGTTCCGATGGTAAGAAGTGCGATTCCTGTACCATCAACAACAATCCTGGCCCTTCCTGGTTCAATTTTGTTAAAATCTCCCCTCCATTCAAGCCCCTCACCGTAACCTCTCGGATATCTTATAACTGTCGGCCCGTACTCCGGAAACATCACTGAATACATCATATCCTTGAGATCAACCTCATTCATCGGCGCGAAAACTGTAAGATTGGGGACACATCTGAAATATGAAAGATCAAAGACCCCATGATGAGTTGCACCATCTTCACCTACAAGTCCGCCTCTGTCAAGGCAGAAAATAACTTTCAGATTTTGAAGAGCCACGTCATGTATCACACTGTCATAAGCCCTCTGCATAAAACTTGAGTAGATATTGCAGAAAGGAAGTAATCCCTGTGAGGCCAGTCCGGCAGAGAATGTCACGGCATGTTGTTCAGCTATGCCGACATCGAATGCCCTGTCCGGCATCTCCTGCATCATCATATTGAGTGAGCAGCCCGAAGGCATGGCCGGGGTAATACCCACAATTTTAAGGTTCTCTTTTGCAAGCCTTACCAGAGTCTCTCCAAAAACATCCTGATATCTGGATCTCTTTTCAGTCTGATTCTTTTTCCTTATACCGGTGAAAATGTCAAAAGTACCGGGAGCATGCCACTCGACCTGATTATCTTCGGCCGGCTTATAGCCCTTTCCCTTGGTTGTTATAATGTGCAGGAGTTTTGGTCCCTTAATCTCTTTTAGGTTGGCAAGAGTGGTGAGAAGCTGCTCAAGATTATTGCCGTCAATGGCTCCGAAGTATCTGAATCCGAGGGATTCAAATATAGAACCACTCTTGAATATAGCCATCTTCGTACTGAACATGAACTTCTGCAACAACATTCTCAGCCATTTCGAACCAATCATCTCCCATGTCCTGTTCTTGACCTGGTTGTATGTACGGGATGTGGAGATCTTCAGAAGATAGTTGTGAAGAGCACCGACGTTAGGATCAATTGATATCCCGTTGTCATTGAGGATAACCAGAATGTCGGATTTCATTGCACCCGCATTGTTGAGTCCCTCGAAAGCCAGACCTCCGGTCATAGAACCGTCTCCAATTACAGCTACAATCTTATTATCTTTTCCGCTAAGGTTGGAAGCAACAGACATCCCGAGTGCAGCGGAGATAGAGGTTGATGAGTGTCCGACACCAAACGCGTCATATTTACTCTCAGAAATTTTCGGGAATCCACTTATCCCTTTGAACTTTCTGTTATTCTTAAACTCCTCCCTTCTTCCGGTCAATATTTTATGAGCATAGGCCTGATGGCCAACATCCCAAACCAGTTTATCTTCAGGAGTGTTGTATATGTAATGGAGGGCTACTGTTAATTCAACTGTTCCGAGGCTTGATGCAAAATGTCCGGGATTGTTTGCGCAGCACTCAATTATATATTCCCTCAACTCATTGCAGACCTGATGTAATTCGCTGTTATTAAGCCTTTTTAGGTCTTTGGGGCTATTAATGTTGTTTAGGATTTCCACAATTATTTCTCGCTATTCTAATCTTGCAAGGTACAAATTATTTGCCATAAAGTTCAATTTAAATTTTATTTTGCAGTTTGGTTAAATCGTATTAGTTTAGTAATTCCTTTCAGAAGATACTTATTATATAAATAAACTCAACAGTGGAAAAAAAATTAACCTTATTGAAGGATAAGTCGTACATAAGATGGACCGTACTTATCCTCCTGGCACTCATGATGTTCTTTGCATACATGTTTGTCGATGTACTATCTCCTTTACAAAGCCTTTTGCAGACGAGCAAAGGGTGGACTCCTGAAAATTACGGTACTTTTGCCAGCTCCGAGTATTTTCTGAATGTTTTCGCACTATTCCTGATTTTTGCAGGCGTTATCCTTGATAAAATGGGTGTGAGGGCTACAGCACTCCTCTCAGGAGCATTAATGGTAATAGGAGCCTCAATCAAGTATTATGCAGTTAGCCCTGCATTTGCAGGTTCCGGAATTGAAGCAATGCTCGGTTCTTGGTGGACATCATTCCCTGCTTCGGCAAAACTTGCATCTCTAGGATTCATGATCTTCGGATGTGGTGTTGAGATGGCAGGAATAACAGTTTCAAAAGGAATTGTAAAATGGTTCAAGGGCAAGGAGATGGCTCTGGCTATGGGTATCGAGATGGCAATAGCCCGTCTGGGTGTGTTTGCAGTGTTCAGAATATCACCAAGGTTTGCAGAAGCGTTCAACGGCGATGTAAGTGCACCTGTACTCTTTGTACTCATACTTCTGTTCATCGGTCTCATCTGCTTCATAACATACTTCTTCTTTGACAAGAAGCTGGAACAGCAACTCGGAGAGAGCGGAGAGGAGCCTGAAGAGCCGTTCAAGGTTAGTGATTTGGGTATACTTTTCACAAGCAAGACTTTCCTTATCGTAGCAGGTCTTTGTGTACTATACTACTCTGCAATCTTCCCATTCCAGAAATATGCGGCTAATATGCTGGAGTGCCGTTTGAGCATCAGCAGCAAAGAGGCAAGTGACATATTTTCATACTTCCCGATAGGTGCAATGATATTGACACCACTTCTGGGCGGTTTCCTTGACAAGAGGGGAAAAGGTGCAACCATGCTTATTTTGGGATCTTTACTCATGATCGGGTGTCACCTTGTATTTGCCCTCACACCTGCAGCCCACTTCTCAAAAGTTGTTGCATACTCGGCAATTGTACTACTTGGAGTAAGCTTCTCACTCGTTCCTGCTGCTCTATGGCCTTCAGTTCCAAAGCTAGTGGAAAACCGTTACCTGGGTTCTGCCTACTCGGTTGTCTTCTGGATTCAGAACATAGGTCTGATGCTGTTCCCTATGCTTATCGGATGGGCACTGGCAGAGACAAACAAAGGGATTACAAACCCTCTCGAATATAACTATACAGTTCCTATGTTAATCTTCGCCTCTCTTGGAGTGCTTGCATTCGTGCTCGCAATCTGGCTTAAGGGTGAGGATAAGAAGAAGGGATACGGACTGGAACTTCCGAATATAAAAAACTAAAAGTGATAAGTGATAAGTGAAAAATTGATAAGTGAATAGTGAGAAAGTGATAAGTGATAAGTGAGAAAGTGATAAGAGAGAAAGTGATAAGTGATAAGTGAGAAAGTGATAAGAGAGAAAGTGATAAGTGATAAGTGAGAAAGTGAAAAACGAAAACTTTTCACTCTTCACTCTTAACTCTTCACTATTAACTCTTCACTATTAACTCTTCACTCTTAACTCTTCACTATTAACTCTTAACTATTAACTCTTAACTATTAACTCTTCACTCTTAACTCTTCACTCTTAACTTTTAACTCTTAACACTTCACTTTTAACTCTTAAATTTTCACTTTTCACTCTTAACTTTTAACTGTTAACTAATAACTTTAAACTAAAAAATATGAACTCTCCCGTTAAACTGCTCAAAGATTCAAAGAGTGCGCGATGGATCGTCCTCATGAGTCTTGCAATACCAATGTTTGCCTCGTACTTTTTCGACGATATTTTTTCGACTATAAGTCAGATATTCAGCCATCCTGAAGCTCTTGACCTGGGTTGGAACTTAAGTGATTACGGTTTCTACGGCGGCGCTTACTCTCTCCTCTGCGTATGGGGAGGTCTGGTTATATGCGGAATGCTCCTTGACAAATGGGGTGTACGTTTTACCGGTTCTCTTTTTGTGGGACTGATGGTAGGTGGTTCATTGATTGTTGTGTATGCCATCTCTGAAAGCTTTGCACACAGTTCGTTGAACACATGGCTTGGCGGGATATTCTCAAAACCTTCGCTTGCCCTGGCCTATGCAGGTTGTGCACTTTTCGGGCTGGGTAGTGAAATAGCAGGAGTTGCAGTTACCAGATCAATAGCCAAGTGGTTTAAAGGAAAAGAGATGGCACTTGCCATGGGTCTTCAGCTGGCGCTTGCACGTATGGGTACAGCCACAGCACTTATTCTTGTTCCGAGAATCGTAAATCTGGACCTTTCCTATATTCCATTCTCGGAGACAAGCAAACCTACAATAGTTGCCATGATTTTGATGGTTGTTGCGGTTGTTGTATGGTCTGTCTTTATCTTCATGGACAGCAAGCTGGACAGGCAGACAGCAGAAGAGGCAAAGAAAAATGATGTCAAGGTAGATAAGGATGACAAGTTCCGTTTCTCTGATATTTTCAAAATTCTCGGAGACAAACACTTCATACTCATCTCTCTGCTTTGTGTATTCTTCTACTGCTGTATAATATCGTTCAGACGTTTTGCAACTACTATCATAATTCCTCGCTTTGGCATTGATGATGATGTGGCATCAGTCATGGTATCACTAATCCCTTTCTTTACAATGATATTTACGCCGATCTTCGGACTGCTCATTGATACAAAAGGTAAGGCAAGCCGGTTTATGATCATAGGCTCTGTTCTGGTTCTGGTTTCCCATCTGATTATCGGCTTTGCTCCCGGGCTTCCGGTATTCGGGTACATAGGTCTTGGTATCCTCGGAATCGGCTATTCGCTCGTTCCTGCTGCCATGTGGCCTACAGTTCCGAAGATTATCAAGGAGAAGAACCTTGGTACTGCGTATTCCCTTATATACTGGATCCAGAACATGGGTATGCTTTTAGTACCGATAGTTGTAGGGCAGATATTCATCAAGACTACTGCTGCAGTTGCAGATCCGACAGCAGCCGCTTTGAAATCGGCCATCAATGCTGAGTACTTCTTTGTCGGACTTTCGTTGGTTGCGATTGCTGTATCAATTATCCTGGGAAGGTCTGCGGACAAGAATCCTCATTTGAGGATTGATTTGCCTAATAAGCAGAAATAACTGTAATAGCAAGAACTAAGGGCTGCCCAAATTGGTCAGCCCTTTTTTTGTCTGTATCCGCACGGAAAGTCCTCCCCACCTGCGGTGGGTCCCCTCCCTATTCGGGAGCCAAGCTTTCCTTTGCCGTATACAGACAAAAAAAGAGTGCTCAAATAGATTTTGAACACCCTCTTTTCACTTCTCACTCTTCACTTTTAACTATTACTCTCGCGGATTATTGTCTGCTCACGGTCCGGGCCTAAAGAGATGATCTTGATTGGAATTCCGATCTCTTTCTCAATGAATCTTACATAGTTCATGAATTCGAAAGGAAGATCCTCTTCGGCAGTGACCTTTGTAAGATCTCTTTTCCAGCCTTTGAAGTCCTTGTAAACAGGGGTGATTTCGGCGTATGTGTCATAAGGTATACGTTCGGTAACCTTTCCGTCCACCTCATATGCCACTGCAACCTTAATGGTGTCGATTGTGTCAAGCACGTCAGCCTTCATCATGATAAGCTGGTCAACGCCGCTTACCATTACAGCGAATTTAAGGGCAACAAGGTCAAGCCAGCCTGTTCTCCTGGGTCTGCCTGTGGTTGCACCATATTCAAATCCGAGTTTTCTGAGCAGTTCACCTGTCTCATTGTCTTGTTCTGTAGGGAACGGACCGCTGCCGACTCTTGTGCAATATGCTTTGAAAATACCTGAAACAGTGCCTATTTTTGAAGGAGCCACACCTAGTCCTGTGCATGCACCTGCGCATGTTGTATTTGAAGATGTAACGAAAGGATATGATCCGAAATCTATGTCAAGAAGTGAACCCTGAGCACCCTCCGCAAGAATTCTCTTGCTGTCATCAAGAAGCTGGTTAATTTCATACTCGCCATCAACAATAGAGAACTCCTTGAGGTATTCGGCAGCACTCAGCCACTCCTCCTCATATTGGTTCGCATCGTACTGGAAGTCGAACTGTTTCAGGAAGCTAATATGTTTTTCCTTAAGGGCGAGGAATCTCTCTTTGAAATTGGAAGACAGAATGTCGCCAACCCTGAGGCCGTTCCTGCCTGTCTTGTCCATATATGCAGGGCCTATACCCTTGAGTGTAGAACCTATTTTGGATGCACCCTTTGATTGTTCGGAAGCTGCATCGATAATCCTGTGAGTCGGAAGGATAAGGTGCGCCTTCTTTGAAATCATGAGTCTCTCCTGAACAGGTACCCCCATAGATATCAGTTTTGTGCACTCCTCCCTGAAGATAATGGGATCAAGAACCACTCCGTTCCCAATGATGTTAGTAGTTCCTTTGCGGAAAATCCCCGAAGGAATAGAATGCAGGACAACTTTTTTGTCTTCGAACTGCAATGAGTGACCAGCGTTTGGCCCTCCCTGAAATCTTGCAATGACCGGATATCCCTTAGCCAGTACATCCACAATCTTTCCCTTTCCCTCATCTCCCCATTGGAGACCAAGAATCACATCAACTTTCATAATATTATATAATAAATTTAAAACGGCAAATCGTCAGGAAGATCATCACCAACAACGGCTGCCGAAGTTGTAACTGGTTGTATGTTTTGAACAGATGGTTGACTGTCAGTTTTTTTGCCAAGAAGTTGAAAACTCTCTGCTACAATCTCTATCACAGATCTTTTTTGTTCTGTCTGGTCAACCCACTCCCGGCTCCTTATTTTGCCCTCCACAAAAACCTGGGAACCTTTTTTGACATATTTCTCGGCTCTTTCAGCCAACAGCCTCCAGCACACAATATTGTGCCATTCGGTCTGTTCCTGCCAGTTTCCGTTCTTGTCGCGGTATCTTTCTGTTGTGGCGAGTGTAAAATTGGCAACTACCGAGTCGTTTTCCAGATGCCTTATTTCGGGATCCTTACCGACATTGCCAATTAGCATGACCTTGTTCAATGACATAGCTTTATACTTTGTAATCGTGGCAAAGATATAAAAATTTAGATATTATTTATTAACAAAATCATTGACTTTAGGTCAGGCTCGACACCCGTGAACAGCCTGAACGACTGAACGGCTTGATAGAGCAGCCAATATCGTCCGGAGATGTAATTTACACCATTGATATTTTGTAAAAAATCCAGTTGAGGAGATTTATAATTAGCTTCCAGAATAGTCTTGCCGGTAAAATCCAAAGCGCTTAAAACAGGAAGGTGTTCCGGTAATGTGTTGATAATTATGTCGGAATGATTTATTGTGGTTGGGGTATCTTCCGGGCGGGCGGCCTGCAAGGAGAATTTCCGTGCAAAGGCATCTGCTTTATCAAAGGAGCGGTTTATGACCGTAACACTGCATCCCAGGCCGGCCGCCGCCAAAGCCGCTGCCTTTCCTGCGCCTCCGCATCCCAGAACAGTAACACACGAGCCGGGTTTTGTATAAGGTTTTATACACTCCTGAACCCCGCCATAGTCGCTGTTGAAAGAGTGAACCTTGCCATCCCGGATATAAATAGTGTTAACAGCACCTATCGAAATATCCAGGTCACTTCTTACATCAACAAATTCTAGAATGCTCTCCTTGAACGGAGCTGTAATATTAAGCCCGTCATACCCCTCGTTTCTGAATCTCTCCATAACCTCCAAAGCTGAGGAAGCCTCAAGCAGACCATAAGTGTGGTTGCAATTGCCATACGCAGCCCTGAAAAGTGCAGGACTAAGCGAGTGGGAGACAGGATTTCCGGCTACGGCGAAACGCATAAGGGAAAATTTATTGATATTAAAATTTGAAATCTCTTTGTCTGAGAGCCTCAAAACAGATAATAGCAGTTGAAACGGAGACATTCAGAGAATCAACAAAGCCATTCATCGGAATCTTGATTCTGCCGTCGGCATTTTCACGCCAATATTGCGAAAGCCCCTCAGCCTCGCTTCCCATGACTATCGCCGAAGCTCCTCTGAAATCTGTCTTGTGATACCATTCGGATGCCTGAAGCTCTGCAGTGAAGATTTTAACCTGGTTCTTTTTAAGCCACTTACAGCACTCCTCGGAGGTGCATGCCGCCACCTGAGTGGTAAAAATTGTACCGAGACTTGAGCGGATAAGGTTCGGATTAAAAAGATCAGTCAAAGGATTACATACAATTACGGCATCAGCCCTGGCAGCATCGGCGGTCCGAAGGACTGCCCCCAGATTTCCCGGTTTCTCCACGGCTTCCAGAACTAAAATCAGCGGGTTGGCGGAGAGAGTAAACCCATCGAGGGAGGTCTGTTTCTCCCTGACAATGGCAATTACACCCTCGGTACTGTCCCTGTATGCAATTTTAGAATAGAGGTCAGCAGTAACTTCGTTAAGTTGCTGACATCCGGTATCCTTTGCCCGGTCTAGCGGGAAGATTTCGGGCTGGAAGAACAGAGTCTCAATTACGAAACCACCTTTGATGCACGCCTCCAGCTCGCGGATTCCCTCAACTACAAACAGACCGCTTTCACGACGCTCCCTTGATCTCTCCTGAAGTGTTACAAGCTCCTTAATTCTCGGATTCTTGACAGATGAAAGCGTATCTATATACATCTACTGCTCTTTTTCAGCTTTTTGCTCCTTCTCCGGACGCATCTGCGGGAAGAAGAGCACATCCTGAATCGATGAGTTGTTTGTCATGAACATTGTAAGCCTGTCAATCCCGATACCCATACCTGAAGTAGGAGGCATACCGAATTCAAGTGCTCTGACAAAGTCCATATCTATATACATAGCCTCATCATCACCTTTATCCTTCAACTTGAGCTGATCCTGGAACCTCTCGAGCTGGTCAATCGGATCATTCAGCTCACTATATGCGTTCGCAAGCTCCTTGCCGTTAACAAATAACTCAAATCTCTCTGTAAGGTCAGGGTTGTCTCTGTGGCGCTTGGTAAGAGGAGATGTCTCAACAGGATAGTCAGTGATAAATGTAGGTTGGATAAGGTGCGGCTCGCAATACTCACCGAAGATCTCCTCGATAAGCTTACCGACACCCATTGTGCTGTTCACCTGAACATGAAGCTTGTTGCATACAGCCCTCAGCTCCTCCTCATTCATCCCTGCAACATCAACACCTGCATACTCCTTAATCGCTTCCAGCATAGGGAGTCTCCTGTACGGAGCCTTGAACTCAATCTCCTTGTCACCAAGAGTGAGAAGTGTCTTGCCATGGAGCGAGGTTGCAACTCTCTCAATCATATCTTCCACAAACTTCATCATCCAGAAGTAATCCTTGTAGGCAACATATATCTCAAGTACGGTGAATTCAGGATTGTGAGTCCTGTCCATACCTTCGTTCCTGAAGTCCTTGGCGAATTCATAAACACCGGTATATCCTCCTACAATAAGTCTTTTCAGATACAGCTCATTGGCAATTCTGAGGTAAAGCGGAATATCCAGAGCATTGTGGTGAGTTATGAAAGGTCTCGCATTTGCACCACCGGGAATAGGTTGAAGTATCGGTGTCTCAACCTCAAGATAGCCATGCTCATTGAAAAACTCACGCATTGTAGTCATGATCTTGCTCCTCTTCATAAATGTCTCCCTTACTGACGGGTTTACAATGAGGTCAACATAACGCATCCTGTAACGTAGCTCAGGGTCAGAGAAGGCATCATATACCTGATCCTCTTTCTCCTTAACAATAGGAAGAACTCTCAGCGATTTGCTGAGAACCTTAAGCATCTTAGCATGAATTGTAAGCTCTCCGGTCTGTGTGATAAAGGCAAAGCCTTGAATACCAATAATGTCACCGATATCAAGAAGTTTCTTGAAAACAGTGTTGTATAAAGTTTTGTCCTCTCCGGGGCAAATCTCGTCTCTTTTTATATAAACCTGAATCTTTCCAAGTTCGTCCTGAAGTTCAATAAATGCAGCTGCACCCATAATCCTTCTGGTCATAATACGACCGGCAATTCTCACATCCTGGAAATTTCCGGACTCCTGTTTATACCGCTCTTTTATCTCCTTAGTTGTAGCGTTTATCTCAAATGCTTCAGCCGGGTAGGGTTCAATGCCTAAATCGCGCATTGCCTTAAGAGAATCCCTACGATTCCTTTCCTGTTCGTTAAGTTCGGTATAATCCATTTCGTGTAACATTTTATGTGCCTGCAAAATTAACTTTTTTTAATAACTTGACGAAATTATAAGTACATTTGCAGCTATGGCTTTAGAAAAGAAATGGATAGTGAAAGAACCGGGCAATCCGGCTCTGGTTAGACAGTTGTCTGCCGATTTAGGAATCGATCAGACACTTGCCAATCTTTTAGTGCAAAGAAATATCAAATCGCAGGCAGAAGCGAGGGCATTTCTCAGACCTCAGCTTGATCAGCTTCATGATCCTTTTTTGATGAAAGATATGGATAAAGCCGTAGAGAGGCTGATTTCGGCTATTAGCAGACAAGAGAAGATACTTATTTACGGAGATTATGATGTAGACGGAACTACAGCTGTATCGCTTGTCTACTCTTTTTTGAGAAAGCACTCAAACAATAATCTTGATTATTACATACCCAACAGATATGCAGAGGGTTATGGGATTTCATACAAAGGAATCGACTGGGCCTACGAGAACGGATTTACGCTGATAATTGCACTTGACTGCGGAATTAAAGCCGTTGAGAAGGTCAAATATGCAAAGGAGAAGGGGATAGATTTCATCATCTGTGACCACCACCTCCCGGACGGCCATCTGCCGGAAGCAGTGGCGGTACTGGATCCCAAAAGATCTGACTGCAGTTACCCATTTGACGACCTTTCAGGTTGTGGAGTGGGATTCAAATTGATGCAGGCATACTCAAAAAAAATGGATATTCCTCAGGCAGATGTACTTTCATTACTGGATCTTCTGGTTGTCAGCATTGCATCAGACCTAGTGTCAATCACAGGGGAGAACAGAGTCCTGGCATACTTCGGGTTGAAACAGCTCAACACCTCTCCCAGGAGAGGGCTTTTATCGATAATCAAGCTTGCCGGGCTTGAAAAGCACATGATTACAATAGATGATATTGTATTCAAGATAGGACCAAGGATAAATGCAGCAGGAAGGATGGAGTCCGGCAAGACTGCAGTTGACCTTCTGACCTCAAGGAACGATGACGATGCAAGAAATATCGGTGATGCCATCAATACTCACAATAACGACAGAAAGAACGAGGACAGGAAGATAACACTTGAGGCAAGTGAGATGGTTGCAAATATCAACCATTTCAATGACAGGAAGGCCACCGTGGTCTATAATCCTGACTGGCACAAGGGTGTTCTGGGCATAGTGGCCTCAAGGCTTGTGGAGAGTTTTTACAGGCCAACCATCGTTCTCTGTAAATCCAACGGACTGATAACAGGTTCTGCAAGGAGTATCCCGGGATTTGACCTCTATGAGGCAATAGAGAAGTGTTCCGAATATCTGGAAAACTTCGGCGGGCATATGTATGCTGCAGGACTTACCCTCAAGGAGGAGAATTTTAACCCTTTCTGCGAGAAGTTTGAATCAATAGTTGCATCAACCATAACAAAAGAGGTACTCACACCGGTTGTCAACATCGACACATATCTTGACTTCAAACAGATAACACCCAGATTCTTCAATCTGTTGAAGCAATTTCAGCCTTTCGGTCCCGGGAACTTATCTCCTGTATTCATTTCAGAGAAGGTATATGACAACGGTAACGGAAGAAAAGTAGGGTCGGAGAGTGGTCACCTCAAACTTGAGCTCATACAGGAGGATGACTTCCACAGACATATCTCGGCAATAGCCTTCAACCGTTCAGAGCATTTCGAGCATCTCCGCTCCGGTAATCCTGTAGATATCTGCTACTCAATCGCAGAGAACTATTACAGAGGAATTGCAAATATCCAGCTTCGCGTTAAGGATATAAAACTCGTGGAAGAGGAAATTTAGTGGCACTGATTTTTCTAATCAGTTGATTATTATTAGATTATAATGAATTGTTTCTCAACAAATTGAGAAAAAGTTGTTTCTTACGACATGGAATTTCCTAATCCGTTGATTGTTAAAAATTTATAATGAATTATTATTCAGTGGATTAGAAAAATCAGTGCCACTAAAAATACTCATAATCTCCAAGAGCAAGGTTCTCACAGACTTACCATCCACGTCTATAATAATTGATGCTGCTGCTTCGTAGCCGGGTTTGCGTTTTTCGAACAGGGTACTGATCTCTTCATGGAGGCTTGCATCATCAATGTTGTCGACAACGGGACGCTTGCCTTTATGTGTCATAAGGCGCTCTGTGAGCAACTTTAGAGATGCTCTCAAATAGATACAGCGAGTATTTTTTCTGATAACTCTCCTGTTAGCCTCGGACATCAGAGTTCCGCCGCCGAGAGATAGAATGAGAATCTTCTCCTTGTTCTCCTTTATTATTTTTTCAAGACTCTGCTCCTCCAACTTGCGGAAATAGGCCTCACCCTTGGTACTGAATATCTCACTCACAGCCATTCCCTGTTCATGCTCTATCTGTTTGTCAAGGTCGACCACCTTGCAATAGAGATGTTTTGCAAGCAGGCCGGCAATTGTGCTTTTGCCGACACCCATGAAACCTGTGAGAGATATTATCATTATTTAAAAAAGTGTAGGCAGATCTTCAGTGAAATTTTCCTCACCGTCTCCATCGGAGTCATTGGAGCCATCGATTGAGTCACTATCTATATTATCAAGATTTTCTCCCTCCTCTCCGGATGTGGCAATAATATCAGAGGAGCTCTCCTTGACCAGAGGTTCAATAAAGATAACCTGCCCGACTTCGAAATTTGTGAGGCGTTTACCTTTTGCTCTCAAACTCTTGCATCCAATGAACTCCTCGACATCGACAATCTCGTTGGCACGCTTGCTGTGCTTACCGCCGAAGCTAATCTCTATCTGAGGATATGCGTCTGCAGAGAGACTGTGCAGGTATGAGCCGGGAGCATCGTTGATAAACCAAGTTACGACATTGTCACTCGGCTCGAAACAGAACCTCTTGATATAGAAACAATTCTGCTCACTGTCAAAGTAGACGGCTGTGTATATCTTATGAATGTCAAGTTTTTCTACTGTGTGTATATCACCCTGATACCTATTGCTAAGATCGAAATTGGTGGTGTAATACTCACCATTCTTGCAGATTGCAAGAATCCTGTCCCCTGGATTGAACTCGCCCAGGAAGATTCCTCTTGAATCTACATTCAGTCTGTTAATGTCGTTGTCGAACCAGATTGACTGTCCGCCGAACTGAGAGACACCCTTACTCTTGAGTTGTATCTTGTAGACGCTGTTCTTGGTCAGGATATTTCCCATTGAGGCCCTGTTCTTGATGGCAAGATTCGACATGTCATAGTCGAAAACCAGTTTTTTGAGTTTAGGTCTCGGTTTAAGGAATACCTTCAGCACTTCAGCCTCGCCGTTAGGATTTGCTGTGAACCAGATGACCTGCGACCCCTCTTTACCCTGAGTCAGGTCGTACTCCTTGTCACGAGTCACACCTGTTACTGCAAACCTCTTGACAAAGGTCTCGCCACCCTTGCCGTTACGGTACACGGCATTGTAAATGCAACGGTCATCATTTCTGGTGAAGATGCCTATATGTATGATATCCTTGCCCACAAAAGCCTTTTCGCTGATCTTTGTGACCATATATTTTCCACTCTTCAGGAATACAATGACATCATCTATATCAGAACACTCACAAATATACTCGGCGTTGTCATCCCTTTTCAGGTCCATTCCGACAAACCCCTCAGCCTTGTTTGCATAAAGTTTGGCATTAGCTACCACAACTCTTGTGGCCTCAATCGTCTCGAAGCTGCAGATCTCTGTCTTTCTGGGATATCTGGCTCCGTATTTTTTCTTCAGTTGAGAGAAATACTGAATAGTGAAATCAACCAGATGGTCGAGATTGTGCTGCACCTCTTTCTCCTCTTCCTCAATCCTTTTTATAGCATCTTCAAGCTGTTTGATATCAAAAGTGGAGATCTTCCTGACAGGCTTCTCCACGAGACGGAGAATATCATCATGGACAATCTCTTTCTTTAGCTGTGACTGATATTTCTTGAGTTCAACCTCAACAGTGTCCAGTTGCTCTTCCCAGCTTTTCGCCTTCTCCTCAAGTAATCTGTAAACACGTTGTTCAAAGAAAATCTTCTCCAGAGATGTGTAATGCCATGAATCCTCAAGTTCACCGAGCCTGATCTCAAGTTCCAACTTCAACAGAGATTTTGTGATTTCGGTGTTATGCTTCAGTATTTCATCAACACCCAGAAAGTTAGGATGTTTGTCTTTAATCACACAACTGTTTGGCGAAATAGACATTTCGCAGTCGGTAAAAGCATACAGCGCGTCAATTGTCTTATCCGGAGATATGTCATTGTGAAGGTGAACGACGATCTCAGCCCCGGCGGCGGTGTTGTCGTCAACCTTGCGAATCTTGATTTTCCCCTTGTCGTTTGCCTTAAGGATAGACTCGATAAGCTTAGAGGTCGTCTGGCCGAACGGAATCTCATTTATGACCAGAGTCTTCTTGTCGAGCTTTGTAATCCTTGCCCTAACCTTAACAGCACCGCCGCGCAGACCCTGATTGTACTTTGAGCAATCGATAAGACCGCCGGTCGGGAAATCCGGGTATATGGTAAACTCTTTATTTGTCAGATATGCTATTGAAGCATCTATCAACTCGTTGAAATTGTGAGGGAGAATCTTGGATGCCAGACCCACGGCTATACCCTCAACACCCTGTGCAAGCAAGAGCGGGAATTTCACCGGGAGATTAACCGGCTCCTGATTACGGTCATCATATGACCTCATCCAGACTGTTGTCTTAGGGTTGAAAAGCACCTCGTTTGCAAATTTGCTCAGTCGCGCCTCAATGTATCGCGGAGCAGCAGCCGAGTCTCCGGTAAGGATGTTACCCCAGTTACCCTGACAATCCACAAGAAGATCCTTTTGTCCTAGCTGTACCAGAGCATCCCCGATAGAGGCATCACCGTGCGGGTGATACTGCATGGTGCTTCCTATGATATTGGCAACCTTGTTGTAACGGCCGTCGTCCAGCTTCTTCATAGCATGTAAAATACGCCGCTGGACAGGCTTAAGCCCGTCATCGATGTGTGGCACGGCCCTTTCAAGTATCACATAGGAGGCGTAGTCCAAAAACCACTCCTTGTACATACCTGTCAGTTTGTACCTTTTCTCGCCATCTACAATAAGTTTGTCGTATTTATTGCTTTCAGAAGACTCTGAACCATCAAGAGGCTCTTCAACCTCGAGGTCGTTGTCAATATCAGGAGTACTCATATATATTATTACAAAATTTATTCAGGAATATAACCGAACTGCTTGAGTTTTCTCTTGTCATCCCTCCAGTCCGGATTCACCTTTACAAATATCTGTAAAAATACCTTTTTTTCAAAGAAAGCTTCCATATCCTTCCTTGCCATCATACCTGTCCTCTTGAGCGAAGTCCCCTGATTACCAATGATTATGCCCTTCTGGGAATCTCTGAGAACATTTATTACAGCCTCTATATGAAACACATTCTCCTTCTCCTTGAAATTTTCTATAACAACTTCCGAACAATACGGAATCTCCTTCTCATAGTTGAGAAGAATCTTTTCACGGAGAATCTCTGAGGCGAAAAACCTGAGGTTTCTGTCGGTAAGGGTATCTTTATCGTACCATGCAGGATTTGCAGGAATCAAAGCCAGTATTCTGTTGAAAAGAGAGTCGATGTTGAATTTCTCCTTGGCTGACAGAGGAAATATTTCAGCTTTTGGCACAAGAGCCTGCCATTTTGTGTAGAGCTCTTCAAGAGCAGCCTGGTTGGAAAGGTCAATTTTGTTGAGAACTATAAGTACAGGGATATCAATACGATTCATCTTCTCGATATACTCCATGTTCTTTGTCGAACTCTCAACCACATCAGTAACGTAGAGGATAATGTCCGCATCGCCTATGGCGGTTTCGACAAAATCCATCATGCTCTCCTGAAGCTTGTAATTTGGTCTTATAATGCCCGGAGTATCAGAGTAAACAATCTGATAATCATCCCCGTTGACGATGCCCATAACCCTGTGACGGGTGGTCTGAGCCTTGGCTGTTACAATCGAGAGTCTTTCTCCTACAAGGGCATTCATAAGAGTGGACTTGCCAACATTAGGGTTTCCTATAATGTTGACAAATCCCGCTTTATGTATTTTATTCTGTTCGGCCATTATTCAAAAATACCCATTTTGAGTGATGTAATCTCCTGTTCTGTAAGGAAACGCCACTGTCCTCTGCGGAGGTTCTTTTTGGTAAGTCCGGCAAAGAGAACTCTGTCAAGTTTCTTGACCTTGTATCCCAAAGCCTCGAACATTCTTCTTACGACACGGTTCCTTCCCGAGTGAATCTCAAGACCGACCTGACTGTTGTCTTCGTCTATGTATGAAAGGGTGTCAGCATACATTGGCCCGTCTTCAAGCTGAACACCTTCTATGAGTTGCTTGAAATCAGTTCCGGAAAGATTCTTGTCAAGGAACACATGGTAAATCTTCTTTACTTTGTTAGAGGGGTGAGTGAGTTTCTCTGTAAGGTCTCCGTCATTAGTCAGAAGCAATACGCCTGTGGTTGCCTTGTCCAGACGGCCTACAGGGTAGACTCTCTGCGCACATTTCCCGGTAATGAGGTCCATCACGGTCTTTTCAGCATTAGGATCAGACAAAGTAGTCACAAAATCCTTAGGCTTGTTCATTATGATATAAACCTTCTCTTCACCTTTGAGCCTTTCGCCGTTGAAGCGAACATCATCAGAAGCCTGAATCTTTGTGCCAAGCTCGGTAACAATCTGTCCGTTAACGGAAACCAGCCCTGCTACAATATACTCGTCAGCCTCACGACGTGAGCAGACACCAGAATTGGATATAAACTTGTTGAGTCTTATACCGTCATCACCCATGGCCTTGGCTCTTCTTGGCTTAGGAGTGTACTCCTCGGCTTTTGCACGGAAACTTTTCTGAGGATTTTCTCCGAAACTCTCCCTTAGCTCGCGCTCTCTTGAAAAACGCTCGTCTCTCCTGAATGAGCCCGAATCTTCGCGTGATCTCTCACCGCTGAACGCTCTCTTTGGTCTGTCGCTGTAAGGACGATCCTCACGAGGTCTGTCGCTGCCGAAAGATCTCTTTGGTCTGTCGCTGTAAGGACGATCCTCACGAGGTCTGTCGCTGCTGAAAGCTCTCTTTGGTCTGTCGCTGTAAGGACGCTCTTCACGAGGTCTGTCACTGCCGAAAGATCTCTTTGGTCTGTCGCTGTAAGGACGATCCTCACGAGGTCTGTCGCTGCTGAAAGCTCTCTTTGGTCTGTCGCTGTAAGGACGCTCTTCACGAGGTCTGTCACTGCTGAATGATCTCTTTGGTCTGTCGTTGTAAGGACGCTCCTCACGAGGCCTGTCGCTACCGAAAGATCTCTTTGGTCTGTCACTGTAAGGACGGTCTTCACGTGACCTTTCGCCTCCGAATGCTCTCTTTGGCCTGTCACCGAATGAACGACCTCCTTCAGGTCTGTCATCTCTTTTAGTGTAAGTTCTTTTTGGTTTGTCACCGTAAGGGCGATCACCCTCCGGTCTGTCGTTACTGAAGCTTCTTCTTGGTTTTTCTCCGAAAGGTTTATCCTCTCTTTTAGTGTAGCTTCTTTTTGGTCTGTCGCCATCCTGGCGGTCATTTTTGCTGTGAGCTCTACCATCCCGGCGCCCACCTGCACTGTTTGAAAAATTTCTCATTTTTATATAATCGGGTGCAAAGTTATGCCAATCCCGGATATTTTCCTACATTTACAAACATAATTCCTTCAAATAGATTTTTTTAATGAGATTTAAAGTATCTCCGCTTTTAAAAGAGAACCTGGACGTAGCCATTAAGTCAATCCTGAGTACAAGGTTACGCTCGATTCTGACCATGATGATTATAGCCATAGGTATCACCTCTTTGGTAGGAATACTTACAGCCACAGATTCATTGAAAGCTCTCATGAAAGAGAACTTCGGAAAAATGGGTGCAACATCATTTGCAATACGTTCGCTGTATTCAGATACACAATCGGGAGGCAGGAAGATCCGTGTTATAAACAGAAGAAATATTACATTAAATCAGGCGCAATATTTTCTGGAGAACTATCCGATACCCTCTACAAGCACGGTTTATGCGTCTGCACTTAACAATGCAACAATAAAATATGGTTCGTCAAAGACAAATCCAACCTTCTCTGTCAGGGCTGTAGATGAAAATTACATAACTTACTCTGCTTCAAAGATTGCAAAGGGACGCGGATTCAATGCCCGTGACCTTGAGGCAGGAACATTTTCGGCTGTTGTAGGTTCAGGAACGTTGACCTCAATCTTCAAGGGTGTCCCTGACCCTGTAGGAAAGATTATAAGTGTAGGGGCTGTAAGGTATGAGGTAATCGGTGTGCTTGAAAGTCAAGGGAGTACATTTGGAGGAGGTGCGGACAACACTGTGTTGATTCCCGTTTCAAACGCAAAAAATGTTTTTTTGAATGATAACTCCTATTACACAATAGGTATAATGCCAAAGGAGGGAGTCAGTCAGGAGAAGGCAATCGATGTTGCGGAGCAGCTTTTCAGATCGGTAAGGAGGCTTAGCCCGATGGATGCCTCTGATTTCAGGATAACAAAGTCGGATGCCACAATGGAGGAGATTTCCAAAATAATGTCATATGTCACAATAGCTGCTTTTGTAATAGGGTTTATAACTCTTTTGGGAGCGGCTGTGGGCTTGATGAACATTATGCTTGTCTCTGTCAAGGAGAGGACCAGGGAGATTGGAACACGCAAAGCTCTCGGAGCAAATTCAAAGACAATAAAGCAACAGTTTCTTTTTGAATCGATTGTAATAGGTCAGATAGGAGGGGGGCTGGGTATAATTCTGGGAATTATTGTGGGCAACCTTACTGCAACGCTTATGAAATCTCCGTTTGTGATTCCTTGGCTCTGGATGTTCTGCGGGGTGCTTACATGTCTGGCAGTAAGCATTATATCTGGTTATATTCCTGCAGTCCGTGCCTCAAGGCTTGATCCAATCGAGGCACTCCGCTACGAGTAGTTTTTTATTTCAGTTTGAAAATGTATGTGATCGTTCCCTCCTGAACAGCAGGTGCGGATGAACTGATGTTGAACTTTGCCTTCAGGGCCGCCCTCTTGGCGGCTGCCCACAATGTATTATCCTGAACCGTTGTTCCGGTATGTCCCGGAGTGGCACTAATCACACTGCCGTATTGATCTACGGTTATCCTTACCACTACCTTGCCTGATTTGTTAACACTGTATTCCGGTTCAGGCAGTGTTCCCATCAGAGTCCTTCCGGCAAGTCTTGCCGATGGTTCTCCCTCAATGCTTCCGGTTTTGGTGTTACCTTCAGCGTGGCCGGCAGTGAGCGCATCGCTCACCCTACGGGCAACTTGTGGGGCAGATGTGTCTTTATTTGTGTTAGATGCAGATGGAAAGAGTGCTCTTCTGTCAATAGGCTTAGGTCTTGGGGCCTCGTATTGTTCAACGTCACCCTTGTCTCCCATTGTACTCTCGGCGCCTTTGTTTGCACCTTTACCCTTGATTGCAGATTCAGAACACTGTACAAGGCGAATCTCTTTTTTAGGATCCGGAACTTCTGCCCTGGGTTCAGGTCCGCTTTTTACCTGAACAGGCACAGTCACAGGAGGCAATTTTTCCAGATCAACCTCTATTCCCAATTCTGCAGGAGGCGGGTAGACAGCAGAGAGGCCGGTATTGAAGAAAATCAGAAAACCGACAATATGAATACAGAATGTCATGCCGAGACCTACCCAACGGGCTCGTGCAACATTCTGCAAATTATGTTTCTGATTTCTTGACATCTGTTATTCCGGTGCCGTAGCCAGGATTATCCTGTATTGATTTCTTTTAGCTATGTTCATAACATTGACCACCTGCTCCATAGGAACGGTACGGTCAACATGGAGAGACACTGTAGGGTCCTCTGTTCCCTGGAGAGATGCCTGAATGAGAGGCTCTATCTGGCTGAACGGGACTGGGGTCTGTTCTCCGTTTATGTGATATGAAAATGTGTTGCTTTCGACATAGTGCTTTATGGAGATGCTCACCTCGGGCTTTGTATTTACCTGATTGGTGCTCTTTGGCAACAACAGTTTGAGTGCGTTGGGATTTACCAGTGTTGAGGTGATCAGAAAGAAGATAAGCAAAAGGAACACCAAGTCTGTCATTGAAGACATGCTGAAATTCATCTCAACCTTTGCTCTGCGTTTGATTGCCATGACCGGTTACTTATTTGCTGGTTCGTGGAGGAGATCCATAAACTCGATTGTATATGACTCCATTTTGTATACAATCTTATCTATCCTTGCTACAAGATAGTTATATCCGAAGTAAGCCATAATACCGACAACAAGACCGGCCACGGTGGTTACCATTGCGGTGTAGATACCGCCGGAAAGCAATGTGATGTCTACGTTGCTGCCTGCCTGAGACATGTTGTAAAATGCCTGAATCATACCGATTACTGTGCCGAGGAATCCGATCATCGGAGCACCACCGGCAATAGTTGCAAGGAATGGGAGCCCGCTTTCGAGCCTTGAAACCTCAAGGTTTCCGGTGTTCTCAACAGCAGTCTGGATGTCAGTAAGAGGACGTCCTATACGCTCGATCCCTTTCTCGATAAGGCGGGCGATAGGAGTGTCGCTTGACTGGCAAAGATTTACTGCAGCCTTGATTTTACCCTCATGGACATAATCATGGATATTTCTCATGAAGTTCTCGTCTATCTGAGAGGCTTTGCGGATTGCCCACCACCTTTCACCGAAAAGATATACTGCTAAAATCGATAGCAGGAACAGCGGAATCATCAGCCAACCACCTTTGAAGGCCATCTCAATCAATGAAAAAGAAACTTTTTCTACTGCCGGAGCTGCCTGAGCAGCTGCATCGGCTGTCCCTTCAGGGAGTGCTGCAAGAATTTGGAAGATCATATACTTTATAGTGTTATTTCAATAATTTCACAAAAATATAAAAATTAACCGTTACGGACTTTGTATAGCTGCATATTTTATGCCACCGGGGTAACTTGATAGCCCTATTGGTTCAATGAAGGGTTGTGCCCCTCAATGAATGATTGTGTGCCTCATTGAAGGGTTGTGCCCCTCAATGAATGATTGTGTGCCTCAATGAAGGGTTGTGCCCCTTACAACGATTTCACCTCCTCGAGAATCTTGCTCCGGCGGTTCGGTTCCATTCCGATGTCAGTCAGGACCTCCGGATTTTCTGCAATCTGGTTACAGAGCACAATCCCGTTATCCATCAGCTTAACCTTTTCGGCTCTGTTGAGTCGGGTGAGGGCTGTAATCGGGAAAATCTTCTCGCTGTCTATTATCTCCTTCAACCCTTTACTTGCAGGAAAGTCCCAACTTATCAGGATCAATCCGCTGCAATCTCCGAAAGCTGTGGCATCAGCTGTAAACCTTGTATTTGTGACAACTCCCCCCGAGAATGTATACCCTTCATACTCGGGCATTGTTTCTCGTTTTTTTATGATGTCATTCACTCTGGACCTTATGTAGAGAGGAACCTGCACATTGGCGTTTTTGCCGGTAGTCTGGTAATATTTGCACTCGATAAAGATCTGGTGCTTGTTCTTTGTGGCAATCACATCGACCTCATGAGTTACGCAAACTCCGTCAACAACCACTCCAACCTCGACATCATATCCTCTCAGCCGGAACAACTCTCCGACGAGGTGTTCAAATGGGTGGCCGGTAGGGCCGAGCTCCATCATTGCCTTTTTGAGCCGGTAACGCGCAGCATTTCCCAGCTTGTTTTTGCGAAGCATCCCGAAAGCCTTCTCATAGATTAACTTACTTGGGACACCCTCATATATCCAGCCGTTTATCTCTTCGATAATCGGCTCTACAATATCTTCAGAAGCTCCTGAACGAAGCAGCGACCTTCTCAGCTTCTCGGGTGAAAACTCCTCAAGTTCGCCCGATGATTTTTTTATTTTTTGTGGCACTGATTTTTCTATTTATTTCGTTAATAATGATTTAGTAAGTATGTGGAAAACATGGATGTGCAAATATCTGAAAATCAGGATATACAAATGCCTGAAAATGAAGCCCTATAAGTAAACACCAGAAATTCTGCTAAATAGAAAAATCAGTGCCACTAATCACCATTCCGAACCCACCGCCGGATGCCATATGTATTCTCAGCCTTGTATTCCTGTCGACCGTCAGTTTCTCAACGGCATAATCTGCACCTTGCTTCTCAGCGTTGATTCCATCCTTGAAAAGAGTTGCCTTGTAAGTTTTGCCGGCTTCTAGGAAAGAGAGGTCGAGAGTTATGTCGCGGGCGTTCCAGTTTGTAAGCCCGCCCACGGTCCAGATTGTTTGTGTCTTGTCTGCAGGAGAAATTCTGACATAATTCTGAGCATTGCCGGCAGGTGTACCGGTTGCATATCCGGTTGTTGCTCCAATTCCGTTTCCGGAAGCAGCGCCTTTGGCAGAAGGTATTTCATGACGGCGTGCGGTGATAATAAATTGGGCAAGTTCACCGTCGAGTATTCGGGTCTCATCATAAACCATAGGGATTGAAGCGATAAACTCTGTGCACTCTTTGTTCTGCTCATACAATGTAGGGGAGTCGCACAACATTGTGAAAGGAGAGTCAAATACAATGTATGTTGCAAGTTGATGACAACGTGTGCCTTGACTCATCGGGTTGCTGTAAATCGGAGCAAAATCCTTTTTTGTGGCATTTCTCATTGCACCCGGGGTGTAGTCGACAGGCCCGGCCATCATTCGGATGAAAGGCAATGTGACGTCATATTCCGGCATTACCTTCTCGGTTGACCATTTCAGCTCCTCAAGTCCGAACACTCCCTCAAAATTGACAACGTTAGGAAATGTCCTGTTGATTCCGGTAGGTTTGTAGAAACCGTGGAAGTCCAGCATGAGTTTGTGACGGGCAGCAGCTCCGGCAACTCTGTAAACCATATCTACAGCCACCTGGTCATCTCTGTCAAGGAAGTCAACCTTAAAACCTTTTATTCCGAGTTCCGAATAGTATTTGCATGCCTCCTCCAGCTGATCGTCCAGAACTTTGAGGACAGACCAGAGAACGATTCCGACATTTTTGCCTTTCCCGTACTCAACCAGCTCTTTCAGGTCAAGTTCAGGCACAACTGTCATCAGATCTCCTTTTGCAGGGTTATACCAGCCTTCGTCAAGCACCACATATTCAAGTCCGTAGCGGGATGCGAAGTCTATGAAATATTTGTAGGTCTCCTGATTGATACCTGCCTTGAATCCAACATTATACAAACCCCAGTCGTTCCACCAGTCCCACGCAACCTTGCCGGGTTTAACCCAGGAGCAATCGCCGATTCTGTTTGGAGATGCAAGTGCATAGACCATATTGTTCACCGGAAGCTGCGTGTCTTTCTCGGTAATGGCAAGGACTCTCCACGGGAATGTGCGGTTGCCATTTACTTTTGCGAGTATATTGCTACGGCCGGTTACAACCTCTTGCAGACGTTTTGCGTTACGCTCCAATCCAGAAGGAATCGGGGCAAAGACTCCTGTCAGTGAATACTTGCCGGACATCTGCCCTGAAGCAGAAGCTGTGGGATTTCCGTTTGTGAAGTTTTCACCAGCCGGCTTTTTAGTTGAGCTGTTAACATTTGCACTATTTAGAGTTGCGCTGTTAACATTTGCACTGCTTACCCCTG
Organism: Bacteroidales bacterium CF; assembly: GCA_000473305.1. GTDB lineage: Bacteria > Bacteroidota > Bacteroidia > Bacteroidales > UBA932 > Bact-08. The sequence goes on along the minus strand of CP006772.1, from coordinate 1,778,977 downwards.
AGTTTGATTCATCCGGGCGATTCACCTGCAGGAACATCCCGGGGTAAGATTCCAGGTCCGATTCTGTGATTGTGAGTTTCCTTCCACCACCAAGGTCAACCGTCGCAGGCAGAAAGGCCAGACGAGTATCCGCCTCTGACAGTGGTTTCACAGAGTAGAAATTCTGGAAAGACATGAAAAACTGCTCTTTTTTGCCTTTCGAGTGAGCAAGATATGTCAGGTAATCCTTGTCAAAATTGAACTCTGCCGTTTCAGCCGCTATCTCTATCTCGTGATCGATCTCTGAATGAAAACGATAAGCAACACCTTCATTATAAATCCTAAACGCAACACCATATCCGCCTTTGAACTTCAGGTCAATCTCCTGAAAATTGTCGTTGAACTTGCTGAATCTGTAGAACTGAGCGTTCACAACCTCATTCACAACCCGCACCTTCTTAGAGACCAGCTTTGGTGATTTCCCTAACTCCGTGCCATCCGCGAGTTTCATCCCAATGCGGGATCTCTCCAGGACAGAAACGCCATCCTGCTTTACCGAGAAGCTCAGGAGAGAGTCGATATAGATATTGGTTACGATTTTCCCGTCCGGTGATTTGACAGATATAACATCGTTTTTCTCCTTCGCGCTTAAAGAGACGGATAGCAAAAGAAAAAATGCAATTTTTGTGGCACTGATTTTTCTATTTTTCATACAATCTGCAAGTTGAGTAATTATTTAGAATTCTATGTAAAAATGAAAGTACAATAAATTAGATAAATAGAAAAATCAGTGCCACAGAATTTTCTTCAACTTGACAATGCGGCCATAATTGGCAAGCTTGTTCATGTCTATTTTTTTAGAACTGCCGACGACTAAGTAGGTCACTTTGTTGTCTTTTACATTCTGATTGTAAAATTCCACTATCTGATCGATTCCCATGTTTTTTACGGCATCTGCAAGATCTTTGTTCGGATCGGACTCATATCCGCTCTTGCGGAGTGAAGCAATATCTGAAGAACGGTAACGGATTGGCGGGTACTGATTAGTTGCCTCATTTATTACATCCTGACGGGCAGTCTCAACACGTTCAGCCTTAACAGGCATAAATCTTATCAGTGAATCCAGTACTCCGATAGCCTCAACGGTCTTGTCGCACTGTGTAGAGAGTGAGGCAACAAATTGCCCCTGTTTATCCCTGTGACAAAGTGCAGGAATAGAGTATTTTGCACCGGCCCTGTAGGCGAGAGACCGGAACTCTCTGATTTGCTGGAAGACCAGGGAGCTCATAGAGCCGCCGAAGTAGTTGTTGAAGAGGGCGCCGGCGTAGCGCGAAGCCTCGGACGAGATTATACCTCCCGGCGCGTAACCGTATATGATGCTTTGGGATGCCTTCGGTACTTCGACAAAATATACAACGGCACCATCCACAGTCGCAGGTTGCCTGTAAACAGGCGTTTTAGATGCAACAGTTATATTGCCGAGATCGATTTTCTCCTTAATCATTGAAGCAACAACATCTGATGGAAGATTGCCGCAATAGTGAATGTTGCACTCCACCTTCATGACAGATTTAAATTCGTCAATAAGTTGTTCCCCTTTAAGGGCTTTTGTTTCGGCATAAGAGAGCCTGTTAATATAACTTGATTTCTCCCCATAACGCACGTATTCCAGTAGTGCCGAGGCAATTTCATCCGGGGACTCCTTTTCGGCCTTATCAGCGACCTTCTTGGCCTCTACTATCGGTTTCATCTTTTTCTGATCAGCTTTTACCCCTTTAGTAAAATCTCTGACAAGATCCAGGGTGGCATCAAAATTTTTGTCAAATCCGGTTACCTCCATTACGAATTTATCATTCTCAGCATTGAAATTGATTGTGCTGCCGATATTTTGGAGTTTGCCCTTGAACAGATCAAATGAAAGGGAATCAGTCCCTAAGACAGCCAGATATGACGTAAGTGGTGAGAGAAGCTTTGATTCGAGGGTCCCTTTTCCAAATTCAAAATCAAGCGAGAAAATGTCATTTATCGGGTTTTCAGTAACGTACAAGGTCACAAGTGAAGATAACTTCGTTCTCTTTACATCGTTTTCAAAATCAAGAAAACGCGGATGTGATTCCATTACAGGGGTCAACGCGAGTTCTTCTGCATATTTTGATTTTGCCTCACCATTTTTTGGAATAATAGGGGCAAAACCCGGTTTTTTGAGATTATCCTTTGGATAATTGCCTGTTTTTTTAGTCATTGCAAGGTAATTCTCATTGAAATACCTGTTGGCAACCGCAACAACATCATCTTTTGTCAGAGATTCAATCTGCTTTATTTCGTTAAGGTAATCCTTCCAGCTCTTTCCTTGAGAGAAGACGGTGAGCATCTCTTGTGAACGGGAATCGATATCTTCAAGTTTGAGCTTATAGCTGCGCTCAAGCTCCATCTTGAGACTGCTGAACAACTCATCAGAGAAATCGCCTCTCTTAACTCTCTCCACTTCATTCATAACCAGGTTCTCAGCCTTTTCGAGCGAGTGGAAAAACAACTTAGGGACTATTGCCACAGCAACCAGACCGGCGTCATTGAAGCTCTGAGACAACGCACCTCCGGCCAATAGTTTTCCTTCAACCGTCAGTATATCAAGATATCCTGTACTGCTTTCATTATTCAAAATCCGGGTTGCGATTGTAAGGGCAGCCTCATCCTTGTGATTGGCAGGTATGCCTCTCCAGGCGATAACCCTTGCTTTGACAACAGGAAGCGGTATTTTTACGTCAAATTTCTCACGGCCATTTAACGCAGCGGGCTCGGCTGCATGTCTTACTGGAGCCTCGCCTGCATGCACCCTTCCGAAAGTACTCTCAAGCACACCCATTACCTCCTCGCTATTGAAATCACCGCTTAATATCAAACCCATATTTCCCGCAACATAATAATCCTGAAAAAATTTTCTCATTTCAGAAAGTTTCGGATTTTTTAAATTTTCAGTGCTGCCTACAATTGGGTATGCATAAGGATGGGGAGCAAAGAATCTTTCCAACCCCTTTTCGAGGGCAGTATTGCCAAAAGAATCGCTGTACATATTTTTCTCCTCGTATACAGTCTCAAGTTCACTCTGGAAAAGACGGAACACAGGATTCAACAGACGCTCGCTGTTCACCTCTGCCCATTGCCTGAAATACTGTGGAGAGAATTCATTAAAATATACAGTCAGGTCATACGAGGTGCCGGCATTAAGACCACTGCCTCCGTATTTTGATATAAGACGGTCATACTCATTTGGTATGGCAAAATCGGATGCTTTGATACTAAGAGCATTTATCTCTTTTTGAATCGTTTTTCTTTTTGTCTCTTCTGTTGTGGCAGCCAACTCGTCGTATTTCAATGCGATTGAATCGAGCAGAATCTTTTCAGATGTATAGTCGATTGTCCCTATTTTATCAGTTCCCTTGAACATCATGTGTTCAAAATAGTGAGCAATACCGGTGTTAGGGCAGTCCTTTGCCCCGGCTTTCACAACTACCGCACCGAAAACTTTTGGCTGAGAGTGGTCCTCATTCATCCACACAGTGAGACCATTTTTCAATTTAAACTCCTTGACCTCCAGCGGGTCTGAAGAACCCCAATGTACCTTCGCAGTTTCAGCTTGTACAACAGCGGCTTCGGGCACCACCTTTGTCACTTCGGCTTGTGCATAAGTTACAATGCATAATATGGAACACAACAAAAGCAAAGCAATTTTTTTCATCTTAATTATTGTTAACTTTAATCAAATTCTTTAAAACCCTCGAATTTAACAATATAAATTCGGATTTTAGCACAGGGTTGCAATGACCTTGCCAAGGTCCTCAGTTTTTAACTAAATTTGCCAAACACAAACATACAATCATGAAATTTTTCATAGACACAGCAAATCTCAATCAAATCAGAGAGGCAAACGACCTTGGAGTACTCGACGGAGTAACTACAAACCCCTCCTTAATGGCAAAAGAGGGGATAAAAGGTGAGGCCAATATCAAGCAACACTACATCGACATATGCAATATTGTGAAAGGTGATGTAAGTGCGGAGGTGATTTCCACAGATTTTGAAGGCATGATCAGGGAAGGCAAAGAGCTTGCGTCCCTTCATCCTCAGATCGTTGTCAAGGTGCCTTGCATAAAAGAGGGCATTAAGGCTATCAAATATTTTTCTGATAACGGGATTCGTACAAACTGCACGCTTGTGTTTTCCGTAGGGCAAGCACTTCTTGCTGCGAAGGCCGGAGCAACTTATGTGTCGCCATTTGTCGGCAGATTGGATGATATCTCGACAGATGGTGTCGAGCTGATTCGTCAGATTGTTGAAATCTATAACTATTATGGTTATGAGACTGAGGTGCTGGCTGCTTCAATAAGGCATACTATGCACATTATCCAGTGCCTTGAAGCCGGGGCTGATGTTGCCACTTGTCCTCTGGATGCGATTCTCGGCCTTCTGAGACACCCGCTGACCGATTCCGGCCTGGCAAAGTTCCTCGCTGATTTTAATAAGTAATTTTTGTGGCACTGATTTTTCCAATCGACACATATTCAAGGTAATATAACTACCACGAAGTGAAATGATTAGAAAAATCAGTGCCACTGTTTTTTCTAATTAACACACAATCAAGTATGTATAAATATCTTAAAATAAGATAGATAGAAAAATCAGTGCCACTAAAATTAATCGCTTGTGATTCTGCGAGATAGAAAAATCTGTGCCACATAAAAAGATATAATTCCAATCAGGATTAATGAGGCACCGCCAAGAATGAATGTGTTTGTAATGCCGATTGTATCGGCAATGTAGCCGGTTGCGACCAGACTGAACATGGCCGGAATCATTATCAGACTACCGTGGATGGAAAACACGCGGCCTAAAACTCCCGGATCAATACTAGTTTGAAGAAGAACAGTAAAAGCTCCCCAGAAAATAGCACCGGCAATCCCGCCAATCAGTGAAAAACCGGAAAACAGGTAGAATCCTTCAGGAGGCAGGAATCCCGAAAACAAAAACGAAGCACCAAGTACAATATACGACGAGTTAATTAGTTTTACATTGTCAAATTTAAACGTGGGAAGAGTCATCAGCACCCCGCCGAGCAGCATTCCGACACCCCAGGTAATCTCAATGAAACTCATTTTGTAAGTATCACCCGCAAAATGGTCCAATGTCATCAGAGGAAAAAGGGTAGAGACAGGCACCATCGCAAGGCTGGCAAACACAGTAAAGATAAACATCCACATTATGCCACGCCTCTTTTTGATCTCATGAATCCCCTGACGGAATTCCATGAAGAATTTCCGAAACTCTGCCTTTAAACTCCCTTGATTCACATCCGTTTCACCTTCAGGAGCCTTTACAGGATTCGGTATAGTGACAAACAGCAGAGATGTGCAGGCAATCAGCGCCCCAATCACATCCAGCATCAGCACCCAGGTCATGTCGAATATTGAGATGAAAAGTGCGGCTATAGCCGGAGCCGCAATTGTGCTGACAGAAAAAATCATATTATTTACCCCGGCAACCCTCATCAGCCGGTCCTCAGGAGCAAGAAGAGGAACAGAGGCCTCCATTGCGGGAGAGTGAAAAGCGCTTCCTATAGAGCGGAGTGCCAGCAAAGTATAAATAAAACCCAGATGGACATTGCCAGTGTAGAAAAGAACAGCCATCACAGCAGTCAGGGCAGCAACGTACATGTCAGCAATGATCATAATCCTTTTGCGGTTCCATCTGTCAATCAGCACACCGGTAAAAAGACCTAGTACAAGGTGAGGCATCATGGATGCAAGGGTAGAGTAGGCGAGCACCTCTGCAGAACCCGTCCGTACGCTGAGCCAGAAGATAATGGCAAAACTGACAACAGAGCTTGTTATAGTTGAAAACAACTGCCCCACCCATATAAATGCGAAGGTTCTTTGCCAATTATTTTTGTTTGATTCCGTGGTCATATCTTTATAAAACAGTTAGAACCTTACAAAGGTTTAAAATCCCGGCAAGGCCTTGTTAGAAAACAGGGCCAAAACAAGGATTTAACCCTTGAAATGGCCCTGATGTATGGTTAGCCGGTATGAAACCTGGAAGGTCTTACTGCTTGTATCTCTCTAGAGTGGACTTCAATTGTGCGACAATTTTCTCATCAAAGCCGGCCTCTTTGTCCTGATTGGCTATGGCTTTTTCTGCAACCTCAATACCCTTTTGAGCAGAGCTGACAGCATTGTCCTTATCTTTCATCTTGTAATAGCACTCCGCAAGAGTCATGAAAATATTCACTTGTCCGTTGGAGTTATTAAATCTTGAATCCGACGACAGCCCGTTGAGATCATCAATAACCATTTGGTATATTTCAGCAGGGTAGCCATCTTTTGAAACCACAAGATTTATAATGTTAAAGACAGCATTTTGGTCCTCTTTTTTCCACTCCCGGCAAAAAGCAATTGCTTTATCAGGGTCTTCGGAGATTAATGTGTTTAATTTCAAAGAGTATGCTCTGGCTTTCAATTCAGGGTGCATTGTAGGTAAAGCGTTGTCAATAGTTGCTACAGCAGTTGTATAGTCCTTCTGTTCAACAGCTTTTGCAACCTTCTCTGCCATCTCCTTGTAAGCAGCCATCATACGAGCCTCCTCCGCTTTCTCCTTCTCTACCGCAGCTTTATACGCCTCAACGTCAAAAGTTCCGGCAAGAACCTCATCAATAATCTTGTCAATCTCCATAGGATGACCGATCCATGCAATTTTACCCTCCTTAATAAGGAACGAAGCCGGAATTCCGTTCTGGCCGGCGGCTCTCATCCAGTTGTTGGCCATGAATTTTTCATTCTTATCCATTGCAACATTATAGCCCATCTTGTCGCCCATAGATTCAACAAATTGTTGGACAGCCGGCATTACAGACTCATACGGTTTGTTCTCGGTCCCTTTTTCCCAGATGTTGACACCTATAAATGTAACCTTGCCTGCATACTGTTTGGCAAGTTCAGAGAGGTGAGGCATTGCAGACTTGCACGGGCCGCACCAGGTTGCCCAGAATTCGACAACATAGACCATGTTATTGTCAAAACCGGTTACAGGCGTTCCTTTGATCCAGTTAACATTAAGAGCAGGTGCGGCATCTCCGGCTTTAAGAGTAACAGGTGCAGATTGAGCAGAAGAGGTATTTTTACTTCCGATAATAGAAATTGTTATTATTGATATAATAGCAAAATATTTAAAAATGGATTTCATGAAAAAAATTGATTTTGTTATAATTTGTTTGAAAATTATTACAAATATATATTTATTTCATAATCCCGCAATATGTCTATTTACCGATTTGAGAAACCTTGAAACCAATATTCCTAAGCTTTTCCGCATCTACTATGTTGCGACCGTCAAATACAAACGCAGGCTTTTTCATGTTGTCATAAATTTTTTGCCAGTCATAGCCCTTAAACTCATCCCACTCTGTCAGAATAGCTACAGCGTGTGCATCTTTGCAAGCCTCATAAGGATCCTTTACACTATGAAGCATTGCACTGTTCTTGCTCTCCTCCCTTGTGGCCAGGTAGTTGAGGTCGGTCAACATTTGAGTCTGAGTAACCTTTGGATCGTAGACAGTTATATTGGCAGTTTCATCAAGCAGATAATCAGCTACATACATGGCAGCTGTCTCGCGAGTGTCATTAGTGTCCTTCTTGAAAGCCCATCCGAGAAATGCAATCTTTTTGCCGGCAACGGTATTGAACAAACTTGTCACGATTTTTTCAGCAAAACGTCTCTTCTGATAATTATTGATATCAATCACACCCTGCCAGTATTCGGCAACATCATTCAATCCCAGTGATTTGCAGATGTAGACGAGGTTGAGGATATCCTTCTGGAAACAAGAGCCGCCAAAACCGACAGAAGCCTTGAGGAATTTTGACCCGATCCTCGAGTCCGCACCAATAGCCCCGGCAACCTCGTCCACATCGGCCTCGGTCATCTCACACAAAGCACTGATAGAGTTTATAGAAGATACCCTTTGTGCAAGAAATGCATTTGCTGTCAATTTAGAAAGCTCAGAGGACCAGAGATTTGTCCTTAAAATCTTATCCGGAGAGAGCCAGTGTTCATAAATGGAGGCGAGAGCATCTATTGCCTCACGGCCTTCAGGAGTGGAGCGATCACCACCGATAAGAACCCTGTCCGCATTCTGAAGATCGGCAATAGCAGTTCCCTCTGCAAGAAACTCAGGATTGGAAAGAATCTGGAAATTGATGTGTTTTCCGCAATTCTCCATTATAGTTCTTATGGTTTGCGCCGTTCTCACCGGAAGCGTCGATTTCTCAACAATAATTTTGTCCTCGGTGGCAACATCTGCAATCTGTCTTGCGCAAAGCTCAACATATTTCAGGTCGGCGGCCATCCCCTTGCCCTTGCCGTAAGTCTTAGTAGGAGTATTAACCGAAATAAAAATCATTTCAGCCTCCCTGATACTCTGCTCAACATCAGTCGAGAAAAAGAGATTTCTGTTTCTTGCACCGGCCACAACCTCTTTCAGACCAGGCTCATATACCGGAAGTTCATCGAGGTTGTCGCTATTCCATCTTGCAATCCTTTCGGGATTGACATCCACAACTGTAACTTTAATCTCGGGGCACTTAGAGGCAATCACAGCCATTGTAGGCCCGCCAACATAACCGGCTCCGATACAGCAAATCTTTGATATCTTTTTCATTATAATGTTTTCAAATTTGAAATTCAGGTAAATTTAAAGAGAGAAATTCAGGTATAAAAATAGGTAAAATGCTGGACTCAGGCAACATAACCTTGCCACAGTTTTTGGTAAGTGTCAGGTTGACAGATGATTGCATAATTCATTTTTGCAAAAAAACATGTAACCTTGCCACAGATTTTGGTAAGTGTCAGGTTGACAGATGATTGCATAATTCATTTTTATAGTTATTTGTTCCTGGTTGTTTTGGGTTTACAAAATGCTCAATGTAAAGGCTAATATATCAGGTAAATACAAAAAACTGTGGCAAGGTCCCTAATCACTTCATACAAACTTTCATGGGTAACAGAGGAAATCTGACGATAAGTCGCATTCCCATGATCCCTCAGAATTTTCATAACCCTGATTAACTCTTTGTGAGACAGCTCATTTAATTTTCGCTCTTTCAATAAAAAACTGAGACTTGTAGCCACCTCATGATCTGTCGGCCTGACTAAATGATTCGTTTGCCTGGATAAATAACTGCGCTTTTCTCTATTATTATTATTATTATTATTATTTGCCCTTGTTTTATTGTCTGATTCTATTGTTTCTAATCCTTTAATTGATTCTTTTTCCCTTTCTAATGTTTTTTTATCATCGTTAGCTCTTTTATAATCTGCTATCGCTTTTGTGTTAGTTTCTATTGTTTTTTTATCATCTAAAAGCGACCAATATTCTCTTAAATGCTTGTTTGCTGTATAATGCAATTCAATATTACTTTTGAAAAAGTTATTAAAAACCAAATCGCTGACATTAATGTATTTATTTAAAAAGTTGAATTTTTCTTTCTTTGTAAAATGATAAGAACTCCACTTATATTTTGTTATGTTTTTACAAATTCCGGCCCTAACGGGATTTGTAAGAATGTATAAATAATTATACAGAAGATAATCCTCATTGTCAATAAGTTTGCTGGAGAACGGACTGTTGAAAAGTTGTCCGCTAAGCCCTTTACGCCAGTTGTACCATTGATTAAAGCTCATTAATAATGATTTCATAAATGCGTTAAGTGCACGAGTATATATTTGTAAATGAACATGATTGTCCATTAAGACAAACGCGGAGACAATGGTCTCATTTTTAATTGCAGACTTATGGCATCGCTCAAGAAAACCAATAAAATCAGCATTGTTGTAAAAAACATTGTTCCGATTGCTCCCTCTGATCCACACATGGAAAAACCCAATCTGATCACGTTTGAGGTTAATCTGCGTTCGTTTTAGTAGAGTTCCACCTACCACCGGACCAGCCGACACATCCGTCGCACTCGACACATCAGCAGCATCCGTCACACTCGTTGCATCAGCCGCACTCGACACATCAGGAGCACCCGTCGCATCAGCCGCACTCGACACATCAGGAGCACCCGTCGCATCAGCCACACCCGTCGAATTTTGAGTTTTAGCTGCCGAAATAGCCTTTTCGGCAGCTGATATTAAAGAAGAAAAATCTCTCATCACATCCCCTCCCATAAATTTTCTTATTATGAAAAGCCCGCAATAACCTTGCCACAGTTTTTGGCAAACACATGGCTAATAGGCGCTTGGAAATACTATTTTTCCGAATTGGATATATCATTTCCCCCGCGAAAATAAATACTGTGGATAATGATAAAAATGCTGTATATAACAATCAAATTTTCAGATAAATGCCAAAAACTGTGGCAAGGTTATTCCCTTTAGAGAGTAACAGCTCCGCACATATAAGCGAACTTGATTTTCTTATCGCTACACCGCTGAGTGTCACTTCACCGACCAGCACGGCTGCAGTAGCGAACGAGGTGGATCTGAAATACAACCACCTCTTTACCATACTGGAATTTCAGATAAAGGGCTCAGGCAATCTCAAGGCTGTAAGACTGATAACAAACGCCACCCTTGCATTCAGCAGCGGGACGTTAGATATAACACAGACGGCACCTGCAGCCAGAACTGCGTATAACTTCGCTTCTCAGACAGGGACATCAAGCGAGGTAACAACTACACTCACCACAGCCGCAACCCTTACATCGAACAACACCGATACCAAAGTATATATGGTTATAAATCCCGGCACCCCTACAGGCAATTGCCTGATCGGGCTCACATCTGACGGTACTACATGGCAGTATATTTACAAAGCAGCCCCCACTGAAGGCTTTAAGAGGGGTGTCAAGTATGTTGTTTCAGTAGATGCAGGAGTTGTGGATTTTTACACAGTAACCAGCTCTACAGAAAAGGTCTGGATGGACAGAAACCTTGGAGTCTCACGCGTTGCCATAAGCAGCGGCGACAGTCAGGCCTATGGTTATTACTATCAATGGGGAAGGGGATCGGACGGCCATCAGATAAGTACCAGCATAACAATCGCCAGTTTGGCAACGAGTGACACCCCCGGTCATGGTAACTTCATCACAGCTGATGCAGCACCATATGACTGGCGCAACCCTCAGAATGACAATCTTTGGCAAGGTGTTAATGGCATAAACAACCCATGCCCGGCAGGATTTAGAATACCCACAGAGACAGAATGGACAGCCGAATGGGAAATATGGGAACCCAAAAATGCTGCAGGAGCTTTCGCCAGCCCGTTAAAAATTACTATTGCCGGTTATCGCCACTGGGTTACAGCTGAATATACCGACCAAAACATATACGGAAGCTACTGGTCAAGCACCACTATAGGAACAGAGTCAAAATACATGCTAATAGGAAGCAGCAATGCCTATATAAACGATCTCGGTCGTGCCTACGGCTTCTCGGTACGTTGCATAAAGGATTAAAATAAAGACCTTGAAAGTGAGGAGTTAAAAGTTAAAAGTGAAAAGTGAAGGAAATGAGTTACTTGCAAAAAACTTTGGCAAGGTCATTTATTCAGCGCCCCAAAGAGGCTAAAGAAATAACATTTAAACCATCGGGACGGCGATAGCTCATGCCGGTTCCGGTGATGATGTTAAGACTTTTAGGCAACTCCATTTTTGCAGTATCAATGTTTTTAGCAAATTTTTTGAGATTATCCGCTGCCTCATCAATAAAACCCACGCCCAGTTTAATTTCAAAAGCGGCATAATTTCCATTTCGCCCTTGTACAATAGCATCCACTTCATTACCATAATAGTCATTGTAGTGAAACACACTAGCATCATTAGCTTTGGCATACACATTCAATTCGTGAATTGCAAGTGACTCAAACAAGAACCCGGCATATTTAATATCTTTTGTTAACGATTCTTTGTCTAAACCCAAGGCTGCCACAGCCAGAGACGTGTCGCACAAATGTCTCTTAGGTGACTTACGCAACGATGCAGATGAGCGAATATGCATATTAAAAGCAGGTTGTTCATACAAAATCATTAATCTGGAAAGTGCATTCAAATAGTCAGATATCGTGTTTCTTGACAATTCATTAATATCTCTGGATTTCACATCCTTTTCCAAGGTTGTATTATCCACTAAAGTAGCTATATTCCTTGCCAAAGAGCGTAACAAACTACGCACTTTGTGAGGGTCGCGTCTCACTCCCGAAACATTGCTCATGTCCACTTCACAAAGTAAATCAACATAGCTGCGATTCATATTAAGAGCATTTTTTGTGCTTTCGCCTATTAAAGAGGGCCAACCACCTATACACATTCTTTCTATGATGAAGTCAAGCGATATAGCCGGTTCATTAAACTCTTTCAAATGCCCGGCCACCAAGTCCGATAATTTGACTGTTCCTGAGGAATATCCCAATTCCTGCCAGCTCATGGTGTCCATTTGCAATACTGTAAAACGTCCTGAGCCGCTGTGCAATTTTACATCATCAGTTGGATTTGAAGAGCCCGTAAGGATAAATTGTCCTTTTAACTTGCGGTCATCGACCTCATGTCTTACATAATTCCAAATTTGAGGCTGCTCCTGCCATTCATCAATCAGTCTGGGAGTTTGACCTACCAGTAACAGTTGTGGATTTGTAGCCATAATCACAGGAACTTGTGGATCCCTGTCTATTTGCAATATACTTTTAGCATATTGCTTGGCAGTCTCTGTCTTTCCACAAGATTTTGGTCCTTTTATTAGTAAAGCGCCTGAGGCTGCGAGCTTTTCCAACATATCATCTTCTATCAATCTTCTAATGTACTTCATAGTAATGCAATTAGATTTACTATAAAGATAATATATATTGTATTATTGTGCAAAAATCAGATAATTTGTTGTGCAAAAACAAGACAATCTGTTGCGCAAAATTCAGATAGACTGTTGTGCGAAAATATCTCACGAAAAACCTTGGCAAGGTCAGGCGTTCGGGACTCAATGATTACCGTAGCAGATAATCAAATACATTCATCAACTCCATATCCCTGTTCCAGCAAGTAGTTATACAGAATATTCTCCATGAGATGAGTCGGTTCCACCTCTCTGAAATCCAGCAAAGCATTACGCAGCCCCATATCAGAGAAATAATACTTGCAAGGTGTGTCAATATACCTTTTCCCCTTGATATCGTATCTGATGGCACGTGACAGCAAAAAAGAATCTATGAAATAATCGATATAATTTTTAATAGTCCAGGAATTGATGTCAACCTTTTTCTCACTCTTAAAAGTATTAGACAATTTAGTGGGATTTGTCAAACTGCCAATAGTAGAAGCCAACAACTTAAAGAGTTCCTCCAAGTCCGCATCATTCTTTACTCTGTTCCTATTGATAATATCAGTCAAATAGGTCTCATGAACTAACTGATGAAGCATCTCCACTTTAAGCCGTTCATCCTTTTCCATCACCACCATCGGAATGCCACCATAGAACATGTAGTCACGCCATGCCATACTTGGCTCAACATTCATCTCTGTTACTATCTCCTTGAATAACAAAGGCACTAAGTGGATTTGTACTCCACGCCCCCTAAATTCGGTAATGATGTCCGATGATAAAAACTTAGCATTACTACCTGTTACATAGATATCTAAATTCTGAAAATGCAAAAAGCCATTCAGCACATCCACAAAATCCTCCAACATCTGCACCTCATCGAGCAAAACATAAAACATCTCCGGGTCAGACAAGGCCTTCTTCTCCACAAAATCGTAAAGCACCTTTGCTTTACGATATTTGCGGTCAGCAAAACTATCCAACTGAATCTCAATGATATGTTTTTGATCTATACCTTGATTATGAGGAATATATTTGTGTATATACACACATTTACTTTGTGAAAATAACTATTTTTTCATCCGCCACCAAATTATTATGGATGTTTTGCCAAGGTTATGCGTTAAGACAACCTAATGGAACAATTAGAATTCCATCGTCACGCCGATATGCGAAATTTCCTGTGGCCGTAAGTATCATTCTGAATGAAGGTTCCTTCATCGCTCCGGTATCAATTTTTGAGGCAAATGAAGTCAAAGTTTTTACTCCTTCATTTATCAGTGTCTCGCCTCCGAGCTTGATTTCAATCAATCCGTATTTTCCATTACGTAGATGAATCACCGCGTCACATTCAAGCCCGTTTTTATCGCGATAATGATAAACATCGCCGTCCAAAGCATCTGCAAAAACTCTCAAATCGCGCACACACATAGTCTCAAACAGCAGCCCCATCATATTCAGATCGTTCATTAAATCTTCAGGGCCAATACCCAGAGCAGCCGTGGCGATGGAAGGATCGACAAAATAGCGAGTATCCGAAGTTCTGATAGCCGTCTTTGACCTCAGATTCGGATTCCACGAGGGCATATCTTCAATGACAAATATTTGTTTTAAAGCATTTATGTATGAAGTAATTGTACGTTCACTTATTTCAAAAGCCCCGCCTGCAGTCATATCTTCACGTATTGTTCCAATGGTGGCTTGCGAACCTTGATGCCGGGCATACGAGCGCATAAGCCTGCGTGCCGACTCCTTGTCACGATTGACATCATCGACGCGAGAAATATCGGAATCAGTTATAGCATCCACATAATCCTTTGCCTGATCTAATGCTATATCTTTATCCAAAGAAACAGCACGAGGCCACCCTCCGCGACAAATAAGAAATGCAATGTCGGCAAGTTCCAGTTTACAATAGCCATCAACTGTCTTATCAGAATCAAACAACTGACCGATGCTGACTCCTCCAGTAGAATCGCCGCTCTCATACAATGACATAGGACGCATGGTGAGCCATGCAAAACGGCCTGTACCGCTATGACTTATTTTTTGTTTGTCGGCAGGAACAGCAGAACCTGTAAGAATAAACTGACCCATCGCATCTCTGTGATCAACTTCAAATCTCACAGCATCCCATATTTGAGGAGCAAGCTGCCATTCATCTATCAACCGCGGAGCATCTCCTTGCAACAGCCGTTGCATATTGAATTCAGCCATCTGCAGGTTTTGAGCCTTCTTTTGAGGATCGTCCATATACAATATGCTTTTAGCCTTTTGCTCGGCAGTGGTGGTTTTGCCACACCATTTAGCACCTTGTATCAGTACCGCGCCCTTGCCTTTTAACTTTCTTTCAAGCAAGTTGTCAACTACGCGTTTTTTGTAATTATCCATAAGAAATCACATTTGAAAATCTGATGTAAAAGTAATAAAATAATGGTTCGTTTCCAGAGTTGGATGAAATATGTTTCCAAAGTTGGCTGAAACTAGAGAGTGAGGAGTGGAAAGTGAGGAGTGGAAAGTGAAGAATGTGAAGCAGTTGCAAAAAACTTTGGCAAGGTCCTGCGTTGCGCCAAAGTGACTCAATCCTTCAGTAAAAAATCTGCTATGTGCATGTGTTGAATACCCTCAATATTATCCTTCCATGTTTCATCCATGCTTACAACGTATTTCGGATGGTTATCCTTAATGTCCAGCAAAGGCGAGAACTCTCTGTCGATAGTAGATTGCTCTGTCATTTTATATGTTACTTGCACATAAATTTTATATCCGGCTTTTTCTCCAATAAAATCAATCTCTTTTTCGCCTGATTTGCCAACAAATACTTTAAACCCTCTGCGTTTGAGATCAAGCATTACTATGTTTTCAAGTACGCCTGAAATAAGCCTGTCTTTAAAGCCCATTACAGCGTAAAGCAAAGACTGATCGCCAACAAAGTATTTTTCGTTGGTTTTCAAGAGCTCTTTACCCTTAATATCATATCGGGGAATCCTATAAATTATGAATGCACCTTCCAGAGCGTTCAAATAATTGTATACAGTGTTCAGATCGATTTTGCGATTCTGGCTTTTGAAATAGTCGGCAACATTCTTAGCTGAAAAAGAATTGCCAATATTATCAAATACATATTTTACAACTCGTTCCAGAAGCTCTACATCGCGAATGCCATAGCGTTGAACTGTGTCACGCAAAATAGCAGACGAATAGATATCGTAAATTGCTTTGTAAGTCGTTTCTGATGAATAATTACCTGTGTGGATGGCCGGAAAACCACCTTTACGTAAAAAATTCTCAAATTCAGCGTAGATCTCCTCTGTTTCGCCGGGAGCATATTCATGCCGGAAAAGAAGGTACTCTGCAAAAGACAAAGTGTAGACAGGTATTTCTACATATCTGCCGGCAAGATAAGTTGCCAGTTCAGAAGACAATAGCTTGGAGTTAGATCCGGTTAAATATATATCTGCATTAAAATCTACCCGCAATGAATTGATTGATTTTTCCCAAGACTTAACCTCCTGAATTTCGTCAAGCAAGATATAGTATTGCTTTTTATTGGACATTTTTGAACGCAGGAAAAGGTAAAGCTTATTAGAATCATCAATTTCAGAGAATTCGAAACTCTCAAAATTCAAATAAATAATATTGTTCTCATCAATTCCTTTGTTGATAAGTTCATCCCTCAACATCATCAACAAGACAGATTTCCCGCATCTCCTCAGACCTGTAATAACCTTTATAAAAGGTTTGTCAATAAAATCTCTCAGCAAATTCAAATAACTCTCTCGACGTATCATTTTTAGCTTGTTTTAGGGTTATGACCATAAAGATAGTATATTATTTTGGAAATTTAGGGTTATGACCATGCGAAAAACCTTGGCAAGGTCTATGGTTTTAGGCACCCTATCGGTACTACCAACACACCATCATTACGCTTATAAGCGAATTGACCACCCGTCAGCACCATTTTAAAAGAGGGTTGCCCCACCTTTTCTGTATCTATTTTTTTCTGTAGTTTTATCAGATGTGCTGCACCTTCCTCTATCTCACTACTTCCCAATTTAACTTCCACAGGTGCCCAACGACCATCATGAAGACGGATTACAAGATCGGCTTCCAAATCACTTTTATCGTGATAGTGGAAAATATCGCCATCGAGAGCCTGCGCATAAATACGTAAATCGCGCGCAGCCAATGATTCAAACAAAAAACCAAAATATGTCATGTCATCAAGAAGACTGTCAACATTGACATGCATTAATGCCGTAGCAATAGACGGATCCACAAACTGCCGTTTATCTGAAGTGCGGATGGCTGTTTTCGACCTCAACGATGGTTTCCAGGCCGGAATATCTTCAATCAGAAAAATACGACGCAACGCATTCACATAACTATACAAGGTTGTGTCCGAAAAGACTGTATCATTTGATTTTACATCGGCTAATACGGTGGTAAGCGGAGCCATTGTAGAAATATTACGAGCATACGACCGAAGGAACTGCCGTACTCTTGCAGGGTTTCTTTCTACATCGTCCACACGCTGCACATCCATATTAATGACGGCATCCACATAATTACGTGCTACTAAGGAATCACTATCGCCATTCACTACAGCTTCGGGCCATCCCCCGCGACATATTATCTGAGCTAAATCAGGTACTGTCAACTTACTTTCACCCACAACATCAGCATCACCGGCAAACAGTCGCTCAAGAGAAACGCTGCCGTTTGACTCCTCCGACTCAAAAAGACTCATTGGCCGCATCAACAGACGCGAAATCCGACCGGTACCGGTATGAGCCGTTACGCCATCTTTAGGAACTGACGAGCCTGTGAGAATAAACAAACCCCTTTCGCTGCGTTTATCGACCTCAAATCTAACGGTATCCCAAAGAACCGGTGCCATCTGCCATTCATCCAACAAACGAGGATTGTCACCGAGAAGCAGACGTGACGGCATTGTATCTGCCATCTTCAGATAACCCTGACTGCGGTCTGTATCTTGCATATAAAGCACACTTTTCGCCACTTGGCGAGCAGTACTCGTTTTGCCGCACCATTTAGCACCATCAATCAATACAGCACCTGAAGAAGCCAACTGTCTTAACAAAAGTGAATCACAAATCCTTGAAAGGTATTTTTTTGCCATCGTTTACAACTTTAAAAAATCGTAATGCAAAGATACATAATTTTCGCCCACTTGTGTAGTTGGCGAGATTATATTTGTGTAGTTGGCGTAATTCTATTTGTGTAGTTGTCGAAAAGAAAAACCTTGGCAAGGTCATGCGTTGCACCAAATGTTTTTTTACAAAATGCCGGTATCCACCGAATTTTAAGAGTGAAAAGTGAAAAAGTGAAGAGTGAAAAAGTGAAAAGTGAGGAGTTAAAAGTTAAGAGAATTTTACTATTTCTCAAATGCCCTATATATCAATGAATAAGATTCGCCTGTAGTGCCAAACTGTTTTGCGTTGGCTATCGCTTTTCCCAGTTTCCCATCACTACACATATCAGCTACCCATTTTTCGGTTTTCAAAAAATCTTCTTTTTTTTCGTACAAAGGAATAAACTTACGAAGCATTCTTTGTACTGTGTCTGCATCTTTGTAGTACTTATTTGTTTTGCAGAAATGCAATAAAAACCAATATTCTATAGAGGGTAAGCTATCACAAAGAATCACATTTTTCTTATTAGAATATTTTTTACAGAATCTCTCAAATTTAGCTCTCTCTGCATCACTATTACGAGCTACATCTGCGTCAAAAACACAAATGGCAACGCCTCTGTCAGATATTACTTTGTCAATTTTCTTGGCTAACTCATATATGGATTCCGTTCCAAAAAAACGTGGGCGAATTCGGAAAATGAACTCAGTACAGTGTGATATATGTTGAAAATAATACTGTTCAGTTATTCCGGCACCTATTACCGTAGGAATCGCCTCAATCTGTTTACGATTACCACTATTACGTGACATAGCCTTATTCTTTTACTTTGGGAAGCGCACCAAAATTTCCATTTCTATATGCCTTTCTGATGGAAGACAAGCGGTTTAGTCCGGAAAACTCAACCAGCGAATACAATTCCGTATGTCCAGATTCCTTTTTCTCGGTGAACCATACCGAATCCTTTCGCAATAAATCACCTATTGTTTCCAACAGAGGATCATAGTGAGTAGTAACTATCATTTGAGAACGACTCTTCTGTTTTAAGAAACTTGCAATAAAAAATTCCACTAAATCAGGATGTAATGAAGTCTCAATTTCATCGATTGTTAGAAATCCATTACGACTAAAAACCTCATACAAAACTGCCTCCAGTCCAAATATCCTTCTGGTACCCCTTGACTGAGATTCAGATGTCATACTATACTGTTCTCTCCCTCTTTCGTTATTTACCGAATGAATGAAATCAGTTTTCGGTTTTGACAAGGAATGCTCCTTTCTGAGCCTATCTTTGTCTTGCTCTGAAATAGTATCACTTCCAAGAATCACTTTCAATAAATCTTGAGGTATATTTTCCTTAATCATTTGAGTACTAATATCTGAAATGTTAAAATCAGCATTATTGGCTACCGACAACAAGTAGGCTTTTAGTTTATCATCAGAAGCTATTTTATTTTCTGCATATGTAAACATCCGGGTACCCGGTCCTATCATCTGCATAATCTGATTTTTAAGCCACTCTTTTGCTTCATCTATCTCAGGAATACTAACATTAACCTTATCTCTTGCTGCAAAAAAAGACATATTTATCAAACATTCAGCAGATATTTTCTCTTTTATTACTTGACTCACCATTACAACATTTGGATTAAAAGTAATAACCGATTGATTATTCTCTAATTCCCTGCAAAAAAGCATAGTAGGCCGGATAGTATGATACACTGACAATTTTTCAAGATATACCTGCTTACTATCCAACACAAGTTGATAACAATACTTTACTGAACCGACATAGAAGACTAACTCAAACCTTGAAGGTTGATTTGGTCTCTCAACATCAAGCTTGAATGGAGTCACCATGGTAGGTTCGTCCAAGTCACTATTTTTCTTAAAAAGAAAACTATGAAGAAAATCAAAAGCACTTAAAAGATTTGATTTGCCTGAGGCATTTGCTCCATAGACCACAGCCAATCTTAATAGACGCACACCCTTTTCCACCTCTACTACCTGATATTCTTCAGCAAATGAATCCTTTGTGGCTTCAAAACTAAAGGTTGCCTCATCTTTAAAAGAGAGGAAGTTCTGTATTTTGATCTCTTGAATCATTGTTTTAAACTTTTTGGAATACAAAGGTACGAACTTTTTCCTGTCACACAAATATAAATTCAATAAATGCAGAAAAAATGTAAAAATGACAGATAAAATGACAATATGTCACCATTTAAACTAAAAAAATAGCATGAATTATGCAATGGTACTATTGTTGTTTAAATTGAATGCAGGCACTGTCACCTAAACTTAAACAATTAATGACGGGCTGCAGAAACCGCAAGCTTAATGGGGTAAAAACACAATGCAATATTATATTCATAATTTGCAAGAAGGTTCAAGACCTACACCCATTGGTTACTCTTCATGGATTGACTACTGGGAAAGAAAGACTGGCACAAAAGTTGGCAACTACTTGTACCTGTAGACTCTTCCAATTCAATTCGTTGGTAACGAAGGTCAGAGGGTGTCACCCGGTAGGAGAGGGGTGTAGGGGCCGTCCTTCACTTCGAAGATAACGGCTGATTCCAAGACTTCCAGAGAGTGCCACCGGCCGCGTGGGATATGCACTCCGAAATTGCCGGTTAATGGGTCAAGATGAAAGCGTTCTGTCTCAGTTTTGTCAGAGGAGTAGAACATAACATCAATCTTGCCCCGAAGCAATATATATGTCTCATCAGTATGATTATGCCGGTGAATCGGCAGCACCGTCCCCGGTTCCAGAGCATTTAGCAGACGTTGCGCAGGCGCACTTTCACTCTTATGCAGATTGAAATTCATCCGCAATCGGGGCGACACCACCGCCTGTTCACTTATTTTGTTTAATAAATCGGAGTCGATCAGCATGTTAGAGAGAAGAGTGAAAAGTGGAAAGTGAAGAGTTAAAAATGGAAAGTGAAAAGTGATGGAAGTGAGTTACTTGCAAAAAACTTTGGCAAGGTCAATTGTCTTGCTTGTTTAGTAACGAATTTGGATCAATTAGAGGCAAAGGGAAGTTCCTGAGAAAAGTTCCACTTGTCTTTGAAGCAACCATTCCCCTTAATGTACCGATAGCAACATTAATCAATGTCGGAATAACTGTTACTTTCTCTAAAATCTTACTATCTTTTATTTCAAAAATTTCATCAAATGCAGAAAATTTGAATGTTAGAGAGGCTACAAAGTAAAGCAATTCACGTTCGTCAAATAGATATTTTGCAGCAATCTCAACCACTATTGAATTATTTTTTTGGTTAGGAAGCAGAGAATACCCTATATTGAATTTAAGATTACTGTCATTAATAACATCAGAAAGAGCCTCATCCAAATCTGATTTGAATCTCTTCTCCTCAACTGATAACAACTTCATCTGTATGTTTTTAGGGGCAACATTATCCATAATTAAAATTTTAAAGGGGATTTGGTTAGCCAAGACAAGGGGCAAAACTGCGGAATTGATTGTCTCCGATAGAAATTGTATTCTTAATACAATACAATTTTGGTTTATGGCCGGCAAAAATCGAATAATTATTACTTTGTGTAGTGATTGTAGAAAATGTCTTTTTATGCTTAACAACTTTAAGTACAGGTGCTCCTAATCTATTTTCGATTAGGCGGATTGTTTTAAATGTGAAATTATGGGTTCCCTGCATCCATCTACTTATCTCTGCCTCGTTCTTCCCAAGAAGTTTTGCAAATTCTCTTTGTGATAGATTCCTCTCTTCAAGAAGATCAAAAATTCTATTTACCACATCAATGTTAAAATCGATATCTTCTTTAATCTCAGGTGTTATAAACTCCCTGCATTCCTGCATAAGACTATTGCGCTTCATGTTGTTATATTATTTATAAGTCTTAAATTTCTATGAATAGTTCTCCACAAATATTTTTTCCTTCAATGACTATTTTCCCTGATGCTTCTTTAAATTTTATTTGCTTATCAATTTCCTGCATATTATTAACAAACATACATAGGGCAGGGTTCTCATTATAGGTTCGGGTGTTCTTAATACCTCCATTACCAAGAATTAATATTCTTTCATTCAGACAAATACAATAAACTCTAAGGTCGGATACGTCAATGTGGCTTGGAATTAAGGTCATGCTTGGAAGTGAAAAGTGGAAAGTGAAAAGTGATGGAAGTGAGGCACATGCGAAAAACTTTGGCAAGGTCACAGGCTCCAGTAGCTGAGGGTTTGGATTTTGCCTCGATAGAGCCCTTTGATATCGGCGAGGATGGCATCGGGAGAGGTGGTGAGGGTCTTGAAATACTCCTCGGTGAGGTTGAGATACTCTTTGTGAGATACGGCTACGATCACTGCATCATAGGCGTGGGGCTGAGGTGAAGGTACCATCTCAAGCCCATATTCAGCACGCACCTCAGCCCCATCCGCATGCGGATCCACAATATCCACATTTGTACCATAATCCTGCAACTCCCTTATAATGTCAACCACCTTGGAGTTACGGATATCCGAGACATCCTCCTTAAAAGTGATGCCCATAACCAGCACCCTCGAAGACATCACATTGCGCCCCAGACGAATCAGATTCTTGACAACCTTCTTACCGATATAACCACCCATCGAGTCGTTCACAAAACGGCCTGAATCAATAATCTGAGGATGATATTTCAACTTGTGAGCCTTATGGACTAAATAATATGGATCAACTCCTATGCAATGCCCCCCGACAAGACCCGGGTAAAATTTAAGGAAGTTCCATTTAGTACCAGCTGCATCCAGAACATCAAATGTGTTGATGCCTATCCTGCTGAAAATAATAGAGAGTTCGTTCATCAAAGCTATGTTGACATCCCTCTGAGTATTTTCAACAATTTTAGCAGCTTCTGCTACCTTGATGCAAGACGCCTTATGTACACCAGGTTTAACAACAAGTTCATATACTTTAGAAATATTCTCTAAAGCATCAGAGTCACACCCGGAAACAATTTTTATTGTATTTGTTAGTGTGTGAATCTTATCACCCGGGTTTATCCTCTCAGGAGAGTAGCCAACCTTAAAATCTCTTCCGCACTTCAACCCCGAAAGCTCCTCAAGCAACGGTACACAATCCTCCTCAGTACATCCCGGATAAACAGTCGATTCATAAACCACATAATCACCCTTCTTCAACACTTTACCGACACTACTGGTTGCACCTAGTAAAGGTTTCAAGTCAGGCATATTGGCATCGTCAATAGGAGTGGGCACAGCTACGATGTAGAATGAAGCCTCTTTTAAAACATCCAACGAAGAGGTAAATACAATGTCACTATTTTTAAAGGCATCACCACCAAGTTCATTACAAGGATCCACACCCTCCCTCATTTTGGCAAGGCGATTCTCATTTATATCAAATCCTATTACAGATATTTTTTTAGCAAATTCAAGGGCAATAGGAAGCCCGACATATCCAAGGCCAACAACTGCGAGTTTGGCTTTTTTACTCAAAATAGAATTATACATTTTGAAATTTATATTATTTATCTTTTGTTCATGTGGGAAAAAACATCTACAATCTTTTGGACATCTTCAGCTGTTACCAGAGGCCCTGATGGTAGGCAGAGCCCTTTTTCAAAGAGTTCGCCGCATACACCAAGCTGAACGCCGTTTTCGTCAACTTTGCTATATTTTGAATAGCTTTCATCTGCCTCATCGTATGTGTAAAAGGGTGTGCCTGCAAATACCGGCTGTAGGTGCATTGGCTTCCATAGAGGTCTTGTTTCAATATTCTCAGCTTCCATTTTAAGGCGAAGATCTTCCCTTGTGAATCCGAACTTTTCGGAATCTACCAATATACAGGTTAACCAGTGGTTAGATTCAAAATCATCTGATGGATTATCAAGGATAGATATACCTGGTAAATCCTTCAGAAGCTTCCTGTATAGAGCATTATTCTCACGTCTCCTTCTTATGTGTTCATCAAGAACGAACATCTGTCCGCGCCCGATGCCTGCACAAATATTACTCATCCTGTAGTTGTAACCAATCTCTGAGTGTTGGTAATGAGGGGCATTATCACGTGCCTGTGTTGCATAGAATTTCGTCTTTGCGGCGGCCTCAGCTGTTTTACAAACAAGAGCACCACCACCGGATGTGGTAATCATTTTATTGCCATTAAAAGAGAGACATGCGAAATCACCATATGTACCACAATATTTCCCCTTATATTTTGAGCCTAAAGCCTCGGCCGCATCTTCCAGTACAGGAATTCCATACTTACTGGCAATATTCATGATTTTGTCCATTCTTGCCGGCATGCCATACAAATGAACAGGCATAATTGCTTTAGGCTTTTTCCCGGTAATCTCAATTATGTCCTTGATTGCTCTCTCAAGCAAAGTGGGGGAGATATTCCATGTATCTCTTTCACTGTCAACAAACACGGGTTCTGCACCTAGATACTTAATTGGATTTGCAGTGGCAGAAAAGGTGAATGACTGGCATATCACATAATCGCCCGGCCCGACTCCGAGTTGCAGTAGCCCAAGGTGAATCGCAGCAGTGCCAGCACTCAGTGCAACTATATGTTTATTTTCACCAAGGTATTCAGTGAGATCCTTTTCAAAACCATCCACATTAGGTCCAAGAGGCACCACCCAGTTGGTATCGAACGCCTCTTGAATGAATTGCTGCTCTTTCCCGGACATATGGGCGAGTGAGAGCCAGATTTTAGAAGAAGTTGACATATCAAGAATTTATGTTAAATCATTTTTTTACTCTATGTAGGAAACCCAACACCAAAACATTGTCAGGAATATCTTTAATAAATATTGGATTGATTTCTATCAGACGAGATGTTATGTAATATGTCTTTTTATTGATGCCGGGGATACTCATTTTCTTATTCTGAAATTTTAATTACACTTGAAAGTTATTGTTTTTCTCATCTTTCTCCATTGTAAGCATCCGATAAACAGCATATTTTGGCAATTAAGCGTCCCCACTTTTTCGTAATTAGGATTCCCCATTTTGTATTTATGGCGGCTACCGGACCACTTCGTATAAAGTTAGGTTAAATTCGTGCGATTTTGGTTAAAGTTGTGTCAATTTGTGCTGGTTTGACACAAATTCGTGTAATTAGAGCGCAAATTGCACAAAGTGTTCACGATTCGATACAAGTTTGACTATTTTTCCACAAATGAGGCAATAGCTCTTCCATGTTTCTGTTCTCTTTTGTGTAAGAGTAAATTTTTGAAAGAACATCTCCGAGCCATTCAGCCGGGTTTACTCCGGCAGCCTTGCATGATCCAAGCAGCGAGTATACCATTGCTGCCCTTATAGCAGCATCTGAGTTACCGCAAAAGAGATAGTTCTTTCTTCCTATTGCCAGGGGACGGATGGCATTCTCAACAAGGTTGTTGTCTAATCTGTATCTGCCGTTAAGGTGGTATCTTGATAGCTTAGGGAAGATACTGTATGTATAAGATATCGCTTTTGCCGTTCTGCTTTGTGGTAAGAGAGTTGTATAGTTGTCGTAAAGCCATTTTTCAAAGGTGACAAGTAACGGATATGCTTTTGTACTTCTTAGTTCTCCTCTCTGCTCCACTGTAGCTCCCATCTCGTCTGCCTCCCTCTCTATCGCATAAAGAGACTGTATCTGAAGAAGTGCCTCTGTTGCCAGCTTCTTATTCTCTGCCAGTGCTTCATCGAACTTACGCCTGGCGTGAGCCCAGCAGCCGAGCATCAGCTTACCATCAAGCGCCTCAAAACGATTGTAAACCTGATAGCCGTCACTCTGTATTGCGCCATTGAAGCCATGAAGAAGAACCAAGGCAGTTTTCTCTGAACGGGAACCTCTGTCATAATGAAAGAAGACCTCTCCGTTGTCCGGATTGCGTACTACCCACAGATAACCCTTCACAGCTCTTCGCTTCTCATTATCTATCACCGGGAGGGTACTCTCGTCAACCTGGATATAATCGGTGGACAAGACCCGTCGTCGCAG
Source organism: Bacteroidales bacterium CF (assembly GCA_000473305.1). Lineage (GTDB taxonomy): Bacteria > Bacteroidota > Bacteroidia > Bacteroidales > UBA932 > Bact-08. The sequence continues at coordinate 1,753,007 of CP006772.1, read as the reverse complement.
ATGGTCATAGAGTGGTCTGAGCAACTCGCAGCTCTGGGAGAACCAGTCTCCCACAGTGGAAGAGCTTATTCTAACCCCAAGATCCCCAAACCGGGCTATCTGTCGGTGAAAAGGGAGGTGATAAAGATATTTTTGGATGATTATCTCTGTCAAAAGACTAGTATCTGCCATGCATTTGTGGATGGGACTATCGGGAAGTGGCGCTATCACTACTGAAGGCCTCTTTTCTTGCTCATCCTCAATCTCGGTTAACTGATTTTTAAGAGCATACTTTTTACGGATAGTTCTCTTAACAAAGAACTCTGCCGGTTTATAAGCCAGTCTGTTTGTTTCTTCTGTCCCAATACAAACATATTCCTCAAAATTTAATCCTTCGGGCTCTATTATTGTCTCTTCAACACGCAGGTTTTCAAAGGATATATCCTTGCGAGTTGTACGAGGCTTGCTTACTGTTACTATTCTGGTTATTAGCTCCTGCTCCTGTGTTGCAGCCCTCTCAAGCTCCTCTCTCTCATTGTCGCTAAGCTGCTCTCCAAAGATATCAAGCTGGCGGGAATCAGGATCTGAGTTAATAAAGCGTTCGCTCATCTTGCCAAATAGCTTCTTCCTCAACCAGGTAAGTTCGTACTCTAATTTGGAGATGTGGGATTCCAGCTTGGTGACATCTGATTCAAGATTGGATACAACCTCTTCTTTTGCAGCAAGCTGACTGCGAAGAGACTCTATCTCTGCTGCCATCTTTGCTATATCCTGCTGGGTGTATCCGGAAGCCATAAAACACTGTAATTATCTGATACAAAGATAGTAACAATGTTTTAGATAACCAAATAATTACCAATATTTTATGCTAAATATTTACTCTTTTTAATCGCCTTAATCTTGTCGCCGGGTCATCCATAACTCCCTCAACCATCATCACCAGGTCAAGCCAGTTCATTTTGACACTACCTTGCTCAGGATCTCTTGAAGGAAGGCGAAAACGACCCTCTTCAAGCAGTTTGGAGTAGATAACAAGACCTCCTGGCTCCATATGAAGTAGTTTGATTCTGTTACGGGCCTTGTTAACGAAGATAAAGACATCTCCGTTGCGTACATTGAGTCCCATATTGTTTGTTACAAGGCCGCTCAGGGTGTGATAACTCTTGCGCATATCTGTGGGCTCACTGTAGAGAAGGTAACGCATGCTATCATTAAGACTAAACATTGCGCCGACCTCCGGTAGAAGCGATGATGGTACTTAACATAAGTGAGTCCATAATACCCCGGATACGGAACTCTGCTCCCGAAGGGGTACGAAGTTCGATCTCAATCTCGCCCTGGCCTATTAATGGCTGTTTTGTGCTTTTGCCTCGTTTTGAAGGCTTGATTAAGCTGCCAGAATGAAGATCAATAGGTAGAAACTGACCCTCAGAGACAACTGCAGACTCTTTTTGCTCTCTTGATTTGCGCTTCCAGTAGTAATACTTGTGGTGGCTAACTCCTCTGCTTTGAAGAAAGGACCGGATGTTGGTGGACGATGATAAAAAATCATGTTCCAGTTGTTCGTACTCCTCTAGTGTCATGACGTTTAATTTTAAAACAAAATTAAATAGGCCAAACTAGGGTTACAATATGGGTTTTATCGGATGCTTACTCTCCATTTATATAGTGGAATTATATGACAAATTATAAGTGCTACAGGTACGATGGTTTTTTTTTCTTATGGTCTTGGCAATACAGTTTTTATTGCTTCTTCAAAGATGGTGTAATTGGGAATCTGGTTCCCTACCGCAGATGGGCAGAATCCATATTTTTCTGTCATTTTCAGATTATAACGTCAATGTTGTGCTCGATACAAGGGAAAGAATCCAGACTCACCGGAGAAATCTGGAACAAAGAATTTTTTCAATTCAACTAGTTCCCGATAACGGTTATGATTGAATATTTGTTTACCAATGGAAAACTGATAGTCACTATTCTTATTAAAGGCAATCTTGAACTTGAAAAGATTATCTTCCTCACTTCCAACACCTCCGCCGAGATGGAAAGTCTTCATACCTTGTTCACATCCCCACAACGCTGCCTTATATAGCAACATGTTAGAAGATGCGAGATTGCGGTATTTTATAACCGATCCACTCAAATGGTAATTCAATCTGCCGTTGGCAAAAATCATTATCGCCATTGAGATAATCCTCCCTTCATATTCGGCATAAAATATTTCGTAATTGTCTAGCAAGTCATTATGGATAGACTCATAGAATGGACGCTGAAAGTAATAATAATCCCCAGCAGCATCCTTATCCATCGTGGCATTGTAAATCTCAATGAACTTATCAAACAAATCCATTCCTTTTCCATGTTTTATCTCAATACCATTTTTCTCTGCTTTGCGGATCATATTACGGTTTTTGCTATGGATATTCTCCCAAATCATCTCTGGTGAAGCCAAATCCATAGCAACCGTTTTTCCAAGGTCAATAACATTAGAGATAACTTTCATGGGGACGGCATTGGCTAAAACAGGATGATAACGAACAAAGTTCGACACTATATGATTCTCTTGCATCAACTGTTCATATTCTTCTCTAAACATCTCCAGTTTTGCAGCAGAAGTATCCACTTCAAACAATACACCACCGTAGCCATATGGTGTCACACTGTCATACCATCCGCTAGCTATAGGCCGTTTCATATAGACATAAATTGCCTTCAACCCATCGTTTTCATAGAACAACAGTTGTGGGTCGCCATCGCCGTGAATTTGGAATGCCTTTACATATCCACTCAGATAGTAGACGTCATAATTGGTAAACGAACGGATAATTTCATTCCACTCGTTTGCCATTTCGATACCAAGTATTTTGATAGAACTCATTTTATCGATAATCTGATTCTTTACCCCAGAGCTTCTCAAATGGATTGGTTTCCATCTCCTGTTTGAAGTCAGTCAGAGACTTTCTATAGTTAAACTTAGGCTTATATCCCAATTCATTCTTAGTCTTTGAAATATCAAATACAAACTCACTTGGATCTTGCATTTCAGAACGATAGATTACAGGCGATTTGTGCCCCTCTTTTCCAAACACATCAATTATTCCACGGACCTGCTCTTCCAATGACACACACTCCTCTTCTCCAACGTTGTAAAATCCCCCATCTAATGGTGATTCTACACATTTTTCAACTATCTGAACAAAATCCTTGACATACACTATTTCCTTCACTTTCGATGCGTCTCCCCAAATCTCAATTGGCTCTCCTGATATTGCCTTGTCGATAAACATACGATAGAACATCTCACGTTTCTCACCATTGACATGATAGAATGGGTCTGGATGGTATAGATAAATAGTAGGAAGACGAAGTATGAATCTCTTAATGCCAAATGCCTCATAATAATGCTCGATTAAGTCAACAGCTGCATTTTTTGCTATAACGTAAATGGAGTGATCGTTGTTTAAGGGGAACTTTCTCCAGATATCAGCAGGCACAGGTGTCGCATCATGAACCATCCAGAAGCAATCGGAAATTGATTGTGTGAATACAATTTTCTTTCCGTGAACCTTCTTTGTGTACTCCAAAACGTTTAAAGTACCTGTAATAATGCTATCAATATATTCATGTGGACGGTAGCCTTTCATATGTGCAGGCATCGCTCCAGCGTAATGAATCACGCATTCGACATCTTCAGTTGGAAGTTTGTCAAATTCTTCCTTCTTGGAAATGTCAACTGAATAATAAGGAATATTATGGTCAGCAAAAAAACCATTGTCACTTTTACGTCTGCCAACAGCGATGACATTATAATCCAATTCTTTGAATCTCAGTGAAGTATAAACCCCTAAAGTGCCAGTGGCACCGAATATAATAACTCTTTTCATAGGATTAAAATTTGATTATTTATTTATGGTCTTCTCCAAATGCAATTTTGTCAAAGCCTAGGTCGTCGACACCTTCAAGGGCATTACGATCGACTTCAACCTTCGTAGCAAACAAATTATAGAATGTCATCCACAGTATTTTTATATCAAACCATAATGTGATGTGCTCTGTATAATAAATGTCCAGTTCAAATCTCTTACTAAGTTTCAAGCCGTTCCTGCCATATACTTGCGACAACCCTGTAATTCCTGGACGAGCATTAAGGCGTTTCAGCTGTTCTTCGTTGTATAAAGGTGTATACTCTGGAAGTAATGGTCTTGGTCCTATCAATGCCATATTGCCTTTTAATATGTTAAACAACTGAGGCAGTTCATCAATAGATGTTTTGCGGATAAATCTGCCTATTCTCGTTATTCGTACTGTGTCAGGAAGTAATTTACCATCTGGACCTTTTTCATCGGTCATAGACTTGTATTTAATCACCCTGAAAGTTTTGCTATAGCGTCCTGCACGTGCTTGATAGAAAAAAATCCCTGCTCCTTTGTTCGCGATACCAACCCATAATGTAATGACAAGAATAATAGGCCATATTATCAATAAAGTAAAAAATACTAAGCTGAAATCGAGGATGCGTTTGAAGAAATGATTGTACATAACTTATATTGATTCAATGATATTTATTAGTTGATCAGACAAAACCTTATAGTCAAATCTCTTTGAAACCTCTTTTACCCGCCCGCACATTGCATAGTATTCGTCTGAAGGTAAATTGTATACTTTTAATATTGCATCTGCATATTTCTGAGGAGTGTCCAATCCTCCAGCAATGCCGAGATAATTATCTGTTATCACATCATCATATTTGATATCAATATTGCAGATCAAGGGCTTACCCGAAGCTAAGGATTGAAACAACTTTCCAGAGCTTATTCCTAAATCGCCAAACCCTTTTTCGTAATTCAAGATATTCAGGTCAGCATGTGATAAGGTGTCGGGAACGTGAGTGAAAGGAATCCAGTCCTGCTTGAATATGACATTGTTTATGTCATTGTCTTTACAGTATTGAACCAGAGATTCTTTCTGTTCTCCGTTCCCAATAATAATCAGACGTATGTCTTTATGGGATTGTAATAATGATACAGCGTCAATAAGTGTTTTTACGTTGTTAACCAATCGTATTGAACCCAAATACACTATTTTAAAAAAAAAGGGATTATTAATATCTGCATCATCGAGAGAATAATGGGATTTATTATATTCTATTTCTGACAGACAAAAACCATTATTGATATATATTACCTTTTTTTCATCAATTTTACCCCCAGTAGACAATAGCCATTTCTTTTCCTTTAAATAATCTATACCGCCTGCAAAAGAATAAACAATATTACTGGCATACTCAAACATTTTCCGCTCTTTTGAATAAGCCCATTTCATCGCAGGATTATTAGCAGAAATCAATCCAAATGTAACAAAATATTCTGGCCACAAATCCCATTCCTCAGCGATGTATCGAGCCTTAAGCTTTTTCGCGCAAAGACATATCGGATAATCAAATGGAGCATGCATGTTGTGATATATAATATCAGGCTTCTCTAGTTTCTTCCTATTTCTATATATATCCCGAGCAAATTTATTGATAGAGTACATCCTTCCAAGCCCATTCCCTTGATATAAATGAACTTTAATATGGCAGAAATTGTATTCTCCATACTTTATTTTTTTGATTTTTTCCTGTCCTACTAGGTCAATATCTCTGTAATGCAGATAACCTGCGGAAAAAATAGTTACTTTATAGCCTGATTTCTGTAAGTAATGAGCAAACTGGAGATGTCTTTCATTCGTTACATAATCAGGTGGGTTGCAATAATAGTTCACAATCCAAATATGCTTTTGCTTAGTTTCCATATCAAGACTTTAAAGTTCTATCATTTCAAACTTCAACGCTGGATTCTGCTTATAACGAGTCGATTATATTTCAACTATGAGAATTGATTTATCAGATTTACTATTTGGCTAACTTCTTTGACGGTAATAGTTGGACCTATAGGAAGACTCAACTCGTGATTAGCAATATGTTCCGTAATAGGTAAGCTCAAGATGTTCCACTCTTTATAGCACTCCTGCTTATGAGGTGGTACAGGATAATGGATAATTGTCCCTACCTCATTCTTCTCCAGATAGACATGCAGTGCATCACGATGAGTGCATAGTATTGGGAAAAGATGGAAGGCATTCTGCTCGTATGGAAGAGTATCAGGAAGGGTCACGCTAGGATGGTTCAGATGTTCTATATAATATTTTGCAACTTCCTTACGGTGGGCATTGTCTTCTAAAAGATATTTCAATTTTACATCCAAAACGGCTGCCTGAATCTCATCTAATCGGCTGTTGCGACCTGTGTGTTTGAAGATATATTTCTTCTGGCTTCCATAATTGGCAAGAGCTCTAATAATAGTTGCCAATTCAGGATCGTTGGTAGTAACTGCGCCGCCATCACCCAATGCCCCAAGATTCTTCCCGGGGTAGAAACTATGACCGGCTGCATCACCTATAGATCCTGTTATCCATTGTCTGTGGTTTGGTGTTCTATATATACATCCATGCGCTTGCGCATTGTCCTCCACAAGTTTTAGGTTATTTTTTTTGCAAAGTTGGCCTATCTTTTCGGTGTAGGCAATACGGCCATATAGATGGACAATAACTATAGCTTTGGTTTTTCGAGTAATTAGTTCTTCAATCTTGTCATCGTCTATCTCCAGCGTGTTGAACTTAGGTTCGCATAGAACTGGCTTCAGTCCAGTCTCTGTAATGGCTAGTATTGTGGCAATAAATGTGTTTGCCGGAACGATTATTTCATCCCCTGGTTTCATTACACCAATCTCAATATATGCACGAAATATCAAAATAAGTGCATCCAACCCATTTGCACAACCAATGGTGTATTTGGTTCCTATGAACTTTGAGTAGTTCTCTTCGAACTTTTCGTTTTCTTTACCTTGAAGGTACCATCCATTTTTTATAACACGGCTAACCGCTTCATTAATTTCTTCTCCATGAAGTGTGGTTACATCTTTTAATGAAAGAAAAGGTATCATTCGTATTTTAATTAAGTTGAGCAATTGCATTCATATATCTTTCGGCGACCTTCGTGTCAGTCAAATCCTTAGTGGTTTCGAATGCTTTGTTCGAAATCTTTTGCAACTCTAATGGAGAAAGCTGAGTGATTTTGCTAATAATTGATGAGAGCTCCTCAATATTTTCCGAATCACACAGAAACCCATTTTTGCCATCTTCAATTATTCCATCCATCCCTTGACCTCTTGTTGCCACTGTTATACATCCCTTAGCCATGGCTTCCAAATATACTAACCCAAAAGCTTCTCGCTTACTGACCATAACAAAACAGTCGGAACCTTTAATAATTTGCTGAGTCACATCTCTAGGTTGTTTTCCATGAAATTTAACCTGCTGCCCCATACCTAATTCTGTAACCAAAGAATGGAGGTTATCACTTTCTGCTCCATCTCCCACAATGTCAAACGAATAGTCATCTGGTTTTAATGTGGTGTGCAAAGCCCGCAATGTGTCTTCGACTCGTTTTAATTTATAAAGATTACCGACAAATGAAAACTTGTGGACTCCAGACGGAAAATTTCTCTCAAAAGGTTCCAAATATTGTTCGGGAATTCCAGAATAACACAGAAATTCATGAGCTTGTTTACCATACAGTTGTTCAAATTGATTCTTAAATGCTATTGAACGAAATCCCCACACATCAACGGCTTTCATAAAACACTTATATTCTGGATATATCGAAGGAATATCGTTTCCCCCACTATGAAGAACTAAGGAAGTTTTTACTTGTGGGTATTTCTGTTTAAATAGATATAGAAAATGCAATTGAGGCAAAACAAAGTGACCCACCACCGCATCTGGTATGAACCCCATATTATTTAAATAATCGCGAACTGTTTCAAATGCTTTATTGATCCTTTGTTCCGAGAATGATTTATGGGGTATCATTTTACGAATAGGAACAAATAACACTGGTACTTCATCTACATTGTACTGCACTGGTTTTGAGGGTGTATTTGTGTATGTCACACAGCCAGTCTTGGCCTGAATGTGAGATTTTAAGAGTTTCCCTAAAAGATAGAAAGCTTTGGGAAATAATGAATCAAAATGAATAACTCGTACATTATATCCCATTTTTATCCATTCCTGAGTAAAAAAGTGACAAATTGGTGTACCATCATAACTGGGATCATTCGTAGGATAAATATTGCTAATTAGCAAAATGTTCTTCATTTCTAACGAGTTTTTTTTACTGTCGATAAATCTATCTTCTGCCCCATCTTCAATAGTTGATTTGGCGAATAATATGTCATAGTCCCGCCAAATGATGTGAATGTCATCTCTCCAAAATATATCCTATCGTTAATGTAATATAAATCTACTCTTACCTCAGGAAACCCAGTAGAAAGGGTTTCAGCCACTTCAAGCATTAGTTCCAATTTGGCTGGTTTTGGGACAGGGAACTTTCGCTCTTGATGATGTTTATCAAAAACAGAAGCTTCTGGATAATAGTTCCACTCTGAATCATAAACCGATAAATCGCAACCATCAGGTCTCCGATTTGAACAAACTAGTATTGAATCCACTTTGCCATTAAAACACCAGATTTTATAATCAATTATTGTAGATGATATTTTTTCATCAAATCCTGATGGAATCAACATTTCCTCAGCAATTATGCAGGGCTTAATTCTTCGGTAGTGGAATTCAGCTGTTTCATTACTAATATCTCGATCTAACCATTCTCTCAAAAGGATAGTTGTTACCTTCAAATCCAGCTTTGACTTGTTATCAACAAGCAAGACTGTACCACATCCATTATTTGTTTTCAACACAAAAGAATTCGGTAAAATAGACCAATCTATATCTTCTGGTTTGTCCCACTTACCATAAAGATCCACTAAAATTTCTGACAAACCACAATTCACTATATATTTTCGAACAGAGTACTTGTCAGCACATTCTGCCCATTTTGACGTGTCGGTATATAATGAAAGAAATAGAATTTTTTCATTCAAGTCTTTTGGATTTTTGAGATCCAGTTTTCTGTGAAACAATATCCTGAACCTTAATTTGGCCATCATTATTGGAAAGTTTGTGTTAATGAGCCGTACTATTTTTCTAAATAATTTTGTTTGGTCCAAATACATAGTGCTATATTATTGTTTGAAAACATTCTAACAATCCCTTCCATCAATCAAATTACAAATATATTGGGGAGTACTTTTAATAAATAGGCTTTCGTCAACTTTAGTAACGGAATTTCCCATCATATCAATCCAGTTATTAAGCTCTTGAACATTCTTGTCATTAGTATGCCTATACTCTCTTATGTTTATCGAATTGGGGTATTTGCTGAAGTATCGTATTGAACAATCCTCGGGGTGTTTTACTACGTTTATAATTGGTTTATGAGTGGAGAACATCTGAAAAATCTTGCTAGGAATCATATTATAGGTAACAGCATTAGATACATTCAATAGAATATCGCTGTTCTCCAATAAACAACGAACAAACTTATTTTCAACCACACCATAATAAATCACATTTTCATATTTCTGTATTGTTGCAATAGTCTCTTCGTCAGCCAGCCCTCCCCAGATATGAACCATTATTTTTTTTCCAAATTCAACAGAACAACGGAATATCAAATTTAGAATATAATTTGGATTTCTATTCACACTATCTAAAGAGCCAATATAGGACACATTGATACAATCTTTTGGAAATGTGAATTCGTAGGGTTCGATTTGTGGATTCGGAAGAAACAAAGGAAAGCCTACATATTTTATCTTATCACATTTGATGTGACCATAAAAAGATTCGGGTAGCAATATTTGATCAACAATTTTAAATTCTCGCTTTAATGCTATATTCCCTTTCCATACCTTAAATTTTCGAATTAGCATATTGGTATTGATAGGCGAAGAAATTAAATCCAAATGGTAATTAGTAACATGAAGACGTTCTTTATATCTCAGTTTTAATGCTATTGAGGTGCTAATTGCATCATATGGTAAATATATTCCTAGGACCTTATCAATATTCGCATTATCAACGATCTTCTTGGCTAACTTGCGACACTTCATAGCAATTACAGGAGAGATATTTGGATAATATGGTATGACATATATAAATCTCAAAAGGCTAATTGTTCTATATACAGTGTCGTAAAATACATTTCTATGGCGGCTAAAAAATTTTGTTGCTTTATAATACCATGACTCCCGAATACCATAGCAATGTATACCTTTATCTATGAATTCAGTCAATTTGTCGTTCTCGTATTGCCAGATTACCCAGATTTCATGCCCTCGAGACTTTAACTCTTTTGCAATATTCCACACACATACACCATTGGCACTTGTGTTTGTGTCGTGGCCACAATATACAATTAATATATTCATATCTGATTAATAAGTGCTATTTCTTTTGTATGTATAAAAGAGATATAGATATATAGCAGCCCCAGGTTTAACTAAAAGACCATCGGCAGATATAATACCAGGGATTAAGAAGGCAGAACTAAAAATCAAAATCAAATATGCACAGTATGTGTCTTTAATTATATTGATTCGTAATGCTGGAATGATAAACAACAAACATGCGATACTTCCTCCTAACAAGCCAAAACTGATTAGGAATTCCAATAAACCATTATGTGGGGTAAATGCTACCTTTGTTTCACCAATTGTCTGTTGTCCGAGTTCTTCAGCTATTCTATAGTATTCTCCTCCTAATCCCCATCCTAATATAGGCTTCTCCATAATCATATTCCATGAAATATCAGATAATTGATCTCGGCCTGTAGGATTTAATATATTGCCTTCCTCTATCATCGCTAATGTTCGACTTTTGATATTCAATTCTTCTGCCAGAGAGGAAATTACATTTGTTATGCCATGCGAAAAAACCACTACAAGGAAAACCGAAAAAAGGAGAATGCTAGACTTCCAAACGCGAATTATTGAAGAAACATTAGGCTGTAATGCATATTTGTAAAAGAAATAAAAAGCAAATGGGAGCAAGGATCCTCTATTTGCATATATTATTATTAAAAGAAGTTCAAAAATAAAAAAAAACAGAATTTTTTTATTATGCGACCTGTAAAACTCGTTAATATGAAATAGTGCTGGTACAACAATATGAAATCCAAAAAACATATTGTATTCTGTTTCACCTGGCATAAGTCCATCTGACCGTCTGAAAAACACACATGCAAACAATAAAATACTCATTGGATAACTCCACTTCAAGAAAACATCATATAATATCTGTTTGTTCTTAACTGAACAAGCAGAAACTCCAACAGGAATCCACCAAGCAAATGTCATAAGCACAGTCCCTCGCCAAAATGCCTGTAAAGGTTCTTCCCTTAAAAGGATCATGGCTAAGCTCAAAGAATAAATAAAAATAAACAGATATAACGAGTTTATTATGATAGTAGAAGATCTTTTATAAACAAACTTAATACTTCTAAGCATGAGGAAAATAATTACAACACCCCACAAAGCACTAAGAGGTGCCCATAAGCTATCTGGAATTGGGAACACCGTTTTTATAGTCGCATTTGCAATTTCTGCAAAGAAGTAAAATACCACATAAAAACTTATCTTATAATCCCAAGAAGTTTCCTTATCAGTTATTTTTGCTTTAAATCTCATGTTAATATGTTTAAATTATGAAACAAATCCACATAGCTGTGAAATTCATTGTTCTTATTAAACATTAATGCTCTTTTTCGGCACGCTTCAATAGAAAACGGCTTTTCAAAACAGATACGTTTTACTTCTTTTTCCATAGCATCAATGTCATTTTTATCAACAACAACCCCACAGGTTTCATCAATTACTTCAGGACTTCCTCCACTGCGGAATGTTAATACAGGGGTTCCACATGCTAATGCTTCAACATTTACAAGACCGAACAATTCTTCACGAGTAGGATTTACAAACAAGTCTGCAGCAGTATATATTTCAACAAGTTCATTTTGGTTTAGAGTTCGATGAATCGAAATAATGTTTTTGGGCAAGATGGCATCCACATCCTGACTCGTTCCAACCAATACTATTTGGAATTTCTCGTCCAATCGATTTGCCAATTCAACAAACACATCTAGCCCTTTTCTCTCTCCCCAAGCGAAGGCAACTCCAATGATGATGTATTTATCTTTGCACTTATACTTCTTCCTAGTATCACTCTCAGTTGGATAAAACACTTCTATATCAATACCATTATTTATTTGCGCGACAGGGTAATCCTTTAAAAAAGATTGAGGTATAAGGTTCTCCATCCATTTTGAAGGAGCCACTAATGTCATGTTTTTTATGCCAAGGAACCATTTCTTCTTCAGACTATACATCCTTTTTGAGTCATCCACCATACATGATGGATACTCTTTATGACTAGGGCATTCAAAGCAATCAGTTCGCCACTTAAAGCATTGAGACATATCGAAGTAAGGGCAGTGACCAGTGAACGACCAACAATCGTGAAGTGTCCAAACTACTTTAATGTTATGTTTTTTTATGTATCGAAAGAGCATTGCCAGATTAATATAATTTCCATGTAGATTATGTAGGTGTATAAGATCTGGTTTGATATTTTTTATTTGTCTCAATAAACTCCATGTTTCGATTACATATAGAAATTCGTGCAATCCAGTGAACTTTGCACATATCGCGCTTATATTTCGCAACCAACGATTGCCAAATAAAATTTCATCAAGACACTTATACATAGCACAAGATCTACTATCAGGAACACATGTGATAACTTTATCACCTCGCAATCTTGCTAGTTCTGCGATTTGATGCATAATATTACCTGTACTACCGTAATTGACAGTATTAATCTCAATTATAACCATACTATATGGGCAGGTTTTGTTTTAAAAAATCTTTTGATTCTCTTCTAAATTCTGACAGAAATGTTTCTACGTAGTCATAGTCAATTATATCTTCAAATAGTGATTGTGACAATTCTGATATATCATTTATCAAGCGTCCTCTCATTTTTAATCGGTCTAAAATCGTAATAAATCGATCTAATCCTCGCTTTTTATTTCCTATAGCAATGAATTGTTTTTTGAAGATTATTGCAAATAATGTCCCATGGTATGAGTCAGTAATCACAAAGTCGGCATTACATATTGCTGTCAACCATTTTTCCACACTTATAGTAACGCGATCACACAATGGAGCATTATTATCATCCATCTTTTCATTGTTTGCATTATATATGGAAAGAGATAATACTTTAGAAACAGTATTAATTATAGACTTTTTTGTCTCATTTGGGTCCAAAATATATGTTACAACCCCTAAATGCTCTCCTCGTTTTTGGATAAATTGAAAATATTTTCGATCATCTAACAACAATGTCGGATCCATTACTACTATGGAATCTATTCCAAAGTAATGCTGCATATGTTGCATCCCAGTATTTTCCCTGACAGAGACTGCACGGAACTTCTTGATTAAAACTCTGCATTTTTTAGTTTGTAACTCATTGTATCTCCAATCTTCAACACCAAATGAAGCAGCATACATAAGTTTATAATCATTATGTACGAAATTCAGATATACCTCTTCTATGTCCGGATATGAGGATGGATGAAGAACCTGATCGCTCCCAATAACAAAACCATCAAAATGCTGCTTTTTTACCCAATGTTTGTTAATACTTCCCATTCGAGGAGACAGGTTTATATACTTGTTAATAAACAAATCGGTATTACAACATAGAATATCAATATCTTCAGGAGTTAAAGGATTATACTTTATATGCAATAATTGGAAAATTTTCTTTTTGACCCGAACATTAATTCCATGGATGATAGAATCTTTCCTCCGCAACCTTAGGGTGATTGGCAAATAGCCTAAGTCTTTTAGCACCTGCTGAAGTGCATAGTTCTGCATAATTCCACCATAATTATACCGTAACGAATGTGTAATGATTGCAATCTTTGGAGTCAACTTATCCATTGTCTATAATTTTCTGGCACTGTAAATAATTCTGCGTAAATGACAATTGGGTTTTCATAATTAGGACAGCATCCCGTCTTCGAATAGTCTATAAATGAATCTGTTCTAGCCTCGTTGATATCAATGAAAAATATTTAATACTGTGTTGAAATAAGCCTTTGGATAGCAAAAAATGGAACATTCATAGAGCATAGTTTTGTTAAAGAAAATGGTATATGTTATTAGTAAGTTTCATGGCCATATTTAGCCACCCAATTATCAAAAATATTTATTATTTCGACCAATTTTGGCGAGGTTACTTTTGCATTTTCCATCACGTATGCAACTATCTCGTCAACATATTCTGCAAAATTATATTTCTTAATCGCATAGTAATTGACACTCTTGGGTTTGTTTGGAATATATCTGGAAAAAGGTCGGATGTTTCTCATGACTGCCGAGTTTGTAGCAGCAATTGAATATTGCCCGATAATAGTGTATTGATTTATTGTTACACCCATACCGACATTTGCACCCTCTAAAATCTTAGCAATCCCGCCTAACACCGTTTGATTAGTAATAACAGCATAGTCATCAATAATGCAATCGTGAGAAACATGAACTCCTTGCATTAAAAATGTGTTATGTTTAATGAGTGTTTTGTCTTCATAACAAGGTTTCTCCACAAGGCAATACTCCCTAATAATATTATTGTTCCCTATTATAATGTTAGAAGATTGATCGTGTTTAATGTTCTTGGTATCAGTTGGTTGGCATCCAATTACTACATGGGAACCGATATAATTATTATTGCCAATGATAACATCATCTTCAATAATGGAATAAGGCCCAATTTCATTATTATCACCTATAAAGACATTTTTGCCAATTATGGTTGTTGGATGGATTTTATTCATGAGTTTTCGTTACTATACCTAATAAATTCTTCATAACTCCTTAAATAATCGTCTTCCTTATAGATTTCACTAGCTAATACCATACAAACAGCTCCTGATGAAAAGTCATCCAAATCTCGCCAGATCCCAGGTTTCACATAAAGGCCTAGATAGGGGCGATTCAAAAAGAAGCTTCTTTTGCACTTGCCGTCATCTAGCGTAACCCGGAAAGAACCGGAAGCTGCTACCACAAACTGGCTGAGATCCTTATGCGCATGGGCACCACGACTCTCACCACCAGGAACATCGTATATGTAATAAACCCGCTTTACATCAAACGGCAATGTTACACCATTTTCAATCACTGTTAAGTTCCCTTTCCTTATGCTATGATGTTTGTCTAACTCAATTATTGAGCAGTCGAACACATTAAACTTACTCATAATTTTGTAATGCTTTAAATACTTGATAATCTAATATGTAATCATTCAAATCAAACTTAGTCGATGATAGTATCATAGCAAAGGCATTTGTGGAGAAATTATCCAACTCACGCCAAAGGCCCTTTGGTATATATAGGCCATTGTATGAACGATTGAGTGAGAAGGTTTTTTTATTTTTTCCATCATCCACAGTAACATCGAAAGCCCCAGACAAAGCAATAATGAATTCTTGATTTTCTTTATATGCATGACCATCTCGCTTTTCTCCACCAGGAACATCGTATATCCAATAGGCCCTTATAATTTCAAAAGGGACATGAGTGTAGTTCTCAACAAAAGATAGATTTCCTCTTGAATCCAAGAATTTTGGAAGATCTATTAATTTACATTCGGCTATAGTCATAAGGCTATCTGTTTATGTATATTAATTTGTAATATTTTTCATACTCTCCACAAGTAATATTCTCCTTCTAAGTATGATTCTCAAGATAGAACCTCACAATATTATAATTCCTTCTTCAAATTGCTGATCAGATTCCCAAACCAATACTTTCTGTACTTTTGAGGAATCAACGGAATAGCGAAGGTTATAACAGGCTCTATCAGTTATATATATTATAAAATCGAGATCTTCACCTTTCTCTCCGGCCAAGAAATAATATTCCATTAATTTAAACCACCTTGAGGAGTTTAAGTTAATTGAACTGTTTTGAATATTTTTATTTCTAAGCTGCTTTTTCATATTTTTACACTAGCCTTACCCTACCGATTCCCTGATGGGCACTTTTGTGATTATAGAAATTGACATAGTCTTTTATTCCAACGTAGAGTTTCATACCGTCATTAGCCGGATTTAGATAGAAGTGCTCCTGTTTGATAGTTTTCCAGAATCGCTCAATCCAGATGTTGTCTTAAACCTAATTTAAACTGGTTTTCATACAGGCGTTTACGAAAAAATGCGTTCTATTGTCAATTGTCCGATCTTGGTGTGCATATGCTCTATTTCCTTCTCTTTGTCATCAGTTGCCGACTGTCCGTTCTTAAAACCTTTGTACTGTTCTCCAAAAAATTGCCCTTCAATTTGCTTATTGTCATTATGCTTACATTGAACCTCTCCGACAACTCCCGTAATGTCTTTTTTTCTTTTATTGCCTCGATTGCCACCCTGGCTTTGAATAAGGCTGAATAAGGTTCTCTTTTTCCCGTAACTTTTCCTTTTGCGTAAAATTAAATACTAATTATTTGCTCCGCAAGTGGTCTGGGTTTATAGAAGTATTGTAATGGGACAACTTTGTAACAATAAGTCTTCTGACTCTACTATTAACTGTTTCTCTTTTTAACACATGAGTGGGGTTGCGTTGCTGTCTTTACAATAGTCTTGTATATTGCATGTTTATGTTAAAAATCTTTTTATACCAATATAAATTCTGTTGATTTTAAATAAAAATCTACTTAATAATGGAGAACTCTTCCTCAATATTTTATTGGCATACTTAAATCCTTCTTTTCGAAACGAACTCCAAAAGACAGAAACATACCGATTCTCAGTTATACTGTTTTCTATGGAAGGGTTACCAAAGAATCCTTCAAAATAAGTAGTCTCAGTATATATGGGATGTAAGTTGTCAAAGAAACGACATCCACGTATAGTGTTAACTAAAACAAGGGATGTACCCTTATCATCGTCCCACTCTGGATGATGACTGGCAACACCCCAATAATCAGCAATGGTCAAGTCACTTCCACATTTACCACTTTTGGCAGGACAGGCTGCACAGGATGGACGGAGACAAAGATTATTAAGAAACACTTGCAGAAATAGATTCTTGTCAAGTGTCTCGTTTAGAAGAATATCCTCATGAGTGTTCATGGATGATAAAAGAATATTTTTGTTCTCCTTACATGTGGATTCTGCACGTATGACAATACTATATTTTTTCCAACCATATAATTTATCTCTAAAAGAGATTCCAGTTATCACTGGAACTTCGATTAGAGGATTAGAAACCGATTTTTTTTCATTGAGACCTTTCGAACGAGATTTTATATCATTTAAATATGTGCGCCAAATTAACGGACTTGGTACACCATGGCATACTATATCTATCGTTAATAGGTTATCATAATCTTTTCTAAGGAAAAGCTTAAGCCCTGCAATCTGACATGATGTCCCAGAAAACAAGACTTTACGACCTTCTATAAGAAAATCTCTTACTTGGACATATGTGTTGCCAATTCTGCTCTGTAGATATTTTGAGCCACGAAATGCTTCAATTCCTTCTTTTATTTGAGTATAACCATGTTCAACCTCCCAATTTTTATCAAACCTAGCACCAAATACCACTCCACCTTCATCAATTATAAATTCTGCCAGCATCGTGAAAATCCCGCCAGAAGAACTTTTCAGCCGTATCTCATCATTAGGATTTTTTGCGGCATAGACCTTCTGCGGCTTAAGTGGTTCTGATTGATTAATAAAAGGACAAACCTTCTCACATAATCCACAATCGATGCAACGAATCTTATCTACAAATGGATAGCGAAATCCTTGTTCGTCTTCTTCAAATGATATGCAGTCCTTAGGACAAGCCTGCACACAGGCGGCACAACCACAGCAACTATATTTATCCCGAATATTTATCATCTAAATTTTATTATTTTACATATTGCGATAAAACACATTTGCATACTAATACAATTATAAAGAAAAATCAAGAATGGCAAAGAATAAAGCAGCTCAATTTAAACATGTCTATCATTAATTAACGAATCCTCCATTATGAACAAAATATGTATGAATTATCACCATCCTAATTATTGCAACTTCTCGAAGAAAATAAAACATTAAATATTTTATGTCATTTTTTCAGATGAAGTCTTAGTAAAGCTTTATCTCGAAAAAAAAATCTTTCGTTTTTTGTCAGACCTAGAAGATAAACAGAGAGTCCGACTGAGAAGGCACAAGTAGTTCCTACAATTAATAATCGCCAGATACTTTCATCAAGACAAGAATGAACAAATATTGGAAGAATGATGGAGATGGTCACCACAAGAACAATAGGAAGGTATATATTCTTTAAATACATCAACATGGAAAGATTAATCAGCTTACGTAACATATACATGCGTGAGACTTGAGCGACAGACTCCACACAGAAATGTACAATAAACACAGAATAAGGCGGTGCACCGAGCTTAAGAACTATATAAGATATAGGAAGTATCATCAAAAGAATGCCACCTACAACAGCCTGATAATTTTTTACTTTACCAGTTGCTTGATTAGCGATAACACAAGGGTTTGCTGTAGTGTAAATCAGAGAAATAGCAATCATAAGCTGTGTAAATAACACTGTGTTTTCAGGTACTATCTTCAACCAGATGACCAAAAGAAATTTTGTTTCTAATAAAACGGGGAGTGTTATGAAGAAAAGAAGAAAGAACGAGAAGCGTGCACTACGAAACATGAGGCTATGCATCTCATCAAGTTTTGAGGCAGCAAAAGTCTTTGTAATCTGTGGATTTAATGCCATTTGAAAATTGGTAACAAACTGTTGCACTGCAGTCTGAACCTGAACTGCTATTCCACGAGCAGCATTGACGATTGGCCCGAAGAAAATATTAAGCATCATGTTCAGACCCTGAGTATAGAGGGCACCAGCCAAATTACCCCAAAAGCTCCAACCGGCAAAACCCACCATTTCTTTAAACAATAATTTATCTATTTGATGATGGTATTTCGTCTCTTCAAAGTGTTTCCTGCAATATAGCGCATATACACATTGTATAATCAGTTGAACGATGAGCAACAAAATTGCATAAACAATCAATTTATCCCACGATAGAACCACGAGCAAATATACAATTAGAAGTTTTAATCCTACTTCCAGCACTGAGATGTAGGCAAATGCCTGCATCTTCTCATGAGCTATTATGTCAGCATTGTATGGTATCGACATAATATTTACTACACATACAACAATAGAACACTGGTAAACCCAGAAAGCGGCAGTCATACGTTCATCTGGTATTACCAACTTTTCATTAAGTAGTAATAATCCAACTGTCTCTCCAAGTATAACGATAATAAGCGAAATAAGAGCATGTATCTGAAGTGAGGTACTAAAAACCTTATTGAGTTGTTCTTTATTTCTTTTGCCAAGTTCAAAAGTAATAAAGCGTTGCGTTGCCGACACCATGCCTCCATTAATGAATGCGAACATAGTTATTATGCCACCAATAACATTGAAAATACCAAAGTCTTCTACACCTAACGTATTAAGAATAATACGAGACGTATATAGCGACACCGCCATGGTGAAAACCATGCGGATGTAAAGCATTAAGGTATTCTTCGCAATAAGGCGGTTGTTAACTGAAGAGCCACTAGATTGAATCGTATCTAACATTTGTATACAAAATTACTAAATATTAGTAGCATTATCTACGCAACATGTTCATAATAAGTGTGATATCTATTGATGCCGGATGTTTTTTTACAGCACATAATCTTAACCAAGTGATCAATTTTTGAGAGGTTGACTATGTTATGTGTATATCCTGTAAGCATGTGGGCTGCCCGAATATGATCCCCGATGACTTCGAAATTTAGCACTTTATCTATCCCGATTTTCGTTCCAAGAATAAGGCTTTGAGCAGAGACTACATGAAGAACTCCCACTTAGTGTTATACCAGTGCTGGCCATTGGTGATACCGATCTTGTGGAAATTGATGCTGTTCTGACCATAGTTTAGGGTGTTTAGTCTATTAGAAATGAAAGACTCGTATATAGTAAGTTCACCATAAACGCGAGCTTTTCCTCTTTTTATATTTCGTTAGTGAGGTATAAAAATTTTCTTCCACAAAGCCTATTGTGTCGGTTACTAATATCTTCATTGCGGGTATTTATTTCTTACGCCATACAATCTTGTTGATAATACCCACATAACTCTGTATAATCTTCACAACCTTACTTGAAACATTCTCGTCTGTATAGTCGGGAACCGGTATCCCGTAATCACCATTCAGATTGATCTGAACTGCTGTTTCAACTGCTTGCAAAAGTGACTTTTCGTCGATTCCGGCAAGGATGAAGCACCCTTTGTCCAGTGCTTCGGGGCGCTCGGTGCTGGTACGGATACATACGGCAGGGAAGGGGTGTCCGGTCGATATGAAGTAACTGCTCTCTTCCGGGAGTGTTCCGCTGTCAGACACCACGGCGAAGGCATTCATCTGCAAAGAATTGTAATCGTGAAAGCCGAGGGGTTCATGCTGGATTACCCTCTTGTCCAGTTTAAACCCGCTTGATTCAAGACGGTTTCTGGAGCGAGGGTGGCAGGAGTAGATGATAGGCATATCATACTTTTCAGCCATTGCATTTATTGCATTGAAAAGAGAGAGAAAATTCTTTTCAGTATCGATATTCTCTTCACGGTGAGCCGACAGTAATATATATTTACCCTTCTCAAGCCCGAGACGTTTCTGAATATCCGATGAGCTAATTTCTTCAATATTTGCATGCAGCACTTCAGCCATAGGAGAGCCGGTCACGTATGTCCGCTCTTTAGGCAGGCCATTCTCAGCAAGGTAACGGCGTGCATGCTCGCTGTAGCACATATTCACATCCGAGATTATGTCCACAATCCTGCGGTTGGTCTCTTCCGGCAGACACTCATCCTTGCACCTGTTCCCCGCCTCCATGTGGAATATCGGAATATGCAGTCTCTTTGCGGCAATGGCAGAGAGGCAACTATTTGTATCACCGAGAATAAGAAGTGCATCAGGCTCTGTCTGAACCATCAGCTTGTAGCTGCAATTGATTATATTACCAACAGTTGCTCCAAGATCATCACCCACAGCATCCATATATACCTCAGGGGCATCTATTTTGAGATCCTTGAAAAAGACCCCGTTGAGGTTGTAATCATAATTTTGCCCCGTATGAGCAAGAATCGTGTCGAAATAAAGCCTGCACTTATTGATCACCGCAGATAACCGTATGATCTCCGGCCTCGTCCCAACAATAATCAGCAGCTTAATCTTGCCACCATCCCCGAACCTAATATCAGAATAATCCGTTTTCATATCACTATTCACTTTTCACTAATCACTATTCACTAATCACTATTCACTAATCACTATTCACTAATCACTATTCACTTTTCACTTCTCACTCTTCACTATCCCCCCTAACCTTACATATCTTCAATCGATAATGCACGATACTCAATTTTATATCCCACAAGTTCTTTATTTACAAGGCTTCTTGCTTTTTCTCGCAAATTGTCCAAACTTATCTTGTTTTTTTGCCGTTTAACCTCGGCAATGATTGCTCTCTTTTCGTATTCGTTAATTGCTACAATATCTATCTCATTCTTATTTCCACTTTCCCAATACGAGCCAATAGCCGAAAGATTTTCTTCTTTCATTATTTTTTCTCTGAAATAGCGCTCCAGTATTTGTCCACTGTATGTCGTGTAATCACGATTGACTATACCTTTCAGATAATCAAAGCTTTCTGTTTCCACCGCACCGCTATATTTGTAAATGAACCGAAACCAGAAATTCAGAAAATTGTCGTTTAGTCGATATTTCACATTTTTCCCTGCAGGTTTCGACAAAATGGGACGAATCTTAGTTATAAGACCGTATTCACTCTCCAATTTATCCAGAAAACCTCCGATATTCATGTTCAAGACTGATTCTATTTCCGGACGTGAGGTTTTGGACAAGGCAATAAGCGAAAGTATAGAGAAATAGTTTCCATAGTCTTTGCCAAACTCATCTATCAACACATTTTTTCCTTCGTCGAGGAAAAGAGAGTTGTCAGAAAAAACCTCGTTTATAATGCTCTCCAAGGTAAAGGCTTTTGCATCTGCCAACAATTCGACATATTTTGCAACTCCACCTGTAAAAAGATAAAATGCCAGCAAGTCTTCGTTGGAAAAATCGGGGCGATAATCACTAATTATCTCTTTAATGGTCTTAATGTCAAATGATTTGACCTGCATTCTTGCTGTAGCCCTGCCAAAAAGAGGTTCATTGGAATTTTCAAAGATCTTTTTCATCAAGGAATAAACAGAACCGCAAAGAATTAAATTGAGTTTGCTACTGTTTTTATTCGTATCCCAAATATTTTGCATTTCGCTATAAATGGATGGATTGATGTTGCGAAACTCCTGAAACTCATCTATTATCAGCGTAAAATGCTTGCTTTGAGAAAGTTCCATTAAATACCCGAATACATCTTTGAAAGAGCGGAATTCGCCAAAAATATTTGTGCCTAGTTTTTCACGAATTTCGGTTATAAATTCTTCACATAGTAAAGCCTCGTTCTTTTTTTGTACAAAAAAATAGAGAGTCTGTTTTCCCCGAAATGTTTGCGTAAGTAAAGCAGTCTTTCCAATACGCCGCCGCCCGACAACAAACGTCATCTGTGCAGTTTCCAGAGATTTTTGTTCAGTGTTTGACAAAAGAGCTATCTCCTTTTCGCGGTTATAAAATTTCTGCATTATCCAATGTATTTTTCTGCAAACATAAGAAATTAATTGCAACCTACGTTACGGTAATGACGGTTACAATTGAACCTTGTCAAGGTTTTCATTTTCACTTCTCACTCTTCACTTTTTCACTCTTCACTTTTTCACTCTTCACTTTTTCACTCTTCACTCCTCACTCTTCACTTCCCCGATTACCTCCCAATGCCCACCCTTTGCAGGGCCGACACGTCTAATTAACCCTTTAGCCTTTAGCTTTGATATATTTTCTTTAATCTTACTCGTTGCAATACCAACAATCCTTGATAATTCTTCAATGGTTATATTGGAGTTCGCTTCGATATTTCTCAATATAGCCCCTTGATTCTCTGTGAGTTTTTTTGTCCCCTTTTCTGTCCCCTTTTTTGTCCCCTTTTCTGTCCCCTTTTCTGTCCCCTTTTCTGTCCCCTTAAAGGTGTTATCTACGACAGTTTTGTCGGGTTCTTTTTCATTGTCCAATGGGACAACAACCATAAAAATGTCTTCTTCCTTAAACAGAATGTCTTCGCTCCCTGAGTATGCTTTGGAATATTTATATACGTTTCGCAATCCGGTACCCAATTCTTCAGATCGTCCCATTTGGGTAAATATTTGGGCGATATGCGGATTTTTGGGGAACGGTACGAAGGTCTCGGGTAACAACTGTCCGTACAAATGCGGACGATTGGCATTCTTTGTTTCAACTTTGTGTTTATAGATAATGAAAGTCGAAGGGTATGCATTGGTATATTCACGATGAATCAGCATGTTGGCTACTATTTCGCGAAATATTTTGTCTCTAAGAGAGATGCGTTGATCTCCCTGCATATAAAATTTATCGGGTAAATGTTTGGCGACAAATGCCATCAGTTTGTCGTAAGTCAACACTAGATTGCAACGTATATTTTCGCGGTCGTCATAACGATCTGTATCTATTTTACGTAACAGAGCATCTACCTTGTAATGTGGGATGGCACTCTGAATTGCCTCTTCTTTCCCGAAAAGCAATAGAGCAGACATTGTGAAGCCCTCTTGTTCTGTAACATAATCTTTTCTATACAAACCGGCCACACGAAAAAAATCTGCGTCACTTAAGTCATTCCATGGATGGTCCGCACGGTTAAGCCGAATAATTCGTCTTACTCTTTCTACGATACCCGGCTCAAAATCTGTTTCAGAGAGAAATGGATAGATAATGTTTTCAGAATAGCTATTATTTTTTCGAATATAACAGTTTTTGATTTGCTCGTGCGTCTTTAGCTCGAAATCTCCATCTTCACTTCGGTCATAGACTTTTGAATTGCAGCGATGGACCTGCGATGAAACAGGTACAAATAAATAGATGAGAGTTTTTTCGTGATACTCAATTTTCTCGGCATTGAGAAGAAAAGTCGGGAATAACTTCTGGGGGTTATTACTCAGATTGGCCAGCTCCTTCAACATTATAGATGCTTGTGCGGGATCGATTCCTTCTACTGTTCCATCATCGTTTACACCCAATAGAACAACCCCGCCATTGCGATTAAGGAAGGCACAAATGGTCTCAAAAAGAGATTCCGGAAGGTTGTTTTTCGCCTTTTTGAATTCTAGCGAAATCCCTTCTCCCTGACTTATCAAGTTTGTAATTCTCTCAATATTAAAATCCATTCCGTAAAGTATTACCTTGCCAAAGTTTTTATTTTCACTTTTCACTTATCACTCTTCACTCCTCACTCCTCACTCCTCACTCCTCACTCTCTCCCTATACACTCTCAAAGAAAGTATCCGGCCTCTCCGGATCAAACTTCTCATTCGCCCACATCAATGTAACCATATCCGAATCCCCCAGATTCTCGATATTATGAGTATATCCGGCAGGAATATCAACCACCTCAATCTTCTCACCCGAAACAATGTACTCAATCACCTCCGCTTCCGGCTCCCCGATTTTTCTGAATCTGATTGCCCCCTTTCCGCTTATAACTATAAACTTTTCACACTTCGTATGATGCCAGTGGTTCCCTTTGGTTATGTGAGGCTTGCTTATGTTAACCGAAAACTGACCGCGCTCAGGTGTGCGAATAATCTCGGTGAAGCTGCCTCTTTCGTCAACGTTCATCCTGAGAGGGTAGGAGAACTGATCTTCCGGAAGGTATGAGAGGTAGGTTGCGTATAACTTCTTTGTAAACAGATTGCCCATATCCGGGACCTCAAGCGTTTTACGGCCCTCCTTAAATAATTGGAGCAGGTCAACAATCTCTCCTAAAGTGACACTATAGACCTCCGGGACAAAACAATAATCTCCTTCACGATGCTCCTGCCCCTTGAGAGTAGCAACCATCTCATTTATAAGGTCGTCAATATATACAAGAGAGAGCCTGTTATCTCGGTTGCTGATTGTAACGGGCAAATCGTTTGCTATATTGTGGCAGAAGGTTGCGACAGCGCTGTTGTAGTTTGGCCTGCACCACTTGCCGAATAGATTCGGGAAACGATAAACAAGCACTTTGGCCCCACTCTCCTGAGAGTAACGGAACATTAACTCCTCTCCGGCTCTCTTTGACTGCCCGTAGGGGTTGTCAAGCTCTACCTGTGTAGAAGAGCTTATCATAACAGGAGCGCTGTTTTTATATTTTTTCAGAGTGTCAAGCAGTACCTCAGCAAACCCGAAATTCCCCTCCATAAACTCACTCTGCTCCTTAGGCCTGTTCACACCCGCCAGATTGAAGACAAAATCCGCTCTCTGACAATATTCGTCAAGCAATTCCGGATTGG
This sequence comes from Bacteroidales bacterium CF, assembly GCA_000473305.1. Classification (GTDB taxonomy): domain Bacteria; phylum Bacteroidota; class Bacteroidia; order Bacteroidales; family UBA932; genus Bact-08. The sequence continues at coordinate 1,727,492 of CP006772.1, read as the reverse complement.
AGTCAACATCAAATTCAAGGATCTCATCGATCTTCAAATCTCCGAACGACCTATCCTTCCCGTCCCTGATATTTCCAAGTTCCGCACAAAGATTCCTTCCCACAAAACCCTTTGCCCCGGTCACCAGTATTCTCATTTTATTTAGTTAAAAACGTATAGTTTTAATTAGTGAATAACGTATAGTGAAAAGTGAATAGTTTATTTAGTGAATAACTAAAAGTTAATAGTGAAAAGTTATAAATTAGTGAATAACTATTAGTGAATTGTTAAAATTTGGGGTTATAATCTAATAAAGATGTAATTAGTCCAAGTAGTTGATATGCAAATAAATAAAAGTTGTAAATCTCACTCTTCACTTTTCATTTTTCACTAATCACTCCCTCACTTTTCACTTATCACTAATTTCACTCTTCCCTTTACTAAGGCTTTTCTTTTTAAGTTATTTCCCGCACCTGACCGGGTTATTTCCCGCTCATTTGCAAGCTTTTTTTTGCTTGCCCCCCGCGAGAATAACCCGCGGTGCGAGAATAACTTTTCACTTATCACTTTTCACTCCTCACTATTCACTCCTCACTCCTCACTCCTCACTATTCACTTCTCACTCCTCACTCCTCACTATTCACTTCTCACTTCCCCACTTTTCACTTATCACTCCTCACTTCCCCACTTTTCACTTATCACTCCTCACTCCTCACTTTCTAACTCTTCCCTTATTTATTTATTCTTTTCGCCGTCTTGATACTCGCAACAAGCATCTTGATTATTTCTTCGTTTTCAGAGAGCAACTCTTTGGCTGTATTAATTTTGATATAATCAGAATCCCTCAGCAAAGAAATCCAGTATCTGCACTCATTCGCCTCTTTCAGCGCGATACTCATTTTAGAAACGAAATCGGGTTTCGATTGAGCAAATTCAGCTTCAAAAACCAAAGCCCCAATTGCAGTACCCGCCTTCAAAAATTGTCTGGATAAAACAAACTCCTTAAATTCAACAACAATCTGTTTATAAACCCCTATAACCCTCAGCGCATATGAAAAACACCTATCCCTCAACACACTCTCCATCACAATCCCTCCCCACTTTTCTCTTTTCACTTCTCACTCTTAACTCTTCACTCTTCCCTTTTCACTTATCACTCTTCCCTTTTCACTTTAATAAATCATTCCGAATAGCCAAAGCGGAATTTTATTTTTGTGCCCAACTTCGAGATCATCGGAAACCACAAAACTGTTTGGAACATTTTTTATCTGGTCAAAAGTTTTTCGTTTTCCTCCCACTTCAAAAGTATATTTATCTACAATAAAGTCGCCCTGATTTGCTAACGAAACTTTAGAGACAGCATTCAACTGGTTAACAAAAAAAGTTTCTCTTGCACTTCCGATATTTGTGTCGTCACCAAAAATATATGACAAATTTGTGTTATTGAGCAGCACTTTATCCGGTTTTGTCAAATCTCCTATGGTTTTGTTCTTGGAAGATACGAGATTTAGAAGTTTTGCATTAGCAAGCAATGATAAATATTTGACAGTGAGGTTTCTGTTAGTGTCAATCGCATCACTCAACTCTTTTATGTTTGGTGTATAGGGAACTAAAGAGGAAAGTATCGCCAACAACTTTTTCAATTTATGCCGTGAAGCAAATTCAATATTCTCGACAGCCGGAATATCAACATCAATTACATTGTTTATCGCTTCTTGCAATTTACTTTCGTATTTCTGGACTCCTTCTTTGTAAAATAAATAGTAGCCGTTTCTCAGATATTTTTTGAACAATGGCATTATTTTTATGCCATTAGTAATTTCCATTGCAACATTTTGATGATTTTCGACAATTTCTTCTAATGTAATAACAGGAAAATCACCGATATTCTCAAATTTTAAAAATTCTCTAAACGACAGTCCTTCCAGCGTTTCATAAACAACCCTCCGCGATAAATCTGCCGTTGATTTATAAATTTGCAAAAGCGATGAACCTGTAAATACAATTTTTAGTTTTGGAAAACTATCATAAATATTTTTGATTTCTATTGCCCAATTGGGGTAGTGGTGAATTTCGTCTAAAAACAGGTGTGTTCCGCCATTCTTATAGAACTCATCGGCCAAATCAAAAATAGTATGATTGGCAAACCAGGTATTGTCTAAACTCGCAAAAAGTGCCTCGTCTTTATTGGCGAATGTTGTTTTAATATGTTGAAGCAACATCGTGGTTTTTCCAACACCCTTCGCTCCAATAATGGCAATGCATCGCTCATCCCAATCAATACTTTTATAGAGGTATCGAAACATTTTTGCATCTGTTTCCTGCAATAATCTAAGATAAATGTTTACCAACCTTTCCATAAAAATAATTCACAGTAAAGATATAAAAATGTTTTATGTAAATAGCATATTTACCTAAATAATGCTCCCTCTAAGTATCACTATTCACTTTTCACTCCTCACTATCTCACTTCTCACTATCTCACTCCTCACTATCTCACTTTTCACTCTTCACTCTTCACTTCTCACTATCTCACTCCTCACTATCTCACTTTTCACTCTTCACTTTTCACTTCTCACTTATCACTTCTCACTTCTCACTTTTCACTTCTCACTCTTCACTAATCCCTACTCACTCCTTATATCTTTATTTTTTGCCCTCTTTTGAAGCCCTAAATCCTCTCTTATAAAGCGAAGTTTTAAAAGAAGTTCCTTCATCCCTTCAACTTCGAGGCGGGAGGTGTTATGAGAGTGATAGTCTTCTATTTTTGACAAGCTTTCATCTCCTTCGACAAAGAATTTATCATAATTCAGATCTCTTGTGTCGCACGGAATTCTGAAATATCCGCCCAGATCTGTGGATTTTACCATCTCCTCACGGGTTACTAGTGTCTCATATAGCTTTTCACCATGACGTGTGCCGATAACTTTGATCTCCACATCTGACTTGTATAGCTCTTTAAGCGCTGTAGCCAGTGTTTCGAGAGTTGCTGACGGAGCCTTCTGTACAAAGAGATCTCCGTTCTCTCCGTGTTCGAAAGCATAAAGTACAAGGTCGACAGCATCGTCAAGAGTCATCATAAACCTTGTCATATTGGGGTCAGTGATTGTTATAGGGTTGTTGTTCTTTATCTGGTCTACCCAGAGAGGTATGACGGACCCGCGTGAACCCATAACATTGCCGTATCTGGTACAGCAGATAGTTGTGGCGGCATCTTTGCCAAGCTGGCGCCCCTTTGCGATTGCCACCTTCTCCATCATCGCCTTGCTTATGCCCATTGCATTGATGGGGTAGGCGGCTTTGTCGGTGGAGAGTATGACTACATTTTTCACTCCGTGGGCTATAGCAGACTCTATAACATTATTTGTTCCTTCTACATTTGTGTGAACAGCCTCCATCGGGAAAAACTCGCAACTCGGCACCTGTTTGAGAGCCGCTGCAGAGAAGATGTAATCAACACCTTTCATTGCACCGTCAACGGACTGACGACTGCGTACATCGCCGATATAAAATTTTACCTTAGGATTCTGCAGACGATGCCTCATGTCATCCTGCTTTTTCTCGTCACGGCTGAAAACTCTGATCTCCTTGATGTCTGTATCAAGGAAGCGGCGTAATACAGCATTCCCAAATGAACCTGTGCCACCAGTTATAAGAAGCGTTTTATCCTTAAAAATTGTCATAATATTTTAAATAAATCTTCGATAGATCTAAAAAGATCAGACCCGATCGGGGAAAACTTTTCACTATATCACTTTTCACTTTCTCACTATTCACTCTTCACTCTTCACTTTTCACTTTCTCACTCTTCACTTTCTCACTCTTCACTTTCTCACTCTTCACTTTTTCACTCTTCACTTCTCACTCCTAACTTTCTCACTCTTCACTTCTCACTCTTCACTTTTCACTAATCACTCTCTCACTATTCACTCTCCCCCGCTCTCATACCCTTGTGCGTATCCGTATCTGTATCTATATGAGTACTTGTACCCGTACTTATACCTTCCCTGAGTCTTAGGCGTTACAGCCATATTGAGCACAACTGCAACATTCCTGAGTCTCTTGTCATGAACAAGGTTGTTTATGAAGCTTACAGTATCTTTCTCCGAGTAGTTCTCTCTCACTACATATATGCATGCATCTGCATATTTGGAGATCATGAATGTATCAGATACAACGCCTACAGGCGCAGAGTCTATTACTACATAGTCAAACTCCTTCTTGAGCTCGTGTATGAGTTCCCCGGCCCTTCTCTTTGAGAGAAGCTCATTCGGGTTAGGAGGTATTGGGCCGCTCTGCAGAACAAAGAAGTTGCTCTCTACCTGTTCTATTATCTCCCTGTAATCTTGTATCTGTCCGGCAAGATATGATGTGAAACCGATATCTCTCTTATGAATTCCGATTACATGGGAGAGTTTAGGGTTACGGATGTCGGCTCCGACAAGCACCGTCTTCTTGTCCATAAGCGAGAGGCTTCTTGCAAGGTTGGCAGCGAGGAACGATTTTCCCTCTTTTGCAATTGTGGAGGTGACAAGTATTACGTTCTGATCCTTTTCGCTGAGCATGAAGAGCAGGTTGTTCCTCATGGTCCTGAACATCTCATTTACCACTGAGGTGTCATTTGGTTTTACCACAAGTTTACCGTGGTCCGGCATCTCCTCAATCTTTATTATATCACCGATTACATTTATCTCCTTCAGGTTTGCCATGTCTCCCATACCGGTAATCTTGGTCTGGAAGTAGTCAATAAGGAAAAGAATGATTGCGGGGATTGCCAGTCCGATAAGAAGGAACACAAACATAACAATTACTCTTCTTGGAGACACAGGACCTGAAGAGGAGTATGCCCTTGCAATAAGTTTTGCCTTTGGTGCTACGCCAGCCTGTGTCAGGTTGGTCTCCTCCCTTTTCTGGAGCAGATATGTATATAGTGCAGATTTTACCTCCTGCTGTCTGAGTATGTCTGTGTATTGGCGTGACACAGTTGGTATGCTGTGAATCTTAGAGGAGGTGATGGTGTTTTCGCGCTGAAGGTCCCTGAGTGCAATCTCTGATGCATTTTTCTCGTTTGCGAGTGATGTCCGGATGCTCTCGTGCATTGTTGCAATCTGGCTGTTGAGCTGTCTTGATGCAGGGTTCATCTCGGATGCTGAGGATTGAACTCTCTCTCTCTGCATCAGCAGGTCGTTGTAGCTCTTGATTACAGCAATCAGTCCCGGGTCAGTGATGCCGAGGTTAGGTATGAGCTTGTTTTTGTTTTCCGGGTTGGAAATGAAGTTCTGAATATATGTTATCAGATTGAGCTGAGTCTCTATTTTTAGGGACTCAGCGTCAAAACTGGAACTTTTTGTGAAATATGAGGTGACCTGGGTTGGAAGGTCTGTAACCTGGTTCTGTTTACGGAATGCCTCCACCTGATATTCAACATCTCCCAGCTCCATGGCTATGTTTTTCAAACGCTCCTCTATAAATACCGCTGTATTAAATGCAACTTTGTTCTTATCCTCTGCAGCCTGCCTGTTATACTCCTCAACGAGTGCTGCCAGAAAATCCTCTCCCTTCTCCTTCACCTCTGCCTTGTATGAGATGTCAAGTTGGGTTGACTGCTTGCTGGTAGTGGCGATGCTCATATTGCCGATTATCATTCTGGCCTTTGACATTGCATTTATTATGGTCACTTCGAGAGGGCGGTTCTCCATAGTGTAACCCTCGTGTGCTGCAATATAGAACTTACCTATAGGCAGTGACACTATCGAAGGAAGTTTGTCTATGGTCAGTGTCTTTGACTCATTGCGGAACTCTGCCTCCAGCTTTAGCTTTCCTCCGCTTTTCTGAGTGAATGTGAGATTCACGGTGCAAGGTATCTTCTCGGGCTCCATATCTTCCCACCTCACATAGAGCGGGGTCTGCTTGTAGAGATCCGGCTCGTAGAAACGGGTCCTGTGGACATATCTGTATGAGGTGTAAAGCTCAAGGTCTGTTACAATCTTACAAATCATATCCGGAGATTTGAATGTCCCTATCTCGTTGTCAATATTACTCTTGGCAAAACCTTTCATACCCATGTCCTCAAGCAGGAAGCTCTCCTGCATGTTGTTCTGATCCTCTTTAATCAGCACAGAGGTCTTTACCTCGTATGCAGGGGTCTGGATTTTAAGGTATATAAAGCCTAATGCAAGCAATATGGCGGTGGATATTGCAAAAAGGTACCATTTGCTGAGAAATATGAAAACTAACTGTTTGATGTCGATTTCGGGTGTCTCTTCGGTATTGACAACCTGGTTCGGATTCTGGTTATCTTGCATGGCAGTCTGCTTACTGGTTAAATTTGAATACTGTGAATATTAATGTTGCTACGGAGACGAGTGTAGAGACGATTGAGATTGTGATGGTCTCGGATGCACCAATGCCGGCAGCTTTTGCCCTTGTCTTGTTTGGCTCTATATAAAGAACGTCGTTTTGCTGGAGGTAGTAGAGGTCCAGATTTGTAAGCAGTGATGCGCTCTGGAGGTTGATTCTCGAGATGCTCTTCTTGCCTGTGGCATCTTCTCTTATCAGGAGTACGTTCTCCCTCTTTCCGTATATTGTGAGGTCGCCGGCCATTGCGAGTGCGTCAAATATTGTGCACTGCTCGTTCATGAGGGTGTAGGAGCCCGGTCTTGCAACCTCTCCCAGTACGGAAATCTTATAGTTCTTGAACCTTACATTTATCACGGGTACCTCGGTAATGTAGCCGGGGTGTATCTTGTTTTTGATAAGATCCTGCAGCTGAACTCTTGTCAGCCCTAACACCTTCAGTCTGCCTATAACCGGATACTCTATGAAGCCCTGGTTGTCTACAACATAGGTCTGTAGTTCTGCACCCTGTATTGCACCACCTGTTGCAGATGTTATGCCGCTTCCTGCTGTCGAGCCGAGGTTGAACGGGGCTGCAGCTTCGGGGATGGTTGTGTTCACCGAGATGGTGAGTACATCTTTTGGCATTATCTTAGCCTCGTATATTTTGGCTGTCTTCTCAAGGTCGTACTGGCTTATGTTGTCGGCATCCTTCATGTAGGGGATGTGTCTGCCGGAGCCGCAGGCGGACAGGATCATTATTCCTGCGGCCGCTGTGATTAGATGTTTGAGTTTCATTTATCTATAAATTTTTGTTCATTCGGTAATTGTTCTTTGAAGCCGTTTTCCAGATCGAGTCTCTCGTATTCTGGTGAGCACTGGCTGACAAATTCGGGTATAAGGTTTTTCAGAAGTTTTACAACTTCGAGTGGTTGGGTCCACCCGGCTGCTGTAGTAATGAGCTTGTGGATGCGGGGACGGACAAATTCGAAGCGGTAATCGCGGACTTTAGCTATTCGCAGTTTGCGGTGAGGGGTAGGAAGGGTGTTCTCGTCGTTTGCGAGGAGCTCTTCGTAGAGCTTCTCGCCCGGGCGAAGGCCTGTCTCCACTATCTCGATGTCTTTTCCGGGGGTCTTGCCTGCCAGTCTTATCATTTTCTCCGCCAGATCGTATATCTTGACGGCCTCTCCCATATCAAAGATATATATCTGGCCGCCGTTTCCGATACATCCGGCCTCGAGGACAAGGCTGCATGCCTCGGGTATTGTCATGAAATATCTGACTATGTCTCTGTGTGTGACTGTTACAGGGCCTCCCTCCTCGATTTGTCTTTTGAAGAGTGGTACGACTGATCCGTTGGAGCCGAGTACGTTTCCGAATCTTGTGGTCACAAAGTGTGTCTTGATATCAGGTCTGGTCTCCTTCAGGTGTTGGAACAGGGACTGTATGTATATCTCGGCTGCCCTTTTTGTTGCCCCCATAACGTTTGTGGGGTTGACTGCCTTGTCTGTGGATATCATTACAAATCTCTCAACTTAGAATTCCACCGAGAGGTCGGCCACAACTTTTGTCCCGAGTACATTTGTGATTACGGCGGCCGAAGGGTGGCGCTCCATCATCGGGACGTGCTTGTATGCGGCCGCGTGGAATACGATATCCGGCTGCGCGCATTCAAATACCTGGCGCATTTTTGCCTCGTTGCTCACGGAGCCTATGACACTTTTGATCTTTATGTCGCCCTTAATGGGAGAAAGGGTAAGAAAGAGGTCGTTCAGGGGTGTCTCTGCCTGGTCCAGCAGGGTGAGTCTCTTGCATTTGAAGTTTGTGAGTTGTGTGCAGATCTCACTGCCGATAGATCCGGCAGCTCCTGTTACCAGTATGCTTTTTCCTTCAAAATATGGAGCAAGAAGGTCTTTGTTTATCTCTATTGCGTTTCTTCCCAACAGGTCTTCAATCTTTATCTTGTTTATCTGTGGTGCTGTCTGGACTACTGCCTCGCTTGTCTCACTCTCTTTTCCCCTGAATTTGCTGAATGATGTTACTGCGAGAAGTTCCAGCCCGTCTACGATGCACAGGTCGTAGAACTCCTTTGGCATTATGTCTATCTGGTTCTTATAGAGCAGCATTGATTGTACGTTGTAGTGCTCCATATGTTTTTTTATTCCGGATTTTGCCGAAAGTACAGGGAGTCCCGCAAGGGATTTGCCTACGTGTGCCTCTTTGAGTGCTATGAAGGCTACCGGTTTATAGGGGTTTTGATTCTCGTCTTTGATTGATTGTGAAAGGAGTACAGAATCGTGCTCGCTTCCTAAAATGAATATGTTCTTCTTCTCTTTAGGTATGTTGCTCTCAATGTATGAGAATACCGACCTGACTGTGAATCTCATAAGTAGCTGCATGGCTAATATTATGAGTCCCACCATCGGGCCGAACCACAGTTGGAATGTTATCGGGTACACCATCTCATCTGTTGCGTTGTTTACCATAATGCCAACAATCGTAAAGATGATAATGGCAGTAATGTTGGACAGCACTACTCTGTACAGGTCTTTCCATGTGGAGAACCTTACTACTCCGTGGTGGGTGTGGAATACTATTGAGCTGAAAATGTATATCCCTGTTAGGGTTAATATTTTCAGGGAGAAATGTGTATAACCGTGGGGTGACAGTGTCCCTCTGAAGAGCCAGAACACAGTGAAGCACATGACTACGATTGCGGTGTCGAGTATAAGAATTGACCACCTTGGCATGTAGTTACGTAAGAGGAGCTTTATTCTGAGACGAATTTTTTGTAGAAGTTTTCTCATAGAGGGTAGGCGCAGAGATGCCGGTGAGTCACATTTGGTGTAGTGCTCACTGTTTAAGTTCAGTAGCTACAAAGTTAATAAATTATCCCTCTATTCCATCCTTTTTTTTTAATTATTTTATGCTAAATTTGAACCACTTAGTAAGTATTTAAATTCAATTTCGAAATGATGACTAAACGTGAACTTTTTGTAACTATTTCCCTCTTTTTTATTTCGATTTATTGTTTTGCTGAAAGCCAAAACTTTAATCCCAAACAAACTTCCCCTGCGGTTGCGGTCTCTTTCGCCCATCCCGCTCCACCAGCCTCTCCCCGGATCGCTCCACCAACCTCCGCTCAGGCATTTTCCCCAGCAACCTCTCAGACAATTTCCCCAGCTTATGCTCAGGCATTTTTTCTAACTTCTGTTCAGAATTTTTCACAAGTTTCTGCTCAGACAGCTTCCCTAGCAACTTCCCGGGAATCTTTTCCCAAAGATGTGAAATTCGCGTATCTCACAGACTTACACATATCAGTAGGCACACCGAATGTCGAAGATCTCGAAAATTCTGTCAAGGACATCAACTCCCTGGGAGATATTGACTTCGTAATCTTCGGAGGCGATATAACCGAGTTCGGGAGCGACGCCGAGATTCTCCTGGCGAAATCTGTTCTCGACAAACTCTCTTGCCCATATTATATTCTTGCAGGTAACCATGACTCAAAGTGGAGTGAAAGCGGATGTAACACTTTTGCCAAGGTTTTTGGATACGAATCTTTTGATTTCGAGGCGGGTGGAGTGCGTTTTATTGGGTGTAATTCAGGCCCGAATATGAGGATGGCTCCGGCGCTGGTGCCGCGCGAGAGCATGGTATGGCTGGATTCGCTCACAAAGGCCATTCCGCGCGGCACCCCTGTGATTTTTGTCAACCACTATCCGCTTACAGACGAAATGCTTAACTACAAGGATGTCTTGACCTATCTCTCAAGGACCAACATTCAGCTCGCCCTCTGCGGCCACGGCCACAACAATCGCAAGATGTCGTACACTGTTCCGGCTGTTGCCATTTCCGCTCAAGTAAACCCCGCTCTTTCTGAATCACAAAATGCCACTTCTAACGTTCAATCCACTGCTGTCAATTTTTCGCAAAGCTCATCTTCTTCGCAAGCTCCTTTTGAAATACGGGCGGCGATGGGTCGTTCAAACCTGCGTGCCGGCCGTGCAGGTTCCGGTTATAACATCATTACAATAGCCGATGGAATAATTACACTCTCCGAAAGGATGAACGGCACCACTCTTTCCCCATGGAACACCTATAATATAATAGCTCAAGCCCAACAGGCCGAGGGGTCAGTCACCGCAACTGCATCAACATCTGCGAATACAGCGGTCAATTCTCCTGCGACTTCTTCATCTGCAAAACTCAAACCTCTCTGGATTATTCAGGATAACACCGACATAGGAGCGGGTGCAACATACTCGGGTGGTGTTGTATATTACGCTAACACAGCCGGTGTTGTCAAAGCGCTCGATGCCAGGAACGGCAATCTGATCTGGAGCTACAAAGCCGGCGGCAAGATTTTTTCCACCCCGGCAATCTCTGACGGTAAACTGGTGATCGGTTGTACTGACGGTTACATATATTGCCTCGATGCCAAAGGAGAAAAGGTGGTTAACATTTACAAAAACCAAAGGCCAAAAACAATCACTTATCGCGGAAAACTTCTTTGGAAGGTGAAGGCTGAGAAAAGTGTTTTGCCGGCACCTTCAATATATAAAGGTATAGTTTATATTGGCGCATCTGACGGAGTTTTCCGCGCGCTGAGGCTCAAGGACGGTTCAGAGGTGTGGCGTTACAGCGGTATCAAGGGTTTTGTTGAGGCGAAGGCGTATGTTGACAATGAGGGTGTTTATGTTGGCGACTGGAAAAACACTTTCTATGCGTTTAACCCTAAGACAGGAGCGCTTCTCTGGACCTGGACGAACAAAAAGTTGAACAGGATGCTTTCTCCTGCGGCTGTATGGCCGGTGAAGTCTCATGGCAAGGTGTTTATTGTGACTCCTGAAAGGGTTGTGTATGCGCTGAATGCTGCTGACGGTAAGGAGTTGTGGAGTGCCAACGGCGGGAGGGAGGCTATTGGTCTTTCGTCTGATGGTAAGGCGATATATATTAAGACGATGCAGGATTCTGTCTTTGCCTGGTCTGCTGTTTCGGATGTGGCCAAAAGAGTATGGTCTTCGTTTGCGGGTTATGGTTATGAGATAGCCCCTTCGCCTATCACGACTCAGGATGGTTTGCTCTTTATCCCGACGGATAAGGGGAATATCTTTGCTTTGCGTGAAAGTGACGGCAAGGTTGTCTGGAGCTACAACTTCTCAATAGCCCTGATTAACTACATCCAGCCGCTCGGCCGCCACCGCCTCCTCGTCAGCTCCATGGATGGCAAAGTAGGAATTATTAGTGGCACTGATTTTTCTAATTAGCTCATTGATAGATGTTTGTAAGTTGTTGATTGATAATTAATAATAAATATGTGTGGCACTGATTTTTCTAAAATACTATGGTTTAAACAATTGGTAAAGCAATGTAATTCAATATATTAGTATAATATTATTAAAATCAGAATTTTAGAAAAATCAGTGCCACTAAAAATATCATGAAAAGAATCGTAATTGGCGTAACCGGGGCCAGTGGCCAGGTTTATGCAAAGAAAGTAATAGAGAAAGTTGCAAAAATGCCGGAAATGGAATTGGATATAGCCTTTACTGATACCGGTATGCAGGTTTTCATGGATGAAACGGGTGGTAATATAGAAGTATTCAGGACATTCTCTAATGTTAAAATCCTTGATAATCATGGATATTATAATAGGAATGCATCAGGGTCGAATGCAGCCGACGTGATGATTGTTGTTCCATGCACAATGGGAACTGTCGGCCGCATAGCAAATGGCACGACATCTGATCTTATATCAAGAATTGCTGAGGTTCAGCTCAAGGAGCGCCGGCGACTCGTAATAGTGCCGAGGGAAACACCTTATTCTCTGATTCATTTAAGAAATTTACAAACATTGACTGAAGCCGGCGCGATCATCGCTCCTGCCTCCCCGTCTTTCTATTCAAATCCTTCGAGTTTGGATGATTTGACAGACCAATTTGCCGACAGGATCATCGCTATCGCAGGAATCTCCGACATAAATCCATCTAATAAGTGGATGAATGAGTGGCACTGATTTTTCTAATTTGCTCATTGATAATAGTTTGGAAGTTATTGGTTAGCAAGTAATAATAAATATGTGTGGCACTGATTTTTCTAAAGTACAATGATTCAGATGAATGATAAGATGTTGTAAAACAGTTTGTTGGCACAATGATTTTAAAATCAATGATATAGAAAAATCAGTGCCATAAAAATATCCAATTATTGAATTTGTTTATCTGATCTTAATCATCCAGCCAAATCATTTCGACTAGATTAGCAGTATAAATTCTATTTCAGGTAAAACTCAATTTGCATTGTAAGTTGTATTAACTATATAAATTCAGGTTACTTAATAGATTGGTTTTCTACTAATAACGGGGTTGATTATGAGAAAGAGATTACAGGAGGGGGTATTTCACGTTTATAACATTAGTAATTACAGAACTACGATTTTCCTAAAGCCGGAAGACAACATTAGATTTCTTGAGTGTATCAATAACTCTGCTATTACCCATAATACTAAAATATTGGAGTTTTGCCTGATGCCAAACCATTTCCATTTACAGGTCGAGAGTTGTAGTTTGTCTGAATTCATGAGAAGAGCACTAATGGACTTTTCAAGATATTATAATAAATCATATCAGATTCATGGAAAGCAGTTTACAAAGCCTTTTGAATCAGCCCCAAAGCGAAATCTAAATTTTATTATCGAAAACTGTTTTTATATTTTGAACAATCCTGTAGTTGCCGGCATCTGTTCGAAACCAAATCAGTACCAATGGAATTCATTCAGCTTTCACCATAATGGAAAAACTGATTTATCTAAACATATATTGGTAGATACCAGTGCATTGGATATGTGTTATAAAGATGAAAAATCACTGTTGTCAGCAATTGCGGATTACAAAATGCCGGTGGTAGATCATCGTTTTACCCGGGATAGTACAAATCCAAGAATTACTAATCCAGAGTTAATTTCTATAATCGGAAAAATTCTTGATGGTCGTTCGATTTATGATTTGGACAAAACAAGTATCAAAAAGCTCATCCTATTTCTTAACCAATATACCAACGCCACATTCAAGCAGATTGCTATGAATGTTCATGAAGAGTACTCTTTTGTCAGGAAGGTGTGTGGCACTGATTTTTCTAAATATCAGATATCAAAAGACATGACCTTCTAGTAGGCCTGTGTAGAATATTATTTAAGCCTTATAACTCTGAAATTCAATTATTAAGAATTATTGGTGGCACTGATTTTTCTAATTTTTTGGTTAGAAAAATCAGTGCCACTAAAAATAAAGCACCTGCAAATACATGATATGCAGGTGCTTGCCTATTATTTGTTCAGAAAAAATCAGTGCCACTAAAAATAAAAATCCTTGAGCCACTTCTTGTAAATCGGATCCTGGAAGGTCAACTTTGCTCCTTCATTGCAAAGTATCTCTTTTTTCAACGTTGCCTCCTTCAGGCGGACAATATTTGCTGAGGAGTTGAAGTGGTAGTCAATCATAACCTGAGTCTCGCTGAATCTGGTCACTCCATCAATGATCGCTTTTAGCAAATAGAGCTGGTAGTTACTCAATCGACTTGTTTTTGCCTTGAATTCGTGAACGTGGCATTGAATGAGGTCGTCAAAAGACTCAAGTAGTATTGGTTCTGTCATGAAACCTTTTGTCTTATAGAAAGATATCTCTGCGAGCTGTTGTGTGTAATATGGATGCCCCTCTGTAAACTCGTAGATTTGAGTTACTAACTCCCTTGATACAACCCTTCCTGCTTTCAGAAAATTCTTAATTATAAATTCGGAAAAAAGAAGTTCCGGAATCTGCTGCATTTTAACCCTTTCGGCATACCTATACAGGTATTTGTCTATTTCAAATATCTGCTTCATAGCATTCAACTCAGACCCAGTAATCAGATAAGTGGTACCAGTATGATCTCTCCAGACTCTCTCAAGGAGCTTTAGGGTCTTGTCAGGATTTTCGAAATTTAGAATTTCCTGAAATTCAGCAAAGTATATAATTATGTTTGTATTAAACTTACTTGCAAGAGCTTCTGAAAGGTTGAGAACCAAATCCCTGTATTCGTTCATCTCATGTATATATGAGATCATCAGTTCGTCCTCCAACTTCTCTTTTTCGTTGTCGTTCTTAGCAAAACACTCTACCAATGACGTCCTTATTGCTTTTAACAAATCAGCTTCTGAACGAACGTTGAAAAGATCGACATTGCAGACTTTGAAAGAATAACGATCCTGCTTCAATTTGTTGAATACTTGCTGCATCAGTGAGTTCTTTCCACTTTTTGGCGGCTCGTAAACCAATACGTGTTTGTTTTTGGTCAGTCGTTCTGTAATTGCATTTACTTCATTGATCCTGGGGATCGCGTCTGCAACAGCTACAGGTTTGTTAAAAACGAAGGGTGATTCCATTTTTTTGTTTAAGTAGGTTTGGTATCTAATACTATATTTCTAAGATTGGATATCTAATTCTAAAATCAAGTGTAGGCTTACTTTTCGTATATACAAAAATAAAAATGTTTTGATTAATTAATAAATAATAATATCTTTGCGTTCCTGATTGAAATGTAAAAAGATTGTTAAGCTATTGAAAAAGAGCTATTTAGTTAGCCGCTTACGGTCAAAAATATAATTATATTTTTTATATGTACGCAATTGTAGACATTGCAGGACAGCAATTTAAAGTTGAGAAAGATAATAAAATCTTTGTTAACCGCCTTAAGGCAGAGCAAGGGGCTTCTTTGTCCTTTGACAAGGTTTTACTTATCGATGAAGATGGAAAGGTAAAAATTGGTTCTCCTTATGTGGAGGGTGCTTCGGTTAAGGCTAAAGTACTTGAACATCTTAAAGGTGACAAAGTTATCGTTTTCAAGAAGATACGCCGCAAAGGTTTTGACAAGAAAAATGGTCATCGCCAGTACTTGACTCAAATTTTAATCGAAGAGATCGCTTAATTAACAAAAAAGAAAATTTTAGATTATGGCACACAAAAAAGGTGTCGGTAGTTCGAAGAACGGCCGCGAATCACACAGTAAACGATTAGGCGTAAAATTATTCGGTGGACAGACAGCAAAAGCAGGCAACATCCTTGTACGCCAGAGGGGAACTGTTCACAATCCGGGTTTGAATGTCGGTATCGGTAAGGACCACACTCTATATGCTCTTATAGACGGTGTTGTTACTTTCAGAAAGAAAGCTGACAATAAATCATTTGTCTCTGTATTGCCAAAAGCTGCAGAGGTAAACGCTCAGGCATAAGGATTTTAAGATTGAACGTGCTCTTTTACGGGCACTTGGATGTGCACTTTTAAAAAGCACAATACTAATAAAACCGGACAATTTTGTTCGGTTTTTTTATCTTTGCACAAATGGAAGAGAAAAAATTAAAAATACTGACTGTTGTCGGGGCACGTCCGCAGATTATAAAGGCTGCAGCCATATCAAGGGCTATAAAATCCTCGTTTTTCGGAAAAATTTCAGAAAAGATACTACATACGGGGCAGCATTATGATGCCAATATGTCTGAGGTCTTTTTTTCTGAGCTTGGAATTCCCGCACCTGACTTTAATCTGAATGTCGGTTCGGGCACACACGGAAGCCAGACAGCTCTTATGATTTCAGGTATAGAAAAGGTGCTCATTGCAGAAAAACCTGATTTACTTATTCTTTTTGGAGATACAAATTCTACTTTGGCAGGAGCAGTGGCGGCTTCAAAACTTCATGTGCCTGTAGCTCATATAGAGGCAGGGCTTCGCTCTTTCAACAAGGCAATGCCGGAGGAGATAAACAGAATAATGTGCGATCATGCATCTACTTGGTTGTTTGTACCAACTATAGCAGGTTTGACAAATCTAAAAAGAGAGGGCTTTGACGATTCTAGAATAGCAGAGAAAAAAGTTAATATTGACAATCCTGGTGTTTACCATACAGGAGATGTTATGTACGACAACTCTCTGTTTTTCTCTGATGTGGCAGATGAAAAGGCCCCTCTGAGCGGAATTCTCAGAAAGGTTTTTGAAGAGGGCTATAAAAAGCTTTCTGCTGCGGACAGGGCCGGCGAGTGGCATTTGAAAAAGGGCGAATACATTTTAGCTACGATCCATCGTGACAACAATACTGACAACGCGGAGAGACTGAATTCAATTTTCAGGGCTCTGTCCGATATTGCAGAGGGTGTTACAGTTGTTGTTCCTCTGCATCCACGTACCGAAAAGATGCTGGAGAAGATACTGGAACCGATGCTTTACGAGCGGGTGGTGAGACTCAGGGACAGAATTGACTCCGGTGATTTTCTGAGCGGTGCTTTGTCTGATAATCCCGGAATTTTATTGTTGCCGCCTGCATCTTTTTTTGAGATGATCTCTCTTGAAAAGGGTGCTCGGATGGTTATAACTGATTCAGGGGGTGTTCAAAAGGAGGCTTTCTTTTTCAATAAACCGTGTCTGATTCTACGTCGTGAGACTGAATGGGTTGAAATTGTGGAATGCGGCGCGGCCAGACTGGTTGATGCTGATTATGATTCAATAATTGACGGATATTCTGATTTCTTAAACAAGAGAGTTATTTATCCGGAAATATTCGGCGACGGCCGCGCCGCCGAGAAAATTCTTGGTATTATTTGTGGCACTGATTTTTCTAAATAGCAGAAAATCAAACCTCAAAAAAATTACAGATAACTATATAAAAATTAGGAATAATATGTGCGCCTTGATAAAGAGTAATTTAGAAAAATCAGTGCCACTAAATTGGTTCGTACTATACACCGCCGCGCGCGCCGAGAAAAAGGTCGAGGCGCGGCTGCGCGAGATGGGCGTAGAGACTTACCTTCCAATACACAGAATCAGGCGGAAGTGGAGCGACCGGATGAAAGTTGTTGACCTTCCGTTGTTTAACTCATATGTTTTTGTCAGGTGTCCTGAACATCAACTGAGAAAGCTTCTGCTGGTTTATGGAGTGACACGTATTGTCTACTATCTGCAACGTCCTGCCGTCGTGAGGGATGAGGAGATTGAGGCTGTCAAGGAGTTCCTGAAGATCGCCGAGGATAAGGATATTATTTATGAGGGTGACCAGGTTGAGATAATTGGGGGTGCTTTAAAAGATAAAAGCGGCAAGGTGCTTAAAGTTGACAAGAACAGAGTAACACTATTTTTAGAGGAACTTGGTGCTAAAATTTATGTATCTTTGTCAGAGGTAAACAAATTGAATAAAGATTAATATGGATTACAATACTCAGAGGTCTAAACTGATAATGCCGGAGTACGGAAGGCATGTACAGAAGATGATAGACCATGTCATGAACATAAAGGACAGAGAAAAGAGGAACGAGCAGATCCGCGCGGTTGTGGGGGTGATGGGTATTCTTAATCCTCAGCTCAGGGACATCAACGATTTCAAGCACAAGCTCTGGGATCACGTTCAGATAATATCGGATTTTCAGATAGATATAGATTCTCCTTATCCGACTCCTACAAGAGAGACCTTTGTGAATAAACCCAATCCGATTCCATTGGAAAAGACTCCGCTGAAAGCTGCTCATTATGGCCGTAATATTCAGAATATGATTGATTTAGTTGCGGAAAAGGAAGAGGGAGAGGTCAGAGACGGCATGATTCATGTTCTTGCCAATTATATGCGTCAGCAGTATCTTATCTGGAATAAGGACACTGTTACGGAAGAGACTATTTTTAAAGATATTGTCGCTCTTTCCGGCGGAAGGCTTTCAATTCCTGCGGAAATGCACCTGAGCACATCTGTTCCTCAGGGAAACAGCGGAAATATTCACAATGCCGGACATACCTCATCGCGTAACATGCATCGTAATTTCAGGCCCGGAAAGAAGAAGGGGAATATTATAAAGAGGAATAAATAATTAAAATCAACTGAAATTATTTATTATTATCAAGAAAAATTAAAAATTATCATCAAGATAAATTAAAATTCACATCAAGAGAAAAAACTAATAATAATCTTGACTTATCATGGCTGTATTTAAGGTAGAGGGCGGACATCGCCTCAAAGGTGAGCTTGTTCCGCAAGGTGCCAAGAATGAGGCATTACAGATTCTTTCTGCGGTATTGTTAACAGAGAAAAGGGTTGTAGTACACAATCTTCCTGACATTCTCGATGTAAACAAGTTGATAGGTTTGTTGATTGATCTTGGTGTTGAGGTTGAAAAGCTTCCTGCTTCACTTCATGGTGCAATTTCGTGCAGCTATGCGTTTTGTGCCAAAAACATAAATCTGGACTTTGCAAGGTCTGCGGAGTTCTGCAAACTATCTGCGGCATTGAGGGGCTCGGTTATGCTTGTTGGCCCGCTGCTCGCACGTTTTGGCTTTGCATATATGCCTAAACCGGGTGGTGATAAGATCGGGCGAAGACGCCTTGATACTCACTTGATTGGTCTTGAGAAACTCGGGGCTAAGCTTGACTTTGAACAGGTCGGCAGCTTTTTTGAGCTGAAAACTAATGGGTTGAAGGGTTGTTACATGCTCCTTGATGAGGCTTCTGTGACAGGCACGGCAAATATTGTAATGGCTGCTGTTTTGGCTGAGGGTCAGACCACTATTTACAATGCTGCCTGTGAACCTTATCTGCAACAGCTTTGTAAGATGCTGAACCGTATGGGGGCGAAGATTTCGGGAATAGGCTCGAATCTGCTTACGATAGAGGGTGTCACCTCTTTGAACGGTACTGAGCACACGATTCTTCCGGATATGGTTGAGATTGGTAGTTTCATAGGGCTGGCGGCAATGACTGCCAGTGAGATTACAATTAAGGATACTGCTTATGACGAGTTGGGTATTATTCCTGCTCAATTCAGAAGACTTGGGATTACTGTCGAGAGAAGGGGGGATGATATTTTTATTCCTTCTCATGAACACTATGAGATTGAGAGTTTTATGGATGGTTCAATAATGACTATCGCTGATGCTCCGTGGCCGGGACTTACTCCTGACCTTTTGAGTGTCTTTCTGGTGGTTGCTGCTCAGGCGAAGGGCTCTGTGCTTATTCACCAGAAGATGTTCGAGAGCCGTCTATTTTTCGTTGACAAGCTGATAGACATGGGGGCGCAGATTATTTTGTGTGATCCGCACAGAGCTGTAGTAATAGGGCACAATCGCGAGTTTGACCTAAGGGGAACGCGGATGTCCTCACCTGATATTCGTGCGGGTATTGCATTGCTGATTGCTGCAATGAGTGCAAAGGGGACAAGTGTTATCGAGAATATTGAGCAGATAGACAGGGGATACCAGAATGTGGACGGCCGTCTTAATGCTATCGGTGCAAGAATTGAGCGTTTCTGATTCTAGACATTTGCGAATTTAATTTTTTTCTAGTTTTTTTAAATATTTATACAAAGTTGTAAATGGCGAGCAAGGGTAAGTCAAAGAGTAAGGAGGAGAGTAAATCAGGATCAAAAACTAAAACCGGTGAATCTGCTCCGCCCCCAAAAGGGATGGAGGCGTTTAAACTGATTTCAGGTCTTTTTTTCCTGGCTTTTGCTATTTATACGTTCATCTCACTCGGTTCGTATCTGTTTACCTGGGCTGAGGATCAGTCTTTGCTTTCAAGGAATGATGTGTGGTCTACTCTTGTACCGGTTGAGAATGGCGGAGGAAAACTGGGCTTTTTCTGGGCAAACTTTCTTCTTTCGGATTTGTTTGGCCTCGGGGCTTTTGTGATTCCTTTCTTCTTTTTGGGTATTGCTTTGTATTGTCTCAAGATTAAGCGGACGAGCTTGCTGAAACTCTTTTTTATTACTGTTTTCGGAGCTATTATTTTCTCGATATTTTTCTCGTATGTGTTCGGCTTTACAAAGTTCGACACCTGGTTCGGAAATGGAGTGGGGGGCTCATACGGCTATTATGTAAACTTGTGGCTTATTGACATGCTGGGCGCCTCCGGCGCCGGTGCGCTGATTATTGTCCTTATGGTGTTCTGGCTTGCTTTGGTTAGCTTCGGTGTTGTGAAGTGGTTCAATAAGGTTATTGCTAATGCTTTTCACCCGGAGAGGCGTGATGATGAGGCCGATATTGATGATGAGGCTTCTGCCGAGGCCGAGTCTGCCTCTGTTCTTGCAGCGACTTATGCTGCAGCGGGAGAGGATGCCGAGGCGGCTGACCTGAATTCTAAGTTCAAACAGAAGGAGACGATTTTTGAAGTTGCTGAAAGAGAGAATAAACCGTTGTCGGTTTCTGACGGTGTGCCGGTTTCTTCTGATGTTGACGGTCAGGATGATATGCCTTTTGAGGTGATTAACGAAGAGCCCGGCGAGGAGGATTTTCTGAAGAATTTACCTAAGGGCTCATTGGATACTTTGTTTGATCCTCGTCTGGATCTGTCTCATTATAAGTCTCCTTCACTTACTTTGCTAGAAGAGTACAAGGATAAGATATATGATGTGTCTCGTGAGGAGCTTGAGCTTAACAATAAAAAGATTGTAAAGACTCTTAGTGACTACAAGATTGGTATTGAGCGTATCTTTGCACGTCCGGGTCCTACTGTAACTCTTTATGAGATTGTGCCTCAGGCCGGTGTCAGGATCTCTCAGATTAAGAGGCTGGAAGATGATATAGCTTTGCAGCTTGCTGCAAAGGGTGTCAGGATTATTGCTCCGATTCCGGGGACAAATTATGTTGGTATTGAGGTTGCAAATAACAAGCCTAGCATTGTTTCAATGCGCTCGGTCCTGGACGACGCTAAGTTTAAGGCTAACTCTGCCAATTATGACTTGCCTGTTGCGATTGGGCGTACAATTTCCAATGAGGTTCTTACTCTGGATTTGGCAAAGATGCCCCACCTTCTTGTTGCGGGAGCTACAGGTCAGGGTAAGTCTGTCGGGCTGAACGCCATTATCACATCTCTTCTATATACAAAGCATCCTTCAGAACTGAAGTTTGTTCTGGTTGACCCTAAGAAGGTTGAGCTCTCTCTCTATGAGAAGCTGGAACACCATTTCCTCGCGAAGTTGCCTGAGGGTGAGGAGGCTATTATTACTGATACACAAAAGGTTATATATACTCTTAAGTCTCTGTTGATTGAGATGGAGAGTCGTTATGACCTCCTGACCATGGCGAGGGTGCGCTCTATTAAAGAGTATAATGAAAAATTCCTTTCGAGGAAGCTGAATCCGCTGAAGGGTCATCGTTTCCTTCCGTTTATTGTTGTGTTGATTGATGAGTTTGCTGATATGCTGATGACTGCAGGGCGTGAGGTGGAGGATCCTATTACAAGGCTGGCTCAGAAGGCGCGTGCAATCGGGATTCATCTGGTTATTGCCACTCAGCGTCCTTCGGTAAATGTGATTACGGGTCTGATTAAGTCAAACTTCCCGGCAAGGATGGCGTTTAAGGTTATTTCAAGTATTGATTCGCGTACTATTCTTGATACTACCGGCGCCAATCAGCTGATTGGACGTGGGGACATGCTTTTCTTGTCGAACATCGAGATAACTCGTGTACAGTGCGCCTTTATTGATACTAAAGAGATTGACAGGGTTGTTGATTTTATAAGTGGTCAGCAGGGTTATTCTACCGCGCATCTGCTGCCTGAATATGTTGGAGAGGATAGTGAGGGGAGCAACGCCGGGGATGTTGATCTTTCAAAACGTGATAAGATGTTTGAGGAGGCTGCGAAGATGATTGTTCAATATCAGCAGGGTTCTACCTCTCTAATACAACGCAGGCTCAACCTTGGTTACAACAGGGCGGGCCGGATCATGGATCAACTTGAGGCTGCCGGCATCGTAGGCCCTTCCGAGGGCTCAAAGGCCCGCCAGGTCCTGATTACCGATTATGACTCGCTCGATCGCATCCTCAATTCGCTTAATTAGTGGCACTGATTTTTGCATTTGTCTGACTTTTAGGATTTTATAAATAGCTAATTTTCAGAGCAATATTTCATTTTTTGTTTGTTTTATTTACTTTTAGTGGCACTGATTTTTATATCTGTCTATTAATCAATCTTTTAATGATTCGTGATTGATTTTAGTGGCACTGATTTTTGCATTTATATGATTTTTAATACTTTATAAACATCTCGATGTCAGCTTATTATTTTTAATCTAAAGTTTTCCAACAACAACTTAATTGAGTGAAATCTGCAAGCTGTTATCTATGAGGTAATCAATTAATTTAATGTATGTGATTTACTACTGATGCGTTAATTTTTAAAACAAAGTAAGTTCATTGACATCTTGATTTTGAATGAGTGGTTGTGGCTCTGTCACAAGTTCCTTCAGGTCCTTTTTAGCAAGAGCAGACACTCTGACCAATGTTGCGATTTCTGTGATTGAGTAAGGGCTGTTGTATATTGCCTTGACTCTTGCTAACAGAAGATAGGAACATATCGCAACCCACAAATGGGTCCTGACAGCATTCTCGGAGCATCCCCAGAGGTGCTTGATTGTGAGGTTCTGCTTTATGAGTTTGAAGAAGCACTCAATATCCCATCGATGACGGTAGATATTGGATATCTCTAATCCATTGAGATCCAGTTGGTCGGTCACGTTGGTGATGAATGAAAGCCCTTCACCTGTCTCTAAGTCACAATACTTTATGAGGCGAAGTTCTTTCGGGTAAAGTTTGCTGGATTTATTGCCTGTAAGGCGTATTAGGAGATCCTCCATCAGCCCAGTGGACTGGTCAATATTGTGGTTACTAGATACAATCTCGTACTTCATGTTGTCCTTGGCTCTGGTAACAAAGAAGCCGCCGTTTTCATTAATGCGGGCAAGTGCTTCAAAGTCCACATAGGCTTTATCCATCGTATAGATGGCGTTGGGAACAATATCCAACAGGTCGAGCACATTACTGTCGTGACAGCGTCCATCACTGATATAGATGAAGACAGGGATACTCCCTCTTAAGTCTATGAGAGTATGCATTTTAACCGCACCTTTACTATACTTGCCCATAGCCCATTCCATCAACTTGATGCTGCAGGATATGGTCGTAGAATCAAGGGCAAAGATTTCATGATCCTGAGGCACAAGATACTCAAGACGCATTTTGGCATACAATGGGCGAACGATCTTGATGAGTGTCAGCCCAAGTCCCTCATAAATGCGGCAGTCTCTGCTCTCATTGGCTCTGGATAAAGAGGACTCGTTGACCGAGTTCTTGATTCCAAGCCCGTAAAGGATATCCTTGTGCTGCTTTAAGCACAAGCAGATGTCTCTTAACGATTCGCAGGATGTCAGCTGACCGAAAAGAAGATGTTGCAGTTGGTTTGTGCAGTTGAACTCCCTTACACGATAGTCTCCGTTATACTTCTTGATAAGTCGCAAGAAGATCTGCCTGGGAATGAGATTGGTGACTTGAGTTAAGATATACTTGCCTTCATTCATAATCAGCGGGGTTTAGCCCGCGAAATTACGAACTCATTTCAAATCGAAGTTGTCAAAGAACTGATATAAATTATATGATATTAATAAGTTACAAGCGCAAATGCGTCGCTTAACGCATCATTAGTATATGTGATTAATAAAGCTGACTTTTACATTATTAATAGCAAGGATTCCTTATATGTGATTAATAATAGTAGTCTTCAATGTGTTTAATTATACAGCTTATTGTGTTTGTGATTTTTTATTAATTGATTATTTTAACGACTTTAATACCCTAATTATGATAAAACGCACAATAACAGACAACTGCAAAAATCTGTGCCACTAAAATTTCACTAAAATTTCTTTCTGGAACGAAGATTGCATTGAATAATGCTGTAATTATTAAATTTAAGTGATATGAAGAGAAGGATAATAAACATTGCATTTTTAGCTGTCTTGACTCTGTTTCTGACATTGTCAGGGATTGAGCTGAGAGGACAGAGTAAAGGGAAAGGCAAAGGAAATCAGGGAGATAAAGATAAAACGGAAGTTATAATATCTCAGTTCTCAACTAAGCTTATGACTCTTCCCGCTTTTGAGATGGGCTTTTCGATAATGATGGATGGACAGAGTATTGTTGGTACAGTCCAGGCTGAGAAGGATTCATACAGGCTGGAGAATAAGGAGATGGATCTTTTCTGTGATGGTCAGACGAAGTGGATACACAATCGCGGTAATAATGAGGTTATTATTCTGAAGAATGATCTTACGCAGGTTGACCTTGTTGAAAATCCGATGGCTTTCTTTACTTCGTTAAGTAAAGGGTATACTTATGCCGATAAGGCTAAATCCTCTAATTACAATAACATACCTGTATGGGTGGTTGATCTATTTCCGATAAACAAACGGCAGGGATACACTAAAATTTCGTTGCTGATTGATAAGAGAAACGAAGCACCTGTCCGAATCGTTTATGTTATGAAAAACGGTGAGAGTCTGGCTGTTAATATCACAAAGTTTGCTGAGCAAAAACCCTGGGGTAAAGATCATTTCAAATTTGATTCCGGCAAGCATAAAGGTTTGAGGATAAATGATATGAGATAATTTAGTGGCACAGATTTTTCTAATTCATGACTCAATAACCTGTTGTTTTTCAATGAGATTTGAGCTTGATAAAATTAGTGGCACAGATTTTTCTATCAGTCTGTTTAATAACTAATTATATTTGTCTGGTATTGTGGGATTTAGAAAAATGTGTGCCACACATTTTTCTAAGAAGTGCCTATATAATTGCCGGTTGTATTTGATTGACAATGTGGAAGATAGAAAAATCTGTGCCACTAAAATCAACGAGTCTGTATCTGGTTGAATAACAATTGATTGCGAGATCAATGAATTAGAAAAATCTGTGCCACTGAAAATACATCCAGAATAGAAAGATATGTGTTGCTGAGATATTCGGGGAGGGAGGAGGGTTTGACCCATATTGCCTGCTCAATGTTCTCCTCTGTCTGCGGCCGGGTGGTTTTGTCTACGCCGTGATACTCCATTTGATACCAGTAGGTGCTTTTGACTGTGAGATCTCCCGCTTTGTTGATATACGTGTGGTATGTCTTGCATATCAGATCTTTTAGCTGAATGTTGCTAATCCCACACTCTTCCTCGACCTCTCTTACTGCAGTGTCTTCTATGTTCTCTCCCTTCTCCTGCTTGCCTTTCGGAAGATCCCAGTGGTTGTTGCGATAGATGAGGAGCACCTCTCCGTCGTCATTAGTCACAACACCGCCTCCGGCATTAATTCTGGTAAGCTTTTTGCAAAGGCAATCAAAGGTGGCCTCTTCATCGGAAGTGACCACTGTGAGCCAATTTACATGTGATAATTTTTCAAAGATATAGGGAAGTTCTTCTATTCCTTGGTCGGTTCCGGGGATGTAATGTACGGCTGAAGGCTCTTTTTGGTATTTGTCACTATTAGAACATACCGCAATGCGGCGATTGTTGAAAAATAAGCTGTACATTTATATAGATTGATTTTTTTATCTTTGTGCAAAGATACTTTAATTATGGATTTAGTAGAAAAAATCGTAGCTAAACTGCTACTGGACATCAAAGCGGTACGTTTAAGCCCTGATGCTCCGTTTACATGGGCTTCCGGATGGAAGTCCCCGATTTATTGTGATAATAGGAAGATTCTCTCTTTTCCTGAGCAGAGAAAGGTTATATATGAAAATATGGCTAAAATCGTAAAAGATAATTATGCTGATGTTCAGGTAATAGCAGGTGTGGCAACCGGGGCAATCTCTTGGGGAGCGCTGGTGGCTGAAGTGCTTGGTCTTCCGTTTGTTTATGTGCGTCCGAAACCTAAGGATCATGGTACCGGAGCTCAGATTGAGGGTTATTTACCCGAGGGTGCGGGGGTGGTTGTGGTTGAGGATCTGATCTCAACCGGTGCCAGCTCACTCTCTGCCGTGGAATGTCTGAACAGGAGCGGCGCTAATGTGTTGGGTATGGTGGCTATTTTCTCTTATAATTTCGATGTGGCGCGCCGCTCCTTCGAATACTCAAACTGCGAGCTGAGAACTCTTACCAATTATGACAAGCTTATCGAGGAGGCTCTTGCCTGCAAGTATATAAAGGAGGAGGAGATGGAGACTCTCCGTCAGTGGAGATATCGTCCTGAAATCTGGGGTAAATAGGGCTTTATGGGAAATACACAGATTAAGGGAAGGAGAGTTGTTGTCAAATATCCCGCACCCGCTTTGTTTGAGTTGTTCTCAGACCTTACTAATTTTACTAAGAATCTTCCGCAGGATATGCTGAAGGGCAGTGAGGTGACCGCTACGCGGGATACGCTTATTGCCAAGGTTCAGGGTTTCGAAATTGGGCTAGTTGTTACTGAAAGGGTTGAGTATTCTCTTATTCGTTATGATCAGTATGGGAAAAATATTTTCCCTTACACTTTTTTTGTCCGTCTTGATTCGAAAAGTGAGGCTGAGACAGAATTTATGATTGAAATGGATACTGAACTTTCCGGCATGTTCAAGACAATGGTCGGCGGAAAACTCCAGGAATTGGTGGACAAGGTTACAGACCAGATAGAAATGGCTTTTTTAAGGAATATTTAAACATGAAAAAATTTGTAGGTTATCTTGCTCTTGTTGTAATGGCTTTTATTAATCAGTCCGAGAATGCAGTTTTGGCGCAGGTGCCGTCGAACAGCAAATATCTTAAGGTTTCGGTTATCCCCGAACCGGTCAGGGTCACTCCCGGCAACGCTCTTTATCAGATAAATAAAAATACTGTGATAGTCGCTTCAGGCGAGGATCAGGTCAGGTCTGCAAATTTTTTGCGGAGTTATATCATGAAGAGTTACAATGTGGATATTCCGGTTATTCCTGCAAAAGACGAGAAGGGAAAAGAGATAAAGATTAAGAAAAATGATGATCCTGAAATTAAGCATATTGTGCTGGATATAAAACCTCTGGCGTATGGGATAGCAGGCTTTAGCCCGAGCGATCTAAAAAGGGTGGGGGCTTATTCTTTGGATATGAAAGAGGGGATTATTCATCTGACCGGGGCAAATGCTCAGGGCCTCTTCTATTCTGTTCAGACTTTGATTCAGCTACTGCCTTCGACGATGCCTTCATTCGGACTTTTTGACAAGTATCTTCAGATTACTGTTCCTGCTGTTGAGGTTGTGGATTATCCGAGATTTCAATACAGGGGAATGCATCTTGATGTTGTAAGGCACATATTCTCTGTTGATTACATTAAACAGTATATCGACTATCTTGCACTTCACAAGATGAACTATTTCCACTGGCATCTGACAGATGACCAGGGATGGAGAATGGAGAGCAAGGCATATCCAAAACTCAATGAGATTGGTTCCTGGAGAGCCGGTACGATTAAGGGAATATTCCCCGGTACAGGTGTTGACAGTACTCGTTACGGTGGTTTTTACACTATTGAGCAGATGAAGGAGATTGTCAAGTATGCAGCTGACCGTTATATAACTATCGTTCCTGAAATAGATGTGCCGGGTCACTCAATGGCAATAATTGCTGCTTACCCCGAGCTGAGCACAACTCCTGATATTCCTAAGCAACCTGCAATTACATGGGGTATTTACAACAGGCAGAACAATGTTTTGGTGCCGTCTGAAAAGACTTTCAAATTTTTGAAGGATGTTTTCAATGAGTTGATGGATGTCTTTCCTGGTGAGTATATTCACATCGGTGCCGATGAATGCTCGAAGAAGTGGTGGAAAGAGTCAAATGAAACTCAGAATTTTATGAAAAATTATGCTCTTGAGGATGAAGATGCCTTGCAGAGCTACTTTGTAAAGAGAATTCACGAGGTAGTAAAGGCACGCGGTCGCCAGCTTGTTGGTTGGGATGAGATTATGGAGGGACCGATTGAGAAAGATATGATTGTTATGAGCTGGAGAGATTCAAAGCATGCCTGGAAGGCTGCAGAGATGGGTAATAAGGCTATTCTGACACCGATTCAGACTCATTATCTGAATGCTGCCCAGAAAAAGAACGAGACTGTTTTGTGTCATCAGGACCTGTATGCTCCGATAGATTCTGTTTATAATTATGAACCGCTGCCGGAATCATTTAATCCTGTTTATGAGGAGAATATTCTGGGAGGTCAGGGTTGTATGTGGACTGAATATTTCCCTGACAAGGAAGCTGTTGAGTATGGTATTTTCCCGAGAATGTCTGCAATATCAGAGGTTTACTGGTCTCAGAAGAAAAATAAAAACTGGCCTCGTTTCATGCTTAAACTTGTAGAGCAGTTCAATCGCTATGACTTGTGGGGAGCCAAATACTCGACTGAAATTTTTGAATCGGGGAATTATTCGCGGTAGTTAAAAGTTTATAGTGAATAGTGAAAAGTGATGAGTGAAAAGTGATGAGTGATGAGTGAAGAGTGAAAAGTGATGAGTGATGAGTGAAGAGTGAAAAGTGATGAGTGATGAGTGATGAGTGAAGAGTGAAAGTGATGAGTGAAGAGTGAAAAGTGATGAGTGAAGAGTGAAAAGTGGAGAGTGATGAGTGAGGAGTGAAAAGTGGAGAGTGATGAGTGAAAAGTGGAGAGTGATGAGTGAAGAGTGAAAAGTGATGAGTGAAAAGTGGAGAGTGATGAGTGAAAAGTGGAGAGTGATGAGTGAAGAGTGAAAAGTGATGAGTGAAAAGTGGAGAGTGATGAGTGAAGAGTGAAAAGTGATAAGTGAGGAGTTAAAGTGAGTAATGAGATTAGTTAGAAAGTGATTATCCCTTATAGTGAAAAACTTTGAAATTCCCGCTAAGTTCATAGACTACCTCATTGAGGCGGCCGGGTCGCGGATAGCTGCAACTGTTCTTAAAGCTATAAGGAGCGGGACGCCTGAAGTATCCATAAGAATAAACCCGATGAAGGTGAGCGACCCGGCCGCCCTCGACCTGCCTTTGGCCGAACACATTCCCTGGTGTAAAGACGGCTATTACCTGAGTAAAAGACCCAATTTCACACTGGATCCCGCCCTGCATGCCGGTGCCTACTATGTGCAGGAGCCATCCTCAATGAGCCTTTCAGTTCTCGAACCCATATTCAGAGATCTCAGACCGCGGGAGATACTTGACCTTTGTGCCGCACCCGGAGGTAAAAGCACCCACATTATCTCCATGGCCATGCGGCATTCATCTGTTTATTCATCATCTCACTCATCATTTCACTTGACAGCTCATTCGTCAGATCACTCTTCAGCTAACTCGTCAGATCATTTGTCAGATCACTCTTCAGCTAACTCGTCAAATCATTTGTCAGATCACTTGACAGCTCATTCGTCAGATCACTCTTCAGCTAACTCGTCAGATTATTTGTCAGATCACTCGTCATCTCTCTTATCTGAAATTGCCGGCAACAATCTGTCTTTCGTCAATAATCCTCAAGATATATATTTACCTCGCATCACCTGCAACGAGGTGATTAAAAGCAGGGCCGCTATCCTCAACGAAAATGTCACAAAATGGGGAGTCAACTCAGTCAATGTGACAAGCAAGGACCCGGAAAATTTCGCAAGGGAGGGCAGCACCTTCGACCTGATTCTTGTGGATGCCCCCTGTTCCGGAGAGGGAATGTTCAGAAAAGATCCCGACGCAATATCAGAATGGTCAGAGGAAAATGTCAAACTCTGTGCTGCCCGCCAAAGAAGAATTCTCTCCGATATTTGGGATGCCTTAGTGCCGGGCGGGATTCTGATATATTCTACATGCACCTTCAACAAATATGAGAACGATGACAACCTTCGTTGGTTGAAAAGTGAAATCGGCGCATGTTCATTTTCCTTTTTTAACGCACAAGAGCTTGAAAGTTCCGGAGTGGTTATCACACCTGAGGGAGGATTTCAGTTTTTTCCCGGTGTAGTGAGGGGCGAAGGGTTTTATTTTGCAGTTGTAAGAAAGCCTTTTGACAAAAATGGTGAATTTACAGTTTTCCCGGAACGGGAGAGGTTTTTGGGAGTGAATAGTGAGAAAGTGAATAGTGAGAAAGTGAATAGTGATAAGTTAAGAGTGAATAGGGAAAAAGGGGTGAGTGATAAGTTAAAGGTGAAAAGTGAAAAGGGTAGAGGTGAAAAATACAGAAATGGAGAAAAAGACTGGAAAAAGCAATTTGATAAAAAACGGGATTTCAGTCAAAATCCTCTCAATACTATACCCGAACTTCCGGAACATCAACTTGCGCTATCCGTGAATTATGAGTATGAGCACGATTGGCCATCAGTAGAACTTTCCAAAGAGGACGCCCTCAAATATCTCTCAAGAAATACGATCAATCTGGACAAGAATGCTCCAAAGGGATATTTCAGGGTTACCTACAAAGGTCTCGGCCTGGGTTTTGTCAAGAATCTCGGCTCGCGTGCTAATAATCTATATCCTATGAATTGGCGGATTAGAAAATTCAGTGGCACAGATTTTTCTAATTAACAATAGATGTGCTATTTATAACGCGTTGATTATTCGGTCGTTATTCTCCAAATAATTGAATTTTTTTCAACATCTTAAATGTCTTCTAATTAGAAAAATCTGTGCCACTGAATTTTCCATATTGCAGATTGATAATGTTTTATAACACCCTCGCTGAAAAATAATTAGAAAAATCTGTGCCACTGAATTTTTTTATATATTTATAGTATTAATAATCAATATAAAACGTAATGAAAAAAATTGTGCTTTTATTTGTTGTGTTTCATATAACTATCACATTAACAGCTCAAGATGGATATTTTTATGGAATTAGATATGGAAAAATCAGTACTTGTATAGATGGCCAAACAGGTTATTATACTGCAATACTTGGAGTTACACCTACTTCTTCTGCGGATCAGGCGGGACTAAAACCCTTTGATCTGATATTGTCAATAAATGGAGTTAAGATTGATGAAAACAATACAAGTTTGAATCTGTTTTCAGCACCTGAGGCAGAGTTTGAAATCTTGAGAATGGGCAACATTCATACACTAATAAAAGCTTGTGGAATGAAAATTTCAAAAAGCAATCTTATTAGTGAAGCGGAGTGGGCTACAATTGGAATGAGTGATGGACAATATTCTCTTTATTCTACAATCAGAACCTTGGATATAGATCCAATACAGGTTTTTTCTGATCCTGAAGCATCATTATATCAATATTGTACATATGATTTTGATTTTTCTGAAAGCAATACACTCCAACAAAAAGAGATTGCGTCATACTTGGAACCTGTCTTAACACAAAAAGGGATGAAAAGAGATAGAATTAATCCCGAAATGATAATAATTATTGATTTTTATTCTGACAGACGTGATCAATATGTTCCTCCTACTCAGAGAATTGTTACCAGATATAAATATGGTTTTGAAATTGGATCTGGCTGGGGCACTCGTCAGTATGTTGAAACGCAGAAATCAGGAGATTACACAAAAACTGAATTCTTGACTAAGTTGACAATCACCATGCTTGATGCCAAGAAAATGACTTCAGAACCTAATAAATCTGCAAATATTTGGGCTGCTAACTATGAGACTCTGTCATCTGTGAAGGTGGATATAAAAACTTTCACTGACGCTATCGGACTCGCAATGTTAAATTGTTTCCCTATAAAAAGTATTGGCCTTATGGAGGTATCTTCTTATTGGGGCATCGGTTTATTATTTGACAATAATAATGAAGGTTTTGTTGTGGGTGTAATGCCTGGCTCTCCGGCAGAAAAAGCTGGAATAAAAATCGGAGATGAATTGGTCAGCACAAAACCAGGATCATCAAGATTTCCTTGTGAAATGGACTACGCACTTCAATACTTAGGAAAAAAACATCATAAAAATTTTAATAATTTCAATTTGTATCGTTCTTCAAATACTACTTATGAAAATGAAATTATAAGTCAGTATATAAACAGAATGTATACCTCTACAACTCACACTCCGGAGTATAATTCAAATCAACAGTTAGAAATAAAAATCAAAAGACCTGACAAAACTAAATTTGTTGTAAAGGTAAAACCGGTCTATCAGAAGTATTACAAGTATACTTTGAAGGATTAATATTAGTGGCACAGATTTTTCTAATCAACAATAGATATGCTGCTTATAATATATTGATTATTTGGTTATTATTCACCAAATAATTGATGTTTTTTCAACATCCTAAATGTCTTGTAATTAGAAAAATCTGTGCCACTGAAAATAAACTAATAAAAAAAGGTTGCCTGAATCAGGCAACCCTTTTTACGTGATTTTGCAACGGGAAAGACTATCCGCCAAAATCATCGAAAGCTATATTATCTGCAGGGACACCAAGGTTATCCAGCATCTTCACTACAGAACTGTTCATCATAGGAGGACCGCAAAGATAATACTCTACATCTTCAGGTGTATCATGATTCTTCAAATAATTATCATAAAGTGCCTGATGGATGAATCCTGTAAGACCTGTCCAGTTATCTTCAGGTTTTGCTTCACTGAGTGCTATGTGGAAGTTGAAGTTAGGGAATTCTCTCTCAATTTCACGGAACTCCTCTTCGTAGAATACTTCACGAAGTGAGCGTGCACCATACCAGAAGCTGACTTTACGGGTTGTCTTCTCAGTCTTGAAGAGGTGGAAAATGTGTGAACGCATAGGAGCCATACCAGCACCGCCACCGACGAAGATTATCTCGTTCTGAGTCTCTTTAATGAAGAACTCGCCGTAAGGGCCTGAAATAGTCACTTTATCGCCCGGTTTGCGTGAATATATGTATGACGAGCAAACTCCCGGATTAACATTCATAAATGTGCCCTTGCTGCGATCCCAAGGCGGGGTTGCGATACGGATGTTCAACATTATGATGTTGCCCTCTGCAGGGTGGTTGGCCATTGAGTATGCACGGAATGTCTGCTCCTTGTTTACCATCTTGAGATCCCAGATCTTCATCCTGTCCCAGTCTTCATGGTATTCAGGCTCAACATCGATGTCCTTCTTGAAATCAACCTCGCATGGAGGGATGTCAATCTGAATATATCCGCCTGACTTGAATTTGAGGTGCTCCCCTTCAGGAAGTTTAACCACAAACTCTTTGATAAAGGTTGCCACGTTGTGGTTGCTCACAACTTCGCACTCCCATTTCTTGATTCCGAGAACCTCTTCCGGAATAACGATCTCCATGTCCTCTTTCACCTTAACCTGGCAACCGAGACGCCATTGGTTGTTCTGCTGCTTCCTTGTGAAGAAACCGGTCTCTGTAGGGAGAATCTCGCCACCGCCTTTTGTTACACGGCATTTACACATGCCGCATGTTCCACCGCCTCCGCAAGCAGAGGGAAGAAATATCTTCTCGTTTGAAAGTGTTGAAAGAAGTGATGATCCGGGACTTACTGTAAGCTCCTTATCTCCGTTGATTGTAACTTTAACCTTGCCGGAAGGTGTCAGCTTTGCTTTTGCATACAGCAGCATTGCTACCAGTAACAAGGTCACTACCAGTATCGCAATCACTGCAACTGTTACTATTGTTGTAATATTCATGATTCTTCTTCTCTTACAGTTTAATACCCATAAAGCTCATAAAGGCCAAGCCCATGAGACCTACCATAATAAATGTTATTCCCAGTCCGCGAAGCGGTTTTGGTACATTGGAGTATTTGAGCTTCTCCCTGATTGCTGCCAGTGAGATAATAGCAAGTGCCCAACCGATACCTGAACCCAGTGCATAGGTTGTTGCCTGCGCAAGTGTCTCGTAACCTCTCTCCTGCATGAATAGTGAGCCTCCAAGGATGGCACAGTTTACAGCTATCAGCGGAAGAAATATACCCAGAGACGAGTAGAGTCCCGGTGTGAATTTCTCGACAACCATCTCAACAAGTTGGGTGATTGAAGCCACGACAGCTATAAATATAATGAAACTCAAAAAGCTCAGGTCAAGGCTTGCATATGAGGGGTCGAGCCAGGCAAGGGCACCGGCCTTCAATACGTATTCATACAGAATATAGTTGACAGGCAATGTTACAACTAGCACGAATATTACTGCTATTCCAAGACCTGTTGCTGTCTTAACGCTTTTGGAAACGGCCAGAAATGAACACATTCCCAAAAAATAGGCAAACACCATATTCTCTACGAATATGGATTTGACGAATATACTTATTAAATCTTGCATATTGGTATGTGTTTATTTTTCTTGTAAATCTTTATCAAAACTCCTTTGTACCCAGATGAAGAGTCCAATCAGAATCAAGGCCATAGGCGGTAATATCATCAATCCGTTGTTGTAATAAAACCCGCCGTTCTTTGCATACCAGCTGAGAGGAATTATCTGTAAACCGTAGATTGTGCCTGAGCCTAGAAGCTCTCTCACTATTGAGATTACCACAAGAATTAATCCGTAGCCTGCTCCGTTGGCCAAACCGTCTATCAGTGATGGGAAAGGCTTGTTTCCAAGGGCAAATGCCTCAATACGTCCCATGATGATACAGTTTGTGATGATCAGCCCGACGAAGACTGAAAGTTGCTTGCTCACCTCATACGAATAGGCTTTCAGTATCTGGTCCACAAGTATTACCAACATTGCAACAACTACAAGCTGTACAATGATACGGATCCTGTTAGGGATTGTATTACGCAGGAGTGACATTATAAGGTTTGAGAACCCTGTGACTATGGTGACAGAGAGTGCCATCACAATAGCAGGTTCGACCTTGACTGTAACCGCCAGTGAAGAACAGATACCGAGCACGAGTACTGTGACAGGGTTCTTTCTGAATAGCGGATCGATATATATTTTCTTATCCATCGTTCAACTTATTTTTTTGGAGTTACTACTTCTCCTGCAGCAGAAACGGCTGTAGAGTCTGTTATTGGAGTAGCAATTGCCGAAGAGTCGCTTTGTAATAGAATCTTCTGAGAAGCTGCTTCCTTAAGTGACTTGAAAAATTCAAGATATTCGCCTACGCAGGTTTTAACCATGCTCTCGAGAGCCTTGCTGGTTATTGTTCCACCTGATATAGCATCTACCTGGTGTATGTTTCCCTGTTCTGCTCCGCCTTTCATCACTCCGATTGATACGAACTCTTCTCCTTCGAAGATCTGTTTGTCTGCAAACTGAGCCTGGAATTCAGGTGTCCCAATTTCAGCACCGAGTCCCGGAGTCTCTCCTTTGTGATCGAAAACGGCACCATAAACGGTGTTGATGTCTCCCTTGAGTGCTAAATAACCCCAGATAGGGCCCCAGAGACCTGCTCCGTGAAGAGGTATAATATAGTATGTCTGGGCTGAGTCTATTCTGCATATATAGAGCGGAAGAGATTTACCCCCCTCTGTGATTGTTGTGTCGGTTATATATTTTGCATATTCACCTTCAATGTAACCGGCCTTGTCTGCACCAAGCTTTGTTGCATCTCCGCCCAGGTGAACAGCCTTCAGAACCATCTGTTTGGTCTCGATGGAGATGTTCCTTTGCTGGGCATCCTTAAGCAGGTATGCTGCAAGTGCAAGGACCACTGCTACTAATACTACCAGCACTGTCGAGTAGATTATTGTGTACAGGTTTTTATTTGTATCCATTGTAATCCTCCTTATTTTTTAACAGTTACTGTAGCTCTTTTCAGTCTCTTCTTTATGTTCGACTGAACGACATAGTGGTCAATCATAGGTGCGAACGTGTTGAGAAGCAGTATCGCAAGCATCATTCCTTCAGGATAACCCGGATTGAATGCGCGGATGACGATTACCATAAAACCGATCAGGAATCCGTAGATCCATTTTCCGGTCTCTGTCTGCGCACTTGTTACGGGATCTGTTGCCATGAAAACGGCACCGAATGCAAAACCTCCCATCACTAAGTGATCCCATGCGGGGATGTTGAGGTATGACGCCGGGTCTGCAGGTGCGACTGCGTTTAGTAAAAGTCCTGTGAGAAGAGCTCCGGCTACTGTCGAGAACATTATCTTCCAGCTTGCAACTCCTGTTACAATCAGGATGATAGCACCCAATATTATTGCCAGTGTTGAGGTCTCTCCGACGCATCCCGGTATGAAACCGAAGAACATATCTGAAAAGGATGGTATAGGAGCACCTGCCATTGCATTTGCAAGCGGTGTGGCTCCAGAGAATCCGTCAACAACTCCCTGTCCTTCAGAAAGACCTGCAATCCAGATTTTGTCTCCGGAGATCTGTGAAGGGTAAGCGAAGAATACGAAGGCTCTTGAAAGAAGTGCCGGGTTCCAGATGTTCATACCTGTACCGCCGAAAACCTCTTTACCTATTATTACGGCAAATACAACTGACAGAGCGAGTATCCAGAGTGGTACGTCTACAGGCATGATTAATGGTATCAGCATTCCTGATACCAGGAATCCTTCGTTTACTTCGTGTCCTCTTATCTGTGCCGCTGTGAATTCGATGCCGAGTCCTACAACGTATGAAACGATTATAAGAGGGAGAACTTTAAGGAATCCGAACCAGAACATTCCCCAGAAATCCATTGAGCCTCCTATAGAGAGGTTGTGCTGATATCCTGTGTTCCACATTCCGAAAAGCATTGCCGGCATGAGGGCGATTATGACAAATGACATTGTCCTCTTCAGGTCAATTGAGTCTTTTATGTGTACACCGTTCTTTGTAACCGTGTCAGGCACAAAAAGGAATGTCTCAAACGCGTCAAAGGTCGAGTGCAGGAATCCCAGCTTGCCGCCTTTGCTGAATGTCGGCTTTATATTATCTACAATTTT
The DNA here is from genome assembly GCA_000473305.1 of Bacteroidales bacterium CF. Taxonomy (GTDB): domain Bacteria; phylum Bacteroidota; class Bacteroidia; order Bacteroidales; family UBA932; genus Bact-08. The sequence goes on along the minus strand of CP006772.1, from coordinate 1,690,610 downwards.
TCTTAGCGCTTTCATCTCTATTTTATTAAGACATTTCTTTAATCATCAAATCTATTCCTTTTGATACAATCTCTTGTACATCTATCTTGGAAGGGCATACAAATTCACAGAGTGCCAGATCTTCCTCGATAACTTCATAGATGCCCAGAGCCTCCATGTTGTCAATATCTTCTGCAAGAATTGCCTTTAGAAGGTATGTCGGATAAATGTCCATAGGGAGCACTTTCTCATAAACGCCTGTCATGACAAAGGCTCTCTCAGCGCCGTTTGTGTTGGTGTCCAACTCATAACTCTTCTTCGGAGTCAGCCATGAGAAATATGTGTGCGAAATGCTGAATTTCTTTGACCTGAAAGGCTTAATCCATCCGAACATCTCGTAGTAGTTTCCTTCTGATATGAGGGTGATCTGATTGTGGTAAAATCCTAAGAATCCTTCTGCTCCAACATTGGTACCAGTAAGAACGTTTCCGCTTATCCACCTTACCGGTAGTTCGTCACCGGCGCTTTTGGCTATGTGGCCTGCATATTCTTTTATGTCACTCATGCACATGCCGGGAAGACATTCAACATAACTTGGATTAACGCATCTCGGACCGGTTATGGCAATTGTCTTTTTGATGTCGTAGATTCCCTTTGTGAAAAGCTTACCTATTGCGGCAACCCCGTACATGTCAATTGTCCATACTACCTCGCCCTTGTTTACAGGGTCGATGTTGTTGATCTGTATGCCTACGTTTCCTGCAGGATGAGGCCCTTCTATTGTGTGGAATATCACCCTTTCAAGTCTGTGGAAAGGACTGCCTGCGTGGTTGTTTATGTGCAGGCTAAGGTGAATGCCACCCTTTGTAAGAAGATTGAGTACATCAATACCCGCCTGAAGCGACTCTTTTTCTGATTTGAGGGTGAAGTCAAGATCAGGAGCAAGTGGTGATGAGTCAAATCCTGAAATGTAGATAGCCTTCGGCTCAATTGCAGGATTCGGGGTAATTCCGTAAGGGCGTTGCTTGATTACGGGCCATAGTCCGCTCTCCAACAAAACGTTGACAATCTCTTCTTTTATTGCAGTTTTTGGGTTTGGAACGTTAAACTGAATGTGTTCGTACTTTTTGTCGTTATGGATAAGTACTGCAAGCAGTTTGCGTTTTTCACCCCTTACTATCTCTTTAACAACTCCACTCACCGGTGAGCAGATTTGTATTGATAGATTAGTTTTGTCTGCCAAGATTGGTGAACCGGCTTTGACTGCATCTCCTTCTTTTACAAGAAGTTTTGGGTTGAGAGTCCTGAAGTCAGAGGGTTTCACAGCAAGAATATCCGAAGAGATGGTTTTAGTGATTTGGTTTGAGGCATTTCCTTTTAAAGGAATGTCCAAACCTTTGCTTAATCGAATATGGTTTGACATTATTGTGAAAAATTTTGCGGCAAAGATACACAATATTTATAATTTTGTGCCAATGAAGACTGATTTTTCAACAATTTACGAAGGGCTGAATAGTGCTCAAAGTCAGGCAGTTGAGCAATTTGACGGCCCCTGTTTGATAGTGGCGGGAGCGGGATCCGGAAAAACGAGAGTGCTAACCTGCAGGATTGCTAATATTCTGGACCATGGACACAAGGCCGGTTCGGTGCTGGCACTTACATTCACAAACAAGGCATCTAAGGAGATGAAGGAGAGGATAGCCTCTCTTGTGGGTTATGATGTGGCCAGAAATTTATGGATGGGTACATTTCACTCTGTTTTTGTGAAATTTCTCAGGGAAGATGCTGAATTGCTCGGTTTTCCCAAGAGTTTTACTATTTATGACACATCTGATTCCAGAAGTGCTATAAGGGCTTGTGTCAAAGAGCTCTCTCTGGATGAGAAGATATATAAGCCAAATGAGGTGCTTTCCAGGATATCAATGGCTAAGAACAACCTGGTTACTCCGGCTGCTTATCTCAGCAATGCTACTCTGGCTCAAAATGATGCTGCTGCCAAGAAGCCCAGGATAGGGGAGATTTATGCTCTTTATCATAAGAAATTTAAACAGGCCGGAGCAATGGATTTTGATGATATTCTTGTATATACAAATATTTTGCTTCGTGATTTTCCGCAGGTTCTTGAGAAGCTCAGATCAAGGTTTTCATATATTCTTGTAGATGAGTATCAGGATACTAACTATTCTCAATATCTGATAGTCAAGAAACTGGCCTCTGTTCACAGAAATCTGTGTGTTGTAGGGGATGATGCTCAAAGTATATACTCGTTCCGGGGAGCGAGGATAGAGAACATTTTGAATTTCAGGAAGGATTACCCTGAGGCTAAGGAGTTCCGTCTGGAGCAGAATTATCGTTCTACTCAGACAATTGTAAAGGCAGCTAATAGTCTGATTGCAAGGAATTCGATGCAGATAAAGAAGGAGTGTTTCTCTTCGGCGGCTGAGGGGGAGAAGATATCTGTAATGAATGCGTATACAGATCAGGAGGAGGCATTTATGCTTGCCTCTTCGGTTTTGGCCAGGATTTATCAGGATAAGGCTTCTTATGGTGATTTTGCTGTCCTGTACAGAACAAATGCTCAATCGCGTGCTGTTGAGGAGGCTTTGAGGAAACGTTCGTTACCCTACAAGATTTATGGGGGGCACTCTTTTTATGAGCGGGCTGAGGTTAAGGATATGATCTCTTATCTGAGGCTGCTGCTCAATAAAAAGGATGATGAGGCTTTCAGGCGGATTGTCAATGTTCCTCCGAGAGGAATTGGTGACACAACAGTCTCGTGTCTGACGGCGGCGGCCAACTCGGCAGGGGTCTCTCTCTGGGAAGCTATGATGGAGGGGCAGATGAGTGCTATGGGCATCAAGCAGGCCGCCGCCGGCAAGCTTTTCCAGTTTGCAAAGATGATTGCAGAGATCAGTGCCAAAGTTGCGACCTACAATGTCTATGATATTGCCATGGAGGTTCTGGTGAAATCGGGTTATATGGACTATCTCAGGTCCGATACATCGGTTGAAGGTCAGGCCCGCCTTGACAACGTTGAGGAGTTGATGAACAGTATCAAGGCTTTTGTAGAGGAGGTAGAAGAGACAGGTGAAATAAACAATGATCCTGAGTCAGCAAAACCCGCTTTAGATTCCAACTCTTCCAATTCTTCCATCTCTTCCAATTCTTCCAACTCTTCCGCTTCATCCGCTTCATCCGCTTCATCCGCTTCATCCGCTTCTTCCACTTCACCCGCTTCTTCCACTTCTTCCACTTCACCTCTCACCGACGATTCTGATTTAGATGTGCAAGTGCCGGATGGACAGGGCAGCAACTCAAACCCTTTGGTCTCGCTCTCAAATTATATAGAGAATATAGCGCTTCTAAGTGCTATCGACGAGAATAATGCCCCCGAGGATTCTAACAAGATCAGCCTTATGACTGTCCACTCGGCAAAAGGGTTGGAATTCCCTTATGTGTATGTGGTAGGTATGGAGGAGAACCTTTTCCCTTCGGGCAGTATGTCCGGGATCAAGGAGACAGATCTGGAGGAGGAGAGAAGACTATTTTATGTTGCACTGACGAGGGCAAAGTTGAATGTTACGCTATCGTACGCCCAGTCACGTTTCAGATGGGGCTCTCATGTAAATTATCCTACAAGCAGGTTTTTGAGAGAGATAGATCCAAAATACCTTGACTGGCCTGATATGAAAAGTGAGATGGGCGGTGATGATTACAATCTGGTATCGATGAGCTCTCTTTCCAATAGCGGAACATCCCGCTCCGATAATCGTTTTCGTGATAAATCAGGTTCCGGGAATGATGACAGAACGACTTCCGGTAATTATGAAAGAAGCAGTTCCGGTTCATACGACAGATCCGCTTTCGGGTCATATAACAGATCCGGGTCAGGATCTCATGACCGATCCGGTTCCGGTACATGGAACGGAAGCCCCGGTTCTCAATATCGAGATCGTGCAGGTAACCCTTCAAATGACAAGAGTTCATCCGGCGATGCGCGAAATGTATTTCGCCCGTCGACTACGTTCCGGAAGCCGGCCGATCCGGATTTCAAGGCAGACCCTATTTCAAAATTGAAAGTTGGCCTGAAAGTTGAACATGACAGATTTGGTTTCGGAACACTGCTCGAACTGGAGGGTGATGCCCTGAATGCAAAAGCTATTGTGGATTTTGAACAAGGTGGCAAAAAAACATTACTCTTGAAGTTCGCGAAGCTCCGCGTTGTAGAATAACTCCTCATCGTGTAAGATAATTGTAGAATAACTCCGCATCATGTAAGATAAACACATAGTTTATTAACTTAGTTGTATGAACATTATTACAGAGGACTGAATTTTTTGAAACTCTAATTATTGCATGGAATATACTAATTACTACTTGGAAATCTTAATTGTCAAATTTTTATAACCGTCAGAAATTTATTGTCACTTTATGCCCCACAAAATATTATTAAATTATTTATAACCGTCAGAATATAATTGTCAAATTAATTTTGCCTGTGTATAGATTTTTTACCGGTTATAATGTCATTTGCTAAGATTTTCTACCAATAGAAATATCACATATTTGATAATAAATTGAAGCCTATTAAGCGAATTCAGATCTTTATATAAGAAAAATTTCTTTAAAAACAGAAAAAAATTAAAAATATTTTCAAAAATTTAAACTTTGGCACAGAGTTTGTATTTTTTAAATCGAAGTTTTTCATAGTTTAAGTTTAGGTTAAGTAATGGGGCATTATTCCGGAAGGGGTGAGGCCCCATGAAGTTTTTATATATCCCCGAAATTTCATCACTTCCATAAATATCTGTCAAACGAAAGTGCAAATGTTAGAATATTAAGCGATTAGAAAAATCAGTGCCACTAAAAATAAAGCGCCTGTAAATACTACATTTACAGGCGCTTAGCTATTGTTTGTTAAGAAAAAATCAGTGCCATCACTTAAACGCTTGCTCACTGAGCCCCTTGCCGCCGAGTCGCAATTCGCTGAAGTAATCCGGGACAGCTCTTCCGAGCAGGCTGTCCACATATACTTTTGCAAGGTATTGTGAGAGCATGAAGCCGTGGCCGCGCATTCCCACGAATAAGCCTGCCTCGGGGTCTATTATGTAGCGTGGCTCTGTGTAGTAACCCGACCATATTGCCTGGAATCCGACCCCGGAGAGCTGAGGTATCCAGTCTGTGAACATCTCTGTTGCTACTTCGATAAAATACCGGGTGTTTATCTTCAGGTTCTTCCCGGTCTCTTTGGCATCTATTGCAGGCGAGGCGCAACCGATAATCTGTCCTGTCTCTGCAAGCTGTTGGCCGTAAACAGCTGAAAAGCCCTTGTATTTCCTCCTGTCGATAATCATGTCAAGATTTGCACCGTCTTTACCCAGCATAGGCAGTCTCTTTGTTATGAATGCCTGGTGTTTTACAGGATAGAGACCGGTCTCGATGCCGAGTTTCTTTGCAAATTTATCTGCATTTCCACCAAGAGCATTTATAAATATCTCTGTTCTGAACTCCAGATACTCTCTGTCGGGTGTCTGCAAAATAACGTGATATTCCTTGCCATCCCTGCATACGTCAATCAGTTTGGTATTCTCAAGGATTGTTCCCCCAAGATTCCGGCCGATATGCCTTACAGCATCGATTGTCAGTCCGGGGTTTGCCTGCCAGCAGTTATTTGTAATCAGTGCATGGCTGTATGTCGACAATGATGTATTGAAGTATGGTGAGATCTCCTTTCTGAAATCTTTTTTGTCAACCATGTAGGCATCAGACCAGGCACGGGAGAGATCTAGAGATTTATATGTCTCCTCATCATGTGCCAGATTGACATATCTGGTTAGTTTGAAGTCGATGTGAGTCTTTTCATTCAGTGCCCTGAAAATCTCAAGGTTGTGCATTGCTATATCAGCCAGAGCAGGCAGTGAGAATGCCGGTCGTCCTCCCGCGATGTTTCGCCATGAACTTCCTAACCCGTCATTGATAAGGTAAGGTTTGTAACCAGCCTCTGAAAGATAACGGAAAAGTGACGAACCTGCAATTCCGCCTCCTGCTATCAATGCCGCTACCTTTTTAACCTCTCTTTGCCCTTTATTCGGAGAAACATCCGGAAGAATTACCCTCTCCTCCCTGTTCTTGTTGACCATCTCTCCAAGATTAACCAGATTGGACATAGGACCTCTCGGCGTTGGTTCTCCGAGAACCTCTATTCCGTATGCCCTGAGCAGAGTCCTTGCTCTCGGGACGCATCTGTTTCCGCGGCATGCACCCATGCCTATTCTGGAGATATGTTTCAACTCATCTGAAGAGATAACTTTCCTGTCACCAATGACAGACAAAAGTTTTTCAACAGTAACGTCTTCACAGTGACAGATATATGATTTTGCATCGTGAGGTTGCCCAAGCTTCAGAAGCCTGAGCGGTTCAGGATAGTTCTCCTTGACAATAAAGCCCCTTACTTTCAAAAGTTCCTCTCCTTCGAGATTTGTCGCCTTAACTCTGGCCACATTTGTCTTGTTGTCGCTTTTGAGAATCTTCTCGATAACTCCCTCTCCGACCTTTTCTCCGTTATTGTTGACAAGATATACCTCAACACCCTCGTTTGCCTTGTATTCAATCGGCAGGAAGAGCCAGTTCTTGTTGAACTGGTAACCGAAAATAGCAAGACCCGGACATTGATGAACGCATTGCATGCAACCTATACACTTGTCAAAATCAATCCTCGGAACGGTTGATGTTGAAGATTTGGTTATAGCTCCGTATTTACATGCAAAAGAGCACGGGTTGCAAGCAAACCCATAGAGACAGTCAATCTGGACGAAACCTTTCGATTCCATTCTCTCTTTAGAAGGCTTTAACGGCTCTTCCAGTATCCTGACCGGATGCTGCTGAGAATCTATGTACTCCTTGGATATTGAGAGATAGTTGTCGTAGTTGTATCTTATCCCGAGATCCTGCATGACTTCGTATGCGCACTGGCGCCCTCTGAGGACGGCAGAGGTTCCCTCTCCGATCTTGACAGAATCACCGACACCGTGACACTTCCTTCCGAACACCTCAATACCTTTTCTGAAGAGCTGATTGTCAGGAATTAAACCCGTACATATATTTATACAGTCAATATCCTCCACGAGTGTCTCTGTTCCTGCTATTGGTTTGAAATTCTCGCATTTGGCAATGATTGCACCGGTTATACCTGTACGGTCCTCGTTTGGAATTGCTTCAAGAAGTATGTGTGATGTTAGAATCGGGATCCCGAGCCTCCTTACTCTGTTTGCCTGAACAGGAAAACCACCCTCTGACGGCATTGCCTCTATGATAGCCTTTACGCCGGCTCCTGCCTGCATCGCCTGGTAAGATGTGAGGTATCCGATATTGCCGGCGCCGACAGTGAGAATCTTCTTCCCCAAAAGGGTAAGCTCTTTGTTCATCATTCTCTGTACGACTGCTGCAGTGTACACTCCCGGAAGGTCGTCATTCTTAAATGCCGGCATAAATGGAACCGCGCCTGTTGCCACAACAATCTGTTCAGTATCTATATAAAAGACCTCCTGAGTGGCAATATTCTTGGCTATAAGTCTTTTGCCCTCAACAATGTCCCATATGACCGAGTCAAGTATGATTCCGGTATGATCTTCCCCTGCCAGATTTGATGCTATGTCAAAACCTCTCATGCCACCGAATCTTTTCTCTTTCTCGAAAAAGAAAAACTGGTGAGTCTGCATTACAAACTGACCGCCGATTTTGCTGTTATTGTCAATGACAAGATTGTCGACACCTGCTTTGCAGAGCTCTTCCCTTACCGCCAGTCCTGCAGGCCCTGCACCTATTATGGCCACAGTTGTCTTGAAAACCCTGATTGCCGGTTTTAATCCGCCGGGGTATTCAATTCCCTCAGGCATGTAAGATTCGTCAATCCTTCTTACATCTTTTACTTCGTCCACCTTGGTTATACATATTCGACGGACCCTCCCGTCAACTAACATTTCGCAGGCTCCACATTTTCCGATTCCGCACTCCAAAGTACGCTCTCTGTGTTCCAGACTGTGCTTGTGTACTACGAGCCCTGCCTGATGTAAGGCTGCTGCAATTGTAAATCCCCTCTGACCAACAACTTTTTGTCCTTCGAATGTAAATTCTACTCTATCTTCCACAGGGATCGGAAGAATAGGATGTTCAGTGATTTTGTACATAGTTTAAAAATAGTTTGAACAAATTTAATAAAAATCACTTCTGACGATTTTAGATTTAGATATTTTTTGCAAAAAATTGACGATTCTGTTACTAAATTCTAATATATCGTAATAGATTTGATTGACTAACCAATTAAATCTGTGAGATATGAAGGGTAAATTATTATTGGGTAAAAAGGAAGGGTCTCTTAATGAAGAACCGTTCCTTAAAGGTTTTACAGGGACACTATCATCCTTCTCCTCTTTTGGAGCAAGGATTCCCTTGCTGACGCTCTTTTTTGGCATAATTGTCATTGCTCTCTATTCATTCTTTCTATCCTCTTGCCGGGGGCTGACATTTGAGGAGGAGAACACCGGCGAGATTAGATTTGTATTCAACAGGAAAGTAGATACGAAATCTGTTGTAAGAGAGTTTCCGGACAGTAATAAATTTATGTTAACGATTAAAAACAGTTCGGGCACCGTAGTCTATAATGATCTGTATGGAAACAGACCGGCCAAGATGGAACTTAATGCAGGGAGCTATGAGATATCGGTAGTATCCCGTGTGTTTACCAGACCGGAATTTGATGCCCCCTGTTACGGGGACAACAAGACTGTGATAGTCAAAGCCGGCGAGGTGTGCGTAATCTCTCTCACTGCCGTGCAGACTAATCTCGGTGTCAGAATTACTTTTACTGCAGATTTTATAAAAAAGTTCCCCGGTTATACTGCAGAATTGGCTGACACGGCCGGAAAACTCACATATCCGTTTACTGAAACGAGATTTGCATATCTTAATCCAGGCCCTGTGACACTCAATTTGATTGAGCTGCCTCCTTATGGGGAGGATGCAGTACAGGATACAATCCCTGTCATTTCAAGAGAGATGTCTCAGAAGGATATGCTCACGGTAAACCTTCATGCAAACCCCTCTGACACATCTTCTGCAACATCGGGTGTAATTATAGACACTACTGCCAGATGGCTCTTCGAACAGATAGTAGTAGGAGCGGGGGACGGAAAGAGCATGGCAACTGCCTTTAATACCGGGCAACTCTCATCAAATATCGGTGCAAAGGGTGTATGGGTGACAGGATATATAGTCGGCGGGGACCTCACCTCTACTGCCATAAGTTTCACTCCTCCTTTTACAAAGGAGACAAACCTTGCTATTGCGTCATCTGCAAGTGAGACGATCCGAAGTAATTGTATATCAATATGTATCCCTAATACGGATTTGCGTGGAGTGCTCAATTTGTGTACAAATCCGGGCAATCTCGGCAAGCGGGTCTATATTCAGGGAACTGTTGTGGCTTCATACCTGGGACTTATAGGTTTGAACCCTGTAACAGACGCCCGATTTTAGGAAGATTGTGGGTGTGAATTGCTATATTTGCATTTGTTTAAAAAGATGGACTTATGCAAGAGAATGGTTATTTTGCCCATGGGACAGCTGTGATTGATCCCGGGTGTACTATTGGAAAAGGTACAAAAATATGGCACTTCACACACATAATGAGCGAGTCTGTCATAGGAGAGGGGTGCAACATCGGTCAGAATGTTGTGGTCTCGCCGGAAGTTGTACTGGGAAACAATGTGAAGGTTCAGAACAATGTATCAATCTACACAGGGGTCATTTGTGAGGATGATGTTTTTCTCGGTCCCTCATGCGTGTTCACCAATGTAATCAATCCCCGCAGTGCTATTATAAGAAGAGAAAGCTATCAGAAGACTCATGTCGGGAGAGGTGCGACTATAGGTGCCAATGCGACAATTGTCTGTGGTCATGACATAGGAGAGTATGCTTTTATTGGTGCAGGTGCGGTTGTGATTGATGAGGTTAAACCATATGCTCTTGTTGTAGGCAATCCTGCCAGACAGATAGGATGGATGAGCCGCGCAGGGCAAAGGCTGGTATTCGGGCAGGATGGTTTAGCCGAATGTCCGGAGACAAAGGAGAGATATTCTCTTGTGGACGGAGAGGTGAAATTGCTCAATATTTGACACATATTTATGGATATTAAAGAAGATCTGCTTCACAGAGTCCTCTACGCTACTGACGCCTCTGCTTATAGGGAATTGCCACAGGGTGTCTTTTACCCGCGCAACAAAAAAGAACTTGTAGATGTTGTTTTATATGCAGCCGTGAAGGGAGTCTCGCTGATTCCCAGAGCCGGAGGAACTTCGATAGCCGGCCAGGTAGTAGGAAATGGTTTGGTCGTGGATATCTCAAGGTATATGAACAGAATTCTTGAGATTAATCCGGATGAGGGTTGGGCAAGGGTGGAGCCGGGTGTTGTCCTCGATCAGCTGAACAAAGAGGCGTCCAGATCCGGACTATTTTTCGGGCCTGAAACCTCTACCTCAAACCGTTGCTGTATCGGAGGTATGGTTGGAAATAACTCGTGCGGCTCACACTCACTTGTATACGGAAGCACCAGAGATCACCTGATTGAGGCTGAGGTCATACTCTCTGACGGGACAGTCTCTGTTTTCAGGAAGCTGTCAAAAGATGAGTTTAAGGAAAAATGCAAATCATCGAGTGAACGGGAATCTGCCATTTATAATTTTGTCGATTCTCTGCTCAATAACAAGAGAGCATTGTCGGAGATAACAGACAATTTTCCTGACTCTGAACTCAGGAGGAGAAATACAGGGTATGCTCTGGATGAACTGGTCGCTTCATGCAAAAATGATGATGAATATATAAACCTTGCACCACTTCTTGCAGGTTCGGAGGGTACACTGGCAATGGTGTCCGAGATAAAGGTGAAACTTGTACCGCTCCCGCCATCAAATAAATGTCTGGTTTGTGCACATTGTGCATCACTGGAGGATATCTTCAAGGCTAACCTTATTGCTCTCAGACACTCGCCAAAGGCGGTGGAGATGATGGATGACAACATTCTTGAACTTAGCAAGAAGAATCTTTCCCAACAGAAAAACCGCTTTTTTGTCAAGGGGGACCCTGCTGCAATACTGATTGTGGAACTTGCGGAGAGTAGTGTTGAGGAGCTTGAAAAAGTTGTTGATGCGGTTGAAAAGGATCTTCTCGCTTCAGGGTTGAGTTACTATTGTTCGAAAGTTTACGGCTCCGATATCTCACGCGTCTGGGAGCTCAGAAAGGCGGGGCTTGGATTGCTGACCTCAATGGCCGGGGATGCAAAGCCTGTCTCTGTGATTGAGGATACTGCCGTTGCCCCGAAGAGGCTGCCGGAGTATATGGCGGATTTCAGGAAGATGCTGGCCTCCTATGGCCTCTCATGTGTTTTTCATGCACATATAGGTACCGGAGAGTTGCACCTCAGACCTATTCTCAATCTGAAAAAAGGTGATGATGTGGCTCTTTTCAGAACTGTAGCGAGGGAGACTGCTTTGCTGGTGAAAAAATACAAGGGTTCTCTCTCCGGGGAGCATGGTGACGGAAGATTGCGCGGTGAGTTTATTGAGTTGATGTACGGCTCTTATTTATATGGGCTGATGAGAGAATTGAAGAAGACTTTTGATCCTGCTTCCATTTTCAATAAAAACAAGATTGTTGACACCCCGCCGATGAACACCTCTCTGAGATATGAGGCTGATTCAAAGGTTCCGGAATATAAGACCTATTTTGATTACTCCGCACAGGGAGGTTGGCTGAGTGCAATCGAGCAGTGCAACGGCTCCGGTGATTGCCGGAAAGCATCGGTTTTCGGAGGAACAATGTGTCCCAGTTTCAGGGCTACAGGCAGGGAGCAGGATGTTACAAGGGGCAGGGCAAACACACTTCGGGAACTTCTCACTCACCCTTATAAGAGTAAGGTTTTTTCACAAAAGGAGATTCTCGAGACCCTTGAGCTATGTCTCTCCTGTAAGGCCTGTAAGAGTGAGTGCCCGTCAAATGTCGATATGACCAGGTATAAGGCTGAGTTCATGCAGCACCATTATGACACAATGATTCTGCCCCCCTTCAGGTCTTTTATGGTGGCAAACATGGCAGGGGTGGAAAGATTTGGAACTTTGGTCCCATCTGTCTACAACTTTTTTGCAACCAATAAAATAACATCTTCAGCCATAAAATTCTTTGTGAGGTTCTCTCAGCAAAGGGAACTTCCGGAGATAATGAAACACTCTGTAAGAAAGCATGTAAGGAGTCTCTCCATGCCCGGGAAAGGGAAAAAGGTATATATTTTCCTTGATGAGTTTACCGAGTACAATGACGGGGAGACAGGTATCTTTTTTGTTGACCTGCTTATCTCTCTCGGCTATGATGTGATAATTCCCGAGCATGTTGAAAGTGGCAGGGCTGCCCTCTCAAAAGGGATGTTGAAGAAGGCCAGGAGACTGGCCAGAAAAAATGTGCTTCTTCTCAAAGATATTATATCAGATGAAGCTCCTCTGGTCGGGCTTGAACCATCCGCAATACTCTCCTTCAGAGACGAATACCCTGATCTTGTCGGGGACGATCTCAAATCTCAGGCAAAAAAATTGTCTGAGAATGTCCTGCTTTATGATGAGTTTATAATGAGAGAGGCAGAAAAGGGTGTAATTGTACCCGGCCTTTTTACCGAAGAGCCACTACAGATTAAGCTTCATGGACATTGTCATCAGAAGGCCATCGTTACTACCGAGTTTTCGAGAAGGATGCTCTCTTTGCCAAAAAATTACAAGGTTGATGTTATTCCTTCAGGCTGCTGCGGTATGGCCGGTTCCTTCGGGTACGAAAAGGAGCATTATGAAGTTTCAATGAGTATCGGGGAGCAGGTTCTTTTTCCGGCAATCCGCAATGCCTCTGCCGGTGTTGAAATAGCTGCCCCGGGTGTCTCTTGCCGTCAACAGATAAAAGACGGAACCGGCCGCAATGCAGCGCACCCGGTTGAGATACTTTACAAGGCTCTAAAAGGTCAGGTTCTTGATGGCTAAATATAGTTCTGTTGAAGCATATCAGAGGCAGACGGGTCTATCTGCTCCCGTTTTCTTATGTCGTCGAACATTGCCAGAAGGTCAGATGCCTTGATGACTCTCTTGTCGGCACCCTTGATGTCATAGACGATTTTTCCGTTATGCAGCATCAATATTCTGTCGCCGAGATTAACGGCTTGTTGCATAGAGTGTGTCACCATCATCGTGGTAAGTTTGTCCTTGTTGACGATGCTCTCTGTAAGCTGGATCACTTTACCGGCTGTCTTGGGGTCCAGTGCAGCTGTATGCTCATCAAGCAGCAACAAGTCGGGTCTCAACCATGTAGACATTAGCAGAGTCAAAGCTTGTCTCTGCCCCCCGGAGAGTTTGCCGATTGGATTTGCCAATCTCTCCTCCAGCCCCATATTGAGTGACTTTACCCGTTTTCTGAACTCCTCCATATCACCTCTGTTGAGTGCGGCTCCCAAGCCACGCTTAGCTCCGCGTCTGACTGCAAGTGCGAGATTTTCAGCGATGGACATGTCCGGTGCTGTTCCACTGCATGGATTCTGAAAAACCCTTCCGATGTATTTCGCCCTTTGGTGCTCCTGCATATTTGTGATATCTGTTCCGTTCAGTTTTATGGAACCACTGTCGGGGAGAAATGTTCCCGCAACGGCATTAAGAAGAGTGGATTTTCCCGATCCGTTTGTTCCGAGAAGAATGACAAAACTTCCGGTCTCTATTGTACACGATACATTGTCAAGTGCCAACACCTCATTTGGAGTGCCGGGATTAAACACCTTTGTAATATTGCTTATTTCTATCATTTTACCTCAACTCCTCTTTTTTTCATCTTTTTGGTGACATATGGAAGTACAAGCGCTATGAACACGAACAGGGCTGTAATCAGTTTCAGGTCGTTCGGATTCATACCGAGCCTCAGGGCTACCGCAACAAGCAGACGGAATATGACAGAGCCCATAATAGAACCGATAATCAACATACCGACAGATCCTCCGCCTATGATTGCTTCACCTATTATGACACTCGCAAGGCCCCATACCATCATACCTATTCCCATCTGGACGTCGGCAAATCCCTGGTACTGGGCAAGAATTGCACCGGATAGAGCTATCAGTGCGTTGGCCATACCCAGGCCGAGTGTTATCATCAAGCCTGTGTTTACACCCAGAGCCCTTATCATCTGTGGGTTGTTGCCGGTTGCCCTCATGGCTGTGCCGAGGTTTGTCCTGAAGAAAAGGTAGAGAGCTATTCCTATTAAAGCAACAAATGCAAGTATTACCACAAGAACTGCTGTGTCATTGTCAGGGATAAAACTAATGTCTCCGGCCAGTGAGATGAGTGTCTGTTGTGACATCAATGGCAGGTTGCTTTTTCCCATTATATGGAGATTGACCGAGTAGAGGGCGGTCATCATCAATATACCGGCGAGAAGTCCGTTGATGTTGAATTTTGTATGGATTATGCCTGTAAGGGTTCCGGCAACGAAACCACCGGCCATGGCAATCAATGTTGCTGAGACCGGATTCATCCCGGATACTATCAGGGCTGCGGCGATAGAGGCTCCCAATGTGATTGAGCCCTCTGCAGTAATGTCCGCAAAATTGTAAATCTTGAAGCTTATGAACATGCCGAGGGCAAGCAACGACAAGATTAATCCTATTGTAAGTGCACCTATGAGTAATGACATTGTACCCTGTTATTAAAATTTATCAATTTTTCCTATCCAGCAGACACCTTGAGTGAATTCGCTCTCTCCGGCACCGGTTGCATCTCTCCTGTCGTTCAGCAGATGCATGACGCTCCCGAGTCTCTCCTCGTCAAACAGGTTTTTAATTGCCTCTTCTGCACCAATCTGTGATTTGGCAATTGGTTTGTATCCGAATATTGCGGAGTGGGTGTGGTGCCTTAACTTTTCCGGGTTATCACGATCCGGGGCTGATTCTCTTGTAAACTTTTTCAGAGGAGTATCTTCGCCGGATGTTATTATACTCAGACTTAGGGATATATCGCCTGTGTATTCAGGTTCGGTTGTCAGATTGAGGTTGTCTTTAATCTGCGGAAAAGAGAATATCTCATTGTTTCCTATAGTTACAGGTGAACGCTTCAGCGCAACCCCGACCATTCCCTTACTCTCAGCCATCATAACCATTGCAAACTCTTTGAATCCTGTGTTTGCTGCAACAGCCCTTATTATTTTGCTTAACGGGATGCTTTTTTTGTTTTCGGATGGTGCGAATTTTATAAACCTGCTGAAGCTGCCCTCGAGCGAAATACCATACAACATGTTGATTGAAGGAATCAGGTTGCCCTCTGTAATCATAAAGTCCGGGGTGTTGACATCGCCGGACGGCATGAATGCAACTGCATCGCCCAATGCAATATACTCTCCGAACCTGGATTGGCAATCCTCAAAACCTGAGCCGATTGCACCGAGTCCCAGACCATATTTTCCGCTGCCGAATTTGGCTGAAATACAATCCTTTTGGGTGAACCCTTTTTTGATTCCTTCCGGATCTCCGTTTAACGTGCATTTGAATGTGCCGTTTTCTTTTCCTTTGATCTCTACAGCCTTGAATAAAAATCCATCACTCTCGAATTCCAGAGTGCTCTCTTCGGCTTTGTCCTCATTTGAGGCGGGGGCTTTCCATTCCAGCATACCGGCAAGTCCCACCATCTCGAGGACTGTCTGTACCTCTTTTGAAAGGGCTGAGATTCCGAAAATCCCGTTTACACCTTTAGCCATCTTGGCATACTTGATGAGCGATCTGATTCCCAGTGAGCTCAGATATTCAATATTGCCCATATCGAGAGCTATGTTGTATTCCCTCTCTCTGAAGGCATTATCGAGAGCCTCGTCCAGGTATTTTGACCAGTATGCATCTATACGGCCTTCAAGCCTGAAAATGATGTAGCCCGGTCTCTCTTCGCGGATTATGTTCAGTTTTCCGTCCATTTTCTCTCAAAATCTTTTGGGATAATTATTCCTGCAGCCTTAGCGGCTTCTTTGTTTATCAATATGTTTGTCTTGCTGACAAATTCAATAGGTATATCCTTTATGGGAGTACCGTCAAAATATCTCTTTGCAAGCACTACTGCATCTATGCCTGCCTGCTGGTAATCTCTCGATACTACAAGCACCGCACCCTTTTCGGACTGGTCGCTGACGAAGCCGAACAGCGGAATCTTATTGTCACGGGCAACCTTGATAATATTGGCTATTGATGAGGATGTGAGGTTGTCTACAATCTGGCATATAATGTCCGGTCTTGCCTCTACCAAAGCAAGGGCAGCATCTGCTATCTCCGAGCTGGAGTTCACCGGTGTGGATAAAAGCTTTATCCCGCTCTGTTCAGCATACCCTTTAAGTGCATTCATGTTTTTTACAGAGTTGGCCTCTCCGGGAGAGAAGATGGTACCTATCGTCTTTGTATCCGGCGAAAGCTGCTGGATGATTTTGATCATTCCCTCATAATCACCCATAGTTGATATACCGGTTATATTCTCCTGATGGTCTGTGAAGGAGTTGCACACTCCGGCCGCTGCAGGGTCAGCCACTACCGAGAAAATAACGGGAATATCCTTTATCTTCTGGGCAGCCAGTTGAAGTGTAGGTGTGGATGTTACAAAAATCAGATCTGGTCCGTCAGATACAACTTTGTCGATGATAATGTTTAGTGTTGAGATATCGCCTTGTGCATTAAGCACATCGAGTGTGTAATCAATCCCTGCCTTCATGCCGGTACCGACCAGTCCGTGCATAAAACCCTGCAGGGAAAGCTCAGAAAGAGGGGAGTCGTTGTACTGTATCAATGCCAGTTTTAAAATTCTGGTATCTTTTTTGCCGTTACTGCTGTCCATGAAAATCAATATCGCGGACAGAGCTGCTATAAGCAATAATGCTTTAAGGATGTTTAGAAGATTTGTTTTCATAGTTTGATTCCAAAATTACTAATTATATCATACGGCAGAACTTTTTTCTGCTATTTATGTTTTAAAACTTAAACCTTATTTTAAAATGAGTTATAATCTGCTAAAAGGAAAAAGAGGACTTATATTCGGTGCTCTGAATGAAAATTCCATTGCATGGAAGACAGCACTGCGTGCGCACGAGGAGGGAGCTACATTTGTGCTGACAAATACACCTGTTTCCATGAAGATGGGGACAATTGACAAGCTTGCAGAAATTTGCAATACTATTGTAATACCGGCTGATGCAACAAATGTTGAGGATCTGGAGAATCTTGTAAAGCAAGGAACGGAATTTCTAGGAGGAAAATTTGACTTCGTCCTTCACTCAATCGGGATGTCCCCAAATGTAAGGAAGGGTAGAACTTATGATAATCTTGATTACAAATTTCTTCACCAGACACTAGATATATCAGCTCTCTCTTTTCACAAAGTACTTCAGACTTGCCGTAAATTCGATGCTATAAATGAGTGGGGTTCTGTTGTAGCGCTATCATATATTGCCGCTCAGAGGACATTGTACGGATACAATGACATGGCTGATGCCAAAGCTTTGCTTGAGTCGATTGCACGGAGCTTCGGCTATATTTACGGCCGTGAAAAATTTATACGTATCAATACAGTGTCACAGTCTCCGACAATGACCACTGCCGGTGGCGGTATAATGGGTTTTGATAAACTTATGGATTTTGCCGAGAGGATGTCTCCACTGGGCAATGCAACAGCTGACGAGTGTGCCGATTATATAATCACACTCTTCTCCGACCTCACAAAGAAGGTTACTATGCAGAATCTCTATCACGACGGTGGTTATTCGAGCATGGGTATGAGCCGTGCCGCAATGAATGTATATAATGAAGGGCTTGAGTACACCGATGTTGAGGTGGACTTGTCAAAACATAAGAAATAGCCTGATTTTATAAAAAGATCCCTTTTTTTTATAATTTTACTGAATAAACAATACTGTTAGGTTATCCTGACAGTTTTTGTTTTTATAAATATTTAATAATAAACAAAATCAGTAAAATGAAAAAAGTCCTGGTAGTTCTTTTTATGTTTTTCTCTTTAAGCACTTTTGCACAGCAAAAGACGGGGACCGTCTATATGGTCTCCAATGCCCACTTCGACACTCAGTGGAACTGGACAGTCCAGACCTCTATCAGTGAGTATTTAAGAAACACAATTAATCAGAATCTCAAACTTTTCGAGATGTACCCAGACTACGTCTTCAATTTTGAAGGAGGCGTGAAGTATAACTGGATGAAAGAGTATTACCCTTTGCAATTTGAGAAGGTAAAGGAGTATGTAAAAAACGGAAGATGGCATATTAGTGGTGCATCCTGGGATGCAACTGACCCGAATATGCCCTCACCAGAATCATTTTTCCGTAATATCCTTCTGGGTCAGCTCTTTTATAAACAGGAATTCGGAGTGAAATCGACTGATATATTTCTTCCGGATTGCTTCGGTTTCGGTTATACGTTGCCTACAGTTGCAGCACATTGCGGGTTGATTGGTTTTTCAACCCAAAAGCTTCAATGGCGAGCAAATCCATTCTATGGAGATGCTAAGGTGCCTTTTATGATAGGACTCTGGCAAGGTCTTGACGGTTCCAGGATTGCTGCGGCATTGGATGCAAGAAATTATACCTCTAAATACAAGGAGGATGTCAGCAAGGACAAGGAGATTAACGATCTTGTTGCGGCAAGTCCCAATAAAAAGGGATACAGGTATTACGGTACAGGTGATATAGGCGGATCTCCCACTATTTTAAGTGTCGAATCTGTCCAGAAGGCTGTCAATGGCAAAGGTGAGGGGCCGGTGAATGTTGTAAGCGCCACCTCTGATCAGTTGTTTAAGGAGTATTTGCCATTCTCTGCTCATCCTGAATTGCCGGTTTTCGATGGAGAGCTGCTTATGGATGTTCATGCGACAGGATGCTATACATCGCAATCGGCAATGAAACTTTTCAACAGACGAAACGAACAACTTGCAGTTGCTGCTGAATCTGCATCTGTAATAGCAGATTGGATGGGAGGGGCAAATTACCCTTCAGCTAAAATTGCCGGTGCATGGAAGCGTTTTATCTGGCATCAGTTTCACGATGATCTGACCGGTACAAGTATTCCGCAGGCATACACCTTCTCCTGGAATGACGAATTACTGTCGCAGACACAGTTCAATGATATAATAGCTCATGCTTCTGCAAGTGTTGGAAGGACTTTGGATACAAGAACAAAAGGTATTCCGGTTGTGGTTTTCAACTCTCTGGCAATTCCAAGGAAGGAGATGGTTCATGTTTTTGTCCCTATGGAGACAAAACCTAAAGGGGTAGCGGTCTACTCTCCAAAAGGGAAAAGGGTTAATGCTCAGTTGCTCTCATACTCGGACGGTAAGGCTGAGTTGGTTTTTGCTGCAGATGTTGAGTCGATGAGCTATTCTGTTTACGATCTTCGCACAACTGCAGGTACGCCGGCGACCTCATTAAAGACAGGTAAAGATTGGATAGAGAATTCTCACTATAGGGTCAAGCTTGATAAGAACGGTGACATCAGCTCTATATACGATAAGATTAACCGGAAAGAGCTTGTTGAAAGCGGCAAATCGGTACGACTCGCGCTTCTTGCTGATAATATGTCAGTTAACTGGCCTGCATGGGAGATAACAAAAAAGAGTGTTGATGGCACACCGCTCCCGATATCTGATGATGTAAATATCTCAATTGCTGAAAAAGGCCCTGCAAGAGCCTCATTAAGAGTTGAACGCAGATTCGGAGATTCCCGGTTCGTTCAGCTCATTTCTCTCTCAGACGGGGGAAGTGATGAGAGAATAGATATAAAAATAGATATTGACTGGAAACAGAGCAATGCACTGTTAAAGGCAGAGTTTCCGCTGACTGTCTCAAATCCGCAGGCATCTTATGATTTGGGCCTCGGTTATGTCAAGAGGGGAAACAATACTATCACAGCTTATGAAGTATATGCTCATCAATGGGCAGATATTACCTCTGCCGACAACTCATATGGTGTCTCTGTTATTAACAACTGCAAGTACGGATGGGACAAGCCCGCCGACAACCTGATAAGGTTGACACTATTGCATACTCCGGGCACTACTGACAGGTTTACATATCAGAATAAGCAGGATTTCGGACATCATACTGTTACTTATTCTATCATAGGGCATAAGGCAGATCTTGTAAGCGCAGGTATTTCAAGATTTGCGGACGGACAGAACAACCCGCTTTTTGCTTTTATCTCTGACAAACATGCGGGCTATAACGGCAAAAACTTTTCAATGTTGAAGGTTGATTCTGAAAATATTGATGTTAAGGCATTTAAGAAGGCTGAAGAGTCTGATGAATATGTTGTAAGGATATATGAAAGGTCCGGTAAGGGTGTGGATAAAGCCACAATTGAGTTTGCTTCAGATATCGTATCTGCCTCTGAACTGAACGGAATAGAAGAGGTTGTCGGTCGTGCTGCATTTGAGGGTAATAAGCTCTATGTTACCACCTCTTCGTTCAAACCAAAGACCTTTAGTGTTAAATTGTCCGGTGGGATTAAAGTCATTGCGCCTCTACCAAGTGAGCAGATTGAACTCAAATATAATGCTCAGGCATATACCTCTGATGCTTTCAGGGATATTGCCGATATTGACGGGAAAGGAAGTTCATACTCATACGATCTTCTGCCCGAGGTTTTGTCTGCGGAAGGAGTCGATTTTAAATTCGGAACTATTGGCAGGAGTAATGTTTTAAGATGTGATGGCAAGCCGATTGTCCTGCCGGCAAGCGAAAAGCCGAGGACACTCTATCTTCTGGCTGCCTCTGCCACTTCTGACAAGGAGGTTGTATTCAATGTTCAAGGAAAAGATATCAAGTGCCTGATTCCATATTTCTCCGGCTTCACCGGTCAGTGGGGATGGCAGGGAAACGGCTATCTTAAGGGAGCTTCTGTAGCTTATGCAGGAACACACAGACATAATAAGGTTTATGGTAATGAACCGTATGTATTCACATATATGTTCAAGATTGCCTTACCTGTACCGGAAGGATGCACCAGGATAGAACTGCCTGATGATAAGGATATAATGATTTTTGCGGCTTCTGTATCAGATGAGAAACAGGGTACTTTCTCGGTTGCAACGGAAAATGTCACAGTTCCCAGGTAAAAAATCTAATTTTTAATTTTAAAATTTTTTGAAAATGTCAGATTCAGAAAAAAATAGTATAGGAAAAATTCTTCCTGTGTTATTTGGATTTTTTGTAATGGGTTTCTGCGATGTTGTCGGCATCTCAACCAGTTATATTAAAATTGATTTCAATTTAAGCGAAACTATGGCAGGATTTATTCCGACCATGGTTTTCCTATGGTTTCTATTGTTGTCGGTCCCTACGGCAATGCTAATGAACAGGATTGGCAGGAAAAGGAGCGTACAGCTGAGTAATGTGATAACCGTTGTCGGTATGATGATTCCCTTCTTTTCATACAATCTTGTCACATGTATGATTGCTTTTGCTCTGTTGGGTATTGGTAATACAATTCTGCAGGTGTCTCTTAATCCGTTGCTTACCAATGTAATAAAAGGTGAGAGATTGACAAGTTCCCTGACAGCAGGACAGGTTATCAAGGCTGTATCCTCATTTTGCGGCCCATTCATAGCCGCCTTAGCCGCATACTATTTCGGCACATGGAAGGCACTCTTTCCGATATTTGCAGGTATCACTCTGATTTCGTCGCTGTGGCTGGCTTTTACCCATATTCCCGAAGAAAAAAGAGAAAACCCCACATCAGGTTCAAATGCAAGCATACAAAAAACCTTCTCTTTACTGAAAGAACGCACTTTACTCTTTCTTTTTCTCGGGATTGTGGCTGTTGTTGGTGTGGATGTCGGAACAAACACACTTGCCCCGAAACTGCTTATGGAACGTTGTTCAATGGATGTTGCCACTGCCGGTTACGGATCGAGTGTCTATTTTCTTTGCCGTACAATAGGTGCCTTCATTGGTGCTGTATTGCTGATGAAAATCTCTGAAAAACTCTATTTCAGGACACACGTCATTCTTGCTGTGGCAGCTGCCATCGGATTGTTCTTCGTCTCGTCAAATATTGGTATACTTATATTGTTGGGTTTATTGGGGTACTCAATCTCTACATTTTTCCCTATAATATATTCGATGGCTATTAAGCATAGTCCGGATAAGGCAAACGAAATATCAGGGCTTCTAATTACCGGCGTAGTGGGTGGGGGTATTACTCCTCCTCTGATGGGTCTCTTTGCTGATATGACAGGAAGTCAGGCAGGATCACTGATTGTAATATCATTTTTTATTCTCTATCTTGGTTCTCTTGCTTTTCTTAACAGAGAAACTAAGAGAACTTTGTAGATACTGAGACAGACAGATTTGAGGCATCGGTCAGATTTGACCGATGCCTTTTTTACATTGTCAGAGGGGCTTGTTTGGAACATTTATTGTATGTTTTACATACTTCAGTAAAAGTGAAAAAATGTTCCAGAAATTAAGATATTTATTCATGTTGCTTCCGGTTTTGTCTTTCAATGCCGGTTCAGTCGCAGCGCAGCAGACCCCAAAGACGGTTATCAGCGGAGTTGTTGCAGATTCTAAAAGCGGATCTCCTCTTTATCTGGCGGAGATTTTAATAGAGGGAACGGTTCAAGGGACAACGACTGATCAGAATGGTTATTTTTCGATGACTACTGATCGTGCCAATGTCAGCCTAAGAGTGTCGAGAATGGGGTACAACACAGAGACAGTTAAAATACTGAACAATAACTCGGAAAATCTAAGTATTTTAATGACACCTGCTATTGTTGAACTTGAAGAGGTTGTTGTCAAATCCGACAGGGTCAGATACAGAAATAAGAACAATCCGGCCGTATCACTGATAGATAGTGTCGTTGCATATAGAAATCAGAACAGGATTGAAAGTTTTGATTTCCTCAAGTACGGAAAGTATGAGAAGACTCAATTTGCCCTCAGTAATATCTCTCCGGAGTTTAAACAAAGCAAATCTCTCAGGAAGGTCAACTTTATTTTTGACAATATCGATACAGTCAAACAACCCGGTAAGGAGCTCCTCCCGCTCTATATAAAAGAGACACTTTCAGACTATTACTACAGGAAAAATCCAAGGGCGGAAAATGAGATTGTCAAGGCAGACAAGATGGTGAACTTTGAAGGATATCTTGACAATAACGGAATTACTGCATATATGAAACATCTATATCAGGATATCGATATCTACGACATGAACATAACATTCCTGACAAACCGTTTTTTAAGCCCTATTGCCAATACGGCACCTATTTTCTACAGATATTATATAAAGGATACTCTTGATATAGACGGAATCAAGTGTGTAAAGCTGTTCTTTACACCGAGAAGTAAGGCGGATATGCTTTTTCAGGGCTATATGTTTGTCTCTCTCGATGGCTCTTACGGGGTAAAGAAAATCGACATGGGGGTTAACAGGAATATCAACCTCAATTGGGTGAAGGATGTTAAGATTACGCAGGAATTCTCCAAAACAGAAAATGGAAAATGGATTATATCGCTTGACGAGCTTTCGGTGGATTTCGGATTCAATCAGCAGGGACTTGGTATTTTTGGCCAGAGGAGTGTCTCCTACAGGGATTATGTTGCCAATGTTCCTTTTGATGAGGAGAAATTCAGGAAGAGCATTCCGGTTGTCGATAGCATCAAAAAGAGCGATGAATACTGGGAGGAGAACAGATATACAGAACTCTCGGACAGTGAGGAGGCTATATATTCAAATCTTGACAGTTTGCAAAGAGTGCCTGCATTCAGGAGAACTATGGACATCATGCGACTCGCATTTGCCGGGTTCCATGACTTCGGAAAGTTTGAGCTTGGTCCTGTCGGGACTTTCGCCAGTTACAATCCGATTGAGGGTGCAAGGGTGAAGATTGGGGGAAGAACGACTCCGAAACTCTTCAAAAAGCTTATTCTGGAGGGTTATCTGGCTTACGGACTAAAGGATGAACAGTTTAAGTACAATGTCGGGGCAGCATACTCTTTAACTAAGAATTCAGTATATGATTTTCCTGTAAAGAGTCTCAGGGTTAATTATCAGGTTGATACAAAAGTTCCCGGACAGCAGCTCTATTATGTTCAGGAGGGGAATGCCCTTCTCTCCTTTAAAAGAGGTGTAGATGACAAAATGTTTTACAACAAGACCTTCAAGGCTGAATTCCTGAACGAGTTCGAAAATCACTTCTCCTATACACTTGGGTATAACTATACCCGGCAATCTCCCGGCGGGGTCCTCGATTTCAAGCCGATAGATATTTCTGAAGTAAGCCTTAAGCTTAGATATGCACCCAATGAACGTTTCTATCAAGGTAAACTATATCGTGAATCGGTTTCAAGCAAATTTCCTATAATTATGTTTGATTACATCCACGGTTCTAAGGCTTTAGGCGGGGATTACGATTATAACACATTAAAATTCAACCTATATCAAATGCTATATCCGGCTTTGATCGGTTATACAACAGTGAGACTTGAGGGGGCCGCTACTTTCGGAGAGATGCCTTATCCGCTTTTGGATATTCATAATGCAAATCAGACATATTATTATCAGTCAATTGCCTATAACCTGATGAACTTTCTGGAGTTTGTATCGGACAGATATGTCTCCCTCAATATAGACCACTGTTTCAATGGGTTTATCTTCAACAAGATCCCTGTTGTGAAAAAGTTAGGGCTCAGGGAGGTGATAACTTTCAAAGTGTTGTATGGTGGGTTGAGTGACAAGAATAATCCCGTGACCAACATAAACCAAATGAAGTTTCCTATGAACTCCGACGGTGAGATAACTACTTTTGCCTTGGGCAAGGAGCCCTATGTGGAGGTGGGCGTTGCCATTGCGAATATCTTCAAGTTTGTCAGAGTGGATTATATACACCGGCTTACTTACCTGGACCACCCGAATGTGGCAAGATCCGGGATTAGGATTATGTTTAAGTTTGATATATAGTTATGTCTATTTAGTGGAGTCTGAAATGGTGTAAGTATAAATAAAAATATGATATATCAAAATATTACCATACCTTTGTCAATAAGACAATCAAGTTTAGATTGACTTGCCCATGGCAATTCATTGTATTGCTGAAGTATAGCAAGCTTCCTCATCGTCAAAATCAAAATCAACTTTCTTGTTTTTATTACTGACCACAATAGTGCTCAGTCTGTTTTTTGTGTATAGTGTAATTTTTTTATGAGATGAAATCATTTTTTATAGGTAATAAAGAGGTACAGATCCCAATTATTCAAGGAGGGATGGGTGTAGGTATCTCATTATCCGGATTAGCTGCGGCTGTTGCCAATGAGGGAGGAGTAGGGGTTATTTCATGTGCCGGAATAGGCCTTTTATACAAGCGGACTCCTGCTGATTATCTGAAAGACAGTATTTGGGGATTGAAGGAAGAGCTGCGCAAGGTTCGTGAAAAAACGAACGGTATCGTTGGTGTAAACATTATGGTTGCACTTACCAATTTTGCAGATATGGTCCGTACCTCAATAGAGGAGAAAGCTGACATTATTTTTTCCGGAGCCGGGTTGCCATTGGATTTACCATCCTATCTTAAACCTGACAGTAAGACACTTCTTGTACCAATAGTTTCTTCAGCAAGAGCGGCTAAGCTGATTTGCCACAAATGGTCTACAAACTTTAATTATCTGCCTGATGCAATCGTGGTTGAGGGACCTAAAGCCGGAGGACATTTAGGTTTTAAGAGAGATCAGATTGAAGATGAAAACTATATGCTTGAACAGATTGTCCCAGAAGTTTTAGAAGTTGTGTCTCAGTATGCATCGGATAAAAAAATTCCGATAATTGCCGGAGGTGGAATTAGCAATGGGGAGGAGATGTTGAAGTTCATAAACCTTGGAGCATCCGCTGTTCAATTGGGCAGTTTGTTTGTTCCGACATATGAGTGTGACGCCTCAGTGAAATTTAAAAATGTCTATATTGATTCGTCAATAGGGGATCTCTCAATAATTCAAAGCCCTGTGGGTATGCCGGGTCGTGCATTTGGAGGCGAATTTATGAAAAGTGCAATTAAGGGAGAACAGAAGCCAAAAGGTTGCCCATATCATTGTATAAAGACCTGTGATTATGCAAATAGTCCATACTGCATCATGAAAGCCCTTTTTAATGCATCTAAGGGCAATATGAATAAGGGATATGCGTTTGCCGGAGCCAATGCTTTTCTGGCAGACAAGATGAGTAGTGTCAAAGAGGTAATTCAGAGGCTTAAGTATGAGATTGAGCTGGCACAAATAAAATTTGATGCATTATTGCTCCAGGCAGTAAAATAGATTAACATTAAAATAAATAGTAGTAGATGGCAAGAACTTCATTTAATAAAAGAGAGCTGGAAAAGAAAAAGCAACAAAAAAGAGAAGAAAAGAATAAGCGTAAAGAAGAGCGAAAACTAGCAGGTGGAAGCGGGTCTTTTGAAGATATGATTGCTTATGTAGATGAGAATGGTGTTATAACAAGTACACCTCCGGATCCTTTTAATAAAAAAGAGGTTATTGCCGAAAATATATCTGTGTCAACTCCTAAGCAAGAGGATATAGTTATCCCTGTTTATATTGGCATTGTTGAGCATTTTAACACTGAAAAGGGTTATGGCTTTATAAGGGAGACCGGAGGAGCCGGGGAAAAATTCTTTTTTCATGTAAGTGATACCAATGGAAATATCGAAGAGAGATCTACCGTCTCTTTTGAATTGGAAAGAGGGCTGAAGGGAATGGTTGCTGTGAGAATAACAATCGTAAAGTAGAGAGATCAAGAGATAAATAAAAAAGCTAAATAACTTTATTACTGTTATTTAGCTTTTTTTGTTTGCGGTCTGGACGGGACTCGAACCCGCGACCCCATGCGTGACAGGCATGTATTCTAACCAACTGAACTACCAAACCTTTTTTTGTTCCCCAAACCTTGTTCGGGATTGGGATTGCAAAGATATGCGGATTTTTAGTATTTGCAAAATTTATTACCCATTTTTTTGAACTTCTTTGGAGAAAAATGAGAAGTGAACGTTGCCATACTTTCTTTCTTTCAGATAGTGAGGGTTGTTCTTAAATTCGAAATCTTTCGGATGCTCAAAAATAAAAAGACCACCATCCTGAAGAATATCGCTCTCCAGTATTTTATCCGGGATATTGTTAAAGCCGGCGAGGTCGTAAGGTGGGTCTGCGAAGATGATATCGTACTTTTTTGTGCATATTTTAAGGAAGTCAAACACGTTATGGTGCACAACCTGTAACGAGAATTTACTGCCCAGTAATTTTGCAGACTGACATTTTATAAAAGATGCGTGGAGAGGATTCATCTCTACAGCTGTGATATCCTTACAGCCCCTCGAGGCAAACTCAAATGAAATACTGCCTGTTCCGGAAAAAAGATCGAGTACGGAGATTTCCTCAAAGTCATATTGATTCGACAGAATATTGAAGAGACCCTCTTTTGCGAAATCTGTCGTAGGTCTGGCCTTAAAATTAACAGGAGGATTTATCTGTTTACCTCTGAGATCACCACCTACTATTCTCATAAGCTGAATGTAAGTAAAGAAAGCTGCATCTCGCTGTTTGCGTCCTGAAGCGGAATTTCAACATTTCTTAAATACCTGACTCTGGAGAAATACTTTGTTATATTTGAGATTTCTGATTCAGGTATTGACCCGCTAACAAATATTGTAGTCTGCTCCGGATTGAACTGAACCTGTTTGAGTGCGAGGAAAAGATAGTAAAGAGCAGTGTTAAAATGCTGTGCAGGGAAATTATTGCAGAAGGCAAGGCGCTTGTCTTCGTATATGATTATACTCGCCTCACCTTTAATGTATTTAAAAAAGATCTTATTAATCTCACTGAAGTCCGAGGAGTGGATCATAACCGGATAGATAGCCGGAAAAATCCTGAATGAGGGTTGAGACTCTCTTAACATGTGCAGCAAAGTGCTGTTAACTGCAAATATTATTACAATCTCTTCCGAAGCCACGTCAACTATGTCTATCTCCTCAAGATCATCAAGAGTGTATAGTTTTGTCAGATATTGAAGCTCTTCGCCTTTTTTGTATAATTGTCTCGGTATTAAAACATATTTATGAGTGTCGTATATAATATCAACCGAACTATATGGTTTTTTTAGTATGGGTTGTGATTTAATGCAGTTGTCCACATGTCTGAGGAAAATATCGGTATGTCCCTTATCCCAGTTAAAGTCAGATTTAAAGAGATAAAGAACCTTTTTGCGGGATTCTTCTATTACAGAAAAAGAAAATCCATTCAAGTCAGCCTGAATGGATAATCTTTTTTCCGTTGTCTTTCCCAGCTCCGGCTGATTCGCGACAAGCACCGGCATATTATTCCCAGTTACCTGCGTTATTGTTAGGAGCATCAATACTACCCACTCTCAGTCCAGGATATTTGTCGGCTGATGTCTTCTGGTAATTGAGGTTTACAACAAGCTGACGTTTGAGTCCGCCAAGGAGTAAGTCATAAGGAGCACTTGCCTCAAATAGAGGAACGTCTACACCAGAAACCTTACCAATGATAGCTTTCATTTCAAATTTCTGTTTTCCGCTGAAAGGAATGTACTGAATTGAATCTATGATAAAGCCGTCTCTCTTGAGAAGGGTGTCTTTGACAGCTAACTTGACACTGTCACGATATACTCTTTTTTGTGCTACTGCCAGAGAGTCATCAAAGGAACCGATCTGCTTGATAACAGTGATTTTTCCATTGTTGTAAAAATCTAAAAGAGTGTCAAAACTGGCTGTATACTTGCCATATTTTGTCTTATAGGCAACCTCTAAAGTACGGATGTCCTTAAGTCTCTCGATGGCGATTTTTTCACGGAACTCTTTAGCTTTATTGAACTCTACAGGTTCTTGTACGCTTCTGTAGATTAAATAGCCTAATAACACGATAATAATAGGCAGCACAATGTAAGTCAAGATATTTTTCATTGAGTTTATGGATTTTTTATATTACTTCATAAAATAAGTTCTACAAAAGTAAGACAAATATTTAGACCCCGCAATATATTTTTCTATTTTTGCAACAAGAATTAAATAATGAAAAATTTTTTCTCAAAAGAGCAGATTGGCAGGCTTTCAGAGCTTTTTTCGGCTGCTAATGATGTGGTTATACTGAGTCATACAAATCCTGACGGTGATGCGATAGGGTCCGTGGTGGCCATGAAGCGTTTTCTTGCCTTAGAAGGTAAGAAATCAACTATAATAATACCCAATAAACATCCGGAATACCTCTCATTTCTTGATCCCGAAGTGGAAATAGTTGTATACAAGGAGCACAGGGGCAGAGCAGAAAATTTAATAAGAAGTTGTGACCTTATTTTGGCGCTTGATTTCAACCAGCTGAGCAGGATAGATGAACTTGAAACGATTGTAAGAGAATCAATCTCTCATAAAGTGCTGGTTGATCACCACCCCTCTCCGGAAAGAGGACCTTTTGATCTTGTCTTTTCTGAAACTGAAATCTCTTCGAACTGTGAGCTTTTATATTGGTTATTCAAAACAATAACAGGTCGGGATTTACCTCTTGAGGTGGCTGAACCGCTCTATGTTGGTATGATGACCGACACAAATAACTTTGCTAATTCTGTATTGGCTTCAACTTTCAGGATGGCATCCGATCTGATCGTGGCCGGGGTTGATAAGGAGAGATTGCAGCACCTTGTTTTCGGGGGTTTTAGCGAATCCCGTATGAGGCTAATGGGTTATCTTCTTTCTGAAAGGATGACGGTATTACCCGATTTCGAGGCAGGATTCATAATGCTTTCAAAAGAGGATCAGGAGAGGTTCTCATTTAACGAGGGGGACTCGGAAGGATTTGTAAATATGCCGCTCTCTATAAAAGGTATTAATATTGCTGCTCTGTTTACTGAATCAGAGGGCGTGGTTAGAGTATCTCTGAGGTCATCGAATGACTTCTCCGTAAATAAAATGGCCAGGAGGTTCTTTAACGGAGGCGGACACGAGAGAGCTTCAGGAGGAAAATTGTATATCCCGTTCGATCGGGTTGCGGATTATTTTGTTGAATCTCTTAATATATGTATAGAGGAGTATAGAAATGAACAGATTTAGGATCTATATCGGTTTTTTATTACCGTTTCTTTCAGCACTTCTGATTGTTGTCTCCTGTACTGATAAGGAGCAACAGACAGCTTTGGAGAGTGAAGTCACGAAGATTGATGCCTACGTGGAGGCTCAGGGTAACTCCGGACAAAGTGTGGTAATCTCGGGCGGGTCAAGCAGGATTATTTTAGAAGACGGAGAGGATATACCTGTGGAAAAAGGGGATTCTGTATATTTAAATTATGCAGGTTATATATTTAACGGTGGTTTGGGCACAATTTTTGACACCAACATGGAGTCGTTGTCGTCTAAAATAGGAATTGATATTTATAACAGAGGGTTTAATGCCGGAAAGCTAGTGGTAGGAAAAGGTGAGTTATTAAAGGGCCTTGAGTTGGGACTCATTGGAGCCAAGAAGGGAGAACACTCTTACATAGTATTTCCTTCAACAATGGGTTACGGCAATGAAAAAAAAGGTGTGGTTCCGCCAATGTCTTCTCTTATTTTTGAAATTTGGATATTGAATATTGTAAAAAATTAAATAGGTTCTTTGCTAATGAATAAGTTATTTAAATCAAGTTTGTGGCTCCTTTCTTTTACTTTCGTCTTAATCTCTTGTGCTAAAGAGGAGTCAGTAAGTAATAACGATTTAGAGAAGAGATATATTGAATCTCATGTGAAGGTAATATACAAGGATACCTTGACTAAAACTGAATCAGGTCTGTATATAATTAACCTTAAGGAGGGAAACGGGAATGCCATTACCGATACATCCGGCGTATATGTCAGATATTCTGTAATGGATTTCAAGAATAATTATACAAAATCTACCTATGAATCAGTTGCAAAGATTATGGGATCGTATGCCGATTCAGTCTATTTCGGGCCTCAACTATTTCAAATGGGAGACTATTCTTTAATGAGAGGAGTTGAAGAGGCCCTTAAGATGGTGAAAGAGGGGGGGAGAATAAGGTTTATAATTCCTACATGGTTGTCTGATTACAACTATACCGGCAGTTCATACGGGCTTGCTACGCCGGCGGTGTATGACATTGAGGTTGTTAGGGTTGTTCCTAGTATTTCAAAATTCGAGATTGACACACTTGAGGCATATAGTGAAAAGTATTATGGAGGAATTGATTCACTTTCATATGGTTTTTACCACAAGTCGCTGGAGGCCGGTATCGGAGATACTCTGGGTGTGGATGAATATATTTCTTTCTGGTATGTTGCCCGTTTGCTGGATGGTTTTGTGGTAGATACCAATATTGAGGATACTGCAAGAAAGTACAGGATATACAGCTCTTCAAGGTCATATTCTGCCCTTGGTCATACAGTCGTAGATCCTGACACCTCTTCTGAGAGTGATCTTATCCGCGGTATTGACAAAGCTCTTTTAAACATGAAGCATGGTGGTGTTTCTATTGCTTTCTTCTCGTCTGACTGGGGATATGGCTCAAAGACCAAGTCGTTTGGAAGGTACCAGCCGATGTTTTATTGGATAAAGGTCGTTACGGATAATGATGATGATGCAACCGAAAGTGAGTGATTCTTGCCATTAAAAAATAAAAATGAGAGGGCTAAAATTAATTTTAGCCCTCTTGTATTTATGTCCGGGAAATGTGTTACCCGATAAAGTGGTAGTGAGGTCCGAACCTCTCGAAAGCTGCCTTGTCAAGTTCCTCACGATGTTCAGGATGAGCTATGCTGATAATTAGTTTAGCCCTCTCCTGAAGAGATTTGCCGTATAGATTAACAGCACCATACTCGGTTACGAACCAGTGGATGTGGTTTCTGGTAGTAACAACACCTGCCCCGCTTGTCAGAACCGGAGCAATCTTGCTGATACCCTTGTTTGTCACAGATGGCATGGCTATAATTGCTTTACCTCTTTCTGAAAGTGATGCTCCGTAAATGAAGTCAACTTGTCCACCTACACCTGAGAAGAATTTTGTTCCGAGTGAATCGGCACAAACCTGTCCTGTGATATCTACCTGAAGTGCAGAGTTAATTGCGGTTACCCTTGGGTTTTTTGCAATGATGAAAGGATCGTTTGTATAGGCAACATCCATCATTCTTACCATTGGGTTATCATCGATAAAGTCGTAGCAGGTCTGCGATCCCATCAGGAATGTAGAAACCATCTTGCCTTTGTCTATCACCTTGTTTGCTCCGTTAATAACACCTTTCTCAACAAGAGGAAGAACGCCGTCCGCAAACATCTCTGTGTGTATTCCCAGATTCTTGTGGTTTCCCAATTGTGCAAGCACTGCATTCGGAATTGCACCGATACCCATTTGAAGGCAAGCCCCGTCTTCAATCAATCCGGCACAATTCTTTCCAATTGCTGCCTCAATTTCATCAGGTTCAGTGAAGTGAGCTGGTTCAAGAAGACCATCGCACTCAACGAAATAATCTATCATGCTTGCAGGTATCATGGCATCGCCCCATGCTCTTGGAACGTTCTTGTTAACCACTGCTATAACATGCTCTGCACATTCAATTGCTGCAAGTGTGGCATCGACAGATGTTCCAAGGGAGACAAATCCATGCTTGTCCGGAGGGGAAACCTGAATCATAGCAACGTTACAAGGAAGAACTCCGCTTCTGTATAGTTTCTGAGTCTCACTCAGAAAAATCGGAATATAATCTGCATAACCTGCCTGTACGTTTTTACGTACGTTTCCTCCTACAAAGAAGGCCTGATGAAAGAAGACTCCTTCATACCTTGCATCGGTGTATGGAGCTCCACCCTCTGTGTGAAGGTGATGGATGCGTACATCTTTCAGTTCTCCGTTATCACCCCTGCGCATTAACGCGTCGATAAGGACTTTAGGAGCACTAGCCACACTGCTCAGATGGATGTGGTCTCCTGATTTTACAACTTTTACAGCCTCGTCGGCACTGATAAACTTAATGTTGTTTAGCATGATAAATTGTTAATATTTAATTGGTTTCAATATTTTTGCACATTTTCAATTAAGGGGCAAATGTATGAATTTTTTCTATCTTTGCACAATCATAAAAACCAGCTGATGACAATAATTACAATCACGAGCGACTGGAACAATGGTGACTATTACACCGGAGCTCTGAAGGGTATGCTTTTGTCATTGAATGGCGACATTACTTTTACCGAGATTACGAATTCAATCCCCTCATTTGATGTATTACAGGAGGTCTTTATATTGAAGAACACCTTCAGGTTTTTCCCAAAAGGGACAATACATCTTATGGGAGTAATGAGTGAACCATCTCCTGAATCTGGAATGGTTGTGGTTTATGCAGAGGGGCACTATTTTATCGGAATAAACGACGGAAGGTTTTCATTGCTGCTTGACCCGCTTCCTGCAATAGCGTTTGCGTTGAATGACCAGGAGTCTCATGGCTCTTTCTCTGCTCTGAAACTATTTGTCAAGGGTGTTGATACTATAATTAACAACACATTCAGCGAAAATACGGTTGCAACTGATGTTAAGTCTGAATCTTCACCTCAGGTTGTATACAATGATGATTCAATTACCGGCAGAGTGGTCTATATCGACTCTTTCGGCAATGCCATTACCAATATTGACAAATCACTCTTTGACAGAATTCACAGAGCCAGGAACTATACTGTATATATTCAGGGGCCGTATTCAAAAATCCGTTCCGTCTCGGCAGGATATTCCTCTCACTATCCGGGACAGATTTTTGCCATGTTTAATTCGCTTGGATTGTTGGAATTAGGTGTATATCAGGGAAATATTGCTGCGCTGGAAAATATTAATACCGCAACGGAAATAAAAATTAGATTTGATAATTAAGAAATGAAAAAAGGAAGAGAAGAGGAGATTCGTGCATTTGTGAGGTTACTTGACATAATGGATGAATTGAGGGAGAAGTGTCCATGGGACAGGGAGCAGACAACAGAGTCGCTCCGGCCGCTTACTATTGAGGAGACATATGAGCTTAGCGATGCGATTATGAATTCGGATGATTTCAATATAAGCAAGGAGTTGGGTGACATTATGCTTCATATTGTCTTCTATGCAAAGATTGGCTCTGAAAAAGGCACATTCAATATAACGGATGTTATGGACAGGTGTTCTGATAAGCTTGTATACAGGCATCCGCATGTATTTGCCGAGACACAGGTCTCAGGGGCAAGGGATGTGATAGAGAACTGGGAGCAGTTGAAAAGAAAGGAGAAGGATGGTAATAAGACTATTTTATCCGGAGTTCCGTCTTCGCTGCCATCAATAGTGAAAGCCTACAGGGTACAGGATAAGGTCCGTGCCGTTGGTTTTGACTGGGAAAAGAGAGAGCAGGTATGGGATAAGGTTCGTGAGGAGATTGGTGAGTTTGAGGTTGAAATGAAAAAGAGATTCCCTGACGGAAACATAAATAAAAATGAGACTGTAGGGGATGAGAAGCTGGAGGGAGAGTTTGGTGATCTTCTTTTCTCTATCATAAATGCGGCAAGATTGTACAACATAAATCCGGATACTGCCCTTGAGATGACAAACCGTAAGTTTATCAGAAGGTTTGGTTATCTTGAAAGTGAAGCGCAGAAACGTGGACTCTCTTTGAAAAGTATGTCCCTTCAGGAGATGGATCAGATATGGGATGAGGCTAAGAGGCTGGAGGATAATTAATGGAAGAGTGGCTCGTCAGAAGTGAACTCATGCTTGGCAGTGAAGTTCTTGGAAAGATGAAAGATGCCAGGGTCGCTGTGATTGGTCTCGGCGGAGTCGGTGCCTATGCTGCGGAGATGATTGCAAGAGCAGGCATTGGTTCTATGCTTATTCTGGATTCGGATGTTGTCAATCCCTCAAACAAGAACCGCCAGTTACTTGCGCTGGACAGCACCATAGGGAAGAACAAGGCTGAAATAATGGCTGCACGGCTTAAGGATATTAATCCTGAAATAAAGTTAACCATAGTTGATGAATACCTGACAGAGGAGAGTGTTGGCAGATTGATAGGGAGTGACAGAATTGACTATTTGGTTGATGCCATTGATACTCTCTCTCCCAAGATAGCCCTTATCAAGCATGCTATCGCCAATGGTATCCCTCTTGTAAGTTCAATGGGTGCAGGTGCAAAACTTGATGCCACAAAACTTGAGATTGCCGATATTTCTAAATCCTATAATTGTCCGCTGGCTTATATGCTCAGGAAAAGGTTGAGAAAAGAGGGGATCAGTAAAGGTTTCAAGGTCGTTTTTTCAAAAGAATTGCCTGACAATGATGCAATTGTTCCGGTTGAGGAGCAGAACAAGAAATCGATGGTCGGAACAATTTCATATCTGCCTGCTGCTTTCGGACTGCTTTGTGCACAGGTGGTTATATGTCACCTTATAGAGTGCTGCGGTGTAAATGAAAATTATTAATTACATTTGTTTTCTGTAACCTAAAATTTAAACCTGTAATGAAAGTTGAAATCCGTGAGGCTGTAACCGATGCTCAAATCAGGGCATTCGTCCGTTTCCCTCATAATCTGTACAAGAATTGCAAGCAATATGTCCCTGTTTTTGACAACGGGGAGATTCACTCTTTGACAAAGAGCCCCTCGCTGGAGTATTGCCAGATAAAACTATGGCTTGCATATTCGGAGAGAAACGAGATTATAGGCCGTATAGCCGGTATTTATAACCCAAAGGCAAATGAGTATCAGTCTAACAAAAGGGTGAGATTCGGGTGGTTTGATTTTATAAACAATTTTGAGGTTGCGTCATCACTTCTCTCTAAGGTTGAAAAGTGGGGTATGTCGCTAGGTATGACTGAGATACATGGTCCGTTGGGGTATAATACATGGTACAGACAGGGGATATTGATTGAGGGTTTCGAGAACACGCCACCTTCAAATTGTCTCTACAACTTTCCGTACTATGGTGAGATGCTTGAACGTCTGGGATACGGGAAGCAGCTTGACTGGATTCAGATAAAGCTGGAGGCGAATGTCGGAGTTCCGGACAAACTCAGGAGGATTAATGAAATGCTTCTTGAAAAGCATAAACTGAGAATTGTGGATGTTGAAAAGTTTAAAAAGAACAAGAAGATGCTCTTTGACTTTTTTGAAAGCTATAATACAAGTTTCAGGAATATACCAAATTTTGTTCCGCTTACTAATGCTGAGGTTGAGGAGATTGGCAGGGAGTATATGTCTTTGTTGAAGGATGAGCTGACATGTCTTATTCTTGACGAAAATGATAAAATAGCTGCATTTGCAGTATGTTTCCCAAGCTTGTCTGAAGCTATGAAGAAGGCTAAAGGTAAGATGTTCCCGTTCGGATGGTATCATATTCTGAAGAGTTTCAGAAAGTATGACAGTATTGACCTTATGATAATGGGTGCTGCAAAAGAGTGGCAGAACACAGGCATATCATCGGTGTTACATACTTACCTTGCTACTCGTTTCAAGGAACTTGACCTGAAATATGCTGTCACAAATCCTCAGGCTGAGGAAAATACTGTGTTTAAGGTATGGGAAAGGTATGATTACGCACCATACATGAAGAGAAGGTGTTATATTAAAAATCTTTAACAAACATGAAAGTCTCTGAAATATGTTCACTTATAGAAGGTGTTGTCGTAATAGGGGAGTCGCGTTTGGATGATGAAGTAGAGTATGCCTTTGCTTCTGATCTTATGAGTGATGTGCTTACAGTAAAAATCCAGAATTTCATTTTGTTGACCGGGCTTTGCAACATACAGTCCGTGCGTACTGCAGAGATGTCTGATGTGCCATATATGATTGTATGCCGCAACAAGCAGGTAACTCCTGACATGCTGGAGATTGCGGAGGAGAGCAATATAGTGATAATATGCACACAGTATTCATTGTTCAGGTGTGCCGGTCTTTTGTATTCAAATGGTTTAAAACCTGTATATTAATATGCATCTTGAGTTTAATGTAGAGGGCGGTGATTTCTCTAATGCTGGAAGTGCCTCATCGCAGATAAAGAGGGTGCTGAAGCAACTAAATATCGATCCTTCTGTGATAAAAAGGGTTGTGGTTGCTTTGTATGAGGCGGAGGTTAACATTGTGGCTCATGCATACAGGGGAAAGATTGATGCAGAGATAAGCAGTTCCGGGATTGTGTTGAAACTAGAGGATGAGGGGCCCGGAATTCCGGATGTGGAGAAGGCTATGACAAAGGGATTCTCCACAGCATCGAAAGAGGTAAGGGAGATGGGCTTTGGTGCCGGAATGGGGTTGCCTAATATAAGTGACAACTCTGATGTTTTTACGATAGATACCATAGTAGGTAAGGGAACCTCCCTGAATATAGAGATAAAGTTCAGATGAAACTGGAGCAGACAACATACAACAGAGCACTTCAAATAGACAACGATATTTGCATCGGTTGCTCACATTGTATGAAGGTATGTCCTACAGAAGCACTGAGAGTGTCTGAGGGAAAGGCAAAGATTCATGTCGACTGGTGTATTGACTGTGGAGAGTGTTACAGAGAGTGCCCTACCCGCGCAATAAGGGTTATGGATGATGATTTCAGCCGGATTTTCAACTATAAACATCGCGTATTGCTTGTGCCATCTGTTTTCTATGCACAATTCAGTGACAACATAACCAAGAAGCAGATTAATGAAATTATTGGAGAGCTTGGTTTTACCGAAATTTGTGCTGTTGAGCAGAGTATAGATTCTTTGATAGATGAGGAGAATGAATATGTCAGAAATGCCGTGAAACCGGTGATTTCATCATTTTGTCCTGCCGTGGTAAGACTTATACAGGTCAGATTTCCCTCTCTTGTTGAGAACATAATGAGATTGCTTCCGCCAATAGAGATTACTGCCCAGTATTATAAGCGGAAATATGCAGAAAAGGGTGTTGCTGAAAGTGACCTTGGTATTTTTTATCTTACCCCATGCATTGGTAAAATTGCTGCTGTTAAGTCTCCTGTCGGTGGATACACATCTCCGATTAACGGCGTTATTAATATGGATTATTTTTATAACAAGGTCTATCTTGCTTATAAACAAAGGATACCAATTACAAAAGAGGTGTTTGTCAATGGCGCAATATCTTCCAAGGGGGTTTTATTCCCGACAACCGGAGGAGAAGAGGTACACATTGAGGGAAAGACTCTTTCGATAGATGGGATGAAGAATGTCGTGGAATTTCTAGAGATACTTGAGAATGAGGAGGTTGAAGGAATTGATTTTCTTGAGCTGAGAGCTTGTGATGAATCTTGTGCCGGGGGAATCCTTTCTCATAGAAATCGTTTCCTTATAGCGGAGAGCATGAGGAAATACGCTTCTACTCTGGGTAGGGTACATGAACTCGTCAGTGATTACAAAAAGCACTGTTCTGCCGTGATACACATGGACAAGGTTGAGCCGCGCTCAATGGTGAAATATGACAGGGATCTGGACATGGCAATCATTAAGATGGAAAAGGCGAGAGAGCTTAGAAAACTTTTTCCCGGTATTGACTGCGGAGCATGCGGAGCTCCAAGTTGTGAGGCTTTGTCCGAGGATGTGGTGAAGGGACAGGCGGATATTAATGACTGTATATTCCTGAGAACTCTATATGAAAAGAGGGGGGAACTCTCTCTTGAAGAGGCTGTTAATATTATGGAGAGTATCTGGGGAAAGGATCGTTTTGTAAAGAGAAATTATTAATTACCCGATATGATAGTAAAAGATGTAATTGAAAAGTTAAATCTGGAAATCTTTTCGGCTCCGGAAGGTGTTGACAGGGTTGTCAAGGGGGGATACACCTCGGACCTTCTCTCAGATGTTATGGGTCATGCAAGGGAGGGACAAATCTGGATTACCCTTCAGACTCACAAGAATGTAATGGCAGTAGCCACTCTGAAAGATCTTGCAGCAATAATCCTCGTTAAGGGTTTTAAACCTGAGGCCGATACAATCGAGGCATCGTTGGCGGAAGGTATTCCTATATTGGGTAGTAATCTGGAGGCATTTGAACTCTCCGGAGAACTGTTCAATATACTCAAATGATAAGGGCTGACCTTCACATACATACGATTCTCTCCCCATGCGGAGACATTGAGATGACCCCCTCTTTTATTGTACAAAGGGCTAAGGAGAAGGGGCTTGATCTTATTGCAATCACTGACCACAATTCAACAAGGCAATGCGAAGAGGTGGTAAGAATCGGCAAAAGGGAAGGCGTTGAGGTTTTGTGCGGGGCCGAAATTACGACAAAAGAGGAGGTTCATGTCATTGCACTGGTTGATTACTCTATGAGAGGGCTCTTGCAGGAGTGGATTGACAGCTATCTGCCCAAAATACCGAACAACGAGGAGTACTTTGGATACCAGTTGGTAGTAAATGAAATGGAGGAGGTTTTGTATCAGGAACCCACCCTTTTGATAAGTGCACTAAACAGGTCGATAGATCAGACAGAGGAGTTCATACATTCAATAGGCGGGCTTTTTATACCTGCACACATAGACAAACCCCAAAACTCCCTGATAAGTCAGCTTGGATTCGTGCCACCCGGACTTAAGGCTGATGCTTTAGAACTCTCAAAGAGAGCGGATCTGCCCGGCTTGATAAGTGCATGCGGCTGGTTAAAGGAGTATTGTTTCCTGCACTCCTCTGATGCTCATTATCCCGCTGATTTTGGAGATATTTTTACATTCTTTGATATAGAAAAACCTAATTTCGAGTTCCTTAAAGGTGCCCTGAAAAATAATAAAGTGTTGTTATGAATGATTTGGCGATGCATATACTGGATATAATCCAGAACTCACTGAGTGCAGGGGCTATCCTTGTAAAGCTGACCGTGGAGGAGGACGGGCCTTCGGACAGGCTCGAGATAATAATTGAGGATAATGGTTGTGGAATGAACAAGGAGCAGGTAGAACGACTTACGGATCCATTCTTCACCTCCAGGACAACAAGGAAAGTAGGAATGGGCATTCCACTCCTTAAACAATCTGCAGAGCAGAGTGGCGGAGGTATTGAGATAAAATCAGAGGTCGGTGTGGGTACTTATGTGAGGGCTTGGTTCAAAATGTCCCATATAGACCGTCCTCCTCTGGGTGATGTTGCGAATGCTTTTATCCTTACAGTATCGGCGAACCCTGAAAAGGATTTCATTCTTCGGTATATTATCGGCAGGGGAGAGTATGTTTTTGACACAATAGAGATAAAGGAGGCTCTGGAGGGGACACCGCTAAATGATGCCTCAGTGATAAGGATTCTCACGGAGATGATAAAAGAGAACATCAAGGATCTGAGAGATGAATAAAGCTCACATTGTCGTGCTTTCTGGGGCAGGAATCAGTGCCGACAGCGGACTGGAAACTTTTCGCGATGCAGACGGCCTGTGGGCAAAACATCGAGTTGAAGATGTCTGTACACCGGAGGCTCTTATAAGAAATCCTGAACTGGTGCTTGATTTTTACAATAAGAGGAGGCACCAGCTTAAATCCGCAGAACCGAATGAGGGTCACAAAGCTCTTGCAAGGCTTGAAGAATTCTATGATGTAGATGTAATAACTCAGAATGTGGATGACCTGCATGAACGGGCCGGAAGTTCCAGGGTCCTGCACCTCCACGGAGAGTTGATGAAATGCAGGAGCATGAAAGACCCATCATACATTGCCAATATTAATGATGATTTGCATGTGGGCGATCTTGCCCCGGACGGAGGTCAGTTGAGACCGCACATAGTATTTTTCGGAGAGCCGGTCCCTATGTTTGAAAAAGCATCAGAGATAGCGTCGAAGGCTGATATTTTAATAGTTGTCGGAACATCTCTGGAGGTCTATCCGGCAGCATCGCTAATTTATAATATTCCGGACAATGTCCCTGTCTATCTTGTTGACCCATCACCTTTAAGAGTTAAATTGAAAGGGGTCAGGTATATTTGCAAAAGAGCTGCTATCGGCTTACCAAGGTTATACGATGAACTAGTTTCGGGCAAAATGATTACAAATTTTAACTAAAAAGTTAAAATTTATTTGTTTTTGATATATTTATTACTAATTTTATACTTTATCACAAACGATTAACTATCAAATAACCAATTATTTATGAACAAGATTAAATCAATTGACGATTTGCGCAAGATGAAGCAAGATCTTGAGAGCGGGATGAATATCCGTGAAAAGAGCAATTCGCCAGAGTCTTTGGTTCAGATACGCGTGGCTATGGCAACATGTGGGATCGCTTCGGGAGCAAGAACGGTCATGAACACTCTTATCGAGAAGATTGAAAAAGACAAAGTACAGGCGGTAGTAACTCAGGGTGGATGCATGGGATACTGTTATGCAGAACCTACAGTTGAAGTGAGGATTCCGGGCAAGGATCCTGTTGTTTTTGGCTATGTTGACTCAAAGGTTGCAATTGACATCATTGAGAGATATATCGGAAAAGGTGAACTCCTTGAAGGTATCATTCCTGTTAATTACCAGACCATAAACGAAAAAAAATAGATGGATATGGCACAGTATAAAATGCATCTTTTAGTTTGCGGCGGAACAGGTTGCCGGGCATCACAAAGTGAGAAGATTGCCGGTAATCTTAAAGAGGAGATAAAGAATCTCGGTCTTGAGAATGAGGCACAAGTTGTCATAACCGGTTGTTTTGGTTTTTGTGAGAAGGGACCTATAGTAAAAATCATTCCGGATAATACTTTCTATACTCAGGTTAAGCCGGAGGATTGCAAGGAGATTATCAGCGAGCACGTGCTTAAGGGAAGAAAGGTAACAAGACTGCTTTACGAGGATCCTGCTACAAAAGAACACATTGCAGACTCAAAGCATATGGGGTTCTATCAGAAGCAGATCCGTATTGCTTTAAGGAATTGCGGATTCATCAACCCTGAGAATATTGACGAGTATATAGCACGAGACGGATATGCAGCTCTGGGCAAGGTTTTGACAGAGATGACCAACCAGCAGGTTATTGATTTAATCAAAAAATCGGGATTAAGAGGCAGGGGCGGCGGAGGATTCCCGACAGGTCTCAAGTGGGAGATTGCAGCAGGCAACAAAGCCGATCAGAAATATGTAGTCTGCAATGCCGATGAGGGAGACCCGGGGGCATTCATGGACCGTTCAATACTTGAGGGTGACCCTCACTCTATTATTGAGGCAATGGCGATCTGCGGTTACTGTATAGGTGCAACTAAGGGTATCGTCTATATCCGTGCTGAGTACCCCCTTGCAATTCAACGCTTGAAAATAGCAGCAAGGCAGTGTCGTGAATATGGCCTTCTTGGGACAGACATTCTCGGTTCAGGATTCGATTTTGACATCGAGTTAAGATACGGAGCCGGAGCATTCGTTTGCGGTGAAGAGACAGCATTGATCCACTCTATGGAGGGACTCAGAGGTGAGCCAACCGTAAAACCACCATTCC
Source organism: Bacteroidales bacterium CF (assembly GCA_000473305.1). Taxonomy (GTDB): domain Bacteria; phylum Bacteroidota; class Bacteroidia; order Bacteroidales; family UBA932; genus Bact-08. Next base: position 1,648,087 of record CP006772.1, on the reverse strand, counting down.
CGGCTCAAAGCGGTTATCTTGGAAAACCAACCAATGTAAATAACGTTGAGACATTTGCAAATATTCCTGCCATAATTCTTAAAGGTGCCGAGTGGTTTGCAAGCATTGGAACAGAGAGGTCAAAGGGTACAAAAGTATTTGCCCTTGCAGGAAAAATCAATAACGTAGGTCTTATCGAGGTTCCTATGGGAACAACCTTGAGAGAGGTTATTTTTGAAATCGGCGGTGGTATAAAAGACGGCAAGAAATTTAAAGCTGTCCAGACAGGTGGTCCTTCAGGCGGATGTCTGACAGAGAAACACCTTGACACACCTATCGATTTTGACAACCTGATTGCTGCCGGTTCTATGATGGGTTCAGGCGGTATGATTGTTATGGACGAGGACGACTGTATGGTCTCAGTTGCAAAATTCTATCTGGAGTTTACGGTAGACGAGTCATGCGGCAAATGTGCCCCATGCCGTGTCGGAAACAAGCGTTTACATGAAATGCTTGAGAAGATATGCAGCGGTAAGGGAACTATCGAAGATGTAGAATATCTCAAAAACCTCGGTGCTGTTATAAAAGATACAGCTCTCTGTGGTCTCGGACAGACATCTCCAAACCCTGTTCTCTCTACTATTGAACACTTCTATGATGAGTATAAGGCTCACGTTACCGAGAGAATATGTCCTGCCGGTCAGTGTAAGGCACTTAAACTTTACACTATTCTTACAGATAAGTGTACAGGCTGTACTGCTTGTTCAAGATCTTGCCCTGTAGGAGCGATTTCAGGTGAGAAACGCCAGCCTCATGTAATTGACGCTGACAAGTGTATCCGTTGCGGTGCATGCTACGATAAGTGTAAGTTTACTGCAATTCATGTTCAATAATGTATTCTCTGTTATGGAAAAAATCAAAATCACTATAGACAAGAAAGAGATAGAGGTTTCAAAAGGCACTACTATCTACAAGGCTGCAAAGGATAACGGGATACATATTCCAACCCTTTGTTATCTTAACCTGGACCACCTTAAGATTGAAAACCGTCCGGGCGGCTGCAGGGTTTGTGTTGTTGAGGTTGACGGAAGAAAGAATCTTGCTCCCTCATGTTCTACCGAATGTACTAACGGAATGGTTGTTAAAACTCACACAATCAGGGTACTTAATGCAAGAAAGACAGTTTTGGAACTGATACTTTCAGACCACCCTAAGGATTGTCTTGTGTGCTCATCTTCAGGACAATGTGACCTGCAAAGTCTGTCCCAGACTCTTGGCATTAGAGAAATTCACGCTGTTGAGAACGCTGCCGTTTCAACTTATAGAAAGGATGTCTCTCCTGCTCTAAGGAGGGATATGGACAAATGTATAATGTGCCGCCGTTGCGAGACTATCTGCAATACTGTACAGTCAGTGGGAGCGCTTAGTGCAATCAACCGCGGATTCATGTCTGTTGTTGCACCGGCTTTCGAGCAGGACCTTATAGATTCTCCATGTACATTCTGCGGACAGTGTGTTGCAGTATGTCCTACAGGTGCTCTTACACCGTTTGATGACACAGGAAAAGTAATCAGAGCCCTTTCTGATCCTACAAAGACGGTTATAGTACAGACAGCTCCTGCAGTTCGTGCCGCTCTTGGCGAGGAGTTCGGTATGGAACCAGGAACTCTGGTAACAGGTAAAATGGTTTCGGCATTGCGTACTCTCGGCTTTGACAAAGTGTTTGATACAGATTTTGCAGCAGACCTCACAATTATGGAGGAGGGTACCGAACTGCTGGGAAGGATCTCAAAATTCCTCGAAGGAGACAAGGATGTTAAACTTCCTATCCTTACATCGTGCTGCCCTGCATGGGTCAACTTCTTTGAGAACAATTACCAGGATATGCTTGATGTGCCTTCTACAGCACGATCTCCTCAACAGATGTTCGGTTCAATTGCAAAGAATTACTATACACAACTTTTGGGTATAAAGAGAGAGGATCTGGTTGTAGTTTCCGTGATGCCTTGCCTTGCTAAAAAATACGAGTGTCAGAGAGATGAGTTTAAGACAAATGGTAATCCTGATGTAGACTTCTCAATTTCCACAAGGGAACTTGCAAGCCTTATTAAAGCTGCCAACATCGATTTCAATTCTCTTGAAGATGAAGATTATGACTCACCTCTGGGAGAATCTACCGGAGCTGCCGTTATTTTCGGTGCGACTGGTGGTGTGATTGAGGCTGCTGTACGTACAGCTTATGAACTCTTTACCAAAAAGAAACTTGACAGGATAGACTTTACCGAACTCAGGGGACTTGAAGGCATAAGAACTGCTTCAATTGATTTTAACGGAACTATGATCAATATAGGAATTGCTCATCAACTCGGTAATGCCCGCAAGCTTCTTGACGGCATCCGTGCAGGTCTGTACAATTTCCACGCTATAGAGATCATGGCTTGTCCCGGTGGATGTATCGGCGGTGCCGGTCAACCGTTGCATCATGGTAACTCGGATGTTATAAAAGCCCGTTTTGATGCTATATACAGGGAGGATGCAGGCAAGAAGATCCGTAAATCTCACGAGAATCCTTATATAGTGAAGCTGTATGAGGAGTTCCTGGGTCATCCTTTGAGTGAAAAGGCTCACCATTTGTTACATACTCACTACTTTGAAAAAAACAAAAAATAATTCACCATGGGCGCATTTAAAATACAAGAGTGTCATAAAAAGACAATAGCAGATATTTGTACATATTATAAGAATGAACCGGGAAACCTGATAAAGATTCTTTACAGCGCACAACGGGAGTTTGGATACCTTCCAGAGGATGTGCAGAGGGAAGTTGCAAGAATACTTAATATTTCCGTTGCCAAGGTGTACGGAGTAGTCTCTTTCTATTCTTTCTTCACTATGACTCCCAAGGGGAAATACCCTATCTCTGTATGCATGGGTACGGCATGTTATGTTCGTGGTGCCGAGAAGGTACTGGATGAACTTAAAAGCCAGCTTAATATAAAAGTGGGCGGAGTAACTGAAGATGGCAAGTTCTCTCTTGACTGCCTGCGTTGTGTGGGTGCATGCGGACTGGCTCCGGTTATGCTGATAGGGGAGAAGGTTTATGGCCGTCTGGAAGCATCCAAGATAAAGGAGATTCTGGACAGTTACGAATAGATTACCCTCTGGCCTCCATCAGACCTTTGAGGCTTCTGATGCGGACCATCTTTTTATTGATTGAAATAAGGCCGTCTCTTGACATTTCGCTTAATGCACGTGCAAGAGACGGCCTTGTCACACCAAAAAAGGCTGCAAGCTCTGTCTGGTTTTTATCCAGGACAACAGTGAAATTATCACCGTCTGTCTGTTGTGCGGACATGTGAAGTCCCAGGATGTAGTGGGCCAATTTTGCCTTTATTGTCCTGACCGAGAGCATCTGAATCTTATCCGACAGGAACTTGGTCTTGTCTGCATTATATCTTAAATACCGCATCAATAACTCCTGATCTTTCTGAAACATTTTCAGAATCTGCTCTCTTGCCATGAAAAGAATCCTGCTCTTCTCAAGAGCTGTCACATCAACAGGGAACCCGTTGGTTGTGGCAAAAATAAAAGCAGAGGCAAGCGGGGTTACGGCATAGATTGTCTCAATATTCAGAATGGCTCCGTTTTCAGCAATCATATCTGTCCTGACACTGCCTTCAATAAGAATGTAGAGACCTTTGCAAAGGTCTCCCTGTCTTGCAATCACATCGTTTTTACCATACTCTCTGATGGAGTATTCTATCCCTTCGGGAATTGCTGACTGATAATCTTCATAGAGTTCTCCGAAAAAATTGAACTTTGGAATTCCTTGATTGTTTTTTATTTGCATACTTATAGAAATGTTCTTATCAAAAATACAACAATTTTATCTCTGTAACAATTATTACACTTTTTCGTATAACAGATAGGTACCTTTGTAAAAATCACAATTAAAATTACTTATTATGAATAAGATGTTTTGTTTCCAATGTCAGGAGACAGCCAGAAATCAGGGCTGCACTGTGCAAGGTGTCTGCGGTAAGACGGCAGATGTTGCGAACTTACAGGACTTACTGGTTTTCCTCTGCAAGGGAATCTCTCATTTCTCTGTTCCTCTGAGGGAGATGGGTGTGGAGAGCGCTGAGGTGAACAAGTTCATTACTGATTCTCTCTTTATGACTATTACAAATGCCAATTTTGATAAGGATCGTTTTGTAAAGAGGGTAAGAGAGGCATTGGTCTTAAGGGATAATATCAGGTCTCTCTATGTTTCAAAAGGCGGAGATATTGAGAAGATCAAGTATGACGGGGCTTTCTGGGCTTCAGACGATATTGCGGCAATGGAGGAGAAGGCTGCTGAGGTTGGTGTACTGGCAACTGAAAATGAAGATGTACGCTCTCTCCGTGAGTTGACAGTCTATGGATTAAAAGGCATGGCTGCCTATGGCGAACATGCATTCAATCTTGGTATGGAAGATCCGGAGATCTACGCATTTATGCAGAAGGCACTCGTGGCTGTGACTGATGATTCGCTCTCAGCAGATGCCTTGGTCTCACTTGTACTCGAGACAGGTAACCATGGTGTAAAGGTGATGGCTCTGCTTGACAAGGCAAATACAACAAAATATGGCAATCCGGAGATTACCAAAGTTAATATCGGCGTCGGAAAAAATCCTGGAATTCTTATCTCCGGTCATGACCTGAGAGATATGGAGGATCTGCTCAAACAGACCGAAGATACTGGAGTTGATGTTTATACACATTCTGAAATGCTCCCGGCAAATTACTATCCGGCTTTCAAGAAGTACAAACATTTTGTCGGTAACTACGGAAGTTCATGGTGGAGACAGGTACAGGACTTTGAGACCTTTAACGGACCGGTGTTGTTTACTACAAACTGTATTGTGCCGCCGAGACCGAACTCTACTTACAAGGATAGGATATATACCACAGGTGCATCAGGATTCCCGGGATTCAAGCATATCGCAGACAGAGTAAAGGATGGTCAGAAAGATTTTTCTGAAATCATTGAGCATGCAAAAAGATGCCAGCCTCCTGTAGAGATAGAGACCGGAGAAATAATCGGAGGGTTTGCACACGCTCAGGTTTTCGCACTTGCAGATAAAGTTGTCGAGGCTGTCAAGTCAGGGGCAATACGCAAGTTTTTTGTAATGGCAGGTTGTGACGGAAGGATGAAAGACAGAAATTACTATACAGATTTCGCTGCAGCTCTTCCTAAAGACACAGTCATACTTACTGCAGGGTGTGCGAAATACAGGTACAACAAGCTTCCTCTGGGGGACATAGGTGGTATTCCGCGTGTCTTGGATGCAGGACAGTGTAATGACTCATATTCTCTTGCAGTGATAGCCCTTAAATTGAAAGAGATTTTCAATGCAAACGATATCAATGAGCTTCCGATTGCATACAATATTGCTTGGTATGAGCAGAAGGCAGTTATTGTCCTCCTGGCTCTTCTTGCCTTGGGAGTCAAGAATATACATCTGGGGCCAACACTGCCGGGCTTCCTTTCACCAAACGTTGCCAATGTCCTGGTGAAAAATTTCGGGATAGCTCCGATTGGAACAGTTGATGATGATATGAAACTTTTTCTCGGAAAATAGGTTATATATATATGAATTGTGATGGAGAGTGCCTGCCGGCAGGTAAGTAATAAGTAGATGAGCCCCCTTCCTTTTTCCGGAATAGTTAGATTGGTCAGTGTCCGGATGTAGTCAGAGGGAGAGCCGCGGACAATTGGTAGGGCCGGCAGATACAGGTGCGTAAGAGGGTGTCAGAAACTATTTTTGACCCCTCTTTTTTATGGTTGGTATGTATCAACAAATTTGATTACTTTTGCAGGATATTAATTTTATATGAGCGAAAACAGTTTATTGTCGAAGTTATCTGGACTTCGAGAAAAGTACGAGAGCATTTCAGCACAGATATCAGATCCTGCCGTGATGGCGGATATGAAGAAATATGTCTCACTCAACAAAGAGTATAAGGAGCTTGAACCGATAGTAGAGGCCGGAGACAGGTACAGCAAGCTGATGAATGATTATGAATCGGCAAAAGAGATTCTTTCTACTGAAAAGGATGAGGAACTCAGGGAGATGGCGAAGGAGGAGATTGCATCAATAGATGAGATACTTCCCAGGATGGAGGAGGAGATAAAGCTTCTTCTGATACCTGCAGATCCTCAGGATTCCAAGAATGCAATACTCGAGATAAGGGCCGGCGCCGGTGGCGATGAAGCATCTATTTTTGCAGGGGATTTGTTCCGAATGTACTCAAAATATGCAGAGACCAAAGGGTGGAAACTGGAGATAACAAGTAAAAGTGAGGGCTCTTCCGGTGGTTTCAAGGAGTTGATCTGTACTATTTCCGGTAACGGGGTATACGGAGTCCTGAAATACGAGAGTGGTGTACACCGTGTTCAACGTGTGCCTCAGACAGAGACTCAGGGTCGTGTTCATACATCGGCAGCCTCTGTTGCTGTACTTCCTGAAGCGGATGAATTCGATATTGAGTTAAATATAAACGATGTAAGAAAGGATACTTTCTGCTCTTCAGGTCCGGGCGGACAGTCTGTAAATACAACCTATTCTGCCATTCGTCTGACCCACATTCCTACCGGAATTGTAGTTCAGTGCCAGGATGAAAAGTCTCAGCTGAAGAATTATGACAAGGCTCTCATTGAGCTCAGGACACGTCTCTACAATCTTGAGTATGAGAAATACCTGAACGAGATTTCGGCAAAGAGGAAGACTATGGTCTCGACAGGAGACAGGTCAGCAAAGATCCGTACCTATAACTACCCACAATCAAGAGTTACCGATCACAGGATAAACTATACGATGTACAATCTTCCGGTCTTTATGGACGGAGCTATCCAGGAGGTAATCGACCTGCTTCAGATAGCAGAGAATGCCGAGAGACTCAAGGCTTCAGGAGAATGATGCTGATATAATTAATAGTCGCTGATATGACCTACCTTGAACTTTACAACAATATTATGAGGAAGAAGAGTTTCCTCTGTATAGGGCTCGATACTGACATTGATCAGATACCTGACCATTTAAGGACAAAGGAATACCCACTTTTTAGCTTCAATAAAGCAATTATCGATGCAACAATCGGTTATGCGGTGGCATATAAACCCAATCTTGCCTTTTATGAGGCTGAGGGGGCAGAAGGTTGGAAACAACTGGAGATGACTGTTGAGTACATTCGTAAGAAAGACCCTTCGGTTTTTATTATAGCTGACGCAAAAAGAGGCGACATAGGAAATACTGCGGAGCGCTATGCAAAGGCATTCTTTGTCAACAATGACTTTGATGCTGTTACTCTCTCTCCATATATGGGAAAGGATTCCATTGCTCCTTTCCTTAAGCACCAGGGTAAGTGGGCTATAGTTCTTGCGCTTACTTCAAATATCTCTGCAGATGACTTTGAGACATTACCACTGACGGGCAGCATTCAGTTGATTGAAGACCTCTCTGTGCTGTATGACAGCGAGGGGTTATACTATACGCAGCCTTCATCTGTGGGGGCTCCTTTATACAAAAGTGTGATAGAGAAATCCATGAGGTGGGGGAGCATTAACAACATAATGTTTGTCGTTGGGGCAACCAGGCCTCAGAAACTGGCCGAGATAAGGATGTTCTGTCCAAATAACTTTCTGCTTGTTCCCGGGGTGGGAGCGCAGGGGGGAACCATTGCCGAGGTTGCAAGGTTTGGCATGAACAAGAGTTGCGGGTTGCTCGTAAATATATCGAGAAGCATTATCTATGCTTCTAAAGGTGAGGATTTTGCTCAGGCCGCAGCTGAAAAAGCCGAGGAAGCAGCAAAGGAGATGGCTCTGTATCTTTAATTATTCCGGATTATTCCGGCAGTCTGGCAATGACTGTCTCACATCCACGTACACGTTGGCCTTTTGTGACCTGAATCCTTGAATCGATGGGAAGGAAAAGATCAACCCTCGAGCCGAACTTGATAAATCCCACTTCTGACCCTTTTTTTGCACTCTGTCCCTCTACGGCATAGCAGACAATCCTTCTGGCGAGATATCCTGCAATTTGCCTGAAAAGCACCTTGTGGCCCATCTCTTCAACTACTATTGAAGTCCTCTCATTCTTTTCCGACGATTTAGGATGCATTGCCACGAGATAGTTTCCCGGGTGGTATTTGTAGTATTTTATCTGCCCAGAGACAGGAAACCAGTTAACATGTACGTTAAGGAGGGTCATGAAAACTGAAACCTGAATGCAGTTGCATTTAAGGAATTCCCCCTCGTAAACCTCCTTGACAACGACGATTCTGCCGTCTGCAGGAGAAATTACGGCACCATCCTCAATCACTGGCACTCTTTTAGGAGACCTGAAGAAGCGGACAATAATTATGAAGATAATTGCAATGGAGATGGCCGCAATCGTGAAAGCAGTCACAAGACCAAGGATGAAATAAAGTGCAACGGTTATTGCTGCAAGCAGCAGAAAGCTCTTAGTGATTATACCGTACCCCTCTTTATGTATACCCATCGTTTTCTAAATTAGAGAAAATAGTTTTATATATGTTATTGCGAGAGGAAACGAGATCAGTGTTGCATCAAACCTGTCAAGAAGACCTCCGTGTCCGGGCATAAGCTTTCCCGAATCCTTAGCGCCAAAATTACGTTTTAACTGCGACTCTACCAAATCACCGGTGACTCCGGTCAAACTTATGATAAGCGCGATCACGATATTGTGAATGAGTGAAAAATCTGTCAGTGAGAATGTCCAGACAAGAAAACCTGCTACAAGGCCACAAAAAAGACCTCCGAAAAATCCCTCCCAGGATTTTTTCGGAGATATTGAAGGAAAAAGTTTATGGCCGCCTTTCTGTCCGAATAGCATTCCAAAAACGTATGCTCCTACATCTGATGCCCACATAATGATAAACATGGACAAAAGAAGCAGTGGTTTGTAGTTTAATCCCGAGTCAAAAAGAATAAAGGAGGTCAGAGAAAATGGCAGTGCTATGTATATCAAGGATGTAAACAAGAACGGATGCATCTTGTATATCTCTGTGCCGTTTACTGTATCATCCTGCAGATTGCCCTTGTAATAAAGTAATGATATAAATATTGACGATATTGGAATAGTCATCAGATAGAACCAGCGCGGATCTATGTCATAAGCCTTATAGAGGTATACCAGGATGTATAATGTGACTCCTGCTGTTACTGTAAGAGCTTGTGCAAGCCTGAACCTGGCATTAAGGGTCATCATAAGGTATTCTGTAATCATCAACCCCACAGCGAATGCCATGACAGCACCAAATGCAATTGGGCTCAAAAACATAGAGCCCACCATTATTGCAAGGAATATTATACCACTTATACTTCTTACAAGTGTAGTGTTTATTTTACCACTCATCTCTATTCTGTTTTCTCCTCCCTGTCAGCTTCAGGCAACAAGTTTGCAGATGAAGGCTCGTCTCCGGTTCTTGAAGGTGGCTGGCTCCCGGCTCTTTTACCAAATATTGTCTCCAGGTCTTCAGAGAAAATCACCTCTTTTTCCAACAGAAGTTCGGCAAGCTTAGTGAATCCCTCTATGTTATCCTTCAGAATCTTCCGGGCAGTATCATACGACTCGTCTATAAGCCTCTTTGCCTCCTTGTCGATCAGCTCTGCTGTTTTCTCGCTGTATGGTTTTCCTATGTTGAAACCATTGGACTCAGTTGAGTCGTAGAAGGAGATGTTTCCCACACTCTTGCTCATACCTAGGTATGAAACCATAGCGTATGCCTGCTTTGTAATCTTTTCAAGATCATTTAGGGCTCCTGTGGATATCTTGTTGTTAATTATCTCTTCTGCAGCACGTCCACCCAATGTTGCGGCCATCTCGTCCATCATCTGTTCGGTTGTGGTAATCTGTCTCTCTTCCGGAAGATACCATGCTGCACCCAGTGCCCTTCCGCGAGGAATGATTGTTACCTTGAGAAGCGGGTTTGCATTGGGTAGTATCCAACTTACTGTGGCGTGTCCTGCTTCATGGAAGGCAATTGTCCTCTTCTCCTGAGGTGAGATTATCTTGCTCCTTTTTTCAAGTCCTCCGATAATCCTGTCAACAGCGTCAAGAAAATCTTGTTTGTCAATTGCTTCCTTGTTCTTTCTTGCTGCAATCAATGCTGCCTCGTTACAAACATTTGCTATGTCGGCACCGGAGAATCCGGGTGTCTGTTTTGCCAGGAACTCAATGTTGAAGCCATCTACCAGTTTGAGGTTTCTTAGATGAACTCCGAAAATTTCAACTCTCTCTTTTAGTTCCGGCAGGTCAACATGAATCTGTCTGTCGAAACGGCCGGCTCTCATAAGAGCTTTGTCAAGTATATCTGCGCGGTTGGTTGCAGCAAGAATTATGACGCCCGAGTTGGAACCGAATCCATCCATCTCTGTCAACAGCTGGTTGAGTGTGTTCTCTCTCTCGTCGTTTGAAGAGAATCCCGCATTTTTGCTTCTTGCCCTTCCTACGGCATCAATTTCATCTATAAATACAATACAAGGAGCTTTCTCCTTAGCCTGTCTGAACAGATCCCTTACACGTGATGCACCTACTCCGACGAACATCTCAACGAAGTCTGAACCCGAGATAGAGAAGAAAGGAACATTTGCCTCGCCTGCAACTGCCTTTGCAAGCAGGGTTTTACCGGTACCGGGAGGGCCAACAAGCAGAGCACCCTTTGGTATCTTACCTCCGAGGCTTGTGTATTTCTTAGGATTCTTGAGGAAATCCACTATCTCCATCACCTCTACCTTTGCCTCTTCGAGACCGGCAACATCCTTAAAGGTTATTTTTGTATTATTGTCCTTGTCAAAAAGCTTGGCCTGTGATTTTCCTACAGAGAAGATTCCTCCTCCGCCCTGGCTGCCGCCGCCCATTCCTTTGTTCATCTTTCTGAACATGAAGAACCAAAGTGCAACCAGCAGAATCGGGAAAAGAAGCCACTCCATTGCCTTGGCAAAGTAATTGGTCCTCTCTTCATTCTCAAATGAGAACTTATTACCCTCGGGTAATTGTTGTCTCACAAGGTCAATCTGCTCTTCGGCATTGAAATTATTAGATACGACAAAGTAGAACTGAGGTGCATATTTTGGTATTTTGCCCCCGAATTTGTTCTTGTACTTTGCTATACTCTCTTTTTTGATATATACCTCGGCACGGTTCATATTAGTGACAAATATTATCTTATCTATATCACCTGCCGGAGCCATCTTCTCTTTTACTTCGGTCCATTCTGTCTTAACCGGGTCACCGCCGTCGTATGTTGTCCACATATAAAATATGCCGCCGAGCATAATTACATATATCCACAATACGTTGAATTTGGGGAGCTTGAGCTTGTTGCGCTCTTTATCTTTGTTTGGAATATCCATTATTATTTAGTTTCAGATTATTTATCTTCGTAATTTGTCTTTGGTGCATCAGCCCATAAATCTTCAAGACGGTAAAACAGTCTGTACTCGGTCTGGAAGATGTGGACTACAATGTTTGTGTAATCAAGGATTACCCAGAATGAATTCTCTTTACCCTGCATACGGACAACCTTGCGGTTGCACTTTGTGTACATCATCTCCTCTACATAGTCGGCTATTGCGCCCACTTGAGTAGATGAATCGGCATTACAAACTATAAAGTAGTCTGTAATTGCAGTTCCTATCTCCTTCAGATTAAGCGAGCAAACCCCTTTACCCTTTTTTTCAAGCATTGCTTCAGCGATGCATTGAACTTCCAATGCATCTGTCTCCTTTGTGGTTGAGTTCTTTTTTGTTGGCACTATACTAAGTGTTTATTTAATTGATTCATTTTTATATATCGCAAAATTACTGCAATTTTGTTTCCAATTACAACTTTATTATAATGGCAAAATGCATAAAATGGTTTGAAATCCTAGATTCCACTAATTATGAGGCGAATAGGCAGATGGACCGAGTTGAAGACTTTACTGTCTTTGCGGCACGATACCAGACAAATGGTCGCGGTCAGAAGGGAAACACATGGGAAAGTGCAGTAGGAGAGAATCTTACGTTTTCAATTCTTGTTAAACCAAAATTTATAAAAGCTGAAGATCAGTTTCTAATATCACAAATAACAACTTTGGGGATTGTCAACTATTTGAAAAACAGAGGTATTACTGCGTCAATAAAGTGGCCAAACGATATTTATGTATACAACAGGAAAATATGCGGTATCCTCATAGAGCACTATCTGGGGGGTGACAAATTGTCAGCATCCATTATCGGTATAGGATTAAACTTAAACCAGAAAAAGTTTGCATCCGATGCTCCCAATCCTACCTCTGTGATTAATGAGACCGGTAAATCTCTTGTTGTAGAAAACGAACTAGAATTGCTTGCCTCAGCGATAGAGGGGTTGTATAATGAAATAGATGTCGCTAATTTTGAATATCTGGCAAAAAAAACAGAAGCTGACTACCTTAGCCATTTATATCATATCAATGAGTTTTATTTATACGAAGATACAGCCACAAATGAGAGGTTTGAGGCAAAAATCACCGGTATAGACAAGTGCGCATGTCTTCTGTTGGAGAGGAGGGACGGGTGTGTAAAAAGCTATGCTTTTAAAGAGATCAGGTATATTTTAAATCTCTGATGGCCTTAATTGGGTCTGGTGCCCCGAAGACACTGTTTCCTGCAACTAAGATGTCTGCTCCGGCTTTTACAAGCAAAGGTGCATTATCCTTGTTCACTCCACCATCTATCTCTATAAGACATTTTGAACCGGCCTCCTTGATTATCTCCTTGATTTTTCCCAATTTATGGTATGTATTCTCTATAAAGCTCTGTCCGCCGAATCCGGGATTGACGGACATTATAAGGATGAAATCGGCTTCAGTTACAATTTCTGATAGCAGGTGTGCAGGTGTGTGTGGGTTAAGGGCAACCCCGGCTTTCATTCCGAGGTTTTTTATCCTTTGAAGGGAGCGGTGAAGGTGTGTGCAAGCCTCGTAGTGTACACTCAGATATTCAACCCCGAGATTCCTGAAATTATCAAAATATCTGTCCGGGTCTACGATCATAAGGTGTGCATCAAGAGGCTTTACGGCAGTCCCGGCTATTGCCTTGACTACCGGAAAACCATATGAGATGTTTGGTACGAAAACGCCATCCATGATATCAAGATGTATCAGGTCTGCATCGCTCTTGTTGACCATGTCAACCTGTTGTGCCAGATTTCCAAAATCCGCAGAGAGCATGGAAGGGGCAATCAATACTCCCATAATTTTTCTTTTTTATTTTATGTCTTTAAGTATCTGTACAAGAAGTTTCCAGAATTTGTCCACAGTTGCAAGTTCCAGTCTCTCTCCGGGAGCATGTACTCCTCTAAGTGTCGGGCCGAATGAGATCATATCGAGATTCGGATATTTGTCAAGGAAAAGTCCGCACTCCAATCCTGCATGTATTGCCCTGACTACCGGCTCGTTTCCGAATAGTTTGATGTATGCCTCTTTACTTACTCCGAGAAGTTTGGAATCCATTTTTGGCTTCCATCCAGGGTATTCACTTTCATGTGTTACCTGCGCTCCTGCAAGCTTGAACATTGATTCAATCCTGCTTGCGGCCTGATATCTGGCACTATTCAGTGAACTCCTCTGACTTGTGCATATAGTTATCTCCTCTTCTGCAGTCATCTTGATAGATGCCAGGTTCGTAGAGGTTTCAACAAATCCGGGAATGTCCTGACTCATGGCAAGAACACCGTGAGGGCAGGCATTTAAAGAGTTCAGCAAACGGTATGTTGTATCAGAATCCATACACCACTCCTCCTGCTGTGTTGTCTCTATCTTTCCGAAAAGATCAGGGTCCGCAACCCGGTACTCATCTAAAATCTCTGCCTCCGTCTTCTTGAAGAGGTTTAATATTTTGTCCTTGTCAGCAGGCTTAAAGGCAATTGTTGCGTATGCCTCGCGTGATATCGCATTACGTTTGTTCCCGCCATCTATCCTGCAAATGGCAATATTGTATTTCTCAAAAATAGGCAGGAGAAATCTTGTCAGAAGCTGATTGGCATTTGCCCTGTTCTTGTTGATGTCGTCTCCGCTGTGTCCTCCGGTAGCTCCGTAGAAGCCTACCTTCATAAAGTCCATTCCGGATGGTATCTGTTCTTTTTTGTACTTGAAAACAGCTGTTGTGTCAATTCCTCCGGCACAACCGATAAAAAGCTCTCCCTCGTCCTCCGAGTCAAGGTTTATAAGTATGTTGCCTGTTATAAAACCTGGTTTAAGAGCTTTAGCTCCTGTAAGGCCGGTCTCTTCATCTGTTGTAAAGAGGGCCTCAATTCTGCCGTGCTCAATTGTTTTGTCTGTAAGGATTGCCATCTGGGCAGCCATACCGATTCCGCAGTCTGCTCCAAGGGTCGTCTCTTTTGCTATAAGCCAGCCATCCTCCTCGACTACTTTTATTGGGTCTTTACTGAAGTCGTGTGTGCTGTCGCTGTTTTTCTCGCATACCATATCAGAATGACTTTGCAAAACTACAGTCGGAATGCTTTCCATTCCGGGAGTCGCCTCTTTCGATATAACAATGTTTCCTGAATCGTCTATCTTGTATTCAAGAGAGTTCTCCTTTGCAAAATTTTCCAAGTATGCTACTATCATCTCTTCGTGACCTGATTCTCTGGGAATTTTGCAGATCTCTGAAAAGTATGACAGGACTTTTTGGGATTCCATGTTGTTCTATTGTGGTTTTAGTTTTTTCTCTATATCTGTGACATACTTACGGAAAGAGCGGTCAGTATCGATAAGGTCACAGACGGTATTGTATGCGTGAAGTACTGTTGCATGATCTCTTCCTCCTGTCTGGGAGCCGATAGTGGCAAGGGAGTTGTTTGTGAGGTTTCTGCTTAGAAACATGGCAATCTGCCTTGCCTGTACCAGTTCTCTCTTTCTGGATGAAGAGAGGAATAGTTCAGTATTTATCTTGAAGTATTCGCATACTGTCTTCTGAATCTCATCAATAGTGAGCTCATTTCTGTTCCTGCTGACAATCTTTTCGGTAAGACTCTCCGCAAGCTCCATGTCGATGGTCTTATTGTTGAATATAGCCTGAGCAAGCAATGAGTTTAATGTTCCCTCGATCTCTCTGATATTTGTAGTCACTCTTGAAGCAAGATATGATACGACCTCTTCCGGAAGGGTTACACCGTCATTGTAACATTTTGCCCTTATAATTGCCATCCTTGTCTGATAGTCCGGCTGACGCAGTTCTGCAAGCAAACCCCATTTGAACCTTGAAAGCAGTCTCTGTTCCAGATCCTGCAGATCTACAGGTGGCTTATCCGAAGTAAGTATAAGTTGTTTGCCGAGATTGTGAAGATGGCTGAAAATGTGGAAAAAGGCATTTTGTGTACCGCTCTTTCCGGCAAATTCCTGAACGTCGTCAATAATCAGTACATCTATCA
Source organism: Bacteroidales bacterium CF (assembly GCA_000473305.1). GTDB lineage: Bacteria > Bacteroidota > Bacteroidia > Bacteroidales > UBA932 > Bact-08. Next base: position 1,632,644 of record CP006772.1, on the reverse strand, counting down.
TCTGATAGAAATGAAGGAAGTCTGTCAGTTTGTTCTTAACGTTAACAGCATCCATGAACTGGGTCTGGAAGCGGTTTGCACTTACATAAAGAACTATCTTGTCGGGGAATCTCTCCTTTATGTTGATCCCTATTGCCTGTGCAAGGTGTGTCTTTCCAAGTCCCGAACCTCCGTAAAGGAAGAGAGGGTTGAACGCACTCGACCCCGGGTTGGATGCGATAGTGAGTCCCGCAGATCTTGCAAGTCTGTTGCATTCGCCTTCTATGAAATTTTCAAAACTGAAGTGAGGATTGAGTTGTGGGTCAATCTTCAATTGTTGGAGTCCCGGGATGACGAACGGGTTCGCTATTTGTCTTGCCTGATTAGGAAAAGGTAAGGTCTTATTTGTTATCTCGGCTGTAGATTGATGTGGAATCTGTACCGGTTTTTCATTTGAAATAACCTTCACATTGTACTCAAGTTTAGCATCCCTGCCAAGCTCGCGTTTGAGGGCCTTACTGATAAGGTCAATATAGTATTCTTCAAGAAACTCTATAAAGAAATGGGTAGGTACGGCTATTGTCAGTATGCTCCCTGTGAGTTTTACAGCCTTTATAGGTTCGAACCACGTCTTGAAACTCTGAGGTGGAATATTGTCCTTTACGATTTGGAGACAATTATTCCATACTGTTGTATATGAAGCTTCAGACATGTTTAAGATTTTTGTTTTAGATTGCAAAACAAAAATGGGGATAAATTCTTTAAAAAAAAACAAATAATCGCTTTGAAAATTCAAGAATTTTTCAAGAGGCTGTATTTCAGACGGAAAATTTTTTTAAAATTGACAATCTTAAAAATCAATAAAATAAAGAAAAAATTTTCTTTAAAATACGGAAATTTTTATGTACTTTTTAGGGTTATCCTGTATGTTTTTTATCAAGACATCGATATCCCTTACCAACACATCAATTGAGTTGTGTAACGAATCTGTTTTAATCAATTTTCCGATTGAACCCTGAGGATTATTTATCTCCAAAAGCAGATCCTTAAGTGATTTGACAGTACCGGAGAGGTCTGCTGTTTTCAAAGAGTCTGTGATTTCGGTTATGTTTCCCAAACCTTTATCAAGAACAACAACACTTTTCTTGAGAGATGAGGAGAGATTGTCGAGATTGCTGATCAATGAGGATATCTCAGGACCATTCTGGTCAAGGTTTGATGTGATGTTCTTTATATTCTGCAATGTCCTGTCAAGATTCTGAATTGACATAGCAAGATGCTTCTTGGCTTGGGGATCGAGAACTTCATTGACGTTCACAAAGGTTGTGTTGAGGTTGGATATGAGTTCAGACGCTTGATCCTTCAATGGAAGAATCTGTGCGGCGATATTCTCGATCATACCGGGTTCAATCTGCGATTGGAGAGTGTCTCGCTCACCTATTATCCTGTCTCCCTTGGCAATCTGTATCCGGATCGACTTGCCGCCAAGCAGGTCAGAGCTGTATAACTGGGCTATGGAGCTGTCGGGGATACTGAATTTTGAATCAACCTTCATTGTTACAAGAAAGTTTTCGCTCTTTTCCTGGTATTCGATTTTCTGAACTGTTCCAACCTTGAAACCTTTTATAAATACCGGACCGGTGGCGTTTAAGCCATCGACGCTTTCATATACCGTATAATATATGTTGGTAGTCCCGAAAATGTCCTTTCCTTTAAGGTAGTTTATTGTAATGTACAACGATGCTGCTATCAATATCGCAAACAAACCGATCTTCTGTTCTCTGTTAAAATTAATTTTCATTTTCAACTTTTATAATGAATGCTTGTGGAAATTTCTTTTTTACGCGGATTAGTTCTTTCTCGGCCTCCTCTTTGGAGCTGAACTCTCCGACACTGTATTTATAGTAAATTCCCACTTTTATATATTTAAGGTCTCTTTCTCCCTTGAAATCAGGTGCTTTTTCGGGCAATGGCCGTGTCACCGCCAGTATCTGTACCCTGAAGCTTATTGGTTTTGATTTTTTCTTGGCTTCAAGTGTACTCTTTGTCGTATCCGACTTCTCAGGAGTAGCTTTGTTTTGTATATTGCTCTTTTTCTGCAAGGCTCTACGTATCTCGGCCAATGTGTCCCTCGTTACTCCTTGAGTTTTTTCCTCTGCTTTAATCTCTTTACTCTTTTCACTACATGCCTTTTCATTCTTGACAACGGAGTCCGGGTTTTTTACTGCAACTTTCTCTCCATTATTTGACTCATAAGCCTTTTTATACTTACTAAATGCTTTATATAGTGAATTGGCAAATTTATCATGGTTCTCCTCTCTGGTAAGTACAAGATAATCATTCGGGTTGGATATGAATCCAAGTTCAACCAGAATTGCCGGCATGGAGCTTCTCCATAAGACAATAAGACCACCCTGCTTTATCCCTCTGTTTATCTTAACAGGACCTTTTCCAAGCTCTTCCTGAACAAATTCGGCTATTTGAAGGCTCTGTTCCAGATGTGCATTCTGGAGGAGGCTGAAAATGATATAGGACTCAGGATTATTCGGGTCAAAACCCTCATAGACAGACTGATGGTCTCCTTCGAGCGAAATAACGCTGTTTTCCTTCATTGTAACCTCAAGGTTTGAGCTGCTTTTACTCTCTCCCATTACATAGGTTTCAGAGCCGGAAGCAGACCGGGCTTTGACCGAGTTGACATGAATGGAGATGAAAAGGTCAGCCTTATTATTATTTGCAATATCTGAACGGGTGTCGAGAGGAATGAAAATGTCGGTGTCTCTCGTATAAATGACCTTTATGTCGGGATTGTTCTGCTCAATCAATTTTCCAAACTTAAGCGCCACAGATAGTGCAATGGTCTTCTCCTTAACTTTACGGTCAGGACTGATTGAACCGGGATCGTGTCCGCCATGCCCTGCGTCAATAACGACTTTTTTTATTTTTACCGGGTCTGTTGCCAGGATTACCGATGGGAACTGGGTCAGTAAACAAAAAAGTAATAAAAGTATCCTGTATGGCATTTTTGTTGCTTAAAAATGATTTATCTTTGCAATTCACAAAAGTAGTAATAATTTTTTTTAAAACTTTTAACCCGGTTGGGCTTTCGATACAACATCAACAGAATCCTTTGGGGCTCAGTATTCACTCTCTTGGCAGGGTACATGTATTCCATTCCCTCTCCCGGAAGAGCGGGTTTCAGTTCTGCTGAGAGGGATACATTGTCAAAACCTGCTGATACAATATTACAAAGGAGAGATACTTTATTATTGAATAAGGAGACTTCTCTGCTCTCAAAAGACTCGTTAGCCGCAAAGATTAAGGATTCTACAGATACTCTTGCCCCTAAAGGCTCTATTACAAAACCTGTCTTCTCCGGAGCCAAGGATTCCGTTATCGAGGACTTCGGCAATGGCCGGAAAATGGTCTATTATTATGGGGATGTAAAGGTTAAGTATGGCAATCTGGAACTTACATCTGACTATATGAAATATGACCTGGATTCAAAGACAATCTTTGCAAAAGGATCTCTTGACACTGCAGGCAATGTTGTAGGATTGCCGAAGATGACAGAGGGCAGGAGTGAATACACTATGGATTCGGTTTATTATAACTTCGAAAGCAGAAAGTCAAAGATTTGGAATATGATAACTCAGGAATCTGAGGGCTTTCTTCACGGGGATGTTATAAAAAAAATGCCGGACAACTCAGTTAATATAAATAAGGGGAAATATACAACTTGTGAGCTTGACCATCCGCACTTCTACTTGCAGTTGACAAGAGCCAAGGTGACAAACAATCCGAGGAATACCGTATTCGGCCCTGCATACCTTGTAGTAGAAGATGTGCCTACTCCTTTTGCACTCCCTTTCGGGTTTGTGCCAAATCAGGTTAAACGAGCAAGCGGACTTCTAATCCCATCGTTTACCGAGGAGGCTGCCAGAGGTTTTGGAATGACTGGTCTTGGTTACTATTTTGTGCTTGGAGATCATCTGGACTTTACTGTAACGACAGACTTCTATACTTTAGGGTCATACAATCTGCAGGTGGAATCAAGATATAGGACAAGGTACAAGTTTGACGGCGGATTCAGTTTTAACATGTCCAACAACAGGGTCGGAGAACCGGGAACTGAGAGTTATTACGATTCAAAGGATTTCTCTGTGAAGTGGACTCATTCACAGGATTCAAAGGCACATCCCGGAACAACATTCAGAGCCTCTGTAAACTTCTCTTCACCGTCAAATAACCGCTACAACTCATACGAGATACAGCAGAGCCTGCAAAATCAGATATCTTCCAGCGTATCATATGCAAGGACTTTTTCCGGAACTCCGTTCAGCATGTCTGCCAACCTGTTACACAGCCAGAACTCACTCGACAGCTCCTATGCATTTACCCTTCCTAATCTGACTCTTACAATGAACAGGATCAATCCTTTCAAGAGAAAAGAGGCAGCCGGTAAAGAGCGTTTTTACGAGAAGATTCAATTTTCATATAATGCAGCAGTAGACAATAAGATTAATTTCAAGTCAAAAGAGTTCGGCGGGGCTGATTTTCTACAGAAATTCAAGATGGGTGTAAAACACAACTTCTCAATAGGTCTACCAACATTTACCCTGCTGAAATATCTTCAATTCTCGCCGGGTGTATCATACGGCATGAACTGGTATTTCCAGACCATGAACCAGTCATACGATCAGGAGACACATCAGTTTGTGACCGATACCTCTGCTCTCTTCAGCCATTTTGGTGCGACAAATGATTATGCAGGTTCGTTGTCAATGAATACACGCCTCTATGGAACATTCAATTTCGGGAACAGGGGAAAGCTCAGGGCTATCAGACACATGATCACTCCTCAGATCTCATTTAACTACAGGCCGGATCTTGGCACGCGGGGAAATGGATACAGAACTCTGACCTACACCGATAGAAACGGTGAGGTAAAAACCCATGAATACAATATATACAATGGACTTCTATATGGTTATCCGGCTGCCGGTGAGAGTGGCGGAATATCCTTCTCGCTTGCTAATAATTTAGAGGCTAAAATCAAAAGTGACACGGATACCTCCAAGGGGGGAATTAAGAAACTTAAACTGATTGATAATCTGAATTTCACAGGGTCGTATAACTTTCTTGCTGATTCTATGAAATTGTCAACAATCTCATCTACTCTCAGCACGAGTGTGTTTGGTTCACTCTCATTGAATGCCAACGCGATTTTTGACCCTTATGCAATAAACGAGAGAGGAGTGAGAATAAATCAATACAATGTTGTCAAAGAGGGGGGATTTAAGATTGCAAGAATGACAAACGCCAGTGTTTCACTCTCTTATTCGTTTAAAGGAGGAGGTAAAAGAGGTGGCGGAAAATCAGAGGCCAACAACATTAAGAACGCCTCCTCAACAGTGGGTGGCCATCCTGATCCTGTATATTATAACAGAGTCTATCAGAACCCGATGACCGGAGAGTATATTCCCGGTGGTTGGCTCTACTATCTTGATCCTGAGATACCTTGGTCACTTAATGTCAACTATAATTACTCCTATAGCCGCTCTTACTCTTATGCGAGCAATCAGCTAACCACAATTAATACTTATAATCAGACACTTGGTTTGTCGGGAAACATCAATCTTGACAAACAACTCTCATTTACAATGAATTCCGGTATAGATCTAATGAAGAGAAAGCTGACAACTACACAATTAAGTGCAACATACAACCTTCACTGCTTTATGATCTCTTTCTCATGGGTTCCTACAGGTACATGGAAGAGCTGGAGTTTCAGAATAAACGCAACTGCCTCGGCACTGGCAGATCTCTTGAAATATAAGAAGAGCGCAAGTTATTGGGACAATTAAACTTTTAAAAAATATAATATGAAAAATGTTTTATCTTCTGCCAGGGCTCCTAAGGCGGTGGGCCCTTATAGTCAGGCTACAGAGGCCAATGGAATAGTGTTTGTTTCAGGACAGCTTCCTATTGATGTCTCTACCGGTGAGTTTGTTGAGGGAGGAATTAAGGAACAGACAACTCAGGCCCTGAAAAATGTGGGCTATATTCTTGAAGAGGCGGGATGTACTTACGACAATGTACTTAAATCTACAGTATATCTTTCAGATATAAAAGATTTTGCAGCTATGAATGAGGTATATGCAACATTCTTCAAGGAGCCATATCCTGCCAGGGTTGCCTATTCAGTTGTAGCTTTGCCTAAAGGTGCCCTGGTTGAAATTGATGTAATCGCCGCAAAATAATTTTGACAGTAAAGCAATTTTTTTGTTTTTCTGAATATAAACTATAAATTTGCATTCAATCACGATTATCTTTTCTGATTAATCAATACTCCCTACAACATCGAATGTACGATATAAAAGAATTAAGCAAGATGGGTCAGGATGACTTAATTGCTATTGCTCAAAAGCTGAATATCAGCAAAGCCAAGAATTTTTCACCGGAAGAACTTGTTTATGAAATATTAGACGAGCAAGCCAGGCAGGGCAGTCTCTCAAACGAGCCGATAAAACGTCCGTTAGTTCAGAGACAGAAAAAGTTGCGTATAGACAAGTCTAAACCAACAGGGCCTGCAAAAGAGAATCCGGTTGCATCGGAAAATCCGGTTAAACAGGTTAAGCCCGAAGCAGTACCAGTTAAGGCTGAAGCTGTAAAAGAGGAGACTCCGGCACCGAAGAAGAGAGGAAGAAAGCCTCTCGCCGTTAAATTGGCTGAACAGGCAACAAGCAAAGATCAACCTGTTGTTGCAGAGGGTGGTGAGTCATTGGAACAGGAGAAATCGAAGAGTGAGGTAAAGGTTATAGAAAGAGCTCAGAATCCAAATCAGAAGCAGCCACAGAATCTTCAAAAGGGGGGGCAAATTCAAAAAGGGCCAAGACCTCAACCACAGCAAGGACAACAATCTCAACAAAATCAGCAGTTGCAGCCTCAGCAAAATCAGCAACAAGGCCAGCCACAAACTCAGCAGAATGCACAGCAGGGCAATCAGCAACACCAGCATCAAGCCAATAAACAGCACCAGGCGGGACAACAGCAGAACAGGCCGAATCCAAATCCAAATCCGAATCCAAATCCAAATCAAACAAAGGATAACAAGAAACATACCCCTGTAACTGATGAGATGCTCTCTGTAGAGAGTGTCGAGAACAGCATGAAGGAGCAGTTTAAGAAGGTTGAGTTTGAAGGAACAGTTGAGGCAACCGGTGTTCTGGAGATAATGCCTGACGGATATGGTTTCCTCAGATCTTCTGATTATAATTACCTTAACTCACCGGATGATATATATCTTTCTCAATCTCAGATCAAATTATATGGTCTGAAGACAGGCGATACTCTGGTAGGGGAGATTAGACCTCCAAGAGAGGGTGATAAATATTTCCCGCTTGTGAAGGTAAACCAGATCAACGGGCGCTCTCCGGAGTTTATAAGAGACCGTGTTCCTTTCGATTTCCTAACACCTCTCTTCCCTGAAGAAAAGTTCAATATCACATCTAATGGCCATAATAACCTTTCAACCAGAGTGGTGGATCTTTTTGCACCTATCGGAAAGGGACAAAGGGGTCTGATTGTTGCTCAGCCTAAGACAGGTAAGACAGTTTTGCTTAAGGATATAGCCAATGCTATTGCCGCTAACCATCCTGAAGTATATATGATTGTCCTGCTTATCGATGAGCGTCCGGAGGAGGTAACCGATATGGCTAGAAGTGTCAAGGCTGAAGTTGTAGCCTCAACATTCGATGAGCCTGCAGAAAGACATGTAAAGGTGGCAAATATTGTACTGGAGAAGGCCAAGAGACTTGTAGAGTGTGGTCATGACGTGGTTATACTTCTAGACTCAATTACAAGGCTTGCAAGAGCTTTCAATACTGTCCAGCCGGCTTCAGGAAAGGTTCTCAGCGGCGGTGTCGATGCAAATGCCCTACATAAACCGAAGAGATTCTTCGGTGCTGCAAGAAATATAGAGAACGGAGGTTCGCTGACTATTCTGGCCACAGCCCTTACAGATACCGGATCTAAGATGGATGAGGTGATCTTTGAGGAGTTTAAGGGTACAGGTAATATGGAGCTTCAACTTGACAGAAAACTTGCAAATAAGAGAATATTCCCGGCTGTAGATGTTACACTCAGCAGCACTAGAAGAGATGACCTATTGTTTGACAAGGAGACTCTCAACCGGATATGGATTCTCAGGAACTACCTTGCCGATATGAATTCCGTAGAGGCCATGGAGTTTATGAAGACCAGGCTTATACGCACAGATAACAATCAGGAGTTCCTGATTTCAATGAATGGTGAATAGTTTCAGATTATATTCTTAACCTGTTATATTCCAAACAGGTGAAGAAGTAATCCGAGAGCTATGCCGACAACAAAATTAACGGCTTTTGCCTTAAAGAAGCTGCCCTTGCTCTCCGCGAGCAGGGGCAGTGCTGTATGTCCATCCTGCACCATTGAGCTTACAAACAGTACGCTGAATGGGATAAGACCGCCGGCGAAGAGAGTTATGAAAACCATATGAGGTCCGGACTCCGGTATTAATCCTATGGCTGCTGCAAGCAATAACATCAAAACCACATTATCCCTTACCCAATCTTCAATATGCAGATATTGCATGCCGAAGTGAATTACTAGCAATGCCCCGAATGTCCATAGGAAAATGGATTTAAAGTGCTTAAGGACGACATGGTTCCAAAGGTGCTCCTTGATGAAGTGCTCTTTGGCCTTTAATGTAAGGAAAAGTGTGATAATGCTTATTCCTGCAAAGAGTAAATTGATCCAACGCTCGCTGAAAATATTGATAGCGCCGTGTAGGTGCTCCTCTTCGTGATGTCCCGATGCCCCGGCCTCCATATGTTCATGTTCAAGAAGCCCCATAACCACAGCAATTACAAATATTGCTATACCAATTATAATAATTAACCTCTCTTTGCTGAAATTTCTCAAATTTTCCCTGATGCTTGCCCCGAAAACGGATGGAGAAGCGATTGAGTCGCAATCATCATGTATCTTGTACTCTTCAGGGGTAAATGGACGTTTATTCTGTTTAAATATTCTATCCACCGCAATACCTGTCAGAACTCCTGTGACCAGAAGTGATACGAAGAGGATAGCCGCCGTTTTTGGAACTGCCGCCATTAAGACAAAGGCTTCATCTCCGGAGGAGGAGATCATCATGGCTAACAGAGCCCCGAAACTTATTATATTGTGAGTATACAGGGATACTACCGCAAATCCTCCGACGCAGCCTGGAATCAGCCCCAGCAGTGCTGCCAGAAGTACCTGTCTGACAGACGACCCCTTAAGTTTACTGAATGTGGAACCATGAGAATGTATGTTTACATACTCTATTAGTAGCATCATTATCATCACGAGCCCCGTGATCAGGATGCTGTTTTTGAGAGCCTCTATGACTATGTTCATCGCTTGTTGTATATTTTGAGTAACTCAGATGCTGCCGTAAATGAGCCGATACTGCCGTTTGAGACAGATTCCTCGTACTCCCTGAGCTTTTCCTGTATTTCTGGATCTTCGAAGAATCTGTTCTTGAGCTCTTCGTTAATGGTCTCATACATCCAGAATCTGGCCTGCTCTCTTCTTTTATGTTGATAGTAACCGTTCTCGGTGGTCAATTTGAAATATTCGTTGATTTTATCAAGAATCTCAACCAAGCCCTCTTTTGTGACTGCTGAAGATGTCAGTGCAGTAGGAACCCAGCCTGATTCAGTAGGCGGAAAGAGATGAAGCGCGTTTGAGTAGAGGGCTTTTGCCAAAGTTGCCTTTTCTATATTGGTTCCATCAGCCTTGGTAATAGCTATAAGGTCGGACATCTCCATAATTCCTCTCTTGATACCCTGCAGCTCATCTCCTGCGCCGGACAACATCAGCAGAAGAAAGAAGTCACTCATTGAATGCACCGCTGTCTCGGATTGTCCGACTCCTACAGTCTCAATGAAAATGACATCAAATCCGGCTGCTTCGCAAAGTACTATGCTCTCCCTGGTCTTTCTGGCAACTCCTCCAAGTGAACCGCCGCTCGGGCTTGGTCTTATGAATGCTTTAGGATCAGAGCAGAGTGTCTCCATTCTTGTCTTGTCCCCGAGTATGCTTCCTTTACTCTTCTCACTGCTCGGGTCTATTGCCAGGACAGCAAGTTTGTGATTGCCCGAAGTGATAAGACCGCCAAAGGCTTCAATAAATGTGCTTTTTCCTGCTCCCGGAACACCGGTGATTCCTATTCTCATAGATTTGACGGCAAAAGGCTGGCAGGTTTCTATCACTTGTTGAGCTATTGCCCTGTGTTCGGGCTTGGAGCTCTCAATCAATGTGATTGCCTGACTCAGAATAGTTGTATTGCCGGCAAGAATTCCTTCAACGTACTCCTTAACTGAAAGGGTCTTTACACGATTCTTCTTATAGAAATTAGTAATATAAGGATTTATAACGGGTGGCTGTTCAACACCCTCATTGACAATGAGAGCGCTATCCTTTACCAGATTGTCCATAGGCATTATTTTATAATCTTACCTGATATTATCAGGTTTATTATTGGTCTTGTTGGTGAATTTGTGATAATTGTGATAATCAGGTTTTTCTCTCCTGACATACCTTTTGTATTAAATGTCGATACTATGCCGGAAGCAGCACCCGGAGATGTATTCTCCTTGTATGTAGCTGTCAATCCGTCTTCGCTGTATTGAATCTGGCGGATAATCATGTCGCTACGGCCTACGTTCCTGTAATCAAAAGATGCTTTCACAACCGTCCCGGCTTTAACCTCGCCGAAATTATATGAACTTTTGGAAAATATTGGAAGCGGGGCATTATCAAGCTCCTCTTTTGACATACGTGTAAAGTCCTCTAGTATAGTTGCCTTGACCTGTATTGATTTGTCTGCCTTCTTGCCATTGATTACTGGAGTAGCAGAGAATACAGTCGGTCCCCATGTATGTGCAGCTCTTGTATCAATTGAGAATATAAGGTCGCTTCTTGCTCCTGCACCAATCACTTCGGGATTGGCATTTATGTAAAATCCCTTTGAAAAATCAGTAAAGGTCACTTTTATAGGGCTGCCGGCAAGGTTTACCACCTCAACAGCCCCTTTGGAGATTGATCCGTAGTAGGCCTGACCGTAATCAATCTGGTTTTTTTTTAGACCAAGATGACCTATTTTTACAGGGTATTGTTGCTTTACGGATTTGGGTTTCTGTGTGACAACACCCTTTATCCTTAGCACTATCGGCCTGGAAGAGCCGGTAACATATACTGTGAGTGACTTGTCAAAAGGGTAGGCACCCTGATCGTTGAGGAATGTTACATCTATCTTCCCATTCTCTCCCGGTTTAATCGGCTCTTTTGTCCATTCGGGAGTGGTACATCCGCATGAGGAGATCACGGTCTGTATAATGACCGTTTGCTTGCTTATGTTTTTGAAATAGAAAGCATAACTCTTCGGACCTGAATTTATATCTATATATCCAAAATCGTGAACAGTCTTGTTGAATTCAATACTCATCTCAGTTACCTGCTGTGCAGATGCGCCTGCAAGAGGGTAGAGAGCTAATATGAGTGCAGCACATAAATTATATATATTACGCATGGTATGAATGTTAAAATGGTTTTATTCTGCAAAGATACAATTACTATTTGTTCTTTTCCACCCAATTTTATACCTTTGCGAGAAATAACCAAATTAAATTTTATTGTAATGGCTTACAAAATTTCAGAAGACTGCACAGCTTGTGGAACATGTATCGATGAGTGCCCAGTTGAGGCTATCTCTCCCGGTGATATCTACAAAATTGACCCGAATATCTGCTCAGATTGCGGCACTTGCGCTGACGTTTGCCCGGTTGGAGCAATCAGCCAGATGTAATTAATATTGCTGTACAGAAGATAAAGAGCCGGAACATGAGTCCGGCTCTCTTTTTTAGATAATGTAATGTATTTTTTTCTACCTTTGAAACTCATTTATTAAGATAAGATGTTAAACATAAAACTACTCCGGGAACAACCTCAATTTGTTGCAGAGAGGCTTGCTGTCAAGAATTTTGATGCAGCTGAGATAATTAAAAGTATTAATGATCTTGATCAAAAGAGAAGAGAGACTCAGACAGAACTGGATTCCATTTTGGCAGAGCAGAACACACTGGCTCGTGCTATCGGTTCTTTTATGAAAGAGGGTAAAAAATCCGAGGCTGAAGAGGCAAAATCCAAAGTTGCAGAGCTTAAGGAGAGGTCAAGGCAACTGGACCTCCAGATGCAGTCCAATACTAACGAGATGAATGAGAAGCTTGTCCTTCTTCCTAACTTGCCGCACTCATCAGTGCCAAAGGGCAAAGTGGCTGAAGACAATGTAATTGTAAGGGAGGGAGGATCTTTTCCTGAGTTGAAGGATGCATTGCCACATTGGGAGCTGGCTAAGAAATATGATATTATAGATTTTGATCTCGGAGTGAAACTTACCGGAGCTGGTTTCCCAGTTTATAAGGGTAAAGGAGCTAAGATACAGAGAGCTCTGATATCCTATTTCCTTGATAAAAATACAAAAGCAGGATATGTGGAGTTTCAACCGCCACTCATGGTCAACGAGGCTTCAGGTTTCGGAACAGGCCAACTTCCTGACAAAGGAGAGCAGATGTATCATGTAGGTCTTGACAACTTCTATCTGATTCCTACAGCTGAGGTTCCTGTAACTAACATTTTCAGGGATGTTATTTTAAACAACAATGAGCTACCTGTCAAATGCACTGCATATACTCCATGTTTCAGAAGAGAGGCAGGATCATACGGCAAGGATGTAAGGGGGCTGAACAGATTACATCAGTTTGACAAGGTGGAGATAGTTCAGATATCTCACCCTGATACATCATACGATGCTCTCGAAGAGATGGTCAAGCATGTAGAGGGAATCGTTCGTTCTCTCGGACTTCCATACAGGATTCTAAGACTTTGCGGCGGTGATATGAGTTTCACATCTGCTCTAACATATGACTTTGAGGTATACTCTGCAGCACAGGGCAGGTGGCTGGAAGTCAGCTCGGTGTCAAATTTCGAGACTTTCCAGGCAAACAGGCTCAAGCTGCGTTTCAAGGATGAGAACGGAAAGACACAATTGGCACATACACTTAACGGAAGTTCACTGGCACTGCCGAGAATCCTCGCCGCAATCCTTGAGAACAACCAGACAGAAAGAGGTATCGAGGTTCCTTCAGTGCTTAGAGAGTATACAGGTTTTTCATATATTGACTAGCCCTGATGATCTCAGATAAGATCATACTTGGTATTGATCCTGGGACAAGAATTCTTGGGTGGGGCGTTATAAAGGTTTCCGGTAATAAGGTTTATTTTTTAGAGATGGGGGTCATAGATTTGCATCTTTGTAAAGATCACTATCAGAAATTAAGGGCAATCTATAATGGGGTCAATGAGCTTATACACAGGTTTAAGCCTGCCGAGATGGCTGTCGAGGCTCCATTTTACGGTAAGAACATACAGTCGATGTTTGTGCTCGGAAGGGCACAGGGGGCGGCAATAACTGCTGCGTTATCAACTGATATTCAGGTTTCGGAATATGCCCCAAGAAAGGTTAAAATGGCAATAACAGGGAGAGGGGCAGCTTCAAAGGAGCAAGTGGCCTCTCTTCTCTGTAATATACTCAAAATTGAAAATCCATCGGCTTATCTGGATGCCACTGATGGTGTGGCAGTTGCTTATTGTCACTTCCTGGAATCTGCAAGACCTGCCGTTTCAAATGGGGGTAAATCAAACTGGAAAGAGTTCGTAAAAAATAATCCGGACAGGATTAAGTAACTTTTTTTCATAATCGATTTAACTTTTCACGGTTTTTGTAGTCAAAGCAGGGATTTAAAACTACACAAAGTAAATTTTGACCTATATGAAGTATATCAACATATGCCTGCTAACTCTATCTCTTGTTTTTTTCAGCACTTACAAATCATTTGCCGACACTGATGCAAAGGATTTCAGAATTAAAATCATTCTGATAGACAGTACAAGACAGGAACCTATTGAATTTGCAACAGTATCCATAACTCCTGACGGGAAAAAGGAGGCATTGAAGTATGCGCTTACAGATGCATCCGGATGGGCTGAGATTCTGAAGATACCGGAAGGATCCTATACCTTAAAGGCCGAGTGTCTGGGGTATTTTCCCTATACAATCAAGTTCAACACAATTGGAAAATCTCTGATTGATTTTGGCAAAGTCAAGATGAAGGAGGAGGTCAACACACTTTCATCTATTACAGTCTCTGCTCTTGCCAATCCTATCATTGTCAAGAAAGATACCATAGAATATAATGCATCTTCATTTAAGGTTACAGATGGAGATATGTTGGAGACACTTCTAAAAAAATTACCGGGTATAGAGGTGGCAAGTGATGGCTCTATTACTGCAAACGGTAAGACAATAAATAAAATTACAATTGACGGTAAGACATTCTTTCTGGATGACCCACAATTGGCCACAAAGAATCTTCCGGCCAAGATAATTGAAAAGATAAAGGTACTTGAGAAAAAATCTGAGCAGGCACAATTCACAGGAATAGATGACGGAAACTCTGAAACTGTGATTGACCTTTCAATCAGGCCGGGAATGATGAACGGATGGTTCGGTAACATGAGCGCAGGATATGGTACTGATGATAAATATCAGGGTGCCGGTATGCTGGGTAACTTCACAGCAAGAAGTCAGATTAGTCTGATAGCCAATGCCAACAATACAAATAACCGCGGATTTTTCGATGTTGCAGGAGAGGCAATGAGAAGCATGAGAAACTCTATGGGAGGATCGAGCGGTGTACGTGTTGGCGGAGCTATAATGAATTTCGGCGGAAGCGGTATAACTACATCCTGGATGGCTGGTGCAAATGCCAATACAGAGAGCAAGAATAAAAAGCTTTCAATAGGAGGCAGCTACCTTTATAGCGGCGCAGAGACAGAAAATAAGCAACAGACATCAAAGCAGACATTCCTGACCGACAGCAGCTTTATATATAACAGTGATCAGTACTCTCTTTCAAGATCAGATGCACACAGGGCATCTTTAAACCTCGAGTACAAGTTCAACGAGATGACCTCTATCCTTTTCCGTCCAAATGTCAATATCGGAGGCGGGTCTTTCAATGAGGGAAATATGTATTCTACAAAAGGGGTACTAGGAGCTCTTATAAACGACGGTAACAGTAAGTCTTTCGGGGACAACGACACAAGATCGCTTGGAGGAGACCTCCTTTTCCGTCAGAAATTCAATAAGACCGGCAGGACTTTTTCAGTAAGTATCACATACGGATACGAGGAAAATGACATAAGGGCGTTCAATCAATCCTTGACCAATAGTTATGGCAGTCAAGGTATGACTTCTGAAGTGAAACAGATGTACAACACAAATCAGAACAATTACTCTCTGGGAGCAAGGGCATCATATACTGAGCCATTGGGAAACAACTACTTCATGGAGCTTGCATACTCGTACAACTATAAAAAGAACAATTCCGACAAGGTGGCCAATAATTTCAATAATGCAACCCAGGAGTACGATCTGTATGACTCCACATATTCAAATACATTTGAAAACATCTTCATTAATCAGAGAGGTGAGATCAATATCAGAAAGGTTGAAGAGAAATACAACTATACAATAGGTATGAATGTACAGCCGGCATATACTCACAGCCTGACCACCGCTGACGGTGAGACAACAGATCTGGAGAGGAGTGTAGTAAATTTCTCTCCTACAGCTATGCTCGAGTTTAATTTCAGTGATACAAAGGCTCTCAGGCTAAGGTATCGCGGCAATACAAGACAACCTTCTATCTCCCAGATGCAGCCTGTTAAGGATAATTCAAACCCACTTTTTGTTTCTGAGGGAAATCCTGACCTGCTGCCCGAATTTTCACACAACCTCTCTGTAAGTTACAGAAATACCGACAGGGCTACTTTCAGTACTGTGGACGCAAGGTTGGAGGGAACATATACTCTGGATAAAATTGTGAACAAGACATGGTATGAAGAGGGGGGAGTACAACACACAAGACCGGTAAATGACCAGGCAGTATACTCTGTGTATGGTAATATTATGTGGAGCGCTCCTGTCGGAAAATCGAAATTCTACGTAATGACCAACACTCGAAGCGGTCTCAACAATGGAATCAACTACTCAAGCAGTACTGCTTCGGAGACAGGTGCAGTGAAGAATATCACAACATCTTTCTCAGTATCTGAAATGCTCAGAGTTTCATACAGGGGAGAAAAACTTGAAACCGGCATTGGTGGCAGGGCATCCTATGCAAAAGCATGGTATACTGTCGGAAAGGCAAAGGATGCAACATGGAGCAATGCAATCAATGCAAACATAAACTGGACATTGCCCGCCGGCTTTGGTCTTTCCAGTGATATTGACTATCAGTTCTATTATGGTTTTGGCAAGGGTTATAATGATCCTGCAACTGTTTGGAATGCCGAGGTCTCAAAACTTTTGTTGAAGAATTCCGCAACACTCAGATTGAGAGTGTTTGACATACTGGATCAATCCAAAAGCGTTAGGAGGACAAGCACTGACAACTATATACAAGATGTCAACAGCATGACTCTCAAGCAATATTTCATGCTCTCTTTCACCTGGAGATTCGGAAAGTTTGGCGATGGCAATGACCACGGCAGGGATAGAGATAGAGGAATGAGAGGCCCTGGAATGTATGGCCCTCCTGGTGGATTCCACAGATAATATCCTATCTAACAGATAATTATTTTGAGTAGTTGGAGTAAACTCTCCACTTTTCTATGACTGAAAGCATATCTGCAGGAACAGGGCACTCAAAGAAGAGCCTTTTTCCTGTTCTTGGATGGGTAAATCCGAGTGTTCTTGCATGCAGAGCCTGACGGGGCAGGAGTTCAAAACAGTTATCCACAAATTGTTTAAACTTGGCATATAGGGTTCCCTTCAATATCCTATCTCCACCGTATCGGTCGTCATTGAAGAGTGGGTGGCCGATATAGTCCATGTGTACTCTGATCTGATGTGTCCTTCCGGTCTCAAGCTTACATGAAACCAGTGTGGTATATCCGAATCTCTCTATTACCTTGTAGTGAGTCACAGCATGTTTTCCCAGTGAACCGTCCGGGAAAACCTTAAAACGCATCCTGTCGTTGGGGTCTCTGGCAATATGTCCCGTGATTGTTCCCTCGTCTTCTTTGAGGTTGCCCCAGACTAGTGCAATATATTCCCTGTCAATAGTATGGTCAAAGAATTGTTTTGCCAGAATAAGCTGGGCATCATCATTTTTTGCCACCAAAAGAAGTCCGGAGGTGTTTTTATCTATTCTGTGCACTAGTATGCCCATCCTATCATCCGGAGCATCCTCATCCTGGCTTATTCCTAAATGATAGGCCAACGCGTTGACCAGCGTCCCTGAAAAGTGCCCGTGTCCCGGATGGACAACCAGTCCCGGGGGTTTGTTTATAAGGAGCAGATCTTCATCTTCGTATATTATGCTTAAAGGTATCTTTTCAGGTCTGACCTCCATTCCCCGCCTCTGATAGGGCAGTTCAATGGTTACAATGTCCAGAGGCTTTACGATATAGCTTGCCTTGGCTATCTTACCGTTTACAAGAACATATCCGGCACCGACGGCGAGCTGTATTCTGTGTCTGGAGGTTTTCTCCATACGGCTTGTTATGAACTTGTCGACCCTCATTGGAGTCTGTCCTTTGTCAGAAATGAAGCGGTAGTGTTCAAAACTCCCCGTCTCTTCATCTTCTTCGTCTGACTCAGGTAGATCGATATCTTCTTCGAGCATCGGTCACTCCGTTTTAATAGCTTTAATTTTGTCTTTGTCGTTGGAGAAATAGAGCTCTACCCTGGTTCCCAAGGAGAATGATGCTGATCTTGACGGCGCAGGTGTCTGTTTTATTACAACACTGGAGATAGAATCCGAGTAATTTTTCACGGAACTGTCATAGTGGACCTTACCGAGATTAAGGGAATTCTCTATAAGTATATCTTTTGCAAGAAGCAGAGTCAAGCCAGTGACATCAGGCATTGATGTGTTTGTGTATCCGTTGTCGCCCAGCTCCAGGTCGATCTCG
The DNA here is from genome assembly GCA_000473305.1 of Bacteroidales bacterium CF. GTDB lineage: Bacteria > Bacteroidota > Bacteroidia > Bacteroidales > UBA932 > Bact-08. The sequence continues at coordinate 1,614,539 of CP006772.1, read as the reverse complement.
CTGCCGGCCTCTATCATTTTGCCGGGAGCTATGTATTTTCCGTTCAGTCTCTGCGATAGGACATTATCTGTTGCCATATCATAAACGTAGGTAAGTTTGCCTACAGTAAGCTGTTTGGCATCAAGCTCTGCCTTTGCCTGACGGAGTGAGTATCCTGTCAGTGACGGCATGCTTACCAGTTTCGGCTGAATTGTGTTGATGGTAAGCAATACCCTCCGGTTTTTCTTAACCATATTCCCTGCTCTCGGGTTCTGTCTGAGAACAAGGCCCCGGCCGATTGTAGGTATAAATACTGAGTCGGAGACCTCCAGACGCAGATGGTGCCTGTCAGCTAACTCGCTTGCCTCTTCAAGCGTCATGCCGGACAGATCCGGAACCTCCATTTCCTGGTTGTGTCTTGTTATAATCTTGAGAAGCAGTGTCGTTACGATAAATAAAAGTATCAGACAGCCTGCTGCCTTGTAAAGCTCTTGTAGTACGGGATTCTCCCACCTTACTTTTTTCTTTACCTTTTCTGAGATATCTTTTCCTTTTGCCATGATACAAAAATACTATTTTTTCACTTCATTGTAGAAGCTGTCTCTCTCAATTGCCACAAATCCGCACTCCTCAGCCATTTTTTTCAGCTCCAGACTGCTCATTCCCGGATTTTTCTGAGAACCGGCCATGCTGTATATCTTGGTTGAATCGTTGATTGTTCCGTCAATGTCGTCTGCACCGTAGAGAAGCGCAAGTTGGCTCAACTCTTTTCCAAGCATCGGCCAATAAGATTTAATATGTGTTATATTGTCCAGGACAATTCTGGAAATAGCAAATGTTTTAAGAATTTCTATAATACCAATCTCTCCAAGATGAGACAGCTCGTTGTTTGCTGATCTGAAAAGGAGCGGAATGAATGCATCAAAACCTCCTGTCTCAGCCTGTAACTCTCTCAACTGCATCATATGGTCTATTCTCTCCTCACGGCTCTCTATATGACCGAAAAGCATGGTGGCATTACTCCTTATGCCCAGTTTGTGTGCAGTACGGTGTATATCGAGCCAACGTGATGCATCCGCCTTATCCGGACAAATCTCTCTTCGCACTCTTGGGGCAAAGATCTCGGCACCGCCTCCCGGAATTGCAGATAGTCCTGTATCCCTGAGAGTCTTCAGGACATATTCGGCGCTTTTCCCCGAGCTTCTAGACATGTCATCTATCTCGACAGCGGAGTATGCCTTTATTGCTACTTCGGCCGGGAGTTCGCTTTTCAATAAAGATATGATTGAGGTGTAGTATTGAAGGTCTCTGTCTGGATGGACACTGCCTACAACATGTACCTCTGTCATCCCTTTCCGGTATTTCTCATGGCAGTAGTCGCGTATCTCATCCAGAGTCATTGCCCATGCCCCTTTCTGGGATGAATCGTTTCTCCTGTATGAGCAGAACCTGCATCTGTGAATGCAGATGTTGCTCGGCTCAATATGAAAGTTGTTATTGTAAAATACCTTATTGCCGTTCTTCTCCTCCCTTATTTTCAAAGCAACCCCTGAGAGGCTGTTCATCTCTGTCGAAGAGTATAGTTCAAGAGGCTTGCGGTAATTGGAAACCTTTTCCATAGAATTCTGATTACGGCTTCAAATATAACAAAAAAGACGCTCAAGGCGTCTTTGTAGTCTATAGTATATCTCTGTTAGTAAAGATCTTCAGATGATACTGTGAGTTTCTTGCGCCCACGACGACGACGGGCTGCCAGTACGCGACGTCCATTGGGAGTTGACATTCTCTCGCGGAATCCGTGTTTATTGCGACGCTTGCGTTGTGATGGTTGGAATGTGCGTTTCATGATATATACCTGTTATTTTATTTCTTCAAAAGGGAGTGCAAAGATATGTAAAATGTTTTTAATAGCAAATATTTATATCAGCGTTTGATGTACAAAAGCTGTTTTTCTTCAAAAAATGGCTCGTCAAACCACTTGTTTATATACTCTTTTTCTATGTTGCGGGGGGAAATCCTCATTCTTGCACAGGCTGCGGATATCTCTTCATCCAGATCCCCGCCTTTTAGATATATGACTCCTCTTGATACACCTCCGCATACCCCGGGCTCAATATTCTTCCATATCCATGGGAGGAAATCCTTCAGTTCGGTAACGGCTCTTGAGACAATGAAGTCATATTTGGAAGATAGATCCTCCGCTCTTGTCTGCTCTGCAACTATATTGGATATACCGGCAGCCTTTGCAACCTCATTTACAACCAATATTTTTTTCTTTATCGAGTCACAAAGGTGAAACGAGGTTTCAGGAAACATTATGGCAAGCGGGATTCCCGGAAAACCACCTCCTGTCCCCACATCCAGGACTCTTGCCCCGGCAGGGAACTTTATGAACCGTGCAATTGAAAGAGAGTGCAGTATGTGGTGAAGATAAAGATTCCCGGCATCCTTGCGTGAAATCACATTTATCTTTGAATTCCACTCCATATAGAGAGGGTAGAGGGCTTTGTATCTCTCTTTCTGGCTCTCTGTAATGTCGGGGAAATATTTTGTAATCAGCTCTTCCATTTTTCTGCTAAAAGTTTTCTTGCTCTGTTTATGTGTGTTTTAACGGTGTTGACAGGGAGATCCAGCTCCTTTGCAATCTCCTCATATGCGTAGTCATGGATGAATCTCAGTTCGGCAACCTTGCGGTATTTTATATCCAGCCCCTTGATTGCCTTGATCAGCTGTTCAAAAGTCTGCTGAGTGATCAAATTGTCCTCGGGACTTCTTGTCGGTTCCAGAGATTCTGTCGTCTCTGAATAATCTACGGCAGATGTCGCGACAGATGTTGAGATGTTTGCAATTCTCTTTCTGTAAAAATCAAAAGCCGTATTCTGGGCAATTTTATAAAGCCAGGTTGAGAAGGCCCAATCTTCCCGGTATGTGGAGATGTTTCTGAAGGCTTTGTCAAATGTCTCCTGACAAATATCCTCTGCATCCTGTGGTTGAGGAATTATTCCCAGAACGAATGCATATACCTGGTCGCTGTACCTTTCGAAGAGTCTGAAAAAAGCTGACTGGTCATTTCTGACAGCCAATCTTATGAGTTCAATCTCATCCTTATGTACAGCTACCTTAACCATAATGTTTCTGTTAATGAGCCTCAAGCCAGTTTTTACCGGTGTTACAATCTACAGTGAGTGGTACTGAGAGCCTTGTAACATTTTCCATCTCCTCTTTCACGATAAGGCTCAATTGTTCCTCTTCTCCCTTGATGACATCAAATACAAGCTCGTCATGTACCTGAAGGATCATCTTGCTTTTGAGCCCCTCTTTTGTTATCCTGCGGTCAACATTTATCATGGCTATCTTTATGATGTCTGCCGCACTGCCCTGTATAGGGGCATTTACAGCGTTTCTCTCCGCCAGTCCGCGAACAACGGCATTCTTTGAGTTGATGTCAGGTGTGAATCTTTTCCTTCCGTAAAGAGTCTCTACATATCCACTTTTTCGCGCCTGCTCAATCGTGTTTGTCATATAGGCATGTACTCCCGGGTATTTGTTGAAATACTCCTCAATGAGGCTCTTGGCTTCACTCCTTGAGATATGAAGCCTCTGAGAGAGGCCAAAGGCAGATATGCCGTATATTATGCCGAAGTTGGCGACTTTTGCCCTGCTCCTCTGTTCCTTTGAAAGCATCTCTTCGGGTGTGTCGAAGATTCTGGATGCAGTGGCAGCATGGATATCCTTGCCGGCACGGAAAGCCTCTATAAAATTTTCATCTCCGCTTATATGTGCCATCAGCCTTAGCTCTATCTGAGAATAATCGGATGACATTATACAACCGTCAGGAGACGATGGAATAAATGCCTTGCGTATCTCCCTGCCTCTCTCTGTCCTTATAGGGATATTCTGTAAGTTTGGTTTGACAGAGCTGAGCCTTCCTGTTGATGTCAGCGCCTGATTGAATGTCGTGTGCAGCTTGCCGCTTTTTCTTGAGATCAGAAGCGGCAGGGGGTCTGTATATGTTGAAATCAGTTTCTTGATATTCCTGAATTCAAGTATCAGCGGAATTACCGGATGTTCCCCTTCGAGTTCTGAAAGAGTCTCCTCATCGGTGGAGAGAGCTTTCTTTCCCTCCTTCCCGTTTTTATGGTCAAGCTTGAGCTTTTCGTAGAGAAGTACACTTAATTGCTTAGGTGATGAGACATTCAGTGTCGGATCCCCTGCAATATCTCTTATCTTATCTTCTATCTCAAAAAGTTCCGCAGTTAACTTTTCACTATAGTTCTTGAGCATGATTGTGTCAATCTTGACACCGGTCTGCTCCATCCCTGCCAAGACGCTTATCAATGGCATCTCGATCTCGTTGTATAAACTGTAGAGGGATTCTCTCTTAAGATCTTCCTCTAGTTTGTGAAACAGTGGCAGAAGTATTGCACCCTCTTTGAAAAGAGTATCGTTGTCGTTGACGCTGTTCGCGCTCTCCTGGAAAAGGTCTGCCTGAACGACCGTTTTTTCTTCACCGAGTGTTATATCCAGATATGTTGAAGCCAGTATCTCGATCTTGTGTGCTCTCTCAGGCATCAGAAGATAGTGCATCAGCTCAATGTCAGCCAGGTAACCCTTCAGGAAAATGGCTGCTGATGCCAGTTCATTCATCAGGGATTTTAGATCATATCCGCACTTCAAGATAGTCCCTTCTTCAAGAATCTCTTTGAAAATAGAAATCCTCTCTCTTGAACAGAAATAGACTGAGTCGTAACAACCCAGGAGATATCCTCCCTCAGCCTGTTTTATTGCAATCTCTTTTTTAACTCTTGCTTCGGATATTATCTCTTCAGGTGAAGAGAGCCTATAGCTGACTGTCTTCGACTTGCTCTCCACCAATGGCGCTTCAGAATTACCTCCTGTTACTTCAAAAACCTCTCCGAGTTTCTGTATTGACCGGTTCAGAGAGCTGAACTCATACTCAGTAAAAATTCTGCTCAAATCCTTGAAATGAGGTGTTGAGAGTCTGAGGGAATCTTCATCCCATGATACATCTACATTCGTGTCGATTGTGATAAGCCTTTTGCTGAGTCCGATGTGTTGCTCTGCCTCCCGGAATGCTGCCTGCTGCTTCTCGGGCAGCTCTGTTAACATATTGTAGATGTTCTCTACAGAACCATATTTCTGTATAAGCTTTTTCGAACCAACCTCACCGACACCCCTAACTCCGGGAACATTGTCGGAGGCGTCTCCCCAAATAGTAAGAATGTCTATAACCTGCTCGGGCCTCTCGATGGTGTAATAGTCACAAATCTCCTTCATCCCGATGACTTCCATATCTGCCCCGCTCTTTCCAGGTTTGTACTGGAATATTCTGCCTGAGACAAGTTGTCCGTAATCCTTGTCTGGAGTCACCATGTATACCTCAAAATCCTCTTTTTCCGCCCTTTTTGCCAATGTCCCTATAACATCATCAGCCTCAAATCCTGGTTTCATTATCACCGGTATTGATATCGCTTCAAGAATCTCTGACAGAGGCTCGAGTGCCTTTTTTATAAGTTCGGGGGTCTCACTCCTGTTCGCCTTGTATTCAGGGTAGAGCTCATGACGGAATGTCTTTGCCGGAGGGTCGAATGCAACGGCAAGGTGTGTCGGCCGCTCCTTTATTATAAGGTCAATCAGGGTCTTTGTAAAACCAAATAGGATTGATGTGTCAACCCCTTTGGAGTTGAACATCGGCCTTCTTAAGAATGCATAGTATGACCGGAATATCAATGCATGACCGTCAATAAGGAAAAGTCTCTTCATAATTAAATCAAGCTTTGGCTGTTGTCGTCAGCCATCCATTCCACATAGGATGTGGGTGTCTCGTACAATTTGATGCTTTGAAGTGTCACCTTGGCCGGTAGTCTCTCTATAAGAATGTCGTGGATGTACAGGACCAGGTTTTCGCAGGTGGGCTGGAAGTCTACTATGACAACATTATCGTATGCCTCGGAAATTTCTGATGACAAGGCGGATCCCCTCCTTAAGATAAGTGCGTGGTCGAAAACGTTTATAATATAATCATTTACTACCTTTTTCAGATCGCTGAAATCGAGTACCATGCCGTTTTTCGGATTAGAAGTCTCTGATATTGGAGTGCCCTTGACAGTTATATATAATCCGTAGGAATGTCCATGTATATGACGGCACTTTCCATCGTATCCGGTGAGTGCATGTGCTCCTTCGAACCGGAACTCTTTTGTAATGCGAAGTGTTGACATTATTTTTTTACAAAAGTATTAATATTTTTGTAAAATCTGGAATTGCTGCTATTCTATTAAATAGATGAAAACTAAATAAGTTTTATTTAAATAATTAATTAAAGTTTTTATTTTTATTACAAATTCTTACTTTTGTAGAAAATTTTATAAGTCATGGCGATAAATATTCAAAACTTTCTATCTTCCAATGCAAAGAATATGAGAAGGTCTGCAATCAGAGATCTTCTTAGTGTAGCAAACAGACCCGAGGTGATTTCGTTTGCAGGCGGTTTTCCGAATGCAGCAACATTTCCTATCGAAGACCTTAAGGGAATAATGCAAGAGGTGCTGGAAACAGAAGGTACATCAGCTCTTCAGTACGGACCTACAGAGGGTAACCAGAAGCTCAGGGAGCTTATTGCAAAGAGGTATTCCGAGAAAGGTTGTAAGGTTTCAGCAAAGAACGTTCTGATAACAACCTCTTCACAGCAGGCTATAGATTTAACGACAAAAATATTCATAAATCCGGGTGACACTATTGTCTGCGGTCTGCCATCATATTTGGGAGCACTACAGGCTTTCTGGTCATATCAGGCTGAGCCGGTAGGCATAAAATGTGACAGTGACCTTGAAAATACAGTAAAAGAGCTTATTGCCCAAGGCAAGAAACCAAAATTCGTCTATGCTATCCCTGACTTCCAGAACCCATCAGGAGTGACTATGGATCTGGAACAAAGAAAGTACGTTCTTGATATAGTCAAGAGGTATGACCTTCTTCTTCTTGAGGACAGCCCATATAGGGAACTCAGGTTTGACGGTGTGGAGCAACCTATGATGTATTCGCTCGATGACGACAATAGGGTGATATTGCTTGGTACTTTCTCCAAGACTTTCCTTCCGGGCTTCCGTATCGGATGGATAATTGCACCTGAAGAGATTATTGACAGACTGGTTGTTGCAAAGCAGTCTACTGACCTTTGTACTCCTGTATTTGATCAGGCTGTTGCTGCGAAATATCTTGAGAAGGGCCTCTTTGAGAAGAACCTTCAGAAGACTATCGCTCTATATCGTGAGAAGAGAGACCATATGTTGGCATGTTTTGAAAAATATATGCCGGAAGGAGTTACATGGACACATCCTGAAGGGGGACTTTTCCTTTTTGTAAAGATGCCGGAAGGTTATGACGCGAGGGAACTTTTTGATATAGCAATGAAAGAGGATGTTGCATTCGTGATAGGAGAGGCATTCCACTGCGACGGTTCCGGAAAGAACACAATGAGGATGAACTTCTCATTTATGAATGCTGAAAGAACAGAGGAGGGTGTGAAGAGACTTGCACGTGCAATTGATAAAATGATTAATAAGTAATAATCAGTTCTACTGATAGATGGGGGGCTCTGGCGTTATCGTCTGAGCCCCCTTTTCTATTTTAATTTTCTATGATTTTTTTTATTTAGTATTTTTGCCGCCAAAGTTAAATACATAAAATTATAGGATATGAGAAAGAAAATTGTTGCCGGAAACTGGAAAATGAATACCACCATCAAGGAGGCTGAAGTACTTATAAAAGACCTCACAGCTCTTGTAGATGAGTTTGATACAGATGTTGATATTATAGTGTGTCCGCCTTTCACTCACCTTGACTCTGTTACCAGACTGCTAGCCAAACAATATGATGAGAACGAGAAGATCTATCTCGGTGCTCAAAACTGTGCCGATCATACATCTGGCGCTTACACCGGAGAGGTTTCAGTAAACATGTTGAAATCAGTGAACTGCAAATATGTAATTCTAGGCCACTCAGAGAGGAGAGAGTATTATCATGAGAACAGTGCATCTTTGTATGATAAGATAGAATTGGCTCTCAATGCCGGTATTATTCCGATTTTCTGTGTAGGTGAGAAACTTGAGGAGAGAGAGTCCAACAGACATTTCGAGGTTGTTGCTGAGCAGATCAAGGACGTGCTATACAGGCTCAAAGGGGCTGAAATGAGCAAGGTAATAATTGCCTATGAACCGGTCTGGGCTATCGGTACAGGTAAAACCGCCACTTCAGAGCAGGCTGAGGAGATGCACGCATATATAAGAAAGGTAGTTACTGATAAATTCGGCGAGGTAGCTGACATGGTTCCTATTTTGTACGGAGGAAGTTGCAAGCCATCGAACGCTCAGGAGATTTTCTCTAAACCGAATGTAGACGGAGGTCTTATCGGTGGGGCATCTTTGGTAGCCAAAGATTTTGTAGATATCGTAAAGGCCTTCTAATGAATTATATAGAGGTAGTATTTGAGATTGAACCCTTTTCGGAAGATTATGCAGAGCAGGTAATAGCTCAGATAGAAGAGCTGCCTTACGAAAGTTTTGCAACTGAGAATGGCTGTCTCAAAGCTTATATTCCAGAGGAGAAGTACTCTGCAGGTGATCTTAGGGCTCTGCTCTCTGCATTTGCAAACTCTCCTGATTTTCGGGTGAAGAGCAGTGCATCCCTTATACATGAGCAAAACTGGAATGTTTTATGGGAATCAAATTTCCCTCCTATTTCAATAGGGGGGAAATGTACCGTAAAGGCCAGCTTCCATAAGGGACTTCCCAAAACCAGGTATACAATAACAATTGATCCCAAGATGGCCTTTGGAACGGGACACCATCAGACAACCTCTCTTATGGTGGAGACTTTGCTGGATGGGGAGGTGAAGGGAAAAAGGGTACTGGATGTTGGTTGCGGGACGGGAATTCTCTCTATCCTGGCTGCAAAGATGGGTGCTGCAGCACCTGTACATGCAATTGATATTGATCATATTGCAGTATCTTCGACAGAGGAGAATGTGAGGAAGAACAGGGTACGGGGAAAGGTTGTCGCCCTCTGCGGAGATGCATCACTGATACAGGCCGGAAGATATGATGTTTTGCTGGCCAATATCAACAGGAATATAATACTTCAGGATATAGGCACATACAGCAGGGCTCTTGTCTCTTCCGGAAGGCTTTTCATTAGCGGCTTTTATAGTGAAGATCTGCCGATGATTCTGGAGGAGGCAAAAAAATTCTCTTTAGAGTATGTTACTGAGAGAAGACGCGATAATTGGATGGCAGCAGAACTGAAAAAAGTTGACTAACCATCACTCAGGTGTTGCAAAATTAGAAAATTATCGTACCTTTGCATCCCTCAAAGCGGGCATGGCGTAATTGGTAGCCGCGCCAGACTTAGGATCTGGTGCCGTAAGGCGTGGGGGTTCGAGTCCCTTTGCCCGCACTAAAAAGCAGATAGCCTTTGGGGTATCTGCTTTTTAGCTATTAGCTTGATAGATAATAATAACAGATATATGAAAGTAACACAAAAAAACATTGATGATCTCAATCTCACTGTTACTCTAAACATAGAGCAGGGAGACTATAGCGATAAGCAGAAGAAGATTCTTAACGACTATCGCAGAAAAGCTGATATCAAAGGATTCCGTAAAGGAATGGCGCCGATGAGCCTTATTGAAAAGATGCATGGCAGGTCTGCTATGCTTGATGCTGTTAATAATCTCATATCTGAAGGTCTGAATAACTATATCTCTGAGAACAAGCTTAACATTTTGGGAGAACCACTACCAAACGAGACAGAGCAAAAGCAGATTGACTGGGACAACGACACAACTTTCGAGTTTGTATTTGACCTGGCACTTTCACCTAAGGTTGAGCTTCAGCTGAGCAAGGATGATAAGATCCCATACTATGAAGTTGAGATTTCAAAAGAGGAGAAGGAGAAATATACAGGTAATATAAAGAAACAGTTCGGACAACTTGGCGTTGCGGACAAGATTGAGGAAGAGGATTTCATCATCGCTGACCTTGTTCAGGGTGAGATGAGAATAGAAGGTACTTATGTTGCCATGAGGTCTATCGAGGATGCAAAGATTAAGAAGACATTCATTGGCAAAAAAGCCGGTGACGAGTTTGAAATCGATGTAAACAAGGCTTTTGCAAATGAGGCGGACAGGGCTGCAATGCTTAAGGTCAAGAAAGAGGAGCTAGCTTCAATCGAACCTATTTTCAAGGTAATTGTTAAAGAGGTGAAGAGATTTGTAGATGCTGAAGTTAACCAGGATCTCTTTGACAAGGCTTTTGGAGCGGGTGTTGTAACCAGCCAGGAGGAGTTTGATGCTAAATTGGTTGAGAGGATGAAGGGAGAGTTTGCTCAGGAGAGTGACTATCGCTATATGCTTGATGCAAGAGAGTACCTGATTGAGAAGAGTGCACTCAAATTGCCTGAAGATTTCCTGAAGAGGTGGCTCTTTACTGCCAATGAGGGAAAATTCACAATGGAGGAGATAGAGAAGGATTTTGCGCTTTTCCTTAAGGATTTCCGTTGGCAGATGATCCGTCAGACAATTATGAAGGAGCAGAAGCTTGAGGTTACTAAGGAGATTCTCATAGAGAATGCAAAGAAGATTGCAAGCTACCAGTTTGCAATGTATGGTCTGACAAATGCACCTGAAGAGCAGGTTGAGAAGTATGCTCAGTCACTCTTGTCAAATGAGAAAGAGGGAAGGAGAATATATGAGAAGGCAGAAGAGGATATGACTATTGAATATGTAAAGAGCGTTACATCTATTGACAAAAAGTCCATATCTCTTGATGAACTTCACAAAATGACCAACTAATAAAAAAAATATGGCTACTGAATTTGAAAAATTTGCCAGGTTGCACCAGGGCGTCAGCAGTCTGTCCATGCACAGGTTCCAGTCCCTTTATGGTGCATATATCAACCCTACAATCATTGAGGAGAGACAGCTGAATGTCGCTGCCATGGATGTATTTTCGAGGTTGATGATGGACAGGATCATTTTCTTGGGAGTACCTATCAACGATGATGTTGCCAACATTATTCAGGCACAATTGTTATATCTCGACTCGGTTGATTCAAAGGCTGACATTCAGCTTTATATCAATTCTCCGGGTGGTTCGGTATATGCCGGCCTGGGTATATATGACACAATGCAGCTTGTAGGCTCCGATGTTGCCACTATCTGCACAGGTATGGCTGCTTCTATGTCGGCTATATTACTGACTGCAGGTGCTACCGGCAAAAGGTCTGCACTGCCTCATTCGAGGGTAATGATTCACCAGCCTATGGGTGGTGCTGAAGGCCAGGCAGTTGATATCGAGATTACTGCAAGAGAGATAATGAAGATTAAGAAGGAGTTGTATGAAATAATCTCTCTCCACTCAGGTAAACCATTGGATATAATTGAGAAAGACGCTGACAGGGATTACTGGATGACTGCAACAGAAGCCAAAACTTACGGCATGATCGATGAAATCCTGATTAAATCTAAAAAATAGTTGTATAAATATGGCATCCAAGTATAACGACTATTGTTCATTTTGCGGACGGGGAAAGGACGAGGTAGAGGTTCTGATTGCCGGTGAGATAGCATGTATATGTGGCGAATGTGCACAACAAGCTGTAGATTACTCCAAGGAGGCTGTAAGGGCAAAGAGGTCAAAAGGGCGTAAGAGTGAGGATTCTGAGAAGAAACTCATGAAACCTGTTGAGATTACTCAGTTTCTTGACCAATATGTTATAGGTCAGGAAGAGGCGAAAAAACACCTTGCCGTAGCCGTTTATAACCACTATAAGAGAATCTCCAATCCGGGAAATGATGACCTGGATCTGGAAAAATCAAATATAATGCTAATTGGTCAGACCGGAACGGGAAAGACTCTTTTAGCAAGAACCATAGCCAAGATGCTGGACGTTCCATTCACAATCGTTGATGCAACTGTGCTTACCGAAGCCGGTTATGTCGGTGAGGATGTCGAGAGTATCTTGACGAGATTGCTTCAGGAGGCAGACTATGATGTCGAGAGAGCTCAGAGAGGCATTGTATTTATTGATGAGATTGACAAAATTGCAAGGAAAAGCGATAATCCGTCAATAACAAGAGATGTCTCCGGGGAAGGTGTGCAGCAGGCTATGCTGAAACTTCTGGAGGGAAGCGTTGTGAATGTTCCGCCTCAGGGAGGACGTAAGCATCCTGAGCAAAGAATGATAGCTGTAGATACCAAGAATATCCTTTTTATCTGCGGCGGGGCGTTTGAAGGAATAGACAGAAAGATCTCACAAAGGCTGAACACTCAGGTTGTGGGTTATGGGGCAGAGAAGAAGAGAAGCAAGATTGACAAGGATAACCTTATAAGATATGTCTCTCCTCAGGATTTGCGGGCCTATGGTCTTATTCCGGAGATAATAGGCAGGTTGCCTGTTCTGACTTACCTCCATCCATTGGACAGAAAAGCATTGAGGACTATCCTGACAGAGCCGAAAAATGCGCTGGTCAAGCAGTATCACAAGCTTTTCGAACTTGACGGTGTCAAGTTGAAGATTGAGGATGATGTGTTGGATTATATTGTTAATACTTCAATTGAGTACAAGCTTGGGGCTAGAGGTTTGCGCTCAATATGCGAGGCAATTATGGTAGATGCCATGTACGAGACTCCTTCACAGGCAAAGAAGAGCCTTACCATAAAGCTTGACTATGCAAAGAAGAAGATTGACAAGTTCACAGGTATACTGGCAGCTTCTGCTTAATAACGACTACTTTTTTGGTAATATTTCATAACCGGCAGCTGTGAGAATCTCAGCTGCCGCTTGATATTCCTCTTCAGGAACCTGAAGCTTGACGTTCGATGTCGGATATATGTTAATCACAGAGTTATAGAACTCATCTTTCAGAAAAGTGTGTATACCGTTAGCCTCAAGGTTTGATCTTGGTATCAGTATGTCCTGTGGGTAGGCTGAAGTCAGTATCGTAATCCATTTATCCATGATAATTCAATTTTAGACTATTAAAGATAGTCAAATATCGGATAAGTGTGTTAAAATGTGCTTCTTCTTATCAATCTGAAGTTGCATCGAATCTTCCTGAAGGGTTTCTCGAGGATCATCAGTGCGGCAAGCTCACCCATCTGTATGAAGTCGGTCGACATCACAGTAAGCCCGTCAAGGATAATCTCATTTATCGGAGACTCGTTGTATGAGATGATACCGATATCCTTTCCTATACTGCACCCCTTCATTTTTGCTATCCTTACAAGTTCTATCAGTTCAGAGTCCAACTGGCTGTTCAGGATAAGGAAGATCTCACCCTTTTCAATCTTATTCTGATTAATTGTATGGTGAAACTCGTATTGTATTCCGTTTTCGTCACAAAAACGTTTTATACCTTTTTCTATAATAGGAGAGTATAGAGAACCCTTCATAGAGACAATATTCAATTTCCTGAATTTAAGGATGTCCTCTTTACCTTGACAGAGGCCGTCATAAATGTCATTCTCGAAATCCTGGTATACTGACCCGAAGTTACCTTTTAACTCGTCTATATATCTGTCAAGTAGAATTAGCTTTCTGTTTGGTATTCTCTTAAGGGTCCTGACCACTCTGCTCTGGATGTCTTCCTGGAGTGAGAAGTGAGGGGTAACGATGTAGTAGTCGAATTTATCCAGATTCTCCTCTACGAATTGCTCGAATAGGTCAACATCCTGGTTGTGGAGACGGATGGTTATTTCGGAGAGCTCTCCGATATGATTCATAAATGAGGAGAATAGTACCTGCTTGTATGTGCTCAATTTGTCAAATAAGACAAGAATCTTGATTTTATCCCCGTTTTTATTTGTGATGTAGAATCCTTTCCCCTGGGCAGATCCGATCAGCTCTTCATCTCTGAGCAGCGCATAGGCCTTTTTGACAGTCTCCTTGGAGATGTTCAGCTCAGCAGACAATTCGTTCATTGATGGCAAAAAATCTCCCACCTCATACTCTCCGTCATTTACCAAATCCCTTATCGATTGCATTACCTGCTTATAGACAGGAACCTGAGATGCGGGATCCACTTTTATTTTTGAATTCATAATAATATTTTATATAAAAATATAAACTTCCTATTGTATATTTAAAAACAAACTTTAAATTTGTACCACACTACACAACACTTAAATTGATCCTGATTAACTTAGCTGTGGTGTGGTTTTGGGTGCAAATTTAAACAACAAAATGCTAATTTAAACTTGATTTGATGAAAAAAAATGTTGGATCAAATGATTTAATGCAGTTATTCCAAAAATATTGGACTGCAACTTTATTGATGCTGTTAGGCTGTTTCTTGTATACAGACCTGATGGCTCAAAACTTATCCGTATCCGGAACAGTCAGATTTTCAACAGGAGAGGCTGTCCCTGGTGCAAATGTCTCTGTAAAGGGTTCTGCAAATGGAACCATGACTAATGCAGATGGTACCTATAATTTGACAAATGTGCCTGCAAATTCTGTTCTTCAATTCTCTTTTATAGGTATGGAGACACAGGAGGTGAACCTGAATGGCAGGAAACAGATTGATGTCGTACTTAAAGAGAGCGCAATTGTACTTGATGAGGTGGTGGCAATTGGTTACGGAACTGCAAAGAAAAAAGATCTGACAGGTTCGGTTTCGGCTGTGGGCAGCGAGAAGCTCATGTCACGTCAGAACAACCAGGTCATAACAGCCCTTCAGGGTGCCATGGCCGGTGTCACAATTACAAGATCAAGTTCTGCTCCCGGAGTTGGGGGTACAATCCGTGTCAGAGGTATTACCTCAATTCAGGAGAGTGATCCACTCATAATTATTGACGGAGTGCCTGCCAGTAGTATCAATGATGTGAACCCTGCCGATGTCGAGAATATCACAGTCCTCAAGGATGCTGCATCAGCCTCTATCTATGGAGCAAGAGCTGCTGCAGGAGTTGTTCTTATAACAACTAAAAGAGGATCCCGAGACGGAATGAATATTGACTATAACTACAGCCTCTCATTGGATGTACCTACAAAGATGCCTGAATATGCCAATGCGGTAACCTACATGAAGGTGCTGAATGAGAGAAACTGGAATGATAATAATGCAGGAGGTGAATATTCTGTATATGAGAAGGACCTGATTGATAATTATTGGAGTCTGAATAAACAGAATTCTGATCTTTATCCAAATACTGATTGGGTTAACTTATGTATGGAGGATTATGGCGTGAAACACAGCCATCAGCTTGGTATTTCAAGCGGAAATGAGAAATCAAGGACAAAGGTTAGTTTCGGATATGATAATGTGGATGGTTTGTATGTTGCAAACAACTCATGGAAAAGGATCACTGCCAGAGTCAACAATGACATCAAACTTAAAAAGTGGCTCTCTACATCAATTGACCTTGGTCTCAAGCATAGTGAGACTATAGAGCCGGCTTTCAGCCCATCTTTGAGAATGAGGTACGCGGCTCCGGTATATCCTGCTATATTCTCTGACGGACGTCTTGCAGGAGGTAAGGATGGTGAGAATCCATACGGAAAACTCGTTTATGGAGGGAATGAAAACAGTAAGGGTTATCAGGTTAGCGGAAAAGTTTCTGTTGATATCAAGCCTATCGAGGATATTACTATCACAGGAGTCTTTGCGCCTATTTATAATTTCTCTAAGGTCAAACTCTTCAACAAGCAGGTTGAATATTATACCGCATGGGATGATATGGTGAGCACCGATTTTATGGATGAAACAAATACAACTGACTTGAGGGAAACCAGAAGTGACAGTTATTCAATAACCTCACAGATTTATGCAAACTACAATAAATCTATAAACAAGCATAATATAAGTGCGACTTTAGGTTATGAGACATTCCACTATTTCTATGAGAATCTCTGGGCTTCACGCGGAGAGTATGACATTCCTTATTACCCATACCTGGCTGCAGGTCCTTCAACTTTAATGGATAATAATGGAGACGCATACGAAAACGCTTACAATTCATATATCGGAAGGGTAATGTACAACTGGGGATATAAATATTATGTCCAGGCCAACTTCCGTTATGACGGTTCAAGCCGTTTCCATAAAGATCACAGATGGGCATTCTTCCCTTCGGCATCTCTGGGATGGGTTATATCTAAGGAGAACTTCATGCAGGATATTGATTGGATCAATTTTGCCAAATTGCGTCTTTCGTATGGCCAGCTTGGTAATGAGAGGATAGGTAATTACCCTTATCAGTCTTCAATTGAATTCAACACAGGTACATTATATCAAGGCAGTACAATTATACCGGTACAGGGCGCTTCTGCATACCAGTATGCAATACAGGACATCTCATGGGAGACAACAGAGACAATCGACCTTGGTCTTGACCTCAGCTTCCTTGGCGAGAGATTGAAGTTCACAGGTGACTACTACCAGAAGAAGACAATGGATATGCTGTTGCAGCTTCAGATCCCGAATTATATGGGTTATGCCGATCCTGATCAGAATGCAGGTACTATGTCGACCAAAGGATGGGAGATTGACCTTGGATGGTCTGACAAGATCGGAGACTTCTCTTATGGCGTTAACTTTAACCTATATGATTCAAAGACCGTTATGGGTGACCTGAAGGATACCCAAGTGCTCTCGAATGGCCTCATTATCAAGGAGGGCAGTGAATACAATGAGTGGTACGGATACAAGAGTGATGGTATATTCCAGACAGCAGAGGAGATTGCTTCTTCTCCTGTTACTTCAGGAGCTATTAAGGTTGGAGATATCAAGTACAAGGATATAAGCGGCCCTGAAGGGACACCTGATGGTAAGATTGATGCTGTATACGACAGGGTTCTTCTTGGCGGATCTCTTCCTAGATTCAATTATGGAGGTAACATTAACCTTGGGTACAAAGGCTTCGATTTCTTGGTGGCTTTCCAGGGTGTCGGAAAACGTAACTCGATGATTACTGAAGAGATGGTTCAGCCAATACGCGGCGACTGGTACAATGTGCCACAGATAATTGTAGGTAACTACTGGAGCAACTACAATACAGAAGCGCAGAATGCAAACGCGAAGTATCCGAGGGTTTCCAGAACAGGAAATACAAACAACTATGCAATTTCTGATTTCTGGATGATTGACGGCTCATATTTCCGAATTAAAAACATAACACTTGGCTATACACTTCCTTCTAAACTTTTATCTAAGATCTCCCTTCAGAATGTGAGACTATATGCCTCACTTCAGGACTTCTTTACAGTAAGCAACTATCCTCAGGGATGGGATCCGGAGGTAAGTTCTACAGGCTACCCTATAACAAAATCCGTAATTTTTGGAGTTTCAGTTAAATTTTAAGTGTTAAAACAACCTAGAAAAATGAAAAAAAGAAATTATATATTATCGGCAATGGCGGTTGTGGCTCTCTATTCATGCAACAATCTCGATCTTCAGCCGCTTTCAAAGGCATCCAATGAGAGTTGGTTCAAAGACCGCACTCAGGTGGAGATGAGCCTTAACACTCTCTATTTGCACCAATTCTGGCCAATACATAAGACTGATTTCGGAAGTAATATAATGTCTCTTGACGAACCTTCCGATGACTGGACAAATAGGACCACCCTGATTCCATTTACAAACGGAACTTTGACCGGAAGTAACTCTTCATTCCTCAATAATACATGGACATACAGCTATAGGGCAATCAGCCGGGCCAACACCATTATAAACAACATTCATAAGGCAGAGGATAATCTCTCTACAGAATTGTATGAGAGGTATATTGCAGATGCCAGGTTTGTAAGAGCCTGCCAGTATTCAAGAATAATAGAGTATTGGGGCGATGCTGTCTATTTTACTGATGATATTGATATAGAAAAATCATACTCTCTTACAAGAATAAGCAAGGATACAATACTAGCGCACATTTACGAGGATTTCGATTATGCTATTGAGAAGCTGCCGGTTGCCTATGAGAGTACTGAGATAAAAAGGGCTACAAAAGGTGCCGCTTATGCAATGAAGGCAAGAGTTGCTCTCTTCTTCAATGACTATGCAACTGCACGTGATGCTGCAAAGGGTTGTATGGACCTGGGAGTATATCAGCTCTATCCTGATTTTGGGGAACTTTTCCTCAGTAAGACAAAAAACTCTGTTGAAACAGTCTTTGGTATACCTCGTTCAACTCAATATGGCACAGCTCTTACAAGTGGTTCAGTTACTGCATATCTGAGCAGAAATATAACATCTCCATCTGCAACAGCGTCTCCTTCATGGGATCTTCTCTGTGCTTTCCTTTGCACAGATGGCAAGCCAATTGATGAGTCACCGTTGTACGACCGTAAGAATCCTTTTAAAAATCGTGACCCGAGATGCTCGTATACTATCGTAGAGTTCAATTCAAATTACTTTGGCTTTAATTACACTCCTCATCCTGATTCTTTAAAATGCTGGAACTACAATACCAAGACATTTGTAACAAATAAGGACTCTAAGGCAGGTGACCAGTATGCATCGTATAACGGTCTAATTCTCAGAAAAGGTATTGATGAGGATTGGAATGATAATCTGGAGGCAGAGAACGATAAGCTGATCATGCGCTATGCTGACGTGTTGCTTATGTATGCCGAGGCTAAGATTGAACTTAATCAGATTGACCAATCTGTACTGGATGCAATGAATATGGTAAGAGCCCGCGCATATAAGGTTGATTTCAGGACTGGTAACTATCCTAAGATAACCGAAACATCACAGTCTGCACTAAGAACAATCCTGAGAACAGAGAGAAGAATGGAGTTTGCATTCGAGGGGCTTCGCTATAACGACATTCTCCGTTGGAGAATAGCAGAAAAGGTGATGAACTATCCTAACTATGGTCTTCCGACAAGTGTGGCTCTATGCAAGACATATTACAAGAGTGGTTACTGGTTTATCCCCGGAGTTCCGGATATTGACGAAAACGGTTGCCCTGACTTCTCAAAAATGGCCAACTTATCGCAGGCCCGTGTATTAAGTACAAGAGTCTTCGACAAGAACAAACACTATCTGTGGCCAATACCTACCGCAGATATGCAGATTAATCCTAACTTGGTAAATAATCCAAATTATTAATAGTACCATTTATATGAGACGAGTTTTTTCAACATTTTACCTGCTGGTTATAGTGATATTGACCTGTCAGTATTCAGAAGTCACTGCAAAAGAGTCAATCTCATCGGCAAGTGTCACAAACGTTTCCGGCAAGATGATCTTTTCAAAAGATGGAATTAAGATTGAGACAGATGGAACAGCTCCGGGATCTGATTCGAAGAGCGAGGCTGTATGGTCAATCAAGATACAGAATCTGTCAGATAACAGCAGTGAGATTATTTTCAGCGAGAGAGACAATAAACCGGTTATATCTACATCTGAAAATGGATTTGTGTTGTCTTACAATGGTCTCATATATAATGGAAAACGTTGGGATATAGATTTAAATCTAAATTTTTCCAAAAAGGGTGAGGCATTCTCTGTTAACGGTGAAATCAAAAATGATGTCCAAGGTTGGGTTGTTGTTGGATTTACCGGCCCTGTTATAAGCGGTATCAAAGCAGAGCTTGCCGGTTATCCTCTGATCATGCCTTGCGGTCTTGGTCAGAAATTTACAAAGGCTCCATCGAGCAAAGATTCAATTAATAAAGTTAGTTTCAAAGGTGGATTGGCCTGGAAGTACGACCAGGCCACTTCATCCTTTTTCGTGAAGTCAGACTATCCGTCAAGATTTGCCACTATGCAGTGGTGCTCTTTCGCAGGCGACAAGGGTGGTTTGTATTACGGCAGTCATGACAAAAAACACGGATCAAAGCATTTCCTGGTTTCATATAAACCCTCGGACAATACTCTGGGTGTGGCTTTTGAGCATGATCTTGCTTGTGCTCCGGGCGCAAAATGGCAAATTCCTGAACAGATTATCTATCCTTACAAGGGTACCTGGCACAAAGGGGCAGATTTATACAGAGAGTGGTTCAAGACTTCTGTCGCTTTTCAGCAGGTACCGGAGTGGCTAAGAAACTCTTCGGGATGGATGTTGACCATAATGAAGCAGCAGAACAATGAAGTGATGTGGAATTATGGTGATCTCTCAGAGCTTGCAGACATGTCACTAGAGAGAGGACTTGATATTATAGGTCTTTTCGGATGGACTGTTGGTGGTCACGATAAGTTTTACCCTTATTATGAACCTGATCCCGCAATGGGAGGAAAAGAGGGGCTGATGAAAGTCCTGAAGGATATTAAAAAGAAGGGTGTACGTTCTATTATATATGCTAACGGACAGTTGATAGATCAAAACGGGACTGATTACTGGGAAAAAGAGGGTAAGAGAATTTCTGTACTGAAGAGAGACGGAAAGGTAGACTATCAGAAATGGCACAAGTATTATGATGCTCCTGCCCGTTTTCATGGTATGGCTTGTCTCGGATGCGACGAGTGGTATGATATAATGCTCAAGCTTGCCCTTCAGGCAAATGAGCTGGGTGCAGATGGTATTTTGTATGATCAGCTTGCTGTCACTGCTCCTAAATTCTGCTATTCACCTGATCACGGACATGCGGTTCCGGCAGTTGTATATGCCGAGGACAGATATCTGTTCTTACGCAAGATAGCTGAATACATGAAGACTATAAACAAGGATTTTGTGGTTATGACTGAGGGGCTCAATGATGTGGAGATGGAGTCAATATCTATGTTCCACGGTTATGAAAATGGCGCTTATGTTCCGCTAATCGAGGAATTTTCTGCAAGATTGAACGGAAGTGCTCCTACTTTCATTTTTCCTGAGATGTTCAAGTACACATTCCCTGAATTGATCACCACAACAAGAAATCCTGCACCGGTAAATAACAGGCTTATACTAAACTATGCAACTATGTATGGTCTGAGGTCCGAGCTTGAGACCCGCTATGCGGCAGATGTCCGTTATCTCAAAGAAAACAGGATTCCGGTACCTGAAGATTACTCCAATGTCATAAGCAAACCAAATATCGATCTGGTAACATCAGAGGATCCTGTTGCAATGAAGAGTTATACAAAAGATGTGATTGATTTTCAGAGAGAGAATTCAGGACTGCTGTGGAGAGGTAATTTCAATGATGATAATGGCTTTTCTATAAAGTGCAATAATAATACTGTCATTGCCAAATCTTTTGTCTCAGGAAGCAGGATGGGTGTTGTTGTATGGAATACCGGGAAAGACAATGAGTCATTTGAAGTGAATGTGCCGGGATATACATTCGAGTATGCAACAGAGCCCGGCAAAGGAACAGTAAATGCATCAGAAAAAATCGCTGCAGAGAGTATCAGATTTCTGGTGTGGAAAAAAAATAACTGATAGATATGAATTATATCAAGATTTTTGTACTTCTGGCAACCATGACAATCTTTACGGCCTCGTGCGGTAAAGAGAACAATCCTTCCGGAGATGGCGGGGATGATAAGCCTGTCAATATTGTCAAGTCAGGAAAGGTGCTTTGTGATTCAAAAGGTGTAGCCGGAGTTGTTGTGACTGATGGCACCAATTTTACCCTAACTGCTGCAGACGGGGCTTATGAATTACCATACAACCCATCCGCCACTCACGTATACATATCGTCTCCGGCAGGCTATACCGTACCTGTGGAGAGAAGCGTGCCTAAGTTTTGGGTGGCATTGAAAAATGCCCCGGATAAGAAAAACATAAACTTTGTTCTCAATAAAATGGGACAATCTGACAATAAACACTATTTCATTGCGGTAGGGGACCCACAGGTCAGGAATGAGACAGAACTTAAAAAGCTGGAGCCGATTCTTGCTTTTATGAGACAGGAGATAGCTTCTGCTTCCTTAAGTCCAGTTCATCTGATGGTCGCCGGTGATGTAGTGTTCAACAAGCCGCTGATGAATGATCTCAGCAGAAGCTATTTCTCAGCAGTGAATCAGCCTGTATATTACTCCATAGGTAATCACGATCATCTGTTCAGCACCTCTCAGACGCCATCGTATAATTATGATAAAGTTGCCGATTCTGCGTATATACGTCATTACGGTCCTACATTCTACTCTTTTAACAGAGGGATGGTACACTATATAAGCCTTGACAACATCTATTACAAGGGTGGACCTGATGGAGAATATACCGTGAATTTCACAGAAGAGCAGTTGAGCTGGGTCCGTAATGATCTCTCATATGTAACAAAGGATAAAGCTTTGGTTCTATTGTTTCATGCACCTTCAAAGTCAAGGTATGCCTCTTCCTATGGAAATAGTGAGACACTGCATGCGCTTTTGCAAGGTTATGCAAATGTTCAGATTATATGCGGCCACACACACTATAACTCTGTGATGAAGGATAATACCGGCATTACTGAGCATATTGTAGGTGCAGCCTGCGGCGGATTCTGGGAAGGGCCTGTATGTCTTGACGGAGCCGAATTGGGCTATAAGATTTTTGAGGTGAACGGCACAGACTTTAAATGGATCTACAGATCATATACCAATCCTGACTCACAGTTTTCGGTTTATAAACCGGAAAACAGGGCTCCTGTCCTGAGGCCATCTGATGAGTTGCTGGTTAATGTGTGGGATTGGGATCCTGATTGGAAGGTAATGTGGTCTGATAATCACGGAGCAACATACCAGGAGATGGTGAGGATTTCCGAGAAGACTATGGATCCTACTGCATACTCGTGGTTTGGGGCTGATGGCGATAATAAAATTTCCGGAAGGACTTGGATAAACGCAGTTACTACAGACCATATTTTTAAATGTATTCCGGGGTCCGGCATTAAAGAGGTAAAGATAAAGGTGACAAATTCATTTGGAGTTGATTTTACCCGTCAGGTAAATTGGTGATTCCGGCTTTTTAAATAGATGTTTATGAATACTATAAAGGTAAAGAAAGATAATTACAAATGGGAGGTACTTGTGCTGCTCTGGATTGCTTTCTTTGTCAATCAGGCAGACAGACAGGTTTTTAATGTCGTACTGCCACTAATTAAGGAGGATCTGGCTCTTTCTGATGTCCAAATAGGTACAATCGCCACAGCTTTTAATCTTGTCTATGCCCTTCTGGTGCCCATGGCAGGATATATAGGCGACCTTTTCAGCAGGAAGTGGATTGTCTCGCTTAGCATTCTTTTCTGGAGTGTTGCCACAATGTTTACAGGGTTGAGCAACGGAATGATAATGCTTATTGTTATGAGGAGTGTTGCCACAGGAGGCGGGGAGGCCTTTTTCGGACCATCCAATTATGCATTGCTGGCAAGCTATCATAGGGAGACGCGATCTTTCGCAATGTCCATACACCAGACATCATATTATGTGGGAGTCATCCTGAGCGGTTTTGTTGCGGGATATATCGGTCAGCATTACGGTTGGCGAAGTGCATTTCTGGTATTTGGTGCTGTTGGTGTGATTCACGCGGTGGTGATGATATTCAGATTGAAAGATAAAAGAGAAAAGGGGATAGTGAATAGTGAGGGAGTGAATAGTGAAAATGTGAAGAGTGAAAAGATTTCGCTTTTTGAAGGGTTCAGAGTACTTTTTACAACGCCGACAGCTGTTATGCTGACAATCGGATTCAGCGGACTGATCTTTGTTCTTACAGGATATCTTACATGGATGCCCACATACCTTTATGAGGAGTTCAACATGTCATTAGCTGAGGCTGGTTTTCACTCAATGTT
The DNA here is from genome assembly GCA_000473305.1 of Bacteroidales bacterium CF. Classification (GTDB taxonomy): domain Bacteria; phylum Bacteroidota; class Bacteroidia; order Bacteroidales; family UBA932; genus Bact-08. Next base: position 1,590,839 of record CP006772.1, on the reverse strand, counting down.
CTATACACACCTGTTCGCTTTCTTTGGCGTAATGATTGCCGGGAAACTCTCTGACAAGCTTGCAGGTAAGAATCCGGCAAACAGGATTTTGCTTCAGGCAGGAGGTCTTCTGTTTGCGGTGCCTTTCATTATTTTGATGGGTAATTCCGGGACTCTGGCAGCAATTTATGTTGGTTTTGCTGGATTTGGGTTCGCAAGGGCTTTTTTCGATGCAAACACATATACAGTGTTGTATGATGTTATTCCTGAAAAGTACCACTCTTCTGCCTCTGGTGTGATGATTATGCTAGGCTTTGCTGTGGGTTCTCTCTCCCCTCTGATTCTGGGGTTGATGAAACCGGTTCTGGGACTCTCTTTCTCAATTTCGAGCCTGGCAGTAATATGGCTGGTTTGTGGATTATTAATGGTTGTGGCATATAAGTTCTTCTATAACAGAGATTATGCTAAGATACACAACATATAAGGGGTGGAATGCGCTCTCTCTGAGCAATGGCTTGATAGATTGTCATGTCGTACCTGATTTGGGAGGAAGACTTATGCAGTTTTCCTTGCACGGACATGAATATCTGTTTGTGAATCCTGCTTTAGAATCCCTTTTTCCTGAAAGGATTCCTGACAAACCATGGATGAATTTCGGAGGAGAGAAGGTTTGGCCGGCGCCACAAGGCTGGGATGGTGACGGGTATTGGCCCGGACCACCGGATCATATTTTGGATGGAGGTGTTTATGAGTGCAATACTGAAAACAACCTGGTTACCCTTAAAAGTCCTGTGGACAAAAGAACAGGCTTGCAGATTCAAAGACAATTTACAGTTAACCCTGATGTAGCGACTATAGATATTTCTGCAACTTTTACCAATAAAATTGACAAGGATATACGATGGTCTGTATGGCCGGTTTGTCAGGTTGCTGTCGATGAACAGGCTGTTGAACAATCACAGATAGTGTGTCCTGCAAAAAAAGATTCTAAAGGAAACGCTCAATATAAAGTGTTACACGGGTTGGCCAATAATCCTCAGTATATGTGCGATGAAGCCGGCAACCTGGTAGTTGCATACAAATATATAGTCGGTAAGGTTGGAACTGATTCTGCCGATGGGTGGATTGCCTGTGTAAACAGGAGCAGTGGCAAGGTACTGGTAATGAATTTTGATGTTGCTGATGGCGCAGAGTATCCCGATGGCACATCTCTCCAGGTGTGGACTCAGGGTGAGGGTGCAACATATTCGAGGGGCAGGGTTAATATTCATAAATCTGATAGAAAGGTTAACCCTCCGTATATGGAGATGGAGATTCTCTCACCACTGGTGAAGTTAAGTCCCGGGGAAAGTTATGATTTCCAATACACCATTTCTGCCTGTACAATCGAAAGTGGAATGTGTATAAAGGCTGCTTCCAAATATGGTGTTACTGTATCGCGGATACATACTGAGAAAATGTCTGACGGATTACATATCAAAGGAGAGTTTGGCTTCTTTAATGGTGGTTTTTTCCGGATGGTTATGGATGAAGAGGCAGAAGCAAAAAATATAAAAAACAGAGTCTTGTTCGAAACGGAGGTATCTCCGCTTTCACCTTCGATAATCGACATTCCGGTTGATGAATCATGGAGTACCGAAAAGGGTGAAATACTGTTGTCGTTCAGACTCTATAATTTCAAAGATGATTTTTTAGAGGAGATTGAAAAAATAAAAATTGGAAAGTGATGAATGAATTAAAAAAATTCCAGAAAGCAAAAGCGGGACTTTTACTGATAGCTTCGCCAAGGTTCAGGAATATGGGAGCCGAGCTTGAAGAGGGTTCTTATGATAGCAGAAAGAGATCTGTAGTAGAGGCTATAGAAAGTAGCCTGAGCCAGACAATTGACCTGGTAAATCCGGGAATTGTTTATGAAAGGGAGGATCTGTCAAAAGCGATGGATATGTTCTCTTCAGCTAAGGTTGATTTTGTGATTGCCGAGTTTCTCTCATGGGCCGAGGATTTTGCATGGGTGAGGTTTCTGAGGGATATGCCCGATATGCCTGTGATTTTTGTGAATAGTGTGAAGGAGAGGATGACTTTTGAAAAAACCGTGGAGGAGAATGACTTTGTGGAGTTTCTCTGTAATGGAACACTGGTCGGCTCTTTGGAAGCATCGGGCTCGATAGCAAGATTGGGAAAGAAAAATCTTAAGATTGTTATGGGAAACCGAGATGAGGTGACAGAGGAGATTATCTCCTTCTCCAAGGCTGCAAAGGTGAGGAGTGTCCTGAGGGAGTCCACTTTCGGTTTACTGGCAAGTTATAACGAACTGATGTGGTCAACATATATGGATCCGTACAATATGTTTACCAAGATCGGCCCTGAGATAAGATTTATTTCATATTCCACACTTCAGGATGAGATAGATTCTCTTTCGGAGCCGGAATGCAAGGAGTACCTTGATGAACTGAAATCCAAATACCAGGTGACGGATGATGTTGAAGATGATAAGTTCATGGCTTCAGTAAGAGCCTCTTTGGCTACTGCCCGCCTGGCAGAAAAGATGGGGATTGATGCAATGATTTATAACGATGTCGATCCTGCAATGTTTCAGCAGATAGGTCTTCGTCCGGGATTCTATCACCCGTCGTTCGGAAAGAATCTTTCGGTTATGGTTCCTGAGGCCGATATGGGTGCCGGCACCATGACATTTATACTAAAGCTGATAAGCGGGAAACATGTCAATTTTATTGAACCTTTCCACATTGAATCAGCCGACAATACTTTCGCAGCAGGACATGCTGGTCCCAATGATCACACCGATCCCGGCCATGTCGGGAATGTGAAGATTGCAAGAGATGTCCGTTTTGCTAAAACCAAATACAAATATGCCGGAGCTCCGTTTGCATGGTACAGGATACCCGCGGGGAGAAAAACCATGGCTCAGTTTGTTGAAGAGAACGGGAAATATAAAGTTGTCTGCACTTTGGTGGATGCAATAGATGGTGAACACATCTTTGCAAGCTATTCGCACGGTATCTTTAAACCGTTGATGCCTGTAAAGGATCTTTTCGAGAAGATATTAAAGATAGGGACAACACAGCATTTTGCCCTTGTTGACGGTGATTACAGGAGAGAACTTGCAACCCTGTCGCAGATTATGAATTTTGAATATTTTGAGATTAATTAACATAAAATAGAGGAGATTTACAAATGAGTTTCATGTTTAACCCGCACCCTTATGACGATCCAAATGCTATTAATAGGTTGAAAGTGGAGAAGGAAGTTGCCGGGTCAATAGTAACCGGCACAAAAGATTCTGCAGGTCATATCAGTGAGTTGGTTTTAAAAATGCTGGAGAGGGAACCTCAAAAGAGTGTAATTATAGCTTTTGACGGTTATGTCGGAGCTAAGTTCAATCAATTTGTCAACCTGATATCACAAAATTTGGGTTTGAATTCTGTAACTGTAAAGGTTATAGATTTTGCCTCATGTTATAAAACACCACAGGAACTTGATTCACTGCTGGCCGACAACCTTGCGATAGACAAGGAGAAGGATCCTGTACAGCTTTTCGGAAAGCTCTTCAAGGGTAGTTATGAGGATCTGCTTGATCCGGAAAAATTGTCTGAAATTGAGGGCTGTCTGAAAAAAGTAAAGAGTTCAGAGAAGGCTGAGGTAGTGATAGTAGCCGGTTGTGGTGCTGCAATATCAAGATTGAGAGCTTATTATGACACATTGGTCTATCTTGACGTGACGCCTAAAAGGGCGATTCTAAGGGCAAAGGCCGGAGAGTACGCCAATATAGGAGATAAATCTGCAAGGCCGGTAAAGGCCATGTTGAGAAGATGCTATTATGTGGACTTTGAGGTTGCAGGTCATCTTCGTTGGGAGCTGCTCAAAAAGGATCTGATTGATTTCTATGTTGCAAGTGACGACCCTGAAGCTGTGAAGATGTTGCCAAGAGGGGCATTCAACAGGATTATGTCAGGTTTGGTTAAGCAGCCATTCCGTTGCAGACCTGTTTATATAGAGGGAGTCTGGGGCGGTCACTATGTTACCAGGCTCAGGAATCTTCCTAAGAGTATGAAAAACTGTGCGTGGGTATTTGACCTTATTCCTCTTGAGGTGAGTGTTGTCGTTGAGACAGAGGGGCATACAATAGAATTCCCATATTTCACATTTGTCCAGAAGGAGGGAGACTCCCTGATGGGTAAGGAGTGTGTTAAAAAATACGGTGGATACTTTCCTATAAGGTTTAACTATGATGATACTTATCACAGTTCCGGAAACATGTCTATTCAGGTACATTCAGGTCACGATTACAATATAAACAACTTTGGTGAGTATGGAAGGCAGGATGAGAGCTACTATATTGTAGAGACTGCTCACAATGCCAAGACATATGTCGGTTTTACAGAAACAGCAGATCCAAAGGAGTTTATAAAAGAGGCTAAGATTTCGGAGAAACAACATACAGAGATAGATTACGAAAAATATATCAACTATGTTGACTCAAAACCGGGAGTACAGGTTATGCTTCCTGCAGGGACAATCCACTCTTCGGGACGCAATCAGCTTATTCTTGAGATCGGCAGCCTTACAGTCGGTTCATATACATACAAGATGTATGACTATCTGAGAGCTGACCTGGACGGAAAACCAAGGCCGATACACACTTACCACGGAGAGAATGTTTTGGCTTTAGACAGAACAACAACATGGGTAAATGATAACATTGTACAAAAACCACGAGTGGCTGTAACAGGTGAAGGTTGGACAGAATATATTGTCGGAGAGCATGATCTCCTTTACTTCTCTCTCAGAAGACTCGAATTTGAGAAAGAGGCTTACGGGGATACTGCAGGTAAATTCCATGTACTGACATTGGTGGATGGAGAGAAGGTTTGTGTACAGTCTCTGGAGAATCCGGATCTCTGCTATTATCAGAATTATCTTGATGTTGTGGTAATACCTGCAAATGTCGGTAAGTATGTTGTCAAAAATCTTGGGAATCAACCGGTTTGCATTCACAAGACCATGTTAAAAGATGGCTTTATAAATGACTGATAGAAAGGCATATATAGTTGTGGATGTTGGGGGAACTTATCTCAAATCTGCAGTGATGAGGCCGGACGGTGAACTCTTTCCTGATTCTTTATGTATGACAGAGGCTCATTCAGAAGGATCAAGGGAAGAGATTCTGGATGCGATGAGATCTGCAATTGTGAAGGAGAAGCAGATTCTTGAGCAGAGAGGAGCAATGCTTTCCGGAATAGCAATGACCTTTCCGGGGCCCTTTAACTATTTCAAAGGCACATCGTTGATGGAGCATAAATTCAGGGAGCTCAAAGATGTTAGCCTGAAAGAGTGCATAGCGAAGATACCGGAGGTTGGCAAAGATATTCCTGTCGTTTTCAGGCATGATGCAAACTCTTTATTGGCAGGAGAGCTCTGGCGCGGCAACGCTGCCGGTTTCAAAAATGCTGCTGCTGTAACGCTTGGAACCGGTCTTGGTTTTGCATTCTCCCGTGATGGTGTTGTGCAGACAAACGAGATAGGCGGACCTCTTATTACTATTTTCAGAATACCATATAAAGATGGAATACTGGAAGATTACATATCAAAACGTGGATTTCTCTCTCTATATAAGAGTTTAAGCGGAAGAGCATCAATAGAGGGGATAGAGGTGTCTGACATAGGTAAATGGGCATCTGAAGGAGATTCCGTATCTCAGCGTGTCTTTGAGGAGGTTGGACTGATACTTGCACAATCACTTAAACCGTTGCTAAAAGAGTTGGAGATAGAATGTCTGCTGTTTGGCGGACAGATATCCAGATCTTTTCACTGTATGGAGTCAATAGTCAGGGACGAGCTTAAAGATATCACTGCCCTGAAACTTATCTCTGTAGTAACGAGTATTGAGAATGCCCCGTTGTGGGGAGCACTTCAATCAATAGAAAACAATGAAAATGTATGAAAAATAGATTAGTTCTCTTATTAATCGGTTTGGCGATGAATAATACAATTTCTGCTCAGGTTCAGAATGAAGGAAAATTGGTTTTGTTTGATGCATCCAAAGCCACAAATGTATCTTTGTCTGCAACTAACGGAGCAACATTTAAACTTGACGGCGGACTTCTGAAAATATCTACTGTCGGGAACAATGAATATCCATCAGTACGTATTGAAGGTGAGTGGAATATATCAGATTTTAACCAGATAGAGATAGAGCTTGTCAATTTCAGCCAGTCATCACTTCCTGTGATGGTAAGACTTGAGAATGCCAATGCTGACCCTGACAATGAGCGGGGGATACTTCTAGACAGGGTTTCAATAGCCGGAGGTGCAGCCAAAAGCCTTACATTTCCAATACCTCCGAAGCCACCCTATCCGGATGTAAAAGAGAAACTTTTTGGGATGAGATACACACCATACAAATTGTCGGGTCTCGTTGAAGATCTTGATAAAAACAAGGTGAAGGCCATCACCGTATATCTGAGAAAACCGAAAAATGACTGGGAGTGGGCAGTGAAAAGCGTCTCTGCAACAAAAGGAGAGCCCGAGAAATTGGTCTCTTGGATGAATCTTCCCGCAGAGAAGTTCTTCCCATTTATTGACAAGTACGGACAATTCATCCATAAAGATTGGCCCGGAAAGACAAAAAGCGATGAGGAACTCGTGGAGTCTCACAAGAGAGAGTTGCTCGACCTTGAATCACATAAAGGGCCTGAGGACAGGAGTAAATTCGGTGGTTGGAAGAGTGGCCCGAGAGAGAAGGCTACAGGTCATTTCTATGTGAAGAAGATTGACGGCAAATGGTGGATGGTAGATCCCGAGGGTTATCTATTCTGGTCTCACGGTGTTGTCAGGGTAACCCCTTCGACAGGAGTAACTCCTTTGGACGGAAGGGATATATATTTCACAGACTTGCCAAAAGAGAATGATTCTTTCGCAGGGTTCTACAAGACTCACGACGAGCTTCTCTACCCATACTACGTGGCAAGAGGCATAAAACGCACTTATGACTTTTCTGCAGCAAATATCAAGAGAAAATACGGTGAGGACTGGCGTGCCGAGTTTGCAAGCATAGCACATATACGTCTGAAAAGCTGGGGCTTGAATACAATAGCCAATAGCTCGGACAAGGCTATCTGCATGATGGACAAGACTCCTTATACGGACAGAATTGAGCTGAAATCACCCGATATTGAGGGTAGCAGGCAAGATTGGTGGAAGTTCAAAGATCCTTTTCATCCTGAATTCACAAAAGATTTCAGAAGACAGTTGCTTGAAAGAAAAAAAGAGCTGGATGATCCATGGTGTTTCGGATTCTTCGTGGACAACGAGATTGCGTGGGGAAGTTCTACTGCTCTTGCAGAGTGGACCATGCAGTCGCCTGCAACACAACCGGCAAAGATTGAGATGATGAAATTCCTGAAGAAAAGGTATGGCTCAATACAAAAACTCAACTCTAAGTGGACAACAAATTATGCTGGGTGGGATGACCTTCTCAAATTTCAGGGGGAGCTTCCTGATGCAGCTATGGAAGATTGCAAAATCTTTACAGAGGTCATAACCGAAGCGTACTTTAAATTTGTTAGAGAGGAGTTTAAAAAAGTCGCACCAAACAAACTATATCTCGGTTGCCGCTTTGCACGTTCAAACCCGATTGTTCTGAAAATTGCCGCGAAATATTGTGATGTAATCAGCTATAACATATATTCCCGTTCACTGTCAACATTCTCCCTCCCTGAAGGCATTGACAAACCGGTGATGATAGGTGAGTTCCATTTTGGTGCCCTTGACAGAGGACTTTTCCATCCGGGACTTGTTGAGACAGCAAATCAGCAAAAAAGGGGTGAGGCATACAGAGTATATGTCGAGTCAGCATTGCGACACCCAAATATTATAGGGACACACTGGCACCAATTCTCAGATCAGGCAACAACAGGCAGGTTTGACGGTGAAAACTTCCAGGTTGGATTTACAGATGTTTGCGACAATCCATATCCTGAAACAATTGAGAATATCAGGAAAGTGGGATATGTCATGTATGAAATAAGAGCAAAAAAGTGAAGGTGGCAAAGAGATACAAAATAGGGCTGTTCATACCATGCTATATTGACCAGTTTTATCCTCAGGTCGGTATAGCCACATTAGAGCTGCTCAGAAAACTGGGGCAGGATGTACACTATCCTCTTGAGCAGACATGTTGCGGGCAGCCGCTTGCAAACAGCGGGGCTGAGGATGATGCAAAAGCGGTGTACAGAAATTTTGTAAGGAATTTCTCTGAATTCGATTATGTTGTAACCCCATCCGGAAGCTGTGCCTATCATGTCAGAGAGCATTATGATATTTTAGAGCAGAGTGAGGATGTTGTTAAAGTCAGGCGATGTACTTATGAGTTGTGTGAATTTATCGCCGATGTTCTGAAGGTTGACGATCTTAAAATAAACTATCCCCACAGGGTAGGGGTTCATCAGAGCTGTCACGGCTTACGCGGACTTAAGCTCGGCAACCCTTCGGAACTTATTTCAGCAAGCTATTCAAAAGTTATCTCTTTGTTGGAGAAAGCTGAGGGAATAGAACTGATAAAGCTTGACAGAGAGGATGAGTGTTGCGGTTTCGGAGGAACCTTCTCTATATTTGAACCGGCAGTCTCGGCGAGGATGGGACGAGACAGGGTTGATGACCATATCAGGAATAACGCTGAGATTATTACGGCAACCGATATGTCCTGTCTGATGCACCTGGAGGGAATAATCAAGAGAAATAATAAGAGTATAAAGGTTGTCCATATTGCTGAAATATTAAACAGTAACACTCTATGAGAAGCCATTCAGAAAGAGCCGCACTTTTTCTAAAAGATCAGAATCGGGTCACCTGGCACGATGAGACGCTCTGGATTGTAAGAAAAAAGAGGGACAAGGCTGCTGCTGCGGTTAAGGAGTGGGAGGAGCTTCGTGAAAAAGCCTCTCAGGTGAAAGAGTATGTTCTTTCAGATCTGGCCTATCTGCTGTTGGAATTTGAAAAAAATGCAACACAAAACGGGGCTGTTGTCCATTGGGCAGCCGATGCAGATGAGTTTAACAGGATTGTGCTGGAGATTATCAATAGCAAGAGTGCACATAATATAGTCAAGAGCAAGTCAATGCTTACCGAGGAGTGTGGGTTGAACCATTATCTGGAGGAGCATGGGATTGACATTGTAGACACCGATCTCGGGGAACGAATAATTCAGTTCAGGAATGAACCTCCGAGTCATATTGTACTCCCGGCGATACACCTGAAAAAAGAGGATATAGGAGAGTTGTTCCATGAAAAGCTGGGGACGGAGAGAGGTTCCACAGATCCTCAGTATTTGACCCGAGCAGCCAGGGCTCATTTGAGGGAGAAATTTGTAAACGCTCAGGTTGCACTTACCGGAGTAAACTTTGCAGTTGCCGAAAACGGTTCTGTCGTAGTCTGCACAAACGAAGGAAATGCAGACATGGGTGTACACTCGGCTCCAGTACAGATTCACTGTATGGGGATAGAGAAGATTATACCCAAGATGGAGCATCTGGGTATATTTACAAGACTTCTTGCCAGAAATGCCACAGGACAGCCTATAACCACATATACCTCGCATTACATGACTCCAAAGGTGAATGGGGAGATGCATATAATAATTGTGGATAATGGACGTACTGAGAGACTCGCAAGCAGGGATTACAGGGATGCGCTCAAATGTATCCGTTGCGGGGCCTGTATGAACACATGTCCTGTTTATAGAAGGAGTGGAGGGCATAGTTACGGCTTCACAATACCGGGACCTATAGGTACAATACTGGCGCCACACTCTTTGCCCGGAAAAATCGTTTACAAGGATCTACCCGCTGCATCCTCATTATGTATGTCCTGCTCAAATGTCTGCCCTGTCAAAATCGGCATTCACGAGCAGATATATAAACTGAGGCAGGAGTTAATAAGGAAGGGGTATGGCTCTCTTGTCAAAAGGGTCGTCCTGAAGATTTCCGGATTTGTTTTCTCAAAACCTCACTTATATGATTTGTCCGGAAAAATGGTGAGAATAGCTTTGAAAAAACTTCCCAGGGCACTGATATACAATCGTGTCAATACCTGGGGATTGGAGAGGGAACTGCCTGATGTTCCAGTACAATCTTTTAAAGAGTGGTACAGACAAAATGAAAGCAATAAATAGTAGCAGACAAAAGATAGTTGAGAATATCAGAAAGTCAATGATGGCCGGAGGCATTAGTCATACTCTGCCTCAGTTACCTTTTACTGATATAGAGAGTGAGTCAAAAGAGGAGCTATATGAGAGATTCTCTCAATCATTGAAAACAGCCGGAGCAAGAGTTGTTCTATTGGATGTTTCTGAACTGGAGGGATATTTGAAAGAGAAATGTCCCGGAGTGATTGATTTAAGAGAAAAGAGTGTGTGGGAGCGTTACAAGGGAATGAAGCCTTCGGAAATGGAGGCAAAAGCCGGATCTGTTCTTGTTTCAGGGAAAATGGGCGTTGCAGAAAATGGAGCAGTATGGGTTGATGAAACCTGTTTTCCTGAGCGATTACTGCCGTTTATCACCGGAAATCTGATACTGTCAGTCGACGAGAAGAAGATTGTCCGTGACATGCATGCCGCATATGCAGCTATAGCCGGAAAACTGCAGGGTTTCGGTGTTTTTATTTCCGGTCCATCAAAGACTGCAGATATAGAACAGAGTCTGGTTTACGGAGCTCATGGGGCAATCTCTCTCGATGTAGTTATACTGAGAGGCTGAAATCTCCGTTTCGCTTTATTTTATTAGGTTTTTGAGCGGATTACCATACTTTTTTATATATTTGTTAACACTTAATAATTATCAGATAACAAATATTAAAATGTATACTAAGGAAAACAGAATTGTAGTCACACTGGATGCAGGAGGAACAAATTTTGTCTTCAGTGCCATTCAGGGTAACGAATATGTTGTAAGACCAATAACCCTCCCTTCTAACGCCTCGGATTTGGATAACTGCCTTGCCACTTTGGTAAAGGGTTTTGAAGCTATAATCAAATCTTTGGGCAACAGTCCCGTTGCCATCAGTTTTGCCTTTCCGGGCCCGGCTGATTACAAAAACGGAATTATAGGAGGCTATCTGCCTAACTTCCCGTCGTTCAGGGATGGAGTGGCTTTAGGCCCTTTTTTAGAGGAAAAGTTTGGTTTGCCGGTGTACATAAATAATGATGCTGATCTTTTTACATACGGGGAAGCAGTTGCAGGAGCCCTTCCTGAGATTAACCAGAGATTGAGGGAGGCCGGCAGTCACAAACAATATAACAACCTAATAGGTTATACCTGGGGTACAGGTTTTGGATACGGCTTATCAATAAATGGAAAGCTTCATATGGGGGATAATTCGTGCACAGAAACTTTTTGCCTTAAACATAAATTATTACCCGGTATTATTGTTGAAGACGGTGTCTCTGTAAGGGCTATTAAAAGAGCTTATGGTGAATTTGCAAACCATCCGGATTATAACCTTGAACCTGTAGATATTTACAGAGTTGCAACAGGTGCAATGGATGGAGATAAAGATGCAGCCGTCAAAGCTTTCGAACTCTTTGGTGAAATTGCCGGAGATGCAATAGCAACAGCCACATCCCTTGTAGATGGTATTGTTGTTGTTGGTGGTGGAATCACAGCTGCAAGCAAGTTTATTATGCCTTCAATGTTAAAGGAGATGAGGAGTGAGTTGAAGACTATCGGAGGGGAGAGTGTCGGTCGTCTTCAGATGAATGTTTATAATCTGGATTCAAAGGAAGAGTTTGAAAAGTTTGCTAAGGGAGAGAGTCGGGAAATCAGTGTATACGGTAGCGATAAAAAGGTAATATATGATCCTGAGAAGAGAACCGGTGTCATGATTTCCAAACTGGGTGCAAGTAAGGCAATTGCAATAGGTGCATATTGTTATGCGATTGATAGTATTGATTCAAAATAACTGATTCACTTTTCACTCTTCACTTTTCACTTTTCACTCTTCCCTACCTGTATCCCGTCCCGTTGCAGTGTATGCACTTCACATTGTCGTGATAATGCCCTGCAGCTACGACTTTACGGCATATAGTGCACCATTCGTTATTACCTCCGTAGCTTGGAGCAAATTTTATCACATCTCTCCGGCCGGTACCGTTACAGTATGGGCACTGAACTTTCCTTGGCTGTTGTGTCTGATTGTTTTGTGAAGGATTTGTGGTTTGCGGAACATATACCGGAACGATAACAACATTTGTCTGCGGCTTGTCAGGTTGTGTGTGGACATTTTTTTCCACGGGGGCATATCCAGGAACATTGTAAACTGTATACGGACCGTCTTTTTGTTGCTGTACCTCAAATCTGCCTGAAATACAAGAAATCGCTGTATAAGTACATGGAATCATTAATCTTCCATCAGTATCATAAGCACCTACAAAATCTCCGTTCCTTACTCTTATATAGCGGTCTGTATCATCATAAACAATCATTGAATACTCTGCCGGAATCTTCTGGTTTCCATTCAGATCATAAAGGCCCTTCTTATCTCCCTCATCAGTTACAATATAGAATTTATTCTGACTGTTCTGAAGGTAGAATTCTGTTATATTAGTGTATTTGCCTACGGGAATAATTGCTTTACCTGAGAATGTATAAATCCCCTCACTTTTTCCGCTCAAAGTTTCAATATATCCATGAAATTTGTCGACATAAACCTTGTCCATAACAGGAGGTATGATCTCTTTGCCTTTGATGTCGAGCAATCCTTTCTTTCCCTCTTTAGTTATATGTATGTATCCATCAGGATAATAGACACTCAGTTCCTCCATAACAGGTTCGACTATATATTTCCCATCCATGGAGCATACACCGCTCTTTCCACCCCTCTTGACAACTATATACCCCTCTTTTTCATATATGTAGATAGCGTCCATTTCAGTAGGTAAGACCACAAGACCGTCTTTGGTATACAAACCCATCTTTCCATCTTTTTCAACATGGAAAAAACTATCATAAAACATACATTTTGAATATACTGGTGCAATAAGTTCTTTACAACTCAAATCATAGATGCCTTTTTTTCCATCCTGTTCCACACTTATAAAACCATCCTTCTTGTTAAGATATATATTTGTCATGACAGGAGGAATCAACTCTTTTCCGGACAGATCACAGATTCCGGCCCTACCATCTTTGTGAATTATGATAACTCCATCATTAACATAATACAATGATACAGATGTGTATTTCCCGAGGGGGATAATCTCAACACCATAATTGTTACAAAGTCCATATGACCGGTCTTCATTTACAGATATATAACCATCCTTGAAAAACCTGTTGTCAAAATTTTTATATCTTCCGGGAGCCAAAATAACTTTACCTGTAAGGTCTGTGAGTCCTGTTTTCCCATCTTTGACAACAATAATATATCCATCGCTGATGAAAAAACATCTTACTTTGTTGTATTCTGCAGGAGGAATTATCTCTTGCCCGGAAGGATTGAGCAAACCCTCCCTCTCCCCAGATGTTACAATGAAATAACCGGAGGCGGTATCGCAAACAACCTTTTCGTATCTGTTCCCTAAATTTTTAATGATATCATTCTTCTCTTGCGAAAAGAGAGATGTGCCAATAAGCGCGAACAAGCAAATATTAAATAACCGGTACATTACACTTTTTGTTATATAGTGTAAAGTTAAAAACACTTTTACTTATATTAGTTGTGAAGAGTCAATTTTATCAGTTTAATTCCTGAGACAGTTACCCATAAAAGATAAAAAAGCACTGCCGGTGCTGCAATTGAGAAAACCAATGTGGAATAGTCCGGGAAAAACGCTATTCCGGTGAAATAGATAATTAGCAGAAGGTTACCGATAAATCCCAGTACGGAAAAGAATTTATTGAAGACCTTTCCTTTGAACATGACTCCGGATATAAGTATACCTGCGATACTAATCAGAAGGTAAGCCATATATGAACCTCCGGGTCCGGTACCTCCCTTTGCAAGTATAGCCTCACCAGCTGTTATGCAAGACAACCTTGCCGTCTCATTTATTGCATTGGCATACTTGGTGCTTAATTCCAAAAAAGGCAAAGCCGGGTTTTGTGTAATAAAAACAGAGGTACCGATAATAAAAAGAACAAGAGCCAGAAAAGAGTCCCCACCGACTTTCGAATGTCTGTGAGCAGCATAAAATGCAAAAAAAACCGGGATCAGAGCAATCTGTAATAAAAGATTTAGTAATCCCAGATTGTATAATCCCAGTAAAATGTTCGTTTTAAGCTCCCCGAACAATCCTGTAGCACTCTGTGTGACAGAATCGGTCCCGTTCAGGGTTATTGTCACATTTATGACAATTCCGGCAATAATGAGAATGGTGCAAATAAATGCAGCTATGCCTCCTGCCTTATATACCGATGACCATCGATGTGATAGATTTTTGCTTTCCATAATATGTCAAATATACTAAAATATTGCTATATTATCAATATATTGTGACAATCTATCACTTATCGCGACCCAACTGCCTATTTTGTTCCGGCAGTTACGGTTGTGTCTTTATTCACATCATTTTTTTCTATAATAGGTGTTCCACCGCCAACTACAGGTTCAAGCATCTTTTCAACCTTTTTCATTATGGATGCTGAAGAGGGTTTTTCAGGAGGGCATGGTTTAACCATTCCGAAAGAGTACTTAGCTCCTTTTGTATATATTCTGTAAAAGCCTATAAAATCCTTTGATGACTGGAAAGTTCCCGGCAAAGAACCGGTGAACCCATCTTTACAGTCAACATAGAGGGTCCCGGATGTAAGTCTGCCCTCGCTTGTAAACTGAGGTTCAATTAATGTTATCTCTATGTTAAACCTCTTAAGCTCCTTCTGATATTTTTCAAAGCTTGCAGAAGTAGTGTTCCTGTCTATTGTCAGTGTGACAACATCTTTATTTGCGGATAATCCTCTCTTGCATATCTGTGATGTTGCAGGTATAGCAATAATGACCAATAACAGGGTAATAAATAATTGTTTCATGGTGATTGATTTATTTTAATTTTCGATCGGCAAAGTTATATCATCTCTACAGACATTATTCATTTTTTTTATTAAAATGTCCCGGCCAGTTAAGTATAGTACTCTCCCGTCTCTCTTTGGTGCGTTGGAAAAGAGTTCTTACAGTCTCGGGAAAAGCAGACTCTATAACTTTTGTCCCCTCTTCAGTAATTCCACCTTTAGTGGCAACCCTCTCTACAATTTTGTCAAAAGGCATCTTCTGGTCGACACAAAGTTTGGAGGTGCCGAGAATAGTTGTGATTATCATATTGTGAATATCCTCTTTGCTTAAAGTTGAGCGAGACAATGCCTCCTCAACAATAATGCTGAATATTGAGGCTATAAATCCGGGCATGCAGCTTGTCAGATCCGTACATATACCCAACTCGTTTTCCGGAATAATTACAACAGAGCTGAATGTTCCCATAAGCTTTTTTATCAAGGTTATCTCGCGTTCCGGAACAAATTGATTAAATGTTGCCAGGGTTACTGATTTATCCACTTCTCCGGTAACACTGGGGATGACAATGGAACATGATGCATTTGGGAAGATTGTATTTAACTGATTAAATCTTATACAGGCATTGACAGCACAGATATGTTGTCCCTCTTTGAAAAAGCCGGCAGTAGCTTCGGCAACCTCCTTCATGTCCGTCGGTTTCACACAGAAGAATACTATATCAGAAGACTTTATAACCTCTTCATTATTCTTCATTACATTGACCTTGGGGTATCTTTCGGGTATCTCGGACAACCTCTCCTTTGAGCGATTTGAAATAAAAAGATCTTCCTGTAATAGAGTGCCTGCTTCTAAAAACTTGTGCATCAGCATACTGCCCATGCTGCCAAAACCGATGATACCTATTTTCATAACTATTTGTAATGTGATATAAAAAGTCGTATGCCTCCATGAATCAGAGGCATACGATTAATAAAACATTGCAAATATATAAAATATATTAAATCTGCTTACAAATTATTCTGTATAATATTTGTAAAAAAGAGCAATTGACTCAATTCCTTTATAGAACTGACTCAAGAGATAGCTTTCATTTGGTGAGTGAATGACATCTCTTTCAAGTCCAAAACCCATCAGAAGCGGGTTGGCTTCCAGAATCTGCTGTAAATCTGCCAGTACAGGAATGCTTCCTCCACCTCTGTTCGGAACAGGCTCAATGCCATATACTTCTGTTATGGCCCGCGATGCAGATTTGTATACTTTAGAAGAGATAGGGCAGAGGAAACCTTGTCCGCCATGATGAGATGTAACCTTAACCTTAACACCCTTAGGTGCTAGTTTCATGAAGTGTGACTGGAATAGTCCGGCAATCTTTTTATTGTCCTGGTTAGGAACGAGTCTCATAGAGATCTTTGCATAAGCCTTTGAAGGAATGACAGTCTTTGCACCCTCACCGGTATACCCGCCCCAGATGCCGTTTACATCGAGACATGGTCTTATTCCTGTTCTTTCCATTGTAGTGTATCCGGCCTCACCGCTGACTTCATCTATGTCCAGAAACTTCTTGTACTCCTCGATATCAAACGGAGCCATTCCCAACATTTTACGCTCTTGTTCTGAAAGCTCAACAACGTCATCATAAAAGCCTTCAATGCTAATTCTTCCGTCTTTGTCAATAAGCTTATCTATCATACTACACAATGTGTTGATAGGATTGAGGATTGCACCTCCGTAATGGCCGGAATGGAGATCCTTATTTGGTCCTGTTACCTCTACCTCCATATAGGTAAGTCCTCTCATACCAACATTTAATGAAGGAATCTTCTCATCAATCATTGTTGTATCGGAGACCAAAATATCATCGCAAGAGAGCAGCTCTTTGTTGCCGGCAGCCCATTCAGCAAGGCTCGGGGAACCAATCTCCTCCTCTCCGTCAATGATAAATTTTACATTACATTTAAGCTGATTGGTCTTTATAAGGTATTCAAGAGCCTTGACATGCATGAACCCCTGACCCTTGTCGTCATTTGCACCACGGGCATATATCGCCCCATCCCTTATTTGAGGCTCGAAAGGGGGAGTTGTCCATTTCTCGATAGGATCAGCCGGTTGTACGTCATAGTGGGCATAAACTAAAATTGTTGGAAGAGACTTGTCCAGAATCTTTTCTCCGAAGACCACAGGGTGCCCTTTTGTCTTGTATACGGAAGCCCGATCTGCTCCGGCCTCTAAAAGAAGTTGAACATACTTATCTGCAGCTTTTTGCATATCACCTTTGTGATCAGCCATAGAGCTGACTGATGGGATTCTCAGCAGTTCAAATAATTCTGAGAGAAAGCGATCACTATTTTCCTTAATGTAATTTTTCATGATAGTTTAATGCTAAAATGTATATCTGAAACTTAAGCCGAAGTTTGCAGGCTTGATACCTGCGTTTGTCACCATTTGCAATTGCGGGTTCCAATCAAAGGATAATATAAAAGGGTAATCAGGAAGTTTGTATTCAACACCGCTGATCAGGTCGATTGAAAAAACAGCTCCGTCTCTATAATCGCCTGCAACATAAAGACCATATGACACGCCTGGACCGCCGAAAAGAGAGAGTCCGTCCACTCCCAGGTTATAGTGATACTCCCCGTATGCCGAGAGAGTTAATTTGCGGTCGTTTTTACCTATTAGATCCAGAGAGGTTACAACTTCAAATGCAGAACCTGCCGTAACGAATTGTTTGTAAGATGCACCAATGCTTGTTCCGAGACGTGCACCGACTGCCCTTTCATAATCCTGACCTTTGGCACTCAGAGTAATCAGGAGTGCGGAAATTATAATTATAGCTTTTTTCATATTTCTTTGGTTTTAAAAGTAATTAATAGTCTTCCCTTCAATTTCTGTAAGCAAGTTATTTGCCAAACGACTTGCACCTATTCTGAAAAGTTGTGGATTGAGCCAATCCTTGCCAAGTACATCCTCTACAATTGCATAGTATAGAACAGCCTCACCGGGGGTTGATATTCCTCCTGCCGGCTTGAATCCTATGCGTTTGCCTGTTTTTTCGAAGTGCTCCCTAATCTTGCTGCACATTATATATGCCGCCTCGGGGGTGGCAGCCGGTTCCATCTTTCCTGTCGAAGTCTTGATAAAATCTGCTCCGGCACCAATTGCCAGCGAGGATGCCTCTGCTATCAGACCAGGTTCCTTCAAAGCTCCTGTCTCCAGGATTACTTTCAGATGCTTTTCTCCTATAGCCTCCTTTATACTCTTGATCTCTTCGAATGTTCCTCTCTTGTCATTGTCGAGGAACTTGCTCAATGCGAGTACTATATCTACCTCATCAGCCCCTTTCTCAACCGCCATCCTGCATTCAGCGATTTTTATCTCAGGGAAGCTTTGTGAAGAGGGGAATACCCCTGCAACAACAGCAATCTTTACGCTATCAACCTTAAGCTGAGATCTTACTTGTTCTGCAAAGTTAGGATATACGCAAACTGCTGCAACAGATGGGTATGTAGGGTAGATATCCTTGAATCCGTTTACTTTTTCAATCATACCGGCTACTTTGGAGGGAGTATCTGTTGAATTCAGTGTCGTAAGATCAATTAAACTGAAGCATCTCCTGTAAATCTCCTGCATCCCGCCTCTGCCAACAATGCCCGCCTTAATTCTTGATATTTCATTCTCAATGTTTTTCATGATTCTATTATTTTAATCAACTTTTGTATCTATCCAAATAGTAACAGGTCCGTCGTTAATGAGAGAAACCTTCATCTCAGCTCCGAAAATTCCTGTTTCTATCTTTTTCCCGAGAGAAGCCTCAAGTTCTGTTATAAATCTTTCATAAAGAGGTATGGCCTTTTCGGGTCTTGCCGCTTTTATATAAGATGGTCTGTTTCCTTTTCGGGTCTGTGCGTATAGTGTGAACTGGCTTACAACAAGAATCGATCCCTCGATATCTTTGACAGAAAGATTCATAACCCCGCCGGCATCATCAAATATGCGGAGATTTACAACCTTCTTTACAGCATAAGCTATATCACCCTCGCCATCCTCATCCTCAAAACCGACCAAAATCATGAGGCCTCCGCCAATCTTTCCTGTATAGGATCCATCAACCGTAACAGACGCTTCGATTACTCTCTGAACAACCAGCCTCATATCTTATCCGCTTATTTTTACCAAATAACCTCTCTCCCTTAATGGTGCTGCAATTTGCTCCATCTCCTGAATAGTTACTTTGCTGAGATTCTTTGCAGGTGTCTCCCTGTCTATTGTGTATATCATTATCTCTCTGGGGTCAAGCTCTGCGGCGAGAGCCTGCCATGCAGCAATCTCTTCCGGAGTTGTATTGTCTATAACCTCACCTTCGAACTCGCCCCTAAGAAACATTGTCTGAAGTACAAAACGTCCTTTGAGCGGCTCGAGCTCTCTCTTCAACTTTCTGATAGAGTATGCATACGCGGGACGGTTGATCAGAATAGTCGTTCTGTCAAAGGCAGAGTCCACCTTCAGAATTGCATTATCTACCTTCATAAGGGCCTCTGAGGTCTCTTTTTTTGAAATGCCGCTGCCATTGGACAACACAGATACTTTTGCATCCGGAACATATCTGTTTCTAAGGTTCAAAGTATCCTCAATAATTTCAGCAAAATCGGGATGCATTGTGGGCTCCCCGTTTCCGGAAAATGTTATTGTGTCTATCTTCTCTCCTGATGCTGAATAGTGTGCAAGAACTCTCTCCAGACTTGTGCTGACATCCTCCCTCTTTGGTAATTTTCTGTCATCCTTTCCGTCTTTGTTAAATCCGCATTCGCAATAGAGGCAATCAAAGTTGCACCACTTTCCGTTTCTTGGAAGGAGGTTGACTCCGAGTGAGGTTCCAAGCCGGCGGCTCTTTATAGGTCCGAAAATTATCTCATTGAACAATATAGTAGACATAGCTGCTGAATTTTAAACCAGCCTTCTTGAACGGCTGTTATTATTAAGTTGCATCGTTTCCCAGTCAATACCCTCTATCAGGACAACGCCCGGCTTTTTACCAACAGATAAAGTGCCAAGATTGTTGTCTTTTCCAAGAAATTTAGCTCCGTTTAAAGTAGCCCATTGAAGTATCTCATTCAGAGGGATTGCGGGGAAATAGCCGTGCAACAATTTAATCTCCTCTACAATCGAAAGAACTTTGTTGCTTGAGAGACTGTCTGTACCCAGCGTGATTGTGCACCCTTTGCGTCTCATAAGCTCCAGCGGAGGCAGGGATCTGTGAATAAACATATTGGATAGCGGACAGATTGCCCAGTAAAGGTTTTCGGCTATCGCCATTGCGTAGTCGATGCTCTCTTCATTTGTTGCAGTATTGTGTACAAGAAGAATGTGCTCCTTGATTTTGTTCGTGTCAGACTTCCATATCTCTGAGATATTGTCCATGAAATATGTGAGGGCGCTTTTGCCTGTTACAGGAGGTGTGCTCAATCCTCTTCCCTTATAGTCATCAGCAAGAGGGCCGGTTCCTGTTTTTATAAGTTCCTCCTCTTCCCAGCTCTCCTGATTGTGATAGGAGAGGTATCCCTCCTTCAGAGCCTCAATGCTTGATGCCTTATTCAAAGCCGGGCTCATTGTATAGCAGGAGTGAGGTGTTGGCGCGGCGTCTATACCGTATGATCTGGCTGTCTGATGTAATTTACCTACACCCTGCATCACGCTTTCGCAATCCTTTGGCTCCGAACCGAAGACTTCCAGAAATGTGCGGGTGTACATCGGAGATTTTGATTTCTTATTAAAGCTCTCATCACAGTTGCTGATATCTGCCATCGCGGATACGCCGCTCTCGTACAACTGATCCATCTCCCTTTCCAGTGCACTTATACGCTCAGAAGCCCCCACACTCTCCCTGAGAGCATTTATCTGACGGATGAAGCCGGCCATGCCGGTATCTTCAGCAAACGCACCTTTTAGGTGAGAAAGTTCTATATGACAGTGTGAATTTACAAAACCGGGGCAAATAATTCCATTATAAAATTCGGTACTCTCACTCTCTTCTCCATCTTTCAGCTGCCCGATCTCCAGAATCTCACCATTAGTGTTCAGGCAGAGATAGCCTCTCCGGATTGGGTTCCGGTCTATCGGGAATAAATATTGCGCCGCGATTTTTCTCATACTGATAAAATTTTTTTCCTTCGTTCTTAAAATTATTTTGCCACCATATCAGCATCATTGGATGTTCATATCTGGTTGTCAATGAATCAGGTATGTATATGCGCCTGTTCGGAAAGAGCTCCGGTGCAAAAATCCACCTCAGGGCTCTCTCCCTGGAATCCATATATTTCAGAGAATCCGCATCTTTAATGAGTTTGCGGATAGGGGCAAATGTAGAGTCGCTGCCCTGATATGCCGCAATAGCCAACCTTACCTCCTGAAGCCTTTTTTCAAGAATAGTCCTGGCGGACATGAATGAACTCTTGAGCTTTAATGGAGTAGGCAGGTAATAGTTGAAAGTGTTGATAAGATCCTTTGTGCTATATCCGTGTTTTTTCAGGACAGGCTCATAAATGAGCAGGCTGTCAGTTTTTGATAACATCATCGGGTCATTCATGACAGATCTGTCTGCCATATATATGTCTGCCAGTATCTGAGGAAGCTCACTTCTTGGAATAATATCCCTTCTGCTGCATGAAACGGCAATTATGAGAAGTATGGGAAGTATACGGTAAAAACGACTCATTGCTATATTTTTCAGTCGACAAAGTTAATTTATTATTATTATTTTTGCCGCATCAAAAGAGAAAATTAAAAATAGCCGTAATGAGAGTTTTAATAATAGGATCGGGGGGGAGAGAATCAGCTTTTGCATGGAGTATAAATAAAAGCCCTAAGCTTGAAGCACTGTACTGTGCTCCCGGAAATCCCGGTACAGCAACTCTTGCAAAGAACCTGGATATAAACATTAAGGATTTTAATGCAATAAAACGAACTGTTATTGAAAACGGTATCGGATTGGTGATAGTTGGCCCGGAAGAACCGCTTGTTAATGGCCTTGGAGATTTTTTCAAATCTGATGATCAGCTTAAGGATATCCTTTTTATTGGTCCGGGCAGACAAGGTGCTCAGCTTGAGGGAAGCAAGGAGTTCGCCAAAGAGTTTATGGAAAGGTGGTCCATTCCAACTGCTTCATACAAAAGTTTCAGTAAATCATCGATTACTGAGGCGGAAAAGTTCCTTCAAACGCTTCGTGCACCCTATGTGCTTAAGGCTGATGGTCTTGCAGCCGGCAAAGGGGTGGTGATACCTGACAATATTGATGATGCCGTCAGAGAGTTGCATTCAATGTTGGATGGAAAGTTCGGACCGGCAGGTGATAAGGTGGTGATTGAGGAGTACCTTCACGGCATAGAGCTCTCTGTATTTGTTCTTACGGACGGAAAAGATTACCTGATTTTACCTGAAGCGAAGGATTACAAAAGGATAGGAGATGGCGATACCGGTCTCAATACAGGAGGAATGGGGGCTGTGAGTCCGGTTCCTTTTGCTGATGAGAAATTTATGAAGAAGGTAGAGGAGAGGATAATAAAACCTACTATTGAAGGACTTAAGGGAGACGGAATAAAATATACCGGTTTCATTTTTATAGGTTTAATGAACTGTGGCGGTGATCCGTATGTGATAGAGTACAATGTGAGAATGGGGGATCCTGAGACTGAGGCTGTTCTGCCGAGAATTAAGAGCGATATGCTTGCTCATCTGATTGCTGCAGCAAGAGGAGAACTCGGAGCCGAAACTATAGTTAAGGATGACAGGCAAGCAATGACTCTGGTCACTGTTTCCGGAGGTTATCCCGAAGAGTATGTAAAGGGATTCGTTATAAAAGGGCTGGAAGAATTGAAGGAGGTCAATCTTTTCCATGCAGGGACAAAATCTTTGGATGGTCAAATTGTGACTGCCGGAGGAAGAGTTCTGGCCATTACAGCTTTGGATAATAATATTGAGTGTTGCAGAAAAATCCTTTACAGAGAGGTCTCTTCTGTCAGTTATGAAGGTATATATTACAGAACAGATATAGGATCGGACCTGATGCACTATTGAAAATTTCTTTAAATGCAGTACAATCGTAAATACAGCTTTGCAATATCGATACCCTATCTGATATTACTGTTTGCGTTTATGTCTGCAACTGCATGGATCTTACCGGCACAGAATATACACCGATGGATTCCCGTTCTGGCAGGTTTTGTGGATATTGAGGATATTCCTTTACTGGATTCTCACATTATTGCTGCAGTTTTTCTGATAATAACAGCAGTATCACTGTATGCTTTCAATGAAAGGTATATAATGACAGGGCGTGTAAGTCTGACTTTGCCCCTGGTGTTTTTAATCCTTGCACTCTCTTCTCCTTTAAGCCTTATTTTTTCCGGAACATCGGTGGCCACACTTTTTCTAATGTGGTCGCTCTATACAACTCTTACCCTAAAGAAAAACGATCAGAACTCATTTCTCTCTGTTTTTCTGGCTACTAGTGCAGCTTTGTTTGAACCTCTGGCTGTTTTCTTGATTCCAATAGCGATGTTCTTCTCTATAAGAGAGATCGCCGTATCTTTAAGAAAAATTGTTCTTATACTACTTGCTTTCCTTATCCCGTTTCTCTTTATAATCTCCCTGCGATTCATATTTTTCGACGATGCTGTCATCTTTGCCGAGGAGTATTTGAGGCATCTTAAGGCCGGAGCAGTTTTGGAACCAAACATCAGAAGCGTTTCTAACATTCTTTTCCTTCTTGAATTCATTATCTTGCTTCTGACTTCTATAAAAAGTGTTTACAGAAGGATAAATAGTTTTAAGATTGTAAAGAGTGCGTCATTTGTCAGGTTCACGACAATGATTGTTTTTCTTGCTATACTAGTGATACTTTATCCTGAATCGGGCAGCTGGCTCATGCAGATAGTGTCATTACCGGCGGCTGTCCTGATTGTGGAATCGACAGGTGAAAATGAAGATAGTCACAAGAGAAAACTCAGTTTCTTTCTTGTGACTATCTTTATGGTACTAAGCAGGGTTGTCTGCTTTATTTGATTGTTCTGCCGGGGTATTGCTTAAGGGCAACTTCAAGACATTTAACAGACTCTTTCAAATCTTCAATCTTGAGCACATAAGCTATTCTTACCTCATTTGTGCCTCTTCCCTTTGTTGCATAGAATCCGGCTGCAGGTGCAACCATAACGGTTTTTCCCTCATATTGGAATTCTTCGAGAAGCCATTGGGCGAACTTGTCACTGTCATCAATAGGCAAGCTTGCAATTGTATAGAAAGCACCCATAGGCATTGGAGTATATACACCCTCAATCTTGTTTAATGCCTCGATGAGAAAATCCCTCCTCTTGATATACTCTGCGCGGACTGCATCGAAATATGACTGTGGAGTTGCAAGAGCACCTTCAGCAGCTATCTGTCCATATGCAGGAGAGCAAAGGCGTGCCTGAGAGAAGCGAAGCACTGCATTCATAACCTCCTGATTCTTTGATACGATTGCTCCGATGCGTACGCCGCAAAGGCTGTATCTTTTTGAAACTGAGTCTATTAGTATGACATTCTTCTCGAGGCCGGGAATATGCATAGCTGAAAAATGAGGCTGGTCTGTGTAGCAGAATTCCCTGTAAACCTCATCCGCAAATATAAAAAGTTCATGTTTCTTTGCAATCTCACCCAATTTAAGCATGGATTCCTTTGTATAGAGTGTACCTGTAGGGTTGCCGGGATTGCAGATGATGATTCCTTTTGTTTTAGGGGTTATCATCTTCTCAAATTCAGATGGGTCAGGGAGTGCAAAACCATCCTTAATGCTTGTTGATATCGGTTTCAGGATTACATCGTTCTGTGTAGCAAAAGAGTTGTAGTTTGTGTAGAATGGCTCTATCACGATAACCTCATCCTCAGGGTTGCAAGTTACGGCAAGCGCAATCTGGAGAGCCTCGCTTCCACCTGTTGTTATATTGATATCTTTCTCGGTTACATCAATATTGATGCCCTGATAGTATTTTACAAGACCTTTCCTGTAAGATTCATTACCTTTAGAATCCGGATAAGCAACTAGTTCAAGCGTGTTTTTTTTGACCGCTTCAAGAGCCTCTTTTGGAGATTCAATGTCAGGTTGACCGATGTTAAGGTGAAAAACCTTTACCCCTCTTTTTTTAGCTTCGTTAGCATATGGCACCAGCTTTCTTATCGGAGAAGCCGGCATGATCTCTGCCTTTTTGGATAATGTAAGCATTATTGATAAT
Organism: Bacteroidales bacterium CF; assembly: GCA_000473305.1. GTDB lineage: Bacteria > Bacteroidota > Bacteroidia > Bacteroidales > UBA932 > Bact-08. Next base: position 1,565,583 of record CP006772.1, on the reverse strand, counting down.
TTTTTTTATGATGTTGTTACTGTTATTTCATTTTTACATTTACAAGCGATCCCAAAAACCTCTCTACTCCAACTTGCATCACCGATGTCCTGGCGGGATAGTTGTTGGTTAGAATTGCAAAATAGTAGTAATCTCCCCCTTTTTTCTCAACATAACCTGCATAGCACCTGACGTTGGACAGCGAGCCGCTTTTTGCGTGTATCCTTGATTTGGTGCCACTCTCAACATCCTTGAGAACGTTTTTTAATGTACCGGGACCTCCCGGCTGCGGAAGGGTCCCGATGAATTCGGCAAAGCTACTCATTTCTTTCATCCTTGCGAAATATTTGCAGAAAAATCTTGCAGACACATAATTCTGTCGGGATAACCCACTTCCGTCAACCTGCGTGTATCCTTTCAGAGACAGCCCCATGCCTGCCAGCAATCTCTTTGCCGCAACAACCGACGAATCATATGATCCGACACCGGTCATCTGTTTGCCTAACATTTTGAAAAGTGTCTCGGCGTAGAAATTGTTGCTTATTCTGTTAGTCACATTGATAATCGAGATAAGTTTCGGAGAGAATGTCTCTCCGATAATAACAAGCTCATCCTGCGGAGTGGCCGGTATCTCGGATATGTCACGTATTCCGGAGGTGCACTCCACCCCCCTGGAAGCAAGAAAAAGTCTGAACTCCTCTGCACACATAAGTGGCGCAAACTTGCTGGAACCGGTAAGAATATAGCTCTCTTTACCGGCACCCAGACTTCCTTTGAACTCTCCAATTTTAGCAAGATCTGAAATATAGTACGAGCTTCTGTCTCCTGTCCCTGTCTCTCCGGTTAAGAGCTTGTTCTTGTAAACCATACCTGGTAGTGACGGGTATACACTGATGAGCTCAACAGGTTCTCCCTTGGCTTTACCCGGTATGAAGGTAAAATACTGAAGATTTTCACAGAAAGAGAGCCCCGAGGCTGTGCTTCCGAAATAGGGCCCCAGATTGCTCCATGACCAGCTGTCAGGAATTGCCTCATTTTCTAAGAATCGGTCATCCCCGATAATGCTCCCTGCGATTTTATTGATTCCGGCCGCTTTCAGGGCGTCATGCCAAAGTGTAAAAATCTTTTCTATAGGCGTAGCTACCGTGTCTTTTGATCCAAGGGTAGGATCCCCGCCTCCGACAATATAAATATCCCCTTCAAGCACACTGTCTCTGATTATGCCTGAATAACCTATTCTGGTCTTGAAACGATAGTCCGGACCTAGAATCTGTAATGCAAGACCTGTGGATATGGTCTTCATAGTAGATGCCGTCAGCAACGGAGCGTCAGGATTCCATGATGCCACACCTCTTCCCTTACTGTCCATAACCATTATTCCAACAACAGAGTTGCTGAACAGGGTGTCTTTTTTCATTTGATTTACATGCCTTTGGATATTCCTATCCTTGGCTAACGAATTGTAAGATGTTGCCAATGCCAAGATAATCAGCAACAACGAGGCTGAGTTTTTCATTTCTATAAGGTTGGTTGTTTAAGCAAAAGTAAGGATTTTAATTAATGCATTACGAAATTTTATCTACATTTGCCAGTCATTAAATTCAAAAAATATTTTCATCAGGATGAGTAGTTTTAGAAAAAGAGCACTGGACGAATTCGCAAGCCACAGAGCTGAACGTTTTTATGTGGAAGAGAGACCTGTATCCGAATACTTTGGACAAAAAGTATTTGATGTAGAAAAAATGAGACGTTATTTATCAGCAGAAGCTTTTGAGGCAGTCCAGCAGGCAATAGGGGAGGGAATGAAGATAGACAGGAGTATTGCCAATCAGATAGCATCCGGAATGAAATCATGGGCAGTGGAAAATGGTGCCACACACTACACTCACTGGTTCCATCCATTAACAGACGCAACCGCAGAAAAACATGAGGCATTTGTTGATCCTTCAAAGAACGGAGGTGTGTTCGAAAATTTCAAGGGAGATGCACTTGTACAACAGGAACCGGATGCTTCGAGTTTCCCTAACGGCGGATTGAGAAATACATTTGAGGCAAGAGGTTACACCGCATGGGATCCTACCTCTCCTGCTTTTATAATGGATCAGACTCTGTGTATTCCTACAGTATTTGTATCTTATACAGGAGAGGCTCTTGACCATAAAGCTCCCCACCTTAAGTCTCTTCAGGTTTTGGATAAAGCAGCCACAGAGCTTTGCCGCCTTTTTGACCACAAAACCAACAGGGTGAATGTAATGCTCGGCATTGAACAAGAATATTTTCTGGTAGATGAAGCCCTTTACAGAGCACGTCCGGATCTTATGTTGTGTAACCGCACACTTATTGGACACACATCTGCGAAGGATCAGCAGCTTGAAGACCACTATTTCGGAGCTATCCCTTCAAGGGTTATGGCTTTTATGAAGGATTTCGAAACAGAAGCATACAAACTTGGAGTAGTACTTAAAACAAGGCACAACGAGGTGGCTCCCAATCAGTTTGAGTTTGCCCCATATTTTGCCGAGGCAAATCTTTCAGTAGACCACAACCTCATGATGATGATTCTTATGAGGAAGATAGCCAAGAAACACAAACTGAAAGTCATATTTCACGAGAAGCCTTTTGCCGGCGTCAACGGATCAGGTAAACACTGCAACTGGTCAATTGTTACAAACAATGGTGTTAACCTTTTGTCACCAGGAAAGACTCCAAGGACAAACCTTCAATTCCTCTCATTTTTTGTATCAGTTATAAGGGCAGTATATGAGCACCATCCACTGCTTATGGCCGGAGTGGCTACTTTGAACAACTCGTACAGACTTGGCGGGAATGAGGCGCCACCTGCAGTGATGTCTGTCTTTGCAGGAAAACTTTTAACCTCGGTACTCGACTCTATAGAGAGTATGGCGGAAGATGACTCTGCCTCACAAGACCAGACTCACCATAAACTTGATATAGTTAACAAGATACCCGAGATACTGCCTGACAATACTGACAGGAACAGGACATCTCCTTTTGCCTTTACCGGAAACAGATTCGAGTTCCGTGCTGTAGGTTCTTCAGCAAACGTAGCGGCAGCACTCTATCCGCTGAATGCAGCCGTAGCCCAGCAGTTAAAGAGATTCAAGGGGTTAGTGGAGGATCTTATGAAAGAGGGAGTGGATAAGGAGGAGGCTTTCCTCAGGGTTATCCGACAATTCATAATAGAATCCAAAAATATTATGTTTGAAGGTAACGGATACAGTCCTGAATGGCACAAAGAGGCAGAGAGAAGAGGCTTGAGAGGTATCAAGGATCTTCCGTCTGCGTTCAAGACTTATCTGGAAGAGAACAGTATAAAACTTTTTGAAGAGACAAATGTTCTGACAAGCAGAGAGGTGGAGGCAAGATATGAAGTTATGAATGAGACTTTCATCAAAAAGTTGCAAATTGAGGCGAGAGTACTCGGGGATCTTACACTTAACCATATAATTCCGACAGCTATCAAGTTCCAGAATACATTGATCGATAATGTGAAAGGTATCAAGGAGCTCTTTGAGGAGGATGAATATAAGACTATGTCCGAGAGACAGCTGATTACAATAAGGAAGATATCCGGATATATAGAGAGTCTGAGAAAAGAGACCAAGGAGTTGATAGAGGCCAGGAAGTTGGCTAATCAGATCGAGGAGATTGAGGAGAAAGCGATGCTTTATTCAGAAACTGTTCTTCCGTTGATGTCAAGTATCAGGATTGTCGCCGACAAACTGGAGATGCTGGTTGATGACGAGCTTTGGCCTCTTCCGAAATACAGGGAATTGCTATTCTGGAGATAATTAATATGGATAATACTACTGAGGCTCAAAGGTATGCACAACGAGGTGTATCCTCTACAAAGGAGGATGTTCATAGTGCTATCAGGAATATTGACAAGGGATTGTTCCCCAATGCTTTTTGCAAAATAGTTCCGGATTTTCTCGGCAATGACCCGGAGTATTGCATTGTAATGCACGCAGACGGAGCAGGGACAAAATCCTCGCTTGCTTATGCATACTTCAAGGAGACCGGTGATATGAGTGTCTGGAAAGGGATTGCTCAGGATGCAATCGTGATGAACACAGATGACCTTATCTGCGTCGGGGCGTGTGATAACATTCTGCTTTCTTCTACAATTGGGAGAAACAAGCACCGTATTGGAGGAGATGTTATTTCAGCAGTTATTGACGGTTCCGGCTCATTTGTAGAAAAGATGGCCCGGTATGGTATTAATATAATTCTGACCGGTGGCGAGACTGCAGATGTAGGGGACCTTGTTCAGACAATCATAGTTGACAGTACCGTCTGCGCAAGACTTAAAAGGTCTGAAGTAATCGATAATTCCAATATAAAGCCCGGGGACGTGATTGTAGGTCTGGCTTCGTCGGGTAAAGCCGAGTATGAGGATGAGTACAACGGGGGAACAGGCAGTAATGGACTGACCTCGGCAAGACACGACCTTTTCTCATCTTATATTGGACAGAAGTATCCGGAGACATATAATAACCAGATACCAAAAGACCTGGCATATACCGGGTCAAAGAGACTGGATGAAATTGAGCCTGAAACAGGGATTACTTACGGAAAATTGCTCCTGTCACCGACAAGGACATATGCTCCTATTGTCAGAGAGATACTCTCTTCATACAGACAAAAGATACATGGAATGGTTCACTGTTCAGGTGGAGCACAGACAAAAATTCTGAATTTTATCAATAGACTTCATGTGGTTAAAGATAATCTTTTTCCGGTCCCTCCACTGTTCCGTGCAATCCAGTTCGAGTCAAAGACACCATGGCAGGAGATGTACAAAGTCTTCAACATGGGGCACCGGTTTGAAATATATACCGATTTAGAGACAGCTGAAGAGATTGTCAGAATTTCCGAAAGCTACGGAGTTGAGGCCAAAGTTATCGGAAGGGTAGAAGCTGGGAAGTTTTCATCGGTAGACCTAATTACTGAATTTGGAGAATTCACATATGAGAAATAATAGAGGGTATATCATCATTGCCTTAATGGCGTTAACGGCGTGCTCGCCAAAAGAGGGCGGCAAGGAATCTTACCAGAGTATTCCGATAGTTACTAAGGCACTGCAAGATACTACATCTGTCTATTATGCTGACTATAAAACATATCCTGAAGATTTGTCAAAACTTCCGATAGGGGTCTTTGATTCCGGCACCGGAGGGCTCACAGTCCTCGAGTCATTGCTGAGGATGGATTGTTATAACAATGCAACCGGAGCAGAAGGCTCAGACGGGATTCCTGATTTAACCTCAGAGCAGTTTACTTACCTGGCCGATCAGGCAAATATGCCTTACGGAAACTATGCGTCAGCCGGTAAGTTGGGTTATTTCAGAGAATTGGTGGTGAAAGATGCACTTTTTCTGACAAAAGTGCCGAACCGTTCAAAGATTGTGGTTATCGCCTGTAATACTGCAACAGCATATGGTTTGCCTGATGTAAGGGATCTTTTGTCTAAAGGAATTCCTGCAGTCTCGGTTATAGGTGTTATTGAAGCCGGGACCAGGGCATCTCTGGACATGATAAATCCGGACGAAAACGCAGCGATTGGTGTTCTAGCTACTGTAGGAACCATCTCATCTGGAGGATATCAGAAAGCAATTGTTTCGACAGCTTCCGGGAGAGGTTATAAAGGTAAACTTGAAGTTGTCGCTCAGCCGGGATTGGGTTTTGCTGAAGCTGTAGATATGGAAAAGGATTATGTGGACATGAAGGCATCTTCTGTAAGGGATAATTACAGAGGACCGTCAATAGGTGAGGACTCTCTTTCTATTGATACAAAAATGCTGGATCGTTATAAATTCAGCTTTGCAGGGAATTCTGTCTTATTTGAAAAAAATGGAGAGAGCTATACCAGGATTCAGTTAAACTCTGCTTCAAATTATGCAAGGTTGCATCTTGTGAATCTTATTGAGAGGCAAAGAGTAAGAAACGGGAATCTCCCATTGAGGAATATCATTTTGGGTTGCACCCATTATCCGTTCCTTCTTGACACTCTCAAAAAGGTTGTCGAGGAACTTCGTGCTTACGAAAAAAACGGTGTCAGGATTTATGAGAAAGTACTTCCGGCAGATATAGAGTTTATAGACCCTTCAGTATATACTGCAAAAGAGGTTTATACAAAGCTGAGGGAACAGGGAATACTTACAGCTACTCCGGCCACAGACAGGTTGAATGCCTTTATCTCAATTCCTGCTTCAGGATTGGATGCGAAAAAACTTGACAAGGATGGAAACTTTACTTATGAATTCAAGTATGGCAGAGAGGCCGGTAACGAGGTTCAAAGTGTTGATATTGTACCATTTTCAATAAAAAATATCAATCCCTACAATCTTCAACGAATCAGGGAGAGGCTGCCTCTGACATGGAGCCTTATTGAAAAGGAAATAAAATGATAAAATAGATGGCATATTCTTCTAACATATCTCATGAGGAGCTTGATAACCTTCCGCAGGCTTCATTTGAAGGTGATATTCATGTGATTGACAAACTTGGGGAAGAGTATGAAAATGCAATCTCTTATCTTACCTCTCAGAGAATTATTGGATTTGACACAGAGACAAAACCTACATTCCAGGCTAATGTTAAGAGAAACAGTGTTTCGCTCCTTCAGTTGGCCGGCAGGGATAAGGCATTTATATTCAGACTTATAAAGATTGGATTGACGGAAGATCTTTGTGGAATACTCGGGTCAAAGAGAATTGCCAAAATCGGCGCTGCAGTTCATGATGATATCCGCGGACTGCAAAGATTGACAAAATTCACTCCAAGGGGCTTTGTTGATCTTCAGATAATAGGCAGCAACTGGGGTATTAAAGAGAAGAGTGTCCGTAAGATGGCTGCAATAATTCTTGGTATAAAGGTTTCAAAATCACAGCAACTCTCAAACTGGGAGGCTGATATGCTCACTCATGCACAAGTCTTATATGCTGCCACAGATGCATGGGTATGCCAGAAGATGTACCTTAAACTTTTAAGTACACCTAAGCTTCCGATAGAGGAAAAAGAGACAGAACAATGATAAAGGTCTATCTAAAAAAATCGAGAGAGGAGTCTGTAAAACGCTTCCACCCATGGATATTTTCAGGGGCAATACATAAGCTCGAAGGGGTTGAGGAGGACGGAGCTATGGCATCTGTTTATTCTTCAGATGGTAAAGCGCTGGCAGTCGGCCACTACCAGATAGGTTCAATTGCGGTACGAGTGTTGGAATTTCAAACAGATACTCTTCCGGAAAATTTCTGGGAAAAGAGAATTGAGGCTGCATACAGATTCAGGAGTGTTTTAGGCCTTGCAGAAAACGAATCCACAACTGCATACAGACTGATACACGGTGAAGGAGATATGCTCCCCGGGCTTATAATAGACATTTATAACGATACAGCTGTTATACAGGCACATTCAGCCGGGATGTTCCTTGCCAGAGAGGAGATAACAGAAGCATTAAAGAGGACTTACGGAAAAAAACTAAGAGCAGTTTACGATAAAAGTTCAGCTACAGCTCCTTTCAAAGCAGGGCTTCAACTGTCGGACGGCTATATTTACGGTAACGAGACTCATCCCGCCTCAATAAAAGAGAATGGAATCAGTTTCTTTGTGGATTGGTGCAGCGGCCAGAAGACAGGCTTTTTTCTTGATCAGAGAGATAACAGGGAGTTGGTGGGAAAATATTCAAAGGGAAAGAATCTGCTCAATTTATTCTGTTACACAGGTGGTTTCTCGATGTATGCCTTAGCTTCAGGAGCTATATCCGTTACATCTGTCGACAGTTCCCGTACAGCAATGGAGATGCTTGAAAAGAACATAGGATTGAACAGGGAAGCCGGAATTGTTCTGAATGATGCAAAGCACGACTCTGTTTGTGATGATGCAATAGAGTATCTGAAGAAGAGCCAAAAGGGGCAATATGATGTGATAGTTGTTGACCCTCCCGCATTTGCAAAGCACAGAGCCGCAATCCCCAATGCGTTAAGGGCTTATCAGAGGCTTAATGCAGCAGCAATTGATAAAATCGCCCCCGGAGGGATAGTGTTTACTTTCAGCTGTTCTCAGGCAGTTGATAAGACTGCATTTGCAGAGGCAATCTTTTCTGCTGCAGCCCAGACAGGAAGAAGGGTCAGGATACTGCACCGGCTCACACAGCCTGCAGATCATCCTGTCAATATATACCACCCGGAGGGAGAATACCTCAAAGGGCTGGTTATTTATGTGGAGTAATTGCATATATTTGCAATAATCACACATAAATTCTGAAAACAGAATGGAATCACTCGAAGTTTGCGATGGAAGCAAGAGAGATAAATATAAGACTCTTCTCCCACAAATTGTTTCACTGGTAGAGGGTGAAAACGACATTATTGCCAATATGGCAAATATCTCTTCTGCCATTCATTTTACATTCAATAATTTTTGGACTGGATTCTACATTGTTCGTCCGGACTCTTCGCCATTTGGAGAATCTTTGGTTCTGGGCCCGTTCCAGGGGCCTCTTGCATGTACAAGAATTGCTTATGGTAAAGGTGTTTGCGGTACATCCTGGAAAGAGATGAAAACAATAATTGTCCCTGATGTTGAACTTTTCCCCGGTCATATTGCATGCAGTTCACTCTCACGTTCAGAGATTGTAGTTCCTCTGGTCAGAGACGGAAAGGTGATTGCCGTGTTAGACATCGACAGTAGTGATGTTGGTTCATACGATGATATTGACAGGGAGTTTCTTGAGATAATAGTAGATAGTATAAAGTCAAAAATATGATTTACATGATGAGGAAGATTTGCGCGGCAATAATCTTTTTGACAGCACTTATATCCTTTACCACCGGCTGTGGGAAAAGACTGCCGGAAATGGAGGTTGACGGAGTCGGCAAAAAATTGGCAGAGACAAGAGCAGAAAATATTTCAGATGTAAAATACTCCCTCTTGTTTGAAATACACTCAGATCAGAATGTGGCTCTTGAAGGTATGGTTTCACTATCCTTTAAATTGAAGGAGAGAAAGCCGATAGTACTTGATTTCGTAAACTCCGACACCTCTCTGATAAGTCTCTCTGTAAATGGGAAAAAGGCACGTTACTCATTCAGAAACGAACATATAGTGATACCGGCATCATTTTCATTGAGAGGGGAGAACCGTCTTACGATTCAGTTTCATGCAGGAAATCAATCATTAAACCGGAGGGAAGACCTTCTCTACACATTATTGGTACCGGACAGGGCCAGAACTCTTTTCCCCTGCTTCGACCAGCCGGATATAAAAAGCCGTTACTCACTCTCACTTGAAATACCTGTGGAGTGGGAAGCTGTTGCTAACGGAAAAGTTCTACAAAACGACACTATTGAGCAGACACAAAGAAGGTTCGTGCAATTTTCCGAGACAGAACCGATCCCTACATATCTATTTTCTTTCGTTGCCGGAAAGATGAAAAAAGTTACTCAAGAGAAGAGTGGGCGAGAGATTACCATTTACCACAGGGAGTCGGAACCCGGGAAAGTTTCTCAATGTGACGAGATATTCTCTCAGGTTTTCTCCTCGCTTGAATGGATGGAGAATTATACAGGTGTCAAGTATCCCTTTACTAAATATGATATTGTAATCATACCGGGTTTTCAATATGGCGGGATGGAACATATGGGAGCCACTCTATACTCTGACAGGACTATGTTTCTGAGCGAAAATCCGACAGATACTGACCGTCTCTCGCGTGCGGAGCTTATTGCTCACGAGACAGCACATATGTGGTTTGGAGATTATGTTACTATGAAGTGGTTTGATGAGGTGTGGACCAAAGAGGTTTTTGCCAACTGGTTTGCCAAAAGGATGGTAGAACCCCTCTTCCCCGAGGTGAATCATCGTCTGAATTTTCTCAACTCATATTTTCCGGCCGCATATTCTGAGGACAGAACCGCAGGAGCCACTCCGGTCAGACAGGATCTGGACAATCTCAATAATGCAGGATTGGTATATGGCAATATAATTTACAACAAGGCGCCCATTGTTATGGATAAGCTTGTGGCACTTATAGGAGAGGAGAATTTTCAAAAAGGAATACGTGTTTACTTAAACAAATTTGGATACAGTAATGCGACCTGGGATGATTTGATCGGGATTTTGGATCAATATACAGAAAAGGATTTGAAGAGTTGGAGCTATTCTTGGATCAATGAACCTGGTATGGCCGAGATACACGCCTCGGTTTCGGGGGATTCTGTGATTACAGAGGTTTTGAGCAATTCTGAGAAAAAGGTAGTCTGGGATCAACCACTTGCTTATAGGGTGGAAAACGGTTTCCCAATACCAAACACCGATGGGAGAGGGTATGGATACTTTTTTCTGGATAAGAGGAGTTCTGATTATCTTCTTAAGACATTCTCCGGATACAGAAGCAATCTGAAAGACTCTGACTCATCGGCTATTTATGATGATCTGACAAGATGTTCCTTACTAATAACCCTATACGAGAACCTGAAGAGAGGAAACCTGGATCCGCAGTCCTTCTGTAATACTTTGACGGACTATCTTCCACATGAGGCTAATTCACTTATTCTCTCCAGAGGATTGTCTTATTTGACAGATGCCTATTGCGCATATATTTACAATAATAATAATAAGTCTCTAAACATATTATTACAGGAGAAGATAGAGAGCACTCTCGGGCAAATGGCTGATAAGTCTTCACAAATGCAGGACCGGTCACTTGCTTTCAGGGCTTTGTCTAATATAACAACTTCTACAAAAGGGTTAGAGAGGCTCTTCTCAATATGGAAAAGACCAGTAAGCTTCACATCATTGGAACTTGGTGAGAGAGAGCTTACCAACCTGGCATATCTGCTTGCCTTGCACTTCCCTGACAGGTATAGTGAGATAAGAAATGTGCAACTTGAAAGAATTTCAAATCCGGATAGAGTAGCGGAATTTAACTACATTTTTCCTTCAGTTTCTGGTTCAAGACAGGTTAGAGATTCTGTCTTCAACTCCCTTAAAGATGAGAAAAACCGTTCAGTTGAACCATGGACAATCACTTCCCTCGGGTATCTTAATCATTACACCAGGGATATGTCTTCTCATGAGTACATCAACCCAGCATTGGAAATGGTGGAAGAGGTTCAGAAAACCGGAGATATCTTTTTTCCGGTTAATTGGTTAAAAGCACTATTGTCAGGTCATCACTCCCGTGAAGCAGCGGTAATAACAGAGAAGTTTCTGGAAAAGAACAAAAATTATCCGCCAATGCTCAGAAATAAAATACTTCAACAATCAGACCATCTATCCGGAATAAAGAGATGAACAGCCAGAACCGTGCGCTCTATATGGGAGGAGCGGTTGTTGTTTTTTGGGCAACTGTAGCTACTGCATTCAAGATTGCACTATCAGAGATGGGTTTCATACAACTGTTGCTTATTTCTTCAATAACTGCACTTGCTGTATGTGCTTTGGAACTCATAAGATCCAGCAAGACCGGGTTGGTAATTAAACTAGCAATAGATAATGGGTCTCAAAGATTGCCAATACTCATGTTACAGGCATTACTTACCCCATTCCTCTACTATCTTGTCCTGTTCAAGGCTTACTCACTTCTTCCCGCACAGATTGCCCAACCTCTTAACTACTCATGGCAAGTTGTACTGATATTGATGATGTCGTTTTTTTATAAGAAGCGCTTGACATTTAGTCAATTGACCGGTGTTATGATCTGTTTTGCCGGTGTTGTCTCGCTATCACTTAACGGGAAAGCAGATATAAGTGGAAACCTTTCTCTTGTAGGTATCTCTCTGGCACTAGGCAGTTCGGTCATATGGGCCTCATACTGGATTTCGAAGTTAAAGAATGAGATCGATCCGGTAGTGGAGCTATTCTATAATTTTCTGTTCGGAACAATTTACCTTGCAATTCTATCGTTATTTTACCCTATGGATTGGCCGTCATCAAGAGGATTACTGGCAGGAGTCTATGTCGGAATTTTTGAAATGGGACTCACATTCATTCTTTGGACGAAAGCTCTGAGACTTGCGGAGAATAAAATCGTCCTTACTCAGATTACATACCTCTCTCCACTTTTGTCACTTTTTTTTATTCACTATATATTGGGGGAATCAATAACTCCCTTGACGATTGTCGGTTTAGCCTTGGTAATGTGTGGAATATATATAAGTAATAGAAAAGAAATGTCAGGCAAACGCACATAATCCGGTATGTTATATGAATTTTGGAGGGAAAGGAATTTTTAATATCTTTGCACTCCCAACAGGGTACCCTGGCCGAGTGGTTAGGCAACGGTCTGCAAAACCGTGTACAGCAGTTCGATTCTGCTGGGTACCTCTAAAGAGGCCCATTTGTGAATACACAGATGGGCTTTTTGCTTTAATATATTTCTTTTTTATATCTTTAATGATCAAATAAATCTGAAATCAACAATGAAAAGACTTTTGATTTTTTTTCTGTTTTTTTTCTCAACTATAGCAATAACAGCAAAAGAGAAATGTACCAGAATCGTGCATTGTTACGATATCCAGATTCAGTTTCCCGATCCGGATAAAAGGTTCTATTATGCCAGCAAAGGGTATATTGAGCAATTACAACTGAATTCTGTGGCAGAAAACGATTTTTTCAAAGTGGGCATACAACCTATGAGAATACTGGCAGAACCTTGGGAACACCCTGTCTATTTTGGCACTGACAGTCCTAATGAATATGTGATATGGGGCAAGATGACATCTATCGGAGAGAATCGGTTCAGAATAGAGTTGTTTCTGGTGGCACCTAAAACAAGGTTGGTGATAGCAAAGGGCTCTACTGTTTTTGAAGGAGCAGAGGAGGCACAATTCGGAGGCTCAGTGGCTGCTCTCAAGATGGGATCTACAGAAAGTGGCTCGAAACCGCTGATTGATGTTATAACTGATTTTGAAAAAAAAGAGAGAACAAAAGATCCCGTGAAATATAAACCTATATGTCCAGAGATGTCGGTTAAGGATTTGAAGGATCCGGTTATTCTTAAGCCGGGAGAGGTGAAACAATTCATGATAGAGGTAAAGGATGCCGATGGAGAACCGATAAAAGGGCTAGAGATAGAGCTTTCCGGATATAAGGGAAAGATGCATCAGACAACAATCAAGACTGATTACAAAGGTATTGGTTATATCGTCCATACAGCTCCTGATGAAGAACAGGAATACGAGATTCTTGGAATTTCAAATTACGAGACCCCGGGTGAAAAGCATCAACAACTACTATTATACCCTTCTCCGCGGATATTGGTCAAGAAGCCGGTGAAAGAGCTCTCCGGATTATTGCGTATAAGTTATAGCAATACAAGTGTAACATGCGGAACAAGAGAGGATCCCGAACAAAAATCTATTGAAAGAAGTATGCTCTCAACTACTGTCTACTTGAAGATTATTCCGGAAAGGATCGAATATCTGCAACAAAAAATGGAGAACTTTAACAGGGCAATATCTGAGTTCAGTTATTTCAGTATAGCATCGGGTAATAATGTGAATTTTTTGACTGGTGAACCTGTGCAAATCCATGAGTCAATGGACTTTTCAATGTACAATAAGCATGAGGGGAAATTACGTCTTGACGAGAAGGAGACATCAGAGGTAAGCTCTAACGGTTGCGATCTTACAGTTGAGATTACCACTCTTTCATATCAGGGAGCAGATGGTTTGCCATTACCGGCTATCGCCAGAAGTTACTGCCTTGTTGTTAAGATGGGAAGTAATGCCAGAGCTCTTTTCAATTCATCAAAATACCCCACAACAGGGAAAAGAAAACGGCAACAACGAAACGAATACGGAGAGATGGAGTCGGTTGATGCGGAGGTATCTCCAAAACAGAGTGTTGGCATAAGCTTTGACTATTCAAAATTTCTCTCATCAGCAGATCAAATAATCGTCCCCATGAAGATTCAGGATGTAGAGGCTCTAGAGCGTTATCTTTTGAATCCTGATGGAGCATATACTTTGAGCTTGAAAGGAAGCGCTTTCAATAATTCAGGATCCCCCTTGAATGACGAGAAAATCAGTGTGACCTTAACTCTTACACCATTCAAATAAAAACTGAGGGCCAAAAGTATTTTTGGCCCTCAACTTATATTTATGAGAAAATTTTAAAGCTCCTCAAAGTTGACATCAGAAAATGGAGTCACTTCGTCAGTGCCCTCTTTTTCATTCTTTTCAGTCATGATAGGGGCTTTCTCCCTTATGTATTGAATTATTTCCTCAAGTCCTTGTGAAAACTTCTCAAAGTCCTCCTTGTACAGAAAAATTTTGTGCTTGTCGTACACAAACCTGCCGTCCCTGTCGAGTCTTCTTTTGCTTTCGGTGATTGTAAGATAATAATCATTGTTCTTAGTCGCCTTTACATCAAAGAAGTATGTCCTCTTTCCTGCCCTTACCGGTTTTGAATATACATCATCTCCGTTGCGTTCTTGTGTATCCGCGTTATCAAAATCTTCGAAGTACATTTTTGTTATTTTTAAATTTCTCTTACAAAGATAAAATTATTTTTTGTGCACAAAAACCTATCTTTGCAAAATATTTGAAATAATTAATTATGATTAGCAGAAGATTGATTAGGGTAAAGGTGTTTAAAGTTCTTTTCAGTAGGGTAAGTTCAGGGTCCGATTCAATAAACGGAGCGGAGAAGGAACTTATTATGAGTTGTGAGAAGACTCTGGATCTTTACTATTTCCTCCTTGGATTACCGGTGGCCCTTAAAAAGATTTCAGAAACTAAAATTGAAGCGGGACTTAAAAAATTCCATCCTACAAGTGAGGAACTCAATCCGAACAGGCGTTTTGTTGACAATCCTGTAATAGAAAAACTTGAAAATTGTGAAGAACTCACAAAGTTCTGCGAAAACAGGGGTCTTTTATGGAATGATCATGAATCAGTAGTAAAAAAGATATATTCCTCTATGATCAAGAGCGATTATTACAGAGAGTATATGAGCGCACCTGAGACAAGTTATGATAAGGATCTTAAGTTGATTCTGGATATTTATGAGCAGGAACTGGAGGATTGTGAAGATCTTTACACTATGCTTGAAGATGCCAGCTTGTATTGGGTTGATGATATTGCATATGTAATTAACATCATAATTAAAAGACTGGCCTTGATGAAAGAGAAGTCCAAAGTCTCTTTTCCAAAGGTGTTTATTAAGGATGAAGACAGGGAGTATGCTGTCAGATTGCTTGCCAAGGCTTTACTTAATTATGACGAATATGTAGAGATGATGGCCAGGTATGTTCTGAATTGGGAACCCGAGCGCCTTGCAGCTACAGACACCAACCTTATAGTTCTTGGAATTGCCGAGGCAATTGCTTTTCCTAACATACCGCTCAAGGTGACCATAAATGAATATGTAGAACTTTCGAAATTCTATAGCACCCAGAACAGTAAGGTTTTTGTAAATGGTATATTGGACAAGGTATTGATAGGCCTGCAGCGTGAAGGAGTAGTTCAAAAGTCAGGAAGAGGTTTGGTGGGCTCAATAGATTAGTTAAATTTGTATGATATTTAAATAAAATAAAGATGAATTTTTTAGTATTTCTTCAAACAAATGCTGCGCCCGCTTCAACAGGCGGAAACTGGAGCTTTCTGATAATGATGGGTCTTATTTTCGTTGTGATGTATTTCTTTATGATACGTCCTCAACAGAAAAAACAGAAAGAGCTCGCAAAATTCCGCAATAGTCTGGCCAAAGGTGATAAAGTAATCACTATGGGCGGTATTTACGGAGTTATTGTTGAAGTTAAGGAGCAATATGTGCTGGTCGAGGTTGACAACAATGTTAAGCTTCGTGTGGACAAAGGTTCGATAGTTAAGGACAGTTCGGACATCCAGGCAGCAGGTAAATAAATTCCGGCTTTATGATAAAGCTGAGACGATTCAGGATCTCTTACGAAAGAGGCAGACAAGCATTGCTTTTCTTGTTCTGTCTCTTTCTGGCATTTATTTTATGGGCAATTCACAATCTGTCAGCAACTTACAGTACGAATCTGAATTATACCGTACAGGTTATTACTCAGAAGAGGGGCTATGCAGGCGAGACAACTGCTGACAATAAATTATCTCTTACCGGTTCAGCATCAGGATTCTATATTCTTCAGAACAGATTGGGGATAAAAAGCTCGGTAGTTACCCTTCCTGTAGAGGGGCGTCTGATCAGACCTCTTCCGGGAGTCCATGATAAATTCTACATTGTAGTAAGAGAGATAACAGATGTTATATCTGATATAATGAGAGAACACCTTGAAATTGAGTCATATTCATCAGATACTATATATCTTACGCTGCCATTGCAGTCACACAGAGAGATGCCGGTCGCCGTGGATTACCATGCAAGATTCAAGGATCAGTACATGCCGGCAGGAAAGATAAAAATATCACCATCAACTGTTACTGTTTACGGAGAGTTGTCAATTCTCAACAAGATTGACTCCATAAGAACAGAGCCACTGATATTTGAAAAATTGTCATCCTCAAGAAGCGGGGTTGTGGATCTTATTCCTATTCCGGGTTTACGTTATGAGGAGAAGGATTTCTACTACACACTGGAAGTGGTCAGATATGTAGAGAACACCTTATTGCTGCCCGTGGAGACACTTAATGTCCCTCCAGATAAGTTTGTCAGATTCTTCCCAAATAAGATCAGGGTTGTATACAGAGTCCCTTTAAGAAACACGCATAGTCAGGAAAATGCTATCTTTGCAGCAACGATTGATTACAATGACATAGCTTCCTCGATAAGCAACACTGTTGAGCCAAAGGTCTCGGGTTTGCCGGAAGATCTCCTTTCAGTCGAGCTGGATCCGAAATTCATCCAGTGTAAGGTTATCGGGAAATAATATATTTAAGTATATGTTTTGTTTTGCTTGCACGGGAGGTATCGGCTCGGGAAAGTCTTATGTAATAAGAATCTTTTCTGCTCTTGGTATTCCTGCGTTCATAGCTGATGAGAGGGTTAAGGAGTTGTACAACAAGGATAGCGGGTTACTGGACAAACTGGCGGGCTTGCTTGGTGATGATATATTGAAGGATGGTGTGTTGCAAAAGCATATTATGGCAAAAAAAATATTCTCGGACCGTAATTTGCTGGAGCGGGTAAATGGAATTGTTCATCCGAGATTGTTGGAGGATTTTTATGAGTGGCGGGAGTGCAGGCAAAAAGAGGGAAGTGAGATAATTATATATGAGTCGGCTATTTTTTTTGAGACTCCCCTTTTCTGGACAATTGTTGACAAGGTGATTGTTGTTGTGGCGCCTGAACATGTCAGGTTTATGAGGGTTATGAAGAGGGACGGGGTCAGCGAGGAGCAGGTGAGAGCGAGGATTTTAAGCCAGTGGAGCGATAAAATGAGAATCTCCATGGCTGATTACATAATACATGCAGATGGCAGGAGGGCTGTTCTCCCGCAGGTTCTGGAAATAGTAAACAGCGTAAAGGTAAAAAACTGAGATGGGATACGGAAAGTGGATAACAGGTGCCCTGGGATGGGCATTAGGAGGGCCGATAGGGGGTATACTGGGTTTTGCAGTAGGTTCTATATTCGATAAGGGCAGGGAATACTCACAAAATCAGCAGGATTATGTTCCCGGCAGAGTCTATTCTGATACCGAGCAAAGGAACAGTTTTTTGGTTTCTCTTCTGGTCCTCTCATCTGCCGTGATGAAGGCTGACGGGAGGATTATGAAGTCAGAGCTCGATTATGTTAAAAGATTTATAACACAAAGTTTTGGTGAGGATGCAGCCAGAGAAGCGACTGTTTTGCTGAGAGACTTGCTGAAAAAAGATGTTGATATAAATGCTGTTGGTTTCCAGATACAGCGCTTTATGAATCCTGAAGCCAGAATTCAGCTTTTACACTACCTTACCGGAATTGCGCAGGCCGATGGCACAGTCAGTACCTCGGAGCTTGAAGTTTTGAGGCGCATCTCTGCAACTTTGGGTATCTCGAGAGACGAGAGCGAATCAGTCTTTGCCATGTTTGACAAAGGGATAGATGCAGCATATCAGGTACTTGAAATAGAGAAGAGCGCATCTGACGAGGAGGTTAAAAAAGCATACAAGCGACTTGCAGTTAAACATCACCCCGATAAGGTGTCAAATCTTGGCCCGGATGTACAGAGAGCGGCTGAGGAGAGATTCAAGAGTATTTCAGAAGCATACGAAAAGATAAAAAAAGATAGAGGAATTGTATAACAATTAGAAGATGAAAACAAATTTACAGAAGATCCTTTCAATTTCCGGTCAGCCGGGTTTGTTCAATTATCTGTCACACGCAAATTCAGGTGTGATAGTTGAATCACTGATCACCAAAAAAAGAACAATGTGCGGTTCAACAACAAGGCTTACAGCATTGTCGGATATTTCCATATACACAACAGAGGAGGAGATTCCTCTTCATGTTGTCCTTACAAAAATGCACGAAAAACTTGGTGAGCAGAGTGCTCCTGACGGAAAATCCCAGGCAGAGGAGCTTAAAAAGTTCTTTGCTGAAGTTCTGCCTGACTATGACAGGGATAGATTTTACGCCTCACACATGAAGAAGGTAGTAGAGTGGTATAACATACTAAAAGATAATGCTTCACTCGACTTCGAACTGCCTGATGAAACCAAGGAGAATTAAGCTCATAACATTAGGTTGTTCAAAGAACAGGGTTGATTCGGAACATTTACTGAGACAAATATTGGCCAATGATATTGAGATCTCCCCGGAAAATGAACCCTTGGAGAAAGCTGCAGCAGATACAGTTATCATAAACACCTGCGGTTTTATAAAGGATGCAAAGGAGGAGTCCATACAGGCAATACTTGAGGCTGTAGAGGCCAAAAGATTAGGATATACATCCCGGGTTCTTGTATTTGGCTGTCTATCACAAAGATACCGCCATGAGTTGATTGAATCTATTCCTGAAGTCGATGGATTCTTTGGAGCATTTGACACTCAGCAGGTTCTTGAAGCACTTAGCTCCTCATGGGATAAAAAATATAGTAACCAGAGGTTTCTTACAACTCCGGATCACTATGCCTATCTGAAAATCTCCGAAGGTTGTGACAGGATTTGTTCCTATTGTTCCATCCCACTTATCAGAGGAAAACACACATCTGTACCACAGGAAAATCTTTTTGCCGAAGCAGAATTTCTGGCACAGAAGGGGGTGAAGGAACTCATACTTGTCGCACAGGACACAACCTATTACGGTGTTGACCTCTATGGCCGCAGAAATGTCGCAGAGCTGGTTGAGAGACTCTCGGATGTAAAAGGAATAGAGTGGATACGTCTTCTTTATGCCTACCCTGCTGCATTTCCGGAGGATCTGCTGGATGTCATGGCAAATAATCCGAAGGTATGCAAGTATCTGGATATTCCTTTGCAACATATTTCGGATAAGGTTTTGGCAAATATGAGACGTTCCGTTGACGGAGAGCAGACTAGGCGACTTGTGGAAAAATTCAGGAACAGGGTTCCCGGAATCACACTCAGGACCACTATGATTGTCGGTCATCCGGGAGAGGACAAACGAGCGTTCGAAGAGCTGATGTCATTTGTCTCTGAGACAAGATTTGAGAGACTTGGCGCATTTACCTACTCTGAGGAGGAGGGTACATGGGGAGCCCTGAATCTCAAAGACACCATCCGCAAGAGGGAAAAGGAGGAGAGATACGGCCGCCTGATGGAACTTCAGTCACAGATTTCGCTGGAATACAACGAGTCAAGAGTTGGTACCCAACAGAGAGTATTGGTTGACTCTGAAACAGACAAATATCTGGTAGCCAGAAGCCGGAGTGAAAGTCCGGAGGTGGATGGCGAGATACTTATAGATAAAAGAGAGATGGCAAAGGATTACCAATCTAAAGATATTATTGGTACATTTGTTGATGTTGAGATAACGGGTGCGGAAGAATATGATCTGCACGCCAGGATGAAAAAAAACTAAAATCGAAACGGTATGAAACTATTAGAAGGAAAAGTTGCGCTCATTACCGGAGCTGCAAGAGGAATCGGAAAGGCAATAGCTTTAAAATTTGCATCAGAGGGTGCAGATATAATTTTTACAGATCTGGTTATAGACGAGAATGGCGAAGCTACAAAAAAAGAGATTGCAGAATTTGGTGTCAGAGTATTGGCTATAGCTTCCAATGCAGCCTCTTTTGATGAGGCTCACAAAGTTGTTGAAGAGGGTGTTAAGGAGTTCGGAAAGATTGACATATTGGTAAACAATGCCGGAATAACAAAAGACGGATTGATGATGAGAATGAGTGAGCAGCAATGGGATGCCGTTATTGGGGTAAATCTGAAATCTGCTTTTAACTTCATTCACGCAATAACTCCGGTTATGATGAGACAAAAAAACGGAAGCATTATCAATATGAGTTCGGTTGTCGGAGTGTCAGGGAATGCAGGACAGGCCAACTACTCAGCTTCAAAAGCCGGAATGATAGGCCTTGCAAAGTCAATAGCTCAGGAACTAGGTTCCAGAGGAGTCAGGGCTAACGCAGTTGCTCCCGGCTTTATCATTACAGATATGACAGCAAAACTTCCTGAAGAGATCAAGAAGGAGTGGGCCGAAAAAATTCCGCTTCGCAGGGGCGGTTTACCTGAAGATATCGCAAATGTTTGTACATTTCTTGCATCAGACATGTCATCATATGTTACAGGCCAGGTAATCTCTGTCTGTGGCGGTATGAAAATGTAAACAGGAGATAATATTATGAAAGCCAATCTTTCAACCATCGGATTAATATCAGTTGCCATATTGACTCTGTGCTCTTGTGCTCCGGGTGTTCAATTGATTGATGTGGAGAAAAGAGTGGCTCCACGTTATAATGTTGAGTTGTCCGGAAAGAGTATTGCAATCTTCTCTGCCCTGGACGGCAGTTGCGACTCGACTGTAGTATCAGACCTTTCAAAGGGAATAGCCTCTTCATTGGAAAAGAGGCTTTCCCGGGAGGAGGGTTCTGTTTTTGTATACAATTTCAAAACAGATTCACAGTCATTAAATGACCCGGAACTAATCAAGGATCTTTCAGTTAAGTCAAACTCTGATCTTGTTTTTGTATTAAGTGAAGTAAAAATATCTAATGCCAAGGTCTATCTTAACAAAGTGCCCGGCGCAGAATACAATACAACTTATGTTCAACTGCCTTTCAGTCTCAAACTGGATCTTTTTGACGGTATAACTGCAGAGAATCTTGCAGATATAAACCAGAGAGACACTCTTCTTTGGGAGATTCTCTCGCGCAATCAATTAAAAGAGACAGTACTGAATTATAAAATAAAAGAGTCTTTCTTAGGGGCCATTACAGATATTGTCGAAAGTGTGTCACAGAATTTCTTTGAGAAATGGGACAGAGACGCCAGGAGTCTCTATTTTCTATTTGGTTCCCGATGGCAGGAGGCTATAATCGCAGCAAGCGAGTTTAATTGGTCAAAAGCCTCTGAAATATGGCTTGAGGCAACATCGTCAGAAAACGATAAGGTTGCTGCGTGTGCAGCCTACAATCTGGCTGTAGCTTGCGAGATGCAGGATAAAAAGGCCCTGGCAGTGGAGTGGCTGAAATATTCAGAAAAGAGGTACCCTCTTGATCAGGTTGAGAGTTATAAACAATTATTAACTAAGTGACTTGAAGCAGAAAGAGGCACTAAAGAGACGTCACCGGAAAGCCATCTTATTCAACGATAAAGAGATGGAGGCTGTTGAGTTATACTGTAAAAAATACAAGGTAACTTCTGAATCCAAATTTTTCAGAGAGGCTATAATCTCGACTATATTAAGACAATTTGAGGAGGACCATCCAAGACTTTTCTAAAAAAAGGTGGGCCTGTAAGCCGGATTCTGTACCTCAATGAGGTCTCTATCATTTATCTGATGCAGCCTACCCCCCAGCATAAGACGAGCAGCCTTTAAAACTGGTATACATGGCCTTGCAGGAGGCTGGTCGTACCTGACCCATGTTGCCATAAATCATCGTGGGCTCTTACCCCGCGTTTTCACCCTTACCTTTCTCAAGGCGGTAATTTTCTGTTACGATTTGCCTAAGGTTACCCCCAGCTGTGATTTCCACAGAGCCTTGCTCTGCCCTGTCCGGACTTTCCTCCCTCTTTTCAGAGAGCGATAGAGCGGCCCACCTGCTGCAAAGGTAGCTAAAAAGAGCAGACTCCGATATATTTTGTATATTTGCAAAGATATAATAATTCTTGGGGGTGCCGTAACGGCTGAGATTATACCCTTTAACCTGATCTGGGTAATGCCAGCGAAGGGAAAGTGTCTTTTTCTTATTATCCCCCTGCTGATAAATAATTAATTATGAAAAAATTAACTTTTTTCTGCGGGGTATTGTTTTTACCTTTTCTAACCCATGCCCAGACAAACGGGCAGAATGAGAAAACTTCATTAACCAGGCTTGACAGCGTCGTTGTACAGGCATTCAGGGCAGGGGAGAAGACTCCTGTTGCCCACTCGGAACTGACGTTAAAAGAGATGAAAAGAGCATCTCCGGTTCAGTCGTTGCCTATGATGCTCTCTTTAATGCCATCTGTGGTCAGTTCTACCGAAGGTGGTAACGGCCTCGGTTACTCCTCTCTGAGAGTAAGAGGCAGCGACGGCTCCAGAATCAATGTCACCCTTAACGGAATAGCACTTAATGACGCTGAATCTCAGGAGGTTTTTTGGGTTAATATTCCCTCTCTCACATCAATTCTGCAGGATGTCCAGCTTCAGAGAGGGGTGGGTACATCAACAAACGGCCCGGCAGCTTTCGGGGCCAGCATAAACATGCGGACACTCTATTCATCTCCCTCTCCATACGGCATAGCCGAGTTTGGTGTGGCAAGCTATAATACATATCTCTCTACAATAGGTGCCGGGAGCGGGATATTAAGGAACGGTCTCTCTTTTGACGTTCTGTTTTCTCATAATTCCGGAGATGGTTATATAAGAAATGCCATGACCGATTTGAACTCTCTGTATGCTTCTGCCGCATGGTTGAAGAAGAGTTCCACATTGAGATTTACATATATTCTGGGAGATCATGTCTCGGGTCTTACATGGGAAGGAATCAGCAGGGAGCAGATGGCCACAGACAGGAGATTTAACCCGTCAGGAGTCTATTATGACCATGTGGGCAATATCCACTTCTACAACAATGAGACGGACAATTACAAACAGCATCATTTCCAGCTCAGCCACTCTTATCACACCAAATCCGGTCTTGTTTTCAATTCAACCATACACTATACTCTTGGTGACGGTTATTATGAAAACTACAAGGCTTCAAGGAAATTTTCCGAGTACGGACTCTCCGATCAGACTGTAGATGGAGTCGAGTACAAACGATCTGATGTGATAATCAGGCAAGCGATGAAAAATAAATCTATAAATCTGTTATCCAGTATGATTTATAAAAGAGATAATTTCTCCGGGACAGCTGGTGTAACATATACGTACTTCGACGGAGACCATTTCGGAAGGCTAATCTGGTCTATGTATAACGGGGGTATAGACCCTGATTATCAGTGGTATCTCAATACGGGATATAAGAATGATTACTCGTTTTTTGCAAAGGGAGAGTATAATTTCTCTGATTCATTTATGGCTTATGCAGATATGCAATATCGGGGAGTCTCTTATGTGATAAAAGGGAATGACAAGGATTTTGCCAATATGGACTTCAATAAGAGATATGGCTTTTTCAATCCGAAGATGGGAGTCAGTTTCACACCGGATAAAAAGAATCAGTTTTACCTGTCACTCTCCGTAGCCCACAGAGAACCGAGCAGATCTGATATTAAGGAGTCTATTAAGTCGGGTACGGCAGACAAGCTTCTTGCAGAAAGACTTTTTGATTATGAGGCAGGTTATAAATTTACAACTGAAAGAGTTGCGCTTTCTGCAAATATATATCTCATGGAGTACAAGAACCAGCTTGTTCCTACAGGAAAACTCAGTGAGACCGGTTATGTGATTAAGGAGAATGTAAAAAACTCATACAGAAGAGGTTTGGAGTTGGCGGCTGCATGGGAAGCTCTCAAATGGCTGAAGCTGGACGGGAATCTTACTTTAAGCAGCAATAAGATACTAAACTACACTTCTTGGACAGATCTTTTTGATAATCCTGAAGATTGGAATCCTCTTGAGCAAAGAAGCACCTTCTACAAAAAAACAGACATCTCATATTCACCTTCAGTAACAGGTATGTGTAAAGTTTCAGTTTTGCCGGTAAAGGGATATCTTATGGAGTTAGCCGGTAAATATGTGGGTAAACAGTATTATGACAATACATCTGACGATTCAAGATCTGTACCTTCATATTACACAGCAACCCTGCACATGGGAAAGAGTTTCAGAATTAATACAAATACCTCTCTTGACCTGAATTTTTATGTAGACAACCTGTTCAACCGGATGTACTTCTCTAATGCTTGGGTATATATGGCTGAATTTGCTGACAACAGCACAAGATATATTGAGGAGGGGCTCTATCCTCAGGCAGGAAGGAACTTCACTCTCAAGGCATCTTTCAGATTTTAATATTTACACTAATGGATTCAGGTGTTATAATTGAAATTATTGGGGCAATAGCCGGTTTGTTATATGTGTATCTGGAGATAGTCCAGAAAAGGTCTATGTGGATAGTGGGCGGAATTTCCGCCCTTATCTACGTGACTGTCTTTCTGGATTCCGGATTGTATGCAGCGTCAATTCTTCAGGTTTGCTTTCTGCTTATGAGCATATACGGATGGATATTGTGGGGAAAGAGCGGGGAAGAGTCCGATTCTGAAAAGGTAAAGAGACTCGGCCGGAAAAAGATGATATTCTCGATTCTTGCGTCAACTCTTCTTTATGTAATAGTTACTTTTTTCCTTGTAAATTACAGCTCAGATCCTATGCCATACGTTGACTCTCTGATAGCAGTCCTGAGTCTGTTGGCTACATATTGGGTTACAGGAAAGCATGCCGAGAACTGGATTGTGTGGATTATTAACAACGCTATTGCAATTTATCTCTATGCAAGTCAGGGTCTTTACCCTACAGTCCTTCTCTATACCGCATATCTTATAGCGGCCTTGATAGGATACAGGCACTGGCGAAAAATAGCAGGATACTTGCATTAAAATACCAAAAACCGTACTTTTGCCAATTAAATAATTTGAAATGCTACTAATTGCAGACAGCGGCTCTACAAAAATAGACTGGAGAGCTATAGGAAATGAAGGCTCAGTAAGAGAGATAACGACTCCCGGCATAAATCCTTATTATCAGAGTGAGGAGCAGATTGTTGAAGAGTTGAGGAGAAACCTGGCACCTAATATTTCCGGCACAGTGAATGAGATTCATTTTTATGGAGCCGGCGTCACACCGGAAAAGGCAGGAGTCCTTTGTGACTGTTTCAAAAAGGTATTCCAGGGTGTGGAGGTATCTGCATATACAGACCTGCTTGCAGCTGCAAGAGCTTTATGCGGGCATAAACCGGGCATCGCAGCTATTCTCGGGACAGGTGGAAACTCTTGCTTTTACGATGGTAAAGAAATAGCAGACAATGTTCCTGCATGTGGTTTCATTCTTGGGGACGAGGGAAGCGGTGCCGTTATCGGCAAAAAGTTTCTGTCGGATTATTTAAAGAGGCAAATCCCACCGGATTTGAGAAAGAAGTTCGATGACCAGTTCGGACTAAACTACGGTGCAATTGTTGAAAAAGTATACAGACAGCCATATCCAAACAGATTCCTTGCATCATTCTCGCCTTTTATATGTGAGAACAAAGGCAATAACTATGTAAAGCAGCTGCTTAGACTAAGTTTTGCGGAATTTATCACACGCAACATAATGCAGTACGATTACAAACTATATCCTCTGAATATTGTCGGATCTGTCGCATATTTCTATGCCGATGAGATAAAAGAGGTTGCTTCGGAGCATGGCATAACAATCGGGAAAATCCTGAAATCACCTATAGATGGGCTCGTTGAGTACCACTTAACCAAATAATTGATCAAAATGAAGGTAACAGAACAATCATCAAAGTACAGTGACCTTGACAGGATGTCAACAAAAGAACTCCTTGAAAACATAAACAAGGAGGATAAAACAGTCCCTTATGCTGTAGAGAAATGCATCCCACAGATAGAGGCGCTTGTTGACGGTATAGTATCCAGAATACAAAAAGGAGGAAGGGTTTTCTATTTAGGAGCAGGTACCAGCGGAAGGCTTGGTATCTTGGATGCCTCTGAAATACCTCCTACTTTCGGAGCCCCTTACGATTTGATGATAGGTCTTATTGCCGGCGGTGACAAGGCTATCAGAAGAGCTGTCGAGGCTGCCGAGGACAGTTTGGAGGGCGGATGGCTTGACATGCAGCAATATGGTGTGGATCAGGATGACGTAGTTGTCGGAATAGCTGCTTCGGGTACTACCCCTTATGTTATCGGAGCAGTCAAAGAGGCAAGGAAAAGAGGAATTCTTACCGCTTGTGTTACATGTAACCCGGATTCTCCGCTGGCAGCAGAGGTTGAAATTCCGATAGTAGCCGTTGTAGGTCCCGAGTTTGTCACTGGAAGTACCAGAATGAAATCAGGTACTGCTCAGAAGCTTGTGCTCAATATGATATCGACTGCCTCTATGATCAAAATGGGCCACGTAAAAGGAAACAAAATGGTGGATATGCAGCTGACAAATGCAAAGTTGGTTGACAGAGGAACTAAAATGATCATGGAAGAGATTGGCTCGGATGATTATGAATATGCAAAATCACTTCTGTTGAAATACGGATCTGTGAGAAAAGCGGTAGATTACTTCAATTCTATAAAATAGAGGGTAGATGTATTCCCGTAATTATCCCTCAAGATTACTTCAGGATGCAGTAGACGAGTTGTCTTCCCTGCCCGGTGTGGGCAGGAAAAGTGCACTCCGTTTTGCGCTCCATCTCCTGAAGCAACCGGTGGATAATGTAGAAAGGTTCGGTCAGTCTATCATTCGATTAAGCAAGGAGACAAAATTTTGCAAAAATTGCAGCATGATCTCAGATAATGATATCTGTGACATCTGCAGGGATGCAAAAAGAGACACAACGATTATTTGTGTTGTCGAAAATGTCAGAGATGTCATAAGTATTGAGAATACAATGCAGTACAATGGTCTGTATCATGTCCTGGGTGGAATAATTTCTCCCATGGATGGGGTAGGACCCACAGATTTGACTATCGATCAGCTTCTTAAAAGAGCTGAAAATGAAGAGATAAAAGAGGTGTTGATTGTTCTGAGTACTACAATGGAGGGGGAGACAACGTCATTTTATCTCTATAAATTGTTGAGCAAGTTCAATATTAAGATAAGTACCATAGCAAGAGGAATTGGTTTTGGAGATGAACTGGAGTATACAGATGAGATTACTCTGGGGAGATCTATTCAGAACCGACAACCATTTGTGCCAATTAAATAATAAAAAACTATAATCATGCATCAATTCCCGGTATCATGGCTGCTAATAGCCTTTACAGTCTACACAATAATGCTCTTTGCAGTATCGTGGTATACATCAAGAAAAGCTGACACAGGAGCATTTTTCTCAGGTAACAAGAAATCTCCCTGGTATATAGTAGCCTATGGAATGGTTGGAACCTCCATATCAGGTGTGACATTCATCTCTGTGCCGGGCAATGTGTTGAATCAGAATTTCTATTATATGCCTCTTGTGCTGGGATTTGTGGTGGGTTATATGGTAATTGCGACGGTTCTGATACCACTCTATTACAAGATGAATCTTACATCAATATATACATATCTTGAGCATCGTTTCGGATTCTTTACATATAAGACAGGTGCATCCGTCTTTATGGTATCGAGGGTACTCGGCGCGGCAGTCAGGATATTTGTGGTGGTACTGGTTCTTCATACATTCCTTCCGGCTGGCTCTACACCATTCTGGGTTGTAGCGTTTATATTCATGCTGCTTATATTCCTGTATACCTTCAAGGGAGGTGTTAAGACGATAATTTGGACAGATGTACTTCAGACCACATTTATGTTGCTTGCAGTATTTCTGACAATATTCTCGATTTCGAAGGCTATGGGCTGGAACTTCGGAGAGATGATGTCTGCCGTAGCATCGACAGATTATTCAAATTGGTTCGACTGGGAGTGGTCTCACGGTACAAATGCCATCAAGCAGTTTGTCAGCGGTATGTTTATAACAGTTGCCATGACAGGTCTTGATCAGGAGATGATGCAGAAAAACCTCTCTTGCAAGAATATAGGAGAAGCCAAGAAAAATATATATACAACAAGTATCACAATAGTTGTCGTGAACTTCTTCTTCCTTCTGATGGGTGCCCTTCTGGCAATTTTTGTAAGTTCTAAACTCGGCGGAATGCACAATATCGGTCTTGCAGATGCAGCCGGTGTCTTTACAAAAGCGCAGACAGACAAGCTTTTCCCTGTAATAGCAAGTCAGTATCTCGGGCTTGGAGTAGGTCTGTTCTTCATAATTGGTCTGATTTCTGCCTCATATCCAAGTGCCGGAGGAGCTCTGACATCTCTTACAATATCGTTCTGCATTGACTTTATGGGATTCAACAAAAGAAAGGATCTCTCAGAAAAAAGAAAACAGAAGATCAGACAATTTGCACATGCCGGTTTTGCCGTGCTCTTTTTCATAATAATACTCGTTCTCTATGCAGTCAACAACCAAACCGTCATAGATCTGGTTTATCTGCTCGCTTCATACACATACGGACCTCTCCTGGGATTTTTCTTCTTCGGTTTGCTTACAAAGTACAATGTAAAGGACAAGTTTATGCCTTATGTGGCGGTCGGTTCTCCTCTCCTTTGCTACATACTCGACTTTGCAGGCAAAGAGTTTCTGGGATTCGGCTTCGGTTTCACAATCCTTATCATGAATGGTCTCATAACATTTGCAGCGATGTATTTGTTAAGAGAGAGGAGAGTTAAGGCTTAATGAATATCCTTGAGATTCTGGTATTGGCTGTCGGACTTTGTTTTGATACGTTTGCCGTATCTCTATCTTCCGGAATATGCCTGCCCCGGATAAGAAGGTCGGAATTTCTAAAGATTACGCTGACATTTGCAACTATCCAGTCATTGTTTACACTGGCAGGATGGTTGTTGGGCAGCGGCCTCGAGAGACTGATCAGCTCTGTTGATCACTGGATTGCCTTCTCTGTCCTTTTTTACATTGGTGGTAAAATGATATGGGAGGCTTTTTCAGGCAAAGATGAAGAGAGGTGCATTGACATAAGAAAGTTCAAAATTATGGTAATTGCAGCCGCTGCCACAAGCATAGATGCACTTGCCGTTGGAGTGACACTTGCTGTGATCAATATGCCTCTGAATAGTATTCTCATCGCCTCTTCTGCTATATTTCTAACAACAGCTCTTGCCTCTGCCATTGGCTTGAAATGGGGCAGGAAAATAGGCATAAAAGCCGGAAAGAGGTCAGAAATACTGGGCGGCATTATTTTGGTAATTATCGGAGTGAAAATATTGGTTGAGCATTTAAATATTTTATCTTAACTTTGCGGCCGGCCTGAATAGTGCCCTACAAAACCAATAAGTAATGCTCATCCGTGTATCAGCCATATCATATCTGAATACCATTCCATTTGTCTACGGGTTGCAAAACCATCCCGTAAGCAGGTATATTGATCTGGAGTTTTCCACACCGGCTGAATCAGCGCAGAAGTTATCCGACGGACGAACAGACATAAGTATAGTTCCGGTTGGTGCAATCCCTGAAATTAAGAACAATCTGATATTTTCCGATTATTGCATTGGTGCAGAGGGAAAGGTTGCATCAGTACTATTATGCAGCGGAGTACCGGTCGAGAAGATCAGTTCAGTATATCTGGATACTGAATCCAGAACATCGGTTTTGCTTACAAAATTATTGGCACAAAGATTCTGGAAAATTTCACCGGAATATATCCCGTTCAATTTTTCCAAAACAGAGATAGATACCAAAAAGAGTTACCTCCTTATCGGAGATAAGGCACTAAGGAGAGGAGGAGACTTCGAGTATGTCTATGACCTGGCTGAAGAGTGGATTAAATTCTCCAGTCTCCCGTTTGTCTTTGCATGTTGGACTGCCAACAGAGATCTTGATCCCTCATTTGTCCGGGAATTCAATGATGCTCTCAGGTTGGGAGTGGAAAATATCGACAAGGCTGTAGATAAATATTCAAACGGTTTCAACAAAGAGTACGCATTAAAATATCTTGCTGAGAATGTCTCTTTCAATCTCAGTGCAGACAAGAGAAAAGGCCTTGCAGAGTTCTGGTCGCTTGCCCTTGACGAGCTAAAGTCAAAAGTCCGATGGTTCGGCTAAACCTCACGCCATTTAAGTGGCTGTAGATGATTTAGTTATAAACCATTAAAGGATTTGACCATGCTCGAAATATTTTACAAAGATAAGGGACAGGTAATAACTACAGACGAAATAGGTGCTCTTGACAACCTCGGTTATGACGATGTTTTGTGGATTGATCTCTTTTCTCCGACAGGGGAGGAGAAGAGGGCTATTGAGGAGTTTCTGAATACAAACCTCCAGAGTCGTGCACAGGCTGAAGAGATCGAGAGTTCATCAAGATACTCTGAAACAGAGAATACAATATTCGCAAACACTAACTTTCTTATACCCGGTCCTGAAAATTACAGTATGGAGGCGGTCTCCTTCATATTATGCGAGGGAATCATTGTAACCATCCGTCACGTGCCCCTCAGAAGTTTTACCGACATCCAGCGCAGGATAATGGCAAACTACAGGTTATTGCCAACAGGTTATCACATACTGGTAGGTATTCTGGAAAACAGGATTGACCTGGATGCCGATATGATTGAGTTGATGTCAAAAGAGATAGCTCAGTATAGTAAGAAGGTAAGTCTCGGAGGAACGATGGGGGAGGACCTTCTGCTGGATATTACCCAGTTGCAGGAGAACACAATGTTGGTGAGGGAGAATATAGTCGATAAACAGAGGATGATTTCCGGGATTCTGAAAAGCGACAAGTTCCCGAGGGACCTTTTTGCCAAGCTGGATGTCCTGATAAAAGATATAAACTCACTTATAAACCATACAAATTTCAGCTTCGAGAGACTTGAATACCTGCAGAATACAGTTCTTGGTTTGATTAACCTTGAGCAGAACCGCATCATGAAAATATTCACATTTGTTTCGCTGCTATTCTTGCCGCCTACCTTGATAGCCAGTATTTTCGGAATGAATGTTGAGCTTCCGGGATTCGGGAACCTGGACTTTCTCTTTATTATGCTGATTATGGTTGCAGCCGTTTTGATTGTGACATTTATCTTCTTCCGCAAGAAGATGCTCAACTGACCTTTTTTGGTGCAATTATCTTATTGTAGAGTATGAGCGAGACGATGCTCACGGCCCCGATACAAGAGAATATCATCCATAACCGGGAGGGATTTCCCAGGTTGTCCACATACTTGACATAAAGGCGGGATCCAAGAAAACCTCCCACACTGCTTCCAATTACCCCATAGAGAAATGAGTACCCAAGATATAGAGCTTTCTTGTCAGAAGGAGCTATCAAACCTATGTATGAGATAAACTTGGGATGAGTGGTCATCTCTCCCAAAGTGAATGTCATAAGGCCAAGAATAAATATCCACGGATTTGAAGATAGTGAGAGAATAAACATTCCGGCTGTTCCCAGACCTATACCGGCAATCATTGTAGGTAAAGCTCTCCGGTTCTTGACAAGATTCGAAACGACAAGCTGTAACAAGATTATCACTCCCGCATTGATGACAGTGACATGTTCAACGTCGAACCTCCAGGAAGGATTCTCTGTAAAGATTGAGAGGAATGAGTTCACCACATTGTTTATAGGCGCCATATCCATATAATCCTGAACATACCAGAGCACTGTCCCGTACATCTGGAAATACAGAATCCAGAAACCGGAGTATATCAGTATCATTAGCAGGAACTTCCAGTCCTTTATGACAAGTAACATCTCTTTGAAAACCTGAGGCAGACTTTTGTCCGATTGTCTCTTATGTGGCTCTTTATACAAAAATATGTTAAGAAGCAGAAGTATGATGCCGGCGATGGATGCCATGTAAAAAATATAGCTGTAGGATATTTTTTTCAGCATCGGAACCAGAATGAGAGGAAAAAGAAAAGCACCAAGATTTATAGACCAGTAGTATATTCCAAAACCAAGGCTTGAGTTGTTTTCATTTGTTGATCTTGCAATGGTTCCTGAGATGACAGGTTTGAAGAATCCTGCCCCTGTGGCCAGAACAAGCAATGAAAGCAGTATCATGGCATAAGTGGCTGAAATACCGGCGAACATGTAACCAGCAATAATACATAAGAATGCAAAGAACAAAACTTTACGGTAACCGTATCTTTCCGCTATTGCACCGGAAATTATTGGCAAAAGATAGAGCAGCGGTGGAATTATTCCCAGGACAGAACCTGCCTGCTCCTTGGAAAAACCGAGCCCGCCCGAGTCGGGTGAGAGTATCAGGTATACTGATAGGATTGACATTACTGAATAGTAGGAACCTCTTTCAAAGAATTCCATAATGATTGCTGTCCAGAAGTTCCTCGAGAAGGAACGGAATCCGTTTTCTTTGCCCATAGAGTTATTTTAAAAGTTCAAAGATAACCCAAATGGCCTATTTTTCAATAATTTTGGATTACCGAAAATATTCTTTAAATTTGCCAACTTATAAGGCACACTATAAATAATGTCTAACTACTTAATTTTTAAAATTTTAAAATGGTAAAAGATCTTAAAAAAGAAGAGATGGAGCAAGAAGAGCCGATTGTTGCCATAAACAATGAGGAGAAGCTCGAAGCTTTCATCGAGGATGACGCTGCTGTCGTAGCAGAGGAGTTAACCAGAAAACGCAGAAGTAATGCATCAGTCTCAATTGATAAATTCGACTGGGATGCATTCGAAAAAGAGACAGTGTACGACACTGAGAAATCAGTGATTGAAGACCGTTACAGCCAGACACTCTCAAAAGTTATTGAGAATGAGGTTGTTGAAGGTACTGTGGTAAACCTTAACAAAAGAGAGGTAATCGTAAACATCGGTTACAAGAGTGAAGGTGTTATCAGTATCAATGAGTTCCGTTACAATCCGGAACTTACAATAGGTGACAAGGTGGAAGTTTATGTTGAAAATGCCGAGGATAAAAAAGGGCAGCTTCTTCTTTCACATAAAAAAGCCCGTTCTCTCCGTTCTTGGGATAGAGTCAACGAGGCATTTGACAAGGATGAAATCGTTAAGGGTTACATCAAGTGCAGGACTAAGGGTGGTATGATCGTGGATGTATTCGGTATTGAGGCATTCCTTCCTGGTTCACAGATTGATGTTAAACCAATACGTGATTACGATATTTTTGTCAACAAGACAATGGAGTTCAAGATCGTGAAGATCAACCACGAATTCCGCAACGTTGTAGTTTCACACAAAGCACTCATCGAGGCAGAGCTTGAGGCTCAGAAAGCTGATATCATCGGCAAACTCGAGAAGGGCCAGATCCTTGAGGGTGTTGTCAAGAACATCACATCTTATGGTGTATTTATCGACTTGGGCGGTGTTGACGGACTTATCCACATCACAGACCTTTCATGGGGCAGGATCAACCATCCGGAAGAGGTTGTACAGCTTGACCAGAAGATCAATGTCGTTATCCTTGACTTTGACGATACAAAGAAACGTATAGCTTTAGGCTTGAAACAGCTCAGCCCGCATCCTTGGGATGCTCTTGATGCAAACCTTCAGGTAGGCGACAAGGTAAAAGGTAAAGTTGTTGTCATAGCTGACTACGGCGCATTTATCGAAATCCAGCCTGGTGTTGAGGGTCTTATCCACGTTTCTGAGATGTCATGGTCACTTCACCTTCGCAGTGCTCAGGACTTCCTTAAAGTGGGAGACGAGGTTGAGGCAGTTATCCTTACCCTTGACAGAGACGAGAGAAAGATGTCACTCGGTATCAAACAGCTTAAATCTGACCCTTGGGCTACAATAGCTGAGAAATATCCTGTAGGCACAAAATGTACAGCTACTGTCCGCAACTTTACAAACTTCGGAGTTTTCGTTGAACTCGAAGAGGGTGTTGACGGTCTTGTACACATCAGTGACCTCTCATGGACCAAAAAGGTTAAACATCCTTCAGAGTTCACTTCAGTAGGAGAGAAACTTGATGTATTGGTTCTTGAAGTAGATCAGGAAAATCGTCGTCTTAGCCTAGGTCACAAACAGCTCGAGGAGAATCCTTGGGATGTATTTGAGACTGTATTTACAGTAGGTTCTGTTCATGAAGGTACAATTACCTCTTTCGTTGACAAGGGTGCTACAGTTGCACTTGCATACGGCGTAGAGGGATATGTAAGCATGAGGAATCTTGTTAAAGAGGATGGCTCAACAGCAAAAGTTGAAGAAAAACTCGATTTCAAGGTGCTTGAGTTCAACAAGAGCACTAAGAGAATCGTTCTTTCACACTCTAAACTCTTCGAAGAGACTAAGAAAGAGGAGCCGAGAGAGAGAGTTGAGAGCGAATCTGATTCAACTCAGAAGGCTGTAAAGAAACTCAAAGCCAACCTTGAGAAAACAACACTTGGCGACATCAGCGAACTTGCAGCTCTTAAGAGCGAAATGGAGAGCAAAGATCAAGCTAACAAGCAATAGATGAAATTTTCGTTCTCATCATTAGGGTGTGCATCAGCACTTCCTACGGTGAACAGATTTCCAAGCGCTCATGTCCTTAATGTTCATGAGCGCTTGTTTCTTTTAGACTGTGGTGAAGGTTGCCAGATGCAGCTAAGAAGATACGGATTTTCGATTCTGAAGATCCAGAATATCTTTATTTCACATGTTCACGGAGATCACCTGTTCGGAATATACGGATTACTATCCACCATGTCAATGCTGGGAAGAACGGCGCCTGTTTTCATATATGCCCCGTCTGAATTCTCGGCGATACTATCTGACTTCCTAAGACACTTCGGCGGAATGTTCAAATATGAGATTACCCATACTCCTCTTAAAGGGAAGGGGCCGGATTTGATACTTGACGCAAAGAATTTCGAGGTTCTTTCATTTCCCCTGAAACACAGAATCGAGTGCTACGGTTTTCTTTTCAGGGAGAAGGCTCCTAAGAGAAATGTGCACAAGTATTTAATCGAGAAAGAGTCTGTCACATTGAAGGAGATCGCAAAATTGAAGGAGGGTGAGGATGTGACGAGAGAAAACGGTGAGGTTTTGCTGAATAATGAATACACATATTTGCCATACAAGCCGCGCTCTTTTGCCTATTGCAGCGATACGGCTCCATTCAGAGCTTTGATAGAGTATATTAAAGATGTTGATCTGCTATACCACGAGGCAACATTCACCTCTGATATGTCCGAGATGGCAAAGGCTACGATGCACTCCACCGCTGATGACGCTGCAAGGGCGGCAAAGGAGGCAAATGCAGGAAAACTTGTAATAGGCCATTACTCGTCACGATACAAGGAGTTATCAACACTGCTGAAAGAGGCAAGATCTCTCTTTCCTGAGACCTATCTTGCAGAGGAGGGCACAGAGTTTGATATACCAATGAAGAATACAGAAAAAGATTTTTATGAAAAAGATTAGAAGAGGATTGTTACTGTTGTCGGCAGTTATTTTATCAAACTCAATACAGGCTCAGAATCTCCCCGATATCAACAGGCAGATGGCCAAGTTCGGGCAGACACTGATGTATCTGAACAGTTATTATCTGGACACCGTTAACACAAATACCCTGACAGAGAATGCCATAAATTCGGTGATTTCAAAGCTTGACCCCCATTCTGCATACATTTCCGCCAAGGATGTAAAATCGATGAACGAGCCGCTTGAAGGAAACTTCGATGGTGTGGGCATTGAGTTTGCCATCATTAAGGACACATTGAGTGTTGCTGCGCCGATTGCCGGAGGACCATGTGAAAGGGTAGGTATCATAACAGGAGACAGAATTGTTAAGGTTAATGGAGAGATAATCGCAGGTACAGGGCTTACAAATGAACGTGTCCACAAGTACCTGAGAGGTCCAAAGGGGACAAAAGTACAGTTGGGGATAGTAAGGAAGGGTGTTCCCGGAATGTTGCACTTTGAGGTTGTAAGAGATAAGATTACGATAAACAGCCTAGATGCTGCATACGAGGTTGGTAAAGGAGTATATTATCTCAAACTCAGCCGTTTTGCGCAGAATTCGGCAAATGAGATATTGGAGGCCCTGATTGGCATGAAGGCAGAGAGGATAAACGGAATAATACTTGACCTGAGGGGAAATACAGGTGGCTTTCTTGGAACAGCCATGGAGATTTCCAATTTCTTCCTGGAAGGGGGTCAGTCGATTGTTTATACAGAGGGGTTGAAATCACCAAAGAGAATTGAGAGGGCAACCGGAGCCGGCTTTTACAAGAAAGGGCCGCTTGTTGTAATGATAGATGAGAACTCTGCTTCTGCGAGTGAAATTGTTGCAGGGGCCATACAGGATTGGGACAGAGGTGTAATAATAGGGCGCAGGTCGTTCGGCAAGGGACTCGTTCAGCAGATTATGCCGCTTAATGATGGTTCTCAGTTAAGGCTTACAATAGCAAGGTATCACACACCGTCGGGAAGGGTAATCCAGAGCCCTTACGAGGCCGGAGAGAGTGAGAAGTATTACAGGTCTTTTGTTGAGAGGTATGCAAAAGGAGAGATGTTCAGCAAAGACAGCATAAGTTTTCCTGACTCACTCAAGTATAAGACACTTGTAAAGGGACGCACTGTTTACGGTGGAGGGGGTATCATGCCTGATATCTTCGTACCTGCCGACACATCGTATTATTCAGAGTATTATATGAACCTGATAAGAAGAGGAATTATAAACGAGTTCATGACTAATATGGGTGATCAGAACAGAGCTGTCTGGAGTGCAAAATATAAAACCTTTGAGCAGTTCGAGAAGGGTTTCAGGATTGACGAGAAGACATTGAACGATTTGACGCAGTATGCTGCAAATAAGAGTCTCCCGCTAGATACAAAGGGTCTGGAGACCTCTAAAGCTGAGATGACAATAGTTATGAAAGCTCTTGCAGCAAAGACAATTTTCGGAAATACTGCATATTACAGAGTAATAAATTCTGAACGGGATGCAACTTTTGCAAAGGCGCTTGAAGTAGTCCGTTCTAAAGACGGCTTATAACCCTTTGGTAGGCTCTTGCGTTCTTGTTATGCTCAGCGAGAGTCTCTGCAAAATTGTGTGATCCGTCAAGAGTTGGCTTAGCACAAAAATAGATGTAGTTGTGTTTTTTATAATCCAGAACCGCATCTATTGTGCTTTTCTGTGGTATGACAATCGGTCCGGGAGGAAGACCGGCATGTTTGTACGTGTTAAACGGAGAGTTTATTGAGAGGTGCCTGTTGAGTATTCTCTTGACAGAGGGGTCATTTAGAATAAACTTTATTGTAGGGTCGGCTTGTAATGGAATATTCTTTCTGAGCCTGTTCAGGTAAACCCCGGCAATCACGGGTTGCTCCTCCTTCAGGTTACTCTCCTCCGATACGATAGACGCCAGTGTGCTTACCTCTATTGGTGAAAGCCCTATATTGACAGCTTTTTCCAATCTCTCCCTGTTCCAGAATCTGTCATACTCCTTCTTGAATCTCAAAAGAAGCTCTTTTGGTGTTACTGTCCAGTATACTTCATAAGTATCGGGCAGGAACATTGATGGGAACGTTAAAGGGTTAAACCCGAGAGAGTCGGTCAGAGTGCTGTCTTTCAGTGTAGCAAGTATCTCTGTGGAGTCACTCTCTATTTTTCTCGACAGGAGAGAAGAGAGCTTCTCCACATTTCTTATATTGCCTGATAATGTGATTCTTACGGGGGTTTGCCATCCTCTCTTGATAATCCTTATTATCTGATGGTTGCTCATGCCTGGTTTGAGGTGGTACATTCCCGGCTTTATCTCATTTTCCAAACCTTCAAATCCGGCTGCCCTTTTAAAACACCTCATGGATTTGACTGATCCGCTCTTCTCAAGACTGTCAGAAAGTTGGTTATATCCTGAATTATGGGGTATGTAAAGGTATGACCCATCTCCGGTTATATTTGACATAAAAAATGTCCTGTATGCCATGACGGAGAAAAGCAGGCCCAAAGCTGCAACTCCTGCGGCAATATAAATGTATGTTTTTTTTCCGGCTATCATCATCTTAATTTAATTTCCTGGCCATAATTAATCATGGCACCTTCTTTCATGCCATTAATTTTATAGAGCTCATTGAGCCGTATACCGTACTTTTGTGAGATGTCGTACAATGTCTCACCCTGTTCCACAATATGTTTCTCCAGGAATTTGTCCCCTTTAGCTCTCTTCTTCTCAACGTAGATAACAGTACCGTCTTCAATAGGCCGGCTTTTGTCAAGGTCATTGAATCTTAGAAGCTCTTTTGTAAACAGACTATACTCCCTGGCAATATTTTCATAAGTATCCATATGGTTGCCTAGTATATAAGCAACTCCATTCTTCTTAAACAGTTCTCGGGTTAGTGAAATTTTGTACAAAGAGCTGGTCTCAACAGGTTTGTACTCCTTGTCTGCTATAATCTCCTTCGGACTCGGCGGTACACTACCTATCATATGGTCATACTGAGAAAGGTTGTAATCTTCGATTATCTTTATCAGGCTCTGAGCATAGTTTGGATTTGTGGCATACCCCGCTTTTTTAAGGCCCTCTGCCCACCCTTTGTAATCGGTGGGGTCGAGATCAAAGAGAAATTTATATCTCTCCCTGTACCTTAAAAAATCTGAGTGGTCCTGGAATGACTGTTCAACGGTGAGATATTTTCTGAAACACTCATTTCTTGTGTCATCATCGTGAAGGAAGGTGTCTCCTGTCCAGTTATGGCATTTTATACCGAAATGGTTGTTTGCCTCCCTCGCAAGCGTGGAATTCCCGTCAGCCGACTCAAGACATGCCTGTGCAAGAGTAATACTTGCAGGTATGCCGTGTGTCTGCATTTGTTTGATTGCAAGATCCTTGTATTTGAGGATGTATTCTGTCCGGCTCGTCTTCTGAGACAGAGCCTGGCTGTTGAACAAGAGAAGTAAAAACAGGGTAGCTATTGAATTTCTAAGAAATAACATAGTGAGGTGTTACTCAATCGTGCAAAAATACTAATTTTGCATCAATTGCAATTAAAAATCAGATGAACAGAAAGAGTATTACAATCTCGTATTCGGAATACAACTCCAATAATGAGCTCCCGGCAAAGGATAAAGAGTTGCTGGATGTTGCCATAGAGGCCACAAAGAACTCTTACGCCCCATATTCGCGTTTTAATGTAGGAGCAGCCGTGAGATTGGCAAACGGTGAGATAATCTCTGCAAGCAACCAGGAAAACGCAGCATACCCATCCGGATTATGTGCCGAAAGGGTGGCGATATTTTATGCAAACTCAAGATTTCCAGATGTAAAGGTTGAGGCTTTGGCTGTAACAGCATCTGTGAATGGTGATATATGTGACAATCCGACATATCCTTGTGGAGCCTGTCGCCAGGTGCTTGCCGAAACAGAACAGAGATCCGGCAATAATATAAGGATTATCATTGGAGGAGAGAAGATTACACAGGTGATAGATAGCGTGGAGGGGTTACTCCCATTTGTTTTTGACAATCTTCCCAAATAGTTTTTTTCTTCACTTTGTAAAATAGTTGTATCTTTGTGCGGGGTAAGTCTTATACGACCAGCTCCCACTGAACTCCCCCAGGGCCGGAAGGCAGCAAGGGCAGGTGGTTGTAGCGGTGCGATATATTCAGCTTGCCCCTTTTTCTTTATACTCTATCGATAATTCACAACAATACATATAATGAAAATCGCAGTCGGACTTTCTGGCGGAGTTGATTCCAGCGTAGCTGCCCTGCTTCTTAAACAGGCAGGTTACGATGTGATTGCAATGTTTATGCAAAACTGGAGTGATACTACCGGTACGTTGCACGGAGATTGTGAGTGGGAAGAGGAGAGGTCTGTGGCAGAGATGGTTGCCAGAAAGATTGGTATACCTTTCCATTTTGTGGATTTGAGTTCTGTTTATCGTAAACGTGTGGTTGACTATATGTTTGCGGAATATGAACACGGAAGAACCCCAAATCCGGATGTGATGTGCAATAGCGAGATAAAATTTGAGGCTTTTCTTAAGGAGGCATTGGCTCTCGGAGCTGATTTTGTCGCAACGGGACACTATTGCAGGAAGGAGAGCTTCACTAACAGTGAGGGAAAGGAGATATTCCGGATACTGGCAGGCTCTGATCCCAATAAAGACCAAAGCTATTTTCTATGCCAACTGACTCAGGAACAGCTTTCCCGGGCACTTTTCCCTATCGGTCACCTTCTTAAACCGGAAGTCAGAAGGATTGCTGCAGAGGCAGGTCTGCCCTCGGCTGAGAAGAAGGATTCCCAGGGTATATGTTTTGTAGGCAAGGTAGATCTCCCCGTTTTTCTTCAACAGAAACTTGCACCGAAAGAGGGAGATGTTGTTGAGATATTCAGGGACTTTTACAAGGAAAACGACTTTTTCAAATACAATGTACCCGGTTACGAGGTAATTTGCGATAGTTTGCTGGATGAACTTTCTGCAAAATACAGATACAAAGCAGAAGAGGGGAAGATTATTGGTAAACATCAGGGATCTCACTTCTATACTATAGGTCAGCGGAAGGGGTTAAATATCGGGGGACATGTTGAACCAATATTCATAATAGAGACAGATGTTGTTGAAAATTTGATATTTGTGGGTGAGGGTCAGGATCATCCGGGATTATACCGCAAAGGACTTCTGATACAGAGAGAGGAGTGTCACTGGATCAGGGCGGATCTGAAAATGGAGCCCGGAGATGTCCGGGACTATCTTGTCAGAATCAGGTACAGGCAACCTCTCCAGAGGGCAAGGCTTTTCATGAGGGAAAATGGTCTATATATCATATTTGACATGCCTCAGAGAGGTATTACCGATGGGCAGTTTGCGGCTTGGTACGATGCAGATGAGATGATTGGTTCCGGGGTGATTAGTTGATAGTGATTAGTGAAAAGTGATTAGTGAAAAGTGAAAAGTGAATAGTGAAAATAGTGAATAGTGAAGCAGCCGGAAGTGGAGTAATCCTCTTCCGGCTGCTTGATTGAAATTTAAAGCAAACCTTTTTTCTATTTCCCTTTTTTGAATTTATAGACTACTTTATCCAGCAGTATATAAATAACCGGGACAACCAACAGTGAGAGGAACATAGAGCTTGTCAGACCTCCTACAAGTACCCATCCCAGACCCGTTTTCCATTCTGCACCGGGACCTGTTGCAAGGGCAAGTGGAAGCAAACCCACAATCAGAGCAAGGTTTGTCATGAGAATAGGCCTGAAACGTACTGATGTGGCCTCCTTGATCGACTCAATTGCACTATGTCCGCTTTTCTGCATATTATTGGCAAAATCGACGACAAGTATCGCGTTTTTGGCTACAAGTCCCATCAACATGATAATACCCATTATTGAGAACATACTCAGACTCTTCCCTGCAAGTGCCAGAGCAAGCAGAGCTCCGATAATGGACAGAGGCAGTGAGGCCATAACAACCATAGGATAGACATAACTGTCGTATAACATTACCATTATCAGATACATGAAAATAATTGATGCAAGAAGTGCTATACCCATACTTGAGAAAGACTTGCTCTGCATATCCATCTGGCCGGAATATACTACATTGACGCCGGCCGGTTTGTCAATCTTTGCCAGACGCTCTTTGATCTCGGTACCTACTGTTCCGATTGTCTTTCCCACAAGGTTGCCGCTTATCATTGCCGATGGCATCTTGTCATAGCGGCTCAGCATTGACGGGCTTTCACTCTCTGAGATATCGGCCACCTGTGAGAGTGTGATTGTCTGACCCATTCTGTTGGTAAACGATATATTTTCAATATCTGACCTATTTGGGGATCAACTCGCCATACAAACCCGCGGGAAGAACCACCAAGATTAGCGTTATCTATCGGAGTGAAACTAAGAGCCAATTCAAAACCCTGGTTTTCAAGAGTACCACCATTAACGACATATTGATTTATACCATTGATTTCAGATATAGTTTTTGTAAGAAAGGCATCGCTGGTATGTTTATAGAAGTATGAGACCGAACCTCTGA
Organism: Bacteroidales bacterium CF; assembly: GCA_000473305.1. Classification (GTDB taxonomy): domain Bacteria; phylum Bacteroidota; class Bacteroidia; order Bacteroidales; family UBA932; genus Bact-08. The sequence continues at coordinate 1,523,366 of CP006772.1, read as the reverse complement.
CTTTATTTTGAAATAAAGCAAAATCTACCGAAAGGTTGCTTGAGGATGTTCGTTCCCACCTTAAATCCGGGTTTGGATATTTTGATATAGTTGCATATCCCGAATTGAATACAGGATTGTTAAGAGTTGACATCTGCATGATCATGCGCGAAGTTTGTCCCGGCAACATATTTCCCTGCCATCCCCAAGATGCACGTAAGGCAATATCATCGATCCATGAGATATTTTTCAATATATCTTTTTTCATATTCCAACGCCCTGATACAGCCCATATCGGCATAAACTCACTATTTGCCCTGGAACCGAACAGATTAGATTGCTCACCTCTAATATGCACATTGAATATATATCTGTCTTTCCACCCGTATCCGGCTGTGGCATACCATGACAATTCATTGTTGAGTTGGCGTGTATTGATGCCGAGCGCTTTCTTGGTCGACATCCATTGACCGTAATAGCCGCTGTATTTTGTAGGGACTGCATCGAAATACCCACCAAATTCATTGAAATAACCTCTGCGTGTAATATCAAAAGCTTTATTCTCGTTAGATTTTACCTCAATACCAGCTGAAGCGGATACCAGGTGACTCTGATGTGTTCCGAACAATTTAGAGTAATTTGCCTGTAATCTAGCGGTATAACTATGATTAGTGCTCTCATTACGGCTAAATTCCCCGCCTACCGGACATTGGTCCCAACGCTCCGTTTGGTCTCCTCTCAAGTTGAATACATAATATGAGTTTTTGGTATAATATGTCTCTCTTGTATTGTTTGTGATACCATATGAGAGCAACCCGTCAATATTCAAAGATGGTAATACGTTATAGCGAATCTGGGTACGCATGTTCAATCCGTTTCCTTTGGATGAATCCTCACAATTATTAATCTCATTCATAATATTATAATTATAAATAATCATTCCTGTTGTATTCGCTTTGGGATAGTAAAAAGGACTCCCATCTTCATTATATGCAGGCATAGTCCTGCTCATATTGTATGCATAGTTCATAACACCCAAATCTGCAGGAATATAGACTCTTTCAGAATAGTTTCCCAATAAGGAGAACTGAACATTGAACTTATCGTAATTTGCTGTTACATTAAGTGTTGTTGAGTACCTGTTACTCTTTTCGCTTTTTATAACTCCATTCTCGTTTGAGTAACCTAATGATGCATAATACTTGATGTTGGCGGTTCCTCCCGAGAGGCTCAATGTATGGTTGTGTGAGATTGCATTTCTACATAACATTCCAAGCCAATCGGTATTTATTGAGGCATAGTAATCACTCTGGCTCTTGAACTCGGCATAGGTGATTTTACCTCTGTAGTAATCTTGAAGAGCCTGCTCATAACCGGACCATTGAGATACATTGTTGTAGTACATCTTACGGTCAACAAGTTCTTTTGATACATCCATTCTTTCTGCCGAGTTCATCATATAGATAGAACGGTCGGAGTACTGAGGACGACGTGTGTATGTAGTTGTTCCGGAATAGGAAATTGTAGGTCTCCCTGATTTACCTTTTTTTGTGGAGATTACAATAACACCGTTACCTGCTTTTGCTCCATAAAGTGCAGTTGCTGAGGCATCTTTCAACACGTCAATTTGTTCAATGTCATCTGGGTTTAGACCGGAAATGGCATTTCCCAATAAATTTACAAAGTCGGGGTCGTTAATCTGCTGTGGGTCTACATTAACCGGATCAGCTAAGACAATGCCATCTAAAACCCATAGTGGCTCACGATTACCAAGAATTGTTGAAGTACCACGGATACGTAATTTTGGAGCAGCTCCGACCTGACCTGAATTTTTCATAAAAATCATGCCTGGAACACGCCCTTCAAGCATTTGGTCAAGTGTTGTCACCCCTGGTGTTTTGATCTCGTCCATTTTTATTGTGGTTATAGAAGATGTTAGTTGATTGCGGTTAATTGTCTGATAACCTGTGACAACTGCATCATTCATAACCCTCATGTCTTCCTTCATAACAACATCAATAATTTCACGATTGTTACAAGGAACGAACTGTGACTCCATACCAATAAAGCTGAACTTCATGACACAATCCTGATTGGCCGATATAACATATTTACCCTGAGAGTCGGTAATAACGCCGATAGTAGTTCCTGCTACCACAACATTAACTCCGGCCAGTGGTTCTTTTTCGGTATCAGTCACATATCCCGATATGTTAATTTTTTTGCTGTTGTTAACATTCTTGCGTCTGATAACAGCTACACCATCTTGCCATATGAACTCGAGTCCCAGTGGATTAAGGACACGTCGTAAAGAATTGTCAACAGTCTCGTTTTCTGCAGTGATGGTTACAATTGTGCTGTTGTTTATCAATGCCGCGTTATATACAAATTTAACTCCGGTACTTTTTTGTACCGATTCTAGTACAACACGAACTTTTTCATTTTTAAATATTCCCGAATATCTCTGGCTTTGAGCAAGAGAAGGTAATGCGAAGAAGCAAGTAAGGCACAACGTTATGACAAAACATTTTGTTCTGGCACGACACAATAATGGCCTTAGATGAATGAAGTCAATTATTTTCATCTTGTTTTTTGTTAGGTGTAATAAATTAGGAACAGAAATTTGTCAATGAAATGATTTCAGAAGCGCGCATTCCTTTGGTCACTCGATTTTGACAATATTCCCGTTAATTTCATAGTTAAATTCTTGTGTAAGGCTTAGTAACTTCATGAATTCATCAATGGTTTGGAATCTGGAGCACTCACCGATAAACCTGATCTGCTTGTAGCCTTCATCGCTATATATCACTTTAACGTCATATATCCTCTCAATATTTCTCATGACATTTTCCAGGTTGTCGTCAAAATATATTAAACCATCTTTCCATGCTGTGAAGCGATGTGTATTAACAACAGAAACCATGAGACCATCTTCTGTCTGGCATACCTGTTCACCCGGTTTAAGAGTTACTTCTGCAGATGCATCAGCAAACTTAAGTTTACCTTTGACCAGTGTAATCAGTGTTGACTCGCCATCATAACTCTTTATGTCGAATGAGGTTCCTAATACAGTTACTGTTCCTGTCGGACATGTTACTCTAAAAGGCCTGCCATCCTTTGTTACCTCAAAAAATGCCTGACCTTTTATTTCTACATCTCTCGATTTTGTAAATCTATTCGGGAAACGTAAAGAAGATTCGGAATTCATCCATACGGTGGTACCATCTTCCAGAGTTATTCTGTATTGTCTTCCCCGTGTTATAATTATTTCATTCATCTCTATGGCAGAAGTATTGTCACTAATGCCGTTTAGTTGAATTGTGCTGTTATTTATTGTTGCATTAACAACTTGCACATTTATAGAGTTGCAGGTATCGGGTATTTCAATAATTTCTCCGCTGGCCAATTTTATGCGTGGTAGTGAATCAGAAAGGGCCGGGATAGCAGATTGCTGAGATATTGGAGACGGAGCCGGCCTATCTTGTTGCCCGATGAAAGGAATAATAATGCCAATCAGGATAGCAGTAGCTGCTGCTATAGACCACGACAAGCGGATAACCTTGTTTTTGCTCTTTTTGCGTGTCCGCTTCTGAAACACCAAATAGGCCTTTTCCTTATCATAAGAGTGATATCGATTTAATTCGACAGATGCATCTCCTCTATGATAAAGTTCTCTCACCTCCTCCAATTGTTTTACAGTTTGGTCTTCATCATTAATAATTGATTGAAGAGCATCGTAAAATCTAGTTTCTTCTGACATTCTTTCGTAGTGTTTAGTGATAATATGAAAAAAGCGAATAAAAGTATTATCCGAAATGAAAAAAAAGAGAAAAAAAACTCTCTTTTTAGAGAAGAAAAATTAAAGGGGTATTTTTAGTATTACGTCTAAGAGCTTCCAAGGCTTTAGATTTCTGTCCTTTAACGGTGTTGGGACTGATTTTAAGTAATTCCGCAATCTCTTTTCCGGATTTGCCGTCTATACTCAATAAAATTATTCTGCGTCTTTGTTCCGGCAGCTTCTGGATTTCTTCATAGAGACGGCGGAACAACTCTTCTTTGACAGTCGCAGCAAAATCAGTATCACTCCAATTTTCAATGGTACTGTTGATTTCTGTTGATTCCCTGTTAGAGCGGAGATAGCAGATGGAATTATTATATATGGCTTTGTACAGGTATAATGTGAGATGGCGCTTATTGTCAAATATACTGGAAGATGTCCATATTTTTATAAGAGTCTCTTGAACTATATCTTCAGCAAGGGCGTGATTGCGAAGGAATTTTTCCGCATAGGCACATAATGGAGCATAATAAAAATCAAAAAGGATACCCCAAGATTTTTCTTCCCTCTTATTGATTCCTGCGATAAATTCTTCCATTGTCAATTTCAGAAAATGAGAAATAACACAAATTGCCAATTACAAACTTATAAATTAATGTTTGAATTGACAAAATGGGAAAAATTTAGAAAAAAGGTCCTTTATTGATTATTTTGCAACTATCTCTATTTGATTGCCGTCCGGATCCAGAATCACACTTTCATAGTATCCGTCCCCGGTAACACGGGGGTATCCGGCAATAGTTACACCGTCTAGTTGCACTTGAGAAGTGAAGCTATCAACACTATCTCTTGAATCAACCATAATAGCAAAATGGGCTAATCCCGACACAGGAGGCTCTTGATTACTCTTTATCCCGCTACGGGTCATAATCTCTATTCTTGCTCCCTCTTCAAATGATAGAAAGTAAGATGCAAACTGTTTTGAGGGGTTTTCGTATCTGTCAGAGACACGACATCCGAAATGCTTAATATAGAAATCTTTGAGAAGTTCAAGGTTCTCAGTCCATATTGCGATATGTTCTATTTTCATATTAATATTGATTCCAGCTGCTAATTACTTCAGCCGGTTTTCTGTTTTTCTCGCGTCTCCCGGCCATTGAGTAACCGACTGTAATCAACAGCGGAACGCGTTTCTTCCTTTCTACACCAAGCAATTTCTTTATTTTTTTCTCGTCAAACCAGCCTATGATGCATGTCCCAAGGCCGAGTTCGGCGGCCTGAAGACAAAACTGGTTCACGGCTATGCCGATATCAATCAATGAATAATCCTTATTCTTGATTGCACTGCCAATGCGTGCCATCCCATTCATCTTTTCAAGGACTACAGCCACTATTACCGGTGCCTGGTGAGTGAATCTGTTCATTCCCAAACCGGAAGCGCTTGATGCAACCATCTCTTTAAGATTGTGTTCATCAATGACAATAAATTTCCATGGTTGAGAGTTATTTGCAGATGGAGACAACCTGGTTGTCTCCAGACATTGTAATATTTTCTCCTTTTCAACAGGCTTGTCTGAGTATTTCCTGTCGCTTTGCCTTATTTTGACTAGTTCTGAGAATTCCATTGTACCTCTTATAAAAAGTTTCTATGTGTTATCTTGCTTATTTCTTTTATCCATAGCCTGGTATAGTTTATCTTATAACAATCATTGTTGATTGAAAATCCGATAGGGAGGCCATATTTATATGTCACAATAACATTGACAGAATCATCCAGGGTATACTCTCTAATCGGAGTTGCAATAAAGATTGGCGCGAAATATAACTTTCCATCTGTAAGAATCATCCTTCCTTCAATATCTCCTCCCTGATCAAGAAAAACAGCCCAACTTTCAAGTTTCGCCTCTTTAAGAACAGATTCATCAACTTTTATACGGGCACATTTCTTAAGGTAATCCAATTTAGAAAAATATCCTGATATTATACCGCCGGCAATTCCTAAAGATAATGCCAAAATTATATGTGTTGCCGTTATCGGAGATTTCTTAGTTATCAATGGTATAAATACACAAAAAATGCATAAAAAAAGACCTTCAATATAAAACCTGTTATTATAAGCCCAAGGACCAGGAGTGAAAAATGCTCTGAAAATATAGATAAGATATAGAAATAATGAGCAGGAAACAATAAGTGTGAGAGTTTCCTTAATTGTGTATACTCTGCTTGCTACCATCATTATAGACAATAGTATGACAAAGAAGAGTATTAAGATGTGTTTTGCGTTTTTCATTTACTTGAATATTTATTATCTATCAATAAATTATATTTATTTAAAAGTCCCTCGATATTCTGACGTGAGAACCTTGCCTTTTTTATTTTGTTTTGCTCAGGATCAATAGAAAAGTTATAGGCAGACATGAAGTCAGCCATCTCGAGATTTGTGTTGTCAAATATAGAGCCCGACAAGTTGCAGTTTTCAAAGACGCTGCCTGAAAGATCACATTCAGAAAAGTCGCTCTCTTTTAACTGGCAATTTTTGAAAATGCTCTTCTTTAACTTTTTTCTGAAGAAAACAGATTGATCAAGAACACATTTGTCAAATGAAAATGAGAGTCCGAAATCGTTGCACTGGTCAAAATGGAGTCCGATCATCTTGCAACCGGTGAATCTGACATCTCTGAATCCGGTAAAGATCAGTTTTACAAGGCTCAGGTTGCTATCAAGGAACTCACAATCAGTAAATAAAAAGTTTGAAAAATCACATTCTGAAAAATCACAACCAATAAAACGGCAAGCCTCATACTCTCCTGAGGGTAACCCTACAAGTCTGAAGTCTGTTTTCTCGAAGCTTTTATCAGCTATATAATTACTAATCATAGTAGCAAAGATAATATCTCAATTGGTTTTTATCCAATATATTGACGTTTTTGAGCAGTGAATTACCCAAATTCGGAAAATGTAGTACATTTAAGCAAAAAAAATGTCTGTTTCCTGGAATTTATGGCACGGTTGCCGGAAGATAAGCCCCGGCTGTAAGTATTGTTATGTTTACAGACAAGATGAAAGACATGGAAAAGTGAGTTGTGTTGTAACAAAAACTGCTAATTTTAATCTTCCGGTTAAACGGAAAAGGGATAAAAGTTACAGGATTCCATCAGGGGAGATGGTTTACACCTGCTTTACCTCTGATTTTTTTGTGGAGGGAGCGGATGAATGGAGAAGGGAAGCATGGAATATGATAAAAGAGAGGTCAGATCTTAAGTTCTTCATAATTACAAAGCGGGTTGACAGGTTTTATGTATCTCTGCCGGATGATTGGGGAGAGGGTTATGAAAATGTTGCTATAGCATGTACTGTAGAGAATCAGCCAATGGCGGACTATCGGTTGCCTATTTATTTAAAACTTCCAATCAGACATGAGTTGATTGTGTGTGCTCCGTTGCTGGAGGCAATTGATCTCAGAAAATACCTGGATCCAGGCAAAATCGAGGAGGTTTCGGTCGGCGGGGAGTCCGGTAATGATGCCAGGATTTGTGACTATAATTGGATACTTGACATCAGGCAACAATGTGTTGAGGCAGATGTTCCATTCTGGTTTCACCAGACAGGAGCAAGATTGCTGAAAGATGGCAAGCTATTCCGGATTATGAGGAAGTTTCAACACTCTCAGGCACGAAAAGCCGGAATAAATTTTAAGGTTGTGAGAGTTTTGTAAATTACTCTTTTTTACATACCTTAGATTCAATAAACAAGGAACCAATATGAAACCTATAAGGATTGAATACAAGATTCCTGCTATCTATTTACTGATCGGTATCTCATGGATCTATTTCTCTGATACATTTTTCGGAGCAATAGCCAAGACAGAGGAGCACCTTATTTTCTTCAATGTTATCAAAGGTTTTGTATATGTTATAATTACATCTCTTCTTCTCTATTTTCTATTGAAGGGGTATGTTGAGAAGAAAAAGACGGCAGATAACATTATTAAACAAAGAAATTATGAGCTGGAGGAGCAAAATCAGGTACTTATAAAGCTTAAACAAAAAGCGGAGGAGAATGACCGCTTGAAAACAGCCTTCCTTCAAAATATGAGTCATGAGATAAGAACTCCGATGAATGCCATTATGGGCTTCTGTGATTTGCTGCCTGAATACTTTGATGATAAGGAGAAATTAGAGTATTTTACCGATATTATAAATCAGAGATGCAGGGATCTTATTATAATAATAGATGATGTCCTGGATATTGCAAAAATTGAATCCGGACAACTGCCGCTTAAGTACGAAGAGTGTGACCCGGAGGCGTTGTTTAAAGACTTGTATGAGATCTTCAAATCTCAACAAAAAAGGCTGGGTAAAGACCATATAGAACTTGACTATAAACTTGAATGTGAAAAATGTCAGCATAGATTTATTACTGATGCTGTAAAGCTTAGACAGATACTTGTAAATATTATAGGGAACTCTCTGAAATTCACAGATGTGGGATATGTGAGGTTCGGGTGCAGACAAGATAGTCCTGACTTCCTTACATTTTATATTGAAGATACAGGACCGGGCATACCACCGGATAAACAAAATATAGTATTTGAGAGATTTGTACAGATTAGTCCGCACCCGAACCGTCTATACGGGGGAACAGGTCTCGGGCTTTCAATTGTAAGGGGACTTGTAGACCTCCTCGGAGGAAAAATTGAACTAAAATCTGTACCTGAAGTAGGGACAACATTCCTTATCAAGATACCTTATCATCCGGTTAATATATAACAACAGGAGGAGCAAGTGGGACAAAGTGCACAGGTGGGGTAAAAGGGGCTTTTGTTGTTATCCTGTTTATGGCATCATATTGGATGAAGTTGTTATATGAATAAACATCACCGGAAAATTCCATTATTCTTCTATATATCTCAAGTCGGGACGGGGCATTGAAATCTCCGACGTTGTAACGCATTATACTGTTTTCTGATGGTCTGTATACACCAAGCAGATAAGTTGCACCACCTTCAAAAATTCCTACAGTTGTAGAATACAGAATATCATTTAAAAAAGAGGCCCATTTAACTTTCTGTGCATCTTTAGTAAAATCAATATTACTCCACCATTGGAATGTATAGTAATCATCCCTGTAACTCTTAACCAGACTCGCCTTGATCCTTTCATTATATGAATATTCATCTGCAAGCTTGCCAAAACCGTGTCCTACGGCTTCATGGTGAATTATCTGTGCAAATTGCTCCTTGTCATAACCAACATAAGGGCAATACGATATAGATGAATTGTCGGCATACATATAACAGGTTCCCGCATATTTCGGGTCATTGAGGATCGTAATAATTGTTGTGTTTGATAAATCACTTAACGTAGGAACCTTCAATGCATATTGTTTGCATTTTATATTATCCCCCCCAACTAGAGCGCCGTCTCCATATTGCGTCGAGAATACACTCTCTCTGAAACTGCCTATCCCCTCATTTTTAGAAACGGCTTTTACACAGTATACATTATACCTGTTACGGAAGCTTTTAACCGGTTCGACATTAAAAAATGCCTCCATGGCATCTTTTGCCCAGGTCTCATATTTCCCTCCGGCTTTCATATCCTTATCAACAAAACCGTCCCCCAATATGACTATATTTATCCCTGTCCCAACAGTTGCCCTTTGAAGAGTCACAACCTCCCCATCCTTTGAATAATCTGTAGATTCGTACATATTATCTGGTGCTCCCAGCAATGATGCAATAAACTCAGGCAGCTTACTCCGGTCTTCTGAATAGCCTCGAACAAGAGTCCCTTTGTTATCAACGACCATTACAGAAGGGGTTCCCAAACTACCGAGGAAATAGCTGTCATCCCACTTTGTGGAGCCATAGTTGTCAATATACTCTCCGGCATGCAACAGGTTTACGAAATTGTCCATTTTTTTCTGTTTGACATACTCCTTAATCTTATCGAGTTTCCCATATTCTGAGAGTATACATGCATGATATGAAATGGCTCCGAGTCCTTTGTTTCTGTATTTATTGACTAGATCTACGACAAGTGGAGTATATGTATTCGACCAGACACAATCATAATCATAAAAATATAGGATTGTGTATTTATATGCAGATATAACATCGTATGCCTTAAATGGCTGAAGATTGAAATCTTTGTTCTGATGATTTTGAATCTTGGCATATTCTGCCGGAGGATAAATAGTATGATCAGTTTGATTAATTACATAATCCATTAATAAGGGCCAATTTGTCATTTTGAGCAGTGACAGCGGTAGAGGACCTGTCAATAAATTGTATGTAAGGTTCAGATTTAATAATGGCAATAATCCGATATTCTCAGGAATTTTACCTGTAATACTATTATTATATAATGATAATGTTGTAAGCTTGGTTAAACCGCATATTTCTGCCGGAATCTGACCTGTTAGTGAATTACTGCTTAAATCCAGATTTGTCAATTCTTTGAAGTTGCCAATTTTTGAAGATATCTCTCCTGTGAATTTGTTTGAACGGAGGTTTAAAAGAGTTAATCCCTGAATTTTTGATATAGTATCAATCAAAGTGCCTATATCACCACTTATGTTGTTGTTAAACAGGTTTAGAGAAGACAGATTGTATAATCTCCCCAATGATTCCGGTATATAACCGGATAGTTTGTTGTTATATAAGTTCAGATAAATTCTATTGTCACCACTGACATCCACACCGTACCACTCACTAATCGGCAGAGAGCTCCCCCAATTACTCCTATTATTCCATCTATCTCCGCCAGTCGCATCGTAGAAATCCATGAGCATTTTTTTAGTCCCATCCTGAGAAATGTATAGAGTGTCTCTCAGTTCACCTTTTCCCTTAAATATGATTATCGCTTCTCTGTCAAAATCCGTATTTGCAGTTGTTTTAAAATTGACGGAGGTGTCCCTCAACCCTTTTGTCTCTACAACAGATAACCATTGTGAAGCTGATGAGGGAATTTCACAGGTAAAACTTGTATTAGTCTTTATCCTAACCGAGAAGTTTTCACCACAGCAGGAGAGCTTATCTATATGGTTTGAGCCCAGTATAAAAGCGTTTTTTTGAGATTGTCTGACAGTAAGAGTGTCAGAAAGAGAGGAATTCTTGTCTTTTATTATAATTTTGGCACTACGAAAATCATAATCAGTATTTTTGTCTATACTAAATGAGATTTTGTCAACCCTTGACGCTTTTGAGTCAATTTTTCTAATCCATGAAGCCTCTGTTGGAATACTTATTCCGTACTCAATATTTGATTTTAGCTCCACTTCTAGAATTGATTCATCACAAGTACATTCATATTCTCTTTTATTCAGAATAAGTGCGTTTTTCTGAGTCTGATATATATGAATAGTGTCCTTTATCTCCTCGCCGGCAAAAACAATAATTCCGTTTCTTGAACCCTCAATATCTCCTTCCTTTATTTGAAACATCTCTCTCTTTGATGACAATCCCTTTGTTTTGGAAGCAATTTTCGATATCCAGGAGGAGTATTCGTGTGGTATTAATACACTATAATCAACATTTGCCTGCAGTTCTATCTGGATTTCACCTCCTGAACCATCTATCTCAAACTTATCCTTTGAAAGAATTATAGCATTTTTTTTCTTTTGAGTTACTGTCAGAAGTTTGCTGCTCTCTCCAGATATGACTTTTATAAAGGCATTCCTGTCGTCAAACGATATGTTCTGTTCGGAAATTGTAACTGTAACAGTTGTAGTTCCCGCCTTGCTGTTCATCGGAGAGGCCTGACACCATGAAGGGGCTGATTTTGTATCGGATATAGAGAGATTCCATGCGGCATCAGATGTTACTGTGAAAATCCGAGTCTCAGAACCTGAGGCAGAAACTGAGATATCAGTTTCAGAAATACTTAAATTTGGATTTTCTGGAGTGTCAGGGTTGCCGGGATCTTTACTGCAAGAGGTTAATAATAAGGAGAAAACCAACAAAAGATTTGCTGCAAATTTCATCATTATAAGTTTTGAGTGTATTTCAGTGATATTTCAAAGATACACTTTCAACTCCTTAATAACAAAAGTTTTCGAAGTTTATTTACATTTATGTGACTAAATAGTGAAAGCAAGTTTCATTCAGTAATGCGCACAAAGGCTTCACCTTTTCCAATCTCTCCGGTCTCTTTTGAATCCAGCACTATGGTAATTTTATCAAAACCGGCAACTCTTTCGGTTTCTTTTAGGATTTCAGAAGTATTTGACGGTTTGATTATTTGTGCCTCGTAACCAATTAGATATATTCCGCGGGCATATTCTGTGACTTTATTAATTGTAACTATTTTTGCCTTTATACCATTGACCAGGACACTTAATTCTGCTTGGGATATTGACTCTGGAGCCATATTTAGAGTATCACCTTCATTTATGGGATTATTGCCGCCCTTGATCAGACTCATGGGCCGGAAGTATATCCTGTAACTCTCCTGTGGTGTAACCTGCATCTCGAATGCATTAATCCCGTATATCTCCATATTGTTGTATTGTGGATTAATTTCAAGATCTTTATACACCGGAACATTCCAAGCCCAGTATTCAAGCTTTGTTTTTTTGTAATCACTTAGCTTTATGGCGTAGAGACAATAGTAGTCGCCTTTTTTAACCATCAAAGAAAATTTCCCATCCCTGTCGGAAAGAGTCTCATGTAAATTCTTAAATGATTTATTTTTAAGCCTTATAGTTACGCTGTCAATAGGATTCCCTTTAAAGTCTGTTACTTGACCATATACTCTGACACACTCCTGGGCAAATAGCGATGCGAATACAAAAGAAAAGATGAGGGTGAAAAATATAAATTTTTTCATGATTAGATATTTTAATAAACTGTATTACACTCTTTTCCAATATGAATTCATTATCACCTGATCTGATGGTTGATTCCATATCTTTGCTGTCCATATATAGCTTTTTGGCCATTTTTTGAAAATTGAGACAACAAAAAAGAGAATGTTCATAATAAATCTTTTCTGGTTCGGATACCAGCCTTTTGAAGGATTAATCTCAATATCTGTCTCAATCCCCGCCTTTTTAAGATGATATATGCCCTGTATGTTCCCGGACGAGTTGTCTGTGGTTATAGAGAATTCACCATCAATGTTTGTCCCATCAGATAAACAAATAATATCGGGTATTGCAGGCATGAACTCTATCTTAATCTTATGCTCATTATTGGCAGCTGAAATAACTTTAATTTCAGGATGACCTTCATTGTTAATGAGCTCGTATGTAACGCCATTGTCAGAAATTATTTCCTTATTGTCGAAGGTGATTTTTGATAATATACCCATGTGGTTTTTATTCCAATCGACATTAAATACATCAGCTGAATACCGTGTAAAGTAACTTTTACACCATTCAAAAGGTAAAATAAAAGTATCCGGTCTGTGGATTATGTTATTTATCTTAATACTAATATCGGTATACTTTTGCTTTGTGAATGACATATTGTATAAAGAGTATATCGGGAGAGAGTCCGGATTTTTGGAATTCGCACCAATAGGGGCAAGCAAGAAAAAAGGTTTTTTCCGGTTTAGCCTTGTTTCAGTTAAACGGACAATGATTTCTCTCCCATTTTTATCTTGAAAATTAAAACAGATCTCAAGGATATTATTCTTTATTTCAAATTTTGCACCCTCCATCGTCCTTTCAAAAAATGTCGGGTTGTTTAGTACACTCTTCTGTGAAGCAAATGGGAAGAGAGGTTGATGATAGATATCTGTAAAACCGTTCCCGTATGCAATGACTAGTAATCTCGAAGCGCCGTTTCTGTCAGCACTCTCCTGAAGTTCAAATGTGTTGTATAGTTCGTCAGGATCTTTTTCAAAATTGATCAATATCAGTTTTTTCATATCATCAATCGATAGATTGAAAGGAGAGTATAGGATCCCGTCTGATTTTCTATTGTAAATTGTCGCTGTTTCCATTATAATTATTGTTAGTCTGCAAGATCGACTCTGTTATTCAGAACATCTCTTGTCATTATCGTGAGAAACCTTTCCGGCTCTTCAAACATCGGACTATGAGCAGATTTTTCAAATGTGTAGAACCCTTTTACCGGAGCCTGTAAAGTTCGCAGAAACGAGGATGAAAGATCTTTGTTAACAGTCATATCGTATCTGCCGCTGAAAAAATAGACGGGGATATCTATTCTGCTTATTTCTGAAGGTAAGTCAAGGGCCAGAATCTGCTCTTTTAATGTTGATTTATTGATAAATTTTAATTTTGATTTCCAAATATTGAATTTTTCCTTAATTGTATATGCCCTGCAACCCCATACAGGCAAAAACACTCCACTTATTACGGATTTCATCCGGCGCATTGTCCCGACTCCCAATTCGTGCATTGACTCATCTCTTAACAGGGATCCGAAGTATGAGGGTAAATAATTGTCTTCATCAAGAATCGGATACTTTTTAAACTCCTTAAGCTTTGCTGAATCGCCTCTTGATGCATACTCTCCTGTCATATACTGATATGAAATTTTCTCAGATTCGGCTTGTGAAGTAATTTGTGCAACGCCGATGTAGGCATTGTATAATTCCGGGTTTTCAGAAACAGTTTTTAAAGCAAATGACGTCCCTCCGGAATGAGCTAAAATGTAAATCTTCTCTTTTTTAAATCTTCTTCTCAGATAATTAGTCACATCTACCAAATCAATTGATAGTTGTTTAAGATTAATGCTCTCTAATGATATTTCCTGTGTATATGAAATTCCACAACCTCTTTGTTCCCAGTAACATACTGTAAAGTAATCCTCCAAGCCTGTAGGGTATTTTTCTACAAGAAAATATTCAGAAAAACAAGGACCCCCGTGTACAAAAAGCAATACCGGATTCTCAATATTCTTACTTCTGATAAACATACCTTGTCTGATGCCTCCAATCTGTACACGGATTTTTTCTGAAATGCTTGTTTTCAGGTCTTTACTATTATTGTCTGTGAGAGCTTTGGGCTTTCCCGGACTTATTATAACCAGTACAATGAAGATGGTTGCCACAAGTGTGAAAAGTGTAGCAGAGAAAATGACTATATACTTGATTACCATTTTGAATTAAGGAAATTTTCGGGAAAGAAGATGCCGGGATTTACCTCTGCAAATGGTCTTACATTGAAATATCTCTCTTGCATAATCAGGTTATTATTAGTGTCGTAAAAATTGATAACGGTGGCGACAGGGGCTCCGCCGATTATTTTGTATTCGGTAAACTCAACAGAACGGCTCCTCTCTTTATCGCGTACCTGCATTTTAAGAAACAATAAACTACTCTTGTCTACCCAAAAGCAGTTGGATTCCTTATCTCCGACACACCAAGCCTCCTTGTTCATACATCTGTCTGAAGATATAAGAGATAAATTATAATTAAGTTTTTTTAATTTTTCCACTGTTATCTCTTTTTCAACATTGTAAACATCGAGACCTAGAATGAGAAGGTCATGAAGACGGTACTGGGCTTTATTCACTTTACCGGAAAGTATTGTATAGAGGCTGTCTTTAGTGAAAATCAATCCCTCTCCGCTGTCACAATCTTTAAATTTTAATATCAGGTTACCCGGTGATTGATAAGCTTCATGCATGATTTCTGTTGAGATCAGGGAGTCCGCATTATATCTCAGGACCTCTTGAGAAAAACAGAGTGTTTTGTAGAATTTCCCGGAATACCTTTCATTCATCAATTTTATAAGATTCTCTCCGCAAGAGGGCTCTTGTCCGGATAATATTTCAGTATTAATACATATGAAAAAAACCGTTATAAGAAAAAATATACGTTTCATTCCTTTAAAATAAAATTTAAATTTTTTATTTATGCATGGGTGTCAAATATTTAGCAATATTACTACTAAATGGATTATAGAAAAAATAATTATTTATGAATATGTATAATAAAATCGTAAACAAGTTGTAAAGCTTAATGAATATGATTTAATAAATCCTGTTCAGTTACCTTTTATGCACCTTCAAGCCCATTTTGTACGCATCCTCATTTAAATATTATGCAGGTCTACAGGAGCACCATAATTTTAACATTGATAAATGTTTTATAGCTAACTTTATATAGATGAAATCAAGATACTTCATAAGGATATTCAGTTTAACCTTCTTCAGAAGATTATTCAAACTGCTCTTAACCCTGACGGTCTTGATACAGTGCATATTAATCCTATATAACCACTATTATGGGATTCATATACTTAAAAGTCTGATTGATTTTTTCTCTTTGCTGATTGTAAGGGTTATGCTAGGGCTTTTTGCGAGTTTATTAGTTGCATATCCCTATATTTTTCTGATAAAATACATGAATAAAGTTGCTCCCTGGAGCAAATTAAGCTTTAAAAGAATATTAATCCAGATCTCCGTCACAATAGTCGTCTCTACATTAGTTTCTGTCCTGGTCACATACATCGTGAAATTCAGCTTAAGTGATGATACGATTGATCTCAACTATTTTGTAAGTAATGCGATGACCTATTCGGTAGCAAACATTATACTGGTAATCATACTTGAAGCCTGGATGTTTTTTGAAGAGAGCCGTCAGGCAGTCCGGGAGACGGAAAAACTCAAGCATGAATTATTGAAGACAAATTTCGAGATATTAAAGGGCCAGATTAATCCCCATTTTATGTTTAACAGCTTGAATGTACTATCCGGACTGATTAACACAGACACTGAAAAAGCACACCTTTTCATAAATGAATTCTCTCAGATATACAGATACGTTTTAGAGACAATAGAACTGCCATTAATATCAATCAGCCGGGAGATTGCCTTCATTCAACTGTATCTTCAGTTACAGCAAATTCGTTACGGTAACTCTCTTTCTTACCATATTGATATAAACCCCTCGATTATGGAACTCTCGGTACCACCGATGTCATTGCAGGCATTAGTTGAGAATGCGATAAAACATAACATTGTCAATTCAGATACCCCTTTGCTAATTAAAATTTATAGCAGGGATATGAGGATATTTGTCAGCAACGCCATTAATCCAAAGGTCTCGTCAATTAAATCAACAGGAGTCGGTTTAAAGAATTTATCTCAAAGATATATGTTGGTGAGTGAGTTAGCCCCTCAGGTTTTAATTGAGGATAATAATTTTACAGTGGTTCTTCCTGTGTTGGATTCTAAAAATAATACTATATGAACAGTATATTAATAATTGAAGATGAGTTATTGGCTGCTGATTATCTGGAAGGCCTTATACGTGAAGTGGACGGGGGATTTGAAGTTAAGGCAAAATTAGGCTCAGTAAAAGAGAGTGTCGATTGGTTAGAGAAAAACAAGGCAGATCTGATATTTCTGGATATTCAGTTGTCAGACGGCCTGAGTTTCAGTATTTTTGATCAGGTATCTGTAAGCACTCCCATAATTGTTACGACCGCTTATGATCAATATGCAATAAAGGCCTTTGACCTGAACAGTGTCGATTATCTGTTAAAACCGATACGCAAGACAGATTTAGCAGATAGTTTAAAAAAGCTCAAATCATTAAAGGCTGCATATTCAATAGACTTTGAAAATCTCTTATCTGCCATACAGGGCAATAAACCTTCTTACAGAAAAAGATTTCTGATAAGAGTAGCAGATAAATACAACAGCATAGAAGCTGAAGATATCGCATACTTTTATGTTTCTGAAAAGGGGGGCTTCTTAAAGAGATATAATGGTTATTCTTATCCGATTGACATCTCATTAGGGGCTTTGGAAGGTATGCTGGATCCTGCTTGTTTCTTCAGGATTAACAGAAAATATATGATTTCCCGTAATGCAATAGTAAGCCTGACAAGTTGGTCCCGCAACAGGATTAAAGTGTCTCTTAAACCACCCGTGGAAGATGAATCGGAAGTTATTGTAAGCATCTATAATGTTGCAGATTTTAAGAAATGGCTTAATACATGAAAGATAAATTCTGTTTCCGGCGAATTGGAACGCGAGTATGGCACCACGATTCGCATTTATAATCCGCAAAATAAAAATTGGGATGTGTTTTACGGATGTACCGGAGAGGCAGTTCAACTTGTTGCCCAAAAAGAAGATGATGAGATTGTCATCACCTGCTTGACTCCTGTTGGCTTCCAGATGAAATGGATATTCTTTGATATCAAGGAGGATACTTTTAAATGGGAAAATATACGATCAACAGATAATGGTATCACTTGGGATATAAAGGCGAGAGCCGAGAATATTTACAGGATCAATGAAAGATCTTAGAATGAGATAATTATCAATTGATATTTTTTGTTTTTCAAGTTTGCTGATAAAATGCTGATAAAATGCTGACAAAACGCTGATTTTTTTCGGTGAGGTGGTTAGAAATTTGGTTCAATAAATTTATAACCGCTTTCAAACAATCTTTTCGGATAGACTTTCGCCCCCTCAGTAAGAAGTATGTGAGATTTGCCGAATATCATGCGGAGAAGGATTTTGGGAATTACGAACGGAATGAGTGTCTTGTACCTTTTTGATAGAATCCGGGTAATCTCTCTGTTTGTTGTAATCTCAGGGGAGGTCAGGTTAAAAATCCCTTCCATTGAATTATTCTCAATGATATATAGAATAGAACCTATAACATCTTTTAGTGAGATCCATGAGAACGGCTGATTCCCCGAAGCTATCCTGGCAGCAATTTTCATTCTGAAAGGCAGCACAAGTTTGGGAAAAGCTCCGCCGGATTTGTCAATGACCACGCCGAGTCTGGTAACGGCAACCCTGGAGACCGAATTCGCTTTTAAGGCCTCTCTTTCCCAATCATTACAAACTTTAGATAGGAATGTATCAGGTTTGGTCGTAGAGTCTTCATCGAATAGTTGAGGCTCAGGATGCGAACCGTCTGTGCTTGGGTATATTCCTGTGGCCGAAACTGATATCAACAGGGGAGGGGCATCTGTGCCACATTCAAGAAATGCAGATGCGATTCTTCCGGTTGTCAGGATACGGCTATCATATATCTCTTTGCGATTTTTGGCATTCCACCGGCAGTTAATATTTCTTCCTGCCAGATTTATTACCACATCGCAATCTTTAAGCTTTACTAATGTAAAATCACGTCTTAGACCAATAACCCTGAACCCATTTTCAATCAGGGCTTCTGAGATTGCTTTACCGAGAAACCCGGAAGCACCTCTTATCCCGACAACTTTACTATCTGATTTGATCTTTGTCTCCACCTCTGCTATTATTAGATCTATAATGTGTTTAAAGTCAGACCGTCATAAGCCTGGTTGATTCCTTCGGGGAGCTCCTTTTCAAGTTCACTGTATACGGGCATTTGATGTGAAAGATGGGTTAGAAAGCTCCTTTTGGCTCCGACAAGTTGTGCAAATGCAATGGCTTCATTCAGTGAGAAATGAGAAATGTGTCTCTGTTTTCTTACTGTGTTTACAACAAGAACATCGAGTCCCCGGAGCTTAGCAAGTTCGGACTCATCAACCCTGTTTGCGTCGGTAATATATGCTATGTTGTTTATACGATATCCCAATATAGGCAATTTATAATGAAGAACCCTGATGGGTATGACAGATACTCTTTTTGACGGATCAGACCTGCTGACGACCTCAAAAGGATTTTCATCAATTACCCGGATGTCAAATTCAGGGGCTCCGGGATACTTATATTCAGTAAAAGCGTATGAATACTCCATTTCGAGGGATTTTCTCACCCGCTCCTCACAATATATAGGCAGAGCCTTCTTGGTCAGGAAATTGATTGCTCTTACATCATCCAGACCTCCTGTGTGGTCTTTGTGTTCATGTGTTATCAGTATGGCATCCAGATTATCCACTCCCTCTCTCAGAAGCTGTTGCCTGAAATCAGGACCGGCATCTATAAGTATCTTCAAACCCTGGTGTTCAATAAGTGCTGAAGATCTGAGTCTCTTATCCTTTTGATCAGAGGAGCTGCATACAGGACAATGACACCCTATCACCGGTATCCCTTGAGAAGTTCCTGTGCCTAAAAAGGTAAGCTTAGTTTCGTTACATGTTTCCATACTTTAAAGATAGGAAAAAGTTCCTACCTTTGTCAAAATTGAATTTTGAAAGGAGTTTTATACTTGATACCTTCTCCTTTGGGCGAGGGTGAGATAGAAGAGGTTATCCCGCAGGGAGTTGTGAGCCGGATACAGCATCTCAGATACTTTGTTGTGGAGGAGGTGAGGACTGCCCGCAGATATCTCTCTAAGTGCGGATTCAAAGGAAAAATAGACACACTTACATTCTTTGAGCTTAATGAACATACCGATTCCTCTTTGGTGCAAGGATATCTTAAACCGCTTATAGACGGGGAAGATGTCGGACTAATAAGCGAGGCAGGCTTGCCCGCTGTGGCAGATCCGGGTGCAATTTTTGTAAAAGCGGCCCACAATGCAGGAATACGAGTTGTACCTTTTGTCGGCCCCTCCTCTTTGATGATGGCTCTTATGGCTTCCGGAATGAACGGTCAATCATTTGCTTTTGTGGGTTATATACCGGTCAAACCTGAGGAGAGGAGAGCAGAGATTAAGCGTTTGGAAAAACTCTCTGTTTCTACCGGCCAAAGCCAGATTATGATTGAGACTCCATACAGAAACAATGCTTTTTTGGCAGATCTGATACAAACATGCGCCCCGTCTAAAGCTATATGCGTTGCCTCCTCAATTACAACTCCGGAAGAGTTTATAAAGACGATGACTGCATCTGAATGGAAAAAAGAGAGGGTTGATTTGAACAAAAAGCCTTGTGTTTTTATTATATAAGATTGAAAATTTTAGACACTGACAAATGATGCCAGATACAAATAACTATATTGAACTTGCCGGGATGGAGTTTTTCTCATATCACGGACATTACGACGAAGAGCAGATTGTTGGAAACCGTTTTGTCGTAGATTTAAAGGTAAATGCAGATTTTTCAAGGGCAAGTCTGAGTGACGATCTTTTTGACACTGTCGATTATCAGGAGTTATACAGCATTGTTGCTGAAGAGATGGCAATTCCTTCTAAACTTCTTGAGAGTGTTGCAAAACGAATTATTGAAAGGCTTAAGAAAAGATACCCTCAGGTAAAGGGTGCAACTCTTTCTATTTCAAAGCTAAATCCATCTCTGGGAGGACAGGTTGGGGCTGCGAGAATCGTATTTTCATATTAAAAAGATGAACAAAGATCTGAAATTGGCCCTTCCGGAAAACGAGTCTGACGGGAAAAGGGTAGCCTTCATGACCCTGGGGTGCAAACTGAATTATTCTGAGACATCATCCATCGCCAGAGTATTTGTGAAAAATGGATATGTAAAGGTGCCTGCCTCACACTCTGCTGATATATATGTTATTAACACCTGTTCTGTCACAGAGCATGCTGACAAGAAGTGCAGAGGTGCCATTAGAAAGCTCCACAGACAAAATCCGGATGCAATTGTAGCTGTGACCGGTTGCTATGCTCAACTGAAACCTGACGAGATTCTTGGAATCGAGGGTGTTGATATTGTTCTTGGGGCTGATCAGAAAGAGAACCTTTTCATGAAGGTCTCTCAGTTGCATGGAGTCAAGGCCGGGAAAGAAGAGGGCAGAGGAAGAGCTTACTCATGTGCAATCTCGGAGGTGGAGACGATATTTCCTGCATATTCTTCAGACGAGAGAACCCGCTCTTTTCTAAAGGTTCAGGATGGCTGTGACTATCATTGTTCATATTGTACAATTCCTCTGGCAAGAGGCAAAAGCAGGAATCTTTCTGTGGATTTCCTTATTAAAGAGGCCGGAGAGATTGCTGCGAAGGGAATCAAGGAGATTGTGCTTACGGGAGTCAATACGGGTGATTTTGGAAAGAGTACCGGGGAGAGTTTCCTGGATTTGCTGAAAGCTCTTGAAAATGTCGGGGGAATTGAGCGTTACAGAATATCCTCAATTGAGCCCAACCTTCTTACCGAGGAGGTTCTGGCGTGGATTGCACAAAGCAGGAAGTTCCTGCACCATTTTCACATACCGCTCCAATCGGGTTCAGACAAAATTCTGGCTCTGATGCGCAGAAGATATAACACCTCTCTTTTCAGAGACAAAATTTCAAGAATAAGGCACTACATGCCGGATTCATTTATCGGGATTGATGTAATTGTCGGTTTTCCGGGCGAGGGTGAAGCGGAATTCGAAGAGTGCCGGTCTTTTTTGGAAGAGTTAAAACCGGCCTTCATACATATATTCCCATATTCAAGGAGAGCCAATACGCCGGCGGCTGAAATGGAAAATCAGGTGGATGAGCAGATTAAACACTCCAGGGTTCTGATGCTTGAAACTCTTTGTGAGAGGCTTCATGCAGAATTTATTGACTCAATGAAGGGTAAGCGGGAGTATGTACTTTTTGAAAGCACCAGGAAAGGCGGGATGATGTATGGCTTTACCAGAAATTACATCAAGGTTGAGAGGCCTTATGACAAAGCACTTATCGGAGAGATCTCAGAGGTTATTCTTTAGAAGTCTTTTTCTTTTTTCTGCTTCCGAAAATACTGTTAATCAGTTCTCTGAAAGTGGTGAACTCCTCCTGATAGACAAGACCTCCACCATTTCGCTGACTGTTGTCAAGGTAGTTTGAAAACTGGTCTGCAGAGTGTGAAAACAGTTTCAATCTAAAACGACCCTTGTCATCCAGTTTTATCTCTGCATCGAAGTCTCCTACAACATCACTGGTGCTGTTGGTATATCTTGCATTTCCGATATTTCCGTTTATAATTACACGGTTGTTGAACAACTGTGCCGAAACCGCAGCATCAAAGATATCCCTTCCGTTTTGTCCGGGCTGATAATTGAAACTCAAGTCAACAGGGATGTCAAGTTGGTTGAATATTTTATTGATCTGGTTTGAGAGTACCTCAGTTGCATTTGAATAGAGCAGGGTTGAGTTGTTCACGATACTTGACTGAATATCGGGTATAAAGCTGTTTGAGACAAGTATTGACATAACCTGCTTGATGGTTTTGTCTTCGGTGTTCAGGGCTGCATCAACTCTGGACTTAGTCAGAGGATCCAGGTCTGGAATCTCAATGCCGAATGTGAGGTTCGGATTCATCAGCGGTCCTGTCATTTTGATGAGGCAATCAACTGTTCTTCTGCTACTGACAGAGCTTGTGTCAGAAATAAGGGTGTTGATTGCGGTCTTGGTTCTGTAGTTTGCAGTCAGGTTAAGAGTAGTCCTTGCGATATCTCCGTTGAAACCGATACTACCTCCTTGCTGAATGGTAAAATCACGGTTAAATAGTCCTTGGAGCACGAACTTATAGGATCCCCTGTCAATCAGATAGTCCCCCTGAATATTGAAAATATCTTTTGCGGGCCGGATATCCATGCTTATCAAACCACTTCCGTAACCCTTAATAACATCTCCTACTGACTTGTCAATCTCAATATACATAGCTGCTTCGGGAGTTATGTTAATTTTAAGCTGGACACTCATTTCGGTAGAAGGTGCCTTCTTTTTCTCCGCCTCTTTCCGGATGGTTATCTTATCTGCAGTGAATGTGCTGTTTTGAACAAAACTCAGAAGGTTTGAATTTACAGCTTCGGATGTACTGGCCAAAGGTATATGTATCTCTGTGTTCCTGTTCGATGAGGCAGAGATATCCATTGTAATCTTCCTGAGATCCCCGTTAAGGCTAAACAACCCGCTTCCGAAGGCCTTGCCGTAGAATGTACTGTTATCGTTTTCAGTCAGATCAATTACCTCCATGTTGTTAAAATTGATTAGAGCATTGAATCCGAGATTACGGAAATGTTTGTATGTAAGGCCACCTGTTACATGGCCGGTTGCTCCGTATTGGTCTGAAATGACAGCATCAGCAAGAGTGAGACCCTTGTCGTGAAGTTTGGTTTTCCCGTTTACAGTATATCTCACCTTGGTGAAATCGACTGTAAATGAAAGATCTTTGACATATGCGTTGTCGCTTGAAAGGACAAGCTTATCAATAGGTCCCTTGCAATACATCCTGCCATTTATCCCCCCTGTCAGATTGGAGACTATCCCTGTGAAAAACGGGGATGCATAACCCGGATTCAAATTGGAAAAGTTGCCTTCTACATCCAGGTATTTGCCTTTTGGAGTATATGTTCCGGCAACCTCCATTGAGCGCTTACCATCCAGGTCATTATAAACAAGCAGGTCGAATTTTTTGTTAGTGTTGTCCCATGTGCTTGAAACTATCAATGTTCCAATCTTACTCTTTGCTACAGCCGCTCTTTCACCTTTCAGATTCATTATAATCTGCGGGTTGTTGTAAAGATCTACCAGAGTTGCACTCCCGGAGAATATACCCGCGAAATCCATCGGTTTCTTCATAAATGTATTGAAGGCAGAGATATCTAAATTGTTTACCTGAAGGTCAAGTGATGATTTTTCAAGAGGAGATATGCTTCCGTCAACAGCAATGTGTTGATTGTTGTTTTCCAGACTAAAACCTTCTATGTCAATGTTTTTCCCGTTTACGGTTACTTTTGATTTGGAAAGAGTCCATAGCTGATTGTTGACAACCATTTTTGAAGGATTGAGGCAAATGTCCAGTATTGGTATATTCAACAATGAGTCGCGCCTTACATTGGTTTTTGTACTTAGCAGTATCCTGTTCCTTATGTCGCTGTCATTGGAAAATGCTGTCCTGATATTGATAGTGTCGTTACTTGCAGACATAACGACTCTGTTGCTGTCCAGGATAATATTTGAGATATTGATTCCTGTTGATTTTATGTCAGACTCTATCTTCTCTTTATCAGAATCCAGCTTCAAAAACAGATTGCTGATGTTGTAACTTTTATAGCCGATCTCCCCTGATGATAGTGTGACGGAAAGATTATCATTTTCATCGATGGTGGCATTCAATGAGGTTCTGTCCGCAATCTTCAGCCCGGGGAGAAGCAGTTCACTTATAGCCTTTGTATCAAGGATACGTACATCCAGTTTGTAATGCTTGTTCTTGTCAACGTTCAGACTCCACTCTCTTTTTGACAAAAGAGAGGGTATGTGACGATGTACAGATGTCCTGATGACTTTCTCAACAAAACCTGTTATGAAGTCTGAACCGCTGTATGTCGCATTGGCAAAGCCTGATTTCAGAGATATATTGAAGCTTTCCTGATTTGTGAGAGATTGTATCGAGATGTCACCGATGTTAAACTCTCCATTTCTGTTCTTATACTCCATCGATCGTACACTTATCTTACCTAAAATCTCGCCATCCAGTTTCTGAGTGTAATTAGCCGTAGTCTTAAAGCTGACTACGGATACACTGTCTCTGTTGTCCAGCTTGAGTGCCGCGAGATCTGCATAGGCAACGTCGGCAAAGAAGTCATAATAAGAGTCTCTCTTTGCTGAGCGGCCGAATATTCCCTGAAATATAAAATCAAGATTAGGGTCGTGGCATATCACTCTGCCGTCAAATCTCTTGTCCACATAACTTCCTACTGAATAGATGTTACTGTAGGGATATTTGTTGAATTCAATCTTTTTTATAGAAATACTGTCAATATAGAACTTGCTGCCTCCGAGTTCCTCGTCTCTGATAAGTCCGCTCAGGGTACTTCTGAAAGTTGCCTTTCCGAGGCTTTTGTTCCGGATAAAAGTACCGATGTTGAATTCCTGGGCTTGCAATTTTCCCTGGAAATCGAGACCTCTTTCACCAGGATTCTGCCTTAGCAGCATATCCATATATACATTCCCGATATTGGAAGTTATTGTCCCGTTTGCAACAAAGTCTGTGAAGAGTCCGGCAAGCCTTCCCTTGAACCTGTACTTGACAAGAGGGGAGAGGTTTGCTATGTATTTGTCCGGCTTGCTGCCATTGAGAGACGAAATAACCTTTGAGAGATCCGATGCTGTTGTAGAGGCTTCGTTCACATCAAGAAATACCATTGTCTCCATCGATTTTGGAAGACCGGAAAGTCTGGCATTCAAATCTACTTGAGTCAGCCCCGACTCGGATGTAATCTTAAGACTGTCTGTTGTTAAAGAGGATACCGGGCCTGAAATCTTTCCTGTAGCGTAAAATGCAAGCTTGTTGTTCTTAAGGGCAGGAGCCAGCTTAGATAATGTAGTGAAACTTATGAAGGCATTATCCAAAGTGGTCTCCATCCTTACGCTGTCAACAAAATATTTAAAACTTCCAATTCCGTTATAGCGAAAACTAAGATAGTTGGCTTTAAGTTCCGTATTACCGTCAAAAAAGTAGAGATCCTCAACATAGGTAAGTCGTCTTCCCACTTTAACCTTGCCGTTTAGCTTGTCAACCTTGAAGCCGCTTTTCTCAACAAAGGCAAGATTAACCAGATCGCCCTGGAACATATTGTCCTTACTGATAATGTTCCTGAGAGAGATCTCAGAGATATCACACGATAGGTCTCTGAAGCAAACATACTCCTCTCCGTAATCCGGAGCGTTGGAGCTTGAATCTATATATGTGAATATTACGTTTCTTGCCCTGACCTCCTTGATATTAAGTTTTGTAGAGAAAAGCTTTGTCGTATCCTTGGTGACTGTTCTTGTAAGATTAAAACAGTGGTCAATATTTGTAGACCTGTCCTTGTATGTCACCAGGTTGAATTTTCCGTCATACAGTGAAACTTTTTTAATCTTTAATCTGTTTCTGAAGAGCTCTTTTGCAGAAAAACTTACAGAGAGCTTATCGCTGCACAGGAGTGTGTCCTTGTTGTTGTAAGTGACAAGGACATCATTTATAATGATTTTGTTGAAAAACAGATAGCAGACTTTACCTATTGTAATATTTGAATTAAGCCCATTTGTATAATGATTGATAACCTTTTTGGCAACCTTAGTCTGAACGATGGGATCCTGTAATGCAATATAGGCTCCGGTTGGTATCAGGATCAACACCAATAGAAGTCCGACGGCTATTTTTTTTATAAGGTTGATAGATGACAATTTTAAAGAACAAATTTAATCAAATTAGTGGAGGAGATTGTTAAAAAAGAACCATTTTTGCAGAAGAAATAAAAATATGGATATAACAATATTAGGAATAGAGTCATCATGCGATGATACATCAGCGGCGGTCCTGAGAAATGAGGTATTACTCTCAAATGTTATGGCCGGACAGGAGGTCCACAGCAAATATGGTGGAGTTATACCGGAACTTGCATCCAGGGCTCATCAGCAGAATATATTGCCTGTTGTTGACCGTGCTTTGAAACTGGCTGAAATTACACTTAAAGATATTGACGCAATAGCATTCACGAGAGGCCCCGGGTTACTGGGCTCACTTCTGGTAGGAACATCTTTTGCAAAGGGTCTCTCTCTTTCAACAGGGAAACCTCTGGTAGATGTCAACCATCTTCAGGGACACCTGCTCTCTCCGTTTATTAAAGAGCAGGGAAAAGAGAAGGAGCAGCCAGGATTTCCGTTCTTATCGCTTCTTGTGTCAGGTGGTCATACTCAGATTATTTTGGTTGAGGAACCATTGAAATTTTCAATTATCGGTCAAACAATAGATGATGCTGTGGGCGAGGCTTTTGACAAGTGTGCAAAGGTCTTGGGTCTGGGTTACCCGGGCGGGCCTGTGGTGGACAGGCATGCTAAGCTGGGTAATGCAAAAGCTTTCAAATTTTCTAAACCCCACGTTGCCGGGCTTGATTACAGCTTTAGCGGAGTTAAAACGTCTCTCCTGTATTTCCTGAGAGACAAAATGGAAGAGAATCCTGATTTTATTACTCAAAATATTGATGATCTCTGTGCATCGTTCCAGTCTACACTGATTGACATCCTGATGGACAAACTGATTCTTGCCGTTAAGAAAACCGGCATAAGGGAGGTGGCTTTGGGAGGCGGAGTCTCGGCAAACTCCGGACTTAGGGAAAGAGTAGTATCAGAAGGGGAGAAAAGAGGTTTCAAAGTATTCCTCCCGGAGTTCAGGTTCACAACTGATAATGCTGCGATGATTGCTATGGCCGGTTACTTTCATTTTAAAACCGGCCGGGTTTCGGATTTGAGTGCTGTACCTGTTTCAAGAGCACTGGACTACAAGGGAGGTCTATAAAAAATCTAAGGCCGGCTAACGTATTTTAGCCGGCCTTTTTTTTGCCAATTATTTAGAACACATACCTAAATTATCGGCCAGGGTCTTTTGTAATGCCCAAGCCTACGATTAGTGGCATCCGCTGCAGCCGGAGCAACCTCCGTCACCGCATGATGTTCCCAGCTCACCCCTCAGCCCATTTACTAATTCGGTTTCAGAGGCTTCACGGACAGCTACGACGATCCCTTTGAAATGAAGGTCTGCGCCGGCTAGTGGATGGTTGAAGTTCATAACAACAACGTCATCCTTGATCTCGTCAATGGAACCTTGCAGACGGTTGCCGTCAGAGTCCTGCATAGGAAGAATATTACCTACTGTCAGCAGTCCCTCCTCAATCTTGCCGTCTACTTTGAATATGTCTTTCGGAAGTTCTATAATTGCATCCGGATTCTCTTCACCATATCCTTCAGAAGCTGTGAGAGTGAAATCAAATGCGTCACCTACAACTTTGTTGGAAACATTCTCCTCAAACTTAGGAAGAAGGTATCCGGTTCCAAAAATAAACTCGAGTGGTTTTTCTGATGTTACTGTTTCCATGACATCCCCTTCAACTTCAAGGGTATATGCTAGAGAAACAACTTTATTTGTGCCAATTTTCATCTGTGGTATAATTAAATGTTTGTTATGTATGCAAAAATTGTGCTAAAATGGTATTATTTAGGTTAAAATCCGTTGAAATCCACGGAATCAAATGATAATGTTGGAATTAGCCACCTGCTTGCTTTCCTTGGATCATTGCCGATATCAAAAATGGAATTCCAAAGAGAAATTATGTTGCCTGTAACATTCATCTCTGAAACAGGGTATAGAATTATTCCATTTTCAAAGTAGAATCCCTCTATGCCGAAAGAAAAATCGCCTGTTGAACTATTTGTATTACCTCCGTTGAAGCCTGTTACAAAAATTCCATTACCCGCACCTTTGAGAAGATGTTCCAGGTTTTTTTCATTTTGTCCCTCTCGCTCTCCTGATAATGTGCATAACGGAAGAGATGGTGACTCTATTGTAACAGGAAGACCCGTCTTTTTTGAATAGTAGGTATTTATGAAGTATGTGCTGATAACGCCCCGGTCTATAATCGGGCAGGGATGAGTGGCCAAACCTTCCGAGTCAAAATATCTTGAACCGAAAGCTCCGGGCTGATGAGCATCATCATAGATTTCCAGCAACGGGGAGAAGACCCTCTCTCCGAGTTTGCCGTTCAAAAATGAGTTGTTTTGCTGGATGTTTGCCCCGTTAAGAGCATTGATAATTGGTGAGACAAGTCTGCTGGAAACTGTGTTTTCAACCACCATATTATACTTTCCGCTCTTTATCTTTCTGGCTCCAAGCTTTCTTACGGCTCTTTCCAGAGCTCTCTCCCCGCATCCGTCGTATTTAAGATCATCGAAGAAGAGGGAACTCTCATACCACCATCCCTCCGGTCTGGCATCACCCTTTCCTTTGACAGAACACTCTGTGCTAACTGTGAAGTTCGTCTGGTCTGTCTCTCCCGAGAAACCCTGAGAGTCTAGGATAAGCGTGTGGTCTTCATAATCACCGTACTCACTGTTTACATTCAGCAATCTTTTGTCTTTTCCAAGAATCTCCGCATTGCACATTTTTGCAATCTCAATCTTTTTTTCTAATGGTATGTCGGAAAATCCGGGGTCTCTTTGCTTCAGGTCTGCGCCGCCTCCCATGTAACAGAGAGATTTTTCAGGCAGGGATCTGTACGGGTCTTCGGTTAGAAGTCTTGTTGTCTCTATGCTTTTAACTATAAAATTTTTCAGCTCCTCTCCCTCCATTCTGTTCGTGGAGAAAGTCCCATACCTGCCCTCCGTATAGAGTTGCAGGAACAAGGAAGAACCTGTTGCCTGCTGCAACCTGTCAAGCTTGTCATTTCTTACTGTGTAAGAGCTGTGTTTTGTCTTGTTGTATGTTATTCTTACAGCATCTGCCCCGCATTTTTCCGCTGTTTCCAGAGCAATCTGGATTGCGGCACTCTCATTGTCCTGCTTCATTGTTGTAATCCTCCTACTGTGAGTTTGTTGATAAGGACAG
Source organism: Bacteroidales bacterium CF (assembly GCA_000473305.1). Lineage (GTDB taxonomy): Bacteria > Bacteroidota > Bacteroidia > Bacteroidales > UBA932 > Bact-08. Next base: position 1,493,506 of record CP006772.1, on the reverse strand, counting down.
AAGGCATCCCGCATGAGACAGGGCAATACTGCTCTTTACCGCATGTCCATGAGCCATTGTCTATATATGAATTATCTGCTACAGCTACTATATCGGCAAGAGCTTTCGGTCCGTTTCCGATAATATTCACATCCTTTACAGGCATTGTTAATTTTCCGTTTTCTATCATATATCCCGACTTGACAAAGAAAGTAAAGTCTCCGGCCCCAATCTGTACCTGGCCGTTTGAAAAGTTGTCGACGAAAATGCCTTTTTTTACAGATGATATGATGTCGGATTCCTTACTGGTACCGTTATTCATATATGTAGCTCTCATTCTCGGAAGCGGCATATACCTGAAGGACTCCCTTCGTCCGTTTCCCGTAGGAGCCGTTTTATAATATGATGCACTGATTCTGTCGTGAAGATAGGAGGTGAGATATCCCTCCGTTACCATAAATGTCTTCTGGCCGGCTACCCCCTCGTCGTCAAAATTGACTGACCCTCTGTTCCATTGAACTGTTCCGTCATCTACAACGGAAATTTCGGAAGAACATATTTTCTTACCTAACTTGTCAGAAAAAATGGAGATATTCTGTCTGTTAAAATCAGCCTCAAATGCATGTCCTATAGCCTCATGCAGAAGAATCCCGGAACCGCCGGCCCCCATTACAACCGGCATCTCCCCGCCTTCGGGTATTCCGGCTTCAAACAGTATTGCTGTCCTCTTTACGGCCTCTTGTGCTATCTCGTCAATAAGGTTGTGTGTCAGAAACTCTGACCCCATTCTGTAGCTTCTTGAGGCGCTTCCGTTTTCCACTCTGGATCCACTTTGCATAATTACTGTCACAGAGAGCGTTGCCATCGGCCTCTCATCAGAGCAGAGAGTTCCCAGGGAGTTGTAGAAAAGGACCTGTGTTGTAGAGTTGGTAAGTTTGGCAATTACTTTATTGACTCTATTGTCCAATGAGAATATCTTGTCGTTAAGCTCTTTTATAAATGGAGCTCTCGATGAAATGTCAGACTCTTCCCATGATTTTAATATCGGGTAATGATTTTTAAACTCCTGTGGAGTTATATCAGCCGCGGGAATACTTTTTCCACTTTCAAGAGCAATAAGAGAGGCCGCCTTTGCGGCATTGGTCATCTCATTCATGGTGGTTATCTCTGTATAGGCGTAACCGGTCTGATCTCCAGAAACTACCCTTACACCCATGCCATAATCTATATGTGAACCTGCTCCGTTTACCTCGCCGTCTCTTAGCGTCAGTTCGTCAACTGTGGAGTGTTCGAAAAAAAGGTCCGAGTATTCACCCCCTTTCGAAAGAGCCGTTTCCGTTAATCTCTTCAAATCTTCTGTTGAAACGCCGAAAAGATGTAATGATCTCTGTATGGATGTCATTGCTTGTTTTTATGCAAAGTAACCCAAAATAGAAATAAGTTACAAATTATAAATTTGGCTTTTCTCTCAATATGGACTATATTTACTAGGTTAATATTAACTGATTAAAGTGTTGAGAATAAATGGGGACATCTCTTTTGAAGATGTCTGTAGAATTGTAATTGACGGAGAAAAAGTCGAAATCGATAGCTCTGTATATGAGGTAATAAACAAGAGTTATGATTTTCTTGAATCTTTCCGTAAAGATAAGGTGATATACGGCATAAATACCGGTTTTGGTCCTATGGCTCAGTACAGGGTTGATGACGAATACCTTTCGGAACTTCAGTACAACATAATAAGAAGTCACTCCACAGGCTCAGGGAAAAAGCTTCCTGATCTGTATGTGAGAGCAGCTCTGCTTTCAAGGCTAAGTGCTTTTTTGAGGGGCTACTCGGGAGTTCACAAAGAGCTGGTGGATCTTATGGTCAGCTTCATTAATCTTGAAATTTATCCGTTTATCCCGGCACATGGCAGTGTCGGTGCAAGTGGAGATCTTGTTCAGATGGCACATATCGCCCTCACCCTTATAGGAGAGGGGAAGGTAAGCCATAAAGGCGAGGTGGCGGATTCCATCAAAGTATTTGACCTGTATGGTCTGAAACCTTTAAAGATTCACGTCAGAGAGGGGCTTGCACTTGCCAACGGAACAAGTATGATGACCGGTATTGGTCTTGTTAATCTTCACTATTCCAAGAAACTTCTCAGGTGGTCTTTACTTTCGTCTTTAATGATGAATGAGATTACCGGATCATATGATGATTTTGTCTCTGAGGAGCTTAACTCTGTGAAACCACATTACGGACAACAGTACATTGCTTCGGAATTGAGGAAACTGATGACAACATCAGGGAGATTTAAGAAGAGAGAGGCAGAACTCTATAATGGTAATAATAGTGCCCCTGTGTTTAAGGAAAAGGTACAGAGTTACTATTCATTAAGGTGTGTGCCTCAGATTCTGGGTCCGGTATCCGATGAAATTGACAATGCGGCTAAGGTCCTTTTAAACGAGCTGAACAGCGCGAATGACAATCCAATAGTGGATTACAAATCAGGCAACATATATCATGGCGGAAACTTTCATGGTGACTATGTAAGCTTTGAGATGGACAAATTAAAGATAGCCATCACAAAACTCACAATGCTTGCCGAGAGGCAGCTCAATTATCTGTATCATGATAAAATCAATGGTATTCTCCCGCCCTTTGTCAATCTTGGTGTACTCGGTCTCAATTACGGAATGCAGGCTGCCCAGTTCACAGCCACTTCCACGACTGCTGAGTGTCAGACATTGTCAAATCCGATGTATGTACACAGTATTCCAAATAACAACGACAATCAGGACATAGTGAGCATGGGCACAAACTCTGCTCTTATAGCCTCAAACATAATAGATAACTCATTTGAAGTACTCTCTATTCTATTTATTTCAATTTTACAAGCGGTTGATTATCTGAAAATTCATGACGACTTGTCTGAAGAGAGCAGACTGGTATATAGAGAAATGAGAAATCTTTGCCCTATATTTGTGCAAGATACACCTAAGTATGAGGAGATAGCATCTATTGTCAATTATTTAAAAAAGAACTGAAATGAAGTATGCATTGGTGACCGGAGGAGGTAAAGGAATCGGACGAGCAGTTTGTCTGAAGCTTGCTGAATTGGGCTACTCAATCGTAATAAATTACAACAGTAGTGAACAAGCGGCCCAAGAGGTGCTGGAGACAATTGTTGCAGGAGGGGGCTCGGCTTCCTTACTCAGGTTTGATGTCTCTGACAATATGCAGGTGTCTGAGGCTCTCAAAAAATGGAGGGAAGAGAACAATGACGGATATATTGAGGTGCTAGTGAACAATGCAGGTGTGAGAGATGATAACCTGATGCTCTGGATGGAGCCGGAGAGTTGGCACAAAGTGATTGGCGTCTCTCTGGACGGGATGTTCCATGTAACAAGATTGTTGATAAAAGATATGCTTGTAAAGCGATATGGACGTGTTATCAATATCGTTTCATTGTCAGGCATAAAGGGATTGCCCGGACAGACAAACTACTCGGCGGCAAAAGGCGGGGTAATAGCAGCAACCAAGGCGCTTGCCCAGGAAGTTGCAAAGAAAGGGGTGACCGTGAATGCTGTAGCTCCTGGTTTTATAAATACAGATATGACTAAGGATCTTGATCAGGTTACACTTAAACAGCAAATTCCCGCCGGAAGGTTCGGGACACCTGAAGAGGTCGCATCACTGGTTGGATTTCTGGCTTCCGGGGATTCCTCTTATATTACCGGAGAGGTTATCTCTATTAACGGAGGACTTTATACATAGAAATATGAAGAGAGTTGTTATAACAGGAATGGGTATATACTCTTGCATCGGACAAGACCTTGATACCGTGAGGGATTCTCTCATGAAGGGCAAATCCGGCATTATTGCAGATCCTTTGAGAGAGGAGTTGGGGTTCAGATCGTTCCTTACAGGAAGTTTGCCTGAGCCTAATCTTAACAATGTACTGGACAGAAGAAAGAGGCTTTGTATGTCTCAGGAGGCAGCCTATGCATATCTGGCTACATCATGGGCAATGGAACAGGCTAAGATTGACAGTGATTTTCTGGCCAAAAATGAGGTCGGAATATTATATGGAAATGACAGCAGTGCACTTGCAGTAATAGAGGGGGTAGACATTCTCAGAGAGAAGAAAAACACGACTCTTATCGGGTCAGGCTCAGTTTTCCAATCGATGAATTCGTCGGTAACGATGAACCTTTCAGTGATATTTAAATTGAAAGGCATAAATCTTACAATAGCAGGAGCTTGTGCCAGCGGATCTCATGCAATAGGGATGGGATTCATGATGATTCAATCGGGACTTCAGGACTGTATTGTCTGTGGAGGCGCACAGGAGGTTAATCCCTATGCTGTAGGCAGCTTTGACGGATTAAGCGCCTTTTCTATGAGGAACTCTTCACCAACTGAGGCCTCCAGACCTTTTGACGCAGACAGGGACGGACTTGTTCCGAGTGGAGGGGCAGCAACGTTGATTCTTGAGAGTTATGAGTCTGCTGTTAGAAGAGGGGCACCTATTTTCGCGGAGATAAAATCATACGGCTTTTCATCAAATGGAGATCATATTTCTGTTCCTAATGTTGACGGGCCAAAAAGATCAATCCTGATGGCCATTAATAACAGTGACGTTACACTTGATCAGATCAGGTATGTAAATGCACATGCAACATCTACCCCGGTGGGTGATTTTAATGAGGCTATGGCGATTTCGGAAGTCTTTGGAGATCATAGACCCTTCGTTGGCTCTACAAAGAGTATGACAGGCCACGAGATGTGGATGGCCGGTGCAAGTGAGGTGATTTACTCAATCATTATGATGCAAAACTCGTTTATTGCACCTACAATAAATTTTGAAAAACCGGACGAGGCCTCTGCAAAGTTGAATATTAACAACAAATGTGAGAGATTACCTTTCGATATATGCCTCTCAAATTCATTTGGCTTTGGAGGAACTAACTCAACATTAATTATTAAGAAGTTATAGATACTATGATAGAACCTGAACTAATTGAAAAAATTAACAGAGTCCTTGCTGAGGAGTTTGAGGTAGACCCTGCGATAATCAAGCCTGATGCAATGTTGATGGACACTTTGGATCTTGACAGTCTTGACCTGGTTGACATGGTTGTGCTTATTGAGCACAATTTCGGCTTTACTGTCAAAGCGAAGGATTTTGCAGAGATAAAAACCTTCATGGATTTTTATCAGTTCATTAATTCCAGAATGGATGGATCAAAATGAAACAAGAAGTTGGAGCGGAAAATCAAGAGGGGGCTTACTCGGATACCTTATTTTCATAAAGATTATAAAGGGTCTGGGAGTTAGAACCGCTTATTGTCTTCTCTCTCTTGTCGTCATCTATTTTATCCCTTTTGCCCCGTCTGCAACGCGTTCCATATGGAAATTCTCAAGAAAGATACTCAAATACGGGTATCTAAAATCATTAATATTAGTATACAAAAACTTCTACTCGCTTGGAAGGGCCTTGATCGATAAGGTGGCTGTAAATCAGGGAAAGTATGACGAGTACCGGTTTGACTTTGCAGAACCGGAGGGTGTTAAGAGTGTTTTGAACAGTACTCAGGGAGTCATAATTATCGGGGCTCACTTCGGTAACTGGGAGATTGGAGCTCCTTTTTTCGGCAAGTATAACAAGCGGATGAATGTCCTGATGATGGATCAGGAGTATCAGAGCATTAAAAAGATCCTTGAGGTCAATAAAAGCATTGATAGTTTTGGCATAATCCCCATTGAAGGAGATTCGCTTGACTATATTTTTAAAATAAGGGATGCTTTGGCAAAGGGGGAGTATGTGTCGATACAGGGAGACAGGCTAAGCAGGAGTGATAAGCATAAGGATATGGATTTTATGGAAAAGAAGGCCTCTTTTCCTCTAGGACCTTTTGTGCTGGCAGCGAGAATGAATGTTCCCGTTGTCTTCTATTTTGCCGAGCATATAGGTTACAAAAGATACAAGTTCGATTTTATTCTTTCAGACTATACAGACGGAAGTAAAGAGAAGAAAAAGGAGACTTTGCTTATTGAGGAGTATGTAGCTCTTCTCTCGGAAAGGGTAAGAGAGTATCCTGAGCAGTGGTATAACTATTTTGATTTTTGGAATTATGAAAGGTAGGAAGTTATTATTGGTATCTGCGAACAGGCTGGCAGATCCGTATCCGGTCTATCCGATAGGTATATCCTATTTACACACATATCTTTCCGGGCATATGCCTGATCTCGAGATATCGATGGCGGATATGAATCTGTTAACTATTAGTGGTTTGGCAGAGCTGATGAAGAGCGGAAATTTCGATTATGTAGGAGTCTCTCTGAGAAATATTGACGGAGCAAACTCCCTGGACAGAACAAGTTTTATTCCCGGATATAAAGAGATAGTTGACTGTATAAGGGAAAATTCTAGTTCGGTCATAATTCTCGGAGGAGCAGGCTTCTCTATATTCCCTGAGGTACTGATGTCAATTCTTAAACCCGATTACGGTATAGCAGGCGAGGGGGAGGAGAGTCTGAGATTGCTTCTGGAGAGGCTGGACAGAGATGAAAATGTTGACGGGATTGAGGGACTTATCAAGGGAAACGGCGAAGAGGGGAAAATTAAAGAGCACTCAAATTATCTGAAATCACTGGAACTCTCATTTAATGAGACTCTTTCTGATTTCTACTGGGAGCACAGCGGCATGTTGAATATCCAGACAAAAAGAGGATGTTGTTACAACTGCATTTACTGTTCCTATCCAATAATAGACGGACGCAAAGTAAGGACTCTTGATACAGACCTTATAGTTGATACTTTGGCAAGACTGAACAGGGATAAGGGTATAAACTATGTATTCTTCACTGATTCTGTATTCAATATACATAACAGTTACAATGTTGAGCTGGCTGAAAAGATAATAAAAAGCGGTGTTAAGATAAACTGGGGTGCATATTTTTCTCCTCACAATCTTACCGACGAACTCCTTGAACTTTTCAAACAATCCGGATTGAAGCACATAGAGTTCGGAACAGAGTCCCTCTGTACGGAACAGATGCACAGATACGGTAAAAATTTCTCTTTTGAGGATGTTTTGCTGAATTCAGAAAGGTGTCTCAAACACAATATTTTTTATGCCCATTTTCTGATTTTGGGTGGTTTGGGAGAGAGTGAACGTACTTTGAGAGAGACAATGGAGAATTCTAAAAAAATTCGCTTTTCAGTATTTTTTCCATATATTGGTATGAGGATATATCCCGGTACGCCATTGCACAGAATTGCAATTGATATGGGTGTTGTTTCGGAGAGTGACACTCTGCTGGAACCCACTTACTATATAGAGAAGGGATTTGATCTGGAGCTGTGCCGTAAATTGGCAGAGGAGACCGGAAAAGCCTGGATTTTCCCGGATGATCCGCTCTTCGGACAACTCGACTATATGAGAACAACCAAAAAGAAAAAGGGGTTGATATGGGAATATTTGAGAAAGCCTTGATATCAGGCGATGAGCTACTGGAGTACATTCCGCAAAGGTGTCCCTTTGTTATGGTTGACAGTTATTACGGAAAGAGGGAATTGTCTTCTTTCACCGGGCTTACAGTAAGAGATGGAAATGTATTGACCGACGGCAATCTGTTCTCTGAGTCAGGTCTCATTGAACATATGGCACAATCTGCGGCGGTCTCGGCAGGAGTTGACTTCATCGCAAGAGGTTCCTCTGTCCCTAAAGGTTTTATAGGTGCAGTCAGTAAGATGAAAATCAGAATGTTGCCTGAAGTGGGGAAAAAGCTGAATACCACAATTACAGAGATACAGAAGTTCCAGGGTATATCTCTGGTCTCGGCAAAAGTGGAGTGTGAAGACCAAATCGTGGCAGAGTGTGAATTAAAAATCTTCCTTCAGGAAAATGAGTAAAAAATTTAATATGCAAAAGAGAAAACAGTACTCTTCAGACATGCAGCTTGTTAACAGATGTACTATCAAAGTCCGGTTTAACGAGGTTGATTCTTTGAAGATTGTATGGCACGGGGAGTATGTAAAATATATGGAGGATGGCAGGGAGTCATTCGGTCTGGATTATCCGGGACTTGGATATCTCGATATTTATAATTCCGGTTTTACCGCTCCTGTTGTAGATATTCATATCAGTTACAAGTACCCTCTTATATATGGCGATACAGCAATTATTGAGACAAAATATATATATACACCTGCAGCAAAAATTATTTTTGAGTTCAGAATTTATAGAGAGTCTGATAATCTGCTTGTTGCTGAAGGGTCTTCAATACAGGTCTTTTTGGATACTCAGGGAGAGCTGATGCTTGTTAACCCTGATTTTTACCTTAACTGGCAAAAAAAATGGTTAGAAAAGGAGTAAATAAGGTTTTTGTTGCATCATATTCTCTCTCTTCACCCTTAGGTCTGGATACAGAAGAGAATATGAAAGCTATAACTGATTATAAGTCAGGAATTAAGTTGGTGGAAGAGGCTTCGCTTTTCTGTAAACCAATGTATGCTTCAAAAATATTTGGGGAGCATACTGATCCCGATTTATCCACTCTTGAGAGAAGGTCGATATTCTCAGTCCAACAAGCATTGAATTTGTTGAAAGATTTTGTCGACGAGGATTTTTTGAAAGAGACACAGTTGATTTTCTCTACTACAAAGGGAGATGTCACATTTCTGGAATCAGGGAGGGAAATTCTTGACAGCAGAGTGTTCCTTAACCATACGGCAAAGGTGACAGCAAATTATTTCAAACTGAAGAGAGAGCCACTTGTAGTTTCTAATGCCTGTATATCAGGAGTTAATGCTGTAGTTTCAGCTTCAAGACTTATCTCGTCGGGTTATTGTAAGCATGCTATAATTGTCGGAGCAGATCTGCTTTCAAGATTTGTTGTGACAGGATTCCAATCTTTTCACTCTATAAGTACAGGCCCTTGCATTCCTTATGATACAAAAAGAGACGGCCTTACTTTGGGAGAGGCTGTAGGTGTGATAGTCCTGACAGGAGACAGAGCTATTGTTTCAGAAGAAGATCCGATAGTGGTTGAAGGGGGAGCCATAAGCAATGATGCCAACCATCTTTCAGCACCTTCCCGGACAGGAGACGGCTTAGCTGAGGCCATGAGCAGATCAATAACTATTGCAGGTATAAAAGCAGAAGAGATAGATTTCATAAATGCACATGGTACGGCTACTCTGTATAACGATGAGATGGAGGCAAAAGCTATTCATCTTGCAGGACTGAGCGGTGTAGCGGTACAAAGTCTGAAACCATACTGGGGCCACACACTTGGAGCATCAGGAGTAATTGAGAGCATAGGATGCTTCTGGCAAATGAAAAACAGTATGCTATTCGGCACTAAAGGTTATACCCAGAGCGGTGTTCCTATGGAGATAAAGGTCAATGCCAGTCATGAGTCAAGAGTGCTGAAAAGGTGTATAAAGACTGCGTCCGGGTTCGGAGGTTGCAATGCTGCAGTTATATATGCCTTTGATTCTGTTTCAGGAAACAGCAGATATGACCAGCCGGCTAACTGGAGAGAACTCTCAAGGTTTTCACTCTCAGGAACAGATGGTTTTCACGATATTATCAGAGATTGGAATAGAAGGCTGGAAAATACAGATCTTAAATTTTTCAAGATGGACGATCTCTCAAAACTCGGTTACATAGGAGTCCTTAAATTATTAAAAGATAATCCGGAGTTTTCTGACATCCTGCCTGAAAAGCGAGGTCTGTTTTTCGGCAATACCTCTTCATCACTTGCATCAGATATCAGACATGTTGCTGCTATAGGCGCGGAGGATGACCTTAAGGCCAGCCCGGCAATATTCGTCTACACCTTACCAAATGTAGTTCTGGGTGAAATCTGCATAAAAAACAAATTTAAAGGTGAAAATACATTTTTCGTATTCAATCCTTCTGAAAAGATAAATGCCACAGAGATTCTTTTACGTAACGCATCTCTCTCCGGCATGGAGCTGGTTGTAGCCGGATGGTGCGACCTTATAGGCGAGAAATATGATCTTAATATTGGGTTATATAAAAAAGTATAGTGATGTATAATGATGTCATAATAACCGGTTTGGGAGTGGTAACAGCTTTGGGCAGAGGTGTCGGGGAGAATCTTGATGCTTTGATAGCTTCCAGGAGCGGAATTGCCCCTTTAACACTCTTTACCTCAAATCATGAAGTTGTTGTGGGAGAAGTTGGTCTGTCAAATTCACAGATTGCCGATATTCTGTCACTAGCTCAAGACAAGGTCTATTCGAGGACAACTCTCCTCGGACTTCTGGCCGCCAAAGAGGCATACGAAGATGCCGGATTCCCGGGGTTGAGTGCCGCTGAGAGGTCTGAGTTGAAAATAGGCCTGATATCAGCCACATCTGTAGGAGGGATGGATGTCAGTGAGAACTTTTATAAGGAGTATAGGTTGGATAAAAGCAAAGGTAAGCTGAGAGATCTTCTGGGTCATGATTGTGGAGCATCTACAGAGAAAATTGCTGATTATCTCAAAGCTGACGATTTTGTATCTACAGTAAGTACAGCTTGTTCTTCAGCAAACAATGCAATAATGTTGGGAGCAAGAATGATAAAACTTGGTATGCTTGACGTTGTTGTTGCAGGAGGTACTGACGCTCTCTCCAGATTTACGGTTAACGGATTTCACTCTCTGGGCATACTTGATAAAAACTGGTGCAGACCTTTTGACGACACAAGGGCCGGTTTGAACCTTGGCGAGGGGGCGGGTTATGTGGTGCTTCAAAGAGCAGACCTTGGCCACAGGAATGTTTATGGTAAAATATGCGGCTATGCAAATGCAAACGATGCCTTTCACCAGACAGCCTCATCATCCCATGGGGAGGGGGCCTATCTTGCAATGTTCGGGGCTCTTGAATCAAGTGGCCTGAAGCCTGCAGATATCAGCTATGTTAATGCCCACGGGACAGGTACTCCTAATAATGATTCATCAGAGGGGGCCGCATTGCTCAGAATTTTCGGGAACAATCTTCCACCTTTCAGCTCCACAAAGGGATATACGGGTCATACTCTTGCAGCGGCAGGAGGTGTAGAGAGCGTATTCTCTCTCCTGTCGCTAAAGCATGGATATATTTGGCCTAACCTCCATTTTAAAGAAGAGATGTCGGATGTTGCCGTTATCCCTGTAAAAGATCTTATAACTGATTGCTCTATGGATTATGTGCTCGAGAACTCGTTCGGGTTCGGGGGCAATTGTACGACACTGATTTACGGTTCATATAAAGGCTGATATTATGGAGAAAAAAATATATATCAATAGCAAAGCATCTGTAGAGGGGAGCAATGAGCCGGATTACAAGGAGATCATTCCGGATCCTGTGGCAAGGAGGAGAATGAGCAGGATAATTAAAATGGGAGTCTCTTCTGCCTTTATTGCCCTGAAAGAGTGGAAAGGAGAAGCTGTAGACGGATTAATAACAGGTACAGGTTGGGGGTGTCTTGCAGATACTGAGAAGTTCCTCAACTCTATATATGAAAATGATGAGAGGTTACTCAATCCATCCTCTTTCATTCAGAGTACTCCCAATACGATAGGTGCGCAAATTGCCCTTTTCCTGGGTTGTAAATGTTATAATGTATCATATGTGCATGGCGGAATCTCTTTTGAATCGGCACTTGTGGATGCCATGACAATGCTTCAGGAGGAAGATGGGAAAAACCTTCTGGTAGGAGGTTTTGATGAAATGTCCCCAACAAAGGAGCATATATTGGGAAGAATGGGGGTTTGGAGAATTGCAAAACCGGGTGAAGGGGCACAATTTTTTGTCATAGGAAATAGGAAATCAAGTCAGACTGTCGCAGAGATTGAATCTGTAGTAACTTTTTCCGAAACATCGGATTATTCTGCCACTATAGACATTAGCAAGCTTCTGGACAGAGCATGTGTAAGACATGACGGTGAATACAGGATTTTATACGGCATGGAAAATCCTTGTTCATTTTCAGATGATAAGCCGGAAAAAATTGTCGATTACAAAAAGATATGCGGAGAGTATCCGACAGCTTCAGCTTTCGGTACGTGGCACGCTTGCGGTATACTTGAGGAAAATCCTCAAATTGGTAAAGTCATAATTGTTACAAGGCATCTTAGAGAGAGGATCTCTGTTATTGTTGTTAATAATGTTTCAAAATGAATTGTCTGATAGTAATAATATTATCCTTGATGGTTTTGGCTCCTTTAATTGCGGCTTTTAAAATAGAGTGGGGAATCTATCTCAGTTCCACCTGCCGGTTGGATACAAAGGAGAAAGAGGTTGTCCTGACTTTTGATGACGGTCCTGAAAACGAGAATCTCCCTGAGCTTCTTGACCTGTTGGATAAAAAAGGTGTAAAATCAACATTTTTCTTTATCGGGAAATATATCGTCGAAAATAAAGAGATGGTCGCCCGTACAGATCTTGCAGGGCACAATATAGGAATTCATACTTATACTCATGCTCCGATGCTCCCCTTTTATTCAGTTAAGAGGCTGGCGCATGAGATATATTTGACCAAGCATCTTATTAAAAGCATAATAAACAAAGATGTTACGATGTTCAGGCCCCCATTTGGTGTAACCAATCCTAACATTGCCTATGTGGTTTATAGAACAAAATTAAAGTCAATAGGTTGGAATATAAGAAGTTTTGATACTGTCTCCAATTCAGATGAAAAAGTGGTAGCAAGGATATCGAAGAGATTGAAGGCCGGATCTATTATACTGCTTCACAGCAACATCAAGGGTGCTGCCACTCTAGCCGGCAAGGTCATAGACGAAGTAAGAGGCAAAGGATATAAAATAGTAAACTTATGAAACGATTTTCTACATTTATAATTACACTGGCTTTCACACTATGCATTGCAGTATTACCGGAAGGAGTAAAAGCACAGGATGGAAGGCAGACATTGTCACAAGCAGAGGTCACAGAGTTTACAGCATCGTTAAAGAAAGTAAGCTCCTCTATAAATTCGATTGAATCCTCGTTTACTCAGGAAAAAGTATTGCAGATGTTCAGCAAGAAGATGGTTTCCCAGGGAGTTTTCAGATACAGGAGAGAGAATAAACTGGAATTTTTCTATAAGACTCCGATGAAATACAGGATGGTCATAAATGGACCCAGAATGATGATTGATAATGGCAGTAAAGTTCAGATAATAAGCTTGGACAATAATGCTGTCGTAAAAGAAATGAAGACTCTTATTCAGGCATCTTTTCTCGGGAAACTTCATGAGTTGGGTGATTCGTATTCTATCTCTTATTTCAGCGAGAGGTCAGGAGATGTCGTTGTAGAGGTCTTGCCGAAAATAAAAAGCGTAAGTGATATGATAAAGAAAATATCCGTGACATTCGATTCTTCGAGTTTTATCGTATCCTGTCTTGTGATTGAAGAGGCTTCAAAAAGTGTGACAACATACTATTTTAAAAACCAGCAGATTAATACTATAAACAATGATGAGGATTTTCACATTAAGTAGCATCTTGATTCTGCTTTTTCTATCCTCCTGCTCCACACTTGAAAGGGGAGAAAGCACAGGTGTACCGTTGGTAATTGATACTTCGGCGGGAGTTCAGGTATATGACCTGACAATGACATACAAGGATGTTGAGTTTGCCGGGATACTGCTTCTCAACAGCGGAGCCCAGGAGAGAAACCGGTTTGTGCTTACATCTCATTTTGGTATGACTGTATTTGATCTTGAGACAACCGCAAAGGGATATAAGAGACACTATGCAATACCTGCCATGAACAGAAAAAGAGTTCTCTATCTGCTGTGGAGTGATTTTTCTATTTTAATGAGACCTGATTTCTTTAAGAATATCAAATATTCATATAGTGAGGACGGTAAACTGAAATCTCTTGTCAGAAGCGGAAGCATAACCAAGACAGAGATGTCATTCATTGAATATGTCGATGGTTTTCCCAATATTTTGGAGATAAATCATCCATTTTTAAAATTGAATATAAAACTTAAAAAAATTGAAAATGCTGACGGGGTTATATGATATAAAGACTTTAACCTCTAAAGGGGTTAACTCATACAGTGCCCAAGTTGGCATCAACCCTGAGGATTCCATATTTTCGGGACACTTTCCCGGGCAACCCGTTTTACCCGGTGTCTGCACCCTTGCCATTCTCAAGGATTGTATATGTAGGGCAACTGAGAAAAGGTTGATTTATTGTGAGATGGCGCAGTGTAAGTTTACTGGAATGGTTGATCCTTCTCTCTCCGGTATTCTTAATGTTGACTTTGTACTGGCCGGTGCTGAGGAACAACTGACAGTTAATGCCACCGTAAGTGAAGGAGAAAGAGTGGTTATGAAGATTAAAGCTGTTATGGCGGAGGTTTGTTGATGGAGAGAAAAACCAATATAGCTGTGATAATTCCTACCTTCAACAATGCAGGTACACTTGGGAGTATTATATCTGGCTGCAAGGCATTGTGTTATGACGTTATAGTGGTTAACGACGGTTCTAACGATTCCACACCGGATATTTTGAGAGAGTTCACCGATATTACTGTTATCAGTTTTGATGAAAACAGGGGAAAAGGGGCAGCATTGCTTGCCGGCTTGCGATATGCCGCCGGTAAATGCTACACTCATGCAGTTACTATTGATTCTGACGGCCAACATATGCCTGAGGATATTTCTCTGCTTATTGATGCATCGTTGAAAGAGCCTGATATGCTTTGGGTAGGATCGAGAAATTTGTCAGCATCAAATATGCCCGGAAAAAATACATTTGCGAACAGATTTTCAAATTTCTGGTTCAGGATACAGACCGGTATAAAGATGGAGGACACACAGTCCGGATTTCGTATCTATCCACTAAAAACTATTGAAAACATGAAATTTATCTCGGGACGATATGAACTCGAGCTTGAATTACTAGTGAGGTATGCATGGAAAACAAGATGTGTAAGGAATATTCCCGTACGAGTCATATATATGCCTGAAGGTGAGAGAGTATCGCATTTCAGACCTTTCAGGGATTTCTTCCGGATCTCGTTGTTAAATACTCTGTTTTCTCTTATAGCATTCCTGGTTTATTGGCCATATCGTTTTTTCAGATGGTTTTCCAGAGAGAACATAAAGATTTTTATAAGTGAAAATATAACACACTCGAAGGAGAGTAATCTCAGAATTGCGACAGCAATCGGAACTGGACTATTTTTCGGGATTGTCCCTGTTTGGGGGTATCAGATGGCTCTCTCTTTAGTAGCTGCACACTTTTTTAAACTAAACAAGGTACTTGTTCTTGTTTTTGCCAATATCAGCATCCCTCCTGTGATACCTTTCATCTTATACGGGAGTTTTGCAACAGGGGCCTATGTTTTGGGGATGCCTTCCACCATAATTCCTGATCATCTGTCACTCTCTGTTATTGGAGAAGGACTTTCGATATATATTATAGGCGCAGTTGTATTTGCAGTTCTTGCCGGATTGGCCGGATTCCTGCTTTCATTCGCAATGTTAAATATAATCAGAAGAAAGAGATGAGCAGGTTTTTTATATCAATTTATCACTCTCTCTCGAAAGTGCGACCGATAATGTATCTCTTTCTGATACTTTTGGTTGCTATTCTTGCATACCTCTCTTCAACAGTCAGTTTCGTAGAGGATCCCTCGAGGTTTTTCCCGAAAGAGAACGGCAAAAGCAATACGGCGGAGCTTTTCTCCAGAATAAGAGTGAAGGACAAAATCATTGTCCTCTTTACCAATAAATCGGATTCATCTCTTGATTGCCGGAGTATTATCGGGGCGGCTACAAAATTTGACAGCGTACTTCTCTCTTCCAGAGGAAATAACCTTATCAAAGCTACTCATTTAAAAGTTGACCGGTCTAAAAGCAGCGAGATTACTGACTATATATACAATAACCTCCCCATCTTTCTGGAGGAGAATGATTACCGGCGGATTGACTCGCTTATCTCTACAGACAGTGTGAGATTGTTCCTCTCAAAAGGTATGGCATCACTTCTCTCACCTGCCGGTTCAGCAATCTCCTCATATTTCAGTAAAGACCCTTTAGGGATGGCTACACCTTTACTTGCATCTCTCAGAGAGCTTCAATCAGGAATGCAGTATAATATTGTGGATGATCATCTATTCTCCGCCGACAACTCTACATTGCTCTATATCGTAGATCCGCTTTCATCAAGCAACGATATAAAGAGGAACGGAGAGCTTCTGGACCTGTTTGATTCACTCAAAGTATCATTGAATGAGCAATACAGTGGGCTGGAAGTAGAGTATATGGGAGCTCCGTTCGCCACAGTCTATAATGCAAGGCAGATAAAGGCAGACACATGGGTGACAATGACAATAGCCATGCTGTTGATAATTATTGTTCTCTGGCTTGCTTTCAGAAGATTCAGGGATATACTCCTGCTTTTGCTCCCTGCACTCTTCGGTGCCCTTTTCTCGCTTGCGATAATCTCTCTCTTTAAGGATTCTGTTTCTGCAATTGCTGTCGGAGCCGGAGCAACGGTCATGGGTATAGCTCTTAGCTATTCAATACATATTGTCAGCCACATGAAACATGTGAACAATGTTGAGCAGATGCTTGAAGAACTATCATACCCTTTGACAATAGGCAGTTTTACAACAATCGGTGCTTTTGCCGGTCTACTCTTTACAAACTCATCGCTGTTGCAGGACTTCGGTCTGTTCTCATCTATTGCCCTTGTAGGAACAACTCTTTTTTCACTGATATTCCTTCCACACATGCTCAGGGTGGGAAACGGCACAGAGAGAGGGGATAATGTGGTAATGACTCTTATCGACAAGATAACAAAGTATAAGTATGAAAAATCCGGTGTGCTTATATTATTGATATTGCTTCTGTTTGCAATTGGTCTCTTCTTTTCTCCGAAGGTGAACTTTCAGAGTGACATGATGGCAATTAACTATGAACCCGATGTTCTGAAAGAGGCTCAAAAGAGATATGCGGATAAATTCGGTTCTACAGAGTCTAAAGTACTGCTTCTATCTGCAAATCCGGATACTGACAGTGCTCTTTCTGATTACAGGAGTTGTGACTCATTGCTGAGCGTGCTCAAAAATGAAGGAAAGATGATTGAAAGCTCTTCTGTGAGTCGTTTGCTGATTCCCGGCGGTGTTCAGAAAGAGAGAATTGAAAGATGGAATGAGTACTGGTCAGCAAGAAAGGAAAACCTAAAAAATATTATTGGCAGAGAGTCTGTAGGTATTGGTTTTTCAGGAGATGCCTTCAATGATTTTTTTGCGATACTGGATAATAATTATTCAGGATTCAAACTTTCTCAAGAGAGAGAAAAGCTGCCGGAGCTGATGGGAGAGTGGTGCGAACTCTCTGATTCAACCTCACTCTTTATTACCCAATTATTTATTAAAAATGACTCCAAAAAAGAGGTTTATGATAGGTTGTATGAAGAGACTAATACTGTAATAGTGGACAGGGCACATTTTGCCGGTTTGTGGGCTACATCAGTAAAGGATGACTTCTATTTTATCCTGACACTCTGTTCTCTGCTGGTATTCTTTACTTTGCTCATTTCTTACGGGAGGTTTGAGCTGGCAGCACTGGCCTTCCTCCCGATGTTTGTTAGCTGGGTTATTATCCTGGGACTTATGGCCTTGCTCGGCATCGAATTCAATATAGTCAATATACTTCTGTCAACATTCATATTCGGTATAGGTGATGACTTCAGCATATTTGTACTTGACGGGTTACAAGGTGAGTATGCCAGGAGAAGCTCTATACTCTCATCACATAAAAGTGCTATTTTCTTTTCTACTTTTACTGTAATAGTAGGAATGGGAGTTTTAATCTTTGCAAAACATCCGGCACTTCGTTCAATTGCCTTGATATCAACCGTAGGTATGATAGCTGTCTGGTTTGTGGCTCTTACAGTACAGCCGATTGTTTTCCGGTATTTCTTCACCTCTCATGTCAGGAAAGGGCTTCCGCCATATACACTATCCGGGTTGTTACTTATGCTTCTGACATTTTCTGTTTTTGTTACAGGATGCATTGTTGCCGCAATTTTTATATCGATTTCCGTTATATTGCCGATACCAGGAAGATATAAGAGAGCAGCTTTTCATAAATTTCTTTCTGTCTTTTCATTCCTGCCTGTACGATTATCTCCATCTGTAAAGATTTTCAGAGAGAACCCATACAAGGAGAATTTTTCAAAACCCGCAGTCATAGTTGCAAACCATCAGTCTTTCATAGACATATTGATGATGCTCTCACTATCTCCGAAAGTTATAATGATGACCAACAGTTGGGTATGGAAGTCTCCGGTTTTTGGACACATCGTAAGATATGCAGGCTTTCTCTATTATAAAGATGGTGTTGAGGCTCACATTGAGCAGGTCAGGAAAATGACTCAACAGGGCTATTCTGTGATAATATTTCCTGAAGGGACGCGCTCTTCGGACTTGAAGATACACCGTTTCCGCAAAGGTGCATTCTATCTTGCCGAAAAACTTTCACTGGATATTTTACCGGTTGTTTTGTACGGGAACGGCCACTTGGTCTCAAAACTGCAGCCGTTTTATGTTAAACACGGCATTATTGGTTACAGGATACTGCCTAGGATAACAAATTCATCTTTCACCAATGATGGGGACTACAGCATTAGGGGCAAGCAGGTATGTAACTATATGAGAGATGAATATCAGATTCTCAGACAAAGGTTTGACAACACACAAAACAGCTATTTCTATCATTCCGTAATACTTAATTATATATATAAGGGTCCTGTACTTGAGTGGTATATGAGAGTCAAGATCAAGATGGAGAGGTGCTATGCTGTTTTTGATGAAATTGTTCCAAAAGAGGCGAGAATCACTGATATAGGATGTGGATACGGACCTCTCTGCTTTATGTTGGGGCTGCTTTCTGAGAAAAGGAGTATCTTGGGAATAGATTATGACAAAGAGAAGATAGAGATTGCCGAAAACTCTTATATGGCAGGAGAGAGAATAAGATTTCAACAGGCAGATGCACTTTTATTTGACCTTCCTGAAAGTGATGTCTTTATTCTTAACGACATGCTTCATTACCTGCCAAAAGAGAGTCAGAGAAGACTACTCGAAAGGGTTAGTGAGAAACTGGCGACAGGGGGCATTGTCATAGTCAGGGATGCAGACAAATCCGATGAGAGGAAACATATTGTAACGCGTATGAGTGAGTGGTTTTCCATAAAGGTACTCAAGTTCAATAAAGCTAATCAAGACCCTTGTTTTATTGAGAGGGAGGATGTTGAGAAGTGGGCGAGTGAGCTTGGTTGTTCAGTTGATGCCATGAAAAACGACAAAATAACCTCCAATACTATATATTTGTTAAGAAAAAGAGGCGATGAGTAAACATGATGTTATAATTGCAGGAGGCGGGCTTGGAGGCCTTGAGACAGCATTGGTTCTCTCCAAGGAGGGGATGAATGTATGTGTACTCGAGAGGTGTAAACAAGCCGGCGGACTGTTGCAATCTTTTAGACGCCACAATAAAATCATGGACACCTCAATCCACTATGTCGGGAGTATGGATAAGGGAGAGGCCCTTGACCGGTATTTCAGATATTTTGGTATTGCTGATGAAATCGATACCGTGAGACTTGACCAGAATTGTTATGACAATATCATTCTGGACGATTCCAGATACTCATTTCCAATGGGATTGGAAAATTTTGAGGAGTATCTTAAATCCCGTTTTCCTTCAGAGAGGCGTGTAATTCCCGTCTATTGCAAGTATATCAGGGAGGCTGGCATGCTCTCGGATCTGGAGAACCTGAAAAACGGACTCTTCAACATGGATTATATGGATTATTATACGGTGTCAGCATCCGATATTATCCGTGACAACATTAAGGACCCCGCTCTTTTTGATGCTCTTTGGGGGACATCCCTTTTATATGCCGGTATCGAGAAGATTACTCCATTTTACATTCATGCCATCACATTATACTCAAATTTAAAGGGTGCCTATCGTTTCAGGGGTGGTACCAAAAGCATAACTGATGCCCTTATAGGGAAAATTGAACAGAATGGCGGTACAGTAATGAGAGGTACTGAGGTTGCCAGAATAGTAGTAGGAGACGACAGAACAAAGGGTGTTGTTACAGCAGACGGAACATATTTTGAATCTGACTCTGTTATATCTGATATTCATCCTATTGAGACATTCCGTATACTTGATAAAAGTGCCAGGCTAAAGCCTTCATTCATATCCAGGATAACATCTGAAGACAATACTTACGGTCTTTTTTGTCTCTATCTTACGATGAAGCCGGGCTCTTTCAGATATATAAATCAGAACTTCTTTATCAGAAAGGGTAATAAGAGGGTTAACTATGTGCTTCTCTCCATGCAACCGCCGGCTGACGGAGGAGAGTTTGCCGAGGTGGTGACTATAGTCACACCTATTCCGTATTCTGCTATTGAAATGTGGAGTGACACCCATATAGGAGACAGAGGCGCTGAATACATTGATTATAAAGAGAGGATGTCTGAGGAGATTCTGGATTTTGTATCAGATGATTTCCCTGACATTAAGAGTGCTGTAGATCATAAATATACAGCAACACCGCTTACATTCAGAGACTATACCAAAACGCCACAGGGCAGCGCATACGGTATACAGAAGAATTGCAACAAGCCCTATTCAACATTTATTGCAGGCAGAACAAAGTTGCCGGGACTATTTTTGACAGGGCAGAACATAAATGTACACGGAGTACTTGGTGTGACAATCACCTCATTACTTACCTGTGCAGATCTATTGGGGAGTGATTATTTAATAAATAGGATAAAGGAGAAGGCATGAAGTTTATTTTAAGAATTGCAAGATACTTGTCAGCCTTTATTTTATCGCTGATTGCACTGATTTTTGCCGGAGGCGCCGTATTATACTTTTCGGCCGACAGATCAATTCCGGTAAAAGAGCCATTCAATATAGGCCAATGTGTAATTTCAGACAGCCTGACCCGTTATGACTCTTCCTTCCTGAGACAGGCACAGCCCGGACTTTGGGAGTTATACCTGAAAGGAGGGCCGGAAGAGAGGGGTGCCGCAATAGGTCAACTGTGCAAATCTCTTATGTACAAACAGGAAAAGGCATTTGTAGATCAGATATACGAAATGATTCCATCCAAAAGATATGTTGACTTTCTTAAATATCTGACAGTTATTTATAACAGGAATCTTCAGAGAGATATACCGGACGAATTCAGAAAAGAGATATATATGAGTTCGTTGGGTTGCAGCCATGATTTTGATTTTGTGGGAAATGCGTATGAACGTCAGCTTAACTATCATGCAGCACACGATATCGGACATGTGATGCAGGAGTATATGCTGGTCGGTTGTTCCTCTTTTGCCGTTTGGGGTGCGCAATCTGCAGACAGTTCCTTGATAGTGGCAAGAAATTTTGATTTTTATGTAGGAGACAAATTTGCAGAGGAGAAAATCATCTCGTTTTATTTTCCGGACCAAGGATACAAATTCGCATCTGTGGGCTGGGCAGGGATGACAGGAGTTCTCTCGGGAATGAATGAAAAAGGTCTCACGGTAACAATAAACGCAGCCAAATCCACACCACCCATCTCCTCTAAAACACCAATCTCAATCATAACCAGGAATATCTTGCAATATGCCTCTGATATAGATGAGGCTTACAAGATTGCATCATCAATGGAGTCTTTCGTCTCTGAATCCATCCTGATAGGTTCCGCCTCGGACGGGAGAGCTGCAATTATAGAGAAATCACCTCAGTATACAGAACTATACACATCAGAAGGAGAAAGGATTATCTCCACCAACCATTTCCTCTCACAGAAGAGTATGGGAAGACTTGATGAAGAGCAAAAAGAGGAGCTTGAAAAGGGACACAGTCTGTACCGCTATAAAAGGCTGGAAGAACTTCTGGATGCAGATAGAAAAATGACTCCGGATAAGGCGGCATCAATCCTAAGGAATCCATACGGATTGGGAGGAGCTTCTATAGGATGGACAAACGAAAAGTCCCTCAATCAGTTTATTGCGCATCATGCCGTGATTTTTCAACCCGGGAAACTTATCATGTGGGTAAGCACATCACCATGGCAACTTGGAAAAATGGTTGCTTATGATTTGGGATCAATTTTCGGCAATAGTGCCGGGAATATGCATAGCGATGTCAAAGTGCAGAATATTGAGGCAGATAGTCTGCTTCTAAAGAGTGTTTATCCAAAAGTCTTAGAATACAGGAAATTATCTGCAATAATAAGAAAGGCGGTAAAAGATAAGAAAAGGGTAGATAGTACTATCCCCGAGAGACTGATAGAGTTGAATCCGGATTATGACTATACCTACACCTTATTGGAAGAGTATAAAAAAGCAACTGAAAAATAATATTGATATGATGCGAGATTCTGAGTTGTCATTTAAATCAAGGGATGAGATAAAAGCGTTCCAGGAAAAATCTTTAAGAGAGACAATCAATTATATTGCAGTAAATTCTCCCTTCTACAGTAGAATGTTCCGTGAAAAAGGAATAGATCCGGGATCAATTAAAACAATTGAAGATCTTAAAATGCTGCCGACAACAACGAAAAGGGATGTCTCTGTGTTTAATCTTGATTTTCTTTGTGTACCAAAGGACCAGATTATGGACTATGTGACCACTTCGGGAACTTTAGGAGATCCGGTGACATTCATGTTGACGGACAATGACCTTGACCGCCTTGCATACAATGATGCAACCTCATTTCTAGAGGCCGGATGCAAAAAAGGGGAGGTCATGCAGATAATGACTACAATGGATCGTCGCTTTATGGCCGGACTAGCATATTTTATGGGAGCCAGGAAACTCGGGATGGGAGTTATAAGGGTTGGCAACGGTATCCCGGAGTTGCAGTGGAGTTCAATCTTGAAAGAGAGACCCGATTCATGCATAGTGGTGCCCTCTTTTTTGGTTAAGCTGGCAGAATATGCAGAAGAGCACGGAATTGACATTGAGTTGATCTCTCTAAAACGCGCGGTGTGTATTGGAGAGCCTCTGAGAAATGCCGATCTCTCTCCAAGCACCCTCACTAATAAAATAACCGGGAAGTGGCCGGAATTATCACTGCATTCAACCTATGCATCAACAGAGATGCAGAGTTCCTTCACTGAGTGTGAATTCAAATGCGGGGGCCATCATCATCCGGATCTTATAATCCTTGAACTTTTGGATGAAAACGAGAATCCGGTCAACCCCGGAGAGGTGGGAGAGCTTGTTATAACAACATTGGGAGTAGAAGGAATGCCTCTTTTGAGATTTAAGACAGGAGATTTGTGTCACATGATTGAGGAAAAATGCCTCTGCGGGAGAAACAGCGTCCGACTAAGCCCGATTGTCGGTCGGAAGGGGCAGATGATTAAATATAAGGGGACGACATTATATCCTTCGGCTTTGTATGATATTTTGGATAATATTCAGGGCGTTGTCAATTACCAGGTTCAGGTATACACAAATACTCTTGGAACAGACGGAATACTTATAAAAATCGGGGCAGCCAATCCAAATGAGACTTTCGAGAAGGAGATCAAGGACCTCTTCCGTGCCAAGATAAGAGTTGCCCCTGAAATTTCATTCGAACCAATAGAACTGATTGCAGGATCAATCTTCCCTCAAACAAGCAGAAAACCTGTTAAATTTATAGACCTCAGATGAGACACATCCACTTTTCACTATTCACTCTACGCTTTTCACTAGTCACTCTACTCTCTTCACTTTTTCTTTCTCTGCTTTATGCTGACAGTAAGGAAGATCTCTTCTATTCCGAGCTGTCGAGACGTTCTTCAGAAGTCAGTACCCTAAGGGCATCCTTTACTCAGACTAAGTATGTGAAGTTGCTCGATACAAAGGTTGTCTCTAAGGGGAAATTCCAATACAAAAAAGGTGTTGACATAAGATTTGACTATGCAACTCCAAAAGTGATGAGCATAATAATGACAAACAGCAACCTCCGGATATCCACACCGACAAAGACAACAACATATGACTTTGCTAAACAGAGATCTCTGGCAGAACTTGCCGTAATTATGGAGGCATGTGTGAGTGGAAAGCTTCGGGAGCTTCCTGCAAAATACAAGGTGATATATAAATCAACTGCTGATTTTCATGTTGTTACAATAACGAATCTAAAGAGAAGCGCTGATAATCCATATACAATGATTGAATTGCACTTTTGTCTTGAAGACTACTCTCTCAGAGAGCTTATACTTTATGAGAGATCAGAGGATACAACATTTTATTCATTCAATAACATAGTGACAAATGGATAATAATTACAAGATTGCTGTGTTTTACTACACACAGACAGGACAACTCCTGAACATACTCAGGAGTTTGCTCAAACCCCTGGAAAACGAGGGGTGCACTGTTATTTATAAAACTATAGAGCCGGTTACACCTTTCCCATTTCCATGGACCTCCGACGCTTTTTATCAGGCATTTCCCGAGTGCAGGCAAGGTATTCCTTGTGAGATAAAGAGCATGGACTATTCGGATGTGTCTGACGCAGACCTTGTTGTAATAGGACTGCAACCATGGTTTCTCTCGCCGTCAATACCTGTATCATCATTTCTTCAGCACCCTGCTGCTAAGGAGTATCTCAACGGCAAAAAGGTCATTACTGTCGTAGGAACCAGGAATATGTGGGTTTCCTGCCATGATAATATTAACAACTACCTGATAAAGTCCAATTCCAACTGGGTAGGAAATATAACTCTTGAGGACAGACATAATAACCTTGTCAGTGTCCTTACTATTTTCAGGTGGCTGATAGACGGAATAAAAGAGAAGACAAAGTATCTTCCGGAAGCGGGTGTTTCGCAGGAGGATATAGATAATGTTTCCAATATTGCCCCTGAAATTTTAAAGTCGTTGAGAGAGAATGAGTTCAATACACTTCAGAAGAGAATTGTAGAAAAAGGCGGTGTTGTTTTCCATTACAGCCTCTATCAGATAGAGAGAGTAGGGCATAAGATGTTCGGAATCTGGTCCGGGTTTGTATTGAAAAAAGGAGGGTTCAACGATCCTGCCAGGGCCCGGAGACTAAAACTATTCAGTTGGTATCTGATGTTTGTGCTTTTTGTAATCTCACCTGTGGGTTCTTTTGTCCTGTGGCTGCTCTTCCCCCTTAGAAGAAAGAGTCTAAGCCAGATAAGGAAAAAATATCTATATTTGTATGATTAACTTAACTGAACATGTATCCTGTATATATTACTAAAACTTCCACCTTCCTTCCTAACAGTCCGGTCCAGAATGATGAGATAGAGCAATACATCGGTATGATTGGGGGAAAACCTTCAAGGGCAAAGGACATTATTTTACGTAACAATGGCATCAAGGAGCGCTATTATGCACTCGACAAGAGTGGTAACATAACTCATTCTGCCTACGATATGGCAGTTAAGGCTATTGAGAAGCTTTACGATGAGAATCTTAATGTGGATAACCTGGAGTTACTGGCAGCCGGTACAACATCTCAGGAGATGATAATGCCGTCGCATGCTGTTCAGATACATGGTGAGATGGGGGGGACAAACCATACGGAGGTTGTCTCGTTCGCAGGATCTTGCTGCAGTGGGATGCATGCCTTGAAATATGCCTACCTGTCACTCGCGTCCGGAGATAAGAAAAATGCAATTGCACTGGCTTCCGAGAGGCTTTCTGCCTGGATGCGGTCAAATTACTTTAAAAAAGAGTATGAAGATCTTCAAAAACTGAAAGACGATCCAATAATAGCATTCGAAAAGGACTTCCTCAGATTCATGTTATCTGACGGTGCAGGTGCTGTCAGACTGGAGAGAGAGCCGGTGAAGGAGGGACTATCTTTTAAGATAAACTGGATTGAACTCACCTCTTATGCAAATACATTACCGACATGCATGTACGCCGGGGCAGATTATGATCAGAACGGAAACCTGAAGGGCTGGACACATTTCCCTGAAGAGGAGTGGGCAAGCAGGACTCTGTTTTCAATTAAACAGGATACAAAGCTTCTGGGAGAGAATATTGTTAAGATGGGTGGAAAGTTCTTCCTGGAACTTATCAAAAAACACAATATAAAGGTGGACGATATTGACTGGTTTCTTCCTCACTTGTCATCTATGTATTTTAAAATCAGAATAGAGAGATTGCTGAATGATATTGATTGCAGGATTCCGGCCGAGAAGTGGTTCCTGAATCTTCCATATGTAGGAAATGTTGCCGCCGCTTCTGCCTTCCTGATGCTTGATGAACTGGCACGGACGAAAGATCTTAAAAAGGGACAAAATATACTTTTCATGGTTCCTGAAAGTGCCCATTTCTCTTATGCATATGTATACCTAACTGTTTGCTGATCATGAAAATCAATGAAGTGCCGCAGGATGGGGAGATTCTCAAAGGCACCCCGGTAAGAGATGTTTGCTATGCTCTTGATGAGGATGGTAACTACAAGGAGGTGATTAGTGTTGGCTGGGATCCCAAAAATGATGCAATAAATTTTGCCTGGAGTGCGATAAACGAGGAGTCCGAAAAGATCCGCCAAGAGGTGATTTCAGGCCGACAGAGCCCTTTATCTTACCATTTAAGCAGATTGGTAATGACACCTGAAATTCTGGCCCAATACACCGGATTTTCCAGGAGAGATGTGAAGAGATTCTGCAACAAGCCTGAAATATTCTTTAAACTCAGTTATGACGATCTGTCAAAACTGGCTGCCGGACTCAACATAACTGTGGAACAACTAATATCTTTGGATTAACAATGGAATTGGAATTCGAACACAAACCGGCAGGACATTGCGAGAATGGTGTTGTCAGAAATCTGCTGAAGTTTTATGGAGTTGATATGAGTGAAGCTATGATTTTCGGACTTGGTTCGGGAATTTTTTTCTCACATATGCCATTCTATAAGATGCACGGCATGCCTGTTACATCTTTCAGACCCTTGCCGGGCGATATTTTTTCAAGAGTTACAAAGTTGCTGGGAGTAAAGGTCAAGCGATATAAATTCAGAGATCAGCAGCTTGCCATGGAAAAACTGGATGAGATATTGTTGAAGGGGGTGCCGGTCGGAGTCCTTGTCGGAGTGTATCATCTTCCTTACTTTCCAAGGGAGTACAGGTTTCACTTTAATGCCCACAATATTTGTGTAATAGGAAAAGAGGGCGACGAGTATGTCGTTTCAGACCCGGTTGTAATCGAGAAATGCAGACTCTCATCCAATGCCCTGAGAATTGTCCGTTTTGCAAAAGGAACATACCCTCCATCCGGAAGGATGTATTATATAAGCGACATAAAAGGTTTGAAGCCGTTGGACGCCTCTATGGTCAGAAAGGCGATTCTTAAGGCTTGCAACAGAATGTTGAGGATACCTGTCCCGATGTTCGGAGTCAGAGGTATCTCCTATTTGTCCCGCAGAATGAGAAAATGGGAGAGAATATATGGTAAAAAGGGTGCTGCCCTAAACCTTGCACAGGTAATCAGGATGCTGGAAGAGATAGGTACCGGGGGAGCCGGTTTCAGATTCATGTATTCGGCATTCCTTCAGGAAGCAGCTTTGATACTTAATAATCCTAAACTCAAGGATATCTCTTTAGAACTGACAGAGGTGGGAGACAGGTGGAGAGATTTTGCCTATCACTCTGCCAGATTTTTCAAGCAAAGAGAGGGTGAGATTGAGACATACGATCAGATAGCAGATAAATTGGAAGAGATAGCAAAGAGAGAGAGAGACATTTTTATAAAACTGGAACAAGAGGTAAAAGGTGGATAAGAGGTATGCCATAGAGACTAATAATCTGTTTAAGAGATACAAGGGAAAAGATAAACCGACTCTTGACGGGCTTTCACTAAAGATACCCTATGGCTCTCTTTACGGATTGCTTGCACCTAACGGTGCCGGAAAAACAACTGCCATAAATATTATTTGCGGTCTCAGAAGGTTCGATAAGGGTGAAGTTTATGTTGCTGGTTATTCAACGAAAGATGAGTTAAAAAAAATTAAACCTCATTTAGGTTTGGTCCCTCAGGAACTGGCACTTTTCCCTTCGCTTACAGCAAAGGAGAACCTCATGATTTTCGGTGGTTTATACGGAATGCGGGGTGCTGTTTTAAGAAAAAGGGTGGAGGAGTTGCTGGAGTTGTTTGACCTTACATCGAGTAAAGATACTATAATCAACCACTTTTCAGGTGGGATGAAGCGCAGGATAAACCTTATTGCCGGCATGATTCACTCTCCGAAAATACTTATTTTGGATGAACCCACCGTCGGAGTTGATGCTCAGTCCAGAAAACTGATACTGGACAAACTTGTAGAAATCAATAAAGAAGGGACAACAATATTGTTTATTTCACATTATCTGGAAGAGGCCGAGGCAATTTGTAATGAAGTGGCTCTTATGGACAACGGAAATATAATATGCGAAGGAAAACCGGAGGAGCTTTATAGAGCGTACGAGTGCGGACAGAACCTGGAATCACTTTATATGCTTATAACAGGTAAAAAAATGAGAGACTATCATGAGTAAGCTTAAATACCTTCTCTATAAGGACCTGTTGCTTCTGGTAAGAGATATAGCCGGAATGTTGCTTATGTTTCTGATGCCGGTAGTGCTTGTGATACTTATGTCTCTCTTACAGGACAGCACACTCAACTCGGTAAGGGATGCAAAGGTGCCGATACTACTGGTCAATAAAGACACCGGGGAGCTGGGGAAAGCTATAGAGAGTGAGATATTCAGAACGGGAATATTTGAGGTTTCGCAAGATGTGGAAGGGGTTGTTCCTTCTGTAAATCAGCTTGAAAAAGCTGTTGCGTCCAGCAGGTTCGTCCTTGGAATATATATTCCTGAAAATACGACTGATGATATCAGACAAAATGTTGCAAAATATGTTTCAGCGGCATTCAATGGTGTAGAGACAACAACGGAGCATATCCCTGTTGACTTTACAGTATATATTGACCCTACGACAAAATCCTCATTCAACAGCACTGTTATGAGCACTCTTAAAGAGAAGGCTCAAAAGATACAATTCGAGTATATAATGAAGGAGATTACCAAGCAGGTCAACCTCCTGAGCCCTGTGCCGATATCTTCCAACAGCTTTTCAGGAGATCAGGTCAGAATAGAGGTTAAGAGCGCCCATCTTGAGGGAAACGACATTGTTCCTAATTCTGTACAGCACAATGTGCCTGCCTGGTCTTTATTTGCAATTTTTTTTATTGTTATTTCATTGTCAGGCAGCATTATAAAAGAGAGGGAGGAGGGGAGCTTCTCAAGATTACTTACAATGCCTTGCTCATATACTGAGTATCTGTTAAGCAAAGCAATCATATATACGGTTGTGGCGATGCTTCAATTTGCTATAATGTTGCTTATTGGGGTCTATTTACTGCCCTGTTTTGGTCTTGAATCGCTCAACCTTGGAAGTTCATTCGCGGCTTTGGGACTTTTGGCTTTGTCATCGGCCTTTGCTGCAATCGGATACGGTATAGCAATAGGTAATATAGCAAGGACTTATCAACAGTCCTCGGTGTTTGGATCAATGTCTGTCGTTATTATGGCTGCAATCGGTGGTGTATGGATTCCCCTTTTCCTTATGTCAGAAACTATGCGTACAATCAGTTTGTTATCTCCAATGCACTGGGGAATATCTGCCTTTTATGATATCTTCCTCAAGGATGCCGGAGTGATGGCAATATTGCCGGAGAGTGCAGCACTTCTCCTGTTCGGAGCATTGTGTTTCA
This sequence comes from Bacteroidales bacterium CF, assembly GCA_000473305.1. GTDB lineage: Bacteria > Bacteroidota > Bacteroidia > Bacteroidales > UBA932 > Bact-08. The sequence goes on along the minus strand of CP006772.1, from coordinate 1,463,761 downwards.
TTATTGCAGTCGCATACAATCACAAATACAGAATGGATATATAGAAATATCAAATAAAGCATAATACTATGGAAGAACTAATCCTCAAACTAAAACAACAAATTATAGAGGCCCTCAATCTTGAAGAGGTTAAGCCGGAAGATATTGACACTGATGCACCTCTTTTTGTTGACGGACTTGGTCTGGATTCAATAGATGCTCTGGAGCTGGTAATACTGCTTGAAAGAGAGTATGGAATCCGTCTGGAAGATCCGAAAGCAAACAAGGAGATATTTAAATCTGTCAGGACTATGGCAGAATTTATTGATAAAAACCGCCAAAAGTAGGCTGGATCTGATACATTGAGCCCGTTCAACTCATGTTGGACGGGCTTATTGTTTTTAAAATATTCATATTTTTATTGAATTATTTGTAACACCTAAGCCACATGTTCGTCTTTATGATGAATTAGAGAAGAATGACAGAGAGTCAATTTAATAACGACATAGCTAAGATCAGGCCTATACTTCTGCATTTTGCAGCATCGTTTACAATAAATGGAGCAGCAACAGCCGAGGATATGGTACAGGAGGCAACACTCAAGATATGGCGAAGTGTGCTTGATGGCGGTGTAGTGAGGAACCTTGAAGCTTTGACTATATATGCCCTTAAAAATGTATGTATAGACTATCTGAGACTCAGGAAGAATAACTGCAACACTCTGGAGAGTGTGAGAGAGCAATCGGCAGAGAGTAACCCGCACAGACAACTTGAATTAAAAGGTGAGTTTGCTGTTTTGAAGGAGATAATTTCAACCCTTCCTCTTGATCAGCAGATGTGTATTAGGTTAAAAGATATAATGGGATACCAGACTGACGAGATTGCAGAGATACTGGGAACGACAGATGTAAATGTGCGTACAATGCTTTCGAGAGGTCGTAAAACTATAAGGGAGAGAATGATAAAATGAAAACAGAGGTTATAGAAAAATTACTGGAGAGCTACTTCAACGGCGAGACTTCTTCAAAAGAGGAAAAAATACTTGGCAACTACTTTAATTCCGGCAAAGTTGACTCTAAACTGGAACAGTACAAGGTGATTTTCAGATATTTCGCAACAGAAAAAAAATCAATGAAGATTCTGAAAAAAAGAGGAGTGGTTATCAATTTCAGAAAAGTGTCATTACCATTGGCTTCGGTTGCTGCAGCGGCCATACTGCTTGTAATGCTTCTCCTTCCGGATGGGAGAGCGTACAGGCTGGTTATCGGTGGTAATAATATTAATAATCAAGAGTTGGCCGTGCAGATAGCATCAGAACAACTTGAGAAGCTAACCGGCTTCGCTTCGGTCGCTGGCAGAAATGTTGGTAAACTTAAGAGTGTGGCTGTAGTTGATAAATATTTCGGGCCGTCGGACAGGAACAGAGATGCAATGGAAAACATCTCGGATCTCCTTGATAAACTGCCCGGGAGATAGTCTCTCTATAACTGAAAAAATAAAAAAACACAATAATATGAATAAGTCATTGATAATAATCCTGAGCCTGGTGCTGTTACCGTTAAGCATATCCGCTCAGACAAAACAGCTGGACAAGATATTCGCAACATACGAGAATTATAAGAATGTCGAGTCGGTCTCAATCACACCTGAACTTTTTGCAACTCTTTCAGCAGAGGCAAAATCAAACGAGTTACTTACAAAAATAACACTGCTGAAGATTCTGAATGTGACAAAAGGCGGAAACGAAAAGGATAAGATTGTATGGATAAATTTACGCACAGAAGTAAACAAACTGATACAGGAATATAATTTCGCACAGATTCTGAAAGTAAAGGAAAAGGGCGATCTTCTGGAGATGTATCTTAAGAAGAGTGAGAACAGCCTGCTGGTTTTTATAGCAGATTCCCAGTCGGAGTATGCCGTATTCTATCTGCAGGGAAATATTGACAAGAGTGTTATAGACGCTTTGATTACAGGTGAGATAAAAATAAAATAAATATGAAGAGATTACTATTTATAGCAGCACTTTGTGCATGCACAACCGCACTTTTCGCACAGAAGAGAGTACAGATCGGCTCAACCGAGCTTATGTTTCAATCCCCGCTCAAGGTGAGTGTAGCTTCAGATAAACAGATTGATTGTCCGTCAAACCACTCGAGCGAGACCTTCTTTGGATTCGGTCTTGCTGTAAATGATAAACACGAAGAGTATATGCCTATATCCTACGGTAATTCATATGAGATACAGGTTGGCTGGAGAGATGTTTACCGAAAAGGAAAAAGCCCTATGGCAGTAGGATCTTATATGAACCTCTCTTTTTATTCCTATAAGCTGGATAAGGCATATTTGAACAATCCTCTTGTAGTAAACGATCTTGGTACTATCAGAAAGGAGTATTACCGTACAAGCAACCTTTGTGCAGGGATTTTCGCAAGATTATATCTAAGCAAAAATCTTTTCATAGACTTTGGCCCTTACGGAGAGTATGCTTACAACAGAAAGTACAAGGTTTTCACTACACTTTTGGGAGAGGATGAGGAGAGTAAGATAAAATACAGGGATGGCAGCAGATTCAACCCTTTCAATGCAGGAATACAATGCCTCGCAGGGTTTGACGACTTTGCGGTATATGCAAAATATCGACTTACCAATGCATTCAATCCTGACAAGATTGATATGGAGATAACCAGACTCAATATAGGAGTTCAGATTGAGCTTTAATTGGCCTGTTTTGTCCGGGTACGCTGATTATGGTGTCAGTTTCATTCTGTTAGTCTCCTCAAAATACTTGAAGTACATATATAGCCGGTAGTTAAATTCAAAATTGTATTTTGTAAGAGGACTATAATCAAGATAACTTTCAATACGCCTGTCTCCCGATGCATAGAGATTGTTCCAGGCAACTACATACTGATAGTTCATAGTCTGGAGATATTCGTTTGAGTACATGTTTTCCTTGTGAGAATGGCTGTTAAGCCAGAAGTCAAAACCTGAATCAAAGACTATCAACTCATATTCAGTAGAGTCCTTAGCAGGTACGGTATCTCTGATACCCAACCGCCCGCTCTTCGAGTCTGACACATTTTTCATCGATCCGCATGAGAATGTAAGCAGTGCCAGAATCAAAAACAGAGATGTTCTTAAAAGTATTTTCATTGTTTCTTAGTTTCCTCAAATATACCAATTGTATTTGACACTTGGTCAGGATATTCAATAAAAAAAGCCTCTGAAAAGAGGCTTTTTCTGTGAGCGGAAAACGAGATTCGAACTCGCGACCCTCAGCTTGGGAAGCTGATGCTCTACCGACTGAGCTATTTCCGCAATATTTACAACGATTGTTATCGGGAGTGCAAATCTACAAAAAAATTATTTTAAAAAAAGCAATTTATCGGCAACACCGTTCAATTGATCTGAGGTTCCCCTCCATTTATAGGTCCGTTTTTTTGATACAGTGACTGATCCCACCTCTTTCCACCTGTTGACCAAATTATCAGACCAATTGTCAACAGATCCTGCCACCCATGTATAGACCTTATAAGTCCCTGCATCAGGAAATGCCACCTTAGCACTGACCTTCTGCTTTACTTTGTTGGTTATCAGACATTCTTCTCCGAAATAGACCAGAGAGTCCTTGGCACTCTTTTTCCATACGGAAGGCCGAGAAACTTTGACATCTGCAAGAATCCTTGCATCAGAAGAGACGCCCAAATAATCGCTGATTGCAAACAGGGAATTGTTTGCCAATGATTTTAGATTGTCAAGAGAGACCCACTCTCCATTTTTATTGTCTTTGTAGTAAGTATAAGGAGTCTCGAAGGTAACGGCTACGGTATTGTTTCCGAATCTGTTCCATATCCACCCTTCAACATATCTCGGAGCAACATCTGAAAATGAGAGATCTGCAGGGGCGAACCAAGAATTGTCATTTATTGTCAGTGCACTCAGCAACATCTGTTTTCTAAACATAAGTCCTGATGTGGATTCTGCAGTATGTATCCAATATGTTATTGTGCCGGAAATCTGTGAATGCATGTTAAGAAACAGGTCAAAAGGCTTCTCTTTTGTAAGGCTCTCTATCTTCCCTCTTAAAGCCTTAACTTCAGGCATAGTGAGAGGGTCAGGCCTGTCCCAGTTTATTTCAATATTGACACCTGTGGAAGCTGATCTGGAGAGGCCTCCGTAAACTCCGTCAGGGTTTGTGAATGGTACTATATAGAAAATTGTATTTGCAAGTAATGCTCGTGAATGGACAGAACCATCCAGTAGCTTGTCAATCAAAAATTCCAGATGCCAGCTCGACGGATGCTCACTTGGATGGACTCTTCCGTGAATCCATACCCTTTTTTTATTTGTATCATCTGCCGACCGGTCTGTAAGTGTCATCATTCGGATGTCACGGCCTTGCTGACTCTGCCCGATAACCTCGGTTTTCACATATTCACTTCCGGCCCACTCTGCATACTTTTTGTTGAGATGAGAACAGGTGTATGGGATGAAGTGACATATGTATACTGTATCTTGTATGAATATTTTATTAATCTGTCCCTTGTTAATGTTCTCCACATACTCAAACCGTTGAAAATTCTTGTTGTCGTAAGAATAGAATGGCCTGATTGTTTCGGAGTTCCTTATGTTAATGAAGAGCTGCTTGCCTTTGACACCTGTAATCCTGAAGTAATACCATCTTGCACTGGGAGACAAAGATGTGTCAACGGGATTCAGCGGGTCGAATTTCGATGAGATCTCATATGAAAGAGAGAGCATTGAGTCCGTGGGCGTACTCTTAATCCAGACAGAATCGAGTAGTTTGACAGATCCGATACTGGCAGATTCAAAATCTGAAGAGAAGTGAACCTGGGAAAATAAAAAACCACTACTGAAAATATTCAGCAGCAGTATAAAAACTTTTCTTGTTGTCATGTAAGGTTTTTTTGAAATTAAAGCTCGGCTGCCTTTACTTTGACAATTTTGCCCTTGTTGGAAAATGCAAGTTCAGAATTATTCTTCTTCTTTTCCTGAATTAATCGCTGAAAGGAGATGTTCAGACCGTTCAGGATGCTATCCCTAAGCTCTTTAGTCTCAAGTTCGCTCATAATTGACTATTTTATTGTAGGTTGGTTTATTATATATCTTTTGCTCCTGGTTCTTTCCTCCTTCGGCTATCAGTTCCGGGGGCAAGGTAGAGTTGTTTATTATCATCCAATATTCACACAACGGAATATATAGCGAAAATAAGTTTTTTATTCCAATATCGTATCGTCTTCGTATAACTTTTTCTTCAATATTATGCCCTCCACTCGCCACTCTCATCCTAACCCTCTCTACTGCAAGGCTTGGCAGATTCAGCCAAAAAAAGACAAGTGTCACTTTGTATCCGTGCTCCTGTGCATATTGGATGAATTTTGCATGAGTACGAGTAGCCAGCGTAGTTTCAAGAGCAAAATCCGTGCCGTTGGCAATAAGCTCTTTTATCCTGATTAACATTATTTTACCGGCTTGAATGGAGACGCTTTCCGGTTTAAACGGAGATATTCCTCTTGCAATTTCATCGGCGTTTACATACTCCTTGCACCCGAGCATTTCGGGCAATATATTGTATGAGGCGGTTGTCTTTCCGGCCCCGTTACATCCGGCTATGATGAATAGTTTTCCCATTATTAATACCAAATTTAGCCAATTTTTCGGCTTGAGGTAGCTGCAAAGGCAAATAATGCAAAATCACCTACACAAGGATCAGAAGGAAATATTTTACGGAGGTATTCAGTAATCTCCATTGCAGTTTTAAAATCTGCCGATTTTCTTGTTGTAATGCCCATTTCCAACGCGCTGCGATGGACATGCACATCCAGTGGTATTACCAAATCGGCAGGTTTGCTGTTTTTCCAGACACCTAAGTCAACGATTCCGTCGTTTCTAACCATCCATCTGCGAAACATGTGAATCTTCTTGTTTGCCGCATTCGGATCCGGTTTACTGCCGAAAATGTTTGTTCTTACATAGGATGGGGAAAAATTCTCAAGAGAGTGTTCTTGGGAGTAGAAGAGACGGAGGTTTTCGCAAATCCGGGCAAAATCGCTCCATTTGATTGTCCTGTGAAGAGAGACCGGATCATTTCGGTAAATACCGCCCATTACATATTGTAAAGGCTGCCAATTCATCTCACAGAACATCTTTTCGCAATTATTAAATATCATCTCGCGCCTGCCCCATGCCAGATGCGAGGAGAGAATTCCGGCAATCTCCACATCTTGTAAAGTTGCCTCGCCTCTGATATACTTTTCTGAAAAGATTTTTGGAAACACAACCGGATCTTTAGTAAAGAATTCTGCATTGTTATACAATGCAGACAAACTCTTCAATTTTTCAACCCTGTCTTCCATTTGTGTTTTTCTTAATAACTCAAAAATAGTAAAAAATCAAAAAAGACCCGTGAGGGCCTTTTTCAAATTCTTTGTTGAAATCAAAATTACTTTTTGACGTTCTTGTATCTGTTAAGGAATTTATCAACACGACCTGCAGTGTCTACAAGTTTCATCTTACCGGTATAGAATGGGTGAGATGTGTTTGAAATCTCTAACTTTATCACAGGGTATTCAACTCCTTCGTGAGTAATTGTCTCTCTTGTATTTACACATGAACGTGTAATAAATACATGGTCATTTGACATATCCTTGAAAGCTACAAGACGGTAGGTTTCGGGATGTATTCCTTTTTTCATTGCTTATTTGTATTAAATAATAGGGTTGCAAAAGTACTAATAATTTGTTTATGACCAAAATTATTCACGGTTTCCGGCAAATTTTGCCAGAATTTTAAGTATTTCAAGGTATAGCCATACAAGAGTAACCATGAGGCCAAAAGCACCATACCACTCCATATATTTTGGGGCTCCGGATTCTGATGCCCTTACGATGAACTCGTAATCCATCAGAAGGCTGAAGGCTGCGACTCCTATAATAACAAGACTTATACCTATGCTCAATGGTCCGCTGTTGTGAAGCATTGTGAGATTTACACCAAAGAGTGATAATACCATGGAAACAATATAATACAAGGCAATAGCTCCGATTGCAATAGTCATAATTTTTGCAAATTTGCCGTCTACTTTAATCAGATTTGTCCTGTATATTATAAGCATTACGACTGCAGTGAGAATGGTCAAAAGTGTGGCATTCATTACAATGCCAGGAGCAGTTGCGGCAAAAGCCTGGCTGAAGACAGCAGATATTGCTCCTAGGAACAGCCCTTCGAGCACGGCATATATTGGAGCAAGATACTGAGCCCATATTGGTTTGAAACTGATAATCATAGCAACTACGAAACCTCCGATAACTCCACCCCACATCCATGGTTGTAAAGAAGCCGGATTGATAGCTTCATATGCGATTTTCCATGTGTACATTGCTCCGGCAAGTATCATCAAAATCAAGACCAGTGATTTTGTTGCGGTGCCCTTTACGGTCATTGTACCTGTACTTGCTGATGTTGCCTGATTTGTTTTAAAAATTTTTTCCGATAAAACTGGATTTGCCATTTAATTAATATAAGTTAAATTATTTACATCTATAAAGTTGTTCTTCGTAAAGCATAAACTTCTTGGCTTTTCTTATCCATTTCTGTTCTTCTACTTTTATGTGTTCCTTGACCGTTTCCCAGTCTGAAGAGCCTTTAACATAGTCTATCAACAGTTTGTCTCCGAGAAGCAGCTCAATTGCACTTTTGTCATTGCCCCTTTCATAGACCCCGTCGGGAAAATTGAAGCCGGGACAGTTTTCTGCCACGAACCTTATTATTTTCAAATTGTGTGCCAATGCATGGTACTGCTCGCCTGGCACGGGATGCAGCTGAAAACCGGTACATACTTCACCTTTATACTTGTGAAAAGTAGGTATAAATTTCTGCCACCTTATATAAACTGCCGGATCAGATATAGGATTATCAGAATCATTCCAGTTTGAAAAACCATGTTTCTTGTTGTATTCCAGAAGATTCGACATGAACGGTGCTCCGAACACTTCAAATGGCCGGGTTGTTCCGCGTCCCTCACTGACATTTGTTCCTTCCCACAATACCTGACCGCTGTAAAAATGGCAGGTGAACAATCCCGGAATGTTCGGAGAGGGGGGAATACTCCATGGAAGCAGGTCCTTGCTCACTTTTTCCGCTGTATAGGCTATGATGTGTAGGGGGAACTTTGCGTTAATCTCGTTGTAAAATAGGTTTGTAAGCTCACCAAATGTAAGGCCGTGTCTGTGAGGAATACCCTCTATGCCTATAAACGAACCATATCCCTTCTCCAGCATTGTGCCTTCTACCTGCCTTCCGGCAGGATTCATCCTGTCTACAATGTATATAGAGAGGTTAAGGTCATGTTTTTTAAGCACTTTAAACAGATTGAAGACAGTAGTCGTAAATGTATAGTAACGGGAACCTACATCCTGCAGTTCAATTATAAGTGCGTCCAGATCTTCAAGTTTTGCAGCACTGGCAGAAAGAGAGTTCTCATCGGTTCCGTACAGAGATACAAATTCGCAGCCCTCAAGGCCAAGTTTACCGTATACCTCAGTATCGTCAAGCGTTACCTGATCCTGCAACTCCCCGAAAAGACCATGTTCAGGTGTAAATACTCTTTTCAACCGCCCTCTTTTGTATAAGGTTTCAAAGAGATATTCACCTTTGTCGGGCTGCCATGCGACTTGGTTACATAGAATACCCAGTCTGCCGTTTCTTAAGACATTATCCGGCTGTTCCAGTAGCGAAGTTGTTCTGAATGAAAACATCTGTGACTATTTAATTATTTCGTTTATTTTTCTTATTACTTCTTGTGCGAGTGTATCTGCCGCCTCTTCTGAATCTGCCTCTGCATAGATTCTTATGATAGGCTCCGTGTTTGATTTCCTGAGGTGAACCCATTGTCTCCTGCTGTCAAAATCAACTTTGACTCCGTCTATATCTGTGATTCTGTTATCTGAATATATCTTTTTGATATCAGCCAGCACTTTATCAACGTCTATACCTGCGGAAAGTTCTATTTTATTTTTTGAAATATAATATTTCGGGTAACTATCTCTTAAAGATGTTGCTTTTTTCTTGCTTTTTGCCAGGTGTGTCAGGAATAGAGCAGTACCAATCAATGCATCTCTTCCGTAGTGAAAGCCCGGAACTATAACACCACCGTTACCTTCTCCCCCTATCACTGCACTGACCCTTTTCATCTCTGCCACTACATTCACTTCACCTACAGCAGAGGCTGAATAGAGGCATCCTGCAGCTTCAGTTACATCTCTCAGTGCCCTTGAAGAAGAGAGATTGGAGACTGTCGGACCCTTCTTGTTTTTCAGAATATAATCCGCAACAGTAACTAGTGTGTACTCTTCACCATATGGAGTACCGTCTTCGCACATCAACGCCAGTCTGTCTACGTCCGGATCTACGGAAATTCCCAGATCGGCCTTTTCTGAGACCACTCTCGCTGATAATCCGGTCAGATTTTCAGGCAGTGGTTCAGGGTTGTGGGCAAAATCACCGGTTGGTTCGCAATTGAGCTGAATACAAGTTACACCCAGTGCTTCCAGTAGTCTTGGCATAACGATACCTCCAACCGAATTTACGGCGTCAAGGACAACTTTAAAACCGCTTCGGTAGATCTCTTCAATATCTACGAGGGGGTGGGAGAGAACAGCCTCTATATGCCTGTCAGTAAAATCCTTGTATGTGTAGTGGCCTATTGAGTCAACTTCACTGAAAGAAAAGCTCTCCTTTGCCGCGCACTCCAACAATAATTCACCCTCTGTTGCGTCAAGAAATTCCCCGTTCTGGTCCAGCAATTTAAGGGCATTCCATTGCCTGGGGTTATGTGATGCTGTCAGAATTATTCCCCCATCGGCATTTTCAAAGGTAACGGCCATCTCAACAGTCGGTGTAGAAGCAAGCCCGGCATTGACAACATCCACCCCACAAGCCATCAGCGTTCCGCATACCACTTTGTCTACCATCTCACCGGAGATTCTTGCATCTCTTCCAACTACAACCTTGTATCTCTCTTTTCCCGGAAGCCTCATCTTAAGTCGGGCAGAATAGGCCGCTGTAAATTTCACTATGTCAAGAGGCGTGAGAGCATCTCCTGCAACTCCCCCTATTGTTCCCCTTATGCCGGATATAGATTTAATTAAAGACATGATAATCTGTATTTTAGTTGACCGTATATATAAAAAATCAGGGTGTTAAGGTATCAAAAAATACCTTAACACCCAATATCTGATTTAAAAAGATTACGCCGGAAGAGCCAGGAACGCAGCTGCAAATGCCAGAATAGCATAGAGTTCCGGGAACACCGCCAGAATAAGTGTCTTACCGAATACATCCTGTCCGTTACTCATTTCAACTACACCATTTGCGCAAATCTTAGATTGGTAAAATGCTGAAAATAAACCTACGAAACCAAGAGCCAGACCCACAGCAAAAATTGCAAGTCCGTTGCCAAGTGTCAAAGCAGTAATTTCCTTAAGTTTACTCAAAGTGAGGAAGAATGCCGCAAATCCATACAAGCCCTGTGTAGAGGGAAGAGCGGTAAGGATCATGGAAGAACCGAAAATGTCCGGGTTCTTCTTCAAAGCTCCAATCGTTGCATTTCCGGAGATTGTTACACCCATTGCACTACCGATACATGCAAGTGTCAGCATGAATGCCAGGCCAATATAAGCCATAAAAAGTGGTAAAGATTGTTCCATAATTAATGATTATTATATGATTATTGTTTATTGTTCATAAATTTTTCTCAGAGGCCTGAACTCTTTTCCGCCTCCTGTAAAACCCGCATTTTTATAAAATTCCACGAATGTCAGACGCATAGGGTGTACAAACGCTCCAAGGCATGAGAGCCCAAGTACAGCAATGTGACCTACTATGAGCAGCAAGATAGTAAAGAACCAGCCTACGTACGGTATCGCAGTAAGGCTGAATGCAACAGAGTTGATAACCATACCAAGGATTCCGCCGGATGTGCCAAGACCGAAAAGCCTTATGTATGAAAGCATGTCCCCGAAAATACCGGTTATATCATACAAGGAGATCGTTCCCTTTAAAATACGCAGGAAAATATTTCCTTCGGTTGAGGAGAAGCCCAGGATCAGTATACCACCTGCGATGGCAAGGTAGTTAAACCATGAAGGAAGAGTCATATCTGGCATCATTGTCTTTGCATATGCTAAAGATGCCCAAATAATTATTATCACCCATCCGATATTTCCCATCCCGTATTGCCATCCTTTTCTTATCATTGAATCTATTGCAGTAATCAATCTTGCAAATATTATATGTACAAGTCCGAAGATGATTGCAAACCAAAACATCTTTATGTCAGAAAAGAACAGGGATGTTATTGACTGAGGTAAAGGAAGCAATTCTGCAAGTTTTCCTCCAAAGGCCGTTCCGGTGAGGCTTGCCATCAGAAAAGCTCCTAATCCAAGAAGCTGTACCAGTGTGAGTAAACTCTTCATCTTGGGGAGTTTCAGCTTGGCAACACCTCCGACTATCATGAGTGTCAGCCCATATCCCATATCTCCGAGACATAAGCCGAAGAACAACATATAAAATGGAGCGAAGTAAGGTGTCAGATCCAGTTCCCCATATTTCGGGAACATATAGAGTGCTCCGATTGGTTCGAAAAGTCGGGCAAAAAAATTGTTTTTTAGCTTAATAGGAGGGTTGTCCTCCTCTTTTGCCGGTTCAAGCTCATAGTATACGCCCTCATTATCAAGGAATGTACACACATTTTCTCTTGTTTCTGCAGGGGCAAAACCTTGTAGGGTATCTATAAAATCCTCAACCTCTTTCTTTGATGAAACTTTGGCAAGATACCTGTCGAGTTCCATGTTGAGGGATTCATATCTTTGTCTGAAGAGATTTTTGCACAAGGTAAACGAGGCTATGCTCTTTTCATTAATTTCAATTTGCGCCTTGAGATTGTTCTCTTTCAGTTCAATGTTATGATATGGAACTGGAGGAAACTTGCTTTCAGGGAGCTTGAATTTTAATTCACTTCCTTTTGGCGACAGAATCACAAAGTATACTTTCCCGTTTATCTTATTGAGGATATGAAGTATATGGTCTTTTTGCCATTGATCATTGAATTTGCTTTCAAGAGTGGTGTAAAAATGAAGGTCAAAATCAAGGGCCTTGAGTCTGTTGATATCTTCAGAGTCATAATCTCCCCATTGGGCAGCATCTGCCTTGTCCCTGGTCAATTGCTGGTACTCTGTCTCGAAAGAGGATCTGTTTGTATATAGAGTCTCACACTGCTGAAGAAGTTGATCTACAGGAGAGTCAAGGTCAACAAGCTTCTTGTCGATGCCGTTCCCTTCAACAGTAGATGTGGCTGAGTCAATTCTCTTGATAATATTGCGATATCGCAGAATCAGATCGGAAAGCTCCTTCGATTTGGAATCAATAGCATGACCTTGTCTTGTTATGTCTACAACACCCAGTTCCTGCAGATGTTCCAGAAATTCCGGAAGATCTGCATGGAATACCATCAGTGAGTATTTGTCCATCTTAGCAATCATAATCCGGCTTCCTCCTCTGCCATGTGTCTGTTTTTGACAATTTTCTGTGATGCTTTTGAAAGATTTTCCTCATCCTCCATAAACCTCTTTATTTTAAGAATAGCCTCCTGATATCCAGGAATCTGCACCTTTTCATAAAGATTTACCTTTTGAGTTGTTTTCTTTCTGGAGAAATCGAGAAGTCTCATCTTCTCTAAAAAAATTTCGGACTCAATTCCCAGAGAGGACAAATCCTTGAGTATCTGTATGCCGTCACTATACCACAGTGGCTCGGCAAAAATATTGAAGGGTGCCTCTTCATAAATTATCTCCTTTAAGCTGGGAGTCTTTACTCCGGCAACTTTAACCGTCTCAAGAATGACATCCCTTACCTTTATCAAATCGGGCCTGAATTCATTCCATAATCCAGACATACTCTCATACGCCTTCAGTGAAGACTCGAGTTTATGTACAAGCTCGTCGGAACGAGACTTAGCCCTTTTGACCTCGAATCGCAGCGCTGACTCCTTATTTTTTAAGGTAGGCAAAGCATTCGTCCTGACCTTCAATTGCTTGTTGAGATCATTCAGTGATGTTTTGTTGAATTGGAACTTAATTGCCATGATTAATCAGTGTCAGTTTTTCCAATATTTATTCATAATAGACTCCTTGATACCCAGCTCTGCAGGCGAATAGTATTTCCTGAAGAGTTCCCATGCTGTATCAAGCATCTCTGTAGTATTTATATTAACATCAATTGCAAGTAATTTTGTGGAGTACTCTTTTGCAAAATCGAGACAGCGATTGTCATAATCGCTAAGGTCAAATCCATTTTCCAGTTTTGTCTTTGCATTGGCAGCATCGGCGTACAATCTTACAGCTGCATTCATAACATAGTTGTGGTCATCTCTTGTCTTCTTACCAATCACAAGCTGTTTCAGACGAGAAAGTGACCTGAATGGATCGACAATAACCTTTCCGGTATCAGAGTCTGTTCTCAAAAAGAGCTGACCCTCAGTGATATATCCTGTATTGTCAGGAATGGCATGTGTGATATCTCCGCCACTCAATGTTGTAACTGCAATGATTGTAATAGATCCTCCGTCAGGGAGCTGTACTGCCTTTTCATATATTTTGGCAAGATCCGAGTAAAGAGAACCGGGCATGGAGTCCTTTGAAGGAATCTGGTCCATACGATTACTTACTATACTTAGCGCATCTGCATAAAGTGTCATGTCTGTCAACAGAACAAGCACCTTCTCATTCTTATCAACTGCGAAATATTCTGCCGCAGCCAGTGCCATGTCTGGGATAAGCAATCTCTCTACAGGAGGCTGTTCTGTTGTATTTACAAAGCTGATGATCTTGCTGAGGGCTCCTGCGTTCTCAAAACTCTGTTTGAAGAACAGGTAGTCGTCATTTGATATACCCATTCCGCCAAGAATAATCTTATCAACATCTGCTCTGAGGGCAACCATTGCCATTACTTGGTTGTATGGCTGGTCAGGGTCGGCGAAAAACGGTATCTTTTGGCCTGAAACCAGTGTGTTATTAAGGTCAATGCCTGCAATACCGGTAGGAATCAGTTCCGAAGGTTGTTTTCTTCTGAATGGATTTACTGAAGGACCACCGATATATCTCTTTTCTCCCTCAACAGCAGGGCCGTTGTCGATGGGTTCTCCGTAAGCATTGAAGAATCTTCCGGAAAGCTCCTCACTTACCATCAGTGATGGTGGGTCTCCGAAAAATGAAACTTCCGCATTTGTTGCAATACCTTCAGTTCCTGAGAAAACCTGTAATGTTATGAGATCCCCCTTGATTTTTACAACTTGTGCAAGGCGGCCTGCGACAGTTGCAAGCTCGTCATTTGCAACGCCTTTTGCCCTGAGGGAAATGGTTGCTTTTGTGATAGACTCCAGTTGAGTGTATATCTTTTGAAATGCTCTACCTTCCATTGTTTATCTCCTTGTTTAACTGTTCCAGGTATTTGTTGAAATTCTCACTCTTGAATTCAGAGTAGTTCATTTGACGCAAAATGTTTATCAGACCCTTGTAGAAAGTGCCGCACTCTTCGAAATCCTCAAAAGAGAAATCCTTTTCACAAATATCAATCACAAGTGAGTACATATACTCTTGTCTTTCAAGAGATGTTACAGAGTCAACCTTGTCAAAGGCATCCTGCTGCAATATGATGAAGTCAATAAGTTCGGACTTCCAGAATTTTCTATGGTATTCGATAGGAACTCCGTCATCTCCAAGAATGTTTATCTGCTCATACGCCTCTTTACCTCTGAGGATGATATTTTTGCCTTTCATTACCTTCTCTACCCAGTCTTTATTGACACGTGTGCTAAGGTCAGAAATAATCTCAGGATATTCCAGATACTTTGAATATGAGTCAATAGGATCGACTGCAGGATATCTCTTTTTGTCCGCGCGGTTTTGTGAAAGTGCGTAGAAACATCTTGCAGATTTCTTAGTTGACTCAGTAACCGGTTCCTTAAGGTTTCCACCGGCAGGGGAGACTGTCCCGATAAATGTCACGGATCCGGTCTTTCCATTGTTAAGATTAACAAGACCGGCTCTGGCGTAAAAGTTTGATATGATTGCAGGAAGGTCCATAGGGAAAGCATCTGCTCCCGGAAGCTCCTCCATACGATTGCTCATTTCACGAAGTGCTTGTGCCCATCTTGATGTAGAGTCAGCCAGCAAGAGAACTCTTAAGCCCATTGAACGGTAATACTCTCCAATGGTCATAGCTGTATAGACTGATGCTTCACGTGCCGCAACAGGCATATTTGAAGTATTACAGATTATAGTTGTCCTCTCCATGAGGTGACGGCCTGTATGTACATCAATCAGTTCAGGGAATTCGGTGAATATTTCCACAACCTCATTTGCCCTTTCACCGCAGGCTGCCATAATAATTACATCAGCTTCGGCCTGTTTTGAAATAGCGTGCTGAAGCACTGTCTTGCCACATCCGAAAGGGCCGGGAATAAAACCAGTACCACCTTCAGCAATCGGATTGAAAGTGTCTATACATCTTACACCTGTCTCCATAATCCTGTAAGGTCTCGGCTTGTCATTATATGCTGTAATGGCAACCTTTACAGGCCACTTCTGCATCATGGTTATTTCGTGTTCGTTACCGTCTGTATCTGAGATGACTGCTATTTTATCAGACACCTTATAATCCCCTTCGGCAACGATAGATTTTAATGTATACTTATCCTTATATATGAAAGGGACCATTATTTTGTGAGGCAACCAGCCCTCCTTTACCTCTCCGAGCCAATCAGCTGCGCTTACCTCTGCACCCGGTTTGGCAATAGGGGAGAAATGCCATTGCTTTTCCATGTCAAGAGGAGAGGTATATTCTCCTCTCTTCAGGAATACACCCTCCATTGTCTCCAGGTTGTTTTGCAAACCGTCATAATTGCTTGAGAGAAGACCGGGGCCCAGAGTAACCTCCAGCATATGACCTTCAAATTCAGCGGTGTCTCCCGTTTTTAGTCCACGGGTACTTTCATATACCTGAACATAGGCCTCTTTGCCGTTTACCTTAATAACCTCGGCCATCAGCTTTGTTCCTGAGAGATCAATATAACAGATCTCATTTTGAGCAACGGGACCGTCAACCTCGATTGTGACCAGGTTGGCAATAATCCCTGTAACTTTTCCAGTGGTTTTCATATATAATTAATTATTCTTTTGTCATTTTGTAAGAGTCTCGCATCTGATCAACATATCCTCTGAAAAGTTGTTCTCCGGATTTTTTGTCCAGTGAATGCCATCTTTTAATTATACTGCTCTTGAAGATGAAAGAAAGTATGACATCCATGCTGAAATAGCTGAATGTGCATATTTTGTCCATCTCTTCCCATCTGAGAAGATCCAGAGCCTTTTCTCGTTCGATAAGATCCTTTATATCAAATATATGCAGTAATCTTGAAGCAAACTCCACTTCAGATGTTATACCGAAATCCGGAGCCTTGTTTTTCTTAAGGGCTTCCACTATCTCACACTCTCCGATAAGATATTTATCGGGATCCAGACTCTGTTTTCTGCTCAGATAGGCAGCCTGAATGTTTCTCAGCATAAGATCAAATGTGAAATATGTTTTCAGGACGTGATTGCTGCTTTTTCTTATGGTTCTGTAGAAATGAGGTGTGAGATTCTCTGATTTAAGACCATATCTGAGCCATTCGATATATCTTCTGTCTTTTTTGTCAAGATAGGAGAATACCTGGGCTGAAACAGATTCGTAATCCTGAACGGGATTATCGAAATCAGGTTCTAAATAGGGGAGACCTGCTATGATAAACTCGTAGTTTTTCATAGGCTCTATTTTTCAAATAAAATTTCACGAATACGAGGTCTAAGGTAAGAACCTATCAGCTCTTCGAAATCCTTATCTGTGAAACTAATGTGATATCCCTCACCTTTTGGTCCTATCTTAAAGCCTGAAGAGACTTTCTTGTCGAACCTTACTTCAACTCCCTGATTGAACTGGTTAGTTATATTATTGGTTATAAACTCATCAAGTTCTCCACGTGACTTTTCGGGAAGAATGATTGACAGATCTGCAACCTTGTCTGATTGAGGGGAGAATGCAGCAGCAATAGTCCTGATAATATCTTTTATCAGGGTAATGTCGTTCATTGCTTCTGATACAGGGTTTTTTAATGCCTTGGATGATATAATGGATTCTATCTCATGCCTGAGGGTGGTGTAACTTTGCCTGGAAGACATCTTGACTTCGTTGAGAATACGTTCCCTGATATCTTCAGCCTCTTTGTGGGCTCTGGATATAATCTGTTCTGATTCCTCTCTCGCATTAGAAATAATCTGCTCAGCCTCTTTTTGGGCATCAGCCTTGATTCGTTCAGCTTCCTCTCTTCCTTTTGAGAGACCTTCGGAGTACAATTTCTCAGTAAGCTCTTGCAATTTGTTCTGCATAATACCACATAATTTTATTCTTTTCCAAAGTTATAAAAAAAATGATAGCAGCAACAGAAATTAGCCAGAAATTTTTGAAAATATAAATATATAGTTTCGAAACAAAAGTAAAAAGAGCAATTCGAAACCACATAGGTGTCGAATTGCTCTTATAACAAGTTTTATATAGAAATCTATGCTAAGAATCCAAGCAAAATACCTGCTGCTACCGCGCTGCCGATAACTCCGGCAACATTTGGTCCCATCGCATGCATAAGCAGGTGGTTGGTATTGTCATATTGTTGACCGACAATTTGCGAGACCCTTGCTGAGTCAGGGACTGCCGAGACACCGGCATTACCAATCAATGGATTAATCTTATTGCCCTCTTTCAGGAAAAGATTAAAGAATTTTACGAATAAAACTCCTGCTGCAGTAGCTATCACAAAAGACAACGCTCCTAAAATAAATATATACACAGATGTCAGCTGCAGGAATTTGTCAGCTTGCGTTGAAGCTCCTACAGTAAGGCCAATAAGGATGGTAATGACATCGATGAGCGGTCCTCTTGCTGTTTCCGCAAGACGTCTTGTAACACCACTCTCCTTTAACAAGTTTCCGAAAAACAGCATACCGAGAAGTGGAAGACCTGAAGGAACAATAAAGCAAGTTAAAAGAAAACCAATTATTGGGAAGAGTATCTTCTCAGTCTGAGAGACAGCCCTGGCAGGTTTCATCCTGATCAGACGCTCCTTTTTAGTTGTGAAGAGCTTCATTACAGGAGGCTGTATTACCGGAACGAGAGCCATATATGAGTAGGCAGATACTGCAATTGCACCCATAAGGTTAGGAGCAAGTCTTGAAGAGAGGAAAATAGCCGTAGGGCCGTCCGCTCCACCAATAATTCCGATTGCTCCGGCATCAGCTGCAGAGAATCCCATTTGGAGAGCTATTGCGTAAGCTCCAAAAATACCAAATTGAGCCGCTGCACCAATCAATAATAGTTTTGGGTTTGAGATCAAAGATGAGAAATCTGTCATTGCTCCGATTCCAAGGAAAATAAGAGGAGGATACCAACCTTTTATTACACCTTGATAAAGAATGTTCAAGACAGATCCTTCTTCATATACCCCGATACTTAGTCCGGGGAAAAAAGGAATATTACCCACAATAATTCCAAATCCAATCGGCACCAACAACATCGGCTCCCACTCTTTCTTGATCGCCAGGTAGATAAAAATCAAACCTATTGCAATCATTATGAGGTGGTTAAATGTCGCGTTGTAAAAACCGGTGTATTGGATGAATTGTTGAAGGTTGTCTCCTATAAGTGAAAATAAACCTTTTTCCATGTTATCCTATAGTTACAAGTGTTGCACCCTCAAGAACAGAGTCTCCTTTGTTCACTTTGATTGATGTTACCTTCCCGTCAGAGTTGGCTTCTATGACATTTTCCATTTTCATGGCCTCGAGAACAATCAGTTTTTGACCTTTCTTGACACTGTCTCCCTCCTTCACAGCCACTTCAAGGATAACACCCGGTAGCGGTGATGTTACAGAACTTCCACCTGTTGATGCAGGTGCAGGCGCGGCTACTGTAGCTGCTGGTCTGCTTGGAGCAGCAGGGGCTGCTGGTTTTGATATTTTCGGGGCAGAAACTGTTTTCTTTACAGGAGCCTCAAACTCTACTTTAAAAGGAATCCCATTAACTTCAACCTCGGCAATGGTCTCCTCGACATCGGTAACACTTACTGCGTAATCATTACCATTGATTTTTAATTTATATTCTTTCATCATTATCAAACTTTTAAACTATTTTTTATGAGGAGTCTCGCGAAGTGTATAAATTTTAGAACTCCATGGAGAGTAATTCTTAGTAACCTTGTTTATTGTAAGGATTGTGTTTTCTATATCGTGGTTGTCATCTCCCTGAAAATATGCATGAAGGGAGGCAGCTATTGCAGCATATACTTCGGCTGATACATTTGCTGCCTTAGGCTTGCTGCTTTCAGACATTGATACGACAGATCTTTGCCTGCTCCTCTTTATATTGTGTTTACCAACTTGCTTAAAGACAAGATAAAGCACTACAAGTGCCAAGAAGACAACAGACATTGCTGTCAATGCCATTATTATTCCAAAAGGGTCGGCTTTCTTAATTGTCACACTCTTTGGAACAGAGTCAACTCCTTCATTGTTTGTACTTGGAGATGTTCTCTCCATAACCTGCCAGCCCTCAGAGCCGTCAGTAGCTCCAATACCATCAAAGGTTCTGCCGTAGGATATGTTTGTATCAAGTTGGTCAATCGGGATTTTTATTCTGTCAATTATTGTCTTCCCGTCGGATGCCACAAACAAAATCTCCTGAGAGTCTTCCAGTTTGAAATTAATGTGAAAAGTTCCTCTGAAAGGTTCGTTGTCAGCCCAAAAAAGAGTGTGCTGCCTTGGAGCAATCTTAGTCAGTACATCTCCTTTTGGTATGATGTACTTGGTCAGGTTGGAAGGGTCATTTGTAAGGTAACATCCACCGATGTTCACAGTGCCGTATGATGTGTTGAATAGTTCAATCCATCCGTTCTTGTGTCCAAAGTCATCTTCGAAGTCATTTGTATTAATTACAAGAAATTCATTAATACGCATATCACTTTGACTTTGAGCAGCAAGAGACAAACTTACAAACAGAAATCCCAGCAACAGAAATATTTTTGTTATTTTTTTCATTTTTTGCTGATTAATTGATTAAAGTGGAAGATTGTCGTGCTTTTTGGCCGGATTTGTCAGTTTCTTTGTAGTAAGCTGCTGAAGGGCACGGATTACACGGAATCTTGTGTTTCTAGGCTCAATTACATCGTCAATATAGCCGTAACGTGCTGCATTGTATGGATTTGCAAACGCGTCCCTGTACTCCTTCTCTTTCTGTGTTGCAAATTCAGCAGGATTTTCTGCAGAAGCCATCTCTTTACCATAAAGCACTTCGATTGCACCTGAAGGACCCATAACTGCAATCTCAGCTGAAGGCCATGCATAGTTGATATCTCCGCGAAGATGTTTGCTGCTCATTACGCAATAAGCTCCACCGTATGATTTTCTGAGAGTAACGGTAACTTTAGGTACAGTGGCCTCACCATAAGCATAGAGAAGTTTGGCACCATGAAGGATAATTCCGCCATACTCCTGTTGTGTACCAGGGAGGAAGCCGGGAACATCCACCAATGTTACAAGCGGAATGTTGAATGCGTCGCAGAAACGTACGAAACGTGCTGCTTTTCTTGATGCGTTATTGTCCAATACACCGGCAAGAACTTTTGGCTGATTTGCAACGATACCTACAGATGTTCCGTTGAAACGTGCAAAACCTACAATAATGTTTGTTGCATAATCCTTATGAACTTCAAGGAATCTGCCGTCATCAACAATAGCAGCAATTACCTCATACATGTCGTATGGTTTGTTCGGGCTGTCAGGGATAATCTCATTGAGAGAGTCATCAAGCCTGTCAATCGGGTCTGCTGTCTCTAATACAGGAGCCTCCTCCAGGTTGTTCTGAGGTAAGAAACTCAGAAGTTCTCTTATAATATGTATACCCTCTTCTTCGTTGTTTACTGCAAAGTGAGCTACACCGCTCTTGCTTGCATGAACAGATGCACCACCTAGCTGCTCCTGAGTGACATCCTCTCCGGTAACGGTCTTTACAACCTTAGGACCGGTTAGGAACATATAGCTGGTACCTTTTGTCATGATGTTGAAGTCGGTAAGAGCCGGTGAATATACGGCACCACCGGCACATGGGCCGAAAATTGCCGAAATCTGTGGAATAACTCCTGATGCAAGAATATTGCGCTGGAAAATCTCGGCATATCCTGCGAGTGCGTTGACACCTTCCTGAATACGTGCTCCGCCTGAGTCATTAAGACCGATAACAGGTGCGCCCATTTTCATTGCCTGGTCCATAATCTTACAGATCTTCATGGCAAAACTCTCTGAGAGAGAACCACCGAAAACTGTGAAATCCTGTGCAAACACATACACCAATCTTCCTTCAATTGTACCATAACCGGTAACAACTCCATCACCAAGGAATGTGTCTTTTTCCATTCCGAAATTTGTGCATCTGTGTGTTACAAACATGTCAAACTCTTCGAAGCTACCTTCGTCGAGCAACATTGCTATTCTTTCACGAGCGGTGAATTTTCCTTTTGAGTGCTGTGAGTCAATTCTTTTTTGACCACCTCCCAAACGCGCTTTCTCACGTAACTGGATCAGCGCTTTAACTTGTTCAAGTTGCTGGCTCATTTTTTATTTAGATTTAATATTTCTTTTGATTAATTAGGCAATTTATTTGGAAGGACTCTCGCAAAGTTCTGTCAGCACACCTGCAGTTGACTTAGGATGAAGGAAGGCTATCTTAAGACCCTCCGCTCCGTTTCTCGGAGCTTTGTCGATGAGTCTAACACCCTTGGTTTCTAGTTCATTCAGTCCGTTCTGTACTCCATCCTCCACTGCAAAGGCGATATGGTGAACACCCTCTCCCTTGTTTTCAATGAATTTACCAACTGCACCCTCAGGATCAGTACTTTCCAGAAGTTCAATCTTAGTTTGTCCGATTTTAAAAAAGGCAGTTTTAACTTTTTGGTCTGTAACTTCTTCTACAGCGTAGCATTTTAAACCGAGCATCTCTTCGTAATATGGAATAGCTGTTTCAAGTGACTTGACAGCAATACCGATGTGCTCAATATGAGACAGTTTCATAAAATTTATTTGTTTTTTGTGATAGAAATTCTTATATTATCCTGCAAAAGTAGAAATTTATAAGGAGTAGACCAAAAAAAAGGTGTCTAAAAATTTAGACACCTTATTGAAATATACATCAGTAGATTATATTGCCATTGTGTGGTAGACGTTCTGAACGTCGTCATCATTCTCGAACCTTTCAATCAGCTTTTCAATGTCAGCTTTCTGTTCTTCGTTGAGCTCCTTTAATTCTGTGTTCGGGATTCTTTCAAAAGCACCAGAGACAAGCTCGTAGCATTTTTCCTCAATATACTTCTGAATTGTTCCGAAGGATTCAAAAGCTCCGTATATTACTACAATATCATCTTCCATGAACAGCTCCTCAGCTCCGAAATCGATGAGTTCAAGTTCCATTTCATCAAGATCGACCGGAGTTGATGATTTTACGCGGAAAACACATTTTCTGTCAAACATGAACTCCACACTGCCCTGAGTGCCAAGAGAGCCATTTGACTTATTGAAGTAACTCCTTACGTTGGCTACAGTCCTGGTTGTGTTGTCGGTTGCAGTCTCTACAAGAAATGCTATGCCGTATGGCCCGTAGCCTTCATATACAACCTCCTTGTAATCGTTGTGCTCTTTCTCAACAGCTCTCTTAATTGCCCTTTCTATATTGTCTTTAGGCATGTTTTCGGAGCGTGCAGAAGATATTAGAGCCCTGAGTCTAGGGTTGTTATCCGGATCACCTCCACCAGCTTTGGCAGCAATGGTTATCTCTTTGCCTAATCTTGTAAATACGCGGGACATGTTGCCCCAACGCTTGAATTTTCTCTCTTTTCTAAACTCGAATGCTCTTCCCATAGGTACGGATCAACTATTTTTTTATTCTGTATATGTATTTATCAATATCATATCCCTCAACAGTCATAGGATATTTAGCCTTGATCTCCTCGTAAGACTTAAGAGCATTTTCTATATCTCCAAGCTCCTCATACATAATACCTGCTTTCAGCAGATAACCGGCAGCATATTCGTTGTCAACATGCTTGGCAGCTTTGAGATAGTAGTTAAGAGCCTCTTTGTTGTCCTGTAAAAAGGCGTATGCATCACCTATGTTGCAGAGAGCCCTGGCTTGAAGAATAGGGTCTTCTCCGTCATATTTCTTCAGGTAGTCGATAGCTTCCTTATAATTGCCCAATTGAAGCTCACATATACCGGCATAAAGGTATACGGCTTCTCCTGACTTATCTCCGTAATCCGAAATAATCTGTTTGAAACCAAGAGCGTTTCCGTCACCATTGAGAGCCAGTGCAAAAGAATCCGCACGGAAATATCTCTCGGCAACAAATGATTGAGCCATAGCCTCGTTAATTTTAGGTTTACGGTAGAATTGCTGGTATGCGAAGCTGACGGCTGCTATTGCTACTATTGTTATAACAGAGTAGATTAGAGGTTTTTTGTACTTCTCAATAAAATGTTCAGTCTGATTAACAGCTTCAGCTACAGTCTCCTGTTCGTGATGATTGATGTTCTTTGACATTTCTGTTTCTATTTTTTTATGCAGGTTGCAAAATTACAATATTTTGTCTAATCTCAAATTTAAATTGAAAAAAGGAGTAACTTTGTGTACAAAACAGAAACATATGTATCTTAAGAAGATTACTGTCACCAATTTTAAAAATATTCCGGATGCTCACATAATCTTCTCTCCCAAGATAAATTGCATAACAGGGATTAATGGTTCCGGCAAGACAAACTTGCTCGATGCCGTCTACTATCTCTCAATGACAAAAAGTTTTTTTTCAACCATTGATCACCTTTCAATAATGTATGATTCAGATTGTACATCACTCAACGGTGAGTATGCCCGGGACGACTCAGGAGTAGAAAACATATCTCTGTCGTTCAATTCAAAAGGGGAGAAACTCCTGAAACGTAATTCAAGAAACTATACTAGATTTTCTGACCATATCGGGCTCATACCGGTCGTAATGGTTTCTCCGTCAGACACATCTTTGATAAATGACAGCGGGGATGAGAGAAGAAAATTCATAAATGCCATTCTTTCACAGATTGACAAGGAGTACCTGAGACGTCTTCAGAATTACAATCAGATACTCATACAGAGGAACAGGCTGCTTAAGGATGACATTATTCAGGAGTATCTTCTCGGCGTATTCAATGAACAGCTTTCAGCCAATGCATCGTATATATTCAAAAAAAGGGTGGAGTTTGTTGAAATGCTTGTACCACTGGTTAAGGAGTATTATAATCTTTTATCAGGGGAGAGAGAGGATGTCGATATAGAGTACCGCTCGGATTTAAATGAGGGTTCTCTGATTGATATTCTTGGGAGAACCCTCGAAAAGGACAAGCATCTTGGTTATACATCATCAGGAGTACAAAGAGATGACCTGATATTTTGCATGAAGGGTCATCCTATAAAAAGAGGGGGCTCGCAAGGGCAGCAGAAAAGCTTTCTGATTGCTCTGAAACTTGCCCAGTTTGCAGTTATGAAGAATATTCACGGAGTCTCTCCGATACTTCTCTTGGATGACCTTTTCGACAAATTGGACATGCTGAGAGTAGAGCAACTTCTAAGGCTTGTATCGTCTGATTTCTTTGGTCAGATTTTCATAACAGACAGCAATAAGGTAAGAATTTCAAATATACTGGATGAGATTGACGGCGAATCGTTGTCGTTTGAAATAGAAAACGGAGTAGTCAGATGAAGAGAGTCAATTATATACCTGTGGGAGAATTGATGAAGCTTTTTGTCAAGGAATACGGCCTTGAACCGGGACTCGAAAGAACCAGGATATTCAACGCATGGGATAAGATTGTGGGACAAAAATATGCTTTGATGACCACAAATAAATTTTTCAGAGATGGAAAACTATTCTGCTCCATAAACTCATCAGCTGCAAAGACACAGTTGTTTATAAACAGAGAGCAGATAAGAAAAATGATAAACAAGGAGCTTGGTGAGGATCTTGTAACAGAGATTATTCTTAAGTAAAAGTGTCATGAAAGTACTGATTGATATAGATATCCCCTTTATAGCCGGTGTTATTGAGCCATACGCCGAAGTGGGCTACATGAAGGGCAATGAGATAAAAAAATCGGATCTTTCGGATGTAAATGCGCTGATTATAAGAACAAGAACCGTATGCAACAGAGCTCTTCTTGACGGGACTCCTGTAAAATTCATAGCTTCAGCAACTATTGGCAGTGATCATGTGGATCTGGAGTATTGCAGGGATAATGGAATTTTTTTTACCAATGCGGCGGGATGTAATGCCTGGGGTGTAGTCCAGCATGTAATGACTGCATTGTTTACTGTATCTCATCTGAAGAATCTGCAAATCATGGGTTCTAAAGTGGGAATAATAGGTGTCGGGAATGTGGGAGAGCGCCTGGCCGGCACAATGGAACATTTCGGTTTTAAAGTACTCAGATGCGACCCGCCTGTCAAGCAGATGCTTGAAGCAGGGATTAAGCCGGATGATACAAGAAACCAACCAGACAGAAGCCGTCTGACTCCGGGAGATTTCCAATCTATGCAGGAGGTAATCAGAGAGTCGGATATAGTTACTCTGCACCTGCCCCTTGATAATTCGACCAGAGGTATTGTCAATCAGGATTGCTTCGATATCATGAAACCGGGCAGTATATTTATCAACGCCTCGAGAGGTGAGGTTATTAATGAAAAGGCGTTACTCGGGGCTTCAGGGAAACTGGGGGCATTGATATTGGATGTATGGGCTGGAGAACCATATATAAACACAAGGCTACTCGATGTTGCAGATATAGCAACGCCCCATATTGCGGGATATTCGCTGGAGGGAAAGATAAACGCAACTATCTTTTCGGTTAATTCATTCGGTCAGTTTTTCGAGATCAATGAACTTGCTGGCTTTAAAATTGATTATCCTGTGCCTGAAGAGCTCTCATCGATGGATGATTCGATAGAAGATACAAGGGAGTGGCTGTTTAGGCTGTTCTATGAATCGTATCCTGTTTTTGATATGGATATGAAACTCAGAAGAGACCCGGGGCAATTTGAGCAACTAAGAGCTAACTATGAGTATAGGAGAGAGATACCGGAATCTTTATACCATGAAATCAGTCGGAAAATAAAACAACTTTGATATGCTAAGCAAGCAGGATATTGAAAAAATTGAGCAAAGAGGCTCATCTGTAGACCAGGTCATCAGAGACATTAATTTTTTTAAATCCGGATTTCCTTATTTAAAAATAGTATCTGCAGCAACACCGGCAAGAGGCATAAAGGTACTTGATGAAAGGCAAAAATCCGATGCTGAGTTGAGTTTCTATCAATACAAGGGAGATGTATGCAAGTTTGTCCCGGCCTCAGGGGCAGCCTCCAGAATGTTCAAGGATCTGTATGAAGCAATACCGGTATTGGAAAGAGGGGAGGGGATAAAACCAGGATCCGGGGTTGAAACGTTCCTGAATAATCTTGATATGTTTGCATTTTATGACGATTTGAAAAATACCGGCATTTGTAATTTCTCTGACTCTCTATCTGTTCTGCGGGCATTACTTGGAAAAGAGGGTATTGATTACGGCTCCAAGCCAAAAGGGCTTATCAGGTTCCATAAATACAAGGAGGAGTCGAGAACCTCTTTTGAAGAACATCTCGTTGAAGCAGCCATGTATGCCAGAGGTGAAAATGGAATCTCACGTCTCTCTGTTACTGTTTCCGCTGAGCACATTGAAGCTTTCAAAAAACATCTGGAAGATGTGAAGTTAAAATATATGACCAGGTTCGGTGTTGTCTACAATGTCGGTTTTACTTTGCAAAGCCCCAATACAGATACTATTGCCGTGGATTTGGATAATGAGCCATACAGAGATGCATACGGAAATCTGCTGTTCAGACCGGGAGGACACGGAGCACTTATAGAAAATCTGAATAATATTGATTCAGATATAGTTATAATTAAAAATATTGACAATGTTGTCAGAGAGCAGTATCTGTCCGAAACAATAAGATGGAAGAGGATATTGATTGGCCTTCTTGCAGGGATTCAGAAAAAGATATTCTATTATCTTAATAGACTTGACGGAGCTTATAATGAGGATTTGAACAAAGAAATAACCCTATTCCTGGAACGGGAGCTTTGTATAACGCTGCCACCTCTTCCTGACGATATTGTCAAAGACTTTCTCAAGGCAAAATTGAATCGTCCTATAAGGGTTTGCGGTATGGTAAGAAACCTAGGAGAACCGGGAGGGGGACCTTTTATTGTAATTGATGCCGATGGTTCAACATCTCTTCAGATACTTGAATCAGCACAGTTAAATATGGAGGATAGCGAGGTCAAAGCCATCGTTTCATCATCGACTCATTTCAACCCCGTGGATTTAGCGTGTTCAATAAAGAATTACAGAGGAGAGAAGTTCGACTTACATAAGTTCGTAGATCCTGAAACGGGTTTTATATCCACAAAAACCATTGAGGGTAAAAAAATAAAAGCTCTTGAACTGCCCGGTTTGTGGAATGGCTCTATGAGCCAGTGGAACACGGTTTTTGTAGAGGTTCCCCTGATTACATTCAATCCGGTAAAAACAGTGAATGACTTACTTCGGAAAGAGCATCTGGCCTAATTTCTCTTATCCAGCTTCCAGGAAACAACCCTCTCTATTATTAAGAGCAGAGCTATGTTGATTCCAATCAGAATCCACTTGACAGAGTCGTTGTTCAGGAAATAAGTCAGTGATATATCTCTCATTTTAAAATCAATCTGAGGTACATCAATCCTATAATTAGAAAAATCCAGCTTGAAATAATTAATATTCAGATATATCATTATAGCAATAAAAAGTAGTACTAAGACAGATGCAATCAATATCTGACCTATATTTTCCCTTCTTTCCCCTCTACGGACAGCTTCCATGGCAATTTTACGCATCACTTTTTCTTCAAAGCCATATGGTACTGAATCGTTGTTGATTCTATCCAGGATGCTTTTAATCTTTATATCACATTCATCCATAGCTCACCTCCATTTTTTCTTTTAAAATTGTTCCCATTCGCTTTTTTATCCTATGAAGCCTAACCTTGACATTGGATTCGCTCATACTTGTAATTTCAGCTATCTCTGTAATGCTTCGCTGATTTATATAAAATGAGATTATCATAAACCTGTCAGATGGAGATATTTCATCTAACACCATACAGAGTTGTCTCTCCATATTCTCCTGTTCACGTGCATTTTCAGCCGAGGATATTCTCTCGTCAGGAATTGACAGGTTGTCAATCTGAATGAAACTTACTCTCTTTTGTCTCACTTTTGAGATTGCCATATTATAGGCAATTCTGTATAACCAGGTCGAAAAAGAACAATCTCCGCGAAAGTTCTTTAATGAAAAATAGGCTTTCACGAAAACATCCTGTGCAATCTCCTCTGCATCTTCTCGATTGCAAAGGACACCCCTTACAACAGAGAGAACACGTGGAGAGTGTTCAACGACAAATTTGTTGAACAAGTCAACATCTCCATTATTGATTCGTTTTATGAGTGACAGTTCTTCTTCTTTTTTCATCTCTTTTATAAGACGCATAAAGCAGCATGAAGTTACAACCTTTTCTGAAATTGTATTTAACTGTAACTTTTTTGTCAATTTCTCGTCAAAAGTGCAGAACAACAAAATTATCAAGCCATGTTAGATTTTATAACCATTCCATTAGTTACCGGAATATGTATTTTCGGTTTTTACAAATTAATTGAACTCTTTGTGAGGAAAAGGGAGAGATTAATGATTATAGAGAGAATCTCCCAACTCGAAAATGTCAATACTGAAAAACTTGATTTGTCAAGACTTTTCGGGAAAGGCGTGAACATCGACGGCCGCTACCTCTCTTTAAGAATAGGGCTTCTATTGGTCGGGATAGGCCTTGGTCTGCTTATCGGATTCTTTATCGTTCTAAACACATACGGATATATGAGGGGTGACGACTATTATCAGTCAAGAGATATGGCAGAGCTGATCTATGGCTCTACAACCCTTCTTTTTGGAGGTATAGGTTTAGTCTCTGCATTTATTATTGAACATAGGATTAAGTCCTTGCAGAAATAATTATGTCCCGGGAATCTGAACAGAAAGAGCCCATCTGAAAAAATCGGATGGGCTCTTCTAATTAATTATAGGGACGTGGATCAGTCGTTTTTGCTGAACAGGATTCCTGATCCTTTAGTGCCATCTTTGAATAAAAGCGCGTGGTTCTTGCGTTCACGATTTTTCCAGTCACCCTTTTGATATGCATATGCTACAATCATAGGAACTACAGTGGTGGCTTCTGCATAAACCATCTGTTCGTGTGCTGTATTTACCTTACCCCACGAGTTTGCCTCTTTAAGGGTAGAAGAAGAGCACGCTCCGTCACGTACGTCGGCAACGGTTATCTGAACGGCATATTGGTGCATAGGCACGTCAAATCCAAGGCATTCTGCACATACAACAGTATCTTGTGCGAAATTCTTAGGAACACCGCCGCCAATCATAAAGAGACCGCTGGTCTTTGCCGAAAGCTTAACCTCTGTCAGTTCTCTGAAGTCTGCTACGGAGTCAATTGTTAGATATGGCTTGCCCTCTTTCATCCTCTCAATCTGGTGCATTACAAGTCCGAACCCGGCGCTGCAGTCACTGAATGCGGGAACGAATATAGGAATGTTGAGCTCGTAAGCTGTCTGAATAAGGGAATTCTTCTTTACCGAATTTTTAGAAAGCCACTTCCCGATTTCATAGATGAACTCTCTTGAAGAGTAAGGACGGGGTTCCAGTGAGTCGGCAATAGCCTTTACTGTAGAGTCACATGCCTGAAGCTCCTCTTCATCGATGAATGTGTCGTATATTCTGTCTATATAGTTGTCTCTCAGGAATGTATCGTTAATAAATTGGGAGCCTTTGTAGTGTTTGTAACCGAGTGCCTCAAAGAAGTCCATGTCAATAATCGATGCTCCTGTCGACACAACGGCATCTATCATGTTGTTCTTCAGCATATCAACATAAACCTGCATGCATCCTCCCGCCGATGTGCTGCCGGCAATTATCAACCAGTTTGTTGAGTCCTTATCGTTGATCATGAGTTGAAGAATGTCCGCAGCATTTGCTGTGTCACGAGATGTGAAGGACATATCCCTCATGGCGTCAATAAAAGGAACAGCGTCAATCTTTGAGATGTCAATGTGCTTAATAGTATCTTTCAAAAGATCTCTCTTAGTTGGTTTCATTTTCTGTTGGTTTAATTTTCCTGCAAAGATAGATAATTTAAGTAAAGAACAAGTTTTTTACTAATTTTGCCAGCACTGACAAATTATTAATAACGATATGTTTGATAAAGCAACCTTAGGGAGATTTGAATCATTGCAAACTCCATTCTACTACTACGACCTGAGCCTTTTGAAAGAGACTCTTGAAAAATACACAAAACAGATAAAAAAATACGGATATCACGCCCATTATGCGCTAAAAGCCAATGCGGATGAGCGAATACTCGGTATTATAAAAGATGCAGGTTTGGGTGCAGATTGTGTTAGTGGTAATGAAGTTGCTTTGGCCCTTAAGTTGGGTTTTGCTCCAGAAAAAATCGTATATGCAGGTGTCGGAAAATCAGATGCTGAGATTATAACCGCACTCAAGGGAGATATCTTTGCATTTAATTGCGAGTCTATACCGGAAATTGAGGTGATCAATGGTCTGGCTGCATCATTGGGAAAGGTGGCCAGAATATCTCTGAGAATTAATCCTGATATAGATGCCCATACTCATAAATATATAAGTACCGGGCGTGCACAGGACAAGTTCGGTATAAGTCAATGGATGTTCGACTCAGTTCTTGAAACTATAAACAAATCCGCTAACATAAAGTTGATAGGACTCCATTTCCATGTGGGTTCTCAAATTACAGACCTCTCTGTTTTCAAGCTTTTATGTGAAAGAATCGATGTTTTGCAAAAGTGGTTTACCGACAAAGGGGTAAAAATCGAGAATCTAAACCTTGGCGGCGGACTCGGAATAGACTATTCTGATCCTGATACAGCACCAATAGCGGATTTTGAAGGTTATTTCAATATAATTGCCAAAAACCTGAAAGTATCCCCGGGACAAAAAATACACTTCGAGCCGGGAAGGGCTATAGTTGCGCAATGCGGCTCTTTGATATCAAGAGTGTTGTATGTGAAGATGGGCAAAGGAAAGAAATTTGCAATTCTCGACGCCGGAATGAATGATCTCATCAGGCCGGCACTCTATCAGGCAAGTCACAAACTCCAGAACATAACATCATCAGGGAGAGTCCTGAAATACGATGTTGTAGGACCTATATGTGAGTCCAGTGACAGATTTGGCAAAAACATTGCAATGCCTCTGACCCGGAGGGGTGATTTTGTGGCCATAAGATCGGCCGGTGCATACGGACAGGTTATGGGTATGCGTTACAATCAGAAGGATCTTGCACCTCAATATTATTCAGAGTAAATTCAATTTGTAAAATATGAGCAGAGTCAGTTCAAAGGAGAGATACGTAACACAACTGTACAAGCTTTTCAGAAAGAAGGGCTTGCAATTAAGCATGGACCAGATAGCTCGGGAGTTGAAACTAACCAAAAAGACTCTTTATAACAATTTTGAAAGTAAGGAAGAGCTCATGAGGACTGTCATGCAGCACGTTCTGGGTGAGATAGAGTTTAAAATGAATATTGCACTTACTCACGGAAAAAACGCCATTGAGGCGCTTTATCATACAAGCGCCATAATGAACAAGGCACTTGAGGAAATCGGACCGCTTCTTTTAAATGATACGGCTACATGTCTTCCTGACTTGAAGCTGCTCAATCACACAGACAGGATGAGTTTTTATTCAAGAATCATCACTGAAAACCTAAACAGGGGAAAATCGGAATCGCTTTATCGTGATGATTTGAATATAAGTCTGGTAACGATCTTCTTCACCTCAGCAATGTCCAAAATTTATTCCTGGGATGGATCATATCATTTTTTAAAAAATCCATATATATTTCATTCAGAATTGATTAGGTATCATCTGGAGGCAATTGTGAACGATGAGGGAAGAGCTATATTAAACCAGTATCTAAAAAAATGACTATTTTCGCGGCCTAAATAAAGAGAGATGTTTGAAAATTTAATAGACAGACTTGAAAATTCTTTCAAAATCCTGAAAGGAGAGGGAAAAATTACAGAGATCAATGTTGCCGAGACTCTAAAAGATATTCGTAAAGCACTTCTCGACGCCGACGTTAGCTACAAAATTGCAAAGAATTTCTGTGATGAAGTAAAACAGAAGGCTCTGGGACAAAATGTACTTAAAGCCGTACGTCCCGGCCAGATGTTGACTAAGATCGTTCATGATGAACTAACAATTCTCATGGGCAAAGAGGCGGTCGATATTTCCGTAAAAGGGAATCCCGGTATTGTACTGGTTGCCGGTCTTCAAGGCTCAGGAAAGACCACTTTTTCCGGAAAACTGGCATTGAATTGCAAGAACAAGAGAGGCCTGAAATGTCTGTTGGTAGCCGGTGACATATATCGTCCCGCAGCTATTGAGCAGCTTAAGGTTTTGGGAGAGCAGGTAGGAGTTCCTGTATATTGGGAAGAGGGAAACAGTAATCCGGTACAGATTGCCAAAAATGCGATACAAAAAGCCAAGCAGGAGGGATACTCACTTGTCATCATAGACACAGCCGGTCGACTGGCTGTTGATGAACAGATGATGACGGAGATTGCCGCAATCAAAAAGGCTGTAAACCCGACTGAGACTCTCTTTGTTGTTGACTCGATGACAGGTCAGGATGCGGTGGACACTGCAAAAACCTTCAATGACAGAATAGATTTTGACGGAGTAGTACTGACCAAACTTGATGGAGATACACGTGGTGGAGCAGCTCTTTCAATAAGGGCGGTGGTAGACAAGCCTATCAAGTTCGTATCGGCAGGAGAGAAGATGGAGGCGTTGGATGTATTCCATCCGCAAAGAATAGCTGACCGTATTCTCGGAATGGGAGACGTGGTTTCACTCGTGGAGAAGGCGCAGGAGCAGTTCGATGAGGAAGAGGCCAGAAAGCTTCAGAAAAAACTGGCCAAGGATCAGTTCACTCTCTGGGATTTTTACAGTCAGATTCAACAGATAAAGAAGATGGGCAACATAAAGGAGCTTGCCTCAATGATACCGGGTATGGGAAAGGCTCTGAGAGATATTGATATTGACAACTCATCCTTTAAGAGCATCGAAGCAATAATTCAGTCTATGACACCACAGGAGAGGGAGGACCCGAACCTTCTGAATGGCAGCAGACGAAAAAGAATTGCAGCAGGCAGTGGTACAACAATTGCCGAGGTAAACAGGCTGGTAAAGCAATTTGAGGATATGCGCAAGATGATGAAGAGTATGTCCGGCGGAGGTAAGGGTGCCTTAAGAGCTCTTGGATCAATGGGGAGAAGATAAAACAAAATAGAATATGATATTATTGGATGGTAGAACGACTTCTGAACAGATTAAGAAGGAGATAACTGAGAAAGTCGAGGAGATTGTCAGACAAGGCCGAAAAAGACCGCATCTTGCTGCCATCCTCGTTGGTGAGGACGGAGCCTCACAGACCTATGTGAACAACAAAGAGAAAACCTGCGGACAGGTAGGATTCAAGTCAACTATTGTCAGAATGCCCGAGACTACCTCAGAAGAGAGCTTGCTGGAAGAGATAAGGCGTTTTAACGAGGACAATGATGTAGATGGGTTAATTGTCCAGCTTCCGCTTCCGAAACATATCGATGAGCAGAGAGTAATCGAGGCAATTGATCCGCGCAAAGATGTAGATGGATTCCATCCTGTCAATGTAGGTAAGATGGTTCTTGGCCTGCCATCATATATATCTGCCACACCTGATGGTATTATGGAGCTTCTGGAACGATACAAAATAGAAACTTCAGGAAAACACTGTGTTATTATAGGGAGGAGTAATATTGTCGGAAGACCTCTTGCAAACCTTCTGTCACACAAGAATATTCCCGGAGACTGTACAGTAACTATCTGCCATAGCCACACAAAAAACATAAAGGAGTTCACACTGCAGGCAGATATAATTGTTGCTGCTTTAGGCCGTCCCGGATTTTTAAAAGGTGATATGGTAAAAGAGGGAGTGGTTGTTATAGACGTCGGAATCACCAGGGTTCCTGCAGATAATAAATCGGGATTTCGTCTGGCCGGAGATGTCCAGTTCGACGAAGTTGCCCCGAAGGCATCATATATTACTCCGGTTCCTGGAGGAGTAGGGCTGATGACCATCACATCCCTGCTTAAGAATACTCTGAAAGCTTCGGGAAACTGATTAACTCTATAAAATCTTAAAGAGGCTGTCTGTTTGCAGGCAGCCTCTTTCGTTTGCAGAAAACTTTAGTTGACTAGACTAATTATTAACTTTTTCGCTTTCTGCACGTTCTGCCTCTTCACTCTCTCCGACTTTTCTTATCTTGGCAGCCTTCCCGTTGCCAAATCTATAGGTAAAGCTTAGTGAGATTTTTTGACTCTTCCATTTAGAGATGAAATTATAATCCTTAATCAATCCATTTTCAAGACTGGCATTACTTCTCATAGTGTTAAATATATCTGTACAGTTTAGAGAAAGTGTACCCTGGTTTTTCATTACACCTTTTTTTACGCCGAAATCCAGTTCTCCCATAGGTCTCACCTTAAAGTAGCCATATGGAATTCCACTGTTTACAAATCCTGACAACTCAATTTTAGTGTCTTTGGGAAGAGAGACGGTGGTATTGATGTTCATGGATGTAAAGAATGATTCCTTTTCATAATCATCCGCTTTATTCTTCACATTTGCTGCAAAAACACCGACATTTAATGTCAACCATTTTGTTATACCCAACTCGGTTATGTTGAAGAAACCACCAAAGAAGTTGAGCTTGCCGAAGTTGTCCCATACCAGGAATTTTTCTCCTGTTTCCGGATTGAAGTTTGTATTCTGAATAATGGTATTATTTGTAAACTGACCATGAAGACCTATACTGAAATGTTGCTTATATATAAATGAGAGGCTGGTCTGATGAGTATACTGAGGTATGAGGTTAGGATTACCCTCAAGAGAGCTGTTTGCATCTACATAGATTCTGAAAGGGTTAAGCTGATTGAAATTAGGCCTTTGAATTCTCATATCGTATGTCAGGGCTATCATCAGATTCTTATTAGGGTTGTAGCCTATAAATGCTGTAGGGAATATGTCAATATATTTCTTTGTTGTGGTTGTATCAGCACTGATCCACTCTCCGTCAGATATAGTGTATTCTGCTCTAAGCCCGGCCTTAGCACTTAATTTGGGACTCAACTGAGTAGCTGCGGAAATATATGCTGCAATAATGTTCTCTTTATAATTGAACAGACTGCTTAGTTCATTGTCTTTTATCCAATTGCCTGATACATTGTTTTCTCTCAACAGGTTGTTGTCTGTTAGACTTTCCGCGAACTTGGCTCCGGCCTCCATTTTTATTTTTTTGAATATAATTTGTTCATAGTCAGCCTTTGCAGAATAGATATTGAGATATTGCTTTGAATCACTTCTGTAAATCTCAGGAAGAATTTCGATTCCGCCGGTACTGTTGAAATAGTAATTTTCCTGATGGCTGAATGATCCGATGTCATAATAACCATAGTCGGCATTCAGCGTAATTTCCTGATTATCTTTGAATGTATGAGTGAAATTGAGGTTCGTATATATATTGTCAAAATCGCTTTTGCTGTCAATGCTGGTGTTGTTTGTCCGTATAAGAGAGCCATTGTTGTATAATTTGCTTCCGGTAATATCATCATTTGTATTCTCTTTGTCGTTTCTTCCAAGACCACTTACAATGATTCCAACTACACTCTTTTTATTGATGAAATAATCGTGTGACAATCTGTAATTATACCTTTTATTGATAGACTCGGAAAGAGTCTCCCCTTTGAGAATCAATCCTGATCCCAGATCTGTGTTAGATGTGAATTTCTCGTAAGATTCCTCATATTTTGGACTGTACGATATTGTCGTATTTGTTTTCTCACTTCTGTAATTCAGATTTGCGGTTCCGCTGAGACCATTGAAAAGGTCAGAATTATAAGGAGATGCGTCGTAGGTGCCTCTTAAAGAACCACTAACTCCTTTGGCAAAATTCTTCTTGGTTCGGATATTTATTATTCCGCTGCTTCCCTCAGCATCATATTTAGCTGACGGGTGGGCAATAATTTCTATTTTATCAATAGTTGATCCGTCTGTACCTGAAAGAAGTGCTTCAAGATCCTGTCCCGAGAGATTGGATGGTCTGTTGTCAATCCAAACCTGGACACTGTTTCCATTCAGCAATACATTACCCGAAGGATCTATGCTTATACCCGGAGCCTTTCTGAGTATGTCAAGAGCCGTGCTTCCCTGAGTTGATACTGCTTCAGCAACATTCATTACAATTTTGTCAAGCTTCTGCTCTATTACCGGAACCTTTGCTGTAACTACAGCACTCTTAAGAGTGGTTGCATCAGGTGAAAGTGCAATGGTGCCAAGATTTACCTCCTGAGAATCCGACGCTTTAACGAAAAGTGTTGTATCCTTGAATCCAATAAAAGAGATTTTTACTTTGTAAGAGTCATTCATGAGTTTTTCAACACTGAATTTGCCCTCCTCATTGGAAATAGCACCTCCTACTACTTTAGAATCCTTGTCGTGTACACTTATAGTTGCGTATGATAAAGCTTTCCCGTTCTCTTTTTCTATTACTTTGCCTGTTATGGTATTATTGTTTCTGGCGGCAAAAGTGGTGGTTGAAATAAGTAAAATGACCAGAAGATTTGTTAATTGACGATACATGGTTAATTTAAAATTACAGTACATTGTTTTGCATAATAATTGATATACACCCTTGGTAGAAGACTATTTATTAATAGCTGCACTCTTCTGTATTTAGTTGATATTTAGGTTAAATTAAAACCTCTGAGGGGTTAATGCCAAGAAGGGCCATCTTTTTTAAAATTTTTGGCAGCTCCTCCTGTATGAATTGATTTCTCTGGGCGGCGATAATAGTATCTTTTGCCTCTTTTGATATAAAATAGCCGACTCCCCGCTTATTAAATATTACCTCTAAGGATTGCAGGTGATCGTAGGTCCTCATTATTGTGTTTGGATTAACACCCAGAAGCGTACCCAACTCCCTGACTGAAGGTATTCTCTCCTCCGGTTGCCACTCTCCCCCGAGAATCTTATCACAGAGGTTATCGGCTATCTGAAGATATATTGGTTTATGTTCATTGAATTCCATAATCTAGTACTGTTGGTTCTTCATTTTTAAAAATGTTCCGGACAAGCTTCCCACAGGAATAATGAAATATGTCACGGCATATATAATGTACATCACTAATCTCATTGCAGGAACCTCTTTCAATGTGTGATTATTTAGCAGGTCATCGAGACTGTTTATCTGAACAGAGAATGAAGCCATTTGATTTATCTCTTCTGCGTAAACAACTTTAACTGTGCTGGCCAGAATCAGTCCGAGTACAAGATATATACCTATGGCTGCAAATATGCTTTTGGTGACCTTGCTCTTCTTAAACAGAAAGTTACCGAAAATAAATCCCCATTGAAGAATTAGAATCTCATATATGCTCGAGATATCTATCATACCAAGATTCTTTGCATTTATGGCAAATCCGGGGAACACTGATGGTGTTATAAGGGATAAGAAAATGTCTGTTGTAACCAGTGATAGGATCATTGCCAAAGGGGTAATAATCACTACAATAGTAAGCATACTAAGATACTTCTCGCATACTGAAGCCGGGAGCAGAGCATAGTCTATACCTTTCTTAGGGTGATTGTAACTTTTATATAGGTTAAAAGGGGCTATAATCATAGAAACCACAAGAAGAGTACTCATCATTCCAAATCTGAAAAGAGGGGATACCTCTTCTCCTCCTGTAATCAATATTGATGTCAGCCAGATGCCTATTATTATAAGGGACATGATGCCTGCCAACTTCAGGATCATTGTATTTCTCTCTTTTAACTCTTTTGTTAAAAGTATTTGATATCTTTTAAATGAAAAATTCGCTTTCATGGTTTAACTATTTTTTAAATATCTGCTTGATAGTTTTTTTATTCATCAAAACGGTATTGAAAAGTGTTTCAATATTCACCTTTGATTCAACTTCGGTTTCATTGCGGTTAACAGTCAGATATCCGCCAAGAGTAGGTTCGCAGTATAATGCCTCTTTGTCAGGAGTGTCTCTGAATTCAAATTTGAGTTTAGAACTGATCTCTTCAACAGATGCGTTAACGAGTACATCGTTTGTGTCAAGAATGATAATAGGATCAATCAGGTTTTCAAGATCTCTTACCTGATGTGTTGAAATGACAATGCAACTTTCATCTGTAGATGCCTGTGATATAATCCTCCTGAGTTGTGATTTTGAAGGTATATCCAAACCATTGCTCGGCTCGTCCATCAGGACCAATTTAGTGTTTGTGGAGAGGGCAAAAGCTATTATTGCCTTTTTCTGCTGGCCGAACGATAGTTTTGTGAATTTAGACCTCCCGTCAACTTCAAAGTCTGTCAGAAGTTTTGAAAACTTAAAGCCATCGTAGTTAGGGTAGAAGGCTCCGCGTAATGATGCATATTTATTGACTTCAATGTCCGGACCCACAAAGTCCTCAGGAATAAAGAACAGCTCCTGCAGAAAACCCGGTTCTCTTTTAAAAGGATTATATCCAAGAACATTACAAACTCCTGATTTTGGCTTCAGGAGGCCGCTCATAATCTTTAAGAGTGTAGTTTTACCCACTCCGTTCTGACCAAGAAGGCCATATATTTTACCACATTCAAGATTGAGGTTAATCTCTTTTAGAACCTCATGCTTCGAATAGCTAAAATTCAGATTTTCAATTTTTAACATAATATTTATTCTTTTATTCGTCTCGGTGTATTAGTGAAGTAGTGCACTGCAAATGTAACTATGATTTTTATTCCACCAAATTTTTTTTTAGTTTTGATGAAAATATTTTTTAGAAAAAATAGTAAATAAATGATAAATAAGATTTTAACAATTATATTTTTTTTCTCATTTTCTATAAATGTCAATGCTCAAAATAATTCTTCCCGCGAAAAAGCTTTGAAAGAGACTCTCTGCTATCTCTCGGATGACAGGATGCAGGGCAGGGAGGCAGGATGTGACAATGAACAGGAAATAACATCCTATATTATTGAAAAATTGTCCTCCTATGGATATAAACCGATATTTGACAACAACCCTCTTATGAAATTCAAGTTGCCTGACGGAAGAGTTTCCGGAAGAGATTCAAAACTTGAATTAAAAAATCGCTCTTTTTGTATTGGGGAGGATTTTTTTGTTCCACCTTTTTCCAAGGCTTCAACAATTTCAGCTAAGTTATCTGCCACTCCGGACAGCGGTGTCGTCTTTCTGTTAAAAACATCGGAGGATTCCTTAAAAATAAAGGTTGCCGGTTATAGGGACAAAGGGGTAGTTGCCATTATATATAATTCCGGCCGGGCACTTGGGACTAACAAAACAATTGAGACAACGACTACTTCTATTCCTGTTATTCAGGTAACAGAAAAGTGCTACGCAATATTATCAGAGAAGGAAGGGGAGACAATCACAGTTAAAACAGATGTAATTCCTCATGAGAGATTTTCTCACAATGTCTTCATGGGGCTCAGTGAGAGGTTGGACAAACCTTATATATTAATAGGTGCACATTACGACCATATAGGATATGGAGAGGATGGCAGCATGAAGAGAGGAGCCCCTGAGGTACACAACGGCGCAGATGATAATGCAAGCGGGGTTTCCTCAATGCTTGAGATATCCAGGTTATTGGCTCATATGAAAGGAAATCCCGATTATAACATTGTTATTACAGCCTTGGGAGCTGAGGAAAAAGGACTTCTGGGATCCGCGTTTCTTGCCGACACACTAAAAAAACTAGGGATCAAGCCCTCGTTAATGATAAATCTGGATATGGTGGGCAGAATGACAGACAACAAACTTCAGATTGGCGGTGTGGGCACTTTTTCACAGGCAGACTCTCTTCTGGAACATACAAATATGGATTTCGGTTTTTCACTTG
Source organism: Bacteroidales bacterium CF (assembly GCA_000473305.1). Classification (GTDB taxonomy): domain Bacteria; phylum Bacteroidota; class Bacteroidia; order Bacteroidales; family UBA932; genus Bact-08. The sequence goes on along the minus strand of CP006772.1, from coordinate 1,423,404 downwards.
TCAAGACAAAGGATGGATTTGGCCCTTCAGATCAATCCTCTTTTGTACATACTGGTACTCCTGTCTTATACTTCACATCAGGAGTTCATAAAGATTACCATACACCGGCCGATGACTCCGATAAAATAAATTACGAGGGATTAAAAAAAATAACTGATTATATCTCATCTTTGGTTGAGAGTATAATTAGAATCAACGCAAAGATTGATTACATCAGCATAGCTCCTCCTGTCTCAAACAGAACATCATTTAAGGTTACCCTGGGTTTGATCCCGGATTTTACTTACGATAAAGGAGATGGATTTAAGGTGGGGCCTGTAACTGAAGGTAAACCTGCTCACAAGGCTGGGATGCAGCAAGGAGATATAATCACCGCCATCAATTCAAAGAAGGTAAACAATATCTATGAGTACATGTCCAGATTGTCTGAATTAAAGAGCGGCGAGAAAATTGTGGTGGACATAAGGAGAGAGGGTAGAGAGCTTAAACTTATCATACAACTATAAAAAGATGAAAAAAATCCTTTACTGGTCAATTGCAGTTATAATAACTCTTGGCTCCGTGGTATATCAAAGAGCTACCGGACCAACAAATCCGAAAAAATACTCATTTTCATTAAACGGTAAAGAGTATGATATAAAACTTGTACGGAGTCTTGAAACAGAAATAACTCTGGAAGAGGCAAAAGGAGATTATACATTACCGGGTAAGATGACTCCTATGGAAGTTGCTGTAAAAGAGGCCTCAGACTCGTTGTCAATGACACTCTTCTTCAAGAGATATCGTTCAAACGATACCATATCTGTCATAAAAGCGACTCGCCGGGGAGATCTCTTTACTGTCATGTTGCCCTCACAGCCACCTGCCGGTAAACTTGAATATTTTGTCGAGTTTTCAGACAATGGTAATCACACCTCAATGGGATATGGAGAAAACCTTACTATCCGCTTTAAAAATCCCGTTCCTGTATGGGCTTTGCTCCCTCACATATTTTTAATGTTCATTGCAATGTTGCTTTCTACATATATAGGTGTCATATCTTTTGATAAAAAGCAAAATACAAGAATTCCTGTTCTTCTTCTTATTATATCTTTGATAGTCGGCGGATTGATTTTTGGTCCGATAGTTCAAAAATATGCCTTTGGTGAATTCTGGACAGGATGGCCATTAGGGAGGGATATGACCGACAACAAGACTTTAGCAGCGCTTGTTGTCTGGCTGGCAGCAATCTGGGGTAACAGGAGCAGAAACAAAAGATGGTGGTATGCCGTGGCAGCCACATTCATGTTGTTTATATATTCTATTCCACACAGCACCTCAGGTTCCGAGTATGATTACTCTAAAAAGGGTGTTGTAACAGGTGAGATAATCAATACTTATGTGAATCCTGAGAGTTCAGATCCTCACTGCTAATCTGTTTTCTGGTCAGAGCCCTCCATACATAAGCTATATATACCACAACCGCAGGTATGAGAAGGGATACATATGCCATTACCTTGAGCGTGAAAAGACTGGATGAGCTGTTGTATAGTGTAAGAGACTCCTGTATGTCATAATTTGAGACAAAGTATGCTGTGTTGTTAAATGCTGCACACAACAGGATACTCCATACAGCCAGCACTATGCCGCCGGCAGTAATATAGAAACTATTCTTTCCGCTTGAAAAATTGTTTGTTCCAAGTCCCCATAAAACCAATACTGTACCAGTAAGAAGCATAATGCCCGGCCAGACTGTATCTACCATATTATGGAAATATTTGTACTGAACCGGAGCAATGAAACCCGATTCAGGATTTACCGAATATCCTGTTCTGGTAAATAACGCTGCGAGAAGTATTACAAACAAAATAACAAAGGCGACTCCCGTAACCTTCACCTGTGACTTACATTTTACCTTCAGGGTTTCAGAATCAATCTGCATTATCACATATAACAGGCCCAATGTCCTGGCCGCCAGGAAAACAACGATACCCATAAGCAAATTGAATGGTACGGCAATTGCCTCCAGCCCGTGCCAACTATTTGTCCAATATGATATTGTGGGTTTGAATGTCTCGGTTATACTCATTTTATCCATTACAAAGCTGCCGCCGGTAAAGAAGGTGCCGACAGCAACTCCGATTAGCATAGAACCGAACATTCCGTTTAAAAAGAGAAAAATCTCATAAGTCCTGTAACCAAGTATATTACCTTTTTTGCTTCTATATTCATAAGATACTGCCTGAATCACAAAAAGGAACAATATTACAATCCACAACCAATATGCTCCTCCAAAGCTTGTAGAATAATAGAGTGGAAAAGATGCAAATACTGCACCCCCGAATGTTACTAGTGTGGTGAATGTCAACTCCCATTTGTGTCCAAGAGCATTGACCAATAGCATTTTTTCTTCTTTATTGCGAGCTGTGCCAAGTAAAAGTGATTGCCCCCCCTGTACAAACATCAAAGCCACCAGTAAGGCTCCTAACAGAGAGACGATTGTCCACCAGTAATGCTGAAGAAAATAGATCATAATAGTGAATTTTTAAATTAGTTTGATGCAGGACCTTTATGTATGACTTTGAATAAGATGCTTAATTCAGCTGCCAGCAAGACAGAGAAAAGTATGAAGAACAAAATTATTGTTGTAAGGACAGCGGAAGAACTGACTCCGGAAACAGATGCCTGAACCGGTAAAAGATCCTGAATTGTCCATGGCTGCCTTCCGGCCTCTGCCACAATCCATCCGGCCTGAGAACAAATATAGACAAGCGGTATGCTAATAATAGCAATAATCTGATACCATTTGCAACGACCGATTTTCTCCTTCTGCTCCAGCCACAATGTTACGATAAAGAATAGCAGGAAATAACCGCCGAGTATTACCATTATCCTGAAGGAGTAGAATACCAGCGGTACATTAGGTACAATATCCTTTGACTCTTTAAGGTATCCGTACCCGAAATTATGAAAATTGTCTCTCAGATCTTTTTTGGATGTTGATGCCCCTTCGTCATCTCCGGCCTTTATTGCCTTATTGTATGATGCCAGGGCATTTATCGCAATTCGCCCACTAATTATCTTCTCTTCCAGGGATTGTGCAATTGCATAGTTTCCCGTACTATCCTTGTATTTATATCCCCCTTTAATAAGATCGTTAATACCCGGTACAAAAGCGTTTATGTCCCTGTATCCGAGGAATGAGAGAGCCTTTGGAACTGATATTTGAAACAGGTATGGCTTTTCCAGTTCAAATCCGAGAGAGTCATTGTCCCTGAGAGCCTTGAATTTTTTGTTGTTCAGCATCCCTATTGCAACAAGGGGAGTGCCATTTTGTCCATCATAAAGTCCCTCCATGGCAGCAAGTTTCATCGGTTGTTTCTGAGCAACCTGATATGCGGAGCCGTCACCTGTATATATAAGAAGCACGATAGAAACAAGACCGAAGATTGCAGCAATTTTTATACTTTTTCTTGAGAACTCCTCTTCTCTCTTCTTCTTCAGGTACCATGAGGAAATACCCACAACAACAACTGCACCGAGGACAAAGGCGTTTAATATTGTGTGGAAAAATTTGTTAACTGCAACAGGAGAGGTTGCAACAGCCCAAAAATCAACCATTTCATTACGGGCGGTATCCGGGTTGAATTCCATCCCGGCAGGATATTGCATCCATGCATTAGCAACAAGGATCCAGTAAGCTGAGAGGGCAGACCCTATTGCTACCAGCCACGTCGATGTGAGGTGAGTGTTTTTACTTACTTTGTCCCATCCGAAGAACATAATTGCGAAGAATGTACTCTCCATGAAAAAAGCAACTATCCCTTCAATAGCAAGAGGGGCACCGAATATGTCACCTACAAACCAGGCGTAATTGCTCCAGTTGGTGCCGAACTGAAACTCAAGAATAATACCGGTCGCAATTCCAATTGCAAAATTTACTGCAAAGACCTTCATCCAGAATTTGGCTGTTCTTTTCCAGAAATCCTTGCCGCTCCTAACATAGTAGGTTTCCATTATTGCGATAATAAAGCCAAGGCCTATCGTCAGCGGGACGAATATCCAGTGGAACATAGCTGTTAGGGCGAACTGGAGCCTTGACAGATCTGTCAGGGTAGTTAGAAACATAGTATATATATAAGTTTAAGTTTTACCTTTTTTGTAAAGTCAACTCATGAATAATGTGCTGTTGTTTCTCTTGTTCACTTTCATATACTCTTAAATCATCCTTGAAAAAGAAAAGCTTTAATATAAAGAACATTATGAACAATTTGATTAATATTATCAACCATAAAGTTTTCCCAAGGGTCATACTTTTAAAACCTTCATAATAAAATAACCAAATACGTTTCAGCACAATAAACACACGTTAATTATTTTTAAAGATAACAAAAAATATTTATTTCATATATTTGTAAACAAATATTCAAAAAATGGAAAGAAGAGGGTTTCTCAAATTAGCTGCGACAGGGAGTCTGCTAGGATTCCTGGGAATAAAGTCCGGAATTATAAATGCATCTGAACCAACCTCGTCAATTGCTAAAAATGACCTGGTTGCTGTGATGGGCGGAGAGCCGGAAGCCATGTATGAAAAGGCTATTGCTGCAATGGGCGGAATGTCCCGTTTTGTAAAAAGAGGCCAGAAGGTCGTAGTAAAGCCAAACATCGGATGGAATAAAAAACCAGAAGAGGCCGCAAATACAAATCCATTGCTTGTAGCTGCGATTGTTAAGGATTGTCTGAAGGCAGGCGCATCTGAAGTTGTTGTTTTTGACCACACTTGCGATGCATGGATGGCATGTTACAAAAACAGCGGTATAGAATCAGCGGCAAAGACAGCAGGTGCAAGGATAGCGTTCGGGCATGATGAGAAATACTACAAGAGTGTCACCATACCAGACGGAATAAGATTGAAAGAGACTAAAATTCATGAGGAGATACTCAATTGTGATGTTTGGATTAACGTCCCTATTCTCAAGAATCACGGAGGAGCCAAAATGACCATAAGCATGAAGAATTTTATGGGTATTGTGTGGGACAGGAGATACTGGCATGCCAATGATTTGCAACAATGTATAGCAGACTGTTCTACAATCTCAAAGATGCCGGTCCTCAATATTGTGGATGCGTACAGAATTATGACACAGAATGGTCCTGTAGGGAAGGGACCGGAGGATGTACAGATTGCCAAGGCGCTCTTTATGTCCACAGACATTGTTGCTGTTGACACTGCAGCTCTTAAATTTTTCAATCAGTTCAAGCAGATGAATTTGTCTGACGTCGGACATATCGGATTGGGAGAAAAAATGAAAATCGGCACTACTAATCTTGATAAATTACAGGTAGCACGTATTAAAATGTAATTATGTATAAGACACTTAAATGGACCCGGGTCACTCTGTCACTGCTCATATTCATACTGGTGACATTGAACTTTCTTTATTTTTCAAACGGGTGGTCAGCCATCTTCCCGCAGATTCTGAAATTCCAGTTTGTACCATCTTTGCTTGGACTCTTCACCGGCTCTGCAGTTTTTTTCCTGCTTATAACAGCTTTGACTCTTATGTTCGGCAGGGTATATTGTTCTACGCTTTGCCCTGCGGGAACATTTCAGGATATAGTATCTAGAATAGCATTCTTATTTAAATCAAAGAAGAGTCGCCGCTATAAATATGCTGCAGGACATGATATTTTGCGCTATACAATTCTTGCAGTTGTAATGCTTCCGTTGATCGGAGGATTCACATTGCCTCTTGCATTGATCGATCCTTATTCAAGCTGGGGAAGGGTGTCGAGTCAGATTATCGGGAAAGGGGAGTTGTTGATTAACAATCTGCTGGCATCATACTTTCCCGAGACTATATTTGTGAGAAGTTATTTCGAGTTTGCACTGGCTGCGTTTTTACTGGCAACACTTTTCTTCTTTGCGCTGATAGTATTCAGTACATTAAGGGGAAGGCTCTATTGCAACACAATATGTCCTGTGGGTTCAATTCTCGGAGGTATTTCCAAATTCGCAATTTTTAAACCCTCTATAAACGACAAGTGTAATCAATGCATGCTGTGTGTGACAAAGTGCAAGAGCCAGTGTATCGATGTAAAGAATAAAAAGATTGATATCAGCAGATGCGTTGCATGTCTGGATTGTATGCAAGGTTGTAAAAAGGGGGCTATATCATATGAATTTGCATATAAAACCGGAAAATCTGGGAAAGTTGCAGATCAGCAGGGCAGGAGAAGAGCTCTTATTGCACTTGGATTGCTTGGAGGCGCAATTGCCGCAAGAGCTGCCAAACTGGGTCCTCTGGCTTCTTCTAAACCTCAAAAGAGTGCAATTGCGCCTCCGGGAGCAATAAGTCTGGAGAATCTTAAGGCACACTGTACAACTTGCCATGCTTGTATCTCTGCATGTCCCAACAGTATAATCAAACCTGCAACACTAGAATACGGAATTGAAGGATTGATGATGCCGGTTTTGGAATATAAGAATCAATTCTGTGCTTATGAGTGCAATACATGTTCTCAGGTATGTCCTAACGGGGCTCTTATTCCTTTGAAACTTGAAGAGAAGAAGCTGACCCAGATAGGTAAGGCAAAGTTTAGCCTGAGAGATTGCATAGTATACAAGGATCGTACTGATTGTGGCGCTTGTGACGAGCATTGCCCGACAAATGCAATAACAATGATTCCGTACAGGGACACAGGACTTTACATTCCTAAGCTGGACAGAGATGTTTGTATCGGTTGCGGAGCCTGTGAGTATATATGTCCGGCAGAACCTGTTAAAGCCATGATTGTTCATGGAAATGAGACACACCTGGTAGCAATGGAGGCACCAAAGGAGGAGAAGAAAGATATTAAGGTTGACGAATTCGGATTCTAGTCTTTCAGAAGTTCCGGCCTGAGTCTTCTTGTACGTTCGACAGCCTCGTTTTCCTGCCACTCTTTGATAAGTTTAGGATTCCCTGATAACAGTACATCAGGGACTTTCCATCCATTGAAGTCTGCTGGTCTTGTATAGGCAGGTGGTGCCAGAAGGTCGTCCTGAAACGAGTCACTCAATGCGGATGTCTCGTCTGAAATGGCTCCAGGTATTAGTCTGATGACTGCGTCACAAACGACGGCAGCAGGAATCTCTCCGCCGCTCAGGACATAGTTGCCGATTGAAATTTCCCTTGTAATCAGATGCTCCCTAATCCTATGGTCAATACCTTTATAATGGCCACAGAGGATTATTATGTTTTTCTGACACGACAACTGATTGGCAATTTTTTGATCCAGAAGTTCTCCGTCGGGACTCATATATATGATTTCATCATATTCACGCTCACTTTTAAGCCTTGTAATTAGCTTATATACAGGCTCAATCATCATTACCATACCAGCATCCCCACCGAAGCTGTAGTCATCTACCTGCCTGTACTTGCCTTTCCCGTATTCGCGGAGGTCATGTATGTATATTTCGGCAAGATTACTCTCTTTTGCTCTGCGTACAATGGAGTGATTTAACGGACTCTCAAGCAATTCCGGAACCACACTTAATATGTCAAATCTAATCATGATGCAAATTTAGATAAATCACGGCATTAGCAAATTTTTTTTTATATTTGCGAGTTATTAACATATTAGCCTTGCAATAATGGACCAAGAAATTATCCCGACTGCTCCCGAGGAGCAATTCAAGGAAGGTGAGATCCTTGAAAATACGCTGAGTAATGACTCTTTAACTGAGTATCCAGACCATTCAAACAAAAGTCTGAAAGAGATCTTGCAGATTTTTCAGGAATTGATTGAACGAGGGGATCAACATGAGATGTATAAACTTGCAGAAGGTATAAAAGCTGCATTTTATAAAGCACTCAAAAGAGAGAAAATTGCTGCAGGTTTTATAGCCCCATCCGAGAATGTGGAGAACACAGAGGAGGAACTCCAGGAGACAGTTGTTTCACACAATCCTTTTGCAGAGATTGAGAGAGGATTTAAGGAGCTTTATGCACAATATAAATCCTTAAGGGGGAGTTTCCTGCAGACCATTGAAAAGCAGAAAGAGGACAATCTTGCAAAGAAAAATGCCATTATTGAAGAACTGAAAGGTCTTCTTGAAAAACAGGAGGATCTTCATCAGACATTTCCAGCGTTCCGTGAACTTCAGAACAGATGGAAATCAATAGGTCCGGTGCCTCAGGCAAATAATAAGGATATATGGGATACATACCAATATCTTGTAGAGAAATTCTACGACTATGTTAAGATTAATAATGAGCTCAGAGATCTTGACCTCAAGAAGAACCTTGAGATGAAAATAGAACTTTGTGAAAAGGCTGAAGCTCTTGTTAATGAACCGAATATTATTCAAGCCTTCAGAAAACTACAGAAACTTCATGAGGAGTGGAGAGATCTGGGTCCTGTCAACAAAGAGATGAGGGAAGAGATATGGGAGAGGTTTAAAAAGGCTACATCAAATGTCAATAAAAGGCAACAGGATTTCTTTGAGACACAGAAAGAGTCTCAGAAAGAGAATCTGGAGCAGAAGACAGCACTTTGTGAAAAAGTTGAGGCTATTGTGGCATTGGATGGTGAGAGAGACTGGAATGCGCTTACAAAGGAGATAGAGAAGATTCAGAATGACTGGAAGGGGATAGGTTTTGCCTCTAAAAAGGACAACCAGAGAATATACGACCGTTTCAGGGCAGCCTGTGATAAATTCTATGATGCTAAGAGAGAGCATTACTCGCATTTCAAGAATGTCATGCAGGAGAATTATGACAAAAAAATAGCTCTTTGTGAACAGGCAGAGGCTCTTAAAGAGAGTGAGGACTGGAAGAGGACTACCGATCAATTGATAAACCTGCAGAAGAAGTGGAAGGAGATAGGTCCTGTTGCACGCAAACAATCTGATATTGTATGGAAAAGATTCAGGGCAGCCTGCGATACCTTCTTCGACAATAAGTCAAAGCATTATAGTTCTGTAGATGATTCTTTTGAACAGAATCTGGCAAAGAAACTCGAACTTATCCAGGAGATCAACGAGTACAAACTTGATTCAAGACCATTGGAAAACAGTGAAGCTTTGAAAGACTTCCAGACAAGATGGGCCGAAATCGGTTTTGTTCCGATTAAGGACAAGGAGAGGATTCAGGCAGCGTACAGGCATGCAATGGAGCAGAAATTCGGTGAAATCAGAAATCCTGAGCAGGAGAACAGAATAAACAGGTACAAAAAACATCTCAAGGATGTATCAACCTCTTCAAAGGGTGGTGGCGTAAGGGCCGAAAGAGAGAAGCTGATTCAGAAATACAGGCAGATGGAACAGGATATCGCCGTTTGGGAAAATAATATGGGATTCTTTACAAAATCCAAGAATGCCGATTCTCTTCTGCTGGATATTGAAAAGAAGATTTCTGCAGCAAAATTTGAACTCTCACAGCTCGAAGAGAAAATTAAATTAATAGATAACCAAAACGACGCTCAATAATGAAGAAAAATTCCATCGTTGGATTTGTACTTATAGGTGTCATACTTATAGGGTTCAGTTGGTACAATTCAAAGATATATCGTGAACAGGAGAAGGTGAAGACTCAAATGGACTCTGTCGCCAGAGTTCAGGCTAAGGCTGCCATGGAACAGATGGCACTCGACTCTGCATCAAGTCTGATTGCTGCTTCCGATAGTACCGTCAGCGGAGACTCTTCTGCCGTAAATTCAATATATAAGGATACGTCATTGGTTAAAGCCAGTATGGCACAGGAGGAGTTCCTGACACTGGAAAATGATAAGATTAAGATAGAGTTTACAAACAAAGGAGCTCAACCTAACAAGGTTGAAATAAAAAATTACTATACCTATGACTCACTCCCCCTTTATCTGATAAAGGAGAAGGCGAGCAAGTTCTCATTGGTACTCTTTACGAATCAGGAGATTGCAACAGACAGCTTTGTGTTCGAAAAGGTTCAATCCACAGACACATCGGTAGTCTACAAGTTGCCTTTTGATGAGGATTCATACATTGAATACAACTACTCTCTCAGCAAAGGCAGTTATCTTGTAGGTCTTGACATCCGCTTTGTGGGAATGAAGGAGCATATCCAGAAAAAGGTCACAACTATGGACCTGCACTGGGTGTTGGATGTTCCGAGACTTGAAAAAGGCTATGACAATGAGAAGAACTACTCTTCATTGTTGTATAAATACCCTAATTCAAAAGATGTAGAAAGTCTTGGTCTGAGGAAAGAGAGCGTTGAGAAGGATGTCCGCACAAAAATAAACTGGGTGGCTTTCCAGCAGCAGTTCTTCTCGGCCATAATGGTTTCAGGGAACAACTTCAATACCGGATTGCTGAGTTATAATATATATCCAGAGTCCGATCCGGATAAGAATCTGATGCATTGCGAGGCAAACATGCAGGTTCCCTATTCTGTCGAAGAGGAGGTTTCAATACCTTTTCAATTCTACTACGGCCCTAACCATTACAAGACTCTGAAATCTTATGACCAGGGTTTTGAAAAGATAGTTCCGCTTGGAGGGTGGCTTATTGGTTGGATAAACAGATATATTGTAATTCTGGTATTTGATATTCTAAACAAGTTCATTAGCAATTATGGTCTGATTATCCTGATTCTTACCATTCTGATTAAGATAGTCCTATCACCGCTTACAATAAAGTCATACATGTCATCTGCAAAGATGCGTGTGCTTAAACCTGAGGTTGACAAGATAAACGAGAAGTACCCTAAGTCCGAAGATGCCATGAAGAAGCAACAGGAGACGATGGCACTATACAAGAAGGCAGATGTAAGTATGTTCGGCGGGTGTCTCCCGATGTTGCTCCAGATGCCTATCCTATTTGCCATGTTCAAATTCTTCCCGGCCTCATTTGAGCTGAGACAGGAGGGCTTCCTTTGGGCAGATGACTTAAGTGCTTATGACTCTATATTGAATTTACCTTTCAGTATTCCTCTATATGGAGATCACGTGAGTCTTTTTGCCTTGCTAATGGCAATCTCTATGTACTTCTATTCTAAGATGAATGCCGACCAGATGGCTACCGGCCCTCAAATGGCAGGTATGAAGTTCATGAGCCTCTATTTCATGCCGGTATTCCTGCTTGTTCTTTGTAACAATTTCTCAAGTGGTCTGAGTTATTACTATATGCTCTCCAACCTTCTCACCATGCTTCAGACATGGGTAATACGAAAGTATTTCGTTGATGAGGATAAGTTATACGCAAAGCTTAAAGAGAAAGCAGCTTCCAATGCCCCTGCGAAAAAATCAAAATTCCAGCAGAGGCTCGATGAAGCTTATAAGATGCAACAACAGCAGCTTCAGCAACAAAAGAAGAAAAAATGACAATTTCCGCACATATTGAGGAGATAAATAAAGAACTGCCGCCATCAACAAGATTGGTGGCAGTTTCTAAATTTAAGCCTGCCGAAGATATTATGGAGGCCTACAATTCAGGCCTGCGTGAGTTTGGTGAGAATCGTCCTCAGGAGATGCAGATGAAGGCGCAAACCCTTCCTCAAGACATAAAGTGGCATTTTATCGGCCATCTTCAGACCAATAAGGTAAAGATGATTATTGACAATGCTTACCTTATTCATTCTGTCGATTCAGTAAAATTGGCACAAGAGATAGACAGACAAGCCTCATTACGTTCTATAACCAAAGATTGTCTTATTCAGATTCACATTGCCATGGAGGAGACAAAACAGGGGTTCACCTCTTCTGAAATCCGCGAAAGCATTGATATTTTAAAATCGTTAAAAAACATAAGGATTTGCGGAGTAATGGGGATGGCCTCCTATGTCTCGGAAACGGATCAGATAAGAAAGGAGTTCGCTTCTCTCAAATCAGAGTTTGATTTCCTTAAGGAAAATTATTTCTCTGATTCTGAATATTTTAAGGAGATATCCATGGGTATGTCCGGAGACTACAGAATTGCAATTGAGGAGGGAAGTACAATAGTAAGAATAGGAACCGGAATATTTGGAATACGGTAACTATTTACCAATTAATCGGAGTTTTTCCCTGAGCTTCAAGAATAGCATTTGTCCTGGAAAAATGGCGGCAACCGAAAAATGCACCCTGTGCAAGAGGGGAGGGGTGCGCAGCCTCTAGCACAAAATGTCGGTTTGTATCTATAATTGATTTTTTGCCCTTTGCAAAATTTCCCCACAGCAAAAAAACTATACCCTCTCTTTTGTCAGAGAGCTTTTTAATTACAGCATCAGTGAACTGTGTCCATCCGATATTGCCGTGAGATGCAGGAGCACCTGCTCTCACTGTAAGAACTGCGTTAAGAAGAAAGACTCCTTGTTCTGCCCATCTTTCCAGAGAGCCGCTTTGAGGCGGATCTACTCCCACATCCGTTTTTAACTCCTTGAAAATATTTACAAGTGAGGGTGGCGGTTTAATCCCGTCAGGGACCGAAAATGAAAGACCATGAGCCTGACCAGGATTATGGTACGGATCCTGACCTATAATGACAACTTTTACTTTGTCGAAAGGAGTAGAATTGAATGCATTAAAGATGAGATTGCCTCTCGGGTAGATAACAACATGGGATTCCATCTCTCTTTTCAGAAAACCAACGATTTTCGAGAAATACTCTTTGTCAAACTCCTCCTGAAGCTCTTCTCTCCAACTTTCATCAATCTTAACATCCATGACAAAATCTTAGAATATATATTCAATAACTTCCGGAATGTTCTTTACAAACTTGAAATTTAGACCTTTAAGATAAATTTCCTTTATGTCGTTTATATCTTTTCTGTTATCCTCTGAGAGAATTATGGTCTCAATCCCTGCTCTCTTTGCCGCCAGAATCTTCTCTTTTATTCCGCCGACAGGGAGAACCCTGCCTCTGAGTGTTATCTCACCGGTCATTGCAATTCCGCTTTTAACTCTCTTTTTAAGGAAGGCTGAAGACATAGCACTTATCATTGTGATACCGGCAGAAGGACCATCTTTTGGAATAGCTCCCTCAGGTACGTGTATGTGTATGTCTTTTTCGGTAAAGTCTTTAGTGTTGAGAGAGAGTAGCTGAGGATTGGCTTTTAGATATTGGTAGGCAATTACTGCTGACTCCTTCATGACATCTCCAAGGTTTCCGGTAGTAGTAAGTATGCCCTTGCCTTTACTCATGACACACTCGATAAACAAAATCTCGCCTCCGTTTTCTGTCCATGCAAGTCCTGTCACAACACCGGCAGCCTCATTCCCTTTCTGGGTTTCATGTTGGTAAATGGGAACACCAAGCATCTCTTTGACCTCTTTTGGGCCAAGATGTGGGTTAAAAGGTGTCTCAAGCGCAATATTCTTGGCAGTAATCCTCGCCAGTTTTGCTATTTGTTTATCCAGACCTCTGACACCAGATTCACGGGTATATTCACTTATTATTGTATCAATTCCCTCCTGGTTAATTCTGAACTGAGTCTTTTTGAGGCCATGAGCCTCTGTCTGTCTTGGGATTAGATAGCCCTTTGCAATGGCTCTCTTCTCTTCTGCGAGATAACCGCTTACATTGATCATCTCCATTCTGTCCCTTAAAGCCGGATGGATTGTAGAGATGTTATTGGCAGTTGTTATAAACAGAACCTTTGAGAGGTCATAGTCTATATCAAGATAATTGTCGTGGAATGACACATTTTGTTCTGGGTCAAGAACTTCTAACAATGCAGAAGCAGGATCGCCCCTGAAGTCACTGCTAACCTTGTCAATTTCGTCCAAAACAAGAAGAGGGTTGGATGTTCCCGCTTTCTTTATTGAGTTGATTATTCTTCCGGGCATAGCTCCGATGTAAGTCCTTCTGTGTCCGCGTATCTCAGCCTCGTCATGCAAACCGCCAAGGGATATTCTCTCATAACTTCGGCCCAATGCCTTGGCAATGGATTTTCCCAAAGAGGTCTTACCAACCCCCGGAGGGCCGTATAGGCAGAGAATAGGAGATTTCATGTCTCCCTTTAATTTAAGGACTGCAAGGTGTTCTATTATCCTCTCTTTTACAGTTTCCAGCCCAAAGTGGTCATTGTCAAGCGTTTTTTGAGCGTGCTTAAGATCGAGATTATCGGGGCTAAGCTCTCCCCAAGGCAGTTCAAGAAGGAATTTTACATAAGAAAGTTGTATGTTGAAATCAGGAGAACCGGTGTTTGTCCTTTCCAATTTCTGCAACTCTTTCTCAAATGTCTCAGCAACACTCTTTGACCATTTTTTCTTGGTTGCCTGTTGCCTCAAATCGCTAAATTCCTGAACATTGGTGTTCATTCCAAGTTCTTCCTGAATGGTTTTGAGCTGATTATTGAGGTAATACTCTCTCTGTTGCTGGTCAATCTCACTTCTTACCTTCTGTTGTATGTCATCTTTTATCTTTAGGATATCAATTTGCTTATTGAGCAATTCCAGCAGTTTTAATGCCCTCTGCTTTAAGCGCCCCTCTCTTAGTAGTGCAATTTTGTCCAGAGGGTTGTCTATCTCCATGCTGGAAGCAATGAAATTTACAAGAAAGGAGTGACCTTCGATGTTCTTAATTGCAAAAGCAGCCTCCTGTGGAAGATGTGGAGATAATTTTATGATGTGAAGCGCTGCATCCTTGACAGATCCGGCAATTGCATCAAGTTCCTTAATATTCCTCTTGTTTATATCGTCCTCAAGGTATTTCACGGATGCTATGAAATATGGTTCCGTGGCTATTATATCCTTTACCTTGAATCTCTTTATGCCTTGAAGTATTATTGTTATGCCTCCGTCAGGCATCTCAACGATCTTAATAATCTTTGCCAATGTTCCTATATCGTAAAGATCTGATGGAGAAGGATCCTCTTGCTTTGCATCTTTTTGAGAGACAGCTCCCAAAATCCTCATTTTTCCATATACCTCTCTTACCAATTTTACCGATTTTTCCCTTCCTACCGTTATAGGAATGACAGTTTCAGGAAAAAGGACAGCATTTCTCAGAGCGATGATCGGCAAGGTGTCCGGTAGTTCTGAATCATCTATATGCCTGATGCCTTCGATGTTCATTACCGGAATTATGTTTACATCCTCTGGAAGAGAGTGCTGGAGATATATATCGTCTAATTTCATATTTATACTTTATTATGTCAATTTGTCACGCTTATTCCGATAATTTCAGGGAATATTACGTCTGCTATTATATGGTCAATGATTATGCCAAACTAAATCAATGGCCCTTTAAAGGTGAAAAAGAGACCGCCTTTATTTAACATGTTGAAAGAGTATTCGATAGAAAGATTTATGTCGTAGTATGTGACAAAATCCAGCCCAATTCCTGTACTGTATAGAAACTTATTGGAGAGGTTGTTGGACCTTAATGTCCTGTATTTATTACAGACATAGCCGAAGTCGGTAAAAGCCTTGCCATATAGGGCAAAGTGAATTTTGCTGAATTTTTTGAGAAATGAGAGCCAGTCAATTGTTACCACCTTAGTCGGTATTATATTGTATTTGAGGGTTGGATTCAGTACTGAATAGTGCTGTCCGTCTGCAACATATAACTCCATTCCCCGCAGGTATGCATTTTCGTACCCGATAGCCTTGTCAAAAATGTAGGCATTCCTGTTTTTTGCAGAGATGCCGGCTGATAGTATGGCAGAGATATTCCATCTGTCACCTATGGGTTGGCAGTATTGCAGGATGGAAGAGATTTGGGCATATCTTATATCGTTGTCAAAGGATGCATATCCGTTAAACTCACCGCTGATCATATACCCATTCAGAGGGTACTGGTTGTTGTCCCGTTGGTCTGATGAATACTTGTATTTGATGAAAAAACCTGTTCTAAGTGTATCCTTAGTTCCCCAATAATCAGGATTTTCTGTTAGAATAGTATTGGAAATGTCGCACTTGTCGACACCTATATTTATTATATGGCTTATTCTTAATCTTGGGCGATATGTAATACCTGCAAGATAAGTGTATTTGTCAATAATAAACTCATCAGATTTGTAATAGAAGGGGGTATTGTTTTCGATTCTTACATTTTCAGTACGGGAATACTCTCTGATTGCACTTACATTTAATAGAAACTTTTGTTCCCTGTCCAGACTTATATTATTATATTCAAAACGCAATCCTCTCTGGTATCCGGTTCTTAGGCTCACGCTAAGGGTGTGGTTCAGTCCCCACAGGTTGTAAGCCTTTATGCCCGTTTCAAGAGTCACTCTTCCCATATCTCCCCTCTTAAGCCAGCTTGTCATGTTCCTGTCTTCAAGTACAACGTTTATCAATGGCCATATATACCATCTCTCCTCTGTTTCTATGTATATGTCTATATTGTGCGGATTCTCCTTATTGTATTCATAATTAAGGTACACAAAGTTGAAAAGTGAGAGGTTGATCAGATTCTCCTTTCCAATAAGTAGAAGTTTTTCGATATTTTCTATTTCAACAGAGTCTCCGGTCTTAAATGGCAGTTCCCGCAGAATTATCTCTTTTTTGGTAATACCCTTTTCCGGAGTGTATATATTTGATATACAAGACTTAGTCTGTGAAGAAAGCTGATCCGGTAGAAGGAGTAAAAGCAAAAAAAGAACTCCAGATATCAATTGATTACGCATGTCCAAATTTATGAATAAATGGCATAAAATGGTGAAAACTACATAAATTTATGAAAATATTAGGGCTTTGTTTTGAATAATCAATAAAATAGTGCTATTTTTGTTCGTTAAAAAATTCGACTAACCCCTAATATTAATTTATCATGACAAAAGCGGATATCGTAAATGAAGTTGCAAAAGCAACTGGAATGGAAAAAATTGCTGTCCAGAATGTAGTTGAGAGTTTCATGGAGAGCGTAAAAGAATCTCTTTCAAAAGATAAGAACGTTTATCTTCGTGGTTTCGGTAGCTTTATCGTTAAACAACGTGCAAAGAAGACAGCCAGGAATATATCAAAGAACACTACTTTGGTGATCCCAGCACACAACATCCCTGCTTTCAAACCTGCAAAGGTGTTTATGAATAAAGTGAAGAACAACGTAAAGTAATAACGTCATTACTTTAGTAAATTTTAATAATTATGCCAAGCGGAAAGAAAAGGAAGAGACATAAAATGGCAACTCACAAGCGTAAAAAACGTCTTCGTAAGAACCGACATAAAAAGAAAAAATAGTTGCTATTTGAGTCTTCACTGAGTGATAATCTAAAGTAAGCCAACTGGCTTACTTTAGATTCTTTTATTTATAATCGTAGATGGAGAAGGAGTTAATAATTGATGTATGTTCTACGGAGGTTTCTATCGCCCTTCTCGACAATCATAGATTGATCGAGCTGAACAAGGAGCATAATGACGGTAATTATTCGGTAGGTGATGTATATATAGGGAAGGTAAAAAGAATAATGCCGGCCCTGAATGCTGCATTCGTTGATATCGGAGACGAGAAGGATGCATTTATACACTATTTGGACCTTGGATTATCATTCAAGGCTTTGGATTATTTTACCAAATCTATTGTGCAGAGCAGGAATCATCAGGCTCTCTATTCTGATATAAAACTAGGTGATATATTGGAAAAAGAGGGAAAGATCTCTGATGTTCTCAAGCCCGGACAATTCATTGTTGCACAAATTGTAAAGGAGCCTATTTCTACAAAGGGTTCCAGATTAACATCAGAAATTTCAATTGCCGGCAGGAATATGGTTTTGATACCATTTGCCGACAAAGTAAGTATTTCTCAGAAAATTACCTCAAAAGAGGAGAAAAAGAGGCTGGAAAGGCTGGTCTACAGTATTTTGCCGCCTAATTACGGAGTCATAATCAGAACTGTCGCAGAGGGTAAGAGAGCTGCAGTATTGGACGGAGAGTTAAAAGCACTGATCAAAAAGTGGGAGGATTCATGGTCCAAAATTGCAAAAGCCAAACCTCCTCAATTGTTGTTTACGGAAAACAGCCGTACAACAACTATATTGAGAGATCTTCTCAACGACTCATTCTCCAGTATCGAGGTAAATGATGAGACGATGTACAATGAGATTAGGGAGTATATATCCCTAATTGCTCCTGACAAAGAGAAAATTGTAAAGCTTTATAAAGGAGGTACTCCGATTTTTGACCATTATGAAATAAACAGGCAGATTAAAAGTGCGTTTGGGAAGGTCGTTCCGATAAAACAGGGGGCCTATCTTGTAATTGAACACACCGAAGCACTTCATGTCATTGATGTCAATAGTGGTATCAGGGCCAAAAGCGGCTCAGATCAGGAGCAAAACAGTTTTGATGTTAACATGAGCGCCGCGGACGAAATAGCAAGGCAGCTCAAATTGAGAGATATGGGAGGAATTATTGTGGTTGATTTTATTGATATGGATTCAAATGAAAATAAAATCAAACTCTTTAAACATATGCAGGACCTCATGCAAAGTGACAGAGCTAAGCATAATATATTGCCTCTTACTAAATTCGGATTGTTGCAGATTACCCGCCAAAGGGTAAGACCAGCTACAGAGATAAACACATCCGAAAATTGTCCGAGTTGCAACGGGACAGGTAAAATAGCATCCAGCCTTCTTATAGATGAAACAATTGAGAGAAAACTTGCTTATTATGTAAAGGAGAAGAAGATAAAGTCTTTTATTTTAAAAGTAAATCCCATTCTTGCTGCATATCTTTCAAAGGGTTTTTTCAGTGTCAAGTACAAGTGGGCAAAGAACTATAAATGCTCAATTAAGATTGAGTCTCACACAGAAAATGCACTACTGGAGGTAAAATGGTTTACGAATAACGGAGAGAAACTTGAAGATTGATTACTCTGCTTTTTTGCAAATAATCAATACTCTTTTCTCACCTGTCGTACAACCGAAAATATAGAAATCACCTCCGTCAGAGATCCCAAGGATTCTCTTTAATCCCTCAGGGGTTAAAGAGAAGTTCCTTGTTGCTATATTCGCCTTCGGGTATCTCTCTTTCATGCCGGAGATGTTTTTCTTCTTATATTCAATAGAATCAACCACATGAAAGACTCTTCCAGGGAATCCTGAGATTTTTACATCAGATGTATAGAGATGAGTGTGTCTTGCAAGTTTGCGAAGATTAAATATTGTTGCTATTAAAGAGAAGGCACCGGATTTTATTATTGAACTGTTTGGCTCATACAGGTATCCTGAAGGATCTTCATGTAAATAACCGGGATCTGAATCTTTCTCTTCACCATGAACAAAGTTGAATGTTTCCTCTCCCTGCTTAGTGTAATTTACTGTAAAAACCGGTATCCCTTTATTCTTATCCTTATTATTTTCCCCCATTTTTATGAGAAAAAGGAGCTCCTTGCATTCATTACTGACTGATAGGATGTGAACCTCGCATATTTCCGGAATCAACCTCAATGATTCTGTAATATCAAGCATTGGGGAGGCCTTTACAAGAATAGTCCCGGATATTGAAAAGAGCTCATCTTTTATATTCAGTATGTCAGGGGTGCAGTCATCAAATGCAAATACCCTCCCGTTACTTTCTGAACGCCTTGCCGGATCTATGTATACTAGAGATGCATGGGGCAGCCTTAATGCTGATAATGTCCCTTTTTTCACAGTGTGATTGTGAAAAATTACATTTTTTACCCCCAGAGTGTTGAAATTATGCCTGGTGGCTTCGAATACCTCTGAATCTGCCTCAATGTAGTGCAATTCTGATGAAACTTTTGAAAGATAAAAAGAATCTACCCCGTATCCGCCGGTTATATCAATTGTGACACTCCCGTCACAGAAATGTTGTTTGTACATGGCAGTCAGCCAAGAACTTGCTTGTTCGGCATTTACTGTTTTCGGAAAGACAAGTGAGTCCACCTCTCCCCAATCAGGAACTTTTTGAATCAACTTTTTTCTGGCAACTATTGATGTTGCAGCAGCCCTTACGTCAATACCCGGGAAATGATCTGACTTAAGCAGAAGCTCATATACATCTCCTTCGGCATGTTCATTGATGAAGTCGAGAAAGGGTCTGTCAATTATCATTGTATGAATGGAATAACTTGTAAATCCTTGAACCGGTATACTGTGTATTTCATTACAGGTTTTCCGAGACGGTGAACGTATATATTTCCGGCAATCTCTACACTCTTGAAGTATTGGTTTCCAATGTCTATCCCTGAGCGCCCTTTTCCTGATGGCTCCAGATAATAAGCACTTTCACCGCTTTTGAAACCACCCAGATTCATTGTGGTCAGTAAATATTTTCTAATCTCGGCAGGAGAGCCGATAGCTTTGACCGGGATCTTTTCCGGATATGCTATGTAGTATTCAGCCTGTGCTGCAAAAAGGTAGTTGTCAGAAACAATGTATGAATGATCGGTCATTTTTCCCATAGCAACATCAATTGTCCTTATTTTGCCAAACTCCTCTGAGAGTTCTCTCATCCCGTATCTGTCGAGAGAGGGGTCATAATATCCTATTTTGACATCCGGGCTTTGTTTAACCTCTAAATTGAATAATCCTATATATAGTTGAAGTATATATGCAGTTGTTATGGATACGCACACAATCAGGCTGTACTTAAGGGATCTGGGAAAATGCTGCATAAAATTGAGCTTGTAGCTTCTTGTCTCAATTGAAGCCGCTGCTATAAAAAACAGAGGGATGATGCCTGTTGAGATATTACCTGTCAGTATTAAAGGAAGTGATATTGATATAAAGAATTTGAACTGCTGGTTTTTAATGAACCGCAATTTTTTGAAAGACAGTATGGAGACTATGATGATTATTATATTGACAGGGTTATTCTCTATCAAAACCTCTATCGGATCAGGCGTATTAATAAGATGGTTGTATAATGTGTCGAGACCGAAAAATATTTGTAAGTTATGCCATAAAATAACAGGCCATGTTAGCAACAGGCTAAATATGAGCGATATATAAAGATATGGTCTTCCAAAGGCTTTCTTGTCGTAGAGCGTTATGTAGAGTAATACTCCCGCCCATATCAGAATGGAAGAGAAATGGGACAGGGTAGCTAGTCCGATAAAAATTCCACTTGTTGAGAGTGAAATATTTGAAAGTGTTCTTGATTCAAGTCCCTGGTCATATTTTATAATAAGTCCTTCATGCAGGAAATAGATGGAAAGGAGGAGAAATAACAGCTGGGGAGTTTCTGCCCCGATGAATGTTCCGGTTGTCACAGAGCAGAACAAGGATGAGGTGTACATTACAGCTGCACAGAATCCTGTCGCCTCACTCTTGACTCGTCTGCCGATAATGTAAATCAGCCATGTCGACAGTGCTGAAATCATTATTGCTCCGGCCCTGATAAAAAGGGGGTGGTTAAATGCGAGATTGCATGTTGTTAGTTGTACGAGCCACCCTATCATGGGAGTGCTCTCCATCTGGCTTAACTTGGGATATAGTGCAAAAGACCAGCAATAAGCCTCCTCTCCGCTCAGATCTATGAAGTATGCCATTATTGAACGGATTATAGTTGCAACTCCGATTAGAAAGATAACCTCTCTTTTATAATTTATTCTCTTCATTTTAAATAGAATGTAACTTAACTAAACGCATACTTATTGTATTGAACCTCCACAGGAAAAGAGATGCAGCGAAGACCAGACCTAAAAGCAGTCCAACCCACACGCCGATTGCTCCGTATCCAAGAATGTTCCCGCAAAGATAGCCCAAAGGTAGACAAACTAAATAATATGAGATAATGGAAAACAATAAAGGTTTCCTGACATCGGCCAAAGCTCTCAGACAAGCAAGGCAGGAGAGCTGGGTGGCATCAAAAACCTGGAAAAGGGCTGATATTATCAAAAGCCGTGAAGATAGGTAGATTACCTCAGGGTCATCTGTGAAAATCAGAGGAATGTAGTTCCTGAGCAAAATGTATAATATACCACATATTGACATCAGCCCGACGCTTAAATGGATAGCAGCAAATCCTGCCTTTCTCATTGACTTGTAATCTCCGTATCCATATTGGTGAGAAACCCTTATTGTGGCGGCAGCACCCACACCCAATGCAAGCATGAATGAAAAACTGCTCATACTCATAGCTATCTGATGAGAGGCAAGAGAGATCTCCCCATTCCACCCAACCATTATGGCACTCAGGCTGAATGCCGTGATTTCTACAAGGTTCTGAAATGAGAGGGGTACGGATGTCTTCAGGATTCTCTTGACGGTTTCCCTGTCAATCAAAGGTTTGCTCAACAATTTGATGTATCGGCTGTATGCAGGTTTTCTTAGATATAATAAAATGAAAGATCCACACATTATATACCTGCTTATCAAGGTAGCTATTGCAGCTCCTTTTACCCCCATTGAGTCAAATCCCAGATGACCATATATGAGCACCCAATTAAGGAAAATATTCAGTGAGTTTCCAATAATAGTAATGTATAGTGCATATTTTGTTATTCCGATACCTTCAGAAAATTGTCGCATGCCAAAGAAAAGCAGAGAAGGAATCATTGATGCCAAAATGATATAATAGTAGTCTCTTGCAAAGCTCTCCACACCTTCCGGTTGTCCCATCGAACCCATGAAAAGTCCGATAGTGAACATAACAAAGGTAAGAAGGATTGAGAGCAGAGTGTTGGTTATAAATGATGCTTGTAACAATCTGCCTACTTTGTCATGCTCCCCTTTGCCGAAGCTTTGGCCGACATGTGGTGTGACTCCTTGTGTGAAGCCAATACCGAAAACCATACCCAATATGATGATTGAGTTGGCAAATGTCACCCCGGCAAGTTCTGTCGTCCCCAGGTGTCCTACCATGATATTGTCTGCAAGATTGACTGTGATCTGTCCCGCTTGAGTAAGCATGACAGGTATTGCTAACTTGAGATTTCTGCGGTAGAACGGGGTGTACTCTTTTATATTCATAGGGCAAATATACAATAGTTTGATTTTTGAATTTAATCTATTATTGATTAAATTTGTTAAAAGTAATTTTAAAATCCAATGTTATGGCTACGGATTATTTATTAAAAGCCCAATCGTGGCTTGATGGCAGTTTCGATAATGAGACTAAAGAGGAGATAAGGCGGCTTATTGAGACAAATCCTAAAGAGCTTGAGGACTCTTTTTACAAGTCTTTGGAGTTTGGAACCGGAGGGTTGCGCGGCATTATGGGTGTAGGCACAAATCGTATGAACAGATATACCGTTGGAATGGCTACTCAGGGGCTGGCAAATTATATGATAAAGGCTAACAGGCACAAAAACTCTTTAACTGTTGCAGTCGCATTTGATTGCCGCAACAACAGTGCATACTTTGCCCGGATTACTGCAGAGGTTTTTGCTGCCAATGGGTTTAGGGTATTGCTTTTTCATGAACTCAGGCCAACACCGGAATTGAGTTTCACAATACGTCATCACGGGTGTGTCGGAGGTGTAATGATTACAGCATCCCATAATCCTAAGGAATACAACGGATATAAGGTATACTGGAGCGATGGTGCCCAGATAATTGCTCCTCACGACGAGAATATAATAAACGAGGTCTCTTTGATAAAGGATCCTTCACAGGTTAAATTTTCCGGTGGAGAAAATCAGATACATGTAGGGGGCACTGAAACAGATGAAGCCTATCTGAGTGCCATCCTCTCACTTGCTTTATCGCCTGAAACAGTGAAAAAGCATGACGGATTAAAAATCGTATACACTCCACTTCACGGCACCGGTGTCAAGTTAGTGCCAGAGGCTCTGAGAAGAGCCGGATTTAAGAAAATATTCAATGTGCCGGCACAAGATATAAATGACGGGAACTTTCCGACAGTGGCCTCTCCAAACCCTGAAGAGACTTCTGCATTGAAAATGGCAGTTGAGAAGGCTGTTGAAGTAGATGCAGATATTGTTCTCGCCACAGATCCCGATGCAGACAGAATAGGTGTTGCAGTTAAGGATAACAGCGGGAATCTGGTCTTGCTCAATGGTAACCAGACTTCATCATTACTTTCCTTCTACTTGCTGGAGAGATATTGTGAGCTCGGAAAATTAAAAAGAGCGGAGAAAAATCCGGGATATTACATGGTTAAGACAATCGTTACTTCAGATCTACTCAAAAGCATAGCTGATTCATATGGTGTGGAGATGTTCAATGTATTGACGGGATTCAAATATATTGCTGACATTGTAAGGCAAAACGAGGGAAAAAGAGTGTTCATAGGAGGGGGAGAGGAGAGTTACGGATTCAATGCAGGTGAATTTGTCAGGGATAAAGACGCTGTACTTACTGCGATCCTTATATCCGAGGCGGCAGCATGGGCAGCAGAACATGGAAAGACTCTTTTCAGCCTTTTGACTGAAATCTACACAAAATTCGGTTTTTATAAAGAGAGGTTGGTCTCTGTGACCAAAAAAGGTATTGATGGTCTTGAGCAGATTAAGGTTATAATGAAAAAATTCAGGAATGAGCCACTACAAACTCTGGCTGGAGAGCAGGTTGTTTTGATTCATGACTATCTGCAATCTGAAAGTGTTGACCTTATCAGTGATCTGAGATACTCGATTCCTCTGCCTAAATCTGATGTAATGCAGTTTATTGGTGAAGGTAATTCAATTGTCTCAGTAAGGCCTTCCGGCACAGAACCGAAAATAAAGTATTATCTTGGAGTTAAAGGCGAGTTGGATAATTCCGACGACTTCCTCAGATTGAACAAAGAGCTGGATGAAAGATTGGACAGGATTCAGTCTATAATTACATCTATATAGAAGAATGCTTGAGGATTATGTTCTTAAGCTCGTCTTTCCTTATGGGTTTTGATATGTAATCGGTGAACCCTTGTTCCAGGACACTCTCTTTGTCTTCTGTAAAGGCAAAAGCTGTCTGGGCTATAATTACCACACTCTTATCCTGAGCTCGTATCAATCTTGCTGCTTCAAATCCATCCATCTCTGGCATTCGGAGATCCATAAGTATTATGTCTGTATCCGGATTTTGTCTGAATAAATCTACAGTCTCTTTCCCATTGTGGGCAAAAATTAAATCATAACCTGAAGACTTGAGGATTGTTTTGATATACAAGGCATTGGTCTCTTCATCCTCAGCTACCAATATTTTTAAAACTCTGCTTTCTTCCATATGCTCAATAGATTTTGTTATAGAAGATTTTTCAATATACTCATCTGCAGTTTCACTCTGATAGGAGAGCGGTATGGTGAAAGAAAACCGGGATCCTACTCCCAGTTTTGATTCAACCCATATTGAACCACCAAGGATATCAATATAGGCTTTAACTATACTGAGGCCTAGCCCTGCACCTTCTGCACGGCTTATAGAGTTTGACTCAACCTGTGCGAAACGCTCGAATATCTTGTCGAGTTTACTTTCAGGTATGCCAATTCCTGTATCTGCTACCGATAATTCAATGAATTCGCCGGATAAGTAGGCCTCGATTGTAATCTCACCTTTTATAGAGTATTTGATTGCATTTTTGATAAGATTGATCATTGAAGCATATATCTTTTCATAATCTGAAATTATGGTAAGATCTTTAATCTTATCACCACACTTAAGATCAATTTTTATTCCTTTTTTTTCTGCTTCTGGCGTGAAGAAGGTTACAATATCCAGAAGCATGGATGAGATACAAACCTCTGATAGTTTTATCTGAATAATACCTGCCTCGATTTTGGAAATATCAATAAGGTCGTTTATTATTTTGAGCATTCTGTGGCTGCTCTTCTCAATTATATCTATATAGCTGTTCTGATCCTGAGAGGATAGGTCCGGGTCCCTCAGAAGTTCAATAAAGCCAAGAATCCCGTTCATTGGAGTCCTGATTTCATGGCTGATATTCTGGAGAAATGCCGTTTTTAGCTTGTCACTCTCTTGTGCCCTGTCACGTGCCTCAATGAGCTGATTGATAAGAATTTTTCGGTCCGAGATGTCCTCTTTGATTGCTATGTAGTGACTTATCGATCCATCATCACCGATTATTGGTGAGATGGAGATATCTTCCCAATAGTATTCACCGTTTTTCTTCCTGTTTTTCAACTCTCCACGCCACTCCTTTCCTGATAGTATGGTATCCCACATATTCTTGTAAACTACCTGTGGCGTATCTCCAGATTTCAGAATCCTAGGATTTGAACCATTAACATCTTCGAATGAATATCCTGTAGTTGTTACGAATTTTGGATTAACATACTCAATCTTTCCCTCCGAATCGGTTATTACAACAGAGGCGGGGCTCTCTGTTACAGCTTTTGTGAGCTTGACAGTGCTCTCCTCTGCACTTTTTTTGTCAAGGAAAATCTTTATTTCGTTAGCTATTAGCTCAATTATCTCTATATCCGAAGGGTTTATCGAATCCGGATTGGTGTAATTTTGTATAACAATTGCTCCGGACACACCGCTTTCACTCCTGAACGGAACTCCAAGCCATACTTCTGCCATAGCACCGACAATCTCGATTTTCCCTTTTGAATAAAGATCAAGGATATCATTCTTTTTGGCAAATACCGTTTTCCCCTGAGAAAGTACATATCCTGTCATAGAGCTCTTTGCAGGCCAACTCTCTATATGTATGTCAAGATCGTTCCTATTAATACCTCCTATGGAAAAACTGTCAGTCTGTTCATTATAGAAGGCGACGTATAGATTGTTGTCAGGTATTATTGAATCCACCTCATTTGATACTATAGCGTAGAATTCAGGAAAATTCTTGCAGGATAGGATGGAATATGCAAGATTACGCTGAATCTTGAGAAGAAGCTCGTTCCGGGTATTGTTGGTAATATCCTGATACATGATAGCAATCTTCTTAACCCTTCCTTTAAATTTTATTGGAAAAGCAACTGCACTCAACACCTTTCTTTCACCCCTGTAACCAAAAGCTCCCGGGTCAAAAATGATTGTCCTGAACACTTCATTTTCGGATGCCAATGCCTCATTGAAAAACTTGTTCCACCCAAGCTCTATGGCAATTGGGTTCGTAAGTACATTGAATTTTGATATCACTCTGTTCTGATGGACACTGAAGATCGATTCGGAGGATTTGTTAACCTTCTCTATGACTCCCGATGTGCTTGCTATATGTATACTCAGCGGAGACTGATCAAACAGGGAATTAGCATAAATCTCACTCTCCTCAGCAAGCTCCTTGGCCATTATCAGTTCAAGACTCTGAAAATGACGGTTTATATACTGTCCCAAAGATGATGCGATGCTGCTCATCGCATTTCTGTCACTCTCATTCCAGAAATTATAATCATCAAAACATTTGCTTTCTACACCCAGAAATCCCCATTCTGAACCATCTACAAAGATTGGTATTAATAGGAATTCTCCCCATTCAGAGAACGAGCTTTTTTCGGACGAGACAATATCTCCCTTTTTCAAGTTATTCAGCAAATCTTTAGGGATATTGCTTATTGGGATATTCTGATGCTTGCTCTCGAATACTCTCTTGGAGTCCTTTCCATGCTCTTTTTCGAATCTCAGGCTGATAACCTCATCACCACTGATGATATCCTTGTGAAATTCATATATGAATACCCTGTTGTTCGGTATCGATTCTCCGATTATCTCTATAACTTCGTTTACTGCATCGTAGAAATTGTGATTGGAGATCAGAATCTGACTGGCCTTAACTGATGCTTCAAGTAAAAGACTGTTTCGCTTGTTCAGATCTGTAAAGAGGTCGTTCAGCCATTCAGACAGCTCTTCTATCTTCTCAATATAATGATCCGGAGCAAGAGATAGCAATTTCTTGTTAATGATTTCCATAGTGTCAGCGTTGGCCCTTCCTTTCATCTTTTTATCTGAAAAGTGTTAGTGAATAATCAATTAAGTTTATAAGAATGTATAAAATGAAAATAATAAGGATGGCAATTGACCATGTTACTCCACAAAGAAACGCAAGTGCTGTAAGAACAAAAGCTGAAATAATCAGAGAGAAACGTTTCTCGTTGCCTTTCCACTTGAGAGACTTTAATTTAAGGGAAAACATTGGGATATTGCAAATCAGAAGGTAGGACAAAACCATCGACATTACAGGTATGAAAAAAGTTGTGTCCAGAATAGGGTTGAAGATATCGTTTAATGTTGAGAAATGAATCAGCATGCCAATCAATATTGCATTTGCCGGAGTAGGCATCCCGATGAAATTCTCTGTCTGTCTTGTGTCAATGTTGAATTTGGCAAGTCTTAGAGCTGAGGCTACTACTATTACTAATGGTACGTATGTAAGAATAACTGTTCCATGAGTGAGTCCATAGCGATGAAACAACAATATGGCCGGCGCCAGACCGAAACTGATTAAATCGGCCAGAGAGTCCAGCTCTTTGCCCATTGGGGAATATGACTTCAGAAGCCTGGCAGCAAATCCGTCCATAAAGTCGAATATTGCAGCGGCAAGAACTAGATATACGGCTATTTCCGCTTCTCCTTTAAAACCTAATATTACAGCAACGGTTCCTGAAAGAAGGTTAAGACAGGTAATAGTGTTCGGGATGTATCTGGCAATGCTCATAAAGGAGTGTTTAGATGCCTAGTTTTTCTCTTATACCTTTCGGAATCGAATTTTTGTTAACCAACATGGATACGCTTTTAGCTCTCACAAAACTTTCAGACATATTGAGATAACCTTGGAACATTCCCTCTGTTCCCCATGAGTTCTTGGTTATGTAGTATATTGTCCCGTTTTGATCTTTTACTATTCCTGTAAGCAGCATAAGATGGTCGTCTGTAGTGACGAACGATTCGAATCCCTGTTGCCTGCTACTCTGATCCACTTTTTTCTCGTTATAGATTTTTGAGAAGTCAATCGCAAGTTCTCCATTTTCGAGTATTGGATTTATAGCAACACCATTTTTCTGTGAGAACCCCTTCTCACTGATATCTCCGTCCCAAGCAATGCAATAGCCTGATTTCAGTGCATTGTTGATTACCTCCATGTATTCATCGATAGGTAAATTGTACAATCTTCCGTAATCCCAGTTGTCTGGAATCTCTAGAACAGAAGCCTTGTAGTATGGCAAATGGCTGAAACTGGTGAGTTCGACATAATCATCCAGATTTATACCCAGATATTTGAGAAAAGTCTGAGGAGTGTATTCCACCCCTTTGTATGTGAACTTCTCAGGTCTCTCACCAAGATAAGAGCTCAATAGATTATTCATGATTTTATAATACTCGGGACTTCTTCTCTTCATCTGAACCGAGACATTGGCGATAGCACCCAAATATTCACTTAGCTCTGAGTGGTTATGACTTTTTGAATCATATTTTATTCCGTTGTATACCTCCTCAGGAACGATTCCATTTGTCCGATATACATCAATAAGCATGTGGGCAATACTACCTTCACCTATATTACCCTTTCCTCTGCGTAAATAGTTATCTTGAAGCCTATTAAGGTAGTTTTGATATACTACATACATTTCAGAAAGATCAAATTCCCCTTTCCCGGTTCTGATAAGTTCACTCTCCATGAAAGCTGTGGTTGCGAAACACCAACAAGTACCTGTCCTGGCCTGATCCTTAACCGGGGTTACCTTATTGCGGCATACATCTGTGAATTGATATGCCTGTCCGACAGCAAGATTGAATACAACTGTCAGAAGAAGGAGCGAAACTGTTAAAAGCGTCTTTTTCATAATTTAATTATTTAATCTATGCCTAATTTCTTTCTAAGTTGCTTAGGAACAGAGTTCTTATTGACAATTATGTTCATTGTCTTGTATTTGACAAATGTTTCAGAGACATACCAGAATCCTTCAAATCCAGCATTTGTTCCCCAAGAGTTCTTTACTTTGTAATATTTGTTGCCATTCTGATCTTTGGCAATACCATAAATCTGCATTCCGTGGTCGTCTGTTGTCAGGAGATTATCATATGCAATCTGACGATCTTGTTGGGTTATCACTCTTTCCGGAATAATTTCGTCAAGAGTGTTCAGTTTGCCCTCTATCTCCTGAGGTGTCTTGCCTATCCATTTTTGTTGGTCAGAACCGTTCATGTTGGCAACTTCCTGTTCCGGCACAACTGCTATACCCTTTCTTGTGAAACCCTTTTCACTTACATCTGCCCCCCAGAGGACTGTATATCCGTTTTCTATTGCATAGTCGAAGATAGACATCATATCTTCAAGAGGCACATTATAAGAGAGGTCATTCCTCCAGTTGTCCGGAACCTCGAGAGAGAATTTAGTGTAGAAAGGATGGTGGGTATAGGATGTTACAGATATGTAGTCATCACAATTCAGCCCCAGCATAGAGGCAAAACTCTTTGGTGTATATTCTTTTCCTTTATAGGTGAATTTTTCGGGAACAGCTCCGAGGTATGCATCAAGAATCCCTTTGAAACCGTTTTTCCATGCTGTTGACAACTTCCCGTTTGGATTTTTCTCTATAGCATTGACATAGGCTAATGTCACAGCATCAAGTTCTCCGTGAGCGTGGATTTTTTCTCCGTAGTTAAGTCCGGTCATTACAGAATCCGGTACAATTCCGTATTGTTTGATGATTGTGAGAGCATCAGTAAAGGAGCTTCCTCCCGAGAAGCTTATTTTACCGTAAGACCTGATGTATCTGTCTGCCTTGTCATAATATGAGTTTGAGACAATGAACATTTCAGACAGATCAAACTCTCCCTTACCGCTTCTGAGAAGCTCTGATTCAAGGTGTGCCAGTGTGGAAAAACTCCAGCAAGTACCTGATTTTGATTGGTTTTTAATAGAGGTTACAGGAAGTTCCTTGACTGTGGTGAATTGATAAGCAGTTTGATTTTTAGGTTTTTCCTGTGAAAATAGCGTTAAAGAAAACATTGTTGCAAGGGCAACAAGTATTGAGAGTCTTTTCATAACAATTAAAAATTAAGTTTTCAAAGTTATTAAAAAACTCTTACCTTCCTAAGGAATATTCATGTATTTGTGCGTTTGCAGCGATATATTCCAAATGGGATTTCTCTTTACATAGTCTATAATTACCGGTAAAATCAGTTTTGACTTACTCCATTCCGGCTGTAAATACAAAAAACAATTGTTTCTTACTAGAAGTCTGTTTTGTTCTGCCCAGAGCAAATCATCTTCTGTCTCTATTATCACTTTCAATTCTGAAGCTAATTGATGCATACCGTTAACAGGTGGCTTTTTCTTTTTGGGAGAAAGGCATATCCAGTCAAATCTGCCGCTGATGCTTTTTGACCCGGATGTCTCCAAAAAGATTTCGAAGCCCTCGTTTTTCAGTAGGATGCATAATCTGTCCAGTGGATATGTGAGTGGTTCTCCGCCTGTTATGACGATGGCCTTTGCGGGATACTTCAATGCTTCATTGACAATTTCACTCACCGGCGTTGGGGGATAGAGTCTGGGATTCCAGGTCTCTTTTGCGTCACACCAGCTGCATCCTACATCACAGCCTCCCAATCTTATGAAATATGCAGGCTTCCCGCTATGATATCCCTCTCCCTGTATAGTGTAGAATGCTTCAGCAAGAGGAAGAAGCTCACCTTCTTTTAACTCCGGAAATTTCATCTCTTTTTTCTGCAAAGATAGTAAAATGTGCCGTTTTGTCAGAAAATACCGGATGGCAGATATGTTGCAGTAATTGTTATAAAAATCAAAAGATAATGAATAAACAAAATTGGGAATTTCTTGGCAAGTTTGCCATTAACCTGAATGAACAGGCAAAGTCCGGCAAGTTGGATCCTGTTATTGGCAGGGATGAAGAGATCAGGAGAGTTCTGCAGATTTTGAGCCGTAGAACAAAGAACAATCCTATACTGGTAGGAGAGCCGGGTGTGGGTAAAACCGCAATAGCCGAAGGTATAGCTCAAAGAATAGTACATGGTGATGTTCCTGAGAATCTGAAATCAAAAGAGATATTTTCTCTTGACATGGGAGCACTTATTGCAGGGGCAAAATACAAAGGTGAGTTTGAAGAGAGGCTGAAAGGTGTTGTCAAGGAGGTGATTGACAGTGCCGGGGAAGTTATACTTTTTATTGACGAGATTCATACACTTATCGGGGCCGGAAGAAGCGACGGGGCCATGGATGCCGCAAATATTCTTAAACCCGCATTGGCTAGGGGAGAGTTAAGGGCCGTTGGTTCTACAACACTTGATGAGTATCAGCTATATTTTGAAAAGGACAAGGCTTTGGAGAGAAGGTTCCAGATGGTCAATGTTGACGAACCGACTCCGGCTGAAGCTATATCGATTCTCAGGGGGTTGAAAGAGAGGTACGAAAACCATCACAAGGTCCAGATCAAGGATGATGCCCTGATTGCCGCAGTTGATCTTTCAAACCGTTACATATCTAACCGTCATCTGCCTGACAAGGCTATAGATCTTATTGATGAGGCTGCATCAAAATTAAGGCTTGAGATGAATTCCGTCCCCGAATCCATAGATGAGCTGAATCACAAGATTAGACAGCTGGAAATTGAGAGAGAGGCTATCAAGAGAGAGGGTGACAAGGAGAAACTCGGTGAACTTGCAAGACAGATTGAAGAGTTGAGTGAGGAGCGTAACCGGGATAATGAGCAGTGGGCTAAGGAGAAAAAGATTTTAGAACAGATTCAAAAGCAGAAGATTGAGATTGAACAGTTGAAATTCAAGGCAGAAGAGGCTGAAAGGAGTGGTGATTATGGTAAGGTTGCCGAGCTCAGATATGGAAAAATTGTTTCTGCAGAAAAACAGATTAAAGAGCTCATGGAACAGAAGAGCAAAAGTGAATTTACGCTCATTAACGAATATGTGGAACCTGAAGATATAGCGGAAGTTGTTGCTAAATGGACCGGTATTCCGGTGAAAAGGATGCTTGAGAGTGAAAAGGAGAAACTTTTAAGAATGGAGGATGAGCTTCATAAGAGAATCGTGGGACAAGATGAGGCAATAAAAGCTGTTTCGGACGCTATAAGAAGAAGTCGTGCCGGGCTGCAGGATGCAAAACGTCCTATCGGATCTTTTCTCTTTCTCGGTACTACCGGAGTGGGAAAGACTGAACTGGCAAAGGCTCTTGCAGAGTTCCTGTTCAACGATGAGAATATGCTTACAAGAATTGATATGAGTGAGTATCAGGAGAGGCACTCGGTATCCAGATTGGTAGGAGCTCCCCCGGGATATATAGGATATGAGGAGGGCGGCCAACTTACCGAAGCTGTAAGGCGTAAGCCATATTCTGTGATATTATTGGATGAAATTGAAAAGGCGCATCCGGATGTGTTTAACATTTTACTGCAGGTACTTGATGATGGAAGGCTGACCGACAATAAGGGAAGAACAGCTGATTTTAAGAACACAATACTGATAATGACTTCCAATGCAGCATCGGATATAATCCAGGAAAACCTCTCCAGAATGAACAGCTCAAACAGAGAAGAGGTTCTTGAAAAGACCAGGAGGGAGGTGATTGATGTACTTAGGGCAAGTGTCAGACCTGAATTTTTAAACAGAATTGATGAAACGATAGTGTTTCATCCGCTGACAATGAGTGATGTAAAAGATATTCTGAAACTTCAGATAAGCGCTGTTCAAAAACTGGTAGAAGATAAAGGAATGACTCTGACAATTACCGAATATGCCATGGAGTATTTGTGCAGTAAAGGTTTTGATCCTTCATACGGGGCCAGGCCCGTGAAAAGGTTGCTTCAGAGGGAACTTGTAAACGAGCTTGCAAAATCCTTGCTTGAGGGCAAACTCAACAGGGAGAAGCCAATCATAGTCGATTGCTTTGATGATGAACTCGTATTCAGAAACTAGTCAGTATAAAGGTATCTTTTGATCTTCTGAGTAGCCGTTTTTTCAAATGCTACAGGCTGCTCTATGATTTCGGAAATTTTGGAGGATTTGCTCACTCTGTCGTTTACAAAGTCAAGCAATTCCTCCTTGATTTTTTGTACACGTTCATCAATGTTTATTTTAGGCTCATTTCGCAACTGGTGTATCGCCTCTATCTGATCATAATTAAAGTGAACAAGAGCTGTCATTTTCCCGTTCTTCTGCGTTACCAGCGATTCTAGGACCATGTCGTGTTCGTTTAGAACGGTCTCAATCTCCTCCGGGTATATATTCTCTCCGTTTGAGTTGAGAATCATATTGTCGACTCTTCCTTTGATATACAAATATCCGTGTTTGTCTATGATGCCAAGATCTTTTGTCCTGAACCATCCATCTGCAGTAAAACATTTTGAAGTGGCCTCGGGATCTTTGTAATAACCCACCATAACATTTGGCCCTTTAACTACTATTTCCCCTATGTTTTTGGAATTGATGTTGTCTAATCTTAACTCAACACCCACAAGAGCCGGTCCTGTGGATTGCCATCTTGTCTTCCCCGGTATTGCTCCGGCCAGAAGAGGGGAGGTCTCAGTAAGACCATATCCTATAGCGTAGGGAAAACCAGCATCTGCAAGGAATCTTTCGACCATGCCATCAAGTTTTGAACCACCTATTCCGAAAAATCTTAGTTTACCGCCAAAGGTGTTGTATAGCTTTTTTCCGGAAATTTTGTGGAAAAGCCTCCTGATAAGTGGAAAAGAGTACAAAACCTGCATTTGGAAGTTCTTTGTGAACATTGGCCGGATCTTGTTCTTGAATATTTTTTCAACAATCAGCGGTACCGTAAGCATTATTGTCGGCTTTACCTCCTTAAGGGCAGGAAGAAGCAGAGAAGGGGTAGGAGCTCCTTCCATGTATACGACATGAGCTCCGTGTGCAAAGGGCTGAATCATTCCGATGCTGCACTCGTATGTATGGGAAAGGGGCAGAACGGATAGAAGGATATCTTCTTTGATTATTCCGAAGAGTTTGTTGGTCATATACTCCTGGGAGACGATGTTGCTGTGACTTAACATTACACCTTTTGATGTTCCTGTCGTTCCTGATGTATATATTATGGATGCCAGGTCTGATGGTTCCGGGGAAGAGGTGACCACATAATCACTTTTTTCGGGATGTTTTATAATCTCCAGTTCATCCATGGAGATTACCAGATCCAGTTCATTGAAGATATGCTCCGGAATCTTGTATTGTAATTTCTTTGAAACAATCAGAGCCTTACAGCCGGAATGTTCCAGAATGTTGACAATTTCAAAAGCTGTAAAATCAGGAAGGATAGGTACGGCAATCCTTGATGATGTCGTTATTGCAAAGTAGCTTACCGGCCAGTTGGGCATATTGTTGCCTAGTATGGATATCCTGGAGCCTTTTTCCAATCCTGACTTGTTGAAAAGGTCAACAAGCCTCTCTGTCCTCTCTCCAACTTCCTTGTACGAAATGCTCTCTTTTCCTACAACCGAATATGCCGGACGTTCCTGAAAATCAATGACACTCTTTGAAAAGAGATCTTCTAAAGTCAATTCTGATATTTCGCTTAACATAAGAATTTTGATCTTTAATCAAAGATAGCAATTATAATTTGTTATTTTTGCACCGTTTAATCAATTATAAGTTGATATGTTTTTTAAACAGAAACGCCAGAAAAAGGCTATTAACAGGATCTTTGTACAGAGAAAGGTTAAGTTTGTCTCTCTTGAAAAAGTAAAGAGGATAACTTTTATCTTTGAGGTTACAGAGGATGATAATCTTGAGGCGGTCAAATTTCTGATTTCATATGCGACAGATAAGAAGATTGAATACCATGGTATAGCTATAAACCTTGGCAAAGACACCTCTTCAGAGGCGATTCTTGGACATGGTATCAAGTTGATTACCAAGAAAAACTTATCGATGATAGGGGTTCCGGATCCTAGTCTGGTCTCCGGTTTTATAAACGATCCAAGTGATCTTTTTATTGATTTTTCAAAAAACTATAGTTTTACCGGTGAATTCCTCTCCCTATCTTCACTATCAACATTTAAGGTTGGAAGGCATACACCTGAACCAAATCCTTATGATCTTGTTATTACAAACAACACCGAAAAGGATAGTGCCTTGGATTTTGTGAAAAGCGCCTTCTTTTATCTAAAGACCATCACACCATTATAATGTCAGCAGACAATTTTTTAAATTTCAATGAGGAGGAGGATTATTCGGAAAAGGTAGAGTTGTGTCGTCAGGCATATAAAAATGGCGATCTCTCTGAACTTAATTTTTCCGAAGAGGAATTTGACTACCTGTTAGGTTTCTTCGCAGACGAGTTTAATGATGATCTTGTCCTTATGCTTTCTCAGATTGCTTATCTAAGACATCCATACTCTTCGGATTTGACTGTCAGATACTCTGATGCACTTATAGTTAACAGAGAGCCGGAAAAAGCAGTTGCTATACTGGAAAAACAGCTGGGTTTTGACTCGAGTAACAGCGATGTCTATTTTTTACTTGGTAGAGGCCAGCTGAAAATGGGTAATAATGAACTTGCACGTGATTACATCAGTCATGCCATGACCCTCTCTCCTGAGGAGCAGGAGGAGATGCTCTATACTGCTGCTCTTGATTATATTGATGCGGGAAGCTATGAGTTTGCCCTGGAGTATCTTGAGAAAATCAACAGTGACAATCCGGAAAACATAGCCATTTTTAATGATATGGCCTTTTGTCTGGAGAGGACAAAAAGATATGAGGAGAGCATTGTTTTTTATGAGAAATATCTTGATAAAGAGCCGTTTAATGACAACGTGTGGTTCAATGTAGGAACTATCTATGCTACTCTGGAAAAATATGACAAGGCAATAGAGGCGTTTAACTACTCACTTGCCTTAAACCCTGCCAACTCTTCGGTAATGTATAACAAGGCTATTGTACATATAAATACAGAGCAATATGATAAGGCTGTGGACACACTTAAGGAGTTTATCGAGCTTGAACCATATGATTCCTTTGCAATAACAGCTTTGGCCGATTCTTGCCTTAAAATAGGTATGACCGAGGAGTCCGGAAAATATGCAAAAATGGCATTGGAGCTTGACCCTGAAAGCCCGGATGCAAATACCTACATGGCCTATATATGTATGCTGAAGGAAGATTATAACGAGGCTCTCATTTTCCTAAGAAAGGTAATGTCAGATGTCACTATTAATTTCAACATCATAGCTGAAGCTCTCCTGAAATCCTACAGAGTTTCAAACATGCCCGAATTTCTCGTCTATCATATTGCCGCTATGTATTATACAAATGATGATGAAGGTCTGGATTCCGGCTATGAGGAGCTGATCAAACATGATATTATTTGGCAGAATATGCTGCAAAACCTTATTCCCGACATAAATATAAATAAACAATAAACTATGGAGTCTGTACATTTTATAGAATGGTGTCTTGAAAATCTCAACTATTGGACGATTACTCTTCTGATGGCGATAGAGAGCTCATTCATTCCTTTTCCTTCCGAAATTGTTATTCCACCGGCTGCATATAAAGCAGCGGCAGGTGAATTGAATATATTTTTAGTGGTCTTTTTTGGGACAGTTGGTGCATTGATAGGAGCTTTTGTGAACTATTATCTTGCGTATTATCTGGGAAGGCCTGTTATCTACAGGCTTGTCAATACCCGTTTCGGTCGTATGTGCCTGCTTGATGAACAAAAGATTCACAAGGCAGAGGAGTACTTCATAAAGAATGGTGCAGTATCCACTTTTGTCGGAAGGCTTATCCCTGCCATCAGACAACTTATTTCAATTCCTGCAGGTCTGGCAAAGATGGGATTGAAGAAGTTCGTCCTCTATACAACTCTTGGCGCAATGTTATGGAATTCTATTCTGGCAATTGTTGGCTACTCACTACAGAGTGTTGTTCCTAAAGATCAACTGATGAGTAAGGTTCATGAATATAGCAGTGAGATATCTAATGGGATGATAGTTCTTGGCGTTCTGGTTTTCCTCTATTTGCTATATAAAACACTTGGGAAACCAAAAAATACCAACGAATCTAAGTAATTTCAAAATATTTGTTATCTTTGCACTCCCCAAACGGGATGCTTAAACCGGTTCGGTAGCTCAGTTGGATAGAGCAACAGCCTTCTAAGCTGTGGGTCTTGGGTTCGAATCCCAACCGAATCACTAAAAATGTCCAATAAACCGGACAAAAGCCAGACAAAACCTACAATATCAAGTGATTGTAGGTTTTTTTATTTTCAATTTGTCTGGTATATTAGTCAAAAAATGGTCATATTTGGACACTTTTCCGTGACTAAATCGTGACCTATTTTAAAAATACAAAACAGGTCACGAATTGTCACCTTTTGTCTACCTTTTGTCGCGTTTTGTCTAGGGTGCATATATCTAAAAATCAATAGTGTATAACTAACTTTACATTGTAAAATTTTAAGATATGAATGTCAAGATCCCATTTTTTAGACAGTATCCTTTAAGACTTTCTTGTTAAATCCGATAGTCAAACCGGATAAAAGCATATTCAGTAAATAGAGCCTTTTTTCCCGAAACGGAATGCGATACACTATACCGTAGCTTATCAGGAAAGGTAAAAATAGGGCATAAAAAGAGACTGGACCTTTACTTAAGATGGAAAAACCTAAAAATAGTCCAGCGAAAAAACTATTTCGCAAACCGCCGGACTCATTTTGAAACACTTTCCAAAGGAAGTATATACTCACCAGCATAAAGCTGTGTGTATACATATCCCACTGATTATCTCGCCCTGCAAAAAATATATAGAACGATGTTATTAAAATTAACGCATTGTTGAATCTGTGTTTTGAACTTAATCCAAGAAGTTTGGAGCAATAATAAAAAGCGAAAACCAAAAGAAAAGTTACTGCTGCTACCGGTAACCGTAAGGTATTAAGAGAATCAAAGCCAAAAATCCTGCCCGAAGCAGCAGTCAACCAGGTAGGTAAAGGCGGTTTTTGGTAACGAGGCTCGCCATTAAGAGTGGTAAGTAAATATTCTTTATTCTGCACCATTTCGCGGGCAGAAATGAAATTACGGGCTTCCATAATATTTACTTCAGCTTTGTTCAGACCGGAGAGCAAGAGCAAGCTCGTAACCACGAACAAAATTATCTCTTGTTTAAAATGAAGCAGTCGGCGCAGCATGTTTTTTAGCTTTATGTCACAAAAATATGAATAATTTGCAGAGGATCGATTTTAGAAAGTTTGTTTAATAAATAAATTATACGAAATTTGCGCATCAAAGCGAAAATCGTATAATCGTTTTGTGAATGAAAAAAGAAGAAATCATACGCAGTGAAATTATTGACGCTGCATGTGCCTCGAGGAGCCGCAAAAGTATTTGCAGAAAAAATATTGCCAATATGTGGGAAGGTGTATGATAAGTATCTGCTGTCGGATAACTTCTCCTATGCTCCCGAATGCGAACTACTATATACAGAATTGACAGGAACCGTGCAGATCTATATAGAAGAACATGTCTTTTAACCGAAATGTAAAGTAAAGAGACAATATCGAGGTGAAGGGATATGCTTGACACAGCATAGCGTTTAGTACAATAATTTTGATTACAGAGTAGTAAAATTGGATATCCGAATATAATATCTATCTTTGCATACCAAACGGAAAACTTTATCTGATGCAGTTAGACATAAATTATAAGTTTTTAACAAAAAAAGAACTTTTCTTTTTCCCGATGAATATTTTGCTAAAGTTGTATGGATCAATTCCTATACGTGGAAAGAAGAAAAACGCTATCCGTCAAGTTGCTTCTATGCTTAATAATGCTCATTCTTTACATATAATTATATCACCGGAAGGAAGTTTTTCTAATGTAACAAATTGGAAAAAGGGTTTCTACTATATGGCTCAGAAAGCCAACGTTCCGATAATGGTTTGTTATTTAGATTATTGAAAAAAAGAAATTGGAATAAAAGGGGTGATAGACAATCTTGAAGACATCAATTCGGTCATGCTTCAAATAAATACAATGTACAAAGGTGTATCGGCAAAATATCCTGATAATTTCTCACTTGAATCAATAAAACATTAAATGGAAAGAACAGTATCATTAGTATTATCCAGTGGGGGTGCAAGAGGAGTTGCCCATATCGGAGTAATCGAAGAATTGGAACGACAGGGATTTAAAATAACTTCAATAGCAGGATCTTCGATGGGTGCACTGGTGGGAGGGGTGTATGCATCTGGTAATTTACCAGTTTTTAGAGATTGGATGTGCAATATCGATAAGATAGCCGTTTTTAATCTTATCGACTTTGCACTTAGCACAAATGGACTAGTTAAAGGTAACAAGATAATAAAGGAATTAAAAAAAATAATACCCGATCTTAATATTGAATCTTTGCCCATTAACTTAACTGCCGTAGCAACCGATATAAAAAATAAAAAAGAAGTCCTCTTTGAAACGGGAAGTCTTTATGAAGCAATCAGAGCCTCTATTTCAATACCTACTGTTTTCAAGCCATGTATGGTTGAAGGAAAGATTTTAATAGATGGAGGCGTATTGAATCCTATACCAATAAACCGGATTAAAAGAAGTAATAATGATTTGCTAATTGCCGTTGATGTCAACTCTCCCATAATATTTGACAATAACATTTCTGTTAATAAATTATCAAAAAAAGAACTCGAGTTGAACTATTTCACCTTTTTAATGAACAAAGGATTCCAGTTTTTACCAAAAATCACAGGTACGCAGCTTAACTATTATACACTATTATCTCAAACAGCAAGTTTGATGATACAACAAATTTCTGCATTGACAATAGAGATGCATAAACCAGATATTTTAATTAAAATCCCCATGAATTCTTATGGACCATTTCATTTTTATAAATCAGAAGAAATCATTAAAACAGGAGAATTAGCCACGCGCAAAGCGTTGGAGGAGTTTCAATGTTGAAAATAAAGTATTAAGCAATTTAATATGTTGGAGTTAAAATATAGTTTTTAAGATGAATCAAAAAGATGCCATAAGAATTCAAAATTCCATTTTAAATAAGATGGAAAAAAAAGTATTGGTTTGTTTGGCAACAAAACTTCCTAAATGGGTCACTTCTGACCATTTGACATGGTTGGGATTTTTTGGTGCAATCATTTCTGCAGGAGGATATTTTCTGTCGAATTGGGATGTCGAATTCTTATGGTTATCCTCTTTAGGATTTGTTGTAAACTGGTTTGGAGATAGTCTTGACGGAACCTTAGCTCGTGTAAGAAATGCGCAGCGCCCGATATATGGATTTTACATTGATCACAACATTGACGGTCTGACTGTATTAATATTTTGTGCCGGTGCCGGACTTTCTCCTTTCATTTCATTTTCTGTTGCCATGTTGATACTTTCGGGTTATTATCTTTTATCCATCTTTACTTACATAAATACATACCTTAAAGGTGAGTTTAAAATTTCATACAGCGGCTTTGGGCCTACAGAATTCCGATTAATTGTTATTCTCATAAACACTCTTTTTATATATCTGCCAACAGATAATTCACCGATAATTATTATGGGCTTTCCAATAAAATTATTTGACCTTTTTGCTATAGTTATAGCATTGGTGCTGTTTATCATCTACATTTGGTCCTTTTTTTCAGAAAAGGCAAAATATGGAAAAATTGATCCTCCTCCACACAATTGATAAATTTTAGATATTTTAATAACAAAGTAGATGTCAATGCTTTCAAAATACTTAAAATTCTTTATAAGCCGGCTACTGGGGACACTAATAGAAACGGTAATACTTTGGATATTTTCTACCTACATATTCTTTTCTTATGTAGGGACATACATAGTTGCTCCAACCATTTCTTTTGAAATTGTAATGTTTTGCAATTACGTCATATCATATTACTGGATATGGAATAAGCATATTTTTCCAAAAAATACAAAGTATTTTTTTACTCGCCTTGCTTTATTCAATATTTCCTCAATTCTAGGTTTTCTCATAAAGATGGGATTTCTTCTTCTTTTCGAGAGACTTTTTAAATTGGATGTCGTTTACTGTAATCTTATTGCATTACTTATATCAGGCATTGTTAATTTCTTACTTGCAGAACGATTGGTGTTTAAGAAACATGGTCATATATCGGTAACTGATGGCTATGTACTTGTTGAAGATAAACTTAAATAAATAATACATAATAATGGGACATTTAAAAGAACGTTATTTACAATATGATGAACCTCAGAAGATAATGGCGGCAGGCATTTATCCTTACTTTAGGGCAATCGAGTCAGAACAGGATACTGTAGTAAAAATCAATGGCAAGAATGTTTTAATGTTCGGTTCAAACAGTTACCTGGGTCTTTCGAATCATTCTCAAATTAAAGAAGCAGCAAAACAAGCCATAGATAAATATGGAACAAGTTGTGCCGGGTCACGATTTCTTAACGGAACATTAGATATACACCTCAAACTTGAAGAAAAATTAGCACGCTTGGTTGGTAAAGATGCGGCTATTTGCTACAGTACAGGATTTCAGGTAAATATCGGCGTTGTTTCTGCATTATGCGGCCGGAATGATTATCTTCTGTTAGACTCTCTCGACCATGCATCTATTATTGAAGGGAGCAGATTGTCATTTTCAAAAGTATTAAAATTCGAGCATAATGACATGTCTTCCCTCGAAACAAAATTAAAGTTATGCGAACCGGACAAAATTAAACTTATCGTGGTGGATGGTATTTTTTCGATGGAGGGTGATATAGTCAGATTGCCGGAAATTGTGGAATTGGCTCAAAAATACAATGCGAGTATTATGGTTGATGACGCTCATGCACTCGGTGTAATCGGGAAAAATGGAAGGGGAACGGCTTCTCATTTTAACTTAACCGATAAGGTTGATTTAATTATGGGTACATTTTCTAAGTCATTTGCATCTCTTGGTGGATTTATTGCGGGAGATGCACCGGTAATAAATTATCTCAAGCACAACTCGCGTTCCCTTATTTTTAGTGCAAGCATGACACCCGCCTCGGTTGCCAGCGTTAGTACAGCAATTGACATTATGATAAGCGAACCAGAACGAATTCAACATCTGTGGGAATTGACTCATTATGCTCAAAAGGCATTTAAGGAGGCGGGAATAGACACGGGTAAAAGCGAAACACCTATCATTCCGCTGTTTATACGGGATGATATAAAAGCATTACAGGTAACCCGCATATTACTCGACAATGGTATTTTTGTAAACCCGGTGATTTCGCCTGCCGTTCCAAAAGAAGATTCTCTTATTCGTTTTTCGCTTATGGCCACCCACACATTTGATCAGTTGGATATTGCAGTAGATAAAATTATTGCAGCATTCAGGCAGCTTGATATTATACAGAGATAACCATTAATAATTAAATAACATATCCTTATGTCAAAAGTCGTATTCATTACAGGCATATCATCCGGTTTTGGACGTTCTATGGCAGTCGAACTTGCCAAAGGCGGACACAAAATTTATGGCTCTATACGTAGTGAGGTTGATCCTATTCCGAATGTAAACTATGTTCGCATGGATGTTACCGACATAAGTTCCATTGAGCATGCGGTTAAAGAAATTTGTGATAAAGAAGGCCGCATAGATGTCTTGATCAATAATGCGGGAATTGGCATAGGAGGTCCCATTGAATTGACAAACATCAGAGATGCTCAATATCAAATGGATGTAAACTTTTTTGGTGTATTTAGGGTAACACAGACAGTATTACCCATTATGCGCAGACAAAATGAGGGAGTGATTATTTGTATCAGCTCAATTGGAGGTTTAATGGGCATTCCTTTCCAAGGCCTTTACTCGGCAAGCAAATTCGCCATAGAGGGATACTGTCAGTCATTAAGTCTCGAATTAAAGCCGCAAGATATTCGTGTAGTATTAATTAATCCGGGTGACTTTTCTACCAACTTTACTTCGAATCGTAAAATAGTAGATAACCCGGAAATTAAATTGACTTATCCTCAATTCTACAATACGTTATCTAAAATAATGTCTGACGAGAATAATGGCCTTAAGCCTGAAATATTGGCAAAAAAGATAGGAAAGATCATTGACCGTAGAAAACCGGCTTTTAGATATGTAATCGCATCACCTCTTCAAAAATTTTCAGTTTCATTGAAGAGGTTGTTACCCGAAACTTGGTTTGCAGCTATATTGAAAAAATATTATGATTAAATGAAAATAACTATAAAAGAAGTATCTACTAAACGTGAACTAAAACAGTTTGTAAAATTTCCAAATAAGCTTTACTTAGGTAATAAGTTTTATGTTCCTCCTCTAATTTATAGCGAACTAAAAACACTATCAAAAAAGGACAATCCTTCTTTCGAGTTTTGTGAAACAAAATATTGGCTTGCATACATCAACTATAAGATAGTTGGTCGTGTGGCAGGTATAATAAATTACAATTACAACAAGAAGGTAGGTGAAAATTTTGTTCGTTTTGGTTGGTTGGATTTTATTGAGGACGAAAACGTACTTAAAGAACTAATAGAAACTGTTGAGTCCTGGGCTATACAAAAAAACATAAAAACAATACACGGACCGCTTGGACTTTCAGAATTTGACGCATCTGGTATTCTCATTGAAGGTTTTGAGGAACTATCAACATCCTTTGGAAAATTTAATTTTCCTTATTATTCAGAACTTATTGAAAAATTGGGATTTAAAAAGGATATTGATTGGGTTGAATATAATATTAAGGTGCCAAAATCTATTCCTGAAAAATATTCGAGAATTGCGATGGTTGTGAAAAATAGATATAAATTACATAGTGCACGTCTTCGCAAAAAAAAGGATCTTTTAAAATATTCCGATGAAGTGTTTCAACTCCTAAATCAGGAATATGCCGGACTTTATGCCTTTTCCGAGTTGACAAAAACACAATGTGAAGATTTAAAAAGCCAATTCATCCCTTTACTAAGGTTAAAATATGTATCAATCATCTTAAATGCAGAGAATAATGTAGTGGGATTTGGTATATGTATGCCATCACTTTCAAAGGCATTACAAAAGGCTAAAGGACGTTTGTACCCATTTGGAATATTGAGAATTCAAAACGCATTAAAATATAATGACACAATAGACACTTTGCTTATTGCAGTACATAAGGATTACAAGGATAAAGGGGTAA
The DNA here is from genome assembly GCA_000473305.1 of Bacteroidales bacterium CF. Taxonomy (GTDB): domain Bacteria; phylum Bacteroidota; class Bacteroidia; order Bacteroidales; family UBA932; genus Bact-08. Next base: position 1,378,553 of record CP006772.1, on the reverse strand, counting down.
ATTCTGTAATTTTTAATGATATCGGGAATTCAATTATAAACAGCGGAATTACAAACATTGAATCAACAAGGGAGCTTGAAGAAAACTTTAGCGTACAAAACCTTTGGAATAAATTTGAATTTAGACAACACAAAAAAGCAAGGTGTTATATCAAGAAATTAGTATAAACCAAGATAGTGAGCAATAAACTGATTACATATTCCGGTCAATACTCGGCCACGGATTCCGGTGATACTCGGCCACCTTGTTAAACATTCATCGTTTTGTTAGTTCAAAGATATAATTAATATTTTTTTCGTAGGCTATCCCCTTTCAGCTCGATGCGTATTGACTTATGCGCTATCCTGTCCAGACATGCCTCTGCAAGCATTTCGCTGCTAAAGATGGAGTACCAATCGGTGACAGCGAGCTGGCTCGATATGATTACGGATTTCTTGTGATAACGGTCGTCAATTATTTGTTCAAAGTCGTTTTGTTGCTGTCCTTCCAGTTTTTTCATTCCGAAGTCATCGATAATAAGCAGATCGAGTTGTTCTATTTTCTCGAAGAACCTGAGTTCATGTCCTTCAAGTCTGGCGAGCCTGAGCTCATCCAACATCCTCTGCACGGTGTAGTAACGAACACGATATCCAAGCCGGCAAGCCCTTTCACCAAGAGCTGTCGCCATAAATGATTTACCGGTACCGGTCGGTCCGCTGATTATTATGATAGTGCCGTTTTTAAGATACTCTCCGGTAGATAGCTGAGTGATCGTTCCGGCACTTATGCCACGTGATTCATTTTTATCAAGTTCTTCGATAGTTGCCATCTGCTTGAAAGTGGCTTTCTTGATTAGCCGTTCTATTCTATTATTTTGACGATTATCGAGTTCGCTCTGAAGCAGCAACTCCAGGCCGTCCTTAAGGGTAAGCTTGTTTGTTTGATGCGTTTCGTTGATGATTTTCCAGCATGATGCCATACCGGGCATATGTAGTTTTTGGAAAGATGATAGTATTTGTTCCATGTTGTATTTGTCGTTTATTGAAAGAATAGATTACCACGCATATTAGCATGGTCTTTTGGTGTTGGTGTGGATGTGAATGACGGCTCATGAGAGCATTTTGCCAGAGTTTTGATGACATTCTCAAGCCTTTTCCCTGTGAATAAATGATTCTCAATGCAGATTTCACATGCCTGGTCAAAGAACTGTGGCTGATTGTCTCTCTGCAGGCGAAGCATCATATCGCAGGTCTTGTAGTAGTATTCCGGTGGAAGGCTGCCGTTTGATCTTTCGAACAGGAGATTGAACAACTGAAACAGAGGCCCCGACACACCCTGTGCTCTTCGTTTGTAATAGTCGGCAGAGCGTTTGGTAAAGGCAATAGTATTGGAGGCCAGATGATCGTCATTGGAAGTATATCCGAAGTTCCGTTCTCTGGAATGGACTGCTACCTGTTCGCCTTTTACATAGATTTTCACAAGCGATGTGGTAAAGATTATTCTGGCTTTGCAGCCGATTAGAGTATAAGGCACAGAGTAGTAGTGTTTGTCGCAGCTCAGATATACATGACCATTCTGCTGCACGGTAACATCGGCATATCGTTTCATCGTGTACGGCGTATCCGGCAGAGGCTTCAATGCCTCCTTTTCCACTGCATGAAAGTGCTCCTCTCTGCTGTATGGACGTTGCTGCATCCTTGTCCGATTATGTGCTTTAAGAAACTCGGCAACAGAGGCATTTAATTCCACGGCAGAGAAGAACTGTCGATTATGCAATTTGGCGTAGATGCGATGATAGATAATCTTTACTTGATTCTCAACCAGACCTTTGTGTGTGGGGGAATATGGCTGACAGGGAAGAACTACAAACCCATAGTGATTACCCATATCCTCCATGGCCTTATTGATTGTGGGTTCGTATTTGTCTGCTTTCACAACAGCTGCCTTGAGATTGTCGGGAACTACTATTTTAGGAACCCCACCATAGAACTCAAGGCATCTGACCAAAGCATACAGGAAGTCCTCTGTCTTTTGCGACGGCACACAAAACGCAAAGGCATAGTCTGTACAGGCAAGCGTAGCCACAAAGACTTGCATGGGTATGCATTCTCCTGTATTGATATCGACATAGCCTAATGTATCTCCTGCAAAGTCAACATAGAGCTCATTGCCGGCTTCGTGACGTAGAACCGATGTGGATTGCTTCTGAGCCTTCAGATGTTGCGCAAGATGAAAGAAAAATTGAGACTTGCCATAACCGTCAGGATATATTTTTCTGTAGTCTTCCCAAACCATCAAACGTGTAACATGTTTATGGCCCAACTGCTCTACAAAGTCAGGCAACAACCCAAGAAAGGTAGACATCCTATCATCTGTGTATGCCGGATTACCGGAATGGAAACGCCGTTCAAGAATCGGATCCTCAAGCTTAAGTAAACCATTAATACCCAAAGAGTCCTTGTGGGCTGCATTGACAAACTCATTTACTTTGTCCCGGCTAATGCCAAGCTGCCTGGCAATTTGCCTGTTCGAGACGCCATCTTGGCTAAGTTGGAGCATTTGTTTAATTGTGCTCATGTCTATTATTGTTCCAGCCATATATTTTTGCTTTTAACATTTTTCCTTCTGCTAAAAACAAAAATAGACGATTTGCTAAATGAGTGGCCGACAATGCTCCGGAAAGGATTGAAAATGCTTTCTTTATCTTCCCAAACTGGCCGACAATGCTCCGGAAAACATCCCCCTCGACTGCAAACTTGTACCGTCTTTTTGGAATTGGCCGACAATGCTCCGGAAAAAGTGCGATTTGCCTCCTTTTTTTTGATTAATTCGTTCATTTTTTACCTTTTTTATTGGTGAACGAGTATCATTTTTAGATCGTTTTAGGCTGGAATTGTTGGCCGACTATGCTCCGGAATATGTATTTGAAGCGTGATTTTTAAATATTCAGCAGAATCGAACCTTCCCATACTTAGTTAAAGTTAAGTAGAATTAGCTTAGAATCATTATTCTATTTCTAAACATTATTTAAAGAATCTCGGATATTAGTTAAAATTTGTTGAATGTTCTCCAATCGAAAGGATGATAGATTTCCTTTGTCCTGATAAATATAGAGTCGTTATGTTTTATATAAATAAATGTTGTTTTCTTGTCTTAATCTGCTTTTGTATAGCGAATATTACTGTAAAAGGTCAGAATGCTAATAAAGCAGGAATAATAGGAATTGTTATTGATGCCGAAACTGACTATCCAATTCCTTTAGCAGGTGTTGCTATAGATGGAACTACTAAAATTACATGCACAGATTCACAAGGAAAATTTTTTCTGGCGACAACTGGACTAAGTACAATTCTAAGAGTGTCATGTATAGGTTATGAAACAAAAATAGTAACAATATATTCTACATCAAGTGTGGTGAAAATAAAATTATCACCTTCCTCAACATCTCTAAATGAGATTGTAATAGAAGCACACAAAATCAAATACAGAAACAAAAACAACCCGGCAGTCTCCTTTATAGACAGCGTGGTAGCACATAAAGGAAGAAACCGGAATGAAAATTTTGATTTTCTCCAATATGAAAAATACGAAAAGGTTCAGTTTGCCTTAAGCAATATTTCAGCTGAGTTAAAGCAGAAAAAATCACTAAAAAAAATCAGATTTGTTTTTGATAATGTAGATACTACCAAACAGCCGGGGCAAGAGGTGATTCCATTTTACATTAAGGAGACGTTATCTGATTTTTACTATAGAAAATCTCCTAAATCGACAAATGAAATCGTTAAAGCAGACAAAATGGTAAGTTTTAACGGCTACTTAAATAACGATGGAGTAACAGCTTATTTAAATTATTTATATCAAGACATTAATATATACGACAATAATGTCTCATTTCTCACCAATCAATTTTTAAGTCCTATTTCAAACTCATCCCCCATATTTTATAGATACTACTTAACTGACACCGTAGATATTGAAGAAACAAAGTGTGCCAAATTGTTTTTTGCTCCACGCAATAAAACAGATATGCTTTTTCAGGGGTACCTATTCATTACTTTGGATGGAGACTATGCTGTTAAAAAAATTGAAATGGAGGTAAATAAAAATATTAATCTCAACTGGGTAAAAAATGTTAAAATAGTTCAGGATTTTGATAATATTCAAAAGCAGGGATGGATTCTTTCTAATGACGAGTTATCAGTAAATTTTGGGATTAATCAAAATGGATTGGGAATTTTCGGACAAAGAAGTGTTTTATACAAAAAACACCATATTAATGAACCATTGACTGACAATGTTTTTAAAACCACTTCTCCAAGGATTGAGAAGGTGCAAAAATCTGATGCATATTGGGAACAAAATAGATTAGTACAACTTTCGAAAACAGAAAAAGATATCTATACGACAATGGATAGTTTACAGCATATTCCTGCGTTTAAAAGGACAATGAACATCATAAGAATAGCATTTGCCAGTTTTCACGATTTTGGAAACTTTGAAATTGGACCGATTTCTACTTTTTACAGTTATAACCAGGTTGAAGGCTCAAAATTAAAATTTGGAGGAAGAACAACTACCAAGTTCAGTAAAAAAATAAATTTTGATGGTCATCTGGCATTTGGATTTAAAGATGAAAAATTTAAATATAACATTGGAACCACTTATTCCTTTACTCCCAATTCAATATATGATTTCCCGGTTAAAAGTCTGAGGGTTAATTATCAGGTAAACACGGAAATTCCTGGTCAGGAATTGTATTTTATGCAAGAGGGAAGTGCATTGATGTCACTTAAAAGGGGTTTGGATGACAAGCTTTTCTATAACAAATCATTTAAAATAGATTATTTAAATGAATTTGAAAACCACTTCTCATTTTCTCTGGGATATAATTATACGAGACAATCACAGGGAGGATCAATTAACTTTAATAAAGTCAACTATTTATCCACCGATAATAGCATCCCTTATATCAATATTTCTGAAGTCAATATGAGCATACGGTATGCCCCTCATGAGCAATTTTACCAGGGGAAGCTATACAGGGAACCTGTTCCGAATAAATATCCTATCATACAGTTGAAATACACAAATGGCTCGAAGATAATTGGCAACGATTATAACTATAACCGATTTAAATTAAGTATCTACAAGAGATTCTACCCTTCCATAATAGGGTATACTTCTGTTATCTGGGAGGTAGAAAAAACATTCGGGAAAGTTCCCTTCCCTCTTTTGAATATACATAATGCAAACCAAACATATGTATATCAGCCTACGGCATACAACCAGATGAATTTCCTCGAGTTTGTGAGTGATAAATTTACATCATTAAATGTTGACCATTGCTTTAATGGATTTATTTTCAACAAGATTCCATTAATTAAAAAACTTGCTCTAAGAGAGATGGTCACATTTAAGGTATTGTATGGAGGCCTCAGTAAATCTAATAATCCGGAGTATCAGGCAGACTTGTTCAAGTTTCCAACAGACAAAAACAACAATCCAACTACATTTGCTCTTGGAAACACCCCTTATGTAGAGGTAGGAGTTGGGATATCAAATATTTTTAAGTTTATCAGAATAGATTTTGTGAAAAGATTAACTTATCTTGATAACCCAGACGTTTCAGACTTTGGAGTACTTATGATGTTTAAATTTGATATTTAATATATGCCAGAAATCGCATACCAAGCCACAGACAATGAAGAAATAAATATATCAACCATAATTGCTGGTGGAAAGGGAGATAATTTGTTTTCTAATCTGAAACGATATGATATGTTTATGCTTAAGCTGAAACATAATTTTTAACATTTTGACTTCACAATGAATGATAAATGGATTAAAATATAAGAAATAAACGCGTTCCAACAGACGTCATCATCCATTAAAACGGGCTTAGCCGCCGAGACAATAGGCATAAAAAAACATAGCGGGACGATAATTACAATAATGAATGAAGAGATAGAAAATATTCTAACGAATAAAAAAATAAAACCGACAGCAGTACGAATTTTGGTTCTGAAAGAATTATTATCTCAATCAAAAGCCATCAATTTGTTCGAATTAGAAAAGAAATTTGAAAAAGTTGAAAGAACAACGCTCTTCCGAACTTTAAGAACTTTTGTACAAAACAACTTAATACATGAAATCGACGATGGTACGAGAGCTGCAAAGTACGCATTGTGTGATGATGATTGCACTTGTAAGATAGATGATTTGCATTTACATTTCTTTTGTACGAGATGTAAAAAAACATTTTGCCTTCGCGAAAATAATATTCCCACTATTCAATTACCGGACAATTTTCTTGTTGAAACAGCGAGTTTTGTTGTCAAAGGCATTTGTAATCAATGCAATTCCTAAGTTTGCAATACTGTTGCATATTTTTCTTATTTACTTTTGTGGAAATTATTCATAAAAATAAAAGCAAATAGAATGACAATCGCAGAACAAAAACTTTACAAATATGCTTGGTATTTAAGTCTGTTTACAATTTTCTATAATATCATTGAAGGTCTGATATCTATGATTTTCGGATATCAAGACGAAACTCTCGCATTATTTGGTTTTGGAGTGGATAGTTTTATTGAAGTAATTTCAGGAATTGGAATTGCCATCATGATTCTTCGTATCAGACAAAACCCAACCAGCGAAAAAAGTGAATTTGAAAAAACTGCATTAAAAATCACTGGAATTTCTTTTTATATTTTATCCGTTGGCTTAATAATAGGAGTCGCTTTAAATATTATCAACCAAAATAAACCCGAAACTACACTTTGGGGTATTATTATTTCATTTATTTCAATATTGGTTATGATTTGGTTAACCTACGTAAGCATCCGATAAACAGCATATTTTGGCAATTAAGCGTCCCCACTTTTTCGTAATTAGGATTCCCCATTTTGTATTTATGGCGGCTACCGGACCACTTCGTATAAAGTTAGGTTAAATTCGTGCGATTTTGGTTAAAGTTGTGTCAATTTGTGCTGGTTTGACACAAATTCGTGTAATTAGAGCGCAAATTGCACAAAGTGTTCACGATTCGATACAAGTTTGACTATTTTTCCACAAATGAGGCAATAGCTCTTCCATGTTTCTGTTCTCTTTTGTGTAAGAGTAAATTTTTGAAAGAACATCTCCGAGCCATTCAGCCGGGTTTACTCCGGCAGCCTTGCATGATCCAAGCAGCGAGTATACCATTGCTGCCCTTATAGCAGCATCTGAGTTACCGCAAAAGAGATAGTTCTTTCTTCCTATTGCCAGGGGACGGATGGCATTCTCAACAAGGTTGTTGTCTAATCTGTATCTGCCGTTAAGGTGGTATCTTGATAGCTTAGGGAAGATACTGTATGTATAAGATATCGCTTTTGCCGTTCTGCTTTGTGGTAAGAGAGTTGTATAGTTGTCGTAAAGCCATTTTTCAAAGGTGACAAGTAACGGATATGCTTTTGTACTTCTTAGTTCTCCTCTCTGCTCCACTGTAGCTCCCATCTCGTCTGCCTCCCTCTCTATCGCATAAAGAGACTGTATCTGAAGAAGTGCCTCTGTTGCCAGCTTCTTATTCTCTGCCAGTGCTTCATCGAACTTACGCCTGGCGTGAGCCCAGCAGCCGAGCATCAGCTTACCATCAAGCGCCTCAAAACGATTGTAAACCTGATAGCCGTCACTCTGTATTGCGCCATTGAAGCCATGAAGAAGAACCAAGGCAGTTTTCTCTGAACGGGAACCTCTGTCATAATGAAAGAAGACCTCTCCGTTGTCCGGATTGCGTACTACCCACAGATAACCCTTCACAGCTCTTCGCTTCTCATTATCTATCACCGGGAGGGTACTCTCGTCAACCTGGATATAATCGGTGGACAAGACCCGTCGTCGCAGATGGTCATAGAGTGGTCTGAGCAACTCGCAGCTCTGGGAGAACCAGTCTCCCACAGTGGAAGAGCTTATTCTAACCCCAAGATCCCCAAACCGGGCTATCTGTCGGTGAAAAGGGAGGTGATAAAGATATTTTTGGATGATTATCTCTGTCAAAAGACTAGTATCTGCCATGCATTTGTGGATGGGACTATCGGGAAGTGGCGCTATCACTACTGAAGGCCTCTTTTCTTGCTCATCCTCAATCTCGGTTAACTGATTTTTAAGAGCATACTTTTTACGGATAGTTCTCTTAACAAAGAACTCTGCCGGTTTATAAGCCAGTCTGTTTGTTTCTTCTGTCCCAATACAAACATATTCCTCAAAATTTAATCCTTCGGGCTCTATTATTGTCTCTTCAACACGCAGGTTTTCAAAGGATATATCCTTGCGAGTTGTACGAGGCTTGCTTACTGTTACTATTCTGGTTATTAGCTCCTGCTCCTGTGTTGCAGCCCTCTCAAGCTCCTCTCTCTCATTGTCGCTAAGCTGCTCTCCAAAGATATCAAGCTGGCGGGAATCAGGATCTGAGTTAATAAAGCGTTCGCTCATCTTGCCAAATAGCTTCTTCCTCAACCAGGTAAGTTCGTACTCTAATTTGGAGATGTGGGATTCCAGCTTGGTGACATCTGATTCAAGATTGGATACAACCTCTTCTTTTGCAGCAAGCTGACTGCGAAGAGACTCTATCTCTGCTGCCATCTTTGCTATATCCTGCTGGGTGTATCCGGAAGCCATAAAACACTGTAATTATCTGATACAAAGATAGTAACAATGTTTTAGATAACCAAATAATTACCAATATTTTATGCTAAATATTTACTCTTTTTAATCGCCTTAATCTTGTCGCCGGGTCATCCATAACTCCCTCAACCATCATCACCAGGTCAAGCCAGTTCATTTTGACACTACCTTGCTCAGGATCTCTTGAAGGAAGGCGAAAACGACCCTCTTCAAGCAGTTTGGAGTAGATAACAAGACCTCCTGGCTCCATATGAAGTAGTTTGATTCTGTTACGGGCCTTGTTAACGAAGATAAAGACATCTCCGTTGCGTACATTGAGTCCCATATTGTTTGTTACAAGGCCGCTCAGGGTGTGATAACTCTTGCGCATATCTGTGGGCTCACTGTAGAGAAGGTAACGCATGCTATCATTAAGACTAAACATTGCGCCGACCTCCGGTAGAAGCGATGATGGTACTTAACATAAGTGAGTCCATAATACCCCGGATACGGAACTCTGCTCCCGAAGGGGTACGAAGTTCGATCTCAATCTCGCCCTGGCCTATTAATGGCTGTTTTGTGCTTTTGCCTCGTTTTGAAGGCTTGATTAAGCTGCCAGAATGAAGATCAATAGGTAGAAACTGACCCTCAGAGACAACTGCAGACTCTTTTTGCTCTCTTGATTTGCGCTTCCAGTAGTAATACTTGTGGTGGCTAACTCCTCTGCTTTGAAGAAAGGACCGGATGTTGGTGGACGATGATAAAAAATCATGTTCCAGTTGTTCGTACTCCTCTAGTGTCATGACGTTTAATTTTAAAACAAAATTAAATAGGCCAAACTAGGGTTACAATATGGGTTTTATCGGATGCTTACTAACCTACACTAAAAAAAGAATAGGTGTAAAATTAGATTCTAAACCCATTATTGCAGACGGAAATTGTACAAAAATATGTGTTTATATGTCAATCGTTTTGCTTGTGTCAAGTCTTATTTATGAATTAACAGGCTTTGCCTATGCTGATATTATTGGTACAGCAGGTTTAGTGTATTTTTCGTTCTCTGAGGGTAAAGAAGCCTTTGAAAAAGCAAAAAGTAAAGAATGTAATTGTGATAATCATTAAAGACGCATAAAACAAAACAGAGTAAAGGTTTTACGAAATGAAAAGAGAAAAGATATTTGGATTAGAGAAAAATGCTTTTTATACAGGACTAACAAGTTTCTTCACAGACACATCTACCAAAATGGTATATAGTGTGATGCCACTATTTTTATTGTCGATAGGAGCATCTAAAACAACTATTTCTTTAATTGAAGGAATTGCAGAGAGTACCGCATCATTATTAAAAGCAATTTCGGGATACTGGAGTGATAAGATTGGTAAAAACAAACCATTCATGATTATTGGATATGGTATTACAGCCATTATAACTCCCTTATATGCATTGGCAAGAATACCAATTCAGATTTTATTTTTTCGGTTTTTCGAACGCATTGGAAAAGGCTTAAGAGCAGCACCGCGGGACAGCCTTATAAGTGGCTCAATTAAAAAAAATGAAGCCGGTAAAACTTTTGGATTTCAGAAAGCAATGGATAATAGCGGAGCTATTGTTGGCCCGTTGATTGCTTTCATATTATTATCTTTTTTCCCTTTAAATTACACCAACATATTTTTATTGGCAACGATTCCTGCAATTTTGGGCGTATTAACGATTGTTATTTTCATAAAAGAAGCAAAGGCAGAGAAAAAAGAAACCACCAATAAGATTTCCTTAAAACAATTACCCAAAAAGTTCTATTTCTTCCTTATTATAATTTTCGTGTTTACACTTGGTAATTCAGCAGATGCTTTGTTACTTGTAAAAACAAGTGAAACAGGCATAGATAAATCATACATCCCTTTTATGTATATGATATTTAATACGGTATCGGTATTGCTTGCCATACCTATTGGAAAATTATCGGATAGAATTGGTCGTGAAAAATTGATTATTCTCGGTTTCTTAGTATATGCGATTGTCTATTATTTTTTCGGTAGATTCAATAGTATAAATGTTTTTATTTTCTTGTTTATGTTGTATGGATTTTATAGCGCATTGACTGATGGTAGTCAGAAAGCAATGGTTTCGGATATTGTAAGCAAAGATTTGAAAGGAACGGGGTTTGGAATTTATCATGCTGTACTTGGAATTACCTTATTACCTGCGAGTTTAATTGCAGGATTACTGTATGATAAGGTCAATTCAAATGCTCCATTTTATTTTGGTTCTGTAATGGCATTAATTGCCACAGTATTAATGATAATATTTACAATTTTAGACAAGAAAAAAAGAAAAATTAACGTTGCCTAATAAATAGAACTTTATGCGGCACGCAGTGTCCAGCTTGAAGTCCTATTTATTAAGAACAGGTTATTATTTTGGGGAATCGCTAAGAGAGAAAATTGCAAATCGCCTTCTTCAAAATTCAGCATAACTACTATTTTTAACCAAAAGGTTCCTCCGATTTATTTAGGTTCTTTACCTGCAATTCAAGTTTGTTTCTATAGAAAGGGAAAGCCATTAAATTTGTCAAAATATAAAATAGTTTTCCCTGAAAAATAAAAACGATATGCTTCTATTTTTTTATCATTGATGTGAGTTTCTCCATTACTGCTTTGTACTTCAATTTTTTTTGCGGTATCGTTGTTGTTGGAATGAGTTGTTGTTTATCTGAATCCCTAAAGAGGGAGGTCTTCAAAAATTTGTTTTAATATTTTGCTTTTGAGCGATAAGAAAATGGTTCCCGTTTCCTTAATTAACTCGAAACAGTACCTCGCTATCTTTATCACCTGTTGTTGGTCGTTAATAAATTAACGAATATTCTTGTATGATATCGCATTTGTTGGAGTAGTCCAGTTGTCATCACAAAGAAAACGATATAAAGCGTTGTATTGAATAAAATTACAGCATTTTTTGGTAAAACAAAAGAAAAACATATGGTTTACACAAGGCATCTGTCAGTATATCAGCTAATTTTACTTATAAAATTTTAAAGAAAATATTTTCACTTCATATGCTTACGAATAAACTCATGTACTTGATCTACCATATAATAATTTTTTCCCATGATACGAATATAGGGTAAATTGCCTGTCATACGGTAACTGATAATATCACACCAAATGTGCCAGTCATATCACTCACAAATGTACCGGGTGTATCACTCACAAATGAGCCAGGCGTATCACCCACAAATGTACCACAATAAAGGGATGTAATCTTGAAGGACGCTCCTGTGTATTTTTGAAAAAAATACACTACGGAGATGTCAAACACGAAGATTACAATGCTAAAACTTAAAAGGATTTTACAATTACTGGCAGCAGGAATCTCTCAACGGGAGATCAGCAACAAGGTTGGAATAAGCAGGTCATCTATAACAGCCTACAAGGAGAGAGCCGATTCATCCGGCAAGAGTTATCAGGAACTTTTACAAATGAGTGACTCTGATGTGGTCTCAGTGCTTCAGCGCAAGGATTACCGTCCGGGTAAAGATGCCCGTTATGACAAGCTTGAGCCTCTTCTGGAAGAATATAGCCGGGATATAACACAAAATCGTAGTACCTATGAGTGTCTCTGGACTGAATATCTGAAATTACATCCTGAAGGCTATGGATACACACGTTTCAAGGCATACATCCAGGACTACATCAAATCCCATCATTATTCATATCACAATGTATATGCCCCGGGGTTCGAGATGCAGGTTGATTTTGCCGGGGACAAGCTGAATCTTGTTGATCGTAGAACGGGATTAATCACAGAGGTAGTCGTTCTATGCTGTATCCTCCCATATAGTTCCATTGCCTTCATAATGGCACTTTACAATGCAACCCAGGAATGTTTTTATTACGGACTATCAAAAGCACTGTCATATTTTGGCGGGATACCGGAATCAGTCAAGAGTGACAACATGCGTCAATGGGTGATACGTTCGGACAGGTACGAGCCGACCTTCAGCGAGTCCACCATGCAATGGAGCGTTCACTATGATACGGAGCTTGTCGCCACGAGGCCCGTTCATCCGAAGGATAAGGCCCCCGTTGAAGGATTGGTATACAAGACATATCAGTTCGTTTATTCCCGGATACGGAATGAGGAGTATGAGAGATTGGATTTGCTTAATGAACGCATATCTGAGCTCACCGAAGAGTTCAACGGGCGTAATATGACTGGGCGAACCTACAGCCGTATTGAACTTTTTGAGAAAGAAGAGAAGCCATTACTCAAGCCTCTCCCGGCAGAGCCATTTATATTGAAACATAGGAAAGAGTTCCTTGTACCCTCCAGCTATCACGTCCAGATAGGAAAAGAGAGGCACTCTTACAGTATTCCCTACCAGTATGTGAATCAGAAAGCCACCGTGGTATTCGACCAGGAAAGCGTCGAAGTGTATGTTGACTTTAATAGGGTGGCCATTCACAGACGTGACCTGAAGGCCAACGGATACACGACAGAGCCATCCCATATGCCCGAAAATCACCGCGCATATCAAAAAAGCAAAGAGTATAATGCAGCATACTATCTCGGACAAGCTCACCACATAGGGCCAAATACAACAACGGTAATAGAACGCATCCTTGCCTCACAACCTTTCATACAGCAGGCTTACAGATCCAGTCAGGGTATATTGTCACTGTCAAGGAAGTATCCTGTTGAAAGGATAGAGGCAGCGTGTGGGAGGGCTTGTGGTACTACGGCAGCTGTAAGTTATACTGCAATAAAAAGAATACTGGAATTAAACCTTGATAAAGAGCAAATTGATACCGATACATCACATATACCCCTCCATGAAAACCTTAGGGGAGCATCTTTCTTTGAATAGCAATCACTCACAAAAAATATAATTATTATGAACAACCAAGAGACACTGATCCAACTCGAATCCCTGAAAATGAAGGGTATGGCACAGGCCTTCTCTGCCATTATGAATCTTGCACCTCACAACAGGCCTCCCCTTGAACAGATAATGGCAAAGATGGTGGAGTCGGAGATCCTTTTCCGAAACGAACGTAAGATGACAATGTATCTTAAAACAAGCAAATTGAGATACAACAGCGTACTTGAGGAGGTAATATGTTCGGAACAGCGTAACCTTACCAAAGAACAGTTACTGGAATTATCTGACTGCAGCTTTGTAAAACGAGCCGAAAATATACTCATAACGGGTAAAACCGGTTGCGGGAAAAGCTATCTTGCCTGTGCCATCGGAAAGCAGGCTTGCTACATGGGGATACGAACCGAGTACTTCGCAATGAACAAGTTCATTGAAAAGATAGCCATGGCAAAAATCGAAGGCTCATTCATTAAAGTCATCAATCACATTGAAAAAAACGACCTTATTATCTTTGATGACTTCGGATTGCAACCGCTTGATAACAACTCCCGTTTGGCTCTGCTGCAGATACTGGAAGACTTTTATGAACGGAAATCAGTTATCATTACATCCCAACTGCCTGTTAAAAACTGGTACGATTATATCGGAGAACCTACTCTGGCCGATGCAATAATGGACCGAATTACCAGTAACTCGGTAAGGGTTGAGATATTGGGCGAATCAATGAGAAGAAAACAGAAAAAAAATTAATACTTTTATGTCAAGTTTACAGCTCTTTCTTGGTGGCTCATTTGTGAGTGATACAGTGGCCTATTTGATGTGATATATTCAGTAACGCTGTAATGTTCGTTTATTCACCTTTAGTAGAAAGCACATATCCTGATTATCGAGTAGATTCTTTCCGTTTACAATATTATGTTTTTGAGATAAGTCGCCAATTTTGGTATCTATTGAATCCAATCGATCAAGTATTCTTTCCATAAAGGCTTCAAAATGCTCTTTTTCTATAATCATAATGATAATGTATTAAGATGTCCCACAATAAAGTAGGAAGTATTTGACGGGTCTTTGATAACAATTTCTTTTTCTCTCATAAACTTGATGTAACTTTTTGCAGTCCGTTCTTTAACATCCAGGAGCGTTTGAATTTGCTCACATAAATCAACATAGGTGCGATAAGGAGATTTTTCAAAAATAATCCTGGCCACATTTACCAACTCGCTTTCCTTTCGTTTATCTCGTTCCTCCTTTGGCTTTTCGCCCATATAAGTGTGCATCACTTTTGACTTATCCCAAGAGAACTGCATCAAGGGTACGTCAAGGGGGCTTCCATCACGCACTTTCAAGGCTTTTACTACCGATATTGCAGGGTCGTCATCTTTTTCAATAGATAATATTGCAGCAGCTTTGCGTTGTAATTCAGACCCCAGATGCCCTCTCAACTTCAATCCATTCGGGATAAAATGAAGAACGCAGATAATACATGTATTATAGATTCCTGCATAGCGGTAAATGTCTTCCACAATGGAAATACTCTCCTGTTCATCATTGGCCCCTTTGATAAGATCTGCAATACCGTCAATAACCACCAATTGTATTCCTCCGAATTGATGATAGAACTTATCCATGCTCTCAACAATGGACTGCAATCGCTGTTTTCGAGACATGCCGGTAAGAGAATAAGCTTTGAAGAAGTTCGGCATGGATGTTAAACCAGCTCTTTTGATAATTGTCGAACAATTTTTGTAAAGTTGAACTTCAGACTGCTCTGTATCATATAACAGAACTGCTTTTGATTTATAGTTTAACGATACGGTATTTCCTAAACAATCAATGCTTCTTTCGTCTGAAATGATACATCCGGAAATAATTGATCCTACATAATTACTTTTTCCGGTCCCCTCCCCTCCTGTAATACAGAGCAGATTTCCCTGCGTTCCAAGTGGCACATCATTGACTGAAACAACCATTTTTGATTGTGGAGGAGGATTATCAAAATTTACTTCACAAGATTTGAGTATTGACATGGTATCACTGTATAATGTATCTAATAAATCAAGGAAAAGTATTCGAAAATCATCCGCTGTATTCCCCATCCTGAAATAATCAGATATATCTTTCTCTTCCTTGGTACCGGATAGTGGCAATAAAAGCCGTTTTACTCCCAGTTCGTTATATTTTTTTGCTAGTTTGAGGGAACTATCCTGTCCCGTTTTATCCATATCATAAAGGACTACGATATGCTTAAACATAAATGATAATTTCCGGAGAGTGTTATCCGGAATTGTTGCCGTTTCGCTATTGAAACAAATTGCATTGAAACCATGAGAGGAAAGGGATAGTACATCTTTTTCACCTCCGGTTATATATAGAATATCACCCCTTGAAGGAAGCTGCTCTAACCCAAAACAATAATTTTCGTATACTGTGCCTCCATACAAGAATCGAAGTTGAGAATTGGGACGGTAAATTTTAATAAACTTCTTGCCTAAATACCCAAATATAGGTTCGCTGGGTGTTGATTCAAGCTGAAAAGTTTTTCCTTCATTGCTCTCGCTTTTAAAAGATCGCAAAGATATTACATTGTATTTTTTAAGGATATCTCTAGCAACTTCATATTGTTGCCAAAAATTTATTTCTGACTTTGAAAAGGGTTGTTCGATAATCTGAAATGATTTTTCTCTCTGCTCATTGGCGGTTACTACATTTTGCGTTTGCAGAACAGTTGCTAACAGTTGTGATTTGGATTGATTTGCATTTTGACCAATTTTCTCATCAATACCCAAACATAGGTCTTGATTAATTGCCTTGAGTATTTCCACAAAATCATCGCTTCGCGTACAATCCAAGCCTTTAATCTTGCCGACAAGGAAGAAACAATCGCCACTATATTCTTCATTGCCAAAATCTTTCATCCTATAACAGTTGCCATTTCGGTCGAAATAGATGTTGCAGGAGGCTTTTCTATCTTCGTAAAGAGGATTATGGAAGTTTCTACCCACTCGAAAAGAGAATGATATATAGTATTTGAAAACGGATAAACCTCCTGATGTCCGTTCTAGAATTGATTCTTTATTGAGCATCACTAGTGTCCAAAGAAAATTTTTGAACGATTAATATTTAAAAGCAAATTCAAGTTGAACAGGTTGATCACATACATCAAGCAGTTTTTCATGGCCATTGAAAAGGTCTCTGATCGGAGTCTTGTCTGTCAGCACCCTGCTTATCACTCTGAGGACGTTGAAAGTGGACCTTTTGAGTACGCAATCGTGCTCTACAATGTCTACCAGACAGTATGCTATAACCGCAACATAAATTTGTATTCTCACAGCGTTCTCTGTATTGCCCCAAAAGGAAGTCACACGAAGATGCTGCTTTATCCATCTGAAGAAAAGTTCAACCTGCCATCTCTGTTTGTACAACAAGGCAATATCGCCAGCCTTGAGGGCAAAGTTGTTTGTGAGGAACGTGAACGTTCTCTTCAGTTCAGGAGCATAGTAAACTATTCTCCTGAGAGTACCCGGATACTTCTTCTTGGACTGATAGCCCGTAAGACTTATCGTCTGGTCAAGCAGAACGTTATCCGTATCGTCAAGCAAGTCTTCACCGTCAACAATCTCGTAGTTGAGATGAGACTTCTGTCTGATGACAAAGAACGAGTCGATAATGCTGATTCTATACAGCCTTGTAAGGTCATAGTACCCTTTGTCAAAGATGTAGAATGCATTCGGTTCGTACGGAATGTCATCCATAGCATTCATATCATGAACTTTAGCTTCCGTGATATGAATATAAGTCGGAATCTGAGTCACAACGTCAAACAACGTATGAACTTTGATCCCACCCTTTGTCTGTCGAAAGAATGCCCACTGGAACAAACTCAAACAGAGATCAATGGTCGTGGAGTCAAACGCATAGAACTTTCCATGCAGGATGAACTCCCTGTCAAGCCTCTTGCTCTGTGCAAGGTCGATCATATAGTAGGCGAACTCTTCGAATATCCTGTAATCCCGGTTGGCGTTTGCATAAGAGACATTGCTAAGCTTTATGTCTCCAGTGCCAAATCCGAGATGGTAACTCTTATTCTTGATGGCATCAATGATGCAGATGACCTCTCGAAGGCTGTCGCAGCTGGAAAGTTGTCCGAACATCATCACAAGAAGCTGGTTCCAGCATGTGAACGTCTTCACATACTTGTCTCCACCATACTTCTTGACGATTCCATCAAATATTCGCTTTGGCAAAAACTCAACGAGTTGACCGAAAAGGTACTTTCCGCTATTCATGCATGTCTGGATTATATTCAGACTGCAAAGATGGAGAATCAATTCAAATCGACACGCGCTGTTTTTGCTTATAACTAATTGTATAACTATGTATTACAAAGAACCAATTTATTTTTCTTTGGACACTAGTGATTGAGCATAATACTTTGCGTTTTGAATTAAATCATTCAAATATTCTTCATTGCTTCGAATCATCTTACTTTCCAATAGATGTCTAATGTCCGATATACGATAGAAATTCTTTCCATTGATTTTGGAGTAGGAAATCTCATTACTGGCACGAAGTCTCTGAAGGGTTCTATTGCTAATATGAAGATAGTTGCAAACATCATGACTATCGACCCACATTTTTTCTTCGTTAATTACTCCATCTCTTTGCTTGGCATTGACGAAGTCTATGATAATATCTATCTTCTTTACAAGTTCCTTAAAAGCAATCGAATCTACTGTTATTACCTCCATAAATGCTTTATACTATTAGTTCGACTCAAATTTGCGACAGTACAAAAAAACAATCAGCCAAATTGCGGACAACTTGGCTGATATTTTTTATTTATCTTTCTCTTTTATCTTCGATTCAAGAGTATTCTGGAGCTTGGAAACAAAAACAGTTCGTTCTTTCATTCTCTCTCGTATTCGCAAAAAAGAATGGGAGAAGTTTTCGATTTTTACATCAAAGAACTGTTCAGAATGTTGAACTATTTCTTTGAGCGTCATTTCACCATTATTGAGGGACTTCGTATATTGAAGTGCATAAATCAACTCTACTAAATCCCGAATCGTACTTGTCCAAACAAGTTTTGGCAGATCTTGATTAGCGATATATATCCGTTGTTTTGACGAAATTACATCCTTTGAAATAAGAGATTCAACAACCTTTCGGTGAGAACCAACTATTGAAATTGCCTTAAACAGACAAATTCCTTTGTCCGTGTTTTTTTTTAACCCTAATACATTTGCCCTCATACGTATGGAAATAAGTTCGATGTGCAGAAATGTAAGGATATTGTGGCGGTAAATTATATCAGGGACTTGTGTATTCAGATCCACTAGTTCCTGGATGAAATTGATATAAGAATTTTCATACTCTTTTTGACTGTGCTCTTCGGAGTTGTTTAATAGAACAAATAACTCCGAGTTTGTATATTTTTTCATTTAATATTGTTAATGAATTTTTGAAACCTAAGTATTCGGAACAACTATTATAGCTTCGCTTTTGAAAAAAGCAATATCCTCAATATTGAGGTGGCGCTCTAATAAACATATCTTAGGTTTGCAATAATTTCATTCGATCATATTATTCATAGTCAAATGTTTAGATAACAAAGATATTAATAAACCCCTGATAATCTGCGTTTTTAAGTAAAACGTAGATTATACCGTGTTTTTTTGAATTATGTTTCATTATAAACGTTTTAGCATACAACAAATTTTATAAGGAGTATTTAAAATAAATTACTGATATTAAGATATATTCATTAGTATCGATAAAAACATATTTAAACAGGATGGTAATGATAGCTAAACTCTTTCTCAATTTTGATTAAGTATTTTCGCAGTAAACAATCGCTTTTTTTTCGTCTTTTATAATTATTTTAGAATAATGACATTGTATTTATAAATAAATGTTGAGAAACAACAAATATATTACGTAATAAGTCTATTTATGTACGATAAATGGGTAAAACAATACGGATATCGCAATAATATTACGTAAAATATATTTTGTATTTAAAAAATACTTACCTTTGTGAAAAGAAATAAAAGGAAGACTTTCATGTATACTGAAATATTACGAATTATTGAAGGCGGACTGGCTAAAGACACAAAAAAGGTATTCAACTATTCCAAATTACTTGCAGATAAGATTGGAAAAGATGGAGACGATAGGATGTCAAAAATGATTCTTAAAGCAATCGAAAGCAGATCTGCTACAACAATAACAATGGATGAATTGTTAACGACTCCTGTTGATCAAGAAAGTAGATTGAGTATTGTTGATGTTTCCATTCCTTCAAAAGAAGGTATCCCTGTTGTGCTCCCTAAATTAATTGACAATAAAATTGCCGATTTTATTAATGTAGTTAAATACCAAAGTCAATTAATACAAAAGGGCGTTGAAATGTCAAACTCTTTACTTTTATATGGCAATCCGGGATGTGGCAAAACGACTGTTGCAAAATACATTTCAGAGCAAACGGGACTTCCTTTAGTTATAGCTAGATTTGATGCAATAGTTTCCTCATTATTGGGAAATACAGCCAAAAATATAAGAAAAATCTTTGATTTTGCAGACAATAAACCATGTATTCTTTTTTTAGATGAATTTGATGCTATCGCAAAAGCAAGAGATGACCAATACGAATTAGGAGAGTTAAAAAGAGTGATTAATAGCCTTTTACAAAATATAGATTCATTTGCGAAACAAAATATTCTTATTGCAGCAACAAATCATTCCGAATTATTGGATAAAGCAATATGGAGAAGATTTAATACTGTAATTGAAATAGGATTGCCAAAGGAAGAGGAGATTGTGAAGTTGATAAAAACTTTTACAAGTAATTTTGATACAGAGTTCAATGCTGATGATAAAAGAATTGATAGGTTATCCAAATTATTTGCGGAAAAATCGCCATCGGATATTAAAACTATAATAAATAATGCAAAAGCACAAACTGTTATTAATGGCAGAGAAGTATTGCAATATGAAGATGTCTTAGTTGAATTATTTGAGTTTAATCATCGTGGTAATCTCACTATTGAAAAATTAGTTGAATATCTTAACGATAATGGTGTTCCCCAAACTACAATAGCAGACAGAATGAATGTCTCCCTTAGGCAAATACGGAATTATTTAAATAAACAATCATAATTATGGCAGGAAAATATCTCCCAATTAAATTCTTTCAAAAAAGACAGAAAGACGAACAGAATACAGAGGGTGGTGGTAATGGAAAACTTCCGAAATGGGTAAACGTTGAAAACATCAGTGAAAAGTCAATGTATATTCGCCAAGTTCTTGGTAATGTTTCACTTTCTCTGCAGGAGAAAGTGAAACGGAATAATTATATTCCATCCGTAGTAAAACTGAAAATAAATTCGGATGCACTAGCCAAAACATACCGTAAAGAGATTGATAATTTATTTAATGTTGGCAAACTAAATACAATTGGTTTTAGTGGCGAAGATGAAGTTCTTATTAAAATTGATAATCAAGATGATTTACAAAAAATTACAGCGAAGATTGCTAATGCCGACAACAAATTTCCTAGTCAATCAATAATAGTGGGTATTTCTGCGATAACGCAGGTTGACGAGTTTAAGCCTCAAATTAATGTAAAAACAGTTGTCAATACTGTTTTAAAGGTGAAACTTTTCAATTATGGGGATAGTTCCTTGAATAGTGTACTTATTAAAGAATTTGAGAAATTTTGTAAAGAACACCAATTGAACTACAAAGGAGCTACTTATTCTGGTGAACTCAATATTTATAGAATAAATGATATTACTAAAGATGCTTTAAATGAATTCAAAGATTTTGATGGAATACAGTTAGTTACAGAAATGCCAACCTACGATATCACAATGGACGCTATATTTGTTGAAGACACAATCCCAATAAAACAACCAAAGGAAGGAATCGAATATCCAACAGTGGGTGTATTAGATTCAGGGATTTCAGATATACCTTACTTGAAACCATGGTTACATGAAGACAAAATTACATATTACCCGGATGAAGATGTTGATAAAAGTCATGGAACTTTTGTAGCAGGGATATTACTTTATGGAGATGAGCTAGAAGGTGAAAATTATACAGGCTTTGAGGGGTGCAAACTTTTTGAAGCAATAGTAATACCGGATTTAAAAAAACAGAGAATCTTAGAGGATGAACTCATTGCTCAAATATGGGATGCAATAAGTCGAAACAGAGATATCAAGGTTTGGAATATGTCTTTAGGAACAAATATTGAAATTGATCAATATGAGTTCTCTGATTTTGCAAAAGCGTTGGATGAAATTCAAGAACAAAACAATGTGTTAATTTGCAAATCTGCAGGGAATTGTACAAATTTCAAAGTAAATGCGCCTGTAGGCAGAATTACAAAATCTGCTGATACCGTGAGAGGACTTGTTGTTGGTTCTATAGCTCAGGAGAAAAATGCAACAGATTTGGCCGACAAACACAATCCTTCTCCTTTCTCGAGGATAGGAAGAGGACCTTCACAAATAATTAAACCAGATGTAGTTCATATAGGAGGCAATGTAGGACTTAATGCTTCAAATTCGGTCGTCATGAACCCAGTTAAATCTTTTTCTCCTACTGGAGGTATTGTGGCAAATGTAGGTACAAGCTTCTCAACACCAAGAATTTCTGCAATTGCATCAGGACTTGATTCTATGTTGAACGAATCATTCAATCCTACCTTATTAAAAGCGCTAATAATACACTCAGCCAAATATCCAGAAGAAATGAAGATGCCAATTGCTGATAAAATAAAATTTACAGGTTTTGGGCTTCCATCAAACATCAAGGATATACTCTTTAACGAGACTAACGAGATTACTCTAATTCTTCAAGATACCCTAGAAAGAGGAAATTTTATTGACATTTTAGACTTCCCTTTTCCACAAAGTATGGTTGATGATGAAGGCTACTTTTATGGAGAAATGACTGTCACTCTAGTTACATCTCCTATTTTGGAGGTATCACAGGGCGCAGAGTACTGCCAATCCAACATTGATGTCATGTTAGGTTCTTATGACGAAAAGGTTGAAAGAAATATGTCTAATCCTATAGTAAAAAATCCTATTGGTGCAGATGGAAGACAAAATGTTCTGGCAATGGCTAATTATAGCAAAAAAGCAACTAAAGATTTTGATACACCTTTTGCGACAGAAAGAATGTTAATAACATATGGAGACAAATTTCAACCAATAAAAAAATGGAGTGTCAATTTTGACGAATTTACAGAAGGCAACAAAGAGAAATTTTTAAAAGCGCCTAAAAATTGGTATCTCAAACTTGAAGGATTATATCGACACTATACAGAAGAAAAATGTGAAATGGAAAACCGAACTCCAAGTCAGGGATTTTGTATCATTATCACAATTAAAGATACAAAGAAAAAAGGTAATATTTATAATGAGGTAACTAACTTGCTAGATAATTTTAGTTTTATTCATAGCAATGTGAGGATAAAGGAAGAAGTACGAATCAGATTAAATGGATAATAATACTATTAAAATAAAAACAATGCCTCAGAAGCTGTAACCTCTAAGGCATTTATTTGGAATGTATTAAAATTGTAGGAGTTTAACAGGGCTAGTAACCCTTTGGCATTCCAACTTTATTGTAAGTTTTCAACTGATTGTAAAGGTAGAAGTTTATTTTAATTACCAAAGCATTCCGCCATAATTCAATAAAGCCAATCCTTCCGGCAGATTGTCCTAACTCCGTTATGTACAAGGGCATTTTTTTAATATTAAAATTATTTTTATGGCTACGAATGGTAAAGTCGGTGATGGGCACCGCAATGGAGCAATTAGAGATAGGTCTCAGACCTATAATCCTAAAACCGAAAATTGGGTCAAACGAGATCGTGAAACAGGCCAATTTATTGATGTAAAATCTGATGGCAAACCATTTAAGGGTGTGACAAAAGAAAAATAGAGTTACTAAAATTCAAAAGGATTGTCAAAGTTGACAATCCTTTTTACTAGATGATATCACATTAAACGAATTGGTCAATTACGGCAATATTATATTTAAGATAGTGAATGCATTCATTGCCTTTAGTGCAAGGTGCAAGTATATATCTATATATATAGCTTGCACCTTGCACCAATCATAAAGTGCTGGAATAAAAAGTTTTGGAAATTCTAAAAAGAAGAGTAATTTTGAACCCAGAAAAACACATTCTTTTAGGTATTGAACCCGTAGGAAAAACGACAAAAATTCCTGTGACCAATTCATGACCTATTGAAAATATGAAAAGATAACATATTGATATTTAGTTCGTCAGAGTGATAGGTTCACAACCCAACCGAATCACAAAGCAAAAACAGCTCCAACGGAGCTTATAGTTTTTGCTTTGTTGTAACCCCCCAAAGGGATCACCGAGCGAAAGCGAGGTAATCCCGAATTGTTGTAAATTTATTTGCGGGTAAACGCCGTAAGTAATAAAGGAGCGAAGCCCTTTAGTTTTTGCTTTGTTGGAACCCCCAACCAGGGATCACCGAGCGACAGCGAGGTAATCCCGAATTGTTGTAAATTTTTTTGCTTTTATTTAAAAATATCATTGTATTAATTGTGGGTTTTTATGTATATTCGTAATACAATCACAATTTTATGCGATTTCTCATTCTTCTTTTCTTAACCTTTTTCAGCTTTCTCCCGGTATATGCAAATACCGAAAAAGACTCTGTGTTACTCGCTCTTTTCGAGACACTTAAGCATAAGGAAGATTATGTAAGAGATAAAGAGCAACGTATTGAGGATATTAAAAAACTTCTGATTATGCCTGATATATCAGATAATCAACGTTATATCCTTAATAATCGCATTCAGGATGAGTACAGCTCGTATCAAATAGATTCAGCAACCCAATATCTTGAATGGAATATGAGGCTTGCATACAGGATGGAAAATCCGGTTTATCTGGTGGACACTAAACTTAAGCTCTCTTTTATGTATTGGCAAAGCGGTAAATTCTTTGAGGCAGTCCAGCAGATAGCAAGCATAAACAGATCTCAACTTGACACCCTGCCGGCAGAGTATTTATTCAGTTACTATAATGCATATAAGCGTTTATACAGATATTATGCAGAGGCGCAAAATGACCGGGACAATGATTATTTCAGGTTAAGTCGGATATATGCCGACTCTCTGATAATTACCGCTTCCCCTGATACGAGAGACTATCAGTTATGGATTGCGGAGAAATTCGCCGAGGAGAATAAGACAAAAGAGGCTGAAGCTATTGTTTCAGAGCTTCTAAAGAATTCCTCAAAAGAAGACCATAACAGGGCTATTCTCTCAAGTATTCTGGCTAATATATATAAGAAGGAGGGTAATGTCGAACTCCAGAAAAAATACTATGCACTCTCAGCCATTTATGATATCAAGAACGCAGTCAAGGAAAACACATCTATGCAGTCGCTCGCTTTACTGCTATTTAAAGAGGGAGATATTGACAATGCATACCATTGCATTCAATCATCAATGGAAGATGCCGTTTTCTGCAATTCCCGCTTCCGTACATACGAGATAACAAAAATTTTCCCCATCATAGATTCTGCATATCAAACAAAAGCAAAAACGCAGAAAAAAGAGCTCAAACTTTATCTCTTACTTGTAAGTATTCTCTCTGTCCTTCTGGTGATTGCAATCATATTTGTATACAGGTATATGCAACGGATCACACATATAAGGAGCAAGCTTTCAGAGACAAATCAGGATCTGCACAAATCCAATGAACAGATGTATCTCTTGAATACCGAATTACTTGAAGTTAACCGGAAACTATCTGAAGCAAGCCTTTTAAAAGATACATATTTGACAAAGTTCATTGATCTTTGTTCTCATTATATTGAAAAACTTGATAATTACCGTCGTACATTGAACCGTTATACCCGTGAGGGTAAAATGGAGGAGCTATACAGTGAACTTAGATCTCCTCAATTTATAAATAATGAGCTGAACAATTTTTTTACAAATTTTGATGAGACGTTCCTGAGGTTATATCCTACTTTTATTGAAGAGTTCAATGCCCTTTTTCCTGAAGGAGAGAAACAGAATTCAAAACCCGGAGAGATATTAAATACTGAGTTGCGAATTTATGCTCTTATAAGACTCGGTATAAATGACAGCTCTCAGATAGCCCTCTTTTTACGTTTTTCTATAACAACAGTATACACATACCGTTCTAAGCTAAAAAACAAATCTCTTTATAAAGACTCTTTTGAGGAGCAGGTTATGAAAATTGGTAGATAAAATTTAGATTATCGACCTGTTAAATTTGCCCTATCTTTTTGTTTTACTGCTATTTGATATCTGAACAAATTTAGATTCACTTTTGAGAATTATTTTTCTCGAATATTTGTGTTTAATTTTGTTTAAGCACTATTTAACCAAACTTATTATATTCATATTCAATGAAATGTAGGAATATTTATTTAGAAAAACTTTCACATCTTTGCGCACTATCCATAGTGTTCATGATGTTCAGTTTTAGTCTCTATGCCCAGAATGAAAAACGCATTACGGGGACAATTGTAGACGAGAACAATGTACCTGTTGCAGGAGCAGCGGTATTAGAAAAAGGAACTACAAAAGGGGTATTCAGCAACGCAGACGGTTATTTTGAACTATCAGTATCTGAAAACTCTGTTTTGGAATTTTCTTTTATAGGATTTTTCACGCAGGAGATTCCCGTAAAGGGTAAGGTAACTCTACGTGTAGTTATGAAAGAGGATGCACAGTCCTTGAGTGAGGTGCTGGTCATCGGTTATGGATCAGTTAAGAAAAATGACCTGACAGGATCAGTGACTGCTATTGATTCAAAGAAATTCACACAAGGGGTAGTCTCAAATCCGGCATCACTGATAACCGGTAAGGTTGCAGGTGTCCAGATCATATCAAACGGAGGTAGGGCAGGTGACGGAAACCGTATCAGAATCAGAGGCGGAGCATCTTTGAATGCAAGCAACGATCCTCTGATTGTACTGGACGGTGTTCCAATAGACAATAACTCTATTTCAGGAATGACAAGCCCATTGTCAACTATCAATCCGAATGACATTGAATCCATGAACATCCTGAAAGATGCTTCGGCTACTGCAATTTATGGTTCCCGTGCATCTAACGGTGTTATCATTATTACTACAAAAAAGGCATCAAAGGATCAGAAATTCAGGATTGACTTCTCTTCACAAAATTCTATCGCAACTATAGCCAGGACAGTTGACCTTTTGTCAGCAGACGAATTCAGGGAAGCAGTAACAAGAGAGGCTGCAAAGAATCCTCTTACAGAGCAGATGTACCTTGGCTATCTTGGAAATGCATCAACTGACTGGCAGAAGGAAATTTTCAGGAATGCATTCACAACGGACAACAATATCAGTATTAATGACTGTATAAGTAATTTTCTTCCATACAGAGTCTCTGCCGGTTTCTTCAGCCAGGACGGAACGCTCAAGACGGACAATATGAAGAGAGGTACATTATCATTGAGTTTATCACCGAAATTCTTTGATGATCATCTCTCTGTAAACATGAATCTGAAAGGGACATATTCACACAGCAGATTTGGAAATGGAGACGCTATCGGGGCTGCACTTCGAATGGACCCGACAAAACCGGTGAAAGCTGATGGTTTTGATAATTATAATGGTTATTGGAACTGGTTGAGCGGAAGTAATGGTAATGTAAATACTATGGCAACTAAAAATCCGGTTGCCCTCCTGTACGGAAAGGATGATCAAGCGGACGTTTACCGCAGTATAGGTAATATACAGCTGGATTACAAACTCCACTTTTTACCTGAGTTACGGGCAAATGTCAATTTTGGATATGATATTTCACAAGGTACCGGAGATAAATATATATTGCCTTGGTCTCCTGAAAAATATGCTCAAAAAGGTGAGTATTCTCAATTCAAACAGGAGAAACAGAACATATTACTAGAGTATTATCTTAATTATACAAAAGAGATTAATGAGGACAACCGGATAGAGGTAATGGCCGGGTATACATATCAGGACTGGAAAACTACTGATTATAGTTTTGCGGTTACTGATTATGCAAAGGAAAATGTTATAACTGCCGCCTCTACTTTTCCTCAGACAACCAATAGAAATACCCTAATTTCATTCTATGGCCGTCTTAATTATAACTTTAAGGATAAGTATCTTTTAACAGCTACATTAAGAAGAGACGGTTCTTCAAGATTCGGAAGCGACAACCGTTGGGGAACATTCCCATCAGTTGCTTTAGCCTGGAGACTTAAGGAAGAGGGATTCCTGAAGAACATTGACGCAATATCAAATCTTAAGTTAAGAGTAGGCTACGGAGTAACAGGACAGCAGGAGGGTATCGGTAATTATGATCATATAGCCAAATATACTTATAGTGATCCTACAGCCAGGGTACAGTTCGGAAATCAGTTCTATTATCTGTGGAGACCTGACGGATATGACCCTCAACGCAAGTGGGAACAGACTGCAACAACTAATATAGGTATTGACTGGGGTTTTAATGACAACAGGGTTTCCGGCAGCATCGACTATTATTACAAGCATACTACAGACCTGTTAAATGAGATTCCTGTCCCTATGGGTAGCAACTTCATTAACAAGATTGTCAAGAATATTGGTAGTCTTGATAACCGTGGTATAGAAGCGAATGTGAACTATGTTGCTTTAGACAAAAAAGATATGCGTTGGGACATAGGGTTCAATATTACATACAACCATACTGAAATATCAAAACTATCTATGAATGACGGGCCGGAATCTACATATATCGGAGCTCCTGTCAGCAAGATTTCTGGAGGAACAAGCAGCACAATCCAGATACACTCAGTAGGTTATGCTCCATATTCATTCTATGTATATAAACAGTTGTATGATGTTGATGGTAAGCCTATTGAGGGAGCGTATGCTGATATGAACGGCAATGGGAAGCTGGATGATGGAGACCTTTATAGGTATAAATCTCCTGAACCTGATGTCTATATGGGATTGAATACATCATTCTCATACAAAAAACTGACAATAGCTACAGCTTTGAGAGCCAGCCTTGGTAACTATGCATACAATAATGTGAATTCAGACATGGGAAATTACTCTCAGACACTTAATCCGAACAATTTCCTCATGAATACAATCAGGGATATCAACAACACCGGTTTCTACAATAAACAGCTTTTTTCCGACTATTACATTGAGAATGCCTCATTCTTGAAGATGGATTATCTGCAGTTCATGTATGATTTGGGTAAGTTTTCCGGTATTGCGGATTTGAAATTGAATTTCTCTATACAGAATGTATTCACAATAACTAAGTACAAGGGAATAGACCCTGAAATTGCAGGTGGAATTGACAACAATTTCTACCCAAATCCAAGAACATTCAGTTTAGGTCTAAGCTTAAATTTTTAATTAGATAAGTATGAAAAATTATAGACATATATACACATTGCTGTTGTTGTTTTTCACTCCTTTGCTGATCACATCATGCTTGAAGGATCTGGATCGTTTCCCGCAAAATGACAACACCTCTATACAGGTTTATTCAACATTTGACGGATATAAATCTGCTTTGGCAAAGATCTATGCCGGTTATACACTCTCCGGCAACCAGGGCCCGGCCGGTAAACCGGACGTTGTCGGACTTGATGAGGGTAGCAACGCTGATTTTCTCCGTTGTTACTTTAATCACCAGGTTTTGCCTACTGACGAAGCCCACTGCCTCTGGATAAGTGATCCGGGCATTCCTGAACTTAACAGTATGAATTTCACATCAGACGGGAAATTTACTATTGGTTTGTATGACAAATGCATACTGCAGATCATGTATGCAAACGAATTCATTAAAAACACAGCTGATAATGCGTCAGGGAAAGGTTTTACCGATGACGAGATAAAAGAGATCAAATCTTTCCGAGCAGAGGCAAGGTTCCTGAGAGCCTTCGATTATTGGGTGCTTATGGATGTCTTTGGTAATCCTCCGTTTATCACAGAAAATGATAATTTTGGTATTCTTCCTAAACAAATTCAGAGAGCTGAACTTTTTACCTACATCGAGACAGAACTTCTGGATCTGGTTAATGGGACTGATTTAAAGAACGCTCGTTCGAATGAGTATGGAAGAGCAGACAAAGGTGCCGCAAATGCTCTTCTTGCCCGCTTATATCTGAATGCAGAAGTATACACAGGTAAGACAAAATGGACAGAAGCCATAACCTATAGTAAAAATGCCATTAATTCCGGCTACACTTTGATGGATAACTACGAGAATCTATTTCTTGCAGACAACGATAAAAATAATAATGAGGTTATATTGTCAATTAATTATGACGGCAAGAACACCAGACTATTTGGAGGAACCACATTCCTTATCAATTGTTGTTCAAACGGCGAGTACCAGACCACCTATAAAAACAAGCTGATACATTACGGCATCTTCAGCAACGCTAACTGGGCGGGCTATCGTGCAAGAAAGGAGTTCTCTGACAAGTTTGACTCAAATGACAAACGTTTTCTTTTTGTAGGCGAGAATAAAGCAATAGGGGCACACCCTACAGAGTATCCTTATGGTATGGCAACATATAAATTCCGCAACATTAAGACAACATCAACCGTGACAACTCCTGTTTATGGATCTGATGTTGAGTTTGCCGATAACGATTTTCCTCTCTTCAGACTGGCAGAGATGTATCTTATATATGCAGAGGCTGTCGTTCGTGGAGGCAGTGGAGGTTCTGTCACTGAAGCTTTAGGCTATATCAATCAGCTTCGAACCAGGGCAAAAATCTCATCTATAAACAGCAGTCAGATGACAGCGGATTTTATACTTGATGAAAGGGCCAGAGAATTGTATTGGGAGTGTTCCCGTCGTACAGATTTGATACGATACGGAAAGTTCACTTCAAACAACTACATATGGGAATGGAAAGGTGGAGTTCAGAATGGTCGTTCAGTAGATGCACATTATAATCTGTATCCTATTCCTTCTTCTGATTTGATGGCAAATCCGAACCTGAAACAAAATGATAAATATTAAAATATACTATGATGAAGAAATTTAATCTGTTAGTATCTCTTTTCGCATTATTGTTCACCTCATGTGAAAAGGATCAGTATATATATACAGTTCTTCCGGCGGATCAGGCAACTATTCCTGTATTAACAGTGCATAAGGAGATTTTGATTACGTTGGATAATCTGAAGAGTACAACTACGTTCAAATGGACAGAGGCAGATTTTGGAGTACCTGCAGCAGTTAAATATGATTTATATGCAAGTTATGGGACCTCTAACCCGATGTTTGTCTCATCTGCTTATGGAGACTCATTGGATGTCAAGTTGGAAGATTTAAACAAGATTTTAATTCAGATTGGAGCTGTGCCGAATGTTGCTACAAATATAGTTTTTACTCTCAAGGCTTCTGTCAGTGAGAAACATGGTGTCATAACATCTCTCCCGCTCAGAGTGAAGACAACTGCTTTCAAACCACTATATCCTGATCATGTATATATGATTGGTTCTGAATTTGGTGGCTGGAACTGGGGCTCTCCTGGAATAGCAGAACTGACTCCTGTTAATGGCAAGGAGGGACAATTCTGGTGTGTAAGATACTTTAGCAATCCGTCGGATGGATTTAAATGGTGTGCTAAAAAAGCATGGGATGGTGATTTTTTCAGCTTGGGCACAAATGTGGGATTTACGACACGTGATGGTAATGCTTTTGTATCTGCACCAGGTATGTATAGTGTCTATATAGATTATACTGTCAATAAGATAACAATCGAGCCTGCAAAGGTTTATGGAATGGGGAATTGTTTTGGCGGTTGGAATACCGGACAATACCCTATGAGTGTAGTAGGTAATAAAATGGCAATAACCACGTCAGCTTCAGGAGAATTGCGCTTGTATGCCAACTCTTCGGGTTCTACAGTGGGAGGAGACTGGTGGAGAATGGAGTTCGTCGTTCTAAACGGTAAAATCGAGTACCGTGGAAATGGAGGCGATCAGGAGAGAGTTACAGTCGGTGCCGGAAAGACCGTGACCCTGGACTTCAATGCAGGAACAGGCACAATCCAATAGTAATTATGAAGCGGTGAATGGTGGGGAAACGCTCCACCATTCACTGTTATTCCCTCAATTATGAAGTATCTGTTTTATTCCCTTACTCTTTTATTTGCACTCCTTTCCTGTCAACCTTCAGATCAACCGGATGCGGGTGATTCATCGGTTTTGAACTATAGGGAGGGTATTACCCGCATCAGTGGGGATTCTCTTGCATTTGTGCTTTTTGCTCCAAAGAAACAATCTGTTTACCTTATCGGCGATTTCAATGACTGGAAAGTTGTGGAAACATTCAGAATGAAGAAAAACGGAGACTATTTCTGGATAAAGATTGGGAATCTAGTACCCGGGAAAGAGTATGTATGTCAATACCTTATAGATAAAAATATCAGGATTGCAGATCCATATGCCGTTAAAATATCCGATCCAGTATACGATAAAGATATCTCTTCATCTGTATATCCCAATCTGATAAGTTATCCTGCAGGTAAAACGACTGAGATAGCTATGACAGTATCGACTCAACAGACAGAATATAACTGGAGCATTCGGAATTTTGAACCGGCAGATTCAAAAAAGTTAAATATTTATGAGATTCTTATTCGTGATTTTACCGAACAGGGAACTATCAAAGGAGTGCAGGATAAGATAGGATATCTGAAAACATTGGGGGTAAATGCAATTGAATTGATGCCTTTCAATGAGTTTGAAGGCAATGACAGCTGGGGTTATAATCCATCTTTCTATTTTGCAACTGATAAAGCATACGGAACATCTAATGACTTCAAGACATTCATTGATGCATGTCATACCAACGGAATTGCAGTAATTATGGACATAGTTCTCAATCATAGCTACGGACAAAGCCCTATGGTCAGGATGTATCAGAATGGAGACAGAGTCTCTTCAGAAAATCCCTGGTACAATACTGTTTCGCCAAATACAAGCTATTCATGGGGTTATGATTTTAACCATGAAAGTTCTTACACAAAACGCTTTGTCGACAGTGTATGTGCATACTGGATGAAAGAGTACAAAATCGACGGGTTCAGGTTTGACTTTACAAAAGGCTTCACAAATACACCAGGAGACGGGCAGCAGTATGATCCGTCCAGAATCAAGGTTTTAAAACGAATTGCTGATGAGATTCGTAAAAGAAAAAGCAATGCAATCATAATTTTTGAGCATTTAGCCGATAATAGTGAAGAGAGAGAACTTTCAGACTATGGTATACTGTTGTGGGGTAATATGAACTACAATACAAATGAAGCGACAATGGGGTGGGGTGAAGAATCCGGAGGCGGTTCTCTTAAAGGAGATCTTTCAAGGGCTTCATACAAAAACAGAGGGTGGAATAAGCCTAATTTGGTATCATATATGGAGAGCCATGATGAGGAGCGGATAATGTATAAAAATGAGTTGTAT
The DNA here is from genome assembly GCA_000473305.1 of Bacteroidales bacterium CF. GTDB lineage: Bacteria > Bacteroidota > Bacteroidia > Bacteroidales > UBA932 > Bact-08. The sequence continues at coordinate 1,345,534 of CP006772.1, read as the reverse complement.
GGAAAATCGATAACAGGTTATAATGTCAGGGAACTTGCTGTCGGAATCCAGAGAACAAAGGCTGCAGCTGTTATATTGTTATCCCTTCCCGGAGCCAAGATGATATGGCAGTTTGGAGAATTGGGATATGATTACAAATTGGGCTCATCTATGGAAGAGGGAAGGCTTGAAAGAAAGCCGATTCGTTGGGATTATTACAATGTGGCAGAGAGGAGATCTCTATATGATCTCTATTCACAGATGTTGAGATTGAGACAAGAGGCGGATTATTTTTCAACAGAAAACTATTCAGCTGATTTACTCAATAACTTTAAATATGTTACCTTGATCTCTGAGTTTAAGAGAGCTGTTTCAATGGCAAATTTTGACGTTACAGTATTAAGTAGAAGTGTCAATTTCGGAAAATCATCCACATGGAAAGAGTATTTTAGCGGAACAGAGATAACAACAGATTCTGAAAATAAAACAATAACCTTGCTTCCGGGTGAGTTTAGACTATATATTGAAAAATGAGACATCTATTTATTTTAATACTTCTGTTGGCAGGGATTCAGCATGTCAGCTTTTCTGAAACCGTATCTCGTATTGAGCCGCCGTTCTGGTGGGTAGATATGAAATCTGCCGAATTGCAGATTATGGTTTATGGAGATGGAATAGGAGCCACTGAAGTCACGATGAAGAAGTACCCGGGTGTGAAGTTGAAAAAGGTTGTGAAAGTCCAAAGTCGAAACTATCTATTTCTTTATTTAGATATCAAAAAAACGGCCAGGGCAGGAAAATTAGATTTTATATTTAAGTCTAAAAACGGCAAAACGGAAGTTAACTATAATCTTCTACCTCGGGCTGGATCTGCCGGTGCACAAGGGTTTAGTTCTAAAGATCTTCTTTATCTGATTATGCCGGATCGTTTTGCAAATGGAAACACGGATAACGATAATTGGGATAAAGACACTGTAAATAGATCAATTCCGGATGCAAGGCATGGCGGCGACTTTACCGGTATCGAGAATCATCTTGATTATATTGAAGATCTCGGCATAACAGCTATATGGCTGAATCCGGTGCTTGAAAACAAAATGCCGGAGGATAAGTATCGTTCATATCATGGTTATGCAACTACTGATTATTATAAGGTAGATCAACGGTTGGGAAGCAATGATGATTATTGTCGGCTTATAACAGAGTCTCACAAGAGAGGAATAAAAATGGTGATGGATATGATTTTCAACCATTGCGGAAGCTACCATTGGTGGATGAAAGACCTACCGTGTGATGACTGGCTTAATCATCAGGGAGGGTATGTTCAAAGTACACACAACTCTTTTGCTGTAGCAGATATACATGCGCCTAAGTCCGAGAAGATGGCAATGACAGACGGTTGGTTTGTCGAATCTATGCCCGATCTCAATCAACGTAACCCTTTACTTTCAGATTATCTTATTCAGAATAGTATTTGGTGGATCGAGTACGCAAGAATTGACGGAATTCGTCACGACACACACCCCTATGCAGACTTCGGGTTTCTCTCAAAATGGTGTAAAAGAGTAATGGATGAGTATCCGGATTTCAACATTGTGGGAGAGAGCTGGTATACTTTGCCATGGTGGCAGACTGACTCAAAAGTCAATCCGGATGAGACACATCTAAAGACCATAATGGATTTTAATCTTTTTAACTCCCTAAACAAGACCTTTCCCATAAATAATGAAGCTGACTTCCATTTGCGCAACTTGTATGAGGTTATTACTCAGGACTATCTTTATAAAGACTATAATAATATTCTTGTTTTTTTGGACAACCACGATGTGAGCAGGTTCTACAAAAACGAAGAAACTTCTCTTGACCGTTTTAAACAGGCAGTAACATTTCTTTTAACGACACGTGGAATACCTCAGATTTATTATGGAACAGAAATATTGTCAACCGGAGAGAAGAGTGAAGGGGACGGTTATCTAAGAAAGGATTTCCCCGGAGGTTGGCCTTCGGATAAAACAAACGCTTTTCTTTGTGAAAATAGAAGTGACCTTCAGAAAGAGGCTTACGATTTTTTGAGAAAAATTGCAAGGTGGAGGAGAAGTTGCAAGGCTGTGACTGAAGGCGAACTTATTCACTATGCTCCTGATGAAGGGAGGGGAGAGTATTGTTATGTCTATGCAAGAATCAAGGACGATGACAAGGTTTTAGTAATTATGAACGGAAGTACAAAATCTCAAATTGTCCGGTTTGATAAATACTACGATGTTTTAGGAGAATCTATCTCTGGCAAAGATGTTATAACTGACAGCGAAGTCTCATTGAAAGACGATTTGACAGTACCTGGTAAAGGAATATTTATCCTGGAAATTCACAATAAATAATGGAAATAATCAAAAAACAGAATACTATGTGCAACCTGCTTAAATTAAATCTAATAGGAGGTCTTCTGACTTTAATCTCTATTGCCCCGCTTAAAGCACAAAACCGCAATTTGCAGATTCTTAAATCCCCTAACGGAGAGACTGAAATGACATTTACTTTGACTAACGAGGGAGCACCACTCTACTCTCTGGCATTCAAAGGTAAAACTGTTATCAAACCAAGTAAACTGGGGATAGAACTGGCACCGGAAGTTGTTCATCGTGACTTCGATGATTTTGCTCCGGCAATCGCTCCAAACAATGAAGCAGTCAATATTAAATCAAATCTCTATAGCGGGTTTGTTATAAAAGATATTCAAACTGCCTCTATTGACCAGGTATGGCACCCTGTATGGGGAGAGTCGAAAGATATCCGCAATCAGTATAATGAATTGATAGTTAGTTTGTATCAGGCTTCCAACGACAGGTATATAAAACTCTGTTTCCGCCTTTTTAACGACGGATTGGGTTTTCGATACGAATTCCCGCAACAGAAAAATCTTGTCTATTTTGTTATTAAAGAGGAACACAGCCAGTTTGCCATGACAGGAGATCATATAGCATACTGGATTGCAGGTGATTATGACACACAGGAATACGATTATACAACTTCCCGTTTGTCAGAGATACGTTCACTGATGCCATATGCAATAACTCCGAATGCATCACAGACTCCATTTTCTCCCACTGGGGTGCAGACAGCTCTTATGATGAAGACAGATGACGGTTTATATATAAATCTGCACGAGGCTGCCTTGATTGACTACTCGTGTATGAGTCTCAACCTTGATGATAAGAATTATATATTTGAATCCTGGCTTACTCCCGATGCTCAGGGAAATAAAGGACACCTGCAGGCTCCTTGTAAAAGTCCATGGAGAACAATTATTGTAAGTGATGATGCGAGAAAAATACTTAGTTCGAATATCACTCTCAATCTCAATGAGCCTTGTAAGATAGAGGATGTATCATGGATAAAACCTGTCAAGTACGTAGGTGTATGGTGGGAGATGATAACCGGTAAAAGTTCCTGGGCATATACTGATGACCTCCCAAGTGTACAACTTGGGGTTACTGATTATTCAAAGGTGAAGCCTAATGGAAAACATGGGGCAAACACAGCCCATGTTAAAGAGTATTTAGAGTTTGCTGCCGAACATGGTTTTGATGCGGTTCTGGTTGAGGGGTGGAATGTAGGATGGGAAGACTGGTTTGGAAATTCAAAAGATTATGTTTTTGACTTCCTGACACCTTACCCGGATTTTGATGTTGAGGAGTTAAGACAATACGCAGCCTCAAAAGGCGTTAAAATTATTATGCATCATGAGACATCCTCTTCTGCAATAAATTACGAGAGGCATATGGATCAAGCATACAAATTTATGAAAGATAATGATTATGATGCCGTTAAAAGCGGTTATGTAGGGAATATAATACCAAGGGGAGAGCATCATTTCGGCCAATGGATGAATAATCACTATCTCTATGCTATCAAGAAAGCAGCTGATTACAAAATCATGGTTAATGCTCATGAAGCTGTCCGTCCGACAGGGTTATGCAGGACATATCCAAACATGATTGGAAATGAATCTGCCAGAGGCACAGAATATCAGGCATTTGGAGGTAGTAAGCCCAATCATGTTACCATTCTCCCTTTTACGCGTCTTATCGGAGGGCCTATGGACTATACTCCTGGTATATTTGAGATGGATATTCAAAAGATTAACCCGGGAAATACTTCACACGCAAATTGTACTATTGCCAATCAACTCGCCCTTTATGTCGTGATGTCGTCTCCACTTCAAATGGCGGCTGATCTGCCGGAGAATTACAACAGGTTCTTGGATGCATTTCAGTTTATCAAAGATGTTGCCTTGGATTGGGATGAGAGTATTTATCTTGAAGCAGAGCCCGGAGAGTATATTACTGTTGCCAGAAGGGCAAAAGGGAGCGAAAAGTGGTTTGTCGGTAATGTATGCGGGGAAAATGGGTTTGAGTCTGCCATCTCACTAAACTTCTTAACTCCGGGGAAAAAATATACAGCAAAAATTTATTCAGATGCCAAAGATGCCGATTACAAGAAAAATCCACAGGCCTATGAAATAAGAGAGATTGTTGTTACAAACAAGACGAAATTGACTCAGAAATCCGCACCGGGTGGGGGCTACGCAATAAGTATAGTACCAAAGGATTAGAGTAGGGTAGTAATTATGAAATTTTTTTCCGAGGAATAGTGAAGTAGAATGTAGAACCAACATTCTCTTCACTTTCTAAACGGATTTTTCCACCGTTCTTTTCTACAAACTCCTTGCAAAGTAATAGTCCCAATCCGGTGCTTGGTTCTCCCTCGGTACCATCCCGGTTAGTCTTTACATCAATGCTGAAGATGTTATTTGCCATCGATTCAGGCATACCTATTCCGGTATCTTTAATAGCAACTTCAACATAATTATCATCGACAACATTGGCTGATATTATTATTTTCCCTCCTCTCGGAGTGAATTTCACTGCATTTGAGGTTAGATTTCTTACAACAGTAAGCAGCATATTTCTGTCTGAATATGTATTTAAATCCTCCGGTATTTCAAGTATAATCTCTATCTCTTTCTTTTTGGCAGCCTCCTGAGACATGAAAATTCCTTCGCTGATCAAAGTGTTTACGTGCGCCTCAAGGGGTTCGTATGGAATCATCCCTCTTTGAATTCTGGACCATTGCAGCAGATTTTCCAATAATCGGAAAAGAATAGTTGCAGACTTATGCATACTTGATGCAAAAGACTGTATATCTTCCATAGATAGCACCGGAAGCATCTCTTCCAGAGTCTGGGTAACTCCGAGAAAATTGCTGAAAGGGCTTTTAAGGTCATGGGCAATAATAGAGAAAAATTTATCCTTTTCAGCATTTGCCTTTTGCAACTCTTTAGTCTGAAGATGTAGTTTTATATGTGTTGCTGCCCTTGCCTTGACCTCTTCTGCCTTGAATGGTTTTGTTATATAGTCAGATCCGCCGGCTTCCAAAGCTTTAACAATGTCATTTGTGTCGTTGAGTGCACTGATGAAAATGACCGGTACATCACTCAGATCCTTATTCTCTTTAAGCCTCCGGCACACTTCAAAACCATCCATCTCAGGCATCATAACGTCAAGAAAAATAAGGTCAGGCTTCTCCTTTTCAGCGACTTTAAGTGCCAATGCTCCACTTGGTACAGGACGGACCTTGTATCCGAAGTTCTTCAAAATATGACCCAATAATGCAAGATTTGCAGGTATATCGTCAACAATCAATATGTCAGGAATATAGCCATCCTTTAATCCAATACTATTCATCTTTTTACCTCCCTTTTTGAAGCAATTCTTCTATTAGTCCATACTCATACTTATTTGCCATATCCTTCAATTTATTGGATAAAGCAGGGAAATCCCTTTCGATTCCCGATATCAGAGATATGATCTGGTCAAGGTCTGCTACAGATATGGCATCCTGCATCTCATTGATAAATGAATCCGGTAGTTTGTCTAAATATCCTTCAGATAAGATATCCGCACTTCCATCATTACCAGAATCAACTTCCTGAGGTTCATCTTCGTATATGTATTTTATATTCAGAATTTTACCAACAGTATTGAACAGGTCGCTTTCTCTGAAAGGTTTCCTTATATAGCCCTGCATTTTCAATGCATCAATCCTTTTTCTCTCCTCTTCAAATGTACTTGCGGTTAATGCTACAATAGGAATATCTTTATATTCATCCATCGTCTTTATTATCCTAGTTGCCTCATATCCATCCATAACCGGCATTCTCATATCCATGAGTACCAAATCAGGCTTGGATGAAATGACCTTATCAATTGCATCTTTTCCATCAACTGCCTCTTTAGTTTGGAATCCAACCAGTTCCAGCAAATTTACCGCCACTTGGAGGTTCTCTTTTTTATCATCAACTACAAGAATTGTGTACGATTTGGATTTGTCTGCGATTGATATGACACGATTGGTTTCCGGCTTTTCTATATCTTTCTCGTTACCTGCTGTAAATACTATCTTGAATGTGAATATTGAGCCTTCTCCGACTTTGCTGGATACAGTTATATCCCCACCCATCAGCAAGGCAAGCTCACGACTTAATGCCAGACCCAACCCCGTACCTGTCCCCTTTTTAACACCCGAGCTGGTCTGTTCGAAGTGTCTGAACAACTTTCCAAGCTCTTCCTCTGAAATACCTGGTCCGGAATCCTGAACTTCTACTATCAGATAGCTCTTATCATCTTCGAAACCAGTTACCTGTGTCCTAACGGCAACGCCTCCCTCATCTGTGAATTTTATTGCATTACCGATAATATTGACAAAGAGTTGTCTTAATTTTCCCTCATCAACCATGATGTATCTAGGCAAATCGTCAGAATTCTCGAATATTAGCTGGAGATGTTTGTCGTTTGCCCTATCCCTGAACATCATGTATATGTCATCGCACAAGGCGTGTAAGTCAATGCTTGTAGGATTCAGAACGATACGCCCGGCCTCAATTTTTGAAAGTTCCAGAATTTCATTTATAAGTTCCAAGAGATGTTCTCCTGCTCTGATTATTGCTGTATTGTATTCCTTTTGCCGATTTGAAAGGTGAATGTCACGCTTCATAAGCTGTGAAAAACCGATTATTGCATTTAAAGGTGTGCGGATTTCGTGAGACATGTTTGAAAGGAAAACACTTTTTGCCTTGTTGGCAGCCTCTGATTCCTGTTTAGCTTTAATAAGTGCCTCCTCAATTCTCTTCTTTTCTGTCGTATCTCGCATGATACCTATTGCATTCCAGTTACCATCTATATTGAAAGATGAAAGCGAAAGCTGAACGGATATTATTGTCCCATCTTTCTTTACAGCTTCAAGATCCATTGTCGTGCCTACAGCTGCTCCCTTTCCTGATTTCAAAAATTCCGGAAAGGCCTTTTCGTAAGATTCTCTATACTTTTCTGGAGCTAACAGATTGTGAAGATTCTTTCCAAGCGCCTCTTCTCTAAGATATCCGAATATTCTTTCAGCGGAGGGATTCCAATAGGAGATATTCCCAAGATGGTCTATCATAAGTATTGCGTCATTTGCAGAGTCTGTAATTGATCTTGTCCTTGCCTCACTTATTTGCAGGTCTTTATCCGCCTTTATCGTTGCCTCGAACATCTTTTTCAAGGATCTGTTCTTAATCACTATGCGATATTGAAAGTACCACACAAGAAGAGCCAACAAAACTAAAATTACTGATTTTAACACATCATGCATTATTGATGAACTCCAGCTTTTGGCATCGAAGTCCATACCGAATACAGATGAAACCCTCCCATCATTTTCTACTACCGGGATGTATATTGTAATCCAGGTACCCCAACGGTCGGTCAATGAATCCGTTATCCTTTCCTTGCCATCTATGAATGGCTGTCTATCCTGATCCTGAGCTTCCGAGAACTCCTGACCCGGCGGAGAGTAATCTTGAGAACTCTCTAATTCAGAGTCCGCATAAAAGTATATCCGTCCATCTTTTTGTGAGAAAAGATATGCAAAACTCACTTGCGGATTAGTGCTTGCAAGGCTTATCAGTCTCTCCTTGAGTATTTTATAAGAAGGGTTCAAAGTGTCGTCCATTGAAGCGGTCAGGTCTTCCAAAAGGTATAAAGGCAGAGAGGCCTTTGCTGTCCGCGCAATTTGAAGAACTTCATCCCTCTGGCTCTTCATATTCTTTTTCCATGTATTATAAACAAAGAGGGAACCACCGATAATTATTGCTGCCAGAACTATGAATTCTGTCCTCCGGAGTTTCTTTATAGTAGAATTGATTCTTTTCATAATATAAATTATAATCAAATATAAGAGTAATTATTATTCAAAAAATGGCCATTTTTGCAAAATATTAAACTATTTAATGAAAGAGATAGAGATAACTGTTCCTATCAACCTGGAATTGTCTAAAAAAGAGTTATATGCATTGGTGGCCCGTTCTATGGGTATAACTCCGGAATCTGTTGGTGAAGCTCTAATAGTAAGACGTTCCCTTGATGCCAGAGGTAAGAATGTATTATATAGACTCAAAGTTGAGGGTTACAAGAGGGGAGAGGAACCGGTCTACAGGTACAAAGAGCCTGTTTATAAAAATGTAAGGGAAGGAAAGAGTGTAATTATTGTCGGTGCTGGCCCTGCCGGTATTTTTGCAGCATTGAAGTTGCTTGAGAGGGGCTATAAACCAATAATCCTTGAGAGAGGAAAAGATGTTCATCAAAGAAAATCTGACATTGCAAGACTTTCAAGAGAACAGTTTGTGGACCCTGATTCAAACTACTGTTTTGGAGAGGGAGGTGCAGGAACCTACTCTGACGGCAAGCTTTATACCCGCTCAAACAAGAGGGGTGATATTTATGAAGTTTTAAACCAATTTGTCTTCTTTGGAGCAGATAAGAACATCCTGATTGATGCTCACCCACATATTGGTACTGACAGATTGCCGCAGATAATTGAAAATATGAGACTCACCATAATTGAGAATGGGGGAGAGTATCATTTTAATTCCAGAGTTGTAGATTTAATTACAGAAGGAGAGGTTGTTAAAGGGGTAAAGTGCAAAGGTGGAAAGGAGTATTACGCAGATAATGTTATTCTTGCAACGGGCCATTCTGCCAGAGATATTTACAGGCTTTTTTCTGAAAGAGGGTGGAAAATAGAGAAGAAGGGATTTGCCTTAGGGGTCAGAATTGAGCATCCACAATCTCTTATAAACAAAATTCAGTATCATGGATTCTATCAGCCCTATATGCCTGCAGCAGAGTATAGTCAGGTTGCACAGATAGAGGGAAGGGGAGTCTTTTCATTCTGTATGTGTCCGGGCGGTATACTCGTGCCTGCCTCCACAGCCTCGGGAGAACTGGTACTGAACGGAATGTCGAATTCTGCCAGAAATTCAAAGTGGGCAAATGCCGGGGTTGTCGTATCTGTTGAACCATCTGACATTTCCGGATATGAAAAGTACGGAGAGCTGGCTTTAATGGAATTCCAGAGCGACATAGAGAAAGAGGCATTTATGTATGGGGGCGGGAATATAAAAGCACCTGCTCAAAGAATGACAGATTTTCTAAAGGGTAAGGACTCATCCGGATTGCCTCAGACTTCATATCATCCCGGTGCTGTTCCTGCAAGGATTGACGGGATTCTACCGGGATTCATAACAAGCAGGCTAAAACAGGCTTTATACATATTTGACAGGAGAATGAAAGGTTACATTACTCCTGATGCACTACTGCTTGCCGTTGAATCAAGAACCTCATCTCCGGTAAGAATAACAAGAGATCCTGATCAATTATGTCATGTAACCTTTAAGAACCTATATCCTTGTGGCGAAGGTGCCGGTTATGCCGGTGGAATTGTCTCATCTGCGCTGGATGGAATAAATGTTGCCAACCAAATTAAATAAGAGGATTATCTTCCGATTTCACTATATCTATATGTGTTCATCGCCTGATCCACAATGATTTTGGTCGGTGGATTTGCCATGATTGCCGGAGAGATACCCGTTATTGTTATTGTCGGATAGTCAAGAGAGAAATCGGTCTCCTTACCCAACGCATCTCCTGATTCAAGCAGCATATTTAAAGTGTTTGAGATAGCAATGGATTTTGTGGCAGATGTCGATTCGGGAGGTGAAAATCCGGAAGAGGGGTCATAGGCCCAGTCAATAGAATATGAGATAGTTCCTGGAATTCCCTCCGGACTGTTTGATCTTACATATATATCATCGTGCATAGGTTCACAGAGATACCAGTATCCACCATCATTACTCTTATATTCAACTTTAGCCGTTCTTTCAATATGAAAATAGAGTTTAATAATCCTGAACACCTTGACAATGCAGGATGCAGTAAATCCTCCATCACTTGTCGTTACAGTGATTGAAGCAGTGCCTGCGCTCAAACCTGTTACATTTCCGTTTTGATCGACACTGGCAACATTAGGGTCAGATGATGACCATACAACATTTTTATTATTAGCATTGTCGGGTATTACGTTTGCCGTAAGGATTACGGAAGAACCCGAATCTAGATTCAAAGTGTCCTTTGATAATGTGACACCCGTGGCATGTACTGTCGGATCTATATATTGAAAATTAGCTGTATATGTCATGTTTCCCGTCACGGGAACAATTGTGGGACTCCAACCTGTGAATGTATAGTTTGTGTTGGGAATTGCTGCTAATTCGGGAACAGAAGCGTATTTATAGTATCCGGCACCATCAATTGAACCGCCACTTACCGGTTGAGCAACCACATCTATAAGATACAGTACATCAGTAATCTCTGTCGTGTCAATTCTCCAGGAAACTTCATTTATCGCATCTTCTCTGAAAATCACATTTAATTGATACCACTTGTTCCTTACAACATCAAAATTATTGGTAATGTTATTTCCAAGATAGAACCGGTATTTTAGGACCCCTTCCCGGGCTACATTTGTATAATCGGCTCGAATTTCTATGTAAGAACAAACTGGATATGACTCTCCGGGTGATTTCTGAGATTCATTAGCAGCAGAACCAATATCCCCCTGCTTGTTTTCAAACAAGTATAATGGAGTTGCTTCCTGGTGGCATGAGGGTTCCAGATTTGCATCAATGGAGTCCCCGTATTGAGAAATTTCACTGGATGTCAGAGGCTTGTTATCGGAAAAAAAGCGACAGGAAGATGGTACATTTCTAAGCCAGATTTCGCGGATTATAAGAGAAGTTCCTTCATCAAGCCCCTCTTTATTGAAAACGACAGTGACTTTAGACAATAATCGTCTCATTTCTATTGTTATTAAGCCACTATTCGTGAGATTTATGCACTTTTCCCCGACCATTATACATTGATCCAAACTGTTTGTCATATTTGAAGTGATGGCATTTCGCAAATTTCCGATAGTTGTATATGACGAAAGAGATATTACTCCTGCATTTGCCACAGCGGCAATAGTCTTTGTGCCACTTGAACAGCTTATTGTCATAGATGACGGATTTTCAAAATAGCAGCTCTTCAGAAGATTCCCGTTAACGTCAAATACAAGGATGTTAACATTGCTGATGACATTATCGACAACTGTTGTCGATTTGGATATGACATCTTCATCCTTCATGGTCAGATTTATTCTGGCTATTATCTCCGTTTTAATCTCAGACCCGGAGGTGTCATTTATTGTGGCATCTTTGTAACAACCGGGAAGTCCGGGAATTAACAGAGAGAATAGGATTTGTCGATATAGTCTCATTTGAAAAGATCCTCGTTTAAATTGTATTTATTTATCAGGTAGCTTATTTCCGGATCCAGACTTCCCCGATATGCCATCGAAATGTCCATTTTTTTTGCTTTCTTGAAGTACTGAATCGCTTGGTCTTCTTCATCTCTTCTGGCAGCAAGTATAGCTTGTAAGTATACTTTTATGGCTGTTTCGTTACAGCCGGATAAGATTTTGTCGGCTGAAAAGTCATGGCCTAATGACATATGTGCTATAGCAGTATTAAAATCTTCATAACAGGATAGTATCTTCAGGGCATCACTGTATCTTCTCTCCTTCAGATATGCTACTCCTCTCTGATATACAGTGTCAAGCTCTTTTGTATGAATCGTATCTTTTATCATACCACGTTTGTGAAGATGGAATGTAAAATCCACCTTTCTTAAAGCAGGATACAGGTACTCTTTGATATATCTATAATCTTTCCTGTATATCTTCATGGCATTTTCTCTATCATCCGGGTTTCTAATATCCATACAACCAATTATTTTCTCTTTCTCTACAATATTTTGATCTATCTGTATCAAGCGCAGAAGTTCAGACCACTCTTCAGGTATGCTTTTTGAAACTATGTGCAGTTTTTTTTCATTTTTAACAGTGTCATTGTTCTCGGAAACCAAGTGACCGTTTATAATGGTGAAACTCTCATCTTTACCCGTTTCGAGTATCTCTTGCAGATATTGCTTTATTGCACCGGCCCTTCTGGCCGAGAGAATTTTATTATTTGAATAATAACCCTCAGGAGAAGATGCGGCAGTAATAATCAATGAATCAAGCACCAGTTCGTCATTATTAATTATCTTTCCTATTGTGTCCTTTATAATAGTCAGTTGCCTCAGATTTGAAGAGAGAGCAGGATCTATTTTATACTTGCCGGGTTTAAACTCTATCGATGCATTGATATTAGAACTCATTCTCCGATACACGGTCTTTTTCTTGTATCTGGCAGTCGTGTCAATAAAACTTATCATGGATGATACATTATATTGCAATGTGTCAGATGGTTTTAACCTTACCGCAAGTCCACTCTGGTCTCTGATTGTTCCATAAAGATTAAGGCGAAGTTTTGAGGACTCCTTGCTTGCAACTACTTCCTGAGAATAGTGATATGCAAAATCTCCGTTAATGTCTTTAATGACAGAATCAAGCCTGCAACCCCTGATTCTTGGAATTCTCACATATTTATTGAAGTACAGGTCCTTTTCACGCTTCCTCTTCTCATTTCTTTCAATTAGCCACTCTCTGACATAATGATCTACAATTTGTTTCTCGCTGATTCCAAATTCACTTTTCAGCTCATTGTTGTTTATTCCCTCCAGTATTCTGGATTCCGGAAGATTTCTCTCCAGAAATAACACGAGATTTGGAAGATCTGTGTAGAATTCATAGAAGTCTGCCTCATCTGGGATGATTCGCCTCAGATATTTTTCATATTTCAAATAGCCTTTGCTCTGAGCCTTTTTGAAGTCTATACCCGTTATTGCAATACTGCTGAAATGGATCGTGTCAGCACCTATACTGAGAATGGGAAGAATCTCCAACTGCCATCTGCTGTCCAGAATGGCTGAAGGGACCGTGATAATAAAGCCAAGAAGTATTATTCCATTTCTTTCAGAAATATTCTCAGACTTTGCTGTCACTATTACCTCCTCCAGCTCTCTTACACCAATCATCTCTCCGCTTTTTTCATCTCTTGCTGCATTTTCTATCAGAAAGTTCCTCCCTGTAAGTGGTTCTTTGTAGGATAGATCCTTCTTTTTATTGCCTGAAAGTGAGATTGTGTTTTTATATCTCCCATCCTCATGCCTGACATTTATAGTAACATCATCCCGCTCAATCCTATAAATCTTCCTGCTGCATCCAATTAATAAGAGTTCCATGACTAATAATATCAAACACTTCTTCATAGTAGTCGGATTAGAATAGGAAAAACACAGAACAAGAGAGACGAGTGGGGAAGAGTATGACCCCTTTCGTGGTGCCTAAATATTCCCCACATGTCTCACTTTCAAACTTATCATATTCTCTGTATATTGGCCCTCCTCCAGCTTCAATTTCAAGATTCACGTGCTGGTTCAGCATCCATGCATATCCACAAGTGAATGAGATCCCGCTAGCCCAGCCCTGCTTTCTCTGATTTGAAACGGCTATGTTGAAAATAGAGGTGAGAAGATGAGCACCTAAATAAAATTCTGAATAGCCATGCCAAAACCACCATCTTATACCAGGCTGAATAGCAATATGTTTTATCTTGAAATTATTTTTCATCGTAAAAGGATTCCAGGACAATGGTAATTGAAGGGTAACCTTTTTAGAAACCATTACAGATGCCTCAACATTTAAAGTGGCTGTTGTTAAAGAAATAACGTCTGTCCCAACACCAAATTTCTGTGCAGGACAATGGGTATATGATATAAACACAATAAGTATCAGAATGACCATTTTTTTCATTGCTCTCTCACTATAATATTATCCAAAGAGATTCCCGCCCATTCAGAAACAGCAGTATTACAGAACGATAGAGAGTCGGCTTCCACTTGAATCAAATATTTATAAAGTCTTCCTGCTGTGTAATTTTTGTTTACAATTGGGAGTGCTGATGCAAATCGTTTTGATTCAACTCCATCACCTTTTTGTAAAATGGCTTCAATAATTATTGGAAGTTCACTTATTCCGGAAAGTGGGAGCATAATCCACCGGCATGTGTTATTAATTACATCTACCTTTATCATCATTGAAGAGAGCGCAAGAGAAGGTGATATCTCCCCGGAAGACAACAGAAGCTCTCCTCCGTCTTTACTCATAGATGTAAGTATAGTTGTCACATATAAAGAGTCTATTCCATTCCCGGCAAAAAGGTCCAATTCGATAGCAACGGCTTTATGTGTGAAATCAAATGTAACGTTGGTGCTGTTTTTTATGACTATCTCTTTTTTTGTAGCCCATAAATAATCTGTCCCATTAGTCAGACCCTCAAGTTTCCCTGCATCAAATTTAAATTTTTCCCGGTTGTCAGAATTCAGGGAAATGGCATAGAAGTCGTAGTTACCTACAGGCATGAATAACGGGCTCTCGTTTTCAATCACTAGGTTTCCGCTTTGATCTGAAACGACTGGAAGCGGAGTTGCCGGGTAACAGGATTTACTGACGGGGTTGTCTCCGCTTTCATAAGCTAAAATAACAGCCCTGATTCCCGCCTGAATTGTCTTTGAAGACTTGACACTATAGGCTGAATTAATACCTCCTTTGAAAGAGACTGATTTCATCTCCTCTGAGTCTTTGCCACAACAATCACATTTGTCATCATCAATGCATGATATGACAGATAAGCAGAGGAGAGGCAGTATGGCTGTTATTTGAAATTTCATGAGGCTATTGTTCTGTTAGAGAGATTCCCGTAATTGACTGATATGTCCAATCGTCAACAAGAGCCCCGGAGAATTGCAGGGCAGTAGATGAGACTGTAAGATTTATTGTGTAATAATAGCCGGAAGAGTATACCTGAGCAGGAATTGATGCCGAATATTTTTTTGCTGTAACTGCTGTACCTCCGATTGTGGCATTGACAGACAGTTCAATATTAAGCCCTATTGAAGACAATGGTAACATTATATATTTACCTTGTAGCCCGCTAAGTGAAATAGGAGACAAAGCGCCGACACTGCTGGCCTCACCGATACTCCCGGTTGATAGATTCATCTTTGAATTTGTTGCAGGAGTGGTGGGGCTGATGCTGATAGATGTTACACTAAGATTGCTTACGCCCGTACCGGGAGCTACATTTATCTCAATCCCAACAGCCTTGTGGTTATAAGTGAAAGAGGCTGTGCCACCTTGAGCTATACCTGTACATTTGGCCCATAGATAGTCGATTCCGTTGCTCAGTTGTCCGGAAACTCCGGAAGAGAAGGTCAGGTTCGGAGAATTTGCGCTGTTTAGTGAAACAGAGTAGAAATCATAACTCCCTTTCGGAAGAAAAACAGCAGAGGTCGGTGTAAGGAGGCCGGAAGAACCGCATGTGGCATCGACTGGAGTACCTGATACTGGTGTTGCTGAGGTTACATTTGCCCCTGCCGTATATCCGTAAATGGTCGCCTTATAGCCGTTAGTAAATGGTGTAGTAGCCTTTGTCTGGGATTCTCCATTGAAAGAGGCATAAAATTTTGATTCTTCAACTATGTCTGAAGGTTCACTCTTTTCGCATGAAATGAATATGATGGTGCAAATAATAGAAATCCCTGTAGTTATAAAGTTTTTCATGATTTTTGATTATTAATTATTTAATGTGAACTATCTGGTCATTAATAAAAGTTGACCAGTCCAATATTGTTGTTGTTTTATAAACGACACTCCCAGGTGTGACATTGAAATGAAAATCATATATTTTGCCTTGCTCGATATCTGTTTTTAAAAATGCTCTGGAATAGAGCGTGTTCATTTTGTCTGAATCACATTCCTTTATCGAAATTTTGAAGAAAATGTACCTTGAGCGGACAATTGGAACGCAGTAATAATAGAATACGGAAGGATCATTTTCTATTGTACAACTATCATAATAATCTGTCATTTCCTGTGCATAATTGCATTTCCCATTTTCAATGTCCAGTAAAATAGAGGTGTCGTCTGGAGATGATATTTCTACTTTGGTAATCTCGAAAATTGACTCATTGCTTAAATCAAGCGTACAAACAGCTCTTATCAAAGAGTTGAACAGCCCGAAACGAATACCGAATTTGTTGTCGGGAGATTTGGTCACCTTTCCGACAAGAGATGCATAAGTATATGCTTCTCCATTCTTTAGTCTTACATGTTTATCTTCAAGATTCATTTTGCTGTGAGATTTTAGGGCTTTAAATGAGTATAATCCAGGATAGAGTCTAAACTTACAATCGCTTTTCAACTCTCTTTCACCTGCTTCAATTGTGTAATCCTTTAATTCTTTTTGCGAGGTGTCTTTTTTGCTTGTTATGTATAGCAGCACATTGTGGTTATCCATTTTTGACGAACTGTCCTCGTCAAAAAAAGAGACCGGGTATTTCCCGAAATCAGGGCATCTGCCTGTCTCCTCCTTTATGCAGGCTGACAGTGTTACAAATAAGAGAGCCGCTAATATGTTATGGTTTCCGATATAGTTTCCCATTCCTTTTTATCGAAAGTTGTCGTATAAGTGTTGTCTGAGTTTAGAGTCAGAGTAATGTCATAAAAGTTTCCTCCCTCAAGATTTGAGTCTACAATTGCCTGAAAACGTCTTCCGGACTTATACTCTCCGTCAATATTTGCGTCCAGCAATACAAATATGTTTATTGGTGATATGCAGGGCAGTACTATGAATGTCCTGCTGTTACCTGAACCGGGAATCGTAGAAAACGACTCTACAGATTGTGAGGGTGAAAATTTGCCCTGACATAGATCCAAAGCAACGCCATTGCTTGATGGATGTGTACATTGTATATCATTGATCGAAAGGGATGTTACATTCTCCCCGGCACTTACCGTAACTCTCACTTTACATGCAATATGCCTATAGTTTAAATATACATCTCTTCCGTGTGACAGATCAATTTGTCTGGCATAAGCCCATAGGTAATCAATTCCGTTTTCCGGCTGATCAGAATAGCCCTGGCAGATGTTTAAAGACGGCGTTATTGAAGAATTACACGATAATGAGTAGAAATCGTAAATACCGTCAGGAAGAGTCAGTGTATTATTGGTAAGGAGCTCCCCGTTCCCGGTTGAACAAGCTGTCACAGGTGTATCTCCGACTGTATAGAGAATACTATTCTCATTGAATGCGTAAATAATGGCTATAACTCCATTAGCCATATAGGTAAATGATTTTGTCGGCTCATTGTCAATTGAACATTTGAATCTTATAAATCCGGATTGCGCTTCAGGCGGATTCTCATTAATGCTGCAACACGGCAGTACAATTGACAGAAACAATATATTCAATAGAACTTTCATAAAAATCTAAATTGTCTTTTTACACAACTCCCATGAATTGAGTAATGGGTTGTATACTACAGATTGTGTAGTTGTTTTAGATATTTTCTGCCCAAAAAACCGAGTGACATTTATGGTCGGTATCGGATCGTTATAATCATCTATACGATGGTCTATCCACATTATCTCCTCGTTCAGTCCGCTAACGGTTCGTGTCTCTGCATTCCACAGAAAAAGCGGAGGCTCGTTTTCACAATATATCTCAAGGTCATAAAGTGCCCGATAACCATAACTTGATCCTACGCATCTTATGTAAAGACGGTCAGTTATTTCATCCACTTCTTCACACGAATGTCTTATCCCATTTTCATCATAATAGATTTTGCCGTGCAACTTCACAACTCTTTTAATATGAAAATAGACCTCAACAGTGGGTGTGTCATTCTCATTACTGTTTATGACATTACCCGGGAGATTCGCCTCCTCTGTAACCCGTATTCTCTCTATCTTTGTGCATGAGGCAGAAATATATAATACTGCCAACAGTGCTAATAATTTTATTTTCATGTTTTTATTTGATGTTATAGATTCAAGACTTCACGATAATCAGATATGTCCGGAGGGCGTTCGTGAAGAAAATAACGGGGCAGAATGTTTATATGCCCTGTATGGATCTTTTTTCGAATTTTAATTTCCACCTCCATCTCCCTCCTCATTTTTTCTCAAAAATAGTCCGACCATGAGGAGTTGCTACTCAGAAATAGAAGTAAATAAATTAGAATCAGGTATTTTTTAGGCTATATTCATTTTTAATTTTTGGATATTTTGTTAAATAATTATTTATTTGCCAAATATTTGAATATCATGAAGCCGAAAAAAAGTATCACAATGAATGACTATGTTAAAGCAAACCGAACTGCAAGCAGAAATGCTGAAATTGAAGATCATGGTCACCCTGTTTGCCACAAAAAGATTCATAAATCCAAAAAGGTTTATGATCGTAAAAAATCTAAGGCAGGTGGAAATGACCTGCCTTTCTTTTTTTCTATATAGTATGAAAAAAAAATATTTATAAATTTGGTGTGACTTATAACCCTTGACTTTTTCTGTAATGAAAAGAAAAAAACTTTTTCTATTTATTTTTTGCTTTATTTTATTCTCTTTTTTTAATATCAGCTTAACAGAAGCTCAACAGATAATAAATAGTGACAAAGAGCAAAAAAGTATTGACAATAGATATCAGATACCTAAATTTCTACAAAAGTCATATTTTGAGATTACAGCAGGATACATAGACTATCCGTTCTCTGAGAGGCAATTGGAACCTGGTTACTCTCTCCACTCGGTATCTGTCAGACATGCTGCTGTCAGGCTTGTTCTGTTGGGATACAAGTTCAATGATTATCTTTCAGCACAGGTAACTTATATGAGGCCGGTTTTATGGGTTAATTATAAATACTATAAACAGGCTGATTATAACAATGTTTTTTCCAGAACTGTATGGACAAATGTCGGAGGATTGACGATTAAACCGACTTTACCGATAGGCAAAAGATTCAATATATATGGTGAAGCAGGTTTGAGCATTATCACAAGAAACGGATTCAGTGATAATCAGGGTAATACAGTTGTGGCCGATGCGAACTTTGCAACTTTTATTTTTGGAGTTGGAGCTATGTATAATGTCAGCAGGAAAATCGGAACTCAAATTATAGCAAATTATTCACCTTCCGACACTAAACATAATCAACCCTATACATCTTATCTGGGGGCAGGAATTCAGTATCGTTTTCAACCCATTGATGATGAGAAAATTGAAAATGCCGTCAAAAAAGAGAGAATTTTTCCCAAACAATGGCTTCAGGTCGGATACACAACAAATACCGCCGGTTATGGTGTGAATAATTTTGTTGCAGGGTTGAACATATTCTGGGGTGGGGATTCTGAGGTCAAACGAGGTACATTTATAACATATCAGAGAAATGTATTTCACTCTCCAAAAATGTTTGCATTGGATTGGGGGGCAAATGTTTCGGTTTTACAGACCAATAAAAACGAAGAGGACTTCTTTGCCTTATCACTTTTTCCTGTATTCAGGCTGAATTTCCTTTATACAAAACCTCTGGATGCCTATTTCTATTATATTGTGGCAGGTCCTACATATATTTCTAAAACGATACTTGACGGGAACAATACAGGGAAAAAATTCACATTTTATGATGCGATGGCTCTCGGTTGTTTTTTGGGCAAACAGAGGTCTATAAATGCTGAATTACGAATAGCCCATTATTCGAACGGAAATATTTTCCCGGCAAATGGGGGAGTAAAAATTCCTTTAACCCTTAACATTGGTTACTCATTTTAACTATGAACAATTTCAATATGCAATTTTGTAAGAGAGCCCTTTTAATCCCTTGTTTAATACTTTTTTTAGGATTGGCTAATCTCGTAGGACAGGAAAAAGAGGTACAATATGGCAACAATCAAGATGCCGGGTCCTTTTTGAAAGTCGGTAATGTTAATGTTTACTATGAATCCTATGGCAAGGGGGAACCATTAGTTATACTTCACGGCAACGGAAACAGTATAAAAGATATGAGACACCAGATCTCATATTTTTCGAAAGAATACCACGTCATAGCAATAGACAGCAGGGGAAGGGGAAAGTCCGAACTTGGACTGGATTCCCTGACTTATGATATAATGGCTCAGGATGCAGCCGGTCTAATAAAGGGACTTGGATTAGACTCTGCTTATGTAATCGGATATAGTGACGGAGGAATAGTTGCACTAATTATGGGGATAAATTTCCCTGAAACGGTTAAAAAAATGGCTGTTTATGGAGTCAATGTAACTCCTGACACCAATGCTCTCTATCCAAGCTTTATTGAACCTACAAGACGTAAAAGGATACAGGCAGAAGAGATGCTGGCAAAGAATGATACAACAAAAAACTGGAGAGTCATCCAACAAAGGTACAGAATGGTTGAATTTCAACCCCGGCTGACATCAAAAGATCTTGGGCGGATAAAGGTTCCGGTATTGGTCCTTTCTGCTGACAGAGACATCATTAAACCTGACCATACTCTTTTTATTTATAAAAGCATCCCGAAAGCTAATCTGTGTATATTCCCTGATGCTACACACCGTGTGCCCCGGGAGCAGCCTGAACTTTTCAATAAGACCGTTGAGAAATACTTCAGACAACCATTCAGGGGAGAAGAGATAAGATAGAAATGATTTTGATTCTCTTTAAGAATCAGCAAATTTCCAATTCTTTTTTAATATATTTGTATATAAAGCTTGGTCTGATTGTTATATGGATACGAAGCTTAAGATATTGTTCGTGGAAGACAACCCTTCCGACTTAAGGATGATCAAGGATTTCATTCTTGAAGGCAATATCATGTTTGACTCCGTAGTTGTTGAGACTCATGAAGACTATGTAGATGCCATAAACTCTTACAAGCCGGACATAATTCTCTCAGATTATAATTTGCCGAAGTTCAACGGCATGGAGGCTCTTAATATCAGAAATCTATTATTGCCCGATACACCTTTTATTTTAATTACAGGGTCGATAAATGAAGAGACAGCTGTCAATTCATTGAAATCGGGCGCAGACGACTATATTCTGAAAGATAATCTCAGAAGGCTCAACAATGCAATAATGAATGCTCTCGAGCAGAAGAGAGCAACGAGGGAGAGAGAACTTGCAGAAAAGAGACTGATGGAGAGTGAGAAGATATACAGATATATGTTTGCGAAAAATCCTCAACCAATGTGGATATATGATGTTGAAACTCTCTCATTCCTCGAAGTAAATTATGCAGCAGTTAATCTTTACGGATATTCAAGAGATGAGTTTCTTTCCATGAAGGTTAATGATGTCAGAGTCAATCATAAAGATTATATTATTTCCGATAACACAAGAACAGGTCCAAAATACGGATATGAGACCGATATTGAGAATAGAAGAAAAGACGGGAGTATTATCCTTACAGAGACAAGTTCTCACTCTTTTTCATTCAATTCCAGACCCGCAAGACACGTCCTGGTAAGGGATATTACAGCTCAGAGACAGTCTGAATCCAGAGTAAGACTCCTTAGCCGTGCGATAGAACAGAGTCCCGTATGTGTTATGATAACAGATAGGTCAGGATTGATAGAATATGTAAACCCAAGGTTTACTGAACTTACCGGATATTTGTTGGAGGATTTGATTAAAGATGAGTCAAGAATAATCACTCCTGACGTCAACGAAAAGAACTTCTACTACACCCTTTTTGAAAAGATATCAAAGGGGAGTATATGGCAAGGCGAGTTCCAGAATATGAAAAAGAACGGTGAATTATTCTGGGCAAAAACGGACATCTCATCAATAATGAATGAAAATGGCGAAATTTCTAAGTATATTATTCTGATGGAAGATGTTACTGAGAGAAAAGCTCTCCTGGCAGACTATATTAAAGCTAAGGAGAGGGCAGAGGAGAGCGATCGTCTAAAGACCGCTTTTCTGCACAACATTTCGCATGAAATACGAACACCGCTGAATGCTATAATGGGCTTTTCCCAGATGTTGACAGATCAGGAACTTACAAAAGATGACAGGGTTTCATTCTCTGATATAATACAGAAGAGTGGACAGCAGTTGTTGGTTATAATAAACGACATTGTTAATATATCAGCCTTGGAAGCAGGGCAGGAGACATGTAATAAAAAGAGTTTTAACTTTAATGACCTCATCCGCCAGATCTGTAATCAGTTTTCCATAAAAACAAAAGAACAGGGTCTGTCAATCAATCTCAACCTTGCCATATCAGATGAAAATGCATATATAAATAGTGATGAGATTAAATTTATTCAGATATTATCGAACCTGCTTACCAATGCTTTTAAATTTACTCATAAGGGATATGTGGAAGTTGGATATGAGCTGCAAAAGGAGAAAGTGCAGTTTTATGTGAAAGATACCGGTATAGGAATACCTGATGACATGCATGATGAGATTTTCAAACGATTCAGACAAATTGAAGTAGGAGACAGCAGGAAATATGGAGGCTCGGGATTAGGCCTCCCGATTTCTAAAGCATATGTAAAATTGCTTGGCGGCGATATCTGGCTGGATTCTGTAGTCGGAGAGGGGACAACTTTTTATTTTACACTTCCTTACAATGAGAATGATCGTATTACCTTTGATACAATCCCTGATAACACACAGCGGCATCTAACCGGAAATATCACCAAAACATTGATTGTTGCAGAAGATGAGGACGTTAATTTTCTACTTATTGAAAAGATGCTCTCACCACAAAACTAAATTGTCATAAGGGCAAGAAACGGGAATGAAGCGGTTGAGTCATGCCGGGTATTGAATGATGTAAGTATGATTCTTATGGATTTGAATATGCCTTTGCTGAATGGATATGAGGCAAACAGGATCATAAAGAGAGAGTGGCCTGAAATTCCTGTGTTGGCAGTAACCGCCTTTGCCGGCGAAGAGGAAAAAAAGGTGGCACTAAAGGAGGGATTTCTGGATTTAATTCCAAAACCCATTGAAAAAGAATTACTTATAAGTAAAATAAAGGAGTACATTTTATGAAGAAAAAGTTCCTCATGATGACATTTATAATGTCATTTATTTCAACAATAACGATTGCGTTTCCTGCTGATACCCTCTATTGTACAACCAAAGACAAGGAGATTTTCAACGACTATTGCAAATATATCGAGACATGGAGAGATCTGCCACGTGACACAATAATATTGAAAACAGCGATGTTCTTTCTCGAAACCCCATATGTTGGCCATACACTTGAAATTGAACCCGAAGGTTTAGTGGTAAACCTCAGAGAATTGGATTGTACCACATTTGTGGAGAATGTTTTAGTCCTGACATCTACAGTTATTTCCGGAGATATCTCCTTCGAAAACTATTGTCATAACCTTAAGCATTATAGATACAGAGATGATACTATAACAGATTATACAGACAGACTGCACTACACATCTGACTGGATATTTGAGAATCAGAGGAAAGGGCTGATTAGTAATGTCACACGTAAATGCGGCGGAAAAAGGTTGAAACTGAATCTTAACATCATGTCAACCAGTTCAGAAAGTTATAGGCCACTGTCGCAAAATGCAGCCCTGAAGGATAAAATTGTATTAAAGGAGCAGGAGATAAACAAACGGAAGCATTACTATATCCCAACAAAAAGGATTGACAGAAAATTCAGGAAAATTCATACCGGAGACATGGTAGGTTTTGTCACAACAATACCGGGAATAGATATTTCTCATGTTGGGATAATATATAAAGATGGCAAGAGACTCACATTTATCCATGCTTCATCCAAAAAGGAAAAAGTTGTTATTCACGAGGGAACACTTAGTGAATATGTGAAAAATACGGGGAGAAATACAGGCGTAGTGCTGGCCCGCTAGTATGATCTTTCGTCACGGCCCTCTCTCCAGTTTATAAATGCAGTATTCACAACCTTATTTCCGCCGGGTGTCGGATAATTCCCGGAAAAATACCAGTCTCCGCTATTTTCAGGACATGCAAGGTGAAGGTTGTCTATTTTTTGGAAAACAACCTGGACCTCTGCTTTTATATCTTTACTCTTAACCATTTCAGCTATTTTTGAAGAGATCTGTTCGTCTGTAAAATTATTGTATATCTCTTTTACATGATTGACGTACTTCTCCTTAGGTAATCCTACCTGTCTTTTGCATTTCTGATAAACGTCCTCGATTATAGATTCAAGACCATGCTCTTTCAGAAGTTCTATTGCAGCATTGAAGGCAATGAATTCTCCCATTCTGGTCATGTCAATCCCGTAGCAGTCCGGATATCTTATCTGTGGAGCAGATGAGACTATAATAATCTTTTTTGGATGAAGAGTGTCAAGAATCCTTAATATGCTACGGCGCAAAGTAGTGCCCCTTACAATAGAGTCATCTATAACCACCAGATTGTCTTCAGGCCTTACAGCTCCGTACGTTACATCATAGACATGTCCGACCATCATATCCCTGTCTCCGTCTGATGTAATGAAAGTCCTCAATTTGGCATCCTTTATGACAATTTTCTCAACTCTCGGTTCTGCAGAAATAATTTTCTCCAGAATAGTGTTATCGATATGGCCGTCTGCAGACCGCAGCTGCTTAATTTTTCTGTTCACCATAAATTGCTGGATTCCCTTGACCATCCCATAAAATGATGTCTCTGCAGTGTTGGGAATAAATGAGAATACAGTGTTTTCCAAATCACCTTTAACAGATTCTATCAACTGATCAGAGAGCAACTCTCCGAGTCTTTTTCTCTCTTTGTATATATTACGGTCGTTTCCCCGAGAGAAGTATATTCGTTCAAAAGAGCAGCTGCTCCTCTGTCTTGGCTCACGGACCATAACCTCATCTACACTGCCGTTCTGTCTGACTATAAGTGCATGACCCGGTTTTATCTCCTTGATTCCTGCATCGTCAACCCTGAATGACGTTCTGATTACCGAAGCCTCCGAAGCCACTACTACTGCTTCATCATCATGATAGTAGTATGCCGGTCTTATACCCCAAGAATCCCTTGCCACAAAGGCATCCCCATGTCCTAAAACTCCTGCGACTGCATATCCGCCATCCCAATTTTCAGTGCTTTTTCTAAGAACGTCCTGTAAATCAAGATTATTTTCTATTTGTTGAGTAATTTCTATTTTACTATATCCTTCGTCCCTGTATTTTCTGTATCGGTTTTGAATCTCATCATCGAGATAGTATCCGACTTTTTCCAGCAGGGTCACAGTATCTGCATAATATCTGGGGTGTTGGCCGGCTTGAATAAGACTTTCAAATAACTCGTCGATATTAGTCAAATTGAAGTTTGCGGCAAGGGCAAGATTCCTGCTTCTCCAGTTGCTGGCTCTTTTAAGTGGATGTACAAGGTCTATGTTATTTTTCCCGAAGGTAGAGTATCTCAAATGGCCCAGATAAATTTCAGAGACAAAAGGTATGTTCATTTTGGCCCAATTTGAATCTCGTGTTTTCAAAGTCTCAGAATCAAAAGGCTCGTTTATCCTTTTAAACACCTCCTGAATCGGGTTTGAATCACAAGAACGGACTCTGTCCATATATTTATAACCGGGGGGCATATCAAGCTTAACCCCGACGACACCTGCCCCTTCCTGCCCTCTGTTTCTCTGTTTCTCCATCATAATATAAAGACGGTTCAGACCGTAAAGATATGAACCGTACTTATTATGATAGTATTCAAGTGGTTTGAGAAGTCTTACAAGTGCAATTCCGCACTCGTGGTTGAGAATGTCGCTCATAACTGTCGCTTATTTGGCTGCAAAAATACAAAAATCGCAGGATTATGATACACGTATTATTCCACGACTCTTCCGGCCATCTATGAAAATATCCAAAGGATCATTGAAACGAATGTGTCTTAAGTATTTAGTTTCATGAATCACCTCCATTGAATCCAGCAACTCTTCATCAAAAGTGCCATCGCCGGCATAAGGATTTATTGTCAGATAACCAATCCCGAAAGATGTGAGATTCTGGAAAAAATGAGTTCCTTGGCTAGGCTCAACATGAAAGTTTTTCTGGCCGCACTCAACAATTACCTTAGCCTCAGATATATCTGACCATTTAACCGGTATGCCTAGCCATGGATCACTTGAGCCCCATCTTCCAGGACCAATCAGGAGATAATTCCGGTTCTGCTCCTTCGCCTCTTTGTTTAAAAGATTAACTTCTGCTGCAATCTCTCTTGTGTAAGTGTTGTCAAAGTTTTCGCTTCGGACATAAATCACATCTGTTATACCATCCACTTTTCCTATACCAAGAGCCTTCTCGGAGTATAATATACAGCCTTTTCTGTCTATGCTGTCCCAATCTACCGAAACGTTATCCTGATTATCAGTAATAGGTCTGATTTGTAAAAAGCTGAAGATTTTGTCCTGACCATCCGGGACATCCATATTTACGGCAAATTCCAGTTCTACAGGAGTTCGCATCTCCATCTGGCTTATTTCCAGTATATCGCAGATTATTTTTGCAATAGGTATAACGTCATATTTCAATAAATGTGCAAAGGTTATAACCTTTCTTCCATCCTCAAGATTGTTGTCAATAAGCATCTCATTCTGGGGATTCCAGGTAGATGCAACATACTTCATGTTCCTGAAATGCTTGACTTGGTTTATGTCAAATTTTACGAGGTTAATCGATTCGTCAATGGAGGTCTTGAACTCTTCCGGTTTCAAGTTAAGTGCGAACATGTGATTCTGTGTCTCCTTCAGGGCAAGCTGGGTGCTTGAAAGCTGCAATATATGCTTTGGATATTTCGGAGAGAACCGGAGAGTCTTTCCTCCCTCTACTACAAGCCTGCCTAAACCGAAAGCCATATTTACAATACCATCCTCAGGTTTTTCCGATCCTATCGGATAGAAGTTGACCGATCTGGCCACACCTGATAGAGTAGGGAAGAAGTAGCCATTATCCTCAGTACCGCAGACATCCTGAATGACAACAGCCATCTTCTCCTCACTTATGAGATTTGAGGTTGCTTGGATGTATGATCTGCTTGATGCATAATAGATTGAAGCATAAACACTTTTAATAGCCTTACCGAGAAGTCTCAGCATCTGGTCATTGTTTTGAGTATGAGGAATCATATAAGTGGAGTATATCCCGGCAAATGGCTGATAATGTGAGTCTTCTAGTTTTGAGCTGGATCTCACAGCCAAAGGACCTGTTGCATATCGGATATAAACTTTTAACTCTTCCACAAGTTGTTCTGGCAATCTGGAACTGACAAACTCTGACAAAAGCTCTTCATCAGTTATATCTGAGTTGATTACATATTGAAGACCGTTATCCTTGATGAATTCGTCAAAATAGTCTGTGGCTATGACAATTGTTCTCGGGATAAGAATTTTTACTCCGGGGTATTTGTTCAGCAAATTATGCTTCTGCAGCATGCTGTTTATAAAAGCCAGTCCTCTTGCCTTTCCTCCTAGAGATCCCTCTCCAAGCCTTGCAAACCAGATGAATTCACCATAAGTCTCTTTGTTGAATCTGGCAACAACGCCATGACCAACCAGAATCCGGTAATCAATGATTGACTGAATAATAAAGTTTCTCAGCTCATCAGTTGTCTTGAATTGCCCCTCACGAACCCCTTTTATCTTAGTTGCAAGAGAAAAGAGTCCGCGAGAGTACATCCATTTGGAGAGTCTGTTTCGTGAAGCATGGTACAGGATAACATCTTCTGGAATCTCCATTATCAGATGCTGGAGCTCTTTAAGATCTTTAGCCCTGCCGTATACAACACCGGTTTTTATGTCTCTGAATACAAAATCTCCAAACACAAACTCCTCACTGATATATTCACTCAGTTCAATTAAAAGCGTCTTAGAGTGCTTGAGAATAAAACCGACCCCAAGACTCTCAGCTACGCTTCTCATACTCTCTTGAGACGATTGGAGAAGGAACGGCATATACGGATCATCCTTTTGGATCATTCTGCATAAATCAATACCAGCATCAATTTTCTCACTTTCAGGTGGATCATTCTTTTGTAGAACGAATGCTACATCCGAGATGACTCCAAGTAGATTCTTCTTATATTTTTCATATAAGTAAACCGCTTCCTGGTAGTTCGTTGCAAGAAGGATTTTAGGTCTTGCCCTCTTTCTGAGCTTTTGTTGTTGTTCATTCAATGCCTCTTTCAGGAACTCGGCACTTTGAACCAATACCAATCTGTATATAGCTGGCAGATAAGTTGAATAAAACCTTATAGAATCCTCCACCAGCAAAATTGATTGTACTCCGGCGTTAAGTATGTCGTCGTCGGCATTTATCCTGTCCTCAAACAGTTTAATAATTGCAAGAATAAGATCTGCATTGCCATGCCAACTGAAAATATGGTCTATGGCAGAACAGTCCTCCCTCTCTATGATTTTTGTAAGCTCCTTTGAAAAATTTGTTAGTAGCACAAAAGGTATGTCCGGATGCTCTACTTTACAGAGTTTGGAAAATTTAAAAACATCCAGCTCGCCCACATTTATCATACTTATAATCAAATCGAAATCATTGTCGGAATCCAATAATTTCAGGGCATCCATAGATGAATTAGCCCATGTGAATGCCGGCGGGTTGCTTAGATTAAGATCCACATACTCTTTGTATATCTGATCTTCAATTCTTCCATCCTCCTCAAGAATATAAGCATCATAACTGGTACAGATCATAAGAACCCTTCTTATGCGGTTTTGCATAAGAATCTTATAATTCATTCTGGAGCTTTTTTGCTGGCTGTTTCTGTTTGGCATCCTATATCTCTTGCTGTTATTACCTACTTGCTGTAATCATAAAAGCCTATCCCGGTCTTTCTTCCCAATTGGCCGGCCCTTACCATCTTTTTAAGAAGCGGATGAGGCCTGTATTTTGGATCTCCAAACTCATTGTATAAGACCTCCATAATGGCAAGACATACATCCAGACCAATCAAATCACCTAGAGCAAGCGGTCCCATCGGATGATTTGCCCCGAGTTTCATAGCCTCGTCTATCTCCTCTTTTGTTGCAACACCCTCTGCAAATATTGCCACTCCCTCATTCACCAAAGGAATTAGTATTCTGTTTACAACAAAACCCGGAGCTTCATTGACGTTAACAGGTGTCTTGCCGGCCTTTATGGCTATATCAGTGACAAAAGCCTGAGTTTCGGGAGAGGTCAATTGTCCCTTAATGACTTCTACGAGCTTCATGACAGGAGTCGGATTGAAGAAATGCATTCCGATTACTCTGTCTGCCCTCTTTGTAGATGCTGCAATCTCTGTGATTGAGAGAGAGGATGTGTTGGAGGCAAGAATAGTCTTCGGATCACATATCTCATCCAAAGATTTGAATATCTCATTTTTAACCGACATTGTCTCAAAAACAGCCTCAACAACAAGATCTGCATCCTTGCATAAATCATAACCTGTAGTACCGGTTATTCTGGACTTGATAGCGTCAGCGTCTGATTGTCCCATTTTTCCCTTTTCCACAAGTTTTGAAAGATTCCTCTCAATAATCTTGTGACCTGACTGCAGCTCTTTATCGTTTATTCCCTTCATCACAACATCAAATCCCGATTGAGCGAATGCCTGAACAATGCCGCTTCCCATTGTGCCTGTTCCTATAATGCAAATTTTCATAGTTTTAGATATTATCTGTTATTGAATTTTGTTTTACTCTTATTTAAAAATGCCTTCATCCCATCTTTCTGGTCTTCTGAATTGAAACATGAGGCAAAAAGCCGCATTTCGTTTTTAATAGCCTCATCTGCTGAAAGGTCAATGGAATCATTGATGGATCTCTTTGCATTTCTGACAGCTATTGGAGCATTTCCGGCTATTTTTTCTGCCATTTTATAAACTTCATCCATAAGGGTCTCGGCTGCATAAACTTTGTTTAATAGTCCTATGGATAGAGCTTCATTTGAATCTATCACCTTACCTGTATAAATCAACTCTTTAGCCTTGGCTACACCAACAATGCGACCCAATCTGACAGTACCCGAAAACCCGGGAGTTATTCCTAAAGAGACTTCAGGCTGTCCAATTTTTACATTTTCTGAAGCAATTCTTATATCACAGGATAGAGCAAGTTCACATCCTCCGCCAAGGGCAAATCCATTTATTGCAGCGATAACCGGTATTGGTAAAAGTTCAATTTTGCGAAAGACACTGGCCCCACGGAAAGCAAACTCCCCGGCAGCAATACTGTCCAGCTCAGCCATTTCTGAAATGTCAGCCCCGGCAACGAAAGATCTCCCATCACCGGTAATAACTAAAACACGTATATCTGGATTTGTCTCTATTTCACCGACAGCTTCGTCAAGTTCCTTCAATAATGACGAATTTAAAGCATTTAATTGTGAAGGGTTGCTTATTTTGAGTGTACAAATCTGATTTTCAGTAGATATACACAGGTATTTGTATGTCATGAATTATAACTTATTTAGTGTAGGTTTATACAAAAATAAGATAATTCCGCAGATATATTGATTATTTTTATATCTTCGCAGCCGTTATGCAAGCAATGAATAATCTAAATATGTATTTATTTCTACTACTCGACCTATGTAAAGGCAGAGAGGTGGGGATCTGATATATTGTGATTAAATGATATAAGAAATATGAACCGGCCACCTTGAATAAGGTGGCTTTTTTAATTTAGACAAATATGAATGAGAAACTCTATGTATTCGACACCACTTTGAGAGATGGTGAACAGGTTCCGGGCTGTCAGTTGAACACTATTGAAAAGATAGAATTAGCCAAAGCCCTTGAATTGTTAAAGGTAGATATTATTGAGTGTGGGTTTCCTATTTCCAGCCCGGGCGATTTTACATCAATAGTTGAGATATCTAAAGTTATCAAGGATTCAACAATATGTGCCCTTACCAGAGCTGTGGAAAAAGATATTGAGGTTGCTGCCGATGCACTCCATTTTGCAAGAAGGAAAAGGATCCATACCGGAATAGGCACATCAGATCCTCATATTCAGTACAAATTCAAATCCAACAGAGAGGATATAATTCTAAGAGCGATCAGCTGTGTAAAATATGCCAGGAAGTTTGTGGATGATGTAGAGTTCTATGCGGAAGATGCTGGAAGAACAGAGAACGAGTATCTGGCAAGGGTAGTGGAGGCTGTTATCAAAGCCGGTGCGACTGTCGTAAATATTCCTGACACAACCGGGTATTGCACCCCTGAGGAGTATGGTGCAAAGATCAAATATCTGGTGGAACATGTTCCAAATATAGATAAGGCTATTATATCCACACATTGTCACAATGATTTGGGAATGGCAACTGCCAATACACTTGCAGGCATTATGAATGGGGCACGACAGGCAGAGGTGACAATTAACGGAATAGGGGAGAGAGCCGGCAATACCGCATTGGAAGAGGTTGTAATGGCCATAAAATGCAGAAAGGACTTCCCTGTTTACACAGAGATTGACACCCCTTTAATCATGAAGACATCCAGATTAGTCTCGACACTGATGAGAATGCCTGTACAGCCAAATAAGGCCATAGTTGGAAGAAATGCTTTCGCACACTCTTCAGGAATTCATCAGGATGGGGTTTTAAAAAACAGGGAGAGTTATGAGATAATTGACCCGTCTGCAGTTGGTGTTAATGAATCAGTAATTGCACTCACAGCAAGAAGCGGAAGGGCCGCCCTTAAACATCACTTTTCCCGTCTGAATATCGAGCTTTCAAACGAGGAGCTGGATGTTGCTTACGATAAGTTCCTGAAACTTGCAGATGTAAAGAAAGAAATTCATGATGAAGATCTGCTGATGATTTCCGGTGTGACAAAAAATATTCAGACTCATCGCATTAAGCTTAAATATCTTCAGGTTGTATGCGGAAAGTCTGCAATACCGATGGCGACAGTAAAACTTTTGATAGATGGTGAGGAGTGTGTGGCGACAAGTTCCGGAAATGGACCGATTGATGCCTCTTTTTCTGCCGTGAAATCTCTTATTCACAGAAAAATAAATCTTGAAGAGTTTCTTGTTCAGGCAATTACAAAAGGTACTGACGATGTGGGAAAGGTTCATATCCAGGTAGAGAACAAGGGAAATATATACTACGGATTTTCTGCTAACACCGACATTATCACAGCTTCAGTTGAGGCATTGATAGATGCTGTCTCAAAAATTATCTAATGAAGTATGAAAAAGACAATATTTGATAAAATCTGGGATTCTCATATAGTTAAAGAGATAGCAGACGGACCTTCTGTGCTTTATATTGACAGGCACTATATACATGAGGTGACATCTCCTCAGGCATTCACCGGATTAGAGAACCGCGGGCTGGAGGTGTTCAGGCCAAATCAGACATTTGCCACCTGCGACCACAATGTCCCTACAATAAATCAACATCTGCCCATAAGCGATCCTACATCGAGGCACCCGGTCGAAAAGTTGGCGGAGAATACAAAAAAACATGGAATTACATATTTCCCGCTTGGAGACAAGAGAAATGGAGTGGTACATATAATCGGTCCTGAATTGGGACTAACAACATGCGGAATGACAATCGTGTGTGGGGACAGCCACACATCTACTCACGGAGCTTTTGGAAATATTGCATTTGGTGTGGGAACAAGCGAGGTAGAAATGGTACTTGCCACACAATCGTTATTACAGACAAAACCTAAACAGATGCTGATTAAAGTTGACGGCGATTTAGGCAAGGGAGTTTGTGCAAAAGACATTATTCTCTACATTATCTCCAAACTTGGAACCTCTGCCGGTACCGGACATTTTCTTGAATTTGCCGGTTCAACCATTCAATCCTTGTCTATGGAGGAGAGAATGACAATCTGCAATATGAGCATTGAGATGGGCGCAAAGGGTGGTTTGATAGCTCCCGATAAGATTACATACAAATATCTGAAAGAGAGAGTGTATGCACCAATAGGTGAAGCATGGGAAAAATCGGTACAATATTGGGAAACACTTAAAAGTGATGTGGGGGCCGATTATGATGCTGTATATCAATTCAAGGCTGAAGATATTGAACCGATGATTACATACGGAACCAACCCTGGCATGGGTATGGCTGTTACAGATAGAATTCCCGAAGATTCAAACGACAATCTATCCTTCATTAAGGCCTTGGATTATATGGGTTTTACATCAGGCGAAGAAATACTTGGTAAAAAAATAGACTATGTATTCCTGGGTAGCTGTACCAATGGCAGAATTGAGGATTTCAGAGCATTTGCCTCTATCGTGAAGGGACGGAGAAAACACCCGGATGTCACAGTTTGGTTAGTGCCTGGCTCAAAACAGGTAGAGTCACAGCTTGAGAAGGAGGGAATAGGTGATATTCTAAGAACTACAGGATTCGAAATACGACAACCAGGTTGTTCTGCCTGTCTGGCTATGAATGAAGACAAGATTCCTTCAGGTAAATATTGTGTTTCAACTTCAAACAGGAATTTTGAGGGACGTCAGGGGCCGGGAGCAAGGACATTGCTGGCAGGGCCACTGGTAGCGGCAGCTGCTGCAATAAACGGAGTAATAACAGATCCAAGAGAATATTGATTATGGGCTTTGAAAAGTTTACAATACTTAAATCGGGAACTATAAATGTGCCAATTGAGAATATCGATACAGATCAAATAATACCTGCAAGATTTCTTAAGACAACAACAAGAGAGGGTTTCGGTAAAAACCTCTTCTACGATTGGAGATACGACAATGAGGGCGAGATGATTTCTTCATCAGAACTCAACAATAACAAAGGTGAAAAAATACTTGTTGCCGGCAGGAATTTCGGTTGCGGGTCAAGCAGGGAGCATGCAGCATGGGCTATTTACGATTACGGATTCAGAGCTGTCATATCGAGTTTCTTTGCAGATATTTTTAAAAACAATGCTCTGAACAACGGATTACTCCCTGTGCAGGTCTCGGATGATTTCCTTAATAAAATCTTTAAAAATCCCGGGAGTGATATTGTCATAAACCTTCCTGAACGCAGTGTAACAATATCTTTAACAGGGGAGAGAGAAGACTTTCAGATTAACTCATATAAACAAAACTGTCTGATTAACGGATTTGATGACATCGACTTTTTAATATCAGGCAGACAAGAGATAGAAATATTTGAAAATAAAAGAGATAGGGTGTTATGAATAAAAAAATAGCAGTTCTTCCGGGAGATGGAATCGGCC
Organism: Bacteroidales bacterium CF; assembly: GCA_000473305.1. Classification (GTDB taxonomy): domain Bacteria; phylum Bacteroidota; class Bacteroidia; order Bacteroidales; family UBA932; genus Bact-08. Next base: position 1,311,138 of record CP006772.1, on the reverse strand, counting down.
CGGAGATAGTGGCAGAGAGCGTTAAGGTTCTAAAAGCTGTGGAATCAAGGTTCAACCATAAATTTGAATACATCTATGGAGAGATTGGAGCAGCTGCGATAGATGACTGTGGTGAACCGTACCCTGAAGAGACGCATAAACTTTGTATGGAGTCGGATGCAATTCTTTTCGGAGCAATAGGTGACCCAAAATATGATAACAATCCTGCAGCGAAGGTACGTCCGGAACAGGGATTGTTGAAAATGAGAAAGAGTCTGGGTCTATATGCAAATATACGTCCGGTGGAAATATACACTAAGCTGATAGATAGGTCTCCCCTCAAAGAGAGTGTCGTTAAAGATGTCGATTTAGTTGTTGTAAGAGAGCTCACAGGCGGTATCTATTTCGGAGAACCGAGAGGAAGAAGCGAGGACGGCAGGAGAGCTTATGACACGTCTCTCTATTCTGATGTCGAAATTGAAAGAATATCCCGGATTGCATTTATAATGGCAAGAAAGCGTAAAGGATTGGTTACATTGGTTGACAAAGCAAATGTATTGGCTACATCCAGACTCTGGAGAGAGGTGGTTTCAAACCTCCACAAGAGCGAATACAGTGATGTTCAACTAGACTGCCTTTTTGTAGATAATGCAGCTATGCAACTAGTTACAGACCCCGGAAGATTTGATGTAATTCTCACGGAAAATATGTTTGGTGATATCTTGAGTGATCAGGCAAGCGTGCTGACCGGCTCAATAGGTCTCTTGCCATCTTCGTCAATCGGAACTCATACGCCGTTGTTTGAGCCAATTCACGGATCATTTCCTCAGGGAGCGGGTAAGAACATAGCAAATCCAATTGCTACAATTTTATCTGCAGCCATGTTGCTTGAGGGTGCGTTTGATTTGAATGCCGAAGCCAGTGCAATAAGAAAAGGGTGTGAAGATGCCATCAATAATGGAATACTCACACCCGAACTTGTAAAAGAGGCTAAAGCCTATACGACATCAGACATAGGAGATTATGTCGCAGAGTACATTGCCAAAAACTAAGGCAAAACCAGTATTGCTTCAATAACTACGTATATAAGACCGGAAATAAGAAGGCTGGCCGGTATGGTGAAAATCCATGCCCCTACGATGTTTTTGGCTGTTGCCCATTTAACTGTTGCAACCCCTTTTGTCATACCGACGCCGATAATAGAACCCGTAATTGTATGAGTTGTGCTGACTGGAATACCTGTAAGGGCTGTACCTATTAGTGTCAATGCACCGGCAGTCTCTGCACAGAAACCTTGTACAGGTTTTAATTTAGCCAGACCATCTCCGAGAGTCCTGATAACCTTCCATCCGCCTGTAATTGTTCCTAATGCAATTACGGAGTAGCATGTGATTGTAATCCAGAGTGGTACGTGAAACCCAACGCCCGGTTCATATAGATATTTTGCGATAAACTCATTACTCCCGGCAACACTGAACAGTAACATGGCAATAATACCCATAGTTTTCTGGGCATCGTTGCCTCCGTGTCCCAGACTGAATATTGCAGAGGAGAAAAGTTGCATAACCTTGAATCTCTTTTCAACCTTCAACGGATGCTTGTTTTTGTGAATGAAAAGAGTGATGGCCATCATTATAAAGCCAAGTATCGAACCAATCAAAGGAGAGAGTACTATAAAAATGCCGATTTTAAGTATCCCTGTTCCTATAAGAGCGCTGGTGCCATGAGTAAACCACACCGGACCGATAAGTCCTCCAATCAATGCGTGCGATACACTTATCGGCATACCCAGTTTGGTACAGGCGTATACCCATATTACAGAACCACTTAGAGCAGATAAAATTATATAGGGATTAACAACATTCGGATCTACAATACCTTTACCTATGGTATTGGCAACATGTACTCCGAAGATGAAAAATGCGGCAAAATTCCAGAATGCAGCCCAAAGCACGGCGGCAGTCGGGGAGAGGACTCTAGTAGAAACTATTGTTGCAATTGAGTTTGCAGCATCATTCATTCCGTTGAGAAAATCAAACAGAAGGGCTACAACTATTGCTATTATGACTATTGTCAACATATGCGCTTTATTTATGCTTGTTTGACAATTATAGACCTAATGCAATCACTTACATCTTTTGCCCTGTCTGTTGCATCTTCAAGGCTCTGAACAATGTTTTTGTGCTTTACAAGTTCAATGGCATCCTTCTCGTTTTCAAATAAAAAGCTGTTGAAGTTTTCATAAAGCTGATCAACAAGCCTCTCTATGTCTTTAACTCTTTTGGCTTTAGTGAGAATATCCTCATGTTGTTTCATTATATATTCAAGCTTACCAACCATCTCTTTCAGAAGTCCTGAAAGCTCAATAATATAATCAGCAATAGTAATCATATCCTTGTAGGTGTTCTTAGGCTTGTACATTACCTGCTTACGGGCAGAATCATGGATGAAGTCAAGAAATGTGTCTATCCTATAGGCAAGAATATGAATGTCCTCTCTGTCAAATGGAGTGACAAAAGTTTGTTCCAGCTCTTCATATATTCTTCCTGTTATATGATCTCCCTCCATTTCCAGAGAGTTGATCCTTTTATATAACTCTTTCTGAGCCTCATAGTTACTTTCAAGAAAGAGAGATTTGAGCTCCTGTGCAGCTTTATTTATTATTTCAAGCTGAGAGATGTACAAAGGGTAGAATTTCTTCTCTTTAACAATAAATAGTTGGAAAAATCTGTCAATTTTCATGTCTTTTTATATATTTTGTGCAAAAATAAGACTAGAAAAAGGGAAATTCCAGAAATCTGTTGTTAAAGAGAAAAAATGTAACAGAACCTTAACAATTAATTATTTTATCAAAGATAAGCTTCGTTTAATAAACCTGTTTAGCTCTTCTCCTTTTAGCATGCCATTTGCAAGTAGCGCTAAATCAATCACTTCCTTAAGCAGTTCGCATCCTTTCCCAAAAGATGACAACAGGCTCTTTCTCTGATTCTTCAAGTTTTCCAGCTCCTCTTCGATACTCTTTTGTTCATCTTTAACAGATGTCTCAATCTCACTATCTTTCTTTCCGGAAATGGTCTTGTTTATCTCTGAAAGTCTGGCTTCTGGAGTTGCAGCTTTCTGGTCAAAATCCTCTAGCTGTGATTTTAATTCCGCTTCTTTCATGCCGATTATCTTCTTAACCAGAGGATGCTCATAATTGATAGTGATATTGTATGACTCAGGGAGAGATCCGTAAAAGTTCATACCGCCGTTTAGTGCTGCCATCTCTCTGTATCTTCTCATAAATTCAGATCTGGTTATTAGAATGGCACCATCGTTTTCACCGAGATTCTCTATCGAGAAACTGTAGTGTGAGCCTTCCGGCAGAACAGACTCAAATGTATCTGAAATATCTTTTATCTCTTTTTCAGAAAGATCAGGTTTTGAAATTTCATTCTTCTGAATAAGCTTGTCGATATGATCTGAGTCTACCCTGGCAAATGTGGTATCCTTGAATTTGCTTTCAAGAAGGTTTACAAAATGTGAGTCCAGCTGGCTGTCGAAAACCAGGACATCATATCCTTTGTTCCTTGCAGACTCTATATATGTATACTGTTCATCCTTATCTGTTGTATAGAGATATACGATTTTTTTGTTCTTGTCTGTCTGCTCTGTTTCAATAGATGTCTTATACTCCTGATAACTGAAATACTTATCATCGCAGTTTTTAAGCAGGGCAAACTTCTCTGCTCTATCATAGAACTTCTCTTCAGAGAGCATCCCATATTCAATAAACAACTTGAGGTTATCCCACTTATCCTCCAGATTCTTACGATCGTTTTTGAAAATCTCCTCAAGACGGTCTGCCACCTTCTTGGTAATGTGTGCCGAGATTTTTTTGACGTTTGCATCAGATTGGAGATAACTCCTTGACACATTAAGCGGAATGTCCGGAGAGTCAATCACACCATGCAGAAGGGTGAGGAAATCCGGGACAATATTCTCTACAGAGTCTGTGACAAACACCTGATTGCAATAGAGTTGGATTTTGTTTCTTGATATATCCAGTTTATCCTTCAGCTTTGGAAAATATAGAACACCTGTCAGGTTAAAAGGATAATCGACATTCAGGTGAATGTAAAATAGAGGATCCTCCTGCATCGGGTAAAGTTCCCTGTAAAAATTGAGGTAATCTTCCTCTTTAAGGTCAGAAGGTTTTTTTGTCCAAATAGGATTCGGGTTGTTGATGACCTTGTTATCCTTTCCGAAAACTATCTCAACAGGGAGGAACTTGCAATATTTATAAAGTAGCTCATTTATCTTGGCTTCTGATGCATAATCCTTAGACTCATCGTCCAGATACAATATAATGTCAGTTCCTCTATCCTTTCTTTTTCCTTTTGTTATCTGATACTCCGGAGAACCTTCGCAGCTCCATTTAACTGGTTCGGCACCCTCTTTCCATGACAGTGTCTGGATTTCCACCTTTTTAGATACCATGAATGATGAATAAAATCCAAGACCGAAGTGACCGATTATATTATTCAACTGATCCTTGTACTTGTCCAGAAACTCACCCGCACTCGAAAAGGCAATCTGATTGATGTATTTGTTGACCTCTTCCTCGGTCATCCCGATTCCCCTGTCACTTATCGTTATTGTTCCCTTATCAGGATCTGAAGTAATGGTAACTTGAAGATCTCCGGCTTCTGCATTGAATTCTCCCGTGCTGATCAAAGCCTTTAATTTCTGTGTGGCATCCACGGCATTGGAAACGAGCTCCCTGAGGAAAATCTCATGGTCAGAATAAAGAAATTTCTTGATAACCGGGAAAATGTTCTCGGTAGTAACACCTATTGTTCCTTTTTGCATAATATGATAATTTTAGATTATTCTTTGTGAAGAACCTAAAATCAAAAGATGTACCAACAGATATTCTGTGACAATTTATGACAAATAGGCAGAAGCCTATTTACATACCATAATATCCAGGATCATGTTGTCCGTTTTCTGCATTCCTATAGAACCTATGCTGCCAAGATTCTTGATTGTCTTCTCGATACTCTTCTCGATAATGCCGTCATTTTCCGAGATGCAGATTCCCTCCATCGCCAGGATTGCCGATTGTACTGCAGAGGAGACTCCTGACGCAACCTTCAGGGCACATCCGACCTTTGCTCCGTCACATACCATACCGGTAATGTTTCCAATCATATTTTTTATTGCAAAACAGACTTGATCATAAGATCCATCCTTTAGAAATACAATGCCGCAGGCAGCGCCGGTAGATGCAATAACACAGCCGCAAAGCGCCGACAATCTGCCGAGATAGCCTTTTATATGTATTGCTATAAGATGACTCAGAATGAGAGCTCTGGCAAGTTCCTCACGATTACTGCCAATTTTTTCTGCGGCAGCAATCACAGGCATAGTTACTGTAATACCCTGGTTTCCACTTCCGGAGTTACTCATTGCAGGTAAAGTACATCCTGCCATCCTTGCATCTGAGGCAGCAGCAGTCATGGCCATAGAATATGTCAGCAATCCGTCTCCAAACACATTGCGATGAATATTGTCCTTGATTGTCTTCCCTACTTTCAATCCATAATTGTTCTGAAGACCCTCCAGAGCAAGTGCTTTGTTGAGTGTTACAGATTCAAGGATAAATTCAATATCCTCAAATTTTATCTGTTTTGTAAACTGATAAATAGTTGCAACATCCAGTTTGTAATCCAAAGTCTCTTTGTTAGCCTCATTTTTTTCGGCATCTCCAGATTTGTTTCCTTTCCTGTTATCCGTCAATACTAGATTGTCAACATTCACATATACCAAAGCGTCATGTTGATCTTCAATAATGGCTGTTGCAAAATGTTCATTATGAGAGCACTTTGCAGATATGTAAAGCTTCTTTCTGGTTTTTGCAAGTGATATGTTGATCTTATTATCGGAAATAAGCTGTTTGGCCTTTTCAACGGAGGAATCATCTATATCCTTAAGTACTTCAAGTTTGTAGGATGATTTACCACATGTCACACCTAATGCTGCTGCAATATGCAATCCTACCATTCCTGTGCCTGGAACGCCAACACCCATACCATTTTTCAAGATGTTTGCACTGACTTCTACATCAATATTTTCAGGTTCGAATCCGGCTTCACGCAGAGCTTCTGCGGCTCTTGAAACAGCTAATGAAACAGCTATCGGTTCAGTACATCCTAAAGCCGGCTTTACCTCTTTTTTTATAAGCTCGATTATTTCCAGCTCTCTTGTCCTGTTGATTTTCACTTCTCAAAAAAATTAAAAATGTTATTGAATATATTCTGAATTTGTTCGTCGGACTTTAATGATTCTATAGGGAAGCCGAGGGCAACGGAGCTATAGGTCCCTTTATAGGCTACACCTGCAGATATGTTATTGTCTGAATATCTGAATATAGTCCATGCATTTTCGCCAACCGGCTCCAGTCCGTCCGGCGTTTCAACACAATATGATATTTCGTTAGGCTCAGTAAAGAATGAATATTTTCCCTTGAAACTATACGGGCTCTGTACTGCCTTAACCTCTCCTGTCTTGCTTGCAAAATTCGTACGCCATTTATATTTAAGGACACCTTCAGCAAAATCCTTGCTCTCCTTGTCCATTTCTATACTATCCCAGATATCTGTGGCAATATTTGCTCCGGAAACAATAATCTTTCCCCCTTTGGCTGCATAATCAGCAATTACTCGCTGCAGCGATTTCGGGAAAACTGTATAATTGACCGGCATTATATCTCTTCCCATTCTGCACTGAAGTTGTTTACCCATTATAAAATCAACAACCTGGTAGTTTGCCGGAGAAATTGATCCCTCTGTAACGGCATCCCTGCTGCCGGAGACAAAACTGTAACCCAATGCAGCCAACGCCTTACCATGCACGTAAGGATAGTCAAAACTATTTCCGGCAATTACTTTAGTCTCGTAATCTGCGTATGAAGCTCCAAATCCGGGAGAATCATCGTCCATCCATGGAATCTCCCTTCTATATTCATACTGGCTGCCGATATATGAGATATCTCTCAAATATGGCACACCATGATCCTGGTAATCTGAAAATCCTCCCCTGGTTGTATCTTTGGTTGCATAGCCTGCAGGAGCACTTACTCTGTCAAAACAGTTTACAATAAGTACCTTGCCTCTCTCTTCTGAGGAAATGTAAACAGATAGTATTTCTGACGGGAAACTCTCACCACCATCATTTAAAGCAGTGATCTTGTAGCTATAAATCTTGTCTTTTTCAATTTTTTCAGAAAAAGTGTTTTTTTCAGCGATGTGTCCATTGTCAAAACCACCATCACCAACTCTTTTGTAAACAATATACTTAGCAGGCTTAGCTGTCGGTTCAAGTGTGTCATTAACAGGCAGCCATTTAAGATTCACTCTGTTATCAGCGACATCTGCAGAGAAACTCTTTACTGGAAGAGGCTGTACAACATACTGTTTATTCTGTGTAACATTTAAATATTTGAGAATACCTTTGTATATAGCCCTGCTTACTGTGAATCTGAAATTAGGATCCAGCCCGTAACGCATATCTGCAAAGTTCTGATGAGACAGAAGTTCCAGAAGCATTGACGGTACTTTTGGAGACCTTGACTCAGAGTAGGAGCGGTCCCACAAGCCTCTGCGTTCCCAGATTGGCTCGTATAGCGTTCTTACATCATTAACAATCTGTGTTTGTACTAAATCTGCAAGATATCTGTTTGTAATTCTTGGTGTTCCTGTAGGAAATACAGAATCGCCGTTTGACAATCTTGTATAGATGCCTAAAGTTCCTATTATTGAGTCGTTTAGTGTTGTTCCTGCATCGGTGTGGAAAGCAAAAGAGAGGTCGAGAGGAATATTGTATCCATTTTCATTAGGATTCTTGACAGAACCTCCTGAAAGGACATTTACCCATCTGCCCCGGGACATATAATCATCATTATAATCATTTGTCCCAGCATTTGCAGAATATATAGTGTCATTGAACCCGGCCCATTGCAACCAATATCTGGCGCCCTCTGTGAATCTCGGATACCCGCTAGTCTCCGGGGCAATGTCTACAGGCATCTTGATGGTTTTAGCAACATCTGTTGATGAACTTGGAACGTTAGTCTGAGAACCAGCCTCGGCAGGTTTCCTTGCGATATTACCCATGCCTCCTCCAAACTTTATTGCATCGGCAGACAAAACCTCTTCTTTATCCGAAGAGACATTAAAGAGGTCAACATATACATCAGGATTCTGACCTTTGTCAAAAAGGAATGTCCCGAGATAGATCCATGTCCCACCACCCATTTTCTGATTTACAAAGAATTTAGTGTCACCGCCCTTGTGATGAACTGTATAGATAGCTCTCTCAGTACTATTTGGATAAGATTGATATGAAACATAAACCGCATATTCCCCTCTTTCGGGGATTGTAGGATAATACTTTGTTCCTGCACTCTCTCCCTTTTTACCGAATGTTATGACTCTTGCCGTCCCCATGGTAAAAGGATTTTCTCCCTGTGTGTATGAAACCTTTTTGTTGGCAAATCCCGGAATCTGCGAAGATCTCCAGGTGCTGTCTCCATTTATCTCAGAAAATCCGGTGTTGGCCAAATCATTGTCGACTATTACCTCATTAAGCTGGACATCTCTTTCTCTTGGAAGCATAACGACTGCTCCGGAATTTTCAAGCATAGGCACAAGATATGGAAGTACATAGGATTGTGTGTACAGGTCCTCTACTGTTTGAAAAATTCTAGCCCTTTGCCACTCCCACCTGAGAAGTTTCTGCTCATAATAGTAGCCGTGACTTTGCCATAAAGCTATATGTTTGTCTTGCAATCCATGGTTTACAGTGTATGGTTTTGATGATCTGTAAATTAGATTATTGGCGACATGGTGTTTCTTGTCGTGTTTCTCTTTTCTGGCAGCGGCCTTCTCTTTCGAATGATCATATACAGGAGGTATCAACTCTTCTATTCCGGTACCGTTACATTTAAGAAAAAGCTTGTAATCCTGATACTCCTGAGGCATCAGATTTCGGGCTATGGAATATATGGCTTCAACTTGTCCGGCTCTTAGGGGGTACTCTCCGAATGTGGGGTTGAAAGCTATTATCACTCTTTTCTTCTTAACGGTAGTTACACTTTCAATTGCAACTTTCCCACCGACTTTTGCCAAAGGTTTGAGGTATACTTGAACAGAGTCTGCTATTTGTTTAAACATAGCTTTATCCTGTGCGTGTAGAGGTAAAGTCATTGGCACTGTCAGGATCAGAGAAGCAACTAATGAAATAATAGATTTCTTCATCTTTTTCTTTATTTTGAGAGGCAAAAGTAATCAATTTTATCAATACCTTTGATGCAATAATAGCAAGAATAAATATTGAAAAATTATGAAATCAAAGATTTCCTTAGCCAACCTTCCTACAAAAATCGAAAAATTGGATAGAATATCTGCAGAACTGGGTATAAACCTTTATATTAAAAGAGATGACCAGACTGCTACAGAGTTTTCCGGCAACAAAATAAGAAAACTTGAATATGCACTTAAGGAGGCAATAGATACAGGATGCGATACAGTTATTACCTGTGGTGGCATACAGTCCAATCATGCAAGAGCAACCGTTGCTGCTGCCATAAAACTTGGTCTCAAGTCAGCCATTTTGCTTAGGACAAACGAAGAGCCTGTAGTTGAGGGAAACTACTTCCTGAACAAGCTTATGGGAGCCGATATACGTTTCTGCACCTTTGATGAATACAGGAACTCTCGGGGAGAGATAATGGAGGGCATTGCCAGGGAATACAAGGAGAAAGGTCATAAGGCATTTATAATTCCAGAAGGAGCATCATTTGGAATAGGTGTTCTAGGTTACTACTCTTGTCTGGAAGAGATCGCCATACAAGAGAAACAGATGGGTGTGACTTTTAATACCATAGTTGTGGCAACCGGTTCGGGCGGAACTTTTGCCGGATTATATCTGGCCAATAAGTTTCACAAATATGGCAAGAGAATTATAGGTATGGCAGTATGTGACGATGTTGAGTATTTTAGAAACATCTCTTACAACATAAGCAAGGATGCACTTGAGCATATCGGGGAGTCGATAGATATTGAGAAAGAGGATATGGAGATAAATGACCGCCATGTTGGAATCGGTTATGCTATCAGCAAAAAAGATGAATTGGATTTTATAACTGATTTTGCAAGGAAGGAGGGTGTTATACTTGATCCTGTCTATACCGGAAAAGCGATGAAGGGACTTTACTCGGAGATAATGGATAAAACAATCAAAAACCCCGGAAATGTACTTTTCATACATACCGGGGGACTTTTCGGACTATTCCCGAAACAAGGTCAATTTGAATTCTAGACTATTTCATATAGTCATAAAATATTTCAGTAGGGGAGACGAAAGTCTCCTTTACTGTTCTAGGACTTACCCATCTGATAAGATTGAATTCTCCGCCTGCCTTGTCATTTGTACCTGAGGCTCTAGAGCCGCCGAAAGGTTGTTTGCCGACCACAGCTCCTGTACATTTGTCATTTATGTAGAAGTTGCCGGCCGCATAGGTGAGTTTTTCACACAGCTTCATCACTTCAACCCTATTCCTTCCAAATACTGATCCTGTCAGTGCATATGGTGATGTTGTATTACAAATCTCTGCAGTCTCAAATACCTCATTGTCATTGTACACATATACAGTCAGTACCGGACCGAATATCTCCTCCTCCATACTCTTGAAGTGTGGGTCGGTAGTCAGGATAAGAGTTGGGGCAACAAAATAGCCTATAGATTTATCGTATGTTCCGCCAAAGATAATCTCAGCATCCTTTGAATTTTTTGCATATTCGATATAAGATACAATATTGTCGAACGATGCTTCATCGATAACTGCATTGATAAAGTTTCGATGATCCATTACATCACCCATTTTTACCTGTGAAGCAAAAGATATCATCTCCTTTTTCACCTCTTCCCACAAAGATTCAGGAACATACATTCTTGAAGCCGCAGAGCATTTCTGGCCCTGGAACTCATAAGCTCCACAGAATGCTGCAGTTGCAACCTCCAGTGCCTGTGCCGAAGGATGTACGAAAATAAAGTCTTTGCCGCCGGTTTCACCAACCAGACGCGGATAAGACTTGTATGTTGATAGTTTTTCACCAACCTCTCTCCACAGAGAGTTAAAGGTAGTATTTGAACCGGTAAAGTGAATTCCACCGAAATCTTTTGAACTCAAAGCTATCTTGCCTATTAAAGCTCCGCTGCCAGGCAGGAAGTTGACAACACCGTCAGGAAGACCCGCCTCCATAAATACTTTCATCAGCCAGTAGTTGGAAAGAATTGCAGTTGTTGCTGGTTTCCACAAAGTCGTGTTACCCATCATTGCAGGGGCCATATTGAGATTTGAGGCTATTGATGTGAAATTGAAAGGACTTACAGCAAGAATGAATCCTTCCAGGGCTCTGTACTCCATTCTGTTCAGCTGGCTGAAGTTTGAAGCTGGCTGAGTCTTGTAGATTTCTGCAGCGAAAGAGGCGTTAAACCTGAAAAAGTCTATTGTTTCACAAGCTGAATCAATCTCTGCCTGATATATATTCTTGCTCTGACCAAGCATTGTAGCGGCATTGATGGTTGCGCGGTATTTTGTAGATAACAGCTCAGCAATCTTTAACATGATCGAAGCACGGGTTGCCCAGTTCATTTCACTCCAGATCTTGTGTGCATCCATAGCTGCATCTATAGCCATTTGAACCTCTTTTTCACCTGCTTTGTGATAAATCGCCAGAACATGTGAATGGTTATGAGGCATTACAACCTTTGCAGTGTTGCCAGTGTAGATCTCTTTTCCGCCAATAATCAACGGAATTTCAATTACATTTGAACTTTGTTTTTCAAGCTCTTTTTCCAGAGCAATTCTTTCCGGACTGTCTTTCAGATACTTGAGCACGGGCTCATTTGCTGGAAGAGGAAAATGGTTAATAGAATTATTCATAATTTTATTGAAAATTTTAATTCACGTGCAACAAATTTAAACAGAATCCGTCTAATTTGCAGAGATTTGTTATAAATGGAGAGATTTTTTTTAAAAAGAGATAAAAAAGATTGTAATACAAGGCTTCTCTATGAAGAGTGCCACAGATTCCTGTACGGTACAAGTCTGAGGATTCTGAATAATAGTATGGATGCAGAAGAGATAATGCATGACACTATAATAAAATATCTTGAAACAAAACAGGAGTTTGAATCCCGGGAGAACAGAAATGCATGGATGAGAAGAGTGTGTATAAATCTTTCAATTGATAAACTCAGAAAAAAAAGACTAGTGATAGATTCCTTGGAAGAATTTGATTTACAAAGAAATATAATAGAGCAGGAGTGTGAGAATGATGATGATTTTAATTATAACGGGGTAACCGTGGAGATGGTTAAGGATGCAATGTCTTGTTTGCCAGATGGATATAGACTGATTCTCTCTCTGCATCTTTTTGAAGGAATGGATTACGAGGAGATAGCACAGATAACCTCATTAAAACAAACATCTATACGGTCACAATATTTAAGAGGAAAATCGAAATTGATGAAAGATTTGACAGAAAAAGTAAAAAATGACAGAAATGGACAGTCTTAAGAATTTTATAGATAACAACCGAGAGGCTTTTGAAGATAACCGATTGCCATTGGGACATAAAATGCGCTTCTATGTCAGAGGAGGCGTAGATATGAAAAAATATCTGATAGCCGCTGCAATACTGTTGTTTGGCATTGTCTCACCGATGTTATATAATAGCTATTTTAACAATGGTCCTGAGAAATATAAAAAGGTACTGAAAGAGAGAGAGGGCCAGATTACAGTCTTGGCTTCATCTATGGACGAGAGGGATAAGAAAAACATCCTTATGATACTCGACCAACTTGTAAAAGAGACAATTCCTCTGGAGGAGCAATTACCGGAGACTTTGAGCAGTGAGACAAAAAATGAAATTATAACAAATTATTACAAAACAAAAATTGAGGGAGCAGATAAGCTTCTGGCATATGCAGAGAGTATAGAATAACTTTAAAAATAGAAATTTATGAAAAGAGCACTATTTATTATTACCGTAATGCTGATATCTATAGCGGCATCAGCACAACAGATTAGCAAAAGTTTCATTGCCAACGATTTTTCAGGTATTACAGCATCAAGTATTTTTGATATAGAACTGACAAAATCCGGTGTTGAATCCGTAGTCGTAATTGCAGACAAAGAGGTCATGCAATATGTAGAGGCTAAGGTAGTTATGGGACAATTGAACTTGAACCTCAATACATACAGTATGCCAAGAAGCATGAAAAAAGACCTCAAGTCAATCAAGGTTAAGATTAATATGAAACGTGAACTCTCCTGGCTTTCTCTATCTGGGGCGTCAGATCTAGTTTCATCTTCATCTTTCAAACCGGCAACATTCAAGGGACAGGTAAGTGGAGCATCTTCCGTTTCTGGATTGGATATCGAATGTGAAAGTGCAAAGATATCCCTAAGCGGAGCATCTGACATATCTTTAAAAGGTAAGGTGAATCTTGCAGAGTATGAGATTTCAGGGGCAAGCACAGCAATTATTAATCAGGATATTACTAATTTGTCTGTAGAATGCAGCGGAGCTTCAACAATGAATCTTACAGGAAGGGTCATCAATCTGGAAGCAGAGATATCAGGAGCTGCAGGCCTTAAACTCAAGGGAACAGGAGATAATATGGAAGTTGAAGTTACAGGTGCATCAAAATTAAATGCAATTGAGTTTATTGTAAACGATGCAGATATTGATATAAGCGGAGTTTCAAAAGCTGTAGTTAATGTTCAGAAGAGCCTTGAGGCTGAGGTATCAGGAGGTTCCAGCATTGAATACAAAGGATCTCCTGTTATTAATAAGGCTTCGGTGAATTCAATTTCAAGCATTAGAAAGATTAATTAAATGACCTTTTTACTACCTTTATGAAAAATAAATAAAGGTATTATGAACTACAAAAAGTTGCACGAAAGTGCCTTTGTTCTTGATTCTCATTGCGATTCACCATTAAGGTTGTATGACGGGATCGATATGGGAAAGAAAAATGAACAAGGGCATTTTGATTTTATAAGAATGAAGGAGGGCGGCCTCAATGCTGCTTTTTTTGCAATCTACACATCCAATAAGCTTGAGCCGGATGCAGCCACAAGAAAGGCCTTGCAACTGATTGCCAGAACTTATGATGCCGTTGAACAAAACGAAGATAAAGTAGGAGTGGCTCTCTCTATAGAAGACGCTCTTGATTTGAGAGAAAAGGGATTGGGTGCAATATTCCTGGGAATGGAAAATGGGTTACCTATCCAAAAAGACCTCTCATTATTAAGGCTCTTCTATGATATGGGAATCCGGTATATGACACTTACTCATGCCGGAAATAATGATATCTGCGACTCTTGTGCCCCTAAGGAGAAAAAATGGAACGGTCTCAGCCCTTTCGGGAAAAAGGTTGTCAAGGAGATGAACCGTCTTGGGATGATTATAGATGTATCGCATATCTCTGATGAATCATTTTATGATGTGTTGAAGTATTCAAAGAAACCTGTTGTTGCTACACACTCTTGTTGCAGGGCAATTGCAGATTTGCCAAGGAACATGACAGACCAGATGATAAGAGATCTTGCCTCTCACGGTGGTGTGATTCAGATAAATTTTTATCCTCCGTTCCTGAACAAGGATTATGCTGACAAGTTCTGGCCTTTGTGTGATGCATTTGAAGCTGCTGAAGCTTTGTACAAGGAAAACAAAAAGAAGCATGAAGCTGCCTATAATGAAGCTCTTGCAAACATGATGGCCTTAGAAAGACCTTCATACAAAGAGGTTGTGGACCATATTGACCATGTGGTTAAACTCGTAGGAGTGGACAGTGTCGGGCTGGGTTCCGATTTTGACGGTATTGAGGTGACACCTGTAGGCCTGGAAGGTGTTGACAAGCTTCCTGTAATCACTGAAGAACTTTTAAACAGAGGCTATTCAGAAAGTGATATCCACAAAATCCTGGGTGGTAATTTCATGAGAGTTATGGATCTTAATTTTTAAATTCAGTTATGACAAGGACAGCGTTAATCACAGGTGCCACATCCGGAATAGGAGAGGCTGTTGCAGAAGCATTTGCGAAAGAGGGATTCAGACTTATAATAACCGGGCGCAGGGCTGAAAGATTAAACCTTTTGGCCAAAACTTTGAATGATAAGTACCGTACTGATATTCTTCCGCTTAATTTTGATGTAAGAGAGTTGGCTCAGGTGGAGTCCAATCTTGCCAATTTACCGGAAGAGTGGAAAAAGATAGACATTCTTATAAACAATGCAGGACTTGCTGCCGGGCTGTCTCCACTTAATGATGGATCTATTGATGATTGGGAGCGAATGATTGATACAAATATAAAAGGTCTTCTCTATGTCAGCCGTATTGTGTCAAACCTTATGACAGCAAACGGGGGAGGACACATTGTCAACATAGGATCAATCGCAGGTAAAAGTGCATATCCGAATGGTAATGTATACTGTGCAACCAAGTTTGCAGTTGACGCATTATCAAAAGGTATGATGATGGACTTCAACCAGAAAAACATAAAAGTTTCTCAGGTTTGTCCCGGTGCCGTAGAGACAGAGTTCTCCATAGTACGTTTTAAGGGCGATGAAAAGAGAGCTGCAGCTGTCTATGACGGCTTTCAGCCCCTGAGTGCAGGAGATATTGCAGATGTAATATTATACATTGTCAAGGCACCTGCCCATGTTAACATAAGCGATGTAGTTATACTGCCTGCAGCTCAGGCTTCTGCCACAATATTTAATCGGAAACAGAGCTAAGCCATCCGGCTTGCTTGAATATCTCATCAAGCTTTGATGCGGTTGCTTCTCTATCTCTATCATTCCTGTTGGAAAAGAAGAGATAGAGAATTCCGTTTTCAGGGTATCTTCCCGCATATATATGGAATCCTCCATTGTCACCTGTATGGAAAACCTTTACAGGGTAACCCGGCTTCTCTTCAATGAACCACCCGTAACCATATGAAGTGTAAGGCATATCCTTTATGGCAATTTTCGGTGAATGTGCCGATAACTTCATATGTTCGCTGATGAGTTTATTCTCTCTCAATCCCTTTTCCCATTGAACAAACTCCCGGGTAGATGTATAAAGCCCACCATCAGCCTTTGTCGCAAAGAAAGACTCCTCTCCATAATCAAACTCATTGTATTTCTGAGTAAGTGAATCGTAAAGATATCCGTGAGCCATTCTAGGAATAATTTTTCCCGCTTCAAAATATGTGGCTTCTGCCATTCCGCACGGATCAAAAATCCTCTTCCTCATAAAGGTGTCGAATGGCATTCCGGAAGCCTTCTCTATGATTGTGTACATAAGCTGGAAAGTAGGATTCATATACTCATAAGAGGTCCCCGGCTCAAAATTGAGGGAATCCAGATCTTTCAGGTATGAATACGACTCAACATCAGTTGATGTGAGAACAAAGTCTCTGTCACTCCTGTCTCTGGAATCCGGAATACCGGAGGTGTGGGATAGTAGGTGTCTTAAAGTTATCTTCTCAAAAAAATCTGCTTTAAAATCAGGAAACCACTTTTTAACATTGTCATCCAACGAAAGCTTACCCTCTTCTGCAAGCATCATAAGTGCCACTCCCGAAAACTGTTTGGAAACAGAGGCTATATTAAAAAAGGTATTTCCATCAATCGGTGTTTGCTTCTCCATATCTGCAATTCCATATCCTTTGTCAAAAATTATCGAATTCTGTTTCAATATAAGAACTGCTACTCCCGGTTCATTTGCCGGATATAGTGAGTTAAAAAGTGAATCAACCCTTTTCAGGGCAATACTGTCTTTGTTATTTTGATCAGATGTACAAGATTGCATGGACATTAGAATAATAGCGATTAGTAAAGTTATGTTTTTCATATATAGAGTTTTATGGCTTTATATCACATAGATGTTACATAATGTAACACGCAGATTATATCGCCTGAATATCAAGCTTTAATCGTAAAAGATTGAGGGCTTCAGCCGAAAACCTCTGAACATTCCTGATTCTGTCACCATTGAACACTTTGACATATGTTTCTATAAAATCAGGGCCTGCAATTGCGATGCATATTGTACCGACAGGCTTTGTATCAGTTCCACCTGAAGGGCCTGCTATACCCGATGTGGCAATTGCATAGTCTGTATTCATCAGACTTTTTATTCCCTCAGCCATCTCCTTCACACATTCACAGCTGACAGCACCATATTTCTCGAGTGTCTCTTCCTTCACACCCAGTATATTCATCTTTATATTATTGTCATAGGCAACGACTCCGCCTGTAAAGTAGGCTGAAGAGCCGGGGATAGAGGTAAGAAGTGACGATAATTTCCCTGAGGTACAAGACTCAGCCACGGAAATTTTCTTTCTGTTCTTTAAAAGATAGTCTCCAATAACAGACTCAAGCGTCTCCTCATTTTCACCATATAAAGCGCTGCCTAGTAATGGCTTGAGCTTATTTACCTCTTCTTCTGCTATAAGTGTGGAACTAGAGATATCACCACCATAAATTGAAATTCTCAATTTAACACCACTTTGTGGACTAGGAAGATAGGCCAGTTTTACCTCTTTCGGAAGACTGTCTTCCCAACTCTCTATCTTTGATGCCAGTAATGACTCCGGAATTCCGTATGTCAGTAATGTCCTGTGATATATATTTTCACATACAAACTCCTCTTTAATCGTGTCAATAACAGATGGTAACAGATGTTCCATCTCATAAGGCACACCGGGGAGAGAAAAAAGCAGAACCTTCTTCTCTCCTTTGGCAGGGAGTGTGAATACCATTCCTGGAGCTGTTCCCATCCGATTAGGTAAAACCCGACAACATTCAGGAACAAGTGCCTGATCTCTATTTAATTGAGAAAGTGCTATGCCCCTTCTGCTGCAAAGTTCATCTATAATTGATGCCTGAGAAGCATCGTATCTATATTTGTCACATCTGCACAAATGTGCTAATGACCGTTTTGTCATGTCATCCTTAGTGGGACCTAATCCACCTGTAACAATCAATATATCATTTATATGCGAGCACTCTTCCAGGGATGATACAATCTCACTCTCATCATCCTGAATGGATATCATTTTATTGACCTTAATTCCGCACTTATTAAGCTCCTTTGCAATTAAAGAAGAGTTTGTATCCACAATCTGCCCGATCAAAATCTCGTCACCAATTGTGCAAATAGAAGCAGTTAACATTCTATATATTATTTAGATAGATATTTAAGAATACTCTTTACGAAACCGGGACCGTTATATATAAATCCGGTATACACCTCCACCAATGAAGCTCCGGCATCAAGCATCTCCTTAGCTCTCTCCGGAGAGGTAACGCCTCCTACAGCTATAATTGGCAACATACCTGCACTTTTCTTGTTTATGTACCTGACCACCTCAAGGCTTCTTCTGAAGAGCGGTTCTCCGCTGAGACCACCATCGCCAATTGCCTCAATAGCAGTACTATGGTCTTTTAAAAGCTCTCTTGTGCTGGTTGTGTTTGTTGCAACTATTCCATCAATTCCGGAAATGAGTATCAATTCTATTATCTCGTCAAGCTGGTCATTTGTCAGATCGGGTGATACCTTTAACAATATCGGTCTATATTCATCATTAAATCTCCTGATTGCAGTAAGCCTGTCGATAATCTCTGAAAGAGCGGTAATATTCTGCAATTTAACCAGCCCTTTAACATTTGGACAAGAGACATTGAGCACAAAGAAATCGACAAAATCATAGAGCTGAGTGAATGATTTCTCATAATCCTGCGCAGCCATTTCATTGCCACAAGAGGTGCTTTTGCTTATGTTGCCTCCTATAATCAATCTGGGTTTATTAGATTTCATATAGTTTACAGCATGCTTAACACCTTTGTTGTTAATACCCATACGGTTAATGATCGCATTCTCCTCAACAATCCTGAAAACCCTCGGTCTTGGATTACCAATCTGTTCAACATGTGTTAAAGATCCAATTTCGACAAAACCGAACCCGAAATTTGAAAGATCGTTGTATATATCGCCATTCTTGTCGAATCCGGCTGCCATTCCGATAGGATTCCTGAATTTAAGCCCAAAAACCTCACGCTCCAGACTCTTATTATTATACGAGTAGAGCCATCTTAAAACCATCCCGGAGAAGGGGATATATCTTAAAAAAATCAGCAGATTCACCGTGAGTATGTGAGCCCGCTCGGGAAGAATCGAAAAAAGTAAAGGGCGAATAAATTTATACATTAAACAGAATGTTTGTGCAAAGGTAGAAATTAATCGGTATGATATTATCTATCCTCATGCCTAAAATCAGAGAATGTACCATCAGAATAAATAAGGATCATTTTCACGATTTGCCTTGAATTATTGCGTACATCTTCTTTCCCGGATCCGATTATTGAATTCTCAGAGAGTTCAGAGTTTTCAAAAAGTCCTCTATCTTGCTGTATTTCTTTTGGTTCCTGATGATTTTCCACCGATTCATCTGCTTCAGGTAAAACAGTATTAGTGTAATTTTGGTGATTTACCACCTGATTATCTTTGTACATCTTTCCTTTTCCGGTTATCAGCCATTCAGAATTAAGGGCAGGAAACTTAAGCAATAGCTTCTGTATGAAGTCAAAGCTTGGTTTGTTTCTCCCTGATAGAATATGTGACATTCCGGATCTTTGAATACCGATAATATCCGATAATCGGGCAGGAGATAATTGTTCTGCATTTAAAAACTGCTGTAACCTGTTTCTCATTTTTGTAAACATTAGAATGTACAAATGTAAGCATAATATTAATTACATGTGTAACTTTAATTGATTGTACAAATGTAATCAATAATGAATGTTATTAATAATAAAGCATTGTCATGCCAGTACTTTCGATAGAGTTTGATATAGGGTGTACTAATCTCTGCCGGAGATTCAAATAAACCTCTATTTTAACAGGTAATCAATAATATATGGCTATATACATGCTATTTTATCAACAGATTGACTAAAACCGGGGTAAAAAGGGTCATTGATACCAATAAATAACTTCATATAAACTATATAACAAACTGGAATTAAGACATATATAATTTGTATACTAATTATTAATATTACAATTGTAATGTATACAAATGTGAGTTATAAATGACATATTAAGAGAGTTATTGTGTATACATATGTGACATTAGTAGATTACTTATGTGTGCTACATGTGTAAACAATGTTTATATGATTAAATATTTTTTTCCATACACCTATTTTTCTATTTTTGTCAAAAAAATATATTGTGTACCCGGAAATAAGCATTAAAGACTATACATACATCCTCCCTGAAGAGAAAATTGCCAAATACCCTCTTCCAAACCGTGAAGATTCCAAGATTTTAATATTTCAAGACAATAAGGTTCTCGATTCTAAATTTTCAAATCTCGATGAGTTATTGCCAAACGAATCTCTAATGGTAATAAATAACACCAAAGTCGTTCCGGCAAGGTTGTTTTTTAGAAAAGAGAGCGGAGCTCATATAGAGATCTTCTGTCTTGAACCTCACATACCGTACGAATACAATGTCTCATTCGCATCTACAGAATCCTGTTCATGGATATGTATTATAGGTAACAGCAAAAAATGGAAAGATGGGTATCTCTATTTTGACTCTAATGGTCATGATTCATTAGATGAATATCGCTTAAAGGCAAAATTAATTAGTAAGATTGAGGATAAATCAATTGTTGAGTTCTCATGGGAGGGCGCAATCCCATTTTCTGAACTTATGGAGAGATGCGGAAAGGTACCTATTCCCCCATATCTGAACCGTGAGGCAGAAGAATCTGACACAGAACGATATCAGACATTATATGCCCAAAATAGAGGATCTGTGGCCGCCCCGACTGCAGGACTTCATTTTTCTGAAAACGTACTAAAAAAAATTAAGGAGAAGGGAATTGACATAAATAATGTATGCCTGCATGTTGGAGCAGGAACCTTCTTACCTGTTAAATCAGAGTATATAAGGAACCACAACATGCACTATGAACCTTTCTCTGTTTCCAGAGATTTAATAATCAAGCTGATTAACAGGGGAGATAAAAAGTTAATATCAGTCGGAACTACATCTACAAGGTGCCTTGAATCTTTATATTATCTGGGAATTCATTGCATTGAGGAGGGTAATCCCACTCCGGTTACTCAGTGGGAACCTTATGAAAGAGATTATAAATACACGACTGCTGAAGCACTGACTGCTTTGCTGGAGTGGATGAATAAGAATGGAAGAGACCATATTGATACTAAAACAGGAATTATCATAGTTCCATCTTTCAGATTCAGGATAGTAGACATACTTATCACAAACTTTCATCAGCCTAACAGTACTCTATTGCTCCTCATTGCTGCATTTGTCGGAGATTATTGGAAAGAGATCTATCAATATGCTCTCAATAATGATTTCAGGTTTCTCAGCTATGGCGACAGCTCCATACTTTTCAGACCATCTGCTTAGTCAGCCGGATATATTTCAA
Organism: Bacteroidales bacterium CF; assembly: GCA_000473305.1. GTDB lineage: Bacteria > Bacteroidota > Bacteroidia > Bacteroidales > UBA932 > Bact-08. The sequence goes on along the minus strand of CP006772.1, from coordinate 1,289,586 downwards.
AATTTTCTGAGCCCAGCTTGCAAGCATCGGACCTGACGAGTGCAGGTTAGGGGCAATATTCATAATTTGTTGAGCAGCAATATCCAGGTAGTCCCTATTTCCACTAATTTCGTAGAAAGAGATCAGATTTCCGGCCATAACGGAATTAGCTGAAGGTTTGAGAAAATCTATGTTGGACTCTCTCTTAAACGGAATAGTGTCTGGTAGTATGGAACACTCAGATTTACTGAACATTCCATTTTCCGGTTTGTAGAAATGCTTTAATACAAAATCAATGTATTTCCCGGCATAAATTTTAAAATCGCTGTTTTCTTCTCCTGATGCTTTATGTAACTCAATCAGTGCCGCAATCAAGTCTGAATAATCTGAAAGATAACCCGGAATGGAACTTTTCTGACAACAATTGTAACGGTACAATCTCCCGTTTTCATTTCTGTTGTGTACCAGTAGATATTCCATGATTGCCGCTGCCTCTTTATATAGTGAAGGTTCGTTCAGTAGTACTGATGATATTGCCAGGGACTCTACCAGTTGGGAGATGTATGAAGTAACCTCTCTTTTATCAGTATAATAACCACGGTGTTCCGACCGTCTCTCCTTAAGTATTTTAATCTCTTCATCCTGAATTATACTGTAAGTCCTTGAATTACGAACCGGTATCTGCTTGTCGAACTTATTTCCAGTAATATCAATACCTAAAGCTAATGCAATGTCCATATATCGCCCGGGAAACATTAACATTAATTCATTAAGTGAGTACTGATAATAATTTGAATCTTCAGAAGATGTCGTTAGGGTAGTGCTTCCTATGAAACCACCATTTCTGGAGCATAGCTTCTCAGTTATAAAGGAGTATGTTAATAATGCTGTTTTTCTATAAGATTCTTTATTAAAATGCCTGTAAGCAAGAGAATAAAGGTGAATAAAATGCGCATTTTCCTCCAGTGTCTTTTCAAAGAACGGGGTATTGCAGCTATAATCGCTCGCCTGCTTGAAGAATCCCCCATCAATAGGATCGAATAATGCAGAGTATTGAAGATGGTCTAGCAGGGATTCTAATTTGTCTGAAATCTCCTGATCTTTAAAATATTGTATATAATCAACTAAAGTAATCAAAGAGCTGGGATTCGGAGTAAAAGGCTTTGTCTGGTATATGAAATCGTTCTCGAACATTGCAAGATACCATTGTCGGGTATTGGCTTCCAGAACCTCAGGTGTTATGTTGGCTGATGATATCTTATTTGTTATTACGCCTGTATTGGCTGCCCTTTTTGACAACTCGTCGGATAGCTGTGCTAAAAGATGCTTTTTATCTTTATTTGCTTCAACAATGCTTCCTGCAACATCTAGAAAGTACTCGGGATCACAGTCCGAGAAACAGATAATTGGTTTTCTGTCTGTCATAACAAACAAATTCATAGGACCATAGGAGAAATCCTGATTCAAGAATAGAAGGTCAAGTCCTATCAAATAAGATTCCGGATCACTCTCTTTATCTTCGGCAATACAGATAAAATTTTCATTGAGGATTTTGACCACTCTTTGATCTGAAAACAACCTTTCTGCCATCTCTCTTATGTGCATATTGCTCATATAACCAATATGTTGAAAGATGAGTTTGCCCTCTTTTTCAGCTAAATCAATAAGATCCTCCGTCAGGTACGGGTACCAGGTGATACCCTTGCCAAACAGCATTTTCAGGTATGGAGAGCATGTATTGAACATTATTTATTATAAATTTGCTTATTAAACATTTAAAAAAATGAAAAGAACACTTATCGACCTATTCGAGGAGTCAGTTGAAAAATTTGGTGAAGAGACATTCCTGCTTGAAAAGGACAATGGCATTTACCAATCTACAACCTACTCGCAAACAAGGTTACTAGCACAACAATTCGGTGCAGGCCTTTGTTCACTCGGCTTCGGTAAAAAGAGCAATGCATCAATTCTTTCTGAAGGAAGAAACCTGTGGATAATTGGTGAACTGGCCATTTTTTACGCCGCAGGTGTAAATGTACCCCTCTCAGTCAAACTCGAAGAGAGCTCCGATCTTCTTTTCAGATTGATTCATGCAGATGTTGCCCTCATAATGGTCTCCTCAAGGCAGCTGGCAAAAATAAGAATAATAAGGGAAAAACTTCCGCTTGTCAGGCAGATTGTAGTTTTTGACGAAATGGACGAGTATCTCGATGGGGAGATATATTATGGCGATGTAATAAAGATGGGTATAGAGTACCTTGAAAAAAACCGTGAAGAGTTTGAAAAGCTTGGCAAATCAATCCAGAATGACGATTATGCCACAATAACTTACACTTCAGGAACAACAGCCGATCCAAAAGGGGTAATACTGACACATCGAAATTATACAGCAAATGTAGAGCAATCACTTACTTGTATGGATATTCCTCCCAGGTATAAAAATCTGATAATATTGCCATTGGATCATTGTTTCGCGCATGTGGTAGGTTTTTATATAATGATAGCAAAAGGGGCGATTGTGGCAACGGTACAACCGGGGAAAACCGCTATAGAGACTTTAAAGAATATACCTATAAATATTCAGGAGGTAAAACCTAACCTGCTGTTATCTGTACCTGCTCTGGCTAAAAGCTTCAGGAAAAATATAGAGCAATCTGTTAAGGCCAAAGGAAAGATGACTGAACGTCTCTTTGATTTTGCCATGAAAACAGCAATAACATATAATAAAGACGGATGGAACAGGGGATCCGGCTGGTCTTTTCTTCTCAAACCACTTGTCGCAACCTTTGATAGGATTCTCTTTTCCAAGGTAAGGCTAGCAATGGGCGGAGAACTGGATTTCTTTGTGGGAGGAGGGGCACTCCTTGACAAAGAACTTCAGAAGTTCTATTATGCTATCGGTATTCCAATGTTCCAGGGATATGGTCTTTCTGAAGCTACACCTGTTATCTCCACAAATACACCTGCAAGGCACAAACTGGGTTCTTCCGGAATTTTAGTTAAACCGCTGGAAATAAGAATAGAGGATTCTGAAGGGAATGCATTGAAAAATGGGGAAGCAGGAGAGATTGTAATAAAAGGAGAGAACGTTATGGCCGGATACTGGAAGAATCCTAAGGCTACTGCCGAGACTATTATTGATGGTTGGCTTCATACCGGCGACCTCGGTTATATGGATAATGACGGTTTTTTATATGTACAGGGACGTTTTAAATCTCTTTTGATAGGAAGTGACGGGGAGAAATACTCTCCTGAAGACATTGAGGAGACAATAGTAACTCAATCCAAGATAATTCAGCAGATTATGCTTTATAATAATCAATCTCCTTATACAATTGCAGTAATTGTTGTCGATAAGAACAGAAAGGAGACAAGAGAAGAGCTGATTAAAATGGTATCTGACGATCTTAACAGATACAAAGGTAAGGGAGAATTTGCAGGACTATTCCCGGAAAGGTGGCTGCCTGCTACTTTCATCCTTTCACAAGAGCCATTCACAGAGCAGAACAAAATGATCAATTCTACCATGAAAATGGTCCGTTCAAAGGTTGAAGAAGCCTATATGGAGAGAATAAATTATGCATACACAGCTGAGGGAAAAAATCTTTTCAATAAATTTAACCTTGGTTTGGAAGAAAAATGATTATTTTTGTACATGGAAAATGAAAAATTCATAGACATAAGGCCTTTTAACGACACTGAGGCTAAGGAGGCAATGATGAGGCTAGCCAAGCATCCTCTTCTTTCTCCTATCTCTCTCTACCTGTTTCCAAATAAACAGCCTGATCAGATCAGGCAGCTTATTGCCTCACTTGCTTCTGTTGATGAATTTCAGGGCAAGGTGATGTTTCCAGCAATAAACAAAATAATAGCAGATACCGCCAGAACTCTTTCATATTCAGGTGTTGAACAATATAAAAACAATAAGAAACACCTGTTCATTTCCAATCACAGAGATATTCTCCTTGACTCAGGTATTATTCAGATTATCCTTTTCATGAATGGGATTCAGACCTCAGAAATGGCTGTCGGGGATAACCTGATTACAGATATGTTTATTGAGGATATTGCCCGTACAAATAAAATGATTAAAGTTGAGAGAAATAAAAATCCCAGGGATTTCTATAACTCCTCAATGCTTCTGTCTCAATACATCCGTGATTCAATAAAAAGCGGAAACAGTTCTGTCTGGATAGCACAGAGAAATGGCCGCACCAAAGACGGCAATGACATGACTGAGCAAGGTCTGCTGAAAATGTTCGATATGAGTTCTGCAAATAATGATTTCGCAACAGATTTCAATGAGCTCTCTATCGTACCTGTTTCTATCTCATATGAGTACGAACCTTGTGATTTGCTGAAAACAAAAGAATTATTCGTTTCAAGAAGAAGGAAATACGAAAAGATACCGGGAGAGGATTTGAATAGTATTCTTACCGGCATTATGCAGTTTAAGGGGAATATCCATATTAGTTTTTGTGAGCCTGTTTCCACTGAGGAGTTGGAAAAGTGTTCAAGTATGGAGAAAAATGACCGTTTTAAATCCCTTGCGGAGATAATAGACAGAAAAATAATAGGTTCTTACCAATTGTGGAAGAACAACTACATTGCATATGATGTGCTTAATGGCACAGACAAATATTCATCAAAATACACCGAATCCGACAAACTCTCATTTCTCAGTTATCTGAAGTATAAACTTTCGGATATTGACGATAATCAAAAGGAGATGGAGGAGATTTTCCTCTCAATCTACGCAGGTCCGGTATTCAACAACGAAAGGGTAGAAGTAACAGATATTCAATAGCTTACTTATTTATAAGTAAGCTCGCCACAAAATGTAACCAAAGTGTTGCATACTGTAACTAAATGGTTGCATTATTTGTTAATTAATGAATTAGCAATATAGGTGCATGTTGAATTGTTTTTAGGGGTTTATTGCTAATTTTAAAGAGTAAGAAGCATATATCTTAAAAACCTGTTATATAATGAATAAAATAATCAATCTTGAAGAAGCCGTCTCTAAGGTAAAGAGCGGCATGACAATCATGGTTGGGGGATTCCTGACCAAAGGAGGGCCAAATAAGTTTATGGAAGCCCTGGCCGAAAAGGATGTCAAAGAACTTACCCTGATATGCAATGATGCTGCATATGCCGATAAAGGTCTGGGCAAAATAATAGCCAACAAGCAGGTTAAAAAACTCATTGTTTCATATATTGGCTCTAATCCTGCGGCTATCGATCTTATGAACTCAGGTGAGATGGAGATTGAGTTCTCCCCTCAGGGAACTCTCATCGAGAGAATCCGTGCATATGGTGCCGGTTTAGGAGGAGTACTCACATCAACTGGTCTGGGTACAGTCGTAGCAGAAAACAAGCAGATTATCAATGTTGACGGCAAGGATTATCTTCTTGAGAAACCGCTAAAGGCGGATGTTGCCATTATCGGTGCATCTATCGCTGACACTGCGGGTAACCTCTATTATAAGGGAACAAAGAAGAATTTCAATCCTATTGTTGCAATGGCAGCCGATTTAGTCATTGCAGAACCTGAACAAATTGTTGAATGTGGTGGGATAGAACCCGAGCATGCTCACACACCGGCAATTCTTATTGACTTTATCATATCTAAATAAAATAATTTTAATTATGGCAAAACAAGCAATGATAAGAATGAGAATGAGTTCTCATGATGCCCACTATGGTGGAAACTTAGTGGATGGAGCAAAGATGCTTCAACTATTCGGTGACGTAGCAACAGAGCTTTTGATTCAGCAAGATGGAGATGAAGGCCTTTTCAAAGCATATGATAACATAGAATTTATGGCCCCTGTTTATGCAGGTGACTATATTGAGGCTACAGGAGAGATTACATCAGTAGGAAACAGCTCAAGAAAAATGGAGTTTGTTGCAAAGAAGGTAATCATCCCCAGGCCGGACATTTCACCATCTGCTGCGGATATTCTTGAAGAGCCTATTATAGTATGCAAGGCATCAGGAACTTGTGTGACACCAAAATCTTGTCAGAGAAAATAACATAAACATGGCAAAGCTTATTATCACAGCCGCTATATGCGGAGCAGAGGTGCTCAAGGAGCACAATCCTGCCGTCCCGTATACAATTGAGGAGTGCGCCAGAGAGGCAAAATCTGCTTATGATGCAGGTGCAAGTATTATCCATCTACATGTTCGCAACGATGATGGTACACCAACTCAGGATAAGAAACGATTCAAAGATGTTATGGATGCAATATATAAATTGTGTCCTGATGTTATAATTCAACCATCAACCGGCGGTGCTGTCGGTATGACAAATGACGAAAGGCTTCAGCCTACCGAGCTTATTCCTGAAATGGCAACACTGGATTGCGGGACACTTAACTTCGGTGGTGATGATATTTTTGAAAATACTGAAAACACAATAAAATATTTCGGAACTAAAATGATAGAGCGAGGGATCAAACCTGAGCTTGAAGTATTTGACAAAAGTATGATTGATATGGCATTACGCCTTGGAAAAAAAGGTTTTATCCAAAGTCCTATGCATTTTGACTTCGTTATGGGAGTAAACGGCGGAATTTCCGGTGAATTGAGAGACTTCGTTTTCCTTCGTGGCAGTATACCTGCTGACGCAACATATACTGTTGCCGGTGTCGGAAGATATGAATTTCCGCTGGCAGCAGCTGCAATTATAGACGGAGGCCACGTCAGGGTCGGATTTGAAGATAATGTTTTCCTATCAAAGGGTGTTCTTGCAAAATCGAACGGAGAACTTGTGGCAAAAGTTGTCAGAATGGCTAAGGAGCTTGGAAGAGACATAGCTTCTCCGGCCGAAGCCCGTGAAATTCTGGGTATTAAAGCAAAATAGTAAGATTTAATTAAAAAATAAAAAAAATGAAAAAAGGTAACAAATACGGAGTTCACAGAGTAATTGAACCAAAAGGAGTACTTCCACAACCGGCAAATAAGATTGACAACAACATGGATGAGATCTACGACAATGAAATCCTCATTGACGTAAAGACTCTCAATATCGACTCTGCAAGTTTCACTCAGATAGAGGAACAGGCAGGAGGAGATAAAGCCAAGATTGCCGAGATAATGTTAGGCATAGTTGCAAAGCAGGGAAAACACAGAAATCCCGTGACAGGTTCCGGCGGAATGCTTCTTGGTGTTGTTGAAAAAATCGGTGATGCGCTGATTGGCAAAACAGATCTTAAAGTAGGTGATAAGATTGCTACTCTTGTATCTCTTTCACTCACACCTCTCAGAATTGACAAAATCAAAGATATTAGACCTGATATTGACCAGGTTGACATTGATGGAAAAGCTATTCTTTTCGAAAGTGGAATTTATGCAAAAATACCTGCTGACATGCCTGAAAATCTTGCTCTTTCAGCTCTAGACGTAGCTGGTGCACCTGCTCAGACAGCAAAACTAGTGAAACCCGGAGATACTGTTCTTATAATAGGAGCAGGCGGAAAGTCAGGTATGTTATGCTGCTATGAGGCAAAGAAACGTGCCGGCGTTACAGGTAAAGTAATAGGTCTCTGCCATAGTGAGAAGAGCACAAAGAGGCTCCAGGATCTTGGTTTCTGCGACTATGTATTTTCAGGTGATGCAACACAACCTGTGGCAATACTTGAAAAGATAGAGGAGCTTACAAATGGCCAGATGTGTGATGTTACAATCAACAATGTGAATATCACTGACACTGAAATGACATCTATTCTTTGTACAAAAGATACAGGCGTGGTTTATTTCTTCTCAATGGCTACAAGCTTCACAAAAGCAGCTCTTGGAGCAGAAGGTGTTGGCAGTGACGTTACTATGATTGTCGGAAACGGCTATACAAAAGGCCACGCTGAAATCACACTGCAGCTTTTGAGAGAGAGCGAGAAACTTAGGAAAGTCTTTACTGAACTATACGCATAAGATAAGTCTATGACAAAAATTTGCAGATATGGCACTCATAGAGTGATCTCTCCCATTGGCACTCTCCCTCAGCCGGCATACAAGCTGGATAATAACATGTCTATTTATGAAAATGAGGTTCTGATTGATGTAACTACACTTAACATCGATTCTGCCTCATATACTCAGATTAAGAAGGCTTGCAATTCAGATGCTGAAAAGATGAAAGAGATGATAGTCTCTATTGTTGAGGAGAGAGGTAAACTCCAAAATCCTGTTACCGGTTCCGGAGGTATGCTGATTGGAACAGTAAAAGAGATTGGGATGGCATTTCCTGCAAATAGGTTAAAGGTAGGGGACAAGATAGCAACACTTGTCTCCCTATCCTTGACTCCGTTAAAGCTCAACTCAATTAAAAATCTTTCTCCGGATTCAGATCAGGTAGATGTTGATGCTCAGGCTATTTTGTTTGAAAGCGGCCTATTTGCAGTCTTACCTGAAGATATTCCCGAGAAACTGGCATTGGCGGCGTTGGATGTTGCCGGGGCTCCGGCCCAGGTTGACCGCCTTGTCACTGAGGGAGATATTGTATGTATCATCGGTGGCGGCGGAAAATCCGGAATTCTTTGTTGCTATCAGGCCATGCAGAATGTCGGGCCTTCTGGAAAGGTGATTGTTGTTGAGTATTCTAAGGATAATGCCCAGAGGATTATTGACATGAATCTTGCAACTAACGTCATTGTTGCAGACGCAACAAATGTTATGGATGTTTATAATAAGGTGATGGAAATAACCGGAGGCAGAGGTTGTGACGTGACTGTGAATAATGTCAACGTTCCATCTACAGAGATGACATCAATTCTTGTCACAAAAGGACAGGGTTGTGTCTATTTCTTCTCAATGGCAACCAGCTTTACAAAAGCAGCCCTTGGAGCCGAAGGTGTTGGAAAAGACATAAACCTTATTGTGGGCAATGGATACGCCAAAGGACATGCCAACCTTACTCTCAACATATTGAGAGAATCCAAACCAATACGTGATTTATTTGAAAAAATTTATATCTAATTATGGCAGTTGACAGAAGAAAAATATTGTTTCCTGAAGTTTCAGACGAACAATGGAATGACTGGAAATGGCAGGTGAAAAACAGGATTGAAACCCTGGAACAACTAAAAAAATACATTAAGCTGACCGAAGAAGAGGAGGAGGGAGTTAAAAAATCCCTTGCAACGCTCAGGATGGCTATAACACCCTATTATCTGACTTTGATAGATCCTGATAATCCGGATTGTCCAATCAGGAAGCAAGCAATTCCAACAGGATCTGAGACACATCAGTCTGCAGCGGATTTATTGGATCCTCTCCACGAGGACGAAGACTCTCCTGTTCCTGGTTTGACACACAGATATCCGGACAGGGTACTTCTTTTAATAACAGACATGTGCTCAATGTATTGCAGACACTGTACAAGGAGGCGTTTTGCCGGACAGAAGGATGATGAATCTCCCGCAAATAACATAGACAGAGCAATTGATTACATAGCCAGGACTCCACAAGTAAGAGACGTTCTTCTCTCCGGAGGTGATGCTCTTATGGTTTCTGATGCAAAGTTGGAATCAATCATCAAAAAATTGAGAGCCATCCCTCATGTTGAAATCATCAGAATAGGCTCCAGAACACCGGTAGTATGCCCACAAAGGATTACAGACAAGCTGGTTGATATGCTCAAGCAATACCATCCTATTTGGCTGAATACCCATTTCAACCATCCCAATGAAGTTACACCTGAGGCAATCGCTGCTTGCGAGAGAATGGCCAATGCAGGCATTCCTCTAGGAAACCAGTCTGTGTTGCTCAGAGGTGTGAATGATTGTGTGAATATCATGAAGAGGCTGGTTCATCTTCTGGTCAAGATGAGAGTCAGACCATACTATATTTATCAATGTGACCTTTCAATGGGATTAGAACACTTCAGGACACCTGTCTCTAAAGGTATTGAAATCATTGAGGGTCTCAGAGGACATACATCAGGATATGCTGTACCTACTTTTGTAGTTGATGCTCCGGGCGGAGGTGGAAAGACACCTGTCATGCCGAACTACGTTATATCTCAATCTCCCGGAAAGGTTATTCTCAGGAATTTTGAAGGAGTAATTACAACGTATTCAGAACCTGACAATTATGTAAATCACTGTAATTGCCCTGATTGTCAAAAAAATGAAGCTGTAGAGGGAGTTTCGGCTCTGCTTAAGGGACAGAAATTGGCTATAGAGCCTGCACATCTTTTAAGGAAGGAACGCTCTCACAAACATTAATTATAAGATGCCGTTTGTACAGGAAATCCTCAAATGCAGAAGTCTGTCGATAGTCGGTCTTGAAAAAAACACGGGAAAAACCGAGTGTTTTAACTACATAATCAAGCGATTGCCGGCGGACAACCTTAACATTGCCGTGACCTCTATAGGATTGGATGGAGAGCGGGTAGACTCTGTTACGGGCACAAAAAAACCTGAGATTTTTCTCAGGAAGGGGATTTATTTTGCCACAAGCGAGAAACTATATAAACGAAGAAAAATCCTGTCCGAGGTTGTCGGTATAAGTGATTCAACAGGCTCCCTGGGCAGGATTATTACAGCCAGAACGCTGGCCTGTGGAAAGGTTATGCTTGCAGGGCCCACCGGAACATCTGATTTAAGACTCTGGATGGAAGAGATGAGAGTAAAATACAAGCTTCCACTTTGTATAATCGACGGGGCTCTTTCCCGAATGAGTCTTGCATCTCCGGCAGTTTCCGAAGCAATGATCCTCACTACCGGCGCAGCTCTTTCACTTAATATAAACCATCTGGTTCAAAAAACCAGCCGCTTGGTAGATCTTGTTAGATTGCCTGTTGCTGCAGACAATATTGTTGCTGCTCTTGAGTGTATCCAGTCCGGTATTTGGGGAATAACCAAGGACAAGGAGTTGGTTGATCTCGAGATTTCTTCCGCTTTAGAGATAGAACGTGTAGAGACCAACCTATTACAATCGGTTGAGGCAATATTTATCTCCGGCGCACTTACAGACAGATTCCTTACGGTTCTGATGAACAGAATAAATGTCGATGACTTTGAGTTGATTGTAAGAGATTTCACTAAAATCTTTGCCGATCACAGAACACTTTTCAACTATAAAAGAAGGGGAGGAAAGATCAGAGTCCTTCAAAGAAGCAATCTTATAGCTGTATGTGTCAATCCGGTCTCTCCTAACGGCACTGTGTTAAACTCCAATTTATTGTGCTCTGAAATAGAAAACGAGATAAAGGTTCCTGTGTACGATATAATAAAAGGTGGTTATGAAGCTTAAATCATTTTTGGACTCTCAGTCCGGATTCAGATATATAATTGAAAAGCTCTCTCTGAGTTCATCATACTCACGTCAGGTTTTGATGGATACTCCCTTTACCTCTACGGTAAAGGATATAAAGGCGGAATATGAGAATCTTATTACTTTTTACAGACAATTTGTTGAAAAAGGGAAGTTTCACTTTACAATCCATGGAATAAAGGATAAATTATCGCTTGTCAGGGATATCAGAGGTTCGGTTTTAAGGTTGGAAAGAGGAGTTACACTAGATGATGTGGAACTATTTGAGTTAAAGTCTCTTGCATTGATTTGTGAAGATATTAACCATATATTTAAAGAAACAGGTCTAAATGTCGATTATTTAAACCTTTGTGATCTATCATCGGTATTAAACGTACTTGATCCGGAGGGTCATAGGATAAGCTCGTTCTATGTATATGAATCATACTCTGTAGAGCTCTCTCAGATTAGGAAAGAGATAAAATCTGCAGAGATTTTTAATGAGGAGTTGCACTTTCAGGCATCTCTAATTGAGGAGAATGTGAGAAAAGAGTTGTGCAATAAGTTAATGGAGGATGTTAAAAATATCAGAGACTCTCTCTCTGCACTTGCCAATCTTGATATAATTATTGCGAAATCTCTGCAAATTAAAGAGTTAAACCTAACTTTCCCTGAAATTTCAAAAAAAGAGTTGTCGTTCATCGGACTTTTCAACCCGGAGGTCAGTGATAACATATCTAAAGATGGAAGGGATTTTCAGAAAATCGACATAGGAATAGGGAATTACAAACCGGTACTTATTACCGGGGCAAATATGGGAGGGAAGAGTGTCACTCTAAAGACATTAGCATTGTCCCAAATACTTTTTCACTTCTCATTTGGCATACCGGCAACATCTGCATCCATATCAGCCGTAAATGAAGTGTTTTTGATTTCCGGTGATTATCAGGACATTTCAAAAGGACTCTCATCTTTTGCCTCCGAAATGATTAAAATTGACGAAGTCATTAAAGCATTAAATGCAGGAAAGAGAATTTTGGCTCTTATTGACGAACCTGCAGGAACGACAAACCCTTTAGAGGGAACAGCACTGGTCTCATCGCTTCTGAGCAGATTGTCGGACAAAGATTCTTTCATAGTTATAACTACTCATTACAATATTGACAAAGCAGAGTGTAAAAGATTAAGAGTAAAAGGATATTGTGACGGGAAAATGGATTATTCACTTGTTGCCTCCGAGGGCAACGAGGCACCGAGAGAGGCTATTAAAATTGCCCGCTCTCTAAATATTGACGAAAGTTGGATAAATGAAGCGGAACTTAATGTAAATCAAAGATAAAATAATATGCACAGTAAACTAGGACTGGATTTTACAAGAGTAGAATATGCCAGAAAGATTTCAAAAGGTATAGCCGACGAGGTACAGCAATTTGTCGGCAATTATACTACGATTGCTGTTGAGAGAACATTGTGCCGTCTGATGGGAATTGATGGAACAGATATTAACCAGATTCCTCTTCCCAATGTAATTACCGACGATTTGAAGAGCAAGGGTGTTCTCTCTCATGGAGCACTTTTCTATATCTCAAATGCAATGGTCAATACATCACTAAATCCTCAGGAGATAGCTGAAAGAGTTGCCCTTGGCACATTGGACATTACCAAACTGCCTGTTGCCTCTGAAAGTGAGCGGATGAAAGCAATAAAATCGGTTATTGATGCCAGCATCACTAAGATAAAGTCAAACAGGGAAAGAAGGGAGGGATACATCAAGACACTGGGAGAGGGGCCAAAACCCTATTTATATGTAATTGTTGCCACAGGTAATATTTATGAAGATGTTATACAGGCCGAGGCTGCTGCGCGTCAGGGAGCAGATGTGATTGCTGTGATAAGGACTACAGGTCAGTCTCTGCTCGACTATGTGCCATATGGTGCAACAACTGAAGGATTCGGGGGAACATTTGCAACACAGGAAAACTTCAGGATTATGAGATCCGCTCTTGATAAGGTCGGTGAAGAGATCGGCCGCTACATAAGGCTGTGCAACTACTGCTCAGGCTTGTGTATGCCGGAAATTGCAGTTATGGGAGCCTTTGAAGGACTTGACGTTATGTTGAATGATGCACTTTACGGCATACTATTCAGAGACATCAATATGCAAAGGACTCTTGTTGACCAGTATTTCTCGAGAGTTATTAATGGTTTTGCTGGTGTAATAATCAATACCGGTGAGGATAACTATCTAACTACAGCTGATGCATACGAGGAGGCTCACACTGTCCTTGCATCGGATTTAATAAACGAACAACTTGCTCTTCTTGCAGGATTACCGGAAGAGCAGATGGGGCTCGGCCATGCATTTGAAATGAATCCGGAATTGGAAAACGGATTCCTCTACGAGTTGGCCCAAGCTCAGATGACAAGAGAGATTTTCCCTAAAGCTCCTCTTAAATATATGCCACCGACAAAATTCATGACAGGGAATATATTCAGAGGTCACATACAGGATGCACTCTTCAATATGATTGGTATCTGGACAAATCAGGGTATACAACTGCTTGGAATGCCGACAGAGGCAATTCATACTCCATTTATGTCAGACAGATATCTGTCCATTGAAAATGCCAAGTACATATTCGGCAATATGAAGAACATAGGTGAAGAGATTGAATATAAAGATGGTGGAATAATCAAAACCAGAGCAAAAGAGGTTTTGGAGGGAGCCATATCTCTATTGGAGAGAATTGAGAAGGAGGGACTCTTCTCTGCCCTTGAAAAGGGAATTTTTGCAGATGTAAAGAGACCCAGAAATGGAGGTAAAGGTCTTGAAGGAGTAGTAGAAAAAGGGACAAACTATATCAACCCATTTATTGATTTAATGAAAGGAGGAGACAAGTAATGAGCGGAGGTTTATATTCCATGCAGTCAAAGGATTTTGACAAAACGCTGGATCTATCTAAAGTAAAACCATACGGGGACACCATGAATGACGGCAAGGTACAGCTGAGTTTCACACTGCCTGTTCCAACCGGCGCAGAAGCCATCGAGGCTGCAAAACAACTATTGAAACAGATGGGGTTTGAGAATCCTCAGGTAGTATTCTACAAAGAGCTGACACCTGGTTTTACATTCTTTAATTGTTACGGTTCAACAACTCATACTGTAGATTATTCAACAATATATGTGCCTAAGGTTGAGTCCGATGTGATGGATATGCACGAGACAGATCAGTACATAAAGGATCATATCGGCCGTCCTTTGGTAATCATCGGGGCCAGCACAGGAACCGATGCTCATACAGTGGGTATTGATGCCATCATGAATATGAAGGGATATGCCGGTCACTACGGACTTGAGAGATATGAGATGGTGGATGCATACAATCTGGGTTCTCAGGTGCCAAACGAGGAGTTTATTGCCAGGGCCATTGAGCTAAAGGCTGATGCACTACTTGTATCACAGACTGTTACTCAGAAAGATGTTCACATCAAGAATCTGGTAGAACTGGTAGAACTTTTAGAGGCAGAAGGCCTTAGAAAAAAAGTAATCCTTGCTTGCGGCGGGCCGAGAATCTCTCATGAACTTGCGCAGGAGCTGGGTTATGATGCCGGATTCGGCATGAACACATATGCAGATGATGTGGCATCATACATTGCACAGGAGTATGTAAGAAGAAACAAATTGTAAATAAACAATAAAACAGACAATATGGATAAGAATCAAATCAGAGAGGTGATTGCCAAAAGGGCAGCTCTCGAACTGAAGGATGGTGATGTGGTCAATCTTGGTATAGGACTTCCCACCCTTATTCCTAACTATTTGCCTGCGGGTGTTCGCGTAACTCTGCAGTCAGAGAATGGTCTTCTGGGTATGGGACCTGAACCTGCCCCCGGAGAAGAGAACGAAGATTATACAAATGCGGGTGGCGGTTATATAACCTACACCAAAGACGCATCTTGCTTCGACTCCTCTATCTCATTTTCGATTATAAGAGGAGGCCATGTTGATGTCACAATACTTGGAGCACTTGAAGTTGACGAGAAGGGAAATCTTGCCAACTGGATGATACCTGGTAAAAAAACACCCGGGATGGGTGGAGCCATGGACCTTATCACTGGTGCAAAAAAGGTTATACTTGCAATGGAACACACTGCAAAAGGAAATCATAAGATTCTGGAAAATTGCTCCTTACCTCTTACCGCTGCCGGTAAAGTGAGTATGATTATCACAGAAATGGGAGTTATGACAATCTTACCTGAAGGCAAGATTATGCTCACTGAAATACATCCTGAATTCTCGGTAGAGGAGGTACAGAATGCAACAGGAGCTAAATTGATTATTTCAGACAACTTAATAAAAATGAGAGTGTAACTATGAAAAAAGTATTTATTGTTGCAGCCAGGAGAACTGCCATAGGTAAGTTCATGGGCTCACTGGCGCCAATTAATCCCGGAGAACTGGGAGCAATTGTAATCAAAGAGCTGATCAAAGAGACCGGTATAGACCCGGCAGTGGTAGACACTGTTATTGCGGGAAACATTCTTTCTGCCGGACAGATGCAAGGTGTTGCAAGGCAAGCATCTATAAAAGCAGGGATTCCTGTCGAAGTACCCGCTTATTCGATCAATATGGTTTGCGGTTCCGGTATGAAAGCAGTAATGAACGGATATTCAGGTATATTGTCAGGACTTGCTGAAGTTGTGATAGCGGGAGGTACTGAATCAATGTCAAATGCCGGCTTTGTACTTAACGGTTCATTAAGAGGCGGTGTTAAAATGGGAGACCTTAAAGCTGTCGATCATATGGTCTGTGACGGACTGACCGATGCCTTTAACAATTACCATATGGGAATCACTGCTGAAAATATTGCCGAGAAATATGGAATAACCAGAGAGCAACAAGATGCTTTTTCTTATTCATCTCAGCAGAAGGCTATCAAGGCAATTGACTCCGGCGCCTTTGCAAAAGAGATTGTGCCTGTAAGCATCGTTACCAAGAAAGAGACTATTGTATTTGATACAGATGAGTTTCCAAACAGGGGCAGCAATCCTGAAAAATTGGCAGCCCTTAAACCTGCTTTCAAGAAAGATGGTACAGTTACAGCAGGAAACGCATCAGGAGTCAATGACGGTGCATCTTTTGTCATGTTGATGAGTGAGGAAGCTGTTGCAAAATACGGTCTGAAGCCATTGTGTGAAATTGTTGCTGTCGGCCAGGGTGGCGTTGATCCAAAGGTAATGGGGCTGGGTCCTGTTCCTGCTATCAGAAAAGCATTGAAAAATGCCGGGATGAGATTGTCAGACATGGAGCTCATTGAGTTAAATGAGGCCTTTGCTGCACAATCCCTTGGTGTAATCAAAGAGTTGATAGACGAACATAAAGTCACCAGAGAGTGGATTGACGAAAGAACAAACATTAACGGAGGAGCTATTGCATTAGGTCACCCTATAGGGGCTTCAGGCAACAGGATTATTGTCACTCTGATCCATGAGCTGATTGCTACCGGAAAGAGTTTGGGTCTTGCATCTCTTTGTATAGGAGGCGGAATGGGTACTGCAATCATTGTGAAAAAGTGCTAATTCCCTCCCATTAACAAGAATTTTATATAAAGGGCTGCCTTTTCGGACAGCCCTTTATTTTATTATTGCAACATGCTTATTTATAAGCATTGTAACATATGTGTTTATTTTAATAACTATTCTGTTTTGGCTTTGTGGTGCCTCTTTTCAGCCTGTTCTTTCTCGGTTTCAGCTATTTTAGCTGCCAGTTCGTTAGCTTTCTCAACAGCCAGAGAGATATGAGGAAATATATATTCCTGCCCGAGCTCCTCTGAGAAACCTGATGAATCAAGACTATTCCTGACAGATTCAGTCACCCCTGAGAGTATGATCTGAATATGTTCCTTTTTAGATCTTTTATATAGGTTCCTCAAGTTATTCAATCCGGTTGAGTCTATAAACGGAACCCTTCTCATCCTTATAATGCGGATCTTCACCCTCTTATGTGTTGATACGTCCAGCTCATCAATCTTACTGGCAAGGCCGAAGAAAAACGGACCATCAATTTCGTAAACTTCAACAGATTTTGGAATTTTATATTTTTCCACATCTTGAGGGAACTCACTCAGTTCTGTACCCTCAATCACATCATTATCAATAACCTTGATTGAAGATGTCTCTGAAACTCTTTTAACAAAGAGAATAATCGCGAGAATAACACCGAACTCTATTGCAACCGTAAGGTCTAACACTACAGTAAGGAAGAATGTTATCAGCAGTACCACAACGTCTGCCCTGTGACCTTTCAGCAGATATCTGAATGTCTTCCATTCACTCATGTTATATGCAACAATTATCAGGATTGCAGCAAGACATGAAAGAGGAATGTATACCGCATAAGGCATAAGGAAGAAAAATACAAGCAAAAGGACAATAGCATGTATAACTCCGGCTAGCGGAGTCTTACCTCCATTATTAATATTGGCCATTGTTCTGGCAATTGCTCCCGTTGCAGGAATACCTCCAAAAAATGGAGTGATTATATTTGTTATGCCCTGACCGATCAATTCTGTATTGGAATCATGCCTCTTGCCTGTAACACCATCTGCAACCATTGCTGCCAAGAGGGATTCAATTGCACATAGAATTGCAATTGTAATAGCAGGTTGTGAGAGCTCCTTGACCATTGCAAAAGTAATGTGAGGTGCCTCAGGTTTTGGCATTGTCACACCTTGAGCAAGTTCAGGGAATCTGCTGCCGATTGTTGCAAACTCTATTCCGTACAAGTTTGAAATGATTAGTGTGCCAACTGTACCAAGTATTATAGCAATAAGTGACCCTGGAACTTTTTTTGTGACCTTAGGCCAAAAGATGATAATCAGCAGGCAAGATAAACCAAGTGCAGTTTCATAGTAATTAATTGTGGAAAGATGCTGGAAATAGCTGGCCCACTTTGGGATAAACTCTGCGGGAAGATTGTCAATCTGCAAACCAAGCAGGTCTTTTATCTGTGTTGAAAAAATCACCAGGGCAATACCACTGGTAAAGCCGACAACGATCGGGTAGGGAATGAATTTAATAATTGAGCCAAACTTAAATACACCCATTACCACTAGAATAATTCCGGCCAGACATGTCGCAATTATAAGTCCTGACATCCCGAATTTTGTGACGATGCCATATACGACAACTATAAAAGCCCCTGTAGGTCCCCCAATCAAAAAATGTGAACCACCGAACAAAGAGGTGAGCAAACCTGCTACTATGGCAGTAATAAGTCCCTGTTGAGGCGTCACGCCTGATGCTATACCAAATGCAATCGCCAGGGGAAGAGCAACAATTCCTACAATTATTCCTGCAATCAGGTCTGAGGTGAATAATTTTTTATTGTATCCGTCTTTCCGGAATAGTTCAAAAATTTTAGGACGAAAAATGGGTCTTGGAATATAGTTCATGTTAGAAAAGCTTTTCAACTGCTGTATAAATTTCTTTTACATCCGTTCTGTTGTCAATTATAAGATCAGGCTTTCCCAAAGCAACATTGTGTGTTGACTTGAATCTCTCTTCCCCGCCTCCTGTGATATTAAGCATAATAACCTTATCCTTGTCCACTTTTCCGGAGTTTATACTCTTAATCATACCGGCAATAGCTATGCCTGAAGCATGATAGATATCTATTCCCTCTGTTTTTCTGAAAAGGTCACAAGCCTCCTCGGATTCCTGATTATTAGCATATTCAATGTCACCATTAGTATCGGTCAATGCATCAAACAGACCTCCAGGAATAGAATAGGGAGGCCTTCTGTTGGATAGCACCTTGGCTTTAATCTGAAGGGCCTTATCGCGAGCCTCATCGTCGTTGAAAGGGAGAAGAGCTCTGCTTCCTGCCTTCCACGCATCGTACATAGGTGTAAATGGATAGTTCTGAGAAGGGATAAGTCTCATTTTATGATTACCAAAGCGACCATCCTCTAATAATCTGAGGTTTGCCTCCCAAACTGCTATTGTGCCGGTTCCGCTGCCGATTGCCTGAAAATAGTAATCAGGTATTTTTCCGATAACAGATACTGCAGATAAAAGGGTAGTGGCCATTCCATCTCTTCTGGCAACATTTTTCGCACCTCCCTCTTCAAAGAAACGTGGTGACTTACAAATTTTATTTGCCAGATCTATTGCATCAAAATAGTCGGTCTTTTTTGGTGTGCATACTATCTTAACACACTTAGCAAGAGGTTTTTCAAACCACAAGGCATCAATATTGTCTTCAGGGATACACACTACCAGAGGGATTGAATTCTCCGAACACACTCTGGCAAAAGCCCTTGCTGTATTTCCGGCAGAAGCGACAACCATTATCCTGTCTTTTTCAGGTATAAACCTTGCACAAACAGAGTAAGCTTCTGTCTCTTTGAATGAGCATGTTGTCATTTTTGCACCTTTCTCCGGCCAATATCCGCTAAAACTTATATAAAGATTGGAGAGACCCAAAGCTTTTGCAAGTTCAGTACTCTTGTAAGTTACAGTAGGGGCTGAGTTTTCAAGAGTCCTGCATATTGGCAGCCAATTTGAAAACTTATAAAAACCATCTTTATTGTTGTCAAGTGTAAACTGTTTGTTTTGATATACAGCTCTGACCAATGATGGTTCAGATGCCTCCGGATCAGCCAATAGCCAACCTGTATCATCGAATATCCTGCCGGTAGAGATATTCTGAAGTTTGTAGCTAGTCATTAATTGTAATATTTGAATTATAGTAATTATATTAAGTTTCTTGAGATTATCTGTGCTATGTCTGCAGTTTCAGACTTTTTGTTAAGCGGAGAGAATGTCCTCATACACAGAGGGCAAGCTGTTGCAACAATATCCGGTTTATTTGTATTAAGTACATCTAAAGCGTGTTCGGTAATTTTTCTTCGTTTGTCGCAGGACATAGTCAGACTACCAAGACTTCCGCCACAACAGATACTTTCACCTCTCTCTTCCGGAGAATCCATTAATATACCGGTTTCTGAAAGCAATTCCCGTGGTTGTTCATATATTCCTGCCCCTCTTCCAAGTTCACAAGGGTCGTGATATACATATTTCCCGGTCCCCCTTTTTACCTTAATCTTTCCGCTTTTCAAGAGATTGTTGATATACACCGAGTGATGAATCACCTCTATACCTTCCAATTTGTACTCATCCCGGAAAATCTTGTAACATATAGGGCAGGAGAGTAATAATGTCTTACATCCTGACGCTTTGATCAATTCTGTGTTTTTCTTAATCAGTTCCCCGGCTCCTTTCACATCTCCTGAAAGCATAAGCGGTCTCCCGCAACAAACAGAGCCGTCTTTGTCCATGAAGGAGTATTCTACTCCTGCCTTATCGAGAATATTGAAGAGAGAACGATAGATTCCGGGAGTAAGATGTGTCATACAACCGGCATAATATAAAACCTTTCCTGAAGAGTCGCTCTCCCTCAATAGTGAGAGATATGAGAAATCATGTTGTCCGGAATCATTAACACTTTGTCTGTATAGCAGTTTTAACCTGGTGGAATTGATGCCTACCGGGCAGACTTCGACACATTTATTGCACATAAGGCACTTTTCAGCCCCCTCATGAGGATTCTCTCTTCGTCTTAACAATCGGATAGTATATACTGTAGAGAATTTTATATCACCCCTGTTAACACCCATCGGACAGGCATCAATGCAGATACCGCACCTTGAGCAGGAGTAGATCTCGGACTCTGCATAGCCGTTTCTGTAACTTGTCGATTTTATACCCGCATTACGGAGAAATATAAGAATTATCTCAGTCGGAATGTGCATGTACCTTGAAAAAGGCAGAGTAAAAAGAAAAACACCAAGAGCTATGGAATAACTCCACCAAATTGGCAACGCATTGTCCGGATTTGTGACGAACCCGTGTACCAAGTGGTTAATGGATTTTGTAAGAAAACTGCCCCCGCTGATATTTGCAGTAAAACTCTCTGCAAGAAGTCTCAAAGGAAAAATTGCCCAGAGCGAGTAGAGGACAAACCTGTCGCCAATTTTAAGCTTGGTAGTTCTCCTCATGCCAAGGGCCATTGATCTGAAACGCTTGAATATCGCAAGTGCAACTCCGGAAAGAATCATCAGCAGGAAGAGGTCCATCAGGAAGAAGAAAAAGGCACCCCTTAAAGTCTGTTGCGTCTCCATTACAAAATAACGGAAGAAGACCGGATAATAGAGCACGCCATTCCTTTGAGGAGTGTACAGGATAACCTCCAGATGCCCTACAAGGATTATCATGAACCATCCGAATGCGATGCTGAAGTGCATATATCCCAGAAGGATATTCCTTTTGAATACTTTAATATGCAAGAGGCAATCTACAAATACATCCTTGGCTGTTATGAGCAGTTGTTTTGGATTCATAGACCTGAGCAACAATAATCGCTCCTCTTTGTTAAGAGCTAAAATAATCCGGACTGAACCGATCAAAAGATAGAGAACAATAAAGACCATCCCTAGTGTGAATGGTAATACAAAAGGGTCGTAACCAAAAAGAAACCTCTCTCTCATAACTATTTCTCCCCGTATACTTTAAGTACGTTCATGATAAGATTACGAGTATTTATCCCTCTTGGGCATATGACAAGGCATTTTCCGCAAAGCATACAGTGTTTGAGCAAAGAGAGTGCAGCCAGATCCTGTCCGTTCTGGATATATGCAATAGCCCTTCTGAGACTCACATCGGTAAAATTACCTGCGCTACAAGTGGCTGAGCAGGATCCGCAGGCCATGCATTTTCTGAATCCCGGTTCAAGCGCAAACAAACGCTCCTGTTTAATCTTATCAATTTTATCAAGATCCACCCTGGAACTGGGAGATAATGAATATCCAAATTCTTTCATGGTTGTTTATCTTGATAAATATTTATGAACAGAGAGAGCAGCCGCCCTGGCCTCATTAAGTGTCTCCGGCAGCGTTTTGGGACCTGTTACAGAACCCGCAAGGAATACACCGTCAGTAACGGTCTGACAGTTATTTAAGGTTGGCTCAGGCAGCG
Organism: Bacteroidales bacterium CF; assembly: GCA_000473305.1. Taxonomy (GTDB): domain Bacteria; phylum Bacteroidota; class Bacteroidia; order Bacteroidales; family UBA932; genus Bact-08. Next base: position 1,267,309 of record CP006772.1, on the reverse strand, counting down.
AAAGAAAACCATCCTCCTCAGTCTTAATTCCAAGCATGTCTGCAATCTTATCATTATCATCATTTTTTGACATACCGCTCATCAATACAAGCAAATCCAGTGTAACCTTCAAAGGTCTGGATGTAAGTGTATCTTCAGCCTTCACAACCAGACAGCCATTAACATCTTCTGCAACCTCTGAAACACGTCCCCTTATAAATCTTATCCCATATTTGTTCTGGGCTTTCAGATACAGATCCTCATATCCTCTTCCGAACATCCGCAAATCCATGTAAAAACAGTAAACTTCGGCATCCGGATTTAAATCTTTATACTCACATGCCTGCTTAACAGCTGTCACACAACACACTTTGGAGCAATGACGGTTACATACTTTTTCATCCCTGGAACCGACGCAATGTACAAAACCCACACGGTTAGCCTTAAAAAGCTCCTTTTTATGGGTTTTAAATCCATCTTCAAGATCTGCGTTAGTAATAACACCATTGTAGATTCCATATCCGTATTCCTCCTTTTTCGCGGCAGGAAACAGCGTAAAGCCGGTTGCCACAACAATTGAGGAGACATGTAGCTGAGTGTCATCTGATAGAGTAATTACAAATTTCTCATCAACTTGATTAATTGTCTGAACCTCTGTATCATAAAAAAAGATCGCCTTACCCGATTTTTGCAACAACTTGTCAAGAGTATCGGATGCTGAAACTCCATAAGGAAAAAGCCTGTCCCACTTTCTGAGATGTCCGCCCGGCTCACTGCATTTTTCGACAATAAACACTTTATATCCAAGAGAGATGAGCGAATTTGCACATTCGATCCCGGCAGGACCACCTCCAATTACTAAAACCTCTTTATTCATTACAAAAGATATTTTTCTTCCTTGTTATATCTGATTCCTATTTTATCCAGCAAAGGCTCTACTGGTGTCTGATGCATCTGTAACCCTAGATACCACGGGTCATAGCCAAGAACCAAACCTGCCACCTCTTCATAAGTAAATACAGGTATCCCGTTACCATCCTGTCCATATGTCGTTCCCTCCATCTCTTTTATCACATACTGCCATCTATCAAGAAAATAGGGACATCCGGGGCAATTTGTAATAATCATGTCAGGTTTGAAAGGAGCCATAGATTCAAATTTCTTATGAGTATTGGATAACGAATACCCTCTGTTTGCCTGGACCAGATACTGCCTGAACCCAAAGCCACAGCAGTGCCTTCTCTCCGGGTAATCTACAATTTCACCACCCCAGGCTTCAATCATTCCGGTCAGAACATATGGATACTCTGCTCCTCCCACACCCTTAGAAGGGAACATCTTAGAGTAATGGCAACCAATATGTTCTACCACTTTAAGCGGTTCACCGTTCTCCTTGTTTACAAGTTTATATTTTGCCTGATCGGCAATTTTATTGCGTAATTTGTAAACTACATCACTGGCATGGGCAAGATATTCAGGTTTTTGAAATTCCCTTTTTGTTGTTTTCCACAAGTAATCACGGATTTTAGACTCGAGTTCCGGGAAATGGTGCCATGTATCAAGTATTTCTGTATACAATCCAAATGATGTTATACAAGAAGCAACATAATTTTTATATCCGGCCTCAGTCATAAGTGCAAATTGTCTTGCAACAATAGTCATTACCGTCTCTTGGGGAATGGTATCGCTATGGTAGGCAATTCCGCCGCATGTTGTATGATGTTCTGTTTCAAAGAAATCGAGACTGAGCCGATCTCTGACAACTTCAAGAAAAAGCTTTTCCGAAGCCGGAAAAAAATTCTGGCGGATGCAGCTCCTTACATAAAAATAGTGATCTTCAGGTATATCCTTCTGATACTCACTCCAAATTTTCTTCTTTCCGTTTAATATCATTACCTGTGATGTTCTTTTAATGATGTTGTGAATACATGATTCAGATACTCCTCTTTGGACATACCCATCTCTTTTGCTTTTTCAATTGAATATTTCTCAATTGTATCCATTCTGGCAGTTGCACCGGTTGCGTCAAATATCTCTTTCAACTCCTTAAGATCCTCATCCGGAATTTTTCTCAAAATACCGGGCCCTTCACCATCCAGATTAGAGCCCACTTTTTTGTGAACTGCATCAAGGTTGTCCTCTATCCACTTACCGACAGGGCCATATTCAGGATGAGCCTTATACTTGAAAGTCCTGGGATATACACAATAGCCGTAATTCAGAATATTAGTGTTAAGAGCAAGCGAAAGTGCATATTGTTGTCTTCCTTTTTCCGATTGGATGAAAAGGCCTGAGTCCATAGAGAGGGAGCGAAGAGCCATTATAATCAATCCGGGAGCATTTTTTCTGGGACACCTTGTCACACACGACATACACTCTCCACAGTACCAGATAGTGTCACTTTTAAGCAGCTCTTCAATTGCTTCCTCATTTTTTGATTGGACAGTATCGGTTATAATCCTCGGATCATACTTATAAAATTCAGCCGCGGGACAAATAGCAGTACATGTCCCACAATTTATACAGGCATTAAGCCCTTCCCGGAAGCGGTAATCCTCATTCAGTCTGTCAAATAGTTTTCCCATCTTATTTCACCTCTTCATTAATAATCATATTATCCAGCATCTTTCCCGATACTCTGATGAAAGTGTGCAGGTCATCCAGCGGTATATCCTTTATTATCATGTTTGTAGCCTCCATGGCTATCTTCGTGACAGGATCCTTGATCTGAAGTCCTGATTCAGTAATGTTGATAAGATTTAGCCTGCGGTCTTGCTTGAAAGTGGTTCTCTTAACATAATCCTTCTTCTCAAGGGCATCTATTAACTTTGTTACAGAGTTCTTGTCCTTCTTGATCTTATCAGCTATCTCCTGTTGAGATTGGACACCGTCATCCCAAAGAGTGTCAAGCACCAGAAACTGTTCCGGGGTAATATCATACCCGTTTCTCTGAAAGATTGTACTTAAATATAATTTAAATCGGCAGTGAACCAGGTTTAGGAAAACTCCAACCTTTTTATTTAGTATCATATACGATAGTATAAGTATTTACTATTGCAAATATAACTGAATTTTCATTAATTTGCTTGTATGGTTACACTAATTATAATATCAATTGTATTTTTGCTGATAATAGCCATCCTGCTGGTTATTCTCATTGTCAAAATCGAAAAGGTCGTTGCAATAAGAAGCACCCTTGAAAGATTAGAGGCACGTTTTTCAGATGAAATCCGATATCTCAGAGAGGAGAACTCTCGTTCCCTTAAAGAAAACAGAAATGAGCTGAATGAGGCACTGAAAATGTTTTCTGCATCAGTTGGTTTAAGTATAAAGAACTTCCAGGAATCTTCAGAAAAAGGGATGAACATGCTTTCTGATATTCAGAAGGATAAGCTATCTCAAATAGAAAACCGCCAGAACGAGATGATCAAACATACTGAAGAGAAGCTTGAGAAAATCCGGGGCGTAGTTGAGGAAAAACTTGAAAAAACTCTTAGTGAAAGACTTGGACAAAGTTTTGAAACAGTTGGGAAACAACTTGTTGAAGTACAGAAAGGGCTGGGAGAGATGCAGGTTCTTGCACAAGATGTCGGGGGACTTAAAAGAGTTTTGAGCAATGTTAAAATGAGGGGTGGAATAGGAGAGGTACAGTTGTCAATGCTTTTGGAACAGGTTCTTGCTCCTGATCAGTATGAGGCAAATGTCAAGACAAAGCAGGGGAGCAGGGAATTTGTAGAATTTGCAATAAAATTACCCGGGAAGGATGATTCGATAAAAAATATATGGTTGCCTGTCGATGCCAAATTCCCGAGAGAGGCATATGAACTGCTTCAAGATGCGTATGATGCAAATGATCCAGTAAAGATTGAGAGTGAGCAGAAGAGTATGGAGAATGCTGTTAAAAAAATGGCTAAAGACATATTTGACAAATATATAGATCCTCCTTACACAACAGATTTTGCAATAATGTTTCTTCCTTTTGAGGGCATTTATGGTGAAATTGTAAGAAAAGCCTCTTTGCTGGAGGAGATACAGCAGAAATATAAAGTTATCGTGACGGGCCCAACAACATTGGCAGCTATTCTCAACAGTCTGCAGATGGGATTCAGGACACTTGCCATTGAAAAGAGGAGCAGTGAGGTATGGAGGATATTGGGTGCAGTAAAGACTGAATTCGAAACATTTGGAGGTCTTCTCCAGAAAGCCCAGAAAAATATCCAGGGTGGTCTGGACGATATTGATAAACTTGTCGGAACAAGGACAAATGCTATCAGAAGAAAGCTAAAAGGAGTTGAAGCTCTCGATGAAGAGAGCTCCAGACTCATTCTTGGTGACATTGATAAAAGCACTCCTGATGAGGAGTTGCTTAACTAATACTTTTATGAGATATACTCATCCCAGCTTTTAATATGAATGTCGTTAAGAGACATACTGCAGAATGCATTGATAAAGGCAGACGCAAGTCTTGCATTAGTTAAAAGTGGTATATTGTAGTCCACTGCAGCTCTTCTTATCTTGTAGCCATTCTCCAACTCAACCTGGGTAAGGTTTTTGGGGATATTTATGACAAGATCTATCTGCTTGTTCTGAATCATCTTCAATGCCTGTGGCTCATTACCTTCCTCACTTGGCCACAACACATGTGTTACCTGAACATGGTTGTCAATAAGGAACTTATAAGTTCCGCCAGTTGCATATAAGTTATATCCTTTGCTGGTAAGTAGTATTGCCGTTGCAAGTAGATCTGCTTTCTGCTTGGCATCTCCCGAAGATATCAGGATATTCTTCTTTGGGACTTTATAACCTACTGAAAGCATTGATTTTAGAATTGCCTCGTTTGTGTCGTCTCCGATACATCCCACCTCTCCGGTCGAAGCCATATCCACACCTAGTACAGGATCCGCCTTTTGAAGTCTTGAGAAGGAGAACTGAGAAGCCTTTATACCAACATAATCCAAATCAAAGGCGCTCTTATGAGGTGGCTGTACCTCTTCTCCGATCATAACCCTGGTTGCAAGGTCTATAAAGTTTATTTTCAAAACCTTAGACACAAAGGGGAAACTTCTTGAAGCTCTCAGATTACACTCAATGACCTTTATATCATTCTCTTTCGCAAGGAACTGAATATTAAAAGGACCTGATATTTGAAGCTCCTCTGCAATCTTTTTGGCAATTTTCTTGATTCTTCTGAATGTCTCTACATATAGCTTCTGGGGAGGGAACTGGATTGTAGCGTCACCCGAGTGAACACCGGCAAATTCAATATGCTCCGAAATGGCATAAGCAATCATGTTACCCTTATCTGCAACTGCATCACACTCTATCTCCTTGGCATTCTGTATGAACTCAGAAACTACGACAGGGTGCTTTTTAGACACATTTGCCGCAAGCTGAAGGAACTGTTCCAGCTCATCGTTATTTGAGCATACATTCATTGCCGCACCTGAAAGTACATATGAAGGTCTTACAAGCACAGGATAACCAACCTCTTTAACAAACTCCTTGACATCTGCCATTGTAGACAACTCTTTCCACCTTGGCTGGTCAATCTGAAGACGGTCAAGCATTGATGAGAACTTGTGTCTGTCTTCGGCATTGTCAATACTCTTTGCAGTGGTTCCCAAAAGATTCACACCCGATTTATCAAGCTTGAGGGCAAGATTATTTGGTATCTGACCGCCAACAGAGACAATCAGACCATTTGGCCTCTCAAGTTCGTAGATGTCCATAACCCTTTCATAAGTAAGCTCATCAAAATAGAGCCGGTCACACATATCATAGTCAGTAGATACAGTCTCAGGATTATAATTTATCATTACACCTCTCCATCCACGATTCCGGATTGTCTGCAAAGCATTTACACTACACCAGTCAAACTCAACCGAGCTACCTATCCTGTATGCTCCTGACCCTAAAACTATAATTGACTTATGGTCACCCAGATACTTTACATCATTGTGAGTTCCGTTGTAAGTAAGGTAGAGGTAATTTGTCTGTGCAGGATACTCTGCCGCAAGTGTATCTATCTGTTTAACAACCGGAGTAATTCCGTGCTCTTTCCGGAATTTTCTCACAAGAGAGGATGACTCATCAACATCAATCTTATCCTTGAAAACAAGCCTGCCAATCTGGAAATCGGAGAAACCCTGTCTCTTGGCAAGTTTCAATAAATCCAGCGGAAGGTTTTCCAATTTATTTACCTCATTTATTGTCAATGAAGTCTGGAAAATATTGAACAATTTATCAAGGAACCATTTGTCGATTTTAGTATAATCATGTATCTGATCAACAGTATAACCCTCCTGGAATGCCTTGGATATTACGAAAATACGGTTGTCAGTAGGCTCTCTCAATGATTTTTCAATATTTTCGACATTGATCTCCCTGTTGGCAACAAACCCGTGAGCGCCTTGTCCGATCATCCTGAGACCCTTTTGAATAGCCTCTTCAAAGCTCCTGCCAATCGCCATCACCTCACCGACACTCTTCATACTTGAGCCGATCTCCCTGGAAACTCCCTGGAATTTAGACAGATCCCATCTTGGAATCTTACAAACTATATAGTCCAGAGCAGGTTCGAAAAATGCAGGTGTTGTCTTGGTAACAGAGTTTTTTAAATCAAAAAGTCCATAACCCAGACCAAGTTTCGCTGCTACAAATGCCAATGGATAACCAGTTGCCTTAGAAGCTAATGCAGACGATCTACTCAACCTTGCATTCACTTCAATTACTCTATAATCCTCTGATTTAGGGTCAAATGCATATTGAACATTACATTCACCTACGATTCCAATATGTCTTACAATTCTTATTGCAAGCTCCCTCAGAAGGTGATACTCACTGTTAGTCAGAGTCTGAGAAGGTGCTACTACGATGCTCTCACCTGTATGGATACCGAGTGGGTCGAAATTCTCCATATTACATACTGTAATACAGTTGTCATATTTATCTCTTACAACCTCATATTCAATCTCTTTCCATCCCTTAAGAGACTTTTCCACAAGTACCTGAGGAGAGTAGGAGAATGCCTTCTTAGCAAGCATTCTGAGTTCTTCTTCATTGTCACAAAAACCGCTCCCCAGCCCGCCTAATGCATAGGCTGCCCTAAGAATTACCGGGTATCCGAGGTTTTTTGCAGCATCAATGGCATCTTCCAGATTCTCGACTGCATGGCTTTTTATGGTTTTCACCGAGATCTGATCAAGTTTTTTGACAAACAGCTCTCTATCTTCAGTATCTATTATTGCCTGAACAGGAGTTCCTAAAACACATATGCCATACTTTTCAAAAATTCCACTTCTGTGAAGCTCCACACCGCAATTCAGTGCTGTTTGTCCACCAAAAGCAAGTAAAATGCCATCCGGTTTCTCTTTTTTGATAACCTCCTCGACAAAAAACGGAGTTACCGGAAGATAATATATTTTGTCTGCTACACCTTCAGATGTCTGAACAGTTGCAATATTCGGGTTTATGAGAATAGTCTCTATGCCCTCTTCCTTGAGAGCCTTAAGTGCCTGAGAACCGGAATAGTCAAATTCTCCGGCTTCACCAATCTTTAGAGCTCCAGATCCAAGAAGAAGTACTTTATTCAGATTTTTATCCATTTTTAAAGCAGTTTAATAAAGTCATCAAAAAGAAATTCAGTATCGGTTGGTCCACTTGAGGCCTCCGGATGGAACTGACATGAGAAGAAAGGTTTGGATTTATGTCTTATACCTTCGTTAGTGTTATCATTCATATTTATGAACAGAGGTTCCCAATCAGCGCCTAAAGTGTTATTATCGACTGCAAAACCGTGATTCTGAGATGTTATGAAACACCTTTCACTATTTGCCATCCTTACCGGTTGATTGTGACTTCTGTGCCCGTATTTCATCTTATATGTCCTGGCACCGCCGGCTTTTGCCATGAGCTGATTTCCCATGCAAATACCGAAGATTGGTTTATCCATCTGATAAGCTCTGGAGATATTCTCTACGGCTGTAGTGCAAAAGTCAGGATTGCCCGGTCCGTTTGATATGAAAAGTCCGTCATAGTCAATTGTATGAAAATCAAAATTCCACGGAACTCTTATAACTTCAACGCCTCTTTTGACAAGACATCTGATAATGTTATGCTTGACACCGCAGTCCACAAGGACAACTCTTTTCTTTCCGGAGCCGTAATGCATAACCTCTTTGCAACTTACAACGTCTACCTGATTAATCTGGTCTGGATCCGAAAAACCATCAAGTTCTCTACCTTCAGGGATAATCTTTCCAAGAAGAGAGCCCTCTTCTCTGAGGACCTTTGTCAATTCTCGGGTATCCACCCCATAAATTCCGGGGATATTATGCTCTTTAAGCCACTTATCAAGGCTCTTTGCTGCATTCCAGTGACTGAAATTAAATGAATAATCGGATATTATCAATCCTCGGACATGGATCCTCTCTGATTCAAAAAGTGTGGAAAGGTTGTCTACTATCGTATCCTCTGGCACTCCATAGTTTCCTACCAAAGGATAAGTGACACATAGAATCTGCCCGGAATAGGACGGATCAGTTAGACTCTCTGGATAACCCACCATAGCGGTAGAAAAAACGACCTCACCATCAATGGCTTGGTCGTTTCCAAATGAGTAACCCTTAAATTCCACCCCAGATTCGAGGAGCAATGTTGCCGGTTTGTTGTCGCTCATTACTTTTTCTGATTAAAATTATTAAAATCGGGCAAAGGTAATGAAAAAATAGAGTTATGGAAAACTCAACTACATGCTCCTTGCAAAAATTGTCCACAGTTCAGCCTTAAGCTCTGTCCACCTTCTCATTGCCGATGCTGCAAAATTGTTGGTATAGTCTGTAAGCAGCTTTCTGGCCTCATCTTTTCTGCCCTCTTTAATATGTTTAACAGCCATCTCTTCAATATGAGAAGCATCTCTGAAATGCATATTCTCAAACATCATAACCTGAGGTTCAATTATTTTTCTGGTCTTATCCCAATTTATAGTTGCAATCCTGTTTGTCTCTCTGAATGTCCAGATTGCAGCATCTTCTCTGTATCTGTTTTGCCCGCAAATTGCATAACTCTTAGGTAAATTTGAAACACCTGCATAAATAGGGATTTTTGGACTCTGAGCCGGATTGTCAAAAGAGAAGTAAGCAACACCTCCGACTTCATCTGGCAACCAATCTCTGAGCTGAATTACATGTGAATAGGAGCATTGTATAACGGCAATAGTCCTGTTGCGCTCAGTAACGCCGGGTTTTAACGAGTTCAGAAGCGCCCTCATATCGTTAGTCATGAAAGTAGATATAGGTCTTACTGTATCCTTGTATTCACCTCTGACAGCATCTTTTCTTGTAACAACAACAGATAGATTTGCAACCTGATCAAATCTTGTCCCGTCGTATGTCTGACGATATAAGGCAAGTACATCTCTCACATCAACCTTCTTATCCGGTTTCACAGAAAATGGCAGCTCCTCAGCTTCGTAATTAAGATTAAGAGATGGTGCCAAAGCATTGAAAACGAAGTATTCTCTTACAGAGAATGGCTTCTTGCCATTGTTTATTTTCCAAAATACAAACTCCTCTTTTCCGTCCCATAGCCCCAGTTTTTTTACTCTCTCTTTAATATCAGAACTGTAGAGGAAATTCCTCGGATCGTTGAAATCCACCTTTGCAATCCTGGGAATATTTGCAGAGATACCTATATGATCATCCGGAATACGCTGAGCAACCCATATTGCTGAAGGTTTACCGGGTCCTGAACCGAATATTTCCATTTGCCAGACCTCCTTTTTATCAGCAATAGTAATACATTCGCCCCAATCAGCATAACCATACTGCTCAGCAAGTTTTCCAACAAGTTTTATAGCATCGACTGCATTGTCACACCTCTGAAGAGCAATCCTTTCCAGCTCCTCTATTAGAAAAAGCCCGTTTTCGTTTAACAAAAGTTCTCTTCCTTCAATCGTTGTTTCACCTATTGCCAGCTGCTTTTCATTCAAACAAGGGTATGCTGTATTAAGATATGCATATGTGCTTGCAACAGCCGGAATCCTGCCTTTCTCAACAACCTTTCTCATATCCCACGGTTCTTCATTGTGCAAAAAGCCCCAATAAACAGGCTCTGTATCCCCTGGTTTATATGTTTTTGAAGGAGTCATCTCGACCCATGTTCTGTAATTAGCATCACACGTATGTGCTGTCATAACGGAACCATCTGTACTTGCACCCTTTGCAACCATGATAGATGTACAACTCTCCTTATACAAATTTGTCTGAGCGGAAGCAACAAAAAATGTCATTGAGAGCAGACACGAGAAAAGTGTTTTTTTCATATTTATTATTCAGATTTGTTTAGTATTATTATACCTCGGTTCACAAAAATAGGAAAAATCACTCTATCTTTACTTTTATGAAAAGATTAATATTAACATATCTCATCATAATTATCTTCTTCCCTGCATTTGGAAAGGATATCTCTTTCTATGTGATTAACCTCAAAGGAGAGGTTGGGCCGGGTCTTTTCAGGATAGTGAATAAAGGCATCACAGAGGCGGAAAAGCAAAAATCGGACTATATTATATTCGATATCAACACATATGGAGGTGCTGTAGATGCAGCCGACAGCATAAGGACATCCATACTCAGGACACCAATAACAACTGTGGCCTTCATTAACCATCAGGCAGTCTCAGCAGGAGCATTGATATCAATTGCATGTGACAGTATTTATATGAGTAACGGAAGTACTTTCGGAGCTTCAACGGTAGTCAATCAGACCGGAGAGGTCATGCCGGATAAATACCAGGCATTCATGAGAGCGATGATGCGTTCAACTGCTCAGGTAAACGGGAGAGACCCGTCCATAGCCGAATCAATGGTGACTGACAGCATAAAAGTATTGAGTCTGACACCGGAAGAGGCTGTCAGCATGGGATATTGTGAGGGTAAGGCAGAGAGTATAAATGATGTGGAAAAGATAATAGCGAAAGAGTCGACTTTCATAACGACAAAACAGAAAATAACATTCCTTGACAAGCTGATCTCATTTCTAATCACACCATATCTGCAAGGCATTTTCCTAATGTTCATAATAGGAGGTATATATTTTGAGATGCAGAGTCCGGGACTCGGAATGCCGTCGGTAATAGCAATTTTGGGGGCTCTTCTTTACTTTTTACCGTTATATATTGAGGGGCTGGCTGAAAATTGGGAGATATTTATATTTGCAATTGGTATAATTCTGATTATCATAGAGATATTTGTTATCCCTGGATTTGGCGCAGCCGGTATAACAGGATTGTTACTCACGGTAACAGGTTTGGTATTTGCAATGATAGACAATGACTTATTCTATTATCACGGCAAATTTGACTTTGTACCTGTTATCAAGCCATTAGCTATAGTTCTTCTCAGTTCCTTCCTTTCATTAATCATATCAATTCTGATTGCCAGCCGTTTTTCCAGAGGGAACAGCTTTATTAAACTGGCACTTCACACAGAACTAAGGGACAAGGAGGGATTTGTAGGTGTAGCCAGAGTTGACAAATTAGAAGGAGAGGAGGGAGTCGTCAGAAGTAAGATGTTTCCATCGGGCAAAGTAGAGGTAAACGGCATTTGGTATGAGGCTACAATGGAAAATGGATCGGCTTTGCCCGGCGATCGGGTTGTAATTGTCAGATCCGAGGGCGGAAGAGTTTATTGCGAGCATCTTCCTCAATAAGCTCCAACAGCATATCTATTGCCCTATCCTCAGGGACAGACCTGTAAACAGGCTCTTTTCCCCTGTAAATAGTGACCTTATTCTTTCCCTCACCGACATATCCATAGTCAGCATCGGACATCTCTCCCGGGCCGTTTACGATGCACCCCATGACAGCTATATTATATCCTGCAAGATGAGATGTTCTTTTCTTAACCTCGTTAAACACAGTCTCAAGATTGAAGAGCGTTCTACCGCAACCAGGGCATGCAATATACTCCGGTGAAGAAAACTTCCTGCGTGATGCCTGTAAAAGAGTATCCCTGAACCTGTTTAAATCATCGGTGATGAAATGTTCCGGGCAATATAGTTCAATGGCCACATCATCAATAATCTTGTCAAGGAGCGGTGGCCCCAATTCACATGATGCAGTCAGAATGAATTGATCCCAATTTAGACAATTAAAAGTTGTCTTGCACAGAGTAGTACCATCTTCCAGCTTGCTTATCACAGAATTACCGAAATAATCATTCTGCCTCATAAAAAAGTAATCGGCTATAAAACGGGCAACAGGTATCTCGTTTGCCGGATCTTCAGTGAGAGAGACCCTTATAGTATCACCTATTCCCTCAGAGAGAAGAGCAGATATTCCGACAGCGGATTTCACCCTCCCGGCCTCTCCGTTTCCAGCCTCTGTTACTCCAAGGTGTAATGGATAAGCCTCTCCTCTTGTTATCATCTCTTTATATAACAGCCTGTAAGCGTCAACCATTATTCTGGTGTTACTTGATTTAAGAGATAATACAATCTGATCGAAATTGTTCTCTTTGGACATCTCTATCCACTCCAGCGCAGCATTTACCATCCCCAATGGGGTGTCACCATATTTCTCCACTATGCGCTCTCCGAGAGATCCGTGATTTATACCGATTCTCAATGCCGTTCCCTCTTCCTTACACACCTCAATCAGTTCCGAAAACTTATTGGCAGCAATGTCAAACTCCTTGGCAAAGTTGCCGGGATTTATTCTCACTTTATCAGCAACTCTTGCTGCAGCTATAGCTACATCCGCCGAGAAGTGAACATCTGCAACAAGTGGAACGTATATTTCATTATCTCTGAGTCTTGATTTGATTACCCTAAGAGCCTCGACTTCCTTAATTCCCTGTGTTGTAAGTCTGATTATCTCTGCCCCTTTATCATAAAGCATTACACATTGCCTGAACGAGGACTCTATATCCTGAGTGGCAGTATTGCACATAGTCTGCACTATAGGCCTCTGATTGCCTCCCATAGTGACATTTCCAACCTTTACCTCTACTTTTCTCATTTATTAAGATGTATATACAGAGCTGCACTAAACAGGAGTTGCCTAGGATATGCGTATTCCAGTTCTGTGGTACTTACTCTCTTTGCATTATAGAGAGATGACAAAGAATACTGATAGTTACCCTCCAGATGTAATTCGAATGGCTTGAGGACAAATGCAAGTCCGCCACCGGCAATGAAACCGTAATCGATTCTGTAATCTGTATCTTCAAAGCCTCCTGTCTTATCTTTCCTGTACCCGGCAAAACCGCCTAAATTGACCAGCAGTCTCAGATGCCAGTAGTCAATATGAAATTGTGATACAAAAGGGACTTCCCAAACAGTCATCCTTTTCTCAACCCCGCCAATTGAATAGCCCTGTTCCTGAGATGAGAGACCTAACTGAAATCCGAAATATGGCATAGTTTTCCACAGGTCGTGGTAAAATGTATAAACAAGAGAGTAATTGCTCATAGTTTTTATATCTTTTACCTCCAGTTGTTCCGGGGTAAAATCGACTCCACTGATATTGTAAGCGGCTTTAAATCCCACCATATGCTCTCTCATCTGAGCAGAAACAATATTGGATACTAAGACAAAAGCCGATATTATTATTAAAACCCTCCTGATCACTTGAAAATCTCCTTTAAGTTAACACTCTGTTCCAACTCCATGCCCTCTTTTAATTCTATAAGACTATTCCCATTTGGTAATTTAACGAGTCTGACCATTTCTGGTTGTTTTCTCTCTAAAAGACTGCCTGTATCCAATATACCATTTCCATTCAAGTCCTGTGTAATACGGATATTATAAATTCCGGGCTGAATGTAAGGAAATACGAGTACTGCGTCCTTAAGAATCTTGTACGTCCGTAAGACTTTGTCCCTTGTTTGATTGGTCAATTCAACCACATGAGACCCATTAGTTCCGGTAATATTAAGAGTAAGTTGCGCCAGCTTGTCTGTGTTAGGCAACATTACAGGAACGCTTATTGAATCATTTGTATATTTGTAGACATCAGTAAAAGTCTTTTCAGGTATGGACAAAGTGTAGGTATATCCTGGAAGGACTTTATTTTTAAACCTCACATAATACCATAAATTTTCAACACTGTCCTTTACAAACGTATACTCTTCCTCACTTTTGATGCCTTTCGGACTTAATGAGTGAACCTTTATAGAATCAACTTTTATTTTTACCGGCAGTGCAGGAAAAACCAACTTATATCCAATCTGCTCAATCATGGATGGTTCAGACTCCACTCTGAGCTCCAGGAGATCCTTTCTTTTCTCTTTATCATCAGATTTCTTAACCTTTCCGGTGGATAGTCTAATATCCTCAGATGTCCGCTTTTTAGTGACAGAAATCAACTTGACAGTCTCTTTTTCAAGTACGAGTTTATTTAATGAATCCGTTTTATAGTACTTTATATCAAAATTCATCGTATCCGGAACAACCAAAAGGGTATCCTTGATCCAAAGCACTAGACTATCTCTTGTAATGTTGAACTGCGAAAGAACTTTTGAAGAGTCTATACCCCTGAAACCCATTGAATCAATCCTTACTCCCGGAGCCCCAAAAGTGATATAAGACATTCTTCTCTGTGGTCTTTTGCTGTCTTTAATAAATTGGACTCCTGATACCTCCTTGAACATATATAATACATTCTCATATGGTCTTGAAAGAGCTTTTAGTGTATCCTTCACATTAATATACTCTGTCTCTTTCATTCCCTTTGTTAAAGGCAGATTGGGAGTCTGAAGCGAATCCAGAAATCCGACAAGCTCTGTACCGGGATCATAGAGATTGTTATTATTGTCATCCTTGAATGCTATGACCCTGTATGGAGTATTCTTCAGATAACGGGCAACAAAATATCCCCACTTGTCACTTTTTGCCATAACAGACGGGTATGTTTTGCTTATTGTTGAGTCTACTAAATTTTTATAGTAACCTACAACTACATTCTCAATTGGCAGCAAAGTCTTATAATTCATGACTGTTCCCGCCTGAATCATAGTATCAATCATAGCCCCGGTAGAAAAAGGATACACATACGGATAGAAAGGATTGCCTTCATTATTGTCGGAAATTGAAGAGCTGAAATTGATAGAGTAGGTAACAGCCGAGTCAAGCTCTTCAGGAAAGGTAACCACAACACTCTTCCCTTTTATTTTTGTCTCCAGCATCTTTTTCTGGGGAGGGGAGAGATATATGTATTTCACGGCATCCTTGATTACCACATATTCGTTAAAACGAAGCTCAACCTTACCTCCGCTCCTCGGAAAATTGGTCTTGTTTGAATCCGGTAATACCTTAAGTAGTACCGGTGATAGAGTATCTTTCGGACCTCCTGAAGGAGGTGTTGATGTATTAGCACATGAATTGGCTGCAGCTATAAAAGCTATCAATAAGATCGATGCAAGTATCTTATTTGTTTTCATTAATCGTAGTATCTTTTATTTCAGTTCTGATTACACTTTCAATTCCTTTTACAAGAGAGAGCTCCTTAATTAGTTTGTCAAGGTCCTCTTTGTTATGGACATCAAGATCTATACATCCTTCAAATATGTTGTCATGAGTATCTATAATAACCTTTCTGATATTGATATTCATCACCTTTGCAATAATCTGAGTCAATTCATTGAGAATCCCTTTTCGGTCAAGCCCCTTCATAGTAACTCTGGCCAAAAAGGAGAGATTTGAATGCAGGGCCCATTTGACTTTAACAATCCTTTCAGCAACACTGGCCGCAAGGGATATCGCCTTAGGACAACTCTTCTTGTGGACAATAACCTTGCCATTTTCATCCTGAAAACCAATAACCTGATCTCCCGGGATAGCACCGCAACACGAGGCTATTACATAGGTAAGAGTCTTATCCATAGGGTTTTCCTCTAAAAGAAAGTCCTCTTTGGATCTCTTTTTCAATTTTATAAGAGGACCTTTGGACTCATATTTCTCAAGTTTCTCCTTCAGATCGGACAGATCGATCAAAGAGGCCCCGATACGTGATACCAGTTCTTCCTTATCCTTTTGTTTGTATATATCCAGTAGCTTCTTATAGATAGCGGGATCTGAAGTAATATTGAGCTCCTTTAACTTTGCTGTCAGCTTTGCCTGACCATCACGCATCAAAGCTTTGACCTCGGCATTAAGAACATCCATAATATGGAATTTAGCCTTTGGTGTCTTTATAAAATCAAGCCACTCTCTGTGAGGCCTCTGGGATTCCGCGGTTATTATCTCAAGTTGATCCCCGTTCCGCAAAACATAGGAGAGAGGAACCAGCTTATAATTTACTTTGGCAGCTATGGCCTTATTTCCCACCTCACTGTGAATTGCATAGGCAAAATCAAGTGCTGTAGAGCCTTTAGGAAGAGATATCGACTCACCCTTGGGAGTAAATGCAAAGATCTCTGAAGCAAACAGCTCTTTATGAAAATTGTCCAGAAATGTCAGAGCATTTACATCAGGATTTTCAAGAACTTCACGGACTCTGTTCAGCCAGTTCTCCAACTCATTTTCAGTAGGAGTTGCCCCTTTATATGCCCAGTGAGCTGCGATTCCTCTCTCAGCCACATCGTCCATCCTCTTTGTCCGGATCTGTACCTCAATCCAGTTTCCAAGCTTGCCTAAAACCGTACAGTGTAAAGCCTCATATCCATTTACCTTTGGCGTGCTCACCCAGTCCCTGATTCTGTCTGTCTTTGAAAGGTAAGTCTCAGTAATTAGCGAATAAATATGCCAGCACTGAACCCTTTCAGGTTGATTCTCCTTTGGCTCAAAGACAATCCTGACTGCAAACAAATCATATACCTGATCGAACGGAATATTCTTCTCCACCATCTTTCTCCAGATGGAGTAGGGAGTTTTGGTTCTCTTTGAGATTGTAAATTCAATGTTATCCTGACGAAGGCTTTCAGAAATAGGTTCAATAAACTGATCAATGGCACAACCTCTCTCAGCAACTGTTTTCGCAATCTGCGCCTGAATCTCCTCATACTCGTTCGGCATAGACTGCATCAGCCAGATATTCTCCATTTCGGATTTGATGCTATATAATCCCAGCCGGTGCGCCAGAGGAATGAAGATATACATTGTCTCACTGAGGATCTTGTCTTTCTTGAGCTGAGGCATAGATTCAATGGTCCTCATATTGTGAAGTCTGTCAGCGAGTTTTATCAAAATCACCCTAACATCGTCATTCAATGTAAGCAATATCCGTTTAAAATTCTCAGCCTGCCCTGTAGTTGTGCTGTCAAAAGCACTCTTAATCTTGGTCAGGCCATCCACCAGCGAAGCAATTTTTGTACCGAAGAGCCTCTCAATATCCTCAATATTGTATTCAGTGTCTTCTACGACATCGTGTATAAGGGCACTTACAATCGATTTATACCCTAGACCTATCTCCTGTACTACAATTTTTGCAACACAGATCGGATGGATAATATAGGGTTCACCGGAACGCCTTCTTACGCCATTATGTGCAGAACGGGCAAAATCAAAAGCTTTAAGAACAATCTCATATTCAGCCTGATCGGCACATCTTTTCAGACTTGCCAACCTTAATTCTTCAAATTCCCGCTCTATCAGAGCATTGTCTTCCGGAGTAAATATGTCCATTTATTAATATAAAAGATCTCTTTTTCCTCTTTTTATCTGTTCAATCTTGCCTGAAATATCCTCACGCCTTGCAGGATCCTTTATTTTAGCCAGTTCATTGGCAATAAGCCTGTAACCGGCCTCTTTAGTACCCTCTGATGAGTAATCCTCAAGATATTCAGTAAGTGTAAGCATTGCATTCGGTGTACAGAAATTACCGATAAAACCCGGTATAGCGTATTCCATGAAGTGTTCACCGGTTCTTCCAACCCTGTAACATGATGTACAAAAACTTGGAATAAACTCTCTGTTGAGCAGCCAGCGAATCACAGCATCCAACTCCCTTTGGTCTCCCACTTCAAACTGTTCTCTGTCAAGTTTCTGGTTGTGATCTCGCTTCTCCTGATACCCGCCGATTTCAAGTCTTGTACCGGCATCTATCTGAGAAACACCAAACTCAATAACCTCATCTCGGATTTGAGCACTCTCCCTGGCAGTCATAATTAAACCGGTATAAGGAACAGACAATCTCAAAGTTGCAACAAGGTGCTTGAATTGATTATCTGTAACCTCGTAAGGCAGATCCATATTCAGACCAAATGCCGGTTTAATACGAGGGAAACTGATTGTGTGAGGTCCTACGCCATAGGTCTTCTGTAAGTGTATCGCATGGCTTATCAATCCAAGAACGTCGTACCGCCAGTCATACAGCCCGAACAATGCGCCGATACCCATATCGTCAATTCCTCCCTCAAATGCCCTGTCCATGGCATTCAGACGCCACATATAATCTCCCTTTACTGTGTTTACCGGATGGTACTTGGCATATGTCTCTCTATGATAGGTCTCCTGGAAAACCTGGAAAGTCCCGATTCCGGACTCCTTAACGGTCCTGAATCCTTCAACACTCATCGGTGCGGCATTTATATTTACCCTCCTGATTTCGCCCTTTCCCACCTTGACATTATAGCAGGTTCTTACAGTACTTGCTATAAACTCCGGTGTGTACTTAGGGTGCTCACCATACACAAGAATGAGTCTTTTGTGTCCCTCTCTCTCCAGAGAGGCCACTTCTGCAACAAGTTCCTTATCTGTAAGAGTCTTTCTTACAGCATCCTTGAGAGAACTTCTGAAGCCGCAGTAAGTGCAATTGTTAATGCAATTGTTACCTATATAGAGGGGAGCAAAGAGAACTATACGGTTACCATATATTGATCTCTTCAGATCGCGTGCAGTCTGGTAAAGCTCTTCCAGACCATCCTGAGATTCGATTGCAAGGAGGGCAGCTGTCTCTTCAAGTGTAAGGGCCTGTTTAGCTTTACTCTTGTCGAATATATCCCTGAGACGGGCTTTGTCCTCTTTTGTGTTCTTGATTAGTGAATGCAGCAGAGAATCGTCTATAAAGTCCACTGCATTTTCAGATAATGTCCTGTTCATGGTCTATTGTATAATTGTCAACATTCTGGAACGCATGTGAAAGTTCAGCTCCAAACAGTATAAGAGTCCAGCTGATGTTCATCCAAACCAGAAAAAGAGGTATGGCAGCGAAAACTCCATATACAGCATTGAGTCCCGAAACAAGCAGTTGCGTCTCAACATAAAACAACTGCACGACAATAAAAGCCAGTGCAAGTATTAATGCCGAATTGAATGCCGCAGCAAATTTAACTTTAGTATTTGGTATTAAAAAATACATCATTGTAAATACAACAACTACCACACCATAAAGTACAATCCATGTGAAAATTGATGTAATCGGAATAATCCAGTCAACCTCCAGTCCTATTGATTTTAAAGAATCTGTGTATATCAATCCCAATGACATGAATATTAATACGACAAATGGAGAGACTAAAAGTAAAATAGGGTAGTAGGTCAGCCTTTTATGTATCGGTCGGCCTCCCGAGACCTTCCAGATATCATTGAATGCCTTTTCTATATTCAGCATCAGGAAAATAACCGTTGATATAAGCATCAGGAATGTTATCATTCCGAATATACCATTTTCAAGAGAGGTAACAATGTTCCCGGCAAATTTTAACAAGTAGTTAATAATCAATTCATTTCCCTCAAAATACTTATAAATCAAGTTCTCCATCTCACTTCCGTATCCAAATCCGTTTGTAACAGCAAATACTACTGCTACAAATGGCACTACGGACATAGTAGAAAAGTATGTAAGGCTTTGAGCCTGAAGATTAACTCTGTCAGAAGTGAAACCCCTGACCGTCATAACAAAGACTTTAAGATACCGGATCATCCGTGCCCTCATGATACTCAGCTCGGATAGATCCAGATGCCAGATGTCAACCATGATGAACTTGAGCACCCTTTGATAAGTGTGTTTGACCGGTATTTTCTTCAAGATATTTTATCCATGAATTTTGCAGGATTGATGATATACCTCATATGGGTACCCCTTCCTATCTCTCCCATTTCATCGAAGGCAACGACTGAAAATGTGAGTTTCTTGTTGTCAATTTCAATTAATTCAGCTTCAGCATACACTTTTGCCCCCAGAGGGGTTGCTCTTGTATGCTTGATGTTCACTTCTATCCCAACCGTATCCTGGTTAGAAGGCAATGAAAATTTTGCCAATAGATGTGCCGATTTTTCCATCAGGGCAATCATTGCCGGTGTTGCAAAGACTTTTAGCAATCCGGATCCATAATACTCCGCAGTGTCAGTCTCTTTGACAAGTTTTTCAATTATCAATTTTTTGCCAGTTTCCATAATCTATATCAATTTATCAGCAATTGAAATAAAACCTTCCATTTTATCATGATCAGGAATACCTAAAACCTCTACCGGTTTCTCTGCTAGTTGCCATGACATTTTTGATGAGAAAGACTCAAGCATCTTAAGTCCGCCTCCACTCCAGCTATATGATCCGAACAGAGAATATCTCTTATTCTTGGGGGCTGCCACCTCCAATTCATGGCACAACTGAGCCATCATCGGATGCATACCAGCATTATATGCGCATGAACCAAGTATAAGTGAGCCGTATTTCCAGATATCTCTCAGAATATAAGAAACATGTGTCTTAGACACATCGTGAATTATTATATTTTTTTCTCCCTTCTCGGCAATGAGCCTTGCAATATAGTCCGCCATCTTTTCTGTATTGCCGTACATCGAGGCAAACACTATGACCACCCCGGGTTCAGACTCATATTTGCTCCACTTGTCATACAGGGATATTACCTTCATCGGATCTTTGCGCCAAACAGGACCATGAGAAGGACAAACAAACTTCACCGGAACTCCGTCAAGTTTTGCTAATGCCTTCTGAACCATATTACTGTACTTACCAACTATGTTAGAATAGTACCTGAGCATCTCTCCCTCATAACGTGTTTCAAAATCAATCTCATCATCAAACACACCTCCGTCCAGAGTTCCGAAGGATCCGAATGCATCACAGGAGAATAAGACTTTGTCAGTCATATCGTATGTCATCATTGTCTCCGGCCAGTGAACCCATGGTGTCATTACAAATTTAAGCTTGTGATAACCGAGATCAAGTTCCTGACCATCACTGACCTCAAAGAATTGCCCCGGATTCAACTTGTAGTACGCCTCTAATATCTTGAATGTTTTATTGTTTCCAATAATCTTCATTGAGGGGAAAACCCTTAACAGGAGACCAATCATACTTGAGTGGTCAGGTTCCATATGATTTACAACAAGGAAATCAAGGGGCTTACCTTGTAAAATAGCCTCTATCTCATCTATATAGTCGTCTTTGGACCCAAACTCAAGTGTATCTATCAAAATTGATTTATCGTCTGATATCAGATATGAATTATAAGCAACACCTTGCGGTAATGGCCAGTTGTTCTCGAAAAGGGCTTTTCTTCTGTCATTAGCACCAATATAATGTATTCTATTACTTACTATTATCTTTTTCATCAAAACAAAAACTTTTTTTATAAGAGTTATATAAAATAAGTTATAAATATAATCAAAATTCCTGCTTCACCAAAACGCGAATCATCTGATTATATCCATGAATTCTTCTTCAGATATGATAGGGACACCCAACTGTTTAGCTTTTTGCAACTTGGAAGGGCCGGGGTTTTCTCCCGTTAAAAGATATGAAGTTGTAGATGCAACTGAACTGACTGATTTGCCTGAATTAGCTTCAATCATCGATTTTATCTCATCCCTGGAGATCGTAAACACACCCGAAATGACAATATTGAAACCGGCAAGCTTGTCAGACAAACTCTCCTCAGATCGTTTCTCCTCAAGGTTGATGCCCAGACGCTTCAAATCACTTATCAACAATAGATTTGAAGGTTCTTTAAAATATGCCATTACCGAATCAGCCAGCTTTTCGCCAACCTCTTCCACCTGAAGAAGTTCCTCTTTAGTAGCCGAGATGATTCCATCAATATTTCCAAAATACCTTGCAAGAGTTTTTGCAGTAATTTCACCCACAAATCTTATCCCAATTGCAAAAAGTACTTTTGAGAACGGTGCATTCTTGGACTTTTCAATACTTTGAAGAAATCTGTCTGCAGCTCTCTCTTTCCAGCCCTGAAGCGATAATAGCTGCTCCTCTGTAAGTTTGTACAAATCTGACAAAACAGAAATGTAACCCTTTTCATACAATTGATCTATGGTTGCTTCACCTGCAAGTATATCCATAGCTTTTCGGCCGCAGAAATGTATGAATTTAGCCTTTATCTGAGTCGGACATCCAAACTGATTTGGACAATAGTGCTTAGCCTCACTCTCTTCTCTTACAAGAGGAGTCCCGCAATCAGGGCAATTATGTGGAAAAGCAACAGGGAAGATAATACTATCTCTTCTTGAAAGGTCAACCGCTGTAATCTTTGGGATTATCTCACCTCCCTTTTCAACATACACCATGTCATTGATATGCAGATCAAGAGCTCTGATCTGATCCAGATTGTGAAGAGTAGCCCTCTTTACGGTGGTCCCAGACAATAGTACCGGTTCAAGATTTGCCACAGGAGTTACAGCACCTGTTCTTCCAACCTGAAAATCAACCGAAATAACCCTTGACAGAGCCTGTTCCGGTTTAAATTTATACGCAGTTGCCCAACGTGGCGATTTTGATGTGTTACCCAAAATCTTCTGATCAAGAAGATTATCGACTTTTATTACTACGCCGTCAGTCGGATAGGGCAAACCTGTCCTCTCAACATCCCATAAATCGAGGAAGTCATATACTTGTTCAATGCTCTCGCAAAGAGTTATATAGGGAGATGTAGGGAGTCCCCAGGTCCTGGCTGACTCCAGTAATTTCCAATGGCTTGTATAGTCAAGCTCCTGATCATATAATATATGATAGAACAGCGCTTGTAATCCACGCTTGGCTATCTCCTCGCTATCGAGCAGCTTTAAAGAGCCTGATGCTGCATTCCTTGGATTTGCAAACAACTCCTCCTCATTCTCCTCACGTTTAAGATTCAGTTCATCGAAAGATTTCCAGGGCATGAATATTTCACCCCTTACTTCAAACTCGTGAGGGAAACCAGAGCCACTCAGGACTTTTGGTATGGAATTAATCTTAAGAATATTTCTGGTGACATCATCACCATTAGCACCGTCACCTCTGGTAACAGCTCTTATAAGTCTTCCGTCAATATATGTCAGGCAAATGGCTGTGCCGTCAATTTTCAGCTCACAAGCGTAATTTACGTTGTGCTGTAAAGCTTTGCGTACTCTTTCATCAAACAGGGCCAGTTCAGCCTTGTCATACGTATTACTGATAGAAAGCATAGGGAATTTATGAGCAACCTGAACAAACTGATTAACAGCATTCTGACTTTGCACATCACTACCCACAACAACACTTGGAGACACCACTGATGAGAATTGAGGATACCGCTTCTCCAGTGTAATAAGTTCATTCATCAGAATATCATAATCGAAGTCAGATATTGAGGGCTTATTTTCAACATAATACCTTCGGTTATGCTCTTCCAGCTCTTTCCGGAGCTTTAAAATTCTTTCAAATGCTAATGAATCTGATTTTTTCATAAAATATGTTACAAATTTAGATATTTTTTAATTATTGCTACCTTTGCGGCATCAATAAAATATAAGATGAAAGAGACGATTATAATTTTAACAGGAGGGGGACCTGCCCCGGGGATGAATACCGTAGTTGGTAGTATTGCTAAAACATTTATAGCCAAAGGGTATAGAGTTCTTGGTATTAATGGCGGATACAAGGGTATTTTTTCAAAAAACCCAAATATCGTTGAATTGGATTTTATTTTGGCTGATTCAATTTTCAACAGAGGAGGCTCATATTTGGTCATGAGCAGGTATAAACCAACAGCAGAGGATTTCGAGAAAAATTTCAATCTGGAACTATTCACAAAAAACAACATTAAGCTCCTGATAACAATAGGTGGAGACGATACGGCTTCAACAGCAAACAGGGTTGCAAAGTTCCTGCACGAGCACAATCATAAGATTTCAAATATTCACGTTCCAAAAACTATCGACAACGATTTGCCGCTTCCTCTTCAGAGACCTACATTTGGCTATGAATCTGCAAAAGCAGAGGGAGCACGTTTAGCAACAACCATCTACGAGGATGCAAGGACCAGCAACAACTGGTTCATTATATGCGCTATGGGACGATCTGCAGGTCACCTTGCCTTCGGTATTGCATCAGCAGCGCACTACCCAATGACGGTTATACCGGAGATGTTCAACAAGACTCCTATTACTTTGGACAAGATTATTAAATTATCTATTTCTGCCATAGTAAAGAGAGAGATTCTGGGTATCAAATACGGTACAGTTATGATTTCAGAAGGTGTATTTCATGAACTGAGCAATGAAGAGCTGACTAACTCAGGGATAATATTCTCATACGATGACCACGGACACCCTGAACTTGGCAAGATATCAAAGGCACACATCTTTTGCGAGCTTGTTGAAAAAAGGCTGAAAGAGCTTAAAATAGGCATTAAGGTTCGTCCTGTTGAACTCGGTTATGAGCTAAGATGTCAGTCCCCTGTGGCATATGACCTTGTATATTGCACTGAACTTGGAATCGGTGTTTATCAGTTATTTACTGAGGGCAATACAGGTTGTATGGTTTACATAGACCATCTTGGAAAGGTTAAGCCTCTATATTTATCTGAAATTCAAGACCCTACTACAGGCAAGATTCCACCGAGAGGCGTTAGCATTGACTCTGACAGAGTTCAGGCTGTGATTAAGAACATTTTCCATTTCATAACAGAAAGCGATTACGCTGCAGCTTCAAAATATCTTGAGAATCCTGAGGAATACGATTTCAACAAAATTTTGAACTGGTAAAAATTAAATGAGTGCAAAGCTCATAATATACCAGGTTTTGCCTAGACTTTTTGGGAACACAAACGCAAGTTGTGTTCCCAATTCTTCTATATATGTGAACGGTTGTGGAAAACTTTCCGATTTCAACGATGAAATGTTGTTATCAATCAAAGATTTAGGATGCACACATATTTGGTTTACAGGTATTATAGAACATGCCACCAAAACTGATTATACAAAATATGGCATATTTAAGGATAACAATCAATTAGTTAAAGGTGAAGCAGGGTCTCCTTATGCCATAAAGGACTATTATGATATTGATCCCGATCTGGCAGACAATATACCATTGAGAATGCAGGAATTCAAAGACTTAATTGCAAGAGTGCACAGCTCAGGTATGAATGTGATAATAGATTTTGTGCCAAACCATGTTGCAAGGCAATATCACTCCGATTCCCGCCCTTCAATTATGATGGATTTCGGGTTTTTAGATAACCCTGAATACCCGTTTCACCCGATGAATAATTACTACTATTTACCTAACCAAAGCTTTATATCACCTATCCAATCTTCTGAATATTCAAATACATATAGCGAAAATCCGGCAAGAGCATCTGGCAATGACTGCTTTAAGCCGAACCCCTCAATTAATGATTGGTTCGAGACTGTAAAGCTTAATTATGGTGTTGATTATATGAATAATAAAGTCAGTTATTTCAACCCGGTTCCAGATACCTGGAACAAAATGGGAGAGATAATTGAATTCTGGCTTCATCTTGGAGTTGACGGATTCAGGTGTGATATGGCTGAAATGGTGCCGGTTCAATTCTGGAAGTGGGCTATAAGTAAAGCAAAAAAGATCTTTAGGAATATAATCTTCATAGGTGAAGTCTATAACAAGGAAAACTATTCTGAATATCTTGACATTGCCGGCTTTGACTATCTATATGATAAAGTAGGGTTGTACGATACCCTGAAATTGGTTACTACCGGTAAAGCTGCCGCGGATGGAATAACGCTCAGATGGCAAGAGTTGGGTCCATTTCAATTCAGAATGTTGAATTTCATAGAGAATCATGATGAGGTGAGAGCCGCCTCAGACTTTTATGCAGGAGATCCGTTCAAGGCAATTCCTGCTTTAACAGTCTCTCTGATGCTCAATTCCGCGCCCTTTATGATATATTTTGCCCAGGAGCTTGGGGAGAGGGGTATGGATAGTGAAGGATTCAGCGGAATTGACGGAAAAACCTCTATATATGACTACTGGGCACTCAAATCCGTCATATCCTGGAGATCCGGCGAGAAGAACAACATAAGACCGATTTATAGCAGATTGCTTAACATTGCAACAACCGAAAGGGCGGTATCGGAGGGTAAAAGCTATGATCTTCAATATGCTAACAAAAAATCCGATCTGTATGACCCATATAAACACTATTCATTCATCAGGTCGTATGGCAAAGATATGATTCTGTTTATTGTAAATTTTTCGGACACAGAAGCACATTTGGGGATAAATATTCCTTTACATGCATTCGACTTCATGGGTTCAGAGAATAAAATTGCAACATCCGGAGTTGATATGATTGACGGCTCTGTCATGGATGAAAAAATCCAACCTGATACTAAATACAAAATATTTGTCAAAAGAAACTGGGTAAGAATACTTAAATTTTCACTTCAATAATATCATCCCAACACGTTGTATATCTTCTTGAAAGATGATTGGAGTTTGCCTTTATCTTTGATACCCCCTGAGTTGCAGTCACCAATGTGTTTCGTCCATATCTAGTATTTATATCATCCAAAGAATCCATAAGGGCTGCATGCTTTTGAGAATCATACCCGCAGAACAGATCCGCTGGGGTAGACTCTTTTCTTGAAATATCCTGCAGTATTACTCCGGCCTTTTTATAAGAATACTCCTCTCTGAATATCTTCACAAGACCACTCATTGCACCCTTGACTATCACAAGAGTGCTGTCTGTCGGGGTTTCCAGAGGCACAATAACGCTACGATAATAATTGGCAGTCACCTCTTTATATGGATTTGTGAGGATAAAAACATGCATTGAACGGCAAACGGAGTGTTGTCTTCTTAAAGATGCAGCACAAGTGGTTGCAAATGAGGCAACAGCCTGTGATATCTCATCAAGAGTTGTGAGTTCCCTGGAAAAGCTTCTGCTGGTACATATCTGCTTCTTATCTGAGGCACTCTCTTCAAAATCTATACTTGGCTCACAATTAAGCTCCTTCCATATCCTCAGACCCATAATGCTCATCTTTGTCTTCACCCATTGAGGAGATGCCATTGTGAATTCATAGGCGGTATTGATTTTATTACTATTGAGCATCTTGGCATACTCTCTGCCAATACCCCAGACCTCTGAGACAGGGTAACTCTTTAAAACCTTTCGGATATCCCTATCATCTTCCATATAACATGCGCCATTAAGCCTTGGGTACTTCTTCGCCAGCTTACTCGCAATCTTTGCAAGGGTTTTCGTGTGTGAAATCCCAACACTTATTGGTATTCCCGTATTTTTTCCCACTTTTCGGACAAGATTCTCTCCGAATTCTTTCAAAGAGGTGTTTTCAATACCGTTAAGGTATAAGAATGCTTCATCAATAGAGTAGATTTCAATCGAAGGTACGGATTCTCTTAAAGTATCCATTACCCTTTGAGACATATCACCATAAAGGATGTAATTCGAAGAATATACTGCAACACTCTTCTCCCTTATCATATCCATAATCTTGAATACCGGCTGCCCCATCTTTATTCCAAGTCTGACGGCCTCTTTTGAACGCGAAATAACGCACCCGTCATTATTACTGAGTACTACCACAGCTTTACCAAGCAATGAAGGGTTAAAGACCCTTTCACAACTTACAAAAAATGAATTACAGTCAGCGAGACCTATCATTTATAAAATGGATGACATTTAAAACTAACGATGCAAAGATAACAGAAAGAATGTTTGCTAAAATGTCAAAAACATCAAAATCCCTTGAGGGGTTTACAGATTGCAAAAGCTCTGTTGTTATGGCAAATAGAATACCTGTAATAGGTATTAAAACAGATAAGAAGAATTTTCCGTGTCCGGTAAATCTTTTATTGAAAGCGAGCCAGAGCAGGAATGGGTAGGGTAGAAAAACTATAAAATGAACAATCTTGTCAATCCTAATTCCGAAGATGAAATCAGGGGCTTTAATATCCTCGGTATTGATTGTAAAAATCATTATTGAGAGAATTACAATTATATACACAAAGAAGAGGCTCTTTGCCAGAGTGCTTACAGAATATAACCCTTTCATCTCTTCTTTATTATATACCTTACCACCCCCCAGACAAGGAACTCATTATCCTTGTCCACTTTTATTGACTTGAATTTGCTATTGGAAGGGACTAGCAGAATGAACCCATCCATGAACCTGACCCTTTTCAGCGTGAACTCTCCATCCAGATAACAGACGGCAATAGCTCCGTCATAAGGGGTGACAGACTTGTCTATTACAAGTATATCACCATCATCAACACCATCATCTATCATACTCTCTCCGCTTACCTTAGCAAAGAATGTTGAAGAGGGATTCTTTACAAGTAATTTATTCAGATCCAATTTATTCTCTATAATGTTTTCGGCAGGAGATGGGAATCCCGCATGAACCGGAGAATCAGATACAGAGATGAACAGTGGTTCATTTATCTCCGGGGAGAAAATTTCAATCTCTCTGTTTTTCATTATTTGGAGTTATGGAATATAAATGATGTTGGAATTAGGGGACTTTTCACGTCCGTTGACAGCTATGACAAAATAGTTTTTCCCGTTATTACCCTGGTATGTCAGGCTTGTACCAATCTGTTTGCAATTTGCATTCCATTTCTTGGTTTTTCCGTTTCTCTCCAATTCATAAACAGCATATGAAGTTGCATTATTAACAGCAGACCAGGTCAATGTCTTTGTATTTAATGAAACAACCGGAGCTGATGGAACCGGGGTTGATGTATCAGAACCCATTTTAGGAATCAGACTTTTATAGGGATATATTGTGCCCCGGATATAAGAGCTTAGTGCCCCGTTGAATATATGCACAACTCTGAACCAGCAGTTCCCATACACACTTGCATAAGAACGGCCCATATTAACCTCATTCAGAAGCTCATTCAATGTGTATGCAGGATAAGTCGGATCTCCATATTTATAAGCAGCAAGTCCTGGAATAATAGGAATAGTGTTTGCGTTACTATTCCAATAACTCAGGACTGTAGAGAAATCCGCAGTTGGGTGACCTATCTGCCAGTATATCTGAGGTGCCAGATAATCAACCCACTTCTGCTGTAACCATGACTGAGCATCAGCATATACCGTCATTGAATTTTCCTGTTTACCCTGAGGTGAGATTCCATAAAGCACCTTAGGATTAAGGGTTTTAACAGTGTTTCCGATATCCTGCACCATCTCGTCTACATTTGCCTCTCTCCACGCATCGACGGTTTGTGACCCTCCATATGTATTATATGTTGCCTGATCGTCAAATCCGAAAGGATTGGCAGAGGACTTGGCACCTGATGGATAAAAGTAATCATCAAAATGGATACCGTCCACATCGTAATTCTGTACAATCTCTGTCACTACGGCCCTAAGGTGAGATTTAACGGCAGGAAGTCCCGGATTGAGATACCTGTTGCCATTATATAGTATTGCCCATTCAGGATGAAGTACAGCAGGATGGTTTGCTGCCAGGGTAATTGATGTAGAGCCTATTCTGTAAGGGTTAAGCCAGGCATGAACCTCCATACCTCTCTTATGAGCCTCCTCAATTGCAACCTCAAGGGGATCAAAACCGGGATCCGCTCCTTGAGTTCCGGTCAGATAATATGACCATGGAACCAGATTTGAGTGATAAAAAGCATCTGAAGTAGGTCTGACATGAAAAAGGATAACGTTAAAATTGAGACTTTTGAGCTGATCTATTATTGAAATAAGTGATGCTGTCTGAGCTTCAGCAGATGCACCTTTAACAGGCCAGTCATAATTTCCCACGGTTGTAAGCCATGCTGCCCTGAACTCGTGTTTAAGTATTATATTGTCTGTTGTTGCATTGTATTCCAGAGGAAGTTCCTCCTCTTCGGGTTCTGGTTTCGGATTGTCATCCTTTGAGCAGGATACTGCAAATAATGATATGAAAGATATTAGAAGAAGAAGTTTTCCAAAATTCTGTAATCGGTTATAAGTCATATGTAATGTCATATTATTTAATTAGTCTGTCAATGGCAGCATAAAGTTCGTCTTTATCTATGGGCTTGGAGAGATAGGCATTACATCCGGCTTCAATTGTCTTCTCTTTGTCCCCGAAAATTGAATAGGCTGTTTGCGCAATGATTGTAATCTCAGGCATAAAACTTTTTATAACTTTTGTTGCTTCTATGCCGTTCATCTCCGGCATGCTCAGATCCATCATTATTAAAGATATCTCGGGATGTTGCCTGCAGGTATCAACTGCCTGGATACCATTCTCTACAATAATGGAATCAAATCCGATCCGTTTAAGAAGAGCACTAAGCAGATAAGCACTATAGTTATCATCATCTGCTATAAGAGCTGTTTTTCCAGAATAATTCATAACAGATATTAAAAAATTAAAATATCGTCTAAGTTAGAGTTTTTTTTGAAATCCTGTCCTGCATCAATCAGTTTTGCAGAAAGTTCATACTCAAAAGGTTTGCTAAAGTTCTTTATATCTGTATCGCTCAACCACATCTCCTCCTGCTCTGGCTTTAGGATAACAGGCATTCTGAGTTTAGTATTATGTATCTTTGCCAAAAGTTCGTTTGCTGTAGTTGTAAGGAGGGTAAACGTGCCATTTGGCGAGTATATTCCTGCAAAAGCAAACAAAGATTCATCAGGAAGCGTAATCAAATACTTGCACTTTTTACTATTCACTATACCCTTTTCACTTCTCACTATACTCTTTTCACTTCTCACTATACTCTTTTCACTTCTCACCATACACTTTTCACTTCTCACTATACACTTTTCACTATTCACTCCCCACTCATAAAAACCGTCAGCTACAATAAGACACCTGTTTTGCACATAGTTCCTGTATGATTTTACAGTATTAAGAGTCTCAATCCTTCCATTTAAAGTAAACTTTCTGATTGACAAATCGGCTCCATCATCAGGAATCAGCCCCCAATAATATCCGGAAAATATATCACGCTGTTTGTCAGTAATGACAGGAACTTTGGGAAAGGTGAAGGCGTTGAAATCGCCTTTCACAAACTGCTCATCATTGCCGGCTTGAACCTTGAATCTTTTCGCAAGTGTCAGCGCATCTTTTGATTGTTTGAAATAGAAGCACATACTAGCTTGGAATATTTATAATACATTTTCCTGGCAATACTGAAACTATCACCTTCAGGCTTATCATTATAGTTGCCAGACCGCTCTTTCCACCATTTTACCTCAAAATCTGCCACCATTTTTACATATGCCTTATAATCAAAATCGGAGCCTGTTTTTACAGCTTTCTCCGCTTCGTCAAAGAACATCTCCCATCTGCATAAGTAGTATCCGCTTACCAAACCGGCCCAAGTGCGATTTGCATAATCGTTAAGCACCTGATCTTTGTCGCCCCATGTTGTAAGCAGGTTTCTGGCATTCATCTCATAGTAGTCAGCCTCATTGCTGTCTATACCCATAAGCCTTGCATCGGATATCCATTTTCCAAGAAGGAAAGATTGCTGAGTCCTGAGAAGTTCATCTATATCGGTCATCAAACAGGTCATAACCATCCTTAATCGCTGCATCTCCTTGTAATCTTTTGCTTTCAAAGCACCCTTATAGAGTATCCAGAGATCATTGAAGTAGTTTCCGAGAACCTGACGTCCGATATTAACTATGTCATACTGATAAGAAGACCTCTCTTTAGAGTCACAATTGAGCATCTCGCCCCAGGCCTTAAGCAGGGTCTTATTATTGTAGGTAAGGTCAATCTTTGCATACCTCTCCTGTTTGTTTACATTCGGCCTTGAATTAATCATCGAGCAATGCCCGGTTTTGGATGTTCCGGTATAAATTGAGTCGTAAAGTAATCCCCAGCTTGCCGAATTTTTCTCATCTGCAACTCCGGATCTTCTGTCAGCCCATTTTTTTATCCACTCCTTATCTGAGATACCAAGACCCCAGGCTTTGTCAAATATATACTCATACATCAGCGGATTGCAGTCAAAACCCTCAAGAGTGGAGCCGAGACCCCAGAAATTGTCACCACCATTCTTCATGGCATTATCAATCTTTTCCCCGACATCCTTAATATTACCTGCGAGCATTGTATTACCTCCGAAATTGCCCAGATAACACCAGATATATGGCTGCCCGAAAAACTTATCGGTAAGCTTCCAGACCTCCTGCCTTTCGCAGAAATAATCAAGCAACACCATTTTATCCTGAGGGACAGCCCTTACAAATGCCTCTATCCTCGGATTTGTCCAATCCTTACGCTGATAATAGTACAACCAGCTCATCTGCAACCATACCGCGTTAGGATCAACTTGTTCCAGCGTCTTGAAAATCGTTTTTGATACTCTTGCCAGATAGTTCGGTTCCCAACTAGGAGGGACAATCTCATTGAAAGGATCAATCCCGTAAATATGGTCTGTACCATAAAGTTTGGTCTGCTCATCAAGGTACTCTTTCTGTATCATTCTGAACAATGTATCGGTAGGATCAAGGAAGCTGCTTCTGTATAGAGTGTCAAATCCGCCCCATTGGCTCATCTTATTGATTTTGGCATTAGGATACACTCTCTTTAGCTCATAAGGAACATGGCCGGAAAATGCAGGAAGGACAGGCTTCATACCCAACTCTCTCTCCCTTGAGACTATTTTTTTCTGCAGGTTCTCCTGATGATCAAGCCAAGAGTGGGGCAGGGGACCCTGCCAATAATCGATGTTCAGCATTCTGTGCCATGGTAGATGTGCCGGTCCTGTAAAATATGCCCTAATCTCATTGTCCTCTAAGCCCAGTTTTTTCCATACCCTGTACCATATCGACTCCTGTCCGGTAATTGCAAGAGGCATATTGACACCATTTAGAGCCATCCAGTCTATGAAGCGTTCCCAATCCCTCCATTGCCACCAAGGCATTGTGTATCCGAAAGTGCAGTAATTAAGAAAAAACCTGTTTTTACACAACGATTTCACAACAACCTTTTCGGGAACAACGGGCAATACTTCCGGAAGCTGTATGGGATCGTCGGCATACCATGAAACCGAGGTCAGACAGTAGTATTTCAAGTAGTGATTCAACCCCACGGCTATGCTGTTAGAGTTGTTACCCCTTATAACAACCTTGTTACCAACCGATTCAACTTCATAATAATCAACATCTTGCCCTGTAGATGCTTTTTCTATGATAAATTGACCGGATTTTTCTCCAAGGATTCTGTCAAACAATCCTCTCGACGCCTCCTCATCAGAGGCAGCGCGGCATGTGATGGATGAACAAGCAATAATCGCTGTTAATGAAACAAATCGTATGAGTTTTAGCATATCTGTGTTTTTGTGGTTAAAGATAGATATATTCCGGAAATTGCTGTTTCTAAAAATAATTGCAGGCTGATTATTTCTTAATTTTGCCGTTGCTAAAAGATTGATATATGAATCGAGTTAAAACCTTCATTTTATTTTCGTTGTCTCTTTTGCTCCTGATCGGAAAAATTTCTGCTGAGGCAAAAGTTCCCAACATACATGACTCCTTGTACAAAACGCTCACGATAAACAATCAAGGATTAGACAGGGAATATAAGCTGTATATCCCAAAAGGGTTAAAAAGAGGTGCACCTTTGCTTTTTGTACTGCATGGATATGGCAGAAACTTCAACCTGGATAACATAGGCTTTAATGAGGCTGCAAAGCGTTATGGTTTTGCTGTTTGCTATCCTCAGGGTTCAAAAGATGGCAAGGGCAAGAATTGTTGGAATGTAGGGTACCCGTTTCAGGCAGATATGAAGGTGGACGATGTGGAGTTTCTATGTTCTCTGGCCGGAGAACTGCAGAGAGAGTATGGATTCAGCAGAAAAAAAACATTCTGCACAGGAATGTCCAATGGAGGAGAGATGTGTTATCTGCTGGCATATTCCGGCCAGAACGTATTTAAGGCTGTTGCACCTATAGCCGGGCTTACAATGGAGTGGATACCCGAAAAGTACCCAAATCCAAGGCCTATACCGCTATTCGAAATACATGGAACAGAGGACAGGGTGTCAGAGTGGACCGGAGATTTAGACAATAAGGGAGGCTGGGGGGCATATATTGCCGTCCCTGACGCGATATTATTCTGGGTAAAGAGAAACAAGTGCGACAATCTATCAACTATTAGACTTCCCATAAAACAACAGGGTTCAAATACGGTTATCTCACACAAATACTCCAATAAAAGAGGCAAAAACAGCGTATGGTTATATGAGATAGTAGGGGGCACCCATAGCTGGGGCCAAAATGATTTGGATATATGTGACAAGATTTGGAAGTTCTTTTTACTTTCCGATACAAAAAGTAGCAAATATTAATAATTAGACAATCTCCCAATATCCATTTCGGCTTGAGCCGTGGTGTACAATAACGCCTTCTCCGGTCATCTTTTGCAAGTGGTATTTAACGCCATCTGGAGTAAGTCCCAATATCGTTGCCAGCTCATTGCGCGTGATTTTTGAATTGGCTCGCATCTGCGCTATTATTTTGTCTCGGACAGTGCGAGGCGCAGTGCTTTCCATCGCCAGCGTTTCGTCAATCACACCCAAAATAAACTCAATAAACGGAGCGCAACCTCCCTCACCACCGCTAACAGCAATGGCCTTATAGTATTCCTTTTGATATTTATAAACTATGTTTTCAATGGGTAGGTTCTTGAAGACAGGCCGCCATTTAGAAAGAATCAGCGTCTGCCAAAGCCTGCCGGTACGACCGTTGCCATCAGAGAACGGATGTATAAACTCAAATTCATAATGAAATACGCAACTCTTTATTAGCGGATGTTCATCGGTGCGGTTCAGCCAGTCGAATAAATCCTTCATCAACTGGGGCACACGTTCCGCTGGCGGCGCATAGTGAATAATCTCTTCGCCCGAAGCCACACCAACACCCTGCTGACGAAAACGCCCGGCTTCTTCAATTAGCCCCGCCTCCATTGTGAGGTGCACCTTTAAGAGGTCTTCAACACTATTCGGATTTAAGTCGTCGAGCAGTTCGTATGCTTTTATGGCGTTGCGGATCTCCTGTACCTCGTTAATTGGCGCGATAACCGGCTTACCTTCAAGAATAGCTGTAATCTGTTCTGTTGTCAGCGTATTGCCCTCGATAGCCAGTGAGCCTTGAATGGTCTTGACGCGGTTTATCCTGTGTAAACTCAATTTTTCTTGCGCAAAAAAACCACCAACGGCCTCGCTTATCTTAGAAACGAGGTCGATGATTTTGGGTGTTATCTTATACGGCGGCGTGTATGACATAGAGCAAAGGTAGTATTTTTTTGATTAGGGTAGTTTATTGGGTGAATATTTTGGGATGAAACTACCCCAAAATAAACAAGGCCACCCTGTCGATGTAGCCCTGTTCAAGTCGAAGCAAAGGGTTGGGAGGGTAAATTGCCTTGCCTTTACGCAGAAATATCCGAGCTTCCCAGCTGAGGCTCTAACACAATGATGCCTTTGTGAAAAGTGGTGAGCTTGTCTTTATAATTCATATTATGAGCTTTAAGAGTTTATTACTGCCTTCAAGGTTATAAAAGCAAAGCAGAAGGGTGCATTGTTTTTTAGCCAATTTCGAAGCTGTTTTTCAGGAAAAAGTGCGAGGACCGTTCAACGACCGAAGGGAGGCGTTCCACATCACCCTGAAAAACAGCAAGAAATGGCGTGAAGAAAAAACACAGCACCCGATGGTTTGCTGTCTATAACCGATGATTTGCTTAGGTTATTTTCCAATACAGAACTTTGAGAAGATGTTCCCAAGGATTTCATCTGTGCTTACCTCTCCGATAATTTCACCAATGTGGAAGAGAGCTTCACGGATATCCTGGGTCAGAAGATCGGTAGGCAATGAGTCATCCATGCCTTGGAGTACTCTCTCAAGTGCCTGTCCGGCTAACTTTAAAGCCTCATAATGGCGCACATTTGTTACTAAAGTAGCACTTGATGTAAAATCCCTATTTTCCTGACTTTCTAATAGTATTGATTTAAAGATATCCAATCCATACTTGGTTTTCGCAGAGAAAGGTATGGTCCGATCTATTTTCAAATTCTCATCATGTGCCAATCTGGCAACGGAATTTATCTTTTCCGAAACCTTTTGCTTTGTAAAAAGATCGCATTTGTTCAGAAGTACTACTATAAATTGTCCCTCTTTGACCCTGCTGGAGAGCTCTTTAATACCTGTATTATAAGTCTCCTCCCTTTCTGCATCCAACATGAGGACAACTATAGAAGCACTTTGAATCTTCTCGTAGGTTCTTTCAATCCCGGCAATCTCAATCAGTTCTTTTGTCCTCCTTATACCGGCTGTATCAATAAATCTGAAGGCCTGACCCGAAATATTGACCACATCCTCTATGAAATCCCGTGTAGTGCCGTGAATGTCTGATACAATGGCCCTTTCCTCGCCAAGGATGGCATTAAGAAGAGTACTTTTACCCGTATTTGTTGCACCCACAATTACCACAGGTACACCATTTTTAATGACGTTACCTAATTTAAATGATTCGATAAGTGCATTTATCTGGCTGATTGATTTATTTAAAAGGTCACACAATTGAGATCTGTCGGCAAATTCCACATCTTCGTCGCTGAAATCAAGCTCCAGCTCCATCAAGGATACAAGATCCAAAAGGGAGC
Organism: Bacteroidales bacterium CF; assembly: GCA_000473305.1. Taxonomy (GTDB): domain Bacteria; phylum Bacteroidota; class Bacteroidia; order Bacteroidales; family UBA932; genus Bact-08. The sequence goes on along the minus strand of CP006772.1, from coordinate 1,230,538 downwards.
TCCTCATTTTTCTTAACTCATCCGAGAATCCTCCTCGCATCTGTTGTAATGCCACTCGGTGTGCAGACCTGGTTTCAGAGGCTATAAGGTCTGCAATGGCCTCTGTCTGTGCGAGATCCATCTTGCCGTTAAAAAATGCTCTTTGAGAGAATTCTCCAGGTTTTGCCAATCTTGCACCTTGAGATACCAGCACCATAAGTATCTCATTCTGTATATATAAAGATCCGTGACACGCTATTTCGACAGACTCCTCCCCGGTAAATGAACCGGAGCCTCTGAAAATTGATACCAGTACTTCATCCAGAACCTCGCCATTACTGTAGAAAGTGCCAAAACGTAAACGGTGGCTTGGTGTTTCGCTGACTTGAGAACCTTTTGCAGGCTTGAAAACCTTAGACAATATCTCGATTGATATTGGACCACTCATTCTGATGACAGCTATCGCTCCGACACCGGCAGGAGTGGAGAGGGCACAAATAGTATCCTGGTAATAAAGCTTATCCTCCATATCAGACATAATTTCGATGTTTATGATTTCAACTCAAGTTTCACAACGTTCTCGAGGTGGTGTGTATGTGGAAACATGTCCACAGGCTGAACCTTGGTAATCTTATAAAACTCGGACATCAGGGCAATATCTCTGGCCTGAGTAGCCGGGTTGCAGCTGACATACACAATTTTAGATGGTTTTGCCTCAACAATAACTTTAGCCACATCCGGATGTATTCCGGCTCTTGGAGGATCCAGGATAATAACGTCAGGACGGCCGTTTGCCTCTATAAAATCCTTGTTTAGCATATCCTTCATATCGCCTGCATAGAACGAACAATTGTTGATGTTGTTCTCGGAGGCATTTACGAATGCATCTTCAATAGCCTCAGGAACATACTCAACACCAACCACTTTAGCAGCCTTCGAGGCTAAAAACAGAGCAATAGTGCCGGTTCCGGTGTATAGGTCATAGACAACTTCATCTCCCTTGAGGTCGGCAAAATCACGCACTACAGAATATAGTCTGTATGCCTGTTCTGAATTTGTCTGGAAAAATGACTTGGGTCCGATTTTAAACCTCAGGTTTTCCATCTTCTCATAAATGGCTTCATTACCTTTGAATTTGACAACATCAAGGTCGGTTATTGTATCATTTTTCTTGCTGTTTATTACATAGTTGAGTGATGTTATCTCAGGGAATTGTTTCGCAACTGAATTCATCAGGTTTTTAATAATCTCAGGCTCTTCAGATGAGAATACGATTATCAGCATAACTTCATTAGTCGTTGTTGTCCTGACAACCATATTGCGCAGCAAACCTGTCTGCTCTCTAAGGTTAAAGAAAGAGATGTTGTTCTTAATTGCATAGTCCTTAATGAAGAGCCTGATCTTGTTCGAAGGTTCCTCTTGTAAATAGCACTTTTTGATATCCAGCACCTTATCGAACATCCCCATAATATGGAACCCAAGCCCCAATTTCTCCTGATCCGAGAGGTTTTCCGCCTCGTTAAGGCTCTCGACCCACCTTTTGTCAGAGAATGTAAATTCAAGCTTATTTCTGTAATATTGTTGCTTTTGTGATCCTAGTATCGGCAATATTTCAGGCAAATCGAGCTTGCCAATGCGTACAAGCTGGTCTTCCACTTGTTGTTGCTTGAATTCCAGCTGTTTCTGATAGGGTAGTGGCTGCCATTTACACCCTCCGCAAACCCCATAATGCGAACAAAATGGATCTATTCTCATAGCTGAAGGCTTAACCATCCTTACAACGGTTCCCTCCATAAAACTTTTCCTCTTGCCGGTGACAAGAACATCTACTATGTCGCCGGGTATTGCAAATGGAACAAATAAAACCTTGCCGTTGACATGGGCAATTGATTTTCCCTCTGCTGCAATGTTTTCTATCTCAACAGACTCCAGAATCACTCTTTCTCTTTTTCTCATACATGAACTTTTGAGCCGCGAAATTAACTTTTTTTAATAACTTCGCTCGGTGTAAAAATACGAATTTATATTCACTTAATGTGCTTTCTATATAAATCCAAAAAACAGATAACCATTTTAACACAATTTATATTATGTTAAATAAGAAATCGCTGACGCTGTTCAGCTCAGTTTTTATGGCTACCCCATTCCTGTACGGGCAGCAACAGAGGCCAAACATAATCTATATAATGTCTGACGACCATGCAGCTGCAGCCGTCAGCGCATATGGAAGCAGACTCTCGGAAGTTTTGCCAACTCCCAACATCGACAGATTGTATCTCGAAGGCATCAGGTTCGATAATTGCTATGCAACCAATTCTATTTCTACTCCGAGCCGAGCATGCATTCTTACCGGACAATACAGCCATATCAATCAGGTATACACTCTATCCGACAAACTGGACAAAACCAGGCCCACTCTTGCTACAATATTGCAGCAAAACGGCTATTCAACAGCTGTCATAGGCAAATGGCACCTTGTAACCGAACCTCAGGGATTTGACTACTACTCTTGCTTTGTTGGACAAGGTACATATTTCAATCCCAGATTTATCGAAAAAGACAGGACAGACTCTCTTGGATTTGAAGAATCAAAGGGCAAAGTCTATAATGGATATTGCACTGATTTAGTGACAAATAAAACTATTGAATGGATAAGTAACCGAACAGATAAATCAAAGCCATTCTTCATTATGTGCCATTTCAAGGCAACCCACAGGCCATGGCAACCTGCAGAGCGATTCAAGCACATACTTGACTCTGTGGTCATTCCGGAACCGGGAAACCTTTTAGACACATATGAAACAAGAGGAAAATATACAGACACACTGGAAATGAGCCTCGAAAACATGGTAGAGAGCGATCTAAAAACCCCTATTCCATCGGATTTGCCAAGGGATGCACACCGTAAATGGGCTTATCATCTCTATATGAAAGACTATCTTGGATGTGTCGCCGGAATTGACGACAATGTGGGCAAGCTGCTCTCCTATCTTAAGAAAAGCGGTCTTGACAGCAACACTATTGTAATTTACACTTCAGATCAGGGCTTCTTCCTTGGTGAGCACGGATGGTTTGACAAAAGGCTGATGCAGGAGGAGTCCATCCGGATGCCATTGTTGATCAGATACCCTAAAGAGATTAAGCCTGAATCCCAGAATAGCAGTTTTTTGCTCAATATAGATTTTGCCCCTACCCTTCTGGATTATGCTGGTATTAAGGTACCTGACTGGATGCAGGGTGAAAGTTTCAGGAAAATAGCTGCAGGCAAGGAAAACATTCGTTGGCGGAATGCTATATATTATCGGTATTGGATGCATAATGACTTCTGGCACAGATCCGTGGCAAATCTCGGCATCAGGACAGATAAATACAAACTCATTTTCTACTATGGAGCACCCCTTGGAAAAAAAGGTGCAAGAGAACCCTCTTTGGTTCCTGAATGGGAACTGTATGATTTAAAAAATGACCCCGCAGAAATGAACAATTTGTACAATAATCCATTATATAAGATAGAAATTCAGAAATTAAAGAAAGAGCTGCTCAAACTGAGAAAGAAATATAATGACAACGATCCGGAATCACCGGATATGAAGAGGATAATGAATGAATACTTCTGGAAATAGTACCGTCAACCTTCCTCCCTTACCGGAAAGAATGCGCCCGGAGAGTCTTGATGACTACGTAGGGCAAGAGCATTTAGTAGGTAAAGGATGTGTTCTCCGAAAAATGATAGAGTCGGGAAACATATCTTCCTTTATATTATGGGGTCCTCCGGGTGTCGGTAAGACAACACTTGCAAAAATTATCGCAAAACAGCTCGACAGACCCTTTCATATACTGTCAGCAGTAACCTCGGGAGTAAAAGATGTCCGTGAGATAATTGAAAAATCCAGGTCCAATTCGCTATTCAATAAATCAAGGCCTATACTTTTCATTGATGAGATACACCGATTCAGTAAAAGCCAGCAGGATGCGCTTCTAGGAGCAGTTGAGGATGGAACGTTCATTTTAATCGGTGCCACAACAGAGAATCCCTCTTTTGAAGTTATTAGCCCTCTCCTCTCCAGATGTCAGGTGTATGTATTGAAGTCTCTTGACAAGAATTCGCTGGATCTTTTATTGGAAAAGGCCATCAAAAACGACCCTGTATTGAAGAATATCAAGATAGATATCGTTGAAAGAGAGGCTCTTTACAGATATTCCGGGGGTGATGCGAGAAAATTGCTTAACATACTGGAAATCATTGTAAAAACAAACGAGGGGAACAACATTGTTACCGTAGATAACAATGTTGTTACCGAAAAATTGCAGGAAAATATTGCTCTTTACGACAAAAACGGTGAACAGCATTACGATGTAATATCTGCTTTTATTAAGAGTATCAGAGGCTCTGACCCTAATGCTGCTGTATATTGGCTTGCAAGAATGTTGGCCGGTGGAGAGGATCTCCTCTTTATCGCAAGAAGGATGGTTATACTGGCTTCGGAAGATATCGGCCTTGCTAATCCAAATGCCCTTTTGCTTGCAAATGCCTGTTTTGAATCAGTTAATAAGATAGGTATGCCTGAGTCAAGGATTATTCTTTCAGAAACTGCAATATATCTAGCTACATCTCCTAAAAGCAATTCTGCCTATATGGCTATAAATGCAGCACTCAGGGAGGTGGAAAAAGGAGGCAACTGCCCGGTCCCTTTACATTTAAGAAATGCGCCCACAGCATTGATGAAGGAGTTGGGTTACTCCGACAACTATAAATATGCACACGATTATAATAACAATTTCGTTGAACAGGAATTCCTTCCCGAATCTCTTGAAGGCCAACGTTTCTATGACCCCGGTGATAACAAGCACGAGAGTGAGATACGAAAAAGGCTTACTTCTCAATGGAAAAAGTATAACTATTAATAACATTTAACTAATTTTGCACCCAAGATGATTGTCGATCAAATTGAATATATTAAACACTATCCCGACAACAATTTTTTTCTGATTGCCGGCCCATGTGTCATTGAAAGTGAAGAACTTACCCGCTCTGTTGCAGAAAAAACCATAGAAATTACCACAAAACTTTCTATCCCTTTCATTTTCAAGTCATCATACAGGAAAGCTAATCGATCAAAAGCAGATTCGTTCACAGGTATGGGAGATGAGAAGGGTTTGGCCATACTTCAAAAAATCAAAGAGGATTTCAAAGTCCCGGTATTGACAGATATTCACAACCCGTCAGAAGCAGCTCTTGCCGCTTCATATAAAGTTGACGTACTGCAGATTCCGGCATTTTTATGCAGACAGACAGACCTTCTTGAAGCTGCTGCTTTGACAGGAAAGGTTATAAATATTAAGAAAGGGCAGTTTCTGGCCCCAATATCCATGAAGTTTGCTGCAGAAAAAGTGGCTCAAGCCGGCAACAACAAGATAATGCTTACCGACAGAGGCACACAGTTCGGTTATTCTGACCTTATTGTTGATTTCAGATCTATTCCTGAAATGAGCAGCTTCGGTTATCCTGTCATACTCGATGTAACACACAGCTTGCAACAACCCAACCAGGCATCCGGAGTTACCGGAGGACGTCCCGATCTTATCTCTACTATGGCAAGGGCAGGAATTGCAGCCGGTGTGGATGGTATATTCATAGAGACACATCCGGAACCATCCAAAGCACTTTCTGACGGTGCTAACATGTTAAAACTGGAGCTGTTGGAGAAAACTCTTACATCTCTGATTCCATTTAGAAAAGCATATAACTCTATTAAATAAATAAAAGCCATGATTATAAATAAAGATTTTACAAGAAGATATGAAAAGGTGCCCGTTGAGATTTTCAACGACTCTTTTGATGCATCTGTAATAGTAGCGGGCAAGATTGCTGAGATTATCAAGAATAAGACAAAGCTTGGACAACATACTGTATTGGGATTGAGCGCATCATCCTCTTCTATTCAGGTTTACGAGGAGCTGGTCAAACTTGTGGCAAAAAAGGAACTATCTTTCAAGAACACATATATATTCACCTTAGATGAATATTATCCGCTAAACAAAAATGAAATTCAAAGCCACTATCGCTTTATAAAGGAGTATCTCCTCGATTTCATTGATATACCACAGGATAACATACACTGTCTTGACAGCGAGATTCCTAAAGACAAGGTACACGACTATTGCGAAGATTACGAGAAACTCATTGAGAAACTCGGGGGAATCGATGTCTTACTTATCGGAAACATGGGATTCAACGAGCCAGGTTCTTACTATAACTCAAAGACAAGGCTGATAACACTCAACTATAACACCCGCGTAGCCTCTGCATCTGAGTTCTTTGGTGTTGAATATGTTCCCTATCATGCCCTTACAATGGGTATTGAGACAATTCTCTCTGCAAAGAGTGTTTTCTACATGGCTTTCGGTGAAGGGAAAGCTTCAAGCATCGCTAAACTGATAGAAGGGAGTGTAAATGAACAATCACCTAACACATACCTGCAGAATCATGAAGCTCTAGAAGTCTTCATTGACCTTGCTGCCGCCAATGACCTCACAAGGATTAAAACACCTTGGCTCACAGGGTCTTGCGAATGGAATGATTACATGAAACGAAAAGCAGTCTTCTGGCTTTGCAAGACATTGAAGAAACCTATTCTCAAGCTAACCGACAGAGATTACAACGACAATGGTATGAGTGATCTGGTAACAGAACATGGTCCTGCCAGCAAGATTAATATCAAAGTTTTCAACGATTTACAGCACACCATCTCTGGGTGGCCGGGAGGCAAACCCAATGCTGACGACTCTACCAGACCGGAAAGAGCTACACCATTTCCAAAAAGAGTAGTCATATTCAGCCCTCACCCGGATGACGATGTGATTTCCATGGGTGGTACTCTTGCACGCCTTTCTGAACATGGTCACGAGGTTCATCTTGCCTATCAGACATCGGGAAATATTGCAGTATTTGACCATGACGCTATACGTTTCCTTGATTTTCTGCGTGACAGCTCACAAATCTTCGATTTTGACAATGGAAAGAGCGACCAGATATATAAACAAGCCCTCAGCGATCTTGAGCACAAACACCCGGGAGAACCTGACACAGAGGCTATAAGGCAGGTCAAAGGAGCTATCAGGAGGGGTGAGGCAAAATCAGCCTGCCGATACCTTAAAATACCGGAAAACAGGGTTCATTTCTTAAACCTCCCATTTTATGAAACGGGCGGAGTAAAGAAGAAACCTATCGGTCCGGATGATGTTGCCATTGTAAAAACCTTGCTCGATGAAATAAGGCCTCATCAGATATATGCGGCAGGCGACCTGAGCGACCCTCATGGAACACACAGGGTATGTCTTCTCGCTATCTTTGAAGCTCTTGAACAATTGAAAAAAGAGAATGCCAAATGGATAGAGGATTGCAGAGTGTGGCTATACAGAGGAGCATGGCAGGAATGGGATGTGGCTGACTCAAATATGGCTGTTCCATTAAGTCCTGAAGAGGTATACATCAAAAGAGAGGCTATTTTCAAACACCAGTCACAGAAAGATCGTCCCGTATTTCCGGGCACTGATAAACGTGAGTTTTGGCAACGCGCCGAAGAGCGTAACCACAACACTGCCCTACTCTTCGACCAGCTTGGAATGGCTGAATATCAAGCCATTGAGTTGTTTGTAAGATATTATATCTAATGTTATTACGACTATTAATCCTTAGCCTGCTGATTACTTTACCGGTTAGTTCCGGTTCTGATAACGGCAGGCTATCTTATTCAAACAATAGAATGTTATCTGTTAAAAAGATAAGCTTTCCCTGCAAGAAACCACCCATTGCATTAGTGGAAAAAATGTTGGACAGTTGTTCCGTTCCTTTTCACAATATAGATTGTCTTAACTGGAAGGCATACCCGTACAAGCCTGATGTTCAGTTCCGCATCGCCTGGTCAAATGACGAGATCTATTTACAATATAGGGTGAAGGAGAAGTACATAAGAGCCAAATTCTTCGAAGATACAGGATCCCAACCATATAAGGACTCCTGTGTGGAATTCTTCATGATTCCTGCCGGGGATTCCATATACTATAATCTTGAGATGAACTGTATAGGAGCTTGTACATTCGCCGGTGGTGCCAAAAGAACCGAAAGAACACGTTTTGGGAATGATGTCACCTCTCAGGTCAGGAGAGCTTCTACTCTCGGAAGAAACGGATTTGACACGCAAGAGGGTGATTTCGAATGGACTATCACAATGGCCATTCCCATATCAATCTATTCCCTCAGTAAGTTTGATTCATTGGGTGGCAGAACCGTTAAGGCCAATTTCTATAAATGTGGCGATGAACTGCCTGAACCTCATTACCTTTCTTGGAATCCCATCAATCTCGAGAAACCAAATTTCCACACTCCTGACTTTTTCGGAGATATCTATTTTGAGAAATAGAGCTGTTATCAGAAAGGATATCCGACACCAAACTGAAGAGAATAGGTGTTTCGCCTTAGGAAGTTGTTAAAACCATACCATTTAGATGTACGTGGATCATAGGCAATTATACCCATGTCCAGTCTCAGTATGACAAATTCGAGGTTCAGCCTTAAGCCGCCTCCCCAGTTGAGTGCGATGGTCTTTAAGAAGGTATCCTTTTTCAACAATGTCTCCTCTCTTCCCTCTTCAGCTTTAAGATTCCAGATGTTACCGGCATCTACAAAAAGGCCTCCCTCAATTTTCCAAAATAGCGGAAACCTGTATTCCGAATTTATTTCAAACTTAAAATCACCGGTTTGATTTGGTATAGAGAAGGTTGTATCCATCTGAGATGATCCCGGTCCTACCGATCTTGACTGCCATCCCCTCAGGCTGTTTGCTCCTCCTGCGTAGAATAACTTTTCAAAAGGCATTGATGATGAGTTTCCGTAGGCATATCCTACACCAATGTTGAATCTTGTTGCCAGACTTGTCTTTCCTTTGAATCTGAGTGTATAAACCGCAGTTATGTCACTCCTTACATACTGTGCATATCGTGTATTCCATACTGTTCTGTTTCCTGTTGAGTCGAGCGGTAATGTCTTATTAAACAGACTCAGTATGTTGCCTGACAGATTATTAGTCCATCTTGCATAGAAATAGGTCTTTTTTGGATTCGGAGATGCGTCTGTTGTATAAAAAACAGTTCCGCCGGCACCTAAATCGAAGTGATTTTTATATGCATCCTTAAGAAAAGGATCGGACAAACTCTGATAAAATGAATTACTCAGATTGAATAGTTTTATAATACTTAACTGAACCGGATCGAATCTGTAAAAGAATCTCTCCCCCATCTTCCAGTTATAGCCGTAATTAAGCGAGATAAGATTTCTGGTAAATTCCTTCCTGCTTTGATAATTATATGTAACCCCGATCTCAGTTCTGGGAAGGTTTGATTTAAATATTCTATCAGGAATCATCAGGAAATTAGGAATCGACAAACCGGCAGAAACTCCTAGTTCAGTGGATTTTGTATCATCATTAAGTTTAAACTGGGAATTTCCCATCAATCCCAGTGTAAACCACTCTCCTCCCCTGAAAAGATTCTTATGGTAATATGAGACCGCCGGTGAAATGCCCCACAGATTATTAGAATTACTAGATGCCTCCAGATTGATTTTATAACCCTGAGGCTTGGATGGAGTCAATCGTATCGTACAATCAACCTCCTCTTTCGCTTTTACCTTATTATCAGTGTTTTTGACCTCATCAAACTGAAGATTGACTCCGGAGAAGTTCCTCAAAGCAACAAGACGGTCATAGGTCTTTCCGGAAAGAGACTCACTGTAAAGTTGCCCCGGGACCAATCTATTAAGCTTTGCTATTACTTTAGGCCGGAAATTCTGCTTCCCAGAATTGATTACAGTCACACCACCAATAACAACACTATCTTTCAGAATACTATCATAATCCACACTTGTCGGATCATAATCCGAGTAAATGTCCACCTTTCTTATATAATATTGTTTATGCTCCCTTGAATCTTTTGAAGTCTCATTTCTGGTAAAATTTTCGATTCTCAGCAGGAGATTTGCATCTGCTCTGGAACCAGATGTATCGGCCTCAGCAAAAATATAGTTCCTGGAGAAATTATAATAACCGTGATTTCTGACAAGCGATTCCAGCCTGGCACTCTCTTCTGTAAGCGTCTTTTCAGATATAAAGTCCCCTCTTTTTATAAGAGAATTGAGCGTGTCAGACAAAACCAATGCCTTAATATTTGTGTCGGCAATAATATACCTGATATCAGAAATGCGGTATCTTCTGCCCAGAGTAACATTGTACTCGACAACCGTCAACCTGTTCTTTGTCGATACATCTGCATCGACCGAAGAGTTGTAGTAACCGAGATAATCCAGATGATTAAGAATATTATCCTTACTCTTCACCACTAAGTTGCTGTCAAAGACAACCGGGGCCTGACCTATGCTCTGCATAAACTTATCCCAGCCCTTTCCCTTTCCGTTGCTCCAGTTGTAGATATGCAGAAAAGGATTAACTGCGAAAATGAAATTTGTATTTGATTTTTGTCTTATATATGGCTCAAGATTACTTTCATGAAACTTTGTAGAGTTAGTAATCTTTATTTTATTGTCTTTCAGCCTAGTAGTGCCTTCCGGCAACATTTTCACAGTGCCGCAGGAAACTGCTGATAGTATTATAAATATAAATGCGAGTATTTTTAATATGCTCGATTTTCTCATATATAAGTACATATTTATACAAAAGTAACAATTTAATCTCTTGATTTTTTCTACAAATTAAATTTTGGAATATATTTGCATACTATAAAAATCCGACTCACTTACATTATTATATTTTTTACAATCCGACTTAGTTAAATTATCAAAATGAAAAACAAATACATTGACCTGATTGAACAATCTTTTGAATTTCCACAGGACGAGTTCAAAGTTGAAGATGGAGAATTGATGTTTCACAACATCCCTGTTATGGATTTAATAGAACAGTATGGGACACCATTAAAAATCACATATTTGCCCAAGATATCCGCACAGATAAAGAGAGCAAAGAAGATGTTCAATGTAGCGATGGCTAAGGTCGATTATAATGGAGATTACCACTATTGTTACTGCACCAAAAGCTCTCATTTTTCCTTTGTGATGGAAGAGGCTCTCAAAAATGACATACATATTGAGACATCATCTGCCTTTGACTTGAATCTGATAGAGGCCCTCTATGAACAGGGAACGGTAAATCAGGATCTTTATATAATATGTAACGGTTATAAGAAGGATGTATATATTGAGAACATAGCAAACTTTATTAATAACGGGTGGAAGAATATCATACCTGTCATGGACAACATGAAAGAGTTCGAAGACCTGGACCTCTGCATCAAAGAGCCTTGCATGCTCGGAATCCGCATTGCGGCTGAGGAGGAGCCAAAATTTGAATTTTACACATCCCGTCTTGGCATTCGATACAGCGACATTATCCCGTTTTATGAGGAGAAGATAAAAGGCAACAGCAAGTTCAAGCTGAAGATGCTTCACTTCTTCATCAACACCGGGATCAGAGATAACGCTTACTACTGGAACGAATTGAGCAAGTGCGTCTCTGTTTATTGCGATTTGAAGAACATTTGCCCTGATCTTGACTCATTGAACATCGGCGGTGGATTCCCGATTAAAAACTCTCTGGCGTTTGATTATGACTACGAATATATGGCTGAAGAGGTTATAGCCCAGATAAAGAGTATATGCAGCCAGCGCGGAGTTGAGGAGCCAAACATATTTACCGAGTTCGGAAGTTTTACTGTCGGTGAAAGCGGGGCGACTATTTATCAGGTGTTAGATCAGAAACAACAAAATGACAGAGAAAGGTGGTACATGGTAGACAGCTCATTTATGACAACCCTGCCTGACACCTGGGGTATTAAGCAGAGATTTGTGCTTTTACCTATAAATAAATGGGATCGTGAATACCAAAGAGTCTTTTTGGGCGGACTAACCTGTGACAGTCAGGACTACTATAATGCTGAAGCTCACGCAAATGCAATATTCCTCCCAAGAATTGATGGAGATGAGCCTCTCTACATCGGCTTCTTCCATACCGGTGCTTACCAGGAGTCTATTGCCGGATTCGGAGGTATACAGCACTGTCTGCAGCCTGCCCCAAAACACATAACAATAGATATTGACGAGAACGGGGATTACTACACAAAACTGTTCAGTAAGGAGCAGACCTATAAGTCAATGTTAAAGATCCTGGGATATTGATGTTATCTAAAGGCGATATAAAGTTTATTCACTCTCTGTCTCAGAAAAAGATCCGGGAAGAGACCGGACTATTCATTGTAGAGGGAGAAAAGATGGTTGCCGAGGCCATCGAATCAGACTTTAAAGTAGAGAGAGTCCTCTATATGGATGAAATCGGAGAGGAGAGCATGTCCAGAATATCACTCCTCTCCTCTCCCTCTCCTGCATTGGCAGTATTACATCAAAAGAGGGAAACATCTTTCGAGTTCTCCGAGGGTGGTTTGTACCTCGCACTAGACAGTATCCGGGACCCGGGCAATCTTGGAACAATATTGAGAATTGCAGATTGGTTTGGAATTGACGGGATATTTGCCTCCGAAGATACAGTGGAAGTTTATAATCCGAAAGTTGTTCAAGCTTCTATGGGTGCGATATTCAGGACCAATGTGCAGTACACGGGTCTATATTCAATTCTAAAGGAGTTAAAAGAGAATGTTCCGTTGTATGGTACATTCCTGCAAGCACCTGATATTTACAGAGAAAGACTCAGTAAAAATGGGATAATTGTAATGGGAAGCGAGTCTAACGGAATATCCGCAGAAATTTCGGATTTAATCACAAAAAGGGTTTATATCCCTGCTTTCTCGAAATCCGGTTCTAAAGGGTCAGAATCACTCAATGTAGCAATTGCTACCGCAATAGTTTGCTCTGAATTCAGACGTTCTTCTGTCTGACGGCTTCGAACATAATAATTGATGCCGCAACAGAGACATTAAGTGAACCTATTTTTCCCAATTGTGGAATTTTTGCCTTTTCATCAACAATTGCCAGAACAGAATCAGAGACTCCTCTGTCTTCAGAACCCATTACAATAGCCGTTGCCTTTTTGAAGTCGACATCGTATATTGTCTTCTGACTTTTCTCATCCGCGGCGACAATCTGAAATCCCCTCTCAATAAGAGAATAAATTGCAAGCCTTAGATTTGGAACCTTTGACACAGGTATCCTCATCAGAGCCCCTGCAGAAGTCTTGACGGCATCAGCATTTACAGCCGCTCCACCCTTTGCCGGAAGGATAATACCGGATGCTCCGGCACACTCTGCAGATCTTGCAATTGCACCAAAATTTCTTACATCGCTTACTCCGTCAAGAAGAATTACAAGTGGTGATTCACTCTTTGAAAGAGCTGATTCAATCAGATCTTCCATGTCTGTGTAATCCAATTGTGGAATGATTGCTATCACTCCCTGATGTCTACCCTTTGTAAAGTTGTTCAATTTCTCAATCGGAACAAACTGAAAAGGAATCTCCTTTTGCTGGATTTTTTCAAGTAAATCTCTGAACTGTGGTGTGTCGAGACCTTGTTTCAACAATATCTTTTCAATCTTTCTGTTTGAATCCAGTGCCTCCATAACAGAGTGCATACCAAATAAATAAGCTGTATCGTTTTCCATATTTGTCTTTTTTAATATTGTAGTCTCTCCCACTCCTCCATCTGTTTTTCAAGAAGCGATTTCAATGAATTATACTCTTTTAACTCTGATTCCAGTATATGTGAATCCTTAGGTTGTGACAAAGATAGCTCCAGTTGCTTGATTTTGTTCTCTGTCTCCTCAATAGCCTTTTCACTACGCTCAATTGCATTTCTCCTCTTTCTCTGCTCTTTCTCCAACTCTTTTTGTTCCTGAAACGAGAGCATCTCTTTAGGTTTCAAGTCTGAGAGCTCCTCTTTGCCCTCCTTTTCACGAGTCTCCAGCTCATTAAGGTGTTCAAGTTTTTTCCTTTGAAGGAAATCCATCACTCCTCCTAAATGCTCTCTTACTTTTCCATCTTTGAATTCATATACCTTGTCAACCAGTCCGTCCAGAAAATCTCTGTCATGTGAGACAAGCAGCAATGTGCCATCATACTTCATCAAGGCTTGCTTCAGAACGTCTTTTGACCTGATATCCATGTGATTTGTCGGCTCGTCCAAAGCGAGTAGGTTGTGAGGCTTTAGCATAAGCTTTGCCATAGCCAGTCTTGATCTCTCTCCCCCGCTCAGCACTGCCACCTTCTTATCGACATCCTCACCTTTAAATAAAAATGCACCTAGTATATCTCTTAGTTTTGTTCTTATATCTCCTACGGCAATCCTATCCAGAGTGTCAAATACTGTATCCTCCTTATTAAGCAAATCTTCCTGATTTTGAGCATAGTAACCCAAGGAGACATTGTGTCCCAAAACCATCTCTCCCCCTTTGGGAACAAGTTCATTGACAATAATTCTCATCATTGTTGTCTTACCCTCTCCGTTTCTTCCCACAAATGCAACCTTGTCTCCTTTTTCGATTGTAAGATTGACCTTATCAAATATAACTTTATTGTCATACTGCATTTTCAGTTCGGTGCACTTGACAACAACCTGTCCTGACCTTGGAGCAGGAGGAAATTTTACTGTCAATTTAGAGTGATCTTCAGGCTCCATCTCTATCCGGTCAATCTTCTCCAATTGTTTGATTCTTGACTGGACCTGATTTGATTTTGTCGCTTTGTATCGAAACCTCTCAATGAACTCTTCACTCTTCTCTATCATCCTCTGTTGATTATCAAAAGCGGCACGTTGCTGTTCAACACGCTCCTCTCTGAGTTCCAGATATCTGGAATAGGGAACTTTATAATCATATGCCTTTCCAAGCATGAGTTCAACCGTTCTGTTGGTAACATTATCAAGGAATCTCCTGTCGTGTGAAATCAGCACAAGTGAACCGGAATAGGTTGCCAGATAGTCCTCCAGCCATCCTATTGATTCAATATCCAGGTGATTTGTCGGTTCATCCAGTAAGAGCAGATCCGGCTTCTTTAAAAGAATCTTGGCAAGTTCAATACGCATATTCCAGCCCTGACTGAATGTTCCGGTCAGTCTGCCCAACTCCTCTCTTCTGAAACCCAGACCGATAAGTGTCCGCTCTGCTGCACCTTCAGGATTGTCGTCACTCATATAGTGGATTCTGTCGTTAAGGTCATTGAATCTCACAATTAGCTTATGGTATTCCGGAGTATCGTAATCTGTCCTCTCAGCCATCATATTTCCTATCTCCTCCATCTCTCTCTTGAGCTCAAAAAGTGATGCAAACGCAGTAAGAGCCTCTTCAAAGACTGTTACATCCTTTCTGTGTTCCATCTGTTGAGGAAGGTAGCCTATTTTAAGTTCTGCCGGTCTCAGTATCTGTCCCGAGGTAGGTTTTTGGATACCCATTATTATCTTCAGGAGAGTGGACTTTCCGGCACCATTCTTTCCCACAAGGCCTATACAGTCACGTTCGGAAACATGAAAATTTATATCATTCAGAAGTGTGAAGCCTCCGAATGAAACAGTTAAATTATTTATTGATACCACGACAAATCAGAATACTAAATTCATAAAGCATATACAACGGAGCTGCTACAACCATCAGGGTAAACGCATCTCCACTTGGTGTTATTATTGCTGAAGCGATAAGAAGTATCACAAAAGCATGTTTCCTGTACTTTCTTAAAAGAGAGGCCGATATTATCCCGAGTTTAGCGAGAATAAGAGCAAGTGCAGGCATCTCGAAAACGATTCCCATAATTAAAATAAGCTGAGTAAACATCGAGATATATGACTTTAGCGATATACTGTTTACTACAGCCGCGCTAACCTGATACGACCCGAGAAAACGAACAGTCAGGGGAAAAACAAAAAAATAACCGACAACAACACCAATAAAAAAAAGAATTGATGCAAAACCAAAGGCTTTTCTTACAGCTTTTCTTTCATTTTCATACAAAGCCGGTTTTACAAAACTCCAAAACTGATATAATATAAAAGGCACTGCAAGTATTGTTGCAAGAGCCATTGAGACACTTATATGTGTGAAGAACTGGGCAGACAGCTCAATATTAATAAGATCGAGGTTGAATCCCTCAAAACCAGGAAGATATTTATATAGAAAAAAGTCCTCGTTTGCCGGTGCAAGTATTATCTTATCAAAAACAAAGGACTTGTTCAGAAAGACCACAATCATCAGTACAAAAATGACAATAGCAGATCTGAACAAGACTTTTCTAAGCTCGTCCAGATGCTCCCAAAAAGTCATCTCTGTAGCCACTACTTTTTCTCTTCCTCCTTGTTTGTCTCTTTTATATCGTCCTCAATACCTTTCATTCCGTCTTTGAAACTCTTTACCCCCTTGCCAATTCCCTTCATCAGTTCAGGAATCTTTTTTCCTCCGAAAAGCAACAATACGACCAAGGCAACTATTATAACCTCTGTGGCACCAACTGATCCGAATAATAATAAGTGATTCATTTTTATATAATTAACGCATTATCTATGACTGAAAAAATTCAGCAAACTTATCTACGAAAAACTGAGGTGCTCTGGTGGGCCTCCTGGTATCTGTATGAATAAAGCCCAATGTAACAAAACCATTACAAACCAGATCTCCCTTTTCGTTATAGATAGAGTTGAAAATTGTAACCTTTGCTCTCGGCAATTCCCTGATTTCAGATACAATTCTCAATTTATCCCCTTGCTTTGCAGGATATTTGTAATTACAATCCACCTTAACAACGGGCATCATCACTCCGGCCTCTTCTATATCCCTTATCGGAATCCCTAATGAGACAAGAGCATCATTCCTGCCACATTCAAAGTACCTTATATAATTTGAATGGTGGACAATACCCATAAGGTCTGTCTCATAATACCTCACTTCCAGTGTAGTCTCGTGTACAAACATTTATTTTGTCAACTCTTTTTTAAGTTCCTCAAGCTTCATCAATTTAGACTCGCCATCCTGACGCTTCTTCAACTCCATGTCTACAACCGCTTTAGGGGCGCTCGATACAAATTTCTCATTGGAGAGCTTTTTCATTACATTTTCAAGGAACCCCCTGTAGTACTTAATCTCC
The DNA here is from genome assembly GCA_000473305.1 of Bacteroidales bacterium CF. GTDB lineage: Bacteria > Bacteroidota > Bacteroidia > Bacteroidales > UBA932 > Bact-08. The sequence continues at coordinate 1,213,415 of CP006772.1, read as the reverse complement.
TCCTCTATCTTGCGCAACTCTTCCTCTACATCAACATGTTCCTCCAATGGAATGAAAAATTCAAGAGATCCTGTCAGGAATGAGACACCTTTAGCGTCTGCCCCCTTGTCTGAAACAGATCCCACCGAGTTGATATTAGCCATCTTCTCTATTACAGAGATCATTTCAGCTCCAAGTTCACCTTTATAAAGCAATGATAACGGCTCTTTAGGCGAAATACCCTTAGACTGTCTTATTCCCCTTATATTTACTATACAATCCTTGACAACCTCAAAATCGGCAAGAAACTCAGGATTATACTTTTCTGCCTCAGGTTGAGATGACAGCATTATTGTCTCACCCTCCTTACGTTCTCCGATGTTCTGCCAAAGCTCTTCAGAAATGAAAGGCATAAAAGGATGCAGTATTCTCAGAAGCTTATCGAAGATGGTTATTGTTGCATTATAAGTTGAAGCGTCTATTCCGGCTCCTTGCTGAGGCTTGATCAATTCGAGATACCAGGCGCAGAAATCGTCCCAGAAAAGCTTATAGATCAGCATCAGAGCATCTGATATCCTGAATTTTTCAAAATGGTCATCGATTGTCTCAATTGAAGATGAAAGCATTTCATCGAACCATTTCACAGCAACCTTTGCCTGTGTGGTTTGAGTAGCATTTTCATCAACATTCCAGCCTTTTATCAGACGATAGGCGTTCCATATTTTATTTGCGAAGTTTCTTCCCTGCTCAACCTGAGACTCATCAAAAAGGATATCTGTACCGGCGCTACTGCAGATGAGCATGCCAACTCTGACACCATCAGCACCGTACACCTCCATCAATTTTATTGGGTCCGGCGAGTTGCCCAAAGATTTTGACATCTTCCTTCCCTGTTTGTCTCTTACAGTACCGGTCAGGTAGACATTTCTGAAAGGAAGGTCTCCGCAGAACTCGTGGCCTGCCATAACCATCCTTGCTACCCAGAAAAAGAGTATTTCAGGAGCTGTAACCAGATCATTAGTCGGGTAATAATAGGCAAGATCTGAATTCGGCCTGGCTGCAGGGTGACCCGGCTTATTTGAATCAAAAACTGAAATCGGCCATAACCAAGATGAAAACCATGTATCCAGGACATCCGAATCCTGTTTCAGATCTTCTGGTTTAATTGTAGGGTCTATGGCTCTGGCTGCTTTCAAGGCACTTTGAGCATCCGGCTCGACTACAAAATCTCCGGATGGAAGATACCACGCAGGAATCCTCTGCCCCCACCATAACTGTCTCGAGATGCACCAGTCCCTTACATTATCCATCCAGTGTTTGTATGTATTCTTATACTTATCCGGAATAAGCCTGATTCTTTCATCCTCTACATAAGAGAGGGCGTTTTTGGCAGCTTCCTCCATTTTCAGGAACCATTGCAAAGAGAGCCTCGGCTCAATGACAGCATTTGTCCTCTCCGAATATCCTATCTGTGAAGAGTATGTCTCCTCTTTAAGGAAGTTTCCGGACTCAGCCAACATTTTTACAATTTTTTTCCTTGCATCAAATCTGTCCTCACCAACAAGAATCCTCGCCTCTTGATTCAATTTTCCAAATTGATCCAGAATATCAATGACCGGTAGCTTGTGTCTGAGCCCTATCTCATAGTCATTAATATCGTGAGCAGGAGTTACTTTAAGACAACCGGTACCAAAATCCATAGTCACATAGTCGTCCTCAATTACCGGTATCTCTTTGTTTATGAGTGGAATAAATACTTTTTTACCCTTCAGGTGCTTATACCTTTCGTCTTCAGGGTGAATACAAATTGCACTATCCGCCATTATAGTCTCCGGCCTTGTAGTTGCTATAACAAGATATTCTTCTGACGGCACTCCGTTTTCAGATATGAAATACTTAAGATAATATAGCTTAGAGGGTGTCTCTTTTCTTATAACCTCTTCATCACTGACAGCTGTCTGACCGACAGGATCCCAGTTCACCATTCTTACACCCCTGTATATCCACCCCTTCTTGTAGAAGTAAACAAATGTATTTATAACACCCTCGCTGAGATCCGGGTCCATTGTAAACTTAGTCCTTTTCCAATCGCAGGATGCTCCGAGTTTCTTAAGTTGCTCCAGAATTATACCCCCGTGTTTCTCTCTCCACTCCCAGGCGTGTTTAAGAAACTCCTCCCGGGTAATATCGCTCTTTTCAATTCCTTCTGCCTTTAGCTTAGCAACAACCTTCGCTTCAGTTGCTATGGATGCATGATCCGTACCCGGTACCCAACATGCATTTTTCCCCTTCATTCTGGCACGTCTTACAAGCACATCCTGAATCGTATTGTTGAGCATATGACCCATATGAAGGACACCTGTTACATTTGGCGGAGGTATGACGACTGTGTATGGTTCTCTATTATCAGGTTCAGAATGAAAAAAATTGTTTTTCAACCAATAGGCATACCACTTCTCTTCAGTAAGCGAAGGATCATATTTTACAGGTAACTCCATATAAATGTTTAAATTTAAAACTAACCGTCAAAGTTAATTATTTAATACTCCTTCTCAAAATTCGCATTAGAGAAAAAAAACTATCTTTGCAAAAACACAAAAAACAACAATCGCCATGAAGACTGATAATGAGATCAATATAGAATTAAACAATGATGTAGCTTTGGGTACATACTCGAATTTAGCAATCATTACACATTCAAGCAGTGAATTTATCCTTGACTTTATCAGCATGCTACCAGGCATTCCTAAGCCGCAGGTAACCAACAGGATAATCATGACTGCCGAACATGCAAAAAGATTAATGCTTGCCCTGGAGGATAATATTGCAAAGTATGAGAATCAATATGGAGAGATTATCCTTAACAACGAGCAAAAAAATATGTTTCCAATGGGCTTTGGCGGGAATTCAGCCAAAGCATAATTAATAAACCTAATATGACTAAAACCTTTAAAATTGTTGTACTGGCAAAGCAGGTGCCAGACACCCGGAATGTGGGAAAGAATGCAATGAAAGAGGACGGAACTGTCAACAGAGCCGCTCTACCTGCGATTTTTAATCCCGAAGATATGAATGCTCTGGAACAAGCCTTAAGAATTAAGGACAAATTCCCCGGGACTAAGGTAGAGCTACTTACAATGGGCCCACTGAGAGCTGCCGATATAATAAGGGAAGGTTACTTCAGAGGCGCCGACGGTGGCGTGTTGCTCACTGACAGAAAGTTTGCGGGAGCAGACACTCTTGCAACATCGTACGCTCTTTCAATGGCTATTAAAAAAATGAACCCGGATATTATTATATCAGGCAGACAGGCAATTGACGGAGACACAGCCCAGGTTGGTCCTCAAGTGGCTGAAAAACTTGGTATTCCGCAAGTAACCTACGCAGAAAGCATAACTTCAATCGAAAGCGGCAAGATTACAATCCTGCGCAGACTAGAGAGAGGTGTTGAGGAGGTAAGTGCCACTTTCCCCGTACTAATAACTGTAAATGCAACCGCTCCGTCATGCAGACCGAGAAATGCAAAACAACTCATGAGATACAAGCATGCGACCACTCTTTCTGAACAAAACGACAATGAGCATAACTCGTATCTGCCTACATTTAACATGGAGGAGCTTACAATTCCTGAATGGGGAGTTGCTGATGTCGGAGGTGAAGAGGTGAAATATGGATTGTCGGGCTCTCCTACAAAAGTAAAGAAAATAGAAAACATCGTATTCCAGGCTAAAGAGTCGAAAAGGCTCACATCTTCAGAGGAGGATATAGACTCTCTTTTCAAAGAGCTTATTTCATCACACACTATTGGTTAAATTGTTAAATTGCAGATAATGAATAATATCATAGTATATATAGAGACCGAAAACGGTAAGATTGCAGATGTAAGCCTTGAGCTCATGACCAAAGGAAGGGATTTGGCAGGTAAACTTAATTGCAATCTTGAAGCACTTGTTATAGGAGATAAAGTCTCTCATCTTTCAGAAGAGTTGTTCATGTACGGGGCAACAAAAATCCATCTGGCAGAGGACTCACGCCTTGAATTTTACAGGACTCTCCCATATTCAGCCATAACTATCTCTCTTTTCAAGTCTGAACAACCGCAAATAGCTCTTTTTGGAGCCACCAGCATAGGAAGAGATCTTGCACCGAGAGTATCCAGTGCTCTGACAAGCGGACTGACTGCAGATTGTACATCTCTTGAGATTGGCGATCACCTGGATGCTAAAAGCGGCAAGGAGTATAAAGACCTTCTTTACCAGATAAGGCCTGCATTTGGAGGAAATATTATTGCAACAATCATCAACCCTGAACACAGACCACAAATGGCCACTGTCAGAGAGGGTGTAATGAAAAAGGTTGCCTTGAATCAAGCAGTAAATGGAGTTATAAGCAAGATAGATATCAACCCTGTTCTTAATGATTCGGATTTTGTCGTTGAGATTATCAGACGCGACATTCAGGAGAGGAAAATTGACATCAAAGGTGCATCCATAATTGTTTCAGGAGGTTTTGGCGTAGGTTCAAAGGAAAATTTCAACCAATTGTTTGAGTTGGCGCACCTTTTAGGAGCCGAAGTTGGTGCATCCCGTGCTGCTGTAGATGCCGGATTTGCAGACCACGCAAGACAAGTCGGACAAACAGGCGTAACAGTCAGACCCAAATTGTATATAGCAGTAGGAATATCGGGACAGATACAACATACTGCAGGTATGGATCAATCCGCTATGATTATATCCATAAATAATGATCCGAACGCCCCTATTAACAATATAGCGGACTATGCAATCGTAGGAGATTTGAATGAAGTGCTCCCGAGAATGATAAAATCTTACAAGAAAAACATCAAATAGTATGGCAAACTTTTACAAAGACAATAAAGATATACAGTTCCAGTTTTCTAATCCTCTGATGAAAAAGATCGTCAGACTCAAAGAACAGGATTTTTCAGATGCGGGGAAATTCAATTACGCACCATGTACAGCAGAAGATGCGATTGATTCATATGATAAGGTGATGGAGATCCTCGGTGAAATCTGCGGTGATATAATTGCACCAAACGCAGAAGAGGTTGACAAGGTTGGTCCTCACCATGAAAACGGAAGAGTCACATATGCTCCCGGAACACAGCAAAACCAGGATGTCCTGACACAAGCAGGGCTTTATGGCATGTATCTTCCAAGAGAGTATGGAGGATTGAACTTTTCGATGATTCCATACATAATGTCGGCCGAAATCGTCGGAAGAGCCGATGCAGGATTCTCAAACATCTGGGGTCTTCAGGACTGTGCAGAAACAATCTATGAGTTTGCCAGTAAGGAGATTAAGGATGAGTTCCTGCCAAGAATCAACAATGGTGAGACATGCTCAATGGATTTAACAGAGCCGGATGCAGGTAGTGATTTGCAGGCTGTGATGCTCAGAGCCACCTATGATGAGAAGAGCGACATGTGGAAACTGAATGGCGTCAAACGATTCATCACAAACGGAGATGCTCAGATCAAGCTGGTATTGGCTCGCTCCGAAGAGAATACTTCAGACGGCCGCGGTCTCTCCTATTTTGTACACGACCAGAAATGGGGAGGAGTACATGTAAGAAGAATTGAGAACAAACTGGGTATTAAGGGATCACCTACCTGTGAACTTGTCTTCAACAACGCTCCTGCAAAACTTGTAGGTGAAAGAAGAATGGGGCTTATAAAATATGTAATGTCACTTATGAATGGAGCCAGACTCGGAGTTGCGGCACAGGCTGTCGGCATTTCCGATGCTGCTTACAGAGAGGCTCTAAAATACGCCAATGAGAGAAAGCAGTTTGGCAAGGCAATCATTCAATTCCCTGCCGTTTACGAGATGCTTTCCATAATAAAGGCAAAACTCCAGGCTTCAAGGGCTCTTCTGTATGAGACAACACGCTTTGTCGATATATACAAGGCATATAACATTATTGCCGAAAACAGGAAGCTTACTCCTGAAGAGAGAAACGAGGCAAAACAGTATCAGCGTCTTGCCGATATGTTCACCCCAATGGTAAAGATGACTGCATCGGAGTATAGTAACCAGAATGCCTATGATTCCCTTCAGATTCATGGAGGTTCCGGCTTTATGAAGGATTATCCTATCGAAAGAATCTACAGAGATGCGAGAATAACTACGATTTACGAAGGCACTTCACAGTTGCAGGTTGTTGCTGCTCAAAGATATGTTACCAATGGTGCATATCTGGCCCAGATTAAGGAGTATGAGAAAGTAGAGCTCAGACCTGAGTTCACACAGATGAAAAAGACTTTGATTGCAATGACCGATCAATACCAGCAGGCTGTTGCAATTGTTGCAGGCGGCGATAACGAATTCATCGATTTTCACGCCAGAAGGCTTGTTGAGATGGCTTCTCACATAGTCATGTCCTATCTGCTCATTATTGATGCTCAGAGAGACAAGATCTTTGAAGACTCTGCTGTTATATATACAAACAAAGCCAAAGCCTGGAATGATGAAAGATATTCATACATTACAGACTTTGCTGCGTGTGATATCAATCCATTCCTCTCAGTAAAGGAGGAGTTCTCAGCCGAGGCTTAATATTTACCTGTAAGATAAAGCGGGCAACCGGCGTGTATCAAAGTTGTTACATGGTCAGCTGCCCGCTTTTATTTTGACTGTTCACAAATCTTAATATGAACATATATCCTTACAAAGTTTCGTAAAATAAGTAACTTTGTGCGGATAAAAAGTATGCCATGGAAAGTTCAACGAAAATTGTAATATTTGCCTCACCTTTACATGACTCCACAAGTGTTTTGGGTTGCAGGGAGAACCTGATGAATGAGTTACGGTCATCTCACAAGGTTGAATTCATCGACAGTAACGAAATCTCTGAAAAAGCTGTCGAAAACGGATATATAATAGCATTCATAGCGACCGGAGGTGTTGAGGAGCAATTTAAGAGACTCTGCAAATCTCTATCACGGCCTGTATTGTTGTTGAGCGACTCCTATCACAACTCTCTGGCCGCATCTATGGAGATATCCACTTGGCTTAATCAGAGCAAAATTCCGCACAGACACTTCAATTTCCCCATAGAACCTACAAGAAAATATCTTGATAAATTTGAGGAGTTGCTTTCAGTAATGTTCAAAATACAAGAGACATTGAGCAAATTGGCAAAAATGAGGATAGGTCTGATAGGCGGAGAGTCTTCATGGCTGATCTCCTCAGCAGTAGAGTGTGATACTGTCAGCCAGAAATATGGAACAACATTCGTGAAGATAGATGTGTCTGAGGTTGAAAAGAAGTACAAATCGGCATCACTCTCAGAAAACCTGAAATGCAGGGCACAATCTCTCTCCGGAACCCTCTGTAAGGGTTCATCAACAAACGATGTGGAAGAAGCCCTAAAGATGTATTCCGCTATAAAAGAGATTGTCAAAGAATATTCTCTTGATGCGCTGACTATAAAATGTTTTGATCTTCTTGAGAGTTGCAGCACCACATCTTGCCTGGCTCTCTCCATGCTCAATGACGAGGGGATAATTTCCGGATGCGAAGGTGACATTCCATCGTTATGGTCAATGATTCTTGCCCGTCTACTTTGTGGTTCGGCTTCATTTATGTCAAATCCCTCATCTATAGAAAGAGCTGACAAAAGTATAGATTTTGCACACTGCACCGCCCCATTGTCAATGGGAAAAAAATTCATGTTATCCTCTCATTATGAGTCAAAACTAGGAATTGGCATATCATTGAAACTGCCTCTTGATAAATTCACGCTATTCAAATGTGGAGGTCCTCAACTCGACCGTCACTTTGCCTTCAACGGTGAGATTATACAGAACACAACAGTGGTCGAGAGATGCAGGACTCAGGTCAAGTACCAGTTCAGCAACGTGGACGATATAGATCACTACCTTGATTCCCATCTGGGTAATCACTCAATACTGATACAGGGATGGCACAAAGATATAATCAACACATTTTTCAGCACAATAGGATAGCTTATGTACAAAATCTCAATATGGGGAACGGGAAATGTATCATACAGGCTGTCACTTGCACTTAAGGCAGCCGGTCATCCTATACCATATATCTGCGGAAGAAACGAGGAGTCTGGACAAAAACTTGTCCATATACTGAATAAAAGCGACAACAACCCCCATAAGATTGCAGAAGAGACTCTGTTTACAAAGGATTTTACCTTGCTTAAGGAATCTGATGTAATTATACTTGCTGTTTCAGACAAGGCAATTAATCCTCTGGCTGAGGAGCTGTCAAGAGAGGTCATGAAAAGAGGCAAGATTCCTTTGTTGGTACATACAAGTGGGGCAACATCAATCGAAGCCCTTGACTCCTACCCTTTTCATGGAGTTTTTTATCCATTGATGACATTAAGCAAGATAAAACCCGTAGATTTCAGGTTGGTCCCGTTTATGATTGAATCATCAGACAAAGAGGGCGAGGAGATCCTTGCCGGTATTGTTTACTCAATGGGAGCAGAGCACAAAATCTCAACATCCGAAGAGCGGTTAAAATTGCATCTGGCTGCAGTTTTTGTAAGTAATTTTGTAAATTACCTTACCGGTCTTGCTTTCGATCTTTCAGTCCCAAATCAGGTTTTGCTTACCCCGCTTGCTATTGAGACAGTAAGAAAGGCATTTCTGTACGAGCACCCATCTATGGTTCAAACAGGACCGGCAAAAAGGGGTGATATGGAAACAATAGAAAAACATCTTAAGCTACTCGAAGGTAAGGAGGAACATAAACTGGTATATGAAACCCTTTCAAAATTGATTAAAGAACAGAAGAAAAATAAATAATATATAATGTCGAATTATAAATACAAATTATCGTCAATCAAGGCTTTTGCTTTTGATGTGGACGGAGTTTTCACGGATGGGACAGTCCTTGCAACTGATAGCGGAGATCTCCTGAGATGCCATAATGCAAAAGATGGTTTTGCAGTAAGGATGGCCATTTTGAATGATTATCCGGTGGCAATAATCACAGGGGGTTCTTCAAACAGCATTATTAACAGGTTCAAGCTGGTCGGGATAGAGCGTGAAGACATATATCTGGGTTCACATTACAAAATACCCGATTTTCTTGACTTTTGTGATCGTCACAAAATCAGACCCGACGAAGTCCTTTTTATGGGAGACGACATTCCTGACATTGGAATCCTAAAGGAGTGCGGACTTGCTACATGCCCTGCAGACGCAGTAAACGAGGTTAAGGAGATATGCGAGTACATATCGAGTTATCCGGGCGGCAAAGGTTGTGTAAGAGATGTCATTGAACAGGTTTTAAAGATTCAGGAACGCTGGAGTGCTAATCCTGAAGCTTATTCAGGTTAGGTTTTTGCCATGCTTAAGGATTTGCTTGCAAACAAAAGACTCATTCTTGCTTCTTCATCTCCAAGAAGGAGATTGCTGCTGGAGGGGGTGGATCTGGAATTCACGGTAGAGGTCAATAATGATATACCGGAAGAGTTTGAATCCTCAATGGATATCAATCTTGTGCCGGAACATCTTGCAAGGTTGAAATCGTCAGGATTCGGCCGCAGACTCAAAGACACCGAAATTCTTGTAACGGCAGACACATTGGTGTTATGCGAAGGAAAGATTCTTGGAAAGCCGGCAGATAGGTCTGATGCTTTCCAGATGTTGAAAATGCTGTCAGGAAATAAACATACTGTTCTTACAGGTGTGTGTATCAGAGACAATTGCAGGGAGAGATCATTCACATCTGAAACCATCGTTTACTTCAGAGAGTTAAAGGATAATGAGATATATTATTATATAGATAATTATGCTCCGTATGATAAAGCGGGTTCATACGGTGCACAGGATTGGATAGGATATGTCGCAATCAGCCGTATAGAGGGTTCTTACTTCAATGTTATGGGATTACCAATACAAAAACTCTGTGCGGAACTTGAAGACTTTTTATCGGACTAATGTATATTTTCCGTAAATCTCTTTGATAATTCCCCTGTCTATCATGTCCCTCAGTATCTCAATACAGAGGTTGCTCCCCTCTCCCATACCCATAGATATTTCATCAAGGGAGAGAGGTGCTTCTGAAAGCATTTCACTGAGTTTATCCTCAATCACTTTATCAGATTGTCTTATGTCCTCATTTCTTTTATTCGCAAGGCATACATCGCATGTTCCACAATCAGCCGCTCCGCTTTGCCCGAAATAACCAAGAAGCATAACAGATCTGCAGACATTTGTCGTTGAGACATACTCTATCATGCTCTCAACTCTTTTCTGATAACTTCCCTTTCTTTTTTCATAGTTCTCCTCAGAAAATAGAAGTCCCCTGTTTTCAAGTCTCTCTACTCTTAAAATAAGCAACGGAGATCTCACAGCCGGAATGTAATCTATTACATGCATCCTTGAAAGCATAATCAGATTTGCAGTAATGTTTGCCTTATTGTTTCTTGAAACCCGGGCTATATACTCCTCATCTATAGGGACAAAAGCAGAAAAGAGAGATGTGTAAAGCCTCATCAGTATCTTAACAAATGAATCAAGATTACTGTTTTTAAGCTGAATTTTATAAAGTTCGTCCCTTGAAACAGTGAACATTATTCTTGATGGGTTTTCCAACTCCTCAGTCAGCTCCCAATACCCCTCTCCTTCAATATACTTAATTGCATGGTAGGCATTGACCATGTGCAATCGCTCCTTCTGAGCAAAGTCACTCAGGTTGAACTTTATTACATCTCCTTTACCTGTGCCGTAATCATAGCCGATATAGTTGAACAACCTCTGATATACCTCCTTCAGATAGTCAAAAGAAGGAAATGTAACCTCCATTATCTGTTTTATCCTCTTAATATCTCGTCGGTTCCATAGAAGAACTGCATATGAACGCTTCCCGTCCCTTCCGGCTCTTCCCGCTTCCTGGAAATATGCCTCTGCTGATTCTGTAAGATCAAAGTGGCAGACAAACCTGACATCGGGTTTGTCAATTCCCATACCAAAGGCATTGGTGGCAACAATAACTCTTGTCTCCCCCTTCATCCAGGCATCCTGTTTTTTCGCCCTCTGAGAAGCCTCATATCCGGCATGGTAAGAATCGGCATTTATCCCCTGAGCATTTAAAAATGCAGCAGTCTCCTCTGCTCTCTTCCTTTCACGTACATAAACAATTCCGGAACCATGAACAGAAAGTGCTATTTTCAACAACTGTCCGCTTTTATCTTCCGTCTCTCTTACAACATAGGAGAGATTCTTCCTCTCAAAACTTGATTTAATGAGGTTCTCCTTTTTGAAACCCAGCTGTTTCATAATATCACCTGCAACATCAGGAGTTGCAGTAGCTGTCAGGGCTACTACCGGAACATCTCCTGTCAGCTCTCTTATATCCTTGATCAGGAGGTAATCAGGGCGAAAATCATAGCCCCATTGGGAGATGCAATGAGCCTCATCGACAACCAGAAAGTTTATGCTCATTCTGGAAATCCGGACCTTGACCATTTCACTTTGTAACCTTTCAGGCGAGAGATAGAGAAATTTATAATCTCCGAATATTGCATTGTCCAGGGTATAGTCAACCTCATTCCTGGTCATACCTGAATGCACGCAGATTGCCTTGATTCCTCGTTTCTGAAGATTTTCCACCTGATCCTTCATAAGAGCAATCAAAGGCGTTACAACCAGACATATTCCATCGCACATCATGGCTGGTATCTGAAAACAGAGAGATTTACCCCCACCAGTGGGAAGTAGGGCGAGAGTGTCCAAACCGGTTACAACAGATTGAATAATCTCTTCCTGCTTAGGTCTGAATCGGTCATATCCCCAGTATTTTTTTAATACATCCAGTGCGTTTTCCATTGAACTTTATGGCCTGATTTTTGTTGCTAAATTAAGCATTTTTGTCCATATTAAAGATAGTGAAAAATAAGCGTATTAATAATAAATTCAAATAATCTATGACAAGTATCGATTTGACAAAGTACGGTATCAAAAACGTAAAAAATGTAATCCACAACCCCTCTTATGAGGAACTTTTTCAAGCTGAGATCTCAGAAAAAAATGAAGGTTTTGAAAAAGGCACTCTCACAAAGACTGGCGCAGTCTGTGTAAAGACCGGGATTTTTACCGGACGTTCCCCTAAAGACAAATACATTGTAAAGGATGCAACCAGCGACCAGCATATGTGGTGGGACGGAAACATCAACAAACCGGTTAGTCCTGAGATTTACAATGAGTGTAAGTCTATTGTTCAGAAACAGATTTCTGACAAGGAGACTGTATATGTAATGGATGCATATTGCGGCACAAATGAAGATACCAGGCTCAAAGTACGTTTTATCATGGAGGTTGCATGGCAGGCACACTTCGTAAAGAATATGTTCATCCGTCCTTCGCAATACGAGTTGGAGCACTTCGGTGAACCTGATTTTGTTTTCATAAACGGATCAAAGGCTACAAACCCTAAATGGAAGGAGCAAGGTCTCCACTCTGATGTATTCGTTATTTTCAACCTTACAGAAAGGATGGCTGTCTGTGGTGGTACCTGGTATGGCGGTGAGATGAAAAAGGGTATTTTCTCTATGATGAACTACTTCCTCCCAATCAAGGGCATAGCATCTATGCACTGCTCCGCAAACGTTGGTCAGGATGGTGATGTTGCTGTATTCTTCGGTCTTTCCGGAACCGGTAAGACTACCCTTTCTGCAGATCCTAAGCGCTACCTCATCGGTGATGACGAGCATGGCTGGGACGATCATGGTGTATTCAACTACGAAGGCGGTTGCTATGCAAAGACTATCAACCTGAGCCAGGAAAACGAACCGGACATCTGGAATGCTATTAAAAGGGACGCACTGCTTGAAAATGTTACAGTATTGGAAGACGGGACCCCTGATTACTCAGACGGATCTGTAACAGAGAATACACGTGTATCATATCCTATATATCACATCAACAAGATTGTCTTACCTTCAAAAGCAGGACATGCAAAGAAGATTATATACCTATCTGCTGATGCATTCGGTGTTCTTCCTCCAGTATCTATTCTTGACAGAGATCAGGCTCAGTATCACTTCCTCTGCGGTTATACATCAAAACTCGCAGGTACAGAGAGAGGTATCACAGAACCTGTTCCTTCATTCTCTCCTGCATTCGGAGAGGCATTCCTCACACTTCACCCTACAGTGTATGCATCAACTCTTGCCAAAAAAATGGATGAGCACGGAGCAAAGGCGTATCTTGTGAACACCGGATGGAATGGAACAGGAAAGAGAATATCTATAAAGGACACTCGTGCAATTATTGATGCAATCATTGATGGCTCTATCGAAAAAGCCGAGACAAAACACATCCCTATCCTGAATCTGAATGTCCCTGTTAAACTGAACAATGTAACAGATATTCTTGATCCAAGGAGTACATACTCTGACAAGAGCGTATGGGAAGAGAAAGCAAAATCTCTAGCTGCGAAGTACATCAAGAATTTTGAGCAATACTGCGACAATGATGCTGCTAAAGCCCTGGTTAAATCAGGACCACAACTCTAGTCGTTTTATATTAGATCTTAAGAGGATATTCAATTTTTTGAGTATCCTCTTATAATTTTATTAACTTTGGTTTATAGTTATTATATATATATCAACTTATCCTATAATATGAAAAAAACGCTTATCATCATCACATTCGCTGCCCTTTTGGCAGGATGTGCAAAAAAAGACGAAATGAGGTTACAGGAAATCATTACCAGTACTGAAGACACGCTGCGCCCTTTGTTAAAGGTGGCAGCTCTTGCATACTGGAACGGAACAATTACAGGAGATGCAGCTGAGTTCAAAAAATACTCTGATGCAAACATCCAGGTTACAGGAATCCTATCAAACCCTGAAGTATTTGCAGAACTTAAGGCAATTAAAGAGAGAGGAAAAATTAAGGACTCTCTCCTCAACAGACAGCTTACTGTCCTTTACAATTCATTCCTTGCTAATCAGACAGATACAGCACTCCTTAATCAAATTATCAACAAGACTTCTGCTCTCGAACTAAAATACGCCGAATATCGTGCGAACTTCAAAGGGAAAGAGATTTCTGACAACGATGTAGAGAATATTCTTCAGACATCAACAGATAACAAAGTTCTTGAGGAGGTATGGAAAGCACATAAAGGTATCGGACCTGTGGTGGCATCTGATGTTATAGAAATAGTAAAACTCAGAAACAAAGTTGCTACATCACTCGGTTTTGAAAACTATCACAGCATGTCTCTGGAGTTATCAGGTCAGAACCCTGCTGAAATATCATCTCTTTTTGATGAACTTGACTCTCTTACCAGAAATGCTTTTGCAACACTGAAGGGCCAAATGGATTCAGTGTTTTCTGTCCGTTATAAAGTACCGGCAGAAGAGCTAATGCCATGGCATTACCAAGGAAGATATTTCCAGGAATCTCCAAAACTTTACCCTGTTGATCTCGACTCTTACTACAAAGGAAAAAATCTGGAGCAACTCACTTCCGATTTCTATATGGGTATTGGAATTGATGTTTCAAAGATTATGCAAAACAGTGATTTGTATGAAAAACCAAAGAAAAATCAACATGCATACTGCACTGATATCGACAATGAGGGAGATGTAAGAGTCCTTTGCAACATTAAAGACAATGAACAGTGGATGGGAACAATGCTGCATGAGTTCGGACACGGTGTATACTCTTTGGGACATGACAACCCGGAAAATCCGTTCTTCCTCAGAGGAGCAGCACATACTTTCACAACAGAAGCGGTTGCAATGTTGTTCGGAAGGCTTTCAAGAAACCCTGAATGGATGAAACAAAGCCTTGGCCTTTCACAGGAAGAGAAGGATAAAATTGCTTCAGATTGTGAAAAATCAACAAGACTTCAACAACTTGTCTTTAGCCGTTGGGTACAGGTTGTCTACCGTTTTGAAAAAGCAATGTATGCAAATCCTGACCAGGATCTGAACAAACTGTGGTGGGATCTGGTTGAAAAGTACCAGATGTTAAAGAGACCGGCAGACAGGAATGAACCTGACTGGGCAACCAAGATTCACATTGCATTGTATCCTTGTTACTATCATAATTACCAGCTGGGTGAACTATTTGCATCTCAGATGCACTATTACATAGTTGACAAGATCACAAAATCAGGCGATTACAAAAACGAATGCTATATTGGTAACAAGGAGGTTGGTAACTGGCTGAAAGAAAAGGTATTCAATGTTGGCATGAGGTATGAATGGAATGATATGATTGAGAGAGCAACCGGAGAAAAGCTTACTGCCAAATATTACGCAAAACAGTTTGTTGAATAAGAGATATCCTACTCTTCCAATTGATGACAATAAGTGCCTCTTCTAGGGAGGCACTTTATATTTATATCAATACCATCTGTGACTCCTATCTGCAAAAGAGATGAAGAGGCAGAAGCATAGGCTAGTTCAGGTGTGTTGTTATTCTCACTCAGATGACATAGAAAGAGGTTTTTGAGCTCTGAGTTATATATCTCCTTCAAAGCTTCTGCTGTTTGTATATTGCACAAATGGCCATGCCCGTTTTTAATTCTATCAATTAGGACTTTAGGATAATTTCCATCCAACAGCATTTGGTGGTCATAATTTGACTCCAGAATCAGATGTCTTGCTTTCCTGGAGTAGTCAACCATCTCCTTAGTTACCCTGCCGGCATCAGTTATGATAGTAAATTTCTCACCCATGAAATCTATATGATAGCCCAAAGTCTCCTTTGCATCATGAGGGACATCAAACGGAGTTACACTTACTCCTGAATACTCATAACAATCGCCCTTTTCGACATATTTTCTGCAATCATCCATACATCCTCTGGTGCATGGGTGAACAGAGAGTGAATCATGTAGCTTTTTTGTTGCTATAACCGGGGTTTTGAATTTTTGTGCAAACGTGCCCAGGTATTTTATGTGATCAATATGGTCGTGCGTGACAAGTACAAAAGATATGGATTCCAAAGAAATACCGAATTCAGAGAGACGCTTCTTGATCATCCTTGAGGAAAGGCCTACATCTATTAGAAGAGAGACCTGTTCATTGCCGATATAGTAGCAGTTTCCACTACTTCCGCTTGACAAACTTATAAACCGGGTCATAAAAGATGAAGAACCTCCTTTTCCAAATCACACTCCTGTGATGCAAGCAATGTTTGAAAACCAAGAGACGCGGCTGTCTGAATGTTAAGAGAACCATCATCTACAAAGAGGGACTCTGCAGGATTTATTCCGGTTTCACTCACTAACTTTTCAAAAATTTCAGCATCTGGTTTTGCCATATTCATCTCATAAGAGAGAAAGATCTGGTGAAAGCAATCATTAATCTCATATCCGCAATCCTTGAACAGGATTCTTACCTGATTAATTGCTATCGGATTTGTATTGCTGAGCATGTATACATTGTAGGATTGCTTCAGTCTGCAAATAAATTCCAACTTATACACCGGAATCTCTGCAAGAAAATCAGCCATTGCCTTGTCGATTTTCTCATCAGCAACATAACTGCCAATATATTTGCGTATTATGTCTCTAAACTGTGCAGAGTCTATTCTCCCCTTTTCAAAATCCAGAAAAAAACCATGTTGTACAAAGTCATTTAATATTGTTCCGAAATCTTCAAATCCAATCTCCCTGAATGAGTTCACACAAGCATTGCGATCCAGCCTCACAATCACTCCGCCCAAATCAAAAATTATATTCTTTATCATTAATCATTTCAATATTATAGATCTATTTAAAATACTTTTGCCTCATCTCCTGAAGCATCATCATTTGCCTGTAGGTAAATTCTCTTGGGGTATCTCCTCTTGATTGTATGTAATTATGTATCTTACAATGATTTTCCATCACATCTGTTCGCCAGAATGCATCCCGGAGAGTCTCTCCCCATGTCATAAGTCCATTGTTCTGCAGAACCAGAACAAAACGTCCCTTTGATCTTGTCTCTATCTGATATGTCATTTCAGAGGAACCCGGAATAGTGAATGGTGCAAAAGCCATATAATCAATCCATAATACCTCTTCAGGATTTAAAAGATTCATCGGGAAATTCTCAGAACATGCATAAGAAGATGTATATGGAGGCTGAGAATGTATCACGGCTCCTGTGTCGGGATTTACTTTATAGATAGCCAGATGCGAAGAGAGTTCACTTGTCGCTGTCATCTTCCCGAAGATATGTTGCCCGTTCATGTCGACTATAACCAAATCTTCCGGCTTGATACTCATTTTTGTGCTTCTGGAAGGGGTTGCCAGCAAGAGATTGTCTGCCACCCTTACCGTAATATTACTGCCGTTAGCCTGCACGTACCCCTTGTGCCAGAGCAGATCGGCATAATAACACATTTCATTGGCTACATCAATGAATTCCTCAATAATCAGCGGCAAATCACTGTTTTCTTTCATAATTCTGATATCATCATAGTAATGAGTCTGGTCATTTTCTCTGCTGCCTTATTAGCAGCGATTATAACGTCATTGCCATCATTTACAAAATCTTCAGCAAAGTCATGGGCTTCATTTGTTATCACCGACATACCAAACACAGGAATACTGCTGTGTCTGGCAACTATTACCTCCGGAACAGTAGACATTCCCACAGCATCAGCTCCTACCCGGCCAAAAAATGCGTACTCGGCAGGAGTCTCATAGGTAGGACCAGTTCCGGCGAGATATACACCTTTTTTCAAAGTTATTCCCAATTTTGATGCTGTCACCTCAGCCATCTTTATCATATTCAAATCGTAAGGCCTGGTCATATCGGGAAAACGAGGACCAAACTCATCCATATTTTTTCCTATTAACGGATTAGGCATCAAATTTATGTGATCTTTGATTATCATTAAGTCCCCTACTTTAAAGTCCCTATTGACACCACCCGCAGCATTTGAAACGAAAAGGTATGAGATACCTAATTTTTTCATAACTCTTACAGGAAGAGTCACCTGATCCATACCATATCCCTCATAAAAATGAAACCTCCCTTGCATGGCAATTATATATTTTCCTCCAAGAAAGCCCCCTATTAGATTCCCTTTATGTCCTATAGCAGTGGATTGTGAAAAATGTGGAATGGATGAGTATGGTATTATGGTTTGATTCTCTATCACATCGGCCAGTCCTCCCAAACCACTTCCCAGAATTATGCCGCATAACGGTCTGTTACCTTCCAGTTTCTCATTAATATAAGCTGTTGCTTCGTTTATTTTGGTTATGTACTCCATACTGATTCTATAAAAGTTGTTTATATAATTTATTCACCATTTGTATTATTTCCTGCTCTCCTTCCACCATGCGATTTTCCATAAGGACCTTACCGTCACAAATAACGGTATCGACACATGAACTGTTTGCAGAATATATAAGATTTGCCATAAAGTTTATGTTTGGAGTGAAAGCGACACTTTCTGTGTCAATCAGTGAGAAGTCTGCAAGATATCCCTCTTTTATGACACCTATAGGCAAACCAAGAGACTTTCCTCCATTTTCTGTTGCAAGCGATAACAATTCGTCCAACGGCATGATGGTCGGATCTTCTCTCCATGCCTTCTGGACAAGAGCTGTTGTTTTCATCGTCTCTAGCATATCAAGGTTGTTGGAAGAGGCGCAACCATCTGTACCAAGTGAAACTACAACCCCTGCCTCCTTTAATTCCTTGTATCTGAATCTGTATCCTGATGCAATTTTTAAATTTGAGTTGATATTGTGTATAGCCTTGACCCCTCTCTCTGCAAATATTCTAATATCCTCATCATCAACCCATAAAGAGTGAGCCGAGAGTGTCTCCGGGCCCAAAACTCCAAGGCTGTCAAGATATTTTGTAGGGGTCAACCCATGCATCTTAATTGAATCTTTATTTTCAGCTTCAGTCTCAGAAATATGGATATGAACCGGCAACCCTCTCTTTCTGGCAAAACCGGCAGCCCATTGTATCATCTCCGGTGAGACACTGTATGGTGCGTGAACACCAACTGAAAATGTATTTCTTGAAGACCATCCTTTGGAAAATTCATACATTCTTTCACACTCCTCTTTTAAAAAGGAGGACTTGGATTTATCCATAAGATCCAGGATAACATACGAATGGACAGACCTTAGTCCCATCTCCTCGGTAGCAGATACCGCGGCAGGCAGGTTCCAGTATTGATCATTAAAACAGGTTGTGCCTGATTTAATCATCTCCACACATGCCAGCTTGGTTCCCCAATAGACAAGCTCATCAGTAAGCTTTGCCTCTGTAGGCCATATTATATTCTGAAGCCAGTCCATCAGAGATATATCTTCTCCGATACCCCTCATCAAAGTCATGGCTGCATGGGTATGCATATTTACAAAACCCGGAATGGCATATTTCCCTCTCCCGTCAATTACTCTATCCGCTTCAAGCTCTAACTTGCCGGAAATGGTTTCAATTCTTCCATCCTTGATATATATATCTTTCCTTTCGTTGTTAAGGATAACATTTTTGATTAATAGTGCAGGCATCTTAAATTGTTTATAAATGTAAAAATAGCGAGTTTTTTGCTCTAACTAAAATATATTTGTTATCATTGTTAAGGATATGAAGATTCTATGGTTAGATATAAATGCCTCTTATTCACACTCGTCGCTGGCTTTGCCTGCTCTGCACTCTCAAACCGGAGAGTGTTCAGGGAAGCCGTTTGACTGGTGTGTCGTTGCAGGCACAATAAATAGAGAGCCTTCCACCTCTCTAAATGAAGTCATTATTCATAAACCGGACGTCATATTCTCTACCCTCTGGCTTTTCAATCACAATTACACAATCACTCTTCTTTCAAGAGTTTCAGCTCTTTTACCGGATACAAGGATTGTTTTGGGTGGACCTGAATTTCTCGGTAACAATGAATACTTTTTAAAGAGTAACAAATTTGTAACCGCGGTGTTCAAAGGTGAGGGAGAGAGTCAGATTAACAACATCCTTAAAGCGCTGGACGGGCAAGGGGAATTATCTGACATTGAGGGTGTTTGCATGATTGACAAATCAGGTTCATATATCGACAATGGTTGTGCTGTTGTTTCCGCTTTCCACAACCTCATACCGCCCGAAAATTCAAAATTTTTCAGATGGGATAAAGCTTTCATACAAATAGAAACTTCCAGGGGGTGCTTCAACAGATGCTCATTTTGTGTCAGTGGAAATAAGAGAAAAATTGATAAGACAGACCTAATATCCTTAAGAAAAAGGCTTGACACTGCCAGGGAAAAAGGCATAAAGGAGATACGCATTCTAGACAGGACATTCAATGCTGATTCCAAATACGCTATCAGTTTGCTGGATGTTTTTTCAGACTATCATCAATCATTTACTTTCCATTTGGAGATTCATCCCGCATTTATTAACAACACTTTAAAGAGAAGACTGGAGAGCCTGCCTGACGGCTTTCTCTTTCTTGAGGCCGGAATACAGAGCCTCAGAGACGATGTTCTTGCCGCTTGCAGCAGATCCGGCTCATGCGATAAAGCGTTGGAAGGGCTGAAATATTTGTGCTCATTGAAGAAATTCAAGGTTCATGCAGATTTGATTGTAGGCCTTCCAAACTATAATTACAAACAATTGACAGAAGATATCTCTACACTTTCTCTTATTGATGTTGACGAAATACAAGTTGAGAAACTCAAACTACTGCCCGGTACAAAGATGAGGAGAGATGCCGAAGATTTGCAGATTGTTTATGCTGATAACCCTCCGTACGAGGTTTTGCAGACTCCGAATATGAGTTATCAGGAAATTTTCACCTCTTCTCTTGTTTCAAAAATTATTGACAACTGGTATAACAATCCGGTATGGCACAATTCATTCCGGGAAGGTATGGTAAGACATCCGGACTTTCTTGAGACTATTTCATCTTTTTGCGAAAAGAGTTTAATATTAGATACACCTCTGTCAATTATGAAAAAAGGTACAGTACTTTATAATTTCTGCAACAAGTATTATCCTGACATATCACCACTTATCAGAGAAGCGTGGGAAAAAGCAGGGTTTTCTCCGCACAAAGGTGCCGGAAAATTTTCAAAAGAGATTTAATTTATAAACATACTATATTATTTAATTTTTATTACTTATTATTACCTTTGCCTCAAATTTTTTAACACATGATAACAAAAGAGCTCATTTCTCCTAAAAGCATTGTTGTGGTAGGTGGTTCTGAAGAGACCCAAAAACCGGGAGGTGCTGTCCTTAGAAACATAAAAGAGTCCAACTTCAAAGGAAAACTCTATGTCGTAAACCCCAAATCAGAATCAGTTCAAGGAATCAAATGTCACAAAAGCGTTGAGGAACTTCCTCAGATAGATCTTGCCATAATAGCAATCCCTGCCAAATTATGCCCTGAAAGCGTTGAAATTCTGTGCAGCAAGAAAATGTGCAAAGCGGTGATTATTCTCTCTGCAGGATTCCACGAAGATGGTCCGGAGGGTACTGTTTATGAAGAGAAGATAGTAGAAACTGTAAATAGAACCGGAGCTACATTGATTGGTCCTAACTGCATAGGTGTAATGACACCAAACTATACCGGCGTTTTCACCAAGCCTACCCCGGCACTCAGCGATAATGGCGTAGACCTCATTTCCGGATCCGGAGCTACCGTTGTTTTCATTTTAGAGACAGCGATGCAGCTCGGTTTAAGGATTTCTTCCGTATTCTCCGTAGGAAATAGTGCCCAGACAGGTATAGAAGAGGTTCTGGCACATATGGATGAGACATATGTTCACGGAAAAAGTTCGCCGGTTAAACTCCTATATATTGAGAGCATAAACAATCCTGACAAACTCCTTAAACACTCTGTCTCTCTTATAAATAAGGGCGCAAGAATAGCCGCCATAAAAGCAGGGACCAGTGATGCAGGCAGCAGAGCCGCATCTTCTCACACAGGAGCAATGGCTACTCCTGACTCTGCTGTATCTGCGCTGTTTAACAAAGCCGGTATTGTAAGGTGTTTCAGCCGCACAGAGCTTGTTACAGTCGGGGCAGTAATGATGAATAAAATACCTAAAGGCAACAAAGTTGCCATAATAACTCATGCCGGCGGTCCAGCTGTAATGCTCACAGACACCCTTTCAAACAATGGACTTAATGTTCCTCATATATCCGGAGAAAAAGCAGACAACCTGCTTCAAGAGTTATATAAAGGTTCCTCGGTATCGAATCCTTTAGATTTCCTCGCTACAGGAACAGCTTTGCAACTTGAAAAGATAATAGATGCCTGTGAGAATGATTTTGACGTGGATTCTATGGCTGTTATATTTGGTAATCCGGGACTCACAAAAGTATTTGATGTATATGAGACACTTTTCAAAAAAATCGAAGAGTGCAAAAAACCCATATTCCCTGTTCTGCCATCCATTGTCAATGCAAAAGATGAGATTGAGAAATTTAAGGAATTAGGTGGTATATGTTTCCCTGACGAAGTTCAATTCGGAAATGCTTTCGGGAAGGTTATGGGTCAGCATGGCTCATTATACAACACACAACTTCCTCCTGTGGATAAGAAAATGATCCGAAATGTCATTGACAAGGCTCAGAATGGATATCTCTCTCCGGCCCGGGTCCAGGTGCTTCTTGATGCTGCCGGGATTAGCCGGGCAAAGGAAGCCGTTGTAGATAAAGTTGAGGCTCTCAAGAAAGCAGCCATTGAGATAGGTTTCCCTATGGTCATGAAGGTTGTAGGCCCTGTTCACAAGACAGATGTAGGCGGTGTAGTCCTCAATATAACAGAAGAGGAAACAATGATTATAGAGTTCAACAGAATGATGAACATCCCCGATACTACATCAATTTTACTTCAACCGATGCTCACAGGTACACAGATTTTCATAGGTGCCAAAAGAGAAGATAAATTCGGGCATCTGATTTTGTGCGGACTTGGCGGTATTTTCATTGAAGTACTTAATGATGTCAGAAGTGCCCTCTCTCCTGTTTCCAAAACAGAAGCAGATGAAATGATTAAAGGACTCAGAGGATATAAGATGATCAAAGGAACAAGAGGTATAGAAGGTGTTAACGAAGTGGTTTTCAATGAAACTATCAGAAGGGTTTCAGCTCTCTGTAATGCCGCGCCTGAAATTTTCGAAATGGATCTGAACCCTTTGCTGGGAAATTCAAAACAGGTTATTGCTGTGGATGCAAGGATTAGGATTGAAAAAAAGATAATATAAATCCAATGAAAAGATACTGGTTAAAATTCCGCTCTCTGGATTCTAAAATTCAGGGAGCAATTATACTTATTGTTATTCTGATAATCGGAATTATCGTTAGATGGAATTTCATAATGGAAAGTATTATAAGCAGTTTTAAGTTTTTTTCTACTTAATTGTTATTAAACATTGATAATTTATTGCAATTTAAAGCGAAATGATATAATTTTGTAAAAACAAATTAAAAAACTATAACAATATGGCATTAAGAGGAGCTATTGTGGTAGACAATGAAAAATGCAAAGGATGCGGAGTATGCCTTGCTAACTGTCCTACCAATACTATTGCCTTGGCTAAAGAGGTTAACAGCAAAGGATACAACTTTGCATTTATGGCTTCACCCGAGTCCTGCACTGGATGTACAAATTGTGCAACAGTTTGTCCCGACAGCTGTATAACAGTATACAGGGTCAAAATTTAAAGAAGATAAAAAGAACTGATATGGCAGAGAAGATTTTAATGAAAGGCAATGAAGCAATCGCACATGCAGCTATTCGCTGTGGATGTGACGGTTACTTCGGCTATCCTATCACGCCTCAATCTGAGGTTATGGAGACTCTCATGGAGGAAAAACCATGGGAAACCACCGGTATGGTTGTTCTACAAGCAGAAAGTGAAACCTCTTCAATCAATATGCTTTATGGAGGAGCTTGCTGTGCAAAGAAGGTTATGACTTCTTCAAGTAGCCCCGGCATAAGCCTTATGTGCGAAGGTATAAGCTATCTTGCCGGTGCCGAACTTCCATGTCTTGTAGTCAATGTTGTACGCGGCGGTCCGGGACTAGGGACTATTCAGCCGGGACAAGGAGACTATTTCCAGGCAGTAAAAGGTGGCGGGCACGGTGACTATAAAACAATTGTTCTTGCACCATCCTCAGCCCAGGAGATGTATGATTTTGTAGACCTCTCTTTCGAACTGGCATTTAAATACAGGACCCCGGCAATGATTCTTGCTGATGGAATTGTAGGCCAGATGATGGAGACCGTTGAGCTCAGACCAATAAAACCAAGAATTTCCAATGAAGAGATCATTGCAAAATACCCTTGGGCAACAACAGGAAAACCTCAAAACCGCAACCAGAATGTCATAACATCTCTTGCTATGGATGCTGCTGTTCACGAAAAACTTAATCAGACCCTCCAGGAAAAATATAAAATAATGGAGAGAGATGAGGTTCGTTTTGAGATAGTTAACTGCGAAGATGCAGAGCATCTCATTATTGCATACGGTTGTATGGCAAGAATTTGTGAAAGTACCGTAGAACAAGCAAGAAAAGAAGGAATTAAAGTAGGTCTGCTAAGACCAATTACACTTTTCCCATTCCCGACAAATGAGATAAAGAGGTTGGTTCCACAGTTAAAAACCATTATGTCAGTTGAGCTAAGTGCCGGACAGATGGTTGAAGATATCAGACTTGCCGTAAATGGTAAAGTTCCGGTTAATTTCTTCGGAAGATTAGGAGGTATCGTTCCTTCTCCAGAAGAGGTACTGGATGCCTTTAAACAATCTATTTCGAAATAAAAATACAGAATATCATGGATATTAAAGATATAATCAAACCGGAAAACAGAGTATACGGCAAAACACCTCTGCTTACCGACAATGTGATGCACTACTGCCCTGGCTGTTCACACGGAACAGTTCATAAGCTTATAGCAGAAGTAATAGACGAGATGGGAATCCAGGAAAAGACTATCGGTGTATCACCTGTAGGATGCTCTGTATTTGCATATAACTACCTTGACATAGACTGGCAGCAAGCTGCTCACGGACGTGCTCCTGCATTGGCAACTGCTACTAAAAGGTTACATCCTGAAAAATATGTCTTCACATATCAGGGGGACGGAGATCTTGCATCTATTGGTACTGCAGAAATTATGCACGCATGCAACAGAGGAGAAAACATTGTTGTTATTTTTATAAACAATGCAATATACGGCATGACCGGCGGACAGATGGCTCCTACAACCCTTATTGGAATGAAAACAGCCACAACTCCATATGGCAGAGATCCGAAACTACATGGAAATCCCCTAAAAATCACAGAATTAATCGCGCAGCTTGACGGCACTTGCTTTGTTACCAGACAATCTGTACATAATCCGGGTAATGTAAGAAAAGCGAAAAAAGCGATCCGCAAGGCCTTTGAAAACTCTATGATGGATAAGGGAACATCATTTGTGGAAATTGTCGGCACTTGCAACTCCGGGTGGAAGCTTTCTCCAGTTCAGTCAAATGAATGGATGGTTGAAAATATGTTCCCGAAATACCCATTAGGAGATATAAAGGATATTTAATAAGGAGAAAAATGAAAGAAGAGATAATAATAGCAGGTTTTGGCGGACAAGGAGTCCTGTCTATGGGAAAAATCCTCGCATATTCCGGAATCATGCAAGGGCAACAAGTAACATGGATGCCCTCATACGGTCCCGAAATGAGAGGTGGTACAGCGAATGTAACAGTTATTTTGAGCGATTCTAAGATCAGTTCACCTCTGTTGAGCAAGTTTGACACAGCAATCATCTTGAATCAGCAATCTATGGATAAATTTGAGAACAGCGTCAAACCAGGCGGGATATTGATTTACGATCCAAATGGTATTACCAGGCAGCCTGTTCGCAAGGACATAAAGATATACTCAATTGACGCCGTTGACATTTCAAATGAGCTTGGTAACTCAAAAGCATACAACATGGTTGTTCTTGGTGCTTTTCTTAGTAAAAAATCAATAGTAAGTATGGAGAATGTAATCAAGGGATTGAAAAAATCCATCCCTGAAAGACACCACCATCTTATTCCTATGAACGAACAAGCCATAAGAGTAGGCATGGAGAAAATTCAGGAGAGATAAACTTTCCATTCGTTGATAAATTATATGAATAGCTTCCAAATTAACATTTGGAAGCTATTTTGTTATATTTTTTTTATTTACTATCTTTGTTCCAATGCATAGCAGTTGTATGAGTGTAGATTATCATAACATAATAAATAGCCTAAAAGGCAAAATTGAATTGCTAATCTCGAGGTACGAACAGGTAGTTGCTGAAAATCAGAGATTATCTGCCGAACTTGACAGTTGCAAAAGTGCATTGGACGCAAGTACTAACAATGTAAAAGAATTAGAAGAAAAAGTAAATAAGCTACAGTTAGGTGAGGCTTTTAAAGCATCATCTCAGGATGTGAAAGAGGCGAAACAGAAGATTAACAGAATTGTTAAGGAGATTGATAAGTGCATAGCTCTTTTAAATGATTAGGCCGCTATTATGGAACAGCAATCAATAAGAATAAGCATAGCTGACAGGTACTACCCGCTCAAGGTGGCAGTTAATGATGAGGAAAAAATCCGCGCTGCTGCCAAGATTATTAATGAAAAAGTTGATCTTTACAAGAGTAAGTATGTTAGCCGTGATAATCAGGATGCCCTTTCCATGGCACTTCTCCAGTTCGTTATACGTCTTATTGAGGCAGAACAAAGAGAGGAGAGCAACCGGATATTAGAGGAGCTGCAAAACCTTGACACACTTCTGGATGAGTACATTAAAGTTAACATTACCTGACTAGACGATTAAGTTTAGCCGTTGGTTTAGCTCTTTGCCAAAATCAACACTAAAAACATACCGAGCAATACTCGACAGTCAAAAACAGGCCTGGGTTACCCTTCGGGGGATTCCGTTTACGGGACGTTGGAAGTTTGCGACACAAGTCGGAGCTCAAATCTTATTTATTAAGGTTTTTGTTAAACAGCTTTACCAGCGGCTTTTTTAATGTACAATACAAACTATATATATTACAATGGAAATTATACTATCAATCTTACTACCCGCAATAGTGAGCTTCGGGTTGGCTTACTATGTGAGCAATAATATTTTACTAAAGAAAAGGAGAGAAGAGATTTTAAAAGCTGCTGAACAGGAGGGCGAGAACATAAAAAAAGAGAAGATTTTTCAGGCAAAAGAGAAGTTTCTTCAATTGAAAGGAGAGCACGAACAGCAGATACTTGAAAGAAACAATCAGGTAATCCAGATGGAGAACCGGGTAAAACAAAGAGAAATTGCAATTAATCAGCAAAACTCAGAACTACAGAAAAAGATAAAAGAGGTTGAAAGTTCGAAAGAACATATAAAGAATCAGACTGAATTTCTGGAGAAAAAACAGGAAGAATACGAAAAACTCAGAACAGAGGCTATTCAAAAAATAGAAAATATTGCAGGTTTATCTGCTTCAGAAGCTAAAAACCAGCTCATTGAAACTATGAAAGCCGAGGCAAAATCGGAAGCACTTTCATATATAAGTGAAGTGATGGACGAGGCGAGACTTACAGCAAGTAAGGAGTCAAAAAGAATTATTATCAACACCATACAGAGAATTGCACCGGAAACGGCAATAGAAAATGCTGTTACTGTTTTCAACATTGAAAGTGACGAGATTAAGGGAAGGATTATCGGTCGTGAAGGCAGAAACATCCGGGCTCTGGAAGCGGCTACAGGCGTTGAAATTGTTGTTGATGACACTCCGGAAGCCATTCTTCTGTCTGCATTTGACCCTGTAAGAAGAGAGGTTGCAAGGCTAGCCCTGCATCAGCTTGTTACTGATGGAAGGATACACCCGGCAAGAATAGAGGAAGTTGTTGCAAAGGTTCAGAAACAGCTTGATGACGAGATTATGGAAACAGGAAAGAGAACCTGCATTGATCTCGGCATTCATGGTTTGCATGTGGAGTTGGTAAAACTTATCGGAAGGATGAAATACCGTTCTTCTTACGGACAGAATCTTCTTCAGCACTCGAGAGAGGTTGCTAATATCTGTGCTACAATGGCTTCCGAACTTGGTTTGAATCCTAAAACTGCAAAAAGGGCTGGTCTTCTTCACGATATAGGAAAAGTATCCGACGAGGATCCTGAATTACCTCACGCTATCCTTGGAATGAAGCTTGCCGAGAAATACAAAGAAAAACCGGATATCTGCAATGCTATCGGATCTCACCACGAAGAGGTTGAAATGTCATCTCTGATATCCCCTCTCGTGCTTGTAAGTGATGCGATTTCAGGTGCAAGACCCGGTGCAAGAAGAGAGGTGATAGAATCCTATATCAAGAGGCTTAAAGAGATGGAAGATCTTGCCCTCTCTTACCCGGGAGTGACAAAAACCTATGCTATTCAGGCTGGCCGTGAACTAAGAGTGATTGTAGGAAGTGAGCAGGTAACTGATAAGGACTCCGAACAACTTTCGCTAGATATAGCCAAAAAGATCCAGGATGAGATGGTATATCCGGGCCAGGTAAAGATTACCGTTATAAGAGAGACAAGAGCTGTAAGCTTCGCTAAATAACCTTTATATTACTTTAATTCAAAGCACTATAAAGACACGAAAAAAGGAATCAGATAATTCTGATTCCTTTTTTTGTTAACGAAACAACTCATCTTTTTCGATTGATACTTTTTCCAATACAAGTTGTTCAGGAACAAACTCCCAACTATTCAGTTTTCTTGGGCTTAATTTGCCATCTCTCTTTATTTTCTCATATATAAGGCCTCTGATATCCTTCAGCCTTAAAACGACTCTGCTATCAAGCTCATCGAATGGAATTCCGGCACCGGCTGTAAGAAGATCACCTCCGCCGCTTGCGCGATAAGATGACATAGCCACTCGATATACCTTCTCTGGTTCAAATGGCTTTCCGTCAGCCATAGACAATATCTTCACCCTTTCACCATCTCCTTTGGTTATATCTACCTCATATAATATTCCGGCGGCAGAGTCAAAATTAAAATGCATATTTTTTAATCTTGCATTTCCCTTATCATTGTAGTCTATTATCAACATAGGAGTATCAGGTGAAGTGACCTTATTTACCCATTTTTTGTAGGAATATTCAAGATAATTTTTTACCTCACTACCCGTTAGGTTTATTGTATACAATAGGTTCTCAAAAGGATATAGGTTCATAAGACCCTGAAAGTTCATGTAACCGGCCTTAAAGCTGAAATCGTATGACAAGGGCGCTGCAAAAGATATATCGGCTGATGTGCATTCCAACTGTAATACATGAATCATATCTACGTACTCGGAAGATCCGAAATAGGCATCTTTTGACGAAAAGTCCTGATCTACATATCCAATAATGTTGTTTGTAAAGCTCTTGACGGCTTTATAACGCGTTAACATAAACTGGTTGTATTCCGGGTCAGATGGTATGTCCTTAAGGGATATGAGTGAAGGCGAGACTTTCTTTGTCACCACTTTAGAATTTTTATATACAATTTCTATCGTGCCACAAGAAAGATTTTGTGTTCTGCTCCCACCTTCCACTACCGGGATTGAATCTTTTCCATTCCAGACATATCCTGAAAAGGACTTATGATCATGTGCAGCAAATACCATATCAATCCCTTTTACATTTGCGGCAATAAATTTTGAAGGATCCTCCAACTGATAAAGCTTTTCATCGCCCAGACCGGCATGTATTGCAACCACCAGTATGTCAGGGGATTCTGTTCTCCTTATTTTTTTGATATACCTCTCCAGAACCGGAATAACCTCACTGAATTCTATTCCCTCATATAATGAAGGTGACAGCCACTTCTTAATGTTGGCATTGGTGAGACCTATAACTGCTATCTTTATCCCTCCTCTCTCAATTATTGTATATGGAGTGAAATATGGCTCTTCTGACCCTTTGTAAAGCGCATTTGCCGCCAGATATGGCATTTTAAGCTCACTTCTAACCTTGTCATAAACTTTGTGTCCGGTCTCTATATCATGATTTCCAACAACTACTGCATCATAACGCAGATAATTAAAAGCATATGGAACTAGATTGACTTCCGTAGTGTCAATATAGTTATAGTAAAACACAGAATTATCTCCCTGCAGATGGTCTCCTACATCAAGAAGTACAACAGCCTCTTCTCCTTTCTGCTCTCTTTCTCTTTTGACAAATGATGAAACCTTGCTCAGGGATGAAGTTTGAACTTCACCATTATAGGTGGAATCAAAAAAGAGTCCGTGAATATCATTTGTGGTGTATATGTAAATTAAATGTTTGCCTTCCTTAATTTTATCTCTGTCTACATTGGTAAATGACAGAAGTGCAGCTAACGAAAACGAGACTGCAATAACCTTATATATTTTACTCATCACTCTTAATTACAAATTTATCTCCATCTTCCCACACTCTGAAATTCTCCCTGAATCTTCTAAGATCATTATGGCTCAAATTATACAGAGACCATGTATCATCTGAATTCTTGTAAACTGGTATTAGTTCGTTACCCTTGTAATCTGAAATAAAACCAATCGGGTAGTATGTGTTCTGAGGATCACTCCCGGTTCTGTTTACAAATGCATAATAACACTGGTTCTCGATTGCTCTTGCCCTAACAAGCGGATTAATCACGCCCTCTCTTGAAGATGGCCAGTTAGCTACATTAATAGCCAGGTCATATTCCAATCCGCGGTTTCTTGCCCATACAGGGAATCTTAAATCATAACAAATCTGCAGAAGAATGTTCCACTCTTTAAACTTAACAATCACTCTATTGGTGCCCTTCGAGAATATCTGATCCTCGCCGCCGTAACTGAACAGATGACTTTTGTCATAGTGCCACTCATTCTTAGGTGTTACAAAAAAAGCCCTGTTATAATAGCTACCGTTCTCTAGTATAGGGATAGAGGCCATTACAGCCACATTGTAATCTTTGCTGACTCTTCTCAGCCATTTAGCAGATGGACCTTCCATACTCTCGGCAATGGCTTTATTGGCTATAGAAAAACCGGTGGAATAGAATTCCGGAAATACAATTATGTCTATTCCGGAGTCTATTCCAAACAATGAATCAATCGTACGTTGATGATTGTTAAGATTTTGCTCTGTCTCCTCCCAAAAAACTGATATCTGGCAAAGTGCTATCTTCATTGATAATTTATGTTTTGCAAAGATAACTATTTTCTGCTGGCAATTTTATCCATTATTATTGCTATTGCTCCGTCTCCTGTCACATTACATGCCGTTCCAAAACTATCCATCGTTATATAAAGGGCAATCATCAGAGCCAGATTTGTCTGATCAAATCCCAGCATAGACTGAAGGATTCCTGTTGCAGCCATTATTGCGCCCCCTGGCACTCCGGGAGCAGCAACCATTATCACTCCCAGCATAAAAATAAAACCGGTAAACAGGTCAAGGCCTGCCGGTATACCCAGCATCCACATCAAAGCATAGGCACAAGCAGTAATTTTCAGTGTGCTTCCTGCCAGATGTATTGTAGCACAAAGAGGGATAACAAAATCTGCGACATCATCATTGACTCCGTTCTTTGATACCTGAGCCCTGGTTACAGGTATTGTGGCTGCAGAAGACTGTGTTCCCAATGCCGTCATATATGCAGGCAACATATTGTAAAGTGCTCTGAATGGATTTTTTCCTGAAACCACCCAAGCTACAGTATACTGAAATAGAAGCCATATAATATGCATGGCAAAAATTATTAAAATAACCTTGAAAAAAAGGCCAAGTACGATTGAAACCTGACCCTCTTTAGCCAATTTCAGGAATATTCCGAAAATATAGAACGGAAGTATAGGAATAATAGATTTAATTATAACAATATTTATTATATCCTTGAATTCATTTACCAATGCCTTAACGGTTCCCCCTTTAGTCATAGAGAGTGTCAATCCTAAAATGAAGGCGAGCACAAGTGCTGACATAATATCAACAATAGGTGGTATTGATATTGAGAAATATGATGTTATTTTCTCTGCACCTTCAGTTACGGCAGAATTGAGATTACTGCTCCTATCCATCATCAATGGAAGAGATAAGCTTGTGGTAAAATAGGAGAAAAAACCCGCAATAATTGTTGATGTATAGGCAATTATCACTGTTATTCCCAACAATTTACCGGCCCCTTTACCCAAGTCTGCTATGCCTGGAGCCACCAGACCTATTATAATGAGAGGAATGATAAAGGAAAGATAATTCCCGAATATATCCGTCAAAGTAACTACGACTCTTACTATCTCTTTAGGTGTAATTAATGCAGCCAGAATACCCAGAATAATTGCAACTATTACTTTGGGAAGCAATCCGAATTTAAATTTTCTCATGTGATTTACCTATTTTTTGAAGCTTTTATCGTCACCTTTGATTACACCTACACCAAAGGTGCCGTCTGACTTGGACCAGGCTCTGTTCATTGCTTCAGTATTAAAAACCATAGAAATATTTCCACTCTTGTCAACAGCTATTATTCCGCCACCGGATCCTCCCATCGGGGATATCTTATGAAATATAACCTCATTGGCAGCATTTTCAAGAGTATAACCTTTGTAATCCATTAGAGCCGATATATCAAAAGCCACAACTCTCCTGATCCAAAGTTCACCGTGACCTGTTCCTGAAATGGCTGCCGTACTATTATTTGCGTATGTTCCCGCACCTATGACAGGGACATCTCCTACTCTGCCCCATTTTTTCCCCGACATACCACCGGTTGAAGTTGCTGCTGCAAGATTACCATTCATGTCAAGGGCAACACAACCAACAGTCCCTACAGGATATGGCTCTTCTGTCCCTTTGTTTATTCTCTCGTTCTGTGCTGTTCTTTCATCAGTAGAAAAGTAAGAGTTATCGACAATATCCAATCCTTGACTCTTTGCGAAGGCAGACGCTCCTTCTCCAATAAGAAAAACGTGTTTTGTACTGTCCATAACCAGTCTGGCTGCCTTGACAGGATTCTTGACATCTCTGAGACCGGCAACAGCTCCTGCTTTAAGATTTGACCCATCCATTATTGCGGCATCAAGTTCATGTACTCCCTGCAGATTTGTCACCGCTCCCTTTCCTGCATTAAAAAGCGGACAATCTTCCAGGTATACAACTACAGCCTGTACTGCATCAATACTTTTTCCACCTTTTGAGAGAATGGACTCCCCTATTGAAAGAGCTTCAAGCATATGGTTTTCCAGCATCTTAATCTTTTCTTTTGTGAGATCCGGCGAGTATGTACCGGCACCTCCGTGAAGGGCTATTGACCATTTTTGACTCTGCTTGCCGTCCTGTCCATATAGAGTTCCGCATAAGATAAGGAGCAAAAGAGTACTCAAGTATTTAAATGCATTCATCATAAATCAATTTATCTTAATGTATCAAATTTACAAAAAATTGGATGCAAAAGAAAAAGCTGCCTAAGTTTTAGACAGCTTCTCTCATTATTGTATCTGAACGGATTAATTAGGGATAAGTACTTTGATATCGTCCAGGAATATCCTGTTCTTACCTTTACCGACACCGCTAAGGTTGTAGTCTCCGCCAAGGAATTTTATTTGGGTCTGCGAAGTTGCTCCTGTTATAGTAAACGAGCGCTCAGTATTGATTTGAGACCAGATAGCAGTACAAGTTGGATCTGTAGTATAATTTGGCCAGTTGTCAATAACAAACTGAGAAACACTTACTGTACCTGGGCCGATAACACTTATATTAAG
The DNA here is from genome assembly GCA_000473305.1 of Bacteroidales bacterium CF. GTDB lineage: Bacteria > Bacteroidota > Bacteroidia > Bacteroidales > UBA932 > Bact-08. The sequence continues at coordinate 1,179,722 of CP006772.1, read as the reverse complement.
ATAATTATCATCCTGAGTTCCAGCGGCTGTCATATAAGGTACTGCCTTGAACTTAACAAGCACATTGTGTGTACCTGCTGGCAGTGCACTTAGTTTTGGAGAGATAAGGTCTCCACCATAAGTGGTCTTTCCAACCTTCATAAATCCGTAGCAAGCATAAAGCAGTTGTTCATTCTTCGAGAATGTGTTAGGGGTTGTACTCCAACCTCTAGCCTGTTCTTCAGTGGTCCATGCATCGTATCTCTTTGCATCTGTAGTGTTAGGGAATATTGTATTGCTGTATGTAGACCATGCGAAATCATCAAAAAGAACAATAGTACCCTCGCCTTTGCCTTCCTGTGTTACTTTAAGAGAGGCATTAAGATTAGGGAATTGTGCACAAGTGAAATTGATGTAACCAACTCTCTTGTTGGCACCATTATTGGCAGTAGCGGCAAAAGTTATATCAGTACTTGAAGCACCGACATTCTCCGATGCAACTGTCAACCAAGGAGAATCTGACACATATGTATATGTAACATTAGCCTTTACGTTAATAGTAAAAGTCTGTTCCAACTGGTTGATATCCTTACCGGCAATATTAGACACTGTTATAAACGGAGTTGCCTGAGCTTGTGTAACTGTGAATAAAACAGGTTGTTCTTCTCCGTCAACAACAAATGCAAACTTCATCTCTCTACTGACAAAAGTCTTGTTCTCAGCAACAATTACTTTAACGATTCCATCGTCATCTCCCTCATTTGGGAAGAATTTTGCCCATGTATCTTCAGAGTTTGCCACAATCTTCCAAGGCCTGTTGGAGCGAATCACAAATTTAAGGCCAGTAGTGTTTCCTGTATAGGCTACATTATAACCAGTAGGACTGGTTGACTCTGTAGCATCAGTAAAGTTGAAATACGGCTCTCCTGTATCCTGCGAGTTCTCTTTGTCACAAGAGGTAAACACAGCAACCACCATAAGAAGCAGTATATAAATGAAACCTTTTTTCATAAGTTTTATTTTAATAATTAATTATCTTTTGATTAATAGTATTGTATCGTTGTATTTTTTACCAAATCGGTCTGTTGCTACAACCTTGATCTCCTTAGCATCTTTATCAGGAACTGCCGCAAAAAAGAAAAATGTGGTACGTGGCTTAAGGTAGTTACCTTTTTCAAAGTCTGATTGGGAAACTTTTCCCTCTTTTACCAACTCCTGCATTGATGTCTGATACTTTGGATCAATGGACTTAAATTGCTCCATTGCTCCCATAGATCTTCCATCCTGATACCACTCTACACGCCATTCCGGATCCCAATTCCAAACCTTGGCAACAATTGCATCAGGTTTTATGGTAAATGCTCCAACCGGATATAACTCCATTTGGAAATCTCTGCCTTTACCAATGGTCTTGAAATACCATTCCGGGTTTTTCTCATTCATTTCAAATATCTGATATCCCGAAGGTGTTCCATCCATTGTGTAGAACAATTTCCAGAAAGCACCACAGGATGATGCAACATTATGCTCAATAACTCCCGGAATTACTTCCAAATTGGAGTTAATGTGAGTGTGTCCTGTAATAAAGCTAAGCTTGCGTCCGGAGAATAGATCAAGTATCTGCTGATGACCATTGGAAGGTTTGAATCCTTCAATCCAAAACCTACCTACAGGTGCATGCATTGCTATATATATATTTGCATTCTCAGGAATAAAACCAAGGTATCCCTTCAGCCAGTCAACCTGTTGTTGATTAACATCCTCTACATAAAGTTTGTTTGTATCATAGACAATGTTGTCAAGTACAATAATGTAATTGTTTCCCAGGTTGAATCCATAATATGCAGGGCCAAAACAATCACCAAAGGCAGTGCCGGTAAGCTTGTCTCCCTTAAGCTCCCTTTGGTGATCGTGATTTCCTATTGCAGCATAAACAGGGGCTTCCAGTTTACAGATACCTTTCTTATGGTTGTTGAACAGAGACATTGAATCCCATACGACATCCCCAAGGTAGAGAGTCACTGTATAAATGCCCATTTTAGCATAATTATCAACTGTTGCCTTAATGTCCGGAAGTACTCTCTTTTCAAAAAGATCAAACTGTTCAGCTGTTTTTGTCTGAGGATCTCCTACGGCAATCAGGGCATAATCCCTACATCCTGTCGGCTCCAGTTCAAAGACAACCTTTTCTGTATTCTTATCTATCCTCTTGAAATATTGAGATATCCCATCGAGTCTGACAGGTGTATATCCAGAAGGTGTGAAAATGTAGACAAAACTAGCTTCCGGATTTACATTTAGTTCAAAATGACCATTGTGATCACTTTTTGTAAATGAGTATCCGTCAGTAACAACAACGTTTTCTATATAATCACCCTTTGATTGGATTACCCCGGTTACAGGCTTTCCATTCAAGCAAACTGAGATAAACAGTAAGATAAGTATGCTAAAAAATCTATTCATAACCATTTATTATCATACAACTACAATCCTGATTGAATTGCTTGTTTACTCCACCATACCGGTGTCTTCATGTCATTCTCTCCGCCCATCTGTTCCAAAGCTGCAGCAACGTTTGCCGAGTTAGTGGATACACTTGTGGGAGGATAACCGAACCTTGTCGGGAATACATTATCGTTATATGTTGTTCCCTCTCCTATAGTGAGAACAGGATATCCGGTTCTGCGATATTCATGGTATGCTTCCATTCCTACCCAGAAAAGAGCAAGATATTTCTGGTTTGCAATAAGCTCTTCCTTGTTAGTGGCAAGATCCCATGATGCAAGTTTGGAAGAGAGGAAAGTATTAACCTGAGCAGTGGTTATAGATGTTGGAGTTGCACTGAATGCTCCGAGTGCAGACCATTTCTCCATTGAAGCCCTGATACCTGCCTCGTAATAAGTCTTGGCTGCAGCAGAACCTCCGCTGATATATCCCTTTAACGCAGCCTCTGCAAGTATGAACTGAATTTCAGCGTAATCCATAATTGTAGCGGTAGCATCTTTTCTGCAGAATATCTTGTAGTTTAACCAAGATGAGCCTTTGTCCACTGTTGCTCTCTCGATGTCTGTACAACCTGATTTTGTACCAATCCAGATGTTGTAAGGGTTATCTGCCACAACAGTATTCTTCTTGCCTATTATAGGAAGGCGTGGGTCGACATACACCTGGTTACCGTTCTCTGTTACAACTGTCATACCTATCAATTGTCTGGTAAGTTTTCTGCCACTTTGGGTAAAGTCACTCTCGGTAGTTGTTCCGAATGTATTAATGTAAGGATCATTACCTGAGTATTTAACAGTTGCATTATCATCATTGGATGTGAAAACCGGATATTTTGACGGATTACCGATTATCTCAGTCATCTTAGTGCCGACATTCATCTCAGAACGCCCGCTTACCCTACAGAGTAACCTAAGATATAGTGAGTTGTTGAATTTCCTCCATTTAGTCATGTTACCATTGTACATACCGTCCATAGCAGGATGAAGGAATGTAGGGTTGGTTGCATATAAGTCATTGGCAGCTTCAAGATCGGCAAAAAGGAATTGGTATACCTCTTTCTGAGTATTGTACTTCGGAGTAAGAGTTCCACCAACTTTACGACCTGAAAAAGCCTCTTCGTATGGAACACTTCCAAACATATCTGTCATGTTGGCAAAATAGAGAGCTTTAAATGTTAGAGAGATAGCCTCTAAAGATTTATCTCCTTGCGCTACAGCAAGTTCATGCATATGATCAGCGTTCTTGCCATAATTTGAATACAGGTCCCAGAATGCTTTCCAATCCCTTGATGGCTCAAGAAAATACTGGTGCTCCCGACGCGTTACACCACCTGTATGAGCAGTGAACTGTACCAGTTCATTGTTGTAATACCAGGAATCATTAATCCAATTATTGGCAAAATTATATAAAAGAGGTTCAAACATGTTTGAAGCCTGAATCATACCGACAATTGTCTTATTGGGATTAGTGTTGGTCTCCTTAAAGTCCTTTGTACAAGAACTTAGAAGTCCAAGGGCAATCCCACATATTATCATTAATTTTTTCATATTCTATCAATGTTATAATTAAAATTGCAGTTTCAGATTAACACCATAAGTACGAGTCATAGGGAATGCACCTGTCTCAATACCGTTAAATACGTTAGTTCCTTGCAACATACCTCCTTCCGGATCAAACTGTGGCCAGTTGTCCCAAGAGAAAATGTTAGTTGCAAAAACTGCGAGGGAAGCTCCCTGAAGGAAACCTATCTTTTTGCACAAAGTCTCAGGCAAAGCATACTCAAGTCTTGCCTCTTTGAATTTTAGGAATGAAGTATCAAATGTATTGGCCTCACCATTATAACGGTCCAAAGTAAGCGCCTGATAGTATGTATATATGCTGCTGGTAATTGTATTATTCTGTGAGCAAACATATGATCCATCCTCATTTGTAGAAACAATATTAACTCCTGAGGCAACCTTTCCGTCATAACGTCCGTCAAGTGAGTTCTCCAACTTACCTTGATATGAAAGTATACCGTTGGTTACTGAGAATCTGTTGCCACCCCACTGATATGCAAATGCCATATTGAGAGTCAATCTCTTATATCTTAAAGATGTGCTGAAACCTCCTTTCCAATCAGGATTTACGTTGCCAAGGAATACATCTGGGTTTTTTGTTAACGACGGCAAACCAGTTGTGGCATCAATAAGTACTTGCCCAGAACAATCAACTTGATTACCATCACCATCTACATAGTATGAACCTTTAGGAGCTCTCTTAAGGCCGAAGCCATAAAGTTTATTCATCTCTCCACCAACATATGAATACACATGAAGCCTTCCACCAATAGTTGTACCCATGTCTGTCTCGAATGGTTTTGCAGGATCCCAACCATCTTGCAATGAAACAAGTTTGTTCTTATTCAGAGACCAGTTGGCATTGATATTCCATGTCCAATCCTTTGTCTTTACAGGTGTTGCATTTACAGAAACCTCAATACCTTTGTTATTAATTTCACCGGCATTGATCTTCATTGAAGATGCGCCTACAATAGGATCTACATCAACAGATACAATCTGATTTGTAGTTGAAGAGTTGTAGAGGGCGATATCGATACCTAAACGGTTTTGCAGGAATTTTGTCTCGAGACCAACCTCCCAGCTCTCAACATTCTCAGGTTTTATCATAGGATTTACGATTGTCCCCGGAAGAGTGTATCCGCCACTGATTGCAGCCGCAGAATAGTATTGGTCAAGAGAATAAGGGGATGTGTCATTACCCACATTGGCCCAAGATAATCTCAATTTGGCAAAAGTAACTGCGGGTAGGTTTGTCGAGAAGTCGAAGACCTTGTCAAGCAGCACGCTTGCTGATACAGACGGGTAGAAGTAAGACCAGTTTCCTTTTGCAAGTGTACTTGACCAGTCGTTACGTCCTGTTATATCAAGATAATATGTGTCATTCCATCCCAGAGTTGCAAAACCATACAAGCTGTTTATAATCTTCTTGCTTCTGTATGTATAAGGATTAGGATAAATTCCTGACGGTACGTTAGTAGTGTTGTAAACGCCGTCTATATCAAGTTCTGCAAGTTCAACATCATTCCTTCTGTATGTTGTAACCATGTTGTTGCCACCAAATGCTCCGGTAACTGAAAGACGGTTTTCAAAGAAGTTGTTCTGATATTTTAAGAGAAAATCGGTGTTAGATTCGAAGTTGACCAAAGATTGCTCTCTGTAAAAACCATTCTCCCATCCTGAGGTAAGTTTTGGTTTCCTCTGTGTACGGAACTCATTACCCATGTCTATACCTGATTTCACATCGAATGTCAAATGGTCTGTAAGCTTAACATTGAAACCGGCTGAACCAAATACGCGGTCCTGATCGGTTGAGTTAAGCTCCTCGTAAAGAATTCTATATGGGTTGTATGAACCTGTTCCTGCATACACAAGACTGTTTCCGTTTTGTGAATAGGTTGAATTTCTGTTTATTGCATTAAATCTGCCCTGGAAGTATTCATCTTTCCAGTTCTTCATTGCACTGTTGTTGTAACCCCACATCAAGTCGTACATTACTGTTGTCTGGTGGTAACCGGCCATAGGCATGTTATCACTGTCTGTACGATAATAGTTCACTTTTGTATTGAATTTGATGTATTTGTTGACAGGAGACTCAAAAGAGAATGAATATGCCTGTTTTCTGTAACCTGTATTAGGGAGAATCCATTCATTATCTGTATTTGTCATTGAGAAACGAACGTTTGTACCCTCTCCGTTGCTTCCATTGATTGCAAGTGAATTTGTAGTTGTAATACCTGTCTGGAAGATACCTGTGAACCAATCGTCCTGATATACAAAAGGTGTTTTTACAATTTCACCGGTTTCCCAGTTCTTACCATCATATTGATAACGAAGCTTGTTTGCGTCAAATTTCTCACCCCACGCATAACGTGATAGATTTCTTGTAGGATTTGTTGCTGAACCGGTTTCAGCTGAAGTAAGTGTCCAGAAACAGAACTCGTTGAGTCCCATATCACCACCTGAACCATAAAGACTCTGGAAAGCAGGCCAATAACCGGCTCTTTCTGCAGATACTGTAGAGCTGAATGTCACACCAACACCTTTCTGTTTTCTACCGGCTTTAGTTGTTATAACGATAGCACCATTTGCAGCACGCGAACCATAGAGGGCTGTTGCAGCAGGGCCTTTGAGGACCGATACTGACTCAACATCCTCAGGGTTGATGTCACTTGCACCATTACCGAAGTCTACAGGGAAGTCTGCACCGGAGTTTGTGTAACTACTGCTTGAAGTTGTGGCTGTTGTACCGGATCTGATTGGAATACCATCCACAACAAACAAAGCCTCATTCTTTCCATAGTTGAGTGATTGATCACCACGGAGTGTAACACGGAGAGATCCGATAGGACCTGAATTTGCGGTATTGAATGTCAAACCGGCAACCTTACCGTTCATTCCGTTCAACCAGTTGCTGTTTGCAGCTTGTGTAATGGCATCGCTGTCAACTTTAGTCACAGCATAACCAAGAGATTTTTGCTCACGTGTCAAACCTAAAGCGGTAACAACAAGACCCTCAAGCTGACGAGCCTCAAAATCAAGTGTTACATTTATCACAGTCTGTTTGCCGACTGTAACGGTCTTGGTTGTATAACCAACTGAAACAAACTCCAGAACTTCACCCTCATTGGCTTTGATGGTGTAAGTTCCGTCGATTTCAGTTGCGACGCCACGTGTAGTACCCTTCACGACGACTCCACACCCAATGATCGGGGTCTTACCATCGGACTCGTACACGGTTCCTTTAATAGTGGCTTGTGCCCACATCGACACAGAGATCAATGTGACAGAAGCCAAAACTAAGAACTTTTTCAAATAGATTTTAAGATTCATAGTTTTAATAATTAGTTAGTATTTGATTGTTTCATAAATGATTTATTCCATTGATAAGCTAAAAGCCTTAGGACGAGCCATACTCTCTGTATATACATTACCGAAGCGGTCTGTCAGTTTTATCTCGAGAGTAGAGGTAGCACTTGATGCTGTTACTTCAAACATATGTGTAGTCTTTGCCGAATCGAAGGATGGTTCTGCATTGAGATTAAATCTTTTCATAGGATATGAGATTATGTGCAAAGGATCTTTTACAAATTTCCTCGTTACTGTCAATGGTGTTCCATTCTCCTTTACCTCCAGTGTACAAGCCGAATCCCAGTTGAATACATTGATCAGTACATTGTTGGAAGAACTCTTGCTTGAATACTCACCTGCATATGCCTCTGCAGCAACAGCATACGAACCTGTCGCGTTTGGTGCATATCTCTCTTTTGTTATCTCTATGGTATTTCTGTCATAAGTTCGAAAAGCCTTATTTGTTCCAATACCCTTATATTTATATCTCCAGTTTGCTCCATCTACTTCAATTATACCGTACCCTCCTGTAGATCCGTCTGGTGCAATGTGATTATTACCATAATCGGACTTTCCTGTCCACCACCAGGTTGCACATACAGAGGCAATATTATACTCATAAATATTACTGTTAATCTCCATGTTTTTATTAACATGGGTGTGGCCTGAAAGTACCTTTACATTGGTAAATCCGCTTAATGCACTCATGAGTGCGTTTCCACTGTTTGTAAGGTTAAGGGAGATGTTTTGACCATTCCCGTTAACACCCGTAGCTGTATATAGAGGTATATGGAAAGCAACCACAATCGGTTTTGATTTATCAGTAACCTCAGCAAGGTCCTTATTGAGCCATGCAAGCTGCTCTGCTGTAATGGTTCCTGAATAGTTTCTCTCTCCGATGGTTCCCTGTGATCCACCGGTATTTATATAGCTTATATCATCTAGCACCACGTAGTGAACCTGGCCTAGATTAAACGAGTAATATGTCGGTCCAAGAACTGTTTTAAACGCAGCCTCTGCATCAAAATCACCTACTTTATATGGATCGTTGTCATGATTACCCATTGTGTTGAATATCTGGAAACCGATTCCGTCAATATCATTTACATAGTTCGGGAGTGAATATGTATTTGCATACCAATATGCATCCCAGGACATATCTCCTAAAGTGAGTCCGTATACCTTTTTGCCAGTTAATTTAATCTGTGATGCAAGAGCTGCAACCTCAGAGTAGAAGCCACTCTTGAACTGAGAGACATCACTATTTCTGTTTGCAAGGTGCATGTCTGCCATAGCAATAACAACGTGATTATCGTTATTGACCACAAAAAGCTCAAAATCACACTGATTTACAGTTGAGACACCTGCTACAGCTTTGTAAAACTGAGGAAGTTTGTTTACCGTTGCCACCTCATAATTAGAAGGTACTGAAATAAATACATATCCATGTTTCTTCTGTGACTGAAGATAATAGATACCATTGGCATCGGTCTTCGTTACCTCCACACCATCAGAGACAACAACTCCTGAAACTCCCTTTCCGTTGCAATAGACAATACCTTTTATATTCTTACCGGCAACATCAGGAATTGTCGATATCGCCTGAATACTTAAAGTTGTTGAGCCCAAGGAGAGTTCTTTAGTTCCTCTAAGGGCAGATATGTTGTACACACCGGAGTTTATTGCAGAACCTATATTTATAGTCGCGTTAGTTGCGGTTACATTTGATACCGGGAACTGGAATTTCTTGCTGGCATCACTCTGTGAAGTGAATTTTATTATATCGCCCGCTGCAAATCCCTTCGCTGTGATTGTCACATTGGAATTCAAAGTTACCGAGATAGTTCCTGGTATTGAAACACCCGTCAATTTGAATGAGGTATCAGGTGTTCCCCCACCATTGTCCGGATTATCTTTTGAACATCCGGAAAAGAGAAGTAACCCTACTGAAAACAGTAGCGTTACAAAAATTTTATTTAGTATTTTTTTCATTTTCTCATGTGTAAAACTGTTAAACGGCACATGCAGCCTTCTCTTTCTTCCATGTTGTAGCTGAGAAGATTGCTGCCAATAAACTTCCTATTATAAAGATCCAGAATGTACCATTCCATCCCCAGCTACTGCTTGCTACGCCACCTATAACAGCTTTACCCAGCAAGGCATCACCAATAAGATAGCCGAAAAGGCCTACAAATCCGGCAGCTGTTCCGGCGGCATTCTTTGGTACAAGATTAACTGCTTGCACCCCAATAAGCGCAACAGGTCCATAAATAAAGAAACCAATGAGCATCAATGCAGTATAGACAATTGTTATCCTTGTAACATCAATTCCTGTTCCGAATAGGCCAGACATGAAACCTGCAACAGGTACTGCCTTCCAATATAGTAATACAGAGAGCATTACCAAAATCATATATATGAAATTTGCAGGTGCGCATCTGCCTTTAAATAATTTTGATGATATCAAGCCACACAGTATTGTACCTGGTATGCCTGCATAATTATGGAGAGAAAACGCAAGGTTGCTCTGCTCCGGTGTAAGAAGGCCTGCCTCCTGACAATAAGTCGGCGCCCAGTCACCTATACCGTATCTTACAAGGTAAACGAAAATATTAGCCAGAGCTATAAGCCACAAAACCTTATTTGTAAAGATATACTTCACAAAAAGCTCCTTGACAGGAATCTTTTCTCCTGATTTTGACTCTTTAACGGCTGTAAAATCATTTCTGTGTCTATCAATCGGAGGGAGTCCATGTGCTTCAGGCCTGTCTCTCAATGCCCACCAGCAGAAAATGGCGATAATCATAGCAACTGCTGCAGGAAAAACAAAAACAGCCCTCCAACTTTGAACGACTGTCACACCGGCAACATCTGCCACAAATAATCCACCAATCAGAGCTACACCTGCTGTCGCAAGATTGCCTAGCATTCCACTTCCGAATGTATGGGAAGTATTCCAGATAGACATCTTGAAACTTCGTTCATTTTGCGAGAACCAATGCACCATAACCCTTCCGCAAGGAGGCCAACCCATTCCTGATAGCCAACCAATCAAGAGCATGAAAACAAATATAATTGCCACAGAGCTTGTGGCAAAGGGGAATATACCGACTGACATCATCAAAGCAGATGACAGGAGTAAACCTATAACAAGGAACTTACGGGCATCAGACCTGTCTGAGACTGCTCCCATTATAAACTTGCTGAAAGAGTATGCTATACCTATTGCAGATAAAGCAATACCAAGCTCTAGTTTTGTATAGCCAAGTCCACCTTCTGCAACTGGTTTAATCATACCGGGAACAGCTAGAGCCAGGTTCTTCCTGACAAGATAATACGCTGCATAGCCCAGGAATGCTCCAAGGAACACCTTCAATCTCATTCTTTTATACTCAGAATCAATTTTTTCCTGAGGAAGCAGAGGTTTGGATGCAGGTGGATCAAAGAATTTTAAAATATTCATAATTTCTATTACTGCTGTTTAGTTACGTAACTTTAATTTTACGCAAAATAAACAAATTCCATGTTTTCTTTTCGAATTATCACAAATTATGCAACAATTATTTAACTATATAGTTATTTGCCAATTTAATAAAGCTCTCAGTCTGCGAGTCAATCCATGCCTGATCTTTACCTAGTTCCTTTGACATCACCTGCGCTACTTTAGGTGCAGCTTCAATAGCAGCTCTTGCATCAATAAAGAGCAAACGTGCCCTGCGGCCAAGGACGTCATCAAGTGTCAGGGCCATCTCCTCTCTTACAGCCCACACAACTTCAGCTACAGTGTAATCATATTTTGGATGGATCTTCTCATTCATACCATTGCCGGATTTGATAAGCTTCTCGATTGCAGGCATATCAGATCCATATACATATAGATGGTTTGTAAGATCCGGTTTTGGTCTGTAACCGTGGATTCTATAATTCATTGTAGTACATTTCTTTGCAGGAAGCAAACTCATGGATATAGCCTTGTCAACTGTATCCTCAGCCATCTTTCTGTATGTTGTCCACTTTCCGCCTGTGATTGTAATCAGATTATTATCTGAGACAAATATTTTGTGACTTCTTGAAATCTCTTTTGTACTCTTACCCTCTTTCTTTGGTGCTGCAAGAGGACGTTGACCTGCAAAGACTGAAAGAATATCACTTCTTGTAGGTTTCTTTGCCATATAAAGTGATGCTGTACTCATGATAAAATCAATCTCCTCCTCTAGAGGTTTTGGTTCTGTCTCTGCATGCTCTCTTACTATATCTGTTGTACCTACAACAACCTTGTCATGCCATGGAACGGCAAAAAGGACACGGCCATCGGAGGTTTTAGGGATCATGATTGCATAGTCTGTGTTCAAGAATGATTTGTCAAAAACAAGGTGAATTCCCTGGCTTGGTTTTACCATTCTGTGTGTAGAAGGCACATCCATGAGAATAATGTCATCTACGAATACACCGGCAGCATTGATAACCGATTTTGCCTTTACCGAATATTCCGAATCTGTTGTGATATCCTTAATTTTTACTCCTGCAACTTTTCCTGATGCATTGTGAATAATGCCCTCTACCTTCATTTTATTTATCGGACATCCGCCTTCTTCAACTATTGATTGTGCAAGGTTAATGGCAAGACGTGAATCGTCAAACTGACCATCATGATAGATAACACCACCCTTCAGACCTTCAGTAACTATTGTAGGAAGACACTTGGCAACTCTTTTCTTTGATATGTATAATGATCTTCCCAGACTCAGACCCCATGACAGCATATCATAAAAAGTCAGGCCGCAGGTATAAAGTAGATTGTCAAAATGAGTGTAGTTCGGAATAACGAATGATTGGTCTTTTACTAAGTGAGGAGCATTTTGCTTCAATCTGCCCCTTTCATGTAAAGCTTCCCTTACAAGCTGCACGTCTCCTTTTTGAAGATAACGCACACCACCGTGTACAAGCTTGGTACTTCTGCTTGAAGTACACTTGGCAAAATCTTCCATTTCAAACAATGCCACACTGAATCCCCGTAATGCTGCATCAAGTGCGACACCGAGGCCTGTAGCTCCTCCACCTATCACGACCATATCCCATACCTTTGATTCGTCGGATACCTTTTTAATTAACTCTTCGCGTTTCATCTATGTATTTTTTGAATATAATTTCTATTCGTAACAATATAATCTTTGTTTCGAAACAAATTTAGATAGTTTATTTTATATTTTCAAAAATATTTTTATTTAATATCTTTCAATAAATCACATTTTCTATGTAAAACACCATTATGCTTTCATTTTAAAAGAGACCCATAGACATATCTGTTTCACTTTTATAAAATTTTTTATAACCAAACATTTCGTATATTCGTATCGATTTTCTTTAAAATTTCAATTATGCCAAAGATATCTTCAAGCTCTGCAAATAATCTCAATGAGCGTCATGAGTGTATACTCGAAATACTGAGGAAACAAAGCTCAGTTCCGGTTACATCTCTTGCAAGTCAGTTAAATGTGTCTGAGGTTACAATCAGAAAGGATCTCAGCTTCCTTGAGTCCCTGAACCTCCTCTATCGTGCACATGGTTGTGCAATATTGATAAATCCATATATCAATGACAGACACGTTAACGAAAAGGAAAAGATAAACACTGAGAAAAAAAGGGCTATAGGAATTCAGGCGGCTTCCCTGATAACCGACAATGATTCTATCATAATAGCATCAGGTACAACCGTTCTCTCATTGGCACGGGAAATTAAGACTGAAAATCATCTTACAGTGGTTACTGCAGCTGTTAATGTTGCCTCTATTCTTTCAAGAGATAAAAACATTGACATCGTACAACTTGGCGGAGTGCTCAGGAATAGTGCCGTATCAGTTGTTGGTCCTTTTGCCGAGAAGATGATGGAAGATTTCTCATGCAGCAAACTGTTCATTGGGGTTGATGGTTTCGATACCGAGTTCGGCCTTACAACGACAAATTTGATGGAGGCTAATTTGAACAGGACAATGATGAAAGCTGCTCAGAAAATCATTGTATTGGCCGATTCTTCAAAATTCGGGCTCAGAGGCTTCAGTAAAATATGCGACATTGACGAAATAGACCAGGTAATTACCGACAGCGAAGCTCCTATGCACATTGTCGAAAAATTGAACGACATGGGCATAGAAGTCACTCTCGTTAAAGAATAGCCGGATTATTTTTTCTTGGGGTGAGCTATGTTCTCCCTTATTTTCCATTCACCTGTGTGAAAACGTACCTTAGGATCTCTTGTGTCATTACAATTAACAATGACTGCTCCCTCTTTTGCCCAATACTGTTTAACTGTATATCCATGCATCGGTCCGTCATCCTCTCCGCGAACGGTAATATCATCAGGATTGACAACCAGTTTAAGCCCCTTTGATTTGTTTATCATGTCCATGTCACCCCTGCTGTTACCACCTACCAGCAAAGGACGAGTCTTGATAAATGTCGGAATAGTGTTTGCCTTTCCATCATCCTGAGGAATAGGCAATACAATAATATCAGTCAGACGGTCGTCTACGATAACCGATTTTACACCTACTATATTAATATCAGGAATGCCAAGCTCAACGGCAATGAATTTCTGGTAGAGATATTCAGGTGAAGCTGTAAGTATCCATACTTCAAAACCATAAGACTTTAGGTTTTGAATCAAAGCCTTCATCTCAGGATAAAACTTTCCCTGGTAAGACTTTAGATAGCAGTTGTATCCCATCTCCATAACCTCTTCTGTTGTCATTCCGGAAAGAAAATGTACTCTATCCTCTACATATGGCTTACCAACATTATTGCCATCGGCAACCATCTCTTCAAGTATTTTCATCTTTGCAAGAGACAGACTATCAGTCTTTCCTTTGTAATTTTCATCAGCATACTGATAAAGAGCTTCATCTGCCAAATAATGAGGAACTTGACCAAACACAGTTCCATCTCCGTCAAAAACGGCAACCTTACGTTCTTTCAGCGTTCTTGTCGAGTCAAGGAACTTTTCAATTCTGTTGTTTGTCTCCTTTGACCATCCCTCGATAAATCTGTATCTCTGAGCTGAGGCATTCTGGATTGTGGCGAAAAATAGCAGTACAACTAATAGGCTTTTGTCAATTCTTGAAATAATCTGTTTCATAAATGCAATTAATTATATTGCAAAAATACAATTTTTGATCTTCAAAACTAAATAAATTAAAAAATCGAAACCAAATATGGTTACGAAACAAAATTTCAAGGATTTTAAAGAGTATTTATTATCTTTGAAGTGATTAAAGATAAATTATTAAACTAAACTTAGATGAACAATACTCAGAAAAAAAACTATGCACTGCCTATTGCAATGATGTTCTCTCTATTTTTCATGATAGCATTCGTAACAGGCTTGCAAAACCCTATGGGGGTCATAGTAAAGAACCAGTTTGCTGCAAGTAACCTTCTTGCACAGTTAGGGAATCTGGCAAACTTCATTGCCTACGCCTTCATGGGTATTCCGGCAGGAATGCTTCTACAGAAAATAGGGTATAAGAAAACTGCCCTAGCTGCTATAGTAGTAGGTTTCGTTGGTGTGGCGATAACATTTATGTCAGGTCAGGTGGCAAGCTTTATCGTCTATATTATCGGAGCATTTATTTCAGGACTCTCGATGTGTATGTTGAATACCGTAGTTAATCCTCTTCTCAATGGCTTGGGTACCAACGAGAAAAAGGGAAATCAACTACTTCAGTTCGGAGGGTCAATCAACTCTATCGGAGCTACAATAGTACCGGTTCTTGTAGGCTATCTGATGGGGACAAACGAAGCTGCACGCACAATAGCGAAAGCAAACCCGGCACTTTTCCTTGCGATGGGAATATTTGTACTTGCATTCCTTGTACTTTATTTTGTTGATATACCACAACCATTCATATCAAAGGATAAAAAAACGACAAAAGAGAGTCACAGCCCATTCTCTTTCCGCCACTTCATATTGGGTGCAGTAGCAATATTTATTTATGTAGGTGTGGAAGTTGGAATTCCTAATATTGCAAACCTCTTTATGACAACTAACGGTGGAGCCGGAGGTCTGGGTATTGATACCACTGTCGCAGGCACTGTTGTTGGTACATATTGGTTTTTAATGCTTTGCGGCCGTCTGTTAGGTGGCGTTTTGGGTGGAAAGATCTCCAGTAAAATCATGCTTTCTACTATGACTACAATTGGATTGGTATTTATTCTTCTTGCAATTTTACTACCGGTCGGCACTATGGTAAACATGCCAGTGTTCAGATCTGATATATCTTTCGGTTTCGCCCTTGTACCTATTAGTATAATGTTTCTCGTCCTATGCGGACTATGCACATCTGTAATGTGGGGAAGTATATTCAACCTGGCAACATCCGGATTAGGAAAATACACAGCTGCAGCTTCAGGAATTTTTATGATGATGGTTTGCGGCGGCGGCATACTTCCGGCAATCCAGGGTTGGATTGCAGATATTGCAGGTTTTATCAACAGCTACTGGATTGTATTTGCAGGAATAGCTTACATGCTCTTTTACGCCCTTATCGGCTCAAAGAATGTCAATAAGAATATCTCCGTTGAATAATCATTACTTAATAATAATATACTGAATATGGATAAACCTTATGTTGTTGGAATTGATATTGGAGGTCAGACAAGTAAAATAGGTATTGTTGATGCCCGTGGGACAGTGTTGACACAAAGTTCAATCCGTACCGACAAATATGCTGATGTTAATTTATACATAGATGAACTTAGCGATGCGATATCAAAACTGGCCTCTTCTATAGGCGGAATGGAAAAAATTCGTGGTATCGGCGTTGGAGCACCTAACGGGAACTATTATACCGGAACAATTGAGAATGCAGTAAATCTGGTTTGGGGTGGTTCAAACGCCATTCCTTTTGCAAAGCTGATGAAAGATAAAATAGGTATACCGGTTGCCCTTACCAATGATGCCAATGCTGCCGCTGTCGGTGAGATGACATATGGTGCTGCCAGAGGTATGAAAAACTTTATCATGATAACTCTGGGAACAGGTGTAGGCAGCGGTATAGTCATTAACGGGGATGTAGTATACGGGCATGACGGTTTTGCAGGAGAACTCGGGCATACCACGTCTGTAAGATATAACGGAAGACTTTGCAATTGCGGAAGGGTCGGATGTCTTGAGACCTATGCTTCAGCGATAGGCGTTGCCAGGACTGCTCGCGAATGGCTTGAAACAACATCAGAACCAAGTATTTTGAGAAGTCTGGCAGAACAAATTACATCAAAAGATGTCTACGAGGCTGCTTCCAACGGGGATTATCTTGCAATAAAGGTATTTGAGTATACGGGAAAAAAACTCGGAGAAGCTTTTGCAGATTTTGTAGCATTCAGTGCACCTGAAGCAATAGTTCTTTTTGGCGGTTTGGCAAGGTCTGGAGACCTTCTCTTAAAACCGATCGAGGAACACATGAATGCCAATCTGCTCCCTCTATGGAAAAACAAGGTTAAGATTATCTTCTCACAATTGAAGGAATCTGACGCTGCCATACTTGGAGCAAGCGCACTAGGCTGGGAACTGTAGACACCGATTCAGAATATTTATTAAGCAGATGAGATAATAATAAATCTCATCTGCTTTTTTTTATAGATTTTTTTTAACTTTATAGTATTCTATCTAATACTGAATTATGGCTGATCAGCATAAGACTGCAGAAACTCCTGAATTTAATAGGAAGATTATTCTTACGAACAATATTGAACAGATAAATTCTCTACATGATTTTGTAGACTCTATTGGAGATGAACTTAAGCTATCTCCTGCCCTTGCTTTAAATCTGAACCTTGCTCTGGAAGAGATAGTTTCTAATGTAATTCTCTATGCATATCCTCCCGAATCATCAGAAAACAAGATATTTATTGAGTTTGTAAAATCAGGAGACCAATTGAAGTTCATAATATCTGATTATGGAAAACCTTTTGATCCGACAACAAAGGATGAACCGGACATAACCCTTGAGGCTGTTGACAGACCTATAGGCGGACTTGGGATATTTCTCGTAAGACAGATTATGGATGATATTACATATTACAGAGAAAACAACATGAACAAGCTTGTATTGTGCAAGAGTGTTTAATTCGATAAGGTTATCTTAATAAATAGACTATGAAAAAAATTGTTCTTTATATCTTCATTTTTTCTATTTCAGTATGCATCACATCGTGCTATTCAGATGAAACTGATAAAGGACAGAATAGATCTCAGGAGACAAAACTGAGGACATTGGATGACATCAGGACAAAAAGCATTGGTGTCCTTCTTGGTTCACTTCAGGATGAATATGTGACCGAAAATTTTCCTGACGCAAATATTATAAGGATAGACCACTCTTCAGATCTGGCAATGTCACTCCAGCAAGGTCAGTGTGAAGCAATTCTGCTGGACAATGTAACAAGCTCATATCTAATGAAAGAGAATGACAATTTTGCTTTCCTGGATGACTCTGTGACACAGAACACCTTTGCTGTCGGCTTTCAATATGACAAAAAATTTTTACAGGAAAAATTTAACCAATTCCTGAAGGAGATAAAAAGCAACGGCCTTTACGAAGAGATATACGATAGGTGGATAGTAAATTCTGCCACCTCTATTATGCCTGAAATCGAAAACAGAGGTGAAAAAGGGGTAATCCACATGGGTACTACCGGAGAGAGCATACCATTCTCATTTGTAAAGGATAATATTGTTGTCGGATTCGACATTGAACTAATGTACCGTTTTGCTGCCTACATGAATATGAAGCTGGATATAAAAATATTCAATTTCGGAGGCATGCTGGCTGCTCTGATAAGCAATAAAATTGATCTCGGAGCCAACAGTATAATGGTAACTGAAGAGAGGGCAAAGCAGATACTGTTCTCTGACGGATACTTCACTACAACTTCGGGTATGTTGGCATTGAAAAGCAATCTCGTCGACCAAGATGTAGACAAAGCCGGAAAAAAATCCTTTTTAGTCAAGGTAAAAGAGAGTTTCCAGAACAACATCATTCGTGAAAAACGCTATATTCTGATTTTTGACGGTTTAAAAGTGACATTTATCATAACTGTCCTCGCCGCACTCTTCGGTACAATTCTAGGTGGTTTTATCTGCAGTTTGAGGATGAGCAGAAGAAAGTCACTAAGACTAATAGGCAAAGGATATATAGCTTTCTTCAGAGGTATACCTCAGGTGGTTTTCCTTATGCTTATGTTTTATGTGATTATGGCGCCATTTAAAACAGATGGTGTTACTGTGGCTGTCATCTCATTTGCAATGTATTTTTCTGCCTATGTATCAGAAATGTTCAGAACCTCTATAGAGGGCATAAGAAAAGGGCAGACAGAGGCTAGTCTGGCAATGGGATTCAGTAAATTCAGGACTTTTGTATATATCATATTGCCTCAGGCAGTACAGAGAGTACTTCCGGTTTATAAAGGGGAATTCATATCTCTGGTCAAGATCACAGCCATTGTAGGTTATATTGCCGTGCTGGATCTGACAAAAGCGAGTGATATAATACGCAGTCGTACTTTTGATGCGTTTTTTCCTCTGATTATGGTTGCAGTGTTATATTTCCTGCTCGCATGGATACTGACACTCATTTTGGATTATATACAGATTAAAACAGCGCCAAAACGAAATATATGATAACAGTAGAGAATCTGACTAAATATTTTGGTAATAATCTTGTTCTGAACAATCTTAATACCGAAATCAAGAAAGGGGAAATTATATCAATTATTGGCCCCTCAGGCAGTGGAAAAAGCACGTTTCTCCGCTGTTTAAACCTTTTGGAGGAACCTACCTACGGTAAAATATTTATCGACGGTATTAATATCCTGGACAAAAAAAGTAACCGGAACGCTCTAAGACAAAAGATGGGTATGGTTTTTCAGAGCTTTAACCTGTTTGATCATCTTACTGTTCTCGGCAACCTGACTATAGGACCTGTAAAGCTGCTTAATATGTCAGAAAGCCAGGCAAAAGAACAGGGAAGACAACTATTGAATATGGTTGGCCTTGCTTCCAAAGAAAATGCATTCCCTTCAGAGTTATCCGGAGGTCAGCAACAAAGGGTGGCAATTGCCAGATGCCTCTCAATGCACCCTGAGATAATTCTTTTTGATGAACCGACTTCTGCTTTGGATCCTACAATGGTTAGTGAAGTCCTTGGAGTAATAAGAAGATTAGCCTCTGATGGAATGACAATGGCTATTGTCACTCATGAGATGAATTTTGCTAAAGATGTCTCAACCAGAGTTTTGTATATGGATGAGGGAAAGATTTACGAGGAAGGAACTCCTTCCGAGATATTTGAAACACCTCAGAAAGAAAAGACGCGTGAATTTATATATAGAATCAGGACCTTCAACTATCATATAAATGACAAGAATTACGATCTTTTCGACCTAAAGAGCGGCATTGAACAGTTTTGTGCCAGACACTTCCTTGATGCTCGTAGTATTTTCAGGATGCAGTTGGTTGTCGAAGAAATTCTTCAATTATGCTTCTTTGAAGGAGAGAGCGTGAATCGATGCCGACTGGTAGCAGAGAGCGGTGGTCTGAATATTAGCATCTCCTATTCAGAGAAAAATAATGAATTATCTGTGGAATTTTCCACCCATAAAATACTCGAAACAATTCTCAACCAGGTTGAAAACTCAGATGGTATAAGTATCAATATTTTAAAAGGTATTGCAAATATATCGGAAACCACGATAGATGATAAAATAATACTCAAGGCTGTTATATCATAGTTTCATATGCATATTGTACAGCTTTGTTCATCCAAATATTAAATGAATGCGTTTTCTTAAAATCAGCAATCACATTTTCTAGTAATTTGTTGTCTTCTATATATTTATCATCTACTCTTTTCACAAGAAAAAAGTCTTTATACTTCAAGTACTCAGAATAAGCTGTATCAGCAGCATATCCATTGGGTACTCTTTTTAACATATTAGATCTGTCAAGGGAAAAACCTTTTGCACTCTCCAGCAATGATTCAAAATCCTGACCGTTCAAAGATATCTCTTCCCTTATACTTTTCAAGACTATCGGCTCTGGCATATATATACCTGTACTTAAAATATGACTACCGATATAATCTGCTCCTTCGGCCTCAATATGGAAGTAATACCCCGAATATCCACCGTTTTTTCCTTGTGGAGATATAAATGCACCCATATGTGTCTTGTATGGTGTCTTATTCTTTGAAAACCTTGTATCCCGATATATTCTATATGTACAGCTCTTTACTGTCTGTTCTTTTACGGTTGGATCAAATTCAGAAATAGCTGAAATCAATTTTTCCACAAATGAGTTAAATATAGATTGTACCTCCTTATACTCACTCTTATGTTCTTCAAACCACACCCTATTATTGTTGTATTTCAACGTGTTCAGAAAATTAATAACTCTTTTCATAACTTATTGCTTTTAGTTTTCCATCATACAAATATACAATCATAATTTGTCATGTTTGCCGACCTGAATATGTACAAAATAAATATTCCAACACTCAAGTGGGTGGAGCATACTGCCATACTGGAATTTTTTCAGGCAGCCATATAAAAAAAAGGGTCCGATGATTTCTCATCGGACCCTTTAAAAGATGGCGGCTACTATTATGCTTCGCATTTCCTCCTGCTCGCTTCGGCATAGTGAAGCTCTGCTTCCCTCTGCTCTCGCTTCTGGCGTCGGTCTGTTATGCTTCGCATTTCCTCCTGCTCGCTTCGGCATAGTGAAGCAAGGCTTCCCTCTGCTCTCGCTTCTGGCGTCGGTTCTCCCACTTATGCTCGCCAAGCGGGCGAGCAGGTAGCCATATAAAAAAAAGGGTCCGATGATTTCTCATCGGACCCTTTAAAAGATGGCGGCTACCTACTCTCCCACTTGGTATAGCAGTACCATCGGCGCAAACGGGCTTAACTTCTCTGTTCGGAATGGGAAGAGGTGGATCCCCGTCGCTATAGCCACCTTAAGCTTGCTTGTTGTCTAACATTGCTGTAAGACTCCATTATTTTGCTCGCTTTCGCGGTATTTTATGTAAAGAGAGAGACAAGAAGTACGCGTATGCTTTCCGCTGGGGACTGCATGGCTGCAGTCCCTGCTTTCTTATAAGAAGCCTATCGGGCTATTAGTACTGCTCGGCTTTGACATTACTGCCTTTACACCTACAGCCTATCAACGTGGTAGTCTCCCACGACCCTCAAGGGAAGTCTCATCTTGGGGCTAGCTTCGCGCTTAGATGCTTTCAGCGCTTATCTAAACCGCACATAGCTACCCGGCGGTGCAGCTGGCGCCACAACCGGTAAACTAGCGGTGCGTCCAACCCGGTCCTCTCGTACTAAGGTCAGACCCCCTCAAACTTCCTACGCCCACAACAGATAGGGACCGAACTGTCTCACGACGTTCTGAACCCAGCTCGCGTGCCACTTTAATCGGCGAACAGCCGAACCCTTGGGACCTGCTCCAGCCCCAGGATGTGACGAGCCGACATCGAGGTGCCAAACCGCTCCGTCGATTTGAGCTCTTGGGAGCGATCAGCCTGTTATCCCCGGAGTACCTTTTATCCTTTGAGCGATGGCCCACCCATGCGGAACCACCGGATCACTTTGCCCTACTTTCGTACCTGGTCGACTTGTATGTCTCACAGTCAAGCGCACTTGTACCAATATACTCTTTGCACGGTTACCATTCGTGCGGAGTGCACCTTGGGAAGCCTCCGTTACTCTTTTGGAGGCGACCACCCCAGTCAAACTACCCACCAAGCGGTGTCTTTCTCTCGAAGTTAGATTCCAAATAATCAAAGGGTGGTATTTCAACATTGACTCCACAAATACTGGCGTACCTGCTTCGCAGTCTCCCACCTATCCTACACATCAATTACCCAAAATCAGCGCTAAGTTGCAGTAAAGGTTCACGGGGTCTTTCCGTCCCGTTGCGGGTAAACGGCATCTTCACCGTTACTACAATTTCACCGAGCTCATGGCTGAGACAGTACCCAGATCGTTACACCATTCGTGCAGGTCGGAACTTACCCGACAAGGAATTTCGCTACCTTAGGACCGTTATAGTTACGGCCGCCGTTTACTGGGGCTTCGATTCAATGCTTCGCTTGCGCTAACATCCCCTCTTAACCTTCCAGCACCGGGCAGGTGTCAGGCCTTATTCTTCATCTTTCGATTTAGCAAAGCCCTGTGTTTTTGTTAAACAGTCGCCTGGGCCATTTCTCTGCGCCCTATCTCTAGGGTCCCCTTCTCCCGAAGTTACGGGGTTAATTTGCCGAGTTCCTTAGCCATGATTCACTCGAGCACCTTAGGATTCTCTCCTCACCCACCTGTGTCGGTTTACGGTACGGGCTGTATATCAATTAACGCGCCGGAGATTTTCTTGGAAGTCTGTTTACCACAACTATCACTTCATCCGAAGAATCTGTGTACTGTAAGCCATCAGCACTACCAGGCTGTTAACCCGGTCGTCTACCTACGGCCTTCAACCAGCTATTCCGTCAGCTGGCGTGTGTGTCACTACTCCGTCTCTCCTTAACTCGATATACAGGTAATGGAATATTAACCATTTGTCCATCAGGTCCGCCTTTCGGCTTCCCCTTAGGCCCCGACTGACCCTGATCCGATTAACGTTGATCAGGAAACCTTGGGTTTTCGGTGTGCAGGTTTCTCGCCTGCATTATCGTTACTTATGCCTACATCTTCTTTTCCATACACTCCAGCAAACCTCACGGTTTACCTTCTGCGCTGAATGGAATGCTCCCCTACCACTATATAAATACAGTCCATAGCTTCGGCAGTGTGCTTGATGCCCGATTATTATCCACGCCCGGTCGCTCGACTAGTGAGCTGTTACGCACTCTTTAAATGAATAGCTGCTTCCAAGCTAACATCCTAGCTGTCGCTGCAACCAGACATCGTTCTATCAACTTAACACACGTTTTAGGGCCTTAGCTGTTGGTCTGGGCTCTTTCCCTCTCGCCGCCGGACATTAGCACCCAACGACTCACTCCCGAGAAACACTTACCGGCATTCGGAGTTTGTCAGGAATTGATAGGCGATGAAGCCCTCGCATCCTATCAGTAGCTCTACCTCCGATAAGCTATTACTCGAGGCTGTCCCAAAAGACATTTCGGGGAGTACGAGCTATCTCCCAGTTTGATTAGCCTTTCACCCCTACCCTCAACTCATCCAAATCCTTTTCAACGGAAACTGGTTCGGTCCTCCACAGCCTGTTACGGCTCCTTCAACCTGGTCAAGGGTAGATCACAA
Source organism: Bacteroidales bacterium CF (assembly GCA_000473305.1). Lineage (GTDB taxonomy): Bacteria > Bacteroidota > Bacteroidia > Bacteroidales > UBA932 > Bact-08. The sequence goes on along the minus strand of CP006772.1, from coordinate 1,156,020 downwards.
GGTTTCGCGTCTGCTCCCACTAACTAAGCGCCCTGTTCAGACTCGCTTTCGCTTCGGCTCCGTACCTTAAGTACTTAACCTCGCTAGTGAGATGCAACTCGTAGGCTCATTATGCAAAAGGCACGCCGTCATCCCCTAAGGGACTCCGACCGCTTGTAAGCGAACGGTTTCAGGTTCTTTTTCACCCCCCTGTTCGGGGTACTTTTCACCTTTCCTTCACAGTACTGGTTCACTATCGGTCTTCTATTGGTATTTAGCCTTACGGGATGGTCCCCGCAAATTCAGACAGGATTCCTCGTGTCCCGCCTTACTCAGGATACTGCTGTCTATCTTAGTCTTTACGTGTACGGGATTATCACCCTCTTCGACCAAATTTTCCAATTTGTTCCACTTCTTACTAAGATAAAGTGTCGCAGTCCTACAACCCCGAATTTGCCGCAACAAACCCGGTTTGGGCTGTTCCCCTTTCGCTCGCCACTACTCAGAGAATCGATTTTTCTTTCTTTTCCTGCAGGTACTAAGATGTTTCAGTTCCCTGCGTTGGCTCATGTAAACATGTGTCAGGCCTTCAACCTGACGGGTTTCCCCATTCGGACACCTGCGGATCAACTCTCGTTTGCAAATCCCCGCAGTTTTTCGCAGCTTACCGCGTCCTTCTTCGCCCATAGAAGCCTAGGCATCCTCCGTTCGCCCTTAAGTAACTTCTTATAAGTTTGAAATTGTAGTCCCTTAATCTTTCAATTAAACAGACCCAATCTTATTTTTTCCTCGCTCGAGATGAATCTTCAGTTTATGTCTCCATATTCTTACTCATTCTATCTCTTTTTTTCTTTACCTCTTTATCTCTCTCAAAACTTCAAAGAACGTGTGCCAACCTTTCGGCCGACAGCAGCTTATCAGGGACTTGAACCCAACGTGCATCCATATATGAATATATCATGCCTAAGCTTTATATAAAAATGGAAGACGTAAAGAGCAGAGCTAAAGTAGTGAACAGCTCCAAAAAGGAGGTGTTCCAGCCACACCTTCCGGTACGGCTACCTTGTTACGACTTAGCCCCAGTTACCAGTTTTGCCCTAGGTCGCTCCTTGCGGTCACGAACTTCAGGCACCCCCGGCTTCCATGGCTTGACGGGCGGTGTGTACAAGGCCCGGGAACGTATTCACCGCGCCATGGCTGATGCGCGATTACTAGCGAATCCAACTTCATGGAGTCGAGTTGCAGACTCCAATCCGAACTGAGACAGGCTTTCGAGATTCGCACCCCATCGCTGGGTAGCTCCCCTCTGTACCTGCCATTGTAACACGTGTGTCGCCCCGGACGTAAGGGCCGTGCTGATTTGACGTCATCCCCCCCTTCCTCACACCTTACGGTGGCAGTCTCGTTAGAGTTCCCAGCTTGACCTGATGGCAACTAACGACAAGGGTTGCGCTCGTTATGGCACTTAAGCCGACACCTCACGGCACGAGCTGACGACAACCATGCAGCACCTCGATACAGACTATTGCTAGCTACCACATCTCTGTAGTATTCCTGCACCGTTCGAGCCCGGGTAAGGTTCCTCGCGTATCATCGAATTAAACCACATGTTCCTCCGCTTGTGCGGGCCCCCGTCAATTCCTTTGAGTTTCAACCTTGCGGTCGTACTCCCCAGGTGGATAACTTATCGCTTTCGCTTGGCCACCGACTTTATATCGCCGACAGCGAGTTATCATCGTTTACAGTGTGGACTACCAGGGTATCTAATCCTGTTTGATCCCCACACTTTCGTGCCTCAGCGTCAATAATGGCTTTGTGAGCTGCCTTCGCAATCGATATTCTGTGTGATCTCTAAGCATTTCACCGCTACACCACACATTCCACCCACAGCAACCATATCCTAGCCTTACAGTATCAACGGCAGTATCCCGGTTGAGCCGGAAAATTTCACCGCTGACTTATAAAACCGCCTACGCACCCTTTAAACCCAATAAATCCGGATAACGCTCGGACCCTCCGTATTACCGCGGCTGCTGGCACGGAGTTAGCCGGTCCTTATTCGTATGGTACTCTCATCAGGCTACTCGTAGCCCTTATTGCTCCCATACAAAAGCAGTTTACAACCCATAGGGCCGTCTTCCTGCACGCGGCATGGCTGGATCAGATTTCCATCCATTGTCCAATATTCCTCACTGCTGCCTCCCGTAGGAGTCTGGACCGTGTCTCAGTTCCAGTGTGGGGGACCTTCCTCTCAGAACCCCTAGACATCGTAGCCATGGTAGGCCGTTACCCTACCATCCAGCTAATGTCACGCGAGCCAATCCGTATCCATCGAAATTTTAAATCATCCAAGATGCCCCAAATGATTATTATGCGGTATTAGACCAAGTTTCCCTGGATTATCCCCCTGATACGGGCATGTTGCTCACGCGTTACGCACCCTTGCGCCGGTCGCCGACAGGTATTGCTACCCTCGCTGCCCCTCGACTTGCATGTGTTAAGCCTGCCGCTAGCGTTCATCCTGAGCCAGGATCAAACTCTTCATTGTAAAAATTTTTTAAACTTTTAGCTTGTCCCTACTCCGATTCATTCCTCAAAATTGAATCAACGCTCTACTCTTTATTGTACTTTATTGTTGTACTTGTCTTCCAATTCTTTCAAAGATCGTTCCCCTTTATTCCCGTTGCCCTAGGGCCCGTTCGTTTGGGGAGTGCAAAGGTAGGCATCTTTTTTAAATTAGCAAATTTATTTAGAAAATTTTCTGATTTTTTTGCCTTGATATGAACTCGTTCCCAAAGGGGCTGCAAAGGTGGAAATATATTCTTAAAAACACAAAAAAATATCAAAAATCGATTAAATATTTATTCTTACATTTGTACCTTATTAATTTTAATATGGAATCAACCAAGATAATAATCATCCCTACCTATAATGAAAAAGAGAATATTGCAAAAATCATAAATGCAATATTTAACCTTGAGGATAAGTTTCACATTCTTATTATTGACGACGGGTCACCTGATGGCACCGCAGATATAGTTAAAGGTCTACAAAATGCTTATAATGAATCGCTTCACATTATTGAACGAAAGGGAAAGCTAGGCCTTGGGACAGCTTATATGACTGGTTTTAAGTGGGCTATAGAGCATAATTACAGTTATATTTTCGAAATGGATGCAGATTTTTCTCATGATCCTAAAGACCTCCCAAGACTCTATCATGAAGCAGAAATGGGTGCCGATTTAGTTATAGGTTCCAGATACTGTAATGGTATCAGCGTAATAAACTGGCCTATAGGGAGGGTTATAATGTCCTATTGCGCATCTGTATATGTCCGCAAAATATTGGGTATTAATGTTTTTGATACAACCTCCGGTTTTAAGTGCTATAAAAAGGAACTTCTTGAAAAAATAGACCTGGATAATATAAGGATGAGAGGTTACGGATTCCAGATTGAGATGAAATATAATGCTTATAAACTAGGATATAAGATAAAAGAGGTGCCGATAATATTCATTGACCGCAAGGAGGGTGTCTCAAAGATGAGCAGTAGCATATTCGGTGAAGCATTCTGGGGTGTTTTATGGATGAAATTAAGAAGAATACGGCCAAGAAAGACAAAATAACTATATGTCAACACTGATAAACAATGGAACTATAATCAATGAAGGACTTTCATATAAAGGAAGTCTTTTATTGGTTGATGAGAGAATAAAACGGATTATTCCGGCAGGAGATTCTCTTCCCGATGCTGAAATTATCATTGATGCTGAAGGGATGTATATCGTTCCCGGTATTATTGACGATCAGGTACATTTCCGGGAACCGGGAAACACACACAAAGGAACCATCGAGAGTGAGAGTGCCGCGGCTGTATTGGGAGGAGTAACCTCCTATATGGATATGCCGAACAACAACCCAGCCACCACAACCGTAGAGTTGCTTGAGGCCAAAAATGACCTGGCCAGCAGGGATTCATACGCAAACTGGTCTTTCTATATGGGTGCTACAAACAGCAATATTGACCAACTAAAACAAATCAATCCTTCACGTACATGCGGAATAAAGGTCTTTATGGGTTCGTCTACCGGAAATATGCTGGTAGATAATCCGGCTATGTTGGACACAATATTCAAAGAGTGCAGGATTTTGATTGCTACTCATTGCGAAGATGAACCCATAATTCAGGAAAATCTCAGAATTGCCAGGGAAAAATATCATGATAACATTCCGTTTTCTGAACACCCATATATCAGAAGCCGTGAAGCTTGCATCAAGTCCACTAAAAAAGCTGTGGAACTTGCAGTCAGACATAACAGCCGGTTACATATACTCCACATAAGTACTGAAGAAGAGATAGAAATCATAAAAGAGGCATCCCTGAGGAATCCGGGAATTACAGGAGAGATATGCGTACATTATATGTTATTTGACAAATCTGATTACGATGAGTATGGCAGTCTCATGAAATGCAATCCTGCAATCAAGGATGAGAGGGATAAAAAAGCCATCATTCAGGCTGTTAAAGATGGAATAATCAAAGTAGTGGCTACAGATCACGCACCTCACACTATAGAAGAAAAGTCGGGAGACTATCTGAAGGCTCCATCTGGGTTACCGCTTATACAACATAGTTTTCAAATAATGTGGGATCTTCACAAAGCAGGTCATTTTTCTGAATATGATGTAGTTGACAGACTCTCCCACTCTCCTGCTGCCAATTTTAAAATAGTTGAGAGGGGATACATACGAGAGGGGTATTATGCAGATATTATGATATTTGATCCAAATATTGAAGATAAAAACACTACACAGAACCCTGCATATAAATGTGGGTGGTCTCCATTTAGAGACAGAAGTTTCAGCTCTTCGATCATACACACGTTTGTAAATGGTAAACATATTGTTGAGAATGGAAAACTGACAGGTGAAAAGGGTGGAAAAAGATTAGAATTTAATTATGGGAAATAAACACTCGCTGGCAGTTTTCATATCTATAACAGCCGCAATAATACTATGGGGCTTTTCATTCATCTGGACCAATATGTTACTTTTGATAGATGTCCCTGTCTATACAATAGTGTTTTTCAGAATTGTCCTTGCATCAATTATACTGACAGTTGTATCACTCTCTCTAAAACGACTTCAAAAAATAGCCGGAAAAGATATTCCCTGGTTATTACTTTTGGTTCTATTTGAACCGTTTCTCTATTTCATTGGCGAAACATTCGGTTTAAAGGCGGTGAACTCTCCCACTCTTGGGGCTATCGTAATAGCAACAATTCCGATTTTTTCACTGATTGCCGGTATCTGGATATACAAGGAAAAGATATCAATGCTTAATATTTTCGGGATAGCAATCACTCTTCCGGGAATACTACTTGTGGTTCTTGAAAACGGATGGGGCAACGGAGCTCATATTAACGGGATAATACTACTGTTTCTTGCTGTCTTCTCAGCAACCGGATATTCGGTAGTTGTTAAAAGACTTGCAGCAAAATATAACAGTTATACTATAGTCACATATCAGAATATTGTAGGGATGGTATATTTCCTTCCTCTGTTCCTGAGTTATGATATGAGCAGCTTCTCTGCGGAACGTTTTTTCAGGGCTGAAATAATAGTTCCTATAATAGCTCTTGCCTCCCTCTGTTCCGGTTTGGCATTTATACTGTTTGTCAATTCAATAAAGATACTTGGGGTAGCCCGGACAAATATATTCACTTCACTGATACCAGCCGTCTCCGCATACGGAGCATATATGTTGGGACAGGAAGGCATGAGTGTAAGTAAAATCGCCGGAATTATAATTGTTATAACCGGAGTTATCATTGCACAAAAAGAGAAAAGGGCTATTTCTTCCTAAGACTAAGCTGAACACGCCCTCTTTTAAGATCCACCTCGATTACCCTCACATTCACATGTTGCTGTAGTTTGACTACATCGGCAGGATTTGATATAAACTTATCTGCCATCTGTGAAATATGGATCAGACCATCCTGCTTAATCCCGATATCAACGAATGCACCGAAATTAGTGATATTTGTGACAATGCCCGGTAGCTCCATGTCTATGCGCAGATCTTCGATTGTCTGAATGTCAGGAGAGAATTCCATTACTTTTGCTGATTGACGTGGATCTCTGCCGGGTTTGGCAAGTTCAGTCATAATATCATTCAGAGTTGGGAGTCCTACCTCTTCTGTTATATAGTGTTTAATATCGAGCTCCTTTCGAATCGACTCATCCTTGATAATATCAGATATTGAGCGCTTTATATCCTTAGCCATCTTCTCTACCAAGGCGTATCTCTCAGGGTGTACAGCCGAATTATCCAGAGGATTTTCAGCATCGGGTATTCTGAGGAATCCGGCACTTTGCTCAAAAGCCTTATCACCAAGACGTTTTACTTTTTTGAGTTCAAGACGAGATCTGAAAGGACCGTTTTTATCTCTGTAATCAACAATATTTTGGGCAATAGATGGTCCAATTCCAGAGACATAACTCAGAAGATGCTTGCTTGCAGTGTTCAGGTTAACACCAACTTTATTGACACAACTTTCAACGGTATTATCCAGCATCTCCTTTAAAAGAGTCTGATCGACATCATGTTGGTACTGTCCTATTCCAAGTGATTTGGGGTCAATCTTAACCAACTCGGCAAGCGGGTCCATAGCTCTTCGCCCTATAGATACGGCTCCTCGTACAGTTACATCATAATCAGGGAACTCCTCTCTGGCCACCGGTGAGGCTGAATAAACAGACGCACCATCCTCACTTACCGCATAAACCTGAATGGTCGAAGGTAAGGCTATCTTTTTTATAAAGGACTCTGTTTCGCGGCTTGCTGTACCGTCTCCTATTGCAATCACCTCAATTTTATATGATTCAACTAAGTTTGAAATCTTTTTTATTGAGGAAATTTTATCATTTTGTGGCGGGTGAGGAAAAATCGTATCGTTGTGAAGTAATCTTCCCTGTGCATCGAGACACACCACCTTGCAACCTGTTCGGAATCCTGGATCAATGGCCAGAACCCTCTTTTGACCCACAGGGGGTGCAAGTAGAAGTGCTGTAAGATTCTCACCGAAGACTTTTACTGATTCAAGGTCAGCTTTATCCTTGGCTATACGCAGAGTCTCGTTTTCAATAGAAGGATTCAGAAGCCTTTTGTAGGAATCATCAATTGCTATTTCAAACTGCTGAAGAGTACTCTTGCTATAACTTCTGTTTCTAGGTAATATGTGTCTTTTAATAATTTCAAGAGAATCAGTTATATCCGGTTCAATCTTAATAACAAGTTCTCCATCCTTCTCTCCCCTTAAAATGGCCAATAGTCTGTGTGACGGGATGTTTCCCAAATTACCGCTAAAGTCAAAATAGTTTTTATACTTGCTTGAATCTCCATCTTCATTTTTTTTCTGAGGTGAAGAGCAGATTTTAGCCTTCCTGAGATAACTGTCTCTTAATTGTTGCCTTATCGCAGGCTGCTCACTGATCCATTCCGCAATAATATCCCGTGCACCTGAAAGAGCCTTCTCCACATTCTCTACTGCATCGCTTAGATAATTATATGCCTCTTTTTCGCAATCATCAATTTTAAAGGAATAAATGCGTTCAGCTAATGGTTCCAGACCATTCTCCCGGGCAACAGATGCCTTTGTCTTCCTTTTAGGTTTATATGGAAGGTAAATATCCTCAAGCTTATTTATATCCAGAGTCTCCTCAATAGATACTCTGAGCTCTTTGGTCATCTTCTCCTGCTCTTCTATGCTTTTTATAATAGCAGCCTTCCTTTTGTCCAATTCAATGAATCTGGTATAGTAATGCTTTATTTCAGAAACCTGTACCTCGTCAAGGGCCCCTGTCCTCTCTTTCCTGTATCTCGAAATAAAAGGGATTGTTGCACCCTCGTCAAAAAGCTGGACACAATGCTCCACCTGCCACGCAGAAACGGACATAGTAGAACAGATATATTTTATATATAGGCTATTCATGTGAAACTTGTTGTAATTGTTCTCTGTATGCAAAGAATATCTTGGATTTTGAGACAAATCCCCTGTAGTGACCCTCCAGATCTATAACCGGGAGGTTCCATGCTTTACTATCCTCAAATTTTTTCATCACTGACTCCATCTTTTCCCTCTCGTATACATACGCCGGGGGCTGTACCATAATATCAGAAACCTGTTTTGTATCATAGAGCGACAGATCAAACATAAAATGGCGAATATCGTCAAGAAGAATAATTCCGGCAAAATAACCATCAGAAGTTACTACCGGAAATATATTTCTTTTGCAATTTGCTATCACATTGACAAGATCTCTAAGGTATCTCTGAGGCTCGATTGAGATAAAATCCGTTTCTATCAAATCTGCCGTCTTCAGCAATGTCAGTACCGCTTTATCACTGTCATGAGTAAGCAAATCACCCTGTTTTGCTATTCTTTTTGTATATATAGAGTATGTTTCAAACCTCCTCATTGTGGCAAATGAGACCACCGAGGCAATAATAAGAGGCAACAACAATACATAGCCACCAGTAATCTCGGCTATTAAAAATATAGCCGTCATCGGGGCTTGCATAACTCCCGCCATGAGTCCGGCCATTCCGACTAGAGTAAAGTTCGCTTCTGGAATATCATATCCGCCGGCTAGATTAACAAACCTGCTAAAAACAAACCCAACCAATCCTCCCACAATAAGTGTCGGACCAAATGTCCCTCCCACACCACCTCCGGCATTAGTCAATGACATTGCCAGCACCTTGATTATAAGGACGGCAAGAAAAAATATCGGAATTGCCCAAGGATTTGTGAGAATATCTCCGAAGATTGTATTTCCTATTGCCTGCTCAGTATTATTATTCAGTAAAGAGGTCAAAGAGTCATACCCTTCACCATAAAGTGGTGGAAATAGAAAAATAAGAAGACCAAGAGAGAGGGCTGATATCATCCATCGTAAATAGGGCCTTTTTATCAGTCTTATCTTATCTTCCATAAACAGGGTCGTTCTCATGAAATATAGAGAAAAAGCACCGCATACGACTCCAAGGATTATATAAAAAGGGATGTTTCTAATATTAAATGCCTGAATACTGTTAGTGAAGACCACGGACTCTCCCAGAAAGATAAAGGATACAGTAGTAGCAGTTACTGCAGATACAAGCAAGGGAACAATTGATGTCATTGATATATTAAACATCAGTATCTCCAGCGTAAACAGAATACCTGCAAGTGGGGCCTTAAATATTCCAGCAACAGCTCCGGCAGCACCACAACCGAGTAGAATGGTCATGTTTTTATATGAAAGACCAAGTTTTTGAGCAAGATTTGAACCAATTGCAGCTCCCGTGTAGACTATTGGAGCCTCAGCTCCGACAGAGCCGCCAAATCCGATTGTAAGAGAACTGGAAACTAAAGAACTCCACACATTATGTCCCTTTATTTTTGACTCATGCTTTGCGACGGCTTTGAGAACCTTTGTAACACCGTGACTGATGTTATCCTTGACAATATATCTTACAAACAAAAAAGAGACCAGCATTCCCAGACCGGGATAGACAAGATATAGCCAACTTTCTGATGATCCGTTAAACCAGCTTTTGAGAAACAAACTGACATAATGAATTGCATATTTAAGAATCACTGCGGCCAAACCGCTGCATAAGCCGACGACAAGTGCCAGTAAGAGCATTTTATTACTCTCCGGCATCTCATTTATTTTATTTTTAAGAGTATCTGATAATGCTGCCATATTTAGCACGAAAATACAAAAAAAGGCTGAATAAATACCCAGCCTGACAAATGTTGAATGCAGAAAACAGATTAGTCTTCGGGATCTTCTTCGTCTGCAAAAGCAGGTGCTGTATCGTCATCTGGAAATTCATCCGGTTCGTCTCCGTCATCATCAGAAATTCCGGAACCAAATAATCCCTGCTCGGCATCCTCGTAGTCATCTATCTTGACATCAATCTTAACAAGATAGATAGCATCAGGAACTTCAAGTGAAATTGCATAGAAGAAAGTCCCGTCAGGTTTGTCAACCTTGAAGATTTCTCCCATATAATCCGCATAGCCCTTAGGGTACTTCTCTTTAAATGCAGCCATGAGCTCTGGGCTCATATTGGCATAACTTATTACAGCTCTGCGCTTTGTCGAATTCATTTTAGTAGTATTACTCTTCTTATCCATTACTAAAGTGGGTTCAATACTGTTTGGGCTGCAATTATAGTGCAAATTTTTATATTACAACCCATTTTAATTCTTTTTCTTAAAAAAAAATGATTTTTGTCTTTGCTTCTCTAATGGGTCACTTTCTACATATATGTGTTTCAATGTTTTAGGATCAATACCTGTGTAGTATGCAACAGATGAACGGGTCATAGGTGTTGGTGTAAAATCCTGAACCTGTTCCAACGAAATACCGGTCAGATCCCTATTCTCGGATAAAGCCTTCATATCACTCATTTTACAGCCCGGATGGCTTGATATAAAATATGGTATAAGCTGGTATTTTAAGCGCTCCTCCCTGTTTATCCTATCAAACTCAGATTTTAGAAACCTGAAAGAGGAGAATGAAGGTTTGCCCATAATGTCCAGGACACTTTTTTCTGTGTGTTCAGGTGCAATTTTCAGCCTTCCTGAAGTATGTCTTGTAACAAGCTCCTTAAAATAGCTCCGGCATGTATCATCAAGATATCCTCTTTCGTTTAATATCAGATCATATCTTATACCGCTGCCGATGAAAACCTTCCTTACCCTATCCACTTTCAGGACACTTTTGTACAGTTCCATAAGCGGTGTGAGATCCCTGTCCAGATTCTTACACAGTGCCGGAAAAATACAGCTCTCCCTTTTGCAATTCTCACATATTTGAGGATTCTTTCCCTTCATGTTATACATATTGGCAGTAGGACCGCCAATATCAGAAATCACACCCCTGAACTCTTCCATTGAAGCCATTTTAGAAACCTCCGACAGAATTGAGGCTGCAGACCTGGATTGTACAAATTTTCCCTGGTGTGCTGAGATTGTACAGAAACTGCACGAGCCAAAACATCCTCTGTGAGTGTTTACAGAAAATTTTATCATCTCATAGGCTGATATCTGTTTGTCTTTGTATCTCGGGTGTGGTTTGCGTGAATATGGCAGATCATAGTAGGAATCCAACTCTTCTGATGTAGGAGGTTCATAAGGAGGGTTTACATGGATAAATTTATCACCTGAAGGCTCTACAATATGTCTTGGGCGTAACGAGTTGGACTCTCTCTCTATTATATTGAAATTCTCAACAAAAGACATCTTGTTTTTGAGGCACTCCTCATATGAATGTAACAGTTCTCTTTCTTTTACACCATTATCTTCATATTCTGCTGCATAAGCCACTTGAGAGACAAGGTACAGCTCCTGCATAGAAGCACCTGACTTTAATCTTCCGGCTATCTCCAGAATCGGTTTTTCTCCCATACCATATACCAGCAAATCCGCACCGGAATCGATCAGTATTGATGGTTTAAGGGTATCTTCCCAATAGTCGTAATGACAGAACCTTCTTAATGATGCCTCTACTCCGCCGATTATTACCGGAATATCCTGATACAGTTTCTTTAATATTCGGGAATATACTGTAACTGCATAGTCAGGCCTTTGTCCTGCTTTTCCTTCCGGGGTATATGCATCATTGCTCCTAAGCCTTTTGTTCGCCGTGTAATGGTTTATCATTGAATCCATCACTCCGGCATTGACTCCGAAAAAAAGCCTTGGTTCACCCAATTTTCTGAAGTCACGGAGGTCATCTCTCCAGTTTGGCTGAGGCACAACAGCAACACGATATCCCGCGTTCAGAAGGACTCTTGATATAACAGCAGTACCGAAAGAAGGGTGATCAACAAATGCATCACCTGAAAAGATTATAATGTCAATATAATCCCATCCGAGAGCCTCCACCTCTTTTTTTGAGGTTGGGATGAAATTATCGTTATTAAAAACCATTTTACATTCTTTCAGGTAATGTTATACCAAGTATACCCATTCCCTTTGAAAGCACTTTTGCAATTTGAAGAATCATCATCAACCGCTGATCTCTCAATGCTTGATCACTCTCTTTGAGAATTGACACCTCGTGATAATACTGATTGAATTCCTTTGCAAGATCATAGCAGTAATTTGCTATTATTGCCGGAGAGTGCTCTTTTCCTCCCTCTGCAATCTTGTCAGGGAATGTGTTCAGAAGTTTTATAATCTGTATCTCCTTCTCACTGAATGATGCACCTGATAAAGACGGAGTGAATCCAAGATCAGCCGCCTTTCTCAGTATCGATTTAATCCTTGCGTGAGTGTATTGTATGAATGGGCCTGTATTTCCGTTAAAATCTATTGATTCTTTTGGATCGAAAAGCATTGTCTTTTTCGGGTCTACTTTTATGATGAAGTATTTCAATGCTCCTAATCCCAATGTTTCAAAAAGTTCATCCTGATCTTTCTTCGACATATCTTCAAGTTTGCCCAACTCCAAAGATGTCTCTCTGGCTGTTGAAACCATATTTTCAATAAGGTCATCGGCATCAACTACCGTTCCCTCCCGTGACTTCATCTTGCCCTCCGGGAGTTCAACCATACCGTATGATAGATGGTATATTGAGTCTGACCAGTCAAAACCTAGTTTCTTCAAAATAAGTTTAAGAACCTGGAAATGGTAGTTCTGTTCATTTCCGACTACATAAATATGTTCATCGAGCTTGTACTCCGAGAAACGTTGGTGGGCTGTCCCCAGATCCTGGGTCATATAGACAGATGTGCCGTCTGACCGTAGCAATAACTTCTCATCCAGTCCGTCTGCAGTAAGATCACACCAGACAGATCCATTTTCCTTCTCGTAGAATACCCCTTTCTTCAGCCCTTCGTTAACCAAGGCCTTGCCAAGAAGATATGTCTGCGATTCATAGTAAGTCTTGTCAAACTCCACTCCCAATCGCTTGTATGTAGCATTGAATCCTTCATAAACCCAAGAGTTCATTGTTGACCAGAGATTCCTCACCTCTTTATCTCCATCTTCCCATTTAACAAGCATACTTTGTGCATCCTGTAAAACTGTAGCAGATTTCTCCGCCTCCTCTTTTGATGCCCCGGCTGCTATCTTTTGTTCAATCTCTCTCTTGAGAGCATTGTTGAAAGCTACATAGTATTTACCGACTAAATGATCCCCTTTTATTCCGGAACTCTGCGGTGTCTCGCCATTAGCCTCTCTCTGCCAGGCAAGCATCGATTTACATATATGTATACCCCTGTCATTTACCAAATTAACCTTAATAACATTGTGTCCGTTAGCTTCAAGCAACTTAGCCACAGACCAGCCAAGTAGATTGTTTCTTATATGTCCGAGATGCAGCGGTTTATTGGTATTTGGAGAGGAGAACTCAACCATGACACTCTTTCCTGAAGGGGGAGCCTGGCCGAAGTCTTTTGATTCTGTAATGGAACTGAACGAATCATACCAAAAACGAGACGAGAGTTTAATATTTAAAAATCCCTTCACGACATTGAAAGATTCCACTTCCGGCGAAATCTGCTTGATTACGGTACCGACCTCAAGTCCGGTCATTTCAGGGGTTTTCTTAGAATATTTTAACAGAGGAAACATAACAGCCGTAATGTCGCCTTCAAACTCTTTTCGAGTAGCTTGTGTCTGGAAAATCTCTTTTCCTGCATCAATTCCATACAGTGTGAAGACTGCCTCTTTTAATTTTTCTGTAATAAGGAGTTCTGGATTCATAAATTATTTGTTGTTAGCAAAGTATTTTTTCATCTCCCTTTTAACTTTAGGAGCTAGTAATATTAAAGTTATCATTGTAGGGATAGCCATAAGTGCATAAGCACTATCAATCACACCGACTACAACATCGAGTGAAATGACTGCTCCTACAACCAACATTATCAAAAAGAAATAATTATAATAGTGGGCATATTTTGCGCCGAACAGAAAGTTGGTGCATTTCACACCATAATATGAATAGGAAAACATTGTTGAGAAGGCAAAGATTATTGCCATCATCATAAGAAGGTAGCTGCCCAACCCCGGGATTGATGTCTCAAACGAGTTAATAGCCATCTGGATCCCTTGAATCTGAGAGACTTCATATTGTCCGTTTATAAGAATTGCCAATGCAGTAAGAGTGCAAACCAATCCGGAGTCTATTGAAGGGCCTATCATTGCCACAAGACCTTCTCTGACAGGCTCAGTATTTTTTGATGCCCCATGCATCATAGAAGCGGTTCCCACCCCGGCTTCATTGACGAAAGCTGCCCTTCTTGCACCAATTACAATTGCAGAGCCTGCAAGACCACCTAATCCGGCTTTAAATTCGAATGCCTGGGAAAATATACTATAGAATACATCCGGAACTACTGACAAGTTAGTTACGATGATATATCCTACCAAAACAAAATAAAAGCCCACCATGCTTGGAACAAGCTTTGCAGAAACCTTTGATATCCTTTGAATTCCACCGAGTACAACAACAGAAACCAGTAGGCAGATGAAAATACCTATTCCGAGTTTAAGCCCGAACGAACTCTCTATACCATTTGGAACGATAAATGTTGCAATAAGAGCCTCTGTCAACTGATTCGCCTGCATAAGGCATAAAGTTCCTATTAGACCGAATATGGAAAAAAAGATAGCCATAGGCTTCCACTTTGGTCCCAATCCCTGGGTAATCATATACATAGGTCCACCCTGCACCTCTCCGTTGGAGTCCTTTCCTTTAAACATTATTGTAAGAGACCCCTCAAAGAACTTAGTAGCCATTCCGACAACGGCACTCACCCACATCCAGAATATAGTACCGGGTCCTCCCATGGTTATTGCAACTGCCACCCCGGAAATATTGCCCATTCCTACAGTTGCGGCAATCGCACTTGTAAGGGCTTCAAAAGAACTAATTTGTCCCGGGGCATCATTTTCCTTCTTTTTTAACGATTTTAATGCCCTGCCATAATAACGGAATGGTACAAATCCGGAATATGCAAGAAATCCAAAACCTCCTCCAATTAATAATAAAAATAGGGGCATACCCCATATCCAGTTGCTAAACCAGACAATCGACTCACCAATTGTCCTCCAGAATTCTGCCATGTTAAGTTTTTAAATTTAATTCAGATCTTTCACAAATATAGTTATTCCGAAGGATTGGACAATTTTAGTTTTTCTGCGGCAAAATTTATAGTCGTTCCCTGAATTATTAATGATATAAGTGTTATAAAAAATACAATATTAAACATGTGTCCTGCATTTTCCAACCCTGCGGTAAGAGGGTATGTGGCAAAAATTATAGGGACAGCTCCTTTTAAACCGACCCATGAGACATAGTGTTTTGCACGGTTTGAGATCTTTCTGAATGGTAAAAGACATAGGAATACCGAGGCAGGTCTTGCTACAACAACCATTACAAAGGTAACCAGCAGACCAATCATATATATGGACAACAACTCTTTGGGATTTACGAGCAGTCCCAGAGAGAGGAACATCACTACCTGGAAAAGCCAAGCAACGCTTTCAAAGAATCCCGAAGCATTCTCTTTATATCGGAATTTTGAATTTCCTATTACCAAACCTGCGATATATACAGCCAGGAAACCGTTCCCGCTTATAAATTCTGTCGCAGAATATACGAAAAAGGCAAATGCCAGAAGCATAATATTATATTGAGAAGGAGTCGGGAGTTTAAACATGCGGGCCGCATAAACAATAAGTTTACCAAGAACATATCCACTCAATCCGCCGACAGAAAGCTGTATCAATAATTTTAAGCCAAACCCTGCAATATCCATCTCGCCGGCCTGCACAACACTTATAAACATAAGTGTAAGCATATATGCCATCGGGTCATTTGACCCACTCTCAAGTTCAAGAAGTGGCCTAAGATTCTCCTTAAGTTTCAAACCTTTTGATCTGAGGATAGAAAACACTGAGGCTGAATCTGTTGATGACATAACAGCTGCAAGTAACATTGATTCAGGTAAAGAGAGTGTGACAAATCTATCTACCTCGTTTGTAATGAGGTAGATTGCCCCTCCCACAATAATTGTCGTTAAAAGAACACCAACAGATGCAAGAATAATCCCGGGAAAGATAATCGGTTTTATCTCTTTATAACTAGTATCAATACCACCGGAAAACAGAATCATCGTCAATGCCAGGATACCGATAAACTGGGCGGAAGAGGCATTGTTATACTGGATACCAAGTCCGTCACTTCCAAAGAGCATACCAATTATCAAAAAAAGAAGCAGGACAGGTACACCAAAACGGTACGCTGCCCTGCTGGCAAAAATACTTATTAAAAAAAGTACTGATCCGGCCAGTAAAATATTCTGCGGAGTAAATAACATTATTTGAGTCCTCTGTTTTTAAGCAGCGGCTCAATACCAGGTTTTTTTCCTCTGAAATTTACATAGAGATTCATTGCTTCATCCTGACCGGCTCTTTCAAGAATCTCCTTTCTGAATTTTGATGCTACCGTTTTGTTAAAAATATCTCCTGTCTCAAGAAATGCCTCATATGCATCACTATCCAGAACCTCTGCCCAGATATATGAATAATAACCGGCAGTATATCCTCCTGTAAAAGTGTGTTGGAAATAGGTGCTTCTATAACGTGGAGGTATCTGCGAAATAAGGCCTCTCTCCCTAAGTACCCTCTCTTCGAAAGATATTACATTAAAGTCTGCAGGAATTGCTTTTAAAATATGATAATCCATATCAAGCAACGATGCAGCAAGATACTCTGTTGTGGCAAATCCCTGGCCATATTTGCCCGAATTCGCCATTTTATCAATAAGTTCCTGAGGGATAACCTCTCCTGTCTTATAATGCTTTGCATATTTTTTCAACACCTGTGGTTCAAATGCCCAATGTTCCATGATTTGTGACGGTAATTCAACAAAATCCCTTGTCATGCCGCCAACTCCGCTATAGTGTACATCTTTGAGCAATCCTGCCAAAGCATGACCAAATTCATGAAACATCGTCTCAGCCTCATCTATGCTCAAAAGCGCCGGCTCATCACCTGTTGGTCTTGTAAAATTCCCTACAATAATCATAAGAGGAGCAACCCTTTTTCCGTTTTTGTATGTTTGAGAACGGAATCCGCCACACCAGGCACCTCCCCTCTTTTCACCAGGTCTGGCAAACATATCCATAAAAAGTATTCCAAGATGCGAACCGTCTGCATCCTTACATTCAAAAGCAGTTGTCTCGTCATTTGGCAGTGGAACCGGTTCTAGTTTTGTAAATGTTAATCCGTAGAGCTGATTAGCCACATAAAATATACCCTCCCTGACATTTTCCAGTTTAAAATACGGTCTTAGTTCAGAGTCACTCAGATTAAACTTCTTAGCCATGCTCTTTTCAAAGTAAAACCTCCAGTCTTCAGGGCCTAAATCTCCTTTAAATCCCTCAGACTCGGCAATAGCCTGCATATCCTTCAACTCGTTCCTGGCAGAATTCAATGCCGGTTCCCATAGCTTATCCATTAACTCATAAACAGCCTCCGGTCTCTTTGCCATCCTGTCATCCAGCTGATATTGTGCAAAATTCTCAAAACCAAGAATCCGGGCTTTTTTGAGACGCAGAGATATAAGTTTTTTTATAACCTCCTTATTGTCATTGCTGTTATCATTGTTGCACCTGTTCAGATAAGCATCAAGAATCTGTTTCCTCTGTTCCCTGTTTTCTGATTGTTGTAAGAATGGTATAATGCTAGGATTATCTAGACCGAAAACCCATTTTCCGGGAAGATTGGATTTTTTAGCTCTTTCTGCAGCGGCATATTTCAATGATGGTGAAATTCCGGTCAGATCTCTTTCATTGTCTACTACAAGCCTGAAATTATTGGTCTCAGAAATGAGATTTTGCCCAAAAGCCAGATGAAGCGCAGCAATCTCCTCATTAATTATCTTGAGTTCAGACTTTTTTGATTCAGGAAGATTTGCTCCTCCCCTTTCAAAACCCTTATAAATCTCAGATACCAGCCTTTTTTGTTCAGGATTAAGTGATGACACCTCTTTTGAATCGTAAACAGCCTTTATCCTGTTGAACAACCCGGCGTTCAAACTTATATCATTGAAATGTCTGCTTACCAGAGGAGAGAGCTCCTTTGCCAGAGACATAATATTATCATTCGATTTCGTTCCCTGGATATTTGAAAAAACAGCCGAGACTTTTTCAAGAAGTTCTCCTGAATTGTCGTATGCAAGAATCGTATTTTCAAATGTCGGTTTCTCCGGATTATTGACAATTGCATCTATCTCTGCAGTGTGCCTTTTTATAGCTTCCAGATAGGCAGGCATGAAATGTTCTGCTTTTATCTTATCAAAAGGAGGTATGTTATATGGAGTATTCCACTCTGTCAGGAGTGGATTCTCTTCAGGTTTATTCTGAAATGCAGTAATGACAAAAAAGGCTGCTAACATCGGGATTAGTAGTTTTCTCATATTATATGTAGTTTAAAATTACCCCAGGTATGATTTCAGAAGCTTGCTCCTGGCACTGTGTCTCAATCTGCGTATTGCCTTCTCTTTGATCTGGCGGACCCTCTCTCTTGTAAGGCCAAAGTATTCGCCTATCTCTTCAAGTGTCATCTCGCTGGCTCCTATTCCAAAGAAATATTTTACAATATCTCTTTCTCTCTCTGTTAAAGTAGAGAGTGCCCTCTCTATCTCTTTGTTCAAAGATTCATTGACAAGTCCCCTGTCTGCATTTGGAGAATCATTATTAACCAATACATCGAGAAGATTGTTATCTTCACCGTCAACAAAAGGGGCATCTACAGAGACGTGCCTGCCGGAAACCCTCAGAGTGTCCGCAATTTTTTCCCTTGGAATATCAAGAATGTCTGCCAGCTCTTCAGGAGATGGCATCCTCTCATTTTCCTGTTCGAATTTAGACAGGGCTTTGTTGATTTTATTAAGAGAACCAACCTGGTTTAACGGAAGTCTTACAATTCGTGACTGCTCTGCAAGAGCTTGAAGAATTGACTGCCTGATCCACCAAACCGCATAGGAGATGAATTTGAAACCTCTGGTTTCATCAAACTTTTCAGCAGCTTTAATCAGTCCGAGATTACCCTCATTGATAAGGTCAGGAAGACTCAGTCCCTGATTCTGATACTGCTTAGCTACAGAAACCACAAATCGAAGATTGGCCCTTGTTAGTTTTTCCAAGGCCTCCTGATCCCCTTTTTTAATCCTCTGCGCTAATTCTACCTCGTCTTCAACTGTTATTAATTCTTCTCTACCGATCTCCTGGAGATATTTGTCCAGAGAGGCACTCTCCCTGTTTGTAATTGATTTGGTTATCTTAAGTTGTCTCATTCCAATATAATATCCTGCAAAAGTAAAACAAAATAGTTGAAGCAACAAAATTTAGGTCCGATTCACTAATAATCTACCTCTCTATATTGCTCCCCTCTAATACAACCGACAGCTCCTTTTGTTTACCTTCCCGCAGAATAACAACCTTTATACGGTCTTTAGGCCTGAATTTGCTGATCTGCTCCTGTACTTCCGGAGATGAGTTCACGGGTTTACCGTTAATCGACAATATTATGTCTGATTCCCTGATTCCTGCTTTATGAGCTGCACCACCCTTCAAGACATCGCTTACATATACACCTTTGACATCCCTGATTCCCCTCTCACGGGCAAGCTCGCTTGACATATCCTGCATTGTTATACCAAGCAAGGCTCTCTTAACCTCTCCGAAATCAACAAAGTCATTGACAATTTTCCTTGCAATTGATGCAGGAACAGCAAATGAATAACCTGTAAAGGAGCCGGTTCTTGAGGCAATCGCAGTATTTATACCGACAAGTTCACCTTTAATATTGACCAGGGCACCGCCACTGTTTCCCGGATTCACCGCGGCGTCAGTCTGTATGAATGACTCTATTTTAAATCCCTCATCATAGGATGGCATGCTTCTGCTTTTTGCGCTCACAATACCGGCAGTTATAGTGTTTGTAAGATTATAGGGGTTGCCTATTGCAATAACCCATTCACCCAACCTTAATGCATCTGAATCGCCAAACTCAAGGTAAGGAAGTCCTGAGGCTTCGATTTTAACAACTGCAATATCAGTTACTTCGTCTGCACCTATCAAACGTGCTTTAAAACTCTTGTTGTTTTCCAGTGTCACTGATATCTCTTCCGCCCCTGACACGACATGACTATTTGTCACAATATAGCCGTCAGGACTAATAATAACACCGGATCCTGCACTTAACTGTTCCCGCTGCATCGGTTGAGGAGATCCGTTTCCGAAAAAAAAGTCGAACAAAGAGTATGTCTGAATAGCTCCTTTAGATAATACTTTAACATGTACAACTGCCTTTACACAATTCTCCGCAGCAAAAGTAAAGTCGGGATATGCCTGTTGAGTCAGACTAACCCTGCTGATCTGAGCTGCAGGGAGATTCATCGCAACTCTCTCCCGGTGTCTTTCATGATAATTGATTACAATTACAGAGGTAATTCCACTTAAAATCACAGATAAAATTATAACAAGTAGGTTCTTTTTCATAACTATATATATAATTTTTATTTCATTATATTTTTCAAATTATATGCCATAACTTATTTTTTTTATCTTTGTAAAAAATCTAATCTCATGAAGTTTGTAGTATCCAGCACAGAATTATTAGCACGCCTTCAATCAGTATCAAGGGTGGTTTCGTCCAAGAATACTATTCCTATTCTTGACAATTTTCTTTTTGTATTAAAAGACGGCTCACTAAGCATTACAGCATCAGACCTGGAGACAAGTCTAAAAGCTTCAATGAATATTGAAAATATTTCTGAAGAGGGGGAGATTACAATACCGGCAAAATTGCTGGTAGACTCTCTGAAAGAGTTTCCAGATCAGCCTCTTGAATTCAAAACCAATGCTACATCAACAGCCATTGAGATAACATGGGCAAGCGGTAATTCAAATCTGCCCTGTACAACTTCAGATGATTACCCTACAATAGCAGAGCTGTCAGGAGAATATACCGAGATTACAATTCCGTCGGCAGCATTGCTTGAAGGTATAAACAGAACACTGTATGCAACCGCCGAGGAGGAGCTGAGACCGGTTATGAACGGGATTTTCTTCGACATTGATGTAGAGGAGACGACTCTTGTAGCATCAGATGCACATAAGCTTGTATGTTACACTAGAAAAGATATCAAGTCTGAACAGAAATCGTCATTCATTTTGCCTAAGAAGCCGGCATCTATCTTAAAAAACATACTTTCTAAAATAGACGAAAGCGTCAGTATACGTTTTGACTCAAAGAACGCCTATTTTGAATTTGATGCATTTGTTCTTGTATGTCGTCTGGTTGAGGGCAACTACCCGGCGTACAAATCTGTCATACCAAAGAACAACGTCAATAAAATGGCGATAAACCGACAAGATTTCCTAAATTGCACCAGAAGGGTTGCTGTATGTTCAAATCAGGCCAGCAGCCAGGTTAAGCTTAAACTCTCATATAATCAGCTTGTAATTTCTGCTCAGGATCTTGATTTTTCAGTCTCTGCGAATGAGAGGATCAGCTGTCAATATGAAGGTGATGCCATGGAAATCGGGTTTAAATCAACATTCCTTATAGAAATATTAAGTAACCTTCCATACACAGACATCTCGCTGGAGTTGTCAGACCCAACAAGAGCCGCTTTGATTCTTCCTGCCGGTCAACAAGATCCTAATGAGGAGATTCTCGCATTGATCATGCCTATGATGGTTAGTGCTTAAGCACATTTATCCAGATATGAAATTAAATTTGAAAAATCCCATACTCTTCTTTGACATAGAGAGTACCGGGTTGAATGTTGCTACGGACAGAATCGTAGAATTAAGCGTTCTAAAAGTTATGCCTAATGGCGACAGAGAGGTTAGAACCAGAAGGATTAACCCTACAATTCCTATATCTCCTGAAGCTCAAAAAGTTCATGGCATATCAGATGCTGATGTGGCTGACTGTCCTACATTCAAAGAGATTGCCAAGAGTCTTGCCAATTTCATGTCCGGTTGTGATTTTGCCGGTTATAATTCGACAAAATTCGATATACCCATGTTAGCTGAAGAATACCTGAGAGCGGGTGTATCATTTGATTTCAGAAAAAGGAAAATGGTTGATGTACAGACCATATTTCATAAGATGGAACAAAGGACACTCAGCGCAGCTTATAAGTTTTACTGCAACAAGGACCTTGATAACGCCCATTCGGCTGAGGCAGACACAATAGCAACACTCGAAGTCCTTGAGGCACAGCTGGACAAATACTCAGACACACTTCAGAATGACATAAAATTTCTCTCTGAATTCTCTACAAAATCCAAATTGGCAGATTATGCCGGAAGAGTTGCTATCAATGAGAAAGACGAGCCGATTTTCAACTTTGGCAAATACAAGGGAAAAAGTGTAGAGTCTGTTTTCAAGGCTGACCCAAGCTACTATGCCTGGATGATGAACGGAGACTTCACCCTGGACACCAAACAGGTGATTACTGA
The DNA here is from genome assembly GCA_000473305.1 of Bacteroidales bacterium CF. Classification (GTDB taxonomy): domain Bacteria; phylum Bacteroidota; class Bacteroidia; order Bacteroidales; family UBA932; genus Bact-08. The sequence goes on along the minus strand of CP006772.1, from coordinate 1,133,491 downwards.
ACTTAAAATAAAGTTTGACAGCAATAAACTTCTATGAACATAGCCGTCTTTCCTGAAAAAAGCGAAGATTTCTATTTCAAGCCGGATAACACATTGGTAAAAGACGGTTCAGACTACTTTATCCCAGATATCGTAGAAAGACTATATGCATCAGCTGCATTTGTTGTCCGGATTAACAAGGCTGTGAAATACACGACATCTGACTTTGCCGGCAGATATTACAGCGAAGTTGCATTCGGCTGTATACTTAATCCGGTTGATATTGTCAAATCGGGCACTCCTTTGTCTTCCGGATTGGCTCTTGCAATGGATCATACAGCATATGTGACGGATAAATATGCCGACAAAACCGGACTTTCAGGAGAACTCTCTTGCAGGTTTGGCAAAAAAGAGTTCCTGATTACAATTAGTGAGGAGTATCTTATAATAGCGGACAAAGCAATAGAGAGATTATCAAGGTATTGTTCGCTAAAAAGTGGAGACCTGATATTTATTGAGCTTTCGCAGATGTCTGAAATAAATAGAGAAGAGGAGGTTTCGATCTTTTATTCAGATGAGCTGTCCTTTAACTTCCTTATCAGATAGGATGCTTCCCTTCCTGCAGTGTAACCGGTAGAAAATGCTATCTGCAGATTATAACCCCCGGTATCTCCGTCAAGATCTATTACCTCTCCTGCAAAAAAGAGGTTTGGATATTTTCTTGAAACCATTTTTTTGGCTACTATTTCATCTAAAGCTATACCCCCGGCTGTTATTACAGCCCTTTCATAAGAGGTATAATCCTTTATATCCATCTTCCACTCCTTCATGAACGAGGCAATTTCATCCGCAATCCTGACATCAGGAGTTGTAAGTGAGGAGAACCTCCCGGGAATTGCAGAGATAAAGGTTTCGACCAGTTGCTCAGGCATATAATGTCTCAACAACCGCCTGATATTTTTGTCAGTCTCCATATCCTTTAGTAGCCTGGATGAAAGAGAAGCTTTATCAACTGCCGGTTTTAAGTCCAGGACAAGAGAGACCTTCTCCCTGTTTATCAATGCCCTGACAGCCCTACGACTCACCTTATATCCTATTGATCCCTCCAGCCCGTTATCGGTGAACTCAAGCTCCCCCATCTCATGTTGTACCATATCTTTTCCGACAAACAATGACAATCCTACATTTTTGAGGATGAGCCATTTGAGGGGTATATAGTCGAAATCCGGTTTTAATGCCGTCAGCGAAGGATGACAATCTTTAAGTGAAATGCCCAGTTTCTCTGCGAACTTATAACCATCCCCGTCAGATCCGGTTGACGGATAAGAGAGTCCGCCTGTTGCTATTATTACAGCATCTGCATCTTCTTTAAAAATTTTCCCGCCATTTTCATAAACGACTTGCTTTATAATACCACTCTCCTGCACGATATCTCTTACTGCGGAATTATATCTGATTTCAACACCGGCCGATTTAAGGTGTCCGGTGAGCTTCTCAACCACATCTGTTGCGAGTTGTGACTCGGGATATACCCTGTCTCCCCTTTCAACTGTACATTGTAATCCTATACTTTCAAAAAAGGCTATTGTATCTTTATTTGAAAATGAATAAAAGGGGTGTTTGAAGAAACTTGGATTTGGATGAATGTGAGTTGAAAATTCATTCCAATCCTTAGTATTTGTAATATTACAACGACCTTTGCCGGTTATTCTTATTTTTCTGCCGGCCTTCTCCATCTTCTCCATAATAAGAACCGAGACACCATTTTTGGCAGCAGCTGCTGCTGCCATCATACCCGCCGCACCGGCACCGATAATTATCAACTCTCTCTTTTTCATAATACAAATAAAGTCAAATAATATAAATAAAACAATCCTCCCCTAAAATAGATTAAAGGCGGATTGTCTTGATTTAAAGAGTGTTAATTATATTCCAGTGGACTTTCCTTTCCGGAAATTACTGCTAAGGCATTTTCTGCCAAAGCGGACATCTCGTCCTCACCAGGATAAACCTTGACAGGAGCGATAAATCGTACCATCTCATCAATTTTATCCATAAGTTTGGTGTTATGTGCCACACCTCCGGTCAGAATGATAGCATCGACCTTTCCTTTTAGGACTGCAGCAGATGCTCCGATAGATTTGGCAACATTGAATGCAAATGCATCTGATAGAAGTATTGCCTTCTTGTCTCCTTCCTCAACCCTTTTTTCAACGATATTGAAAGAGTTTGTTCCCAGATGCGCTACAAGTCCTCCCTCTCCGGTAATTATTTTTGTGATTTGCGGAAAAGTATATTTTCCGGAGAAGCAAAGTTCTGCCAAAGCATAAGCGGGCAAGGTGCCGGATCTCTCAGGGGAGAATGGCCCCTCACCATTGAGGGCATTATTGACATCTATAACCTGGCCTTTTTCATGTGCACCAACCGATACTCCACCGCCAAGGTGTGCAATGATCAGATTAAGGTCTGCATAAGACTTCCCTATTGAAGCAGCGTACCTTTTTCCTATTGCCTTATGGTTGAGGGCATGAAAGATAGAGATACGGCTAAACAGAGGGTGACCTGCAATTCTTGCAACCGGGATAAGCTCATCTACAACAATAGGGTCAGCTATAAAAGCCTTGCAGTCAGGAATTGATTTTGCCATATCTGCGGCGATGATTGCGCCAAGATTGCTGGCATGTTCCCCTCTCTGTGGATTTTTGAGATCTGAAAGCATTTTCTCATTTACCTCATAAGTACCTGATTTAATAGGTTTGAGCATTCCACCTCTTCCCACAACAACTGAAAGAGAATTAACAGGAACTTCATGTTTATCTAATGCGGCAAGTATGACACTCTTTCTGAATTCAAACTGATCAGCTACATTGCTGAACGGAGCAAGCTCTTCATTAGTATGTCTTAGGGTTTCTGTAAAAACGTTATTAAGATCTTCAAAAACAGCAATTTTTGTAGATGTTGAACCAGGGTTTATAACTAAGATTCTGTGTGGCATATCTGTATTAATTGGCAGTTAAGGCAGCGAGTGCTATTGAGTTAAGTTTTGTGTCTATACTGTCCGATCTGCTTGATAAGACACATGGTGCCTTGGCTCCTGCCACAATAGCGGCTTGCTGAGCTCCGGGACAAAGTTGTGTGTTAGTTTTGTAGAAAACGTTTGCTGATTCCAGGTTAGGGAAAACAAGGCAATCTGAATCACCTGCAACAGGACTGACGAGTTTCTTAACGGCTGCAGCCTCCTTTGAGAGAGCAACATCAAGAGCCAGAGGTCCATCAACAACGCATCCGGTAATCTGTCCCCTGTCTGCCATCTTTGATATAATCGCAGCATCAACACAGGCCGGCATGTGTGGCAACATCTGCTCTGTAGCACAGATAATTGCAACCTTTGGTTTTGCTATACCTATAGCTTTAGCTGTCTTTACAACATAATTTGTAATAGCTATCTTCTGAGTAAGATCCGGTGCAGGAATAACGGCAATATCACCTATAACCAAGAGCTTATGATAATTTGGATTAGCAAGTACGGTTACGTGGCTAAGGACAGCTTTCGGAGGAAGCAATCCCTTCTCTTTATTGAGAATAGCTCTCATATATTTATCTGTAGAGCAGAGACCCTTCATGAGAATATCGCCCTCTCCGGCATTTATCAGATCTACTGCCATTGAAACAGCTCTCAGCTCGTCATCATTAGGGACAATTCTGAAAAGAGCCGGGTCAATTTTTTCGTGTGCGCATACCTGACGGATTTTCTTCTCGTCACCCACAAGTGTTGCCTCAACCAAACCCGCTTCAACAGCAAGCTTAACGGCATTAATCGTGTGATCATCAACAGCCCAGGCTGCTACGAGTCTTTTTTTGGGTCTGCTTCTTAAATTCTCAAAAATTTGTTCAAAAGAAGTAATCATATCTTTTATATTTAAATATTTCAGTTTTTTGCGTCTGAGACTATATACATTGTATCCTGAGCAATAACCAACTCCTCATTGGTTGTCACGGTCACCATCTTTACTTTTGATTCAGGTTTTGATAGAATAACATCTTTGCCCCTAACGCCTTTGTTAGCATTAATATCAAAGTTTAGCCCCATATACTCCAGATGTGTGCCTACCATCTCCCTGACATGAGGGTCGTTCTCTCCGATTCCTCCGGTAAAGACAATGAGGTCAACTCCGTTCATAGCAGCAGTGTAAGCTCCGATATATTTAAGTACCCTGTAATACAGGATATTGAGAGCAAGTATCGCTCTCTCATCACCCTGAGCTGCAGCTGCCTCTATATCTCTTGCATCAGACGATTTGCCGAAAATGCCCAGGAAACCGCTCTTTTTGTTGAGTACTTTATTGATACCGGCAGCATCAAGCCCCTCTTTCTCCTGTATATAAGTTACAATGCCTGCATCTATATCTCCGCTTCTTGTACCCATTATGACACCCTCAAGTGGTGTAAAACCCATTGAGGTATCGATAGACTTGCCGTTTTTGATTGCTGTGATGGATCCTCCGTTACCGAGATGGCAAGTAATGACTTTAGAATTTTCATAGTCAATCCCTACAAGATTGCAGGCCTTTTTGGCAACAAACTGATGGCTTGTACCATGGAAACCGTATCTTCTGATCTTATATGTTGTATAGTATTCATATGGAATAGGGTACATATAGGCATAATTTGGCATTGTCTGGTGGAAAGAAGTATCAAAGACAGCTACTTGCTTCTTTCCCGGAAGAAGCGTCTCTATTGCATGTATTCCCAGCAAGTTTGCCGGATTGTGAAGTGGAGCAAGCTCGCACAGTTTCTCGATTTTTTCAATAACTTCCTTGTTTATCAAAGTACTGCTGTTAAAAAACTCCCCTCCGTGTGCAACTCTGTGTCCGACAGCCTGTATCTCATCAAGAGACCCTAAAATCCCAAACTTCTTGTCGATCAAAATATCAAGCACTTTTCGGATACCTACAGTATGGTTTTCAATCGGTATCTCAACTTCATATTTATCTCTGCCGTCAACTTTATGTGTTAAAATCCCACTTGCCAGACCAATTCTCTCAACAAGACCTTTAGCCATAAGAGAATAGTCAGAATTGCCTCTCATATCAAGAACTTGATACTTGATTGAGGAGCTACCACAATTCAGTACTAATAAAATCATATATGTAATTAAAATTTAAATTTTCTATGAAAATTGGAAGAAATAAAGTACAAAGTTATTAATAATTGCTCATTTTAGTCTAATTTTTGTAAAAAATATTCTATTTTTACATTAAATACAGAGGGGATGGAAAGTAGAAAGGTAGGAAATATTTCTAACATAGATATTGTCAGGCGATCGCCATTATTCATTCCGACAATGATATATCTTTTGGGAATTCTAATAGGAAGCAGATATTATGCCGACATTAAAATTCTTTTGAGAGCACTCTTCCTGAGTACACCTATTGCTTTCTTTATAATAAATAGATTCTATAACAGAAGAGGCATTCATACAGATATCCTGCTGCCGGTTATGCTTGGTATTTCATTATTACTTGCCGGATGGCTGAATGTCAACACCTCCGGTTTTCTAAAAATGAGATCAGAACATTCCAAAATTGCCGGTATTGAATCTTTGGAGGCTAATTGTAAAATAACCGGAGAAATTGCCGAAAAAAAGCGGAGCATTCAAACAGAGGTTACTCTTATTGAATATAATGAAAAAATGTTGCTTTATATCGATAAAAAAATTGGTTTAGGGTCTGTAAGAATCGGTGATACCATCAAGTGTCGAATTATGCCGAAAAAAATCAGCAATCAACCCGGATCTTCATTTGATTATGCCAGATATATGGAAAGAAAAGGCATTTTCTGCACATCGTATGTAAAATCAAATGATGTCACCATAAAGAAATTAAAAAAACCAACCCTCAGAGAAAGGATAATGTTGGTAAGAGAGTGGTATATAAAAAGTCTCACAAAGGATAATGACTCGCAGGAGAGCGGGATTCTTGTCTCCCTCACAATAGGAGATAAATCACATATAAACAGCGACACAAGAGATTCGTTTTCAAAAGCAGGGACTATGCATCTGATGGCTGTATCCGGTTTGCATGTCAGTTTTATCTATGCTTTCGTATCTGCTCTGTTCTCATTTTTAGGAAGGGGCAAAAAAGGAAGGATAATGAAGTTGATTGTCTCATCACTCTTTATCTGGTGCTATACAGCCCTGGTCGGATTTTCCCCGTCTATAACAAGAGCCTCGGTTATGGCTACGCTATATGAAATTTCATCAATCACAGAAAGAGATGGAAGCGGGTTAAATTCTCTCTCTCTAAGTGCCTTGATAATAACTCTGATAAGTCCTCAATCCCTTTTTGATCTTGGTTTTCAGCTCTCATTTTCTGCCATATTGTCAATTATATTCGTATATCCCGGCCTTAACAATATGATGTATTCAGAAAAATGGCCACTCAAATATATATGGAACATCATAACTGTCCACTAAAAATCATTTAACGTTCTTTGAATATATTGAAATATAGATAATTGTAAGGTTTTCAAGTGCGCAACGATTTCAATTCTATTTTTGTCAATCAAACTAGATTGACATGCATAAAGAGAAATTCGTTTTTGCTCAACTGGTTTCCTTCATGGATAATTTTAAGTTCCGCCGTATAGTCGCTAAATACAATGGCGACCATTATGTGAAGAAATTTTCCTGCTGGAATCAGTTACTCGTTTTGATGTTCGGACAACTTTCAAACCGTGAAAGTCTTCGGGATTTGATAGTAGCGACTGAAGCTCACAAGAGCAAGGCATACCATCTCGGATTCGGGATTAATGTCACGAGAAGCAACCTGTCAAAAGCAAACCAGAATAGAGATTACAGAATCTTTGAAGAGTTTGCCTACTTCATGGTTGAACAAGCTCGAGCAAAAAGAATCAATGACGTATTCAAGATTGGAGGTAATGTTTATGCATTTGACTCTACAACCATCGATTTATGCCTTAGCGTCTTCTGGTGGGCCAAGTTCCGCAAGACAAAGGGCGGAATAAAAGTCCACACCTTGTATGACTTGGAGACTCAAATTCCGGCATTCTTCCATATCACTACCGCTTCAGTACACGATATGAATGTGATGGATAAAATTCCCTATGAACCAGGTGCTTATTATATCTTTGATAGAGGATACAATGATTACAAGCGACTCTATAACATCCATACGATTGGATCTTACTTTATTGTCAGAGCAAAAACAAATGTCCAAATCAAAGCAACACTTTGGAAACGTAAATTACCTAAAAACGTGCTGTCTGACTCGCGAGGTATGTTTACTTGCTACAAGAGCTCCAGAGTTTATACAGATGAGGTTCGGAAAGTAATTTACTGGGATGACGAGCAGCAAAGGCAGTTCATATTTCTAACAAATGCCAGAAATCTGACAGCTTTGCAAGTAGCCAATCTTTACAAAAACAGATGGCAGATTGAACTTTTTTTCAAGTGGCTGAAACAGCACCTGAAAATAAAGAAATTCTGGGGTGATACGGAAAATGCCGTCAGGATTCAGATTTATTCAGCTATCATCACATACTGTCTGGTTGCAATAGTCCAACACGATATGAAGATAGAAAGAACTACTTATGAAGTCCTTCAGATACTCAGCATATCACTTACAGACACCGCAAGTTTGAAAGACCTTTACGACAAATCTAATTTCAATAATGTCAAAGAACAGGATGGTCTTAGCGAACCAAATTTGTTTAATTTTTAAAATTTATAATCGTCCATATTTTTAGTGGACACTAATGATGGAACATATTATCCATGTCTATCGCATGCCAGATTGGGACATCATTGATAACTGTATATAATTTCCAAACCATTCCGGTCTATTTTCTGCTGACAAATATCATTGCTATCCCACTTTCCGGAATTATACTATATATTGCATTGCTTCATGCGTTTACAATAGGGATCGGTTTTCACGAGGATATTGTTATGAAAATACTGCTTATCCTTACTAAGTTTCTTGGATGGGTGATGAACAGAGTGGAATCCTTGCCGTATTCTACTATAAAGTGCTCTTTGAGTAATACGGAGGCCGGCATATTGCTCTTTTTTCTGATTATATTTTTCTTTTATAAACCTCAATCTTTACATAAAAAAGATATTTAAGTATAAAAAAGGAGTTTTTTATATAATCGTTTTTTTTAAATAAGAGACACAATATTCACTATAACACTGTCATACAAATAATTATACCCACAAAAATAATTATGATAAAATTTTCGTAATTCAGTATTTTGTTTAACTTTGTGTTGTTAACTAAACATTTACTTATTAATTATTTACTACCGTTTCCATGAACATTTTTGTTTCAAGCTTAAGTTTCCGTGCTAAGAAGGAAGATTTAGCCGAACTATTCACACCTTATGGCGAAGTTGCTTCTGCCAGGATTATTTTTAACAGAGAGACCCGTCGTTCTAAAGGATATGGCTTCGTTGAAATGCCTAATGACCAAGAAGGCAACGCAGCTATTTCAGCACTAAATGGTGCTGAGCATATGGGCCGCACTATCAATGTGGCACTGGCTAATGACCGTCCTGTAAGAGCAGAGGCAGAATAAGGTACTTTTAGTATATCGGAACAAAGGTTGTCCAGAAAAGGGCAACCTTTTTTATTATATATTATCTGTCAATTTCTGGACAAGTTTGAAATGAGAGAGAAACTCCCTTGCAAAAACCCTGATGACAGTGTATGCCGGAATTGCAACCAACATACCGATAATGCCGGCAATACTACCTGCAATCAGAATGACAATAAATATCTCCAATGGATGGGCTTTTACACTGTTTGAATATATAAACGGCTGAAATACAAATATATCTATTAGATGCGTGATAACAAATATTAGTATAACTAAGACAATGAAAGAGCTCGCTCCCGGAGTATTCACACCATATTCCACAAAAGCCATAACTGTACCGAATGCCCCTCCGGTCAAAGGCCCGATATATGGTATGACATTCAAAACACCAGCTAGAAAAGATACAGCTATTGCCAGTGAGAGGCTGACACCTCCAATAAAGTGCAATGCCAGTGAATTTATTGTTGTAATCAGTATTGTCTCCAGGGTAATACCAATGAAATAGCGCGCAAGAAGCTTGTTTATAGAAGAGAGGGCCCTTGAAACATTATTTACATATTTGCCAGGGAACAAAGCCAGTACCATATCATTAAACATATTCTCCTCTTTTATGAAAAAATATGTAATGAAAATAATTACAAACACAGCTAAACCAAACTCAATAATAATAGATGCCAGAGAGTTGAATATTTCAGTTATAACTCCAACATTCACCATGTTCTCAAATTGGTTTACAAAGACACCCTCAACTCTAAAAGTTGGATCCAGTGCAGGAAACCACTTATGTAGCATTGCATTGAAGTTATTCAGAGGCTGGGAAAGCTCATCCCCCAAAGCAGGAAAATCAATTGTGCTTATACTTGACATTAACTGACCGACTAAAGGAGTAATCAAAAAGAAGAGGCTGAAAAAAACCGATACAAGAGCAATCAATGTTATACCTGCTGCCAGACTGTTCGGCATTTTGAATCTTCTGAATCTTATCCTCAACAGATGAGTCTTGAGGGGTTTCCCGATAACCGATAAAACAGCCGACACAAGAATATAAATAAGAATATTGCTGAAATACCATGCCAAAAAGCATATAACTAAAGCTATGGATATTCCTACAATATATTTTGCCAGTTGGTTCATCAGTTGTGCTATTATAAACAAAAGTAAGAAAATTTTGTAAGTTTGTAATAATTACGAATTAATATAAAGATATGAGAAAATTTTTACTGATTGTTGCCTTGTCTATGGTCTCATTTCCAACGCTCCATGCTGATGAGGGAATGTGGCTTCCGTCACTTATCAAAGAGAGGATTCAGGATTTGAGAAAAAAGGGATTCAGGCTATCTGCCGAAGATATTTACAGCATAAACAAAGCTTCGATGAAAGATGCTATTGTACATTTTGGAGGAGGATGTACAGGGGAGGTCATTTCGGACAAAGGTCTTATAATCACCAATCATCATTGTGGGTTTGAATCTATCCAGTCACACAGCAGCGTTGAGCATGACTATCTAAGGGACGGATTCTGGGCTATGAAAATGGAAGAGGAGCTGCCTAATGATAATCTTTCGGTAAAATTTCTGGTGAGAATGGAGGATGTAACCGGGAAGGTATTGAAATCTTATAATAACAAAATGACAGAAGAGGAGAGGAAAATGATTATCGCAAGGAACTCTGCCGGGATTATAAAAGAGGTCACAAAAGGGACCACTTATGATGCAACAATTGAATCATTGTATTATGGTAATCAATACTTTTTGTTTGTATATGAAACATTTTATGATGTACGACTTGTCGGGGCTCCACCCTCTTCAATAGGTAAATTTGGCGGCGATACAGACAATTGGATGTGGCCAAGACATACAGGAGATTTCTCAATATTCAGGATATATGCAGACAAAGACAATAAGCCTGCAAAATATTCAGAATCAAATGTTCCATATAAGCCCAAAAAGCACTTTTCAATTTCAACCAAAGGGGTAAAGGAGGGAGACTTTACTATGGTATACGGATTCCCGGGAAGAACTCAGGAATATCTTATGAGCAAGGCTGTCAGCTACATTTCCGACATTTCAAATCCACATAAGATAAGACTGAGAACCCTCAGGCTTGAGACTCAGAAATCATACATGGAGAAGGATCAGGCTGTTAGAATCATGTATGCCTCAAAAAATGCCAATGTGGCCAATGCATGGAAAAAATGGCAAGGTGAGGCCGGTGGGATAAAAAGACTCGGAATTATTGAAAGAAAACGGGATTATGAACGCCGTTTCAACATCTGGGCAGAAAACAGGCCTGAGTACAGGGGTGTAATATCCGGACTTGATTCTCTTTACGTTTTACTTGAACCATATTCATTTGCGAATGATTATAATAATGAGGCCATAAAATCAAATGAAATAATAACATTTGCGGGAACTGTTCTCTCATATATCAAAAATGAAGATGGAAAATTTCTTATATCTAATAGGGATACTCTGAGAGTTATTATGGAGGATTTTTATAAAGATTATAGTCCTGCTATCGATAAGGCTTGTTTTATCTCTCTCCTCGGGGAGTACAGAAAAAATATCGAGGCAAAATTCCAACCGGGCTATTTTAAAGCAAAAATTTCAGAGTTTGGAGGTACTGAGGGTTTTGCCGATTACCTCTTCAATAATTCAATTCTTGTATCAAAATCTGCCGGAATGAGCATATTGGAAAATACAACTGACCTCTCATCATTGTTCAAGGACCCGGCAGTTGAGATGTTCCTTGCATTTACTGATATATATTCAAAAAGCATAAAACCTGAATATACCAGAATCAACAATGAGATTACCCTGCTGTACAGGATTTATATGAAAGGGCAGATGGAATTCAGCAGTGACAGGACATTTTATCCTGATGCAAATTCAACATTGAGGATTGCATATGGTAAAATATGCGGATATTCGCCTGCAGATGCTGTTTATTACAAGCCTTCATCAACATTGGAGGGTATTATTGAAAAGGATAACCCTTTGATTTATGACTATAACATACCGCAAAAAATGAGGGAGGTTTATAAAAATCAAGATTTCGGACCATGGGGCAGTAATGGAAGTGTACCTGTATGTTTTCTGGCCGATAACCACACTTCCGGAGGCAACTCGGGAAGTCCGGTAATTAACAAAAAAGGTGAGTTGATTGGGATTAATTTCGACAGGGTATGGGAGGGAACAATGAGTGATGTGGCGTTTGATCCTGAAATGTGCAGAAACATCTCTCTCGATATACGTTATGTCCTGTTTATTATTGACAGATACGCAAATGCAAATTGGCTTATTGAGGAGATGGATCTGAATAAATAAAAAAAGAGGCAAAAGCCTCTTTTTTTATTCTGTTTTTAGTCTCAGGACTATTTCTTGTTCTCGTTAAGATATGCTGTATACTTGTCAAGACCTTCTTTATATGATGCATCTTTGTCCCTGAAACGGAAATAGATGTTTTTCAGATACTCAGCAACTACCAGTTTAACTTCATTGTCAGAAGTGTTTGAAAAGCAAGATTCAAAAGGCTCAATTGCAGAAATCAGATTCTCCTCAAGCTGTTTAACAAGTGCCTCATATTTGGTGTCATCTACCTCCTCTGCTGCTGCAGTCTGAATATCAACGGCCCTGTCATAATATGCAGCTCCGATCGCGAATGATCCAAAGTAATAAGTCTTGTCTATTTCCATAGACTTCTTGTAGCATTCAATAGCTTTATCTACATTTTTCATGTTTTTCCAAACATTACCCTCTGCATAATAGAGACTGGCGTTCATAGGCTCGTTTTTCTGAGCCTGAGTTATCAAAGCAAGAACCTTGTTAGGGTCGTCATTTGACTCAAGATAACTGTTAATCAGTGTAACAAGAATGCTCTGGTTTGTCGGGTGTTTTGTGAAACCAGTCTGAAGTACCTCTTTAGTTTTGGCCATATCTCCCTTAGCTTTGTATGCCTCTGCAAGGGAAGAGTAAATATCACCCTTTGCATCATAATTATTGTCTATAGACATCTGAAGATATTTGGCAGCATTGTCATAATCCTTTGCCATCAATGCAGTAAGCCCGGTATAATACATCATTACGGTATCCACCTGTTTGATTAACGGATGTGAGCTGATTTTCACAGAACCTTCAAAATAGGCTGATGCCTTTTTGAAATTTCCGAGAGTATAAGCTGCCATTGCATCAGACTGATAACGAGTCTTCATAGCAACGAGCTTCTCAGTAATATCCTTGCTTTTTGCATTCTTTGTGTCAAGTTCAGCTGCTTTAACAAGAGCTGCCACTCCTTCATCTATAATGTTACCCGGAACATACTCTTTTGTCTGTACAAAGCATGCAAGAGTTCCATCCTCATTATAGTAGAGTTCCTTGTCGTCATATACATCCACAGAGTATTTTACACCCTGGACAGTCCTGTCCTCGGTAGATGCAATTCTCTGATCTTTAAGAAGGAGTTTTATCTCATTCCTGGAAGCTCCATTCCAGATGGACTTAACAGGAGAGTCAAAAATTTCTGCGTATGCATCAGCCAACTTTATCCAGGTTGCAGGACTTGCACCCTTCTTTGGATCTGCAGACTCTTTTTTTGCCTTCTCATAATTTTTTATGGCGTCTGCCACCTCTTTTGTCTGGGCAGCCAACTGCACTGAAAAAAGTAATGTCAATGCTAATAATAGATTTTTCATTGTAGTGTAATTATAAATTTTTAAGTAGTTTCTATTCTTCGGATGTCTCTTCTTCCGAATTTGGTTTGTCTTCGCTTTTATTTACCCGGCATACAGCTGCTATACTGTCACCATCCTTGATGTTTATCAATCTTACTCCCTGAGTGGCTCTACCTGCAACTCTTACAGAAGCAACATCCAATCTGATTGTCAGACCGGATTTATTGATAATCATAAGATCATTTTCGTCGGTTACATTTTTAATGGCGATGAGCTTTCCTGTCTTTTCTGTGATATTCAATGTCTTCACACCCTTGCCACCTCTGTTCACCACCCTGTAATCATCTAATAATGATCTCTTCCCATATCCATTCTCACTCACAACCAGTACATGGCTGGCCTCTTGTCCCTCTTTAATTTCAGGGTCAACACAAATCATACCAATTACCTCATCATCATCTGTTATGTTGATACCTCTGACACCGGCACCTGTCCTTCCGATAGCTCTTACGTTACTTTCATTAAAGCGGACACACTTGCCCTCTCTTGCGGCAAGGAGTATTTCGTTTTTGCCGTTTGTCAGTGTGGCTTCGAGTAACTCATCGTTATCACGTATGGTAATTGCATTGACGCCATTTGTCCTTGGCCTTGAATAGGCTTCCAGCGAAGTTTTCTTAACTATGCCCCGTTTTGTACAGAGAACTATATAATTGTTGTTAATATAATCCTTGTCTGTAAGGTTGTTTACATTGATAAATGCACAAGCCTTGTCATCAGGTTCTATATTGAGGACATTCTGTATTGCACGGCCTTTTGAAGCTTTTGATCCCTCAGGGAGGTCATACACTTTAAGCCAGTAACATTTTCCCTTCTGGGTAAAGAAGAGCATGGTACTGTGCATATTTGCGACATAAATATTCTCGATGAAATCCTCATCTCGTGTCGTACTGCCTTTAGCCCCTACCCCTCCTCTGTTCTGAGTTCTGTACTCATTGAGAGGGGTTCTCTTGATATATCCCATATGTGAAATGGTAATAACAACATCTTCATCTGCATAGAAGTCTTCCGGATTGAACTCATCGGCTGATAGTTCAATCTGTGTTCTCCTGGAATCGGCATATTTGTTCTTGAGCTCTATAAGCTCATCTTTAATGATGCTCATCTGTAAAGCCAGATCTGAAAGCACCTGATGAAGGTATGCTATCTGTCTTTGAAGCTCATCATATTCAGCCTGAAGCCTCTCTCTTTCAAGACCAGTCAGCTGCCTGAGTCTCATTTCTACTATTGCAGTTGCCTGTATGTCAGTAAATCCGAATCTTTCAACAAGATTGTTTCTGGCCTCCTCAACTCTTTTTGAGGCTCTTATGATGGCTATTACCTCATCAATAAAGTCCAGAGCCTTTAACAAGCCTTCCAGTATATGAGCCCTCTTTTCAGCCTGTTCAAGTTCAAATCTTGCACGACGCATAATGACCTCATGTCTGTGTCTGACATAATATTTGATAATCTGCTTTATATTGAGGATTCTAGGTCTGCCGTCAACAAGCGCAATGTTGTTGACAGAGAAACTTGACTGCATCTGAGAATACTTGAACAGCATATTCAAGACAACATTAGCAACAGCTCCCATCTTCAGCCTGATCACCACTCGCATTCCTTTGCGGTCGCTCTCGTCATTTATATACGCTATGCCCTCAATTCTTTTGCTTTCAACAAGTTCTGCGATTTTTTCAATCATCTCCCGTTTGTTGACAACATAAGGAATCTCAGTTACAACGATTGTTTCACGTCCGTTGTCATTGACCTCTATATCTGTCTTGGAGCGTACGACAATTCTGCCCCTTCCTGTCTCGAAATAGTCTCTGATTCCTTGTGTTCCCTGAATTATACCTCCGGTAGGGAAGTCCGGACCCTTTATGTACTGAAGCAGCTCGTCTGTTGTAATATCATTGTTATCAATGTAAGCACATATAGCATCAACAGTTTCACCAAGGTTGTGAGGAGGCATATTTGTTGCCATACCCACAGCTATTCCTGAAGCTCCGTTGAGAAGCAAAAGGGGAGCCTTTGATGGCATTACGGTAGGTTCAAGAAGGGTCTCGTCAAAGTTCGGCTTCATGTCTACAGTGTTCTTGTCAAGATCTGCCATTACCTCTTCCGCAATCTTGCGGAATTTTGCCTCAGTATAACGCATCGCAGCTGCCGAGTCACCGTCGATGGAACCAAAGTTACCCTGTCCGTCAACCAACATGTATCTCATACTCCAATCCTGGGCCATTCTGACCATGGCTTCATAAACACTGGAATCTCCGTGAGGATGGTATTTACCCAACACTTCACCGACAATACGCGCTGATTTCTTGTAGCCTCCTCCTGAAGTGAGACCCAACTCTGACATTCCATAAAGGACCCTTCTGTGGACAGGCTTAAGACCGTCCCTCACATCAGGCAGAGCTCTGGAGACAATCACAGACATAGAATAATCTATGTAAGCGCTCTTCATCTCATCCTCGATGTTTATCTTAATAATTCTCGGATTGTTTTCTGCTTCTTCTATCATTATTTATAATACTTTTTGAACTTAAAAAAAGTTTGCTAAGGTACTAATAAAATATCTTCTGAACAAATTGTATTGCTGGTTGTCTTTAATTAGATTTGCAATAAATTTTACCCTAAATGGACTTACATCTTTCTAACGAATTAAACGAAATTCTTTCATACAGCAAAGAGGAGGCGATGCGGCTCGGCAGCTACACTATAGACAATGATCACATTGTTCTGGGTATTCTCAGACACCAGGACAATTCAGCCTTTGAAGTGATCATAAAACTTGGTGCAGACTACAAGGAACTTAAAAAGAGGATTGAAAGCCAGTTAAAAAATGGTGAGATAGTGCCTTTTGAACAATCTGACAGGATTAACCTTTCAAAAGGGGCTGACAACACTATCAGAATCACATATCTCGAAGCCAAATCGTTGAACGAGGCGCAACCCGGTCCTATACATCTACTACTAGCGATATTACGGAGTGATGACAGCATGTCTGTTACAATTCTCAAAGAATTCAACATAACTTATGACGGGGTAAGATCTCTCTTAAAGGGAAAAGAGAATGTCATCCCTGAAAATAATCTGGAAACAGCAGGGGAACCCTCTTCAAAGACCCCTGCGGAGGGTGGTTCACAAACACTTAAAAGTTCAAAATTCACAAGTGAAACGCCTGTTATTGACAGCTTCGGGTTTGACCTTACTGCCGCAGCAGTTGACGGGAGGCTTGATCCTGTTGTCGGAAGGGAAAGAGAGATTGAAAGGCTGGCACAGATTCTTGGAAGAAGGAAAAAGAACAATCCTGTAATAATCGGAGAACCGGGAGTGGGAAAATCTGCAATAGCAGAAGGCCTTGCTCTCAGAATAGCTCACCGCAAGGTTTCAAGAGTTTTGCTAAACAAAAGACTGGTATCACTCGATATAGGTTCCATTGTTGCAGGGACAAAATACAGAGGTCAGTTTGAGGAGAGGATGAAGGCAATACTGAATGAGCTTTCTAAAAATCCCAATATAATCCTCTTTATAGATGAGCTTCACACTCTGGTCGGTGCCGGCGGGGCATCCGGATCACTTGATGCGGCCAATATGATGAAGCCGGCACTTGCTAGAGGCGATATTCAGTGCATAGGTGCTACAACACTGGATGAGTATAGGGAATACATAGAGAAAGACGGTGCTCTTGAAAGACGTTTTCAGAAGGTTATGGTTGAGCCGACAACTTACGAAGAGACACTCAACATCCTCAGAAATATCAAGGAGAGATATGAGAAACACCACAACGTTATTTATACTGATGACGCCCTCATTGCATGTATTAGACTATCCCAGAGATACATTACAGACAGATGTCTGCCTGACAAGGCAATAGATGCCATGGATGAGGCCGGATCGAGAGTGCACCTTAAGCACCTCAATGTTCCAGAGTCTATCATGAAGATAGAGAATGAGCTTGATCCTATAAGGAAACAGAAGAAAATTGCCGCAAGCAACAAGCAGTTTGAAAAAGCTGCCGAATTGAGAATTATTGAGAAACAGATGTCAGATGCCCTTGAGGCAGCTCAGAATATTTGGAACGAGGAGCAGTCCAAAAATCCTCCTTCTGTCAACTCCAATGATGTTGCAGAGGTATTGTCTATGATTACATCCGTACCTATCCACAGGCTTGCTGAAAAGGAGGGTGACAGGCTTGCAAGAATGGGAGAGGCTATAAGAAGAAAGATTATAGGCCAGGACGAAGCTGTTGATAAAGTAGTCAGGGCTATTCAGCGAAACCGTGCCGGTTTGAAGGATCCGAACAAACCTATCGGGACATTTCTCTTTTTAGGACCTACCGGAGTAGGAAAGACACAACTTGCCAAGATACTTACTGAGTTTATGTTCGACTCTGTGGACAACCTTATCCGAATCGACATGAGTGAGTATATGGAGAAATTCGCTCTCAGCAGGCTGATCGGGGCTCCTCCGGGCTATGTGGGTTATGAGGAGGGAGGACAACTTAGTGAAAAAGTCCGCAGGAAGCCATACTCTGTCATCTTACTGGATGAGATTGAGAAGGCACATCCTGATATTTTCAACCTGCTGCTTCAGGTCCTTGACGAGGGACGTCTGACCGACAGTAACGGAAGGCATATAGACTTCAGGAACACTCTGCTGATCATGACATCAAACATTGGAAGCAGGGAGGTAAAAGATTTTGGTTCAGGCCTCGGTTTTTCTAACACCACAAAAAGGAATATCAGCGATAACACAAAGCAGATTATTGAGAAAGCCCTGAAAAAGACCTTTACACCGGAATTCCTTAACAGGCTTGATGAGCAGATTCTGTTCAACAACCTTTCCAAGGATGATATTTGCAAAATAATAGACATTGAACTCGATGATTTGTTCCGCAGGATTGACAATGCCGGTTACAAGCTTTCGATTGACGAAAAGGCTAAGATGTTTGTGGCAGACATGGGTTACGACCCTCAACTGGGTGCAAGACCTCTGAAAAGAGCTATCCAGAAGTACATTGAAGATCCGCTTGCCGAGGCAATTATTGCCGGAAAATACAAGTTGGGAGACGAACTGCACATGGAATTGGATACCAATTCAGGAGAGGAGTCAGGGAGTCCAGATAAACTTAAAGTTACCCTTATTTCTTAATTTGACAAGAGAGTCTTGATTGTTGAGAGCCTTTGCAGGAATCCTTGCAAGGCTCTCTTTTTTCAGGCAAAAGAGAATAGGGTCGGTTTTTCCGATAAGAGTAAAGCCCAGTTTCTCATAGGCATCACCCTTCCCCCACCCTATGTCTGAGTATGACATAATCTCCTGAGGATTCTGATCTCTGAGAAAACATTTCATAAGCTTGCCCATACCGCCGGTTATCCTGTAATCCGAGAGACCCGCATAGCGTACCCACTCATATGAGTTAACCACTATTTCCCCCCTTTTTATCAATCTGGGAGACGAAAAAGTGGCGACAGCAACAAGAGAGCCTCTGCGCAAAGACCCGGAATCCTTGAGAGTATATAACCCGTATCTGTAATGGCATCTTGCATATCCTAACATATGATTCGCATCCAGGAATCTCTTTGCATCATTTTGAGTAATGGCCTTCACATGGCAATTTCTGGCAAAGATTGTCCTCTGAAGCCCAAGGTTAACCTTGATACGATCCTTTACCAATTCTCCCTTTGTAATCCACTCGTCTTCAAAAATGGTAATGTCGGCATTCCGGGGATACTCCCCGGAATCGTGACCTAATAGCTCAAGATTTACACAAAGCTTCTGATTCGCCGTCTCTCCTCCGGCTTTATCAATAATGAAAAGAGTATCCCTTCTTTCAAAATTCAGAGATAATGAGTGAATAAACGCTGAAAAATCTTCGATAAATGAGCTGTACATCGCCTTACAATTGACCCCAATGATAATTAATGCAAATATAAGTCAATTAATTAGAAAATATCGGGCAGTAAAATTTGGAAATAAAAATCAGAAGCCATATCTTTGCGCTCCCAATCAAGATTCAGTAGCTCAGCAGGTAGAGCACAACACTTTTAATGTTGGGGTCCTGGGTTCGAGCCCCAGCTGGATCACAAAAACAGAAGCCAAGCAACAGCTTGGCTTTTTGTTTTTATGATCCAGCGCGACAAGCTCGCTTGGAAGCGATGGAGAATAAAAACAAAATAATTTTTGAGCGTAAGCGAAAAAACTGTTTTTGTGTGGGTAAGTAAAAGATACCGGGTCCGACGCAGCAGCCACAGGCTGCAAGTCACGACAGCTGGATCTCACAGGAATTTCTTGCTTAGAAAGATATAAAACGCTTAGTTCAAGTATTATTAATCAATTAAAATTAACATCTTTCTGGATACATTAAAACAGATTCAGGAGCATCAAAAGATGAATATGCAATCCAATGTTTTGATAGAAGTTGATGCTCGATTTCTGTAGTTTCATATGATCTTTTGTCAATGCATTTATCAACTTCTATATTATCAAAGATAGTGATATTAATTGGTTTAGATTTTCCTCTTCTAAATTCATTAACAAAATTTTGCATCGTAACACTATCTTTATTTATTCCACAATAAAGGACATTATAATTATCAACGATATGATTACCGCTCTGTCTAATAATCTGATAGTTGTATATATCTGAAATGTTTAATTGGCTACATGAAAGTTTATATGAATTTCCAATCCGATTCATTTGGTAGAAGCATATATTTTTATCCTTCAATGTATCGAATCATTAGTGTCCACTAAAAATATTTTTAAAACCATATAATACATTAAATTTCAATAATATATAGCGATATTTTTAACGTATCGATTTGAAATTGTAATATAGTATCCGATATATAAAAGGATATTATGAATCAGAGCAAACATGTTTTCAGTCAACTCGTTGAGTTTCTTCCAAAGAGAGTATTCGATTGTATTGTAATGAGATATCAGGGAGATAAATACATTAAAACGTTCAGCTGCTGGAACCAGTTGCTGGTTATGATTTTTGGTCAACTTTCCGGTTGTGAAAGCCTCAGAGAACTTGTATGCATTACAGCTGCTCATAACAATAAGACCTATCATCTTGGATTTGGCAAGTCTGTAATAACGCGCAGCAATCTTGCCAAGGCTAACGCAAACAGAGACAGCAAGATCTTTGAAGAATTCGCTTACAAGATGATATCCATTGCCCAGAACAAGAGAATAACAAGGGAATTTGAAATTGCCGGCAGGTTCTATGCCTTCGACTCCACTACTATAGACCTGTGTATGAGTCTCTTTTGGTGGGCCAGCTTCCGCAAGGCAAAAAGTGGGATCAAAGTTCACACTCTCTATGATGTCGTCACTCAAATCCCGACATTCCTTCATATTACGGAAGCCAGAGTTCATGACATGAATGCGATGGATGATATCCCGTACGAATCCAACGCATACTATATCTTTGACAGAGGTTACTTTGACCTTGCAAGACTCTTTACTGTAAATCTTATAGGCTCTAACTTTGTCATAAGAGAAAGAGGACAACTTCAATATGAAATCGTTGACGGAGAGGACCTTCTTGAAAAGGCTGACAATATCCTCTATGACCAGACGATACGGCTTACAGGACAACTGACGGCAAAAAAATACCCGAGTCATCTTCGACGTATTGTATACTACTCTAAAGAGCACAAAAGGACCTTCACATATCTTACTAATAGCTTTACAGACAAAGCTGAACACATCGCCATGCTTTACAAAAACAGATGGCAGGTGGAGTTGTTCTTCAAATGGATCAAGCAGCATCTGCATGTAAAATCCTTTTGGGGAGTAACCGAAAATGCAGTTAGAATTCAGATATATGCAGCAATTACGGCATATTGCCTTATTGCTATTGTTGAACATGATCTCCGTCTCAATCGAAGTACCTTTGATGTGCTCCGCATTCTTAGTATGTCTCTTTTCGACAAGGCTCCTATAAGAGAACTCTTCGAAAGGGCAGAACCAGCATGTGATATATCTGATGAGGATCATCTTCAATTAAGCTTTAATTTTTAGTGGACACTAATGGTATCGAATATATAATTCCGTTCATCAATCCCAATACGCAACCCAAAATAAATTCCTGTAATTGTGTTATTTGAATATTTTTTAATTCCTGATTTCTCAAAAACTAATCTAATCTCATTTTCAATATTCCATGCCAAAGATTTTGTGCCAAATACTTTTTCCTGAATACAGAAAACATCAGGGAAATCTTCTTTAGTAATTGATGGGATATCTGCTTGATAACTTATATTAATTCTTCTTCTTAAATCAAAATCAGGTGTAAATATCTTCTCAAATTCTGTTAACTCGTATTCGATGCAAAATCCCCTATGAGAATCAGCGTAATGCGCCCACATCAATTCATTGGAAGGAAACGTTTCTTCTTGCTTTGGTAAAGCCAAAGAATATATCCCCTTATCAATTGGATTAATTTCTTGATAGAATTTCATTTTATCTGATTCTACCATTTTTAGTTCAAAAGAACCCTCAAAAGGATCATTTAAATCTTTAAACTGAGACGCATAAAATTCATATTCCAATAACGAAACTGTATCTCTTCTTTTTAAGGTTTTAGCATCAAGCAGATTTGCTCTGTATTTATATGCTTTCATATAATCAATAAGTTATCAATACAAAAATACTTTATTATTATCATTTATAAAACTGCACAAAGCTCAAATTTTGAATGTCCGGTTTTTGGGAACAGGTCAACTGAAAACGATTGGCTATTTTGTGAGTCAACAGTTTTCAGTTAAAGAAACATGTCATGAAATTTACAAGATTATTATTATCTTCAACGGATGAAGAATTAAGGCTTTAATAGGCTTATTTATATAAAATTTAAAATTTATAATGAAAAACAACCTTTTTATATCTAAACACTTATCTTTAAACATATTACCTGCTATTCTATTGCCAATTATTGTCATAGCAACGATAAGCGGATGCAATAAGGAATCTGGGAGAGAGTATTCTTATAAGCTTGAATTTATAACTGAAGAATACAAACCTTTCAATTATACGGAGAATGGTTCGTTAAAGGGGCTGGGGCCCGATTTACTTAAAGAAATCTGCAATGATATCGGCATTTCGTTCTCTTCTGAAGTACTTTCCTGGGACAAAGCTTATGCAACAGCTCTCGCTAATGAACATTCGGTGTTATATTCAACTATACTTAACGCCGACAGAAAATCATTATTCAAATGGGCAGGACCGTATGCTTCCCTGGAATGGAATTTTTATTCTTCGTCAGAGAATCCTGTTGAGTTGAAAACACTAGACGATGCACGTAATGTTGCCGGCATAGGTGTTCTGCCCGACTATGCAATAACCCAACATCTTGTAAGCGAAGGATTTAGCAATCTTGTTTATTGCGAGAACAACCAGGATGCCTTTAGCAAATTGCTTTCAGGCGAAATCACACTATTCCCTTCAGACAGGATTACTGCTGAGGCTGCACTCACAGCCATCAGTAAATCTATATACAATATTACTAACCAACTTACCTTTCGCACCGATCTGGTTTACTTAGCATTTAATAAGGCTGTTCCAGATCGGGTAGTTGAGGATTTCCAAAAGGGAATTGATAAAGCTAAGCAAAACGGGGTTTTAAAACATCTATACCAAATTTATATGCAGTCGGCCAATCCTCCTGATATTATTCAGGTTTATACAGAGCAATATCCACCTTTAACATACCGAAACAATACAGGGGATATCACAGGATTTGGAACTGATGTGGTTATGGAGATTATGAAACGAAATCAGTCCTATTATCCAATCACACTATCTCTTTGGAGCAATGCATACGAATTGGCACTTCACAATCCAAATTTCTGCCTTTTCACCATGGATCGAACTTCCCAACGAGAAAACCTTTTTCAATGGGTGGGACCAATAGGCAGTAATATTACCTATTTTTATGTGCGGGCCGGTTCTGGTATTACCATTAAATCTGTTGAAGAGGCGCGCGCCTTAGGCTCAGTGGGTACTGTCAGTTCGTGGTTTTCTGACCAGTATCTTAGAGGATTAGGATTTACCAATCTTGTATCAGGAAGCGATCCTGCATTAATGACCGGTAAACTTATGAATGGAGAAATTGATGCTTTTGTTTGCACTAACATTACATTTCCTTCCATACTCAGGTCCCTGAATTACCAGTATAATCAGGTACAACCGACATATCCCCTTATGTCGTCTGATTTTTATATTGCATTTTCAAAAAGCACCCCCTCAAGCACTGTATTAAAATGGCAGCAGGCACTTGATGCAGCCAGGCAGGATGGAACTTATGACGCCATATCAAGAAAATGGTTTAATTAAAACGTTTTATCTTCATAATGCCTCTTAATCCACCTCTGACTATGTTTTGAAACTTTTGTGGAGATTATACAAATATCTTTCAACGGACGGTCGTTCTGATCTGTCTCTGTTATGGAAATTCCTTCCGCAATATCCATTCCTTTCAATACCTCTCCAAAGACGGTGTATTGCATATCAAGATGCGGAGTTCCGCCTGAGGTACGATAGACCTCCCTCTTTTCGGGAGAAATTTTATAGTCCTTTACACCTGTTGCTTTTGCAATTCGTTTTTCCACTTTGTCCAACTCCTGATCGGTGAATCTCTTCCCAACCACGATGTAAAACTGGCAGGCAGAAGATTTTCGTTCCGGATTTACACTATCCCCTTCCCTTGCAGCGGCAAGGACACCCCTTTTGTGAAATAGTTCGGGCTTAATCTCTGCAACAATAGAGTAGCCGAGATCTCCATCACCATATACTCTCCCCGGCTCTTGTCTCTTGCTCTCAGGATCACCGGCCTGAATCATAAACTCCTTTATTACCCTGTGAAATAAAACGTTGTCATATGTACCCGCTTTACATAATTTAACAAAATTATCCCTGTGCAGAGGTGTCTGATTGTATAGTAACAACGTAATTTCTCCCCTGTTTGTCATAATATTCACGACATAGTTCTTTTCATCCTTTGCACTAAGAATAGAAAACGACAGAAACAACATTACCGATAAAAGATAAATCCTCTTCATAGATTCTTAATTTTAAGTAAAACTATACATTTTCAAGTATTAAAATTAATTATATTCGTACAATCTTAATTTTAATCTATGAAACAGCTAAAAATTCTGGCTTTTGCTCTTTTGTTGCTTACAGGATGCAAAGAGCGGGAGGAAGGGATTACAAACCTCAAAATGCTTGAGGGGGGTAAGACATTTGCAGTTCCAAGCGGGACCGTAGCAGATCAGATGGTATTGGAGAGATTCCCTGATGCTAAAATCGTGTATTTTAACAGTGTAATGGATTGTGCCCTGGCAGTTAAAGAGGGCAAAGCACTTGCCACCTCATACGACAAACCTGTACTGGCCAATATTGCGGCCAAGGTCGACGGAGTTTGCGTTCTGGATGAACTTATAATGGATGACAAGTACGGATTTGCCGTCCAGAAAGAGAACACAGGCCTGAAGCAGGTTATGGATGAGGTACTCAATGAGATTAAGGCGGAAGGAACCTACGAAAAGATGTCTGACAGATGGTTTCCTAAGCAGGGAGAGCCCGGCCCGATGCCTGCTATTAAGATTGACGGTCAAAACGGCGTTCTCAGGTTTGGCACATCTGCCGTGACAGAGCCTATGTCATATGTTGACGGCTCACAAAAAGTGGTTGGGTTTGACATTGAATACGCATCCTATATAGCAAAAAAATTAGGTAAGCGTCTTGAGATTGTAAACATGGAATTCGGCGCTATGCTTCCGGCTCTTATTTCCGGCAAGGTTGATATGATTGGTGCCGGACTCTCAATAACTGAAGAGAGGGCAAAAAGTGTACTTTTCTCCGAATCATATTATCCGAGTGGAATAGCCGTAATGGTAAAAAAAACAGCAGGAACGAAAGATTCTGAAAAGAGTACCGGCAAATTGAGAGGGATCGAGGATATAGGAGACAAGCGGATAGGTGTTCTTCTCGGCTCTATTCACGAGAAGTTTGCGATGGAGAATCAGCCGAACGCGGAGTTACTGCAATACCCTACTGTATCGGACCTGTTGATGGCCCTCAAAATGAGTAAGATTGACGCAGCTTATTTTGATCATGTAGGATTAAAGCTCATAATTAAAGATAATCCTGATGTAGATATTCTGGCTCCTAAGGTATTTGATGTACCTATAGCTGCAGCATTTAATGAAAACAAAGACACTCTCAGGGAAAAATTCAATACTTTCCTTAAAGAGATAAAGACTTCAGGAGTATATGATGATATGGTGCAAAGATGGATGGAGAAGGATATCTTTGAAATGCCTGAGATAGATGAGTCCAACGCAAACGGAGAGCTCAGAGTGGGCATAGTCTGTGATATAGGTCTTCCTTTTACTGCCGTTAAAGATGGTCAGATTGTCGGATTTGATATCGAGCTTTCTAAAAGGTTTGCGGCTTATATGAAGATGAAGTATGTCCCGTCTGACATTCAATTCGGAAGTATGATTGCCTCTATTGCTACAGACAAAATAGACATGGCAGCCTGTTCAATGATGATAACTGAAGAACGGGAAAAGCAGATAGACTTCTCCGACAAGTACTATGATTGCGGCATAAGCATCCTTGCACGAAAGGATGATATATCCATCCCCGGCACCACTCCAACATCAAAAATTGAGAAAAAGGGATTTTTCAAATCAATATCAGAGAGCTTTTACAACAACCTTATTCTTGAAAACAGATATAAGCTGATAATAGATGGTTTGAAGCTCACACTTCTGATCTCACTTCTTTCTGCAATATTGGGAACCATACTCGGAGGATTTGTCTGCTACATGAGAATGTCAAAGAATAAGCTGTTGCTCGGTTTTGCAAAAGGATATATTTCACTTCTCAGGGGGACTCCTGTTTTGGTTCTGCTGATGATTATATTCTATGTCGTATTTGCTTCCGTAAACATCAGCCCTGTAATTGCTGCAATAGTTGCTTTTGCACTGAATTTCGCCGCATATGTCTCTGAGATGTTCAGAACTTCAATCCAGGGCGTTGACAAAGGGCAGGCAGAGGCAGGAGTAGCCGGCGGGTTCACCAGGGTTGAGACATTTATCTATATTATAATGCCTCAGGCTATGAGGCAGGTATTACCTGTCTATAAAGGTGAGTTCATATCTCTTTTAAAGATGACCTCAATAGTAGGCTATATAGCTGTTCAAGATATAACCCGGGCAAGTGACATAATCCGCAGCCGTACATTTGATGCGTTCTTTCCGCTCCTGATGGCTGCTGCTATATATTTAGTACTGGCCTGGTTACTTACATGGGCACTTGATAAGGTGGAGATATCAGTGGATCCTAAGAGAAAAAGAATAAAAAAAGCAGAGGAGGCAGTGTAATGATTTCAGTTAAGAATCTTTCAAAAAAATTCGGGGATATTGTTGTTCTCAGGGATATTAATGCCAACATAAATAAAGGCGAGGTAATTTCCATAATCGGCCCGTCCGGTACCGGAAAGAGTACTTTTCTCAGATGTCTTAACCTTCTAGAAACACCATCGGGAGGAAGCATAACTATCGATGGAATTGATCTTTTGGGTAAAGAGACAAATGTACCGAAAATCAGACAGAGGATGGGGATGGTGTTCCAGTCATTCAACCTCTACGCTCATTTGACCATACTTGAAAACCTTACAATAGGACCGATAAAGCTGCTCAAGAAAAAAGAGAACGATGCAAACAAAAAGGCAATGGAGTTGCTTAAACTTGTCGGTTTAGCCGAAAAAGCATATAATTTTCCGGACGAGCTCTCGGGCGGACAAAAGCAGAGAGTTGCAATAGCAAGATGCCTTGCCATGGAATGCGAGATAATACTTTTTGACGAGCCTACATCAGCACTTGATCCGACAATGGTCAGTGAAGTGCTGGCAGTTATACGTAAACTCGCAAAAGAGGGATTGACCATGCTTATAGTAACACACGAGATGGAATTTGCGCGGAATATTTCAAGCAGGGTGTTCTATATGGATGAAGGTATAATTTACGAGGAGGGAACCCCGGAACAGATCTTTGAAAATCCGCAACGTGAGAAAACCCGTGCTTTTATACATAGAGTAAGAAGCATGTATTACAATATTTCCAGCAGTAATTACGACCTGTACAAACTTCAGGGAGATATAGCAAGATTCTGTGAGAAACATGTAATATCGCAGAAAACAAGTGAATATGCACAGATGCTTGTAGAAGAAGTTATTGTCATGCAGAAGGATTATTCAGACATAAACATAATTCTCTCATATTCCGAAAAAGAGGGAACACTGGTACTGGCATGTGAAAGTAGAGGAGAACAGTATAATCCGCTTGAGGATGAGTTCCATGAGATTGCAGTAATGATTATAAGAGGGCGTTGCAAGAGTGTTGAATACTCATTTTCAGAAGGCAAGAATGTATTGACTCTGGGTATAAAGAACGAGTAAGATTATATTTTTTTAATCATCTCGTATTGTTTCCCGCTTATTGAAATTGAGTTTGACTCAAGAAATCCTGATATTGATGCACAGTTTATATCTGTGTTGACTATCTTTATACATTCGTTGTCATTGAATCTCAACGCATGAGATAGTATGGTTGTACCAATTCCTTGCCTGCGATATTTTTTATCTACGGCTATCTGTGTTATATCACCAGATCGGGGTTCCAATATGCAATAACCAACCAGTTTTTCATTATAAAAAGCGCCAAGGAATGTAAATTCATCCTGACTCCTGGCTATTGATTCAAAGCTATTTTGCCACGATGGCATGAAATCAAGAAAAGGTGTGCAACAGGTTATCTGATCAAGCGATATTTCATGAAGGCAAAACCAGGAAGTAATGCTGTACTCTCTGAGCATTATCTCCGATTGTTTGATTTTGTAATAACAAAATTCACGTGTTGTGATAAAACCCTGTTTTTTGTATACATTTATTGCAGGAGTGTTATGTTGTAAAACTTCAAGGAGATATTGGGATACACCGGCTTTTCTCAAAAAAGGCAATGAGTAATTGAACACTTCCGACGCCAGACCTTTGCCTCTGTACTCTTCCAACGTACCGGTTCCTGTATCGTAGGCGGTGAGAGCCCCATTGTAAGATCCTATGCCATTTAATGTAAACGACACCAGCCTTTCGTCATCGAATGCTCCAAATGAGAGCTCCGGAACAAACCCTCTTCTTTTAAGCATCAAACTCAATTCCTGTTTTGAGATCTGAATCTCATACTTACAGAAGGCTTCGTTAAATGCATTTGCAATAGTTTCAAAGCCTGTGCTTTGTAATGATTTTATATTCATAGAGATAAATATTGTACTATAAATTTATTGCATAAATTATATAATACAAAAAAAAGAGAGCCGGATGTGTATTTCCGGCTCTCCTGGTAGCCCCACCGCGACTCGAACGCGAATTTGAAGTTTAGGAAACTTCCGTTCTATCCCTTGAACTATAGGGCCATCTATTTTGGGATTGCAAATATAAAAACTTTTAGCAAAACAACACCAATAATTGTGCCGTCAGAACTCTTAAAAACATTGTAAGAGGATAAACTGTGGCATAGCTTACGGCCGGCAGGTCATTCCCGGATGTTGAGTTTGCATAGGCAAGAGCGGGTGGATCTGTTGTACTTCCTGCTATAAGTCCCATCAAAGAGAAATAGTTCATCTTGAAGATTGACCGTCCGATTATCCCCACAATCAATATAGGTACTATGGTGATAATAAAGCCGTAGAGTATCCATATAGCACCACCTCCGTTAACAATTGTATCAACAAAATTTCCTCCGGCATCTATTCCAACACAGGCAAGGAAGAGTGAGATACCGATCTCTCTGAGCATAAGGTTAGCGCTCATGGTCGTGTATGTCACAATCTTATATTTCGGGCCGAATTTACTTATCAGAATTGCAACAATCAACGGACCTCCGGCTAAGCCGAGCTTTATAGGCTGTGGTATACCCGGAATCATAAAAGGAATTGTACCGACTAATATACCCAGGGCAATACCCAGGAATATGGCTATCAGATTCGGCTCACGCAGCCTTTTCATTGAATTGCCCAGGAGTTTTGCTGCCCCGTCTATAGATTGCTGTGTTCCCACAATAGTAAGCCTGTCACCTATCTGTAATGCTGTATCAGGTTTGGCAAGAAGATCAACTCCGGCCCTGTTTATTCTGGTTACCGTAATTCCAAAAGCCTTACCTAGTTTCAGCTCGGCAAGAGATCGCCCGTTAACGCTGTTATTTGTGACCAGCACCCTTCGCGGAACCACATCCACATCAAATATTCCCCACTCATTATCAGTCATTTCAACCTGACAACCAAAGAATCTCACAATTTCTTCCAAATTCTTCTTTTGCGTAACAATCAAGACCCTGTCCCCCTCGTTAATCCGGGTATCTGCAGTTGCAATTGTGATTTTCCCTTCTTTGTCGTGAACTCTTGACATTACATAATCAGCCGCATAGAGTTGTTTAAGATCCTTTACATATCTCCCGAACAGTTTTCTGTTCTCAACAATTATAGAGCATCTGATGGTCTCAACAGGATTCTCCTTCTGCAACTCTTTTATTCTCTCGTTCTCGCCTTCTGTAGTAATTGAAAAGAGTTTCCTGAGTACTACCATTGACAGAATGATACCAATAACACCAAGCGGGTATGCAAGTGCATAGCCTGTCGCTATGGACGGGTCTGTGACACCATGCATTTCGGTGTAGGTCTGCTGTGCGGCTCCTAAACCCGGAGTATTGGTGATTGCACCGGAAAGGATACCTGTCATAGTTGACACAGACAATCCTGATATGAATTTTATAATAAGAGTGACTCCAACTCCCAAAAAAACGATAAGAACGGCAAGCATATTCAGTTTAAGCCCGCCTTTCTTCAAGGAAGCAAAAAAACCCGGTCCAACCTGCAGCCCGACACTATAAACAAAGAGTATCAATCCAAACTCTTTCACAAAATGGAGAGTATGTATATCCATAGTGAGTCCGAAATGGCTGAATGCGATGCCAACGAAGAGTATCCAGGTGACACCAAACGATATCCCGGCAATTTTAATTTTTGACAGGATTAAGCCTATCGTTATGACACAAGCAAGAACTATCACTGATTGGGCAACAGATCCGCCAAAAAAAAGATTAGAAATCCACTCCATGGCAAATAGTATTTTACACTACAAAAGTATGGAATTTATTATATTTGTTAAAATAATACAACTTAGCTATGAAAATTGTAGATGAATTCAAACAGTTTGCCATGAGGGGCAATGTTGTCGACATGGCTGTAGGTATAATCATCGGAGGGGCTTTCGGCAAGATTGTCTCATCTTTGGTTTCCGACATTTTAATGCCACCTCTCGGTTTGATGATAGGCGGGGTTAATTTCACAGACCTTAAAATTACAATAAAACAGGCAGCTATAGATGCAAGTGGTGTCGCGATACCCCCTGTAACAATCAACTACGGAAATCTGGTCCAGGTTATTTTTGATTTTCTTATAGTTGCTTTCGCTATATTCATGATGATTAAGCTCATGAATAAACTGAACAAGAAGAAAGAAGAACCGGTTGCTCCGGCAACACCACCTCCTACCCCTGAAGATATAACACTTTTGAGAGAGATCCGCGACCTTTTAAGCAAACAGAAGTAGTCTAAACTTTTTTATTTCTCATTTGAGTAGGGGTTTTGCCAAACATAGAACGGCAAAAGCGGTTAAAGTGAGAGGCATCGGTAAAACCGAAATCTCTCATTATTAATCCTATTGGCTCTTCTCCCACTGTCAGTCTTCGTGCTATCTGATCGGCCCTTCTTGCCAGAATCCATTGATAAGGAGAATTTCCAAAGTATTCTCTGAACTTTCGGTTGAAAGTGCTTTGAGTTAGTCCGGAAAGCAGTATCAACTCCTCCACGCCTTTATACTTTAAATAATTACTGTTTATAAAATCGTAAAAAACCGACACACCATCATCCAGCAACGCCATAAAATGCAAAAGGGCTTTTCTTGAGTATGCTTTTTTCAACAGATTCCTCATCTGATCCTGAAGATCTATGGTATTATATTTTAATCCATTCTCATCAGATATATCTTCAAAAAATAGTGCCACTACGGGTTTGATTTCCATTGATGGTAACCGGAACAGCAATTTGTTCCCAAGGGCTGTCTGACTTTGTCCTTTGATCTCTTTATAAAGGAGGTTCCAGCCATTATCCAATAATATGAATACAATCTCTGCGTTATAGATAATCTCTAGCATGCAGTTGCCTGCTCTCATAAGGAACATCTCTCTGCCGGCAATAATCTCCTCTTTCTGGTTCCCTACAAGCATCCTTATCCTGCCACTAATCACACATACTGAAATCAATCCCCGTAGTTCAGAGCTATCAATTATAGTTCCTTTTTTTACAGATAAAGCTTTAAATCCGGACTTAAAGCCCTTTTCTCTAAGCTTTACATTCTCTTTATTGTTTATTGTTATTTGTAAATTCATCCCGATTTTGAGCGCTTTTTACAACAAATTTATTAAAAAAATCAATTTGAGAGTTCCTGATAAGAAAAATAATGCTATATTTGCATCCTCAAAAGAAAAATGGTTCTGTAGCTCAGTTGGTAGAGCACGACACTCTTAATGTTGGGGTCGTGGGTTCGAGACCCACCGGGACCACGGAAAAAAGGACATCAATCACTGTTTGATTGCTGTCCTTTTTTAATTATATTTACACATATCAACAATGAAAATTTAAAAATTATGAACAATTTTATATTCCACAACCCTACCAAACTTATCTTTGGTAAAGACACAATTGCAAACATCAGTACAGAGATACCTGCAGGAAAAAAAATCCTGGTAACATTCGGCGGTGGCAGCGTAAAGAGAAACGGAGTTTATGACCAAGTGACAAAAGCTCTGGAAAAATTCGAATATGTAGAATTTTGGGGTATCGAGCCTAATCCCACTGTTGAAACTCTCAGAAAAGCAATTTCTATAGTCAAATCAGAGAATATAGACTTTATACTTGCAGTAGGCGGCGGTTCTGTCATTGACGGCTCCAAACTGATAGCTGCTGCGGCTTTAATAGAGGAAGATGCATGGGATCTGGTCAGAAGACCATCACTATATAAAGGCGTTCTGCCACTGGCATCCGTTCTTACACTGCCTGCTACCGGCTCCGAGATGAACAGGGGTGCTGTCATAACAAACCAAAACCTCAAGGAAAAATTTGCCTTTTATAGTGCATATCCGATATTTTCAATACTTGACCCTCAGGTTACATTCTCTCTTCCACAGTTTCAGATTGCATGTGGTTTGACAGACACATTTGTGCATGTTCTTGAGCAATATCTTACCACAACAGACCAGTCACAATTAATGGACAGATGGGCGGAAGGAATTTTAAGCACAATTGTAGAAATAGCCCCCCGAGTGTGCAGCAAAGATCTTGATTACAACGATATGGCCACATTTATGCTCTCTGCAACAATGGCTCTCAATGGTTTTATAGCGATGGGGGTAACACAGGACTGGGCTACACATATGATAGGGCATGAGTTGAGTGCCCTGCATAATCTTACGCACGGACACACACTTGCAATTGTTTTAAAAGGCACAATGTGGGTAATGAAAGAGGAGAAAGGGGATAAAATTTTGCAAATGGGCAGAAGGATCTGGGGCATTGAAGAGACAGATAAAGAGCAGGCAATCAGAATGACAATAGAATGCACAGACGGCTTCTTCAGATCACTGGGGCTAAAAACACGTTTATCGGAAAACAATATTGGGGCAGACACTATAGATGAGATTGTGAAAAGATTCAGAGAGAGAGATGTGCACTTTGGCGAGAACCGCTCAGTTGATCCAGAAAATACCCGCAAAATACTCGAGTATGTCATGTAAATACAAATTGGGAATAGCATTGTCCGGCGGTGGAGTAAAAGGCTTTGCGCATGCCGGAGCCTTAAAGGCCATGGAGGAGTACAATTTGGTGCCGGAGGTAATCTCCGGTACCAGTGCCGGGGCAATTGTAGGATCAATGTATGCTGCCGGTCTATCTCCCGAAACTATAAAAGGACTTTTCAAAGAGAGATATATCAACAATTTCATTGAGTTCACCCTGCCAAAATCCGGGCTCTTCGGAACTGCTGATTTTATAAAATTCCTTGAGTCCGGGATACCGGTCAAAACCTTTGAGGAGTTAAAAATACCACTGAATGTTGTAGCAACGGATTTTGATCATGGAAAAAGTGTTGTATTCAACTCCGGTGAACTTTCAAAACGGGTTATGGCTTCTGCCTGCGTACCGGTTTTTTTCAAACCAATAGAGATTGAGGGTGTCAGATATGTTGACGGCGGTCTCTTCATGAATTTTCCGGTATCAGTTATAAGAAAAGATTGTGAAAAAGTTATCGGAATCAATGTAAGCCCAATGTTGACAGATAAATACTCAACAAGCATCATCGGTGTAGCTGAAAGAACCTACCATTTCGTTTTCAGGGCAAATACAATTACCGAAAAAAAACTATGCGACATTCTGGTTGAAGTTGAAGAGGCTATGCAGTTCAAGGCTTTTGACCTTGCAAAAGTCGACACAATATTTGATCTTGGA
This sequence comes from Bacteroidales bacterium CF, assembly GCA_000473305.1. Lineage (GTDB taxonomy): Bacteria > Bacteroidota > Bacteroidia > Bacteroidales > UBA932 > Bact-08. Next base: position 1,099,547 of record CP006772.1, on the reverse strand, counting down.
TATCAGGCTATGAAATCTGCACTTGATATGCAGAAGGCAAAGTTACTGTAAAACGGCTCCATTTACCATACTCACTTTCCGCATAAATAGAACCACTCTGTTTTTCTACAAACTCCTTACACAGAATAAGCCCGAGCCTGCTTCCCTGTTCACGGTTAGTGCCGGGGACAGATCTCTCGATTGTCCATGAAAACAAAGAAGCCAGAGTGGTTTCACTCATTCCTATACCATTGTCTTCGACAACAATCGCAATATTGTTGCCATTTCGATTCGCCGAAATTGACACAACTCCCCCAATATTGCAATATTTCACGGAATTGCTAATAATATTTCTGAATACAATCCGGGACATCTCAACATCTGCCAGAACCTCGATATCTTCATCTATGTATAATTCAACAGAGATCTCTTTTGCCTTCAATAATGGCGAGAGAATATCCGTCACATCTGAGATCAGAACCTTAACCTTAACAATCTCAAGAGTACGGGTAATCTGACCCAACTGACTCCTTGACCAGTATAGAAGATTCTCAATAAGCCTGTAAGTGTTTTGTGTCTGCGAATCAAGAATTGTCATCATCTCCCTGATTTCAGAGGCATCCATCGAGTCATACTGTTCGTTTATCAATGTCAGGAGGTTCATCATATTTCCCATCGGACCACGCAGGTCATGTGCCACGATAGAAAACAGTTTATCTTTTGTCTCGTTGGACACACGTAGCTTTTCCCGTGAAATAGTCTCTTCAGTTATGTCATACAGCATGACAGCCTGACCGATTGTTATATCCCTTTTATCAGTTATCTGCATTACCTTTGCTTGAATATACATAGGATTGCTGCCGTTTTCCATACAGAATGTAAATACCTCATTGTTCTTCTCCTCTATCTTGACAAGTAGTTTCTCTTGCTCTTTAAGAAGCTTATTTACATTCTCGCCTATAATCTCTTTGTCAAGAGTTTTAAACATACAATTTGCAGCAGTGTTGAAGTTTACAATCCTGTTTTTTGAGTCTAAAAGGATAACTCCGTCATGCATGGAGCTGAATACATTTTCAAGTGCTATAGGAATAAAGCCAAGAAGGTGATAGTTAAAAAGAGCAAACGATATGAATATCGCAGTAAACATAAAGCCGAAAGCACTGAAATCAACCCCGTTGGGACTTTCTCGCAACAAATACAAAGCATTGATGAACCATGGTGGAAGAGTTGATAATAAAATCAGCACTGATTGAGTTCTGAAACTGCCGCTTTTTTTTACGATTATCCCGACAAGAAGCACAACTGAAACCAAGTTAAAAAGAGTTGTATAGGCAATTAGGGGCCAATATAATATACCTCTTTCAAGCACAAGTACAGAAAACATACCGACATTCTTGACCCATAAGTTTGTGTAGTACAAATGGTGCATATCATTTGTATAATTTGCGACAAGAGTGAAAAGTGGAAGCACAACAATCAACCCAATCAGCCAATGAGTGATATACTTTTCTTTTCCGGTGAAAGAGAGGACAAACAACAGAAATAACGGTGCAATCGTGGCAAGACCAAGATAACCGGCTTTGAGCCAAAAGAGCTTGTAGTATAATCTGTGGCTGTCAATTTCAAATGCATAGCAAAAAGAGAAAAGCGCTATGGATGAGAGGAGCATGAAGAAATACTTGCCACTCGGTGTACCTTTGAATTTGTAAGAATATATAGCAAGCACCGTAATGAAGAAAGATGAAAAAAGCAACAGTATGCTAAAAATATTCATATTATATAATTCTATCTATCCCAAAATATCCTGCAATTTAATCTATTTTCCAAGAAAAATAGTGCAGGAAAAGAATAATTATCAGACTTAACGGAAATCTTTTCCAGAATTGCTTTTTTTGATTCCCCATATAAGTAGAAAACCAGTTCTGAGGCATTCAGAATAGTTGGTGCAGTCATTGCCACCCGCTTTTGACCGGAAGATGGATTGACTGAGGGAGCATATGGTTCCGGATATGTCAAAAGATGATCCTGTCCGGGAAATATCGAAGATGTATGTCCATCCTCACCTATCCCTAGAATAACCATGTCAAACTGAGGAACAGAGTTATATTTAGGAACTAATTCGCATACCAATTTAGAATATCTGGAGGCCTCCTGAACATTATCATTCTCTCCTTCGATTCTGTGTATTCTGCTTTCCAATACAAATACCTGATCCAAAAGCTCTTTTTTTGCGTTTCCATAGTTGCTCTCAGGATGATCTGCCGGAACACATCTCTCGTCAACCCAAAATAGCTCTATCTTCTCCCAGGGAATCAAAGCAGAATATATATCCCTCCAGAGCTTGAAAAGTACTGAAGCGCCATTCCCACCTGAAACGGCCAAATAGAAGAAACCCTCCTTGTTTTTCACTGCATTGATAAGGATTTCTGTTAATTCTCTAGCTTGCGGGTAATTATAATTCACAATACAAGTCGGTATTAATTAGGTTTTTACAAGGATTTGTCCACTTTCCTGCACCTGAGAATAGCGTCTCACTTTCCAATGGGCCCCATGTGCCTGCAGGATAGCCATACAATGGAGGATTGTCTCTTTTCCAGAAAGTGAGAATCCTGTCAAAAAACCTCCAGCTCTCTATAACAGCATCACTTCTGGTAAAGAGGATCGGTTCACCATTCATACAATCTTCAATCAATCTTGAATAGGCATCCTCAGTCGGAAGAACTCCCAGTTTATCATAGGTAAAGTCCATTGCAACCTGCTTTACCTCGAATCCGGGACCGGGAACCTTCATGTCAAGTTTAAGAAGGGCGCCTTCATTTGGTTGTATTCTTATGATTAACTGATTATTTGCAGGAACCTCTTTCCTTCCGGAAAAGAGTGTGTGAGGTGTTTGCCTGAAGTGTATTACAATCTCTGTAACTTTGGTTGGCATCTCCTTTCCTGTTCTTATATAAAAAGGGACACCCTCCCAACGCCAGTTATTAATAAATAGCTTCATGGCAAGAAAAGTTTCAGTAAAAGATTCAGGATCAACACCCTTCTCCTTACGATATCCAACCTTGCCAGGCAAAGAGGATGATGTGTACTGTCCCCTGATTACATTTGATTCGATATCTTTGTCTGATAACGGTTTGAGAGATTTGTACACCTTCACCACTTCATCCCGGAACTCCTTCTCGTTGTACTCTCTGGGTGGTTCCATTGCAACCAGAGCCAATAGCTGTACAAGATGGTTCTGAACCATATCCCTCAAAGCGCCCGTTCCTTCATAATATCCTCCCCTGCTTCCCACACCCATGTTTTCAACGGCAGTAATCTCTACCCTTTCAACATAATTCCTGTTCCATATTGGTTCCAGTATACCATTTGCAAAACGTAACGCAAGAATATTCTGTACGGTCTCCTTCCCCAGAAAATGGTCAATTCTATAAATATTTTCCTCTTTGAAAACACCATGAAATATCTCGTTGAATCTCCCGGCAGAGTCAAGGTCGTAACCGAAAGGCTTCTCCACAATCACCCTTCTTATCCCCTTACCTGATACACTACATTCGGAAATGTTAAGCCCGGATGATTTGAGGAATAGCGGGATTTTCTCATATAGGAGAGGTGGGGTTGCAAGATAGTAAATATAGTTGCCGCACCCGGAATCAATCTCACCGATTTTGCTCTTTAGTCTCAGGTATTCAGACTCCTGAGTCTGATCCATTGAAAAATAGTGAATAAGGGAGAGAAACTCCTGCGCTGCCTCTTCGTTCCACTCATCTTCCCTGACCTGTTTGACCAGATACTCCCTCAGATGAGACCTGTATGTATCATCAGTATAATTGGTACGCCCGACACCAAGAATCCTGAATAATTCAGGCACTCTCTTTTCTCTGAAGAGATTGTACAATGCGGGAATTAATTTGCGTCTAGTAAGATCTCCCGAACCTCCGAATATTACAAATACCAGATTTTCCATTGCACCTACTCCTCTCTTATCCAGTTCTCGTGATAGAACTCTCCTCTGGGCTTATCCACCTTTTCAAAAGTATGAGCCCCGAAATAGTCTCTCTGAGCCTGTAGTAAGTTTGCAGGAGATCTTTTTGTGGTGAGCGAGAAAAAGTAATTCAGAGAGGCAGACATTACCGGCAATGACAAGCCTGCAGACAAGGCATCTGAGACAACTTCCTTCCAAATATCAATATGTTTGTCTATCTCTTCTACAAAAAGCGGAGAGAGTAAGAGAGTATTATCACTCTTTTTCTCCTCAAATGTCTTAGCAATATCATCCAAAAATACAGAACGGATTATGCATCCGTTTCTCCAGATTCTTGCTATGGCGGCAAGATCCAACTCCCAGCCATACTCTTCCGAGGCTTTCTCCATCAGGTCAAATCCTTGCGAATATGAGGCAACCTTAGAACAATACATTGCATTGAATACCTCATCAGGCTCCTCCAGATATCCTGCATGAAGCTTTCGTTGATAAATATACTCGCCATTATCCCTCAACTCGGTAAGAGAGGAGAGGGCTCTCTCAAAAACGGCCGTTGCAATTATGTTAAGTGGAACTCCAAGCTCCATGGCACTGCTCACGGTCCACCTGCCTGTTCCTTTTTGTCCTGCAGCATCCAAAATATTGTCAAGCACATAATCTCCGTGCTTATCCTTATGTTTGAGTATGTCTGCAGTAATCTCCATCAGATAACTCTTAAGCTTACCCTCATTATACAACCCGAAATAGTTTCCTATCTCATCATTGCTCTTCTTGTAAAGTCTCTTTAAGAGAAAATATATCTCGCTTATAAGTTGCATGTCAGCATACTCGATGCCATTGTGAACCATTTTTACAAAATGTCCTGCACCTCCGGGACCTGTCCACTCACAACAGGCTGAACCATCCTCAGCTTTAGCGGCAATATCCATAAATATTGGCTTAACATAAGGCCAGGCATCCACTGACCCTCCCGGCATTATGGAAGGACCTTTCAATGCTCCCTCCTCTCCTCCGGAAATACCTGTTCCTATATAATATAGCCCCTTGGATTCCACATATTTTACCCTTCGGTCTGTATCTTTGTAAAAAGAGTTTCCCCCGTCAATAATAATATCCCCCGGAGAGAGAGATGGAAGAAGTTGGTCAATTATCATATCGACAGCCTCCCCAGCCTTAACCATAAGCATAACTCTCCTTGGTGATTCAAGAGATTCCACAAAATCTTCCAGGTTGTAAAATGGTATTATATTCTTTCCTTTTGCCTTGCCGGAGGCAAACCTCTTTGTAACCTCCTCTGTCCGGTTATATACTGAAACTTTATATCCTTTACTCTCGATGTTGAGAACAAGATTCTCACCCATTACGGCCAGGCCGATAAGTCCTATGTCTGTTTTTTCCATATTTTTCAAATAGAATCTAAATTTAGAAATAAACAATATTTATCGCAACAAGTTTATAATTTTGTGTCTGAACAAATATCCGATATTATGATTTTCTACAAAGCAGCAGCAATTATTATATGCTCGGCAGCAATTTTATCCTCTTGCAAAGGTAAAAAGGATGCTGCACAGGAATCGTCTAAAGGTGTCCTGAAGATGATAGAGATACCGTCAATTATCACAGATGAGAAGGAGGCAGCCCTGTATATAGCAGATCATTTCTGGGACAATGTGAACTTTAATGACACCTCATACATATCAAACAAGCAGGCTCTCAATACTCACTTCAGTGCTTATGTTCAAAACCTGACAACCGTTCCGCACGATGCTGCCCTGAAATCTGTTACAAAACTTGCAGATAGTGCCATAGCCGGGAATCCAAAGATGATGATGAAGATACAGGAGATGTTTGAAACAGCCTTTTATCACCCGAACTCAATATTCAGAAATGAAGAACTCTATATTGCCATACTGAAACGGTATATTCAATCTGACAAACCTGAGAAGATAATAAAGGAGCGACTTTCAAACCAACTGGACCTTGCAATGAGAAACCGTCTGGGAACAAAAGCCCTTGACTTCTCATTTGTAGATGCCGACGGAAGGGTAAGTTCTTTATATAAAATCTCATCTGATTATCTGATTTTAATGTTTTATGATCCCGATTGTCCAACCTGCAAAACAACAATGAAGGTCATGGAGAATTCCCCGGTTCTTTCAGTAGCTGCGTCAAAGGTTAAAATTTTGACAATGTATGCAGGGGTGGATTTTGAGAATTGGAAGTCTCATGTACCACAGCTGAATAAAAAATGGATAAACGGATGTAATAAAGATCTTACAATTATGGATGGCTCTCTTTATGATATGAGACCGACACCATCTCTTTACCTGCTGGACAGATCCAAGACTGTACTTTTGAAGGATGCACCCTACGAGGCCATTGAGGCTTTTGTTGCAAATCAGGTCACAGGGAAATCGGTCAGACAACCTGAATAACCTCATTACTTTCCAGATACCATAAATATCCCTGAACAGGGGTGCCGGTTATTTTTTCAACCTGTCCGACATAGCCTGCAACTTGATTGATGTAAGTGCTTTTCTTTATATCTCCGAACTTGAAGTCAATAACGATTGCCTTCTCTTTATCGATAAGTACTCTGTCGGGACGACTAACTTCGCCACCCGGATTCAGAATCTCCAATTCATTATATATCCTGTATGTGGCATCAAACCAATGTCTGTCCCTAACACCGGATAGTAAAGAAGAGAGGTGTGACGTTACATCCTCTTCCTCATCCGCCCGGAGTTCGCCGGCTGTAACAGCCCTCCTCACACATGCAGGAAGGTCCTCTTCGGTATATACTCCGGCAAGAATATTGTGCATTATGACACCATAATTCCTCTTACTCTCCTTGTCAAAAAACTCCCCGGCCTTTAATGCAAGTCGCAGTCTTGTACCGGGAGTTACAGATATGTATGGATCTTCATATATAATCCTATTCACATGATTCTCCGTTTTCACCTCGGACCAGTTTCCCATGTTGAATTCCAGATTCTCATCAAGCTGTTCACTTAAAAAATCATACATGATCCCTGAAAGCGTATTAGGGATCTTTCCCTTATCCTTCCCATCAGAGAGAGATGTTCCGGGTGAATATATAATCAGCTCCTGCTTTGCTCTGGTAAAAGCGACATAAGCGATATTAAGATTGTCGATAAAGGCCTTTTCCCTCTCTTGCAGGTAGTCCTTTGCAAAAATCGTCATTGAGAGATCTTTTTTATAGGCCACAGGCAGGTATGGGATAGTGTTGAAAGGCTTTCTGTCCGGTTTGCACCATATTGTAGGACCCTTCGCATGATCCAGGGCTATGTCAAAAAAGGGAACTATCACCGCCTTCATTCCCAAACCTTTTGATTTGTGAACAGTCATAACTCTGATTGCATTCTGCTCATCGGGGGAAGCAAGTGAAAGTTTATCCCACTTTGTGTCAAACCATTCAAGGAAAGAGTTCAGATCGGGCTTCTTATTTGTAAGATATTCTGAGACAGCATCCATAAATCCCTGAATATATGGATACTCCGATTGATTAACACCTCCCGGCAACAATTCAATAACTCTTTCACACATCTCGTATAATGGTAACCGGATAATCTCTCCTACCGGTATTTCCCGCACTCCCTCAAATTCCGCAATTGTTGCATTTATGGGGTCTTCAGGGTTATTGACATACCTCAGCAGGGAGATAATCTTTCTCACTCCGGAAGAGGAAGAGACAAGAAGCGACTCATTGGAGACAACAGGAAATCCGCTTTCAATAAGCTTGTTGACAACCATCACACCCTCTTTGTTTGCTCTGACGAGAATTGCAATATCACTGTAAAGGAATCCGGACTCTAAAAGAGCAGTAATCTGGGAGGGCAACTCTTCCAGGACACTCTCCTTCCATTTTTTGTCTTCATTGTCGATGAATTTCACCTTGACATGGCCTTCTCTTCCCTTATTCACATTACAGACACTCTGTTGAGAATCTGAATATATTGATCTTGCCGTGTTGATCTCCTCTCCAAGTAAGATGTCGCACCTTTCTGCAGCATAAGAAAAGAAACGGTTATTGAATTCCACTATATTTTCAAAAGAGCGCCAGTTCTCGTCAAGTGGTCTCTCCTCTATCTGATCCGAAGAAAAATCATTATAAATACCAGTGTTCAGAAGTGTCCATTCCGACCCCCTCCATCGATAGATGCTCTGTTTTATATCACCTACCAAAAGATTCAGATTACCTGACGCCACACTATTCTTTATCAACGGCTTAAAATTGTTCCACTGCATCAGGGATGTGTCCTGAAACTCGTCCAGCATAAAGTGGTCATATCTGGTCCCTATCTTCTCATATATAAACGGGGTATCACTCCCGTCAATGATGTTGTTCAATATCTCGGTAGTCTCGGAGAGAAGCAATATATTGCTCTCCTTTGAATACTTCTGCACCTTATTGTTGATATCAATCAGTATGCCCAGGGTATAGATATTATTTCTTACTAACTGGGCCGAATTACGCTCAATCCACCTCTCCTGAAGCTGAACGGTTCTTGTTACAAGCTCAAGTAATGATTCTCTGTAGGCAGACTCAATTGCATTGAAAAGTAACGGATCACTCTTTACAATAGAATTTGCATACCAATTGCCAAAATCCTCCGTGAGTGAAAGAAGGTATTCCGGAGCAACACTAAAATCACTATTGGCTATCTTATCATAAAACTTTATTTTAGAAGATCTGTTTCCCCCCTTAAAGCTATCACTTCTAAGTCCATACTTATCCAGGGTTGAGATGACCTCCTTTGTAATTTCTGTAACCTCACCCTCATAGATTTTGATTACCTGATCAAGATCGTCAATATACCCTCGCAGAGTCTTCTTTGTCAGTGTCTCCCCGTCAAACTCCCCTTTGACAACCTTGAAACTCTCTTTGAACATATTCTTTGCCAGGGTATTGATACCTCCCCTGACATCCCACGATTTCTCATCCTCTATTGAATCAGAGGAGAATTGAATCAGCCATTCAAGCAGCTCTTCGTTTTCAGAAAGGTCCAGCTCCTGAATCATCAGGTCAATCGCCTCACTTATAACAAGATCGTCATCCAGCTCTATATTATACGATCCGCTCTTGCCGATCTCTCTGGCAAATGCTCTCATTGTCTGTTGAAAGAAGCGGTCAATAGTGCTTATGTTGAACGATGAGAAGTTGTGAAGTATCCCTATCAGTCTCTCTCTTGCAACAGGATTTGATGCAGATCTCCTGAAAAGCTCTTCAATCACTCTTCGCTTCATCTCCTCCGTTGCCTTGTTTGTAAAGGTGACTGCCAGCACATGCCTGAATGCCTCCTTATTATGCTCGATAAGATTGAGGTACTCTGCGGTAAGATTATATGTCTTACCCGAACCTGCCGAAGCTTTCAGTATTTTGAGATAACCCATTTTTATCTGCAAATTATTTTAAAAGGACAATACTCACAATTTTTATCGTTCCGGGTCTGGCTGAAGGGGGTCTCCTTATCAAACAGTTCTGACAATTTTGAGGCAAGGAATGGCATAAAGCTGTCGGATACCTCGTTATCAACTGTCCGGAGATAACGTTTTGCCTTAAATATGCTTCTCAGCATATATGGCTCAATGACATCAGCCATCTTTTCGTCAAGAACTACCGCGTAGAGAATAAGTTGCAGCATAATTGCGTCACCCTTATCCTGTTTATCGGAAAACATTCTCTCATAATTGAATCCGACCGTGAAATCCCCTTTACCTGTCTTATAATCAACTATTCTCCTCCCATCTGCAGTTCTATCCAATCTGTCAATGATACCCTTAAATCTCAAAGAAAAACCCTTCCTCAATTCAACTGTCTTTTCGACAATCTTCTCAGAATCCAAAAAATCAAAAGGTGCAATTTTTGAATCGAAAGAAATGGTCTGCCTGACATATTTTTTAATCAGAGTCTTTATCAATAGATTACGACCGGTAATCTCGTGCATATTCATAACTTTCAGGAATGAGTCCCTGATAGCTGCTTCTATACTTTCATCTCTCTTCAGCAACATCTTTAACATCTCCGGTGTCACAACATTACCTTTGAATCCGTAATAGAGGTTGTTCATAACATCATGGAATATCGTACCGAATGTTTTTGCTTCAACACCCTCTTCAACGGTCTCTTCCTCCTTCAGCCCTTTAATGTACTGAAAATAAAACCTCAACGGACAAGCGATATAAGTGTTAATAGCACTGGCAGAGAGTGCACTGCTCCCTCCCGGCATATACATATCAGTCAACTTTGTGATTATTTCATCACTCTTCGATATTGATATCTCTCTTACTGGCGGTATCTCACTCTTTTGTGCAGATATACTCTCCTTGATCTCCATCCCGAAATGGTATTTCAATTGATAGATGTACCTGCTCACCTCACCACTCTTCAAACCCTCACTTCTTGTATCATACAACAAGAAGACTCTTCTGGCTCTTGATATCAGCCGATAAAAAAGATATGCTGAGACAGTGTCATTGTACTCCATGTCCGGGAGCGAGAAACCTCGTCTTAATGTGGCCGGGATAAAGGAGTTAGAGAAAGATTTGCCCGGAAACACCCCTTCATTCATCGAGCATATTATAACATTCTCAAAATCAAGCGCTCTTGTCTCCAGCACACCCATAACCTGAAGTCCGCTAAGCGGTTCACCTCTGAACGGAATAGTCGTGCTGTTTATAATCTGCTCCAAGATTCTGATATAAGTATCTGTGTTGACCTGAGGAAGAAGATCTCTGAGCCTTGTTACAGATGTATATAGGGTATAGATAAACTCCTTCTCTATAGCTCCAAGCTCAACAGAGTTGTTCATATAACCCAGAATATCGAGCAAATATGACGAAACATCCTTTACCTCTCTGAAAATTAGCTTAAACAGAGGATGGCTATCAAATTCTGAACTCTTTATATAGACCATATTGAACTTGACAATCCTCCCAATAAGAGAAGTCGCTTCATCACCCGCAATCGTCCTGATGTAGTTGTGTCTCAGCACCGGCAATACTCTCCTGTAGTATGAAACACCTCTCTGAAGTTCCAGAACGCTCTCTATAAGAGATACTATCGAACCCTGCTTGAGAGGATATCCCATAGTGACATTTACCCCCTCAACCTCCTCCGGTATTGAATATATTACAGGCATGAGCAGAGACTCATCAGGAAGCACTACAGCTGTATCGATGCCACCTCCGACCTCCTTTATTATATTCATCACCCTCTTCGCCTGTCCGGTTGATGAAGGTACACCAGTCACCTCAATGGCACAGGTTGGCGGGTCGTCGATATTAAGTTGCATTGAAGGGGGAAAGTTGCTCAGATTTTCATCCATGAAAAAAGAGGAACGGTTGTCCCTGTTCTTTATCATCTCCCCTGCATAATCCCAGTAAAAATCGGCAATACCTCTCTTTTTAAGCATGTTCATCAGGATTTTCTCGCATGGATTCAATGCATTAAATCCGATAAATACAACTTTTCGATATGCGAAAAGTGACTTAAAGCCAGACTTTTCCAGATATGTTCCGTCCTTGATAGATGAGGCGACTTTTCTATATATCATCCCCTCGTATCCGACAGAGTGTTCGGAAAGCTCTTTTGTATAACTCTCATAAAGAGGAGCAAGCACCTCCCACACTGCCCTGAATTTTTGCTTTTCATCGCTGTTACCCACAGGAAGGAAGTTATTCCAGAATTGACGGATTGCATCCATTTGTCTCTGAGTCAAAAAAGAGTAATCACTCTCAATCTCCTTGAGATCTTTTATATTTGCAAAAAGCATGGCAGCATCTGCCATGTATTTGTCCACATCATCAAAATCAGATAATATAATATCTCCCCAAAAGATAAACTCGTCAAAGCTCTCTTTTTTAGATGAGATATTGTTGTAATTATTCCAAAGGATTGTCAGTGCCTCGATCCTCTCTACCTGTTCATAACCGGAAAGTTTTATAAACAAGTCGTTAATTGTGGTTATTTTGGGCGAAAAGAGAGGTTCCCGGGCAATAGAAGCTATTGCCCTCTGGAAAAAAAGGCCAGCCCTGCGATTTGGAAAAACGAAGCAGTAATCTGAAATCGCCCTGCCCTCTTTCTCATAAAACAGTGATGCTATGGAGGTGAGAAAATTCATCAGACTCTTTTTCTCAGCTCTTCAGCCAGTTCTTCATATCCGGGTTTACCCAATAGTGCAAACATATTCTTTTTGTAATCCTCCACTCCCGGTTGGTCAAAAGGGTTGATGTCAATCATATATGCACTTACGCCACATGCAAATTCAAAGAAATAGAAGAGTGCCCCAAGTGAATATTCAGATATCTCCCCTATCTCAACTAGAATGTTAGGAACACCGCCATCCACATGAGCGATGCGCGTGCCAAGCTCTGCCATTTTGTTGCACTCATCAAGCCTTTTTCCGGAGAGGAAATTCAGTCCGTCAAGGTTTTGCGGGTCATCAGATATTATCATCTTCCTGGCAGGTTGTCTGACACTTAATACTGTTTCAAACAGAGTCCTCTCTCCGTTCTGTATGTATTGGCCCATTGAGTGAAGATCTGTTGTGAAATTCACGGATGACGGATAGATACCCTTGCCCTCCTTGCCCTCACTCTCTCCAAAGAGCTGTTTCCACCACTCTGCAAAATACTGAAGTTTAGGATTGTAGTTTACCAGAATCTCTATTTTCCACCCTTTTGAATAGAGGGCGTTCCTGACAGAGGCATACTCAACGGCCGGATTATCATCACTTTTTTGGTAACAGATTTTTTTCATATCTGAAGCCCCCTTTAACATGGACTTTATGTCAAATCCTGCAAGTGCGATCGGGAGGAGGCCCACAGGCGTCAAAACAGAGTAGCGCCCCCCAACGTCATCAGGTATGACAAATGTTGTATAACCCTCCTGTGTGGCTAGTCCCTTCAAGGCACCACGGGCCTGATCGGTTACGGCAACAATTCTTTCTGATGAATCATGTTTGCCGTATTTTTCTTCAAAGTGCTGCTTTATTATCCTGAAAGCGACAGCCGGCTCAGTTGTTGTCCCGGATTTAGAGACCACGACACAGGCTGAAGACCTCTCCTTCAGAAGCTCCATAAGTTCTGACATATAATCCTCTGATAGGTTCTGACCCGCAAATACTATAGACGGAGTGCTGTTTTTGCCTAAATGAAGCGAGAATGAATGTGATAGTGCGTCAATTGCAGCCTTTGCACCAAGATAGGAGCCTCCGATACCTACGACAACAATTACCTCAACACTGTTTCTCCATCTGGTGGCAACGCTTTCAATCTTATCAACAAGCTCATCACTTATCTGTGTTGGAAGTTCAAGCCAGCCCAAAAAGTCGTTGCCTCTTCCTGTGCCGTTTATAAGTGTTTCATATGTTCCTAATGCCCTCTCTTTTGAAAAAGAGATCTCGTCCTCTGTCAAAAAACCTTTGACTGATTTATAGTCAACCTTGATTATATTTTTCATATCTCAATTTTATATTTTTATTCTAACCTGGCAGAGAGTTCCCTCATGACCCGAGAGGCATTCTCATTACCGTAAAGTATTCTGTACATTGCATCTGCCACAGGCATATCTGCATTAAAATGCTGATTGAGTTCATTTATACATTTTGTGCCATAAAAGCCCTCTGCTACCATTTTAGTCTCCAGCAGAGCGCTTCTGACCGGATAACCCTTACCGATCATTGTACCAAAAGTCCTGTTCCTGCTGAACTGTGAATAACATGTCACTAACAGGTCGCCCAGATATGCGCTCTTGGTTGTAGCCCTTTCTGAATCCGGATGAGCGACATGCAGAAAACGCCTCATCTCGTGAAATGCATTTGTAACAAGCACCGCCATGAAATTGTCTCCATATCCCAGAGATATGGCAACGCCTGCAGCAATGGCATATATATTTTTTAAAACTGCCGCATATTCGACTCCAAAAATATCAGTTCCCGGGATAGTTCTTATATAATTGCAAGAAAGCAGGTTACATAGACTTTTCGCGGTATCCTTGTTCTTGCTCGATAAAGTCAGGTATGAAAGTCTCTCCAAAGCAACCTCCTCGGCATGACATGGTCCGCTGACAACACCTATTCTGCTGAATGGTATCTTGTGGACACGATGGAAATACTCGGCAATAGTTATATTGTCTCCGGGAATGATACCTTTTATCGCAGATATGACAAATCTATCCTTCAGGCTCCTGATTTTGGACACTTCAGCCGGAAAATATGCTGAAGGAATACAGAAGAGAAGTACATCAGCACTCTCAACAGCGTTGTTTATGTCGTTAGTAAAAGCTATTCTGGATGTGTCGAATTTTACCCCCTGTAGATATGACGGGTTGTGTCCGGTAGAAAGAATCGAATCAATAACTTCCTGACTTCTGATGTACCAAACAATCTTACTGCAGTTGTTCAGCATAAGCTTTACCAATGCCGTAGCCCAACTTCCTCCTCCTATGACAGCGTAGCGGAGATTACTCCTTTCAAGATAATTTTCCATAATATGACAAATATACCGAAAAAAGGACATTCTCGAAATAATTACATACTTTTGTGATGGTCTAAGAGCTTAAATATGAAATATAAAAGATTGTACGACAAGGTTTTGAACAGGGAATTTCTGAGTTGTGGGGAGGGTATGGATCTGTTCAGCAAAATACCTGTCAATGAGCTTTTTTCACTTGCCGACAAGGTTCGGTTCATCCATAATCCTGAGTCAAGAGTCAGCTGGCAGATTGACCGCAATGTGAACTATACAAACGTATGTATATCCGGCTGTCTATTCTGCAATTTCCACTGCACACTCTCTCAGAAAGAGAAAAGCTTTACTATATCCAAAGATGAATACCTGAAAAAAATAGAGGAGCTGCATAATCTCGGAGGAGACCAGTTACTGCTACAGGGAGGCCTGCATCCGCACTACGGGATAGAGTTTTATGAAGAGCTCTTCAGAGAGATTAAATCCATTGACCCCCTGATAAAGCTGAACGCTCTTGGACCACCTGAGGTTGCTCATATAGCAAGAGTCAGCAATATCTCAATAAAAGAGACTCTGGAACGGTTGATAAAAGCAGGATTGAGCTCTCTTCCGGGGGCCGGTGCCGAGATACTTTCAGACAGAGTCAGAAAAATAATCTCACCGGGAAAGCCTTCTGCCGCAAAATGGATTGTGGTTATGAAAGAGGCTCACAGATTAGGTTTGGGCACAACTGCAACAATGGTTTACGGCCATATTGAGACTCTGGAGGAGAGAATTGAACATCTGATCACCATAAGAGATTTACAGGCTCAGAAACCTGAGAACTGCCCGGGTTTCAGGGCATTTATCGGATGGCCTATGCAAGTCGAGGGCACCAAGCTTTCACAGTTGTATGATATAACTCCGTTATCGTTATTGGAGCATTTGAAGATGGTGGCAATATCGAGAATAATGCTTTGCAATATAGACCATATACAGGCCTCGTGGCTCACAACAGGCAAATCTGCGGGAATAATGGCCCTTCATTGCGGTGCAGATGATATGGGGTCCATAATGATTGAAGAGAATGTAGTATCATCAGCCGGTGCTAGCAACTACATGGATGCAGCAATGATGCAGGAATCAATCAGGGAAGCAGGGTTTGAACCGTGGCTGAGGAATCAGGATTACTCTCCAAGATAGACTGGTAGCCGATATCAGGAGGCAGATCCGGACGCAGGGCTGCCTCGACGGCCAACTTGTCACATCTTTCATTTTCAGGATGTCCGGCGTGGCCTTTAATCCAGACAAATTTCACCTTGTGCTTTCTGTAAAGCACCAGAAACTCTCTCCAGAGATCAGGATTCATTTTTTTTGCAAAATTCTTTTTCTCCCAACCGAAAAGCCATCCTTTGTTAACAGCATCACAGACATAGGAGGAGTCACTGTATACACAGATCTCGGCATTTTTCCGCTTGACAGCCTCAATCCCCCTGATGACCGCCAAAAGCTCCATTCTGTTATTAGTAGTTAAGGAGAAGCCCTCAGACAACTCTTTATAGTGGGGACCTGATTTGAGCACAACCCCATATCCTCCGGGCCCCGGGTTTCCCCTTGATGCTCCGTCGGTAAATATCTGGATCATTGTTGTCTCTCCGAAGTAGTTTGTTCAGAAACCAGAATATTTGACCTCAATTCGTCATAATCCTGCCTGTTCCTGTAAATATCACATGCAGAATAGATGGCAGACAACATTGACGATGCATTAGCCCTGTTTTTACCTGCAATTTCAAACGCAGTACCGTGGTCCGGAGATGTTCTGACAACAGGCAGTCCCGCCGTAAAATTAACCCCGTTTTCAAATGCAAGAGTCTTAAATGGTATCAATCCCTGATCATGATACATTGCAAGAACAGCATCGAACTTACCCATCATCTCACTTCCGAAGAATCCGTCAGGAGAATATGGTCCGAAAGCCAGAATCCCTTCATCAGATGCCTGTTTGACAGCCGGTTTAATAATCTCGGTCTCCTCATTCCCGATAAGGCCCTGATCACCGCAATGTGGATTTAGTCCCATCACAGCAATTTTAGGTGAGCGGACAGCAAAATCCCTTTTCAGAGAGTTAGACATTATACGGAGCTTTTCAACTATCAGTTTAGTTGTAATATGGGATGAAACCTCTGATAAAGGCATATGATTGGTAACAAGCCCTACTTTAATCCTGTCTGAAACCATAAACATAAGAGTCTCCTTGATGCCAAAAGCATTGCCAAGATATTCCGTATGACCTGTAAAGTTGAATCCTCCCTTACTGACCTCGAACTTATTGAACGGGCCGGTTACAAGAACATCGATATTTTTCATTTTCAAATCCTTGACAGCCTCCTCAAGCGCCATCATAGCCGCTCTCGCCCCATCTTCACTTTGCTTTCCCGGATCAGACTGTATTGTATCAGGGATGCAGTTGATTATGTTAACCCTCTTGCTGTGAGCCTCTCTCGGTGAGTTGATCACATTGGCCGAGAAATTTTCTGTGTCAGGACTATGTTTCTTATAAATTCCAATAACTTTTGATGAACCGTAAATTACAGGAATGCATGAGTCGAGTAGTCTTGAGTCTGAAAGTGCCTTGATTATAACTTCTGAGGATATGCTGTTTATATCTCCTTGTGAGATCCCTACAACTATTTTATTATTCATCAGCTTTATATCTAAATTTGATGCAAGATACAAAAAAACAATAAGATTCTTATATTTGCGTATATGTCATCTATTCTGGACAGCGATATTAAGTTTCTCCCCGGTATCGGCCCCAAAAGAGCTGAACTGCTTGCCTCTGAGCTGAACATCAGAACCTTCAGGGAGATGCTCTATTTCTTTCCTTTCCGATACCTGGACAGAACCAGGATTTACTCGATTTCTGAGATTGATCCGGAGATGAGTCACATTCAGCTTAGAGGAAAGATTGTCAGGATTAATCTAAGCGGGGATAAGGGTCGTAAAAAGAGGCTGATAGCAACTCTTGCAGATGCGACAGGTGTAATTGATCTGGTTTTCTTTCAGGGAATCAAATGGATTAAGGATAAGATCAAAATCAACAATGAGTATATTGTTTTTGGTAAACCCACAGTCTTTAACCAGACAATCAATCTCGTACATCCGGAGATAGACCCGGCTAATGATGATAACTCGCTATACAGCGGGAATATGATAGGAATCTATTCATCCACCGAGAGACTCAAGGAGGCCGGTTTCACCAATAAACAGGTTGCAAAGCTGCAGGCACTTCTTATGAAAATGGCCGGAGAGTATATCTATGAGACACTGCCATCATACATTACTCAGGCAAAAAAACTTCTTCCATTAAGATCCTCTTTGAAACTGATCCACTTTCCGACAAACCAGACTCTGTTAAATCAGGCACGATACCGGCTCAAGATGGAGGAGCTGCTCTACCTTCAGCTCTCCCTGCTGCGCCAGAAAAATTTAAGGGAGGGTTACACCCGGGGATTCATAATGCCGCGGGTCGGTGATTACTTCAACGCCTGCTTTAAGAATATCCCTTTCGAACTGACCAATGCACAAAAAAGGGTAATAAAAGAGATACGCGCTGACATGATAAGCGGCAAACAGATGAACAGACTTCTTCAGGGAGATGTCGGCAGCGGAAAGACAATGGTGGCGGTATTGTGTGCACTGCTGGCTGCAGACAATGGCTTTCAGTCCTGTATAATGGCTCCTACAGAGGTGCTTGCCAACCAGCACTACAAAGGCGCTACAAAGACAATAGAAGGCTCCGGGATTAAGATTGCCATTCTTACAGGTAATACAAAGGCATCTGAAAGAGATAAAATATTGGATGAGCTCTCTCAGGGTAAAATCCATATTCTATTCGGGACTCATGCACTCCTTGAGGATCGGGTAGTATTTAAAAACCTCGGCTTGGCAGTTATAGACGAACAACACCGGTTCGGTGTCGATCAGAGAGCAAGACTGTGGACTAAATCAGAAGAGTTTCCTCACATACTTGTCATGACAGCCACACCTATTCCGAGGACTCTTGCAATGACACTGTACGGAGATCTGGATATCTCGGTAATCGATGAGTTGCCACCGGGCAGGAAACCTGTTAAGACCATACATGCTTCCGAGAATCAAAGAATGAGGATTTTTGAGTTCATGAAAGAACAGATTAAATCCGGGAGACAAGTTTTTGTAGTATATCCCCTCATAAAGGAGAGTGAAAAGATGGACTACAAGAATCTCCAGGATGGATATGAACAGATTGTCAAATACTTCCCCGCACCTGAGTATATAACTGCAGTTGTTCACGGACAACAGAGAAATGAAGACAAGGCATACGACATGTCACTTTTTTCAGAGGGTAAGGCAAACATTTTAGTCTCGACATCTGTTATTGAAGTCGGTGTGGATGTACCAAACGCCTCCGTTATGGTAATCGAGAGTGCTGAAAGATTCGGACTCTCCCAGTTACACCAGTTGAGAGGTCGTGTCGGCAGAGGAACAGAGAACTCATATTGCATACTAATGACCGGATATAAGATGAGCAAGGAATCACGACAAAGAATTGACTTGCTATGTTCGACTCAAGATGGTTTTGAACTAGCAGAGGCAGACCTTAGAATGAGAGGTCCGGGAGATCTTGAAGGAACACAGCAAAGCGGGCTGGCAATGGAATTACATATTTCAGACCTGGCAAAAGATTCTCAGATATTGGAGGAGGCAAGGAAAATTGCAACTTCGGTACTAACAGAGGATCCATACCTTGAAAATGAGAAAAACAGGATTTTAAAAGAGGTACTCTCAACTCTAAAAAAAGAGGAGAGGGACTATTCAAAGATAAGCTAGTTAAAATAAAAAATTATGAAATATATTGGAGCACATGTAAGTGCATCAGGCGGTGTTGAAAATGCACCTGTAAATGCACACGAGATTGGAGCTACAGCTTTTGCACTCTTCACCAAGAACCAGAGACAGTGGATTTCCGCCCCGCTGAGCAAGAAGAGTATTGATCTCTTCAAGGAGAGATGCAATGAGTTAGGGTACAAACCGAACCAGATACTACCTCACGACAGCTATCTGATTAATCTCGGCCACCCTGAGAAAGAGGGCCTTGACAAATCAAGGGCGGCTTTTCTGGATGAGATGCAGCGTTGTGAACAGTTGGGGCTCGACCGTCTGAACTTCCATCCCGGAAGTCATCTTACAAAAGTGAGCATTGACGAATGTCTGCGTACTATTTCAGAATCCATCAATTTTGTACTGGATAAGACAAAAGGTGTTATTGCAGTAATAGAGAATACTGCGGGTCAGGGCAGCAATCTTGGCCATACCTTCGAACAGATTGCACAAATTATTTATCATGTCGAGGATAAGCAAAGGGTCGGTGTATGCATTGATACCTGCCACTCATTCGCAGCAGGTTACAACCTTTCTACAACCGAAGGATTCACAGAGACCTTCAGAAATTTCGAGAAGACCGTAGGCATACAATACCTCAAGGGTATGCACCTTAACGGAGCCAAAAAGGATTTAAACTCGAGAGTTGACAGGCATGACTCAATAGAACAAGGTACACTTGGTACCGAAGTGTTCAAATTGATAATGAAGGACCCTCGCTTTGAAGATATGCCACTTATCCTGGAAACCCCTAACGAGGAGATCTGGAAAGAGGAGATCGAACTTCTTAAAAGCTATGTATTACCACGCTGATTTAAGCCCTACAGTCCTGTTAAATACGGGATTCTCTGCTGAAGACTCAGAATCCTTAATAAAGTAGCCTATTCTTTCAAACTGGACCGCAATATTTGATTTATCCTCAAAGAGTGCAGGTTCACAATATCCTGTCGCATAATCAAGCGAATGAGGATTCAGAAAGTCTGTGTACTGTTTGTCCTCAGGAATAGAATCCATCTCTGCTTCAGTGAAGAGTCTGTCAAAAAGACGAACCTGCGCTGTTTTGGCATGCTCAACCGATACCCAGTGAATAGTGCCCTTTACAGATCTCCACTCTCCGCCCCCCGGACGGCTTGTCGGATCGTAGGTACATCTGATTTCAGTTATATTACCCTCACTATCCTTAATCACATCCTCACACTTGATTATATATGAATATTTCAAGCGAACCTCACCACCGGGCTGCAGTCGGAAGTATTTTTTAGGAGGATTCTCCATGAAATCATCTCTTTCGATATATAACTCCTTCGAGAACGGAATTGTCCTGGAAGGCCCCTCAGTTTCAGCTGGATTCATAAGGGCAGTCATATTCTCAGTCTTACCTTCAGGGTAGTTTGTAATGACAAGCTTTACAGGATTCAAGACTGCCATATAGCGGTTTGACCTTTTGTTAAGATCCTCTCTTACACACCACTCCAGGAGCGAAAGGTCGATTATGTTATCCCTCTTGGCAACTCCTACCTTATCTGCAAACATCCTTATACTCTCCGGAGTATAGCCCCTTCTTCTCAAACCACAGATAGTCGGCATACGAGGGTCATCCCAACCCGATACAACACTTGTCCTCACAAGCTCAAGAAGCTTTCTCTTGCTCATTACGGTATATGTCAGGTTGAGACGTGCAAATTCATATTGATGAGACGGGAAAATCTCCAGCTTCTCAATAAACCAGTCATAGAGAGGTCTGTGTACATCAAACTCCAGAGTACAGATTGAGTGAGTTATATTCTCGATTGAGTCACTCTGACCATGGGCATAGTCATACATAGGATAGATGCACCATTTGTCGCCTGTTCTGTGGTGATTGGTATGAATAATCCTGTACAATATAGGATCACGAAATAACATATTGGGATGAGCCATGTCAATCTTTGCCCTTAGAACTTTCTCCCCGTCCGAATATTTCCCCTCTCTCATCTCAGCAAATAGTTTCAGGTTTTCCTCAACTCCTCTGTCTCTGTATGGGCTAGGTGTACCGGGCTGACTCACCGTTCCCCTTGTCTGTCTTATCTGCTCCTGCGTCTGGTCATCAACATAAGCAAGACCTTTTTCAATGAGCTTCTGCGCCCATTCATAAAGTTGTTCGAAGTAGTCAGAAGCATATAGCTCCTTTGCCCACTTAAATCCCAGCCAGGCAATATCCTCCTTGATGGAATCCACATACTCCACATCCTCTTTTGCAGGATTTGTGTCGTCAAACCTGAGGTTTGTAGCACCGCCGTAGCGTTGGGCAAGTCCGAAATTGAGGCATATGCTCTTAGCATGGCCTATGTGGAGATATCCGTTTGGTTCCGGCGGGAAACGGGTAAGTATTGATTTGTATTTACCTGCTGCCAGGTCATTTTCAATTATCTCTTCCAGAAAATTCAGCGAACGTTCTTTTTCAGGTTCTTTCAATATTTCTTCCATACATCTGTCTTAAATCAGGGCAAATATAAGATTTCTTTACATAACTTTGCAGCTTAAAGTATACAAATTATGGTACAGTCAATGACCGGCTATGGCAAGGCGGAGTGCATACTCGGCCAGAACAGGGTGATAGTGGAGATCCGCTCTGTCAATGGTAAGAATTCAGACATCAACCTAAAAACCTCTCTTATACCAAGAGAGAAAGAGGCTGAGACAAGACAGCTGGTGACAAAATATCTGCAACGAGGCAGTATTGACCTCTATACAACTTCAGATTCACTGCAGGAGAGCACCGCTAAGAATATAAACAAAGAGGCCTTTATGGCATACTACAATCAAATCAAAGAGATTAACAGTATGCTTGGGGAAAAATTCGATGAGGCCGGGCTTTTGTGTACTATTCTGAAACTTCCGGACGTTATCGAGAATCAGAAAAAAGATGAGAAAGATGAGACCTGGGACGAACTCAGACAATGCATAGAAAATGCACTGATAATGCTTTGCAGCTTCAGGGCAACAGAGGGGGCAAGACTTGCTGAGGATGTAAAAAGCCGTGTCGCTTTGATAACAGGATATGTATCATCTGTTGAGAAATACGAGACACAAAGGGTTGAGGCAGTAAAACAGAGACTTGCCTCCCGTCTGGAGGAGCTAAGCTGCTCTCCTGACCAGAATCGTCTTGAACAGGAGATTATTTTTTACCTGGAAAAATTGGATATTACCGAAGAGAAGGTTCGTCTGAGACAACACTGCAGCTATTTTCTGGATTGCATGGAAAACGAACCATTCCCGGGCAAGAAGCTGGGCTTCATTGCTCAGGAGATGGGACGTGAGATAAACACTCTGGGATCAAAGGCAAATCATGCAGAAATCCAGAAGATTGTCGTAATGATGAAGGATGAACTGGAAAAGATAAAAGAACAAACTCTCAATATTCTATAAATTAAGAAGAGTTTTCCTCCAAAACCGCATCTCCTCGTTATCTGAATGATCGTTCTGGTATCCTCTGTATCCGTGCATACCTCCGGGATATAGCATCAGTTCAAAATGCTTTCCCTCTTTCTGCAATGCATCAATTAGCTGTATAGTGTTCTGCATATGGACATTGTCATCGCCTGTGCCATGTGACAGGTATAGCAGCGAACCATCTTTATCCCTGTATTGGGAGACCTTGCCTAAAACAGAGGCTCGCTTATATCCTTCTGGATTATCAGAAGGAGTGTCCATGAATCTTTCTGTATAATGTGAGTCATATAGCAACCAGTCATAAACTCCTCCCCCGGCAAAACCATACTGAAAATAGTCAGCTCCGTCTGTGAGAGCCAGAAGAGTTATTGTTCCCCCATAACTGAATCCTGTAATACCAAACCTGTTTCCGGAGACAAAAGGCATCGCTTTGAAGAATTTTGCCCACTGGATATAATCCTGAATCTCATAATTCCCCAAATCCCTGTAGACATAATTGATACCTTTCTTGCCACAATGTCCTGATGCCCTGTGGTCTATAGTTACCTGAATAACTCCCTCGCGTGCAAGTTTCATAACATTTCCTGCAGGCGTTTTCCAGGTATCCATCACACTCCCCGAGTTAGGACCTCCATAAACATAAAAAAGGACAGGATATCTCTTGCTTCTGTCCATATTTACAGGCCAGATAACAGATGCCGGCAGTTTGAAACCTTCATCTGTCCTGATATATGTCATGTCAAATTCCGGAAGAGCATTGAAAAGAGAGTCTTCCCCCTTGCTGCTTTCTATAACTTTAATATTTCCTCCGGATACAACAACGGATGCAGGCGGTGTCTTTAAATTCGAGATAATTGCCGAGAACTGTCTCTTGTCCGGAGAGAGGGCAACTGATGTGTAATTGAAATTTCCCGAAGAGATTTTTTCAACTTTTGTCTTATTGTGGTTTTTCTTCCAATTAACAACATAAACATCATTTCTGACAGAGGTCTCTCCTCTCGAGGTAAAATACAATGCTGATGAAGCTTCATCCAGTTCAACCAGTTTTGTACCCCAGAAGTTCCTTTCAGTCAGCTTTATAACACTTCCTCCTTTGTAATCAAGGTAATAAACTTGCTCCCAAAGATCAAAATCTCTGACAAAATAGAGCCCCTCCTTTCCGGTACGAAACTCCTCTATCCAATCGATCCAAGTTGGTTGTGACTCCTTATATATCTCACTCTTTATACCTTTATCAGATGATACTGAATATAGCCTGAAATCGTTCTGGTCCCGGTTCATCCACTGCACAAGCAGTGCATCCGAATTTGGTGTCCAGACAGGAAGACCAAAATACTGATCCATGCTCTTATCAAAATCAGCCCATATAATCTTTCCTGAAGCAATGTCAGCAATACCGACTTTTACATCCGGATTGTGATCTCCGGCTTTTGGGTACCTGGTCTCTATGACAGAGCCATGTTGACCTTTAGCATCATAAATAGGGAACATTGGCACCTTGGAATCATCAAATTTAAAGAATGCCAACTTCTTACTATCAGGCGACCACCAGAAAGCCTTGTATTGGCTGGGACGGCCGAAAATTTCCTCATAATAGACCCATGATGCACGTCCATTGAGGATTACAGAAGATCCGTCAAAGGTGTGTCTGGTCTCAATCCCGGTTTTGATGACCATTGTATAGAGGTCATTACTCTTTGTATATGCCAACATTGTACTGTCAGGAGAGAATGTAGGATTCTTGCACTCTTTTGAAATAAGAGCAGACACATCTATTGTTGGTCTCTCCGTATTTTTGATCTCACGAAGAGATTCTGTTTTTGAGTCATATTCATATGTTACCCTCTTCATATCACTCATCCCTATGAGAACAAGAGTGTTATTGTCCTTCCATTGAACAGGTCTTGCGATGTTCTTTACAGCCTGACCCGAAGCTGCCGAAACAATAATCATGGCAGAGACACAAAGCAATGTCTTCCTTAATTGATTCAAAGTGTGCATATTCATTTTTTAAAAAATTTCTTGTTAAAGTTCACGAGGTAGAGATGCTCCACACCTCTGGTGAAGGCTGTGTAGAGCCATTTAAGGTCATCGATGGTCAGTTCATCTTTCCAGAACGGGTTATCAACAAAGACCCGCTTCCACTGCCCTCCCTGTGATTTGTGACAAGTCACGGCTGCAGCAAATTTTATCTGCAGGGCATTGAAATAGCGGTCTTCCCTGACAGCAGCTATTCTTTTCCTCTTTGTCCTGTAATTTGAATAGTCGGCATAAACCTCCTCAAAGAGTCTTTTCTGCTGCTCTGCAGTAAGGGAGGCACTCTCACTCTCGAGTGTGTCCAAGATTATCTTAGCCTTAATCTCTACATCGTGATAATCAGGAAAACGAAGAGTGGCATCGGCAAAGTTAAGACCATACCGCTCCTCATAATGATTTATATTAATCAGCTCAGCCACATCCCCGTTTGCAATGAAATCCAGCTCCTCAACCTTTTCCAGAAACTGGTAGCAATTCTTTACTACCATCAATTTATCTCCCTTGTTGAGCCTCTCCTCTCTGTAAAGAACTGTTGACCGGATTCCTTTGTTGTAAATATTTGCCCTCTTGTTTGAACGGCAAAGGACCAAAGTCTCGTCCATACCTGCTTTATCATAACACTCTCCCAGCCTCTCAATAAGATCACCCCCTGTTATACTCTCGATATCTTCAAATCCTTCAAGATCTATCTTTGGGAAATCAGCTTTCCCCTCCTCAATCATTTTCCTCAATATAGTTGCATTATGGAGTATTCCTGACAACTGGGCCTGTCTTACCACATTCGTCAGACGCGCATATGTGACTCCACCCCAAATACTCAGATAATCGGGATCCAGTGCTTTGGATATATCCATTCCAACCGGAGGCAATTGTGCCGAATCACCTATAAGGATAAGTTTGTTTCCATTTTTGGAAAAGACATACTTTATCAAATCATCAAGAAGATTCCCAGAACCGAACAGAGACAAGTCACTGCTTCCGGTTGAGATTAAAGATGCCTCATCAACTATGAAGAATGTATTCTCCGACTGATTTACATTAATAACAAACTGACCAAAACCGTCAGACAACGATTTTTGCCTGTATATCTGTTTGTGTATGGTAAGCGCCTTGGCATTTGTATAACCGGAGAGCACCTTGGCAGCCCGGCCTGTGGGAGCCATCAATATGCAGGATTGGCTGAAATCATTCAGTGTAGAGACAAGTGCAGAGATTGCCGATGTTTTACCCGTGCCGGCATATCCGTTGATAATCATCAACTTGTTATCATCGAGTCCACTGACAAATTTTGACAACAGATGAAACAGAGAATCCTGACAGGGAGTTGCTTCAAAACCCAGATGTATAACCATCCGTTCGTACAAGAAAACATCCACTGCCATTATCTCACCCTACCTCCATCTATTTACTGACAAAACAAGAATAAATGGGTATATCTCAAGACGCCCGAGCAACATCTCTATGCCAAGCAGGAACTTACCCATGTCAGGTAATGAGGAGTAATTTCCCAATGACCCCACGGCTCCGAAACCAGGACCACAGTTTGCCATATTTGCGATTGAACCTGAAATTGCTTCTGTCAGTCCTACTCCCATAAGAGATAATAACAATGCAACAACAAAAACTACAAACAGATAGAGCGCAATAAACAGATTTACAGAGTGTACAATATCCGGTTCAAGAGCATTGTTTCCCACTTTAATAGAAACGATTGCATTCGGATGCAGTTGCTTTACAATCTGCGACTTGACCGATCTAAAGAAAATCCATATTCGGTCAACCTTGATACCACCGGTAGTCGAACCTGAACAAGCGCAAGAAAGTGTAAAATAAACAATTACTAACATAGAAAACCCCGGCCATATAGAAGAGTCCTCGGAAGCAAAACCGGTGGCTGTCCCGCAGGAGATTACCTGGAAATAACTGTGTCTTAAACAGGTTGCCAGAGAATCGTATGTTCCGGAAAAGAAGAGATTTAATCCGACAACAAACCCACCGACCAAAATTGAGCCAACATAAAGCCGGACTATAGGAGATTTGAATAACTGCTTCGATCGTCCGGAAACAGCACTGAACAGCAATCCAAAGTGAAGTCCGGAAAGTAGCATAAAAATCATGATTATCAGCTCAATATAAAACGAATCAAATGCTTTGACTGATAAATTCCTTGTACTGAAACCACCTGTTGCAATAGTGCTGAATGAGTGTATTACAGCTTCATAGAGTGACATTCCTCCAAACATAAGCAAGACCGTTTCCACCAGTGTCAATCCTACATATACTGTGGTTATGATAGCAATTGTCTGACGAGCTTTGTATCTGAAATTCTCCTTCGAAAGATCGGAAATCTCCATTTTGCTGATCTTCATTCTGAAAGATCCTACAGTTGGAAGTATCAACAGCATAAACAACACCACGCCAACTCCTCCGAGCCAGTGGGTGGATGCTCTCCAAAAATGCAGCCCTTTTGGGATTCCTTCTACATTTTGTAATATTGTTGCTCCTGTGGTTGTATATCCCGAGACACTCTCATACCATGCATTGGCAATCGAAAATTCTCCTCCGTAAAGTATATACGGGAGCATGCCGAATATACATGAGAAAATCCATGCAAAGACGACGATTACAAATCCCTCTTTAATATTAATCTCATACTTGCTGCTGACAAAAATCAGCGGGAATGCACCGCACACAAAAGTAATTATAGCACTCATCATCAATGGCGAGAAAGAGGCATCATAGCCATTCATCGCTGAAACCATCGCTGATATCAACATAAAGATGGCATTCAGAAAGAGAGCCATCCCGATATACCTGCTTACTATGCTATAATTCATGTTGTTGTTTGGCCTTCTTAAGGTTTTTGTTTTCGTCTATGATACTTTTCACCTCTGTATTCAAGTCCTGAAGTTCATCATCATTGTCAAACTGTACATTGTAACTCTTCCGGTACTCCCTGAAGTTCTTGATACCTCTCGAAATGAGGATAATCGGAGAGATGAAGTATAGGTTCAGAAAATAGTTGAACAATATTACAAGTAAAACACCGGCTCCTACAGCGATAATCCCGGGCATGATACTCCGGTAATAACCCTCCTGCAACTCTCTCGTATTATTTGCAAGAGCAGCCTGCGTAAGTAATCCCAACTGTTTTTTATACTTTTTAAGATTGTAATAAACAGGTCTCAGCTCTTTCTGATACCACTCTATTCTTGCCGCCACATCCTGCACCATAATGTCAGGTGTCTTATTTATGACTGCTATATAATCTGAATATGCATTCGAGAGTGAATCGGCAACAGCAACCTCCTCCTCAGAGGTGAAACTCTTCTTGATAGTTCCTATGTAATTGTCAAACCTGTCATCAAAGATTATATCTGCGCTGCTTGCAGTGGAATCCTTAATCACACGGCTGAGCAATTCAAAATTATACTCGTCAGTGAGTTCCAGAAGCAGCCTTGATGTGTTTATACTGTTTATGTTATCCTTCATGAGGCTTGTGACTGAGTGCCTCATCCTGCTGAACTCAAAGACAGATATGACGCTGGAGATAAAAAGTATCACTCCGATGATCACAAAGCCGAGAGAGATTTTTCTGCGGATTCCCATAATTTAAGATTTATATGCAAATATAAAGAAAGGTTTAAAAAAAGATAACCTTCCGGAAATAATCCGGAAGGTTAACATATTTTTTACCAATAAATAAATCTATTTAACGGTAGCCATGTGAGCAATCATCTCAAGAACCTTGTTTGAGTAACCCCACTCGTTATCGTACCAAGAAACGACTTTGACGAAGTTAGGATTCAATGAGATACCTGCCTCCGCATCAAAGATTGACGTACGTGGATCAGTAAGGAAATCTGAAGAGACAACTGCATCCTCTGTATATCCGAGAACACCCTTCAACTCTGTCTCAGAAGCTTTCTTCATAGCAGCTTTGATCTCATCGTAAGTTGCTGGCTTCTCCAGACGGCAAGTAAGGTCTACTACAGATACGTCAACTGTTGGAACGCGGAATGACATACCGGTGAGTTTACCCTTCATTTCAGGAAGAACTTTGCCTACAGCCTTAGCAGCACCTGTAGATGACGGAATGATATTTGCGCCTGCGGCACGTCCGCCTCTCCAGTCTTTAGCTGAAGGTGCATCAACAGTCTTCTGTGTGTTGGTTGTAGCATGTACTGTTGTCATAAGACCTTCAACGATACCGAAGTTCTCGTTAAGAACTTTCACAATCGGAGCAAGGCAGTTTGTAGTACAAGATGCGTTTGAAACGATTGACTCGCCAACATATTTCTTGTGGTTTACACCATATACGAACATAGGAGTGTCATCCTTCGAAGGTGCAGACATAATAACTCTCTTTGCACCTGCATCAATATGAAGCTGAGCTGTCTCCTTTGTAAGGAATAGCCCTGTAGACTCAACAACATACTCGGCGCCTACCTCTCCCCATTTAAGGTCAGCAGGATTCTTCTCAGCAGTTACTCTAATAGAATTTCCGTTAACGATAAGCTTTCCGTCTTTCACCTCAACAGTACCGTTGAACCTTCCATGAACTGTATCATACATCAACATATAAGCCATATAATCTACACTGATCAAGTCATTTACAGCAACTACCTGGATGTCATCCCTTGACTGAGCAGCACGGAAAACCAAACGGCCAATACGGCCAAAACCATTAATACCTACTTTAATTTTGTTCATCTTACAAATATTTATTAAATTAACGTCTCTTAAATCAGCTGCAAATATAAGCACTTTTAAGCAATTCTCCAGTCAAAATTACTATTTTTGCATTCTTGATTTTTAAATTGTTGAATAACACACAATATGAGGAAGATTCTGATTACTAACGACGACGGAGTAAAATCAAAAGGAATATCACAACTGATTGAGATGATGCGACCTTTCGGAGAGATAACAGTTGTAGCACCTTTTGAGGCTCAATCGGGGATGTCGGCAGCATTGACAATAGGCAAGCCATTAAGGCTCACCGAATTAAAAAGTGATGACGGATTGAAAGTTTATGCATGTTCCGGTACGCCTGCAGATTGTGTAAAGATGGCGATGAATCAGATATTTAAAAATGACCCGCCTGACATGCTTGTTTCTGGTATAAACCACGGATCAAATGCGTCTGTGGCATCGTTATACTCAGGCACTTTGGGCGCAGCAATAGAGGGAACCATATACGGAATCCCATCAATCGGTCTCTCACTCTGTTCTCATAAACCAGATGCCGATTTCTCGGGAGTTTTGTATTATGGAAAGATCATAATAGACAATTTTCTCCAAAACCCGGTAAGTCCTAATGTTTATTTAAACATAAACTTCCCGGACCTAAAACCGGATAAGATAAAGGGCATCAAATTCGCCCAACAGGGAAAGGGACAATGGATAAAAGAGTTCGAACAGAGGGAGGATCCTTACGGATTCAAATACTACTGGATGACAGGTGAGTTTTACAACCTTGAACCAGACAACGAAAAATCTGACAACAACATAATTGACAAAGGTTACGTGAGCATTGTCGCACATAAGATTGACAATACTGATTACGAAGAGGTCAGAAGGCTTGAATCAATCTGGAAATTATGAAATATTACATCATTGCCGGTGAAGCATCCGGAGATCTTCACGGCTCAAACCTGATGAAGGCTCTCCTGGAAGAGGATCCCGGTGCAGATATCCGGTTCTGGGGCGGCGATCTTATGTCCTCCGTAGGGGGGACTCTGGTGAAGCACTATAAGGACACGGCAGTGATGGGTATAGTTGAGGTGATTTCAAAACTGGGGCAAATTGCCAAAAACCTCGATTTTTGCAAGAAAGATATTCTGGATTACAAACCTGATGTGGTAATTCTTATAGATTACCCCGGTTTCAATTTTAAAATTGCAAAATTTGCCCGTAAATATTCAATAAAGGTCTTCTACTACATTCCGCCGACTGTTTGGGCCTGGAAGGAGTGGCGTATCAAGAGTCTCAGAAAATATGTCGACAGACTCTTCATCATATTTCCGTTCGAGGTAGATTTCTACAAAAACAGAGGGATGAAAGCCTTCTATTTCGGCAACCCTCTTTCAGAAAGCATAGCCAATCATGAATGCATGAAAGAGAGCGATGAGTCATTCCGCAAAAGATGCAATCTTGATGAGAGGCAGATAATTGCACTTCTTGCGGGAAGCAGGAATAACGAGATAAAGGTTCTCCTGCCCCTGTTCGTCCGGCTTCAGGAGCGATTTCCAGAATATCAGCTTGTAATAGCAGGAGTAAGTTCGATTGACCGAGAGGCATACGAAAAACATATCTCAGGAACAACCCTAAGGCTGCTCTTTGGAGAGACCTATCCCCTGCTGCGACATGCTAAAGCGACGGCACTTTGTTCAGGGACGGCAAGCCTTGAGGCTGCCTTAATCGGAACACCGCAGGTTGTCTGTTATAAAGCAAATGCGTTAACGGCTGCTATTGTCAGAATTCTTATAAAGGTCAAATTTGTAAGTCTTACAAACCTGATTTTTAACCAAGAGGTTGTCAAGGAGCTTCTGCAGAGTGATTGCACTGTGGAGAACATTTCAAGGGAGCTTGAACGGATTCTCTCTGACAAGGAACAGGGACGGATCAAAAAGAGGTATGACAAACTCAGGAAATTGCTCGGGGAGGCACACGCCTCGAGGGATATCGCAAGAGCAATGGTTGAAGAGCTGCAGACAATAATGGATGAGACCCGCTTTTTCAGATATTACTCCTCTCCTATGGGGTTATTTAAATTGATAGCCGACTCGGAGGCTCTTGTTGAAATTCGATATCTCAAAGAGGAGGATGAGCAGGCATTAAACTCAAAAGTGGCAGTAAAAAGCAACACCATTTTGGATGAAACCGCACGTCAGCTCGATGAGTACTTTTCAGAAAAAAGGAAAGAATTTGACTTGCCAATCAAGCTTTCAGGTACAGCGTTTCAGAAGAGAGTCTGGAGCGAGCTCTCAATGATACCTTATGGCAAGGTGAAGACATATGGTGAAATCGCGACTATTGTTGAGACAAAAGATGCCAGCAGAGCTGTAGGAAATGCGTGTAGAATGAATCCGCTGCCGATAGTAATTCCTTGTCACAGAGTGATAGGTGCAAACAATAAACTAACAGGGTTTAATATGGGTGTTGACAAAAAAAGTTTTCTGCTTGGTCTGGAAAAGGTTTTTGACAATTCCGACATCAATCTATTCAACGCAAACATTAATCAGGATATATGATATGAAGATAAAAGCTTACAAGTATCAGGGTGCCGGGAATGACTTTGTCATTATTGACAACAGAGAAGACGAGGTTTCGCTCTCTCCGGAAAATATACGTCAGATGTGCCACCGCAGGTTTGGCGTAGGTGCAGACGGACTCATGCTTCTTGCAAAGAGTGAGAAATATGATTTCTCAATGAAGTTTTTCAATGCAGACGGAAGCGAGGGCTCTATGTGCGGCAACGGAGGAAGGTGCCTTGTAGCGTTTGCATATCACCGGGGTATAAAGAGTTATCACTTCGAAGCCATTGACGGTGAACATCATGCCACAGTGCTTGTAGGTACTCCTGTTAAATGTATCGTTGAACTGGAGATGATAGATGTGAATGAGGTAAGGGAGTACTCTCCAAAATCATTTTTCCTCAATACAGGCTCTCCTCATCTTGTCAATTTTGTGGAAAAACTGAAGGATTACGATGTTTTGGAACAAGGAAAGTTCTGGAGGCATCATCCTGGTTTTCCGGGAGGGACAAATGTGAACTTCGTTCAGGGGAACTGGGGCCGGAGCGCCATACCTGATGGCGTGGACCTGTATGTAAGGACATTTGAGCGTGGAGTTGAGGATGAGACCTATGCATGCGGTACCGGAGTGACAGCCTCTGCAATTGCATACCATAAACTTTTCCAGAGAAACCTCTATCCGTATGGTACTGTATCAACAAGAATACAGACTGTAGGTGATATTCTTGATGTCAAATTTGACTACAACGGGGCAGACAGCTACACAAATATAAAGCTGAAAGGACCCGCTACTTACGTTTTTTCCTGCGAAGTTGAGATATAGAATATGAATACAGCGATTTTTCCCGGCTCTTTTGATCCCTTCACACTGGGGCACATGGACATACTGAAATCAGCATTAAAGCTATTTGACAAGGTAGTTATTGCCGTCGGTTACAATATGCAGAAAAAGGGGCTTTTCGAAGTTGATGAGAGAATCTCAATAATAAAGGAGTCTCTCAAAGGGATGGATGATGTCGAGGTTGTATCCTATACCGGACTTACAGTTACATTCTGCCGCCAACTCGGCATAAAGTTCATCATTCGCGGCCTAAGAACCACAACCGACTTTGAAATGGAGAGAGTCGTCGCTCAGGCCAATTCGAGAATGGCCCCCGAGATCCTCACAGTATTCATTCCGTCCGGTCATGAATTCTCATTCATATCATCAACAGTCGTGAGGGATGTTTTGATAAATGGCGGAGATGCCTCACTCCTTCTGCCTGAAGGGGTGGATATCTCAAGATATATTAAAGGTAAATGATCCGAAAGAAACTCTTAATACTGTTCCTTTTCATAGGAGTATCGCTCTTCGCATACTCTCAGCAGAGAGAGAAGCTGGAGAGATATATCGAGGAGTATCTCTCTATGACTCCTCCCGTGACCGACTCTCTGATCACTGCTTGTGACTATCTGATTGGCTTCAGTGAGGATACACTTATTAAAACCCATATAGCCGGTTATCTTTTTGACAGATTTTACTCTTCAAAGGTTATGGGCATGGAGAGTGTCGCCATTCATATTGCCAAGAACTATTTCATAAACAAAAAGTTAGAATGGAAGGGAGAAGACGGGATGTTACTTCTTAGACTCTTTGTAGAGTTCAATGAACACTCTCTAATCGGGATGGATGCTCCGGAGCTTAATCTGGAAGACACCTCCGGCAATAGACACTCTTTAAGGGGTCAAAATTCTAAGTACACTGTTGTCTATTTCTTTGACACAGACTGCAGCCTATGCAAGAAAGAGCTTCCCGGTCTGAAGGAGACAATAAAAAAATATGAGGGAGAGGATGTCGGAGTATATGCTGTCTACACGCAATCAGATGTTAACCGGCTTAAACAATTCATACAACAGGAGTTTCCCGCTGAAAACGACTATTGGACATTCACAATAGACCCCGATTTTTCAAGCGGCTTTCACAAATTATACAATGTTCTGAAGACTCCCCAGATTTTTCTGCTTGACAACAATAAAAAGATAATCGGGAGGAATCTTGACCACAATACCCTAAGTCAGCTGCTGGAGTCTGCCACTAAAAACGACAAGCAACTCTCGCAAAATATAAATGCATTTCTCAATGACTATCTCAAAGTTGTAGATATCAGCGACACATCGGCGATTAGAGCAGCCATTGAGCCTCTTTTCAGCAAAAGCATAGAGGGAGGTCCCGACCTCTATAGATTGATGTTCCTCCGCCTATTTGACATTTTACAGCTTTCAGATGACACCACTTATCAGAAGTGTGCACTCTTTGTTGCAGAAAACTATATAACAAACAGGTCTGACCTGTGGTGGGACAACTCAGTACCCGGAGAGTATGTCCCGAAAATGGCAGAGAGGATAAAAAGGAACATGGCCGGAGCTATAGCAAATGACTTCACATTTTACACTAAAAAGATGAAACCTGTACGTTTGCACGAGATTGATTCCAAGTACACAATTCTCTATTTTTACAGCCCGAAATGTGCTGTCTGCAAGCCTTTCGGAATGGATCTGAAGAGCATATACAAATCTCTGAAAAAAAGAGGTGCAGAGGTAATAGCAGTTGATGTCGAAAGTGACCTATACACATTTAAAAAAGAGTTAAAAAATGCAAAGGCACCATGGCAGAGATATTATGTAAAAGATGAGGACCGTCTGGATCTGTTTTACAAATTCAGGAAAGAGGAGGTTCCGATGATATACCTTCTGGACAGTGAGAAGAGAATAATAGCTAAGAAAATAAATACAAAAACAATAAACACATTGGTAAAATGATATCAGGAAAATACAAGGAGCTCTATAATGAACTGCTAAAAGGAATCCCGGCTGAAAGAATGCATCACGACTCTCTGAGCACTCTTGCTTTCGGCACGGATGCCTCATTTTACAGACTCATTCCTAAACTTGTAGTAAAAGTAAAGGATGAGCAGGAGCTTCAACTTGTAGTGCGTAAGGCAGAGGAACTCTCGATACCTGTAACCTTCAGGGCAGCCGGTACCTCTTTGTCAGGTCAGGCAATCAGCGACTCAGTTCTTGTAATAGCCTCACACGGATGGCAAAAACACCAGATTCTGGATGAAGGCAGGAAGATCAGACTACAGGTAGGTCTCAGAGGATACCAGGCAAACGGATATCTGGGAAGATTCGGCAGAAAGATTGGCCCGGACCCGGCATCAATAGACAGCGCAATGATAGGTGGTATCGCGGCCAATAATGCCAGCGGCATGTGTTGCGGAACCTCCGAAAACTCATATAAGACATTGGCAGACATAAGAGTTGTCATGAGTGACGGCACAATTCTCGACACAGCAGACCCTTCCAGCAGGGAGAGTTTTCTAAAAAGCCATTCAGAGTTGATCAAAGCTCTGGAAAAGCTGGCCGGGGAGATTAATTCAGACGAAATATTGAGAGAGAAGATAAAGCAAAAGTTTAAAATCAAGAATACAACAGGTTACAGCCTTAACGCCTTTACTGATTTCAGGGACGGGTTCGAAATTCTAAAGCACCTCATAATAGGTTCGGAAGGCACACTGGCATTTATTTCAGACATTACATACAATACTGTTATCGAACATAAGGACAAAGCACTTGCACTTGCTATTTATCCTGATATCGAACAGGCATGTATCGCTGTCACAGTCCTCAAAACTATGCCGGTTACAGCCGTGGAGATTATGGACAGAGCCGCACTGAGATCTGTAGATTCAGCCAAAGGGGTACCCGAATACCTGAAGAGTCTCCCGGATAATGCTACTGCCCTGCTTATTGAGACAAAGGCGGAAAATCAAAGCAAGCTTGAGGAAAACATAAGCCGGATCAAAGAGAATATTTCAAGCATTGAGACATTACTTCCGCTCAATTTTACACAAAATCCTGCCGAACAGGCAGCATTATGGAAAATCCGTAAAGAATCCCTGCCGACTGTTGCAGGTATGAGAAAAAGCGGTACAACATCAATCATAGAGGATGTATGTTTCCCGATACCTTCACTTGCCAAGGCTGTCCTTGATTTGCAGGCTCTGTTCCTAAAGCACGGATACACCGAGGCGGTTATTTTCGGCCATGCTCTGGAGGGCAACATGCACTTTATGTTTAGCCCGAATTTCAACAATGAGGCTGAAACAGAAAGATACAGCCGGTTTATGGATGATCTGGCCGACATGGTTGTTGATAAATACAATGGGTCTCTCAAGGCAGAACACGGAACTGGCCGCAATATGGCGCCATATGTGGAGAAAGAGTGGGGTGAGAATGCATATAGAATAATGCGTGAGGTAAAGAGGTTATTTGATCCGAAAGGTATATTGAATCCCGGTGTCATTCTCAATGAAGACCATAAGATACACCTTAAAAACCTAAAACCAATGGCAACTATCAGAGAGAGCGCAGACAAGTGCATGGAATGCGGTTTCTGCGAAGGTGTCTGTGTTGCAGAAGGATTTACGCTTTCTCCGAGACAGAGGGTGGCCATACACAGAGAGATTGAAAGACTTAATCAGACAGGAGAAGAGCCTCATCGTGCAGCTGAGATAAAATCTCTGTACAAGTACTCCGGACTTGCCACCTGCGCCACAGACAGTCTGTGTGCCATGAAATGTCCTGTCAAGATTGACACCGGCAAATTGGTCAAGGAACTCAGACATGAAAGCCACTCGGAAAAGGGGGAGAAAATTGCTGCCTCAATCTCAGCGAACATGGGAAAAGTCACAGCCGGAATGAGAGTTGGCCTGTCTGCATTTTACTATTTAAGACTGGTGACCGGAAAGAGACTCTTCGGAGCTGTGGCAGGTTCTTTAAGATTTATCTCCGGAGGAGCTGTCCCTCTCTGGAACGAACATTTTCCAAATGGAGCATCCGCAATATCTGAAAAGCAGATCGAAAAACAGAACCGGAGTGCTTCCGGATCAGCTCTGAAGGTGGTTTACTTCCCTTCATGCATCACAAGAAGCATGGGTATATCCAAAGATTATAAGAGTTCTATGGAGATGACTCAGGTGACAAAAACATTACTGCAGAGGGCCGGTTATGAGATTATCTATCCGGAAAAGATGAACACTCTGTGTTGTGGAATGGCATTTTCCAGCAAGGGATTCGTAAAGGCGGGGAAGAGTGCGTCGGACAAACTGGAAGCCGCTTTAATGAAGGCTTCTGACGGAGGCAAAATTCCTGTTCTTTGCGATATGAGCCCTTGTCTCTACACAATGAGGTCAAACATGGGTGAACGTTTGAAATTGTATGAACCGGCGCAGTTTATAGATGAGTTTTTGATTGAGAGGTTGAAAATACACCCTGTAGAGAGAAAGGTTGCTGTATTTGCCGTGTGCAGCGCAAAAAAAATGGAGGTTGACAATACATTATACAATATTGCATCAAAATGTGCAAAAGAGGTAGTCAGGATTGAGAGCAACTGTTGCGGGTTCGCAGGTGACAGAGGATTTTTGCTTCCTGAACTGAACAAGCACGGACTGAGATTTTTAAAAGAGCAGAGTAAAGATTGTTCCGAAGGATATGCAACCTCAAGAACATGTGAAATAGGACTCTCATACCACAGTGGCATTACATATTCATCAATCATGTATCTGGTAGAGGAGGCCTCAAGATAGAACCATTATGTACAAAAGTCTGAAAGATTTTACCGAGTTCCTGGAATCAAAGGGGGAACTTATCAGGATTACGGAGTTTGTTGACCCTGTCCTTGAGATTGCAGAGATAACCGACAGAGTATCAAAGCAGCCTGATGGCGGAAAAGCTATTCTTTTTGAGAATACCGGAACAGCTTTCCCTGTCATTACAAATATGTTCGGATCACAGAAAAGGATGCTTTATGCCCTTGGAGTGGAATCCTACGAGGAGATTGAGCATTACTTCACCAACATTATCGGTGAATTCACTACTGAGAGGCACTCTTTGATGGAAAAACTAAAAATCCTGCCTCAACTGAAAGAGGCATCGGATTGGTTTCCGACAAAGTTCAAAGGAGATGCGCCGTGTCAGGAGGTGATTCTATTCAAGCCCGAGCTGGGAAGATTACCGATATTACAATGTTGGCCTGACGATGGCGGAAGGTTCATCACTTTGCCGATGGTACACACTGAAGATCCCGATACAGGCAAGAGAAATCTCGGAATGTACAGGATGCAGGTATTCTCGGAGGAGACTACCGGGATGCACTGGCACCGGCATAAAACTGGAGCACGCCATTTTGCCGCATGTAAGACAAATCAGTTCCCCGTGGCAATCACTCTCGGAGGTGATCCTGTATACACCTATGCAGCCACAGCACCCCTTCCGGAAGGAATAGACGAATACTTGCTTGCAGGTTTTCTCAGGAACAAGGCTGTTGAACTTACCGAATGCCTTACCC
Organism: Bacteroidales bacterium CF; assembly: GCA_000473305.1. GTDB lineage: Bacteria > Bacteroidota > Bacteroidia > Bacteroidales > UBA932 > Bact-08. The sequence goes on along the minus strand of CP006772.1, from coordinate 1,061,077 downwards.
AGCCACTGAAGGTTCCTGCTGATTGCGATTTTGTAATTGAGGGCTATATTGAAAGAAATGAGAATCTGGTCGAAGAGGGACCTTTCGGAGATCATACAGGATATTACTCGCTGAAAGATCTCTATCCCCTATTACATATAACATGTATCTCACATAAGAAAGACGCTATATATCCGGCTACTCTTGTAGGAGTTCCACCTCAGGAGGATAAATACATGGCACTTGCAACAGAGAGAATCTTCCTCACACCTATCAAGTTTGCCATGGTTCCGGAAATGAAAGATATGCACCTTCCGGAAGAGGGTTGCGGACATAATCTTGCTTTTATAAGCATTAAGAAGAGCTATCCGGGAGAGGCTATAAAGGTAGCCCATGCACTCTGGGGTGCCGGTCAGATGATGTTCAACAAGATTATGGTTGTAGTTGACGAAGATGTGGATGTGAGAGACAGAGAGGCTGTATTGGATGCAATCAGTGAAAACTATGTACCTAAAAGAGACACCCATTTCAGCAGAGGCCCGCTCGATGTATTGGACCATGCTGCCCCTTCATGCGGATTCGGCGGCAAGATGCTGATTGATGCCACAAGGAAGCTGGCAGAAGAGGGAGGCAATTCAGCAAGTTTGAATTCAGATAGTTCAAAAGCAATCTCATTCACACACGATCCGGATAAATCGGAGGGGTTGATAACAGTCATACTGGACAAAGAGATTGACAAGAACGATGATTATACAGCCCTGTGGCAATGGGGGGCAAACTGCGACCCAATAAGAGACAGCAGGTTTATAGAGAGCAGACTTGTCATGGATGCAAGAAGCAAGAGAAATGGACAGGGTGTACGTGAATGGCCTGAAATTGCATCTTCTTCCGCAGAGACAATTAAGGCTGTTGATGAGAAATGGCAGGTATTAGGTATCGGAGAGCTTATACCCTCTCCTTCCCGTAGATTTTTAAAACGATAAGCAGGAAGAGGCCCACAAAGAGTAGCATCGACGCATAGGCAACCCTGCCTATGTAGTCGCCATATTTGACAAATGTCGTGATTTTGCTGTTAAGGTTTAGTTCTCCCTTAACATAGCCTCTTTGCCACCATCCAAGCGACTCTTTAATTACTCCACGCTGATCAATCAGGGCAGAAATCCCGGTATTGGCGGATCTTGCTATGGATCTTCTTGTCTCTATTGCCCTAAGTGATGCGTAGCGTAGATGCTGGCTGTAACCCGGTGTATCTCCCCACCATCCGTCATTAGTTATTATTGACATCACATTTGCTCCGTGAAGGACATAATCCCTGTAAAAATCCCCGTAAACAGACTCATAGCAAATTGCAGTCCCTATCCGGATACTGTCATTGACAGAATTAAACACCTCTCTCTCCTTTTGGGTCCCGAAGCCGCCCGAAGTCCCGCCAAGATCAATGGCAAGATTGCTGAGAAATTTCAGGTATTGAGGATATGGAAAATATTCCACGAGGACAACCAGCTTTGACTTATGATAAATCATAGACCTGCCGGCAGAATCCATATAGATAGCTGAGTTGAATGTATCAAACCAGCCTCTCTCTGTTCTTCTGGCCGTATAGGTCGGCTCTTTAATCTCTGGGCCGCCCGGGTATATGTAAAATGATGTGGCACCAAAAATCGCATTTGAACACATTTTTTCTTTTAGCATCTGGGAAAACCTGGAGAACGTTCTGTTATCTCCCAAATCATTTTCAAGAACCCCGGATGTAAATGTTTCAGGTGCAATTACGAAATCTGTACTATCTGTAACTGCCTCATTAGCAAGAGTCATAAGAATATCATCCTGCTGTATCTGTGAAAGATTACCGAATTTGTCATTGTAAGGGTCGATATTTGGTTGAAGTACAACAAACTCTCTCGGATCCTGTTTTTCTATGTATGTTGAAAATATTATACGTGAAGCGGCTATAGGAAGTGCTATTACCATAACAGCAAGTGCTGATTTAATATAATATGGCCTGCTTTTTCTATTCTTGTCATTTACAAGATTAAAGATAATGAGATTAACTATCAGTACCCACAGAGAACCACCCAGAACACCAGTATACTCATACCACTGGATATTCTTTATAGTAGTGGCAAATCCGTTGCCCAAAACGAGCCATGTCCATGAAATCTCTGCATCATAATAGAAATGTTCCCAGGCAAGCCAGGCAAGCACAAAGAAGAGATATGCAAGCGCATGTTTTGTCTTGCGTTTGAACCACCTGAAGGCTCCGAAAACGAGAGCCATCTGAAGAGCATTCAGAGTACAGGCTGCTATTACACCCGGTATGGTTGCATTGTATATCCAGTAAGTGGAAAAAGTATTCCATAGCAAAAAGACCGTATAGTAATATATATAGCCTCTCCTGATATTAAATTCTGTGATTATCTTCTCGAGTTGGAAAAGGGGTAAAAATGCTATCAACATTAGAAGACCTGCGTGTGGAACCACATATGGCAAGGTCAGGAGCAAAGAGGATAAAACCACCAGAAACCAAAGTGAAAAAATTCTTTTGTTCTTCATGTTATCATATTTTGCATTGACAAAGATACAATAATCTCGATTTGGGAGAAGGAAGCAAGAATAAATTGATTAATTTTGGACTTTAATTATTTGAATTACTTAACAAACATGCTCACGACTTTTGTAAAGGGTTTTATTGTAGGTATGGGAGCCTCGATCCCACTCGGTCCAATGGGAATAATGTGTGTCCAGAAAACTCTCAGTAAAGGTCGTCATGCAGGTTTTATAGCAGGTCTAGGCTCATCCGTCACTGATACATTCTTTGCTGCAATAGCAATCATGGGACTGGCCTACATCAAGACATTCATTGACAGATACGAAGATTATGTGTTGCTTTTCGGCGGAATTATAGTCGGGTTGATCGGTATGAAGATCTTTCTCACAAACCCAATCAAGCAAATCCGATATCCAATGACAGGGAAGAGACACCTTACAGATTTCTTTTCTGCAATGGCTATGACCCTCACAAATCCGGGATCTGTATTTCTCATATTGGGCATGTTTGCATATGTCGGCCTTGACACAGAGGGAATTGCAAAGGATCATATAGTCTCAGCCACATTATGGGGTGTATTCCTTGGAGCTTCCGCCTGGTGGTTTATTCTCAGCGCCGGTATCAGTGCATTCAGAAAAAAATTCAGGCTGAGACAGCTCATGATGATCAACAGGATCTCCGGAATACTGATTCTTGTCCTGGGTCTTATCTCCTTTTTTGAAGGAGTTTGGAGACTTGTATCTCTATATTTCTCTCTTGGTTAATTTTTTCATACCTTTGCCTCACTTTCGGGGATGTTTTGGTTTTGACAGCAGATTGTATCGGAAAGTAAGCACGTCGAGCGTTGTGAGGCCGGCTCGATAATCCCGGGTCACAAGCCATTAACTGGCGAAAACAACTATGCACTCGCTGCGTAATTAAGCTAAGCTTTTACGCTTTATCGCCGCCGGCTAGGTCCGGCCGTGACGAGTATCCCGCCTGATTTTAAGCCGACTATATCAGGTATATGGGGTATCAAACAAGTATGGCTGCCGACACTCACTCCTCTATGGTGTCGAAAGATTTAGAGGATAAGCTCAGGATGGCCTGTCTGTAGGCAGCCCTAAGACGAAAAACAAGAATAGACTAAGCGTGTAGAAAGCTTTTGGATGGTTTGTTTGGACGGCGGTTCGAGTCCGCCCATCTCCACTAGAACCTTGTATGTGCCAATAATTCTGCACATTATAAGGTTGCCGCAAAAAAAGTGTGGCAGTAATGAGGCACTAATGTTTTGCATCTACTTTGATAAGTAGAGTTATTTTTAGTGGCACTGATTTTTCTAGCACTATTTTTAATTATATCAACAGCTCTTTTAAAAAGGGGATCAATTCCGGATTTAACCCCATCAATGGTTCTATAGACGTCTTCCGTGCGTTTAATACCGATTCGCTGTGTTTCACTTAAATCAGGGTAATAAACCCCGGCACCTGTATATTTAACTAATACATTATTAGGCAAGACCAGTGGAACTGCAGGCCCGTCTGACCCAGCGGTCTGCGATCCAATAATAACAACTTTTGGTATTATTGATGCCATCATTGTATAAAATTCTGCTGCACTTTGCGTCCTTTGATCTACTAATATTATGATTCTGCCTGCATAGCTCTCTTTTCTTTCCGAAAAAATATAAAATGAAGAATTGTCTTTTTCATATTTAAAAACACCTGGAAATAAAGGATCAGGAATAGAGGTTTGGTAAAACTTCACCTCTTCTTTAGGCAGGCAATAATCAAGCAGATTGCCGACAGCATCGTCAATCGGATAGCCCCTGAGATCTAATATGATACCTGTTGAATTTAATATATTAGAAATATTTTTTTTCAGAACTTCATTGGTTAGACTTCCTATATAAATATATGCTATACCGTCTTTAATTATCACAGGCTCCTTCTCCTCTTGGAATCTGGCTTTACTATTTATTTCAGAAGATGGAATCGTCTTGATGCGTCTTGCGATTCTTCCCTGTGAATTAGAAATGGTTAATGATATTTCACCTTTATTTGTCAACACAAGTTTATCACAAGCAATGCGAAGTTTTGTGGGCTTGTTGACACCAGAGCAGTATGGTAGCAACTCGGATATTATATCTGATATCGGTCTTTCGTCAAATTCCAGGATTTCGTCACCTATCTTTATCTGGCAATTGTCATATTGCTCTTTTTTGTAGTAACCTGTAACTAAATATTTGTTTTCTATTACAGAAATAATTAGAGGAATTGTGTTGACACCAAAAACAGTGTCCTGATCTTTTACACTGATGTGAGCGTCATTAACTTCTGATGTCAAGCGCATCAAAGTCAGAATATAATCTTTATTTGTCTTGATATTTATAAAATCTGAAATATATCGATATAGAACATGATCCCAATTCTCTCCTATTAAATCTTTATAGGGATAATAGTATTGAATGATATTCCAAAATCTGAAAAGCGCGAGTAGTCGATATCCTTGATCCAAACTGATATCTTGATACGACTTTTCGTTTGTTGGTATTGCCAAACCCTCCTTCGGGGTGTATTGAAAATAGTATGACCCCTTTTTTCTTTTTGCAGATTCAATTTGTATGAGTTTCTTACTAAGAGATTCGCCAAGAAGAATAGTATCATGTATCCAACTGTTATCAGGTAAAAGCTTAACCAGTTCATTTCTAAATGGGAGCTTTGAATCGTTTTTATGTACCTTTCCCAATTTGTCAGTCAAATCTTCTAATAAGAGATTTATATTCTGACTATTAATTCCTTTATATGGCTGGCTTAGAATACTTATTAACTCCTTATCCCAATCCTGTTTATCATTTTCTAATGCTGGATGGTAATATTTCAGAAATCCCCAGACTTTACAAATTTTCACCAATTCCTCTTTCTCTGAAGCATTTAAGGTCTGATATCGTTCTGCAAAAGAGATTAAAGAAATACAAATGAAGGTTATTAAGAAAAATATGCGTTTCATATGTGGCATCGATTATTCTGATCTGTTAACATTGTTACATATGCATCGTTATTATCTCGAACCTTAACAACTACATTTGTATAAACATCAAAGAAATAGTTGGTTGTCAAAAGATGTGCCACAGAGGCATTCAAGTATGAAAAGAAAAGAGCAATTGAAGCCATAAAGCCGCAAAAGGCCTTTTTTTGAAACAATACTATCACTGACAGACTGAGCTTCCAGCAGCCAATCAGAAGGGTGCGTTGCTATTTTAGCCAATTTCACAGTCGGTTTTCAGGAAAAAGTGCGGGGACAGTTCAACGACCGGAGGGAAGATTTAAGATTCGGCGATTTGCCTCATAAGCCGCTGACAAATTAGTGAAAAAATACCGGATAAGGGCATTTCAGCCGGAGGGAACAGAGTGACTGAGGATGGACAGGCCTTATCCGGTATTTTTCCACAGTATAAAAGCGGCTATTGAGAACAAATTAAGAAAAAGAATAGTACCCGATGAATACGCTGTCTAGGAGCGACTATTCTGCCAAATCAATAGACAAATCTGATATCATCTACCCATAAAACCGATCCTGTAGAACCGGTAAATTTAATTCCTTCATAACTCGAGGTAAAGTATAAAACTAAATGGGTGGGATTATCACCATTTTTATCCCATCCTGTCTCTGTTAACGGAACCATCTTATTTCTGCTGTTTTTAACATATAGTTCATTAACCTGAGGAATTAAGCCCATTACAGAAGGATTATAAAAAGGTTCCTTAGAAATATCACCATAAAGGATTGAAATTGTAGTATCATTAACCCATCTGTTTCCTGAATCATTGAAAAAGCACCTGACACCCCCAACCCTTTTCGCAAATACATTTCCCTTATTATCCTCCCCAAGCTGGAAGCATATTATCAAGATCTATGGGATATCCCGGTTGAACCAAGGGCTTCAAATTTTTGCGTATTAAATTTAGGTTCAACATATTACAATGGCACAGAAGACAAAGACAGTCTGGTAAATAACGGCCTGGGGAAAAACTATGGAATAGAATTAACGCTTGAAAAATATCTGAGTAAGAACTGGTATTTATTAATTACAGCGTCACTTTTCGATTCAAAATACAAACCAAGTGATAATATATGGAGAAGTACCAAGTATGCATCAAACTATGCAACTAACTGTCTTCTTGGTTTTGAATTCCCGTTTACCAAAAACAGTTCTGTAGATTTTAACTTCAGAGTTGTCTGGAGTGGAGGAATACGTTCCCTGGAGGTCGATTACGAAGCATCATTGGCATCGGGAAAAGTAGTATACGACGATTTAAAAGCCTATTCGAAGAGAAATAAGGATTACCTTAAGGCCGATGCTAAAGTTACCTATAAATATAATTTTCGTGGAGCTACCTTTGAATGTGGTATAGACCTGATAAACGTCACAGACAGAGATAACATCTATTCTGAATCGTTCGATCCATCTACAGGAAAAACATCATATACATATCAGCAGGGATTTTTGCCCACAGCATTAGTTCGTGTTGTATTCTGACCCGGCACCTCGTATCATATAAATGGGATTGACCTAAGATCAATCCCATTGCATAACAAATAAGGCTGCTATATTATTTCAATAGTATATTTTCTATTATATCAATTATTTTTTCCGGCTTGTCTCCGATTTCAAAAATCGGTGCCTTGCCGGGAGCTGCCATAATTAGGGTAGGCAAAGCATTTATATTGAATTTTGAACACAACTCTTTCTCCAAATCGGCATTAATCTTATAGAAGATAACCCTGTCCTTATATTTTAATGCTAATTTTTCCAGCTCCGGCAGTAGCTTTTTGCAGGGTCCGCACCATGTCGCCCAAAAATCAATAATAACAGGTTTGTCACCCTTTAGAGAAAATTCATCTCCGCTCTTGTAGTTGAAAATATATTCAATAAACTCATCCTTAGTTATTGGATTGACTTTACCAGGCTCTACTTTTGCCAATTCTCTCTTTTGTTCCTCCTTTATTATTGTTTTATCATAAGATTGAAAATATATTTTAGATCTTTGGTAATCAACAGAAATAACCCCGTAATCCAACATAGAGAGACCGACAACCGGTTTTATAAACAAGGGATTTACAGTTACAATTCCATTTTTGATTGTTACATTTATAAAAGAGACATTGTCAACACGAGCGGCCTGAACGGCATTAACATCATCACTATAACCTTTCCCTGAAATCATTCCCGAAACCTTCTTTATTCCTTTGACCGGTAGAAGCGATTCTGAATTTAATGAAACAAGCCCGTGCTCCCATGTATCCAATATAACCTGTATAGGATTTCCGTTTATTGATATCTGAAATTCAGGCGTTACTCCAGGCAGAATTTTACAGTAAGTTCTCTCCGCAGTGCTTATAAATGATGGTTTGAATGGCGTCGAAGCATAAATTTTTTTATTTTTTTTATCAATCGTAATCACAACATTTTGAAGCAATGAACCGCCAATTGTGCCTGAGATTCCCAATTTTCTGAGGTATTCTGCTGATTCTCCGGATATGATGAGGGCTGAAAGAGAATTGGCAAAAATGTTATTGCCGATTGAGATTGTATTTATTGTACACTTACCGCTGGTTTGCACATGTTTATAAAGAAAATTGTCATTACGGTCGTCTTTTGGTTTAATATCCTTAATCCCGGACTTTTCAGCGAATTCCGGAAGTAGTGCACATTTCCCTGCCATATCTAAAATAAAGTCTCCCTCTTTTCCGTTCATTGTCACTGTCAGCACAATACGACCGTCTATCTCTCTAAATGGAAGTGTCTCTGTCTTTGTCTCTGCTACTTGTGCTAACAGATCCATTGATAAAAAGCTAATTAATAGCAATAATATATTTTTTTTCATTGTACTCTTATTTAAATTCAAAATTTTCGACTATATATTCCAATTCAATGCTCTTACCATCTTTTTTTCTAATCGTGAACATTTTTTTACCAGGAACTTTCAACTCTTTTATCCCCGAATAGAGATCACAAAAATCGTATTCACCAGTCTCGGTTCCATTAATATGAGTGATTGAATCCCCCTCTGACAATACTCCCTCAAGGTTTTTCCAGATATGAGTGACTACAAGTTTTCTATCCTTGATTGTAATTCCAAAATTTGTAGTTTTATATACAGGGGTAATTGGTTCTGAGGTATATGGCAGGTAGTAAATCAATCTTCTAGGATAATCTATAATCACTTTGGCAAAATTGAGAAAATTTGTGCCCATCAATGTGTGTGGAGTGGTTGATGTTTCGGTAACTACATTTGCAAATTTAACGGGGCCGACCCTCATATCTTTTATATATACAAGGTAATTGCTTATTGATTCGAGTTTGCCGGAAAGTCCGATGTTGGTTATTCCCTCCCCCTCTTTTACAACCTTTACCGCATTTAACTTTTTCATATTTTCAAAATCTTTGTCTTTAAGGGTCATAAATGATGAACAACCTGTGTCAAAAAGCACTGTTGTCTCAACTCCGTTAAGATAAAGCGAGAATATAGGCATAAAGCTGTTTTCCACAAACCTGTGAGAATATCTGAATGACTCGGCAACCGGCTTTTCGGCAGTTGCAAGGGTTATTGTCTTGCTATTAGGATCAATGGTACATATCAGATTCTGAAGGATGTCGCTTCCTATTATTCCTATAACATTCAAACATCTTAGGGGCGAGGGCTCCGGCATAATCAAAGTCGGAATTGATGTAAATCTGATTTTTTGATCTGTTGTCAGCAATGATCCGATTCTTGTCATTTTATAGTATGAAGTATTGCTCGTGGCATCACTGATAAGTGTGGAATCGAAGACAATATAGTTGTTTTCGTGGCAATACCGGGTTGAGAGAGATGTCTTGCCTGCTCCGGTATCAAAAATGAAACGCTCCTCCTTTTCGTTAAGATACATCTTGACAATCATCTTCCCGGATGACATCTCATAAGGAATAACCGCAGTCGTCGACTGCGAGAAAGCATTATTATAGGAGAGTGAGGAGAGGATAACACAAAGTGTAATTGTTATCCTCGACCAAAGATTATTATTAACCATAACTTTATTTTTTCACTTTATACTTTAATGCAGCCTCCACACTCTTTTTCAAATTAAGAATCCCCGCAGATTCACATAACTGCTCGAATAAAAACAACTCCTTCTCAATTTTTTCCCCTTGACGAATGCTCTTTTCCACCTCCAGACCGCTTCTGTCTGTGCAGTTTTTCAGCAGAAGTTCTCGTATATCGGCTCCGCTTAGCTCAGGGAAATATGCCTTGATGAATGCCGCCGAGCCGGCAGCCACTATTGCCCCGAAAGTTGAAGATGAAGCTATTTTATATATATCTCCGGGAAGCGTAGAGTAAATTAGATTTCCAGGGGCATATGTGTCAAGGCCCTCTTTTCCATAGTTGGAAATCTGTGAAGGCAAGCCCAAAGAGTCAGAATTGGCAACGGTCATAATATTCTTAAATGATTTTCCCTTATAACTATCTCTTGAGGGATAATATTTCTTAACAGCAAGATCCTCTCCGGCCTCCCACACAGGGACAATAACCAGAATTCCCCTCTTCTCCGCTTCTCCAATTGCTTCATAGATCCAATCCATCTTGTCGGCAGGAATGAACGATAACTGATATGGCAAAAGAATTATATCCGCACTGTTACTAACAGCATATTTTATTGCCAGAGCCAAATCCTTCACATAAGGCTCTCCATTAACCGCATTGGTTACAAGTGTCATCACCTTTGCTTCAGGGAAAATTCCGGAAAAGCCGGAGTTGTTGACATCCCGACCAGCTATTATTCCTGAGTTCATTGTACCTGACATAGACGCTGATGTCAACAGTGAATTATTACCATATTTAAAGTCATTTATATCATTAGGATTATCTCCGACAATAGTGGCTCTGTTATCTATCGCAGTTGTATTAAATTCCGTTTGGAAATTTTTCAGAGAAAACTGTATCTGCTTATTAGCAAAATTTCTGTAAATCATATTCCAGGTCGAGTCAACGGTTTTATCTTTCATATAACCCTTGACCATACTTCCGTATAAATAACTGAAAGAGTATGCAATACTTTGCAGTGAGTCATTTTCAATGTTCTTCTCAGTCATAAACTTCTTGAAATCATCAAGTGATATTTCACACTTTTGTTTATTACTGAAACGTTCCGTTATCTCCTTATCCCACTTTTCAACATACTCTTTAAGCATGAATGCTGTAACATATCCTGCATAGGTTCTTCCAACGGGTGCCTCATTGCTAAGTAAAAGATCGTAAAAATATTTATACTCTTTCTTATCAACCGGGGTAGTTAAATATTCTCTTTTGCCATTCACATATTTAAAGAATTTCTCACCGTCAAAAATCAGATCGCCATATTTATCCTTGAGTCTCAGCCATTCACGAATTCCCTCCTTTGTCGTATAATCCATTGTCGTTCCATCTTTCGATCCGATAAAGTTCCAGCCGTTGATATCATCAATATAACCGTTATTATCATTATCAATCCCGTCCGGTTTCTCCTTCGGGTTGAACCACAATGATTCTTTAAGTGCTTCATGCTCGGCATCTATTCCGTTTCCAATCAACGCAACAATTGGTCTCTTTTTTATCTTTCTATCTTTCACCAATCTCTTCGCCCCTTCAAGATCAATCCCGTAAATACCTGATTCCGGAGCGCTTTTGTACCAGCTACCCTTTGCAACACTTGTCCTGGCATAATCCTCAGGACCGGACTGTGCAGCCATGCTGATTACTACTATTGACGCTATAAATAATGTTAATATCTTTTTCATCTGCTATTTTTTATTTCTGTGTTTTAAAATTTCTGCTTTTACATCTTCACCTCTCAGCCCTCTGGCTAATATTTTACCATCTTTACCTATGAGAATTATGAAAGGAATCTGAGAAAAGCCGTATTGTTTCTGGAATGGAGTGTTATAGAAGCCCCTATCGTCCCATAAAGCGAGCCAGGGAATCTTGTCTATATCCATTGCTTTAATCCATTTCTCTCTGTCATCATCCAAAGAGACGCTAATAAATACAAGGTCTTCTCCCTTAATCTCTTCGTATATATTCTGAAGGCTTTTCATCTCCTTGCGGCAAGGGCCGCACCACGAGGCCCAAAAATCCACAAGAATAAGTTTACCTCTAATTTGGGAAGTGGAGTGCATTACACCATTTCTATCAGGAAGTGTAAAATCAGTTGATTTTGCTCCTACCTTAAAATTATCGGCAGTTGTAAATATCTCTCTTATTCTACTGCTGAGCAGATTTTTTTTAACCTCATACGAATAGCTCTCATTCAGCAATTTAAGAATTTCATATTTCTGGGCGAAAAATTGTTCGTTCAGGACAACAACAGAGGTAAGAACTATCGGAGAGAAGCCATTTTCTATCTTAGTCCAATCCCAGGCACCTTTTCCCCAGTTCTTAAATATTCCTAAAGCATTATGCAAACTATCAGACTGTGGGGACCCTATAATTTGAATATTTGATGTATTCTCATTTTTTGCATCTACGAACCCCTTTATCTGAATCGGAGAATTACCAAGAATCACATCCCTCTTAATCATTCCAATACTAAGCCTGTAGAGATCCTCCCTGATATCAAGGATTCCTGAGGAAAACTCCTCTCCACTTCTTACAACTCCATTAATTAGAGTGTCGTTGTTAAGGTTTGTAAGTGTGACGTTTACGGAGCCTATCGCTCTTATCTTACAATTCAGCCGGAACTGAGCTGTCGCACTGCCCCCCGCAATAGCGGTGAGCACCAATAGTGTAAATATTTTTTTCATTAATTAAGGAATCTGCGGTTTTTTGGATATTTTTTCAAGATCCACGCCATATTTATCCTTCATATAATTTATTACGATAGGATACTTTTGATGTATGATGGGGTATTTTGCTTTCGGACAAAGAATTTCTATAGAGTCTGCTGAATATCTCATACATAGGTGAATATAGTCTATGAAAATTTGTGTCGGTCCGGTACTGGAAATTGAAGATAGCTTACTAAGATTAAAGTTTAAAGCAGAATTCATAATACCCGGAAAACCTCTTTTCAAATAGTAGTTTGGATCATTCTCTGTTCCTGTTGCAGATTTTACTGCAGTAACAAAATCTAAATCGGAGCTGAATCCCTCGGGAACCTTGATATTACCCATTGTTACCGCTTTCTTATAGATCTCCTTTAGCATTACTCCTCTTCGATAGAAATATTCGAAGGAGTTTCTTGGTCTATAAACTTGCGAACTATATGATATCGTTCCATCGTTGTTGTTTTTGGTCCAAGGTCTCACCCCATTCCATGTGAAACACCAGAAATCCAGTCCCGCATAGTTGTATGTTGTTGCAGAAATATATTCGAGGTAGCCCACAACAGTCTTTTGATAAATGCTATCTGCCAAATAGAAGTATGGAGGGAGTACCTTTTTCGTAATTTGAGGTGTCAGGTTACCGAAAATTTGGTCAACGGCAAACATTACTGCCTCTTTTTGCTGATCCTGAGGAATAGCGTATCCAACTTTCCCAAAACCGGGAGAGGTCCATGAAAGATTAAAATCAACATTCTTGAAGTCCTTATATATGATTTTTACTCCAAATTGTTCGTTAATCCTGGCCGCTTCTAAATCGAAGTCGCTGTTTCCCTGAGGGAAAGTAAATCTTTCAGAGCCTTCGGATGTTGACGGTATAATTGGATCCTCTTTATAGCATGAGAGTGTCAACAATGAAGCAAGAACAATGACTATATATGTTTTTATATTTTTCATAATCAATATTTAGCAGTTGATAATTTGTTTTGAACCAGATTCGGATTCAGATCAATAACATCGTACGGTATTGGCAGCGTATAAGCCGGGTCGTTCTTCTCCATGGTAAAGGTTGCAACTACAACTCCCTCCTCTTTCCACTCACGTGAAAAACTCTCCATTCCCCATCTTCTCATGTCGTACCATCTGAGTCCTTCGAAACACATCTCTCTACGGCGCTCTGATTTTATAAAATTGTACAGAGCTATTCCAGATTCACTGCCTGCCGGAACTTTATAATTGGTACCTGAAGACTTGAGAAAACGGTTGATTCTTAATTCTTCAAGAAGTGTAACTGCATCCTCCGGTCTGTTTTTCATATAGTAAGCCTCCGCAAGCATCAGATATGCCTCAGAAAGTCTGAAAGCCCTTCCGAACTCTGTTGATAATGCCAAATAAGTAGTTCCAACCGGGAGTTTTCCGGCAGGGACATAATTGGAAACGGAGGTACTTTCCTTAAGAATGTAGTTGTTTTTTCTTAGATCGGAGGCCTCGAATGAACTCAATAGAGATTGGGATGCATTGAACATCCTTCTTGTTTGGGATGTAGATGTAGGTATTTTATACAGATACTCCGTTGTGAATTTGTACATATCTATGCTGCTTCCGAAAAGCCAGATCGCCTCGGGATTGCTATAGCTGGTAAAATTATAGTACGGCTGTGCAGATGTTGAGGTAAATGAATTTAGGTCCAGGAGCTTAAAACCCCAGTCAGTGATAACTTTATTTCCATACTGAATAACCCTGTCGAAATCCTCTACAAATAAAGCAACTCTCGCTTGCATTAACTGAATCATCGGCATCGTAATACGTCCGTCTTTAATGAACTGCTTACTTTTTGGAAGAGAGCTGAATGATTCTTCGGCTTCATTCAAGTCCTTAACAATCTGAATATAGACCTCTTCTACGGTTGCACGTGAAGGGTAGTTTATATCAAGATTACTGTTTAGTTTCAACGGCACTCCAAACGCCTTTTTATTGTAAGAATAGGGCTCCCCGTACAGATTCACAAGGTTGAAATAGTAGAAGGCCCGAAGAGCCAGCGCCTGACCCTTTACATAACTCTTCTCTTCATCGCTACCCTCGACGTTATCAAGATAATCCAATACAGCATTGCATCCTAATATATATTTATAGAATGTTTTCCATGTATTGTAGTATACTCCAAATTCGTTGGAAATTTTAAACATATCAGGATGCCAGGCATATATTGCCTTATATTTTGCATAGCGGGATTCATTGTTGGAATTTACACAATTCTCAACTGTACAAGCCCAGTCATCAGTAAGTATTTCGTTGTACCCGAAAGCCGATGCAGACTGGTTGTTGGGGTCCAGATAGGCATCCCCTATAAGAAGTTCGCTCAGGGCATTGATATCCCTCGGTACATACTCGGTTTGAGACTTTGGCTCCAAAAATTCCGAGCAAGAGGTTACAATCAAAATAATCGATATATATAGTATTTTTTTCATTTTCAAGCTATTTATATTATAGACCAATTGATATTGACAGTGATAATGATTTAGGCATAACACTGTTTTTCAATTCCGGATCCAGTCCGTTAAATCTTTTTGAGGCAATCACAAATATATTATTTAGTGTGGCGGTTACCGACAAACTCTTTAGTCCAAGGTAATCCACTGTATTTTTGTTTAATCTCCAACTAATATCAATATTTCTGCATCGTAAAAACGATGCGTCTACAACCTGTGTATTCGAAAGCGACCAAAAATCCACCAAATATCCGGAAGAACCATTAGGAAGGCTTGTCAGTGTAGTAGTTGTCGGATTTATAGAAGGAATATTTGTATGCAGCTCATCCCCGGATTTTTTCCATCTGTTAACCAGTTGGCGACTTACATTGCTTTCACTGGATGGTAACTTCAGCCCGGAAGAGAATTCTGCATATGGATTGGTAAGCCTTGTCTTTCCGCCAAGAAGCATTGAGAATCCTGTTCCTACAGAGAGTGATTTATATCTGAAATTAAGATTTAAACCACCGGTAAAAGATGGAGTTGTCTCTCCGGAATAAACCAGAAAAGATGTCTGATCAGCTTTCGCAACCGCAGGATCAGTGTCAAACAGATTGAATTTAGGATTTCCGTTGTTCGGGTCAAGTCCTGCAAATGAGTAGGACCAAAATGCATTTAATGGATAACCTTCCTTCATAATTACTCCGTTCCTACCTGTAAGGTATTGTGAAAGCGTTGTAGTAGAAACAGTTGGCCCGGTTGTGTTCCAGTTCTTGGATGAATTAAGACTTATACTAAATCCTTTATTTTTAGTATTAATAGGTGAGAATGATATAGTCGCCTCAACACCTTTGTTGTATATAATGCCACCATTCATAGTTGTAGATAGAATACCATATTCAAATGGTATGTTCTGGCTGATGACAGCATTAGATCTTCTTGTATAGTAATCCATTACCAAGCTGATCTTATTAAAGAGCATAATGTCTGCTCCAAAGTTCCAGCTTGTAGTTCTCTCCCAAGAGAGATTAGGATTCGGAATCTTGCTGATTGTAGAATAGTATTGATTAAAAACACTCTTTTTTGACTGCTTGTTAAGTAATAGCTCAGGACTTTCATTTGTCAGGGCATTACCCTGTATTCCATATGTTGCGCGAAGGTTTAATTGTGTAATTTGCGGGAGATTATCTTTTACAAATTTTTCATCTGCTGCTCTCCAGGAGAATCCGAGTGAATATGTAGGATCCAGCCGGCGATTTATATCTTGTCCGAAACGGTTAGAAAAGTCATTTCTTATACTGGCATTTATAATATATTTGTCTTTATATGTATATGCCAATATCGAAAAGAGAGACATAAAGTTGTTTATCTGGTTTGTCTTTTTCCATCTGTTTGAATATAGATTATCTAAAATTCCATAACCTGTATAGGTATATATTGATCCGGCAGTTGGAACCAGATCTGTAGGTAATGTCGGTTTTATAATTATCTCTCCTCTCTCTTTAGAATAGCCCCATACGGTATTTGCAACTGTCACATTTGTTGCAGACCTGAGTTCGTGTCCTAACAGGACATTAAGTCTGCTGTTATTTTTAAAGTTCCAGAACATAGAAATCTTATTCTGTATATCGTATGAACTCTGTCTTGCATCATTTGTAAAGTACTCTCCGCCGAAAGGAAGAATGGCTGCCTTAAAATAATCAGAATCAGGCAGTACCGAACCATAGTCATAACCCCTGTAATTATTTGCAATATAATATGTCTTCTCCGACATATATGTAGATAAGTTGGTGGCGGAGTAGTTATAGCCCCCGGTAAAATTATATGTCAACCATGGTAAAAGATTCCAAGTAAAGTCTGCATTTGCATTATATCTCATATTAATACTATTAGTCGATGAGTTGTTTCTCTCATTGATAATATTGTATCCTAAGGAAGGCTGAATTACATTATATTTATATGTTCTTACCTTCTGATAAAACGCAAGACTTCCATTTTCATCATATGCAGGAATTGCCCTGCTTGTGTTTATAGCGTAATTCAGAGGACTGACTCCGTTTCCAAACCCGGTATTTTCCACATAGCTACCTGTCATTGAAATAGTCAATCTCGCTCTTTCACTTATTTTATATGTTGTAGCCAATCTGCCTGAGTATCTTTTGGAATCATTTCCTATCTCCTGCCCTTGCTGATTGGTATAAGCCAAAGAGGATGTAAAACTCATTTTATTAGATCCGCCTGAGAGACTTAAATTCTGGTTCTGGCTTATTGCGTTTCTTGTAAGCAACTTAAACCAATCGGTATTCCCCGTTTCAAAAAAAGTCCGTTTAGCGTTAAACTCGTCCTGAGTCATATATCCTTCTATGAGAAGCCTCTTTGTACCCTCATAACTGTAATAATCATAGTGTGGAACCGATGAGTAGGGAACACCTGAGGCAAATACTTCATCGGCAAACTGAATTCTCTCCTGTGAGTTCATCATATTAAACTGACCATAGTTTGGTCTGCCATTAACAGTTACACTGCCGGTATAATTTACAGTAAGACTGTTACTGCCGTCTTTTGCCTGTTTTGTGGTAATAACAATTACTCCGTTTGACGCCTTTGAACCATAAATTGCAGTAGATGAGGCATCTTTCAGTACGGTTATTGTTTCAATATCCTGAGGATTTAGCCAAGATACCTGATTGCCAATAATATTCTTCATATCATCGGAAAGGAGTGTTGCTGCCGTGATTTTAATTGGATCTTCCTGAATTATACCGTCTACAACCCACAGAGGAGAAGAGTCTCCAAGAAGAGTTGATGTTCCCCTGATCTGAATTGATGGTGTTGTTCCGGCCCTGGCACTTGTATTAGTAACAATCATTCCCGGCACTATTCCCTGAAGCATCTGGTCAATAGAGACGTAATTCGGCCTAAGGATATCATCAGCCTTAATAGTCGATAGCGCCCCTACCATATCTCTTTTATTCATCTTCTGGTAACCGGTGGATATAAATGTGAGCTCTTTAAGAGTATTATCTGACTCTCTAAGTACAACATTAAGAGTGGTATTGTCAGATGCTGCTATCTTGACATCCTTTGTCTCCATTCCCAAAAAAGAGAACTGAAGGGTAACACCATTTACCGGAACGTTTATTCTATACTTTCCGTCAATATCAGTATTTGTACCTTTTTTTGTTCCCTTAATGATTATGTTAACAGCCGGTAACGGTTCTCCCCCACTATCGGTAACTCTTCCGGAAATAGTAACCTCCTGTAACTTCTGCTCCCTTTGGACTTTACCGGCCGGATCCTGCAGGATAACATATTTACCGTTTTGTTTTCTAAATGTCAGCCCTGTTCCTTTTAGAACTGTTTCCAAAGCTTTTTCTGCACTCTCAGAACTGATAAAAATATTACGACATGTTATGGATGTCGTTTGGGATGTAAAAAAAACGATTTCACAACCCGATTGTTTCATAATTGACTGGATCACATTTGTAAGGTTATCCTCTTTGATTTTAAGGGTAACACGCTGCTCCGCTGCTTCTGTCACACCTGTGTTCCCGAAGGTCATATCCGACCATAGGGAAAATAACAGAAGAAAAGCAGCCAGTTTTGTGGTCCAGTTTAATAAGGATGGCTTTTTTTTCATAGTTTTGTTAAAGATTTGATTTAAGGTTATTCAGATCTGGTTCCGGATGTAACTGGCCTGCAAGTCAGTTACATCTTTTTTTTATTTAATCAGTGTTTGGTTATTACTAGTTTATTGTTTTCATTAAGAACAGAAATATTCTGGGTCATCTCAAGCAGCTCTGACAGCTCCTCCAAACTTGTTTTGTCGGAAATCATAATTGTAACCTCTAGATTTCTGATTTCAGGAGATATCTCATAATTAACTCCATACCACCTGCCAATAACCTCAAAGACTTTTCCGAGAGGTTGCGAAAGAAATTCCATTCTTCCTCTCATCCAGTCCGGAGAGTCAGAAAAATTCTCTTCCGGATCAGAGATAAGCTGAGTCATATTATCTATTTCCACATAATGTCCCGGGATAAGCTTAATTGAACTTCTGTCTGTTTTTAGACCGATTGAGCCTGTGTAAAGGGAAATATTTGAGAGCGACGCACTTTGGTAGGATGATATATTAAAAGTAGTTCCGTAGACCATAATGCTGGCATTTTCGATTTTTACAACAAACGGTCTCGAGGATTTTACGACATCGAAATATGCCTCACCACAAAGTTTAACCACTCTTGCTGTATCATCAAAATTTGTCGGGAATTTTAATGAACTGGCTGCATTAAGCCATACGATGGAACCATCCGGAAGCGTAATCTTTTGTCTTACTCCTGCCGGGGTGATCAATTCATTTATTTTAGCCTGTTCTGCATAATCCCTTTCAGTTGAAATAAGCTTGCTCTTCTCTGCAACCACCTTCTCATCCTCAACCTTAATTTCACCGGAGGTCGAGTATGTCTCACCTTCCGAAGTAATAAGCAATACTTTTTCAGATTCTGCCAAAGCATATTTATTCACAACAGTGACATCATCACCTCCACCAAACACACCTCCTGCTACTATAAGAAGAAGTATAACAGCTGCTGCGGATACGCCTATAAAAGTTCTTCTTAACAATTTTGCCCTTCGCTCCCTCGCGGACTTTCTTACCGACTCAACAAATTTCAAATATGCTTTAGAATTGTCAATTGAATCAAAAAGATCAAGTTCCCTTTGAAGAACATCCACATCTGAATACTTCTCAATTATTTTTCTCTCTGTATCAGACAGATTACAGCCTTTAACATCCTCATCTCCGAGGATTAACCATCTGAAACAACGCAGCGCCGATTCAGATATTTTTTCAAAACCAGTCATATAAATCCGATTTCTTTTTATATAGAGCAATCGAACAGGAAAAAATGACTAAATAATTTTAAAAAAAATTATAAAAAATGTTAATGCTTCATTTGGCATGTACTGACGTAATAGTAAAAGTCCACGCCTCTTCTGAGCCCTTACAGTACTCTGGGCCAAATCAAGTAAGACTGATATTTCGGCAGAGGAATGTCCCTGTAATATTAGTTTCATTACTTTAGCACACTCTGCAGGAAGGCGGGAAATAGCCTTATTGATGAGGGATAATAATTCTGCATCTGTTATCGCTTCAATAATTGACTCATTACTATCACTCATATCCAGAAATGAGATATCGTTCAGTTGCTTGTTATACCTCTTGACAAAGTTGATTGTTTTATTTCTTGTGCTTGTATACAAAAATGACCGCAGGGCAATCTGATTTTCAAACTTATATGAACTTTCCCATAATTGAATCAGGACATCATGGACAATATCTTCAGCATCCTGAATCGAATTGCAAATGATACTCGAAAAGTACACAAGTTCCTTGTAGTGAAGTTTGAAAATATCTTCAAATGCATCAAGAGAACGGGAATTTACACTGTCGACAAATGATGTTTTCTTATCCATAATTTAAGGAGAGTTAAACAAAAGTAACACAAACACTCATTAATCATGCAAAATTTATTAACAGTATTGTTCAATATTAATCATTATATTATTTCTGGTTAAGTCAACAATGATTTTCCAGACCCCTCTTATATTATTGATATTTAGATTAAAATTTCTTTCCCCAAAGGTGGATTCCAATGTGTGCGCAGGCCTCCGCATCAGCCAGGGCATGGTGATGATTCTCAAGATGAAAACCACAATATGCCGAGACGGTATTGAGCTTATAATCGGGCAAACCCTTAATTTGTTTCCTGGCTTGCTTCAAGGTGCAATTAAATTCATAGTCAGGATAGTCCAACTGATACATACGGAAGCAGGCTTTCAGGCAATTCTCGTCAAATGATTTATTGTGGGCTACCAGAGGCAAACCCTCTATCAGCGGTTCTATCTTACGCCATACCGTTGGAAATACGGGGGCATTCATTGTATCGTCATATGTAATGCCATGAACTGTCATATTTATATAACGGTAATACTCCGGTTCTGGCCGGATCAGACTATAAAATCTGTCCACAATATCACCATCGCGCACAATAACCACACCGACACTGCAGATGCTGGTTGGCTGTTCATTGGCTGTTTCAAAATCAATTGCGGCAAAACTGTTCATTGGGGTACAAAAATAACACAGAAACGGCACCTTGCCATAGTTTTTTGTATATAGTTGATTATATGCGCATAACAAAGTGCATTTTTGGATAATTGAAGAATCCCTATGGCCTCATAAGCCGTTTTTTATATTGGAGATATACCTAATCAGGGAAGTCCATCTTCAGTCGCGATTAAGCCATAAGTCTCAAAGACACTGGTTTTTCTTAACGTGATTTGATTTCGTGTTTTTCCGGGGCTCCGTAATCCTATTTACTGACCGAATGCCCTGATTCAGTATTTTCCTCTTATTTGTAAGCGGCTTAAAAGGCAAATTGGCGATGCGTATTTCACCAAATATAAAAGATGCTTACGCCAACAATTTCACCACATCTTCGAATGTGAATCCGGTGTAGTCCCCGATGCATATTGATGCGCCTACATTCTTCAGGGCGGATTCAGGCTGTGTCGAGGTGATACCTATAACCTTCAGCCCGGCCCTGCATGCTGAAGTGACTCCGACAAGCGAGTCTTCCAGAACCACACACTGATCCTTGGGTAATCCCAGTTTTTCTACAGTAAGGTTGTATATTTCTGGATCAGGTTTTCCTTTGGTGATTTGAGACTGGTCAACGATTATATCAAAATAGCTGTTCAGTTCAAGTTTTTGAAATACCACCCTGACATTCTCATTTGGAGCTGAAGTCGCAAGTGCAATCCTGCAACCTGCCATTTTAACAGATTCAAGAAATTTTCTAAGATCTTTAATCGGCCCGACTTTCTGATCAAGCAGAAAATTTTCTCTGAATTCAGCATCTATTGCCCTTGTGTAATCAACAAGCGTCTCATCTGTGAGATCCTGTCCCAGAAAATGCCGAAGTGCCTCTTTACCTGTGCTTCCGAATATCTTGTCCAGAAAAGTCTGCTCATCTATTATCACTCCCCTCTTTCTTAAAAAACTCAACCACGCATCCCTGTGGTATGGATTGCTGTCAAGGATCACGCCATCCATATCAAATATTATCCCTGTCATCTATATTTTTTTTGAGTTGCAAAGATAGGTGATTAATTTCAGAATACATCTCGGAACAATTATTGCATATAATGATCTGTCTAAAATTTATATTAAATTAAAATGAAAAAACTGACATTAATAACATTTGTATTGTGCTTTCTGGCAGGAAGTACAATTTCTTACGCTCAGGACCATTCGGCAGAGATATCTACCTCTGTACCTGAACTTGCAAATTTCCACAAGATAATATTCCCTTTGTGGCATAAAGCATATCCTGCAAAAGACACAGCTACTATCAGAAGTTTCGTCCCTGCCATCAAAGAGAATATGGCTAAGATGAATGCTGCTAAGTTGCCGGGTATTCTTAGGGAAAAAGAGGGTCTTTGGAAGAGTGAGCTTGTGAAATTCAACGCTGTTGCCGAGAGTTACTACAAGGCATGTGATGAGAAGAACATGGATGCTATGCTCCTTGCCGCCGAAAAGTTCCACTCAGCATATGAGGCTATGAACAGGGTTGTTAAGCCTTTTGTTAAAGAGATGGATGCTTACCATAAAACTCTTTATGTAATTTATCATAAAATGCTTCCTGAAAACAAGTTTGACGAGGTTGCAGCTGTAATGGATCAACTTATTGCTGAAGCTGACGCTGTGACTAAATATCCTCAGGACAAACTGACAAAACGTCTTAAAGATAATACTCCTAAGTATTATACAATTTCTAAGGAGCTTTATGATGTAACAGTTAACGTTAAAGAGGTACTTGCAGGCAAGAATGTTGAGAAGAGCAAGGCAGCTATCGAGAAGATGCACAAAGTATATCAGAAACTGGAATCTGTATTTGAATAAAGATCTTGAAAAGTTCTTATTAAAAGGGTGACCGTCCGGCCACCTTTTTTTATTGTATCATACGTTGTATGAAACTCTTCTGTGATTCATCTGCATTAGCTTCTGGACAAAGACCCTCTTAACCTTTCCAATCTCCCTGATTGATATCTCTGCTCCATAAAGCTGGTCATCTGCAACACGACCGTCAACAACCCTGTTGACAAGCTCAGTAAGACTCTCTTCAGAAAAATCCTTCACCGAACGTGAAGCCGCCTCAACTGCATCTGCCATCATGACTATAACCTGTTCCTTGTAAGCAGGAAGGATACCCTTGTATGTAAACTCGCTTTTGTTTGCCGGATCTCCTCCTTGCTCAAGATACTTCTTGTAAAAGAAACCTGCCCATGAATGTCCGTGGTGTGATAGTATGAAATCTATTATGTTCTGTGGCAGCCTCTCTTTTTTTGCCATCTCAGCACCTTTGTCCACATGATTTATGATGATTCTGGCACTCTCCAAAGGAGTTAGATTTTCATGCGGGTTAAAGTTTGTATTTATCTGATTTTCCGTAAAATATTGCGGAGCCTCCATTTTGCCTATATCGTGATAAAGGGCTCCCACCCTTGCAAGCAATGCATAGGCTCCAATATCTCTTGCTGCACTCTCGGCAAGATTTGCAACCTGAAGCGAGTGCTGGAATGTTCCGGGAGCGACCTCTGAAAGCTTTTGTAACAATGGAGTCGTAGTATCGGCAAGATCTCTCAGCCTCGGATTGGAGAGAAGTCCGAATATCTTCTCGAAAAGAAAGACGAGAGGGTATGCTGCAACAACAAGAACTGCATTCCACACAAAATAGAGGAAATATTGTGAATTTAATCCTGAAAATGAGCCGTATTCAATAAGCCTGAAAGAGAGGTATGAAAGTGACAGTACCAGAAATACCAGGATTGAATTTATAAACTGAAGCCATCCTCTGTTCCAGTATTTAAAGGCATAAACAACAACACCTCCTGCAATGACATTCAGAAAATAGATCTCATACCCTCTTTGTGCAATAAGCACCACAGGAAGCATGAATATAAGATAGATCGGAAGCACTATCTTTGATGTGAAAAACGATGTGATGTATAGTGCAAATACAGGGAACGGAATAATGTAAAGATAATCTATGTTTATATTCTTCACCACTGAGGTAACGGCTACTATAAGGCCAAGCTGGAGAAGCATGAAATATAGCTTATTAGACTCATCAAGCACCTCTTTCTTTAGAAACGAGAGCATAATGGTAAACAAAACCAGAATCCCGGAAATAAATAGAAAATGGCCCAACTTTAAAAGCCACAGATTACCGGTATATCCCATAGTCATCTCATATTCGGCCTTGTATGAGTCGAGCAGCTGCTCGATATCTGCAGTTATTGTCTCACCCTTTGCCACTATCAATTGACCCGCATAAAGCATACCTTTGGTCGGAGAGATATAATTAATTGAATTTTTATGGGCCATCTCCGTTGCATTTTTATCAAGTGATAGATTGGGCACAATAAGTTTGTCCATATCTGCCTCCCTGAAGAGCTCTGAGATGTTCAATCCGGGGAATTGTCCCACAATAGAGGAGCGAAGAAGATTCTGAGCCTGCTTTCTTGTATATACTTCAGATGCAGCCGTCTCTATGTTCTCTCCGTTCTTCTGAATGATTATAGCCTTGCCGAGTATGTTGGAATCGGGAAAGTTCTCCACTACACCCCTTTCATAAATCTGCTGTATATATCCATCGATGAAATCGAAGAGCTGCCTGTCGGCAATGACCTCCTGTCTGCCCATAAGGTAATCTTCTGCTACACTTAAAGTGTTGCCTGACCAATTATAATAAGAGACAATAAGTGCAGCCTTCTGGTTTTTTTCAGCATTAAGCTCGGCTTCGTTCTTGAGAATCGGAAAATCCACCGGAGATATAAGTGTCTCATACATCCAGGGACGGCCTCTTGTATATTCATATTTGAATTTCCCCTCATTTGGTATCAAAAAGGCAAGAATCAATGCAGCCAAGAATAAACTGATATACAAATGATTCCGTTTTATGTGGTCAATCATGCTTTCCATTGCTTGATTTTTAGATTCACAACTTCACAAAAATAGTCTAATTTTGACTAAAATTACCTTGATATTCAAATAACAACATGAAAAAGATTAAAGTTCTACCTGCGATGCTAATTTTTTGTTGCCTCGCTTTTTTCTGCCAGACGAACGTTTATGCACAGAAAAAATATGTCATCAACTCTGCAAATCTGAAGACAAATGACACTGTACTTGTATTTACACCTTCCGGGTGGAATATTGAGTCAGGCAAGGGTACTCCTGCTCTCTTCCTTTTGCATGGCTGGAGCGGATGCTGGAGTGATTGGAGCAAAAAGACAGACATTCAGGAGTTAAGCAATAAATGGGGCTTTATCATAATAACCCCTGACGGATTTTATAACAGTTGGTACCTGAACAATATTGACAGTACCAAGATGCAATGGAAGACCTTTTTTCACAAAGAGTTATATCCGATGATGGTCAAGGAGTACGGGCTGGTTCCCGAAAAGATTTTTATATCCGGATTAAGTATGGGCGGACATGGTGCGCTCAGCACTTTTCTGGATGATGTCTCAAAATTCAGGGCAGGTGGAAGTATGTCAGGTGTCCTCTACCTTCCGGACTCAAAACGCAAGGATTACCAGCTTTCGCAAGTGATAGGTCCGTACAGCGAAGGTTGCGCAAACTTTGAGACAAATTCAGTCACAACACGTCTTGACAGTACCATGCTAAATCCGGCATTCAAGGCCGGTGATAAACTTCTGTTAGCAACTTGCGGCTCTCAGGACTATTATGCCAACAGTACTCTTAACTTTGCCAAAAGGTGCGAAGAGCTCAAAATCCCACATGTGTTGATTATGAGTCCCGGCGCTCATACCTGGAAATACTGGAAATTTGCAGTAGAGCAGCATCTTTTCATATATTCCAGAATGGCTGAGAATAAAGGCCTTGGATATTAACAGGACAATCTGGAAAGAGAGAGGCCCGTCCGGTATACACCGGGCGGGCCTCTCAATTTTAATGCATATAGTTATTTAGCAATAAGAGGCGACTCTTTCTGAACATTCATCGGTTTGTTCATAATCTCTATATCTTCGATAAGTACCGATTTAGGGGCAATTATTGAAGTAGGAATTGATCCTTTATATAGATAGTTGAATGCCATCTCATCTTTTGAGACGCCTAATACTCTTTTAAGTTTGATAAACTGGATCGGGGATATCTCAGCACCTGTAACCAGAGTCTCTGAACCATCCTTAACAGACACCTTATACAGGTACTGATCCGTACCACCTGCAAAGTTTCTTACAATATAAGCATAGTCAAGGCCTTCCTCTATAGCCGCTTTGATGAGCTGACTCTTCAGTTCTGAAGATGAAGCCCCTTCCGGTGCTGAAACGATAAGGGTTCCCGGAGCGACTGCTTTAGTGATAGATCTCGGAATTACTCCGTATCTTAGGCTTCCTGTAGATCCTTTGACCTTTTTTGTCGGAACCCTTGAACTGAGCAAAGATTTAAGAATACCATTCTCAACCAGTTTAATCTCCTTGACAGGCACGACACCTTGTGCATCAAGAGTGTAGTTTCCTATCAATGACATTCCTTCGTACTCGGTCAAATCTGTCCTGTTCTGAACATTGAGTCTGTTGTCGATCACTTTTTTCCCAATTCTGTCTTCCAATGGTTTGACGTTTTTTGCATCCCCAACGTTCTCAGCCCTTGCAACAGAGGCCATCACCTGGAAGGGTTGCCTGAAAGCCACTATTCCTGAAGGATCTATAAGATTGTCTGCAAAGATTTTTGCTGATGCTGACTCCTCAAAAAGAACCGGGCCCAGATAATATTCATGTATGTTAGGTGCTTTTGCAAGAGTTGAAAGTCTTTCCGCAAAACTCGTTACGGAAGAGATCAGTTCTGACTCTGCCGGAAGTTTATCAAAGTTTTTTGCATAAATGGCCTTCTTATCCTCTACAACCTGACCTAAATCATTTCTCACGCTGCCTTTTATGACAATTGAGACATAACCCGCAGGTTCCTTAATCTTAGTACCCTCAGTTGTCAAATAGTAGTAAACTGTTTGAATGCCTCCTATTTCTACGCTTGAACCGAATACTGAAGGGTATTTTTCAAATATCACAGAGAGCTTGTTGGCAAGATCCTGATATGCCTTTTTGTTCAAATTAAATTCCGGTATTGCAGGAGTTGAAACCACTGTTCCGGTAAGTGGCAACATATCCGGCAAGGCTTTCTCCTCTTCGGAAATTGTTGCAGTCTTTACTGCATTCTTTTTTGACTTGTACACCTCTACTGCAAACTTGTATGCTACGTCCGATGTCTGCCAGAAGTTACGGCGGAGCTGATCATAGTTGTCGTCACGTGTTGTAAAGAAGTTAAGGTTGATACCATTGTCGGTATATGAATAGTCACTCGAAAACTGACTGTCACCGACATACAGGTTTACCGAGTGTACCCTCTCTCTCGGGCTCTCCTTTGTATATGTAATAGTTCCAAGAGAACTGCTTACTGAAAGATATGTATTCTCAGCAACAGTGTACCCGACAAAATATGTTGAAGGGGCATCCGGTAGTGTAAGTTCTTTTTTTGTACGGTCCATCTCATCCTGCATTGCCTTGAAAAGCACGGATTCATTCCTCTGACCGTAAGATATGGAAGAGAGGCAGGTATATAGGATAATAAAAGCGCCTAGTCTTCTAAATATTGATTTTATGTGTCTCATTTCTCAAATGTTTATTTTTATAAATTACGGACGAGGCAATAGTGCCGGTGTTACTGTCGGTTTTGCCTTTTTCTGAAGCTCAACCTTGTTTACAAGAATTGTTGGCGATATTGCTGTCACCGGAACATACCCTGATGAAGCACCGCATGTACCTGTAAATATTTCAAAGTCGCCCCCGGCGTATTCTATATTTGAGAACATTGACAAAGGTGTTCCGATCATATCGACTCCTCTTACCAATTCATCCTTTCTTCCGTCTACATATATTCTGTAAACCTCAAGCGGTGTGACATTGAAGGAGTTTGCGCCGCTCCTGCCTGTCTGTGTAAAACCTCCGGTAACTGATTTGAAAAAGTATCCATACTCCTTACCTTGCTTTTTAGCCTCATCAATCAGTAATTTGCGAAGCTCAGCATCACTCTTGTATTCGCTGGTCTCTACAATAAGGTTAGATTGGCGGGAAGTCGGATCCATCTCGAATTCAGCTCTGGCGTGTCCGTTAGATTTCGGGAAACCGTTCAACCCGGTACGTGTCATAAGAAAGTTGCGTAGTATACCGTCTTTTACAACCTCTACTCTCTCTCCTCTCACACCCTGATCATCAAAAATATAGTAACCGTTAAGTGGGTGACCGTGATATTTTTTCATTGTAGGATCCATATAAACGCTCAGACTTTTAGGTAGGACATAGTCACCGACCATATTTTTGAATGTCTGACCGTCAGAATCGCTTTTCATTTTCTGTCCCTCAACCCTGTGTCCGAATATTTCATGGAAAAAGACACCGCTGGCTGAACCTGAAAGAAGTGCCGGACCGGTAAACGGCTGCACAAGCGGAGCTGTTTTCAACTCTGAGAGTTTTGCGGACATAGCTTTGATATCCTTTATAATTACTGCATCAGAAGGAATTTCGTCCAAAGAAAAAGCCATGTAGCTCTCATTTAACGGAAGTTCCATTCCGTCATCAGCCATTGTCATTCCCTTAATGCTAAGCAGGACATACACTCTGTTCTCTGCTATCTCTGCACCTTCTGTCGAAACGAAGTATTTCCTCCAAATCTTGAAGTTAAGTGTTGCATTTGCCGATATTACATCTTTGTTTTCGGTAAGCAGTGCTGTGTATTTATTCAGTTTTTTCTGCCAGGCATCGGTATCAAGGGCTATCTTATCAGCTGAAAGGGCCGGTTCGAAATATTTTTCTGCCTTCACAGATGTGAAATCTGCAGATTTATCCTCATTCTCGACTTTGACACCGCTTTTTGCCTTTGCACTCTCGAGGCTCTTCTTTGCAAATTTGTAACGTTTGTTTACCTCTTCACGGATAATCTCCTTGAATGCTTCTGCTCCATTCTGGAGATCTGAAGGAAGGAGAATGGTCGGAGGACCAGCGAATCTGTTGGTCATCACTCCATTTTGCGACTCATGAAAGTTGTCGAATTCCGGGCTTCCAATCCTAACTTGTGGTACAAAGATGATCTGCTTCTCCTCTTCCACGGTATTGGTTGCACCCATTGAAGATCGGATAGTACGGGTAAAATTATCGACCACCCTGTAGTTCATGTAGTAAGGAGGATATTCTCCCTTCTGAAGTGTTGCCATTTGGCTCTTCAGTTCGCCCTTGAGCAGGTCAAGCATCTTATCCTGAGCAGGAAGTGACAGATTGGCCAGCAGAAGAACTGCCAGTAATAGAATTTTTCTCATTGATAGGTTAATATAAATTATACTTTATTTTGACTGAATCGGAAGGAATAAGTTTAATCGAGTTACAAAATATTCACGATTTCTTTTAAAACATATGAATCAGAATGGACTTGTCCTGTAAAAATCCTCCTCCAGATATTTTTTCGGTGTGAATGTGAATTTGCCGAGTAACGAACCATTTTTGTCACGGTATATGTATTCCATAATAACTCTGTGATCTCTGTATGGCTTCAGTTCATTGTTATATCTGACGAATTTGAGCAGCTTCGGTTTCATATAATGTCTGAATCCGAGAGTGTCGGTCGAGTCCCTGACCATTTTTACCATTGTATAATTGTACTGAAATAATGAATCCCTGAAAACCACTGCGCTGTCCAATTGGGTCTCGGGATCAATCATTTGGGGGCATTGCCTGTTCAATTTTTTTGCGGCTTTAGCCATCTGGGTTTCAAACGAAGGCTTTTTGAACGCACCTTGTTGATACAGTATAACAGAACTCAAAACTACTATTAATAAGATAATTAAACCGAAATTGTACTTACTCTTCGCATTTTCCATAAGTATCCAAATATATTTAAGTTTAAGAATTCAAATATAATGTAAATCTGCTTTTTGAAAAATATTACACACTGGAATTCCCTATGCTACAGTAATGATCAAAGGGACAAAAACCGCTACCGTAGCAGATGCCAATGGCTCTTATTCATTGGACAAAGTACCATCTAACGCTGTTCTTGTATTCTCTTCTATCGGTTATCAAACCGTAGAAATCCCTGTTGAGGGAAAGGTTGTTATCAACGCTGTATTGTCACAACAGGCAGTCGGATTGGATGAGGTGATGGTTGTAGCTTACGGCAACGTGAAGAAGGGCTCTTATTCAGGGTCTGCAACGATGGTTAAAGGAGATGCTATTAAAGACATTCCCGTAGTTACCTTCGAGCAAGCCATAACCGGAGCTGTTGCGGGAGTTTCGATTGCACAGACATCCGGTCAACCAGGAGGCATGCCTGAAATAAGGGTTCGCGGTTTCAGCTCCTTTAATGCCGGAAATGATCCACTCTATGTTATTGACGGTATACCGGCTACAAGCGGAGACCTTTCATCCGCGAACATTTGGTCAAGCACAATGAACTATCTTAATCCAAGCGATATAGAAACCATTACAATATTAAAGGACGCAGCTGCAGCTTCTCTATATGGGTCCAGAGCAGCAAACGGTGTGATTTTGATAACAACAAAAAAGGGAAATACCGGAAAGATTGTTTCGACATTTAAAGCCAGTGCCGGTGTATCTTATTTTGCATATAACAATTATCCTCTTGCAAGTGACTCAGAAGCCGAAATGCTTCACAGAGAAGCCTGGACAAACTATGCCAATGCAAATCCAAGCTCATGGGCAAGTTACGGGTCTGTATCTTCATATGTAAATGCGAAGGTTGAACAGTACTACCCGTCAAAGAAGGAGGGATACGAATATGTTGACTGGGAAGATGTTCTGTTCCGCAATGCGGTTTCACAGAATTATGAATTCAACATTTCGGGAGGCGGACCTCAGTCAAAGGTATACGCTTCGGTCGGTTACAATGACCAGCAAGGTGTCAATGTAATGGAAAAACTCACAAGGATTTCTACCACCTTTAACGCGGAGGCACAGGCAAGCAAGCATGTAAAGGTTGGAGGTTCCTTCCAGTTCACAAGTACAAATCAGAAAGGTAATCAGGATGGTGCAGCAAAAGACAATCCATACTATTTATGGAAAGTTTACCTTACATCAAGATGGCCGTACAAGGATGCGGAGGGCAATTACTGGATGGAGTCTTACAATGGTTCATACAGAAATCCTGTCCCTAATTTCGACAAACAGATTGCATACTCAAAACAGGGCAGGACTATGTTAAAGGGTTTTGCTGAAGCAGATATTCTTCCGGGGCTCAAGGCCAAGACGATCCTTAGCTATGACTATACACGCATTGACGACCGTTTCGGTTGGATGATGGGACACCCTAACGGTACTGCATATGGAAACGGATACATTGGTGACAGGTACAGGAGAGTTGAAAAATTGGTAAGTTCATCTACTCTCTCTTATGACAAGACTTTTGCAGATAAACATCATGTTGCCTTTATGGGTGGTTGGGAAGCCGAAGATGACTCACAACAATACACAAATCTGTCCAAGTCTGATTTCGCCAACTATGGTATGCAGTCCACCTATCTTGCAGCTACTCTCAAGGAGGGTGGGACATATAATGATCAGTCAACTCTTTTGTCAGTAATTAGTAATCTTAACTATGACTATGACAACAGATATTTTCTGACAGGTACATTCCGTCGTGACGGCTCATCAAGGCTGAGCCCGGAGAAAAGATGGGGTAACTTCTGGTCAATTTCCGGTTCATGGAAAATAACCAATGAGAAGTTTATGAAAGATATAGAGTGGGCTGATAATATCAGGCTTCGTGCCTCTTATGGTACTAGCGGTACTCTTCCAAGCAGTCTATATGGTTATATGTCACTGTTCTCTTATGATATTTATGGTGAGGGAAATGCTGCATATCCAAGTAATCTTGCAAACTATGACCTAACCTGGGAGAAGAATCTTAACTGGAATGTTGCAATCGAGTATGACTTCCTTCAAAGGTTCGGAATTGTGGCTGAATACTATCAAAGAACAACCAAGGATCTTCTTCTTGATGCCTCTGTCCCTACAACTACAGGATTCCAGACAGCTCTGAGAAATGTCGGATCTATGCAAAACAAAGGTGTTGAACTGTCTTTACACGCTAACATTATTAAAAACAGGGACATTAACTGGGACTTCAATATTCACTGGAGTAAGTACACAAATGAGATACTGGAGATGTCCGAGAAGGGTGAATCTATCGTCAGTCGTCCTCATATCTGGACAGCAGGATATTCATATTATCAGTACTATACACGTAAATATCTTGGTGTAGATCCTGAAAACGGTTCTCCTCTTTATGCAAAAGGCACCCTACTGGAAGACGGCTCTTATGATATGACTCCTGTTAACAGGAAGCAGGCCTCTTCGATGATTTTGGAAGGCATGACTGCTATTCCTAAGGGTTTTGGTGGCTTTAGTTCAAATTTCAGTTATAAAAATCTGTCAGTCTCAATGTCATGGAGTTACAAATATGGGCATTATGTATGGGATAATGCATTGGATGATATTGATTCGGACGGATACAGCTATCGCAACAATATAGGTGCCGATCAGCTGAACAGATGGACTGTTGCCGGTGATGACACAAATGTACCAATGCGTATTGCCGATAATGCATACGGTGGCTATTATGACTCCTCTCGTTTCCTTAAGAAAGGTGACTACCTGAGGCTTAAAAATCTCACAATATCTTATGATTTGACAAAGGTTCTCAAGGAGAAGGCCAATGCGAGAATATATATAGCCGGTGCGAACCTGCTCACCTTCTCTGGTCTGAACTTTGACCCGGAAGTCAGAGACAGCGGGTACTACAACTTCTCGATGCCAGCCATGAGAACATTCACTATTGGTGTTGAACTGACCCTTAAATAAAAACCATCAGAAATATGAAAAAATTTATAATAAATATAGTTATTGCGTTCGCGGCATTATCCTTTACATCTTGCGAAGGATTCCTTGATACAGAACCGACCGATCAGGTAAGTTCGGCAACAGCAATGCTTACCCTTACAGACGCAACCAATGCAATCAACGGATTGTACTCAGACATGAAGTGGTATGACTACTACGGAGCTTATATACCTGTCCTGGGAGAACTCCGGGCAGATGACCTTCAGACTAAAGACTCCGGAGGAGGATGGGTTGCAGTATATACAATGGACTACTCTTCGGAACAAAGCTCATACTTTGAACTCTGGAACAAGTGTTATGAGGTGATAATGAGGGCTAACACCATTTTGGAAAACTGGGAGAAGATTCCTACCTCTACAACAAATGATATAACCACAAAAAATGACATTAAAGGTCAGGCTCTTGCCACAAGGGCACTCGTATACTTCGATCTTGCAAGATGCTATGGTTATCCATTTGCAAACGACAATGGAGCATCTTTGGGTGCAGTTATCATAACCAAGACTGTTTCTGCAACAGAAGCCAGGAAGCCGAGAAGTACCGTTGCCCAGACATATAATCAGGTATTTACAGACCTTGAAGAGGCACTTCCACTACTTTCTAAAAGTAAAAATACAGGACACATGAATTACTGGTCAGCAAGGCTACTCCAAGCCCGTGCATATCTTTACACTGAACAATGGGGTCTTGCTCTTACCGCAGCACAGGATGTCATAACCAACTCTCCGTACACACTGGCAAGCAGGGCTAATTATGTCAACTATTGGAGTCAGGAAGGTGGAGTGGAGACAATTCTGGAACTGCTTGTAAGAAGAACCTCACATCTTGATGATGACGGAGGATACAACTCTTGGTATTATCCATTGTGGCATGGCTCGGAAATCAACTCTACAGGTCGTATCATACCTACACAGTCGCTTATAGCCATACTTAAAAACCAAACTGCTGATATCCGTAGTCTAATGATTAGGGATGGATCCACATCTATCATTTCGGACCATAAGGATTGGCTGGGTAAATTCCCGGGCACCGGTTATGTTGACGCAAAGATGAACAATCCGATTATAATGAGACTCTCTGAAGCATACCTGATTGCGGCAGAGGCAGCACTTCATACCAGCCCGACTACTGCAGCTGGTTTTATAAATACTTTAAGGCAGAATAGGATACTTAACTACACAAATGTTTCTACCATCACCCTCAACGATATCTTGACAGAAAGAAGGAAAGAGCTTGTAGGTGAAGGACATCGATTCTTTGATCTTATGCGTACAAAAAACAGTGTAACAAGGAGTGGCGGTTTCCATTGGTGTACAGGTGAGGCTGTTACAATCACCCCGACAAGCTTTAAGGTTTGTCTGCCAATGTCACATTCACAGAGATTAATATATCCGGAACTTCAACAGAATCCTGGATATACTGAGTAGATTTAGTGGCACTGATTTTTCTAAATGCCCGATACTATGTTCGTTACATAATATCGGGCATTTTTCTTTTTATTTTACAAATTTGTATACGGCAGTTTTACAGCTAAATAGAAAAATCAGTGCCACAAAATTAACTAAAAAAATTCTCTCCTAACCGTGAATTTATCGAGATTCTTCATGTTAATCTCCACACCTATTCCGGGGCCGGTTGGAACGTTCATTGTCCCGTCGGGATTCACGACGAACGGAGGGTCTACAATGTCCTCCTTATAATACTTCTTGCTCGCAGATATGTCTCCCGGAAGGGTGAAGTTTGGAAGAGAGGCAAGTGCCACATTTCCGGCACGGCCTATACCTGATTCAAGCATTCCTCCGTGCCATACAGGGATGCCCATACTGGCACAATAGTCGTGTATAAGTTTGGACTCGGTATAACCGCCTACCCTGCCCGGCTTGATGTTTATTATCCTGCAACTCTTAAGCTCGATTGCTGCTCTGGTATCATCAAGAGAATGGATGCTCTCATCAAGGCAGATCGGGCTTTTTATTTCACGCTGCAATTTGGAATGGTCGTATATGTCCTCATATCCGAGCGGTTGCTCAATTAGAGAGAGATTGTAGTCATCCATTTTTTTGAAAAGGTCTACATCTGCAAGCGTGTATGCTGAGTTGGCATCTACCTGGAACATTATATCAGGATACTCCCTTCTTACAGCTTTCACAAGCTCAAGGTCGTGACCCGGAGCTATCTTGATCTTGATTCTTTGATAACCCTCTGCAAGAAAATGCTCAATATTCCTTAGCAATTCATTTGCTGAAGTTGGTATTCCGATACTCACACCGATATTTATCTTCTCTCTGGTTCCTCCGAGCAATTTGGACAATGAGATTCCCTTACTCTTTGCAAGCGCATCCCAGATGGCTGCCTCAATACCGGCCTTTGCCATCATGTGTCCGCGGACTCTCTCATACATTTTAACAACATCGGATGCCTCATTGATCTCTTTGCCAATGATAGAAGGGATTAAAAAATCTTTCATGATGTGCCAGGCTGTCGGAACTGTCTCATAAGAGTAGAACGGAGTTCCTTCTGCGACGCTTTCACCCCAACCGGTCACACCTTCAGCATCAACTCTGACCATTATGTGCTCTTCATCATACTCTGTTCCCATTGATGTTGTAAATGGGGTAACAAGGTCCATTTTTGTATGACGTATTTCAATTCTCTCAATTTTCATGATAATAATTATTTATGATTACTTTTTATCTATTTGAACTTACTCTGATAACAGGGTATGTAGAGTTTACCTTCATCAGGTAAGCAAACTGGCTGTATGTGGCGAGTCCTAGTTCCGATTGCGGCTCGATTGCCGTGATGAGCATATTTCCCTTTAGCTGATAAGTAGGGATAAAAATATACTCTTCAAGATTAATCGTTTTTGGTTCTATCTTACGCACCTCAATCTGCGGAATTGCAATTGTGTCTCTCTCAAAATCAATTGAATCTATTTTTGAAATAATCATTCGCTCCAACATAGTATTTTTATCCATCTTGAAAGGTTTTACCTCAAAACCGTGCCTGAAGGCCCAATCAATGAGATCCTGATGACTTTTCGGGAACAGATAACCGCATGGTCTGCTGATTGTCAGGGTAGGTTTTACCACCGGTCTGAAATCATTTACAATGATGATTGAATCTCTGTTTGTCGAATATGAATATACAGGAAGTTCCAGCTTGCTTCCGTCCGGAAAATGCTCCATCTGGAGGGGAACTTCAGGAACTGTAATATTTTCAAGTTGTCTTTCTTTAGCTACGACAGCTTGCATCTCTGTATGATTTTCGGAGACAAATCTGAGTAAGGCAAGCATCCCATAAAACTGTGAATGTGCACGATGAGCCAGATTATCAACAAGTGCGTCAACTCCGTTCATACCCTCCTGAATAAAGGAGAATGTATTTTGAATCCCGTAACTCTGGCGTCCGTCGTTTATGTCGAATGTACTGTACCTGATATAATCCTGTTCAGGTGGTCCTCCGGGACTATACATAGCGTTTGATACGCCCTTTGACGTCAGAAATGCAGAGTAGTATGGCTTTATTTTCTTCTGCTGATATTTTCTTATAGATTCCGGAATTGTGGGATGTGTATTGAACCCGATAAGTATATCAGAATTGGTCCTGTATCCGAAATCCTTCCAAGTCTGTCCATAAGGGTAATACTCATGGACATCCATTGTAACCTCAAAAAGGTATTTGTCAAATATCTTGTGTAAAGCGACCACCTCAGGCTCAGTCATGATGAGATGGTTTCTGTTCAGGTCCATACCGTTACCGTTACGGCGACTATTCAGCTCCGATCCATCAGGATTGACCTGAGGAATAAGCGCTAGATCCAGATTTTTGAAAAGGTGTGCATTTTCAGGCTTTATCAGCTCCTGAGCCAGAAGGAGCGCTCCCTCCTTTCCAGATTGCTCGTTGCCATGCTGCTGAGCATGTATAAGCACCTTTATTTTTCTTTTATCTTCTCCAAATGTTGAGCTGGAAAATTTAAGCATGAGCAGGTCGCGCCCTTTTACAGATTCTCCAATCTTTTCAACTGTAAGAATGTCTGAGGAGATATCAAGTTGATGTATAAACTCAACCATTTCGCCGTATTTAGAGACTTCTGTGAAGTCTCTTGCCTCTGCAGGAGTTTTGAATTGCCTGCTCTGGGCTGTCATAGTTTGACTTCCAAAAATAGAAATTGACAAAGCTAAAGCTAAAAGAGGAAATTTTTTCATCTTTAAAATTAGCAGAATTGAATCCGCTCTTATTTGTTAATTAATTTATTTAATGCGTTATAGACTAAAATCCATTAAGTTGCATATATACTGTCGGCATAAGCAGTATTAAACCCAGAATCATGAATGCCAGAAGTATTTTCCAAAACCATTTTATCCACACCTCATACGGAATTCTTGCTATTCCAAGAGCACCAATAAGCACAGCGGATGTAGGGGTAATCATGTTTGTGAAGCCGTCCCCGAACTGAAATGCCATTACTGTAGCCTGTCTGGAAAGGCCGATAACATCAGAAAATGGAGCCATAATCGGCATGGTGAGAGCTGCCTTTGCTGAACCGGAAGGTATGAAAATGTTGATACATGTCTGTATAAAATACATTATCGAGACAGTTGCCCCTTTACCGGTTCCCTCCATTGTAGAGGAGAGTGAGTAGAGAATTGTATCCATTATCTTACCCTCTGTAAGCACCTGTATTATTCCACCTGCGAGCCCGACAATAAGTGCTGCGGTCAGGATATCCTTAGTCCCTGTTATAAACTCCTTGACAATAGTATTTGCCCCGGAACCCATTGCTATGCCGGATATGATTCCCATAGCCAGGAAGAGCGCCGATATCTCAGAAAGATACCATCCGTATCCTAATACTCCTACAACCAGAAAGACAATTGTAAAGGCGAGAATATTCAGGATAAAGAACAGATAGGATTTTCTGAGAGTGAGGAATCCGGTTATTGCAAACAAAGCAGTCAGAACAGGTAAACAGATGAATGTAATATTCGCACCTCCAAGACTTATCGTAGTGGTAGGGTGGTCAACGGAAAACAGCACAAGTATGATTGTTGTAATTGCGAATACTATCCAGGCAGAAACAGGGGTTTTTGTTGCAAAATCCACCTTTACTGCCTCCATCTCCCTATTCCTCCAATATTCGTCCAGCTCATACATGGGCGAGAATCTCGGATTTTTCTTCACCTTGGATGCATAAATCAAAGTAACAGTTATAATCAATGCCGTAAGAATAATCCAGACAACCAGCCTGTACTCAAATCCGGAAAAGAGCTGTAATCCGGATAATCCCTGTGCTATCCCTATTGTAAAGGGATTGATTATGGCCCCAGAGAAACCCATATGAGCAGCGACATAGACCATCAGCAATCCTGTGATCGAGTCGTAGCCCATAGAGATTGCCAGTGGAACGAATATTATCACAAATGCCAGTGTCTCCTCACTCATCCCGAAAACAGCCCCGAACAAGCTGAAAATGGTCATCGACAATATAATCACCATATTGTTCACACCCAGTTTTCTGAATATCCACCGCTTTTCAAGGTGTCCGGATTTTTCAAGAAACGAGAGTATTCCGAAGTCAATTGCACGGCTACTGTTCAGTATCTGGAAAGCTCCGCCGATAATAAGTACAAATGCAATAATGCCGGCTTGTTTTTTAAAACCCTCCAAAAGTGATCCGAATATTTGCCAGGTCTGAGGCGATGACTCAACAACATGATATGAATTATTGACAATGACATCTCTTGTCACCCCGTTAACATCCTTTTTCTCGTATTCAAATTGTCCGGCCGGGACAAACCATGTAAGGATTCCACAGACAAGTATAAGAAAACCTATTATGACAAATGTGTGTGGAATCTTTTTTAGATGCGCCATTTCGTTTAAGTTTTAGATTATACTAAAGTAGTTAAATTTTAGAAATTATACTTATCGCCTGAAGAGAGAATGGTTAGCTTGAAACTGCTAACATCGCCACTACCTTTTGCTGAAGGTTTGTAAGGTTCAAAAACCATCACTCTGTTTGTACCGATAACCTCCATTGTATTATCAGGTTTCACCACTATTGCAGCCTCCTCGTCTATACCAATTCCTCTGTATCCCGGGTTATCCAGCAGTACATTTATCAATCTGACCTGCCTCTTTCTTGTTATGAAATGCTGGTCAATAATGATATTGTTGAGGAATGCAAATCCCTGTGCTGTTATAACATCCTTCTCCTTTATATAATTGAATTCCGGCATGTCGGAGGTATCGCTCGCACTGGTTCCCGTAAGCATTATCCTGCTCATGATTGCTGCACCGGCACTTGTTCCGCTAATAACTCCTCCTTTTTTATAAATCTCCCTTATTTTTTCCAGGAATTTTGTTCCCTCAAGGTAATCACTTAGAATAACCTGATCTCCTCCGGAGAAAAATATCGCAGTTACACCATCCAGTTTAGCGAGACTTTCCGGAGAATCGACACTATCCTTGGAACAAAAGATGTAATCCGAATTAGTGCAGCCAAGATCTCTGAACTCGGCACTCTGTTTAATACCTGTCTCCTCTGCAACACCACTGGCAAAAGGAACAACAAGAAGTTTTGCACTATCTCCCCCTCCATATTTGATTATTGTTTTTAAAATCACCTCTATTCTGTCACCACCCCCTTCAATAACCAAAGTTCCTTTTGAGTCAATTTTTTCAGGTAGATATTCCAGATCTGACTTTTCATTTTGGGTACAAGATGTGAAATGCAATAAGAGAATTATTGCAAAAAGCATAGATATTTTGTCCATTTTAGTTTTTTATTTCTGTTGTTAGTAATTGATATGCAAGCATTGATGCATTGCTAAGATCTTCATAAAGGATAAACTCATCGTTGCCGTGCGGATTCTGTGCCCCCACTCCCAAATTTATGGTCTTAATACCTTTTGCATTGAGAGAGTTAGCATCACTGCCCCCCATGGACTTGGCCGGAACAGACTCTATGCCGAGGGTTTCGGCCACTTGTGAGAAATGGATGTATGGCAGGTCACTTTCTGTGATATTGTACGGTAAAAAATCCCAGAAATATTTCGACTCCATTGATGCTCCATGTTTTTCACATACACCTGTGAAATCAGTCAGGATTTTCCCCATAAGCTCCTCACCATGAGACACAAAATCTGTCCTGAGTTCCCCTTTCAATACAACCTCGTCGCATACGACATTTGTATTTGTTCCTCCGTTAACGCTTCCGATGTTTGCAGTTGTCACCTCGTCAATCCTTCCAAAAGGAAATTTTGTCATAGCCTCGGCCGAAACCATGATTGCATTAATGCCCTTTTCAGGAGATATCCCTGCATGTGACGACTTTCCTTTTATAACCAACTCAAAATTAATAGCTCCGCATGTTCTTGTAACGAAATGTCCCGGAGTCATATAAGAGTCGAAAATAAAACCATATTTAAGATTCGGAGCCGGTTTAAAGTAGAGGGATCCGGCAAGAGTTGTCTCTTCACAAACTGTAAAAAGAAGTGTGCAAGGTTTGAGAGTTTTGTTTTCAACCGCCTTTTCAAGAGCAAAGAGTATTGAAGAAAGGCCCCCACGATCATCCACTCCTAAAGGAGTTGTCCCATCAGAAGTAATTCTGTCATCTTTAAACTGATGTTTCAACCCGGTCGTCGACCTTGGTGTGTCCATATGTGAGGCAAGCAGATATTCTCCTCCGCCCATTATTTCAACAATAACATTTCCTGAATTTCCACCGGATAACTCTTCAGCATTATCCCTATAACTTTTTAAACCTAAATTATTGACAAAGCGGATGATATAGTCAGCCACAGCTGACTCCTTTCCTGAAGTTGCGTCAATTGATGTCAATTCAACAAATATCTGCCTGAGCCTTTCGTCCAATACTCTCTTTTCCATATTACTGTCCATAAACTTTTACATTTCTGAGCAAGAAGTAATAACAGTCAGTACAATTACCGTGAATAAAACCGATATATACCTTCTTTCCTTTATAAGCTGTCAAATCTATCGTCTGAGGCTTGAAATCGCCATAGGTCTCATCAAGCTCAGTCCAATCTCTCAGGATTGTAGCCTGTCTGCAGTTTGCGAGTGTGATAGGATTCTCTGAGATTATAACTCTGTAATTTTCCTCCGGATAATCTGTATCTCCGGCAGCCACTTCGAATGTAAGCAGTATGGCATCAGTAGTGCTGCCAAGCTCAATTGCAGGTGAAACAAGATAATTTTCCGGGGTTAAGGCTCCTACCCCGCCGGACATCCATGAATCAGAAGTGGCTGCACCATCATAGTAGTTCCAGTTATACCCGTCCCCGTCTTTATCTAAAAGAGTCCATGTCTGAGGTATCTCTTCGAGGAAAGTCTCCTGGAAATAGAACACTCTGTCCGGAGCCAGTTTATAATTCAGAATGGAAGTGGGTTTGTTTGCCTTTGTATCAGGAGAGTCTTTTAGCACCACATAAAAATTGTTTCCCGCTTTCTTCAGCATCCTGATTTGTATATATCCAAAATATTTACCTTGAGGTATTACGAGTGATCCTGTCATAGTCGACTGGGAGAAAGTCTGTCCATCAGATGTAAGAATCTCATAGTCACGACCGATTACAGCAGTAGTGTATACTGTGTCAACAACCGAGATATCTGTCCCTTCCGGAAGTTCCTCAACATATCTGTCTTTATCAGTAAGATAAAAAAGCTGATCTACAATCTCGTAGTTTACTGTTATATCACCATCTGCAGGTTTGATTATCTGGACACAAATCGAATCCAGCCCAATTTTATTGTTCTCTTTCTGGAGGATATTGCTTATTGTTCCCTGTTTATTCGCAGAGGCGCTGAATTCATAATACTGCGGGCCTTTGTATGTCCAATCCTCTTTCTGGCAAGAGAAGAGCAGTATAGCAGCAAGGAATAAATTGCCTATTATTGATATTGATTTTTTCATTTTCTTGAGTATAAGTATGAGTTATAATTAATATCCGGGATTATTCACAAGTTCCTTGTTAACATCCATTTCCGTAGTGCTTATAGGAGCAACAACACGATAATCCTCATAAGGTATGGCAGCCATTCCGTTAGCCCTTGGGATATCCCTTCCCAGTCTCTTCATGTCAAAGAATCTGTGACCTTCAAAAGCAAGCTCAATTCTCCTCTGCAGCAATATCTCATCCAACAGTTCTGAATTTGAAACATCAGTATTTGCAAGACCTCTCTTATTCATCAGAAGATTCAGGTCATTCCTTGCCAATGTGTATGATGTCTGATGCGCGTAAGCCTCAGCTCTGTTAAGATATACTTCAGAGATCCTCAGAAGAGGAATATCATCCAATCCGAATACACCCCCCCAGCTGTTAAACTTTGTTGTCCACCAAAGATCCTGTCCATAGTAATGAACCTTTCTCAGCGCCTGGAATCTTGTATCCTTTTCCTGATCAATCAAATCCATAAAGTCAGCTGTTACCGAGAGCTGTGCATCACCTGCACCTGTACCATCCCCAAATCCTTCAGCATCTCTTGCACCATTGTCAACAGTACCGTATGTAGAGTGAAGAGATGTAGAGGCCAGATTTTCTGTAACATTATAATGTAACTGCCATAAAGACTCTTTTCCCCCGGAGAAGATATCTGTATATTTTCCATCGTATAATCCCACCGGAGAGTTTGAAATAACATAATTGGAAGCCAGGACTGTGTTTGCCCAATCACCCTTGTAGAGGTAAGCACGTGACTGGAGAGCCTTAACTGCAACAGCTGAAATCCTGAATGGGTACAATCCGCTGTCATTGTTCTCCAACATTGTAAAGGCATTGTTAAGATCCAGCAATATCTGCTCCCAGACAGCATCTACCGTAGCCCTCTTTACTGAAGCCTGCTCTGTAATGCTTCCACCCTCATTGAAAAATGGCTTTATTAATAGTGGTACGCATAGATTGAAGTTATCCACAAGATGACCGGGAACACGGCTGTAGATAATTGCCAGATTGAAGTAGTTGTAGGCTCTCAGGAAAAGCGCCTCGCCGGTGAGAGATTTCACCTTCCCGGTCTGCTCCAGTTCTGACAGATAAAGAATGGCTTCATTCAAAGCTCCTATCTGCTTGTATGCAGACTCCCAGATATCCATATTGTAATATGGCTGAAAATTATATTGTTCCGAATATTTTGTTGAACTCGGAGATGGCTCGCAGTTATCACCCATTACATCAGGGATACAGATTAGGTCTCTCCCGGAATAATAAGGATCCTGCAATAAGTCATATACCCCTATGATAAGGCTCTCACAGCCGGCAACGGTCTTAATCTTTTCCTGCGGCAATGCGTGTTTCGTGTCAACATCCAGTAAAGAATCACATGAATTCAAAACCAGAAGCAGTGATATTAATGTTAATAGCTTTATAGTTTTCATTTCATGAAGTTTTTAAAAGTTGATCTTTATACCTATACTGTAGCTCTTGGATTGCGGGTAAACGCCTCTGTCAATACCCACTGATTCGGGATCATATCCCTGATACGGGGTAGTTGTCCACAGATTGTATCCATTTGCAAATATTTGCGCATCCTGCAGTTTCAGCTTTTTAACCAGTTTCTCCGGAAGATTGTAACTGATATTTACATTCTTGAGCTTTATAAAATCTGTGGATTCGTAAATCAGACTCATACGGGTCTCCCCGTTATTATCATACTTCATGGGATTTCCGGGATAAGCGCCGTCAAGAACTGGTTTAGGCACCCATGTGACATCTCCCGGATTACTCCAATAACTGTTATACATCTCCTCAAGAAGGTTGTTGTCTGCTGCCTGTCCGATTAATACGGCCTTGTCGTTGAAATATTTCACGGCTCCTCTCTGGAACTGGAAGAAAAACGAGAAGGTGAGGTTTTTCCATCTGAAAGTATTGTCTATGCCTCCGAAGAATGTAGGGTCTGTTCCTTTGGTCCATACTCGGTCCTCAAGAGTCGGATTGTAGGTAATGTAACCATCCTTGTCGTAATACATCGGCCTACCGTCTGACGTGTTGACGCCTGCCCACCTGTAAACATTTTCAGATGTTATAGGCTTGCCCACCTTATACTGACCAAGCTCATCCAGACCGTCCTGAAGCTCAGTTATCTCATTTTTGCACCATGAGAGGTTAAACGATGTCTCCCATGAGAAATTATCAGTGTCAAAGCTGACTACATTAAGTTGTAAATCGAGACCCTGATTCCTGACTCCTCCCATATTTGAGGGAATCTCGCTGAAACCTGTAGTCTGTGGAATGACCCTGTAATAAAGGAGGTCTTTAGTATCATCGCTGTAAAAATCTATATTGGTGCTGATCCTTCCTTTAAATATACCTGCTGTGATACCGATGTTCTTTGAGTGTTTCTTCTCCCAGGTAAGTTTCTGGTTTCCTATGGATGAAGGGATAATTCCGGAACTTCCGCCATAAGCTGAGTTAGCAGCATATAACCTTGCCGAAACATAATCTCCGATGCTTGCATTTCCTGTTACACCATAACTGGCCCTGATTTTAAGATCGTTCAGCCAGTCGATATCTTTTAAGAACCTCTCCTCTTTCATCCTCCATGCAAAAGAGATTGACGGGAACAGACCCCAAAGGTTGTCCTTTCCAAATCTTGATGAGCCGTCATACCTTACTGTACCTGTGAAAAT
This sequence comes from Bacteroidales bacterium CF, assembly GCA_000473305.1. Taxonomy (GTDB): domain Bacteria; phylum Bacteroidota; class Bacteroidia; order Bacteroidales; family UBA932; genus Bact-08. The sequence continues at coordinate 1,016,561 of CP006772.1, read as the reverse complement.
ATATTTATCTCTGATTGCATAGCTGACTCTTCCGAAGAAACCTGCCATCTTCCACTCAGAATATGACTCTGTAGTTGCTATCGGCGTTGCGGCACTGCTCAGAAGTTTAAGATCCGGGCTGGAAACACCGTTTGCCTCAGCACCTATCATATGATATTGATAGCTGCTGTATGAAAATCCTGCAACAGCAGTCAATCTGTTCTCATTTATAGTAGTATTGTATGTAAATACCTGCTCTGTCTGGAACTTGTTTATATCAGTCGAGTTTGCGGCGATCGAGCCGTTCACCCTTGAACCAAGCCTTGTCCTGGGATCACTGAACTGGTGCTCGTTAAGCCATGTCAAGTCAAAGTTGTAACTGCTCTTGAATTCAAGACCTTTTGCCAACTTTAAAGTAAGGTCGTTGGCAGAGAGCAGGTTGTGAGTTTTGCCCACATATTCGTTAAGCTCCAGCATCTGCGGAATATTGTACAAAAAATAACCATATGTCAGATCTGAATAATACTCTCCGTTTTCATCCCTTGGAGATACACCCGGAAGAAGGAACATAGCTGTTCTGGCCGGATTCGCAGCTCCTACAACGGATGACTGATTATGGACGGTACCACTGAAAGTGTTATTGGAGTTAATTGTAAGCCACGGTGCTATCTCGTGACTTAAATTCAACCTTGCAGATTTCCTGTTAAAACCTGTCTGTTTGATGATACCATCAGTCTTATTATATCCGGCAGAGAGGTAAAATTTTGTCTTTTCTGTTCCTCCGGAGAGATTTATCTGGTAGTTATTGACTACCGCCTTGCGAAAAATCTCATCATACCAATCAGTTGTGGGTGCATTTGAGTATCCGTCATCTCCCCAGCCAAAACTTTTAAAAAGATTGAGCTGATCCTGATACTTATTTGTCCCGTTATACAAATCATAATTCTTGTATTCAAGCAGAGCGAATTGTGCCCACTGAGGCCCCGACATCACCGGAACCTTTCTTGCAATCTCCTGAATTCCGGTTGTGGCGTTTATAGATACCCGTGTCTTTCCTGACGCACCTTTCTTTGTAGTTATGATTACAACACCGTTTGCCGCCTGAGCTCCATATATTGAAGCCGAAGCACCATCTTTAAGAACACTAATAGATTCAATATCGTCCGGATTTAAACCGGCCATAACGTCAGCATTGGTAAGAATGTTGGTATTTTGCGCGCCATTTGTAATCTGCACTCCATCAACTATATACAATGGCTGAGTGTCAGCATTTATTGAACCTCTGCCTCGGATATTGATAGAGAAAGAAGAGCCGGGGATACCTGATGAAGAGGTAATCTGAACGCCCGACATCTTTCCCTGAATTGCCTTCTGAAAGTTCTGGCTATTTGTCTTGGCAAGTTCTGATGCGCTTATGTTCTCAATAGATCCCGCAATATCCTTTTTCTTGGTAACTCCGTATCCTACCACGACAATCTGCTCCAACTCATTTTCCATCTCTCTCAGAGCAACATTTATCTCTCTTCTGCCGTCAATTGACACCTCCTGTTTCTGCATACCGAGAAAATTGAATACAAGAGTGCTCTCTTTTGTAGCATCTGTCAATCTGAGTCTGTAATTACCATCATAGTCGGCAACCACACCCTTGTTTTTGGCCCCTTTGACCTCGACGGAGGCACCCGGTAAAGGCAGATTATTGACATCAGTCACTTTACCGAAGACATATAATGAATCCTCCGACACTGATAGTTTCTTCGGGTCTTTGCCAGGGTTGGCACTTTTCCCCTCTTTCTTGATGTAAATTACCTTTTTCTCAATTTTAAAAGATAGTCCGGTTCCCTTGAGACATTCAGCCATTATCTGCTCAATGCTGCTGGAACGGAACTCTTTGCTGATTTTTGGAACACTTACAATATCAGCATCTTCATAGACAAAATAGTACCCACTTTGCGATGTAATCTTCACCATCGCCTCTTTCAATGTAAGGTTGTCAAGCTTTACATTATAAAGATCCTTTTGTGTCTGGGCCGGGAGCGTTCCTGATGTGCTCAACAACATAATCAGGAACAGGAAAACAAAAGAGATCCTGTGACTCTCGATTTTTTTCATAGTACGATAAGTTAGTTTGTAATTTTAATATACTGTTACAGTTTTTCCATCTCGTTTAAAGTGTCCCGGCATCAGCTTCTCGAATGACTCGAGCATCTTTTCCGCACTATCTTCCCTATATAGCTTACCCGATAAAATCTTCTCCCTCAGCGCATCGTCTTCAAAGACCACAGTAACTCCATACCACCTTTCCAAATCCGCCATAATATCTTCCAGCCTTTGAGAGTCGAAGAAATACAAACCATCAAGCCAACTTGTATAAAGTGATGTATTAACCTCTTTGACCTCCATCTTCATCTCTCTTACATTCAGATTGGACTGCTGACCCTGTTTCATTTTATAGATATGCTCCTGACCCGATGCATCACTATACCCGACACTCACTTTTCCCTCAACAAGTGTTGCAGAGAGCTTGTGGTCGCCGCTGTACGCCTTGAAATTGAACTTGGTTCCGGTAACTCTCACACTCATGCCATTTCCTTTGACAATAAAGGGTCTTGAGGCATCCTTTGCTATTTCAAAGTATCCTTCACCATCAAGAGAGACAACTCTTGATGTCTCATCAAAGCTTGACGGGTATGAAAGACGGCTGCAGGAATTCAACCATACACCGGATCCGTCAGGTAATACAATTTTAAACATCTTTATTTCAGGGACAGACACCTCATGAATCGAGATTTCTCCACTCTCAGCCGTCAGTTCGCTTTTAGCGGATTTATACCTAAGCACCCCGCTCTCCACCTTGAGATCGAGTCCGGCCAACCTTGTGTTTTCGGATAAATCCCCGAGGTTAAAAACTGTTTTACCGTCTACTGTCAACGTAACAGCACGATCTTCCGTGTTTATGTTCCCGGATAACAATTCATCAGACATACTCTTTTCTCTTATATCGGATACTATCTGATAAAGCGAAAACGTTGCAGCACCGATTATAAGAACCGCCGCTACCCTTCTGACCCATCTGTTCCGGAAATTAATATTCAATCTGTATCCTATACCTTTTTGTTTGTCCGAAGCTTTGCGGAAATCCCTGTACCGCTCTTCAAGGTATTTTTTATCTGTGAGTCTCCTGAACAGGGACTCATTTTCCTCAGAAGAGCACCTCCACCGGTCTAGCTCTTCCCTCTCCTGGTCAGTCAGGCCTGACAATAGCATTTTTGTCAGCAGTGATTTGATTCTTTCGATTTGATCTTCGTTCATTGTAGTCTGAAATAAGATTTCCTTGCCCTCTTGTATATAGGACAGTCTGAATATGCAAAAGGGTGGAATGGTTTAAAATTAATTGTAATACTTAATAATTGCCATTGCAAGCACAAAGAGCTCCTTCAGGGAGTCTTTCAGCAGCTGTTTAGCTCTGGCTTTCTGACTTTTAACAGTATTAACGGATATACCCAGTTTATCGGCAATCTCCTGATTGCTCATATCCTCGATATAGCTCATCCTGAATACCTTTTTACATTCGGAAGGCAGGGCATCAACCTTTGAGAATACCTCCCAAAGGATTTCAGCCTCTACCCTCTCAATCAGGTAGCTTGAATTATCTATGCCACTTTCATGAATAGTGGTATAGTCTGTGTATTTTTTCCTGACACCCGCTTTACTTATTGTATTAAGGCAAGCATTGTGTACAGAAGAAAAGAGGTATGACTTCAGGGCACCTTCATTCTGAATGTCGGGCTTTTTGTCTATTATCTTCTCAAATACAGAGTGCACTATATCTTCCGCCTCCTGGTATGACCTGGTGAATTTATAGGCGAAAAAACAGAGTACAGAGTGATACTTCTGGTATATCTCATCCAGCGACGGTATCGCGATTGTCGTTGTACTCTCCATCAGGTGTTTTGAAGTTATTTTTTCAAAGATAAAAATAAATTACTTCCGACCTTCAGTAAAAACATAAAAGAAAAAGGGTTTTATTTTGGCTTTCAGACCTCAATAAAACCCTGTTTTTTCCGCTTTCGTGGGAGCAGAGGGAGTCGAACCCCCGACCCTCTGCTTGTAAGGCAGATGCTCTAAACCAACTGAGCTATGCTCCCTTTAGGACCCGTTGTTTTCGTTTGGGATTGCAAAGATAGATGCATTTTTTTATTCTGCAAAAAAATTAGGATTTTTTTCAAAAAAAGTGATTGCCTCTGCAACGATGAAGTTAGAACCACCTATAAAAAGCAGGTCTCCCTCCTCTCTGATTTTCTTATAATCAATGATAGCCTGCTCTACCGAAGTTTTTACCTCTCCCTTGATACCCAGACTAAAAACCTTTTCAGCAAGAATTCCGGCATCGAGTGCTCTCGGAATCTGAGCCTGTGTTATGAAATAATATGCATCCAGGGGCATAAGACCGAGAACTCTCTCAAGATCCTTGTCTGCAACAAAGCCTAGGGTTATAAAAAGCCTTTTTACCTTCAAAGACCTTAACTGTGAAAAGACTTCACTCAATCCGTTTGCATTATGCCCTGTATCACACAGAACAGGAGGATTGTCAACCAGATATTCCCACCTTCCCCTTAGGCCGGTTGTCTTTGCAGCAGTTTTCAATGCCTCCCGGATAATTGTATCACTCCAGTTGTCATGAACTATATCGCGGAATTTCTCATTTGTAGAAAGAACATAGAGGGAGGTCAAAACTGTTCTTAAATTAAATCTCTGGTAATCACCCTTCAGATCCAGATCATAGTCGGCAACCCTGATATCTTTGAACTTATACTCCTGTGCAAAAAGAATTTTCGACTCCATCTCCTCCGCCTTTCTTGTAAAGACAGGTCTGGTGGAGTGCAGCACCTCTCCTATCACCACAGGGACACCATGCTTTATTATTCCGGCCTTTTCTCTTGCTATCTCACCCAATGTAAAACCGAGGTGTTCGCAATGATCCAGGTCGATATTTGTAATTATGCTCAGCATCGGAGTTATAATGTTTGTCGAGTCGAGCCTTCCGCCAAGACCTGTCTCAATAATGGCAATATCTACGCTCTCATTCGCAAAATAATCAAAGGCCATTGCAGTGGTAATCTCAAAAAAGGATGGCTTTTCACTCTCCATGTATGGTTTCCACTTAATGAGAAAATCGTAGACATACTCCCTCGGAATCATCTCTCCGTTTATCTTTATCCTCTCTCTGAAATCAACCAAATGAGGTGATGTATAGAGTCCGGTCTTCAAACCGGCTTTCTGGAGCACAGCGGCAATCATATGAGAAACGGAACCTTTACCGTTAGTACCTGCAATATGTATTGTTTTGAATTTACGATGGGGATTCCCCAGCTTGTCATCAAAATCCTTCATGCTGTCCAGGCCGGGTTTATAGGCCAACTTGCCTACTTTCTGATATGAAGGGAACATCGTAAAAATAGCTTCAAGTTCCCTGTTATATGAATCTATGTCGAACATATTATGTTTTTTGCAAAATTGGCAATTTATTACTTAAAAAGGAGTAATTTTGTGGATTATTTCACATCTTTTCCTTATGATTCTTTTCTTTTCAAATGATCAGCAAAACATTATAGCAGTACAGGTTAAAGGGTCACTGCCTGATGAGAGTGTAAACGCTTTAAAATGGCTTTTCGGTGATGCCGGTGAGGTGCCGGAAGAGTTGTTGCAAGGCTATTTTGTCGGACCTAGAAAAGAGATGATAACTCCCTGGAGTACTACTGCTGTGGAGATTACTCAAAACATGAACATATCGGGAGTTGAGAGGATTGAGGAATTTTTCAGGGTAAATTCTCCGGATGCTCATCATGACAAGATGCTTCAGAGAATATACAACAATCTGGACAACAATGTTTTCAGCATAAACAGAGAGGCAGAACCTGTAAAGTATATAACAGATATCTCCGAGTACAACCTTCAGGAGGGTCTCGCTCTTAATAATGATGAAATTGACTATCTGACAGGATTGAGTAAAAAACTCGGTCGTTCGCTTACAGACGGAGAGGTATTCGGCTTCTCCCAGGTGAACTCTGAGCATTGCCGCCATAAGATTTTCAACGGTACATTTATCATAGATGGAAAAGAGAAAGAGTCGACACTTTTCAAACTTATCAAGAAAACATCACTCGAGAATCCCAACAGGATAGTATCTGCATACAAGGACAATTGTGCATTTCTTGAGGGTCCTCGTATTTCAATGTTTGCTCCTAAAAGCGGAGATAAACCTGACCTTTTTGTGCTTCGCGATGAAGAGACCGTTATTTCACTGAAAGCTGAAACACACAATTTTCCTACTACTGTAGAGCCATTCAATGGTGCAGCCACAGGAAGCGGCGGTGAAATCAGGGACAGGATTGCCGGAGGTAAGGGCTCTTTTCCTATTGCCGGTACTGCTGTATATATGACATCCTACCCGAGGTTTGAGGTTGAAGGAAGGTACTGGGAGTGTAATGAGGGCAGAAACTGGCTATACCAGACACCTGAGGAGATTTTGATCAAAGCCTCCAACGGAGCCAGCGATTTCGGCAACAAATTCGGGCAACCTCTTATTTGCGGATCTCTGCTCACATTTGAACATGACGAACACAGCAAGGAATATGGCTACGACAAGGTGATAATGCTCGCCGGAGGTGTTGGCTTTGCCAAAAAGAGTTACTCAAAAAAAGATACTCCGGAAACCGGAGATAAGGTTGTAATACTCGGTGGGGATAACTACCGCATCGGTATGGGTGGTGGTGCTGTTTCATCCGTTGCAACAGGAGAGTATGACAACGCTATCGAATTAAATGCAATACAGAGGTCCAACCCCGAGATGCAAAAAAGGGTTTATAATGCAATCCGCACACTGGCCGAGAGCGATGAAAACTCAATCATATCAGTACATGACCATGGGGCCGGCGGCCATCTAAACTGTCTTTCAGAACTGGTGGAAGAGACCGGAGGGGACATAGATATCAGCAAACTTCCTATCGGAGATCCCACACTCTCTGCAAAAGAGATAATCGGTAATGAATCCCAAGAGAGAATGGGGCTGGTTATCAAGGAGAAGGACGTGGCAGAACTTGAAAGAGTTGCGGCCAGAGAGAGAGCTCCGATGTATGTTGTCGGAGAGGCTACGGGCCGAAAGAATTTCACTTTAAAAAACAGCAAGAATGGTGATACGCCTATAGATCTGGCACTGGAAGACATGTTCGGGGCTGCTCCCAAAACAATCATGGAAGATGTCACCGTGCCGCATAGATGGGATCCGTTGGAGTATGACGAGGAGGATATTGAATACTATCTGGAGATGGTAATGCAGCTGGAATCGGTTGCCTGCAAGGATTGGCTTACCAACAAGGTAGACCGTTCTGTTACCGGACTGATTGCAAATCAGCAGACAGCCGGTGAGATTCAGCTACCGCTGAACAACCTGGGAGTAGCAGCTATCGGATACAACAATATTGAGGGTGTTGCAACATCAATAGGACATGCACCTGCCGTTGCACTGATAGATGCGGAAGCCGGCAGCAGGATGGCAATATCAGAGTCTCTGACAAACATTGTATGGACTCCTATCAAACAAGGAATTAAGGGGGTTTCACTCTCTGCTAACTGGATGTGGCCTTGCAGGAATGAAGGTGAGGATTCCAGACTTTACTCGGCAGTTAAGGCTGCAAGCGATTTCTCTATAGCATTGGGAATAAACATTCCTACCGGCAAGGACTCTCTGTCTATGACTCAGAAATATCCTGACGGCAGTAAGGTTCTCTCTCCGGGCACATTGATAATATCTGCTGCCGGTGAGAGTATGGATGTAAGAAGAGTTGTAAGGCCTGTCATTGCCAATTCACCTGAAAGTAATATTTACCTCATTCCTTTTACTGTATTGAATGAAAACAGCTTTGCTCTTGGAGGTTCAGCACTCGCACAGGTTACAAATCAACTGGGCAATGAAGTTCCTGACATCGACAATCCGGACTATTTCGCAAGTTGCTTCTCGGCTGTTCAGGAGATGGTGGCAAAAGACACATTACTTTCCGGCCATGATATATCTGCCGGAGGAATTGTCACAACTCTGCTGGAGATGTGTTTCTCAAATACCGGAGGTGGAATCAGTGCTGAACTATCATCAATAAACATAAAGGATTCTATTAAACTTCTCTTTGCGGAAATTGCAGGAGTTGTAGTTCAATCTTCGGCTGAAAACATTGAAAAAGTCGAAGAGATTGCCGCCAGTCACGGCATAACCATATATAATATCGGCACAACAACAGAAGAGAGAACTCTCACACTGAAGGCCAACAAGCTGGATATAAGTCTGGACATTGACTATTACAGGGATTTGTGGTTCAAGACATCATATCTTTTCGATGTAGACCAGGTAGGAGAAAAGCTTGCTTTTTCAAGGTTCACCAATTATAAGTCACAGCCATTGAAGTACAAGTTTCCTGAGGGCTATACCGGTAAAAGGTCTTCTTATGGAATTCAGGACGTAAAGGAGACTTCTTCAAGGCCAATTGCTGCCATAATCCGTGAAAAAGGATCGAACGGCGACCGAGAAATGGCATGGGCTCTCCATCTTGCAGGCTTTGCTGTCAAGGATGTTCACATGACAGACCTTATAAACGGCCGGGAGGATCTCAAAGAGGTAAAAATGGTTGTATTTGTAGGTGGATTCTCAAATGCAGACACTCTCGGCTCTGCAAAAGGATGGGCCGGGGCCTTTATGTACAACGAAAAGGCACGAAAAGCGATAGATGACTTCTACAACAGGAAGGATACCATGTCACTGGGAGTCTGCAACGGATGTCAGCTTATGGCAGAACTTGGTCTGATAAACTCAGGCGAAAAGGATGGTTCACCTAAGATGAAGCACAACGACAGTCACAAATATGAAAGTGCATTCGTTGGGGTGACAGTCGAGGAATCCCCGTCAATAATGCTCTCGTCACTTAAGGGCTCACAACTTGGAATATGGGTAGCCCATGGTGAAGGAAAATTCTATTTCCCTCAAGAGATTTCAAAATACAATGTAGCCGTACGATACAATTATGGTGAATATCCTGCAAACCCTAACGGTTCTCCTGAGGGTGTTGCAGGAATCTGCAGCAGTGACGGCAGACATCTGGCCATGATGCCTCACCCGGAAAGGTGTATATACCCTCAGACATGGGCACACTACACCAGAAGCAGGGTTGATGATGAGGTTACACCTTGGCTGGAAATGTTTGTTAATGCCAGAAAGTGGATTTCAAAAACATGAGTTATGAAAAAGGTCAAATTGCCCAAGATATTTATACTGGACACTAATGTAATATTGCACGATTTCCGTGCAATACACAATTTCCAGGAAAACGACATTGTGATACCAATCACTGTTCTTGAAGAGCTGGATAAATTCAAGAAGGGAAACGACTCCATAAATTATAATTCCAGAGAGTTCCTAAGAGAGATGGATAAAATCAGTGACAACCATCTGTTTGACAAAGGTATACGCATCGGAGAAGGACTGGGACTTCTCAAAATCGAACTGACCCACCCTTTCAGTGACCAGATGCTCCAATCATTTTTCGAGGACACACAAGATCACAGAATACTGGCAACCACTCAGTGGGTAAAAGAGCAAAACCCCGACAGAGTGGTTGCGCTCGTTTCAAAGGATGTGAATATAAGGCTTAAAGCCAAAGCTCTTAAAATTAATGCACAGGATTACCTGACAGACAAAATCACTGAGGACAGGGTTGAAAACATTAAAAGAGAGGTTGTTCATCTTGAAAATGTGACAAAAGAGACAATTGACCAGCTTTTCTACAAAGAGGACGGAGTCTCTGTCAAGGAGTTCAAAATCAAGAATCCGGTCAGCAATCAGCTATATGCAATCAAGAATCCTACGGGGAACAATAACGTGCTGGCAAGATATAATAAACCCACAAACTCCCTTTTCGGGATTAAAAGACAGCGTGCGTACGGAATTGATCCGAGAAATGACGAACAGACCCTGGCACTTGATGCACTTCTCAATCCTGACATAAAACTGGTTTCACTCACAGGAACCGCAGGAACAGGAAAGACACTTCTTGCTCTTGCCGCAGCTTTGGCTCAGGAACAGGATTTTGATCAGATATTGCTCTCACGGCCGGTTATCCCACTGCAAAACCAGGAGATGGGATTTCTACCGGGAGATGTGAAGGAGAAGATGGGGCCATATATGTTGCCGCTATATGACAATCTTGCCGTTATCTCAAAAGCTTTCAAGCCAACCAGCCGGGAGGCAGTAAGAATTGAGGAGATGCTCAAGAACGAAAAACTGCTCATCACCCCACTGGCATACATCAGAGGAAGAAGCCTTTCAAACTCATTTTTTATAATTGATGAGGCACAGAATCTTACACCTCATGAGGTAAAGACTATAATCACCAGGGCCGGTGAGGGAACCAAGCTTGTATTTACTGGAGACATACACCAGATTGACTCTCCATATCTTGATATTCATTCAAATGGTTTGACCCACCTTGGGGAGAAACTTTTTGGTCAGGATATTTTTGCACATATAAATCTTGTCCGGGGAGAGAGAAGTGAACTATCAGAACTTGCCGGAAAACTTTTGTAAATATTTTACTATATTTGCTCCCTATTTTTTGAAAAATTTTAAATTATAAACATAAAATCTAGAAATTAATTACTATGTCTGACATTAAAAGAGTTTACCTTTTCGGTGGAAAAACCGCAGAAGGTGACGGCTCAATGAAAAATCTTCTCGGTGGAAAAGGTGCTAACCTGGCCGAAATGTGCAAACTTGAGATTCCTGTTCCTGCCGGTTTTACAATAACTACAGAAACATGTGTCGAGTACTACAAGAACAACATGGAATATCCTGCAGCTCTAAAGGCTGAAGTGGATGCTGCATTATCAAAGACAGAGGCTATCATGGACATGAAGTTCGGTGACAAAGAGAATCCGCTTCTTGTCTCTTGCCGTTCCGGTGCAAGAAGTTCAATGCCAGGTATGATGGAGACAGTACTGAACATTGGTTTGTGTTCTGAGACTATTCCCGGCCTGATAAAGAAAACCCAGAATCCTCGTTTTGTATACGATGCATACCGCCGTCTGATTATGATGTATTCAGATGTTGTTATGGAGAAAGCTGAAAATATAGAGCCTGAAGAGGGTAAAGGTATCCGTGTCCAACTTGACAAGATGCTTCATGAACTAAAAGTCAAGAAGGGTTACAAGAGTGACACAGACTTGACCACTGAAGACCTGATCCAAATCTGCGATGACTTCAAGAAGAAAATCGTTGATGTATTAGGCAAATCATTCCCTGACAACGCTTATGAGCAACTTTGGGGAGGTATCGGTGCAGTATTCAAATCATGGAACGGAAAACGTGCCATCTCATACAGAAGAATAGAGGGTATTCCTGATGAGTGGGGAACAGCAGTTAACGTTCAGGCAATGGTATTCGGAAACATGGGTGATAATTCTGCAACAGGAGTTGCTTTCTCAAGAAACCCAGCAACAGGAGAGGCTAAATTCTACGGAGAGTGGCTTATCAACGCTCAGGGAGAGGATGTTGTAGCCGGTATCCGTACACCTAATCCACTTAACGAGGCAACAAAGAACGATCAGAACAAACACCTCGCATCTCTTGAAACAGCAATGCCTGCAGTATATGCTGAACTTGATTCGATTCAGAAAAATCTTGAGAAACACTTCCATGACATGCAGGACATTGAGTTCACAATTCAGGACGGAAAACTCTGGATGCTTCAGTGCCGTGTAGGCAAGAGAACAGGTTTGGCTGCGCTCAATATGGCTATGGACATGCTACATGAAGGTCTTATTGACGAAAAGACATCCGTGATGAGAGTTGCTCCTGTTCAACTTGATGAACTCCTTCACCCAATTCTTGACCCAGCATCTGAAAAAGCGGCCAAGGTTATAGCCAAAGGTTTACCTGCAGGCCCGGGTGGTTCTGTAGGAACAATTGTATTTACAGCAGAGGCTGCAGTAGAAGCTGCAAAAGAGGGAAGAAAAGTAATTCTCGTCCGTGAAGAGACAAATCCTGAAGATGTAGAGGGTATGCGTGCCGCTGACGGTCTGCTTACAGCAAGAGGTGGTATGACTTCTCATGCTGCGCTTGTCGCAAGAGGTTGGGGCAAATGCTGTATAGTTGGTTGCGATGCTCTTCATATCGATCTCAAGACAAAAAAACTTACCGTAGCTGGCAAGACATACAGCGAAGGTGATGTATTCAGTCTCAATGGAAGCAAGGGTCTGGTATACGATTCTGCAATCTCTACAATGGATGCCTCAGAAAACCCGCGCTTTGTCGAATACATGAATATCGTTGACAAATATCGCGTTCTTGGTGTACGCACAAATGCGGATACTCCTGAAGATGCACAAAACGCAATCAACTTCGGGGCAGAGGGTATCGGTCTTTTCCGTATTGAGCATATGTTCTACGGTAAAAACTCTGAGCAACCTCTTGCAAAACTTCGCAAGATGATTCTTTCGAAGACAGAGGAAGAGAGAGTCGTTGCCCTCAAAGAGCTTGAACCATTCATAAAAAAGGCAGTGAAAGGCACAATGAAGGTCATGAACGGCAAACCTGTAACCTTCAGGCTTCTCGATCCACCTCTTCATGAATTTGTACCTCAAACACACGAGAAACAACAAGAGCTTGCAAGTGAACTCAATATCAGTATTGAGGATATCAAGAAACGTGGAGAGTCGCTACATGAGACCAACCCTATGATGGGTCACCGTGGTGTCCGTCTTGGGATAACATATCCTGAGGTAAGTGCAACTCAGTACAAAGCAATTTTCGAAGCTACTGCAGAGTTGATTAAGGAGGGATTCAACCCACTACCTGAGATTATGATCCCGGTAACAGTCTCTGTTAAGGAACTTGACTACCAGAAGACAATCTGCGATAAGATTCATGCTGATGTTGAAGCAAAAACTGGTGTTAAGATTTCATATCTCTACGGAACAATGATTGAGATTCCGAGAGCTGCCCTACTTGCAGACGAGATGGCTTCGACTGCTCAATTCTTCTCATTCGGTACAAACGACCTTACTCAGATGACTTACGGCTTCTCAAGAGACGACATAGGTGCATTCATGGGTGATTACCTTGATAAGAAGATCCTGCCTTTCGATCCTTTCCAGACTCTGGACACAACATCAGTCGGAAAACTCATAGATATGGGTATAAAAGGCGGTCGTGGCACAAATGCCAAACTCAAGGTCGGTATCTGCGGAGAACACGGTGGCGACCCTGCTTCTGTGGAATTCTGCCATAATGCAGGTATGAACTATGTTTCATGCTCTCCTTTCCGTGTTCCTATTGCAAGGCTTGCTGCTGCCCAGGCTGCAATCAAGGCTACAAAATAATTTATTTTTGCACAAAGATGATGGCCGGAAAAGTAAACTTTTACCGGCCTTCTTTGTCTGATTGGCATCTAATTTAAAAAAATGAAAAAGGTTATATCATTATTATTTGTTACATTCGCATTGGCGACAGTTGGAGTTTCACAGAATAACAATGGCCCTAAAAAGGACGTTCCTGTTTTCAAGGAAATCTCAGGACTGGATGTTGTTAAAAGCATCTACCCTGATGCGGTGGCGGTTGAAAAAAACAAGGGAGAGTGGTTCAACATAGTAAGCTCAGACAAAAAAGTTTTAGGTTACTGTTTGTCAAGCAAACCATATTCAGATGGCATCAAAGGCTACAATAACACAACTCCTGTTATAGTCATAACAGACAAGAACAAGAGTATAAAAAAAGTGGCCATATTGAGCAATTGGGAAACAGCTGCCTATCTGAAGAAGCTAGAAAGACAAAACTTCTTCAACACATGGAATGGGCTTAAAGTGACTGATGCAGCAAAGAAAAAGGCATCTGCGGACAGTTATTCAGGTGCAACTTTTTCTGCAAACGCCATATCGAAAAATGTCGAGATAATACTCAACAAGGCGGCGAAAAATTAAACTTAAGATATGAGCATACTTTCAAAGACAATCATCGGGGTGCTGATACTGGCAGCAACACTGATAATTACTTTCAGAGCTATTGATCATGAACCTGTAAATGACCTTTCCTTCCAGGGTAAAGCCATTGCCATAATTGGCAATTCGGGATGTATGGTTTGCCATGTAAGCAATCCAAAGCTTCCATGGTACAGCAAGCTTCCGTTAATCGGCAATAAAATAAAGAGAGGCTCCAAAGAGGGATTTTCGAGCATTAATCTGCAACCATATTATGAATCGATTCTTTCTGCCGGAATAATCACGAAAGAGACAGCCTCCAGAGTGGACAGTGTAATTGTAGCACACGATATGCCGCCAATCTCCTACTCTATCGTCAGACCCGGCTCAAGAGTAAACGGGAAAGAGAGAGAGATTCTGCTTGAATGGAACAAACTTCATCAATAAAACTCTATATCAGCGGGTTAATAGCCCGCTGATATATTCCGGTACAATAAGCAATCACCATCCCGTAATTTGCAACAGGTATCCCGGATTTTATGGCAGGCCTCAATCTGGCCTGTAATTGTCTGTCAGTGATCATACATCCGCCGCACTGAATTACCATCGAATAGTTTGAAATATTCTCCGGTAAGGAATCCAGACCTCCAACAACATCAAAAGAGAACTCCATTCCACACTTTTTCTGCAAAAGACGCGGGATCTTTACTCTTCCTATATCTTCACAAGAGCTGTGATGGGTACAGGATTCAAGTATAAGTATCCTGTCACCGTGCTTAAGGTTTTGAATTGCATCTATTCCTTTTACATATTGAGGAAAAATCCCCTTGCTACGTGCAAGAAGCATACTAAAACCGGTAAGCTGGATATCTTCCGGAACAATTTTACTCACATATTCAAATGCCTGACTGTCTGTAACAACCAATTTCGGTTTTACAACCTCCTCTTTGATATACTTTTCTAGAGCCTCCGGCTGAAGAACTACAGCCACGGCATCTCTGTCCAGAGCATCCCTTATTGCATTAACCTGTGGTAGAATTAGCCTTCCTTCAGGTGCCTCACTATCTACAGGACAAACCATTACAATCTTATCACCCTTTTCTGCAAGACCTTCAAGAATTGTCCTGCCCGGTGAGCTGTCCTGTAACCCGGCAATAATTAGACTGGTTAGTGTCTCCACAGCCTCTTTCTGCTCTTGTTCATCCAAAAGAGAACATGAAAACTCCAGGATACTTATCCTCTCTTTTTCAGAAAGATCCAATGCCAATTCAGGATCAAGAGCCACAATGTCAGATTGGTTGTGAACCATGATAAAAGGCAGCTCCTCCTCTCTGAAAGATTTAATCAAATCTCTCTCATATTTGTCAACCTGATTATTTGTAAAGATAAGTATTGCCAGGTCTATTGTCTTTATTACTGACCGGGTCTTTTCCACACGTTTCTCCCCTAACTTTCCGTCATCATCTATACCGGCAGTATCAATAAAAACTACAGGTCCTAAACCGAATATCTCCATTCTTTTTCTTACAGGGTCTGTTGTTGTACCCGGAATATCAGATACAATTGCCACATTTTGACCTGTAATAGTATTGATTAAGGAGCTCTTTCCTGTGTTTCTCTTACCGAAGACACCTATATGTCTGACCTTGCTCATATATTTAAAATTGGAAATATTATTTAAATAAAGATAAATTTCATACTCAAAGTTAAGTATTTTCCAATTATGATCCCGAAAAAGGGGAATTACCTTTATGTTTGAATAGATTTAATTATAACACAATGAAAAAGAAAACAAAACAAATTATTATCTGGAGTATATTGATTATTCTTGCATTTATTACGTATTTGGTTATTTCAAACCTGGATGGCTTTTTGCTCGGATTACGTGAAGGTGGAGTTTTAGCTGAATAAAAGTGAGATTTTAAATAATTTAGAATACCTTTGCTGTTTATTTATATTAAATGACAAATCAATTTCAAAGCCTCGGCCTTAAAGATACTCTTATCAAGGCCATTACAGATCTTGGCTTTATCAACCCTACGGAAGTACAGCAAAGAATAATCCCGAAACTCATAAGCGAAAACGACGATGTAGTCTGCCTTGCTCAGACCGGAACCGGCAAAACGGCGGCTTTCGGACTTCCATTACTTCAATCAATAGACACAAGTTCGAAAGAGACCCAGGCTCTTATTTTAAGTCCTACACGCGAGCTTTGCAGACAAATCGCACAGGACATCTCGAATTATGGCAAATATATTGACAATCTTGAAATTGTTGCCGTTTATGGTGGTGCCGGAATAGAGGGACAGATTAAAGCTCTAAAAAAAGGGTGTCAGATAATTGTTGCCACTCCGGGCAGAATGGTTGACCTTTTGAACAGAGGTGTAGCCTCAGTGGTTAACATTCACACTCTTATACTTGACGAAGCTGACGAGATGCTCAATATGGGGTTCAAGGATGAACTTGACGCAATACTCGAGTGTACACCGCAAGAGAAAAGAACTTTACTCTTCTCAGCAACATTACCGATTGAGATAGAGGGCATTGCGAAAAACTATATGACTAAACCGGAAATTGTCACAGTGGGTACAAGAAACTCCGGTTCAGAGAATGTAAAACACTACTACTATATTGTTCACGCCAAGGACAGATATCTGGCACT
Organism: Bacteroidales bacterium CF; assembly: GCA_000473305.1. Lineage (GTDB taxonomy): Bacteria > Bacteroidota > Bacteroidia > Bacteroidales > UBA932 > Bact-08. The sequence goes on along the minus strand of CP006772.1, from coordinate 999,907 downwards.
CAAAAGAATAGCCGACTACAATCCCGACATATACGGTATGATTTTTTGCCGCACAAGGCAGGAGACACAGGAGATTGCCGAGTCTCTTATTAAGGATGGATATAATGCCGATGCACTTCACGGAGAACTTTCACAGGCTCAGCGTGATCAGGTGATGAGAAGGTTCAGAAGCAAGAATCTAAGCCTTTTAGTTGCAACCGATGTCGCTGCCAGGGGGATAGACGTGAACGAACTGACTCACGTAATCAATTACAATCTTCCCGATGAGGCTGAACAATATACTCACAGAAGCGGAAGGACAGGTCGTGCAGACAAGAGCGGAATCTCAATAGCAATTATTAACAGTAAGGAACAACACAAGATCCGCAGAATTGAAAAGATCATAGGCAAGACATTCGGACAGGCCAAAATTCCTACCGGAGAAGAGGTTTGTACACGTCAGATGCTTCATCTTGTAGAGGAGGTAAAGAACGCCGAGATTCGCGAGGAGATTTCGGAATATATAAATCTGATAGATGAAAAGTGGAAAGATGTAAGCAAGGAGGAGATCATCTGGAAGATGCTATCAATTGAATTTAACCGTTTCCTTGACTATTACAGACACGCCCCTGATCTGAATATCCGTGAAGAGTCATCCAGAGGAGAGGGAAAAGGCGAAAGCAGTTTCAATCTGCCGACAGAAAAGGGTTACTCATGGGTTAAACTAAGTATAGGTTCAAAAGCCGGAATAACACCGAGACATCTTCTAAGGATGTTCTCAAGTTGCGGAATAGGTCAGAAAGGCGTTGGCCGCATCGATATACACAAAGAGATGTCGTTTGTTTCCGTTACGACTAATTCAGCTGCTTACATTGTCGAGACCATTGACAATACCGATTATCGCGGAAGATTATTAAAAGTGGAAATAGTAACAGACACCAAGATTAAGGGTGACAGACCTGAGCGCAGAGGTGAGAGTGAAGAGAGAAAAGGGAGGAGTGATAAGAGAAGGGGGTATAGTGAAGAGGGAAAAGTGAATAGTGAAAAGAGAAGAGGGTATAGTGAAGAGGGAAAAGTGAATAGTGAAAAGAGAAGGGGGTATAGTGAAGAGGGAAAAGTGAATAGTGAAAAGAGAAGAGGGTATAGTGAAGAGGGAAAAGTGAGGAGTGAAGAGAGAAAAGGGAAGAGTGATAAGGGAAGAGTGAAGAGTGATGAGTTTGGCAGGAAGTCCGGGAAAAAGAGTTCTCACGGTAAAGATTCCAGAAAACCGAGCCGCAGGGAGAGAAGAGGAAGATAGTCGATTCTCCGGTTAAAATTTGAGATATTTTCTTGGATCGTAGTCGGCCAGTCTGATCCTAAGATCCCTGAAAACTACACAGGTCCATTTCCAGTGCTGATAAATAAGCTGAACAGAGAATGGCACGATAATAAGTGCGATTACCCCTGATTCTGTGTAATTCAGCACAAACAAGAGAATTGCGATTGTTGCAACTGCTGTAACCATCTGTGCCTTATAATGCGGAACAGTGTTCTTGCTTACCAAAACTGATGTGGAGAGGAAAGTGAATGCTTCAAACAATGAGGCTGAAAATAGTATTATCAATAAATCACTTCCGAGCAAAGGTGTATTACTTTTTATAATCCGAAGGGCCCAAGGGCCTAAGGTAACTACTGCCACAGAAAGAACGGCAAAAACACCAAGTGCAATGTATTGTGCTTTTATATAGATGCGTTTTACTTCACCCTCCTTACCAAGAAGCCTGTTCTGAGTCAATTTCGGAAGGAATGTCATGAACCAGATCAAAGAGAGTGTATATGTGAGATCTGCAAGTTGCTTGGTAATTCCGTAAGAGCCTAAAACAGCCAAAGGGATAAAGAGACCTCCAATAAGAGTAAGCATCTTATTTGTAAAGACCAGGCTCAGGTTTGCCAAACCCGATTTATATGCAGTCTTCCATAAAGTCTTCAGAATAACTATCCATGACGATGGCTGGGCGTTTCTGACCTCTGCTTTGGTCTCCTTGTCATAAAATGCCCTTTTGGAAAGCATTCTGTTTAAAATTGTAGCCAATGTCTGTCCACAGACCATTGAGATAATCCCAAACCCCATAATCAGCATTGTAGAGGCAAGTATGATATGGGTGCACTGGGAGAAGACTATTATCTGCCGTGACCGCTTGATCATCCCCCTGCCCACCAGTAGAGCGTCGTAATAATAAGTATAGAACTGGTAAGAGAGCAATATCCCATACAAATACCAGGCAAGTCTTGCATTTTCGGCATCACCTGAATAGCCCTCAAGCAGCTTTTCTATATAAAAATATCCTCCTGTAAAGAGTAATATTACAAGGAATATGGCAACTCCGGCATAGTAGACTCTCATTGCCGACAAAGATCCTTTCAGAAGGGAATAATCGATCTTTCCGTCTTCGCTGGCAGCTCCGAGTCCCTCTCCTTTTAACTCCTTTGCTCCAGAGAAAATATATGTTACTGATCTTGAAAAGGTTTGAAAAAAACCAAAATCGAGAAGATAGATCATGGCATTGAGCCCAATCATAACGTTCCAAAGACCTACCTCCTGGTCCGGAAGCAAACGTAAAATAAGAGGAAGGATAATCATTGCCGAAGCAAGCCTCATAAAGCTCGCCGCATAGTTCCAAAGAAGATCGCTCCTTCCTGTATTCACCTTTAGAAAATAAGTTTAGCCATGAATTCCAGCCTGTTGTTGTGGTTAACATCGAAGCTGACAAGTGGTTTCATGTTCTCATCAACACTTTTTGACCACTTTGCAAATGTAAGATTATATTCGAGACCAAATATCAATTTTTTGGACAAGCTATATGTTATCCTTGGAGATATTCTAGAAAACCACTCCAGTTTCTGATCAGAAAAATAGAGATAGTTTGATCCATAAGCAGAGGTATCCAGTTTATCTTTTGTCCCGCAATTTTTCTGATAACCGTAAAAGAGCCCAAAGTTGAAATTTTTATACGAAGGTGTTTCAAACTCTGCCCAGGCAGATAGAGTGCGTAAGTTGGTATAATCAAAGTCAAGTGGTTCAGAAGCTGCATATTCTATTTTACCATAACCGCCAAGCATGTTCAGCATCGAGAGATTTTCACCGTATATTCCCCAAAGCTTTAGAGAGTAACCCTTTCCTATTACGGCCTTTGCAAACATACTTACATCAAAGGCAGATACAGTTGTGGATATAGGGTTTTTATCGTTATCTGTATTCCTCGGCTTAAAAAACTTATAGCCAAAAGTAACTCCTCCGAAAAGCTTGTTAGCTTCTCCGAACTTAAGCTGCGCGTGCAAGTCAGGTATTCCTGCCTGTACCTGTGCTGTGGCCGGGCCTAACGACTTGTGGCCACTATATATCTCAGCTGCTGCAAGGAATTTGATATTATCGGCAAGTTTTGTCTCATACCTAACCTGCATGCCCCTGTTAAGAGTATTAAATGGATATCCTGACCCGAATCCTACCATATTTGACGCCACTTCGGACACGTAACTCAGATGATTCGTCTGTCCGAACAGCAGGGAGCTCTTTTTCCACTGAAAGTTCATATAGAGATGTCGAAGATTGAACATGTTGATATAACTCTCTCCAGAACCCAGAAAATCGGCCTCTACATATGTATTAACTTCTGCATTGAGGAACTTCATACCGGCAACCGAAAATGTCAGTCTGCTGGCAGCTATGCTGTAATTCAATGAGTTGTTTTTATTTACATCTATACCACTATTATTTAAATCGGGAGACAAAGGATATTTATATTGAAGGTCGTACCTTGAGGTTCTTGACCTGTAATCATCGAAATAGCTCTTGAATTCAACAAACCCTCCGAATTTATACGATAGCTCTTTTGTCTGTGCTGTAACTATTGCGGGGAATGCCAGCAATAATAGCAATACTATTGTTTGTGTCTTTTTCATAATTCTATTGTTTATAATGGTAAAGATAATAATCTTTTTAAAATTAGTATAACCTTTTACTATTATTGAAAAAATTTTTATTGGCTTATAATTTTTAAATTACTACTTTCATATAATAAATATAAACATCTCAACCATGAAACTATTTATCACAGCACTTATATTAATGATGGGCGTTTCTCATGAATCTCCTGCAGTCAGTCCTGAAAACGACAAGGTAATCATCCTTCCCGCGCCCTCTTTAAAGGGAACAATGAGTGTTGAAGAGGCCCTTCAACAGAGACGTTCCAGAAGACAATTCCAGGACAGGGAACTTTCTATGGAACAACTTTCTCAGATTCTTTGGTCAGCTTATGGCATCACTGCAAAAAGAGATGGCACCCCGGCTTTAAAGGGAGGATTGCGTACTGCACCATCTGCCGGAGCCCTATATCCACTGGAGATATATGTATTGGTAGGAAAAGTAAAGGGAGTAGAACCGGGCCTATACAAGTACAATTCAAAAGATCACAGCATCATCTGCACAATATCGGGAGATTTGAGAAATGAGGCCAGCACTGCTGCATACAATCAGAAGATGATAAAAGAGGCTCCTGCGGTATTGCTCTACAGTGATGCATATGATAAAAGCTCTAAGAAATACGGCGCTCGCGGAAAAGAGAGATATGTATTTATGGATCTTGGCCACTCTGCAGAAAACGTCTACCTACAGGCAGAAGCACTTCATCTTGGCACCTGTGCAGTGGGAGCATTTTCAGACGAGGCGTTGAAAAAGCTGTTTCAACTCCCTGCTGATGAGGAACCTATCTATATGATGCCTATCGGATATTGTAAGTAATAACCGATTACTGTTTCCTGAAAATTCTCACACTACTCAGGATCGTAACCCCACTTGTAGTATAAGGCGCCCCAGGTAAAACCGGCACCAAATGCCGATAAAATAAGTGTGTCTCCTTTTTTTAATTTCTTTTCGAATTCCCAAAGGACTAATGGTATAGAGGTACCCGCTGTATTACCGAATTTCTCTATGTTTATCAGAACCTTATCCTTCTTAAGGCCCATCCTCTTTGCAGTTGCATCTATGATTCGCAGGTTGGCCTGGTGAGGAATAAGGTAGGCAATGTCAGAGGCTTTAAGGTTATGTCTCTCCATCATCTCAGCAGAGACATCAGCCATGCGGCTTACGGCATATTTGAATACAACCTGGCCGTCCTGATAGATATAGTGCTCCCTGTTCCTGATGGTCTCTTCTGTTGGCGGATACATTGATCCTCCGGCCTTCTGGAAAAGATATTGTCTCCCTACACCGTCTACATGTAGAATCTCATCCATAAGTCCGACTGAGAGATCTTCGGTTGCCTCAATAAGCATCGCAACGGCACCGTCTCCGAACAGCGGACAAGTCGTTCTGTCCTGATAGTTTGTTATAGAAGACATTCTCTCTCCGGTGACAAGAATAATCTTTTTAGCCCTTCCTGATTCTATAAAGGATGCTGCAGTAGAGAGGCTGAAGATAAAACCGGAACATCCGGCATTGATATCATAGCCCCAGGCATTCTTTATACCGACTTTGTCACAGATGATGTTTGCAGTTGCGGGAAAGAGCATATCAGGAGTGACTGTGGCACAGATCAGCATATCAATCTCATCCTTTGAGACCCCTGTTTTATTGAGCAAGCTTTCTACGGCAAGAGTTCCCATATAAGAGGTGCCAAGCCCGTCTTCTTTAAGAATCCGCCTCTCCTTTACTCCGATTCTTGTCATTATCCACTCATCGGTTGTATCAACCATTGTGGAGAGTTCCTGATTTGTCAGTATATATTCCGGAATATAACCGCCTATTCCTTTAATTACAGCTTTCATTTTAATTTCGTAAAAGTACCTCTTTGAACTTTCCTACCAAATCCCGTTCCAAAGCCCTTTCGGTACTGGTTATCATATTTGCGACAGCAAGCGGAGATGAGGCTCCATGGCCTATAATCACCGGTGCCGGTACTCCAAGGACCGGCGTGCCACCATAATCTTCATAATTGTATCCTTCAAGAAAGTCATTCTTAATATTGAGTTTTCTTAAAAGATTATACATTCCTTCTGCCTGTTTAAGACAGATATTTCCGGAGAAACCATCAGTGACAAGTACATCTGCAATATCGCCATCGAAGAGACGATTCGCCTCCATATTGCCGACAAAGTCAAAATCAGTTGAATCCGACATGAGTTTGTATGCCTCTTTCGTCACCATATTTCCCTTCTCCTCCTCTTCCCCAACATTGAGAAGCGCTACCCTAGGCCTCGAAATTCCCATCATCGCCCTTGCATATATAGATCCAAGGATACCGAACTGGTACAGGACATCAGGCTTGGAATCCACATTGAAACCCACGTCCAGGATCAACATCTTCTTTCCGTTAAGAAGAGGCATCTCAACAGATATACAAGGTCTCATAATTCCGGGTAAAGGCTTTAGGGTCTGATATGAGCCGGTCAGTACTGCGCCGGTGTTCCCGGCACTTGCCAAAGCATCAATCTGGCCATTGCGGAGCATATTGAAACCCACGACAATACTGGAATCCTGTTTCTTTTGATAGGACTTGACAGGATGATCGTCCATCTTTATTGTCTGTGAGCAGTGTACAATAATAAAATTACCGGGATCGAAGCCTTTCTGGCTACAAATCTCGGTAATCCTAAACTGATCACCTAAAAGGTACAATTTTGTCCCTGGATTTAGTTTGGAATAGACGTCTATTGCTCCTGAAACAGTATTCAAAGGAGCGTAGTCACCGCCCATAACATCCAGACCAATCCTCATATGAGAGTACTACGAAGTAGCTTTCTGCACCATAAGACGGCCTCTGTAGTAGCCGCATTCAGGGCAAACACGGTGATAAAGGACTGCGGCACCGCAGTTAGAACAATTTGCAAGTGTTGGAACCGCTGCATGATCATGGGTCCTTCTTTTATCCCTGCGGGTTTTTGAAATCTTGTGTTTCGGATGTGCCATATCTAAATAATTTAACTTAATTAATTCAATAAATCTTTTAATCTATCAAAAGGTGAGCCATTTTCCCCAACGGGTTTCTCTCCCCTCGCATTTTCAAGCCTTGCAATCATCTCCGGATCGCATTTCCCCTCTTCATGCACCATTTGTATAGGCATTGAGAGACAAATATAATCGTAAAAGAACTGTCTGAGGTCTAAAATAGCCTCTGAAGGATCAAGTGTTATTGTCTCCAGATCCTCTTCCGGTTCATCCTCGTTTTTCACGAACCTTACCAAAAGAGAGGCTTCGGTCTTTAACGGAATAACCAATTCATCCAGACATCTGTCACACTCAACGGAAATAGTTCCTTGAATGGCACTTACTATCCTAATCCATGTCTCACTTCTCTCGAGATCAACATCTACTTTGAGTGATGCTCCGAGAATCTGTGAGTTTTCAAAATCCTCAAAAAACTTTTTATCAATCAGAAAACCGTACTGATGTTTTCCGACTGACAACCCCTTTACAGGAATTGTGTATAAGTTATCCGGCTCTTTTCCCATATTATAAATGAGCCCGCAAAGATAATCTATTTTTTTAAAATAGCAACCCGGATCACCCCTTTCTTCGCTTTCTCTCGTTCTCGTCAAGGTATATTTTCCTTAGTCTCATGCTGTGAGGTGTAACCTCCACTAGTTCATCCTCCTGAATATACTCAAGTGCCTCCTCCAGAGAGAATAATATAGGCGGTGGCAGAACAGCCTTGTCATCCGTGCCGGAAGCACGTATATTGGTAAGTTTCTTTGTCTTACATATATTGATACCCAAATCATCAGCTCTTGTATGTTCTCCGACAACCTGACCTGCATATATATCTTCACCCGGGCTTATAAAGAATTTCCCCCTGTCCTGAAGCTTATCCATCGCATATGCAACTGCCATACCTGATTCCAAAGCCACAAGAGAACCGTTGCTTCTCTTCTCGATATCTCCCTTGTATGGTTCATACCCCTTAAATCTGTGAGCAACAACCGCCTCTCCCTGTGATGCTGTCATCAGATTGCTTCTGAGACCAATCAAACCTCTTGAAGGAATTTCAAAATCAAGGTGTACTCTGTCATTCCTGTGTTCCATATGCATCAGGCTGCCTTTTCTCCTTGTCGTCATCTCAATGGCCTTGCCGACATGCTCCTCAGGAACATCTATTGTAAGATGCTCTACAGGTTCACACCTGACACCGTTTATAGTCTTGTCAAGCACTTTGGGCTGTCCGACCTGCAGTTCAAAGCCCTCTCTCCTCATAGTCTCTATCAAAACAGAGATATGTAAGACCCCCCTGCCATTGACGATAAAAGAATCGGCAGTCAGGCCGTTCTTTACCCTCAGTGCAAGATTCTTCTCAAGCTCCTTGTCAAGCCTCTCTTTTATATGTCTTGATGTAACATACTTTCCCTCCTTCCCGAAAAAAGGTGAGTCATTAATGGTAAAAAGCATGCTCATCGTAGGCTCATCTACCGATATCGGTGGTAAGGCCTCAGGATTCTCATAATCAGCAATTGTATCCCCTATTTCAAACCCCTCTATACCAACAACCGCACAAATATCCCCGCTCTTAACCTCTTCGCTTTTTGACTTTTCAAGACCGCTGAAAACCATCAGATCTTTAATACGGCTTCTTTCAACTGTCCCATCCCTCTTACAGAGAGAAATCTGCAATCCCGGCTTCAGGGCACCTCTGCGTACCCGCCCTACCGCAATACGGCCTACATATGGAGAGTACTCCAATGAAGATATCAGCATCTGAGGTGTTCCCTCCAACATTTCCGGTTCAGGAATCTCTGAGAGTATTGTATCAAAAAGTGCGGTTATGTCTGTGGTTTCATTTTTCCAGTCAGTAGACATCCAGCCCTGCTTTGCACTACCATATACTGTCTTGAAGTCAAGTTGCTCCTCTGTGGCATTCAGACTGAACATAAGATCAAAAACCTGCTCGTTTACCACATCCGGTCTACAGTTAGGCTTATCTACCTTATTTATTACGACAATGGGCTTTTTCCCCATTTCAATGGCTTTCTGAAGCACAAACCTTGTCTGCGGCATTGTTCCCTCAAAAGCATCAACCAATAGCAGAACGCCGTCTGCCATGTTAAGCACTCTTTCAACCTCACCTCCGAAATCTGCGTGTCCGGGAGTGTCAATAATGTTGATTTTATAATCTTTATATGGAACCGAGACGTTTTTTGCAAGAATTGTTATTCCCCTCTCCCTTTCAAGATCGTTGTTGTCCAAAATCAGATCACCCATTTTCTCAACCTCCCTGGAGAGTTTGGCATGGTGTATCATTCTGTCTACCAGTGTAGTTTTGCCATGGTCCACGTGGGCAATGATGGCAATATTTCTTATTTTTTGCATAATTCAGGGCGCAAAAGTAATATTTTATTTACTTTTGCAGGTTACAATTTACGAAAAATATTCCCTTATGACAGAAAAAATCATTATACTTGACTTTGGCTCTCAGGTTACTCAGCTTATTGGAAGAAGGGTGAGAGAACACAATGTCTATTGCGAGATATACCCATACAATAAAATTCCCGAAATTGACCAAAGCGTAAAAGGGGTTATATTGTCCGGGAGCCCTTTTTCTGTACGCGACCCTCAGGCTCCTCAGGTTGATCTATCTAAAATTAAGGGTAAGTTACCTCTACTGGCGATTTGCTATGGGGCTCAATATCTTGCACAAAAATTCGGCGGCGAGGTAAACCGCTCTTTCTCAAGAGAATATGGAAGAGCAATGCTCTCAATTGAAGATACCCAATGCCCATTGTTTAAGAACATACCATCAAACAGACAGGTATGGATGTCCCACGGTGACACCATCTCGGCTCTGCCTGACAACTCTGTAGCAATTGCATCGACAGGAAGTATTTCAAATGCAGCATTCAGAATCAAAGGCGAAGAGACATATGCCGTTCAGTTCCATCCGGAAGTTTACCATACAGAGATGGGATCCGAGATGCTCGGAAACTTTGTAAAGAATATATGCGGATGTAAAGGAGACTGGACTCCTGACTCATTTATTGAAAACACAATTGCAACTCTGAAGCAAACAATCGGCGACGACCATGTGATACTAGGTCTCTCAGGCGGAGTGGACTCAACCGTTGCAGCAGTTCTAATGAACAAAGCCATCGGAGGAAACCTTCACTGCATATTTGTAGATAACGGCTTACTGAGAAAGGATGAGTTCTCGTCAGTTCTGGCCTCTTATAAAGATATGGGACTTAATGTAACCGGAGTTGATGCCTCAGAAAGGTTTCTCTCCGCTCTTAAAGGTGTTACGGATCCTGAGAAAAAAAGAAAGGCTATCGGCAATGCTTTTATAGAAGTTTTCGATGCCGAGGCACATAAAGTGGAAAATGCAAAATGGCTGGCACAGGGAACAATTTATCCGGACGTAATTGAGTCAACCTCTGTTAACGGACCCAGCTCCACAATCAAGTCTCACCACAACGTGGGCGGGCTTCCCGATTATATGAAACTAAAGGTTGTCGAACCGCTGAGATCTCTGTTTAAAGACGAGGTCCGTAAAGTAGGAAGGACTCTCGGAATCAAAGATGAGCTTATTTCCAGACACCCTTTCCCCGGCCCCGGACTTGGAATCAGGGTATTGGGAGAGGTTACTGCCGAAAAGCTTGACATTTTAAAGGAGGCAGACCACTATTTTATAGACGGACTGAGAAAAACAGGGCTATACAACGAGGTATGGCAGGCCGCGACAATACTTCTACCAGTAAAAAGCGTAGGAGTAATGGGAGATGAGAGAACATACGAGTACACCATTGCCCTGAGGGCCGTTACATCTACAGATGGCATGACAGCTGACTGGGTGCATCTGCCATACGAGTTCCTGGCCGATGTCTCAAATGAGATAATAAACAGAGTTAAAGGGGTAAACAGGGTTGTCTACGACATCTCTTCCAAACCACCTGCAACAATTGAGTGGGAATAATACCCGTACAAATATCAATCTAAAAGTTTAACGGCGTGGATGGCATCTCAGAATACCTTCACGCCATTTTTCACTATCCACATGTGTATAGATCTCGGTTGTGAGAATACTCTCATGGCCGAGCATCTGCTGTACAACACGCAGGTCCGCACCATTCTCCACAAGGTGAGTCGCAAAAGAGTGGCGGAATGTATGTGGTGAAATTTCTTTAGTTATACCTGCAATTTCAGCCTGGTTCTTTACAATCAGGAATATCATCTGCCTTGAGAGCTTACCTCCTCTCCTGTTTAGGAAAACGACATCTTCACACCCTCGTTTGAGTGGCATTCTTCCCCTTATGGACAAATAGAGCGCCAAAGCATCTGCAGCCGGGTCTCCAAGAGGCACAAGTCTCTCCTTGCTCCCCTTACCCATAACCCTCACAAAACGTTCTTGCAAAAAAAGATCTGAAATCTTCAGGTTAACCACCTCACTGACACGCAGACCGCATGAGTAGAGAACCTCTAAAATTGTCTTATTCCTCTCTCCCTCATAGCTGCTCCTGTCAACAGAGTCAATGACAGCCAAGACCTCCTTCACTGACAGTACCACCGGAAGATACTGAAGAATCTTGGGAGGATCCAGCTTTTCGGCAGGGTTTGTTTTGCACTGCCCACTCTCCTCCAGAAAACCATAGAAAGACTTTAAGGAACTTATCAGTCTGGCCTGAGATCTTTTTGTTATTCCGGTTTTCATCCGGGATGAGATAAAATCGTTAAGTGTGTCAGTGGTCACCTCATCAAGTTTCGCTGCTCCCTCATTTTTTTCGTTATTCTCAATAAATGAGAGAAGTAACATCATATCAGAGCAATAAGATCTGATGGTATTTTCCGATAAAGAAAGTTCCAGTCTTAAAAACGATGAATAATCTGCAATAAGCGGATCCTGATATCTCTTTTTCAAAATTCTCAGTACATTTGTAGAACAAAATTAGCAAAATATGCACGAAAAGAAAACGAAGATTATCTGTACAATCTCAGACAAAAAATGTGACACAGGATTTATCCGCTCTCTATATGAGGCGGGCATGAACGTTGTCCGGATCAACTCTGCCCACACGACACTTGACTCATCTATGGAGATAGTGAAAAATGTCAGAATAGTATCCGATAAGATAGCAATCCTGATTGACACCAAAGGACCTGAGATCAGGGTAACTACAATGAAAGAGAGCGACGGATTCAAGGTTAACAAGGGAGACGAGGTTATTTTTGCCGATGATGTGAATGGTATCTCTTCAAAAGAGCTTTTATATACTAATTACAGTAATTTTGTAAAAGAGGTTCCTGTCGGTGTAAAAATCCTCATCGATGATGGTGAGATATGCCTTACAACGGTTAACAAACTAGATGGCAGACTTATATGTGAAGCCGAGAACAACGGAGTGATAAAGGGCAAGAAGAGCCTAAATGTTCCTAATGTAAAGATAATGCTGCCATCTGTCTCGGATAAAGACAAGGAGTTCATATTATGGGCAGCAGACAACAATCTCGACTTTGTTGCCCACTCTTTCGTCAGGAACAGGGATGACCTTTTAGCCGTTCAAAGAATCCTGGACGAGAAAAACAGCCATTTGAAGATCATATCCAAGATTGAGAACCAGGAGGGAGTTGACAACATAGACGAAATATTATCTAACTGCTACGGAATAATGGTAGCCCGCGGAGATCTGGGAGTGGAAATCGAGTATCAGAAGATTCCGATTATACAAAACAACATTATAGAAAAGTGTCACAAGAGAAAAAAGCCTGTCATTATTGCCACCCAGATGCTTCACACAATGATTGAGCATCCCAGACCGACGCGTGCAGAGGTTACAGATGTTGCCAATGCAATTCTCAAGAGCGCTGATGCGATTATGCTGAGTGGAGAGACTGCAGGCGGAGCTTACCCCCTGGAGGCTGTCCAGACAATGACCAACATTGCGCTTGAGATAGAGAAACATCAGACCCCATTCTATGACCTCGAATTACAACATGTAACAGAACCTACAGCAGCGGTACTAGCAAAATGTATTGTAGAGGCAACTGCCAAATTACCTATAAAAGCTATCGTACTGGATACAATGTCTGGAAGGACCGGGAGATACCTTTCAGCATTCAGACCTAATGTTCCTATATACGCTAAATGCTACAAGGATCATGTTATGAGAGAACTGGCACTCTCTTACGGAGTTTACGCATACTATACAAACCCTTATGACAGCAAGGATGACTTTATCAAAAGTGAGGTCAAGGCCTTGTTGAAGGAAAAATGTTTTAACCGTCATGACACAATAGGTGTAGTTGCCGGAAGTTTCGGCACATCAACCGGAGCAACTTTCATGGAGATCAGCGCCGCCATGAACATGATAATGTAGACACCACTTTCGCAGACCGCACTGCTCACATTTCGGCTTTCTTGCCACACAAATATAGCGGCCGTGCAGAATCAGCCAGTGATGGGCCCTGGCCCTTTTCTCCTCCGGGATATTGGCTGTCAGTTCAAGTTCTACGCCCAGAGGTGTTGTCTTGTCGGAGAGTCCGAGTCGCCGCGATATTCTGAACACATGTGTGTCTACTGCAATAACAGGTTTCCCGAAAATAATTGATGAAACCACGTTTGCCGTTTTTCTTCCGACCCCGGGCAACTCCTGTAACAACAGAGGGTCTGACGGAACTACGGAGTCAAACCTCTCAACAAGAACTCGTGCCATTTCAACCAGATGCTTACTTTTATTGTTAGGATATGTTACAGAGGAGATAAAACCGAATACCTCCTCAACAGATGCCGATGCCAACTCCTCCGCCGTATGATACCTGGAAAAGAGCTTTTCTGTGACAATATTCACCCTCTTGTCAGTACATTGGGCCGAGAGTATGACGGCAACAAGAAGTTGAAAGGGATTGTCGTACGACAACTCACTTTCGGCAACCGGCATATTCTTTTCAAACCAATTTATAACTGCCTTGTAGCGCTCTGTGTTATTCATAAAGCAATTGGGAAAAATCTATCTCCTGGGTCTCCACAATCTCCTTAAACGCAAGGTTCTCACAGAGCATGAGCTTACCCGGGTATCTTTTGAGCAACGCTCTGTTATGTGTGACCATTATTATTGCCGGCTCCTGTTCTCTGTGGATTCTCATAAGAAGATCCATAATCTCACAGGCAGTATCAGAGTCTAGATTCCCGGTAGGTTCATCTGCAAGTATAATCTGTGGATCATTGAGAAGAGCCCTGGCTATGGCAACCCTCTGTTGCTCCCCTCCCGACAGCTGATGAGGCATTTTATGTGCTTTAAGCAACATACCTACGCTTTCAAGTTCATTCTTTATTTTATGATCTATCTCCTTACTGTTTTTCCAGCCTGTTGATTGAAGTACAAATTTGAGGTTGTCATAAACGCTTCTGTCTGTTAGAAGCTGAAAATCCTGAAAAACAATGCCTATCTTTCTTCTCAGTAGCGGTATCTGGTTTCGCTTAATCTTCCTTAGATCAAAACCTGCAACATGAGCAAATCCTCTTGTTAACGGAATCTCTCCTATGATAGCCTTAATAATGGAAGACTTTCCACTTCCCACTCTACCAACGATATAGACAAATTCACCGGCATTTACAGAAAGGTTTACATCGGACAGAATAAGGCTATCCTCTTTTATAATATCAACACCACTGAGTTCAATTAGGTTTTTGTTGTATTCGGTCGGCATAATTTTAGCTATTTACTTACAAAATTACTAAATTTGAAACCTAAACCATTATTTGGTAAAATAATTTCTTCGATGAATAGACTAATAAAAAGATGTAGTTTCGTACTATGTACACTCTTCTTTTCAATCACCGTTGCATCAGCACAGGACCAACATCCGGGATTTAACTACTCAAGACACTACAACAGAGGTGTGGAACTTTACAATAAATTCCTCTATCAATCTGCTGAAGTCGAATTTGACAAGGCTCTGTCACTCATATCAGAGGATATGGTTATAAGGCGGGCTGAGGCTGAAGGTTATAAAGTACTTATAGCCATCGAACTCAACAAACCTAACAAAGAAGCAGTTGTTAAAGACTATGAGGCAAACTACCCCTACTCAAACCAGCTTGGCTCTATATACCTGAGTTTTGCCACATCATTTTTCAATGAGGAAGATTTCGGTCGTGCCCTAGAGCTTCTTAACAAAATTGACATCAAAAACCTGAATAAGGGACAGGTTGCCGAATTCAATTTCAGACTTGGTTATTCCCACATGCGTGTAGGAAACCTCATCAAGGCCCTGTCAATTTTTGACGCCTTGTACTCTGGCCCATATACCACATATTCCAACCCTGCCTGTTATTACTCGGCATATATCCACTACATGCTCAAGGAGTTCAAGGAGGCCAAGGCCGGATTTGCAAAGATCTCGGGTGATTCAAGATTCAGCCTTCTTGCCAGGTTTTATACTCTCGAATCCGATTTCATGCTCAAGGATTATGACTCCGTTATCAAAAACGGAGAACTTCTCTATGAACTGCTCTCGGAAGAGTTCAGGACAAAGACAGCAAGGATGCTCTCTGAGGCATACTACGACAAGGGGGAGACTCAAAAGGCACAGTCATATTTTGACAAATACTCTCAAAACAGCGCCTCCCTATCCAGAAATGATCTTTACTACCAGGGAATGATCTCATATAAACTCAAGAGTTACAAACTTGCCGTCGAATCATTCGGAAAAATTATAGCCACTTCAGACTCCCTTACTCAAAATGCAAAGTATCACATGGGATTCTGCTACGCTGAGATGAAAAATAAACAGCAGGCCCTGACCTTTTTCAAAGAGGCCTCTGAAATGAATTTCGACCAGCTTCTCAAAGAGGATGCAATGTTCAACTATGCAAAGCTCTCATTTGACCTTAATTCAGATATATCCAAGTTCCAGAACTATCTCTCCACATACTCTCCTCCAGACACTAAATTCAACGAGATCCAGAATTATATAGCAAGCCACTATCTTGTTTCGGGAGATTATAAATCTGCAGTAGAAGCTCTTAAACTTATAAAACGTCCTACAGACAGGGATCGTCAGAACCTGCAGAAGGCCTCTTTTCTGAGAGGAATGGAGTTGGTTGATCTTGGAGGATATCGCGATGCTATTCAATATCTTGAACTATCAATTGACAACACAGGCGGCAATATATATCTGAAGAATCTTGCATCTTTCTGGCTTGCCGAGGCATACTACAGGAACGGACAATTCCAGAAATCGATAGAGATAAACCAGGAGTTAACCGGCAAAGAACTGAGCTTCAGAAAAACGGCCGAATACCCTTTGGCGCTATTCAACCTTGCTTACGGTTATTTCAAACTTCCTGATTATAAAAGGGCCGAGGAGACATTCAGAAAATATCTCGCTAATTCATCCTCTGCCCCTTCATTCGTCACTGAGGCAAGGTTAAGGTCAGGTGATTGTCATTTTATGCAGAAAAACTATAACGCCGCAATTGACATATATTCTGATGTCAGCGCGAAAGATCAGATTTCGTACACTTATGCCAGGTACCAGATGTCGGTTTCATACGGACTTATCGGTGATGACAGGAAAAAGGTTGATGTTCTAAAAGAGGTTGTAAATTCGAAAGTTAAGAACAGATATTATCCTGAAGTCCTGTATGAGCTTGGGAGGACACTTGTCCAGACAGGGGCGAACAGCGAGGCTGTACAGTATTTCAAGGAGCTTAGCGAAGAGTACCGGGAGAGTCCATATTACACAAAAGCATTGCTGGAACTCGGACTGATAAGCCTTAACATGCAGGACAATGAAGGTGCGACAGCCTATTACAAAAAGATACTTGAACAAGGTCCTGACTCTCCTGAAGCACAAAGTGCCATTGCCGGGCTGGAGAATATTTACCAGGAGAAGGGTGAGGCCGAGGAGTTCCTTGCCTATCTTGATCAGAAAGGGTTATCCACCACAAAATCTGCCGGGGACAAGGAGCTGATGTTGTTCAACTCTGCCGAAAAACTCTATCTCTCGGGGAATACTGCCGGAGCCATCAGTTCTCTTACCTCTTTCACAACAAAATACCCTTCAAGCATCAAGCTTTCACAGGTATATTACTATCTAGGGGAACTTTATATGAAATCCGACAAGCCCGAACTTGCCCTTGATGCATACATGAAGGTGATGCAGCAAGGAGAAGGCTCTTTTGTAGAACTGGCAACTTTAAACTATGCCAGAATTGCATACAGGCTGGAGAAATATAAAAAAGCCCTTGAGGGATACTCTACTTTAAGCATAATTGCCAAGTTGCCAAATAACAAGACCGAGGCAGAGGTTGGGCGGATCAACTCATTCTTTATGGACAAGCAATATGAAAATGCTGTGGCTGAGGCTCAGAAGATACAAGTTCAGAATCTGGATGAATCCGATAGAGGAAGAGTGAAATATGTCCTGGCCAAATCATATTTTTTGCTTGGTGAAAGGACCAAAGCTCTCCCAATCCTGAAAGAGATTGCAAAAAACAAAGCTGTACCGGAGGGTGCTGAGTGTCAGTATATGATTATCACCAATGCATTTGATAACGGAGACTTTTCAACCGTGGAAAAAGAGGTCTTTGCCTTTTCTGACTCAAATACACCTCAGACATACTGGCTTGCCAAGAGTTTTATCTTATTGGGAGACAGCTATGCCGAAAGGGAGGACTGGGAACAGGCGGAGGCTACATTCAAAAGCATCCTCGATTCATATAAATCTACATCTAAAGATGATATTGCAGACCAGGTAAAAATGAGGCTTTCAAAAATTTCAAAAAAGACAAAATAAAACCTTAAGCATGAGAACTATTATCAACATATATACTGTTATCGGAGTTCTGGCTCTGCTCTCTATTTCTCAGCCTGCCTCCGCGCAACAAAAAATTGACCCGACTCTTGAGGTAAGGAGGGATTTCGATGCTTATCTTCTGGAGATCCAGAAGGGAAGAATCAAGCCTGAATACCCGGACTCACTGGGAAATTTCAATCTCAATTTTGACTACTCAATTTTTGACAAACCCATAGCAAACCTTTACGAGTTCTCTCCCCTTCCCTCTGCACAGATTGAGCGCGGGGCAAAGAGCCGTTATCCTATTCTGTATGGAAACTTTGGTGTGAACATCCCACTGAATCCTCATGTTGACATATATTTTCAACCCACCCTGCCATCAAATTTCACCCTTACATTATATGGAAAACATGACTCCTTCTGGGGTGATTTGAACCGGATCAAGCTTGAAGGGGCAGAGGCGCTTAAGTCAGAAAGGCTGACAAAGGCACCCTACAGCAAAAACAACCTTGGAATTAATGCCGGCCATAGTTTTGAGAAAGGAGAGATCGGTCTGAACCTGGAATACGACAGGAATTTTTTCAGCTTCTACGGATTCAACGACAGTATATATCAGATAAACAATGTCTTCATTGCTCCAGACGCAAGATGGGGCACAACATCCTACCTAAAAGACACACTATCCCACTCTTTTGACAGATTGGGAGCAAACCTCTATCTAAGATCTACAAACAAGAAATCAAATTATTTCTATTACGACTTTAACTTAAAATACAACTATATCAATGATAATGTAAAGTATCTGGAGATGCTTGATGCTGATCAGAATTATTATAATCCATTTTATTCGAACGAAGAGAACTATGTTGACGCAAAGGCTACTCTCGGACCTGTATTTGCCAAACATCACCGGTTTCTGATTGACCTGGAGTATCAAGCGGCAAACAGCATCAACTCACAAAAACTTGACAGGTACAATGTGGATGTCTATCCACGCTATCTGTTTAATAAAAACAAGTGGATTTTCGAAGTCGGTTTAAAACTCGGTAAATATGTAGACAAGAGTGAGGACGCATTCAGTGTTTACTTCAGGGGGGCACTCTCATATGAGCTTTCAAGGGAAAAACTATGGTTTTATGCCTCTGTGGATGGAAATAACCAATTCAGAACCTACAGTCAGATGATGGATCTCAATCCGTGGATTACACCTTCGATAAGTGTCAGGAACACCAGAGAACCACTAATTGTCAGAGCCGGGTTCAAGGGAGAGGTACGCGAGAGGCTCTCATACAATGTATGGGCCGGCTACAATGAATACAAAGGTTATATGACCATGTTCCATTTTACAGATAACATGTATGGTCCTGTCAATACTTTTATTGCCTCATATAAAGATATGAACAAGATGTCTGCAGGAGGCGAGGTTTTCTGGAAATCAGACGCTGTGGAGTCAGGTTTAAGCATGATCTACAGCAAATGTGACAATAAGGACGGATCGACCGTATTTAATATTCCTGAATTTGAGACAAGAGCATTCGGAAGATACAACTGGCGTGAAAGGATAATCGCAGGCATTACTATACACTACAGGTCCTCAGGCAAGACTCTTGCTTACTATGACCGGAACGATGCCATGAATGAAGAGTCGTCTGTGACAATCCCCGCATTTGCAGTTGTCAACCTTGATTTGACATACGCATACAACCGCAATCTATCATTCTACCTTAAAGTAAACAATTTGCTGAACACCAATGACCTTTACTACCTCAACTATGGTAATCCGGGTGTCGGAGGCGGGCTTGGAGTTGTGTTTAAGTTCTGACAATCAGACTATTAGACAAGTAGATAAACCTGATAATTAAATAAAATTATTAGGTTTTTTTAGTGATTTTTTGTAACTTTGTTTCTTTTAAAAGAGATAAATTTCAAAATGAAGGAAAAAGAATCTGCGATTGTCGGTGGTGGCTATTCTGCTGACAGTATTCAAGTTTTAGAGGGATTAGAGGCAGTCAGGAAAAGGCCTTCAATGTACATAGGAGACATTGGTTCAAGGGGATTACACCATTTGGTATACGAGGTTGTGGATAACTCCATTGACGAAGCCTTGGCGGGCTACTGTACAGACATTGATGTTATTATTAATCCTGACAATTCGATAAGTGTCACAGATAACGGCCGTGGTATACCTACAGGTATGCATGAAAAAGAGGGAAAATCTGCTCTTGAAGTTGTCCTGACAGTTCTACATGCCGGAGGAAAATTCAGCAAAGATTCATATAAAGTTTCGGGAGGACTTCACGGAGTCGGTGTCTCATGTGTGAATGCCCTCTCCTCTCATTTGACTGCCGAGATTCACCGTGAGGGAAAGAAATTCATTCAGGAGTATTCAAAAGGTATTCCTTTATATTCGGTTAAAGAAGAGGGCAATTCAGACAGAACCGGAACAATCATAACCTTCAAACCGGATTCTGAAATTTTCACAATGGGAACAGTATACAACTATGAGATACTGGCAACCAGGTTACGGGAACTAGCCTTCCTCAATAAGGGGATCAAACTCACACTAACCGACCTGCGTGAGAATACCGAAGAGAAAGATGGAAACGGAAACATCGAAGAGGTTGAGAATAAAGTTAAGAAGGAGGTATTCTACTCTGAGCTTGGTCTTTTAGAATTCGTCCAATATCTGGACGGGACAAGGGATAAACTTACAGAGAAACCTATTTATCTTGAAAACGACAAGACCGGGATCCCGATTGAGATTGCAATGCAGTACAATAACGGATTTTCCGAAAATGTACACTCATATGTAAACAACATTAATACAATCGAGGGAGGTACACACCTCAGCGGATTCAGAAGAGGTCTCACCACAACACTGAAAAACTACGCTGACAAAAACGGCATGCTTTCAAAACTCAAGTTTGACATTGATGCATCCGATTTCAGAGAGGGTCTGACAGCCATAATTTCAGTAAAAGTACAAGAACCTCAGTTTGAAGGCCAGACCAAGACGAAACTTGGAAATCCCGAGGTAATGGCATCTGTGTCACAGGCTACCACAGCCGCTTTGGAAAATTATCTCGAGGAGAATCCAAAAGATGCCAGAGCCATCATTGACAAGGTGATACTTGCTGCAACAGCAAGGCACGCAGCCAGAAAAGCGAGAGAGTTGGTACAGAGGAAGACAGTCATGTCCGGCTCGGGGCTGCCCGGAAAGTTGGCAGACTGTTCTGACAGGGATGCTTCTAAATGCGAGATTTTCCTGGTTGAGGGAGATTCTGCGGGTGGAACAGCCAAGACTGGACGAGACAGAATGTTCCAGGCAATCCTTCCACTCAGAGGAAAGATTCTGAATGTTGAAAAGGCTATGGAACACAAAGTTTTTGAAAGTGAAGAGATCCGTAATATCTATACAGCTCTTGGTGTCACTGTCGGCACTGAAGATGACAGCAAAGCGCTGAATATAACCAAACTTCGTTACCACAAAGTGGTTATCATGACGGATGCCGATGTCGACGGAAGCCACATTGCAACACTTATACTGACCTTCTTTTTCCGTTACATGCAGGATCTTATCAAGAACGGATATGTATATATAGCTACACCGCCTCTATACCTGGTAAAGAAAGGCAAACAGGAGCAATATTGCTGGACTGAGGAGGAGAGAAAGGCCACTATTGAGAGGTTAGGTCAGGGCAAGGAGAGCGGATTACATGTTCAGCGATACAAAGGTCTCGGAGAGATGAACGCTGTTCAGCTATGGGACACAACAATGAATCCTGAGACACGAATCCTCCGCCAGGTGGATATCGAGAATGCGGCAGAGGCAGACAGGATTTTCTCCATGTTGATGGGAGACGATGTACCACCTAGAAGGGAATTTATTGAAGCACACGCAAAATACGCAAATATCGATGCCTGATACTGATAACCTTAAACTTATATCGCTGCTGCTTATATTCCTGACATTTTCATTCGTCATAACAGCAGATGGAAAATCAAAGAAACGTGAGGTCGTACTGCTACCGATCAAACCGACAGTAATACTGCCGGATATTCCAGTTTACACTCCTGACTACTCTTCGGAAATATTTGGGTTGAACTATTCAAGGACTATTCCTGACCTTATTGAATTTGACAGAGGATGTGAGATATCCGACATGCCTGAAGAGTACGATATATGGAGCGACAGTAAAATAAATCCATATCAGGTAGATCTGGTCAACATGAAAGACACAGTCACGCTGGACCTATCGGGATATTGCCCCCCTTCTATGAAATATGTTACCTCTGATTTTGGCTTTAGAAGATGGAGGTACCATTATGGAATAGACCTGAAAGTTGAAAGGAATGACTCTGTTCTCTGTGCCTTTGATGGTGTTGTAAGACTGACAAGATATGACAGGAGAGGTTACGGTTATTATATACTTGTAAGGCATTTCAATGGTCTTGAGACTCTTTACGGTCATTTGAACAACATCCTTGTAAATCCCGGTGACACAATCCGTTCCGGAAGTATTATCGGTCTGGGAGGAAGTACCGGGCGCTCGACAGGGTATCACCTTCATTTCGAAACCAGATACCTTGGCAACCCGATTAACCCCCATGATCTTATTGATTTTGAGTCACAAACGGTTAAATTCGATAAATTCCAGCTTTCCGCAAATAATTTCCAATATAAAAAAGAGATTTCGAAAAGACGTTACTGGACTATCCGCAGGGGTGACACCTTAGGAAGAATTGCCATGAGAACCGGTGTCTCTGTTTCAAGACTATGTTCTCTTAATGGGATAAGGAGAAGCTCTCTGCTCAGGGTTGGGAGAAAATTGAGATACACATAATTATTATACAACAGATGGATATTTTTGATAGAATTATTAACGACGAAGGCGGTCCTTTAGGACAGTACAGAACAAAGGCTCACGGATATTTCGCTTATCCAAAACTTGAAGGTCCTATTCAGCCGAGAATGATATTCAACGGGAAAGAGGTCCTTGCCTGGACTTTTAACAACTATCTAGGATTGGCAAATCACCCTGAGGTCAGAAAGGCTGATGCGGATGCTGCTGCTGAATGGGGATTGGGCTACCCTATGGGTGCTCGCATGATGTCCGGACAGACCAAGTATCACGAGCAACTCGAACGCGAACTTGCTGATTTTGAATTAAAAGAAGACGCATACCTATTTAACTTCGGTTATCAGGGAATGGTCTCTACAATTGACGCGCTGGTTACAAGACATGATATTATTGTATATGACTCTGAAGCTCACGCCTGCATTATGGATGGTGTAAGGCTTCATATGGGACAGCGTATTGTATATCCTCACAACGATATTGAAAAATGTGAGAAAGCGCTTCAAAGAGCAACCAAGCTTGTCGCTGAGACAGGTGGCGGCATTCTTCTCATAACAGAGGGTGTATATGGTATGACCGGAGCCCTTGGAAGCCTTGACAAGATTGTTGAGCTTAAGAAAAAGTATAAATTCAGAATTCTCATTGACGATGCTCATGGTTTTGGAGTGATGGGAGCCAATGGCCGCGGTACTTCAGAACACTTCAATGTTATGGATGATATCGACCTTTACTTCGGAGCGTTTGCAAAGTCTATGGCATCTATAGGCGGTTTTGTTGCAGGTCCTGCATCAATTATAAACTTTCTGAGGTACAACCTACGTTCGCAGATTTATGCAAAGTCTCTTCCTATGCCACTTGTAATGGGCAACCTGAAACGTTTGGAATTAATCAGGACCAGGCCTGAACTTCGTGAAAAATTATGGATAATTACAAGAGCTTTGCAGGATGGCTTAAGAAAAAGAGGTTTTGATATCGGAAAAGCTGAGGCTTGTGTAACACCTGTATTCCTTCAGGGAGACGTTGTTGAGGCGACAAATATTTGTGTGGATCTCAGGGAGAATCACAAAGTTTTCTGCTCGGTTGTAATCTATCCTGTAGTGCCTAAGGGAGTAATAATGTTCAGGATTATTCCTACTGCCATGCACTCCCTGGAAGATGTAGAGTACACACTCAACGTATTCGCAAAAATTGCCGAAAATCTTAAATCCGGTATGTACAAAGGCAGCGAAATGCAGAACAAAGCTATTGTGTAGATAATAAAAGATGCTTAAAGACAAGGTTGTAATAATCACAGGAGCGAGTTCCGGTATCGGGCTTGCTGCAGCAAGGGCTTTTGCACATAAGGGTGCTAAGATTGTATTGGCTGCCCGCCGCCTGGATAAATTGCTTGAAATAGACAAGGAACTTTCATCTGTTACCGAGGTACTATCGATAAAGACAGACGTATCTTCTGAAAGTGATTGTAAGAATCTCATAGAGCAGACGATTGCCCGTTTCGGAAGAGCCGACATACTGGTCAACAATGCCGGGATATCTATGAGAGCAATGTTTAAAGACCTTGATCTTTCTGTTATAAAAAGACTCATGGATGTAAATTTCTGGGGCACGGTGTATTGTACAAAATATGCCTTGCCCCATATTTTAAAGACACATGGGTCAATTGTCGGAGTAATATCGATAGCCGGCTTCAAAGGTTTGCCTGCCCGTACCGGTTACTCCTCATCAAAATTTGCTATTTACGGATTTCTAGACACCCTCAGGGTTGAACACCTCAAGGACGATTTACATGTAATGATATTCGCCCCTGGATTCACAGCTTCAAATATCCGGGAGGAGGCTCTTGTATCTGACGGCTCTCGTCAGGGTGAGACTCCAAGAGACGAAGCCTCAATGATGACTGCAGATGAGTGTGCAAGACACCTCATAAAAGGTATTGAAAAGAGAAAAGCTCAGATAGTCCTGACACCTGTAGGAAAACTAACTGTAATACTAAATAAATTCTTCCCTCGTCTTGTTGACAGGCTGGAATACAATTACATGAAAAAGGAGCCTGATTCGCCCCTTAAATAGACTGGATTATAGATTTGATGTTCCCGACAATCATTCCGGCGAGTCTTGTTCTTGCCTGAACACTAGCCCATCCTACATGAGGAGTCAATAATAATCTATCGGGATTATTCATTAGCAGAAATGGATGATCCGCAGGAAGAGGCTCTTTTTCAAACACATCGATTGCCGCACCTGCAATTATTCCATTATCAACAGCTGTAGCAAGATCTCTCTCGTTAACAATACCTCCTCTACCGAGATTAACTATCAATGCAGAACTTTTCATCAATTTCATCTCTCTCATTGTGATAAGATTTTTTGTCTTTTCATTGAGCGGAGAGTGGATTGAAATAATGTCAGAAGTGTTCAACAATTCTTCGAAAGTGACCATTGGATAATCCTTGCAATGAGCTGTCCCGCTTGTAGAGTAGTACTGGACCTCAGCACCGAAAGCACTTGCAATCCTTGCCACATTGCGTCCGATATCTCCCATCCCTATTATTCCGAATTTCATGGTAGACAATTCAGAGAACTGTCTCTGCAGGTTGGAATACATTTTTCCTCTGCTGTATTCCCCGCTTTTCACATAGTTGTCGAAATAGGGAATATGGTTTAATAAAGCCAGAATCTGGGCGAAGGTTATCTGAGTGACACTTTCGGTAGAGTAGCCCTTTACGTTTTTTACAGGAATTCCCTTTGAGGCTGCATAGTCGCTATCTATATTATTTGTGCCGGTTGCAGCCACACAAATAAGCCTCAGTCTTGGTGCAGAATCGATTTCCCGCTTCCCCAACACAACTTTATTGACAATTACCACCTCGGCATCGCTAATACGATCTGCAATCTCTTCCGGCGATGTAAGGGGCCATCCTGTATAATCACCCAACTCTTCAAACTGACTAAAGGAGATATCGTCCCCCATTGTAGCCTGATCAAGGAATACTATCTTCATAAAATAAAAAAGAGCCGTCGTTAAACGGCTTTAATTTTTTGGTGCCCAGAACAAGACTCGAACTTGCACACCGTAATCGGCACTACCCCCTCAAAGTAGCGTGTCTACCAATTTCACCATCTGGGCTGCGGGTTTGCGGGTGCAAATATAGCACCTTTTTTTAATTTTAAAAATTTTATAAATAATTTGTAACTTAGCGTCAAATAATAAATAGCACCATGAACGAAAATTTCAAACGACAGATTTCAAACACTGATGATCTTGTGGAGATAAGCGAAATATTATCAGAGAGCACTGCGTTGTTGGAGAGTATTTCAAAATACAGGAAAAATCCGTATGACCCTCAATTCTCAAAAGATGGCCATATGATTCCAATTAATTTTGACAAAAAAGGCGACACTATATACCTTCTCGGTGAGTATCTTGAAAAGGAGGAAGATAACAGCTCCATAATTGAGATTCTTTATGACGCGATGGAGAACAAACTGCTGACAAGTGCACACCCTCTTATGAAGAAGGGTCTGTTCTGCGGGCTGGTTGAAGCTTGTGCAATAAAGAGACTCGGATTTGATATAACATCTGATTCGGAAATTCCGGAAAAAGATTTTCTGTTTGACGATACAAACTCCGCCATATTGGTCAGCGTTACAGGAGAACAGGAGGGCAAGTTCGTTGATTATATGTTTAATAACGGAGTCCGCCTGACTCTATTGGGTCATGTAACTAAGGGAGAGTTAAGACTCGATGACCTTTCGTTCGGATTTATCAGCACCTATTTAGAATAATGGAAAAAGGACTGAGTAAGGAACACTCGGCGATTTCAGCCATGTTTAACTCAATTGCCGGCAAGTATGATTTGCTCAATCACTTGCTCTCCTTGGGCATTGACAAGGGGTGGAGAAGAAAACTGGTAAGAGGTCTAAAAAGCTCTCCAGCTAAGGTCATTCTCGATCTTGCCTGTGGCACCGGCGATCTTACCATTGCCCTCTATAAGAATGGTTTTACCGTAACTGGAGCTGATCTTTCTGTGAATATGCTTCAAATAGCCCGTCAGAAAAGTGAAAAGCTTGAAAAAATGGAGCAGCCGATTCCGGACTATATTGAGTGCTCTGCGGAAAATCTTCCGTTTGAAGACTCATCTTTTGATGCTGTTACGATTTCTTTCGGGATCCGGAATTTTCAAAACAGGGATATTGCTCTACAGGAGATATTCAGGGTTCTTAAACCAGATGGCAGGTTGGCCATTCTGGAGTTTGCAACACCAAAAAATTGGGTATGGAGAACACTTTTTAACACATATTTTTCTGTAATACTGCCGGTTATAGGAAGAATGATTTCCAAAGACACCCGGGCATACAGGTATCTTCCCGAATCTGTGAAAGAGTTTCCCCAATACGAGACATTTTGCAAAGAGATAGAGAGACAAGGATTTAACAACATTGACTTCAAACCACTCACCGGAGGGGTTGCAGTTTTATATTTTGCGGAAAAATTGGGGTAACTGAAATCATATCGCTCATACTTTACTCAGTATATTATCTTCTGGCAATTTTCGCTTCTGCCAGAATAATGTACAAGAGGCTTGATCCTGTCAAATCACTGTCATGGATCGTTGTTATTCTGTTTCTCCCATATATCGGGCTTATACTATACCTTTTTTTCGGACAGAACTTCCGGAAGGCAAAGATATACAGCAGAAAGGGGGTAAGGGACGAACGTTACAGACGCTTCATGAGCAATAAGCAGAGAAAGCAATTCAAGAACAATCCTGAAACTGTTCCTACTGAACTACATCAGTTCCGAAAGCTTATTAATCTCAATCTAAAAGGGAACAATAGCCCTGTCGGACAGAACAGCAGTGTGGAGTTGTTCTTTTCAGGCAAGGAGGCCCTGGACTCCATGTATGACAGCATTCTAGATGCCAAGCAACACATACACCTTCAGTCATACATTATTGTTGATGACATTGTGGGCAATAACTTCAAATCACTTCTCATATCGAAAGCAAAAGAGGGGGTCGAAGTGAGGGTTATTTATGATGATGTAGGATGTTGGCAAATGAACGAGGAGTTCATTGATGATATGATAAAAGAGGGCATTGAGGTGCTTGTTTTCGCCCCTGTAAAGTTCCTCACTCTCGCATCTAAGGTCAATTACAGGAATCACAGGAAGATTCTTGTAGTTGACGGCACTGTCGGGTTCCTTGGTGGAGTCAATATTGCTGACAGATATTATAATGGTGGTAATTATGCGGAGTGGAGGGACACCCACATGAAGATCCTTGGAGAATCAGTATCGGCCCTCCAATCCAGCTTTCTCCTCGACAGATACTTTATTATCAACAAACAGATGAAGAGGAAAAAGAAGTACTTTCCTGCCATTCATCCGCCGACATACAACAGTTCTGAAATCATATCCGCTCCCGTCTATTCACAGATAATCACATCCGGACCTGACAGTGACTGGGCAAGCATTATGCAATGCTACTTTCAGGCAATTACAAATGCCAAGAAGAAAATATATATCATTACACCCTATTTCACACCTAACGTCTCTCTCCTTGATGCCCTCAAGATAGCAGCACTGGCCGGTCTGGAAGTCTCAATAATGATACCGGAGAGAAGTGACACGGTACTCGGGCACTGGAGTACAATGTCATATGCATCTGAATTGCTTGAGGCCGGCGTTAAAGTTTATCTCTTCAGCAAAGGGTTCAACCATTCAAAGGTGATATCAATAGACGGAGAGTTCT
Source organism: Bacteroidales bacterium CF (assembly GCA_000473305.1). Taxonomy (GTDB): domain Bacteria; phylum Bacteroidota; class Bacteroidia; order Bacteroidales; family UBA932; genus Bact-08. Next base: position 971,564 of record CP006772.1, on the reverse strand, counting down.
GTATAATTGGATCGGCTAACTTTGACAACCGTTCACTGGAACACAATTTTGAAATAACAAGTATCATCTACAACCGTCAAATAACAGAGCAAATTGACATTCAATTCTTAAAAGATACCGAAAGATGTAAATCCCTGGCAAGTTCAAAATGGGCAAGACGAAGCGTCAAAAACCAGGTCAAAGAGGCTTTCGCCAGACTATTAAGCCCACTTCTTTAGATGAACGGCAAAATTGCAAAACCACCCCTTTACCGGCATGAATGAAAATTTTCCTGAAATGTTTTGGGGTAAACCTCTCTTCAAGTGTATTTATTAGGGACTATTTCGAGAGATATTGCATCATAAACGTTTGAACTCACTGAGGATTTGTCATATAATGTATTAAACTTTTTCCGGCGTGTGTTGTCTCAATCTCAATCAATCATCCCGCATAGATATGAATAATTAGTAGATTTGTTAAAAAAAAGAGTGCTGACTTAAGAATTTTATCAATTATATATATATTTGAAATAAATTAACAACAATATGTTCAAAAAGGGTATCAAATTAACAATTTTTTTTCTTTTGCTTGCCGGGAGTTTAACGGCCCAAGTGAAGAATCCTGTAAAATGGAAGATCGACATTAAAGAGAGTGGTAATAATGCTTATGACCTTATTTTCAATGCAACCATTGGAGAGGGTTGGCATCTTTATGACCTCGGGCCATATACAGATGGACCTAATCCTACTCAGTTCTATTTTGATGAAAGCACCTATTACAAAAAGGCCGGTGGTGTAAAAATGCTAATCCAGCCAAAGATTGAGTTTGACGAGATGTTCCAGATGAAAATCGGTTACTTTCTGAACAAGGCACAATTTTCTCAGACAATCCAGGTTGTTTCGAAGGATTCTGTAACAGTTAAGGGTTATGTTGAATGGATGGTTTGTGACAACGGATCCTGCCTGCCGCCAACCGAATATGAGTTTGCAATAAAGCTTCCCGGTGCAAAAGGTGCGACTTCTGCTGTCGCAACTCAAAAACCCACTGCCGGAAGTGCTGCTAAAAATAGTGTAACTACAGCAGTACCCGCTACAACACCTGCTTCTGCCGTAACTGAAACTACTCCGGAAGCAATCATTGTAAAAGATACAATTGCGCCTGCCCCTGCCGGTGATGTCGTAGCATCCTTTGACGGAAAAGAGGAGAGTAAATCTCTTTGGGCCGTCATCCTTGAGGCAATTGCCTGGGGATTTGTTGCCCTGCTAACCCCTTGTGTTTTCCCTATGGTTCCTATGACTGTATCGTTTTTCCTCAAGAACAGCCAGTCAAACAACGGGTCGAATTCAAAGGCAAAAGGCAAATTGATGGCATCATTATACGGGTTTTTCATTGTTGCTCTTTATACCGTTCCTATTGCTGTCATAATTTTCGTTACATACTTTGCCGGTGGTGAGGCCGTGACTGCTGATATCTTTAACTGGTTGGCCACACACTGGCTGCCAAACATCATTTTCTTCCTTGTATTTATGGTATTTGCAGCATCATTCTTTGGTGCCTTTGAGATAACAATGCCTAGCTGGATGGTCAATAAATCTGACTCCAAATCCGACAAGGGTGGCTTTATAGGTGTATTCTTCATGGCCCTGACATTGGTGCTTGTCTCTTTCTCATGTACCGGCCCGATTGTAGGTACTATTTTGATTAAATCTACCCAAGGTGAGATCTGGGAGCCAATCATTACAATGCTGGCATTCTCGACCGCATTTGCTTTACCTTTCACAATATTTGCATTTGCACCTTCATTGCTGAAGGAACTGCCTAAATCGGGCGGATGGCTCAACTCAGTAAAGGTTGTACTTGGATTCCTTGAGGTTGCACTTGGTCTTAAATTCCTCAGCGTTGCCGACCAGACATACCACTGGGGCATACTCGACAGAGAGGTTTACCTGGCAATCTGGATAGTGGTATTCTTTCTATTGGGTCTGTACCTTTTAGGGAAAATCAGATTTGCCTATGACTCTCCTAAGGATCATGTAGGAGTTGGACGTCTGGCTTTGTCTATTGTTGCATTCAGCTTCGTAGTCTATATGATACCCGGTATGTGGGGTGCTCCTCTCAAGGCTCTTTCCGGTTATATGCCGCCTTTAAATTCACAGGATTTTAACCTCTATCAAGAGAAGCAGGCAGGAGGTATGAATGTGGAGGCCACAAACAATGAGGGAACGACATTTAATGCCAAGTACAGTGATTTCCTTCACTTACCTCATGGTCTTCAGGGATTCTTTGAATATAACGAAGCCATTGCTTACGCAAAGAGTGTAGGGAAACCACTATTCGTCGACTTTACAGGACACGGATGTGTTAACTGCCGCGAAATGGAGGCAAGGGTATGGTCAGACCCACGGGTGTTGAAATTATTTAAGGAGAAGTTTGTAATGCTTGCTCTTTATGCCGATGACAAGAAAGAGGCAGACGAGAAGGATTGGGTTACCAATGAGAGTGGCCGCGTATTGAAGAGCATAGGTAAGATCAATTCTCATCTTGCCATGACCAAGTTCAACGTAAATGCCCAGCCTTACTACGCAATACTGAATCCTTTCACTGAGCAGCATATCACTCAACCGAGAGGTTACGACCTGGATATTGAGAGTTTTATAAAATTCCTGGAATCCGGATCGGAAATTAAATAGAAATTTCGTTTCTTTTATTGATAGAAAGAGGTGTCCAAAATATTTTGGGCATCTCTTTCGTGTTTTCACATACGTTCAACTAATCATTTATAATTCAATTCCAATCTCAGCAACAGCCACTGCTGCTGAGATTGGAATTTCTATTAAAAATATGGACGAAATAGTGATTATTCATTTCATTCTCTTAAACCTATAGAGTTTGAAAACATAAAGTATAGAGATATATAATAACATCATAAGAAACAAGAACGAGGATTCTGGCGCCTTGTTAAAATGGGGGAACAAAACTTCAAATAAAACCTGTTGATCAAGAACACTGCATCCTAAAACAAAGAAAGCATAGGCTATTACCAATCTTATTATAAAGAACAATGTAATTCTTTTCATTGATTTAAAATACTTTAGTGCAATTTAATAAATATATCACAATAAAAAAACAGCCCGGAATGAGCTGTTTTTGCATTTGATCGATTAAGTGACCCCGACAGGATTCAAACCTGTAACCGTCTGATCCGTAGTCAGATACTCTATTCAGTTGAGCTACGGGGCCGGAATGAAAGCTTAATTAAGCTTCCAAATCTTTTACAACGTTATATTTTCTCTCTTTGATACGAGCCTTCTTACCTGTGAGTGCACGGATGTAGAAGATTCTCGCCCTGCGTACCTTACCGCGTTTATTGAGTTCTATTGCTTCAATGAAAGGTGATGTGATAGGAAATATTCTTTCAACACCCACGCCGTTTGACATCTTCCTGACTGTGAAAGTCTCGGTCGAGCCGGTGCCTTTTCTCTGAATAACTACTCCGCGATATTTCTGGAGACGCTCTTTGTTTTCCTCTTTGATCTTGTAAGTAACAGTGATTGTGTCACCTGCCTTGAAAGAAGGAAACTCTTTTGCTTCAGTAGCAAATGCCTGTTCTGCAATTTTAATTAAATCCATTTCTTCAATGTGTTGTTTGCGCAACATTACAGACACCTGTGTTCTTGTAAGCGGTTGCTTGTAAAATTTGGACTGCAAATGTATGAATTAATTCTAATTTAACAAAATTAATTATGTTTTCCTGCTTTATACATAGCACCTCCTATACAATCGTACTTGGCTCCGGTTACGGATGAGAGACAATTTGGAATATCAGACACATATAAAGCCCCTAAAAAGGCAAAAATCAGAGCCTCTTTAAAATTCACAGTCATGGCATCCGGAACGATGATTTCGCTTTGAGGTGCCCTGTAACGCATTCTCTCAACAAGGTATTTGTTGAATGCCCCGCCTCCTGTCAATAAAACCTTTCCGCCTCTGATGTGTCCTGCAATCTGACACGCCACATGTTCACAGAAAGTTGCAAGAGTATCCTTCAACGGCAAGTTGAAGGAGTCAATCTCCGGTATTACGACCTCTTCAACCCACTCTCTTCCGAGAGATTTCGGTCCCTGTTGTGTATAAAACGGCAAATTATTCAGTTTTTCCAACAATTGATTGCAAACACTCCCTGTTCCGGCAATCTCTCCGTCTTTGTCATATTCAAGACCTATTGTCCTTGTATAGTAATTTAGAACGTAATTGACAGGTGATATGTCATATGCTATTCTCTCAACCCCTTCATCAAAGGAGATATTCGAAAAACCACCGAGATTCAGACAGTAAGTGTATTCAGAAAAAAGATTCCTGTCACCTACCGGCACCAATGGCGCTCCTTGACCATACAGGGCAACATCCGTTGTCCTGAAGTCACAGATGGTATCAACTCCTGTCTCTGCTGCAATTCCTGCTCCTGAGCCTATCTGTGCAGTAAACCTTTTTGATGGTTGATGGAAAATTGTATGGCCGTGAGATGCAATATAATCCGGAACAACTCCGTTTTTGTCCATAAACTCCTTTACCATAGAACCCAAAAGGATGCCGTAGTCAGAATTGAACAGTGCATAATCAAGAGCGCACATGTTCTGTGCTGTCGCAAGTTTTTCCTTTATATCCTGTGAATATTCCCGCGATTCGGCTTTCAGGATCCTGTAGTTCCATTTTCCGTTGTCGTGTCCGAACTCTGCAAAACATATATCCAGTCCATCCAGCGAGGTCCCGGACATCAGCCCAATAATCTTCACCATCACTTTACACTTATCACTTATAATTTTTCACTTATAACTCTTCACTTATAACTTATCACTTTTCACTAAGAAAACATCTTCTTCATTCGGTCGAAGAAATTTTTATCATCTTTATTCGGGGCAGGTTTAAAATTGTCTGACGACCTCATCTTCTCCAGCGCCTCCCTCTCTTGCCTGTCTACCTTCTTTGGTGTCCAAACCTGAATATAGACAAGAAGGTCTCCACTTCCATATCCGTTTACATCCGGCAAACCTTTCGATCTAAGTCTCAATATTTTACCCGACTGTGTTCCGGCTTCTATTTTAATTCTGAGCTTACCGTCTACAGAAGGAATCTCTGCATCACAACCTAAGATGGCATCAGGAACAGATATAAAAAGAGAATAGATCAAATCGTTTCCGTCTCTCTGAAGTTCCGGATGCTCCTCCTCCTCTATAACCACCAGAAGATCTCCGTTTATACCACCCTGTTTTGCAGCATTTCCCTTTCCCTGAACCGTCAGTTGCATTCCTTGTGCTACACCGGCCGGAATCTTGAAGGATATCTCCTCCATCTCTTTTACCAGACCATCCCCTCCGCATTTTTGACAAGGTTTGACAACTCTTTTTCCCTCACCGTGACATGTAGGGCAAATTGAAGCTGTCTGCATGGTTCCGAGAATTGTCTGAGTCACTCTGGTAACCTGCCCCGTTCCCTGACATGTCTCACAAGTGTGGATGTCTGCTTCAGATGCTGCCCCCCTTCCGTCACATGTCGGACAGGCAACCTGCTTGTTGATTTTTACCTTTTTTTCTGTTCCGTGGGCAATCTCCTTAAGATCAAGTTTAACTCTTATTCTTATGTCAGAACCTCTGTTGACACGTCTTCCTCCTCTGGTGCTACCTCCGAATCCCCCGAAACCTCCGAATCCGCCTCCGAAATGGCCACCGAAAATATCGCCGAATTGGCTGAAAATATCCTCCATAGAGAAACCTGCTCCACTAAAACCTCCGCCACTGGCTGCACCGCTCATACCTGCATGACCAAACTGGTCATAACGTGATTTCTTGTCCGGATTGCTCAGTACATCATAGGCTTCCGCGGCCTCTTTAAATTTCTCTTCTGCTTCCTTGTTTCCGGGATTTTTGTCAGGATGATATTTGAGTGCCAGTTTCCTGTATGCTTTTTTTATCTCTTCTGCCGATGCCCCTTTTGTAACACCCAGCACTTCATAATAATCTCTCTTTGCCATCTTAAGTATCTTAAATGCCAACTACCACCTTGGCAAACCTTATTACTTTCCCGTTTAATGTATAACCATGCTGAGCGACGTCAATAATCTTGTTCCGGTGCTTTTTATCAGGTGCAGGGAATTGAGCAACAGCTTCATGAAAGTCTGTATCCAACTCCTTGCCTTTAACCTCCATCTTCTTTAACCCTTTTGACTCCAGATAGGAATAGAGTTTATTATAAATCAATTCCGTACCCTCAATGGCTGCTTTATGATCTCCTTCGGCACTTTTAAGAACCTCTATTGCTCTTTCACAGTCATCAAGAACCGGGAGTAATCCTTTTATGGTATCTTCCGCGGCTGTCAGCACAAGATCAAGCCTCTCCTTGGCTGTCCTGCGGCGATAATTGTCAAATTCAGCTGCAAGTCTCAGATATTTGTCATTCAGCATTGCAATTTTCTCTTCCGGATTCTCTTTTGACTCAGTTGCCTGTTCATCTATTTTTTCTCCGGCTTCAGTGTTTTGCGGCTCATTTACAATTTGTTCCTGTTCAGTACCTGCTGTGGTACTCTCCTGAGCCACGGACTCGTCATGACATCTCTCTTGTTTCTGATCTTTCATTATATATTATTTCAATTAATTCGTTTTGCGACGCAAAGATAGTCACAAATAATCTGCCAAAAAGGGATATAAGACAAAATGACACTAATGTGAAAAGTTTGACTGATAGTTGTCACCAACCATGCTTACTTATCATCTGGAGCATACTCTTATTGAGAATTTCCACCTCTTTTCCGGAAATTTTGATCAGCCCCTCTCTGCCAAAGTCATTAAGAACACGACTGATACTCTCTCTTGAGGCATCAACAAGATTTCCGAGATCCTCCTGGTTAATCTGGAAGACAAATTTGTCAGAATGATATATGTTGTCAGAGAAATCCAGCAGGACATCCGCAACCTTGCCCCTCACCTGCTTCTGTGTACGGTTGACACACTTCTGGTATGATTCAATCTCGCCCTTGCAAAGCTCAACTATTATCTGGTTGCTGAAATCATGATTGAGGGTCAGCATCTTTCTGAAATAGGTAATGTCAATAAAGCATACCTCGGAGTTTTCCACAGCCGTGACAGAGTATTGATTGACCTTGTCTCCGAATGTTGTGGGCAAACCCAGATAATTGGAGGGTTTAACTATTCTCACAACCTGAACATGATATGGCCCCTCAATGTGAATCTTAGCCAGACCACTCTTAAGATATGCGACATTTGTAGAGTATGTACCCTGTCTGATTATCGAGTCACCTTTTTTAAAGCTGACGGTAAGACAGTTACAAGAGAGTTCGCCTAACTCCTCCTCTGTCAGTTTAGTCTCTGCAATGGATTTGTATTTGCACAGATTGCATTTATTTTCCATAAGAAATTTATTTCTAATGCAAATATATATAAATTTGTGATATAAATCACATTTCGTGTCAATCGACATCATGTTTCTTACTGCAATATGGGTTTAAAAATGGGGTTACTTTGCAAAAAAAGAGACAATGGAAGAGAATACCGTAAAAACAATTGAGCAGTTACAACAACAAATTGATAAACTGCAGAAGAAAATCACAAAATTGGAGAATAACAGGAAAGACCAACTCTCCATCGCATGCGTATCAGGAGATCTCGACAAGGTTCTCGCCACAATGATTATTTCTCTGGCAGCTGCGGCTATGGATACAAAAGTGAAGATATTTTTCTCGTTTTGGGCTTTATCAGCTCTTCGTGATCCCAAAAAACACCCTAAAGGGAAGGATTTCATATCGAAGATGTTCGGATTTATGTTGCCTAAAGGCAAAAATAAGCTTGGCCTGTCAAAAATGAATATGGGAGGAATGGGGCCTGTTATGATAAAGTATCTGATGCGCAAGAACAATGTACTCTCACTTGAAGATATGTTCAAGACCGCCGGGGAGCTCGGAATTGAGATTATTGTGTGTGAGATGTCAATGGGGCTTATGGGTTTCAAAAAAGAGGAGATGATTGATTACCCTCACCTAACCTATGCAGGTGCTGCAACATTCGTTACAGATGCAGGAGAAAGTGCCGCTCAGTTATTTGTCTAAAACAATTAAAGAATTTATAAAAAACATTTTATTATGACACAGGAAGAATTAAAGGCTCTAAATGTAGCTAAAAGTGTAGATGCAAGGGGTACAGCTTGCCCGGGACCGCTATTGGAAGCAAAGAAAGCTATCGGAACTATTGAGGACGGAGATATCATGGAGATCCTCTCAGCCGATGAGGGTACCAAGGTGGATATACCTAAATGGTGTTCAAAGCAGGGCCACGACTATCTGGGAACAGTTGAGGAGAATGGCTATTACAAGATTTATATGAAAAAGAACGAATAAAAAGTTATCTGATGGTCAGCCAAGCAAAGATTCTCGTTTTCTCTACAGAAAAAATTTCTGATCCTGCCATTGACATGGCAGGATTGCTCAAGCTTCACTACCCTCCGCAGGTATACACTATTGCTATTCCATGCTCGTCCGGTGTGAAACCGAGGTGGATTTTAAAAGCCCTGGAAAATGGGTTTGACGGAGTTTTTATCGCCGCTGACGGGAGTGATTGCTCTTATGGCGAAACCTGCACAGAAAAGACAGGGGCCATTGTGGGCAAGACACACAATATAATGAAAGAGAGGGGAATTGATCCTGCCAGATTGAAGATGGCAGCTCTATGCTCTGTATGTAGTGAATCATTTGTCAAGCAGATTAGAAGTTTTAATGAATATCTGCTCAAATCAAAAAACAGTTGAAATGGAAATCAGGACAAAACTTAAGTTTGATGCCATTGTCATAGGTGGAGGAATTGCCGGAGGAGAGGCTGCACTTAACCTGGCAAATAACGGGTACAAAGTTGCAATAATAGAGAAAGAGCTCTCCATCGGAGGGAAGATGATTCTCCTAAGCAAAGTCTTTCCAACACTCGACTGCTCTGCCTGTATCACAACTCCTAAAGTGTCAGAGATATCAAGGCATCCCGGAATTACAATATTCACAGAAACCGAAGTTGAGCATATTGAAAAGAGAGGGGAACACGATTTCTCGGCCTATGTCAAAAGACGTCCGAGATATGTTATCGCAGAGGATTGTACAGGTTGCCAGCTGTGTGAAAAGGCTTGTCCTGTCATTACAAAAGATCAGTTTCAGTTTAACCTGATAGGCAGAAAGGCTGCATTTATACCATTCAGTATTGCCAGTCCGAAAGTGGCAGCAATAGATATGGAGAACTGCACACTATGCGGAGCTTGTGAAAAGGTTTGCCCGTCAAACTGCATTGATTTCACACAGGAGGACAGGTTTTACGAAATTGAAGCCAGGAGCGCGATTATTGCTACCGGATTCAAGCTGTATGACCCGGCTAATTTACCAAGGTACGGTGCCGGACTTTACAAAAATGTGCTTACATCCATGCAGATGGAGAGACAGCTTGCACCTACACGGCCGTTCAACACAATACTAAGACCCGGTGACGGAAAGGTTCCGGACAAAATTGCATACGTTCTATGCGCCGGTTCAAGGGATGACTCTGCCGGAAATCCGATTTGCTCACAAATATGCTGTATGTACTCGATTAAACAGGCGCAGCTTCTCATGGGAGCACTTCCTATGGCCGATATAACCATATATTATATCGATATAAGGGCTTTTGGCAAAGGTTATGATGAGTTCTATGAACAGGCCAAAGGCATGGGTGTGAAATTCATTAAAGGAAAGATTGGTAAGATTTCAGAACTTGAAAACGGAAGTCTTACACTCAGATATGAGGATATACAGAGCGGACGTATCAAAGAGGCAGAACATGATCTTGTGGTTTTATCGGTGGGTGCCCTTGCAAATAAAGAGACACCTCTCCTGTTCAAAGGTCTTCGCCCTGATGTGGATAAACAGGATTTCATTCTTCAGGGAGACCCTGTTCTAAGCCCTGCCAGGACCACAATTGACGGGATCTTTGTTGCCGGTACAGCCTCCGGTCCGAAGGATATTCCGGATTCAATATTGTCAGCCGGTTCGGCTGCGGCAGAGGCACTTTCATATTTAACCATGTAATTAACACAGAAAATGGATAAGAAACTAGGAGTCTATATTTGTGCCTGCGGAGGCAATATATCTGATTACGTAGATATCGAAAAGGTTAAAGAGGCAATCAAGGACGAGGATTGTGTCCTGCTTGCCAGAACCACTATGTTCGCTTGCGGAGACTCAAATCAGAAAGATATGGAAGCCGACATTAAGGAGAATAACCTCAGTGGAATCGTTGTGGCTTCATGTTCACCGAAACTGCACCTTACAACTTTCCGCTCAGTAAGCGAAAGAGCGGGGCTGAACAAATACAACTATGTTCATGCCAATATCCGAGAACAGGCCTCATGGGCCCACTCGGACAACAAGCAAGGGGCTACAGAGAAGGCAATTCACCTTGTAAAGGCTGCAATTGCCAAGGCAAGATTCGCAAAGTCACTCGAACCTACCAGAATCAAATCTCAGAAGTCCGTGGCCGTCATAGGTGCCGGAGTAGCAGGAATCAAGGCATCCATAGCGCTTTCAAATATGGGCGACACAGTATACCTGATTGAAAGAGAGGGTGAGATTGGAGGAAAGCTTGCATCTCTCGGGAAAATTTTTCCCGGTAATGTAAAGGGAGGAGATATGGTCGAGAGGTTGAATGCCGAGGTAAAAAATGACGAAAAAATCACCCTTCTGACAAATACAAAAATAAAAGAGTGTAGCGGAAATATAGGCGATTTCAAGATTAAGCTGCAGGAAACCAAGAGCGGCGAAAGTTCTCCGGATTCAGAAAAGGAGATCAATGTCGGATCAATACTTGTTGCAACCGGATTCGAATCATACAATCCCAACGTGGGAGAGTACGGGTACAAGGAGATTGATAATGTTATAACCCTCCCGGAATTCAGAGAATTGCTGAAAAACGGGAAAGAGGGGAAAAACCTCATATTCAAAAACAGAAAAGTCAGCGACATCGCTTTTATCTATTGCGTCGGAAGCCGTCAGGTAAAAGGTGAAAACAAGTACTGTTCAAGATATTGCTGCTCTGCCGCTATGCAAAGTTCGTTGGATATAAAGGAGCAGTTCAGCGATATACAGGTCTACCACTTCACCAAAGGGGTAAGGACATATGGGGCACAGGAGCTGAAATATGCCGAAGCAAGCCGCTCCGGAGATATTTTCATTCAATTTCCTGACAAAGAAGAGCCTGTAGTATATTCTGAAAAGGGACAAACTTTAGTAAAGGTTAAGGATATTCTCTCTTCTAAAAAGGAGGTAGAGGCAGCGGTTGATCTGGTTGTCCTTGTCACAGGAATGGTTCCGGACAGCGACAAATCCGTGGGTTCGCTTCTAAAGCTTCCTAGAGGACGTGACAACTTCTTCAATGAGATTCACATGAAACTCCGTCCTGTTGAGACAGTGATAGACGGCATCACAATTGCCGGAACCTGTCAAGGGCCTAAGGGTGTTATGGAATCGGTGAACTCTGCCTTATCCGCTGCTGTCAAGACCCACTCATTTGTCAGTAAAGGAGAGCTTGAACTTTCGCCAATAGTTGCATATACGGATGCAAACACTTGCGAATGGTGCGGGGCGTGCAGTGAAGCATGTCCTTACAATGCAATCAGCAAAAATGATATTGGTGGAAAAACCGTCGCTGTGATAAATAAGACAACCTGTAAAGGGTGCGGAATGTGCCTTCCTGTCTGCGAGTCGGATTCTATTGAACTGACATCATTTACAAATAAAGAGATAGAAAGCATGATAGAGATACTTGCAAACTGATAATATGGAAAAGACAACAAGAGAAACAGTAAAAATCCGCAGAGAGAAGTGGAAAGTATCAGATGCGGTCAAGAATAACCTGAAAGAGTTCAACAGGATAAAACGATCTATTCTCCAAGAGCTTGAAAAGGAAGACCTTACAGTATCACAGCTATGTGAACGTACAGGGATGCCTAAAGAAGAGGTTGTGTACTATCTTCTCTCACTTGTCAAGTTTGGATTTGTGGAGACAGGGAGCATAGATGACATGGATGAATATTATAACTACAAAATTAAGAGGCAATGACCAGGATAGACCCTAAATTCGGAATGAGACTCAAGAGATACGGAGCATTTGACTATGATGCATGCTACAATTGCGGTACATGTACATCTGTCTGCTCACTTGCAAGGAAAGGTGAAGAGTTCCCCAGAGAGATGGTAAGATATAGTGTAACCGGCAACCAGGAGGAGATTTTATCCTCTCTCAAGCCTTGGCTGTGCTATTATTGCGGTGAGTGTTCAACCAACTGTCCAAGGAGTGCAAACCCGGGGGAATTGATGATGTCTCTGCGCAGGTGGCTTACAGCACAATATGACTGGACAGGAATATCAGGTTTGCTTTTCACCTCATTGAAAGCCACAATTGCAGCGCTTATTGCAGTAGCTGCCGGAGTGATATTGTTTGCCGTCTTCATGAATTTTGACACTGAAGCTATCTTGAAGTACGGCCATTACTTCGAGATGGCTGCCATATCAGGTGTTTTTGCCGTCATTTTGCTGCCGAATCTTATAAGGATGTGGTATTTTACTATTATAAAACCCGGATTTAAAGTTCCGATAAAATCCTATATTGTTGCATTGAAAGAGCTGTTCATACATATGTTTACCCAAAAACGGGCTCTTGGATGTGATGACAATCAGAAAAGATGGTTTGAGCATTTCATACTTGTCATTGGCTACCTTACCCTTCTCTTTACCACAGTCTTTCTGGACTGGTTCGGAACATCAAGCCTCCCGGTCATTATTGGAGGTTATATTGTCAGTGCGATAGTCTTTATAGTCACAACTGATTTTGTCGCCGGAAGGATCAAAAAGAGCAGGGAGATAAGCAGGCACTCACGCCCTTCAGACTGGCTCTTTGTAATATGGCTTCTTTTGATGGGCCTGACAGCCTTTATTGTCAGGGTAGCAATTGATACCGACATTTTAAAGGATTCTTTCTGGATTTATATGATCCATCTGACAGTACTGGCTCAATGGGCTCTGATAATAGTTCCTTTCGGAAAATGGACACACTTCTTATATAGGTCATTTGCAATATACTTTTCAAAATTGACAAGCAAGTAAATACATTTTCTCCTATAACTGATTGTTTTTTTTTTTACTTTTGCCGTGTTAATAAAACACACCCTATATGGCAGTAAAAACAGAGGGGATAATCTCTCAAGTCATAGGTCCGGTTGTGGACATCAGTTTTGAAAAAGAGGATCCGGATGAATCTGTCACACTACCCGGTATTCATGAAGCAATAACTATCGAAAGACCCGAGGGTCGCAGTCTGATCGTTGAAGTTCAGCAACACATCGGAGACTTGACAGTCAGATGTGTTGCTATGGATTCTACTGACGGTTTAAGGCGCGGCATGAAAGCCTGCTCTTCAGGAAAAACAATCCACATGCCTGTAGGGTTGCAAATAAAAGGACGTCTTATGAATGTTGTCGGAGAATCAATTGATGGTCTCGGACAATTGCAAATGGAGGGTTCATACCCTATTCACCGTGATCCCCCAAAGTTTGATGAACTTGTAACCAGTAAAGAGGTGCTCTTTACCGGAATAAAGGTTATTGATCTTCTCGAACCATATCTAAAAGGAGGAAAAATCGGATTGTTCGGTGGCGCAGGTGTGGGTAAGACTGTTATAATCATGGAACTTATCAACAACATCGCAAAAAAACACAATGGCTTTTCAGTCTTTGCAGGTGTTGGAGAAAGGACAAGGGAGGGTAACGACCTGCTCAGGGAGATGATAGAATCCGGAGTAATACGGTATGGTGACGAGTTTCTCAAAAGCATGCTTGGGGGAAACTGGGATCTCTCAAAAGTTGACAGCAATGAGCTGGCAAAATCACAGGCGACACTAGTCTTCGGTCAGATGAATGAACCACCCGGGGCCCGTTCAAGCGTAGCTCTCTCCGGTCTCTCTGTTGCTGAGTCATTCAGGGACTCAGGTTCGGAATCTAACGATATCCTGTTTTTTATAGACAACATTTTCAGGTTTACTCAGGCTGGATCCGAAGTCTCGGCTCTTCTCGGCAGGATGCCTTCTGCCGTAGGCTATCAGCCTACACTTGCAACTGAAATGGGAACCATGCAGGAGAGAATAGCATCTACAAAAAAGGGATCCATCACCTCAATACAAGCAGTCTATGTACCTGCCGATGACCTGACAGACCCTGCTCCTTCGACAACTTTCTCCCACCTTGATGCCACAACAGTCCTGAGCAGAAAGATTGCTGAATTGGGAATATACCCTGCCGTTGATCCTCTGGAATCAACATCCAGGATTCTCGACCCGCTTATTGTCGGAGAGGAACACTACGAGACAGCTCAGATGGTTAAGCAGATTTTACAGAGAAATAAAGAGTTACAGGATATAATCTCTATACTTGGTATGGAGGAGTTATCCGATGAGGATAAAAAAATTGTAAACAGGGCAAGGCGTGTACAGCGTTTCCTTTCACAGCCATTCTCCGTAGCTGAGCAATATACAGGCATTAAGGGAGAGATGGTTCCGATAGAGGATACCATAAAGGGATTCAGGATGATTCTAGACGGAGAGGTTGATAATCTTCCTGAACAGGCATTCCTGAATGTCGGGACAATAGAGGAGGCTATTCAGAAAGGAGAGAATATGCTTAAACAAGTATAATCAAAACTTATATGAAGCTGTCAATACATAATCCGTGCAAAAATCTTTTTAAAGGGGAGGTCACATCCGTAACTGTCCCCGGGACAGAGGGGCTGTTCACAATTCTGGACAAACACGCTCCTATCATCTCTCTGCTTGATTCCGGAAGAATCATTATAAGATTGGCTGAATCCGGAGATGAGAAGAGTTTTGACGTACCTGACAGTGGTTATGTTAAGGTTCTGAATAATTCGGTGACAATTTGTATTAATTAAAGATAAGAGTCATGGGAGTACTAAATCACAGGTTTCTGAAAACTCTTCTAATTGTCTATGTGGCATTTGGAATAGTTATCGGTTTTATTATATACTACCTTCTACCTGAACACTATTTTGAATGGTATCCTGTAATACCCTCATACTACTCGGTAATTGCTGTTGTTCTTTATGTGTCTCTACGGTACTTCAGAGAAAAGAATCCAACAAAAATGATCCAGGCATATATGATGATGAGAGGTATAAAACTCCTGGTGACAATTTTGTGCGTCTTGTTGTACAATCTTTTCATTGATGAGAAAGATGAGGAATTTACTATAGTGATATCGTTATTCTACTTCTTTTACCTTGTAATCGAGACATATTTATATGTCAAATTTGAATTATCAATAAAGAATGATAAAAAGAGTTAGATATATTGTCTGTTTCTTGTTGTTAGCAACAATTGGATTCTCACCATGTCGCATATACGGCCAGGAGATAGATGCAAAAAAAATTATTTTTTCGCATATAGGTGACTCTTACGGTTGGCACATAACAACCTGGGGAGAGCGAAAGATAGGTGTTCCCCTTCCGATTATTATTATTGATCATTCAAACAAATTAAATCTATTTTTATCCTCAAGGATTGAAGAGGGTTCCGTTTACAAAAATTTCAAAATTGCTGATAGCGGAAAATTTGCCGGAAAAATAGTCGAAGTAGGGAAGAGTGGCGAGATTACAAGGCCCATTGATATTTCTCTAACAAAAAGCGCATTTGCCCTTTTGTTAAACAGTATTATTCTTATCTCTATAATACTATTTGTGGCTAGATGGTACAGAAGAAAACCATTGATGCCGCCTACAGGTTTTGTTGGTGCAATGGAGATATTTATCATGGACATCAACGACAATGTCATCAAACCATCTATCGGTGAAAACTATCATAAATTTGCGCCCTATCTCCTGACTGCATTCTTCTTCATATTCATAAACAATGTAATGGGTCTGATACCACTGTTCCCTGCCGGAGCAAACACAACCGGCAACATTGCAGTGACTATGGTCCTGGCTCTCTGCACATTTTTTGTTGTGAATATTTCCGGAACCAAACAGTACTGGAAAGAGACCGTATGGCCCGAAGTTCCATTGTGGATGAAGGTTCCTCTCCCACTAATGCCTTTGATAGAAATCTTCAGCGTATTTTCCAAGCCATTTGCACTTATGATACGTTTATTTGCCAATATAATGGCAGGCCACGCTATTATACTATCACTCACGGTATTGATTTTCATAACGGTAGCTATGGGTCCTGCAGTTAATACCGGAATGACGGTGATATCTGTAATACTAAGCATTTTCATGAACTGTCTGGAACTTTTGGTTGCCTACATACAGGCTTATGTCTTTACAATGCTCTCCGCTATATTTATTGGCCTTTCTCAGGTAGGAAGGAGAAATGTTGAAACATGTTAATATTTAATTTAATAAAATAAAAAATATGGCTCTATTTACATTACTTGAAGTAACTGCAACACACATCGGGACAATGGGTGCCGCAATAGGTGCCGGACTTGCTGCAATAGGCGCAGGCATCGGAATTGGTAAAATCGGAGGGAATGCTATGGATGCAATTGCCCGTCAACCAGAATCTGCGGGTGACATTAGAATGACGATGATCATTGCAGCAGCACTGGTTGAAGGTGCATGTCTCTTTGCTATAGTAGTCTGCTTCCTGGCAATTTAACAAGAGTACCATGTCACTGTTGACTCCCGACGCAGGATTGCTATTCTGGATGTTAATATCATTCGGAGCCGTCTTTTTCATCCTTGCAAAGTACGGATTCCCCGTTATTGTAAAGATGGTAGAGGAGAGACGGGCCTACATACAGCAATCCCTTGATGCTGCCAAGGCAGCAAATGTCAAGCTTGAAGAATTGAAGAGAGAGAGTGATGCCATCATTGCATCAGCCCGTGCTGAACAGACAAAGATACTGCATGAGGCAAATGTTTTCAGGGAGAGTATACTCAGTTCAGCAAAGGAGGAGGCCGGCAAACTGACATCAAAACTGATTGATGATGCCAAAAAGGAGATTGAGAGAGAGAGGGAGAAGTCAATGAAGATGATTCGTAATCAGGTTGCCGATCTCTCGGTTGATATTGCAGGAAAGGTAATCCGCAGAGAACTTGAGGCAGATGATGCCCACATGGATCTGATAGAAAAATACATTAAGGAGACCACTAGTATTAAATCTTAGATGAATATTGGCATAATATCCACCAGATATGCCCGAGCCTTGCTGGGTCATGCACTGGAAAGAGGCACTGAGGATGCTGTTTACAATAACATCCTCAGACTGTCACAATCCTTCCGTGAGGTTCCGGAACTCGAAAGCGCACTACTCTCTCCTGCCACTCTTGAAAAAGAGAAACTGTCCCTCCTGATTACAGCCGCCGGCAGTGATCTGTCCGCTGAGTTCCATAGCTTCTTGAGGTTGGTACTGGCAAAAGAGAGGGCAGCTCTTCTCATGTCAATATGCACTATATATCAGGATCTGCACAATAAACATCATAACATAACTATCTGCGAGCTGGTAACATCAATTCCTGTATCGCATGAAATTGAGGAGAAGATAAGAAGGATTGTGACCTACAGGACCCGCGGGCCGGTGATAATAAACAAAAGGGTTGATCAGGAAATAATCGGCGGTTTTGTCTTTGAAATCGGTGACTATCGGCTTGATTCGACTGTCAGGACTCAGTTGGAGAAGATTAAGAGGGAATTAACAGAATCAGAATATCTGTAAATAACATATTATGTCGGATATATTTAAAGTAAGTGAAGTCTCAGACATTTTGAAGATGCAGCTTGAAGGCATCAACAACAAGCTGGAATTTGAGGAGATTGGCAAGGTGCTTCAGGTAAGTGACGGAGTTGCCCGTATCTTCGGATTATTCAATGCTGAATCAAACGAGTTGATCAAGTTTGACAATGGAATGGAAGCTGTTGTCATGAACCTCGAGGAGGACAACGTAGGTGCCGTTTTGCTTGGACAGTCAGATAAGATCAAAGAGGGAGACAGAGTGACCAGGACGGGAAAGATTGCCTCGATAAAAGTTGGCGAGGCTCTTCTTGGACGGGTCATCAACACATTGGGAGAACCAATTGACGGAAAAGGAGCCATTAAAGGTGAACTGATAGAAATGCCTCTGGAGAGGAAAGCTCCGGGAGTTATCTTCCGTCAACCAGTCAATGAGCCTCTTCAAACCGGCATCAAGGCTATTGATGCAATGATCCCGATAGGAAAGGGACAAAGAGAGCTGATTATTGGAGACCGGCAAACCGGAAAGACTTCAATCGCCATTGATACGATAATCAATCAAAGAGAAAATTTTCTAGCGGGGAAACCGGTCTATTGTATATATGTCGCTATAGGACAGAAGGGATCAACTGTTGCATCCATTGTAGAGACTCTCAGAGAGAAGGGTGCAATGGATTACACCACCGTAATCACTGCAACAGCTTCAGACCCTGCAGCCATGCAGTATTTTGCACCTTTTGCAGGTGCCGCTATTGGAGAGTATTTCAGGGACACAGGAAGAGACGCACTGGTTGTATACGACGACCTCTCAAAACAGGCTGTCGCGTACAGGGAGATTTCACTTATTCTTAGGAGGCCTTCTGGCCGCGAAGCATATCCGGGAGACATATTTTATCTGCATTCAAGGCTACTTGAGAGAGCGGCAAAAGTTATCAATCAGAAAGAGGTTGCCATCAAGATGAACGATCTGCCATACAGATTGCTTGACAAAGTAAAAGGCGGAGGATCCCTGACTGCTCTTCCAATTATCGAGACTCAGGCAGGAGATGTCTCGGCATATATTCCGACAAATGTCATATCAATCACAGACGGACAGATTTTCCTTGACACAAATCTATTCAACCAAGGTAACCGTCCTGCGATTAATGTGGGAATATCCGTCTCCCGCGTGGGTGGCAAAGCTCAGGTCAAGGCGATGAAGATGGTTGCCGGCACGTTGAAGATCGATCAGGCACAATTCAGAGAACTGGAATCCTTTACAAAATTCGGAGGAGACCTTGACCCTGTAACAGCAATGACCATTGACAAAGGACAGAAAAATGCAAGACTTCTAGTACAGAAACAGTATACCCCAATGCCTGTAGAGGAACAGATTGCTATTCTTTATTGCGGGACACACGGTCTTCTAAGAAACATTGAGGTGGACAAGGTATATCAATTTGAAAAGGCTTTTCTGAACGCCTTGAGATCTACGGATATACTAGCCCACATAAAGAGTGGGTTGTTCGACGGACAAATTACAACGGAGTTGGAAAATATTGCGACATCAATTGTCGCAAGTATGACAAAATAAAAAGGCAGAATGTCATCACTTAAGGAGATAAAAGGGAGGATTGACTCAGTAAACAATACGTTGAAAATAACTTCCGCTATGAGGTTGATTTCATCGTCAAAGTTTCACCGTGCCCAGATAGCTCTCAACAATTCAAAACCATATCTGGAGGCTTTGATTGAGATGTTTTCTGATTTACAGACCGATGATGCAATACCGGAATCAGAATACTCAAAGGAGAGAGCTCTGAAAAAGGCAGCCGTTGTTATTGTCTCATCTAATGCTTCATTATGCGGTTCTTTTAATATCAATGTAGAGAAGTTATTGCACGAGACTATCGAGAGATTGAGAAAAAACGGAGCTGAGAATATTACTATTTACACTATTGGAAAAAGAATCACCTCTCATCTGAAGAGTCCTTCATACACAATTGTGGAGTGTGACCATTTACTGTCAGAAAAGCCGGATTATTCAGGCAGTAAGAAGATAGCCGTAACCTTGATGAAACAATTCTCAAGCGGTGAGATTGACCGGGTGGATTTAATATACAACCATTTCAAGTCAATGGGAACTCAGATTCCGACAGTAGAGCAGTTTCTTCCGATCATTACAAAAAAAGAGATTACTTCCAAAGATGCCTATTATCTATATGAACCTGATAAAGAAAATATTGCTGCCGACATAATTGGCAAACAGCTCTTCGCAACAATCTTCAGGATTCTGCTTGACTCTTCGGCTGCAGAACATGCTGCAAGGAGTGTCGCAATGCAGTTGGCATCTGACAATGCCGGAAAACTGATTCAGGAGCTAACACTTCAGTACAATAAGAGCCGCCAACAAGCCATCACAAATGAACTTCTCGACATTGTCGGCGGCAGTACAAGGTAGTTATAGCCTCTCCTTTACTCTATTCCATCTTTTGTATAACTCAAACCAGGTTATACTCACAAATCCCATGAACAAACATACAACAGCCTCGATAAGCGAGATTCTTTCAAACTGAAACAGGTCCAGAAGGAAAGGTATATTAAGAATGAGTATAAGGAAAAATACAGCCCCTCCGACAACCCATTTAACTGTTTTATTTGGGGTTGTCAATATCTTTATTATGCTCTCGCTCCAGGATCTGTTGGAGAGAATTATAGCGATATTTGAGACAATAAGTGTGACAAAAGACATAGCCCTGACAGCTCCGTCACTGTAGCCCAGGTATTGTCCGATAAAGAATACGGCAAGCGTGTTGATTAATACCGCGATTCCCTGAGAACAGCTTAAAAGAATCTTGTTTACTCCAAAGAAAGGTTCGTCTGCTGATCGCGGAGGTCTGCTCATAACATTCTTCTCCGCTTTCTCGGCCTCAAAAATCACAGAACATGCCGGGTCAATTATCAACTCAAGGAAGACGATGTGTACAGGCCAGAGAAGAAGAGGCATATCCTTGAAGAATACAGGTATCAGAGACAATCCCGCAATAGGGACATGTATTGCGAAGATATATCCGAAGGCCTTCTGCAGGTTATCAAATATCCTTCTTCCCATTCTGACCGCACCAACTATGGAAGCAAAGTTGTCGTCCATCAGGACAAGCTCAGAAGCTTCGCGGGCAACATCGGTACCCTTTTCACCCATTGCAATACCGATATTTGCAGATTTCAGTGCCGGTGCATCATTTACCCCGTCACCGGTCATTGCCACAATCTCACCATTTTTCTTCAGTGCGTTTACAATCTTCAGTTTTTGCTCAGGAATGACTCTGGCAAAAATATTTACACTCTTTATCTTTTCTGAAAGAGTACTCTCATCCATATTCATCAGCTCCTGACCGGTTATACACTTATCACTATTCACTAAACCAATCTCCTTACCTATATTCATTGCTGTCACAGGATAGTCCCCGGTAATCATTATTACCCGTAATCCTGCCTTATAGCACTCCTTAACCGCTGAAGGTACATTTTCACGGATAGGATCAGACAGACCTATCAGACCAACAAATTCAAAATCAAAGTCGTGCTGTACAACAGGTAGTCCGGTCGGCTCCAAACGAGCCTTTGCCACTCCGAGTACCCTTAAGCCAACGGATGCCATATCAGAAACAACCTTTTCATATTTTTCAACAAGCTCAGGAGTAAGATGACACAAATCAAAAATTGCCTCTGGAGCTCCCTTTGCTGCAATTACCTTCTTAGTTGAGTCAGGACTCTCAAACACCCTGGACATAGCCAGCATCTCTCTTGAGAGAGGATACTCCTTCACCATTTTCCAGTCATCGTGAATATGCTCTGTATCTTTTAGAAACCTCTCACCAAGAGTCTCGATGGCTTTTTCCATAGGGTCGAACGGCTTTACCTGACTTGAGAGAAGCCCATACTCAATTATCTCGTGATACTCTTCCGGGAATGTTTTCGAGTTGGCGATATTTATGAGATCCTCTCCGTTATATAAGGAGTTGATGGTCATCTTATTCTGTGTAAGGGTTCCTGTCTTGTCGGTGCAAAGCACTGTAGCAGAACCAAGTGTCTCAATTGCCGAGGATTTTCGTGTAAGAACATTGTGCTTTGATATTCTCCATGCACCCAATGCCATAAATATAGTAAGTACAACCGGGAACTCTTCTGGAAGCATTGCCATAGCCAGGGTTATCCCGGCCAGGAAACCTTTTAGCAGGTCTCCTCTGGTGAGAGTATATATTAAAATTACCGAGACACAAAGAATAAGACCAATTATTGCCAGCCTCTTTACCAACACACCCATCTCTCTCTTGAGCTTAGTAGGTTGCTCCTCGACTGACTCGATAGCCTTTCCTATTTTTCCTATCTCGGTAGCTTGTCCGATTGCAGTAACTTCATAGACCCCATTGCCCTGGACCACCATTGATCCCGAATACACATAAGGTATATCATCCCCGCCCGGAATAAAATGGCCGTCGTTCTGAACCCATTCTCTTTTCCTGACAGAAACAGACTCTCCTGTCAATAAGGATTCATCAATCATTAAATTTACACTGTGCAGGATTTTTCCGTCAGCAGGTACTCTGTCCCCCTCCTGAAGAACAACTATATCACCCATTACTACCTCTCTTCCGGCAATTCTCTTTACTTCACCCTCTCTGATTACCAGAGCCCTGGGACTTGCAAGATCCTTAAGAGCATCGAGTGCCTTCTCAGTCTTTCTCTCCTGAAAATACTCTATACCCATGACAAATATCACAAATGACATCAACATCACACCCTCCCTGATATCACCAAGGAAAAGATATAACGAGCCGCAAATTACAAGCAATATGAACATTGGTTCCTTGATAATTCCCAAGGCTATCTGAAGTGTTCCCCTCTTTTTAGATGAAGGCAGTTCGTTGAAACCATACTTGGACTGTCTTGATTTTACCTCCTGTTCACTAAGCCCGTGAAATTCAAGATTGGATACTTTGTTTTGCATTTTAGAGTATAATTTAATGTTAATCAATTATTTTACCGACAATGCGGATTAACTCCTCCAACTCAGAGTTTGTCACCTTTCTGGCTATGTGTTTAGCTATTGCAATATGTGCTATGTCATGTGTGGCGTTAAGTTCCATACCACGTTCTGTAAGATGAAGGTGAGCACTGCGTCTGTCTCTGTCAGAACGGACTCTGTCTACAAAACCCTTTTCTACTAATTTGTCAATAGTCACAGTAACTGTTGGTTTCGAAAGTCTGAGTTCACGGGATAGTTCAGTAACTGTCGGGTTATCGAGATCTGCAATCTTCTCCAGGTAATGCATCTGAGTCTCTGTCAGACCATGTTCTTTACATTGATCCTTTGCCTTCTCCTCAGAGAGAGCAATGAAATTCGAAAGTTTTGCTATCGTGTCAGTAATTGTAATCATGGCGCAAATATAGTTAGTTTTATCTAACTAACTAATATTTTTTAGAAATAAATAAAAAAAGGTGCCCGGAAAATTCCGGACACCTTCTTCTCATTATAATTTAAAATTAGATTTTATTGTCGCTTCCAAGCACATTGATCACCTTATGCTTGTAAAGAGCTTTCAAAGCATCACGTGCAGGACCAAGATATTTACGTGGATCAAACTCCTCTGGTTTTTCAGCAAATACCTGTCTGATGGCCCCGGTCATTGCGAGACGTCCGTCTGAATCGATATTGATTTTACAAACAGCGCTTGCGGCAGCCAAACGTAGCTGCTCCTCCGGAATACCTATTGAATCCTTCAATTTTCCGCCGAATTTATTTATCTGAGCAACTATATCTTGAGGAACACTTGATGATCCGTGAAGAACGATTGGGAATCCGGGTATTCTTCTCTCGATCTCCTGAAGTATATCAAGTCTGATTTCAGGTTTCTGTCCCGGTTTGAATTTAAATGCGCCGTGAGATGTTCCGATTGATATAGCAAGTGAATCAACTCCTGTCTTCTTTACAAACTCCTCTACCTCTTCAGGCTGTGTGTATGTATGGTGCTCAGCCGATACCTCATCCTCAACGCCTGCAAGAACTCCGAGCTCTCCCTCAACTGTCACATCGTGTGCATGAGCATACTCTACAACCTGTTTTGTAAGTTCAATATTTTTCTCGAAGCTCAAATGAGATCCGTCAATCATTACTGATGAAAAGCCCATATCGATGCAAGATTTGCAAAGTTCGAACGAATCACCGTGATCGAGGTGAAGGACTATCGGAATATTGCACCCCAGCTCTTTAGCGTACTCAACAGCTCCCTGGGCCATATATCTGAGCAAAGTCTGGTTGGCATATTTTCTTGCCCCGCTTGAAACCTGCAAAATAACTGGTGATTTTGTCTCTACGCATGCTGATATGATTGCCTGCATCTGTTCCATATTGTTGAAGTTAAATGCCGGAATCGCGTAACCCCCTTTGATAGCTTTGGCAAATAACTCTTTAGAGTTTACCAAGCCTAATTCTTTGTATGATATCATATCGATTATAATTTATAATAACTGTTAACAATTAAATCGCTGCAAAGTTAACAATAAAATTTAACTTTGTAATTAAAACCAAATCATTGTATGCAATCATACGTTTTAAGGGAAACAACCTGGAAATCAATTAAGCAGGCTGATATCAAAATTGCACTTCTCCCTTGGGGTGCAACTGAAGCCCACAACTTACACCTTCCATACGGAACAGATACCATTCTCGCAGAGAGAGTTGCATCAGAAGCTGCAAAAATTGCGAATTTGTCTCAAGCCGGAGCTATTGTGCTTCCATCGATAGGATATGGAGTGAACACCGGGCAGATGGATGTCAGACTTTGTATGAACATGCGGCCTTCAACACAGCTGGCAATTCTGGATGATATTCTCGAAGTTCTCGTACAACATGGAATAGATAAGTTAATAATCATAAATGCACATGGTGGCAACTCCTTTACCCCTATTATAAGGGAGCTCTCCCTGAAATACCCTTCAGTGCTGGTATGCAACATCAATTGGTGGACAGCATGCAAACCGGATGGATATTTCACAGATCCTGGAGATCATGCAGGCGAACTGGAAACTGCATCCATGCAATATGTTGCTCCCGAACTGGTTCTCCCTCTCACTGAGGCCGGAAATGGAGAAGAAAGACACTTCAAGTTGAAAGGTCTGAGAGAGAAGTGGGCATGGATACCAAGGAGATGGATCTATACGACTGAGGACACAGGAGTCGGTGATCCTTCAAAAGCTACGGCAGAGAATGGCGAAAGATTTGTGAATGATTGCGTTGCTAAAATTGCCGATTTTATTGTTGAATTTTCCAAAATTAAATCCGAGAAGGATCTGTATGAATAATAAAAAGGTTATAATTTTCTCGGCTCCTTCAGGTGCGGGTAAAAGCACTATCGTCACCTATCTGATGAAGAGATATCCGATTCTTGGCTTTTCTGTTTCTGCAACATCAAGAGCCCCGAGAGGAGCTGAAGTCAACGGCAGGGAGTACTACTTCTTCACATCAGAAGAGTTCAGAACCAAGATAGACAATGACGAATTTATTGAATACGAGGAGGTTTACAAAGGCTCTTATTATGGTACACTAAAAAGTGAGATTGACAGGCTCTGGAATAACGGTAAGATCATTGTTTTTGACATTGATGTCGTAGGCGGTGTAAATCTCAAGAATCTTTTCGGAGATTCGGCACTTTCGGTCTTTATAAAACCACCCTCATTGGAGATCTTACGCGAGAGGCTCACAGGAAGAGGAACGGAGGACATTGAGTCTGTTGAAAAACGGGTTAAAAAGGCTCAATATGAACTTACTTTTGAAGATAAGTTTGACAAAGTACTGATTAATGACAATCTGGAAGCATGCCTAAAAGAGGCTGAGAGAATAACCGAGGAATTCATATCATGAGAGTTGCCCTCTATTTTGGATCATTCAATCCGATGCATACCGGACACCTTGCCATTTGCCAATATATAACCGGAAGGGAGGACATTGATGAACTGAGATTGGTTGTCAGCCCGGCAAACCCGCTTAAGGATGTATTAAATGAGAAGAACGGCAATCAAAGGTTAAATCACGTAAAGGAGGTTGCTGCAAAAATTGAGTGTCAGGTCAGGCAAAATGGCAGTCGCTGCAAGATAAATGTATCTGACATTGAGTTTCATCTTCCTAAACCTCTTTACACAATAAATACTCTCAGGATTATCTCCTCCGGAGAGCCCGGCAACACATTCATATTAATAATGGGCGCCGACAACCTCTCGATTATTGAAAAATGGCACAAGTGGGAGGAGCTGCTGAACGAGTATGAAATATGGGTATATCCGCGAGACGGATTTGACCTGATCTCTCTTTGTGACAAATATAAAGTTATTCCGATTGATGCACCTATGATTGACATCTCTTCAACTCAAATCAGGGAAGAGGAGTTGTCCGGAAACGACATGTCCGCTTACAGGGTTTGAGTGAGAGCCCGCCAAAGGTTGTCATCCGGTACAGGCGCCTCAACAAATATCTCCCTCTTTTTGACTGGGTGAATGAATCTTATACTACGTGCATGCAAAGAGATTCCTCCGTCAGGATTTGACCTGGGAGAACCATATTTCAGATCCCCCTTAATCGGAGAGCCTATTTTTGAAAGCTGACATCTGATCTGATGGTGCCTGCCGGTTAAAAGCAATACTTCCAACAAGTGGTATCGGTCGCCGGAGGCTATTAACTTATATTGCAACCTTGCCTCTTTCGATCCAGGCTTCTGGATATCATAGGCAAAAGATCTGTTTTTCTCTTCATTTCTCACAAGAAAGTGTTTTAACTCACCCGCCTGTGGTTCAGGTTTTGTTGCAACGATTGCCCAGTATCTCTTCTCAATATCTCCACCTCTGAAAAGTTCGTTCATTCTCTCCAAAGCCTTGGAAGTCTTGGCAAAAACAGTTATACCACTAACAGGTCTGTCAAGTCTGTGAGGAACACCGATAAATGCGTCACCCGGTTTGTTATCCCGATTTGCTATAAACTTTGCCACCCTGACACTGAGTGGCTCATCCCCGGTTTTGTCCCCCTGTACGATATCCCCCGCCCTCTTGTTGACAATTACAAGATGGTTATCCTCATAGAGAATCTCCGGTTCAATACTGTTCCTGATCATTTGGAAAATCTTTATCCTTTACATCCTTAATATAGTTCTGAACTGCTTTAAGCATCTCCCGATGAAGATCATGATATCTCCTGAGGAATCGCGGTGAGAACTCCTGTGTGAGACCAAGCATATCATGCATCACCAAAACCTGTCCGTCCACACCGTTTCCGGCACCTATTCCAATCACAGGAATCTTCAATATATCGGCTACTCTTTTACCCACTTCAGCAGGAATTTTCTCCAACACCAGTGCAAAACATCCGGCCTGCTCAAGAGAGATTGCATCCTCAATCAATTTGTTTGCCTCAGCCTCCTCCTTCGCACGAACATTATAGGTGCCGAACTTGTGAATGGATTGAGGGGTAAGACCCAAATGGCCCATAACCGGTATTCCTGCAGAGATTATTGTCAAAACCGACTCGATTATTTCCGAGCCTCCCTCAACTTTTAATGCATCTGCCTCAGCCTCTTTCATTATCCTGATTGCATTGGATACCGCCAGTTTTGAGTTTCCCTGATATGTACCGAAGGGCATATCGACTACAACCATCGGATTTTTCACAGCCCTTACCACGCTTTGGGCATGGTAGATCATCTGTTCTATAGTAATCGGAAGGGTTGTCTCATGTCCCGCCATAACATTAGCGGCAGAGTCTCCAACCAGTATTATATCAATTCCCGCCTGATCAATAATTTTGGCTGATGTATAGTCATAAGCTGTCAGCATTGCGATTTTCTCACCGTTCTGCTTCATTTCCAACAACCTCTGGGTTGTTATTATTCTTTTTTTCCCTTCAACTGACATTGTTGTTTCAAATTTGATTTTTCAAACAGCGCACAAAGCTAAGGAAATAATCCGAATAGAGAGTCTGACACCTTGTCAGTTTTTCCATTTGGCACAATGTTCGATACATACAGGGCAAACACAAATAGAAACAAACAAAAATTAACAGATATTATGGGAAAAATTATTGGAATCGACCTTGGTACTACAAACTCCTGCGTAGCCGTAATGGAGGGAAATGAGCCAACAGTCATTATTAACAGCGAGGGTAAGAGAACAACCCCTTCAGTTGTTGCTTTTGCAGACAATGGTGAGAGAAAAATCGGAGATCCTGCAAAGAGACAGGCTATCACAAATCCTACAAAGACCATTTACTCTATAAAGAGATTCATGGGTGAAAGCTTTGACAGAGTGCAGACAGAGGTCGGACGTGTTCCTTATAAGGTAGACAGGGGTGACAACAATACATCCCGCGTGAACATTGACGGACGTCTCTACACTCCACAGGAGATATCTGCAATGGTATTGCAGAAGATGAAAAAGACCGCAGAGGATTACCTGGGACAAGAGGTGACTGAGGCTGTAATTACAGTACCTGCATACTTCAGCGACTCACAGAGACAGGCCACAAAAGAGGCAGGCGAGATCGCAGGTCTTAAGGTTAAGAGGATTATAAACGAGCCTACTGCTGCAGCACTTGCTTATGGTCTTGACAAGATGCACAGGGATATGAAGGTTGCTGTATTCGACCTTGGAGGCGGAACATTTGATATCTCAATCCTTGAGCTCGGAGAGGGCGTTTTCGAAGTTAAATCTACAAACGGTGACACACACCTCGGTGGTGACGACTTTGACCAGAAGATTATCGACTGGCTGGCAGATGAGTTCAAGAGCGAAAACAGCGGAATAGACCTCAGAAAAGACCCAATGGCTCTTCAGAGACTCAAAGAGGCTGCAGAGAAGGCAAAGATCGAGCTGTCAAGCCAGACAGCATCCGAGATAAACCTTCCGTACATCATGCCTGTTGACGGCGTTCCAAAACACCTTGTAAAAACACTCACAAGGGCAAAATTTGAACAAATCTGCGACACACTGATACAGAAAACAGTAGAGCCATGCCGCAAGGCTTTGAGCGATGCAAACTACAAGCCATCAGACATCGACGAGGTACTTCTTGTAGGTGGTTCAACAAGAATCCCTGCAATCCAGCAGATTGTAGAAAAATTCTTCGGCAAGGCTCCCAGCAAGGGTGTAAATCCTGATGAGGTTGTGGCAGTTGGAGCAGCAATACAGGGCGGTGTGCTTGCCGGAGATGTTAAGGACGTTCTTCTTCTTGACGTTACACCACTTTCACTTGGAATCGAGACTTACGGTTCAGTTATGACCAAGTTGATTGAGTCAAATACAACAATTCCTACACGCAAGTCTGAAGTATTCAGTACAGCGAGTGACAACCAGCCTTCAGTAGAGATTCACGTGCTTCAGGGAGAAAGGCCTATGGCTAAGGACAACAAGACAATCGGACGTTTCCACCTGGACGGAATAGCTCCTGCACCAAGAGGTGTTCCTCAGATTGAGGTTACCTTCGATATCGATGCAAACGGTATTCTCAATGTCTCTGCAAAAGATAAAGGCACAGGCAAGGAGCAGAAGATACGTATCGAAGCTTCATCAGGACTTAGCGAGTCAGAGATCAAGAGAATGCGTGACGAGGCAAAGGCAAATGAGGCAGCCGATAAGGCTGAAAGAGAAAAGGTCGATAAGATCAACGCCGCAGATGGCATGATTTTCCAGACCGAAAAGAATCTCAAGGAGTACGGAGACAAGATTCCTTCAGACAAGAAGGGTGCGATAGAGAGTGCTCTTGCCACACTGAAAGAGGCACATAAATCAGGTGATGTTGCAGCTATAGACAAAGCGATGGAGAGCATGAACGCTGCATGGCACGCTGCCTCTGAGGATATGGCCAAAGCAGCACAAAGCGGTCCTTCACAGAGTGCTGGCTCGGATCAAGGTCAATCCAATGATAATGGAGGTAACAGTAGCAGTAATGGTGGAGACAAAGAAGTTACCGACGTGGACTTTGAGGAGGTTAAGTAAATAGTTAAGAGTGATGAGTGAAAAGTGATTAGTGAAAAGTGAGGAGTGATGAGTGAAAAGTGATAAGTGAAAAGTGAAAATTAAGAGCTTTAAACTGAAACTAAATACTGACTCTGGATTAAGCCGCTGCAAGCACTATGTTTGCGGCGGTTTTTTATTCTATTAAATCATACCGATAAATATTCCTGAGAAATATAATATATAAACAATTTCTTTGTCATATTACGTTGGTAACTTTTTATTTATATCTGCATTGTTTATGTATAATCCTTATCTTTGTTATAGCCTGATATTCATAATTAAAAGATAATATGTCGACCACCATATCCTACCAAACCATAGAATCCCGTTTGCCAGAATTGTCAGAAACGACCTCCGCCCAAGAATTGGGTTATGACTTGCTGCGTATTTTCAACGGCATGTCTGAAACCCGTATCAACCGAATTAAAGATGGTAAAGATAACCTTTCAAAAGATGGAAACACCATTATTGTAAAGAAGCTACTGGCATACAGCCATTGTCCAGTTGAAAAATTGGCTGAATCTCTAGAGTCGTTGAAACAAAACGACAGAGTTACCAAAACAGCACGTCTGCTTGTGGTTTCAGATGGTGAAACTTTGCTGGGTTACGACCCTATGGAAGAAGAGAGCTACGAAAACACCCTCGAACGCATTCGTTACGATTATCAGTTTTTTATGCCGTTAGCAGGTGTTGAACGCTATCGTGCTCCTGAGGAAAAGGAAGCAGACGTGAAAGCTGCATACAAAATGGCTCGAATTTTCGACGAAATACGCCGCTACAACGAGATTGACTATACAGACAGCCACGCCATTCACTCCCTTAATGTTTTCATATCAAGATTATTGTTCTGCTTCTTCGCCGAAGATACAGGAATTTTTCACGGCCATATCTTCACAAGTACATTAAACGACTTCACACGACAAGATGGAAGCGATTTGAGCACAATTCTAAGCGATGTTTTTGATACGATGAGTACCAACAACGCAGCAGTGCGGGCCTCTAAACCTGCTCATATCAGCCGGTTTCCCTATGTCAATGGAGGATTGTTTGCCGAGCATTACGATGTGCCGTCCCTAAGTTGGAAAGCACGTCGTCTCTTGCTTGAATGTGGCGACCTGAACTGGGCTGAAATCAATCCAGACATATTTGGCAGCATGATTCAGGCGGTTATCTCACCGGAAATGCGTAGTTCGCTTGGTTCACACTACACCTCTGTCTCAAATATAATGAAGCTTATTCAGCCACTATTTCTGGATGAACTTTATGCCGAGTTTGCCGATTCTCGTGCCAGCGAAAAACGCCTTCGTCAATTGCTTACCCGCATGGGGCGCATCAAGTTTCTCGATCCGGCTTGCGGCAGCGGTAATTTTCTTATTATTACCTACAAAGAACTCAGAAAGCTCGAAATCCTCATATGGGAACAACTTGAAAATATCAATCACGGACTCAAGGAGATACCTTTCTCCAATATTTCCCTCACTCAATTCTACGGCATTGAGTTGGAAGAATTTGCTCACGAAACCGCCACGCTCTCGCTGTGGCTGGCCGAGCACCAGATGAATAAACTGTTCGAAAGTCGCTTTCAGGCACATGTGGAGGCGTTACCTTTACGTCCCAGCGGACATATCATAAACGACAATGCATGCAGGCTAGACTGGAACACCGTTTGCCCGCACACACCCGAAGAAGAGGTGTATATTATGGGAAATCCACCGTATTTAGGAAGTAGTTTACAGAATGCCGATCAGAAAACAGACGTTGATAACGTTTTGAATAAATTGGATTCATACAAAAATCTAGATTATATCGCCTGCTGGTTTTATAAAGGAGCTGAATTCATAAAAAACACAAATGCTAAATTAGCACTTGTAACGACCAATTCAATTTGTCAAGGAGAACAAGTTATTTTACTATGGAAACCAATTCTTGAACTGGATATTGAAATCTTTTTTGCATATTCTTCTTTCAAATGGTCGAATAATGCTAAATATAACGCTGGCGTAACGGTGGCAATAATTGGAATTGCCAATAAATCAGCGGGAAATAAACGATTGTACTCCGAAAATTCTTTTGTAGAAAGTAAAAATATCAATGGCTATTTACTTCCGATCTCAAATATCTTTGTTACAAAAAAGTCTCAACCTATGTGTCTGGACTTTTCAGAAATGTTATATGGTAATAAACCAACAGATGATGGAGCATTAATTCTTTCAAAAACAGAACGTGATGATTTTATAGAAAAATATCCAAACAATATAGATTGGGTGAAAAGATTTATTGGCTCTGAGGAATTTATAAATGGCAAAGAACGGTATTGCTTATGGATAAATGATAATGTTTCAGAACAAGCATTTGCGAACGACTTTGTTGCTGCCAGAATGGAGAAATGTAGAAAAATGAGATTGTCAAGTGACAAGATTCCAACACGAAAATTAGCCGAAACCCCTTGGGCATTTGGTGAACGTAGATATACAGTTTCAGAATCAATTATAATCCCAAGTGTATCTTCTGAAAGCCGAGACTATATTCCTATTGGTTTTTTAGATGAGAATACTGTCATATCAAACTCTGCCTTTGCTATTTACGATGCCCAACTGTGGCTTTTTGGCATACTTACTTCTAAAATGCACATGGCCTGGGTAAAGGCAGTGGGAGGACGATTGGAAACTCGTTACCGCTATTCAGCAACACTATGTTACAACACCTTCCCTTTCCCAAAAATCACTGAAACCAAACGGGCTGAAATCGAGAAAGCTGCCGAAGCTGTGCTGATGGCGCGCGAACAGCACACTGAGAAGACTCTGGCACAAATGTACGACCCCGACCACATGCCGGCCAACCTTCGCGAAGCACATACCAATCTGGACCGAGTAGTGGAAAGCTGCTATCGCACAGCACCATTTCATAGCGATGAAGAAAGATTGGAGCACTTGTTTGCGTTGTATGAAAAAATGACAAAGAAATAAAACGAATAAACTTATGGATAATAATATAAAATTACTCCCTCAGAGTGAGATGGTTATTTACAAAAGTGATGATGGAAGTGTTAAGATTGATGTTATTTTCTCGGATGAAACAGTTTGGTTGACACAGGATCAAATGGGAGAGATGTTCGGAAAAGCAAGAAGCACTATAACAGAACATATTCGAAATATATTTGATGAAAATGAGTTAAATGAAGAAGTGGTGTGTCGGAATTTCCGACGAACCACCCAGCATGGTGCTATAGAGGGCAAAACTCAGGAAAAAGATGTTAAGCATTATAATTTGGATGTTATTATCTCTGTGGGTTATAGGGTGAAATCTTATCAAGGCACTCAGTTTCGTATTTGGGCTACTCAGCGTTTAAGAGAATATATAATCAAAGGTTTTGCACTCAATGATGAACGGTTCAAAACCGGGTCGTCTATGAATTATTTCCGTGAATTGCTCGAACGTATCAGGGAGATTCGGATTTCCGAAAAATTATTCTATCAGCAGATTAAAGACATTTATGCTACCAGTATAGATTACAATCCGAATGATGATTTAACGCTAACTTTTTTTAAAGAGATACAAAATAAATTGCTGTGGGCAGTCAGTGGCAAAACTGCTGCCGAGTTAATTTATTATCGTGCTAATTCAGAATTACCTCAAATGGGGCTTACCTCCACTCAACTACCCCAGAAAGTAAGGAAAGCTGATATTGAAATTGGAAAAAATTATTTGGCAGAGGATGAATTAGCCGGACTAAAACTGATTGTTGAACAATATCTGGCTTTTGCCGAGGCACAGGCATTGGCTCACAAACCTATGTATATGAGGGATTGGATAGAAAAATTAGGCCAGGTTTTAACCTTGAATGATAAAAATATACTAGATCATGCAGGCAAGATTTCTCACAAATTAGCATTGAAAAAAGCGGATGAAGAGTACCAAAAATTTCAAGAACTTCAACGAAAGGCAGAACGACTTGAAAGCATTAAAGAACTTGATAACGATATTAAAAAGTTAAGTAAATCGACCAAAAAGAAATAATTCTTCCCCGCTCATGGAAAATATCGTCAACATAAACTACAATCAAACGGGCAAAGCAACCAATATCAATGAATTGGGAATGCGCGAAATGCAGGCTAAAGCTTACGAGGCCCGGAGCAAACAGTATATTTTATTGAAAGCTCCACCCGCTTCCGGAAAAAGTCGTGCGCTTATGTTTCTGGCTTTAGACAAACTGCATTTTCAGAGCATTAAAAAGGTAATTGTTGCAGTGCCGGAAAAAACAATCGGACGTTCTTTTGCCAATACAGATTTGGCTAAATTTGGCTTCTTTACAGACTGGTGTGTTGCAAAATACTATAACTTATGCGATGCCGAAAACGAACAGAGTAAAGTCAAACGTTTTATTGAATTTTTAACCATTGCATCGGCTAAGATTCTTGTCTGCACACATGCTACACTACGTTTTGCAGCCAAAGAACTAAGTGATAATACCTTTAATGATTGTCTGTTGGCTATTGACGAATTTCACCACGTGTCTGCCGATGCCAACAGCGGGCTGGGCGACATTGTTCACCGTCTGATGACCCAAACCAACGCCCACATAGTTGCTATGACAGGCTCCTACTTCCGTGGCGATGGAGTGCCGGTACTCCGTGCTGATGACGAAAATAGATTCTATCCTGTCACTTACAACTATTACGAGCAGCTCAACGGATACAAATACCTGAAAAGTCTGGGAATTGGCTATCATTTTTATCAAGGGTCATATCTTTCGGCAATTATGGAGGTGTTGGATCCCGATAAGAAAACAATAATTCATATACCTTCGGTTAATTCACGTGCCTCTACAGGCGACAAATACGACGAAGTAAAACAGATCATCGACAGGATTGGTGAAACTGTAAATATCAACTACGAAACACGTATTTATACAGTCCGAACTCCTGATAACCGTACTCTCAAAATTGCCGATTTGGTAGAGGATAACCCGCGTGAGCGCATGCAATTGCAAGCATTCCTGCAACGGATGCACAGCCGCGATGCAGTAGATATAATTATTGCACTCGGTACTGCCAAAGAAGGTTTTGACTGGCAATGGTGCGAACACTGTCTCACCATTGGTGTAAGGGGAAGCCTGACCGAAGTAGTTCAAATTATCGGGCGTTGTACCCGCGACTGCGAAGGAAAATCACATGCCCAGTTTACAAACTTGATTGCCTGTCCCGATGCAGTGCAGCAAAAAGTGGAAACTGCCGTCAACGATATGCTTAAAGCAATTACCGTTTCGTTGCTCATGGAACAGGTAATGGCCCCTTCGTGGAATTTCAAATCCAAGAAAGACGAACAGTTGGAAGATGATGACACACCACACATATTTGTAGAAGGCTTGAAACCTCTTTCGTCAGAACGCACCAAGGAAATTGTCACTGGAGATTTGACGGATCTGAAAGCAGCCATACTACAGGACGAAATGATTGTCCGTTCAATGGGTGGAGGCATTGCTCCTGAGGTCATAAATCAGGTGCTTATTCCGAAAATCATTCAGGAGAAATATCCGGAACTTTCGCTCGATGAGGTAGAGGAAATCCGCCAGCATTTAGTGCTCGATACTGTAACCAAAGGGGCAGCAGTAGAACAAAGTGCAGGGAACATTTTAATGGTCATTGGCCGCCGATTTATCAACATCGACAATCTCAGCATTAACCTTATTGATACAATAAACCCATTCCAGCGGGGCTATGAAATACTTTCCAAGTCTGTTACCGCTCCGGTTCTCAGAGTTGTTCAGAATGTGATAGAAGAGAGCAAGATTGACATGTCGATTGAGGAAGCAGTTATTCTTTTCAAGAAATATCTGCCACAATTCAGAGAAGAACATAACGGCGCATTGCCTGAACTTACCGACCCAAACCCATTCAATAAACGTTTGGCACAGGCCATTGCTGTAATTCGTAAAGAAAAACAAAAATATGTAGATAAAAACAGGTTAATATGATGGACCTAAAGAAAGAGCTGCAAGAAATTTTCAACGATCCTTTGTTTTCGTATGTGAGACCAACGGAATTAAAACCTACATCTGATGACAGATTGGTTCAGTCGTTTGAAGAAATAAACCTCTTTTACGAACAGCACAACCGATTGCCGGGCGAGACCAAAGGAATGAAAGAAAAACTTTTATTCGTTCGCCTGCAAGGTTTCTTAAACGACAACGAAAAGATATGCCAACTCCTTCCATACGACAGATTTGAATTGTTGCGTCCAAAAGGGACAATTAAAGAGAGTGATATTCAAGCATTTTTCAACGATCCAGTATTAGATGAGCCGGAGGTGATGTCAGGAATTCTATCTGTTCCCGAGCATTTACAAAAAACACCCAAAATTGACGCTACAGACTATATAGCCCAACGACGTAAATGTGATGAATTTTATATATATCGTGATGGTTTTGCTCATGTCCACTCCGAATTAAAGTCCGGAAGGCGGAGCTTCGTAAAGTTTTCTTCCAACCATTTGGAGAATCCGGGTAGTTATTTTTTATTGGATGGCATGTTGGTCTATTTGGCCGATGTGATTGATAAAAGTCGCGATCGGAAAGGGCGCTTGATTGGTAGAAGTGTGTGTATTTTTGAAAATGGGACAATGTCGGATGTAAAACTGGACACCCTCCGCAAAGCTCTTTATGAAAATGGTTATACAGTAAGAGAAAACAACGAAACCACCAGCGATTATTTCAAAGCCCGATTCAATGCAACAACCGACGATAAGCCTTCCGGTTATATCTATGTATTGAGATCACTTTCCGAAAATCCTGAAATAAAGTCAATTGACAATCTCTATAAAATTGGTTTCAGTACAGTAACAGTTGCAGAACGCATTGCCAATGCCGAAAAAGAACCTACATATTTAAACGCCAAAGTAGAGGTTATTGCCACTTGGAAAGCCTATAATATGAATGTCTCAAGCTTTGAGTCATTAATACATAGAGTTTTTAAAGATGTCCGCCTCCAAGTTCGTATTGGTAACCAAATTCCTGAAGAATGGTTTGTTGTTCCTTACTCTGCTATTGAAAAAGCCATTCAGTGTATCATAAAAGAAATTCCGATCAGCTATGATTCAAACAGCAAGATTATCATAGAACATACGGCTGTAGAAAATGCCGGAAAGGAAGCCATTGATACCACAGGTTGGAAAATACTGACCCTCAACATCAAGGAAATCTATTTCAAAGAAATCATAACTGGTGCAAAAAAAGAAGAAAACCGTCTACTAAAACCCTCTACAATTAATAAATACACTTATCTTGATGAAGGCAAAAGATGGCTAAAAAAATACGATGCCATACGTTTCTTCGTTGGCTACCACAAAGACCGTGAAAGTGCCTTAGTCGAAGTAATTGATGCCGTCTATGATTTTGAAGAGCAAACGGTTGTTTATTCGTTGGGGAAGATTATTGAGGTGAATGAAAGAGATAGTATTATTTACTGAAATAAAAATTAAGATTTATTTGATCGAATATGGTGTCGCCCCCATGCCTCAGATAAACTAACAACTTGCTGGTATCATGTTAATTGCTTACCTTTGGGCACGACAAAATCTCCATGAAAACTAAATCTTCAAGGGAATCAAATCTTTAAGAAAACCTATGCAAACAATAGAAAAAATATTTAAAATCGGATACGGTCCATCCAGCAGCCATACGATGGGGCCGCTCAAAGCTGCCAATATTTTCCTGGAGAAAAACCCGGACGCCGCCAGGTACAGGGTAACACTTTACGGAAGTCTCGCTGCTACAGGAAAAGGACACTTGACCGACAAAGCTCTCCTTGACAGAATTGGCGGACAGAGGCTTGAACTTATATGGGAACCGGAAATTTTCCTCCCCTTCCACCCCAACGGCATGAAGTTCGAGGCAATTGACGGACAAGACAATATATTGGACCAATGGACCTCATACAGCGTAGGCGGAGGTGACATTGCCTGTGAAGATTCCCAAGAAGAAAGCACCTCCATTTACAGCATGAACACTATGGATGAAATACTCCAATGGTGCAAAGAGAATGGACGCACACTCTGGGAGTACGTAGAGATTTGCGAAGGTCCGGCCATCTGGGACTACCTTGCAAAAATATGGGTGACCATGCAGGATGCAATTAAAAGAGGAGTCGACAACGAAGGTGTGTTGCCGGGAGAAATCAAGCTCCCCCGCAAAGCCTCATCATACCTTGTAAAGGCTAAAAGCTCGCAAGGAAGTCTGCAAAACCGCAGCCTCGTTTTTGCATATGCACTAGCCGTTTCCGAAGAAAATGCAGCCGGTGGACTGATAGTCACCGCCCCCACATGTGGATCATGCGGCACCCTCCCCGCCGTATTGTACCACATGCAGGAACGTTACGGGTTCTCCACTCAAAAGATCCTGAGAGCTTTAGCAACTGCAGGACTGATAGGCAACCTCATAAAAGAGAATGCCTCGATCTCAGGTGCAGAGGTCGGCTGCCAGGGAGAGATCGGAGCTGCCTGTTCAATGGCTTCGGGTGCCGCTGCCCAGCTATTTGGAGGCTCACCATATCAAATAGAATATGCTGCTGAGATGGGGCTTGAGCACCACCTGGGACTAACCTGCGACCCCGTTGCAGGTCTGGTACAAATCCCCTGTATAGAGCGCAACGCATTTGCAGCAGCACGGGCACTTGATTCCAGCGCCTTTGCAGCCCACTCCGACGGAGTTCACAGGGTTAGTTTTGACAAAGTGGTCAGAGTCATGAAACAAACAGGCAAAGATCTCCCCAGCCTTTATCGCGAAACATCCCTCGGTGGCCTCGCACTCAAGATTAAGCCGGCTCGCCGATAGATTTTTCAAACACAAATTTTGCTCACTTCATAATGATTCAGTATTACAAAAATCAATAATTTGATTTATATTTGTAAGCGATAAAATTGCCAAATGAGACATACAATTGCTGCTTTTCTTCTTCTCCTTCTGCTGACCGGCACTTATAATGCCAAGGCACAGAACAGGTTAACCGAAAGTGTCGACAAGTTGTTACCATACGGTAAAAGTGTAACATTCAAGATCTCTTACGGAGGAAATGATTTATACAGCTCTGAAGATATTGAGGGAGGCCCTTCCTACACGGGAAGAGGTTTTTACTCAATTGAAGCCGAAATGGCGTTCAGAATTACAGACAATCTAGACATTGTACCCGGAATATCTTTTATAGGCAACTCTTTTGACGTATCACCTGCCTATCGTCCCACACTATCTGACAGACAAAGTCTAAACGTGTTCTCTATTCCTGTTTATGTACGTTACCACTTCTTCAAATATCTTTTTGTAAGCGGGGGCCCTACTTTTAATGCCAACGGTGGAGACAGGGATCTGAACGGTATAGGAGCAGGTTTGCATTTGGGGGGAGAGTTCAAGCTCAGTAACGGATTGTTAGTAACCTTCGGCCCTTTTATCAGGTATCAGGGAATACTTCCCTGGAAAAGTTATAAACTCGCCAACCGAGGAGTCACATTCGGGGTTGGTTATAGATTTTGATTGAGATTTGGCAATAATGGTTTTAGTGTTCGTCATTGGCTACCTGTGTATAGCAATGGAACACAAATTTCAGGTTAATAAGGCAGCTGCGGCACTTCTTACAGGTGGTATCCTTTGGGTTATTTATGTTATGTTCATGCCTCTTTCGGCATCTACAGTGAATCACGAGGCTTTTGCAGAGTTCTTGAACAACAATCCCTCACTGCAGGCACTCCCACTTATAGAGCAATGCCGGCATTACATTACAGAATTACAAATAATTGAAAACCTCGGCGAAATTGCCTCCACTCTCTTTTTCCTGATCGGAGCAATGACAATCGTCGAACTGATAGATGTCCACGATGGTTTTTCTGTCATCACAGAGAAGATTACAAGCCGCGACAAAAGGAAACTTCTATTTTTAATTACCCTTATTACATTCTTTATGTCTTCCGTTCTGGACAACCTTACAACAGCAATAGTAATGGTTACTTTAATAAGGAAGATTGTTCCCAATTATAAAGAGAGGTGGATATTTGCAAGTATGATAATCATATCGGCAAACAGCGGCGGTGCATGGTCTCCGATCGGTGACGTCACTACTATAATGTTGTGGATAAAGGGTAAAATTACAACCATACCCCTTATGTCTTCGCTATTCTTTCCAAGCCTTGTTTCGACAATTGTGCCACTGTTGTTTGCAAGAAGAATGCTCAAGGGTGAGCTTAGAGGGGAGGTAAAGAAACTGAGTGTTGAGACCAGAGAGGAAGTCATTCAGAAAAATCAGAAGAAAGCATTATTGATTTTAGGTGTAGTTGGGCTTCTCTCAATCCCTGTCTTCAAACATATAACAGGATTACCCCCTTTTGTGGGAGTTTTGTCTGTCCTTGGAGTTCTTTGGGTATATACCGAATTTATGTACAAGAACATACAAGTTGGAGAACATCTAAAATTCCGTGTGGCTAGGGTGATAAGCAGAATAGACACAGCAACCATTCTCTTCTTCCTCGGAATACTGCTGGCTGTAATGGCACTGCAGGCAACCGGCATCCTGAAAATGGCAGGGGTCTATCTCAACGAGAACGTTCACAACGTATATGCAATCAACATAATAATAGGTACATTCTCGGCAATTGTAGACAACGTACCACTTGTTGCCGTTGCCATGGGTATGTATCCATTGGTTGATCCTGCCACTCTGGCAACAGTTGCCGATCCTGCTTTCATGCAATACTTCGTACAGGATGGCGTTTTCTGGGAGTTTCTGGCTTACTGCGCAGGTGTAGGTGGAAGCATGTTGATTATCGGCTCTGCGGCCGGTGTTGTCGTTATGGGTATCGAAAAAATAACATTCACCTGGTATCTGAAAAGATTCTCATTCATCGCAATGTTAGGGTATTTGTCCGGTGCGGCTGTTTATATAATCTCTCAACTTTTATAATTTTTAAGGCAAGTTTTCTGAGGAGGATAGAAAAAAAATCCGTAAACTTGTCTCATGGTGCAGATTATATTATTTATAACAGCTTCACTCCTATATGTAGCTGTTTATCCAATATCAGGATTCTATCAGACAAGATTACTCCGCAAATCCAATAAGACCGGAGTTCGCGATAAATCTTTATGGTACAGGCAATCGATGTTGTGGTCATGGATACCAACATTAATCATAGTATCTGTGCTTATTTTTGACGGCTATTCCCTTGATTCGCTTGGACTGGATTATATCAATCCCGGGAAACATGGCTTGAAAGGCTGGATTGTCATTTTAACCCTCTTTTCGTATATATTATATCTCTGTTACCTGGTTTATAACATTATTGCCATCAGGTTCGACAAAGAAAAAAGAAGGGATTACGCGGATAATATTCCGGATGAGCTTCTTTTTGCTTTACCTGTATCAAAAAAGGAGAAAAGAGAATGGAAGTTACTCTCGTTATCAGCCGGAATAACTGAGGAGATACAATACAGAGGATATCTTTTCTTTGCACTGCAACTGCTTTTTCCTAACATCTCAATATGGATTGTACTCGCCGTCTCTTCTGTGGTATTCGGAATAGGGCACATCTATCAGAGAAAAGAGGTATACAAACCATTGCTTGCCGGCATATATTTTGGGTTTCTCTATATTGTGCTCGGTTCCGTGATTCCTGTCATAATAGTTCACACTTTGCAGGACCTGGTTGTTACAAACCTCATTGAAGAACCACAAAAAACCGATCTCATATAAAAATCTAAAATATGGTATACATAGGAATTGATCTTGGCGGCACAAAGGTCTCAGGGGCCATCTTTAAGGAAGATAACTCTATTATAATCCAGGAGAGGATGATGCTCGAAGGAAGGTGCGGGTCAGAGGTGTCCGACCTTATATCCGGCCTTTGCCGGAGGCTTTTGATGCTTGCAGCAATACCGGATAATAAGGAGATGAGCATAGGAATATGTGTTCCTGGGATAGCCTACTCCAGAACAGGGCGTGTATGGGCCCCAAACATTCCCGGATGGGAGGATTTTCCCCTGCGTGATGAGTTGCTCAAAGTCTTTCCCAATGCAAGTATTACTGCTGAGAGTGACAGAACCTGCTACATTCTGGGAGAGACTAGTCAGGGTATTGCACGTGGTTGCCAGAATGCAATATTTATCGCCGTAGGTACCGGCATCGGAGCCGGCATACTGATTGACGGTAAAATTCTTCACGGACATTCGGATATTGTAGGAGCTACCGGATGGATGGCTCTAAAACCCCCATATACTGATGAATATGATAAATGTGGCTGTTTTGAGACACATGCATCTGGAACCGGGATTGCTTTTCAGGCACGTAAACTTGTCAGTGCTGACCAATCATACAGTGGCATACTTTCTGAAATCCCGGTAGAGACTATAACAGCACACAATGTATTCAAGGCATATTCGGAGAATGATGCCATAGCTGTAAAGGTAATCAGTGATGCTATTGAGATGTGGGGCATGGCCTCTGCCAATTTTGTAAGTCTTTTCAATCCCGAGATGGTAATATTTGGTGGGGGTGTTTTTGGCCCTGCCTCATCCTTGATTGAAAAAATTTATGCAGAAGCTGTCAAGTGGGCTCAACCAATTTCAATTAAACAATGTACATTTGCAGCGACAACTCTTCCTGACACTGCCGGCCTTTATGGTGCAGGGAGGACAGCAATAATTAGTAATTTAAGATAAACTTCAGAAAATGAAACAAAAAACTAATGGATCTGTACTCGCAGCCGGATTTATAGGAATGACATTCTTCGGTCTTGCTTTTGTCGTAATGGGAGCCGTTTTACCTTCACTGATAACAAGATTTTCTCTGGACAATGCTGTAGCCTCTACTATAGCCGGACTTTTGCCGGTAGGTATTCTGGTAGGTTCATTGATGTTTGGTCCTATTGTAGACAGATATGGTTATAAATTGCTTATTGTCTGTTCAAGCGTTGTAACTGCTATAGGTCTTGAAATGCTGGCATTCAGCTCTGAAGTGTCATTAATAAGGCTCTCAATATTCCTGATAGGTTTAGGTGGTGGTTCTCTGAACGGACTTACCAATGCACTTATATCCGATGCCTCGAATGACCATTCCAGAGCCTCCAACCTGAGTATACTGGGAATTTTCTATGCTCTCGGGGCTATTACCGTACCCCTTATCTATGCACCGCTTTCCAAGAGTGTTCCTTACACTACAATTGTAAGCTTCGCAGGTGCTCTTGTGGCTCTCTCTGTCCTATACTTCCTATTTGTAAAATTCCCTGAAGAGAAGCAGAAACAGGGAGTTCCTTTCGGGAAGTTGCTTACATTGGCCAAAGAGCCGGTGATGCTTCTACTGAGTTTTGTCCTCTTTTTCCAAAGCGGGCTTGAAGGAATCCTCAACAGCTGGATATCTACTTATATCAATACAGTTAAGGGGCTGGACACAGAATTTGCCCTCTATGCCCTCGGTTTTATATCTGTCGGTATTTTGACCAGCAGGATACTTACAAGCTACCTGCTGAAAGTATTTCCTAAACTGACAATTTTAACAATAAGCATGCTCATTACCTCTTTGGGTATGGGTTTGATAGTCCTTGCAGATTCTAAATTCTCTGCAATAGCCGGTACATTTACTATGGGTCTTGGATATGCCTCCACTTTCCCTATTGTATTGGGGACAATCGGCGACAAATTCAAAGAGATCTCCGGAACAGCATTCAGTTTTGCACTTGTCATAGGTCTTACCGGTAATACACTCCTGAATTTGCTTGTAGGGATTGTTCCTATGGCTGCATTCCCTGTTATTGTGCTTGTATCGGCATTTATGGTAATCCTTCTCTTCTCTGTCAACGACTTCAGGAGCAGAAAGGCATAGTTTCATGAATTATTAAAGAACAACTATATTAAAATTAAATTTATGTTAGCAATTGAATGGTTAAATAACGCCAGAAAAGTTATGTCATCAATTGAGGAGTCTCAATTGGAAAACATTAAGAAAGCCGCAACAATTATGGCAGATAGTATTGAAGCCGGACGCTGGGTTCATACCTTTGGATGTGGTCACGCCACAATACCTGTTGAGGAGATGTA
Source organism: Bacteroidales bacterium CF (assembly GCA_000473305.1). Lineage (GTDB taxonomy): Bacteria > Bacteroidota > Bacteroidia > Bacteroidales > UBA932 > Bact-08. Next base: position 927,667 of record CP006772.1, on the reverse strand, counting down.
CCCGAGAATCGGAGGTTTTGTCGGTTTCCATCCTATTTGCGAACTTCCTCTTACATTCTTTACAAGAATCACAGGCGAGATGGGTATTCATCAGTTCCTCTTCCTCGAAAGAGCAGAAGGATATGGTGATGCCATTATGAAATCATACAATTTTGACAAGAGGGATACAATGTGGATCTTCTCCCATACAGGTATCAACAATGTAAACATTGATGTTGCCATTAAAGCAAAAGAGGCCGGCATGAAGCTCATTGTATTCGGCTCGGCAGCCGAAACTGCAGGTAAAAAGAGCCGTCACTCTTGTGGCAAGAACCTTTTTGAATTGGCAGATGTTGTGGTTGACTCGTGCGCTCCGCTTACAGATGCAAGTGTTCCGCTTAAAAACCACTTTGATAAAGTTGGCCCTGTCTCTACAGTAGCATTTATAACTCTTGTCTGGATGACTGTGACAACAGTTGCCGAAATATTAGCAGACAGAGGTGTGAAGCTCTATATACACCCTTCTCACAATGTACCCGGAGACACAACTGCTCATGAAAGGCTCGATTCTTGTATAGCAGCGTACAAAGAGAGGGTAGCAGGTATCTAAAATACCTTTTATACCATTTTTTTGTATTTTTGCAGCCTGAATGTTTAAAGCAAGAGATAAAAGATCAATTTTTGCATACAGCATCATTGCCCTGGTGGGTATGATGCTGTATTCCGGCATATCCGGAGCACAGGACACACTTGTTGTCCAACAGGACTCTACTGCTATTCTGCAGGATTCACTTAAAACAGACAGTTTAACGGTTTCCGTCGGAAAGCGTGAACTACGCTACCAGACAAGGATGAAAGAGAAGGCTATCCGAGATAGCCTGAAAATTATAAGAGACAGCATAAGATGGGCAAAGCCGCGCTATCTTCTGACATACATTCTGGAAGACAGCATGAAGGTTAAGAGGATAATAAAATGGAATTATGACCCTAATCTGAACTCTATAAGCATAAAACAGCAGGACACGACCTATAACTCCAACTTCTATGACTATCCTTTCTATAAAAAGGACGTAGGTGTCACATATCTCGGGACATCGGGCTCTGCAGCCTTGTTACACAACTATTTTCTGAGAGAGGAGATATACGAGTTCAAGGATTTTTCTCCATATACAGTATATGGTTACACACCAAAAAATGCCCCATTTTACAACTCCAAAACACCACATACCGAGCTTGCATACTGGGGAACGCTCTTCGCAAACAAGGACATTGATGAGACTAATGTTAAATTCCTGCATACTCAGAACGTCAATCCCCACTTCAATTTTGCGATAAACTATGAAAGATACGGAGCATCAGGTCTGCTTGAGAGAGAGGATACTGACAACCGCAATTTCACCTTTACTACAAATTACCTTGGTGAAAGGTATGTGATGAACTCCGGATATATTTACCAGGGAATCAAGCGAGAGGAGAACGGAGGTGTCAGGAGTGACGCAGATATCCTTGACACACTGATTGATGTCAAGTCTGTCCCATATACCCTCGGAGAGGCATTTAACAAACTCAGGAGAAACACCCTGTTCCTCACTCAGTCATACGGAATTCCTATACGTTTTTCCAGAAGAGATACCACCCAACAAGACTCAATTAAGGCGGGAGAGGGAACGATTACCTATTTTGGACACTCTATGGAGTATTCCACCTATCACAGGGCATATACCGATGCAGTATCGTCAGAAAACAGCCTTGAAAGCCTATTTTACAATAACCGTTTCTACATATCTCCAACAGAGAGCTACGACTCAACCAGAGTAAGCTCTTTTGACAATAAAGCCTTCATAAGGCTTCAACCATGGGCCTCCGATGCCATTATCTCAAAACTCGACGGGGGAATCGGGTATCAGATGTTAAGTGTATACAACTTCAGGCCGGACAGCTACCTTAAACCGGATGTCAACAGACACTACAACAATTTATACACTTATGCCGGTGCATCGGGACAGTTCAGGGATTACTTCAAATGGGACGGAATTCTGAAGTTCAATCTTGCCGGCTATAACGCCGGAGATTTCAATATAAATGCCGGTGTCAGGTTTTCGGCATACCCTGTAAAAAACGGAATTCACCTTTCAGGGAGGATAAAGATGACCTCTACCACTCCTGACTGGTATCAGAATTTCTACTATTCAAACCACTATTATTGGGACAATAATTATAATAAGATAACCGAGACCAGACTTGAGGGCAATCTCGACATTCCGTACTGGGAGCTTAAGGCTACAGCCGGATACGCAATAATCGACAACCTTATCTACTATGGTCTTGACGGTACAATCGGTCAGAGCAACAACCCGGTTACCGTCTTCTCTGCCAGCTTACAGAAAAATCTTAAGCTATGGAATTTCCATTTTGACAACCGGATCCTGTATCAATACACATCAAACAGCGAGGTTTTACCTCTGCCTGCATTAAGTGCAAATTTGAGATACTACCTGGAATTCGACCTTGTCAAGAATGTCATGAGGGTTCAGTTGGGAGCGGATTTAACATATAACACGGAATTTTATGCCCCGGCATATAGCCCGGCCTTAGGTCAGTTTCACATGCAGAATGACCGAAAAACAGGCGGGTACCCATACCTGGACGCATTCGTGAACATTCAATGGAAACGCGCAAGCATCTTTGTCAAGTATCTGAACGCATCGCACGGATGGCCTGACGAAGACTACTTCTCTGCAAGTCATTACATCAGGCCTCAGACAGCCCTGAAGTTCGGCTTGCACTGGCCATTTTATGTTAAATAGTTTTAAATGAATTCAAAGAAAAAGTACTTTCTGATATTTTTTCTGCTGCTTGTCTGCCTTTTACTTAGCACAACAAAAGGGAACATAATCCCTGACAGGCATACACTGTATCTTGAAAATGACACACTCAACGCAACTGTATGTGTTAAGGGAGGAGTATTCCTCAAACAGGGACATACTACAGGATATCACTATGAATTGTTGAAGATGTTTTCCAAGAATCAGAAGTGTCAAATCAATGTAAAGCCATACAAAGGGACAGACCAATGGGCAGATCTTGTAGGAAGATACACAGATATCCTTGTTGTTAATCCTCAGGATACTATTCCTGACATCTATCAGACCGAGGTTTTGTCCAGTGTGGATCTGAACGATGCCAACCAGGTGTGGGTTGTCAGAAAAAGCGATTATATGCTTTTACAACAGCTCAATTACTGGTTCGGATACTTCAGACAAACAAAAGGATATGATGATCTGAACTACAAATTTTACAAACGGTATAGAAAAGTTCCTCTGACACCAATGAAGGGAAATAATCTGCTCTCACCCTATGACCATATAATCAGGAATTATGCCAACAGGATCAAGTGGGATTGGAGATTGCTGGCATCACTGATTTATCAGGAGTCCAAATTCAACCCTAATGCCAGAAGCAGCAGAGGTGCTCAGGGTCTGATGCAGATTAAGAGCGAAATTGCCAGACAGGCCGGTATTGAAAATCCATATGATCCGGAGCAGAATATTATTGCAGGCACAATGCTTCTCAAAAGACTTGAGAAAAAATTTGCAAAGAGCGATATAGACTCTGCCAATATGATACGCTTCATTCTTGCTGCTTACAATGCCGGGGACGGAAGGATAGAAGATATACGCACTTTTGCCGAGCACAAGGATCTTAACTCAAATGACTGGAATACTTTGGTTGGTGTAATACCTATGATGAGAGAAAGAGAGTTGCTTCCTGAAGGCCTCCTTAAGTTCGGCGCTTTCAACGGAAAAGAGACAATAAGATTTGTGGATGAAGTTCTGGACAGGTATGAGGATTACCGTGCCTTTATTTCACCCTGATAGTCCTGTCGGGACTTACTCTGGAGACAAAGAGTGACGGAAGAAGCATCAGTGACATTATAACTATTACAGAGATTATGTCGATTGTTGCAATCTTCAAAAAATCAAAGTGAATCGGTACAGCCTTGACAAAATAGTTTTCAGGGTCGAGTCTGATTATATGGAAGTATTTCTGCAAAATAGCAACAGCCATTGCTGTTATATTTCCAATTATCATTCCGCTTAGCACAATACGGAAACCTTTGTACATAAAAATTCCGTGAATATTCATATTTCTCATTCCCAAAGCTTTCAGCAGCCCAATCACTGATATCTTCTCAAAAAGAAGTATCAGAAGGCCGGACAACATATTGAATCCAGCCACGAGCATCATAAGAGCAAGAACAATCATAACATTGAAGTCAAGCAGTCTAAGCCAGTCAAACAGGTGCGGAAAAAGATCATCTACAGTTGTGACTTCCATCTGAGAGTCACTTTCGTTGGATTTTTCCAGGACAATGTCCTGAATATTATCGGCAACAGCGGCTCTTTCCGCTCCTGCGCTCAATTGAATTTCAACTCCGGAAACCTGGGCAGGCCCCCAACCGTTCAATCTCTGCACCTCTTTTATGTCTGTAATAATAAGAGTACGGTCTATTTGTTCCAGTTGTGCGTCAAACACCCCTTTTATCATGAATTTTGACACTCTTACAGATTGGTCTATAAAATAGACAGGCATCTCATCACCCACCTTCAAACCCATCATTTCAGCCAGTCTTAATGATATCATGGCCTGATTGCCCGAAGTTGTATCACTGAAATCAGGCAGCTCACCCTCAGAAAGGATTGATTTGAAAAAGCCCCAGTCATATTCTGCATCCACACCTTTTAAAACCACTCCTTGTATCTGATCATTATATTTTATCATACCTGACCGGTAGGCATAGCTGTTCATGGTTTTCACATCCCCGACCGAGAGAATATCGTTCCTGAAAGAGAAGTTATCGTAGATCGGGTACAAATTAGAATTATACTCCACCCCTGGCGACTTTAAAAGGATATCTCCGCTGAAACCTGAGGCCTTGCTCTTTATCTCATATTTAAAGCCATCTGAAATAACTATGGATAAGATAATTACAAGAAAACTGACAACTACCGATACTTGCGCTATAAGAGTATTGGATGAAGCATAACCTTTTTTACACTCATCCCCTCGTCTCCATAAAGTTTTCGCAATAAACAGATTTATATTCAATGTTAAAATATTTTACTATATTTGTCTTGCATTAGTTATTAGCAATTACTTAACCTAATACTAAACTTCAGAACCTCCTTGGCCTCTTTGGTTACGGAGGTTTTTTCCTTTACAGGAATCTCCTTCCGCCCATAAGTGAAAGTACTCGCTCAATCCTTTGATATTTGACACTCTTCTCGTCACTTCTGTATAAATAGCCCAGCAATTCAGCATAGATGACCACCAATGCCAGATCATCCTCTACTCTTACATCATCTGGTGAATATTCCACACCTACCTCTTTGAAAAAATCAGCCAGGCTCTCTTTGGTAAAAACAGCACCGCCCTTGAATATATTAAGATAAAAGACAATTCTCCCCTCTTCGCCCGTAAGCACCGGTACAAACCCTCCAGGAAAACAGAGCGGAAATATCTCCATACCTACAGCCCTTGCAAGAAGGAAATACATTATTGATATGGCAACAGGATTACCTTTTTTTGTCATCAGAATGTTCTCGAGCAGTGTCCCCTCCTCCTTTTCAATCAAAAAATCAGAATAAACAAACCCCAATCTTCTAAAAAAGAAGTAATTGAAAATACCCATATTTTCCAGATCGGTCTTATCGTCTGAAAGCTCCTGAATAATCTCTTCCGACATCTCGGAAATCTGAGAGGAGAACAATTGCTCATCCATTTCCGGATTGATAGACTTACTGACCAGCATGAGACCATCTGACAGAGTATGATCTCTTGATTTCAGAAAACGGGAGAGTCTTTCTAGAACCAATCTGTCCCGGACCTGATTGATCACCTCTTTTTGCTTTTCATAATCACCGGGAAGATTATCAACAATAAATCTGTCCAGTATCTGCAGAGACTCTTCTCCCCTGTCAGCCAGCCGGTCGATGACGGCCTCTCTGACAGTTGTGTCAGGATCATCCATAAGAGAGATAATAGAGAATAACTCTGCGTCAATCTTCATAATGATTACAAAGCTGTGATTCTTTCCAGGGAAAGTTCCACCAGTTTCATTATATCCTGTTTATAATCCGTACGGCTCTCTTTTCTGTGACGATTTGCGATTATACAGCATACAGTAGCTGCCTGGTGTCCGAGTATTGAAGATAGCCCGGCAATTGCAGACCCCTCCATCTCAAAGTTTGTGATTTTCTTTCCGTTATATCTGAAATTTTCAAATTTTTCAATCATATCCGGCATAGAAAGAGGAATTCTAAGAACTCGTCCCTGCGGACCATAGAATCCTGATGCGGAAATGGTGACACCTTCAATCGTATCACCCTTCAGTGCATTGATTATCTTATCCCCGGCATGCACGAAATATGGTGCCGGAAGCCCTTTGATCCAGCCTGTCTGTGTGACAAACTCCCTCTCCATATCCAAATCGCTGACCTTGTCTCTACCTGAATACCAATTTAATAACCCGTCACACCCGACAGATATGTGGGATAAGACGAAAGAGCCCAGTGGTATCTCAGGTTGTATCGCTCCGGATGTGCCAATTCTCAGAATATTGAGGGATTTTTTCTCCTCTTTGATCGTTCTGGTTTCAAGGTCTATATTGACTAAAGCATCCAGCTCATTCATAACAATATCAATATTGTCCGTTCCAATACCTGTTGAGAGTACTGTGACACGTTTGCCCCGGTAGTTTCCGGTAACAGTATTGAATTCTCTTGATGACTTTGTAAACTCTTTGTTGTCAAAAAACGATGAGACCATATCTACTCTTCCGGGGTCCCCGACAAGTATTACATTCTCTGCGAGCTCTTCAGGCCTCAGATGAAGATGGAATACAGATCCGTCACTATTAATTATCAATTCAGAGGAAGCAATAGGTTTCATATATATATTATTATTTACTTACAAAAATAACCTTTATTTTATATTTTTGTGAAAAATTAAGATTCATGATACAACGAATACAGACCGTTTTTCTACTTGCTGTTGCAACACTTATGGGCTCTCAGTTCTTCTCTGTTATGGCCTACTCTCCGACAGAAAAGGTTAAATACCTGACACTCTTCCCTTGTGTCGTATTCATTATTATAACCACACTGCTCTCATTTTTTACGGTTTTCCTTTACCATCACAGGATTTTACAGATCCGGATTACAGTTTTCAATTCGGTTGTGCTTACAGCATATCAGATCTGGTTGTTATACTACTTCCTAAACAGGCCGGAGGGGACTGCTTTTGGCTGGACAGCCATTGCACCTGCCATAAGTGTTATCTTGTCTATTTTGGCAATAAGATATATCGGAAGAGACGAGGCTCTTGTCAGGACCACGAAAAGACTCCGCAGTATTGAGAAACACAAGAGAAAAGTAAGCGGAAAATAGAACTCTCCTCTTAGTTTTCCTCTTTAATGCAATATTTCTTTATAACCACATAAGCATCCTGAAGACCAAGCTCGCCGGCCTTGCTCAGGTCAAAACAACCTTTCTCCTTGTCTTTAAGATAAATGAGAACCAATCCTCTGTTATAATATGCTTCGGCAATGTTAGGGAACAACTCCAGAGCCTTGTCATATTGCTTGATTGACTCCGGTAGATTGTTTGAAAGACAGTATAGATTCCCCAGATTGTAATAGATATAGGGAAATTCCGGAGCCAGTGCCACAGCCTTCTTCATATCCTGAATTGCTGACGAGTAGTCATAGTTTTTTGATGATTTTTCCTGGACCTTGGCTCTTGTTGCTCCTGCATCATCCAGCGTCAGAACCTGTACATTAGACTCGATTGAGGATATGAAATCTATCATCTCGGCTTGCAATGCCCCTCTGTTGATATAGTAAAATGTCTCTTCCGGCTCACTCACAATTGCCCGGTTATAGTAATCGAGGGCAACGTTGAATTTTTTCATATTCGATTCCAGTAAGGCTTTTGCAAATAATGTAGGAGACTCCTTGTCATTTTTCAAAGAGGTGTCAATAGTCTCCATAAAAATCTGTTGTTGTTCTCCCGGTAAATCAACGGCAGAAGAGGAGAGTTTGACAGGAACCGGAACCTTTGAGACAAACCTTTCTAAAACAGTGCTTTCATAACTTCTTGACAACACGGCAAGCTCGTCCCTGACAGGTGTAACCACAAACTTATATAGAGGTTTCAGTCTGATATCGACATCTCTGTATTGTAAAAGATTGTTATTAAACTCTTTTTTGGCAAAATCTGCATCAAGTGCAAGGAGCTTGTCATATTTTTTAGTGGTGTCGGCAAACGCTGACATCTTTGCCGAATCCTTTGCCATCGACCTGTACTCCTTCACCTTTGCCTGCGCGGTTTCATAATCCCTTTTGGCAGACTTTAATTGTCCAAGCTGATTCTTTACATAAGAGCGGTTCATATAGGCATTTGCAAAATCCGGGTATAGTTTTATTGCACTGTCGTAGTCACTGATGGCATCCCTGAACTTACCAAGCTGCATGAATACAGATGCTCTGTTATAGTAAGCCAACACATTATCGGGATTTATCTCCAATACCTTGTCATAATCTTCGAGAGCATTGTTGTAATCGCCAATCTCAGATTTTATCAGAGCACGGTTATACAATGAAAGAGCATTGTTTTTGTCCTGCATTAGTACAGTGTCAAGATCAGATAGTGCCCCCATTATCTCCTTATTGTTATATTTTGCCAGTGCTCTGTTAAAGTAGGCAAATGTATTTGCTGTATCCAGAGCAATTGCAGAGTTGAGATCTGCTATAGCCTCTTGAAGATTATTCTGCATAATATGAATCCTCGATCTCCTGACAAATCCCTCCGGGTCAAACCGATTAAGGCTTATTGCCGTATTGTAGTCTTTTAGGGCTTTAAGAGTGTCTCCCAGAAAAAGATACGAAGCACCTCGGTTAAGATATGCATCCCCTATTTTCGGTTCATATATGAGGAATCTGTTAAAGTCCTCTATTGCCTTGTCAAATTGCTGAGACAGGAAATAGGTCACACCTCTGCTGAAATAGAGTCCGGTATAGCTGGGCCGCAGCCCCACCGCATCCTCCAGGTCTTTAAGAGCCATATCATATTTTCCGGTCCTGCTTAATGTAATTGCCCTGTAGTGATATGCCGGAGTATAAATAGGATTTAGCCTTAATGTCCTGTCAAAATCAAGTTGGGCACCAATGAAATCACCCAGATTATACTTAGCAATTCCTCTGAGGAAGTATGACTCATACATTGTAGTATCCAATCTGGATAATATGTTGAAATTATCTATCGCCTGAGCGAATTTTCCCTCGGAGAGCATCTGTCTTCCCCTATACAGGAACTGCTCTTTATCATATTGGGCAAACAAAAAGTTACCGGCAGTCACGAATATCAGTACAGTCAAAAGGACCCGCTTTCTCATCATCAATTTCATTTTTTATATTTCTCAAACCACCACGGCCTCTCCATCATATACATCAGAGACTGAATACGGCCGGCTCTTGAACTCACATATCCTGAAGGGTTGTTGGCCTTTCTCCTGACCGGGCTAGGCAAACAGGCAGCGATAAGAGAGCTCTCTCTTGCAGTCAATTTTTGTGCCGTTTTATTAAACAAATGATTGGCTGCCGCCTCGGCTCCGAATAACCCCTTTCCCATTTCGGCAACATTCAGGTAAACCTCCATTATTCTCTCTTTACCCCAAAACAGTTCAATACATGCCGTGAAATATACCTCAAGCCCCTTTCTCACCCAAGTCCTGGAGGGAAAGAGAAAGACATTCTTGGCCGTCTGCTGGGAAATTGTGCTTGCTCCCCGAAGTCTTTTGCTCCTTTTATTCATCTCTATAACCTTATCTATAGCCTTCCAGTCAAAACCGTGATGCTCCATAAAAAGGTTGTCCTCAGAGGCCATCACAGCCAGCTGAATATTAGGGGATATTTTCTCTATGGGAACCCATTTTTTGTATGTAGTATAATTCTCATCTCCTATGTGATCAATCCCCTTGATGACCATCAGCGGGGTATAGTATACAGGTATCCATCTCAGTGCGATTACCGATAATATGGAGAGTGCAATAAAAGAGAGTGGTGTGTATAGAAAAAGAATCTTAAAGAATCTTCCGGCTCTGTTTTTTACTTTTTTTTGCATTATTACCTTCAAATGGGTTATTTTTGACAAATATAAAAATTTCTAAATGAAGAGACCCTCTGTTCCTGCTCTATTAGCCTGTTTTTTATTATTTACAAGAATTATAGCCAATGGCCAGGATTTATCAGGATCTGCACAAATAGACAGCTCTTTTTTGGTAGATATGGTTACGTATCTGTCAGATGATTCCCTGACCGGAAGAGGTATGGGAACAACCGGAAGTCTCCTGGCAGGTACGATGATAGCCAGGCAGTTCGAGAAACAGAATCTGATTCCGTTTTATCACAGGACATTCACACAGAGTTTCGTTAAAGACACAATAACCGGAAGGAATATTATCGGTGTTGTAAGAGCTCGCTATTACAGTGAAAAATACATTGTTATATCAGCACACTATGACCATCTCGGGATTCTGGACGGAAAAATATACAACGGAGCAGATGACAATGCCTCCGGAGTAGGAGTCCTGCTTACCCTCTCCGGATATTTTTCAGCACTGAGAGCAGAGGGGAAAGGAGTGCCCGTAAACATTATATTTGCAGCCTTTGACGGCAAGGAGCACAACATGTCAGGATCCGAGACTTTTATAAAAAATCTGCCCATTTCAAAAAGGGATATTATTTGTAATATAAATCTGGATCAGATCGGATCAACCCTGGCTCCTCCCGCCAAAGACACAAACTATGTCCTGGTATTGGGAACCAAAAGCAATCCGGGTTATAAAAAAATCATCGAGGCAGCAAGAGTCAAAACAGCAAGTCCGGTAAGTATTAATTACGATTATTACGGCAGTGCAACCTTTGCTGAAATCTTCTATAAGACATCAGACCACTACTCTTTTGCAAAAGCCGGGATTCCGGCTCTGCTGTTTACATCCGGAATACATATGCACACCTACAAACCAACAGATGATTACTACTTTATAAATTTCCCTATACTTTATAACCGGACTTTACTTATCGGGAATCTGATTGAAATTATTGCATCTTTACGCTAAGTGCCTCAGCTGTATAATTGTTCCTTACCTTTATAAGATCTTCCGGTGTTCCGGCAAAGACTACCTCCCCACCATTCTCGCCTCCGTCAGGCCCCATATCAATAACCCAATCAGCGCACTTAACCACATCCATATTGTGCTCAACGACAAGCACTGTATGTCCCTTATCAATCAGCGCATTGAAAGAGTCCATTAGTTTTTTTATATCACTGAAATGCAAGCCAGTAGTAGGTTCGTCAAATATAAAGAGTATAGGATCTGCTGAGGAGTCTTTTCCTAAAAATGTTGCAAGCTTTACCCTCTGGCTCTCACCGCCACTGAGCGTGCTACTGCTCTGGCCAAGCTGAACATATGAAAGGCCCACGGCCTCAAGTGGTTTCAACTTCTCTGCGATTCTTTGTGCCAGCGGCTCCTTTTGTGTTGAGAAAAATGCTATAGCCTCCTCAACACTCATATTGAGAACATCATTTATGTTCCTATCCCTGTAACGAACCTCAAGAATATCAGGTTTGAATCGCTTCCCTCCACAAGATTCGCAGACCATCTGAACATCAGCCATAAACTGCATCTCAATCTTTATCACACCATCTCCCTGACACTCCGGGCATCTCCCTCCCTCTATATTGAAAGAGAAGTGAGAATGGCCGTATCCGTTTGCTTTTGCATAAGGTTGCTCTGAAAATAGTTTGCGGATCTCATCATAGACCTTAAGATATGTCACCGGATTTGACCTTGTTGATTTTCCTACCGGATTCTGGTCAACATACTCAACACTTTTTATACTGCTTATATCTCCTGAAATCTCCCTGAAAACTCCCGGTTTTTCACCATATTGGTTTATCTTCCTGTTCAGGGCAGGATAGAGAATATCTCTGACCAATGAAGATTTACCTGAACCACTGACACCGGTAATGACAGTAAAAGTCTTCAATGGGAATTGCACGTCTATATTCTTGAGATTGTGCTCCATAGCACCCTTTATTTCAATAAAGCGGTTCCATGTCCTTCTTTTAGCCGGGATTTCAATCTTTTCAAAACCTGAAAGATATGCCAGAGTTTTACTTGCTCCGCACTCCTCCAGGGATTTCTGAGCTATTGAAGGCCCCTGGTAAACAACTTCTCCCCCGTGAACTCCTGCCAGAGGACCGAAATCAACAAGATGATCAGCACTTCTTATTATCTCCTCATCGTGTTCTACCACAATAAGTGTGTTTCCCAAATCCCTCAGTTGTTTCAGGACTGTAATCAGTTTTTCGGTATCTCTGGGGTGAAGGCCTATACTTGGCTCGTCAAGTATGTACAGAGAGCCTACAAGACTGCTGCCTATAGAACTCACCAAATTGATTCTCTGACTCTCACCCCCGCTCAGAGTTTTCGAAGCCCTGTTAAGTGTAAGGTACGGAAGCCCCACCGAAAGCAGACATAAAAGCCGGCTGTTAATCTCCTTTAATATCCTGGATGCAACAACCGTTTCATATTCGTCAAGAGAGAGTTTTTTGAAGAAGTCGTACAACTTCTCTATACTCATCTCCAGAAGCTCATCAATGCTTTTTCCGGCAACCTTTACATACAAAGCCTCCTTTTTCAGCCTCTTTCCCTGACACTCCGGACACACACTCCATCCGGTGTACCTTGATTTCATAAACCGGTACTGTATCTTGTATGAGTTTGCATCTACTATCTCAAAGAATTTCTCTATACCGGTGAAATATTCATTGCCCCTCCATAAAAGGGTCTTCTGCTCCTTCGTGAGCTCCATGTATGGCTTATGAATAGGAAAGTCAAATCTCCAGGCATTGTCTATCAGCTCCTGCAGGAAAAGGTTCATTGTGTCTCCTCTCCAGCATGCTATAGCCTCCTGATATATTGTAAGAGTGGGGTCCGGTATCACCAGGGATTCATCAATGCCGGGGTTCCTTCCCAATCCTGAACATAAAGGACATGCTCCCAAAGGGTTGTTGAAGCTAAAAAGTAACTCTGTAGGCTCTTCAAAGGTCATCCCGTCAGCTTCAAAGAGGGTCGAGAACTCTTTTGGAATCTCACCCTCCTTTCCGGTCGCAATCAATACAACGCCTCTGTCACTTGTACTCTCCATATTGACACCCATCGCTACCTGAAGCGAATCCATTATAGAACTTTCAGCCACATCACTCTTCTCGACAATAACCCTGTCAACAAGCAAATATATAGTATCCGAGGGATTCGACTTACCCGACAAAATGCTCTCAATCCTAAATACGTCACCTTTACTGTACAATCTTGTGAAACCAAGATTTTTCAGTGTCATCAGCCTCTCGGTAAGTCCTTCATCCTCTTTTATTCCCAGCGGAGAAATTATGTAAATCACCGTCCCTTCAGGATACGACATTATATAAGAGGTTATCTCACTTATGTTGTCCCTCTTTACCACATTTCCGCTTATCGGGGATATTGTCTTTCCGACCCTTGCATATAACAGTCTCAGATAATCATAAATCTCTGTTACCGTACCGACCGTAGATCGTGAATTTGTTGTATTTACCTTCTGTTCTATAGCAATTGCTGGCGGAATTCCCGAAATATCATCAACATCAGGCTTAGACATTCTGCCAAGGAATTGTCTTGCAAAAGAAGAAAGACTCTCTACAAATCTTCTCTGCCCCTCTGCATAAACAGTGTCAAAGGCAAAACTGCTCTTCCCCGAGCCCGATATACCGGAAATAACTACAAATTCATCACGTGGTATATCGAGAGATATATTCTTAAGGTTATTTTCCCGCGCGCCTCTTATCTTTATTACGTTTTCAGACATTTGTCGTTCTGCTTACAGATTTTACCCCTTTTATTTTTTTCAAGTTAAAGATAAGCTTGTCCAATACCTGGTTGTTTGGAACAGCAACTTGCATCTTTGCCTCTATCATTCCCTTATGTTCATTAATTGAAAAGAATCTCAGTGATACAGAGAGAGAGTTTATCACCTCCATTATCTGCTGACTTAAACCAGAATCTCCATAAGAGCTTACCCGTATTGAAGTCTGGAAACTCTGGCCCGTTGATGATTCCTTCCACTTCACCTTCTGGATTCTGTAAGGATAATTATCCATTAGCCTTGCAGCATTAGGACACCCTATCCTGTGAATCTTAACCCCCTCCTTTATAGTTACAAATCCAAAAACCTCGTCACCCATAATCGGATTGCAGCATTTTGAGAGTTTGAATCCCACATTATTGAGTTTCTCATCAATAATCAAAAAATCCGATGTATTGACCTCCTTGTGTATATGTCTCGGCACCTGTGATGTGAGGGGGTCCCTGAGTTCGGCCTCCTGTCTTGTCTCTCTGAGTGATACCTGAGCCTTGACATCAATAATATCCACCTTGTCGTCAGCAAGGGCAGCGTAAAACTCTCCTATTGTCTTGTATTTGTAATGCTTAACAAGATAATTGAGAAGGTCATCGCTAATCTCTAGCTTCCAGTTTGCCATCCTCCGTTCAAATAGCTCCTTCCCTGCCTGTATCTGTTTTCCCTCCTCCTCTTTGATTTTCTGCTTTATCTTTGCTTTTGCCTTGGATGAGACAACAAAATTGAGCCAGTCACTCGAAGGCTTCTGGTTCTTGGTACTCATAATCTCTACGACATCACCTGTCTTGAGCTTCTCCCTTATTGATCCCGGTTTGCCGTTTATCTTTGCCCCGGAGCATTTTAAACCAAGGTTTGTGTGTATGTCAAAGGCAAAATCCAGTACGCTGGAGCCTGACTGAAGCCTGCGGAGATCCCCGTCAGGAGTAAAAACAAATATGTCATCGATTACAAAATCAAGAAATTGGTTCTCGGGTCTTTTATCCTGTGATTCAAGCAGACTTTTAACTCCTCCCAGCCATGCATTCAGTCCTTCATCATTTTTTACCCCTTTATATGACCAGTGTGACGCGTGTCCATTCTCGGCAACATCATCCATCCTTGCACTCCTGATCTGAACCTCTATTCTCTGATTATTCTGAGCCGTCACTGTTGTATGAAGAGATTCATACCCGTTTGATTTAGGAACTGTTATCCAGTCTCTCAGGCGAGATGTATCTGGCTGATAGTGCTCTGTAACCATTGAATAGACTTTCCAGCATAGCTCCTGCTCTCTTTCTAACGGAGCATCTATAATAATCCTGATGGCAAAAATATCCGCAACCCCTTCAAAAGGAATTTGCTGTGCCTGCATCTTCTTCCAGATTGAGTATGCTGTCTTTGTCCGGCTCTTCAATCTGTATTGTATATGAGCTTTCTTCAGACTCAGTTCAATAGGCTTGACGAATATGTCCATCAGCCTCTTGCGATCTTGTTCTCCCGCTTTGAGCTTGTTTGTAATAAAACGATACTGCTCCTGATCAGTGTACTTGAAAGAGAGGTCTTCCATCTCACTTTTCAGATTATAAAGACCCAGTTGATGAGCAAGCGGCGCGTACAAAAGTATAGTCTCTGTCGCTTTTTTGGTTTGTTTTGATTTTGTAAAAAGATCCAGGCTTCTCATTACTTCAAGCCTGTCTGCCAACTTTATGAGACTTACCCTCGGATCGTGGGAATAAGAGACAATCAGTCTTCTGTAATTATCAGACTTCAAACCAGTGTCTTTAGGCTCAATACCTGAAATCTTATTTAGGCTCTGTGCAATAGATATGATCTCCTCAGTGAAATCCTTTCTGTAATCCTCCAGAAGAGAGTTGTTGGACCGGGAAGCCTCATGGAGGAATACGGCAGCAATAGCTTCAGAAGAGAGGCCAATCTCAAAAGCTACAATCTCGGCAACCGCAATCACATGATCCATAAAAGGAGAGCCATCACCTCTGACCATGCCTGAAAGGTTTGCCGATGCAATCTCATTAGACTTTATAAGCCACTTCTGCTCTTCAGCCTTACAAGTATTGATGATTTTATCTAGTTTTGCTGATATCATATCTTTTTTTCAAGCAATTTCTTTAATGCATTCATCTGATCCCTGAATTTGGCCGCCTGTATAAAGTCGAGGTCTGCAGCAGCTCTCTCCATCTCTATCTTCGCAGAATTGATGGCCTCCCTTATCTGTTCAGGTTTCATAAGAGAGATTAAAGGATCTGAGATTACACCTGATTCAACGTTTTCTGACTCATATATTCTCTCACGTCCAAGCACATTTCTGAGCTTTTTCTCTATCTGTTTTGGCTCTATTCCGTTAGCCAGATTATACTCCATCTGTTTTTTCCTTCTCCTTTCGGTCTCCTCTATTGTTACCCTCATAGATTCAGTAATCGTATCCGCATACATAATAACCCTTCCGTCTATGTTTCTGGCTGCTCTTCCCGCTGTCTGTGTAAGAGCTCTTGCTGACCTCAGGAATCCCTCCTTATCTGCATCCAGTATGGCAACCAGTGATACCTGCGGAAGATCAAGCCCCTCTCTCAGGAGGTTTACCCCTATCAGTACATCAAAACGGCCAATCTGGAAGTCCTCGAGAATCTCAATTCTCTCCAGAGTATCTACATCTGAGTGGATATAACGGCATCTTATCTCAAGTTTCGCCAGATATTTATCGAGCTCCTCAGCCATCCTCTTTGTCAGCGTAGTTACAAGCACCCTCTCATCCTTATCAACCCTCACCCTTATCTCCTCAAGCAGATCATCAATCTGATTCTTGACAGGTCTTACCTCAATAGGAGGGTCAAGCAACCCTGTGGGTCTGACAACCTGTTCAACAATCAGCCCCTCTGATATGTTCAGTTCATAATCGGCAGGAGTGGCACTTACAAAAATCCTCTGTCCGAGAATATTCTCAAACTCGTTGAATTTAAGAGGCCTGTTGTCCGCAGCTGCAGGCAACCTGAACCCATACTCGATCAGAGTCTCCTTTCTAGACCTGTCCCCTCCGTACATTGCCCTAACCTGAGGTAATGTCACATGACTCTCATCAATGAATGTTATAAAGTCAGAGGGAAAATAATCGATAAGACAGAAAGGCCTCATACCCGGAGTCCTCCCGTCAAAATAACGGGAATAATTCTCTATACCCGAGCAGTAGCCTATCTCTTTAATCATCTCCAGATCATACTCCACTCTCTGTTTAAGCCGTTTCGCCTCCATATGCTTCCCAATTTCAGAAAGATATGTATACTGCTTCATCAAATCATCCTGAATCGCACTCACAGCTGATTTTGTTCTCTCTCTTGTGGTTACGAAAATGTTTGCCGGATAGACCGACAAATCCTCCAATTCATCTATCAACGCTCCTGTAACAGGCTCGAAAAGCTCCAGACATTCAACCTCGTCGCCAAAGAATATAACCCGGCATGCAGTGTCAGAGTATGCCGGATATATATCAACAGTGTCACCTTTAACACGAAAAACTCCCCGCTTGAACTCAGCCTCATTCCTCGAATACTGACTGTCTACCAAAGCGTAGAGTAGTTTACTCCTGGATATTTTTTGTCCTCTTTTCAGTTTGATTGTATTTGAGTGAAAATCCTCCGGGTTACCAATACCATAAAGGCAGGAGACACTCGATATCACTATTACATCCTTTCTGCCGGAAAGCAAAGCACTCGAAGCACTAAGTCTGAGCTTCTCTATCTCATCGTTTATACTGAGGTCCTTTTCAATGTATGTATCTGTAGTCGGCATATATGCCTCAGGCTGATAATAGTCATAGTAGGATACAAAGTATTCAACCGCATTATTCGGGAAAAACTCCTTGAATTCACCATACAATTGGGCAGCCAGGGTTTTGTTGTGACTCAGAATAAGTGCGGGCCTTTGTAATCTTTCAATAACATTGGCCATGGTAAATGTCTTACCGGATCCGGTAACACCCAGCAAAGTGACAGCCTCTACCCCCTCGTTCAAGTGTTCACAGAGCTCATCAATTGCTGCCGGTTGATCCCCGGTCGGCCTATAATCGGACTTCAGTTCAAATCCCATCTATATTAACGGTTTAACCTCTTATTCTCTTTCTTAACAATCTTAAGGTAATCCTCTACCCCTTTAGCAACCTCTGTCATCATAGCTTTCCTGAATTGAGGGTCGGTTATCTTCTCTTCATCTGGCAAAGAGCTCATGAAAAGCGTCTCAACAAGCGCTGAAGGATACTCTGTAGGGCTGTTCAACGAAAAATTAAAATTACCAACCAGTCCGAAATTCTTTATTCCGCCATCCATCTTAACCAACCTTTCCAGGATTGTTTTTGCAAGGTCACGGTACTCAATATGTCTGTAATATGTGCTGGTTCCTCCGCTTACTAACGGATTTCCGCTTGCATTACAATGTATTGAAATGAGCATGTCAATACCGGCCTCTTTAAAGATTCTTTTTCTCTCCGTCATATTCATATCAGAATCATCCTTCCTGCTCAGTACAACCTTTGCGCCCCTCTTCTCCAACTCCTCCTTCAATATGTATACCATAGAGAGATTCAAATCCTTCTCTTTGTATCCGGAAGGGCTGACAGCTCCGGAAGCAGATCCCCCATGACCGGCATCAAGACCTATAGTCATGCCTTTAAGTGTTGGATCCGGTGCATGTTTTACATCTATTACCAACGCATTGCCGGAATAGGAGGCCGAATATCCCCAGCATCTGTTTCCCTTAATTTTAATTACGATCCTCATCACATCGGACTCTGTCTGACTGAAATCCACATATTCCACAGACTTCAGATCCAGATATTGGGTTATCCAGTTTGAATTACACTGGGCCCCGTGAATGTCCACAACAATTCTTGATGGCTCAAGCTCAAATGTCATTGTATAAGGAAGTCTCTGATCGAGAGAGATTCTGACTTTATCACTTTTACCACTGTTAGATACACTCCACGAGCCGGTGAGAGAAAAAGGAGGCTTGGTTCCGGCCGGAGCTTTCACTGCATACTCTTTGGGCAGGTAACTATATCTGGAATCAGACAATCTTACTTTATATAAATTGTTTACTGAATCTATCACAGCCAGATTCACGCCCTCAGAGATAAAATTAATCTTTGCCCCTCCAAGACGGTCCTCTCCGGCGCCATAGTTCAGATATGCTCCCGGTAAAGTTGTAACCACCATGCCATGATATGAATTTGTGTCAGAAATGACCGGTTTTGGCTGTTGCAATTTGTAATAGACAGAAAATTTCTCTAAAAGATCTTCTTTATTGTTTTTCACTCTGATTTCTATAGGATTCACCCCCTCAACCAGCTTAAGTTCGATACCGAAAGATCCTGTTTTATACTGTTTTACAACTGTTCCATTAATAAGCACTTCCGAACCGGGAGATACTGCCCCTACAACATAATGTGTAGCTCGATATACAGTGTCAGTTTTCCCGCTCACAACCTTTATTCCGCTAATAATCTGCGCATTAGAAAATACACAAAAAAAGGTGACAAAAAATAATGTCAGGAAGAGAAATTTTGCTTTCATGGCTTGATATTTGTGGTTAATTATACTTTGCAAATTTAACCAAAATAATTGCACATTATAGATACAATATCTTATATAGACTAACAATAAAAGAAATTAAAATTATGGAAATTAGCAATGTTTTTGCGCGTGAGATACTCGACTCCCGCGGAAATCCAACAGTTGAGGTTGATGTTGAACTTTTGTCAGGCGCTTTCGGAAGAGCAGCTGTTCCTTCAGGAGCATCTACAGGAAGCAATGAAGCTTTGGAGTTGAGAGACGGTGACAAGTCACGCTATATGGGAAAAGGTGTTCTTAAGGCTGTACAAAACGTTAATGACATTATTGCCCCTGCTATTATGGGGATGAGTGCCCTTAATCAGGCGGAGATAGATAAACTCATGATCGAACTTGACGGTACTCCTACAAAGTCAAAGCTAGGAGCAAACGCCATTCTGGGTGTTTCACTTGCTGTGGCAAGGGCTGCTGCCAATTACCTTCAGATTCCTCTGTACAGGTACATTGGAGGCACCAACGCTGTTACACTTCCGGTTCCTATGATGAATATCATCAACGGCGGCTCACACTCTGATGCACCTATAGCATTCCAGGAGTTCATGATCCGTCCGGTAGGCGCATCAAGCTTCAAAGAGGGTCTCAGAATGGGTGCGGAGGTTTTCCACAACCTGAAAAAGATTTTCCACGACAGAGGCCTCAGCACAGCTGTAGGTGACGAAGGTGGTTTTGCACCTACACTCAATGGTACAGAGGATGCTCTCGAGTCTATCATTGCAGCTATCACAAAAGCAGGTTACACACCGGGTAAGGATGTAATGATTGCCCTTGACTGTGCGGCAAGTGAATTCTATAAAGACGGCATCTACGACTACACAAAGTTTGAAGGCGAGAAAGGCGCAAAGAGAAATGCAAAAGAGCAGGTAGAATATCTGAAAAGCCTTACAGAAAAATACCCTATCGACTCTATCGAGGATGGTATGGCTGAAGATGACTGGGATGGATGGAAACTTCTCACAGATGCTATAGGATCAAAA
Organism: Bacteroidales bacterium CF; assembly: GCA_000473305.1. Lineage (GTDB taxonomy): Bacteria > Bacteroidota > Bacteroidia > Bacteroidales > UBA932 > Bact-08. Next base: position 907,082 of record CP006772.1, on the reverse strand, counting down.
ATCCAGCTTGTAGGAGACGATCTCTTTGTAACAAATGTTGAATTCCTCCGCAAAGGTATAGATATGGGTTGTGCCAACTCAATCCTTATTAAAGTTAACCAGATTGGAACTCTGACTGAGACACTCAACGCAATAGAGCTTGCACACAGAAACAAATACACCTCTGTAACTTCACACCGTTCAGGTGAGACTGAAGATTCAACAATTGCAGACATCGCTGTTGCTACAAACTCAGGACAAATCAAAACCGGCTCACTTAGCCGTTCTGACAGGATGGCCAAATACAACCAACTCCTCAGAATTGAGGAAGAGCTTGGTGACCTTGCTCAATACGGCAGAAAATAATTCGAGTATTAGTATATTTAGTTAACACGACGAAGAGGTGTCAAAATAAATTTTGACACCTCTTTTCATTATAATCCCACAAAATCCGTCGAACAGAAATATTGATGAGCCCTTTATAATTCACTTTTCACTACTCACTATTCACTACTCACTATTCACTATTCACTTTTCACTATTCACTTTTCACTATTCACTTTTCACTATTCACTTTTCACTATTCACCCTATCATCGCACCAAAATATCCCAGACAGTAAAGATTGCAAACAGAATCGAAGCCACTCCGTTAGATGTGAAAAAAGCAGCGTTAAGCCGTGATATATCATCGGGTTTGATTATCATGTGCTGATAAACAAGCAGACCGACAAAAACAACGGATCCCACAATATAGATGACCCCCATATCTCCAAACAGATACAAAAGAAACAACATCGGAACGATCAGTACATGACCTGCCGAGGAGATTTTCATCGCTCTTGTCCTTCCAAATTTTGCCGGAACTGAGTGAAGCTTTTCCTTTTTATCGAATGCTTCATCATCCAGCGAATAGAGTATGTCAAACCCACTTGACCATAAAAAGACTATAGCTGATAAAATCAAAGGTGCCAGATCAAATTTTCCTGTAATACTGATATAAGCTCCCATTGGCGCTATTGCAAGGGCCAACCCCAGCACGTAGTGGCACAGGGCGGAGAATCTCTTCATATAGCTATACCCCAGAATTACAATCAGTGCCGGGACAGAGAGCAGGAAAGTCAATTTATTTATAAAAGCAGTTGTGGCAATAAATAACAGAACATTTACAACCACAAAGATCAGTACTGATTTCGGTGATAAAACCTTTGCCGGGATCTCTCTTCCGGCAGTACGGGGATTTTTCGCATCGATAAACCGGTCAACATACCGATTAAATCCCATCGCACTGTTACGGGCAAAAACCATAGCCAAAACGACAAGTATGAGTAGCCTCCAGGAGTAGATATCACTTCCCTCCACAACGGTCTCGTTTGCCATAAAAAAACCTATAAATGCAAAAGGAAGGGCAAATATCGTGTGTGAGAACTTTACCAGCTTAAGGTATTTATATGCAGACATATATCAAGTGCTTATCTGAGAGAGGCTCCGAACTGACTTATAAACGCATTCAGCAATTTATTCATTGTAAACTCTACGTCCTCGTCCTTCATTGTCTTCTCAAGGTTCTGGAGAATGAAGCTCATGGCGTACTGCTTCTTGCCTTGAGGGATTTTGTCACCCCTGTAGACATCAAACAGAGTTACCTGCTTAAGCAGCTTTTTCTCAGTCTTGAGTGCAAGATTGCGTAACTCAGCAAAGGAGACCTTCTCATCCACAAGAAGTGCAAGATCCCTCTTGACTTCAGGGAATTTTGGAAGTTCTTTGTACATCACCTTCTGTCTCTTCACCAGATTGAACAGAACACTCCATGACAGCTCTGCGGCATAAACCGGCTGTTTGATACCAAACTGCCTTAAAAGATGAGGGTTGACAGTTCCCATAACGGCAAGCTCCTTTTCACCATTTGTCCTGTATACAAGACCCTCGGCAAATATGTCAGCAGGTGCTGCAGAATATGAGAGATCTGAAAGTTCAACTCCGAATCTTCCTAGAAGCAGTTCAAGATAACCCTTCAACAGAAAATATGATGAACAGCCTGTTCCGCCTTTCCAAGAAAGAGAACCTGGACCTGTAACGAAAATGGACATTTTTGCCTGCTCTTTATATGAGTCGGCAACAGAGGGGTCAGACTCTCCTGAAATCGAGTAAACATTTCCCAATTCAAAGAGTTTGAGATCTGACTGCTGGCGATTGACATTATATGCAATAACCTCTAGTCCGCTGAGTAACAGCGTCTGTCTCATGCAATTCAAATCCGAGCTGAGCGGATTAAGAATCCTGACCAGATTTGATTCCGGATAGGTCTTAAGTTTTGCGTAATAATCAGATTTAGTGAGAGAGTTGTTCATTATCTCAAAAAATCCATTCGACACCAGAAGATCTGCAGCCACATTCCTGACTCTTTCAGGATCCGGCTTAGGTGTAGTGTTTATTGAAGCATGAACACTTGAAGGCAATTCTATATTGTTATAACCGTAAATCCTGAGAATCTCCTCTACCACGTCGCACTCTCTGGTAACATCCACCCTGTATAGTGGAGCGAGCACTTCGACACCGGATTCGCACTTGTTTACAGTTTCGAAGTCCATATAATCAAGTATATCGGTTATTGCCTTCGATCCAATCTCCTTACCGATAAATGTCTCTATTCTTTTAAAATCAAGTGTGATTCTTGGTCTTTCGAATGGTTTAGGATATACTTCCTTAACTTCACCCACCACTTTTGCCCCTGCTATCTCACTTAACAATATCGCTGCACGTCTTAAAGCATATGGAACATTTTCAGGATCTGCGCCTCTTTCGTACCTGAATGAGGCATCAGTCTTCAATCCGTGTCTTTTTGATGTCTTCCTGATAGATACAGGATTGAAATAAGCACTCTCAAGAAAAACGGATGTTGTATTGTTGGTTATACCTGAATCCAGACCACCGAAAACCCCGCCTATACACATTGGCCTGTTGACATTACAAATCATCACATCTTCAGGTGAGAGTTCTCTCTCCACCCCGTCAAGAGTTGTAAACCTCTCTCCGCTTTTCGCATACCTCACCACAACCTTGTCTCCCTCGATCTTATCCCTGTCAAAGGCGTGAAGTGGCTGACCTGTTTCAAAAAGAATAAAATTGGTTATATCGACGATATTGTTTATAGGTCTCAGGCCTATACTTTTCAAGGCTTTCTGCAACCACTCCGGAGATGGTGCCACCTTTATATCACTGAATGTAAGGCCGGAATATCTTGGAGCTCCATCCAGAGCTTCCACCTCAATCTCCACGGCTTTTTTATCATTATTCCTCCCGAGTGAGTCGAATGAGCTTATATCCGGCATCAACAACTTTCCACCTTTACCATTCAGCCTGAGATATGCAGACAAATCCCTTGCAACTCCAATATGAGATGCGGCGTCAACCCTATTTGGGGTCAACCCTATTTCAAAGAGTGTGTCATTGCTCAGATTGAGGAACTCTCCGGCAGCAGTGCCTGGAACAGCACTCTGATCCAGAACCATTATCCCCTCATGTGAGGTCCCGATTCCAAGCTCATCTTCCGCACATATCATACCCATACTTTCAACACCTCTTATCTTGGATCTCTTTATCTTAATCTCCTCCCCGTTGGAAAATGTCAGGCTTGTGCCAACAGTTGCCACCAGGACCTTTTGACCTGCGGCTACATTAGGAGCTCCACAAACAATCTGTAATGGATCTTCGCTCCCCACATTTACTTTTGTCACACTCAGCTTGTCGGCATCCGGGTGTTTAACACATTCAAGAACCTCCCCCACAACTACACCTGCCAGCCCTCCGGGAATCTCCTCTGTAAGGCTCATCCCCTCGACTTCAAGACCTATGGTGTTGAGTATTTTCGCTGTCTCTTCTGGATTGATGTCAAGATCAATATAATTTTTAAGCCACTTATATGATATGTTCATAATATTAATATTTCGTCCGGTTAAATAATTGAATTAAAACAGAGACTCAACGAACTCTTTCTTATTGAATAGCTGAAGGTCGTCGATCTTCTCTCCCACTCCGATAAACTTTACAGGGATTTTGAACTGGTCAGATATTCCGATAACAACACCGCCTTTGGCAGTGCCGTCAAGTTTGGTGACAGCAAGGGCTGTCACATCTGTTGCCTTTGTAAACTCCTTTGCCTGAAGAAATGCATTCTGGCCTGTTGAACCGTCAAGAACAAGCAGCACCTCATGAGGAGCATCAGGAATGAGTTTCCTCATTACGTTCCTTATTTTTGTCAGTTCGTTCATCAGATTGACTTTATTGTGAAGACGACCGGCAGTGTCTATCAAGACAACATCTGCATTCTGCGAAATTGCCGATGCTACAGTATCATATGCGACAGAAGCAGGATCTGAGCCCATAGCCTGTTTAACAATAGGAACACCAGCCCTTTCACTCCATATTGTCAGCTGGTCAACAGCTGCAGCTCTGAATGTATCGGCAGCACCAAGGACAACACTATATCCTGAATTTTTGAGTCTTGAAGCAAGTTTCCCTATTGTTGTAGTCTTGCCGACTCCATTTACCCCAACAACGAGTATTACAAAAGGTTTCTTTGAAAAGTCAAACGGGATTTCTCCCTTATAATTCTCGTCAATATTCAGTAGAGCTTCAATCTCCTCCTTGAGAATCGAGTTGAGTTCATTACTGTCCATAAATTTATCCCTGCTAACCCTCTCCTCAAGTCTCTCAATGATCCTCAGCGTAGTCTCCACTCCAATGTCAGATGCTATCAATGCCTCCTCAATGTCATCCAGCGTATCTTCATCCACCCTGGATTTTCCAACCACAGCCCTTGACAGCTTCTCAAAAATACCTTTTTTTGTTTTTTCAAGTCCTTGATTCAGAGCTTCTTTTTCCTCTCTGGATTTTGACCCGAATAGTCCGAATAATGCCATGCAAATAGAATTAATTGTCAAAGATATGAAAAATCCGTCAATTGAGATAGGTAAACAAAAAATGCCGCTTTAGAGGCGGCATTTTTCAAACTTCTATTAAGGTAATTATTTCTTAGCGAAAAAATCCTTTACACCTTCTGTAGGAACAATCTCTTCCTGGAATGCATATGCTCCGCTACGATCTGAGCGGACCATACGGATGCACTTAACGACATTCTTTCCTGATCCTTTTGAGCCACCGAATGTAGCAACTACTTTCTTTGCCATTTTCTATAATGTTTTTTAGTCGTTATTACTTAATTTCACGGTGAACGGTTACCTTCTTCATGAATGGATTGTATTTCTTACGCTCCAGACGCTGTGTGGTATTCTTCTTGTTCTTTGTGGTGATATATCTTGAAATCCCGGGAACACCGCTCTCCCTCTGTTCGGTACACTCCAGTATAACCTGAACTCTATTTCCTTTCTTTGCCATGTTATTCTAAATTATACTAAGCTGATTAAACCTTTATTCTGTGCATCAACCAGAGTGGCCTTAAGACCATTCTTGTAAATATTACGCATCCCTGCGGCTGAAACCTTGAGGGTGATGAATCTTTTCTCCTCTTCGAGCCAGAAACGTTTGTTCTGAAGGTTTGGAGAAAACTCTCTCTTTGTACGGCGTTTTGAATGGGAAACATTGTTTCCTATCATCCTCTTCTTACCGGTAACTTGACAAACTCTTGCCATTTTGTATGTAATTTTTATATATTATTCATTAATATACCCCTAAGGGGCTGCAAATATCACGATAATTTTTATATTATGCAAATATTTACACAATTTTAAAAATCCTCTTCCACCTTATATTTCGTGGGAAAGAGCTGTATTTATCCTTTGAAAACCATATTACGGACGGTGTCCCCACAACATGTGACTCAGGAACAAAACCCCAATATCTTGAATCAGCGGAATTGTGCCTGTTATCTCCCATCATGAAGTAATAATCCATTTTGAAAGTATAACTATTGGCAACTTTTCCGTTAATAAAGATCTCAGAGCCCTTAACCTCCAGCTTATTGTCCTCATAAGAGGATATAATGCGGCTGTACAGAGGAAGGTTGTCAACTGTAAGAGGAACGGTAGCTCCTCTCTTTGGTATCCATAGCGGGCCAAAGTTATCCCTTGTCCATTTGAAGTCACCTTCAAATGGGAAGATAGTAAGAGGAGAATCGGGAAGATCCGGCGGATATGTATCAATATTCTGACGTATATCTACAATGTTTGCCATTGACTTCAGCTTGGCAACCTCATCCTCATTAAGAGGGAAATTGGTATAGCCCGGAAGTGATGCATCATAGTAGAGCTCGTCATTATTAAGACCCATATCCTCAATAATCTTCGGATTCAAAGTCGTTCCGTTTGTATATACAGTATATGTGTTCTGGATTCCTGGGAAGTTTGGTTGCGGATTTCCGTCAATATAAACCTTGCCGTTTACGATCTCAAGTGTATCTCCCGCTTGGGCAACACATCGCTTTACATAATTGTCCTTCTTATCATCAGGTCTTACCACTACAGGGCCATAAGTCCTGTATGTGTAATCTCTTCCGTAAAGTCTTATGCATTGATAGTAATCGGCTGTAGGGTCTCCCTTTAGCACTGTATCTCCGTTGGGAAAGTTAAAGACAACTATATCATTTCTCTTTATAGTCCTGAAACCCGCCATACGCCTGTATGGATTCTGGATCCACTTAAGATATGACTCGCCTCCGGTCAATGGAAGCACATTGTGAACAAGCGGGAATGATATAGGAGTCTGTGCTACCTTGGGGCCATAAGCAACCTTGCTTACAAAGAGATAGTCCCCCGTCATGAGGGTTCTCTCCATAGAAGAGGTTGGTATCATATATGCCTCAAAGAAGAATGCCTTAATAAGAGTAGATGCTATAAGCGCAAAGATTATTGCATCCAGCCAATCCAGCCAGGCATTTCTTTTCTCTCCCTTTTTGTAGTTCTTTTTCCAAAAGGCCCACTTTACCTTACGAGTGATAAACAGGTCGAAAATTATGATCAATCCGAGGATGAACCACAAGTTGCCGAACCATATCACCCACAGCAAATACAAAAGAGCCCAAATTGAAAACTTGAACCATTTGTTGCCTATTATCTGAAGAACTTTCAATTTACGTCTATTTTACAGAGTTTATAATAGCCTCGAAAGCTTTAGGATTGTTCATTGCAAGATCTGCAAGCACCTTACGGTTAAGACCCACATTACTCTTTGCAAGTTTACCCATGAACTGAGAATAGTTCATACCATGCTGCCTTGCGGCTGCATTGATCCTTTGTATCCAGAGTGCACGGAACAATCTCTTTTTGGTTTTACGATCGCGGTATGCGTAGGTAAGACCCTTCTCCCAGGTGTTCTTAGCTACAGTCCATACATTTGCACGTGCAAGAAAATTACCACGTGTAAGTTTCAGAATTTTTTTACGGCGAGCTCTTGAAGCTACCGAATTTACCGATCTTGGCATCTTTGTCTTTGTTTAAGAATGTCAGCGTTCTCCTCCATTGAGAACCTTATTCTGCTGTGCATTCAGGTTAATAAATAATTACGCAACCAGAAGGTTTTTCATCCTCTTCTCATCAGAAGTAGCAACTACTGCTGAGTAAGTAAGATTTCTCTTTCTCTTGGTTGTCTTTTTTGTTAAAATGTGACTTTTGAAAGCATGCTTTCTTTTCACTTTTCCCGTTCCGGTAAGCTCAAAGCGCTTTTTGGCACCGGAGTTGGTTTTAATTTTGGGCATTGGTTTCTATTTTTAAAGTTAAAAACTATTTCTTTTTTGCTGGTGATAACATCATTATCATCCTTTTTCCTTCAAGCTTCGGCATCTGCTCAGCCTTTCCGTATTCTTCCAGTTCAAGTGCAAAACGTAAAAGCAGCTTTTCTCCTTGTTCCGAGAAGAGGATAGATCTTCCTTTGAAAAAGACATACGCCTTTACTTTTGATCCCTCCTGCAGGAATGATTGAGCATGCTTCAATTTAAACTGGTAGTCATGTTCATCCGTATTTGGGCCGAACCTGATCTCTTTTATAACCACCTTGCTTGCATTTGACTTCATCTCCTTAGCCTTTTTCTTCTGCTGGTAGATGTACTTTTGATAGTCAATAATCTTGCAAACGGGCGGATCGACATTAGGAGAAATTTCAACCAAATCTAGCTCTAACGCCTCAGCCATTTTAATTGCCTCAAAGAGAGAAAAGATTCCGGGATTCGGCACATTGTCCCCTACTACTCTTACTCTTGCAGCAGTTATTCCGTTATTTACTCTCGGACCCTCCTGACCCGAATTCTGCCTGTTCTGCAGATTCCTGCTGTCATTTCTTGGGTTGTTCTGCCCCGGTGTTCTTTTCACAAAGCCACCCGGACGAGGTTTGAAAGGTGTTGCGATAAATTGTCCTCCTATATTAGTTATTACTCAATTTGTTTCTTTATCTCATTGTTAATGAGTCCTGCAAAATCCACAACTGACATTGTTCCCTTATCTCCCTCTCCCTGCTTTCTTACAGAAACCATACCAGTATCCTCCTCTTTCTCACCAACAACCAGGATGAATGGAACCCTTTTCAGTTCATTCTCCCTGATTTTCTTGCCGATAGTTTCGTTACGATCGTCAATTGAGGCGCGAATATCGTTATTAGTCAGCAAATCTACAACTTTTTTTGCATAATCGTTGTATTTCTCACTTACAGGAAGAACCACTGCCTGCTCAGGAGCAAGCCACAACGGGAACTTTCCACCTGTGTGCTCGATAAGTACGGCAACGAATCTCTCCATAGACCCGAACGGCGCCCTGTGTATCATAACCGGACGGTATTTCTTGTCATCTGCACCTACATATTCCAGCTCAAATCTCTCAGGAAGGTTGTAGTCTACCTGGATTGTGCCGAGCTGCCACTTTCTTCCGATTGCATCCTTCACCATAAAGTCAAGCTTCGGTCCGTAGAACGCAGCCTCACCTAACTCTACGACAGTCTTAAGACCCTTCTCCTCGGCTGATTCTATGATTGCCCTCTCTGCTTTTTCCCAGTTTTCATCAGTTCCGATATATTTCTCTTTGTTGTTAGGATCCCTGAGAGAAATCTGTGCAGTATAGTCCTTGAAATCCAATGTCTTGAAAATGTAAAGGACGATATCTATAACCTTGTTGAACTCCTCTTTAATCTGATCCTGACGACAGAAGATGTGTGCATCATCCTGAGTAAAGCCCCTTACTCTTGTAAGCCCGTGAAGCTCACCACTCTGCTCGTAACGGTAAACGGTACCGAACTCAGCAAAGCGGATAGGAAGATCCTTGTAAGAACGAGGCTTTGTCCTATAAATCTCACAATGGTGAGGACAGTTCATAGGTTTAAGCAGAAATTCCTCTCCCTCCTGAGGGGTATGTATCGGCTGAAACGAATCAGCACCATATTTGGCATAGTGGCCTGATGTCACATATAGCTCTTTCTGTCCGATATGCGGTGTTATAACCGGAAGATAGCCTCCCTTTTTCTGTACGTTTTTAAGGAAGTTCTCCAATCTCTCCCTAAGCTGTGCTCCTTTTGGAAGCCACAATGGCAACCCTTGTCCCACTCTTTGAGAGAATGCAAACAACTCCAGCTCCTTGCCTAATTTCCTGTGGTCACGCTTCTTTGCCTCCTCCATAAGTACCAGATACTCATCAAGGAGTTTTTTCTGAGGGAATGTCACGCCATATATACGAGTGAGCATTTTGTTCTTTTCATTTCCTCTCCAGTATGCACCGGCTATAGATGTAAGTTTTACAGCCTTTATTACAGATGTATCATTGAGGTGCGGGCCCCTGCACAAGTCAGTAAAGGAGCCGTTGGTGTAAAAGGATATTGTACCGTCCTCAAGGTCGCGGATAAGTTCGCACTTATACTGGTCCCCCTTATCGGTATATGTTTTCATCGCCTCATCCTTGCTCACCTCCCTGCGTACAAAATGCTGCTTCTCCCTTGCCAGTTCTAGCATCTTGTCTTCAATCCTCTTAAGATCGGCCTCAGTGATAGTCTTTTCGCCCGGATCCACATCGTAGTAAAAACCTGTCTCGATTGAGGGTCCGATACCGAACTTGATACCAGGATATAAAAGTTCCAGAGCCTCTGCCATCAAGTGAGACGAAGAGTGCCAGAAGGTACTCTTAGCCTGTTGATCTTCCCACTTATGAAGCATCAGGGTTGAATCTTCATTGATTGGTCTGCCAAGTTCAACAACCTTGCCGTTCACCGTTGCTGCGAGTACATCCTGAGCCAGTCTTGGACTTATACTGTGAGCTATATCATAAGGGGTGATACCCTTTTCGTACTGACGGATACCTCCGTCCGGGAAAGTAATATTTATCATAATCTTTAACACAATTCTAACAATTTGCAAAGTTAATCTTTTTTTAATAATCCTTAAATTTTGTGCTATTTACATTTTTAATTAAATTTGGGAATTCTGTATTATACCAATTACACTACAAACCAATTTATTATGCAATCAAACGAGTGGAGTATAGCGGCATTGAATGCACTTTTACTCTCAATTATTACAATCGTCGTAAGTCTTATACAAGTTGTTTTTGAACCGGGAACTATAATATCCATACTTCTCTGGCTTGTCAAATTCGTCGGATGTCTCGGCTTATTATACTATTTTGTAAAAGAGTACAGCAAACAGCGTGAATCCTTCACGTACAAGGAGGGTTTCAGTTATGGTTTTAAAATCTGCCTTCTCTCTTCTGTTGTTCTGGCAGCATTTAACTTCCTGCAGTACGCCGTACTTTTTCCTGAGTCTATGCAAACAGCAATGGAACAGGTCATAATGGCAATGCAGAGCAGTAACCCTGATGCAGCCGATGCCATGGAGAGGTATCAGTCTAAATTGCCTCAGCTGGTATCAGTAGTTACCCTCTTTTATTACACTATCTTTGGATTGATCGCATCTGCCATTATTGCAAACTACACAAAAAAGGGCGATATTTTCACTAATAATAGTATCTAATACTGATCTCAGCTATGTTAGACCTTTCAATTATTATATCTGTATATAACGAAGATGAGTCTCTCACGGAACTGATCTCCTGGATAGACCGTTCCCTCTCCGGAAGGCACATTGTCTATGAAGTAATTCTTATTGATGATGGAAGTACTGACCGTTCATGGAGCATAATTCAGGATCTATCTGAAAGATACCCGTCAATTATCAGAGGAATAAGTTTCAGACGGAATTACGGCAAATCTGCCGCTCTTTTCTGTGGATTTGAGGCAGCCAAGGGAGAGGTAGTGATAACTATGGATGCCGACCTTCAGGACAGTCCGGATGAGATTCCGGCCCTGTTCGATATGATTAATTCCGGTCAGTATGATCTTGTTTCCGGGTGGAAGAAAAAAAGAAAAGACAATGTCTTTGCCAAGAACATCCCGTCCAAGATATACAACGCCACCGCAAGAAAGGTTACTGGCATTAAGCTGCACGATATGAACTGCGGTTTGAAGGCATACAGGAAGGAGGTCATCAAGAATATTGAGGTTTACGGTGAGATGCACCGATATATCCCATATATTGCCAAAAATGCCGGTTTTACAAAAATTGGAGAGAAAGTTGTAGCCCATCAACCAAGGAAGTTCGGAAAGAGCAAATTTGGGATGGATAGGTTTGTTAATGGATTTCTGGATCTTCTCACTCTGTGGTTTCTGTCAAAATTTGGAAAACGCCCTATGCACTTTTTCGGATTGATAGGAAGTATGACATTTATTATTGGAACAATAACATCTGTCTGGCTTATAATAGAAAAGATAACTGCACAGGCAAAAGGGCTGCCTTACAGGGCTGTCACCGATCAACCGCTATTCTATATATCCCTTGTTGCTCTGCTTATAGGTCTTCAACTGTTTCTTGCCGGTTTCCTGGGTGAGCTGATTACAAGAAACAGTAGTGAGAGAAACAATTACAAGATAAAGGCACAACTCTAATCTAAATTTCGGCTTTTTTTATCTCCGAGAATACTGTCTCTTGCTCTTGTTCCTTCTTGTTGTTTGTAAGGTCTTCAAAGGTTTTTTCATCAATCATCTTACATGATCCGTTGAAAGTACCACCATCCTCTATAGATATTCTCTGGCATGCAACATTTCCTTTTATAGCACCATTTTTCTTGAGACCGAACGTCTCCCTTACAGTTATTTTCCCTTCCAAAGAACCCCATATATCACAACTACGGCATATAACATCTCCAATAAGTTGTCCTGATTCCCCGATAACCAGTTTACCGGCAGTATTAAGCTCTCCATTAAAATAACCATCAATCCTGATATCACATGATGAAGACAAAACCCCGCGGAATTCAGTTCCCGACGAGATTCTGTTTACTTCATTCACCTGAGGTATAGATTCCACCTTTGACATATTTCAAAATTTATATTTTATAAATGTATTACCTCTCCGTGTGCTGCTGCCGCTGCCTCCATAATTGCCTCACTCATTGTCGGGTGCGGGTGAATGGAATGAATAATATCCTTTGCCTTGACTCCCAGCTTTCTTGCAACAACTATTCCTGAAATCATCTCTGTAACATTGGCACCAATAAAATGTGCGCCTAAAACGATATCTGAATCCGCATCTATAACTAGTTTTACAAATCCGTCCTTCTCCCCGGAAGCTGCAGCCTTACCTGATGCGGTAAATGGGAATTTACCGATTTTATAATTGATTCCGGCCTCTTTTGCAGCCTTTTCTGTATAGCCTGCTGAGGCTATTTCAGGTGAAGTATAGGTACAGCCCGGGAAATTTGTATAATCCAGCGGAGCCGGATTCATATTTGCAATCTTCTCCACACAGCATATTGCCTCAGCAGATGCTATATGCGCCAATGCAGGTGTGGCTATAACATCCCCGATGGCATAGATTCCGGGTATGTTTGTAGAGTAATAGCTGTCGACCTTGATCTTTCCCCGCTCTGTCTGAACCCCACAGTTTTCCAATCCTAGATTTTCAATATTGGCTACAACCCCAACAGCAGAAAGTACCTTCTCTGCCTCAATGAACTCTGTCCCTTTCTTTGTAATAACCTCAACCTTACAACCGTTTTCAGTGGCTGTAACGCTGTTTACACGGGCCGAGACCATCACCTTCATCCCCATCTTACGGAAAGAGCGGCTCAATTGAACTGAAACCTCCTCGTCCTCCAGAGGGACTATATTGTCAAGGTACTCTATAAGTGTCACCTCAGTACCTAGTGAGCGGTAGAAATAGGCAAACTCGCTACCTATTGCCCCGGAGCCAATGACAACAAGACTTGCAGGAATTTTTTCAGGAACAAGTGCCTGACGGTATGAAATAATACGGTCTCCGTCTATCGGCGCAAAAGGCAGGGAGTTGGCCCGTGAACCTGTTGCTATGATTATATTTTTTGTCTCAAGAGTTGAAACACTTCCATCGGGCTGTGTAACATCCACTTTGCCGGCTTGAGGTATTCTGCCGGTTCCGCTTATGACAGTAATCTTATTTTTTTTGAACAGATACTCAATTCCCTTGCTCATACCCGCCGCAACACCTCTGCTACGGGCTACTATTTTAGAAATATCGGGCTTTATCTCTCCCTCTATGTCAAAGCCGTATTCTGAGGAGTGTTTTGCATAATTGAGAACCTGAACACTTTTTAAAAGAGCCTTGGTTGGAATACAGCCCCAGTTCAGACAAATACCTCCCAATTCAGCTCTCTCCACAACAGCGCAATTCATTCCCAATTGAGCAGCCCTTATTGCTGCGACATATCCTCCGGGACCAGCCCCTATAACTATAATATCATACATAAATCATCAATAATTAACTCGCTCCATGGCAATTTTTATATTTTTTACCGCTTCCGCAAGGGCATGGATCATTCCTGCCCACCTTCTTCTCAACATGTACAGGACCTTGAGATTTTGGCTCTCCGCCGGAAGTTGAAAGGTCTTCTCTGGATGTCCTCATATTGCTCAGATCTGTCTTTTTGTGATTCTCCTGCCTTACATTTACAGGTGGCTGCTGAGTGTTCTCCCTGAGAGGGATATGAGCCTTAAGAAGGAATGAAAGCACATCTTTGCTTACCTTGTCAAGTACACCTTTAAATAGTTCAAAACTCTCGAACTTATAGATCAACAACGGATCTTTCTGCTCGTAAGTGGCATTCTGAACAGACTGTTTCAGATCATCCATGTCGCGGAGGTGCTCCTTCCAGTGCTCATCTATCATCAGAAGGGTTATACTCTTGTTTAGGGCTCTTATTATTTCAAGACCCTTTGTATCATATGCCTTCTTGAGATTAACCACCATCTGCATCATCTTATGACCATCACTGACAGGTATGGCAATATTTTGATATACTGCATTCTGAGTCTCGTAAATCTGCTTGACAATAGGCCATGACTGCTGAACGAGTACATCACCTCTCCTCTTGAGTATCTCCTTTATGTTTTTCTGATATGCCTCAGTAACCTCAGCTGTATTTGACTTCTCAAAGAACTCCCTGTCAATACCGGTTTCTACAGATAGACTTCTGATAGAATCAGTTGTGAATTCATCAAAATCTGAAGAACCATGATGTGACGATACAAGGTTTTCTGCATAGTCAGTTATCATGTTCTGAACATCGACATCAACTCTCTCTCCGTAAAGAGCGTTGCGGCGTCTGGTGTAAATAACCTCTCTCTGAGAATTCATTACGTCATCGTACTCAAGGAGTCTCTTTCTAATACCGAAGTTATTTTCCTCAACCTTTCTCTGTGCACGCTCAATAGATTTTGAGAGCATACTGTGTTGCAAAACCTCACCCTCTTTCATTCCCATCTTGTCAACCATACCTGCTATCCTCTCAGAACCAAAAAGCCTCATAAGGTCATCTTCAAGTGATACAAAGAAACTCGAAGAACCGGGGTCTCCCTGACGACCGGCACGGCCTCTGAGCTGTCTGTCAACACGACGTGAATCATGTCTCTCAGTACCAATAATTGCAAGACCTCCTGCCTCCTTAACGCCGGGACCGAGTTTTATATCTGTACCACGACCTGCCATGTTAGTAGCAATTGTCACTGCTCCCGGTTGACCTGCCTCGGCAACGATTTCGGCCTCTTTGGCATGTTGTTTAGCATTCAGCACATTATGCTTGATTCCTCGTATTTTAAGCATCCTGCTCAATAGTTCGGAAACCTCGACAGAAGTTGTACCGACAAGAACAGGACGATTCTTTTTTGTCAGGTTAACAATCTCGTCAATGACAGCATTGAATTTCTCCCTTTTTGTCTTGAAAATGAGATCTTCCATATCTTTCCTGACTATCGGTCTGTTTGTCGGAATTACAACAACATCCAGTTTGTAGATTGACCAGAACTCACCTGCCTCTGTCTCCGCAGTACCTGTCATACCGGCAAGCTTGTGGTACATTCTGAAGTAATTCTGAAGGGTGATTGTTGCAAATGTCTGTGTGGCAGCCTCAACCTTAACACTCTCTTTTGCCTCGATAGCCTGGTGAAGTCCCTCTGAATAACGTCTTCCCTCAAGTATACGGCCAGTCTGCTCGTCAACAATCTTTATCTTGTTGTCTAGTATAACATACTCGACATCCTTCTCAAACATAGTATATGCCTTGAGCAGCTGATTAACTGTGTGGACACGCTCACTCTTCAAAGCATAGTCGGTAAGAAGGGCGTCCTTTGCTGCTACCTTTTCCTCAGGAGTGAGGTCTTGTTTCTCCATCTCCGATATCTCACCTCCTATATCCGGCAGAATAAAGAATTTAGGATCACTTACCCCCTTTGAAATAAGCTCATGACCAACATCTGTAAGGTCGACGGATTTCTGTTTCTCCTCAATGACAAAGTAGAGAGGATCGGTCACTATATGCATCTGTTTGTTGTTATCCTGCATATAGTAGTTCTCCGTCTTCAGGAGTAATTGTTTTATGCCCGGCTCACTCAGATATTTAATAAGCGGGTTGTATCTTGGAAGGCCCTTATGTGCTCTGAGAAGAAGAACTCCTCCCTCCTCTTCGTTCCCTTCTGATATCTTTTTCTTGGCATCATTGAGAATCTGTGTCACAATCGTGCGTTGTGCTGCATAGAGCTTTTCCACGATAGGCTTGAACTCGTTGAACTGCTGATCATCACCCTTGGGAACCGGTCCTGAGATAATCAAAGGAGTCCTGGCATCGTCAATCAACACAGAGTCCACCTCATCGACAATTGCATAATGGTGTTTCCTTTGAACTAGATCTTCCTGATTAATCGCCATATTGTCACGCAGATAGTCAAAACCAAACTCGTTGTTTGTGCCGAATGTGATATCTGCTTTGTAAGCTGCCTTCCTGGCATCTGAATTTGGTTCGTGTCTGTCGATGCAGTCTACTTTGAGCCCGTGGAACTGATAAAGAGGTCCCATCCACTCAGAGTCACGTTTAGACAGATAGTCGTTGACAGTTACAACGTGAACGCCTTTCCCTGCAAGTGCATTAAGGAAAACAGGCAGTGTGGCCACCAGAGTTTTACCCTCACCGGTAGCCATCTCTGAAATTTTACCCTGATGCAGGGCAACACCACCGACCAGCTGCACATCGTAATGAACCATATCCCAAACAATCATGTTTCCCCCGGCCATCCAGCTATTATGCCATACTGCTGTCTCCCCCTCTATTGTGACAAAATCACGTTTTGCAGCAAAATCCTTATCTGCTTCACTTGCAACCACCCTGATCTCGCTGTTTTCCTTGAAGCGCCTTGCGGTAGATTTCATAATTGCAAATGCATCCGGCAACACCTCGATTAGCACCTCTTCCAGTTTCTCATCTATCCTCTTAGTCAGCTTATCAACCTCTGTAGCCAATGACTCCTTCTCTGAAATATCAATTGTAAGATCCTCAAGTCTCTCTCTTAGAGATTGTTTTTTTGCCTCATCTTCAGCAATATACTCTGCTATCCTTCTTTTTATTTTATCACTCTCATCCCTTAGTTGATTGTGAGTAAGCTTGTCTATTCTTGCATATGCCTCAAGAGTTTTAGCGACATAAGGTTGGATTAGCTTCATATCCCTGTCTGCCTTGGTTCCGAAGAATTTCTTAAGGATGCTGTTTATAACTGCCATTGTCTATATTTTTGATAATTATTTTTCAATGTTAGCTACAAAGATAAGAAAATAGATACAAAAAGTCTTAAATTCGCTTCATAATGAATGGTTCCAGAGAAATTATACTTAGTGCAGACGGCTCTTCGACACTAAAATTAAAAGAGTTCGACGAGTGCTTTCACTCAATAAACGGTGCACTGGCTGAGAGTCTGCACATTTTCATCAGTTCCGGTCTTGAATTTTACGCAGGTCAGAGGGATAAAATCTCTCTCTTCGAAATGGGCTTTGGCACCGGATTGAATGCCTACCTCACACTTCTCTTTGCCAAGCTACACCCTTGGCTAACAATTAATTACATAACCGTTGAGAAGTTTCCACTCAAAGAGTTTGAATACAGGAAGCTGAATTATCCGGACATGGTTGCCTCTATCCCGGAATACAGAAGTTCTGCAGAAAATGCCACAGAAGATTTTGTCAGACTTTTCAATAACCTTCATGAACTCCCGTGGGGTTCCGAACAAAATCTGCTTCCCAACTTTTCGTTTACAAAATTTCAGACAGACCTTCTTGACATGGAGATGAAGAGCGGCATTGTTGACCTTATTTATTATGATGCCTTCTCCCCAAATACCCAACCCGAACTGTGGAGTACTGATCAATTTAAAAAATTATTCGGGTGGCTTGTCCCGGGTGGAATTCTTGTAACATACTCATCAAAAGGGATTGTCAAACAAGCATTGAGAGATTCCGGATTTCTGGTAAAGAGATTGCCCGGACCTGCCGGTAAAAAGCATATAGTCCGGGCAACTCATCCCTGATATTTTTATATTGTACTATCTCACTTTGTCAACGATATCCTGAATAATTTAGGCCAGTATTTACCTGTAACATATATCTGGTCATTCTGAGGATTATACGCTATCCCGTTAAGGACATCAGTTTTTGTAGTCCGCATGCTCCCGGGCAAAAGATTCTTACAATCTGCCATGGCACGCACTGCTCCCGTTTTTGGATTTATAATTACAATATAGTCTTCCTGATACACATTTGCCCAAATCTCTCCCTTAATATACTCCAGCTCGTTAAGCTGATTTAGCTCCTTGCCGTTGAGTTTTACCTTAATCCTACCTTTTTCGGCGAAAGTCTGAGGATCCATAAAGTACAGATTTGAAGACCCGTCACTCATAATCAACTGTTTGCCGTCAGTTGTAAGTCCCCACCCTTCGGCAAAGGGGTTGAAGAACTGTTTGACAGGTTTAAGAGTGTTGATATCATAGACAAATACAACACGCTCCATCCATGTCAGAATATAGAGATTGTTGTCCAGAACAACCGAACCCTCGGCAAAATATTTGTCCGGGAAGCTGAAACTCTGTAAAGCAGTCCCTTTTTTGATATCCACTTTCCTGAATGAGGATTTACCATATTGTCCGGCACTCTCATATAGCTGGCCGTTATGAAAAAAGAGTCCTTGTGTATACGAGTTTACATCGTGTGGAAAAGATTCAACTACCCTGCATACATACCTTTGAGCCTTGACAGACTGTGCAAATGTCGGATTCTGACAATTGATGCCTATAGCTAGTACAACTGCCAGGATTCTTATGAGAGAGAGAGTATTGATGCTTTTTACAGTCACTTTTTATCTGTTTTATATTTCAACGCAGCCTTGACAAAAGATACAAATATTGGTTGCGGTCTTTCCGGGGTACTCTTCAACTCCGGATGGAACTGAACTCCTATGAAGAAGGGATGTCCGGGAAGTTCAACTATCTCAACCAGACCAGTGTCTGGGTTCTTGCCACTCGCATGCATGCCGCCCTTCTCAAGCGCCTCTATGTAATTGTTGTTAACTTCGTATCTATGTCTGTGTCTTTCGTATATCTCCTTACATCCATATATTGAAGCTGCAAGCGTACCCTCCTCAAGTGTGCATTTGTATGCACCGAGACGCATGGTTCCTCCCTTGATGGTGAGGCTTTTCTGGTCTTCCATAAGATCAATAACAGGATCCTTGGCGTGTTGTTTTATCTCAGTGGTCATTGCATCTTCAAGTCCGAGTATATTTCTTGCATACTCTATAACTGCCATTTGCATGCCAAGGCATATTCCGAAAAAAGGAACTTTATTCTCTCTGGCATATTTCACAGCTACAATCTTTCCTTCGATACCTCTTTCCCCAAAACCGGGAGCTACAAGTATACCGTGCATTCCGCTGAGCTTTTCAGCAACATTAGCCTCATTCACATATTCACTGTGAACATAGTGAACTTTGACTTTACACTCATTCTCGGCACCGGCGTGAATAAATGACTCCAATATAGACTTATAGGCATCCTGAAGCTCAACATATTTACCGACCAACGCAATATCCACATTGTTTTTCGGGTTGTGAAGCTTTTCAAGAAACTCTTTCCACTTAACCAGTTCGAGACTCCGTGAAAGATATGATTCCAGCTTGAATTTTCTGAGTACCAGCTCATCAAGTTTCTCCTTGTACATATTCAGCGGAACCTCATATATGCTGGATGCATCTATTGACTCTATAACAGCATTTGGCCTGACATTGCAGAAAAGTGCCACCTTCCTCCTGATCTCTGCCGGTAATGGGTGTTCAGTCCTGCATATAATAATATCAGGATGAACTCCGTTCTGCTGGAGCATCCTTACAGAGTGCTGTGTAGGTTTTGTTTTCAGCTCCTTTGCGGCACTCAGATAAGGCACAAGGGTGAGGTGAACGACAAGACAATCCTCATCAGGCAGTTCCCACTGAAGCTGACGTACAGCCTCTATGAAAGGGAGTGACTCGATATCACCCACAGTACCTCCCAACTCTGTGATTATCACATCAAAATTTCCTGATTTCCCAAGCAGGAGCATTCTTCGTTTAATCTCATCAGTTATGTGAGGAATGATTTGTACAGTCTTACCCAGATAGGCTCCCTGCCTCTCTTTGTCGATCACTGTACGATAGATTTTCCCTGTAGTTACATTGTTGGCCTTTGAAGTGAAGGTATTAAGGAACCTCTCATAGTGCCCCAGATCCAAATCTGTCTCAGCACCATCTTCGGTTACGTAACACTCTCCATGTTCATAGGGATTTAAAGTTCCCGGGTCCACGTTGATATAGGGGTCAAACTTCTGGATAGTAACAGCTAATCCTCTTGATTGCAATAGTTTAGCCAATGAAGATGCTATAATACCTTTTCCTAAGGAAGAGGTAACCCCTCCCATAACAAATACATACTTGGTGCTCATAAAATTTAAATACGGATTGTAATACAGGGATACAAAGTTAATCTAAATTTATTCTTTAGCCAATTTATCTCTATTTTTGCCATACTTTGAACAATATTCAATATTTCCTGACCATGAAGACATACAGTGAAGATTTTTATGTAAAAAGCTACGAGACAGATATTAATGCAAACCTAAAGCTTTTTGCATTTATGAATTATGCACAGGAACTGGCAGGCCGCCATGCTGACCTCCTTGGCTTTGGTTATGACAACCTTATCGGGGATAATGTTGCCTGGGTTCTGTCAAGATTTCATGTAAAATTTAACAAAACACCAAAATGGCGTGAGAATCTTACACTGAAGACGTGGCACAAGGGTGGTGACAGGCTTTTCTGGTACAGGGATTTTGAAGCAACGGACAACTCCGGAGAGGTGATTATTAAGGCAACCTCATCATGGGTTGTGATCAATATTGAGACAAGAAAGATGCAGAAAATTGACTCTTTGGGCTATTCAGACTCCATCAATATTCAGGACTCTCTTCCTGAACATGCAGAAAAAATAGTTCCTCCGCATGACATGGAGTATATCTACACCAAAAAAGTATCTTTCAGCGATATAGACATCAACAGGCACACCAACAACGCAAAATATGTGGAGTGGGCCATGGATGCAATTGATCCTGAGTTTGCATCCGAGATGTGTGTTACAGATATGTTTCTTAATTTCAATATGGAGAGCAGACTCGGTGACTCAATAGAAATTTTCCGTTCTGTTACAGGAAATACAGTGGTTGTCGAGGGCAAGAAAGAGGGCAACCCGGTATTCACATTTAAGTTGTTTATCAAATAAAAAAGCTCAATATTATAAATTGAGCTTTCTTGAAGTATAATCTGTGTAGCTTATCAACTTCGGTTTGTAATCTGTGTCAAACAGCGGTGATGAGATAAGGAAATCCGCAGTTGAACGGTTTGTTGCAGTCGGGACATTGTAAAGACTTGAAATCCTCAATAGTGCTTTTACATCAACATCGTGGGGTTGTGGCTGCATCGGATCCCACAGGAAAAACAGCATGTCAATCTCCCCCTCTGCAATTAAAGCTCCCAGCTGTTGATCTCCGCCAAGCGGACCTGATTTCAACAATTTTATATCTAATTTCTGATCCCCTTTTTTTGACCCTTTACTTAAAGTCTCCTCAACCATTCTCCCGGTTGTTCCTGTACAAACCAACTTGTGCTTTTTCAGGGTCTCCTTGTTATACTCGACCCACTCCATCAAATCTTTCTTTCTGTTGTCGTGTGCAACTAATGCAATTGTTTTCATTTGTCAATATTTAGTTAGTCTGAATGTTACCCATTCATCTAAAGGTTCGGCACCCAGACTCTTATAAAACTTAATAGAGGGTTCATTCCATTTCAAAACTGACCAGTCAAACCTCTCACAACCTCTCTCTTTGGCAATCTCTGCCAATTTCATGAGAAGACTCTTTCCATATCCTTTTCCCCGGTGCTCAGGGAGGACAAAAAGATCCTCCAGATATAGACACGCTTTTCCTTTGAAAGTTGAAAAATTGTGAAAATAGACTGCAAAGCCGACAGGTACGCCATCCTCCTCCGCAATCAAAGCTTCAGCCTGCTTCTTTACAAAGAGAGAATCGTAAAGTATCTCCTCCGTAGCAGTCACTTCATCAAGCATCTTTTCATACTCTGCGAGAGCACATATAAATTTGAGGATTATCCCTGTATCATCGGGTTTTGCCTGTCTGATCTGAAAAACCATTGTAGTATTATAATTCCTCAAAGATAGTAATCTTTTTTGTTCTTCATAAATGAGGCGCTGTGACAACATTGTTGATTACTAAGACAATAATTGGTTTTCCAAAAAACATCACTAATCTTTCAAAAATGAGTCAATATAATCGTCAATCCCCATAACTTGCTTGTTCAGTGTGCCATCTGCGTTGATGTAGAGAAGTGATGGTGTGCCTTGTGTATCATATAAGATCTCCAAAGGTGTGCTGAATTCAAGACCGTCTGCCACATTGATGAATTCCTCCACTCCAAACTCTGCTATCCCTTTCTTCATTTCTTGCAAGTCAGTATTGTTCCAATATATGATTAAGACAAAATTATCTGCACCATATTTCTCTTTAATCTCTTTGAAATATCGTGCAGGCGCAGAATTATCCATACCGTGGGTCATACACCCCAAGCCATCTCCGATTATTATTGTTTTTTTACCACTAATTATATTCCAATTGAATTTCTTTCCGTTTACATCAAAGCAAGTAAAAGGCTTGAATTTGTCGCCGGGGAGTACCTTCTTTGTAGTAAGGAATGCTTTTGTTGCTTTTCCTGCCGGGGAGCGCCTGACCTCCTTTGTAGCAGAGTTAAGCATACTCCACAACTCCTCTGTTGTTAGCGAATGCCTTCTATAAAATACACTCTTGAAAGCCTCTCCTGAAACCAACTTATACTTGTCGTAGGCCTCACTTTTCTTCTCTGTTATTAAAGCATATCTTTTTTTTGACTCTTGTCCGGCTGCATCCAATAACACAGTTAAGCTGTCAATATATGGACGCAACTCTTTCTCTTTTTCAGGATGTGACTTCAATTCATTCATAGCCTTAACTCTTGGTTTTCCATATTTAGTATAGACCTCGGAGTTGTGCCACTGAAAATATATAGTCGTTTGTATATTGAGACTGTCCATGATTTTGGTGAATTCTTTGTCATAGCCTGCTTTCTGCCCATAACCGGCCATAGGAAATAGCAAAAGAATGCTTGCTATAATTAAAAATCCGGTAGAGAAATTTTTCATAGCGTTGATTTTTATTAACTATCTAATTGTGATTTATTTGATAAAGATAAATACAAAAAAGCATATAATCAATTAGAAACCCACTATCTCAAAAAGAAAAAAACGCCGACTAATGTCGGCGTTTTTTAGTAGCGGAGGAAGGACTCGAACCTCCGACCTTCGGGTTATGAGCCCGACGAGCTACCAACTGCTCCACTCCGCGGTATTGGATCGCAAAGGTAACACAAAATCCGCAAAGTGCAAATCTATTTTCCTGTTATTCCTTTATTTGTTTGATAAAAGCCTGTCAACAAGCTCCTCCGATCCAAAAGAAATTTGTTCTCCTGTAATAAGATCCTTGAGGTTGTACTGGTTCTTCGTAATCTCTTCCCGGCCGGCAATCAGCATATATCGTATACCTCGCTTCACAGCATAGTCAAACTGCTTTTTCAGCTTCTGAGATTCGGCATAGACCTCTGCCACAACGCCGTTAGACCGCAACTGTTTCAATAAAGGCAACAAGAGTTCTACCTCCTCTTCTCCAAAATTTGCAATCAGAACTTTTGTACCTTCAATCACCTCTTTCGGAAATTTATCAAGGGTCAGCAATACATCGTAAATCCTGTCGGCTCCGAAAGATATTCCCACTCCGGAAACACCGGGCAGTCCGAAAATACCTGTAAGATCATCGTATCTGCCTCCCCCGCAAATGCTTCCCATCTCCACATTATTTGCCTTTACCTCAAATATTGCACCGGTATAGTAATTCAAACCTCTTGCCAGAGAGAGATCCAGTTCAACTGTCTGTTTCACTCCGGTTAAACGGACAAGTTCAAAGACTTTGGCTATCTCATCAACACCCTTGAGCCCGGTCTCAGAACCCTTCAAAAGATCTCTCATCACATCCAGCTTATGCTGGGTGGTTCCCTTTAATAGTAAAACAGGTTCAATGGTCTCAATAGCCCTTTCATCTATTCCTCTCTCTCTAAGCTCGTTCTTCACCTCATCGAGCCCTATCTTGTCTATCTTATCAATCGCAACTGTGATATCAGTGAGCTTATCAGGATAACCTACTATTTCAGAGATACCGGTCAGGATCTTTCGGTTGTTAATCTTAATTGTAACATCAATACCGAGTTTTTCAAAAACATCATCGACAATCTGCACCAGCTCCAGTTCGTTGAGCAGAGACTTGCTTCCGATAACATCTACATCACACTGGTAAAACTCCCTGTAACGGCCCTTCTGCGGGCGGTCTGCCCTCCATACCGGTTGTATCTGATAGCGCTTAAATGGGAATGCCAGTTCATTCTGATGCTGAACTACAAATCTGGCAAAGGGAACTGTAAGATCATATCTTAGCCCTTTTTCGCAAACTTTGAGAGAGAGCGAATTACTGCTTTCCAGCATCTTTGAATCGACTCCGGCAAATGCCTCACCGGAGTTGAGTATTTTGAAGAGCAACTTATCTCCCTCATCGCCATACTTCCCTAAAAGAGTGGACAGATTCTCCATGGCAGGAGTCTCTATCGGAGAGTAGCCATAGAGTTTGAAGACACTCTTTATATTGTTGAATATGTAGTCCCTGCGGGACATCTCCACAGGAGAGAAATCTCTCGTTCCTTTCGGAATTGAAGGTTTTTGTGCCATTTAAAGCTAGTTTAAAATATCAGGCAAAGATATACAAAAAGTACTACTTCGACTTTATATAACTATCAATAGCCTCTGCCGCCTTTCTCCCTGCTCCCATGGCCAGAATGACTGTTGCTGCACCGGTAACTACATCACCTCCGGCAAATACTCCGGCCTTTGAGGTGGCTCCATTATCATCCGCAACCACACATTTCCATCTGTTTGTCTCCAGACCGGGTGTTGTTGATGCAATCAGCGGATTTGGAGAGGTTCCCAAAGACATAACAACAACATCTGTTTCTATATCAAACTCAGAATCCGGGACAGGCACAGGAGAACGTCGGCCGCTCTCATCCGGCTCACCCAGCTCCATTTTGATACATTTCAGACCGGTAACCCAACCCTTCTCATTTCCTAAAACCTCCACAGGATTTGTAAGCATTTTAAAATCTATTCCCTCCTGCTTGGCATGATGAACCTCCTCAACCCTTGCCGGAAGCTCCTTCTCAGTCCTTCTGTATACGATTGTCACCTCCGCTCCCAGTCTGAGAGCTGTTCTCGCAGCATCCATGGCAACATTTCCGCCGCCAACTACCGCAACTCTTTTACCTACATAAATCGGAGTATCATAATCAGGATCATATGCTCTCATCAGGTTGTTCCTTGTAAGGAATTCATTGGCAGAAACAACTCCGTTGAGATTTTCTCCCGGGATACCCATAAACTTAGGAAGACCAGCCCCGGAACCAATAAATACAGCTGAAAAACCTTCATCCTCAATCAGTGAGTCGACAGTAACGGTACGGCCTACGACAACATTTGTCTCAATCTTGACTCCGAGTGAACGGACATTCTCAACCTCTGTCCTGACAACAAGCTCTTTAGGAAGTCTGAATTCAGGTATTCCGTATTGAAGGACTCCACCCGGTTCGTGGAGCGCCTCAAAAATTGTAACATCATATCCGTTTTTTGCAAGGTCTGCTGCGCAAGCTAAGCCGGCAGGGCCACTTCCAATGATTGCAACTTTATGGCCGTTAGCCTCTTTCTTGTCAGAGAAACGTACACCGTTTTCACGAGCCCAGTCAGCTACAAACCTCTCGAGTTTTCCAATTGCCACAGGCTCACCCTTAACTCCGAGTATACATGAACCCTCGCATTGTGACTCCTGTGGGCAGACGCGGCCGCATACTGCAGGGAGTGAACTATCTTTTGCAATGATAGCAGCAGCTTCAGCAAAATTACCCTGCTCAACTTCATAAATAAATTGAGGAATCTGGATTGAGACCGGACATTGTGCTATACATGAAGGCTTTTTACACCCCAGACAACGCGAAGCCTCCATTTGGGCCTCCTCTGCATTATAACCGTAACAAACCTCTTCAAAGTTTTTTGCTCTAACAGCCGGGTCCTGCTCTCTGACAGGAACTCTTGGTATTTTATTTCTCATATCAGTGTAATCCGATTTTACATTTATGGTCCGCTTCAACCTCAATATTCTTGTACATCATCTGTCTTCTCATAGCTTCGTCAAAATCTACCTGATAAGCATCAAACTCAGGTCCGTCAACACAGGCAAATTTGGTTTTTCCTCCGACAGAGACCCTGCATGCTCCGCACATACCGGTACCGTCCACCATCAATGTGTTAAGGCTGACAATAAGCGGAAGGCTATATGGTTTTGCAGTCAGGGTGACAAATTTCATCATTATCATCGGGCCGATAGCAATTGCCTGGTCATACTTTTTACCGGAATCCATAAGCTCTTTCAGCATCTCGGTAACAAGCCCCTTCTTGCCGTAGCTTCCATCATCCGTACAAATGTAAAGATTATCACATATAGACCTCATCTCGTTCTCAAAAATGAGTAAATCCTTGTTTTTTGCCCCAATTATAACATCAACCTTTGCACCCATCGAGTGAAGGAATTTCACCTGAGGATAGACCGGAGCTGTACCAAGTCCCCCGGCAATAAAGAGAAACTTCATCTCCGACAGCTCCTTACTGCTTTTGTGAATAAATTCGGAAGGCTGGCCAAGAGGTCCTGCAAAATCGGTAAATGAATCCCCTTCATTAAGATGGCAGATCTGTCTGCTCGAAGCACCCACTACCTGAGTTACGATTGTAACACTACCCCTCTCTCTGTCAAAGTCGCATATTGTAAGAGGGATTCTCTCACCTCTATCATGCGCCCTGACAATCAGGAATTGCCCCGGTTGTGCCGAATGAGCCATTCTGGGTGCATCAACCTCCATCAGAGTTATAATTGGAGTAAGATCCACTTTCTTGATTATCTTGTACATATAATATAGTTTTATTTAAGTCTTTCGAATGAATAGCCTAACCTCTTCAATCTCTTTATAATTACTCCAAGCTGGTCATAAAGCTTGTCAATCCTGGTATCCTGAACACCGGGATGAATAAGGATAATTGCCCCGTTCAGCCCTTTCTCTTTTTCAAAGTTAAAAAGTTTATCAATAAGCTCTTTGCTGCTTTTGTAACTTTTCATGTCAGGTGTGGTGTAATCTGCAGGAGTGGCAGTTCCCGGAGTGTAGTTGATTGTCCTAAGACCTGCCCTGGATGCGGTTTCGACAGATTCCACATTATAATGCTCATATGGAGGAAGATACCACAATGCATCGGATGGCTTGATTCCGAATTTTGACAACTCCTGATAGTTTCTTCGAAGATCTGCTGTAAGACTGTCAGGGGTCACAAGTGTCTGACGCTTAGCTCCCCATTCTGCGTAAAGCAGATGTCCGTCAGAGTGACCTCCCACAAAATGGCCTCTCTTCACAATTTTTGAGATAATGCCCTTCATACTCTCCAATCTCAGAAAGTTGCCGGTAAAAAAGAAAGATCCTTTAATTTTGTTTGCATCGAGGGTCTTGAGAATTGTCTCCCCTCCCTGGAACATTGAATCTGCTGAAAAAACAAGATATATTGTTTTCTTGTCAGGGTTAATCCTAACTATTGCACCATAGGCATCTTTTTCAACATTTGTCTCCTGATTGTCAGACTTTGCATAATCTTTCCCCTCTGTCTCCATGGCTGCAAAGTAGTATGTAAGACCGGCGCTTCCGTCCATTGTAGGTTCATTTGAGGAGTAATCTCCTATATCATCGTGGTAAACGGCTTTGCCATTGTTAAAAGGTGCATATTTATCAGGATTCCTCAAAGCCCCTCCTGCCCTTTCGTGAAACAAACCGTAATAGATAGGTCCATCCACAAGACCTCCGATTGTGAGGTCTCCATTTACTTGTGTGTATGAGGAGTGAGGTGAGTCAGGATAATCACCTCCTTCGGGATAACCGACAATCATTGAAGTTCCCCAAGGGTTACAACCGAATAACCAGTCTCTCAACGCCATCTCCATTTCAAGATAAGTACTATCATTAGTCACTTTCCTGTACAGATGTGCCTGTGTTATGGCAGCAGAGACCAGATTGTTTGAACACCAGAGGAACGGCACGCCATAAATGAAAGGATCATCTGCAGCTCTGTTTTTCAGGCTTTCAAGCCCCGCTTTCATATATGCAATATATTTATCGCTGACCTTCTTGTCAGATGATTGAGCAAGGTAATAATGGCCCAGGTTTATAAAAGGATAGTATTGGTAGTGTCTTCCTCTTCCTAGTTCCATCCATGGAGTTACAGGCTCCAGTTCACCCCAGTAATCAGCCTTTTTAACCCATTCAGTTTCATTGCTTAAATTGTAAAAGGTAGCCGCAGCAAGTTCAATATCATCCACATAAGTATCCTCTTCGTAGAAATATGGAGAGACCACACAAGCTGTCTGAGTGTTCCCCGGTTTCTCCTCTGCAAATGCGTAAGCCTGTTTTGCCTTTTCCATCAGTTTTACTGAAAATTGCGGATCTGATTCCTTAAAGATTTCAGCACCCAAAGCAAAACATGAGGCAAACTTCCCTGCAACTGAAGAGACTCCTGTTGTACGGTTAATCCATTTTCTCAAGCCAGTAGGTTCTCCTGTTACAAAATAGACAGGCCGGCCCTTACCAGGACCCCAGCCGTAATCAACCTTATCATTTTGTGGAAGCCTGAACCCTGCATGATCCCTGTCATCCGCAATCTGGTTGAACATAACCTTGTCCTCAGGATTCATCCTGACCATCCAATCCATTCCCCATTTAATCTCGTCCAAAATATCAGGTATTCCGTTAGACCCTTTCCGTCCCCTGGCATCATACAAATCCTTGAACACCGATTTATCTTTTTGCTGTTGCCAAGCAAACATCATATGATAGAGAGCGGTCCCGGAGGTTGTCTGATATTGGAGATAGTCGGTTGCATCATGCCACCCGCCACTTACATCAATTTTCTCACCATTTCTGGTCGGATGGTTTACAATATAACCGTCGTCTGCATGGCAGATCTGACCGGTATACGGATTGTCATAACACCTCTGCTGCCTCATATAGACCAACATCAAATCAGACAAACCGCTATAAGCATCCGGAGAGATTCTGAAATTCGGCGATTTTACTCCGTTTGAGACAATATAGTACCCACCGCCGGTTTTGATCGATGAAAAATCCATCCTGTAAGCATTTTTCATACCCCAAACCTTAGCATTGACCTTTCTGCCATTGCCCTTGAAAACAGATTTCAAAGTCAGAGCATCGATTACTTCAAACCGATCCGATGTCAGAGTGTCCAGTGAAATAAATACTGCAACCTTGACATCCTGAGGCAGATAGCCTGCCTGATTAATCCTTATCCATGACTGCGCATTGCAATCAACATTCATAAATGATAAAAATAACAGGAAAGAGGTGAATAATAGTTTTTTCATAAATCTAATATGAGTATGATGTTATCTTAAATGGTTTTTCCTCATTGCTCAATAGCACGTGATATACATTATCTTTCAAAATATCTCTGTAGTCGTACTCTTTGCCGTCTATCAAGATCTTGTTGGAGACTAGTCTTACCCCATGGCTGTAATCCACATAGGTTACAAGATGTTTGTTGTGTACAGGCTGTATAGGAGTGCCGTCCAATCTGTGCCATCCGTAGATCGTAACATTGTGCCTCCTCCTCAACGAGTCTTCCAAAGCGGTAGTAATTACGATGTCTTTCTTGCTCCCGGCTATAAAAACTCCGGGATTGCACCCGGATGCCTTGATTTGTGCAAATATAACTCTTGAATGGTCATATAATATATCCGGAGTCTCATTTCTATCTCCCCGAGGAATAAAATTGAATGGTTCAACCTTGAGCTTTGAGTGAGAATAGATGATATCTACAAGCTTTGGAGTAGGTAATGAGCAATTCAGGGAATCGGCAATTTTCTGCGCTGCTGCGGGGCTCATAGGAATTATGAAAGATGATTTGTCCTGTCCTATGGTAATGTAGTCAGGTTTAACAAAAATTGTCACCTTGTGACCTTCCCCGAAAGCATCTGTGCTTTTAAATCTTATCTCTACAAAACCTCTCATATACTCAGGAATATCTCCTGAAAGCACTTCCCGCACAATAAGCTCCTCCCTCTGTTGAAAAGGGAGAATACGCATCTGCTCATAAAAAGGAGAATCACCTTTATTCACCTGCGAACAGAGTGAATTAAAGGTGATTATCATTAAAAAAATCAGAGAGGTCAGACCTTTCATTATAAGCTATTTTTTAACCTCGATCTCTTTTGCAGCATAACCGAGTTTCTCTATAGCTTTTACAAGTTTCACCTTATCTGTCTTGCTTGAGTCATACTTCATCCAGATAGTGCGCTCTTCAAGATTTATTTTCAGATCTTTCACACCAGCCTCAAATGGCAGCTTGTCCTCAAGTTTTTTCTTGCATGAAGGACAGTCAATGTCAACAGAGAATGTTATTTCAACATCCTTGCTGCTCTTTTTGCTCTGGGCATTTGCTGTATTTGTGAAGATAAAGATAGATGCTACAAGTAAAAGCGAGATTGATTTGATAATATTTTTCATGGTTTTTATTGTTTGTAAAATTAGTAAAAAGTTTAAAATAGGTTTATTTATTTCCAAAGGGTAAAGCGAAGCCCTCCGTAAAATTTGACTCCCATAAGCGGACCCCATATTACTGTGGTATTGAAACCTTCGCTGAACGGCTGGTCTGCATTAAGTATAGGATTTTTTTGCCTGTAGTTGGTCAGATTCTCTCCCCCGATATACACATCAAGATTCTTGAACCTTTTTGTAACTTGGGCATAAAGGACAGGATATACAGGAGAGTACTCCTCTGTCATGAAATTCGGCAACCTTGCAGGACCATTGAGCTGTGCTGTAAAATCGAATGTCCACTTGTTCATCCTTGTAGCATATTGCAAATTCAGAACTCCCTTATATTTACTCATAAGAGGCCTCTCAACGAGTCCCTGACCATCAAGTGTAACCTTAGCATCAGTAAGCCTGTATGTAAGAAGAACAGTAAAACGCTCAATAGGCTGGAAAGAGAAGTCCGCCTGGTATGTGTTTGTATATGAACGACCTGAGAGATTATACAACCAGACAACCGAAAGATCTCTCTCCTGGTCAACAATCAGTTGATGTTGGAAGTCTGTCCTGAAGTACTCAAAACTGAGAGTGGCATTTTTATCAAAGCCGAAAGGCATATAACCGGTAAGGTTCATGCCATAAGTCCAGGCATCCTCCATATCTGGATTTGCCTCCAGCTGGATACGCCTGCCGGTTGACAATATACCCAGATTATCGGCAACCTGATTTGGAGATCTGAATCCCCTGCCACCGGATGCTCTGAGGATAAGTTTCTCAGTAAAGGCATACTTCAAGTTCATCCTAGGTGCAAAAAGCCATCCGTGGATGTTGTTGTTGTCCAGCCTGAGGCCTGTAACGAAAGTAATCTTGTCCCCATTGGTGTAAGTATACTCTCCGTACGCTCCGGCAGATTGCTCTACTCTTCCGATTGATGCACTATTAAGGAACTCGTCAAAATTATCGTATTGCCCGCTGAGTCCCACAATATACTTATGTTTGTCATTTATCTGATTCTGAAGCATCAGGTTGACAAAAACCGAATTCTGAGTTGCGTCATAACTATTGTGTCCAAAGAAAGAGTTCATTTCATACATAGAATAATCCACGACTCCGGCTATATTCTTTGAGTTATCCTCATTAAGCGGAATTCCCAGCTTTGCATATCCATTCAGACCTTTATTCTTGATATTGGATCCCCAAAGGGTGTTTGTCATCTCAGAATCCTCTTTGAAATCATTCATACCGGCAATCCTTTCATCACTCATCGCCTTAAACCCAAATCTTAGCTGAATGCCGTTTGACGGAGCATAAAGCCAACGATTAGACAGATTGAACTGAGTTGTCAGAGGATCGTCCTTGAAACCGTCACCGTTACCATCGTGATCCATAAAATCCCTCGAGATATGACCAAGAATCACCGTACTCCATTTTTGGTTCAATTGAAGTGAAGAGGCTACATTTGCCTCGGTTCTCAGTTTGTCACTGAGGAAAAGATTTATGAATAAAGGTTGTTCGGCTGTCGGCTTCCTGTGCTCCATATTAATCTGCCCGGTAATTGCCTCTATTCCGTTAACAACAGAAGATGGCCCCTTTGCAATCTGAATGCTCTCAAGCCATTGACCCGGGATATACGAAAGCCCGAATGGAGCTGCAATACCTCTCATTACCGGTCTGTTTTCGTCCAGCATCTGAGTGTATTGGCCAGATAGTCCGAGTAGTTTTATTTGTCTGGCGCCTGTTATTGCATCGGCATAACCTACTGTGACACTTGCCGAATTTTCAAAGCTCTCTGCAAGGTTGCAACATGCCATCTTGCATAACCCTGCTGCAGAGATTACCTCAGTCTTTACAGGAGTCATCTTTGATATATAGTTGCCCTCTTGTCTTCCGACAACCCTGACTTCATCAAGGCTATTTCCCTCTTTGAGCAGGAACTCTGCGTTTTTCTCCCCAGGGGAAAGAACTACCGTATCCTTTGAGTAACCTATATAGGTTGCTATCAGGGATACTTTCTGTGCATTGTTATTTTTAATTATAAACTTACCCTCTTCATCCGATTCCAAAGAAAGCTTTCCTTCGAGCCAGTATACCGAGGCATATGGCAGTGGTTCCACATCTCCGCTTATGCGCTGTACCTTTACGATACCATTAATTGTCTGTGCAAAAGTGAATGTGGTAATATATAGTAATATTACTGATAAAATTGTTTTTTTCATATTCATTAAATTGTATAAGATTTCTATCCGGGAACGATAGAATCTCTACAATCTCCACTGAGAGTGGTATGAATATGGATCTTTCTCTTTGATAAGAGGTGGTGGTGTGAAACTCCTGCATAACGACAGATATGCGTTATCCGAAGAGACTCCAGTTGAAAAAGATGCTATATAATTTGATATAAAGTCAAATATCTTTACCTGGTTAAATTTAAAATCAGGATGGGAGACATCATAATCCTGAGTCAGCTGATGAATGGTTGTGTGGCAACATTTTGGAGAATGGTGCTGATGTTCGACTAGACCGTCGTGATGATGATGCTTGCAGTTGCAAATTGTGTGAATGGCATCACAGTTTTTTGAAGATGCAAAGACCCTGATGGAAACAGTTCCACTGGCAGAGCACTCGTGGACACCAATACCGAAGCTCGCCATTATATAGAATATAAGGAGAACTATGGTCAGTGACGGTTTGAGCACTTTTTTCATAACTACAAAGGTAGGAATAATTCTTCAGACAGCAAGTTTCTGGTCATATAACTTACAGTAGACAAAAACATGAATTATTGTAGTAAGCAGAATCACAAGCATAAACGACCCCGCAACACATCGCAGGTGAGTATAACAATCCGGCGCTACCAGATACTTAAAGCAAAGACTTGTAAAAAGTGTGCAGGTCATTAATTCCCTTAACATAGGAAAAGGGTTATAAAACTTATTGTTATACTGATAAAGTGCAGTGAATACAAGATTGAGCACCTGCCACGGGCTTTTCTTCCTCCCTGAAAACCACTTGACTCTGTGCAATAAAGAGGCAATCATGCTTGCACATACAGCAGAAGCACACCCAATAAGCAATATGACAACAGTAACACTCATCACGTTCTGCTCTTTAATATGTGTCTAACAGGGAAAACTATTCTCTGAAGTATACTCAGTTCCTCTGTAATTATCTCAGCAATACCTCTCATCTCTTCTGAGAATGGAAGCTCCCTTCCGTAATTTGTTACAAGTTTCTGTGGTAAAAGCACGTCTACCACATATACCTGTTTATTATCCACAAGTGCCGGCACAGAAGAGACCCTCAGAACCTTCACCTCAACCATACCGAATTCCATGTAAGGGAAATTATCGAATTTGATATTCACCTTTTGTCCAATTTTCACTTTTCCTGCACCCTCAAGAGGAAGGAATATCTTTCCCTTAATATTTGCATCATTTTCCGGTACAATAGTAAACACAACATCTCCTTCGGTCACGTTTTGATTTTTCTGCCAAAACCTGGTAAAAGAGAGTTTACCGTTTAGTGGAGATATCAGAAGATAGTCCTGTTCCCACTTTCTCAATGCCGCTTTCAGCAGATCCAAGTCTCCTGATAATCCGGACAGCAGGTTACTCTTCTGCTTATCCTTGTCCAGTTCGAGGTCAAGAAGGGATTGTTCACTCTGAAGGGCTGTGAGCCTGAGATCCTCCATATTTTTCCTGGCTCCCTCATAATCCTGCCTTGCAGAAAGTTTTGATGCCTTGCTGCTTTCAATGTCAGACTGTGAAATGACTTTCTGAACATACAAGAGGCTGTCCCTTGAATACCTCCGGGAAGCAATATCAACCTGCTCAGACGATATTGAAATCTGACGGCTGTATTGCCTGATCATAGAGCGTTGAGCTTCCAGTTCTCGCTTTATCAGTATTGATTTCTTCTTGTGATAGTCAAGTCTGATAAAATTCCCGTACTCTCTGGCCCTGCCAAGAAACTGGTTATAGGCATCCTGTATGTCTCCCAGCTGAAGATTGACTGGCAAATCCTCAACAACAATGTTTTCTGCAAGAAATCCATTTCCCAGCAAAGAATCGAGTGCATCCGTCAATTTCATATAATCTGTGAAAGAGGCGGAATTCTCAATCATAGCAATCACATCTCCCTTAGATACCACGTCACCGTCGCTCTTAAACAGCTCCTGAACCCTTCCTGTCGTTTTCGCCATGAGTTGTGCAGGAAGGTTTTCAGAAGTTACGGTTATAGGAGCGGATAGTTTGTCCGGATATCTGAAGAGGGCACTGCCAATAATGAAAAGAGAGACAATGGCCAGTATGAGTGTGTTTCCCCATCTCACTGTCCATCCCGGTGCTCTTGAGAGAATCTCATTGACATCATCGGATTTTATCTCTATCTTCCTCTTTTCAGACATATAATTGATTCTTTACTAGTTGCCAGTAAGCCCCTTTTTTGTCAATAAGCTCACTGTGTGTTCCCGATTCGGTTATTACGCCTTTGTCCAGTACGACAATATTATCTGCATTCTTGACCGTACTTAGCCTGTGCGCTACAACCAGTACTGTCCTGCCCACAAAAAATTCATCCAGATTACTCATAATCTGCATCTCATTGTTTGCATCGAGTGAGTTTGTCGCTTCGTCAAACAATATAAGTTCAGGATCCTTGTATACTGCACGGGTTATCAACAGACGCTGCTTCTGTCCCTGACTCAGTCCGTGACCCTCCTGCCCTATTTTTGTATTGTAAGATAATGGAAGGCTCTCTACAAAATCCCTTATATTGGCAATATCAACAGCTTTCTCCATTCTTGGCACATCAATCGACTCAACTCCGGGGGCAATATTTCCGGCTATAGTATCCGAAAAGAGAAATCCATCCTGCATCACGACACCACACTTCTCCCTCCAGCGTTCCATACTTAGAGAAAAGAGATTGTTCTCTCCATACTTGATGGTACCCTCCTGAGGAGTATAGAAACCCAACAACAGCTTCACCAATGTAGTCTTGCCACTGCCACTTGTGCCAACTATCGCCGTAACCTTACCACTCGGGATGGAGAGGTTGATATTTTTTAAAACCATCGGAGATCCGGCACCTTCATATTTAAAAGAGAGGTTCTCTATAGTAATGGACTTGCCGCTCGCAATCTCCGAAATATGGTTTTCTTCCTCATTCTCCTCCTCTTTTTTATCATGAATCTCTGCAAGCCTCTCAAGTGATATTTTAGCATCCTGAGATGCCTTCAGAAATGAAATAACCTGCATAAGGGGCGCATTCAACTG
This sequence comes from Bacteroidales bacterium CF, assembly GCA_000473305.1. Taxonomy (GTDB): domain Bacteria; phylum Bacteroidota; class Bacteroidia; order Bacteroidales; family UBA932; genus Bact-08. Next base: position 871,134 of record CP006772.1, on the reverse strand, counting down.
ACCATTAATAAACTGAACTGAAAGCATCATACCGAGAGTAAGCTCCCCATTAAGCACAGAGCTCGCGGCAAATACTGTTATGAGAATATTTTTCAGCTGATTTATCAGTGTGGCTCCCGCCTCCTGGTACTGACCGAGGGCCAGCCCTTTTATGTTAAGCCTGTACAGACGTGCCTGAATTCTCTCCCACTCCCATCTTTTCTGTCGTTCACAACTGTTCAGTTTTATCTCCTGCATTCCCGTAATAAGCTGTATTACAGAGTTCTGATTGGCTGCATTTTGTGTAAATGCCTTATTGTCCAACTCCCTCCTTCTCTTCATAAAAATCAACACCCACAAGACGTATGCAACGGAAGCGACAATGAAAATTAAAAATATTATGGGACTATAGTAAAGTAATACTGCCCCGAAAATTACAATGTTGAAGAGTGAGAATAAGACATTCAGAGATGATCCCGTCAGAAAATTCTGAATTCGTTTATGATCGTCAATCCTCTGGAGAAGGTCGCCGGTCATTCTCGTGTCGAAGAAACCGATGGGCAGCTTCATCAGTTTAGTGAGAAAATCTGATATCAGCGAGATATTTATCCGCGTACCCATGTGTAACAGTATCCACCCCCTTATAAACTCTACTGAAGCCATGCTTATGGCCAGCATGAGCTGAGCGATCAGTACAAGCCAGATAAAGCCTATATCTTGTGTGCCTATACCTATATCTACTATACTCTGGGTTAGGAAGGGCAGAATAAGCTGCAGCAAGCTTCCTATAAAAAGCCCGGCAATCAGCTGTACTATAAATTTCCTGAATGGTTTTAAATATGTCCTGAGAAATTTGAACCCTCTCCTGTTGACAGACTCTCCATCCTCCTGGTAGAATCTGGGTGTGGGTTCCAGTATGAGTGCTATGCCCAATCCGACTCCGTCTTTTACAGTACTGTACCAAGACTTCTTAAACTCACTCTCACTTAGCTCTACAAGCGAGGTGGCCGGATCTGCTATCAGCATCTTTATATTACGCCCTTTTCCCTTGGTCCCGTATAGGACCACAAAATGGCGTTGATTCCAATGTACGATTATTGGGAAAGGAGCTTTGCACAACTCCTCGAATGAGAGCCTTGCTCCGGTAGATCTAAACCCAATGCTCTCTGCGGCTTTTGCAATACCGAACAGATTTACACCTTCCCGGGAAAATTCACACTTTTCCCTCAGTGTCTCTAATGTATAATGGTGTCCATAATGCATGGCAACCATTCTCAGGCATGTGGGGCCGCAATCCATGGAGTCCAGCTGATGGAAATGTCTGAATGGTCTCCTGTACATTATTTAAATTTCACAATCAAAGGAATCCTTATTTGCTGAAAATCAGCAAATTATCATTAAATGGGGGCAAACTTCAGATAAAAGACTTAATTTAATTCTTCCTACCGTCACGAATAATAATGTAATATACGCTACCATCAGAATCAGTTACTCGTATAACTTGATCACCACCTACTACGTTAATCATCTCTTGTTCATTCAGTTTTTCAAAATTTGTTCTCATGGCTTTGATGTTTTTATTTGTTTTTTGTTGTACAAATAAATTAAGAATAATTGTTACATTTGCATACAGAACGCTGACCATTTACTGATAATTTGCTGAAAAATGCTTAACAGAGCACTTACAATATCTATTATTGCAATATTTTTTCTTCTGGGCATCCAGGGTGTATGGCTATACAGACTCATTGACAGTGAGAAGGTTGATTATCGAACCCAAACGGAGTCTATACTTAAGGATGCTGTAAACAAGGAGCTTAACTCCAGAATGAAAAAAATCAGCAAAAGCGATGGTTTTTCTGTTGTTATTTCGAATAATGCTCCATCTGACATATCTCAAAATGAGGAAAAATACAAGGATGTTGGTATAAAAGAGGGTAATAATTTTACCAAAGTATCGATTGAGGCTGCACTTCAAGATGCATACAAAAACATTCTACCTTTAGAGATTGACACACTATCGAAATATTTTGCAGATCTTCTGAAAGCAGATGGAAAAGAGACAAATTTCAAACTTACATATCTCGATTCAACCACATCATCGACATACAGTGCAGAGAGCGATAAGGTATTTAAGAATATATTGATCAAATCCTCCTTTGAAACATCTCTTCCTATAAGTATGTCAAAAGATCTGATTGTTTCAGCTCATATTTTATATCCACCGACGGTTTTCAAGGGAGACCTTCTGATAATGCTGCTCTCGTCACTCGTCTTGACCATATTTATTATGGTAAGTATAGTACTCCAGACACGAATGTTGTACAAGCAGGTATCGCTTGCCAAAGTGAAGGAGAATATTACACACTTCCTTACGCATGAACTGAGATCCCCGTTACAATCATCTATAACAAACCTAGAGGTTGCTGAGATGGCAGACTCCAAATCTGCACCTTACTTCCTGGGAAAGTCTAAAGAACAGCTCTATTTCCTTAATGGTCTGATAGAGAATATACTTGATATTAACAAATTTGAAAAAAGACAAGCCCCGCTAAAGAAAAAAGTATTCAATATCCACGAGGCTATAGACCCGCACATAGCCAGACACAATGTAGACCCCAAAAAGAGTATTGTTATTACTACACAGATACCCATAGGAGGAGATGAGATATACGGTGATGAACTTCATATCTCGAATGCAATTGGCAATCTGATAGATAATGCAATCAAGTACTCGAACGATTCAGTTAGAATTAATGTTTCTACCCGCAAAGAGGGCAAATATTTCTATATATCTGTAGAAGACAATGGCATTGGCATTCCAAAAGAGGAACAAGCCAAAGTGTTTGAAAAATTCTACAGAGGCAGCAAGAAAGAGCATGCACAGAAAGGCAAAGGTTTCGGACTTGGCCTTAACTATGTAATGTGGGTGGTCAGAGCCCATAAAGGTAAGATCACTCTTGTCAGCGAAGTGGGAAAGGGAAGCACTTTTACTTTATCAATAAATTGTGAGCATGGGAAAGAGGATACTTCTAGCCGATGATGAATTGAACTTTGGCTATGCCATGTGCGAGTTTCTTAAAATGAGCGGTTATGAACTCTCATTTGTAAGCGACGGTCGTTCTGCGTTGGAACAATACAATCAATTCCATCCGGACCTTTGCCTGTTTGATGTGAATATGCCTGAAATCGACGGATTTGAGGTTGCCAGGCTCATTAGGGCCGTTGACAAGAATATCCCCATCATATTCATAACCTCTATCAGTGACGACAGCAGTGTTGCTAATGGTTTTGAGATAGGATGCAGTGATTATCTGAAAAAACCTTTCGGATTGAGAGAGTTGTTGATAAGAGTGCAGAAGTGCATGCAGATTTCGAGCAAGAACAACGATATATTCACTCTGGGAAACATCAATTACTCCCCTGAAGAGAGGTGTCTGATGATGCAGGATGGCGAAGCTACCATACTTTCGTTTTATGAGAACAAGTTGCTGCAGATTTTGTGTAACAACTTCAACCAGATTTGCAAAGTCTCAGACCTCGTGATATCTATATGGGAAGATAAAGATATCGACACCAAAAAATCTCTTGAGGCTCTCGCCTCTCATCTCAGGAAAAAGCTTGCATCAACACCTGTCAATATTGAGAATATCAGGGGTGTGGGCTACAGATTGAGAAAAATGTAATGTTTTTATTACATTTGCTTATTAATTATTCGGAATATTATGAAAAATTTTCTAAAAATTGTTGCCGGCACATTTGTCGGTTCTATAATCGCTATGGTTCTCGGAGTTTTCCTGCTTATCGGGATATTCAGCTCCATAGCCTCAGTAGCAGACAAAAGCACCCCGACCGTTCCGTCATCTGCTATTCTTAGTTTAAACTTTGCAAACCGCATAACAGAACAATCGATAGATGACCCGTTTGCTGACGCTTCCCTTATGAATCTCGAGCTTTCGTCGAAAAGTCTCGGCATTTTGAGCGTTGTTGATGCAATTGATGCTGCCGCATCTGACCCGAGGATTAAGTTCATATATATGAATCTGAATGATATAGATGCAGGGATTTCTCATATTGAAGAGATCAGGGCTGCTCTTTCCAGGTTTCACGACAGTGGAAAAGCCATCATCTCTTACGCAGAGAATTTCTCACAAGGAGCATACTATCTTGCAACAGTATCAGATAAAATATTTCTGAATCCAGCAGGCTCTCTTGCTCTCACAGGTCTCTCAGTCAACTCTTTGTTTTTTAAAGACCTTCTTGACAAGATAGGTGTTCAGGCTCAATTAATCCGTCACGGAAAATTCAAGGCTGCTGCAGAACAATATATTAGCAACAAGATGAGTGACGAGAACAGGGAGCAACTTCAGGCATACATAAATGCAGTATGGAATACTTGGGCTGAAGACATATCCAAATCAAGAGGCATATCTGTAGAGAGGTTGAATGAGATAACCGACAACCTCGAGATGATAAATGCCCAAAAAGTTAAAGATCTGGGGTTTGTGGACGGTCTGATGTATAAGGATCAGCTCACTGATACACTTGTGTCGCTCTTTGGAGTCGAGAAGGAAAAAGAGCTGAAGACGGTCTCTCTGGCTGATTACATCACAGCGACCAAGAAGATTAACCTCAAGGAGAAGAACAAGATAGCGATCCTTTATGCAAACGGTGAAATTGTTATGGGCAAAAGTACCGACGACATCTCATCCGACAATTTTGTTGCAATGATATCAAAAATAAGAAAGGACAGCACGATAAAGGCTGTTGTGCTCAGAGTCAACTCTCCGGGAGGCTCGGCTCAATGTGCGGATATAATTGAGAGAGAGTTGAAACTGCTAAGAGAGAAAAAGCCGGTTGTAGTAAGCATGGGAGACTATGCAGCATCGGGAGGCTACTGGATTGCAGCAAATGCCGACAAGATCATAACCAACAATACAACTCTCACAGGTTCCATTGGTGTGTTCAGCCTGGCTCTGAATGCCCAGAAGACAATTGAGAAACACCTCTCAATAAAACCTGAAACTGTTAAAACGCATAAACACAGCGACATTCTCTCTTTATACAGATCGATGGACAACGAAGAGATTGTTTTCATGCAGAAAGAGGTTGAGATTATATATGATCAGTTCCTGAATCTGGTAGCTGAAGGCAGGAATCTCTCCGTATCGCAGATAGATTCTGTAGCTCAGGGAAGGATATGGTCAGGCTTGGATGCAATAAAGATTAAACTTGCTGATGAGGTAGGAGGTATCCACGAAGCCATTCAGTCAGCTGCAGCAATGAGTTCACTGGAGGGCTACAGGATTGTTGAGTATCCGATCCAGAAGACTCAGCTTGACAAGATTATTGAGCAACTGCAGGCCAGTGGTAATGCCGCAAAGGTAATTTCAGACCCTGCCGGTGCACTCGAGAGAACATATATGAAGCTGTCAAAGGAGAAGGGAGTTAAGACCTTTGCAAGATTACCCTACAATATCTACTTCAATTAAGGATTATCTCAAGAACCTCTTTTGTTGATGGAGTGATTTTATACCTGTCATCAATACGGTGACCAAGTACAGCAACAATATCATCATTGTCAGAGAGCACCAGGCGGTGCTCTTTGCTTTTTATATCAAGCTTCTCATCAATAAAAAAATCACTGAGTTTTTTAAATCCTCTCATACCCAGAGGTATAAAGCGATCACCATCTTTCCATATCCGGCATGTCAACGGAAAGTTAATTTTATCGGCATCAACGTAGAGTTTCTCTTTCGATGGCTCGGGAATAAATCCTTTTTCCTTAATAAACATCCTGAACGAAACTCTCTGCGAGTGTATCGCTATATGAGACCGGGTTTCTGAAGGCTTCTCCACCAACCTTTCCCCCGGCTCACTCACATCCTTTTCCTCTTTTGAATATATCAGAAGATAGTCCCTATCCTTGACAATCATATAATTCCGTGAATGGAACTCCTTTCCTGACTGTCCGGTCAAAGAATCGTGAACTTGTTTTGCCTGCGACGCATTGAAGTCATAGTCACTCAAAATCATATATAACCAATAAACCGAGTGTTCCTGTGAAAGGAGTCTGTCAATCCTGATCTTCAATGATGCTCTGGAGCTATCCTTCTCCACAATTTCCGCCCGGACCTGTAGCAATTGTTTTCTAATAATATCCGAGGCCTCCGTGAAGTAGACCATATCACGTTCAATTGTCCTTAGAAACGAAGGATTTATCATCTGAAGTTCAGGGAAGACCCTGTTCCTTATCCTGTTTCTGGCATAAATATCCTCCCTGTTGGTGCTGTCTTCTCTGAAAGGTATTCCCTCTCGTTGGGCATAATTCACTATCTCTCCTCTGGTGAAAGACAACATGGGTCTTATTACCCTACCGGTTTTCATTTTAATCCCTCCTAGCCCCTCGATTCCGGTACCCCTGAGAATATTCAGGAACAATGTCTCAACAGAATCGTTTAAATTGTGAGCGATAGCAAGGGTTTCATACCCCAGCTCATCCATCAGTCCATAGAACCAGCCATACCTTAGTTCTCTTGCTGCCATCTCTATAGATATCCCCTTTGATACAGCATAGTCCGATGTATCAAATGATGTCGCGAACACCTTAATTCCCCTGTCGTTTGCCCAGCCGCACACAAGCCTCTGATCTGCATCGCTCTCCTCGCCTCTCAGTTTGAAATTAACTGTTGCAATTGCAAAATCGGTATTAAAGCATTCATACAGCAGCGAAGCCATGACCATAGAGTCAATACCACCGCTGACTGCTGCAAGTATCTTGCATCTGCTGTCTGCAGCTCCAAGATTCTCTTTGAATTTTGAAAGCATTATTTTTTAAATTCTCCGAACGTGTACGAAAAACCGAATGTAAAAATCTCCTTGAATTGAATCCTCGGAGCAGCAACTCCCTTTGAATCTTCAATGAGAATATCGTCATCGTAGATAAGGTTTGTCTTTATGTTTGTAGAGAAGAACTTATTGAGCTTAGATGTCAGAGTCATATCCCAGTTCACCATAAGATTCTGAGGATCGTCCAGGAAATCTGAGAAGAATGTTGCACTTGTAATCAAATCTATTCTCTTAAAAAGTTTGGCACTATAATCCATCTTAAGCTGGGCCCCAAGTTTTAGTTTTACCTTTTGGTCAATCAGATTGCCGTATCTTGTCCTCAATGTCCTTTTATTCACCACAGTCATACTTCCTGTAAGAGGAGAAAAGTTAATTGCAAGTTTTTTTAATGGTCTGTAATCGATACCGACACCAAGAGATGCATAAGCCGGGGAAAATGGGCCGGAGACCAGCACGCGGGTCGTGTCGGAAGTATAGTTGTAGCCGTTTACCAATTGTGACTTGAAATTAAAGAGGGTTGAAAAATAGAATTTATCTCCCCATGCCTTGTATCCAAATTTTGAGTCCAGTATGAATTTATCGTCACTCTTCTTATTCTGGGCTCCGAATTGCTGAATAAAACCGTATGCAACCTGAAGGCGGCTCTCCCAGAAAAGTGTCTTGACAGCATAGTTGGCATACATATTTACAGCACCGTTCATAGCCAATGAGGGATTCCCTCCGGCAGCCCAGTTGGTGAAAGATGTCTGGGTTAAACCCATATCAAGCAGTGCTCCTCTTTTCCAGTTACTAGGTTTAGGTGGAGGCGGCGTGAGTTGTGGTACTTTGAATTTTGAAGCAATGACTGTACAAAGCTCATGTCCGACACTCATTTCGGTTTTCCTGACCTCCTGAGAGTATGTCGCATGAACAGCCATAAGGGACATAAAGATTAATGCAACTCTACTCTTCCAGCACATCATCAGAATTATATTTGAATCCCATTCTTTTACCTGTCTGCAATTTGGCGCTCTCAATCTTGTCGTTCATCTGTTCAACGCTAGCCACCTTAACAAGGTCAAAAGGCGGAACAAGGAGATCGAAAGATAGTGAGTACAGAACAGCTGCCTCGACTATCTGAACCAGCTCCTCACGTCCAAGTGAAATCTTTCCGAAAGCACTGACTGCTTTATTTCTCTGTCTTTTTCCTTCTACAAGGAAAAATTTATCCTTGTTCACAAATATTCTAGCTACAAGGTATCCCAGATCATCCCCTCTATTGTATTTGAGAGAATCGGACAGAAAATTATAGATGCTTATAACACCACAATAAGAGTTATTGATATCCTTCTTTACAAATTCATTTTTCCAGATTGAATGATTCCTGTCAAACTGGAAAATGTCAGAGTGCATACTGAATATAAGTACGTCATCTGCAAATTTGAACTCAGCCTCAAACTTTCCTCTGTCCCTGTACTCAAGCCTTACACGCCTGTCGTTGTTGTCCAGGAGATCATTAAGATCGTTGCTCATCTCGTTCAGAATATCCTTCAATTGTGAAAAAACCTCAGCAGTCTGGTTGAAAACCTTAAGTTTCAAGTGAGATTTCTTGTTTAGACCATCTAGAATCTCCTGCTGTCGGGACGGTAAATCTGCTGCCATTTCTAATTTGATTTTATGATTTTTGTTCTGTAAAAATAGTAAATATGTTTAAACTAATATGCTCTGGCGAATATAACTCTTCTTTTTGAAGGCTTTCCGCTATAAATGCAGAATCCATCCTCCTCTTCAGCATCGATAGGGATACAGCGTATTGTTGCCTTGGTCTCATCTTTTATCTTCTCCTCTGTTTCAGATGTCCCATCCCAATGGCACATCAAAAATCCTCCCTCTTCAATTTTCTCTTTGAAAGTCTTGTAGTCATCTACCTTGAAGGTATTTTCCTCTCTGAATTTCAATGCTTTGTTATAAATGTTCTCCTGAATTTCATCTAGTAACGCAGTTATCCTGTTCTCCAACCCCTCTTGGCTGACAGACTCTTTTGTCAGTGTATCTCTTCTTGCAATCTCTACTGTTCCGTTCTGAAGGTCTCTCGGGCCCATCGCAATCCTTACAGGCACCCCTTTAAGTTCCCACTCTGCAAATTTGAAGCCTGAACGTAGATTATCCCTGTCGTCAATCTTAACTGTTATACCTGCGGCAACCAACTTTGATTTCATATCAGCCATTCTGTCAAGAATCTGCTTATAATCCTCATCTGTCTTGAATATTGGCACCATGACAACCTGTATAGGAGCAAGCTTCGGAGGCAGTACCAGACCGTTGTTGTCACTGTGAGCCATAACAAGAGCGCCCATCAACCTTGTAGATACACCCCATGATGTTGCCCATACATAATCAAGTGCCCCCTCTTTGTTTGCAAATTGTACATCAAATGCCTTTGCAAAATTCTGACCCAGAAAATGTGATGTTCCTGCCTGAAGAGCCTTACCATCCTGCATCATAGCCTCGATGCACAACGTATCCAGTGCGCCTGCAAACCGCTCACTTTCAGTTTTATGCCCTATAATAACAGGCATAGACATATACTTTCTTGCAAACTCTGCATATACATTGACCATCCTCATTGTCTCCTCAATAGCCTCCTCCTTAGTAGAGTGTGCTGTGTGCCCCTCTTGCCACAAGAATTCAGCTGTTCTCAGAAACAGTCTTGTACGCATCTCCCAGCGAACCACATTTGCCCACTGGTTGACAAGAATGGGAAGATCCCTGTATGATTTGATCCAATTTTTATAGGTATTCCATATGATTGTTTCAGATGTTGGCCTTACCACGAGCTCCTCCTCTAGTTTTGCATCAGGATCGACTACAACTCCTGGACCATCTGGATTTGTCATTAATCTGTGGTGTGTCACCACAGCACACTCTTTGGCAAAACCTTCCACATGCTCGGCCTCCTTGCTAAGAAAAGATTTCGGTATAAATAACGGGAAATAAGCATTCTGATGTCCTGTCTCTTTGAACATTCTGTCGAGCTGTGCCTGCATTTTTTCCCAAATTGCGTAACCATAGGGCTTTATCACCATACATCCTCTAACTGCCGAATTTTCAGCCAGATCAGCCTTGATTACCAAATTATTATACCATAATGAATAGTTCTCTTCTTTGTTGCTAACTTCTTTTGCCATTATAATTTAAATATTTGTGAGTGGTACAATTTTTGTGTATTTTTGTATAAACAGCACAAAAGTATAAATAATATTTAATACACAGGAGGTGTGCTATGAAAAACAAATTTTATCCCTTAGTAGCCCTTACTTTTTTACTGAGTTCTTGCGGCACCGCAAATTACTACTCATCAACCTCTTACGAAGACCCTGCATATTACAGGCCGGGGACCGAGGTTAAGATTGTCCGTAATGTAACTGATGAGGCAACCGATCAGGAACTTCAAGCCCTTAAAGAAAAAACAAGGGAAGTTATCGTTGTGGACGAGAACAGCGGCAAGACAATCCTCCCTCTGTCCAAAGCCGATACTGTTTTTGTTGACATCAACGAATACGATTCATTTGAGGAACTGCTTACAAAATTCAATTCTCCGGAATATCAGATTCAGGTTGTAGTTGCTGAAGATGACGAGAACTGGAATTATCAATGGTATTGGAACAATCCATATTATTATTGGAATCACGCCTGGGGAAGAGGCTTTGGATACCCTTACTTCTATGGTAATTACGGTTATTACGGATATCCGGGTTATTACAGTTACTGGGATCCTTGGTACTATCCCGGCTATTACGGATTTTACGATTACTACAGTTACTATGGTTATTATGGATATTATGGTTATTATCCATACTACTACGGAATGTACGATAACTGGTACTACTGGAACTACTACAATTGGGGGGGACCGGGATGGCACCATGACCATCATAATAACGGCAACGTAGCTGATTCATACTTTTACGGAAGAAGAGGCTCTGATGAGAGAAACATTGGTAACGGCACTCCGTCATCAGGAAGTTATACACGCCGGTCAAATGCTAACATTAGCCAGATAAGGGGGTACAACATATCTGAAAACAGCTCGAATCAGGGAGCAAGAACCTCTGAGAGTGTCTACAGAAGGGATAATAATCAGAGTCGCGTTTCAAATGGTGCGGTTTACAACCAGAATGTTGTCTCTACAAGACAAAACCCGCAAAGGAATGTGAGTGGCTCCTCTTATTCAAGGACTGCGACAGCCAATAGCAACCAAAAGAGTTCATCTTACAGGGCTCCGGCACGTCAGAGTGATGTAACCGGCAGAGATCAGAAATCAGATTATAACAGAACATCAAACAATTCATCCAACGCTTCAACCAGATCAGATTACCAGAGAAACAACAACAATAACTACTCTCAACCTACCAGAAATTCAGGTTCTTTTAACGCCGGTTCTTCTGGAAGCTCTTCAGGAGGAAGTTCAAGAAGCTCATCTGGCAGCGGCGGATCTGTATATCGTAGATAACGAATATTATGAAAAAAACAATAACACTCACAATTGCCGTTTTATTAACAACATTAATGACGGCCCAGAACAGGTATGATGCCTTAAGATATTCCCAGAATTTTTACGAGGGTAGTGCGAAAAGTATTTCGATGGGAAATGCTATGACCTCTATTGGCGGAGATCTTGGCTCAATAAGTATAAATCCGGCTTCAGCAGGTGTTTATCGTTATTCCGAATTTATGTTTACTCCGTCTCTGACAAAGACACTTGTCGGGAGCAAATATTTAGGAGTCAGCTCTGATGAAGGTTTCAGCAGATTAGGAATATCTTCAATAGGATATGTCAACGCCCTGAAATATAACAAGAAAAGGAGCAACATGAAGGGGTTGAACTTCTCAATAACAATGAACAAGCTCAACAACTACAATAACAGAAGCACAGCCAGAGGCACTACAGATCAAAGCAGTTGGTTGTCATCGGTGGCTTTCAATACAAATGGGATTAACTCTTCTGAACTTGATATCCAAAGTGCAGGTGACACATATCCTTTTTATCACAGCGGGGCCTCATGGAGATCTGTACTTGCATGGAATTCAAATCTTCTCGACAGGCTGCCTGATTCCAATTCAGATTACATTGCTGCTACTGAAAATATCGTCGGAAACAGTATAGTTATAGGAGGACCTCTTGACCAGCGTTTTGTAAGAGAGACAACAGGAGGATTGTCCGAATATGCTCTCACAATCAGTGGTAATATGAATGAAAAGTTCTTTTTCGGATTGAGCTTAGGTTTACAATCCTTGAAGTACACAGACTGGCAATCATATGGAGAGACTGCTGTCAGCACCTCTCAATTTGACTCAAAATTTGAGGAGTTCGAGCATATATTCAGACAGACCACCACCGGTACGGGTATTAACGCCAAGGCTGGAATAATCTTTGCCCCCGGCAATGGTTTCAGGTTAGGTGTCAGTGTGGCAACTCCAACCTATATGACTCTCACAGATGAGTGGCAGGAGAATATATATGCCTCATATAGCGACAATTACAACGTATCAATTGATTCTCCTCTCGGTTCTTATGACTATATAGTCATAACTCCGGCCAAAGCCAATATCGGTGTTTCATATATATTCGGCACAAGAGGTGCACTATCGTTCGACTACGAAGCTGTCAACTATGCAGGGATAAGGATGGATGACACTGAAAGCAATTTTAATGACTTTGAAGATGAGAACGACCTCATTGGCAATGAGTTCAAAAACACAAGCAACATAAGAATGGGAGCTGAATTCCGTCCTACTAAATCTTTGTCATTGAGAGCAGGATATGCCTACTATCAAAATCCTGAAAGAGATTACGGCTTTGATATGCAGTATCTCTCATGTGGTGCAGGTTTTAAAGTTGGGAATGGATTTTTTGCTGATTTTGGTATTCAAAAGAGAGTTTCCAACTCTGAAGAGTTTTCACTTTATAACGACATAAGTGTTCCGGGAGAGCCGGTTATTGCAGCACCTATAGGCAAATCAACCTATTCTGCCTGGAAAGTATTGGCAACTATTGGTTTTAGGTTTTAAAGGTATGTGATGGCATTTGGCCCCTCATTGAAGAGGAGGTCAATTATGGAGAGGTTCGGAATGAATCCGTATTTATGGGCAAATACCTGATGGTATTGCCCATATTTATTTTCAGTCTCTTCATCTCGTTTCGGGTGGATGGCATCTCTCAAATCCACCCCATCGACACAATCTCTGAATTCATTTGTGAACCCTGGTCTGGCATCCAGACCGACGAGCTCAAGAATGGTGTTTAGTATTTTTGTGTTGAAATTAAGAAGATATGGCTCCTGATTACAATAAAACGGATAAATATCATCTTTATAATAGTCAAAAAAAGGTGAAGTGTTGTATGCTGAGAAGATTGCCCTCCAGTGCTGTTTTTGCCACTCTTTGGAATAATCAATCCTTATCGTGTCAATCTTTCGGTCATCACCTCCCCTGACTATCGGTATTATTAAAGGTAACGGACCATTTGCACTGTATATGTAACATCGGTTCCTGTATGACTGCTTCTGATAGTTTTCAGACTTCTCTATAAAAGTTGCAGAAGAGCCTGAGATCACTTTTACATAAGCGACAGGGGGCAAATATGCCGTTGAGAGATAGTAGTTGTCAACCTCAGGTTCAATCATGCGACAAAAACTTGGAAACCTTGGGAACTATACCCCTCTTTGAACTTTTTATAAAGTCGAGTATTGTCCTTTTCTCGATACTCTCCTCAAAATCATTCTCTATTTTTACGCAGGCATCCGACACATTCAGACCAGAGTCGTACAGAGTCCTGTAAATGCTCTCTATTCTGTCAATCTGCTCTCTGGTAAAACCTCTTCTCCGAAGTCCGACAAGATTAAGCTTGTAAAAAGCTACAGGATTTCGTCCTGTCAGGACATAAGGAGGAACATCCTTCAATATTCTAGAAGAGGCGGCAATCATACAGTGAGCTCCAACTCGGTTAAACTGATGAACACCTGCCTGTCCACCGATAGTGGCATAATCATGCACCTCTGAAAAACCGGCGAGGGCAACATAACTTACTATTATAGTCCCGTTGCCGATTATGCAATCATGAGCCACATGGGAATATGCCATCAGCATATTGTCATTTCCCATAACAGTCTTACCTCTGCCGTGAAAGGTACCTCTGGCCATGTTTGAGAACTCTCTTAAGAGATTGTTGTCTCCAATCTCAAGCCAGGTCTCTTCATTGGCAAATCCAACATCCTGAGGCAGTGAACCCAAAACAGCACCTGAGGAAATTTTGTTGTTCTTCCCGATTTTAACATAATCAAGGATTGTAACATGAGGATCCAGAATGGTTCCGTCTCCGATTTCTACATGCTCTGCTATATAGCAAAAAGGGCCAATAGTGACATTTTTGCCTATTTTAGCCTTTGGATGAATGTAAGCCTCACTCATAATGAATCTATTTTATTCCTTGTTCTTGATAACCTGAGCAACCATCTCCCCTTCACAAACCAGAGTATTGCCGACATATACCTCACCTCTCATACATACGATTGACCTTCTGAGTGGTTGTGTCAATACCATCTTTATCACCAGTACATCACCGGGAACTACCTTCTTTTTGAACTTCACCTTGTCTATCTTAGCAAAGTATGTAGAGTATTTTTCCGGTTCATCAACACCGTTGAGTACCAATATTCCGCCAACCTGAGCCATTGTCTCAAGAATCAATACACCCGGCATTACAGGCTCATCAGGAAAGTGTCCGATGAAATATCCTTCATTTATGCCGATAGTCTTTATCCCGACTACAACATTTTCTGACATCTCAGAAATTCTGTCAACCATAAGGAATGGAGGTCTGTGGGGCAAAAGTTTCTTTATTCCATTAATATCTACAACAGGTTCCTTGTTTGGGTCATATTGTGGAATGGCTCCAGACTCCATTAAATCATTTCTCATAATTTTTGCTACTATTGTGTTAATACTATGTCCAGATTTTTTAGCCTCTATTCTGGCGTTTATAGGAATTCCCACCAGAGAGAGGTCTCCGAGAATATCAAGCAGTTTATGCCTTGCACATTCATTCTCGCATCTCAAGCCCGAGGTATTGATATATCCTCTTTTAATATCGCTTGTAAAAATCTCGGGGTGTGCACTTTTTAAATATTCCTTCTCCTCATTTGGGATTTCCTTATCGGCAATCACTATTGCATTATCTATGTCCCCTCCTTTTATCAGGTTGCTCTTTAAAAGAGGCATTACATCTTCAAGAAATACAAATGTCCTGCATGGAGCAATATCTTTGAGGAAATCGCTTGTTTGATCAAAGTGTGCCCTCTGTCTTCCAATAATATCCGAATTAAAATCTATCTCTAAATCAATTGAATAATCTTTAGCAGGTATTATACGTATCTCAGCCTCGCTGCTATCATCTTTGTAATGTATTTCCTTTCTTGGCGTATAGGATTTGCGGGGTTTGTCCAGTTTTTTGACACCTGTTTTATAAATGAGACCCGCAAACTCTTCAGCACTGCCATCCATTATCGGGACCTCTGGCCCATTAATCTTTATTAAGGCGTTGTCAATTCCACAAGCAAACAATGTTGCCATTATATGTTCGATTGTCGAGACACTGGCCTCTCCCTTTGCTATTGTGGTTCCCCTTTTTGTTGTAGAGACAAATTCAGCAAGAGCAGGAATCTCAGGTTCGCCCGGCAAATCAATCCGGCGGAATACAATACCATGGTTTCCGGATGCGGGATGTATCTCCATCCTGACCGAAGCTCCGGTATGCAGTCCTTTTCCGGAAAATGCCACTACATCTGCTATTGTACTCTGCATGATCTATCTTTTATGCAGATTCTTGAAGATTGCGTAAGACTTCATGTAATCCTTGTAATCTATGGCAGGTGATCCGGCCAACATTCTTCCCGGCACTTTTATACTGCTGAGTATACCTGCCTGAGACGTAATTATAGTGTTATCTGCTATCACAATGTGATCGCCAACTCCTACCTGTCCTCCCAACATACAGTTCTTTCCGATTGTTGTCGAGCCTGCTATGCCCGCCTGAGCAGCAATAACAGTATTCTCCCCTATATCGCAATTGTGGGCTATCTGAATCAGGTTGTCAAGTTTAACGCCTCTCCTGATAATGGTTGATCCCATTGTTGCCCTGTCAATTGTTGTATTTGCTCCAATCTCACAATTATCTTCTATCACTACATTACCAATCTGGGGCACTTTTCTGTAAACTCCGTCACTGTCCGGTGAAAAACCGAACCCGTCAGCTCCTATCACAGCATTAGCATGTATAATACAGTTTGATCCGACCCTGCAGGCTGCATAGATCTTTACCCCGGGATATATAATTGTATTCTCTCCGATAACCACATTGTCACCTATGTATGAGTGAGGATATACCTGCGAGCCATTGCCTATTACAGCCCGTTTTCCCACATAGGAGTGAGAACCCACATAGGCGTTCCTACCGATCTTTGCAGTCCATGAAATCTTGGTAAAGAAACCCCTCCCTCTTTTATTCTTGGCCTTGATTGTATTGAATAGATCGAGTAAAGCCGGCATGCACTGATATGCATTATCTACTTTAATAATACATTGTGCAGGAATATGCTGTGTCGGGGAAAAATCCCTGTTAATAAGGATTATGCTAGACTTTGTATTGTATAGGTACTTCTCGTATTTGTGATTAGCATAAAAACTGATAGAACCTTTCTTGCTCTGCTCTATCTTGGTAATTGTGCTTACAACTGTCTCGGGATCGCCAACAATTTCACCTTGTACTAACTCAGCTATTGTTTTCGCTGTTATTTTCATCTGTTTTTTCATGATTTGGCTGTGCAAAGAAAGTATTTTTTTGTGACTTGAGAAAAAGCCTTGGCAGATAGCATATCTGATATATCGTATATATTCCTGACAATCCCGTCTTTGGAGAGAATCCCTATATATTCACCCTTAATGTCATACCCACTGTTTAACACCTCACCACTCCTGACTAGATAGCCACTACCGTCAGAACCTTCATAATCAACAGGTTCGGAAGATAGGACTATTTTGGGCAATCGCCTCATTGTAAGATCCCTGCAGAGAGATGACAGTATCTTGTCGTCGCATGACTGCCACTGCTTGATAGCCGATATAAAATCGTTGTCGTCAAGAAGGGCAAATTTATCCAAAAGGGCTTTGTTATTAAGATCTTCCCGGGAAAATGTGTTTTTCATAAAATATATAATAGCCGGAGAACCCGGTAAATCAACTGAATTATTTACCAGTTCACTTGCCCTTATCAAAATCTGAATTAACAGTTGCTCTGCAGCAATAACGGTTTTATGGAGATATACCTGCCAGTACATCAATCTCCTTGAGATAAGGAACTTCTCAACAGAGTATATCCCTTTTTCCTCAACCACAAGGGAGTTATCATGCACATTTAGCATCTTGATGATTCTCTCATGCCCTATCATTCCCTCTGCAACACCGGAAAAAAAACTGTCACGGCGAAGATAATCGAGCCTGTCCACATCCAGCTGGCTTGATACAAGCTGGTGCAGGAAATGCTTAGGATATCCGTCTTCAAATATCTGAATGGTTTTTTCCAGCCGTCCCTCCTTCTCTTTGTTTATCTGCCTCATCATAGCCAGAGAGATCTCCTCATGCGAAATTCCTCTGAGGATATTGTGCTCGAGAGTATGACTGAACGGACCATGTCCGATATCATGCAGCAACATTGCACACATTGATGCCTCTTCCTCCGAAGAGTCGATATCCACCCCTTTGCTTCGGAGCGTTACAATAGCCTCTTTCATAAGGTGCATCGCCCCTATAGCATGGATAAGTCTTGAATGTGTAGCCCCCGGATAGACAAGATTGGTCATACCAAGTTGCTTTATGTCTCTCAGGCGCTGGAAGTATGGATGTTCTATGATCTCCTGTATAAGTCCTGATGGTATATTTATAAAACCATGGACAGGATCATTAATTATTTTATTGTTATTTACCATAATGTAAAGTTATGAAAATATAAAATTATTTTGATGTTAATAATATAATTTCTATATTTGCACCGGTTTAAGGAAAAGATGTAAGGGGACGGGAGTCCCCTTATTTTGTAAATTCAGTATTATGATCCAGAAAGAAAAGTTGGCATCTCTGATTGAGAAATACCTGGCAGACAATTCGTTATTCCTGGTTGATATAACAATCAGCCCTGATAACGATATAGAAATTACAGTTGAATCACTGGATTCAGATGTTAACCTCGACAACTGCACTGATATCAACAGGATAATACTCGATGCTGTGGACAGGGATATTGAAGATTACTCATTGACAGTAACATCTGCCGGACTTGACCAGCCTTTCAGGGTTTTGTTGCAATACAGGAAGTACCTGGGAAAAGAGGTAACCGTTCTCAGGAAAGATGGTGCGAAGATAACAGGTATCCTTGCAGAAGCCTCTGAAGAATATATTGACATAGAATACACAAAAATGGTGGCTGTTGAAGGTAAGAAAAGAAAAGAGAAGAGAGAGACCCGTGAGAGACTCCCTCTTTCTGATATAAAATCTACCAAGCCATTTATAAATTTTAGATAATACTTTAAATCAGACAACCTATATGGAAGGGTTAAATTTAGTAAGCACATTCGCAGAATTTAAAGAGTTAAAGAACATCGACCGCCCTACAATGATGAGCGTTCTGGAAGATGTCTTCCGCAATCAGCTGATCAAAATGTATGGAACTGCAGATAATTTTGACATTATTATAAATATTGACAAGGGGGATTTTGAGATTTGGCGAAACCGTGAGGTTGTTGATACAGTAGAAGACCCAAGTACTCAGATATCCTTGGATGAGGTGTCAAAGATTGATGACTCTTACGAGATAGGTGAACAGTATACTGAAGAGGTAAAACTGGCCAGCTTCGGGAGAAGAGGGATTCTCAACCTTCGTCAGAACCTCTCCGGAAGGATAATGGATATTGAGAAGGCAAATCTTTACAATAAATATAAAGACCGTATAGGTGAGATTATCGTAGGCGAGGTTTATCAGGCATGGAGAAAAGAGGTTCTTGTCATGGATGAGGAGGGAAATGAGCTTCTTCTTCCTAAAACAGAACAAATTCCATCTGACTTTTTCAGAAAGGGCGATTCTATAAGGGCTGTCGTTTCAAAAGTAGAGATGGAGAACAACAAACCAATTATCACATTGTCGAGGACATCTCCGGTCTTCCTTGAAAGACTTTTTGAGCAGGAGGTTCCTGAGATTTTCGACGGTCTGATTACAATTAAGAAGATTGTCCGTATGCCCGGTGAAAGGGCAAAAGTTGCCGTTGAGTCTTATGACGAGAGGATAGATCCTGTAGGAGCATGTGTGGGCGTTAAGGGCTCAAGGATACACGGTATTGTGAGAGAGTTGAGAAATGAGAACATAGACATCATAAACTGGACTTCCAATATGCAGCTTCTCATCCAGAGAGCACTCAGCCCGGCCAAGATATCTTCAATCAAGATTAACGAAGAGGAGAAAAAAGTCGGAGTATATCTTAAGCCAAACGATGTCTCTCTTGCCATAGGAAAAGGGGGAAGTAACATTAAGCTCGCAGGTATGCTAATCGGAATGGAGATTGATGTATTCCGTGATCTAGAGGATGAAGATGAGGAGGACGTACTTCTCAGCGACTTCAGTGATGAGATAGATGAGTGGATAATAACCGCTTTGAACAACATAGGATGCGATACAGCAAAGAGTGTTCTTGCACTGCCAGCATCAGAAATAGTTAGAAGAGCAGACCTCGACGACGAGACTGTCGCAGAGGTGCAGCGTATATTGAGGGCTGAATTTGAAGAATAATATTTATCTGGAGGATAGTTAATGACAGCAAACGAAAACATAAGAATAAACCGAATACTTAAAGAGTTCAATATCGGGATGGGGACCCTTATTGACTATCTTAAAAGTAAGAAAATTGAGATTGAACCTCTTCCGACAACAAAGGTGACTCCTGAGATATATGCTCTTGTACAGAAAGAGTTCGGCAAGGAGCAGATTATTAAGGAGCAATCAAAAAAGGTTGCTATAAAGGTTAAAGATATTACCGAAAAGTCAGAAGGGTCAAAATCAGAAGACGGCGATGACTATGTTTCTGTTAAAGAGGTATTCATAAAGACAAGTCTTGTAGAACCCCCTACTCCTCCAAAAGTTCTGGGAAAAATAGACCTTGACAAGTTGAATAAGCCGGCATCGCATGCCACTGTTCAACCACCTGCTCCTACAGTACAACCTGAAGAGAGTGCTCCTATAAAGGTCGAGAGTGTCATCCACAAGGAAGAGGAGCGCCCGGCAGAACCGGTAAAAGCCGAGGTAGTCGTTCCTGAACCGGAAAAACCAATAGAGGGATCTGCCCCTGTGATAATAGCAGAGGAGGTTAAACCTGTGAAAGAAGAAAAACCGGCTCCTGTTGTTGAGATTGTTCAGAAAACCGAAACTCCAATAGCCCCTGAAGAGAAGGTTAAGCCAATTGAAGAGCCTAAAAAGCCAGAAATCATAAAGTCCGAGACTCCGGCTAAAGAGATCAAATTCACTGAGAATAAAGAACGAAACGAAAATATAGTGACCCATACCGAGAGAACAGAAAACTATAAAAGACCTGAACCAATACACATTGAAACAAAAGTTGAAAAGCTTTCAGGACTTAAGATAAATGGCACAATGGATCTTTCTCAGTTTGAGAAGAAAAAACCGGAGCAAAGGCAGAATCCTCACAATAACGCCAATAAAGGAAAGCGGGAGAGAATTCACAAACCCAACAAGGAGAAGATTGATCTTTCCAAAGAGTCGAAAGGAGTGAGTGATCCTTCACAGAAAAACCGTCCGGCCAACCCGCCTCAGAAGCTAGTCAAACATTTGAGGAACGAGAGGTTCAAACCTGTAAGGAATGAGGTCGATGAGGATGCTGTTCAGAAGCAGATCAAGGAGACCTATGCCAAGATGATTGAGAACAAAGGCAAGACAAAGGGGTCAAAATACCGTAAGGATAAGAGAGAGATAGCAAATCAGAAGATGTTGGTGGAGCAGGAACTTCAGGAACTTGCGAGCAACATTTTGAGAGTTACCGAATTTGTAACTGTAAATGATCTCTCTGTGATGATGGATGTTCCTGTTACAAAGGTAATAGAGGCTTGTATGAATCTTGGTCTTATGGTTTCGATAAACCAGCGTCTTGACGCTGAGGCTATGGTTCTCGTTGCAGAAGAGTTCGGATTTAAGGTGGAATTCATATCAGCCGATATACAGGAGGCAATACAAGAAGATAATGATGCCGATGAGAATCTCATGCCGCGTCCACCGATTGTCACTGTAATGGGACACGTAGACCATGGTAAAACATCGCTGCTCGACTATATACGTAAAGCGAATGTGATAGCCGGAGAGGCCGGAGGTATTACCCAGCACATCGGTGCATACAATGTTAAATTACCGGACGGCCAAAGGATCACATTCCTCGACACTCCGGGTCACGAGGCATTTACAGCGATGCGTGCACGTGGAGCAAAGATAACAGACCTTGCAATTATCATAATAGCAGCCGACGATGCTGTGATGCCACAGACAAGAGAGGCTATCAACCATGCTCAGGCGGCCGGTGTCCCTATGATATTTGCAATAAACAAGATTGACAAACCGGGGTCAAATGCCGAAAAAATCCGTGAACAACTATCGACAATGAATCTGCTTGTTGAGGATTGGGGCGGTAAGTACCAATGCCAGGAGATCTCTGCAAAGAAAGGTCTCAACGTAGACAAGCTTCTTGAAAAGGTTCTTCTCGAGGCTGAGCTTCTTGAATTAAAGGCGAACCCCAACAAGAGAGCTCACGGGTCAATTATAGAGTCATCACTTGATAAAGGACGCGGATACCTGGCAACGATTCTTGTTCAATCCGGCACATTGAAAATCGGAGATGTAATGCTTAGCGGAAGCCATACCGGAAGAGTGAAAGCCATGTTCAACGAGAGGGGCCAGAAGGTCACAGAGGCCGGTCCTTCAACTCCTGTGTCAATTCTCGGTCTTAACGGAGCTCCGGCTGCCGGTGAGACATTCAATGTGATGGAAGATGAGAAGGAGGCAAGGGATCTTGCCAACAAGAGAGAGCAGCTTCTACGAATCCAGGGTCTTAAAACCCAGAAGCATATTACCCTTGAGGAGATCGGTCGCCGTATCGCAATCGGAAACTTCCAGGAGCTTAATATAATAGTGAAAGGAGACGTTGACGGATCTATCGAGGCACTCTCTGATTCACTTATCAAACTCTCTAATGAGGAGATACATGTCAATGTAATTCACAAAGCTGTTGGTGCAATATCTGAAAGTGATGTTCTCCTTGCAGCCGCATCCAATGCAATTATCATCGGATTCCAGGTAAGACCTTCGTCAAATGCCAGAAAACTGGCCGAGAAGGAGGAGATTGAGATTCGTCTCTACTCTGTTATCTACGATGCGATTAACGAGGTTAAGAGTGGTATCGAGGGTATGCTTGCACCTGAGGAGAAAGAGGAGATTACAGCTACAGCAGAAGTCCGCGAGGTATTCAAGATATCAAAGGTTGGAACAATTGCCGGCTGTATGGTTAAAGAGGGCAAGCTGATAAGAAATGCAAAAATCCGTGTAATCAGGGACGGTATAGTAGTTTACCAAGGATCGTTGGGATCTCTCAAAAGATTCAAGGATGATGTTAAAGAGGTATCTGCCGGTTACGATTGCGGTCTGAACGTGGAAAACTTCAATGACATTAAGACTGGTGATATGATTGAAGCATACACCATAGTTGAGGTCAAGAGAAAACTATAGAAAATGGAGCGGAGGTCAACAAATGTTGACTTCCGGCTCTATATCAACATTAAATCTCTCTTTAACAGTTTTTATAATTGTTTTGGAGAGATTTATCAATTCTTCCCCTGTTGCTCCCTCGTAAGCTAAAAGGACTAAAGCCTGATTCGCATGAACACCCACGTTGCCGGTCCTGCTTCCTTTGAATCCGCATTTATCAATCAACCACGCGGCCGGCAGTTTGTACTCATTCTCTCCTGCCGGGAACAGTTTTAAATCCTGATATGACTCTTTAAGTTGCAATGCCAGTGATTTATTCACAACAGGATTTTTGAAGAAACTGCCTGCATTGCCAACAACTGCCGGATCCGGAAGTTTTTTTGCCCGGATAGAAGAGATTGCTTCCCTCACCTGAAATATTGTTGGTTCTGAGACACCTTTCATAGCCTGTTTTACATCTTCATATCCGGCATTAATTGCCGGTATCTTGGATAGTCTGAATGTAACATAGGTAATTACACCCCGGCCCTTCAGTTCCCTCTTGAATATACTATCTCTGTAACCGAAACGGCACTCCTCACATGAAAGTGTTTTATCAACCAGCCCCTCAAAGGTTAGATATTCTACCCTGAATATTGTATCTTTTGCTTCAGCACCATATGCACCTATGTTCTGAACCGGAGCAGCTCCTACACAGCCGGGAATTGACGAAAGATTCTCTATTCCACCCCAACCTCTGTCAACAGCGAACTCCACAAGCTTATCCCATACAACTCCTGCACCCGCCCTCAAATATATGTAATCTGCATCCTCGTCAGTTATTCTTATGTCCTTTATGGAAGGGTGTATTATAAGTCCTGTATAATCCCCTGTGAAAAGAATATTTGATCCTTCTCCCATTACCATTTTAGGGATTTCGTTATATGAATCATCTGAGAGGATTGCTTTCAGCTCCTCAACTGATTCCGGTTCTGTGTAATACTTTGTATTTGCCCTAAGTCCAAGGGTATTTCTCTCTTTTAAATCAAAGTTCTGAAATATCTTCATCTGATTTCTCATTATGTTTATATGTGAGCCGCAGAGTCAGCCTCATCACTACTATCAACAGCAACAGAACTGCTATGGCCACCTCTATAGTCACATGCTCTTTTATGACTCTGTTTGCAGATATAAGCTCAGGGTCCTCCTTCAAAACATCGCCGATATTTTGTCTGTCGGCATCGCTGTAAGACCACTTTGCCGCAATCTGCCCGTCATAGATATATATCATACCTCCGTTGGAACGATTGAGGGTAATTAATGTTTTATAATCTGTATAGTATATCTGATATCCTTCGGAATCGGCGAAAACAGAATCAATGCTGTCGAAAGAGGAGCCGCAGAGTATTATGTGACGCACACCTGAAGATCTGAGATTCTGATCTCTCATTTTTATCTGATCGGCTTTTTTTGAAGAGAGATTTTCCATAAACGGAATTGAAGTCACAAATAGTGCTCCCTTAATAGAAACTATTGAATCTGTAAGATACTCTCCGCTCCTGTCCGAAATGGCGAATGTGCCGGACTCCGGTTCCACTCTCTTGTTTATCTGCTTGCTTCTTGAATCGACAAAAGTCCAAGTTGAATCCGGGATATTCTCTACCGTAAATTCCTTTATAGTTTTCCCCTTTTTATAAATCAGTACAGTTTCAAACACAGGCTGATCTGTTGTAGATGATTGAAGTAATATCTTTTCCCTCAGATCCGAACCTGGCTTGTATTCCGTGAAATCAATGAACGGAAGATGCCGCATGCAGTATAGGGATATAATCATCACCGACAGACCGTAAATGGCTGCCAGAATCCACTCCCAGTGATTCGGCGCAATTGGGATAAACTTCTCTCTCTGCCTGAAAACAATAAAGGCGCAAACGAAAAGTACAATATTTTTGAAGAAAGTCTGCCAGTTCGTCAATTTCAGGGCCTCTCCGAAGCAACCGCAATCGTGAATGGGGTTGAAAATTGCCAGGAAAAGTGTGACGATGAGAAAAACAGAGATAAAAGCCATTGCAACGGTGCTGCTCACCTTCATTTTTATACCGGATAAAAGGCATATTCCAAGGAGAAGCTCTATTGCAGAAAGTGCTATTCCCATAAATTGGCACAATTGCGGAATTGATGTAATCCCGAGTATCTTCATATACTCAGCTACAATAAGACCCACACCTACCGGATCAATGATTTTGGTAAACCCGGAAAAGATAAAGACCAGTCCTAGCAGGACTCTTGAAAAAGCTCTTAGAATATTCATTTCAGTCTATCTTTTGTATTTGAGATAATATCATTTTGAATATCGAATTTGAATCTAACATCTCTCCATTTGAATCCGAACAGTCCAGCCTGATAAAACTGCTATCTCTCCCACACTGAGAGAGGTATATTTCCCTCACTCTCAGTTGAAATAAAATATCCGCCTCATGTATATCCCGCTTTCCCTTTAGATACTCTCTCTCCTCCCCCTCTCTGTTTTCATTGAGTTTCTTATTAACAAAACCGATCGGGACATCCAGGAAAATATTGAGATCCGGCTTCGGAATCGAGAATACAGAGAATTCTGTATTTAAAATCCACTCTCTGACAATCTCCTCCTCCTTCTCGTTTTTTGCCTTTGCACACTGAAATGCAATGTTTGAATAAACATATCTGTCCAATATCACAATGCTCCCCTCATCCAGCCATTTTCTCAGCATAGGAGCGGCATCATTTCTGTCTCCTGCAAACAGAAGAGCTATCACCAGAGGGTGAACCTGATCGATTGCCCCGAGTTCACCTCTGAGAAATCTTGCTATCATATCTCCATAAACAGGTGCATCAAAACGTGGAAAGTGAAGTAACCTGACATCTTTGCCGTAATTTTGAAAATAGCTCTGCATCAATGATATCTGCGTCGATTTCCCCGCTCCGTCCAATCCTTCAAGTACAATAAGCATAATTAGTCCTATATTTGTGTGATCAAGCAAAGTTAGTTAATAAAAACAATATGGCACATACAAAATCGCCGTCTGTGATGGGCATAATCAATCTCAATCCGGACTCCTTTTACACTGAAAGCCGTTGTACAACAGAGAAACAGATTGAGGAGAGGTTTGAGATGATGGTTCGGGAGGATGCAGACATAATTGACCTCGGAGCATGCTCTACAAGGCCCGGACTCAAAAGCATCCCGGAGGATCTTGAGTGGGAATACCTCAAACCCGGGCTGAAGGTCCTTATGAAAAGCTTCCCGCAGTGTACTGTGTCAATTGACACTTTCAGGGCTTCGATTGTTGAGAGGGCTTATGATTTTATCGGTGACTTCATTGTAAATGACATCTCTGCCGGAGAGGATGATTCCGGGATGCTTGACATGGTTGCCAGACTGGAGTTGCCATATATAGCAATGCATAAAAGAGGGACTCCGGAGACCATGCAGAGCTACTGCCAGTACAACGATGTTGTAACGGAGGTCCGGGATTATTTTATAGAGTTTATTAAAAAAGCTACAGACAAAGGAATTAAAGATATAACACTTGATCCCGGATTTGGTTTTGCAAAGGATATCTCTCAGAACTATCAACTTCTGGAGAGACTACCTGAACTTAAAATCGAAAAGGGTGACAACTCCGGAAGCTGGCCCATACTGGTGGGTATTTCAAGAAAAAGTATGATTCACAAGTTTCTCGGAATCACTCCGGAAGAATCACTTCCGGCAACAACAGCCCTTAATCTTCAAGCCATTATCAAGGGCGCTGATATCCTCCGGGTTCACGATGTAAGAGAGGCCCGACAGATTGTGAAAATCTTTACTAACTTTATCGCTTAATTTTATCCATATATGAAGAACATACTTGCAATCTCCCCTGTTGACGGCAGATATTACAAACAGGTTGAAGAACTATCCGATTTTTTCTCAGAATATGCACTCATCAGATACAGGGTATATGTTGAGATTGAATATTTTATATCGCTTTGTGAGGTTCCTCTACCTCAGCTTTCAGGGGTAAAGAGCGAGAGCATATGGGCTCTCAGGAATATCTATAAAGAGTTCTCTCTGGAAGATGCAGAAGAGATCAAACAGATTGAGTCTGTTACAAACCACGATGTAAAAGCTGTCGAATACTTCATAAAAAAACGCTTCGAGACACTTGGACTGTCTCAATTCAGGGAATTTGTACATTTTGGTCTCACATCACAGGATATTAACAACACGGCGGTTCCTCTCTCGATGGCAGATGTTCTTGAAAAAACATACAAACCTCAACTGGAGTCACTTATAGAAAAATTGAATAGCCTTGCGGAAGAGTGGAAGAATATTCCTATGCTTGCGAGGACTCACGGACAACCGGCCTCTCCTACCAGGCTTGGAAAAGAGATTAATGTTTTTGTGGTAAGGCTTAACGAGCAACTTCAGTTGCTCAAGTCACTCCCGATTGCCGCTAAGTTCGGAGGAGCAACAGGAAATATGAATGCACACCATGTCGCATATCCTGAAATTGACTGGAACAAATTTGCCAATGACTTTATCAGTAAGAGGCTTGGCTTAAAACGCTCATATCCGACTACACAGATAGAGCATTATGACTATTTTGCAGCTCTGTTTGACAATCTGAAAAGAATAAATACAATTTTAATTGATCTCAGCCGCGATATGTGGCTCTATATCTCCATAGAGTATTTCCGCCAGAAGATCAAGGAGGGAGAGGTAGGATCATCGGCTATGCCTCATAAAGTAAACCCTATTGACTTTGAAAATGCTGAAGGGAATCTTGGCATTGCAAATGCCATTTTCGAGCATCTGTCATCAAAACTGCCGGTATCAAGACTCCAGAGAGACCTAACCGACTCGACAGTACTGAGAAACATAGGTGTTCCTGTTGCGCACAGCCTGATTTCATTCAAATCTATTCAGAAAGGGCTCTCAAAGCTCATCCTCAATGAGAGTGCTCTCGAAAGAGATCTTAACGCAAACTGGGCTGTTGTTGCCGAAGCAATACAAACCGTTCTGAGAAGGGAAAACTACCTTAATCCATACGAGACTCTGAAAAATCTCACACGCACAAACAGACCCGTGAATCAGGAGCTTATCTCAGAATTTATTGACACTCTCAATGTCAGCGAAGATGTCAAAAAAGAGCTTAGGTCCATTACTCCTTCGACTTATACCGGTATATAATCATAAGTAAAACATATGAAAACATATTTACTGGCAGCTGTATTATTACTTTTCTCGCTGCTCTCTTACTCTCAGGAATCCGGCAATGTCGGCAATGTCGACTATGACAGCTATTTCACATCCCAAAGAATGAGAATTGATCTCACTTTTGCAGGAAACTCTGAAAAGCAGGAGATATTTCTTAAAGGTGTACACAAAGAAAACGAATGGAGCGGCACACGCACAAAACTGTTATCTCCGTTCGGTTACGGCGAATACAATATCCAGATTGTTGCCAAAGACGGCAGGACAATTTACACAAATGGATTCAACAATCTATTCCAGGAGTGGAGAACAACAGCCGAAGCTAAAACTGTTTCTAAATCCTTTTCCGGAGCGTGCTGGATACCCTGGCCAAAAGAGAGTGTGAAGGTTGTCTTTTCAGAGAGAAAGAAGACTGACGGGAAACTTGGACAATTATGCAGTTTTGAGATTGACCCGGGTGATTTGTCTATCAGTTGCGAGAAAGAGAACGAATTTGAGGTTATATCCATACTCAATAACGGAAAAAACTCCGACAAAGTAGACGTTCTTTTTGTTGCTGAGGGATATTCTGCAGCAGATATGGACAAATTCATAAAGGATGCAGGGAAATTCACAGAATATCTGTTCAACATAGAGCCATACAAGTCAAGAAAAGAGGATTTCAACATATGGGCTGTGAAATCTGTCTCTAAAGAGAGCGGAACTGATATTCCACATCAGGGTATTTGGAAAAATACTGTCATATCATCAAATTTTTACACATTTAAAATTGACAGGTACCTTACAGCTCCAGAATATTCACTTGTTGGTTCAGCTGTTTCAAATGCCCCTTTCGATGCCATATATGTAATTGTTAATACAAACAAGTACGGAGGTGGGGGTATTTACAACTACTACGGACTTAGCATGTCCGATCACCCTACTGAGGCTATGGTTTTCATACATGAGTTCGGCCACTCTTTCGCCGGTCTTGGTGATGAGTACTATACATCGCAAGTGGCGTATGAGGAGTTTTACAATTTAAAGACTGAGCCATGGGAACCAAATCTTACCACAATGGTTGACTTCGGATCTAAATGGAAAGATATGGTCGGAAAAGATGGAGTAGGCACTTTTGAGGGCGGCGGGTATATGGCTAAGGGTATCTTCAGACCGGCCGAGGATTGCAGGATGAAAACAAATACTGCAAAGGGATTCTGCCCTGTCTGTGTGAAAGCTATAAATAAGATGATTGACTATTATACAAAATAGAGGTGAAGCAAAAAAAGTACAACTACTTCTTATTTGATCTCGACCGTACGCTCTGGGATTTTGACCTTAATGCAAGAACAAATATTTCACGGCTGGTAGATAAATATGATCTGCCTGTCGGTGACAAATTCACTTTCTACGACACATACAACGAGATAAATCATACTCTCTGGAGTCAGTATGAAAAGGGCATAATATCCAAGGAGACGCTTCGTGTTGAGAGGTTTCACCAGACATTGCTCAGGTACGGAATCGACGATATTAATTTTGCCGGGGTTTTTGGAGAAGAGTATCTCGAAACAATGCCGGATCAGACTGCTCTTATGCCTCATGCACTGGAGGTGCTTACTGAACTGAAGAGCAGAGGCGGAGTCTTTGCTATTGTTTCAAATGGTTTTAAAGAGGTTCAATACCGGAAACTTCAGAATTCGGGAATTGCCGGTTTCTTCAACGCTGTTATGATTTCTGAAGAACAAGGTGTACACAAACCTTCACCCATATTGTTTAAAAAGGCCCTGGATGCCATCGGAGGCGATAAGAGTGAGACTTTGATGATAGGCGATGACTTTGTAAATGATATTGAAGGTGCAATGATATTCGGAATAGATCAGTTTTTCTACAATTATAAATCTATCCCTTGTGACGGCGGACCTACATACAACAGTAATGACCTAAGGGACCTGCTGAAAATCACCTCTTCTCCTCTATAATATAGAGGTCCTCGTCCTCTTCATGAAAATAGTATTGTTCACGGGCAAACTTCTCGAGGCTGTCTTTATTGGAACTCAGCTCCTGAAGCTTCTCATCGATTGATTTTATCTCCCTGTTATAATACTCTATCTGACGTTCTTGCCTCATGATACGCATCCTTACCCTGAACCAGTCGATAAGACTGTTC
Source organism: Bacteroidales bacterium CF (assembly GCA_000473305.1). GTDB lineage: Bacteria > Bacteroidota > Bacteroidia > Bacteroidales > UBA932 > Bact-08. The sequence continues at coordinate 841,098 of CP006772.1, read as the reverse complement.
TGATCGAAAAAAATGACCCAGACGGCAAATACCAATGTGGCTAAAAAGAATCTGTTTTTAACAATCTTTAACAATCTTGACTCTTTAATCTTCTCCCACATCTTTTGGTTCTAAATTGTAGTTTTCGCAAAAATAATAATAATTTTGTCACTATTAATCAAGATAACCAATAATGACAAAACCAACTTTACTAATACTTGCCGCAGGTATGGGAAGCCGATATGGGGGACTAAAGCAGCTTGACGGTGTGGGACCTTGCGGTGAGACAATAATGGACTACTCTGTTTTTGATGCAATAAGGGCAGGATTCGGAAAGATTGTCTTTATTATAAGAGGGAGTTTCAGAGAGGTATTTGAACAGAGTGTAAGAGAGCGCTACGGCAACTCCATTGATTTGGTTTTCGTAGAACAGGAGTTGGACAAGATACCGTCAGGCTATACATACAATAGTGAGAGATGTAAGCCCTGGGGCACAGGACACGCTGTGCTGGTGGCAAAGGATGTGATTGACACACCTTTTGCTGTGATAAACGCCGACGATTACTACGGTCGTCACTCTTTTGAAGTTCTTGGACGCTTTCTGGTTGAAAATGAAGGAAAAGTGGGAGCCTATTCTATGGTTGGCTTTAATGTTGACAATACACTTTCCGAGTCAGGAAGTGTCTCCAGGGGAGTCTGCTCGGTCAATGAGGATTGCTGTCTGACAGGTGTTGAGGAACATCATAAAATAGCCAGAGAGGATGACGGAATCTATGGAGTTAATTCAAAAGGAGAAAGAGTGCCGATATCTCAATGTACACTAGTTTCAATGAATATATGGGGTTTCACTCCGGATCTCTTCTCAAGGAATGAAGAGTTATTCAAGGAATTTCTGGTGGCAAACAGGGAGAACATTACTGCTGAGTACTACATCCCATATGTGGTAAATGAGATTATCAAAAGCGGGAATGCAACATGCAAGGTTCTGAATACGAAAGATCAATGGTTTGGAGTAACTTTCAGGGAAGACAGGGAATTTGTAGTTAACAAGCTTGCCTCCCTGAGTGCCGAAGGAGTGTATCCGTCACCACTGTTTAATAAGAACTAAATGTTAAGAAGATATTGGTCATATATTCCGGACCTGAAAGAAAGCTGGATACTTGTAGCGATGATGGTAATAGGCGGCAGCATTCTAAGCGGCGGTGTAACCTTTTTACTACAGATGATAGCTCCGTCTATATCTGATTGGCATCCGGCCATTGCTTATCCTTTTATTTTCCTTCCTCCATATCTTTGGATGAGGTGGTCCAAAACAAGGTTTTCTTCAGAAAATTCCCAACCATTAAATACACCTGATTTTGGTCGTCTTGGCGGACTCTTTACTTTTCTGCTGCTTCCTCCGCTTCTGGTTGCATTTAACTATATTACAGAGCCGCTCTCTTCATGGATGCCGGTTCCCGATTTTATCAGGGATCTGCTGGAAAGTGTGACGAAGAACAGATACAGCAGCCTTCTTATGATGGTAATCTTTGCACCACTTTTTGAAGAGACATTCTGCCGCGGAATTATTCTCAGAGGGCTTCTTTTTCACATGAAACCATGGAAGGCTATACTCTGGTCTGCTTTTATTTTCGGGGTGATTCACCTAAACCCGTGGCAGGCTATCCCAGCTTTTCTGGTAGGTTCTCTAATGGGCTGGGTATACTGGAAAACAGGCTCACTTTGGGCAACCATATTCCTTCACTTTATCAACAACGGATTTTCGTACATTGTTGTGCTTCTCAATCCGAATCTGCCTGCAGATGCAGGATTCAAAGATCTTATACCCGGAAACGGATATTATATTTATTACGCAATATCACTGATTTTTGTGATAATTACCATTTTTTTAATGAACTACAAATATGGCAACACTTTACCCGCTAAAATTCAAACCAATAATTAAGGAACGTGTATGGGGAGGAGATCAGCTGTCTCAGCTGCTGAATAAACCGAAGACAGGAGAGAAACCGACAGGTGAGAGCTGGGAGTTGAGCGGTGTTCAGGGAGATGTGTCTGTCGTAGAAAATGGCTATCTTAAAGAGAATGATATCAACGAGTTGGTAGAGACTTATCTGGGAGAGATAACCGGGGATGCGATTTATGAAAAATACGGGGTCGAATTTCCAATTCTCATCAAATATCTGGATATCCAACAGGGACTTTCAATCCAGGTACACCCTGATGACGAGACTGCACTTTCAAGACATGAATCTTACGGAAAGACTGAGCTATGGTACATAGTTGATGCAGCTCCTGATGCAAAAATCTATTTAGGATTTAACAGAGATACCACTCCGCAGGAGTTGTACGACAAGTGTAATAACGATACAGTCGATGAACTGCTTAACGTTATCACTCCAAAAAAGGGAGATTACGTTCTTATCACTCCCGGCACAATTCACGCAGCCACCGGAGGTATTCTTGTAGCAGAGATACAGACAACATCAGATGTGACTTACAGGGTATATGACTGGGGAAGAGAGCATAATCCGAAGACCGCCCGCGAAATGCATCTCGATCTTGCAATAGACATCATAGATTACAATAAATACGACCTTTCACAATATCACAATTCTGGCAAACAAAATAGTGAGAGTGAGATAATAAATGATTGTAACTATTTTAAGATATCCCTCCTTAATCCGGAGAGGCTGATGCGTTTTGAAAGCAGTACTTTTGAAAGCTTTATTATATATATGGTGCTGGAAGGTGAGGTTTTGATTGATTCAAAAGAGTCCTCACTCAAGGTATCTAAAGGTGAGACTGTACTTATTCCATCTGCGATGGGAGAATACACAATTTTGAAAAACAGCGCGAAATGTCAGATATTGGAGATTACAGGCAAAAGTTAATCTTCATCCTCGCCTGTATCATATAGAAAGTCCACACTGTCCAGAAGATCGTCCATATCACGTCTCTCCTTCTTGGTCGGTCTGCCTGTGCCACGATCTCTGGCAAGGAAGAAGGTCTCTCTGGGCATATTAAGCTTTTCAAGTTCCTCCTTAGGGGTTATATTCAATATATACTCCTCCACCATCCTTGCCGGTTGCCTGCGCTCCACATCGGCTATCACCTTGTATTGGAAATGTATGCTTCCTTTCCGGATATTCAATATATTTCCCGGCTTTACCTCTCTCGATGGTTTCGCATCCAATCCGTTAACTTTTATCCTGCCTGAACGGCAAGCCTCTGTTGCATCTGTGCGGGTTTTGTAGATCCTTACAGACCATAGGAATTTATCTACCCTGCTCATTTTGTGTTGCAATAGTTCATTGTCCTGTCAACGCCGACCGTGCCGAACATCTTGATTGTCTCGATGGCCTTTTCTGCAATTGCAGGCAATGCCAGTCTCTCCTCAGAGCTCCATGTTCCAAGTACATAGTCAACCTGCTGCCCTCTTGAGAAATCTCCTCCTATTCCAACTCTTATGCGGGAAAAATTATTGTTGCCCAGAACTGAGATAATGTCTTTTAATCCGTTATGACCCCCGTCGCTGCCTTGCTTGCGCATTCTCAACTCGCCAAAAGGGATGGCAATATCATCAACCACGACAAGCATGTTCTCCTGTTCGATGTTTTCTGCCTTCAGCCAGTAATTAACAGCTTTCCCGCTTAAATTCATATATGTGGAGGGCTTAAGAAGCACAAACCTCTTTCCCTTGAATTTGTACTCGGCTATAGATCCGTAACGGCTGCTTATAAAAGATATGTTGGATGCCCTTGCAAGGGCATCCAACACATAAAATCCTGCATTGTGGCGGGTATCAGCATACTCAGCTCCGATGTTTCCCAATCCGACTATAAGATAGCTCATACCATAACATTATATTGTTACTTCGCTGCGGCTGCTGCAGCTGCTGCACCTATAGCCGCCCTTGTCATCTTGACAGCACAGATAATTGTACTCTTAGGTGAAAGTATCTGAATATTGTCATACTTAAGGTCACCAGCCACGATTGTCTTGCCAAGACTTAAATTTGTAATATCTACTGTAAGAGTATCAGGAAGATTGGCCATTAAAGCTGAAACTTTAAGCTTTCTTGCTGACACACTGAGTTTTCCTCCCTGACGTACACCCTCTGAATTACCGGTGATAATGATAGGAACATTGATTGAAACTGGTTTCTCTGCAGAAACTGCCAGAAAATCAACGTGAAGGGTTTCGTCTGTTACTGGGTGGAACTGTGCAGTGTGATAAACTGCTGTATATTTTTTATCGGCAATCTCAAGTTCAACGATGTAAGAGTTCGGTGTGTTTGTTACAAGCAAAAGTTCTTTTGCATCAACTGAAAAAAGTACGTTTTCGATACCTGCTCCGTAAAGTACGCAAGGAACCTCTCCGTTTCTCCTCAATGTTTTGATTGCCTGTTTGTTTGACACGCTTCTCGGTGTCCCTTTTAAATTAAATGTCTTCATAATAAATAATTAAAATGTGTTACTCAATCCGGAAATGGTCCGGATCCCATTGCACCAAAAAAGTTTCCTTTTTTAGAGAGCGCAAATATACAAAATTTCTGACTGACAGCAACTATTTGTCACTTTATCATCTGAGTGGCCGTATTCCACTTATAACCCTTGTAATAGTTATCAAGATAGGCGCTTCCGTTGCTTGGCACATAAGTGCTTATCCCAGAATACCTGGATATGGTCAGATCCAGGAATATCGGAGTATAGAATTTCGTTGTCACAACTTGTGAGAGTGCATTGTTAAACTGCAAGAGTTCCTCCTGAGATGCAAATTGCGAAACAAAATCTTCCAGGTCATAAAACCAATGTTTGTTTAATCTGAAATACCCCTGTATATTCTTCACAGGGAGGGCTGGAAGTTTATCTCTGTTAGCCGCGAATATATTCCTGCATACAGATGCCAGTGTTTCAAGTTTCTCTGTATTGTACAATGCGATGGTAGCAGAGCGGTATACTCCGCTTTGCGAGTTGTAAAAATCATAGTATCTCTCACACACCTCCTCAAGGTTTGCCTTTTTCTCAAACAATGGTTCAACAACTTTGTCATAAGGGAACCCGGTTGCAAGAATCTCTGCCGGAGAGGCGACAATATAGTCACATTTATCTTTAATTTCGTATGCTACCTCAATTCCGCCCATCAGACAACAATCAAAGATTATGAATGAAAGATGATATGGTATGGCATTACTAAGATCTTTTATATCCATCTCCACACCATCCTCATAACCAAAGCTTTTAACCATGTGAGCATAAGGATCCGGGAACTGAACTCCGTACTGATTTGAGTTTTCATAATAGTCTTCAGGAAGCCATCCGGTGCCATGCGACCACAATATCAATCCGTACTCCCTGGCCGGAAATATAACTTTAACTTTGTCCAGTACAGACTCAAGAACCTCTGGTGTTGTCGAGTTCTGTTGTTCGTAATTAGAGACAACATCCTGCTTGACACTCCCGGAGTTATCTTTATACAACCTCAACAATACCGGAAGGTTATTTTCTGTATGAGAATAGACAAGAAGGATATCATCACTCTCCTCCCCGGGGATATACCCCTTGGAGAGACTCTCTATATTGTTCTCAGCGTATGAACTCAGGTTATTATTTGCCGCAAAATAGATAATCACCACCCTGTTATAACCATCATCAGTTATGTCATCTTTTGAACAGGAGTGGAGGATTAGTAGGGCTAACAGAGTGAATACAAATAACGACCGCTTCATCTTTTTCATTTGGTATTAAGAATCAAAATTAATCTTTTTCTGCCACAAAGAGCTATATTTGTGTAAATATAGAATTATGAACTACGTTAAAATCATGCTTATTGCAACAATTACAGGGCTTTCACTGTGCTCATGTAAACAGAGGGCTCCTGAAAAGACGCAGGAACCTTTCAAATATCTGGCAGATGAATTTGCCGATATAAAAGTCATCCGTTTTCAAATTCCCGGATGGGATTCTCTCACCCTTCAACAAAAGGAGTACATCTACCATCTAAGTGAGGCAGTCAAGTGCGGCCGTGATATTTTCTGGGATCAGAACTCAAAGTATGGTCTGAAGGTAAGGAAAGTACTGGAACAAATACTTGACAATTACAATGGCGAAAAAGAGAGTAAGGATTATAATGAATTCATGGTATATGCCAAAAGAGTCTTTTTCAGCAACGGCATTCATCATCACTATGCTGAGGAGAAGATTTTACCCGGCTGTTCAAAAGAGTATTTTGCCGGCCTGATGTCCCAAAGTGGGCTGGACTCTCTTAAAGACGAGATGCTTCCAATCATTTTCGATCCTGCAATTGCACCTTACAGGAAGAATATTTCCGGTAAGGGGGATTTGATTACAGAAAGTGCAGTTAACTTCTATGACGGTATTACAGCCGTAGAGGCAGAATCGTTCTACGCAAAATTGGAAAAACCTAACGATCCCAAACCTTTATCGTATGGTCTTAATTCAAAACTCGTCAAACAAAATGGCAAAATCGAGGAGAGGGTATATAAGGCAGGCGGACTTTACGGAGCTGCAATAGAAAAAATCATCTATCATCTGGAGAAAGCAGCATCTGTTGCCGAGAACGCAAATCAGAGGGAGTATATTAAGCTCCTTTGCGATTACTATAAGAGCGGTGACCTCAAGATATGGGATGACTACAATATTGCATGGGTAAGTGAGACCGGATCTCAGGTTGACTTTATCAATGGTTTCATAGAAAATTACAACGATCCCCTCGGGAGAAAGGCTACCTGGGAAGGGCTGGTCAATATCAAGGATCTTGAGGCATCAAAGAGAACACAAATAATCAGCGAAAATGCTCAGTGGTTTGAGGATAACTCTCCTATCGATCCTAAATACAGGAAGAAAGAGATTAAGGGTGTTTCTGCCAAGGTAATCAATGCCGTGCAACTTGGCGGCGACTGTCACCCTGTCTCTCCTCTTGGAATAAATCTCCCTAATGCAGATTGGATCAGAAAAGAACATGGTTCTAAGTCTGTAACGATTGCAAACATTACAGATGCATACGAAAAAGCTGCGGAAGAGTCCCCTAAGACTATGAGCGGAGAGTTTTCATGGGATGAGTCTGAAGTTCAGCTTCTAAAAGAGTACGGAAGTCTTACAGGCAATCTTCACACAGACCTTCATGAATGTCTTGGACACGGCTCGGGGCAGTTACGTGAGGGCACGTCTCCAAACGCTCTGAAGGATTACAGCTCAACACTTGAAGAGTCGAGAGCCGATCTTTTTGCACTGTACTATCTGGCCGATCCAAAGCTTGTCGAACTTGGAATCACACCAAATGACACAGCCTATAAGGCAGAATATATCAGCTATATAAGGAATGGTATTTTCACACAGTTTGTTCGTATAGATCTGGGAAAGAAGGTGACTCAGGCTCATATGCAGGGCAGAAAAATGATTTCCGAATGGTGCTTCGAGAAAGGGAAAGCCGATAATGTTATAGAAAAGCGCATTCGTGACGGGAAAACATATTTCGTAATCAACGATTATGCTAAATTAAGGACTCTCTTCGGCGAGTTACTGAAAGAGCTCCAGAGAATAAAATCCGAGGGAGACTATGAAGCAGGTAAAAAGCTTGTCACAACCTATGGAATCAATATAGATCCACAGTTACATAAAGAGCTCAAAGAGAGATATGCAGCTTTAGACCTCAAGCCTTACGGTGGTTTTATAAATCCTGACATCACCCCTGTCGAGAAGGATGGTAAGATTATTGACTACAAGGTGGATTACCCTAAGGACTTCCTGCAACAAATGAGAGACTACGGCAAAAAGTACAGCTTTTTACCAGTAGAGAACTAAACTTAATACTGTTTTAAAACTATCGGGATCCCTTTGTTATCAGAGGGATCTCTTCGTTTGATGTCTCGTCAAGCTTTTTCGACCAGAGATATTTGTTTGTCTCTTTGACTAAAACCTTTGAAAGGAGTAGCAGAGCAATCAGGTTTGGAATTGCCATAAGTGCATTCATACTGTCTGCGATATTCCAAATCAGTGAAAGGTTTGCTACCGAACCTACAAATACGGCAATTATCCATGCCACCCTGTACCAAATTATGAATCTCTTACCTCCGAGATATTCTACGGCTTTCTCTCCGTAATAACTCCATCCCAGTATTGTGCTGAAAGCAAAAGTTATTATTCCCACCGAAAGAATAATAGATCCTAACGGAATTTTTGAAAATGCAGCTTTTGTCAATGCGGCTCCGTCTGTATGGTCAATATCGGGAAACGCAATTACAGAGCTAACAACGACTAAGCCGGTCAATGCGCAAACGACAACTGTATCCCAAAAAGTTCCTGTTGACGACACCAGGGCTTGCCTTACAGGATTTCTCGTCTGTGCTGCGGCTGCAACTAAAGGTGCAGAACCGAGACCGGACTCATTTGAAAAGAGCCCCCTTGCAATACCGTATCTTGCAGCCATCATGATAGTTGTACCAATAAAGCCCGCACCCGCCGCCTTTGCGCTAAAAGCAGATTCAAAGATTACACGGATTGTTTCTCCAAGAAAATTATAGTTCATCGCCAGAATATACACACAACCTAAAACATAAAAAAAGGCCATGAAAGGGACCAAGGTACCGCATACCTTTGCAATTCCCTTCACTCCGAAAAGTATTACGAGGGCAGTGAGAAGCGCTATTGCTACTCCTGTTATGTATTTTGAAACAGAATATGTCTCAGTTAAAAGCATGGAAATAGAGTTTGCCTGAACTGTGTTCCCTATTCCAAAGGCAGCAACAGCAGTAAAAATACAAAACAAAATACCGAGCCACTTCATGTTAAGCCCTCTTTCAAGCGCATACATTGGGCCGCCCAGCATAGTTCCGTCCGAAGTTCTGACCCTGTATTTTATAGCCAGCAAACCTTCTGAATATTTTGTTGCAATCCCGAATACTCCTGTAAGCCAGCACCATAAAACCGCTCCCGGACCTCCGAGTGCAACGGCTGTGGCTACTCCAACAATATTACCTGTACCGATAGTTGCAGCCAGCGCAGTAGCCAATGCCCCGAACTGACTCACATCTCCGTTTGCTCCCTTATCTTTCGTAACAGACAATTTTATCCCAGTGAATATTTTTCTCTGAGGAAATTTTAGAATAATTGTAAGATAAATATGAGTGCCTAAAAGGAGTACAATCATAGGCCAACCCCACAGGAAGGCACTTATGCCCTCCACGATAGAAGCAAATGAATTCATAGTTTTAAGTGTATATTTGCAAATATAAAGAAATTTCGCACCAAGTGAAGAAATCGGTTTATATTATTTTAGCATCAATTTGCGTTGCCTGCGGCACATTCGGGATATTCCTTCCAGTATTGCCCACTACACCATTTTTGCTCCTTGCTGCCTATTTTTATATGAACTCATCCCCGAGAAAGCTATACTGGTTGATCCGTAATCCATATCTCGGGCCGTACATCAGGGACTATTATTCAAAAAGGGGAATGCCTTTGAGACAAAAAGCAAAAACCATAACAATGTTATGGTTAACGCTTATTCTGTGTATTATATTCATCGCCTCTTCACTCTGGATAAAACTAATCCTTGCAGGAGTTGGTATCGGAGTCACAATTCACATTGCGATGAAGAAAACCCGTCCGGAAAATTTTTGATCAGAGCAATTTTTTAACCGCTTCAATTGCGCTGTCGTAGTCAGGCTCAATAACAATATCCTTTGTTATCTCCTTGTAGCGGACCTTACCATCTTTGTCAACTACTACCACGCCCCTTGCAAGAAGCTGGTTCTCTTTTATGAGAAATCCATATTCAAGTCCAAATTTAGATTGCTTGTAATCAGAGAGCGGAAATATGTTTGTAATCCCCTCTGCAGCACAAAAGCGGCCTAACGCAAACGGGAGATCCTTTGATATTGTAAGTATGACAACATCATCCGAAAGTGTGGTTGCCTTTTTGTTGAATGTCCTGGTCTGGGTTGCACACACTCCTGTGTCTATTGATGGGAATACACTTATAACTACAACTTTTCCTTTGTAGTCAGAGAGTTTTACCTCCTTCATTGATATATCTGTTGCAACTATCTCGGGAGCATCCTCTCCAACCTCAATCTGTTTGCCAAGGAGTGTCAGGGGTGTCCCTTTAGATGTAAATATATTTTTTGTCTCTATTGATTCCAATTCTTTCATAATATTTATTTTTGTATTTAGTTTTTCTATAAAACACCAATAAAATTAAATTGTTTACCTTTATTATTCAAATCTTATCAATAATGGCAACTTCATTTAAGAAAATTCTGTTTTTTTTCGCAATACTTATCGTTTTTCCGTTCACATTCACATCATGTGAAAAGGATAATCCCGATAAACTGAGTGCTGAAAAAAGCTATCTGCACTCTCTAATGAATGATGTCTATTACTGGTATAGGGAAATTCCGACTAATATAGATCCGGCTCCCATATCTTCACTATATGAGTATTTCGATACACTCTTAGTAACTAAGGACAGATGGTCATGGATGATGTCCGGTGAGGAGTACACCGATTCAGAGACAGGTGTGTATCTCACCTATGGTGCAAGTTATGCCCAGCCTATCGATCACTACAATGACTATAGTGTGAGGGTAAGATATGTATTTGAGAACTCCCCGATGTCTGAAAAGGGGGTAAAAAGAGGTTATGAACTGACACATCTGAACGGAACTCCTGTCGCTGATCTGATCCGGAATGGGACCTTCAATGCACAGATTAACAATAACTCGAATTCCTTCACATTCAAAAAATATGACGGGACTTCATTTACATTCACTGCAAATGCCAGAGAGGTAAGTACCAGATCCGTACTGAAGAGTATGGTCATAACTTCAGCCGATTTTCCGGGACTACCTTATCCTGTAGCATATTTCAACTATTATGCATTTAAGGCCGGTATGCTATCTGATATTGAGAGCGCCATGACTGTTTTCAAAGCTGCAAACGTAAGGGAACTCATACTTGACCTCAGGTACAATGGTGGAGGTGATGGTTCTGCTGCACAATTGCTTTCAAACTATATTGCTCCGGCAAGTGCAAACGGAAAGATAGTAGCCCGCAAGAAACACAATGACAAACTTGCATCTTACGACACACAGGCAAGTACGATGACCATTGTAAGCAGAGTCAGCAACTCTCTGGATCTGGACAGGCTGATCATTTTGACAGGAGGTGGGACAGCCTCGGCAAGTGAGATAATAATAAACGGGTTCCGCCCTCTGATGAATGTCCTGCAAATAGGAAGGACTACTTATGGTAAGCCAAATGGCATGTATGTATGGTTTTACCCTGAGGATGAGGAGATATATCCGGATTTTGTATTCCTGCCTATAGCATTCTATAGTGTTAACAGCCTCGGAGAGGGGAATTACGAGGATGGTCTGGTACCTGACCAACAAAGACCTGATGATCTTTATCATGATTTCGGATTGGAGGAGGATTGGTTAAGATCTGCCCTGACATTTATATCAACCGGAGCCTGGCCGGAGATTCCTGCTGCCAGATCCACAGCTATACCGCAGTATCCTGCCGGACGCATAAAAATTGATGAAGACGCTGATAATTACGGCGTTTACAAAGATAAAAGACCTATATGATAAAGAAAACATCCCTTTTTGCTTTTCTGCTGGTATGTCTGCAATTTGAGACAAATATAATACTAGCGCAGAATGACTCCGTTGTATCCAGGATAATACAGGCAGCCAGGACAGATAACAGGACAATGAACCATCTCGATATTCTGTCCAACAGAATCGGTGGCAGGCTTGTGGGTTCTGATGCTTATGAAAATGCGACATACTGGGCTGCAGGATTGTTCAGCAAATGGGGACTCGAAGTTACACTTCAGGCTGTTGATACGCTTCCTGTCGGTTTCAACAGAGGCCCTTGGTTCGGCCGGATGCTGAGTGAAGACGGCTTTGTCCTTCATTTTGTGACACCATCATATACGGCCGGGACAAAAGGTGTGCAAAGAGGCCATGTTGTGCTTGAACCGAAAACCAGGGGAGAGTTTGAAAGGATGAAGGGGAAACTGAAAGGTGCCTGGGTTCTTATTACAGGAGAGAGCGACGGTTTTCCGATCGATTTCTCTCCATTTGCAGATGAGGAAAGAGAGAGGATTATAAAAGAGAATGAGGCCATTTCTAAATACAATGACTCAATAAAAAGGTGGAATTTCGAACACTCCGGAAAAGAATCAAAGAGTTTCAAGGCTCTCAGGGAGTCTCCTGCTTTATTCTACAAAGAGATGAGAGAGGCCGGAATTCTTGGGCTGATACAATCTGCAAAGACACCATTAAGAGCCCTTTATGACAGAAGAAACCTCTTCTACATGAGTTTTGACTCATTGCCAACATGCCCTGATATCAAGCTGGACGAGGATCAGTACAATATAATACTGAAAAAGGTCAAAGAGAGAAGATATTTCCAACTCGAATTTGATATAAGAAATCACTTCAAACCGGGCCCGGTAGTAATCCACAATGTCATAGGAATGATAAAAGGCACCAGATTTCCTGATGAATATGTAATGTGCGGCGGACACCTGGACTCCTATGATGTCGGCACAGGGGCCATTGATTGCGGATCAGGTGTGGCGCCGACCCTTGAGGCAGCCCGTCTAATTTCGATGTCTGGAGCCAAACCACAAAGATCCATACTTTTCTGTCTGTGGGCCGCTGAAGAGTTCGGGTTGTGGGGATCGGAATTCTGGGTCAGGACAAACAGGGATAAGCTGGGCAGCATTAGCAACTACTTCAACAGAGACGGAGGTCCTACCGTAACCAGTGGTATAACTGTACCGGAAGCGATGTACAGTGATTTCGAGAAGGTATGTGAGCCTCTGAACTCAGTCAATCCCGACTTTCAGTTCCTGTTAAAGAAAAGAGGTGGAAAACCACAGCCGCTGCCAAAAAACGCAGGAGGTTCAGACCACGCATACTTTGCGATGAACGGCGTGCCTACAATCAGTTTTGACAATAGTGACCCGAAAGGCTATGACTTCAATTACTATGAAATATGGCATACAGAAAGGGATACTTACAATATAAGTATCCCTGAATATATGAATCATACGTCTGTGGTGACAGCTATTGTCTTGTACAATCTTGCTAATTTAGATCACCTGCTCTCAAGGGAGGGGTTATATGACCTCAATGTCAAGTGAATTGATCCAACCTTGTCTTCCGTCTGTCAATTCAACCCTTTTCCACTGACCTATCTCCTCTATCAAAGAGACCTTTGTACCTTCATGTAGTATAAAGAGCGTATTGCCGGAATTATCCGGTGAACTCTTTACAGTACTTACCGGTTTCATGACTATTGCCGTGTCTTTCTTGTAATATTCATGTTTCTGGCTCCATGAGAAATATACAGAGAAGAATATCATCAAGATGGCAGCCATGGCGCCGAAGAATGAACTCTTCCTCGCTCTCGGTGTCGGTCCGTAACGAAACATGAGGAGCAATAAGGCCAATAACGCCATTGAAATTATTGACAAATAGGCCCAGGCATCAGATGACAGAGAGTAATTTACCTCCTTTATCCACGTTTTCAGGATAAAATCGGGAATCTCCTCTATCTTGTCCAATGAGAAATCTCTTGCCAGCTGAAGGTTATTTATAACATCCTTGTCTGCGGGGTCCAATTTCAAGGCGCGTTCATAATATAGAATAGACTTGCCCACCTCTTTCATCTTGAAGTAGGTATTTCCTATATTATAAAATAGAGCCGAAGAGACATAACCTGATTTTTCGATTTTCAGGAATCCCTCAAGAGCGGCCTGATAGTTTGCCTGTGAATAGTTGTTGTTTGCCTCTGTCCATATCTCTTTCGGAGATTGTGCATTTACAGACAGACAGATAAGAACAGTTGTAATAATCAGTAATACTCTCTTCATAGCTATACCTCCAAATCTGAAATTAATTTGATTGCTCTCTGATAATTCTGCCCCATCTCAGGTTTGTCCTGATCAGGTGCATATCTTGCATATTCACAAACCTCAATTAAAGCCAGAAGCTCCTCCGAATGCTCTTTTGAAACGCTCTTCTCTTCAAGTGAGGATGCTATCTTCTCTCTGGAGAGATCTGCAAGAGAGAGATTGAGTTTATCCGAACAATAGCCCAGTATTGCCCTGTGCAACTCTTCGAAGAAAGCACTATACAAATTTTGTTTCATTAACGACTCCGCGTTTTTGAGTCTTGCCCTGGCAACCTTGTTCGCTCTTCTGTTCTTGACACCTGCAATGTCCCTGTTTCTCTCTATTCTCTTTGAAAGGAATTTGTCCATGAGAATATATGAGGCTGCTATCAGGACTATCAGCGCAAAGAATGTAACAGATCCGAAAAAGAAGCTATTGCCCCTTACAAGGCCGGATAACCCTGAACGGATATATCTGACATCGCTTCCTATACTTTTTACTGATTGTTTGTTAACACCCATTGGAAGTGATGCCGAAGAGTTTTCAGATCCCTCGACAGCCTGTCCTACTCTCAGGGTAAGTTTTTCTGAGGTAAGGGTTTTATATTTTTTTGCGCCTATATCAAAATAGCTAAATACAACAGGCCCTAATTCAAACACTCCTGCCCCTCTCGGTATAAGCGGATATTCAAACACCTTTGTCCCTGATGTACCTCTGCCGGATTTGCTTGTATTGTCATTTATCTTTGTGTCGTAGACTTCAAAATCAGCCGGGAAGGTGATTTTAGGTGCCTCAACCAGATTGAGGTTTCCCGATCCTGAAACAGATACCTCAAGAGATACAGCCTCATTTGCATTAATTGTATCCTTGGTCAGTCTTGCTGAAAGCTGGAATTCACCCACACCTCCCGCAAAAGAGGCCGGGGCGCCTGACGGAAGCGGAGAGACATTTACATGTATCGAAGGTGCAGTAATCTTTCTCTTAATGGTCTGATAGCTGTCAAAGAAGTCATCGAACATTGATCTTGACCCTCCGGAAGATGCTCTCACCTGAACAAGGCAGGTCATCTCTGACGGGTCTATTACAAGATTGCCTGTTTGTTGCGGAATGAGCATATACCTCCTCAAAACAGCAGCATTGTATATTTTACCATTGACAGTTTCTCTTGTAAACTCTATATTTGACGGCGTATCAACTTCCTGACTCCAAAATCCGTTGAATGTAGGGAACTTGACATTTTCAAATCCACCTATCGGAACTTTAGTATAGAGCTTCAGGGTGGCCAGAAGGCTCTCTCCTTTCACCACCTTTCCCTTACTTACCGACATCTTCATAAAAATGTCGTCAGAAGAGATTGTGCCACTGCTTTTTTGCGAAGTAGCTCCGGAAGAGTTGCCCGAATTATTTGCATCACCCTTGACAACCTCAACAGATACCGGATTGGTGTGGTAAGTTTTACCCCCTATAACAGCTGAGGCTGATGGGATAGAGAATGTCCCTACACTCCTGGCCTGCAGTATGTATGTATAACTTACCTGATAGCTGTCCGTGCGTTTTCCGTTTATTATTTGTGTACTAGTCATTGTAGATGTTGAAGGGCCGGCAAGAACATCAAAATCCTTCAACTGAGGAGGATTGAAGCTTGATGGCTCCCCTTCTGCAATAAAGACCAATCTGAAATTCTCGTCTGATCCTACTACACGCGGGACATCCACTGTGAATGATGTCTGAGCCGATAATGCTAGTGAAATCAGCATTGCACACGACAATAGTAATAACTTTTTAATGCAGTTGATAGTCATATATATGATTATTTACCAATTCTTCTCTTTTTGTCTGCTCTCAAGAACCTTAGCCTTCTCTTTTCTCACCTTATCCTGAGTCTCGTTTTCCTTGTTCTGGATAGCCTGCAGCATCTGATCTGCGGTTTGCGGCGAAATCTGAGGTTGTTGGTTTTGGTCCTTGTTCTGATCTTTATTCTGGTCTTTGTTCTGATCTTTATTCTGATCTTTATTCTGGTCTTTATTTTGATCTTTGTTCTGGTCTTTGTTCTGGTCTTTGTTCTGGTCCTTGTTCTGGTCCTTGTTCTGATCTTTATTTTGGTCCTTGTTCTGTTCCTGGTTTTTCAGCATTTTTTGTGCGTATGCCAGATTGGATTTGGTCTCCACATCTTCCGGATTGACTCTTAGAGAATTTTTATATGCTTCTATTGCCTCCTTATATTTTTTTTGGGCAAGGTTAAAATTGCCAAGATTATGGAAAGATGCAGATCTGATTTCACTCTCATTAGTTGAATCAGCAACATGGGTCATTATCTTTTCTGCTTCAGCAGGGTTGTTCAGTTTATACATGGTATTACCGAGATTGTAGGCAGCCTTTACAGATTTGGGATTCTTCTCAAGTGCCCTTCTGTACTCCAGTTCAGCATCCTGATACTTACCCTTGCCATAAGAGCTGTTACCTTGTCTTAACTGCCATCTTTCACTCTGACCCCAGGAGCTGGTAAATAAAAAAAGAAAAAGTATTGTAGTATATATTCCTCTCATATCTCTCTGTCTATTTAAAAAAGTTTTTTCCTTTTCTGTCAACAATCATAAAGTCTAATATCAGAAAAAATAGTGCTATAGCGAAAAAATACATGTATTGCTCGTCAAAATCCTCAAAAACGACAGATTTGTAACTCTGTTTGTCCAGATTATGGATTTTCTCAACAAGCGCATCAAGGCCAAAATCGCTGTTCCCCGCCTTTACAAAGATACCGTCTCCTGCTTTTGCAACTTCGGCAAGAGTTTTCTCATCAAGTTTGGTTACGACCATATTGCCGTCTTTGTCTTTGAGAAAGTCCCCTCCGGGTAATGGAATAGGCTTACCTTCAGAGGAGCCGATTCCCAGGGTGTAAACCTGAATGCCAAGCTCTTTTGCGGTAGAGGCGGCATCAACCGGATTATCCTCATGGTTTTCTCCGTCTGTAATCAGAATTATTGCCCTGCTGTTCTTACTATCCTGACTAAAACTCTTGACAGAGGTATTGATGGCATCTGCTAATGCTGTTCCCTGAACAGGCACAGAGCCGGTTGTTATATTATTAAGGAATATTTTGGCAGAGACATAATCGGTTGTCACCGGAAGTTGAACAAAAGCCTGACCGGCAAATACTATCAGTCCGATTCTGTCTTCTTTCATCTTGTCAACCAAACGGGAGATGGCTAGTTTTGCCCTCTCAAGCCTGTTAGGAGTGTAATCTTCTGCAAGCATTGAGTTTGAAACATCCAGAGCAATCATAATCTCTACTCCTTGTGTCTCAATCTCCTTTATTTTAGCACCCAGTTGAGGTCTTGCAAGCCCCAGGGAAAAGAAGAAAAGAGCCAATGAGTATATTGAAAGCTTAATCCAACCCCTGCTTTTTGAAGCTCTTGGAATAAGAGTGCTTACCAAATCGGGATTACCGAAAAGCTCTATTCTTTTCCTCCTTCCTCTTCTCATAACAGCGTATGCTATAAAAAGTAGAGGAATTGTCAAAATAAGCAGTAAAAACTGCGGTTGTGCAAATTGTAACATAATCCTAAGCTATTCTTCTTGTTATGAAAAGTCTTGTGAGTATTTCAAAAGCTACTGCAATAAGGGCTATCCATGCAAATATCATAAATTTCTCCTGATATACAGGAAATGAGTCAACCGCGGTCTTATTCTTCTCCATCTTGTTTATCTCCCCGTATATCTCAAGAAGTTTTGTGTTGTCAGTTGCGCGGAAATATTTGCCTCCTGTCTGTTCAGCAATCTGCTGAAGTAACGGCTCGTCAATCTCCACCTTAACCTGCTGTATATCTATCCCGAACGGAGTCAGTACAGGATATGGAGCCATGCCCATAGCACCAACGCCAATTGTATAAACCCTTATTCCATAGGTTTTTGCAATTTCGACAGCCATAAGCGGAGATATCTCTCCCCTATTGTTGACACCATCTGTCAAAAGAATTATAACACGGCTTTTCGCCTTTGAATCCTTCAATCTTGCAACAGCTGTCGCAAGACCATTTCCCAATGCAGTACCATCCTCTATGAGTCCTGTTTCAACCTCTTTCATCATATTTATCAGTGTTGCCCTGTCAGATGTAATGGGACATTGAGTAAAACTCTCACCGGCAAAGACGACTATACCCATTCTGTCGTTAGGTCTCTGTGCAATGAACTCTATTGCAATATCCTTTGCTGCACTTATACGATCAGGGTTAAAATCTCTTGCAAGCATACTGGTGGAAATATCCAATGCAAATACAATATCGATTCCCTCGGTATTAACTTTTTCAAAATTGGTCGAAGATCTGGGTCTTGCAATGGCAACAATTATCATTGATATAGCAATACATCTTGCAACAAAGGGCAGATGCCTCATCATCTTTTTCATTTTACCGCCATTCCCCATCCATGGTGCGGTTGAAGCCACGCGTAAAGAAGGTGAAGAACCTCTTATCTCTCTCCATATATAAAGAGCTATGAGCGGTATGAGTATCAACTCGAGATACAGTAATCCTGGATATTCAAAAAACATAACTAATCCCTCCCTTTTTCATCTTCCATTCCCTGTAGGAAAGTTGCATTAACAAACCTGACAGCTGTCGGTACAGCCTCCTCGTTTTCCTGTTGTGTTGCCTTGTACTTGGCAAATTTCACAAGATCCGAAAGTGTAAAAAGTGCCTCTAGCTCTTTGTACTCCTTTGGCTCTATCTTAAATTCCGAAATCATGTCAAGTATTTCTGCAGATGTCTTCTCCATGGTTTGAATACCATACCTTCTTTCCAGGTATATACGGATTGTGTCAAAAATCTCAGTATAATACCTTTTTTCCTGATTATTCTGCCATAATTTTTCTCCTCTTATTCTCTCGAGATCTCTCAAAGCCAGAATATGTGGAGGATCATCCGGTTCCGGTTTAGTGAACATCGATCTCATCTTTCTCCTGTTCTTTATGAACTTGTACAGGATATAACACAACGCTGCAATGGCTACAAGGATACCAAACAATGGAAGAAACTCCCCGACTGTGTATTTATATGTCTGTTGTCCTTTAATATCGAAAGGCTTATATGTGGTAGTATCAATCTGAATGGTTGTAACCTCAAGTTTTCCCGCATCATACCATACAGTATCTATCGTACCGTCAGCCCTGTTGAGATAGGCAGGAAAAGGCGGAATGACATATGAGCCGCTGTCAAATGATGTCAAAGTAACCCTTGTATCCAGTTCCAGATTGCCACCTTTGTTTGAAATGGTATCTGTCTGCGGTTGCCCTACAATTTCCACCCCTTGTGTCACGGGATTCTCCGGAGTCGGAAAAACAAACTTTGTACCTTTTGGCACAGTAGTCTTAAAATGAAGTACTGTCTGATCTCCTATAAGAAGTGTATCTTTCTGGTCCATATGATTTATCTCTTGTTAAAGAGGGCAATTAGTCCCTTTACATAATCCCCGTTAGTTGCTATACTTACAGAATCTACTTTATACTTCCTCAGACATTGCTGAGTGGCTGCCTGTATCTTATTGTTCCAGTCAACGAAGTACCGGCGTACACTTTTGCTGGATGTATCAACCCACTCCTCCTTGCCGGTCTCAGCATCACTGATTCTGATAAAACCGACATCAGGCAACTCTCTCTCCCGAGGGTCATAAACGGATACAACTGATATATCGTGTCTGTTGACAGCTATTTTGAGAGCCTCTTCATATCTTGGTTTAATATCTCCGTCCATATCAATAAGGTCCGAGAGCAAAAATGCAGTGCATCTTCTTTTTATGGCATTTGTAAGAAACCTGAGCGCCTCTCCGATATCTGTACCCTTGTTTGTAGGTTCAAATTCTAGCAACTCACGGATAATTCTCAGCAAATGGCTTCTTCCCTTTTTTGGCGGAATAAACTTCTCGACATGATCACTGAAAAAAAGTGCCCCCACTTTGTCATTGTTCGCAGACGCCGAAAATGAAAGCACTGCAGCAATCTCGGTAATAAGCTCTCTTTTGAGCTTGTCTGTGGTTCCAAAAAGCCTTGAACCACTGACATCGACAAGCAGCATCACCGTGAGCTCCCTCTCCTCCTCAAACACCTTTATATAGGGAGCATTGAGCCTTGCAGTGACGTTCCAGTCCATGCTCCTCACATCATCCCCATACTGGTACTCACGCACCTCGCTGAAAGCCATTCCCCTTCCTTTAAAGGCAGAGTGGTACTCACCCGCAAAGATCTGACGTGACAACCCTTTGGTCTTGATCTCTATCTTCCTGACTTTCTTCAATAACTCGTTGGTCATATTATGGAACCTCCACTTTATTCATTATCTCGGTAATAATGTTCTCAGTAGTTACATTTTCTGCCTCTGCCTCGTATGTAAGACCAATCCTGTGTCTGAGCACCTCATAGCTGACGGCCCTCACATCCTCTGGAATAACATAGCCCCTTCTCTTGATAAATGCGTATGCTTTTGCAGCCATCGCCATACTTATGCTTGCACGAGGTGAGCCTCCGAATGATATCAGGTCTTTCAAATTCTTAAGTCCGTACTCTTCAGGAGTCCTTGTTGCATAGACTATATCCACAATATACTTCTCTATCTTCTCATCCATGTATACCTCTCTCACTATCTGACGGGCCCTTATTATATCCTCAGGCTTTAGTATTGTGTTTGCCTTAGGGAATGTGCCACTATTGTTCATACGGATAATCAGTTTCTCCTCCTCCTTCTTCGGGTAAGAGACAACAACCTTAAGCATGAAACGGTCAACCTGTGCCTCCGGAAGCGGATATGTACCCTCCTGCTCTATCGGGTTCTGTGTTGCCATTACAAGAAATGGCTGAGGTAAAGGGAATGTCTGGTCGCCTATTGTCACCTGTCTCTCCTGCATCGCCTCAAGCAAAGCTGACTGAACCTTTGCAGGTGATCTGTTTATTTCATCTGCTAATACAAAATTTGCAAATATAGGACCCTTTTTAATCTGGAATTGCTCACTTTTCTGGCTGTAAATCTGTGTTCCGATGAGGTCAGCAGGTAACAGGTCAGGCGTGAACTGAATACGGCTGAATTTAGCATCCATTGTTGAAGCAAGAGTATTGATGGCCAATGTCTTTGCAAGACCCGGAACACCCTCGAGGAGTATGTGCCCATCAGCAAGAAGGCCTATCAGAAGACTCTCCACCAACTGCTTCTGCCCAACGATTACTTTGTTCATCTCGAGAGTGATCATATCGGTAAAAGCACTCTCTCTCTGAATCTTTTCGTTTAGTTCTTTGATGTTTACGGTTTCCATATTGTTTGATTTTGTATTTTTGTAGGATAATTCACAAATTTAGTCCAATTTTTAAGTAATGCGTTTTTTTATATTAATATCCTTCAGGGGTACCCGTTACTGCGGCTGGCAGATACAAAACGAACAGCTTTCAGTACAGGGGGAGGTTGAAAGAGCCCTGTCCGTCCTGCTCGGAGAGAGATGCGAAGTAACCGGAGCCGGAAGGACAGACGCCGGAGTCCATGCTGTAAACTATGTCGCCCATTTTGACTCTGACAAACCATTACCTTTTCTGGATATCGGTAGAGTGATTTACAAAATAAATGCCATTCTGCCTAATGACATTACCATTCACAACATCTGTCAGGTATCATCGACTGCTCATGCACGTTTCGATGCAATAAGCAGGAGTTACTGCTACTTCATACACACCCGCAAAGATCCTTTCCTTTCTGATTACTCATATTACTTTCCCTATAAGCTGGACTTGGAGAAGATGAACCTTGCAGCCGAATATCTGCTTGGAGAAAAAGACTTTACAACTATGGCAAAGCTTCATTCTCCTACCAAAACCAATATCTGTACAATAACAGAGGCATTTTGGGAATCAGGCGCACCTTTGGGCATAACTCCACTTGCCCCGACATCCTTTCAGGGTGTGACACCCTTATGTCATGGCAGAAAATATGATGAATCTGACACATTTTGTTTTAATGTCTCTTCAAACAGATTTCTTAGAAATATGGTAAGGGCAATTGTCGGCTCCCTGCTTGAGGTAGGCAGGGGAAAACGAGAACCCGAATGGATAGGTGAAATATTAAAACAAAAGAACCGTAATATTGCCGGAAGTTCGGTTCCGGCTCATCCACTTTTCCTGACTAAGGTATATTACCCCTACAAGACATTTTAAATATAAGGGAGCAGAAAAATCTCCCTAACAATAACGACTATGAAAAAAATAATATTTGTGTCTATTGTACTGCTATTAGCGGCAATAAGTTCATATTGCACAGCCCAGGATAGGATTGTCATTCCAAAAGCCTTAACAATGGCTTATGACAAATTGACAAGGCAGACGGATGGAAGGCCGGGCAAGATATACTGGCAGAACCGGGCAGTGTATGATATCCGGGTGAATGTCGATGTGAAGAACAAAATAATCAGCGGACATGAGACAATTAGCTATTTGAACAATAGTCCGGATTCTCTTTCAAAAATCGTTGTAAGGCTATATCAGGACATATTCAAAAAGGGGGCTAACAGAAATTCCATAGTAAATGTCAATCCTTCAGACATAAATGAGGGGGTAAGGATAAATGACCTGCGGGTAACCGGTGAGAGTGTCAATCCTGCCAATAGTTCCCGTATAAATAGAAGCGGGACAATAATGACGGTAAAATTGACTAAAAAGTTAGCACCCGGAGAGAAGGCGGAATTACAGATAGGATGGGAATTTGATTTTCCAGTAAACACTTTGATAAGGATGGGAACCATAGACAGCTCAAGCCTGTTCGTCGGTCAATGGTATCCTCAGATAGCAGTATATGACGATGTTTACGGATGGGATACACGCTCATACAATGGCATGGCCGAATTCTACAATGACTTCTCTGACTTTTCAGTTGAGATATCTGTTCCTAAAGGCTTTATGGTATGGGCTACCGGCGAACTACAGAATATGTCAGAGGTGCTGCACCCTAATTACTGTGATTTATACAATAAAGCCATCCAATCTGAAAAAGTCACCAATGTAATAACAGAAAAGGATCTGGAAAAAGGAGAGATTACTACGGAAAAAAACACCTGGAAATACAAGGCTGAAAATGTAACAGATTTTGCATTCGGGCTAAGTGACCACTATCTCTGGGACGTTTGTAGCGTAGAGGTGGATAAGAAAAACAAGCGCAGAACCATTGTAGGAGTTGCCTATAATGCAAAGTCACCAAATTTCAATAAAGTTGCTGAGATTGCAAGGGAGAGTGTCAGATCACTGTCACTGGATTCGCCCGGAGTGCCATATCCATTCCCATACATTACAGTTTACAACGGTGATTTTGGCATGGAGTATCCAATGATAACAAATGTCGGAGCAGAGACTGATTTTGGTATGACCGTCTACGCCAACTCACATGAGATTGCACATGCATACTTTCCGTTCTATGTAGGCACAAATGAGACCAAAAACGGATGGATAGACGAGGGGCTTACCGTATTACTCCCTGAAAAGATGCAAAACGATCTTGAGCCCACACTTGATATCAAAGTTCACAACACAAAATCCTTTTCTGCATACTCCGGGATGGAAGATGAACCGGCTCTTATCACACCTACTTTCTATCTCGACCCGAAGGTCTACTTCTACCTTAACTATGCAAAGACAGAGCAGGCTTTAAGAATGCTGGAACTAGAGCTGGGAAGAGAAACCTTCAGAAAATGCCTTCTTCAGTTTATTTATAGGTGGAAGTACAAACACCCTACTCCTTATGACTACTTCAACACATTCAATGATGTATCGGGAAGAGATCTGGATTGGTTCTGGCTTGCGTGGTATTACCGCCAGGGCGGTATTCCCGACCTCTCTATAAAAAGTGCCAAGATAAAAAATGAGAGAATCAACATTATCATTGAGAATAAAGGAACTCTTCCTATGCCCGTAATTATCTCATTATATGATAATGACAAATTAGTCACAACCATTTTCAGGCCTGCAATTTTATGGAAAGAGCGTAATGAAATTCTGGTACCTGTTAAATATTCCGGTAAAGTCACACGTATAATCCTCGGAAACAACCTTATTGCAGATTCAGACAACAGGGATAATTTATTGGATTTAGATTAAACTTTGGGACACCGTTTTTTGTTTAAAGAAAAAAATAGATATGGATAACAATAGTTTTTTCGAGTTACATAACGGAGTCATGATTCCTGCAATAGGTTTCGGAACGTGGCAGGTACCTGATGGTGAAATTTGTTACAACGCTGTAGCTAATGCCTTAAGGAGCGGATACAGACACATTGATACCGCAAAGGCTTACAACAATGAAAAGAGCGTAGGAAGAGCCGTCAAAGATTCAGGCTTAAGGAGGGATGAGATTTTCATCACTTCTAAACTCCCGGCCGAAATCAAAAGTTATGAGGGTGCCTGGGAAAACTTCAACAAAACATTGGAGAATCTTGATACAGGATATCTGGATCTTTATCTGATACACGCGCCTTGGCCATGGACAGAAATAGGAAAGGACTGCACGAAAGAGAATATATCTGTATGGAAGGCTATGGAGGAGATATACCAAAGCGGGCGATGCAGGGCGATTGGGGTATCAAACTTCAATATCAAGGATCTGAATGCTATAATGGACAATGGTCAGATAAAACCTATGGCCAACCAGATAAAATACTACATCGGCAACACACAGGAGGAGATTACCGATTTTTGTATGAAAAACGACATACTTGTTGAAGGTTACTCTCCTTTGGCTACTGGAAAGATACTCGGGAACGGTCATATTAAGGAAATTGCAGAGAAATACAGGACAACGTTACCTAAAATCTGTATCCGCTATGTGCTTCAAAAAGGGGTGCTTCCACTACCTAAATCTGTGACACCGGAAAGAATCCAGCAAAACTTTGATATCAACTTCACGATTTCAGGAGAGGATATGAAGTATCTTGACTCATTAAAAGAGACTGTTGTCCCCAGATAGCCTGGCTGTTAAGCTATATATTTGGTAATCTCTTATTTAAGGGCTAACTTTGCCCGATGCTTACCGATATTCACAGAAAAGAGATAGAAAATCTTTATGCGACACCAATAGCACAGCAGACAGCATTCTGGTCCGTTGTAAAGAAACGGCTTGGGGCATCAACCCTGGCAGTAAATTTCAAGTCAAAAAATTCTCTGATATTTAATTCAGTTGAGGATGAATCTTCCATCCTCTCGGACATATCAGTTATTATCAGGCGTTTAGACAGCAAAAACTCTATTGCATATGTACCATATGGTCCTGAACTTGAACCGGACGAAGAGTTTCAGGGGATGTTTCTTGAAGAGCTTTCCGAGTCATTAAGGGATTTCCTGCCAAAAGATTGCATAATGATCCGCTATGATCTCTGCTGGGAGTCATACTGGGCAAAAGAGACTGATTTCTTTGATACGGAAGGAGTCTGGATTGGTGAACCGGCAAAGAATACTCAGGAGATGAGATTTAATTTCAACACAATCAACTGGAACTTTAAAAAGGCATATTACAATATTCTGCCATCAAATACAATCTACCTTGATCTCACCCCGGATACAGATGTGATTTTAAACAGGATGAGATCTAAAACACGTTACAACATAGGACTTTCTCAAAGAAAGGGTGTTAATGTAGTACAACTCGGTCTTGAAAACCTTGACATTTGGTACTCACTATATCAGGAGACCGCAAGAAGAAACAGAATACTAATCAATGACATCAAGTATTTTGAGACGGTTCTCTCATCTAATGCAGACAATACAGAATCGCCTGCAAAAGTATATCTTCTTGCTGCCGTATATGACAGAATGCCTCTCGCCGCAATGTTTTTGATAATCACAGGCCACAGGGGATCTTATCTTTATGGAGCCTCATCATCAGAGCACAGGAATCTGATGGCAACCTATGCGCTCCAGTGGGAGGCGATAAAAATATCCAAAGCAATGGGATGTACCGAATACGATATGTTTGGAGTATCTCCGGGACCAGATCCGTCACACCCTCTTTACGGACTGTATAAATTCAAGATAGGTTTCGGCGGAGATTTGTACCATGGGCTGGGATGCTGGGATTATCCATTGAAACCGGCTGAGTACAATCAATTCATATCGTCTGAACTCAACAGCCAGGGGTTTCATCTAAATAACTAATGTGAACCTTTTTCAAAATGCTCTGTTTCTATGTTAAAATAACAATTTATTATGGAAGACATAGAAATTTGCCATTGCAATGGCATAATGAAAAGCGAAATCGTTCAGGCAATCAAGGAGAAGGGTCTCAAGAGTGTTGAAGAAGTTGGAGAGGCAACAGGAGCCGGCACTATTTGCGGAGGTTGTATCCCGGACATAGAAGATATCCTGAAGGATGTAAACTCGTAATAATGGCGATGGTCAATACCTGCAAAAAAGAGAGGCTTCATATTATTGTAGCCTCTCTTTTTGTAGCGCATAGCAGAATCGAACTGCTATTTCAGGAATGAGAATCCCGCTTCCTAACCGTTAGAAGAATGCGCCATTTCCGGTTTTGTGGGTGCAAAAATATGATATTTATATTAATTTACAAAATCCGCGATTAAAAACGTCATTATAGTTTAGAGATTACATTCTCAATCCTTGCAATTGTCTCCTGTTTACCTACAACCTCACAGACATCAGCCACACCGGGACCATTAGAAATACCCAGCAGACCAAGTCTCAGTGCGTTCATAACCTTTCCCATACCATAGCCCTTCTCAGCAATAAATGATTCCAGACTCTTTTCGACATTTTCCGAGCTGAAGGTTTCAACGCCTTGAAGAACAGCAACAACCTCCTTCATTATCGCCGGTGACTCCTCTTTCCAGAATTTCTTAACTGATGCCTCATCATATGACTCAGGTCTTACAAAGAGAAATTGAGCCTTTTCCCATATCTCATGTATGAAATTTACACGGACTTTCATGAATGAGACAATCTTCAAGGCTTTTTGGGGGTTAACTTCTATACCTTTTGTATTCATGAAGTCCATAAAGAGAGTCGAGAGTTCATCATCACTCTTCTCAACCAAATATTGATGATTGAACCACTTTGCCTTCTCCGGGTCGAACCTTGCGCCGGCCTTGTTTACCCTCTCGAAAGAGAATGTTTCGATAAGTTCATCCATCGAAAAGAGCTCCTGTTCGGTTCCGGGATTCCATCCAAGCAGGGCAAGAAGGTTTACAAAAGCTTCAGGAAAGTATCCATCCTCCCTGTAGCCGCGCGATGTCTCTCCATCCTGTGATTTCCAGAGAAGCGGAAAAACAGGGAATCCCATCTTGTCTCCGTCTCTCTTGCTCAGTTTACCATTCCCGGTAGGTTTAAGTAATAAAGGAAGGTGTGCGAACTGAGGCATACTCTCTGTCCAACCGAAAGCCCTGTATAGCATTACATGCAGAGGCAGCGACGGCAGCCACTCCTCTCCCCTGATTACATGGGTTATCTCCATCAGGTAATCATCTGTTACATTGGCCAGATGATATGTAGGCAAAAGGTCGGAACTCTTGAAAAGCACTTTGTCGTCCAGTGTTGAAGTATTTACAGTTACCTCTCCACGGATAAGGTCTGTCATGTGAATCTCCTCATTTTCGGGCATCTTGAAACGGATTACCCACTGATCTCCCTTTGCAATTCTCTCCAGTACCTCCTGCTCGCTCATAACCAGAGAGGTTTCCATACTATTTCTTATCTTGAAATTATATGTAAAGGCATCTCCTCTTGACTCAGCCTCTTTTCTCAGGTTATCGAGCGACTCTGCAGAATCAAAGGCATAGTATGCATAACCGTTAGCAACAAGTTGATCTGCATATTGCCTGTATATTGCCCTTCGTTCACTCTGGCGGTATGGTGCATGTTTTCCCCCCTCCGCAACACCTTCATCAATCTTAATGCCGCACCATCTGAGTGATTCGTTAATATACTCTTCAGCACCGGGCACAAAACGCTGAGAATCGGTATCCTCGATTCTGAGAATAAAATCTCCCCCGTTCTGTCTGGCAAAAAAATAGTTGAACAATGCTGTCCTGACTCCGCCTATATGTAACGGGCCTGTTGGACTTGGTGCAAATCTTACCCGAACTCTCTTGTTTGTCATCTCTCTGTCTTATATTTCAATTTGCAAAAATAAACAATTTTAAAAATAGCTTGACCCATCCCAGCAATGAGTACATAGTTTCTCCTTTGAAAGCCCGATAGCCTCCACCAGATCATCCAGTCTCTGGAAGGTCAGAGTTGTGAGTCCAAGTGTCTTTCTTATCTCCTCGACCATTGCCTTGTATTTCTCACTATTGCAATCCGAGTACTCTTTAAAATCGACATTATCGGTACTTCCCTCCAATTTCTTGATTGCCTTATGAGTGGCAAGATCAAGACTCGAACGTGAGCGACTGAAATTCACAAATTCACACGGATATGTCAAAGGGGGACATGCAATACGCATATTTACCTCTTTGATCCCGGCATGATGCAAATCGCTGACATTGTCTTTCAATTGTGTTCCTCTAACAATAGAGTCATCCAGAAAAACGCCACTGTGCCCCTCAATAATTGCCTTATTTGGAATCAGCTTCATCTTTGCAACCAGCTCCCTCATATTCTGGCTCTGAGGCATAAAACTGCGCGGCCATGTAGGTGTATATTTTGAATACGGCCTTTTAAGAGGAATTCCTGTTGCATGGCTGTATCCCATTGCATGGCCCACTCCCGAGTCCGGTATTCCGGCAACAAAATCAGCCTTAAGGTTATCTCTTTTTGCAAGGGCAGCACCGCACTTATACCTGCATTCATCTACATTTATTCCCTCATAGTATGAAGGCGGATAACCGTAATAGACCCACAAGAAAGAACAAATCTGCATCTTTTCATTAGGCTTGCGCAATTGCTCATATCCATCGGCAGTTACCATAACAACCTCTCCCGGTCCCAGATATTTCTCAATCTCATAATCTAGGTTGGAAAAAGCACATGTCTCGAAGGTCACGGCATATGCGCCATCTTTTTTTCCAATAATCACCGGAGTTCTTCCAAGCTTGTCTCTGGAAGCAATAATTCCATTTTCAGTAAGAATCAGCATTGAGCACGAACCTTTGATCCTCTCAGATACATTCTCTATACCTGAAATAAAATCTTTCCCCTCAGCTATCAACATGGCTATCATCTCCGTAGGATTGACTGTTCCCTGGCTTGTCTCTGAGAATGTGTGATGCTTCTCGAGGAAGTAGCGCTCTATCTCCTCTGCATTAACAATTTTACTGACAGTTGCCACAGCAAATCTCCCCATGTGAGAATTCACCACTATCGGTTGCGCCTCAGTATCACTTATTACTCCTATTCCGCTGTTACCCGAGAAGTTCTTGATATCATTCTCGAATTTGTTTCTGAAATAGCCGTCCTCAAGGCTATGTATTGCCCTCTGAAAGCCTTTCTGTTTATTGAAATAGGCAAGGCCTGCCCTCTTTGTTCCCAAATGGGAATGGTAGTCTGTCCCATAGAATACATCACCGACACAATCGGTTTTGGATACACTTCCAAAAAAGCCACTCATTGATCTCTTATTTTAGATTTTGGATTAAGCCGCAAATGTACCCGAAAATGACAAAAAGCACAAAAAAGATGTTAAATTTACTGCCGAAGATGGAAATTACTGCAAAATATCAACAAACTAAAGCCGGGGGCAGAGCAGGATGCCTCCTTTGCCCTCATAAATGCCAGTTGGATGACGGGCAGAGCGGGATTTGCAGGGTAAGGATAAACATGGACGGGGAGTTGATATCAATAGCATATGCCAATCCATGTTCAATATCGGTAGACCCTATGGAGAAGAAACCTCTCTATCATTTTCTTCCGGGGACTGACATCCTTTCACTTGCCATTGAGGGTTGTAATCTGAGATGCCTGAATTGCCAGAACTGGACTATTTCCCAAAACATCCCGGACAGAGAGGAGAGATACACCCTTATGCCTGAAGAGGTGATAGAGGAGGCTATCCGGATCAAAAGCAAAAGCATAGCATTTACATACAGTGAGCCAACCGTTTACTTTGAATATATGCTCGATACATTTCGCATTGCAAGGAGTACCGGTATTCATACTGTAATGGTATCCAACGGGTTTATAGAAAGAGAACCGCTTCTGGAACTATGCAACTGGCTGGATGCCGCCAATATTGATCTTAAATGCTTTGACGATGCTCTTTGCAAAAAGCTTACAGGCGGATCAATGAAGCCTGTTCTCAAAAGTCTCGGAGTCTTAAGAGACAGGGGAATATGGCTTGAGATAGCCAACCTTATAATACCTGGCTGGTCTGATGATTTGCAAACTATTAAGAGGATGTGCGAATGGCTGTTTGACAATGGATTCAGCAGCACGCCCATTCATTTCAGCCGGTTTTTCCCAAATTACAAGCTTGCCGATACCGCGTCCACGCCCGAAAAGACTATGTACGAAGCAAAAAATATGGCTCTTAAGTGTGGATTAAAATATGTCTATCTTGGCAACATACATACTCCTGATTCCGGGAACACATCGTGTCCGGTATGTGGAACATGTCTGATACGACGTGACGGATATATAGTAAGAAGCGACATCGGCTCCAACGGCATCTGCCCATCTTGCAATGAAAAGATTCCCGGTGTCTGGAAATAGTTCTATTTGAAAACTGATGCCGTAAACACATATACCTCGGCATCTCTCCACCCCTCCCATCCTATTCCCGCCTTATCACGAGAGCAATAACCGAGGAACTCATCAACACTCCATCCTGTCTCTGTTGCCACCTGAGGCAGGAAAACCCCGGAAGCTCCGGCCTTCACTATATATATTCCATGAACACCAAGCTTTATTTCTGATATGTCATGAATCCTCCTCAAAGGTGAAAGGACAGAAATCTCGATTTCAATCTCGTCCAACTCATCAGGAGAGACAGGATCAAACCTGTAATCATGCTCCGGTACGATAGATGCCATCTCCTGTACAAGCTTCCACAAAGGCATATCACCCTTCATACGGCCAAGACAGCCTCTAAGCTCTCCATTTTTATGTAAAGTGACAAAAAGGCCACACTGAGCCTGCAGATTTTCTGACAAATCCCGGTTATCCCTGAATAGAAGTTTATTATGATTTACGGCAGCCTCAATGGATTTTCTTGCTATGCCCAGAAGAGTCTGTTTATCATCTTCAGTTAGTTCAAATCCATCTCCTTCCGTACTGTCCTGGACAATTTTTATACCCCAGTAACCGACAACCTTCTCATGATCTCCGTACAAAGGCTCGTCTCCTGAATTCTTGTACTCTACCGGATAATATCTGACAGATTCATCATTTTTTGAAATCTCAAGCAGTATCAAAACAGAAGTCCATCCACACAAACCTGTCACTAGATTTGGGATGCCCTCCTCTTCATTTTTTCGGAGTCTCCTCAACAATCTTTCCGGATTGCCGGATACGATTGATTCCATTGTTTTCCTGTCATTCTCCACCGCATCATCATATCCCGGATAGTGAGAGAAGTCAGAGCTGACAATAAAGAGATTCTCCGGCGAGAAATAGGGAGTCAGCACTTTTGCAATCTCACGGCAGATATATGGATCGTCAGTACCGATAATAATAGGAACAATAGAATATCTGCTCTTCATGACATGGTGCAGAAACGGCAATTGAGTCTCAATACCGTGCTCCTCTAAGTGAGGAGTCTGGTCTGAAGTGAAGACGTCAGGGAAATTTCCGACGAGCATCTTACAGAAAGCCTTATCAACCCTCTCCTTTCCGTACGGCATAATATAATCACCATCACACCAGACGGATGCCCCCCTGAACTTATGGTGATGAGATGATGCAATTATGAAAACTCGCTTATAGCGCGTATCTCCATTTATCTGATTGTAAGCAGAGGCAGCTACACCTCCGGAAAACTGATATCCGGCATGGGGTGCAATTATCGCCCTTACGTGGTCTCCTTTATATGGTATAGCCGTTTTGAACAACCGTTCCACCTCCTCCTGCAACTTTTCAATTTCTGCGGGATAAAACAGTCCTGCAACTGCAGGTTTTCTGTCTGTGTTTTCTGTTACAGGTCTCATATCAATAGGTATTTTTAGATTTACAAGATAGTTATTTATTACAAAATTTGTAATTATCTTTAAGTGATTTATTATTATACAGAATGGATCTCACTTATCATAACATACTTCTGGTAGGATCAATTTTACTTTTCATATCTCTTTTTGCCGGAAAAACATCCAGCAGATTTGGAGTTCCTGTTATTATACTTTTCATTTCGGTTGGTATGCTGGCCGGCTCAGAGGGTATAGGTGGGATACTTTTCAGTAATCCTAAAACGACACAGTTCATAGGAGTTATAGCCTTGTGCTGCATACTCTTTTCTGGTGGTCTGGATACAGATTGGGGGCATGTAAAACCGGTCTTGTGGCAGGGAGTGCTCCTCTCCACTGCAGGGGTATTGATTACAGCTTTTTCTGTGGCTCTTTTTGTATGGTTGATAACAGACTTTACACTTATAGAAGCACTTCTGCTCGGTTCCATTGTCTCCTCGACAGATTCTGCCTCCGTATTCTCTATATTGAGATCTAAAAATCTTGCTTTGAAAGGGAACATAAGATCTATACTGGAGCTTGAAAGCGGGAGCAATGATCCTATGGCTTATGTTATGACCCTGATATGTACAGGATTGGTGATGCACCAGAATTCATCTGCTGCAGAGATAATAACCCTTTTTTCAAAGGATCTTATTTTGGGAGGCGCCTTGGGCTTGATTATAGGCATGGCCGGAACAATAGTAATCAACAGGATACGATTTGACTATGAAGGTCTCTATATAGCATTGGTAATTGCGATCATGTTCTTCAGCTTCTCTCTCACAGATTTTCTTAAGGGAAACGGGTTTCTTGCAGTATATATCTGTGCCATCTATATCGGGAATCATGATGTTATTCACAAAAAGAAGATTCTAAAATCCTTTGACAGTTTTGCCTGGTTGATGCAGATAATCCTGTTTCTCACGCTGGGACTATTAGTGCTTCCTAGTCAACTTTTGGAAGTAATGGGTATAGGTATGCTAGTAGCCGGATTCCTTATACTTGTAGCAAGGCCTCTCAGTATTTTCCTTTCTCTGATGCCTTTCAGGATAACCAGCCGTGTAAAACTTTTTCTATCCTGGGGAGGTTTGAGGGGTGCAGTCCCGATTGTATTCGCCACATACCCCCTGCTGGCCGGAGCAGAGAAAGCAGGAACCATTTTCAATATAGTTTTCTTCGTTTCCTTGACATCTGTTGTCATTCAAGGAACCTCTCTGGCAAAAGTTGCACGTTGGCTTCACCTTACACTTCCGGTCAATCTCAAACAGAGAAATAAAAGCGATATAGAATTTACAGAGAGTCCCAAGTCTCTCCTGACAGAGGTGATAGTTAAAGAGGGGTGTCCTGCAGCCGGTAAAAAAATAGTACAGCTTGGGTGGCCCACAACCATTGTAATATCTACGATAGAGAGAGACGGCAAGTATTTTATTCCGACAGGAGCGACAAAACTGGAGAAGGGAGACAGACTGTTCCTGCTGGCGGAAAACAGGGATTCACTCAATTACGTTTTTGATTGTGTAAACATAAAGCAACAACTATGAAACCATTTAAAGCAGTTTTTCCGGGTAAGTACATACAGGCAGAAGGTGCAGTGGCACAA
The DNA here is from genome assembly GCA_000473305.1 of Bacteroidales bacterium CF. GTDB lineage: Bacteria > Bacteroidota > Bacteroidia > Bacteroidales > UBA932 > Bact-08. The sequence goes on along the minus strand of CP006772.1, from coordinate 807,467 downwards.
TTACCTGAGCTAATAAGATTACTGGGCACAAAAAGCCTTATCCTTGCTTCATCGACAGTAGTGAAGAGCATACTACCAAGGTATAGTGTAAGAGAGGAATTGAAAGAGTCACTCGTTATATGTGAATTTAACGGCGAGTGCTCCGAAAAGGAGATAGAGAGAGTCTGCTCTCTGATTCAGAATGAAAAGATTGATGTAATTGTCGGTATGGGTGGCGGAAAAACAATTGACACCGCAAAAATTTCGGCAGATAAAAACGGAATACCGGTGATTGTAGTTCCCACTATTGCATCCACCGATGCCCCTTGCAGCGGCTGTGCAGTGGTCTACACTATGAATGGGGTTTTTGACTATGTTTATTATCAGAAAATGAACCCACAGGTTGTGCTTGTCGATACAAAAATCATCTCTTGTGCTCCTTCACGCTTTCTTGTATCTGGTATGGGAGACGCGCTGGCCACATGGTTCGAGGCAAGATCATGCGAGCGTACTAATTCGGAAAACGCCTGCGGAGGTTACAGCACACTTACCGGTTTGAGCATTGCCAGATTATGTTACGACACCCTGCTTAAATATGGTATATCTGCCAGGATTGCGAATGAGAACAATATCGTGACACCGGCTTTCAACCATATTGTTGAGGCAAACATACTACTGAGCGGCATAGGTTTTGAAAGTTCAGGACTTGGTGCAGCTCATGCAATACACAATGGCCTGACTGCCCTGGAACAGACTCATGGTCTTTATCATGGTGAAAAGGTTGCTTTCGGAGTGTTGACATCTCTGCACCTTACTGACAATGATCCATGTGAGAACGAAACTGTATATCAATTCTGCGAAAGTGTAGGACTTCCTACTACCTTCAGAGAGTTAAACATAAAAAATGTAGGTTATGATGACCTTATGAAAGTTGCTGTTGCAACTTGCAGGCCGGAAGAGAGCATACACCATGAGGCCTGCAGTATTGAACCGGAAAGTATCATTGCGGCAATGATTGCCGCAGATGCTACAGGCAGAATGAGAAAAAAACAATAATAATCCAAAATATATGAATAACAGCTACAAATACATCCTGATTTCCGCTGCAACAGTGATTGCCGCGATTGTCCTGGGTAATGCCTATGTAAAAAGGAGTCAGGCAGAGAGACAAATTACCGTTACAGGCTTGAGTGAGAAAAACTTTACCTCAGACCTGATTGTATGGGAGGGATATTTCTCAAAAGTAAGAGTGGACCTTAAGAGTGCATCATACGAACTAAACAAGGACAAGGAACTTATCGGAGAGTACCTTAAAAAGAACGGCATTGAAAAGAAAGACATAGTATTCAGCGCAATAGAGATAAACGAGCAGGTAAAAAGAAAGTACTCTGCATCAGGAGAATATATGGGCGAAGATTTTACAGGGTATAAACTGACTCAGTCAATTCAGATTACCTCCCGGGATATTGAAAAGATCGAAGAGCTTTCAAGGAATATTACCGAACTTATAAACGATGGTGTACAGTTTAACTCAAAAGCGCCTAGGTATTACTACACCAAGCTTGCAGACCTGAAATTGGAACTTGTCTCCGAAGCCACTGAGGATGCAAGGCAAAGAGCAGAGAAAATAGCAGAGAAGTCAGGGAGTTCAATCGGGAAACTGGTTAATGCACAGATGGGGATAATACAGATTACAGGTCAGAATTCCAACGAGGATTACTCTTGGGGCGGCACCTTTAATACATCTTCCAGGGAGAAGACTGCTTCAATAACAATGAAGCTTGTTTACAGGGCAAAATAGCAATACTATCCCGCAAAGAGAGGCTTGTTATGGCCCGAATTTTGAACATCTATAGTCAATAAAACAACATTATTATGAAACCTCTGACTATCAAATCATCGATGACATTTGTGTTGTCCATAATTATCTCTTTTTCAACCATGAATGCTGCCGAATTCCGTAATTGGCCGAGAGAGATCATATCATCCAGTGGCAAGATCACAATTTTTCAACCTGAAATAGAGTCTTTGGACAGGAACAGGATGGAGTGCAGATCTGCTGTAATAATTGAAGCACCAGGAGACAAGGATGAGGTTTACGGAGCAATCTGGTATGTTTGCAGAATAGCAACTGATCGCGACGACCGTCGTGTAAGACTGCTTGATATTGATATAGTAGCCAACAAATTCCCGGGGCTTGATGAAAACGAAATCTCCAGAATGAACACAATTGTCGAGAGAGAGGTTCCGGAATGGGACATGGTGATGTCAATGGATGAGCTCACAGCAGGGCTTGAACAGAAACAGCTTTCCGAATCCGAACAGCTGTACAATGAGGCGCCTGAGATACTGTTTGTTACAAAACCCACAGCTCTTGTACTTCTTGACGGAGACCCCATTCTTCAGAAAATAGATGGTACAAATCTGAAATATGTTGTGAACACTCCATTTTTCATAGTTATGGATCCAGACACGGATCTCTTCTATCTTAACGGAGGCAACTATTGGTATTCATCCCGTTCGATATTTGAAGGATGGAGACTCACTAGTAATGTCCCTGCGAAGGTAGTTAAGGCAGAAAAGATGGGATCTTCAGATAATGAGCAAATTACCCAAGGCAGTGCCCCATCTGGTATAATTGTCCGCACCCATCCTGCAGAGTTGTTATCTTCTAACGGAGCCCCTAGATTCTCCCCTATCAGGAACACATCACTTCTATATGTTACAAACAGCGATGATGATATATTGATGGATATAAACTCTCAACTCTATTATGTATTAATCTCCGGAAGATGGTACAAATCAAGAAGCCTTATATCCGACAACTGGACATTCGTTCCACCGGATGCCCTTCCTGAAGATTTCCGTTCAATCCCCGAAGATTCGCCGGTAAACAATGTTCTTTCCAGTATAGCTGGAACCAGAGAGGCGATGGAGGCCGTGCTTGAGACCAGAATTCCACAAACAGCCGAAATCAGGCGCGGCAGAATGCAGCTTGACATATATTACGACGGAGATCCTCAGTTTGATTACATAAGAGGTACACAATTAAAGTATGCAATAAACACAGACAAGGCTGTAATATACTATAACGGTACCTATTACTGCTGTGACGACGCAGTATGGTTCGAGAGTTATAATCCATACGGACCATGGGAGGTCTCAGTCAGTATACCGGCCGAGTTCATGTCAATCCCTCCGGACAATCCTGTCTACAATGTAAGATATGTGTTTATATATGACTATACACCTGATGTTGTAAGAATCGGATATTATCCGGGATATACAAACAACTACATTTACAGGGGATGTGTATTCTACGGCACAGGCTATCATTACAAGCCTTGGTACAGGACACACTATTTCCCGAGGCCTCTTACATATGGCTTTAATGTTCATTACAACCCATTCACAGGTTGGGGATTTTCTTACGGGACACCATTCGGAGGCGTTAACTGGATAAGATTCGACAACCATTTTCATAAACACACCCATGGATACTGGGGGCCTGTCGGATACAGACACGGACAATACCACAGATATAATCTGGGTGACAGAAGAGGATACTCACCGGAACGACCAAGGCCACAAAAAAATGATTTCAGGGACAATCCCAGAGACAACCGGGCTTTCAACAATCTGTATAATAAAAAGGAAAACGAACAGAGAAGAGTTTCCGGTTCGACATACAGGAGAGAGCCAAATACCTCTAGGCGACCGAATAATGTATATACTGACGACAAGGGCAATGTTTACAAGGCAAGGAGCGGAAATAACTGGGTAAACCAGACAAATCAGGTCAGAAGAGACCAGACAACTACAAGAAGAGAGGATCAAACACCTGTAAGAAGGAATCAGACTCCGACAACAGTAAACAGGAATCAGCCCCCTACCGGCCAGAACAATGTAAGACAGGATTCACAGATAAGAAGAGGCAATAACACTCAAAATCCTGCTAACTCTAACCGCGGACTAAACGAGCAGTATAACTCAAGAGAGAGGAGCAATAAAAAAACCGAGACTTACAATAACAAACGCGACCAATACCAATACACACAACCAAGGAGAGAATCTCCGCGGGACAATTCTGTAAATAAGAAGAGGGATGAACCGGAGAAAAAGGAAGTGAAAAAAAGCAATAGTTCCGAAGAGAGAAACTCTGAAAAGAGAGAGAGTACAAGGCAACCAAGTTCTTCTGGATCAACATACAGAAGATAACCACTCGTATATTAAAAGATCAGCTCTGCATATACTCCATAACAATACTGCAGAGCTGATTTTTTGTTATCGGTTTGCTCATGAAGCCGCTGCATCCGCAAGATATAGCCTTTTTCACATCCTCATCACTGCAATAAGCAGTAAATGCAACCACCGGCAGTTCCGGCCTGATACGCTTTATCTCCCTCGCTGCTTGCAGTCCATCCATGACCGGCATCTTAATATCCATAATAACCAGAAAAATATTATGCCTGCCTTTTGATATGTTTACTGCCTCCTCCCCATTTCTGGCCCAAATAAGATTAATATCGTAATCTTTAAGATACTCCTTTAAAAGAAGAAAATTTGACTCTTCGTCCTCTGCTACCAGAATACTGGATTGTGCAACCATTGAAAGTTTTGCCCTGTTAATACTAAAATCTTGTAATTCTGCAGATACAGGAGCTTTTTCATATGGTATGGTAAAAAAGAAAGTCGATCCTTTTGCTATTTCCGATTTAAGCCAAATTTCTCCTCCAAGCAAGGATACATAAGCTTTTGCAATAGCAAGACCCAGACCGGACCCGCCATAATTTCCGGCAATATCTGTATTTGCCTGTCTGAATCTTTTAAAAATATCCTGAAACTTATTCTCAGGAATGCCAATACCGGTGTCCTCAATATAAAACTCCAGCATATCTCCTTTAAGCTGGCAACCGTAACTCACATATCCTTTTTTTGTAAATTTGATGGCATTACCAATAATATTAACAAGAATCTGCGTCACTTTATTAGTATCTGTCAATATTTTGGAACCATCAGCAGGTATGGAGATACCGGAATTTAAGGTCAGCCCTTTTTTCTTTGCTGCCAGAGAAAACTTTTTGTTCAATGCTTCAAAAATAACATTTAAATCACCAGGTTTGAGAACAACCCTCTCCTGACCGGCCTCAATTGTAGAGATACTTATTATGTCTGAAATAATTGATAGAAGTTGCTCACTGCTGTTCGATATGATTTCGCCATAGGTTATGCTCTTCTCTCTGTCTGTATCAGGTTCTTTCAGAAGTTTCGAAAATCCGATTATTGCATTCATCGGAGTCCTTATCTCATGAGAAATATTCTGCAGGAATGCACTCTTTAGACGATCCCCCTCTTCCGCTTTTTCCTTAGCTTTAATCAACTCCTGTTCAATCAATTTCTTTTCCGTAATATCTCTGGAAATACCGGAGAGCCCGACAATATCCCCCTCTGCATTATAAATCGGACACTTAATAGTATGAAATATATGGACCCTGCCATCATTCAGGAGAAGGCTCTCTTCAAAGGATATAGGTGTGAGCCTCTCGAGGACCATTCTGTCATCTTCGGCAGTTTTTTTTGCATCTTCATTATTAAAAATCACATAATCACTTTTACCAATTACATCCTCTGCCCGCTTTCCTGTCATCATCTCGGCAGCGGTGTTAAATAACAGGTATTTCCCGTCTGTATCCTTAACATATATAGAGTCAAGAGCATTGTTAATAACAGCTTTAAGAAGACCCCTGTTTGTTTTTGCATCAAATTCTGCTTTTCTGAATTTCTCCAGATGCCGGGATGCATCCAAAGCACGTCCGGTAACCAGGGAGAGCCTTTCCATCCTGTCCTTTAGAACATAATCCGTCGCTCCTTGCTTAACAAGTTCAACAGCCCGGTCTTCACCAATAGTCCCTGATATGCAGATAAAAGGTACATCAGGGCATATTTCCAAAGAATGATTCAGAGCGTCCTGACCGGTAAATCCGGGAAGAGTAAAATCAGCATAGATAATATCGTATTTTTCACCACCAATCTTTTTAAGATACTCTTTCTCACAATCAACAATATCCAATTTTACATCATAACCCTCTTCAATCAAGCACTCCCTAAACAACTCGGCATCTCTGGGCGCATCTTCAAGAAGCAAGGCAAACAACTTTTCCTTCATAATATAAAGATTACTCCTGATTTATCTGCCCCATGCACGGAGGCAGTTCGTTTATCAAACCCCAGAATATTCCAAGTTGTTTGATAGCATCAATAAAACCGCCGAAATTTACCGGCTTTACTACATAGGCATTTACCCCCGAGTAGTAACTGTTCAACAAATCCTTATCCTCTCTCGATGATGTCAACATCACAACCGGCAACAGCTTTAATTTCGGATCGCTCCGGATCTCCCTCAGAACCTCTATGCCATCCTTACGAGGCATCTTGATGTCCAGCAAAAGGACAGATGGCAGTTCAGAATCTCTTCCTGCATACTGGCCTTCACATCTGAGGTATTCAAGAGTCTCTACCCCATCTCTCACAACAACAACCCTGTTTGCAAGATTGCTGTCTGATAAAGCTTCAATAGTCAATTCAACATCTTTTGGATTGTCTTCTGCCAATAAAATCTTCTTTAATTCAAGCATAACTTTCTATTTTGGTATTGAAAAATAAAATATAGCCCCCTTGTCAATTTCTCCCTCAGCCCAGGTCCTGCCTCCATGTTTCTTGACCACCTGCCTGACATTTGCCAATCCTATACCAGTACCCTCAAACTCCTCATTGGAATGTAATCTTTGAAAAACGCCGAACAGTTTCTGTGCATATCTCATATCAAAACCGGCCCCGTTATCCCTGACGAAGAAAACACATTCATCATCATTGCTTTGCGAACCAATCTCTATAGTGGCAACCTCTCTCTTCTTTGTGTATTTGATTGCATTTCCAATAAGATTAACCCATACTTGCCTCAGCATATTATAATCACCACGGACTTGAGGAAGAGCCTCTATTCTCCATTCAATCTGACGGTCTTTAACCTCTTGTTCCAAAAGCTGTATAGCATCCCTTACAAGTTTATTCATATCCAGAGAGTCTGGTTTTACCTCCATACGGCCTGTTCTGGAAAAACTCAACAAATCGTCAATCAGATTGCCCATATGGACAGAGGAGTCTAGTATTGCCTCAATATAATGCCGCCCTCTTTCGTCGAGCTGATCGTAATTTCTCTTCATAAGCAGATCCAGGTAACCGGTAATGTGCCTCAAAGGGGCTCTCAGGTCGTGAGATACAGAATATGAGAAGGACTCTAGTTCTTTATTGGCTGTTTCAAGCATTGCGGTTCTCTCAGCCACTCTCTTCTCAAGATTCTCGTTCATGATTCTAATCTTCCTTTCCGCCCTGTCTCTCTCCTGTTGTTTTACTAAAAGTTGCCTCAAAAGATTGTTGTATTGATCACAAAGTTGTCCGACCTCATCATCTCCCTCATGTTCTATATGAACATTAAAGTCCTGTTTTTCTGAAATTTCCGCAGTGGTTTTTGCCAGCTTCAGTATCGGACCTGAAATATATCTCTGAAGCCTTGATGCTAAAGCATATGAGAGAATCGCTACAATTACCAGAAGCAGGCATAATGTAAGCAAAAGCTTAATCAACAATACCTTAAGACTGTCCGCATTTGCCCTTACATGAATTGTTCCAAGTTTCTCCCCTTTGAAAAAAACAGGCTCTGTTATGTGAAAGAATCCTCCCTTATATATGCTCTCTCCATTTGAATCTGTTTCAGTCACTTTTACATTAGTGGATGAGTCTCTATATGATGCAAATAAATTGCCCTCTTTATCAAAAACATACCCGGCCTCCACAGATTCAAGAATCCCTAGTCTGCTCAAAACCTCTACAGCCTGTTTCTTGTCTTCGAAATATAGGGGTACAATACAATATTCTCCAACCAGACGGGTATTGATCTCCAGACTGGAAGTTATCAAATGCTGTGTTCTGTGAAACTCCCTGCTTGCCAATACAGCAAAAGCTACAAGAACTACACTGAAGGCAACCATTAGAATAACCACTATCAGCTTATTCCTTATAGAGAGATTCAATATTAGCTTATTTATCATTTTTCAATAATTATTGCTGAGTTAAGAAGCAAGCTGCTCATTTTTAACCCGGAAGCATCAAGTACACCCTTATTTATCTCATATCTTACATAATTATCCACAACTATCATATTCAGAAGAACGCCCTTGTTACAATATCCCTTCGTGTCACTTATGGTCATCACAGGCTTTCCCTTTGTGTATTGGAGAAACTCTTGCAGAGTCTCCTGGCTTACCGAATTGGAGATAAAGACTATTTTACAACCCTCTGTCTCATGGACAGAAGTTATATTTATAATTGACACATCAGGATTTTTGGTTTTGGCGAATATCTCCCTTATGGCCGGCTCTATCCTGCTTTTACCAAGTACTGCTATTTTCATCACCTCAGCACCACCCTGAGCCGAAGCCGGCCACTCAACAAAATGAGTGAACTTTTCAATAAAACCTGCTTTTAGAAGATGTTCAGGAGCCTGTCCCATAGTATATGAAGGGAAAAGCGTCCCGGAAAATAACAATATTCCAAGACAGACAAATTTTATACATCTGTTATTTAGCACTATACACTATTTTATAATCTTATCGAAAACTTTGTCAAAATGATAAGTCAGACTTATTTTAAAACATCTTTGTGGTTGTCTGAATCTGCTTACCGGAAGATTCGACGAGTGATAATACTCTTTGTTAAAGATATTTTCAGCTTTTAACTGTATATCAAAACCGTGAAGGTTGAAATATGAGATACAACCGTTAAAAACAGTAGCTGCTTCAATTTTCCTGTCTCCCGTATTAGGAATAACGTGATGGTTTGTACGCTCACCCGTGTAATTTGCCCGAAGGTTTATCTTTAAATGATTGTCATAATTATAGGTCACCCCGAAGTTTGCCATATGGGGAGATATCTCCGGCGTCTGGAGATCATTCTGGTCAAATGAACCGTTATAAGTATAGTTTCCTGTAAGGAAAAGCTTACCCAGAACATAATTCCCGTATAATTCGACTCCGTTTGTAAACAATTCATCCTCATTAATCCACCTCTCATCTGTCCCGATAATCTCCTTGGTAAGCTTCTCATTTATAAAATTTCGGTACAGAGCGAGCCCGGCCGTAAAATTTTCCGCCAGTTTATATGTAAGGGATATCTCTGTAGATTCCATCTTTTCCGGTTTAAGATTGCTATTACCCAGACCATAGGTATAGTCCCATGGTTTGGGAGCCCTGAATGCCCTGTTATACATCAGCTTGGCTGAGAGTTTTTCCGTATTATAAACAAGCGCGGTCCTGGGAGTTAAAACCTCACCGTAATAGCTGGATAAATCATGTCTTAACCCGGTAACTAGTGATAAGTTCTTTAATATATTGATATTGACTCTCAGATAGACGCTGAACAGCTCGTTGGAGAGCATCTTAGGTTTAGATGGAGTCTCAGCCTCTGTATACTGAGATGAACTGTAACTAAATGAGAATTTCTCTGCGACATTTTCTGTCTCTCCTACCAAACCTCCTGAAAGCATCATCCAGTTTAATGGATTATAACTTAGATGAAGCTCAGCTCCTGCAAGATTATTAGGTCTGTAATATCGTACCTGGCTTCCGGAATCGTCCGGAGTGGCCTTACGAATATCTCCCACCGTGCTTGGCCGTATTGTTGCATCCCGGTAGTATATACTGGCATTCATGTTCCAATTGCTGTTGAACTCCCGCTCGTATTTTATATAACTGTTAAGGAGCGAGAGGTTCCATGACGTATTCCTGTCAAGAAAACCTGTTGTATATGTGTTGTATGAGGTAGATCTTGAAGTTCTCTTATCTTGATACACAACTCCGGCAGTGAATCTGTCATATTGAAATTTAGCAGAAAACGAGATGTCATTTTCAAAATTCTCCATAAGTGATGACCAGTTGCCATCCCCGGCCTCTCCTCTCAGATCTGCCTTCTCAGTAGTTTTATACATACCCGATATCGAAAATCCGGTTTTCTTTTCTGCAGAATAGTCGCGGACACTAAAGTCGGCCATGGCTGTGTGAAAGGTTCCACCCAGGATAGAGATGCGCCCCTTTTCTGAATTTTTAACATTTTTTGTTATAATGTTTATAATACCTGAAACGGCATTTGTGCCGTATGTTGACGAGGCCGGACCGTAAACTACCTCAATAGTTTCAACATCTGAGAGAATATATTGCCCCCCTGCATAGAACCCACCGGAGTTGATCTCATTTATCTGAATCCCATCGACAAGCAGGAGTATCAAGTTATTCTGGCTCGGTGCACCGCGCATAAATACATAACTATTGTATCCCTGTATGTTGCGGAATTGAAAGCCGGGAAGATCTGAAAGAGCCTCTTCGAGGGTAAAATAGCCACGGGTTCTGATTTGCTCTGCTGTTATGATATGGACATTGGCCGCGACATCCTTAATCGACTGATTCATCTTTGATGCCGTAATGACTTTTGCATTCATCAGGTCTGTGAATGACATATTCAGTATATCATCAACATGGAGGGTATCTGTCTTCTGAGCAGACAAAGTTATTGGAAAGAAAAATGTCAGAAGGATAATTAAATAGAACAATAGCCTTTTCATAATTGAAATATTCAATGAAACCGGAGCTAATGTCACATGAGCATAATAGAAGGCTCTATACAAATATAACAAAAAAAATATGTTATTTCAATGATTGATAGACATTTTGCGGCATTATTGTTGAATGCAAAAAAATAAGATGACTCTTTTATACAACATAAATTTTGACATTATGGAAATGAATGAACGAATATTTTATAAATCAAGAGATTATAAAACAATTGAATTGTGGAAAGATGTAAAAGAGAGTGATTGGAATAACCCAATCTGGCAACTAAAAAATACAATAACAAGCACGGAGGAGCTATCAAAGGTCATAAATATCAATGCCTTACAGACTGCGGAGATAGAAAGGGTCATATCCACGCTCAAAAGTGAGGGCAAAGAACCCCTAAGGATTACTCCATATTATGCCTCTCTGATGCAGGAGGATCCTTTCCATCCATCAATGAGCAAGGGAGAAAAACCTGAAAGACGTTTAGATCCCATTTTTTGGCAAAGCGTACCTACACCCGCAAACTTGCTTTTTCCCAACACGGGGTTAGAAGGGGCTATGTCAGAGGGGACAAGGTCTTACGGAGCTGTATACCAGCGTTATCCCAACAGAGTAGCACTTTTTGTTGCTGAAAACACTAGTTGCGCATCATATTGTGTACACTGCCAAAGGGCTAAATCTCTTGACAGAACGGTGGAGGTTAATAAGGAGGAGATAGATAAGGGCCTGTTCTATATAAACTATAATAAAAATATAAACGAAGTGCTTGTAACCGGTGGCGATGCACTAATGATAAGCCACACAAGGTTAAGGTACATTCTGGAAGAGTTGAGCAGGATACCCCATCTGAGAGCAATCAGAATAGCCACCCGGGTACCGGTTGTACTACCTATGGCAATTACTGATGAATTACTTACGCTTATTGAAGTATCGGCAAACAGGCATACAAAAGGTGTTGCCAAGTACGTCTATTTCATGACTCACATCAATCATTATCAAGAAATTACAAAAGAACTTGCAGAGGCTATAGGCAAAATCCGCAAACATGGGTTCACAATAAGAAATCAGACTGTACTGCTAAATCATGTTAACGACTACTACAAGACTTTAGCCGAAACATTCAGAAGGATGTTCTGGATCGGAGTCCACCCCTACTATCTTCTCCAATGTCATAAAGAGAGGGGAATTGTACATTTCATAACCCCGATACAGATTGGGAAAATTTATATGAAAAACCTTCAAGGATGGATGTCAGGAGTGACTGTACCCAGGTATGCAGCAAATGTGGAAGGCGGAGGTGGAAAGGTAATATTAATGCCATCCGGACATGATACACTTAACTCAGAGTCCAGAATTGATGAGAAAATTTCTGAAAGCTTTGCTACTGTTTATACATGGGATGACCGGGAGTTGAATAGATATGAGGCTTTGGGCAGGGCCACACGTGAAGAGTTCATAGAAGGAGTAGGTATAATGGATCGCTTTATAGGGAGGAAAGGTGTTTTCTTGCCGAAACTTATAATTGTTGATAAAGATGGACACCATATAGAGACAACCAACAGGACAAAACTACCCACTCTCGAAAAAATGAAGAAAGCCGGGCTTCTCGAGTACGAAGTTGATGATAATGGCATGCCAGTTACAAATCCTGCTTCTATTAAGGAAAAACTTGATGTACAATTTAAAAAGTCTAAATTTGTCCGGTCAATTGGAAACTCCTGATTTTAAATATTCAGCAATATGGAAGGACAAATGTTGCGGGATCCTATGATACCGCCGTCAGAACAACTATTGGAAGATATTCTGGGTAACAGCTTCGGTGCATACCATGAAATGTGCAGAAGGTATGACGAGCCTGATTACAACCTTCAGCCGCAATGGCGCTATTATAATGACGGAAAAGCCTGGCTCTGCAAAGTTGTTTTCAAAAGCAAGACGGTTTTCTGGCTATCGATTTGGGAGGGATTTTTCAAGACCAGTTTCTTCTTCAGAGACAGGGATTGCTCCGGCATAATAGAACTGGACATTGACAAATCCTACAAACAACAGATTGAGTCTTCACAGACATTCGGGAAACTCCACCCTGTAGTGCTAGAGATTAGGGAACCAGATCAACTTGAAGATCTGGCAAAACTGATCAGATATAAAAAGGGTCTAAAATAGTAGAGCTCTATTTGAATTTTTCTTGTACGAATCTATACAAAAAGTCGACAGTCTCATCAACTCCCAAAACAGAAGAGTTGATGCAGAGGTCATAGGAATCGGCCCTGCCCCAAATTTTATTGCTGTAGAAATTGTAGTAGGCGGCCCTTTTTTTGTCTGTCTTTTCAATTAATGAACGCGCCTCATTTTCTGAAAGGTCGTTGTGCTCCATGACTCTCCTGGTCCTATCTTCATTATTGGCAGAAATAAAGACCGAGACAACCCCGGGATAATCTTTTAGAATGTAATCTGCACACCTACCCACAAAAACAGAGGATTCCTTCTCTGCAAGCTCTCTTATGACATCACTCTGAATCTTGAACAGAGCATCATTTCGCATGCAATTGTCAGACATATAGAATATCCCGTCAAACATTGTATGATTGATCCTTTCATCAGCCCTTTCAAAAACATCGCTGCTCAGCCCGCTCTCAGCAGAGGCCAGTTTAATAAGTTCCTTATCAAAGAAAGAGTAACCAAGCCTTGAGGCAAGCCTCTCTCCTATCTCATGACCACCGCTACCAAGCTGGCGGCCGACACATATGACATGATTCTTCTCCATTTTAATTAGCTGTTTTAGTTACCCTGTATTGTTGCATAAGCAAGTAAGCTGTTATTAGGCTTGCCATTATATCTGCCAACGGGAGGCTGTACCAGACACCGTTAACTCCGAAAAAACGAGGTAATATCAGTAAGGCAGGCAGCAAAAACAGAACCTGTCTGGACAAAGACATAAAGATAGCTTTACCCGGAATACCTATACTCTGGAAGAAATTAGACGCTACCATCTGGAAACCTATTATAGGAAAGAAGATAAATACAATCCTCATCCCCGGAATAACAAGCTCGATAAGCTCCTTGTCTCTTGTAAAGACAGATGCGACAGCCCTCGGAAAAAGTTCACCGATTAAAAAGCCTGCAATCATCACAGAAGTTGCAAGTATAATTGTCTGTTTAAGCACTTTATTTACCCTATCCATCTGTCTCGCCCCATAATTATAACCGGCTATCGGCTGCATACCCATATTCAGCCCCAAAACAATCATAACAAACAATGCTGCAACTCTGTTAATGATTCCGTATGCACCTACCTGAAGGTCACCGCCGTACCTGATCAGACCCTGGTTGATTATGATTACTATGACACAAGATGCGGCATTCATAAGAAAAGGGGCAAGACCTATAGAGAGAGAATCTTTAACAATCTTTTTCCTCAGTCTGAACATCCCCTTCTGAAAGTGTATGAAATTCTGCTTATTGCTAAACATCTTCAATTGCCAGATAAGCATGGATGTCTGGGCTATAACCGTAGCCAGTGCGGCACCCATGATGCCCCATCCTGCCACATAAATAAAAATCGGAGCAAGAATGATATTTATAACTACAGATATTATCGTGGTGTACATGGATTTTGCCGGATATCCTGATGCGCGCAACAGGGCATTGAGGCCAAAATACATGTGTGTCACCACATTACCCATAGATATCACAATCATATACTCTCTTGCATACGAGATAGTATCCTTGCTGGCGCCAAAAAAGTAAAGAATAGGATCCAAAAATGAGAGGACAAAAATCGAATAGGTAACTCCTATTATTATATTCATTGTAAAGACATTGCCCAGTATGGCATTGGCAGATGAATAGTCCTTCTGCCCCAGCCTTAATGACATCAAGGCAGCCGCACCGGCTCCCACAAGAGATCCGAAAGCTGCACTGAGATTCATCAAAGGGAATGTTATGGCAAGCCCTGATATGGCAAGCGGGCCAACCCCCTGGCCAATAAATATACTATCGATAATGTTGTAGAGTGATGATGCGGTCATTGCTATGACCGAAGGAATTGCATACTGCAGGAGCAGTTTCCACACTCTCTCCGAACCCAACGCCGTCGGTGCTCCTTTTGTCTCCATAATATCAAGATTTAACTGCAGCAAAGGTACAAAATGAGAAGTTAGATTTCTTGCTGTTTTGATAATTAATTTGAAATTTCACATTATCTTTATATCTATAAGGGGAATTATTAATCAAATTTCCTTACTTTTGCCAAATTTTAAAAAAGGTTACTATGGCACAGATCGCAAATGATATCTCAAGGACATTCAACGAGTACCTCCTGATTCCCGGGTTGACAACCAAGAGCTGCACTCCGGATAAAATCAGCCTTAAGACTCCTTTGACAAAGTTCACCAAAGGATCCAAATCGGATTTAACTCTAAATATCCCTTTTGTATCAGCGATAATGCAGTCTGTATCTGATGATAAAATGGCTATTGCTCTTGCGAGGAACGGTGGTCTCTCTTTCATCTTTGGCTCTCAGTCAATAAATGACCAGGCAGACATGGTCCGCAGGGTGAAAAAATATAAGGCCGGCTTTGTTGTAAGCGATGCCAACCTTACTCCTGATCATACTCTTCAGGATGTGATAGATCTCAAACAGGCAAATGGCTTTTCAACGATAGGTATCACAGATGACGGCTCTTCAAACGGAGTGCTTCTTGGATTGGTCACCAGCCGTGACTACAGACCGGGGGTAGATAGCCCGGAAAAGAAGATCAAGGACTTCATGACCCCTTTTTCAAAGCTAATTACAGGAAAATACGGTATATCACTTGACGAGGCCAACAATATTATCTGGGATAACAAGATAAATGCACTGCCTATAATTGACAAACAACAGCGACTTAAATACTTCGTATTCCGCAAAGATTACGAAAACCATAAGAACAATCCCCACGAACTTCTTGACACCCATAAGAGACTTGTTGTCGGAGCCGGTATAAATACAAGGGATTATCTGGAAAGAATACCTAAGCTTGTTGAAGCAGGTGTGGACATTCTCTGTATTGACTCTTCCGATGGTTTTTCAGAGTGGCAGATGGAGACCATTAAGTTTGTCCGTGATAATTACGGTGACAAGGTAAAGATCGGGGCGGGTAATGTTGTAGACAAAGAGGGCTTCCTTTACCTTGCAGATGCAGGTGCCGACTTTGTAAAGGTTGGAATCGGAGGCGGTTCAATATGTATAACCAGAGAACAGAAAGGTATCGGACGCGGACAAGCCACTTCACTGATTGAGGTTGCCAAAGCCAGGGATGAATATTTTGAAAAGAGCGGGCAATATGTCCCGATTTGTTCTGACGGCGGTATTGTTCAGGACTATCATATGGTTCTAGCACTTGCCATGGGTGCAGACTTTATTATGATGGGAAGGTATTTTGCAAGGTTTGACGAAAGCCCTACAAAGAAACTGATGGTTGGCGGAACATATGTGAAGGAGTATTGGGGAGAAGGTTCAAACAGGGCAAGGAACTGGCAGCGATATGATATGGGAGGAGTCGATTCCCTCAAGTTCGAAGAGGGTGTGGACAGTTATGTGCCTTATGCCGGTAAGCTCAGAGACAACCTTGACATAACCCTTGGTAAAATCAAGTCTACAATGTGCAGCTGCGGTGCATTAAGCATAGAGGAGCTCAAGAGAGTTGCCAAGATAACAATGGTCTCTTCAACTAGTATTATTGAGGGTGGTGCACATGATGTCATTCTGAAAGACACCAAAAGCAATAGTCAATAATTATCAAGGCCTTACACCGGAATACTGACAGACAAAATTTAAAGAGTGCCAAAATGGCACTCTTTTTTATTGCCTCGTTATATCACATACACGCTTGATTATCAACGCTCAAACTTTTCAAAATATCCTTCTGGCACTTATTTTGAAATTTATTTCTGTGAAAACAATTTCTAACTAAAAAGCATGGAGGATAAAATTATGTCACTAGTTAAATTTTCTAATCAATATCCAAGTTTGTTCGACCGCTTTTTTGACAACGACTTGTTTGACTGGTCGAACAGGAATTTCTCGCTCACAAACACAACATTACCTTCCGTAAATATTCTGGAAGATGATAACGGTTTTGAAGTGGAGATGGCTGCACCAAGCCTTGAAAAGGGCGATTTTAAGATTGAACTTAACAACAACATCCTGACAATATCATCTGAAAAGAAACTGGAGAACGAGACCAAAGAGGGTCAGAGATATACCAGGAGGGAGTTCAGCTATCAGTCTTTCTGCAGGTCTTTCACTCTGCCAGAGACTGCTGAAGGTGATAAAATATCGGCGAAATACGAGAATGGTGTGCTTAAAGTCTCTATTCCAAAGAAAGAGGAGGCTAAGCCAAGACCAATGAGACAAATTGAGATTCAATAAAAGCATTATTACTATGAATAAGTCAGTTTTGTTACTTTTCTGTCTTATGATTGTCACAGCCGGCGTATTTGGCCAGACCATAAAGAGTGGCCAGCCGGCTTCCTCGTCACAACCAAAAGCAAACATCAAGGTTAACAAAGAGTATGACAAGAACGGCAATCTGATAAGATATGACTCTACTTATACTTATGTTTTTACAGGCGCTGATTCTCTGGCAAAGGATTCATTCTTAAAGGAGTTTGAACAACGTTTTGACTTTTTTTTCCCTTCTTCACGTTCCCTGTTTTTCAATGATTTTTTTGTCAATGATTCGTCGATGATTCGGTATAAACAGTATATGAAGAAACTTGACAAGTTATACAAAGAGATCGATTCTGTCAGACATGAGTATTTTTATGAGCAATACAAAAAGAAAAGATAGCCGCTAAATGTAAATTAAAAGGTATCAGTCTAAACCTGATACCTTTTTTATTGATCATTTTCAATAACTTTATGAAAAAAAATACCATGAAGACAATAGGATTGATAGGAGGTGTGAGCTGGGAATCGACACTCGAGTATTATCGGATAATAAATCAAGAGATAAACAAGAGACTTGGAGGATATCACTCCGCAAAATGTCTGATATATTCCGTAGATTTTGCAGAAATTGAGGAGTTACAACGTTTGGGCAAATGGGAAGTTATTCGGGATATAATTACAGATGCTGCCCTCAACCTGAAAAAAGGCGGTGCCGATTTTATTATAATATGCACTAATACTCTTCATAAAATAGCAGATAACATAGAGAAATCAGCAGATGTACCACTTATTCACATAGTAGATGCAACTGCGCGTGAGATTGTTAAAAGAGAGATAAGAATGGTCGGGTTGCTGGGAACCCGTTTTACAATGGAGGAGGGTTTCTACAAAGATGCTTTGTTTAATAAATACGGCATTAATGTGATTATTCCGGAACAAAGGGATCGAGAAACAATACATAATATCATATTTGAAGAACTTTGCTTTGGGGTGGTTAATGAATCTTCAAGAGAACAATATGTAAGGATTATAAATCAGATGGCAGATACGGGAGCAGAGGGAGTAATCCTTGGATGTACCGAAATACCACTGCTAATAAATCAAGCAGATGTAAGAGTTCCGCTTTTCAACACCACCGAACTGCATGCAATTTATAGTGTTGACAAGTCTCTCTCTTAAAAAAGATTAATCTTGTTCCAGTAGTTTTTCACACAACTTTCCGGCTATGAACGCAGACAGCCTTTTATGCATGATGTCTACACTGCCGTAACATACTATCGGCAATGTCCATTCAAGCATTGCAATATAATATAGGACTATGGATTTGCTTTCAGGCAAAGAGCGGTCTGCATATTCTCTCATCTTATATGAGAGGCTCACATTGCGTCTTACTATTCCAGGAACATCTCCCTTCCATATAAACGATGGCTTCTTATCTATTAAGTTGTGATCATAGAAGACTGAAACCATGTCAATAGTTTTCTTAATATTCTTAGGGGTATCCATCAATGCGCTCTCTACCATGAAAATTGCCTCCAACCTTGCAAAGTCGGAAACTACCGCTCTCGGCCTTGTTTCGGAAAAGTCAATGAGGTATACATTCATATCCTTGTCCAGCAGGATATTCTGCATATTCAGATCTCCGTGACATACAGACACGTTGTAGTCAACAGTTCTCTCCTCCCTCCTCTTGTATTCATGCTTTAAAAACCAGTAAGGATTAATCTGCTCAATATCAATCCCGTCAAGAACAACATACTTGTCATCAGCAGATATCTCCAGCTCCTTCTCAGCAACCTCACACAGATTTGGAAAGAATGTGAGCCTTGGATCGTGGTCTTTATATTGTTGTATCTCTTTTTTAACCGGTTGGCCATACCACGGGTTGAGTATTTTAAGGAATATCTTGTCAAATAATATTTCTAGCTGTTCAATCGGCATTGTATTGAAATAGTGCGTCAACCACTCCAGCTTGGTACCCTCTCCCCCTATTCCGACAAAATTATACCTGAGAGCTCCTTTATCACAAAAGTTAACGGTTCCCAACACCATTGCACTATTGTTCATAATGTACGGAAGGGAGTAATTGGTACATCGTTCTGCCTCCCGGGAAATTATATCCCTTCCGGCAATTTTCAGCACGGTAGGCCTCATCTTGCGCCCCTCTCTGTCATATGAATCCACCTGAAAAGTCTCGGCAGAGTATCCCCCGTGCAACATTTTAACAACTATTCTGGCAGAATCATCATAAAGCTTTCTGGATAGATAGCGTTTATATGGCTGCATTTCAAGACCTTGAGTGCACTCCACTTTTACTCTCTCGTTATCAGGCGAAACCCATCCGTCAGAGCAGAAAATCCACATTAGCGGATTGTTGAGAACAGGAGCAACATCAGTAGGGGTGACAGATACAATATTATCAATAGTTAAATTGCGTGATGCGAAGGAGAGGAATGATTCCTCATTTTCCGGTTTGTAAATGTTGCCCAAAGTGAATCTTGCACCATAAATTGTTGTCGGGAAAATCCCGTTAGCAGCATTCTCTGTTTTAAATATCATGGTTAAAGAGGGTGCTGCCGCGTTGAAGTCCGCAATTGCAACAGCCCTGAGACTATCTGAAGAGGCTTTCCCGGCAATATGCATCAAAGCCTCTTTTATGTTTGTCATCGCTACATTCTCAGGAGATATAAGCCTGACTCTGCAAGTTGCCTCTCCCTTTAAAGAGAAGGCCCTGTCGATATACAATGCCCCCTTTGATGGTTCACTCACAACTCTGAAATCTGCAGGAATTGTTGTATTAAAAGGGATGAAACCACAACAATTTCCAATCAGGACAAAAATACCCCTGTCATCCTTTGTATCATCTGTTGACTCTGCAGGAGAACCGACTCCTGATGCAATCAGCAGCTCATCATATCCTACAATGTCAGGATCATACCACATAGATGAACGAAGGCCTGTGTCACCAAGGCATTCAACAAGATAAGTTGCTCCACCGAATTGTAATTCGTGGCTTTTAATCTTATCCTCTCTCATTAAAGCTATCCTCTTTCTTGCCACATCCTCACTCTTAGCTATCTGCAGCACCGAAATAAGTCCGGCCATCTCTAGCACCATATACACCTCAGGTGAAAGATCCGATAAAAAAAGGCCTCCACCTTTGGATGTAAGACTCTTTGTAGCCAAGATCAAGAGACGGATTCCGCTACTTGCCAAATAGGTGCATCTTGAAAAGTTAATAATGATGTAATCCTCACTATCAAGCAAAGAAGCCAGAGTTGATTCGAGAATTTTACTGTTAATTGTGTCCAGCCGGCCCTCAGGAACAAGAGTTACCAGAGACTCAGTGCTTGAAGTTGAAATGTTGAACATATTGCGGGTAATAAAATTGTGACTAAAATTAAATAGAATTATTGAACAAACCACTCAATTTTAACATAAATAAACATTTAAGCAGAGATTGAAAGTCAATAAAAGCTTTTTATTTTTGTATAAAGGAATTAAGATGTTCCCTTTATGAGAAAATTTATATTGTTTATGATGATTTCAACACTCCTGACATCCTGCAATTCTAATGGGGATAAGGTTAAGAAAGAGGTTACCGAAGGTAGTGTAAAGGTAACCGGCGGTAAAATCTGGTACAAAATTGTTGGTGCAGATAAGAAAGGGGCGCCCCTACTCGTTGTTCACGGTGGTCCCGGGGCACCTCATGACTACCTCGAGCCACTTGAGGCACTGGCAGAGGATAGACCTGTTATTTTTTACGACCAGCTAGGTTGCGGCAATTCAGACCATCCGACAGACACTCTCCT
Organism: Bacteroidales bacterium CF; assembly: GCA_000473305.1. Taxonomy (GTDB): domain Bacteria; phylum Bacteroidota; class Bacteroidia; order Bacteroidales; family UBA932; genus Bact-08. The sequence goes on along the minus strand of CP006772.1, from coordinate 786,576 downwards.
ATGGAAAGTTGAAAGATTTGTTGAAGAGATAAAAATATTGAGAGAGGCTTTGAAACTCGATAAATTTCACCTTCTGGGACAATCTTGGGGTGCAATGCTTGCAACAGAGTATCTTCTGAGAGAAAATCCTGAGGGGATACTCAGTCTGACTTTATCAGGACCTCTTCTCAGCTCTCCGAGATGGATTGAGGACCAGAACAGAATGGTTACTCTCCTTCCGGAGAAAATTCAGAATACAATTAAGCGATGCGAACAAAGCGGGGATTACTCTTCACAGGAGTATCAGAACGCTGTTCAGGAGTACTATAAAATACACTTGTGCCGTATGGATCCTCTTCCGGAACCACTCAACCGCACCAACGGCAAAATGGCTGTCAATATCTATCTATATATGTGGGGACCGAGCGAGTTCACAGCAACGGGCACATTAAAGAGTGCAGATCTAACCGGTGAGCTCCATAAGATTAAGGTACCAGTACTTTTTACATGCGGAGAGTTTGACGAAGCAACTCCTGAAAGCGTCAGATATTTCCAGTCAAAAATTCCGGGCTCAAAGCTTCATATAATGAAGGGGTGTTCACACTCCCACCATTTGGAGAATCCGGGTGAGTATACTGAAGTTACCGGCAGATTCATCAAAAGTAACGAATAGAGAGATTCACCATTTTTTTATATATTTACAATCAGTGAAAAAAACTGATTGAAAAAAACCGCTTATATAATTGAATTGTTCTTTTGCATAATGCTTCTGGCAAACCTGCCGGTAGCAGTGGATTTGAATGCACAGCCAAAAAGCGACAGAGAGATTAATGCAATAAAGATTCCTAAAAGGGATTCTACCGGTAGAATAGTACTGCAACACAAGATTCTTCCGGCATCACTGTCAACGCTGAAGACACCAAAAGACAGCCTGTCCATTACTAAAAAGCTAATTTCACTCACAATCCAGTATTTAGAAAAGGGGGAGTCTGCCAGGGCACTCTATACTATACATGAAGCTCTTTCCAATTGCCCGAAAGGAGAGATACGCACAAATGCAATTGCCACTGCATACTATGCGATGATACAAATCAAAACCGGATGCCACACCAAGTCTGTGAACAGTCTTAATACATGTGACTCTCTCTTCAGAAAACTGGGTGATATATATCTTCTAGCATTTCACTACAATAATCTTGGGCTTTTCTATCAGAAATTTCACACACAGGATAAAGCAGTGAAATATTTCCTCAGGGCATTGGCTTTCAGCCGGGCAATTGAGGATGACTCGCATATAACTGCCACAGCGCTGAACAATCTCGCAATAGGTGAAGGTGATACAAAACTTAAGATAAGCTACCTGAAAGAGGCAATTTCAATAAACCAAAAAGGTGGAAGGCAATTATCCCTTGCCGAAAACTACAACAATCTTGCATATCAATATATTGTCCTTGGTAATTACAAAATTGCCCATTCATATTTAGATTCAGCACTAACTATCGGTAAGAGTTTAAACGCACAAGAGATTCTATTTAAAAATTATGACCTCCGGTCAATTATATATGCTAAGGAGGGAAATTACAGATCAGCATACGAAGAGACAAAAAAAAGGCAACAGGCTCAGAAAATAATTACTGACGGACAGAATATAAGCGACATAGAAGAGATGATCTCAAATCGCATCCTATCTAGAAAAGAGTATGAGATAAACCTACAAAAAAAGGAGAATGACATAAAACGGTTAAACCTCACGCTGGTAATCTTAATTTCTACATTTATCATTACAATACTTGTTTTACTATATATATACTTTTTCATCAGCAACCGGAGACGCATGCAAAACCTCGAACTCAAGCAAGCCTCTGCCGAAAGGGATGTCAAATATACACAGGCAGAACTGCTCAACCTGGCAACTTATATAAACAGCAGGAATGACATTCTCTGTAACATACAGGAATCCTTGAGCAAGGCTCAAAAAATGGAGGCAAAGGATGTTTTTTCCGAATTGAGAAGGATGAATCTTTATATAAGAAACCTGCAAACGAAGAATGAAGACGTCGAATCTGTCATGAGCAGAATTGGAAAAATAAATAAGGATTTCATTGACAGGCTCTCATCCGAACATCCTGACCTGACCAAGAATGATAAGAATGTAGCCCTTTTACTCAGAGCCGGGCTCTCTACAAAACAGATTTCAACACTTATGGATTGTTCCCCGAAAAGTGTAAATATGGCTCGCTATCGTATGAGGCAGCACCTTAATATCGATAGTGACACTAATCTTACATCATATTTAAAATCTTTCTGATTGTAGATATTATATTTTTTATATACGTCTAATAACAAAGCACATATAAAAATATATTGTAGATACTTTTCTATTCAATAATGACTTTTTGTAGACATTTTTTAGTTTATAAAAAGAGCTTTTTTATTTTCTCTTTTTGCAAATTTGAATAGAAAAACAATCACAAACCAAAACTAATAATTATGAAAAAGCCCCGAATCCATGAAAGATTGCTCGTCGGACTCCTTTCGACCGCAATGTTGATAAGCGTGGGATCATGCCAGAAAAACCAAATTCCTTATGAGGATGTTTCCGGTATACTCACATGTAGGTTCCAGCTTCCGGACGGCAGAGTGTTTGACTGCTCTGTCAATCAGGTTGAAAAATCTATCCAGAACAATCAGGATAGTATCCTTTACGGTACCCCGGCGCTGACTATGTCTCGGATCAAACCTCTGTTTACAACTACGATCGGGGCAAAAGTCTTTATTAACGGAGAGGAGATCATAAGTGGCGAGAGTGAAGTTGATTTGAGCAAACCTTTGAAAATAAGCACCCTATATAATAATGCCCAACGTGAGTACTCCGTGACAGCATTTATAGAAAAAAGTGATCACAGCCAAATATCGGGAGCAAAGGTAAATACAGACATGAGGATGACCGGGTTGCCATCCTTCAGTTCATACAGTGCTGCCTGGTTTAACAATAAACTCTATATCCTTGGATCATACTATCCTAACGGAACTGTTTCTACCGGCACAGCCTATTATGAGTTATACTCATCAGAAGATGGCGGATTGTGGACAAAAGTTCAGACAAATCCGGCGGTAATAGGTGGATTTGGTGCAGAGTTGGCTGTTTTGAACGGAAAGCTATATGCAATAGGCGGAGTGAGATTGTTCGGGAAAGACATCAATGGAACTGCTCCAGATGCCTCTTCAACAAGCGTATGGAGAATGTTGTCCACAACAAACGGAACAGACTGGACCGACTGCACCACAGCACAAGTCGGCAATCCTCTTGGAAGACCATTTTCTCAAGTGGTGACACACAACGGAATGCTATTTGTCAGAAGGGGAAAGATGTATGGATACGGAATGTGGCAACCATTCAATCAAACGAACATATACCGTACTTCTGACGGAACAAACTGGACAAATGTAATTCCTAATCCAAGCACTGTTACAAATAGAAATGAGGATGCGATGTACTCATTCGGTGGAAAACTGTGGATATCCGGTGGTTACACAAGCTACCTTTCTGAAAGTAATGTCAAGGGAGAGATATACTCCTCTTCCGACAACGGTGCAACCTGGGTAACAGAAACTTCTTCTGGAGAAGACCTGAAAAGATTCGGGCATAAAGTAGTGACTTATAATGGAAAACTCTATATGATAGGTGGAGAGAAAATTGTTGGAAGTACAAGGATAGGGCTCACAAATGTACTCTCTTCAACCGATGGTAAGAACTGGACTGTTTTACCTTCAGCTCAACAGCTTCCATCTGCATTCTCTTCCAGAATTTATGCCAATGTCTTAAACGGAACGGGTGACCTCATCTGGATTATTGGAGGCTATGCATACTCTGCAGGAAACTATTCCATAAGTGGCATAGCTATGGATATGAGATACGATGTCTGGACAAAACGCCTTAAATAACTGACCACCAAATCAAATTGAAGTAACATGAAAAAGATAATAGCATTATTCTGCCTAATTGCGATATCAGTTGTATTGCATGGACAGGTAAAGATGACAATCAGCGGAACAGTGAAAGATGGTGAGGGAAAGGCTATTCCGGGAACACACGTTCAGGTCAAGGGGACGAACGTCGGAACAGAAACGAATATAGACGGTTGTTTCACTATACAGATTCACAAAGGAGGAACATTAAAGTTCTCCTTTATAGGTTACAAACCTATAGAAATGCTTATAAACAAGCCTGATCATGTGGATGTAATTCTTGAAGAGGATAAGATGGCACTGATGGAGTTAGTATTTACAGGATATTCGACTCAGGAAAGAAGGGATATTACAGGTTCAGTTACGACAGTAAGACCGGCTGAAGTAACAAACGCTCTATCAATAGACAAAATGCTTGCCGGACAGGCTGCAGGTGTATATATGTCTACCTCCTCCGGAGCATTAGGCGCAGCCAATGTTTTGACCATTAGAGGCATAAGCACGATCATGGGTGACAACAACCCTTTGTATGTCATTGATGGTGTTCCTATTTATGGTACCAGCAGAGAGAACAACCTGACATCAACCTCAGGAGGATCAATACCGGCAATAGCAATGGGAGGAACAAACGTTTCCAGCTCAATTACAAATAACCCTGCCCTGACCTATTCATTTGAAAAGAATCCCCTCACATCGCTAAATCCGGATGATATCGAATCAATCGAGATTCTCAAGGATGCATTCGCAACTGCAATTTATGGATCGCGAGGTGCAGCAGGAGTAATATTGATTACAACAAAAAAAGGTTTAAGGGACAGAACAAAGATTGATGTAAGCTTCAGCACATCCATAGAAAATCCAATGGGAAAACTTAATCTGCTCAACGGAGATGAGTACAATCTTGTGTATTCTATGTACTACCCAAATACTCCGTTTGCATCACAGTACAACACAGACTGGATAGATGCTGTTACCAGGACAGCCATAAGTACAAACACTTCTGCTTCAGTATCCGGAGGAACAGAAAAGACCAACTATTTTGTGAGTGCCTCGTTAAGCAGCAATCAATCTTATATAATAAACAATGACCTGCAGAGGTTCTCTGTAAGGGTAAACCTTGATTCTAAACTAAACAAGATAACCACAATTGGAACCAACATTTCACTTTCTCAGGTAGATAACAACGCTCTGCAGGCTCAGACCATATATGCTCTTGCAGCAAAGAAGGCACCGAACCTCCCTGTTTATAAAGATAATGGAGACTACTTCTATGGACAGGGAACAAACCCATATGGATATGCAGAGGCATACAACCCTGTAGCAACAGCATATGAAAACAAAATGAACTCTCTCGACAACCGAGTGACCGGAAATATTTTTATTGAGCTGAAACCTACCAGGTGGATGACACTGAGATCAGATATTGGTACAGACATGTACAACACTAAGACTGCTGTCAGGAAATCAGATGTACCTCTAAGTGAAGTTGTGAGCAAGAACCAGGCTCAGGAGACTGTCTCAATGAGCTCCAAGTTTGTCGTAAACAACACTCTCAACATTAACAGGGAGTTTGGCAGGCACTTCATACAAGGAATCGTTGGACAGAGCTATGAGACATCAACAGTTTATGCGAACTCAATATCAGGAAGGAATTTCTTCAGCCAGTACCTTGTCGGAGTCGGCTCAGCACAGACAAAAAGTGTATCGGGTGGCGGAGAGATAAAATCAGCCCTCCTTTCCGGCTTTGCCAGGCTTAACTATCAGTTTATGAGAAAGTATATGGCCGGATTGACATATCGTATAGACGGCTCTTCAAAATACAACAGGGATAACAGATATATAAACACACCTTCGGTCTCTCTCGGATGGAGACTCAGCGAAGAGAAATTCATTAAGGACAATGTAAAGTGGATCGATGATCTCAAGCTCAGAGGATCCGTAGGCTGGTCAAGCAAAGATGCCAACTCAGATTATTATGGAGCTCAGGCGGAATATAGCCTGATTACCGGAGCAAATTACGGTGGTTATTCATATCTGAATATGTCTCAGCCGGGAAATACAAATCTGGGATGGGAGAAGACGGTTACTTATGATGTCGGACTGGATGCTACTTTCCTGAACCGCAGGATTGACATGACATTGGATTACTATTACAAGAAAACCACAGATATGCTGTTCTCCTCAAATGTGCCTGCATATACAGGATATACAAAACAGGATCAGAACATCGGTGATATGTCCAATTCCGGAGTTGAGCTGAGACTTACCTCATACAATGTATCCGGAAAGGATTTCCAATGGCTTACCACCCTGACATTCTCCAGAAACACCAATAAAATACTGAAACTCAACTTTGAGGGGAACCAAATCGATGAACTTAACAGCTCCTTCAAATACTACGCAGTAGGTTACCCTGCAGCTCAGTTTTACTTGTACAAATGGAACGGTGTAAATCCGGAAAATGGTAATCCTCTTTGGATATATAAAGATGGAACTGTAAGTGAGACAGCCCCTGCAGCTGACAATAAAAACTCTGTCCAAAATAAGTTTATAATGGGAGATGCGACACCTGATTTTTATGGTGGTTTGTCCAACTCTCTAATTTACAAAGGACTGGAATTAAACTTCCTCTTTACATTCTCATACGGTGGACAGATGATCAACAACACAAAAGCACAGTTGATGACTTACTCTACAAAAGATGCCAATAATCTTGACAAGGACATACTCAAACTATGGCAAATATATGGACACAATACAGGTGTTCCTAAATTGAAAAACTCATCAATCACCGGAAGTTATGACTATACAGCCTCGAGTACAACCACAAGATTCCTTGAGGACAACTCATACATGAGGCTTAAGACTCTTGAGCTGGCTTACTCTCTTCCTGAAGTACTCCTTCAAAAGTCAAAAATTTTTAAGCAAGTGAGAATTTATGCGATAGCAACTAACCTATTAACCTTTACAAAGTATTCAGGTATTGACCCGGAGGTTAGTGCATTCGGCTCATCAGCAACATCTTCAGGTTATGATAACCTTACAATGCCTCAGACAAGAGCATTCCAATTCGGTATTAAACTAGGTTTCTAAACGACAAAAGTAATGATTATGAAAAATTTAATTAAAACCATATTAGTGATAATCCTTGCGGTTTTTATACAATCTTGCAACCTAGACCTTGCTCCTGAAAACGTTATGGTTGATGAGATAACATACAGGGACTCGAACACAGCGGAAGCGGCTCTTCTTGGGGCATATACAAGGCTGAACGCCAGCATCTCCGGCGCTCCTACAGGCGTGAATAATTATGCAAATACCGGATACTTCATACTCTTCGGAGAGATAGGTACTCCTACTCTATCACTGAGGGAGAATTCTGGATTTGTAAACATGGTTTCATCTCAGTACAACAGCTCTGACCATGAAGGTTATATTCAGAGTATGTGGGGTACAACTTACAATGCAATAGACTATGCAAATAACGTAATTACCAATATTAATAAATACGGCCATTACAGTACTGCGGCAATGCAAAGGCATATAGCTGAAGCCAAATTCATACGGGCTTATGAATACCTGCTACTTTTGCAGGCTTTCGGAGACGGAGCCCTTACAGGTGACATGAACGGTCTTGGAGTTATATTGCGCCTCACCCCGTATGACGGTTATAATCCTGAGGATATTCAGACCAGGATTACTGTAGGTGAGACATACAATCAAATTATCACTGATCTTGATGATGCCCTGAAATACCTGCCGGACGCAAATGTTACAAATCTCACTGCAAGGACAAGGGCTTCCAGAACAGCAGCATTTGCACTGCTATCAAGGGTTTATCTCTACAAAGGAACTTATACGAATAACCAAAGTGAGTTGCAATTGGCGGCAGACTATGCAGATTCTGTCATCAACAACACAAAAGGCTACACATTCTCAACCTCGTATTCGAATCACACATCATATATGTTTCCGCTCAACGAAACAGGGACAGAGACAAACAGCTCAAGTTTCAGCACAGAGACCATCTTTCTTTCACCGTGCTACTCAAGTGCTAATAACTACTCAAACGGGCTAGGGTCACTTTTCTATAACAAGAGTTCGTTTTATGTAGGCCTGGATTTTGCCGGAATATATGCGAGCGGAGACAGAAGAGGGTATATAGACCCGGCGACAGCAGCCTCTTTGCTCTGGTACGGCAGCACTACATCAAATCCTACTGACCTTACCTCATACAAGTATAACAACGGCAATGGATTCAACAATGTGATATACTTACGTGTTTCTGAAGCTAAACTTACAAAAGCAGAGGCACTTGCCAGGATTAGCGGCATAAACGATGCATCAATCACTCAGTTGAATGATATAAGAAGACGACCATTTTCGACCAAACCGGCTGCATATACAGCATCAAGTTTTGCCACCCCGCAGGCGCTTATAGACGAGATCCTGTTAGAGAGGCTGAAAGAACTTGCATTTGAGGGTCATACAAGATGGGATCTCATAAGGACCGGAAGGCCATTGAAAGATCCGTCTGTGACCAATGACAGAAAAATATTACCAATTCCAAACTATGACATCAATATATCCTATGGTGCCATCGTTCAAAACAAAGGATATCGTTAGAAACAATTTACTTTATGAGACTTAAGTTAACCACACTTGTTTTGCTGTTACCAATAATGGCAACAGCCCAGAATTTTTCCAATCTTGACTTTGAGCAGGCTAAACAAATAGCATCAAAAGAGAAGAAGATCATTTTAGTTGATGTTACAAGCCAGAGGATGATGGGGCAGGAAAAAATCAATTCCGAGAAACAACTTGCAGCCAATGCAGAGGTTGCCGGATTCTGCTCAAAAAATCTCATTTCAGTCAGAATGGACATGGGTTCTGAAGCCGGCAAATCCTTTGCGCCGCTCCTTCAGATGAATATGTATCCCGCTTACGCGTTTATGATGCCTAACGGTGATCTGCTGGAAATTATCCATCCGTCCCGAGTATATACTAATCCCGGCCTTTTTCTTGAAAAAGCAAACTCCGCGCTCTCCAAAGCTAACAGCAAATGGAGCAACAGCAGAAGTATACTCTTTCAGGATATTAGCTTCGAAGAGGCTCTGAAACTTTCAAAAAGCAGCGGAAAACCTATATTCATTGATGCATACACAGATAACTGCCAACCATGCATACGAATGGTAAAGGATGTCTTTTCCGTAGACAGGGTTGCCGATTACTATAACGAGAATTTTATCTGCCTCTCTATGAACCTGGGAACTGTTCATACCAATCTTGCAGAAAAATATGGTACAAACGCTTACCCTACATATCTTTTCATTAATGCCGACGAGAAACTGATATATTCAGCTTCCGGTTATACTGAAGCTGACGAGTTCATCTCTTACGGAAAAAGTGCTCTGAACAAGAGCTCTATACAGTTCGAAAAAGGTACATGGAAAGATATTGTGTCGAAGGCTAAGAGGGAGAACAAACCGATTTTCCTAGACTGCTACACCACATGGTGTGGCCCTTGCAAGCAGATGAACAACACCGTCTTTACCCGTCCGGAGGTAGCCGAATACTTCAACTCCAACTTCGTAAATGCAAAATTTGACATGGAGAAGGGTGAAGGTCTCAAACTTAAAGAGATGTTCGGCATAAATGCATTTCCCACATATGTTTACATAGATGTCAACGAGGTTGTTGTAAACAAGATTGTAGGCAGCATGCCTGCTGAGGAGTTTTTAAGTAAGAGCCGTGAAGGTATGAGCGAAAACGGACTCTCTGCAATGCAAAAAAGATATTCTTCAGGAGAAAGGGATGAAAGCTTCATACTACAATATCTCAGAACCCTCGAGATGGCAAATATGATCAAAGATGCCCAGAAAGTTGCTGATGGACTCTTTAAATCTACCGACTTGAATAATTTCAAAAGCAAGGAGTACTTTAAATACTTCCTCTCATATATGGAAGATCCGGATTCTGAGATTTTCAAGTATGTATATAAAAATCGCAGCAATTTCTATAATATATATCCACAAGATGTTGTTGACAGAAAGCTAAGGAGCATCTGGGAAAATGGAGCTAACAGATATGTACAGGGTTCCGGTGACAATGCGACTATCGACAAGGAGGGCTTTAAGAAGTACATAAAGAGAATGAAAGAGGAAGGGGTTGAGGATTATCAATCCATAGAAGAGAAAGCAAATATTTTCAATGCAATACAGACACGTAACTGGAAATCCCTGCTATCCATGATTGACACTAAGATTAAGAAAACAGGCCTTGCAAATATGTCTGAAACAGAGATGCTCGCTTGGGGTATGCAAATCGACAGACTGTGTACCGATAAAAAAATCAGAAGCCATGCTGCCGGATGGTTCGAAAAATTCATTCCGCTTTTTGAGGCAAAGCAGGCAAGAAGGAAGGCCGAAGCAGAGAAAAATGGTGTTATGCTCGCAATGAGTATGATAGACTATCAGAAAGAGCTCAATCGCGTTTATAAATCACTATCTAACAACTAAAAGTATGAAAAGAAACATATCAATACTACTTCTGAATGCATTAAGCCTGCTTCTGTTTATCTCCTTCTCCGCAACCTCTTCTGCACAGGGCAAGGTTATCAATATAACCGGTACTGTCCAGTTCAATGAACCTTTGTTTAAAATGAGCATTTTCAGGCAAGAGGGGAATGAACGTGTCACTGTGGCTGAATTTGACGTAGATAAGGATAATAAATTTGAGTACAAGCTCAATGTCGACAAACCGGGCGTATATGTCCTTGATTGTAAGAAATGGGAGATGATCCAATTCTGGGGTGAAGACGAGGATATAAATGTCGATTTCAGAGGTAAGGACACAGCCAGAATCAGGATTAAGAATCCTCCATTTCACTTGATAAAAGGGGGCCCGAAGAACGAAGTAATGAACCACCTCAACTTTATTGGCTTCAGAAATTATCAGGGCATGATTGCCGTTTCGAAAATCGGATATAACACAAAATACCTGAACGACAGCGTCAAGAATGAATCGACAAAGAGTTTATATGATTACTTGAGCAATGAGCGAAAGAGCCAGATAAGATACATAGTCTCTCTATACAGTGACAGGACAAGTATTGTTGCTGCACTTAAATTACTCGACAGGAAAGAGGACAAGGAGCTGATTGATAAAATTTGTGAATCTCTTTTGTCCAAGTACCCCGGTTATGAACCGGTCCTGAATTACATAAAAGAGAGTGAGGAAGATGCTGCCAATGCCATAAAAATGAATATCGGATCAATTGCCCCAATGTTCGAATATCCGGATTTGAACGGTAAAATGTATGGTCCTTCTACTTTTAAGGGAAAGGTCCTCCTGATTGATTTCTGGGCCTCATGGTGCGGACCTTGCAGGGCAGAGATCCCTCACCTGAAAAAGGTATACGAGAAATATAGCCGGAACGAAGTTGAGTTTCTCAGCGTCTCAATAGACAAGGGCGAGAGTGAATGGAAAAAGGCTCTATCCCAGGAAAATATGCCTTGGACTCAGATATTGGCTCCAAAATCGGGATCTGAAGTTTCCAGACTGTATCAGTTTTCCGGAATACCTTTCCTTGTAATTATTGACAAAGAGGGCAAAATTTCATCAAAATATGTAAGAGGTGAAGAGGAGATATCCAAAGCAATTGACAAGGCTTTAGGAAAGTAATGCGCTGATCACAATATAAAAAGTAGGTACACTGATGCGGAAGTTTAGTAAATAATTAAGAGTATTGTGATCTGGAGAGGGGACAAAATTTTGTCCCCTCTTTTTGTTTCAAACACTCATATTTACACTTTATCAAGAAAACTGTAAGCTTCTCAGGGGCACGTCTGTTTTTTAGCTTATTTTCTGAAGGTTTTTTCGGAAATAAGCCGAGGACCGTTCAACGACCGAAGGGAGGCGTTCCGCAGGTTCCGAAAAACACAAAGAAATAAGCGTTAAGAAAAACATCAGTGCCCCTGAGAAGCTTACATTTTCATAAAGTGCTTTATTTTAATGAGCGCTCTTTGCATTGTGGCTGGAAATAACTAATTTCGCATATAATCAACCAAATAGCTAACTATATGTACAGGAAAGCCTTAGCCTTAATCGTATTGTTAACATTATCTGTCACATCTTATTGTCAAGAGCACTATTCCGACGAGCCGGTGATGATTGATGAGCATTACTTCCTTCCAAACAGCCGTGGCGAAGTGAAAAATATGCTTTCAGGCCCTTGGAAGACGGAAATCGAAAAGATTTGCTCTATTATATCTGCATGGAAAGGCATCTCACCACCCAAAGGTTTTGAAGCCCTGTTTTCCGGAATTAGTTCATCGTTTGAACTGACCTTCGCCGCATATATAAAGGAGGATGGACAAAAAATGACTCTCTCAGGGCCTTCCATAACATTTTCCATTAACAATCCGTCCGATGTTTTCGGAATGTCAGTAGTCGACGGCATATACATTAAGCCTGTCGAAAACGGGTATTTTCACGGATTTCCCAAATTCAGCGCAAGCAGGTATGAAACAGTCGTTTTAACTAAGCTTGACGCTCCTCTTTTTGTCCCCGTAACAAGGGAAGAGTATCTTAAGGCAATGATTGCCAGAGCCCTGAAAGAGTATCCCGAATCCGAGAAATTGACAGACACCAAAGTTTCCAAGGAGATTGAGGAGATGGAGAGGGTTTACCGTCAGCTCCTCGAAGTGGATAAAGCAGCTGCCGAAGAGGTGAAAAAGGGAATAGAGGAGATGAAAAAAGAGCTGAAAAACATGGTGACAAAAGACGAAGATTATTACCCTGCTCTATTAAAAAAGGAGCTTGACAAAATGGATGAGCAAGAGAGGAGGCTTCCTGCCTACTACTCTCTTTCAGCCATAGATGATAAAATAAGTGTATCCGGACTTGTCAGGGTAAATGACAACAAGAATGCAGACACTTTAGTAAAAGTCAACCCTGCACTTGTGAATATTCTTGGTCAAACAAAAAGCACAAGGCTGCTCACCATACATTTTCAACAGGAGCCGGGTGAAAAGGGCTTCCGTCTGGCAGACAGCAAAATACGGGAATTGATGAATAACGAATTGATCTGGAGAAAGATCTACGAATCTATAAAATGAACTGGATAATTTTAATAGTGGCCGGATTTTGTGAGACCGGCTTCGCCTTTTGTCTGGGTAAGGCAAAAGAGGCAAGCGGTATGAATGCGGCATATTGGTACCTTGGTTTTATCATATTTCTTACAATAAGCATGATTCTGCTGGTAAAGGCCGTGCAGACACTTCCCGTAGGAACAGCCTATGCAGTATGGACAGGCATCGGAGCCGTAGGAACAGTCATAGTGGGTATAATATTCTTTCGTGAACCGGCCGAGTTCTGGAGACTTTTCTTCCTTACAACTCTTATTTTTTCAATAGTCGGGTTGAAATTTGTCTCAGAATAAAAAATCAAATTATACGATGAAATATTTCAAGTACTTTTTAGCGTTTCTCGCAATTTCCTTTATTTCGGAAAAACTTAATGCTACAGAAGAGTGGAAGGCCAAATGGATTACAGATCCAAAAGCACAAAACGCAACAAACACATGGTTATGCTTCCGCAGGGATTTTAAGATAGAAAATCCTCCACCCTCAGCTATTGCGAGAATTGCCACAGACACAAAATACTGGCTCTGGGTTAACGGAGATCTTGTAATATTCGAAGGCGGGCTCAAAAGAGGACCCAATCCCGATGACACATATTTTGATGAGGTTGAAATTGCTCCATTCCTGAAAAAGGGGAATAACTCAATATCTATACTTACCTGGTATTTCGGGAAGGATGGGTTTTCGCACAACAGCAGCGGTAAAGCAGGTCTTTTGTTCCAGTGCGATGCCCCGGGAGTCGGAATTATAAGCGATAACAACTGGAGAAGCAATGTACACCCTGCATACGAGAGCTGTTCGCTTCCTTTTCCCAACTTCAGGTTACCGGAACCGAACATAAGGTTTGATGCAAGGGAAGATATCGGTCAATGGCAGGATTCGCTCTACAAGACATCCGGATGGGATAGGGCAAGAGAACTTGGCTACCCACCCATGAAACCATGGAACAGACTTGTGCTTAGGCCGATTCCGCAATGGAAAAATTCCGGCCTTGTTGATTATGTTTCCAAACCCTCATTACCATTTGTTGCAACTAAAGACACAGTAATAGTCTGTACCCTCCCTGCAAACATCCACATAACTCCCTATTTCAAGGTTGAAGCTCCGGCAGGCTCTCTGATAGATCTCCGTACAGACAATGTCTTCGGTGGGAGTACTCCTAATAACAGGGCTGAATATGTCACAAAGGAGGGCATACAGGAGTACGAGAGCTATGGCTGGATTAACGGACACAAGATGTTCTACAGTATTCCGAAAGGGGTCAAGGTGATTGATTTGAAGTACAGGGAGACAGGTTATAATACGGAATTTGCCGGCAGTTTCACCTGCTCTGACAGATTTTTGAACAAGATCTGGGAGAAATCGCGAAGGACTCTATATGTCACTATGAGGGATACATATATGGACTGTCCTGACAGAGAACGCGCACAGTGGTGGGGAGATGAGGTCAACGAAGGAGGCGAGGCTTTTTACTCTCTCAGCACTGAAAGTCATAAACTTTTCAGAAAGGGCATGTATGAATTGATAGGCTGGCAAAGGGAGGACAGCACTCTCTTCTCTCCTATCCCCTCTGCAAACTGGAACAGGGAGCTTCCATGCCAGATGCTCAACAGTATCGGCTATTACGGCTTCTGGAACTACTACCTGCACACAGGAGACATAGAGACAATCAGGGATTTATACGAAGGAGTCAGGAAATACATTCATGTCTGGAAGATAAACGACCAAGGGACCGTGGTGTTCCGCAAAGGTGAATGGACCTGGGGAGATTGGGGTGAAGAGCGCGACCTCCATCTGATCTTCAATTCGCTTTACTATCTGGCACTCAAGGGAGGAGCAAATATGGCAGAGGCCATAGGCAGATATGATGATGCAAATGAGTACCGCTCAATAATGAGGAGTTTTAAGACATCATTCAACAAACAATTCTGGACAGGCAAGGAGTACAGAAACCCTGAATATAAGGGAAAGACCGATGACAGAAGTCAGGGTCTGGCTGTTGTGGCCGGTCTTGCCGATAGAGATAAATATCCAGCTATTCTGGAGGTTTTAAAGAGAGAGGAGCATGCAAGTCCATATATGGAGAAATATATCCTTGAGGCTCTTTTTCAGATGGGATACGGAGATTATGCACTTGAAAGGATGAAAAAAAGGTTCTCCCCCATGGTGAACAACCCTGACTACACCACCCTGTTTGAGGGATGGGGAATCGGTTCAGAGGGTTTCGGCGGAGGAACAGTAAACCATGCATGGAGCGGTTGTGCGCTTACAATACTTTCACAGTATCTGTGCGGCATTGAACCAATAAAACCGGGCTATACTCTTTTTAAGATAACCCCAAGACCTTCCGGTATAGAGAGGGCATCAGCAAAGATTCAGAGTGTTAAAGGAGAGATAGCAAGTTCATTCATTGACAGTAAGGGAAATTTTGAACTTGATGTTACAATTCCTTCGGGTACAGAGGCCGTAATCGGAATTCCCGATTACTCTTTCAGGGAAATCAGGGCAAATGGTAAAGTTGTATGGCGAAACAGAAACTTTTCCAACAATAAGATTGTTATAGGAATAAAAGACAACACAACCGGACATATCAAGTTCAAGGTAAGGTCCGGTAAATGGAAATTTATAGCAACATAGTGATTAACTTAAAATTACAAGTATGAAAAAGTATTTTTTTGTCAGCGCTCTTTGCATTTTATCACTCTCATCATGTGCTACAATTCCTGATGGAGTGAGAGCCGTAGAACCATTTGACCAGACTAGATATCTGGGAGACTGGTATGAGATAGCCCGGATGGATTTTCGTTTCGAGAGAGGTCTTAACAAGACAAAGGCCAATTACAGCGTCAATAATGATGGATCCATAAAAGTAATCAACAGTGGCTACAACTACACTAAAAAAGAGTGGAAAGAGGCTATAGGAAAGGCAAAATTTGTAGACGGCAACAACAAGGCTATGCTTAAGGTCTCCTTTTTCGGCCCGTTCTACTCAGGATATAATGTCATAGCTCTTGACAAGGATTACCAATATGCCCTGATAGCAGGAAAAAACCTCAAATACCTATGGATTCTCTCTAGACAAAAGACAATTCCTGAAGAGATCCGGGAGGAGTTTTTAAAGAAAGCCGAATCTGCAGGATATAAAGTCAGTGAGTTAATATGGGTAACGAATGACAAACAATAACCGGCAGGCATGTCTACTTTAATAATAATTACTGTCTGCTCACTCCTGCTGATAGCGTACCTCTTTGACCTTTCAGCATCCAAGACAAAGATTCCGTCAGTCATACTCCTTCTCCTTCTAGGATGGGGAGTGAAGCAGATTACCATGGTGGCCGGGATCTCCCTCCCTGACCTTACTCCTATATTGCCGGGTCTGGGCACGATCGGTCTTGTGCTTATTGTACTTGAAGGATCCTTGGAACTGGAACTCAGAAAATCAAAACTTGCCATCGTCCGGAAGTCGTTTATAGGTGCTTTTGTCTCAATGTTTGCTCTGGCATTTGCCATCGCTTTCGTTTTATTTAAGGTTAAAGGGTATCCATTTGGAACAGCCCTGATTAACTCTATACCTTTCAGCGTTATTAGCAGCGCCATAGCCATCCCTAGTGTGAGATCATGTGAGAAATCAGTAAAGGAATCCGTTGTTTACGAGAGCAGTCTTTCTGACATTCTAGGTGTCCTCTTTTTTAACTTCATGACGATAAATACAGTAATCGACCTCAATGCCTTCGGCAATTTCGGGTTGCAGATACTGGTAATGTTTGTAATATCTCTGGTTACGACAGTGGGTCTATCCCTTTTCCTCAGCAAGGTGGACCATCATATACGATTTATTCCAATAATACTTGTTATACTGCTTGTATATGTAGCGACTCATGAATTAAAACTTCCATCGCTCATATTCATAATGATCTTCGGTTTATTCCTGGGTAACATGGATAAATTGAGTCAATATAAATGGACAAGACACTTCAGACCTGAGGTACTGGACAAGGAGATCCACAAGTTCAGGGAGTTCGTCTCAGAGATCTCCTTTCTTGTCAGGGCTCTCTTTTTCATGTTATTCGGCTATCTGATAAAGAGTTCCGACATACTCGACCTCCACAGTCTTAGCTGGGCACTAATCATTGTCTCTCTGATATTCATTGTCAGGGCCGCCCAGCTGAAGATCTCATCCCTACCGTTGAGACCTTTACTGTTTATCGCTCCAAGAGGACTTATAACAATACTTCTTGTACTTTCAATACCCGTTGCCCAACAAATACCTCTGATAAATTATCCGTTAATGATACAGGTCGTTGTACTCACATCTTTAATCATGATGGGTGGTCTTATGTTTTCGTCTGTCAAAAATGAGTAATTTTTGCTTACACATTATAACTTGCCAAGATTGTTGTAAATAAGGGCAATCGGAACATTTCTGTAAAAATATTTGTTTTTTTATTTGATTTTCCGGTTTTTTTTTCACCTTTGCAGAGAGAAAGATAGACAACAGAACAGTGAACAACATTTTCGGATATACCTCATTTTACTTTTTTTATTTCTTTAGAAGTAAAGCGGGGTTGATATGATGTAAACTGACTGATTACAATATTAATTGACCCCGCTGGCTCAGCGGGGTTTTTTGTTTTATATACCATGCAGAAAAAAGTTGCAATACAGGGAATCCATGGAGCCTTCCACGAGATAGCAGCCCAAAGGTATTTCAGGGATTTACCGATAGAGATTGTTGAATGTGAGACATTTGAAGAGATTACGGAGATGCTTGCAAAAAAGGAGATAGATTTCGGGCTAATGGCCATTGAGAATACTGTCGCCGGCAGCCTGCTTTCTAATTATGTCCTCCTAAGGGAGAGTCCGGTTAAAATTATCGGTGAGGAGTATCTCAGAATCAAACAAAACCTGTTGACCCTTCCGGGGCAGAAGATCGAGGATATCAAAGAGGTACACTCACATTTTATGGCAATTAACCAGTGCAGGGAGTTCTTCAAGCATTATCCATGGATAAAACTTGTGGAATCTTCTGATACAGCTGTAAGTGCAAGAGAGATAGACCTTAACAAATCCGAGGGACATGGAGCCATAGCCAGTGAACTTGCAGCCGAGATGTATGGATTGGAGGTTCTGGCTGAGGGGATTGAGACAAATAAGCGCAACTATACAAGATTTCTTGTCCTTGCAAATCAGGATGAGGTTGTAGAGCACTCCTGCGAGGCCACAAAGGCATCTCTCTGCTTCAGCCTTCCTCACAGAAAAGGGAGCCTTGCAGGTGTTCTTGGAACATTGGCAGAAAACGACCTGAACCTGACAAAAATCCAGAGTATGCCGATACTAGGCAAAGAGTTCCGTTACTTCTTCTATGTAGATGTCACATTCAACAACTACACGAAATATCTTCAGAGCATATTTGAGATAAGCCCGCAAATAGTAGATTTCCAAATCCTTGGAGAATACACACACGCAATCGAGTCATTGGAAAACGTCCATAATATATAAATAATCATGATAACTCCAGCAACCCGGACCACATTGGTCAACGAATACTACTTTTCGGTCAAACTCAAAGAGATTGAGCAGATGAACAGAGCCGGGAAAAAGGTAATAAACCTCGGAATAGGTAATCCCGACATGCCTGCTCCGGAGAATGCCATAGAGGCAATGACAGAATCGGCCAGGACATATGGCACAAACGGTTATCAGAGTTATACCGGGATACCTGAACTGAGAGAGGCTTTTTCTGCCTGGTACAGAAAATTCTACAGGGTTGAACTTAATCCGGCAAATGAGATACTGCCACTGATAGGATCCAAGGAGGGTATCATGCATATATCAATGGCTTTCATCAATCCGAACGATAAGGTTCTGGTCCCTGACCCCGGGTACCCCACATATAGAGCTGTTTCACTGATGGTTGGGGCTGAAGTAATAAATTACAACCTAAAGGAGGAGAATGGATGGGAACCGGATTTCGAAGAACTTGAAAAACAAGATCTTTCAGGTGTCAAACTTATGTGGGTCAACTACCCCAACATGCCGACAGGAGAGCCGGCCAGTTACGACTTATACCGCAAACTTGTCGATTTCGGCAGGCGACACGGGATTCTAATCTGCAACGACAACCCCTACAGCTTTATCCTGAACGACAACCCTATAAGCATTCTGGAGATAGAGGGATCAAAAGGCATTGTACTGGAGTTGAACTCAATGAGCAAATCACACAATATGGCGGGGTTCAGGGTAGGTATGGTTGCCGGGGAGAGCACTCTCATCAGTTATATACTTAAAGTTAAAAGCAATATGGACAGCGGGATGTACAGGCCTCTGCAACTGGCGGCTGTCAAGGCTCTCTCGTGCGACAAAGAGTGGTACAGCTCCCTGAATGAAGAGTACAGAAGAAGAAGGAGTCTTGTTTGGAAGATTTTTGATGCAACAGGTTCAAGTTATGACAAAAATCAGACAGGGATGTTTGTATGGGCGAAAATCCCTTCCACAACGCGCAGCTCTGTAGAGTTTTCAGATAAATATCTGCATGAGAGCAATGTCTTCATAACACCAGGGCATATTTTCGGCTCTAACGGCGAGGGGTTCGCAAGAATCTCACTCTGCTGCAATGAAGCCACACTCTCTGAGGCGTTAAAGAGGGTTGGGGGAAGTGAGGAGTGAGTAGTGAAGAGTTAATAGTGATTAATGAAGAGTTAAAACAATAGTGAAAAGATTATGGTCATAACAATCATAGGATTGGGGCTGATAGGTGGATCTGCCGCCATAGACCTCAGAAAAAGAGGGTTTGCCAATACAATATTGGGAGTCGATAACGATAAGATAAATGCAAACGGAGCACTGACGATTGGATTGGTGGATGAGATCTGTACCCTTGAAGAGGGCATCAGCAGATCGGAAATGATAATAGTAGCCGTTCCCGCAGATTCAGCCGTCAAACTGCTTCCCAAAGTGCTGGACCTTGCTGAGGGGAAAGTTGTAACAGATGTCTGCTCAACAAAAGGGAGTATATGTGAAATCATAAAATACCACAAGAACAGACGTTGTTATGTTGCCTCCCACCCTATGGCCGGAACAGAGTTTTCAGGTCCCTGGGCAGCAATGTCCGGACTCTTTGACGGAAAGAGCGCCATTTTGTGCGACACAGAAGAGTCTGACATAAAGGCTGTTGCGAAGGTGAAAAGGATGTATGAGACGCTGAATATGAGGATCATCTACATGAACAGCACAAACCATGATGTCCACGCAGCATATATCTCACACATATCACATATCAGCTCATTCGCTCTGGCACTGACAGTTCTGGAGAAGGAGAGGAATGAAAAGCATATTTTTGACCTGGCAAGCGGTGGTTTTGATTCAACTGTAAGATTGGCAAAGAGCTCCCCTGATATGTGGGTACCTATTTTTCATCAGAATAAAGAGAATGTGGTAACCGTTCTGGAGACCTATATCGAGAAACTTCAGAAGTTCCGCACATTGATCAAAGAGGATGAAGGTGATAAAATCAGGGATATGATTAAAGAATCTAATAGAATAAAGGCAGTATTGAAGCATTAAGAATATGGAAAAAATTAACAACTCCCCTTTTGAAGGATGGGGACTAAGCAAACAGGAGAGGCCTGTAATGATAGCCGGGCCGTGCAGCGCAGAGTCAGAAGAACAGGTAATGGATACCGCTGTTCAACTGAAGAGTATCGGAGTAGAGGTATTCCGTGCAGGAATATGGAAACCGAGGACCAGACCCAATCAGTTTGAAGGGGTCGGCAGCCTTGGACTTGAATGGATGAGGAGAGTACAAAGAGAGACAGGAATGAAGATATCCACAGAGGTCGGAAATGTCAAACATGTCTACGATGCATTGAGATACGGCGTGGATATTATCTGGATAGGTGCCCGGACAACTGCAAACCCTTTTGCCATGCAGGAGATAGCAGATGCCCTCCGAGGTGTGGATATTCCAGTACTTGTAAAAAATCCCGTCAATCCCGACCTGAACCTTTGGATCGGAGCTATCGAGAGGATCAAAGGGGCAGGAATCAGACATGTCGGAGCCATTCACAGAGGGTTTTCAACCTTTGACAAGACCCGATATAGGAATATTCCTCAGTGGCAGCTGCCGATTGAACTAAAACAGAGAATCCCCGAGATTCCAATGATTTGTGATCCGAGCCACATGGGTGGCAAGAAGGAGCTTCTTCAGGAGATATCTCAAAAAGCGCTGGACCTGAACTACGACGGTCTGATGATCGAGTCTCACTGTTACCCGGCAATAGCAAAGAGCGACAGCGAACAGCAGGTCACTCCGGCCGAACTTGCAGCAATAATCGACAAGCTCATCCTGAGAGATGTCAATACCAGCAATCCTCTCTTCCTCCTTACACTCGACGAGCTGAGACAAAAAATCGACATCTGTGATGATAAGCTGATCAGGATCCTGCACGAAAGGATGTCTATTTCCGAAACAATCGGCCGCTACAAGAAGGAGAACAACATCACAATACTTCAGGCAGGGCGTTGGAAGGATATCGTGGACAAGATGGTGGAAAAGGGCAAGGCCAATGACCTCAGCGAAGAGTTTGTAAGCAATGTATTCAAGGCCATACACCAGGAATCCATCAATAAACAGACAATTATAATGAACAATTAATTCCTTCAGAGATGCTTTGCCGTTCAATAGCCGTAGAGGGGAGTGAAAAGATCCTGTCACTGATAGAAGGGGCCGAAATGGCCGAAATAAGAATCGAGATGAGCAACCTCTCTTCCGATGAGGTGAGGGTTCTGTTTGCGAAGCACAAATCACTAATTGCGACATGCCGTCCGGGCGATATCCCCGATAAGACAAGGAAAGCCCTGCTAAAGGCTGCAATAGACGGCGGGGCAGAGTGGGTTGATATAGAGATTGAATCTGATGACGGGTATATGAGGGAGTTGGTAAGATATGCCAAAGCAAATGATTGCAAGGTCATTATCTCGTATCACAATTACAAGTCAACCCCCGATAAAGAGTATCTGGAGAGAATAATCGAAAGATCACTTTCAGAGGGTGCCGACCTGGTTAAGATTGCCACTATGGCAAACAGTGATAATGACAATTCGACACTCATCTCTCTTTACAGACCGGGAAGAGCCCTTCTCTCAATTGGCATGGGTGAGCTTGGCCGAGTCACCAGAATTGAAGCCCTGAAAAGGGGAGCACCATTTACTTTTGTAATTGCTCCGGGCTCACAAGAGAGTGCACCCGGGCAATATAGTGAAGCTGAGATGAAAAAGATACTCGGGATCTAGAGCTCCAAACACCAGTTATGCTCGTCAGGCTCTTCCCCGTACTGGATTCCGGTAAGTTTTCGGTACAGCCTCTCACTTACAGCTCCCGTCCTTTCCTTCTCACCGGTCCTGTAAGTAACTTCCAATGTTTTGTCTACAATCTCCCAGACAGGAGTGATGACAACAGCTGTCCCGCAGGCACCAACCTCATCAAAATCTTTCAACTCCTCCACAGGAACTCTTCGTTTTTCCACCTTCATACCCATATCTTCGGCAAGCTGCATCAACGACTTATTTGTGATGGAGGGAAGAACTGATGCCGAGTCAGGCGTCACATAGGAATTGCCTTTTATGCCAAAGAAATTGGAAGATGAAAACTCATCGATATACTTTCTCTCTGCCGAATCCAGATATAGAATTGAGGCAAAACCCTCCTTCTTTGCCTTGGTGCCGGCCAACATGGAAGCAGCGTAATTACCCCCAATCTTGTAGCTGCCTGTACCCATAGGGGCAGCCCTGTCATGATCCCGCGCCAGGAGCATCCTTGCCGGAGTCAGGTTTTTACCGGAAAACGCACCTACAGGAATTGCTGCAACAGCAAAGAGTACCTCCTTCGGACTTACAAGGTCAATCTGCGGTTCCACCCCAATCACAAAGGGTCTCAGATACATCGAGGCCCTGCTTTCATAAGGAGGAAGAAAATCAATATTTTCAATTACAGCCCTTTTACAAGCCTCCACAAACATCTCGACAGAGGGAGAGGCGATGCCCAGAAAATCAGCAGAACGCCTCATCCTTTTTGCATTTTCATCAGGGCGGAAGAGCCTCACCTTACCATCTGCACCCCTGAATGCTTTCAACCCCTCAAAGGCTTCAATTCCATAATGGAGCGCACCTGAAAGTGCACTTATTTTAATATTGTCATCTGTTTCGGCAGAAAGCGGGCTCCATTCACCATCCTTGTACCATGAACAGATAATTTTATTTGTCTTAATATAGCCGAAGGCAAGTTTTGACCAATCCATATTTTTTTTCTTTTTATAAAATTAGAAATCCGAACAAATCAGGATTGTCATTCAGATATTGATAGACAATCCCCTTTTTATCCATTCTGCCTATAAGCTGAGGAAAATCAGAAGCATCAGCCAGTTCAACCCCTATAACCGCAGGGCCCTGTTCTCTGTTATTCTTCTTTGAATATGCAAAATGGGTAATATCATCTTTAGGCCCTAGGACATCCCTTATAAAAGCGAGCAATGCCCCCGACCTCTGAGGAAAACGAATTATGAAATAGTGCTTCACCCCCTCGTGGAGAAGAGATCTCTCTCTTATCTCCTCCATCCTTGTAATATCATTGTTACTGCCACTGACAATGCAGACAACATTCTTCCCCTTTATCCTTCCGGCATACTGATTAAGTGCCGCTACTGATAAAGCTCCTGCAGGCTCGGCAACAATTGCATTTTTGTTGTATAACTCCAGTATTGTGGAACAGACGGCACCTTCCGGGACTGATATAAGATCATCCAGAACTTCCTTGCAGATAGTGTATGTGTTGTCTCCTACTCTCTTTACCGCAGCCCCGTCTATAAAGCTGTCAATAGTTTCAAGCGTGGCCACCTCTCCTTTGTCAAATGCCAGCCTCATACTCTGGGCACCGGCAGGTTCAACTCCAATAATCTTGGTTTCAGGGCTGACTTGCTTGAAATAGGCTCCTACTCCGGATGCCAGACCTCCTCCACCAATAGGAATAAATACGTAGTCAATCTTCTCGTGGATATCCTGCATAATCTCCATCCCCACCGTTGCCTGACCCTCAATTATCTTAGGATCATCAAACGGATGGATGAATGTCATACCGCTCTGCTGGCAGAATTGCTTTGCCTCATCGTAAGCAGCATCGAAAGTATCACCTGTAAGTACTATTTCAACGAACTCACGGCCAAACATTCTGACCTGACTTATCTTCTGTCTCGGAGTAGTGGCAGGCATATAGATAACTCCTTTAATACCAAGCTTGCAACAAGAGAAAGCCACACCCTGGGCATGATTCCCTGCACTTGCACACACAACACCCTTTTTTAGCTGATCTTTTCCAAGGGTGCTTATCTTATTGAATGCCCCTCTTATTTTATAGGAACGGACAACCTGAAGGTCTTCTCTCTTAAGCATGACATTTGCCGAATATTTGGCAGAAAGGTTCATATCGGGCATAAGAGGTGTGGAAGCCAGGACAGGGCTGATCGTTATCCTGGCTTTAGAAATATCTTTAATATGGGGAAAATAGGACATTGTCTGGAATCTATTTATTTCGTTCCGGTCTGAGAGACCTGACCACCTCTCCGGTCTGCCACATCTCACTCTCCCTCATCTCCTTCAGCTCAGCATCGAGTTTAACTCTGTAGTCCGCCTTTCCGTTTGAGTCGATTGAACGCTGAGCTTCATTCCCTTTTGCCACCTCACTGTACAATTCCGAGAATACAGGAAGCGTCGCATCACGGAATCTCTTCCACCAGTCCAGAGCTCCGCGCTGCGCTGTAGTTGAGCAGTTTGCGTACATCCAATCCATTCCGTTTTCAGAGACAAGTGGCATAAGACTCTGTGTAAGCTCCTCCACAGTCTCGTTAAAGGCCTCTGATGGCGAGTGTCCGTTATCCCTCAAGGTCTGATATTGAGCTGCAAAGATTCCCTGAATGGCTCCCATAAGGGTTCCCCTCTCTCCTGTCAGGTCTGAGTATACCTCTTTCTTGAAAGTTGTTTCAAAGAGATAGCCTGAGCCAATACCAACACCCAGAGAGACAGTCCTGTCAAAAGCCTTTCCGGTAGCATCCTGGTAAATGGCATAACTTGAATTCAACCCTCTGTTCTCAAGGAAGAGTCTCCTGAGTGATGTTCCGGAACCTTTAGGAGCAACCAATATAACATCCACATCCTTTGGAGGGACTATCCCTGTCCTTTCGCTGTAGGTAACTGCAAAACCATGAGAAAAATAGAGAGCCTTACCGGGAGTAAGGTGTTTGCTAACGACAGGCCATAACTGTATCTGTCCGGCATCCGAAAGCAAGTACTGCAGAATAGTACCCCTCTTGCAGGCTTCCTCTATTTCAAAGAGTGTCTCTCCCGGCACCCATCCGTCTGCGACAGCCTTGTCCCATGTCTTTGAATCCTTGCGTTGACCAACAATCACATTGAAACCATTATCCCTGAGATTCAACGCCTGTCCGGGTCCCTGAATGCCATATCCTATTATTGCAATTGTCTCGTTTTTTAATGTCTCCAACGCTTTTGAAAGTGGAAACTCCTCTCTTGTTACTACATTTTCCGCAACATTACCGAAATACATTTGTGCCATGGTTGTAATTATTTATAAGTGTGTTAATTATTAAGAAACTTTTTGTAAAATATTTGTTATGTTTTCTTCACGGTGAAGGACGACATTCCCGGATCTCGAATAGCCGGCAAGCAATCCTTTAATGTCAAGACGATCCCTAAGCTTTTCCAGTTCGCCTCTGGTTCCCGATTTTTCAATAACGACATAATCCTTGCTTATTTCCATTATCCTTCCGTGAGACTCGTTAAGCAAAAATGCGGACTCCCTCTTGTCCGAAAGGATCCTTGAATCGACCTTATATAAAGCCAGCTCTTTGTATATAATATCTTCAGGAAGATAAAAATCCACAGAGTAGACATCAATTATATTATCCAGCTGATTTACAATTTTTTGCGTTATATTCGTCGATGTTATTGCAGATATGACAACTGTGCTGATCCCTTTAATATATGACTCCGAAACATTCAGACTCTCAATGTTTATATGCCTTTTCAGATATACAGATGTTATCCTGTTCAAGACAGATATCTGGTTGTTGACATTTGCCACTACTATGTACTCTCTTTCCATATCAGTTATTTTATTTGTTTGCATTGTAAATTGTTTCATCCAGCGAGGCTCCGTTCGGAACCATCGGAAATACGTTCTCCTCCTTCTCTACAACTACTTCAAGAAGAAACGGAGAGTCACTCGCAATCATCTCCCTCACACCTTTTTCAAGCTCAGAGTGATGCTCAACTTTTATTGAAGGGATATTGTATGCCTGAGCTATTTTCATAAAATCGGGATTTACCATATCGGTATATGAGTAACGCCTGTCAAAAAAGAGCTGTTGCCATTGACGGACCATCCCCAGATATGAGTTGTTTAGAAGGAGTATCTTGACTTTTATCCCGGATTGAAGTATTGTTCCAAGCTCTTGTATAGACATCTGGAAGCCTCCGTCCCCAAGAATCAGAACGACCTCTTTGTCCGGCATGCCTACCTTGGCCCCTATTGCAGCAGGCAGGCCGTACCCCATTGTCCCAAGACCGCCGGATGTTATAAAGCTTCTGGTTTTTCTGAATTTTGAATACCTGGCGCTAAACATCTGATTCTGACCGACATCAGTAACCACTATGGCCTCACCCTTGGCAACACGGGCAACGCAGTCGACAGCCCTGGCCATACTTATTCCTTCATCACCCCTGCCCGGCCGCATCAGGTCATCTATAATAACGCGCCTCTCCTTCTCCCATTTCTGGTCGATATATGAGAACCACTCCTCCCTGCTGCGGAACTCAACATTTGGAATTATCTTCCTCAGAATCTCCCTTGCATCTCCGCACAGAGGCAGATCCACCCTTATGTTTTTGCCAAACTCTGCCTTATCGATATCTATATGGATTATCTTTGCATTAGGTGCATACTTGGAGGTATTCCCCGTAACCCTGTCGCTGAAACGCATCCCTACGGCAATAATAAGGTCACTCTTCTGAGTCATTTTGTTAGGTGCAATATTTCCATGCATACCGACATTGCCTTTGAATAAAGGGTGGCCGGTGGGCATTGCCGAAATTCCCATCAGCGTGGCCACAACCGGTATATTGGCCTTTTCCGCAAGCTTTGCAAGCTCCTTTTCTGCCCCGGAGAGAATTACCCCCTGCCCGGCAATTATCATAGGCTTCTCTGCACTATTAATAAGCCTGACAGCCTCAGATGTGTCTGCAGGATCTCTCTTCTTCAAGAGTTCACCAAGGTAGTTTACCGGAGTATATTGTTTATATTGATAATCGACATCTTCAATCAGAGCATTTTTTGTTATGCTTATCAAGACCGGTCCAGGTCTGCCCGAAGCAGCAATGTAAAAGGCCTTCGAAATTATCTCCGGTATCTCCGATGCCTTTGTAATTTGATAACTCCATTTTGTTATTGGTATTGTTATGCTGATTATGTCTGCCTCCTGAAAAAAATCAGTCCCCAATTTATCCGCATTTACCTGGGCAGTGATGCATACCAGCGGAGTAGAATCAATATGTGCATCCTCAATACCTGTGACAAGATTTGTCGCACCCGGTCCGGAGGTTGCCATACAGACCCCCACTTTGCCGGTAGCTCTTGCAAATCCTTCGGCAGCGTGAACCGCTCCCTGTTCGTGTCTTACAAGTATATGGTTAATCTCCTCCTTGAAATTGTATAATTCGTCATACAGAGGCATAATCGTACCTCCGGGATATCCGAATACAGTCCTTACACCCTCCTCCAGAAGTGTCAGTAAAAGTGCCTCAGTTCCTCTAATCTCTCTTTTCATAATCTGATTCATTATTCAATTATTCTTACTCCTCCCATATCTGCCGATGAGACATTCATCGCATATGCTTTCAACGACTTACTGACATAACGCTCCCTGTTAAGTGGCTTGTAAGCCTCTTTACCCTTTGATTCCATTTTTCTCCTTCTATCCTCAAGTTCCGACTCTTCCAAATCGATATAGATCATTCTCTCAGGAATGTCTATCACAATCATATCTCCATTTTCAATAAGTGCTATATTTCCACCAGCAGCTGCCTCAGGAGAGACATGGCCTATCGAGAGGCCGGATGTCCCGCCGGAAAACCTGCCGTCTGTAACCAAGGCACACTCTTTGTCCAGCTTTACCGACTTCAGATAAGATGTAGGGTAAAGCATCTCCTGCATCCCGGGCCCACCCTTCGGCCCCTCATATCGGATAATTACAACATCCCCGGATTTGACCGCTCCATTGAGTATTCCCTCGGATGCCTCCTCCTGAGATTCGAAGACCACAGCCTCTCCCCTGAATCTTAAAATAGATTCGTCTACTCCCGCACTCTTTACGATACAACCCGCCTGGGCAAGATTACCGGTTAGGACAGCAATACCACCGTCTTTGAAATATGCGTGTTTTACATCTCTTATACAACCATTGACAGAATCCAGGTCGACCTCTTTATAATAATTTGACTGCGAACCCAATTCAAGATTCCTGCGCATCCCCGGAGCGGCAAGATATCGCTTTTCAACCTCAGGCTTTATTCCACTATTTTTAATATTGTTCTCACTGAGGGCATCTCCAAGTGTATCGTAATCAACTCTGGATACGGACAAATCAAGATAGCCCTCTGATGCAAGCTCACCAAGGATCCTCATAATGCCTCCGGCCCGGTTCACATCTTGGACATGAAACTTCCCGTTTGGTGCTACCTTGCACAGGACAGGAATCCGTCTTGAGAGCTGATCAATGTCACTCATTTTAAAATCGACACCTGCCTCATTAGCCACGGCAAGAAGGTGCAACACGGTATTTGTCGAGCCGCCCATAGCTATATCTAATGCCATCGCATTCATAAATGCGGCTTTTGTGGCTATGCTTCTGGGTAGGATGCTCTCCTTTGAGTTGAAATAATAGTCCTTTGTATTCGTGACGATTAGCCTTGCTGCCTGAGCAAACAGACTCTTCCTCAAAGAGTGTGTTGCCAGGAGAGTACCATTACCCGGAAGGGCCAGTCCAAGAGCCTCTGTGAGGCAATTCATCGAATTTGCAGTAAACATTCCCGAACAGCAGCCGCAAGTTGGACAAGCACTCCTTTCAAGAGTTGACAGGTCACTCTCGGGATATTGTTTATCAGCGCCTTTAACCATAACATCAACAAGATCATATTCTGCATCGCCGACCCTTCCGGCCTCCATAGGCCCCCCTGATACAAACACTGCCGGGATGTTCAGCCTCATTGCGGCCATCAGCATCCCCGGAGTTATCTTATCGCAATTTGAAATACAGATCATACCATCAACTTTGTGCGCGTTGCACATATACTCCACACTGTCTGCAATAAGATCTCTAGATGGTAATGAGTATAGCATGCCGTCGTGCCCCATGGCGATTCCATCATCGATTGCAATTGTGTTGAACTCAGCTGCAAAACAGCCTTCAGATTCAATTATTGATTTAATCTCTTGTCCAATATTGTGAAGGTGCACATGGCCGGGAACAAATTGAGTAAAGGAGTTGACGATTGCTATTACCGGCATTCCAAATTGACTTTCCTGCATACCGTTAGCCCTCCAGAGGCTTCTGGCCCCTGCCATTTTTCTTCCTGTTGTTGTCTGGCTGCTTCTAAGTTGCTTCATTTTTTCCGTATTAATTTTTACACAAAAAAAAAGCTTGCTTTACAGGACCCTGTTAAAGCAAGCTTTCACTATAATTCTCTACTTTAAAGGATCCTATACCGTGCTAATGACTAGAATAATGACTGAAATAGTAATGACAGAGACAATCACAAAATGAATGTCACTGACTAGCGATAGGACTAGATTTAGTATCGAAAGATCCGCTATTGTACTATTTTTTGAAAAACTCATATTGTTTCAATCCGGTATCCTCTCTCCGGATATGCAAATGTATAATAAAATATAATCCGGCAATGACTTTTCTTTAGTTTTTGAATTCCATCCCATATTCAAAAAACAAGAACACACAACCCATTTCACTGATATCTAACAATATATCAGCTATAAAATATTATTAAAAAAATCGCTTTATAAATTTTATACTAACAGATATCAACTACCATCTTACACTTTAACAGTTACCTATACTTCAATACATTTGGGAAGCCTAACAGACAAATGTTTTATAAAAAATGAGTGTGCCGCAAAAAACAGTTACATATTGTAACCATTTTTGCGACACATGTAGATTTTATCAATTATGACTAATCCCGTTCCTGATATAATTCAGAAAATACTAATGGCAATCATGATGAGCACAGGCATCACCTGAATCCCTGATCTCACCTGCCAGATATGATGCCACAACCATATCAGCTTCTCCGGAACAACCCCTGAAAACCTCAACCCCGTGGCTGTTGAGTACATTCAAAGCTCCGTTACCCATGTTTCCGGCAAGCATTATTTTTACACCCATCTCTTCAAATACCGTTGCAATATTACTCTTACAGCCACATCCCTGAGGAGAAGGCAGGGTCTCTACATTCTCGACTCTCCTGTCATCAGAAATAGTGTAAATAGCATAGGCTTCACAATGGCCAAAATGGTCATCAATTACATTTCCCCTTACGGGCACAGCAATTTTCATAATTATCTCCTTTATTTATTGATTGTTTTGTATCCCTTCTGCAACATGCCCCACCACTATTTGCCCTTCTGCACCTGTGACACCCCTCATCTGCGCAGGCATGATAGTGCCCACCCTCGATAACGAGCGCCCTTCCCTCAACGAACGCCTGTGCAACACTCCTTCGTGCCTTTTCATATATCCTTGTAAAAGTGGGTCTTGAAACATCCATAAGCACAGAGGACTCCTCCTGGGTAAGCCCCTTGTAATCCATCAGCTTCAAAGCCTCATACTCTTCGTATAAAAGCACAACCGGCTCACTTTCAGGCATAGGGACACCTATTGGCCGGAATCCCTGAATATCGGGCATATCGGATATTATTCTGCAAAGTTTTGGACGAGGCATATTTTATTTTTTACAAAAGTAGTTATTGTGAACATATGTTCATAATTATTTCTGATTTCTTTTAAAAAAATCAATCTTTAAACCAATAAACTCTCAGAATTATTAAATTTGGCAATCCTAAACATATAACTGATGATTGAAGAACTTTTAAGAAAGAAGTCCATAAAACATATTCTGAACAATTCCGAATCGGATTCCGGCGGATTACACCTCAATAAAAGTCTTTCAGTCATAGATCTTACAGCACTCGGTGTAGCCGCAATCGTAGGAGCAGGTATCTTCAGCACTATCGGGAATGCAGCTTATAACGGAGGACCAGCAGTCTCGCTCCTCTTTGTCTTCACTGCTGTGGCTTGTGGTTTCTCGGCTTTGTGTTATGCAGAATTCGCATCCCGGATACCTATAAGCGGTAGTGCATACACTTATGCATACGCAAGTTTCGGGGAGTTGGTCGCCTGGATCATCGGATGGACACTTATTATGGAGTATGCCGTAGGCAATATTGCCGTAGCAATATCCTGGTCAGACTACTTCACAGGTATGATGAACGGTTTCGGGTTAAAAATTCCGGAATACATGACCACAGATTTCCTATCAGCCTCAAGAGGTTTCCGTGAAGCCTCGGCACAACTGGCAGCCGGGACAGATCTTAACGCACTTACATCATCTTTGCGGGAGTCATATATGGCCTGGACAAATGCCCCTCAGATAGGCGGATTTAGGTTGATTGGAGATATACCCGCATTTTCAATCGTTGTACTAATTACCGTGCTTGTTTATATAGGAATCCAGGAGACCAAAATAGCCAGCAACATCATGGTCCTGGTAAAAATGGTCATTCTGTTGGTTGTCATATCTGTCGGCGCCTTCTATGTCAATACGGACAACTGGTCTCCTTTTGCTCCCAACGGAATGGGCGGGGTACTGAAAGGAGTCTCGGCTGTATTTTTCGCCTACATAGGATTCGATGCAATCTCGACAACAGCAGAAGAGTGTAAGAATCCGCAAAAGGATCTCCCCCGGGCAATGTTCTATTCCCTTATAATATGTGTTGTCCTCTATGTGGCAATCAGCATGGTTCTCACCGGAATGGTCAGCTATAGTGAACTGGCAGTAGGCGACCCACTTGCTTTCGTATTTCACAAGTTAAACATCAACTGGCTTTCCGGAGTAATAGCCATAAGTGCCATCTTTGCCATGGCCAGTGTACTTCTTGTATTCCAGGTAGGACAGCCTAGAATATGGATGAGCATGAGCCGTGACGGGCTTCTGCCAAAGAGATTCGCCAAGGTTCACAAGAAATTTCACACCCCTTCTTATGCTACAGTTATAACAGGATTCTTTGTAGCTCTTCCGACACTTTTTCTGAATCTCACAGAGGTTACTGACCTGACCAGCATAGGAACTCTATTTGCCTTTATAGTAGTCTGTGCGGGAGTACTTATTATTAACAAGGACGGTTACGACGCTCCTAAGGAAAAAGATGGCAAAAGAGGCTTCAGGGTTCCCTTCTACAACAGCCGGAAATTCCTGCCTCCAATAGTTTTAATTGTACTCATTCTGCTTTTTGCATTTAATTTTGACGGCATTGCGGGTTTCTTCCAAGAATACAGTAAGCACAATATTCCAATGTATGGATTCCTTATATGTGCTGCGTATGTTATTTACATATCAATCAGAAGGTCCCTCTCCCTGATTCCCGTGCTCGGCCTGCTGATAAACCTCTATCTGATAACCGAGCTGGGTATTACAAACTGGATGAGATTCCTGATATGGCTTGCTATCGGAATTATTATTTACTTTGCATACGGAATAAAAAACAGCAAGTTGAAAAATGCTTAAGCACATTCTGCTGATAGGGACAGGTGGTTTTATAGGCAGCGTAGCCAGATACTACGTGTCGAGGCTCAATTTGCTCTGGGATTTTTTATCTATACCGATAGGTACACTTCTGGTAAACATAGCCGGCTGCTTCATAATAGGATTTCTGACCGGAATCTCGGATAAAAGCAATCTGTTATCCACCGATATGAGACTTTTTTTAATGGTTGGCTTCTGCGGAGGTTTCACCACCTTCTCCTCATTTGCAAATGAGAATCTGATGTTGCTTCACAGCGGAGAGGTATTATCAATTATCCTGTACACATCCTTGAGTGTAATTCTGGGTTTCCTTGCCGTTTACCTCGGTTATGTACTCTCTAACATCTTATAATTATGAAACCGGAAGAAAACAGTGTCCTCAAGATCTATGCAAGCTCCACAGACAAGGTTGCGCATAAGCTCCTGTATGAGCATATAGTGTTAAAAGCCAAGGAATATGGCATCTCAGGTGTCACAGTTTACAGGGGAATAATGGGATATGGCAGCAGCAGCAAGGATATCAGCACGTCTAAATTCTGGGAGTTGACAGAGAAGCTTCCGGTGATGATTGAGATAATCGACACCACAGAGAGCATAATGAGGTTTTACGACTTTATAAAAGCTGACCTCGACTCGATGAAAAAAGGGTGTCTGGTGACTATCGAGCCTGTCACTATACTGATGAATAAATCCGGAAGCAAACAGAGGCCTCAATAAATAAGCCCTATGAATATAATAGCTATAAAGAGAATATCTGCAGGACTTTCCGTCATTGCACTCTTATCACTCATTCTGCTCATTATCCCATCCGACTCTTCGTCAAAAGATGACAAGACATTCCGGATTGCGTCATTTATCTTCTCATCCAGAGAGACACTTGCCGACACGGAAAAGGGGTATTTGGAGGCCCTCCGGGAGAGAGGCTACATCGATGGCAAAAACATCCGCATTACCAGGTACAATGCGGAAAATGACATGCCTACCGCAAACACTATTGCCAAAGAGATAGTGACAAGGGATTATGACATTGTACTCACTGCCAGCACTCCTGCTCTCCAGGTAATGGCAAATGCAAATAAAGAGGGCAAACTGATACATGTTTTCGGCGCCGTCACAGATCCTTTTGCCTCAGGAGTCGGCCTTAGCAGAGGGAATCCTCCCATACAGCCTCCGCATCTTACAGGTGCAGGTACTTTTCAGCCGGTAAAAAAGTTACTTATCATTGCGAAACAGATGAACCCGGGGTTAAAGAGTCTGGGAGTTGTCTGGTGCCGTTCAGAAACCTGTTCGGAAGCCTGTGTCAATATTGCAAGGCCGGTCTGCGACTCTCTGGGGATAAAACTCATTGAGGCAACTGTCGATAATACGACAGCTGTTCTTGAAGCTGCACAGTCAATTGTGGCAAGGGGTGTAGATGCTATCTGGATCGGTGGTGACAATGTGGTAGAAATGTCGATTGCGATGGTGATAAAGGCTGCAGATGCGGGAGGGATTCCTGTATTCACCAATAATGTGGATCATGTTAAAGTTGGTTCTTTTTTCAGTCTGGGGGCTAATTATGTTGATGTTGGGAAAACAATAGGCAATATTGCTGCAGATATTCTTGAGGGTAAAAAGCCTTCAGAAATTCCGGTTGAGAATGTTGTTCCGGAAAAGCTTGCAGTTAATGAAGCACTGATAGGTAAATTCAGTAAGAACTGGAAGGTGAATAATTGAAGCCATAAGCCGCTTTTTTCTGTGAAAATACTGTCTCAGGGCTGTCCATCCTTAGTCGCAATGAAGACATAAGCCTTAAAGACGCTGTTTTTTCTTAACGTGATTTGATTTCGTGTTTTTCCTGGGCTCCTCCCTTCGGTCGTCAAATATTCTCGCCCTATTTCGGAAAAACACTCATAAAATCACTAAAAAAACAAGGTCTTTGTCGTCTTTATGTCTTCAATCGCTCCTAAATCCCATCTCCGGCTGAAAATATCCCTGATTAGGCATATCTCCATTAACGTTTAAGCGGCATCAGAGGATAATTTGCCGATTCTTATATTTCTGGGAAATGTGTATAAAATCACTAAAAAAACAAGGTCTTTTTCGGCCTTATGTCTTCAATTGCTCCTAAATCTCATCTTCGGCTAAGGGACTTTGGCGCAGTTTGAGGTATGTGCTTGATTTTAAGGAATTCTAAAAATAGACTTATAAGATTACCAAAAACAAGGCGATTTGCATACACTTGAATTTGAAAGACATACCTCAAACTGCGCCAAAGTACGTTGCTTTTTAGCTAATTTCGCAGAGGGTTTTCAGGAAACAGTGCGAGGACCGTTCAACGACCGAAGGGAGGCGTCCCGCAGCACCCTGAAAACCAGCAAGAAATGGCGTTAAGAAAAAGCACAGAACCCGATGATTACGCTGTTAGGGAGCGATGGTCAGTGAGGTGTGAAATTATTTTGAACTTATGGCGTTGCGTTTTGTCTCATAATAATCGGCACGCTTCGGATTCATTGGGAACCACCCCTTAAAGACTCTCTGTTCCTGCTCGAATACCTCCTTTATTGACCACAGTGAGGAAAAGGAGAAAACACCAGTGACAGCAGAAAAGAAGGTATTGTCAATAAAAAGTGTGGCTACAACTCCGCACAATCCTGCAACGAGAAAGACCCACCAGCATTTTGTACCGAAATAATATTCCGTCTTTATTACAATCGGATGAAAAACACCGATTATCAAAAAAGTGCAAATACCGATCAGCAGTCCGGAAAATTGCATTGACTCAATTAGCATTATCTTTACATTTAGAAAACGATTATCAAAAATAGCCAAAAACAATGAAATCATACAGAAAAGAGCTCTGGTTTGAACTCCCAACAAGACGAGGTTTTGTAAATATCACACCACAGATAGCCACATCACTAAAAGAGAGCGGTATAATGGAAGGCATAATACTATGCAACGCAATGCACATAACTGCAAGTGTATTTATAAATGATGACGAGTGTGGCTTACATGACGACTTTGAAAAGTGGCTCGAAAAACTGGCCCCGGAAAAGCCCTACGCTCAGTATCAGCACAACGGATATGAAGACAATGCCGATGCACACCTGAAAAGGCAGATTATGGGGAGAGAGGTGGTTGTAGCTGTTACCGGCGGCAGATTGGATCTAGGCCCGTGGGAACAGATTTTTTACGGAGAATTTGACGGGATGCGCCGTAAAAGAGTACTCGTTAAGATAATAGGCGAGTAGAACTCATTCATAGCGAAAAATTATTAACTTTGATGAAATAACCTAAATTATAATTGTCTATGAAGATTAATCCCGGTGATATTTTTCAGAGGGCGAAGAATATCATTCTAAATCCAAAGAGTGAGTGGACCACAATTGACAATGAAAACAACTCACATAGCCATGTGTTTTCAAGTTATCTGCTGTGGCTGGCTTTGATTCCTGCCATATCTGCCCTGATAGGATGGAGTTCAGATTTCGGCTTCGGAATAAAAATGGCCATTAATCACTTTGTGACCATAATCGGCGGCGCATACCTTACCGCTTGGATTATCAATGAACTTGCACCAAGATACAATGGTGTCAAAAATTTCAACAAGGCATTCGAACTAGTGGCATACTGCTATACAGCAATATGTGTTGCCGGAATATTCTATCTTTTCAGCATCCTGGGTATACTGACATTTGTTGCCGGCTTGTATAGCCTCTACACACTATATGTGGGACTCAGCCCGATGATGAAGGCACCCGAAGAGACAAACGGACTCTATTTTATTGTTGCTCTGATCTGCATGATTGGCGTATCTATCGTTCTCGGCGTAATTCTTAGAGTTGCATTAATCTGAATCTAAATATTAAAAATATAGAGATGAAAAAAATAGTATTATTGATTACCATTATGACATTTGCGGCCATTCAGGTTAATGGCCAGGGTTGGGTAAAAGGATTGGGACAGAAAGCCAAGGAGGTTGCAAAGCAGGCTGTTGAGAATAAAGTAGAGCAGAAGGCAGAAGAGGCTGTTAATAAGACTCTTGACAAGACAGAAGAGGCCTTGAAAAAGAAAAAGGGAGAAATCACCGGAAAAGAGGGAAAGAGTACATCTGAAAGAGAGGATCAGGAGAATACAAAATCCACTCAACAAAAAGAGAGACTCACCTCAACCACAAAATATGATTTCATCCCGGGTGATCAGATACTGTTTTACGAAGATTTCTCGCAGGATGCAATCGGTGATTTTCCTGCATTGTGGACTTCAAACGGAAGCGGAGAGGTAAAGAGTGTCAATAAGGCTCCGGGCAAATGGTTTCACCTGAACGGACAGGACGCTGTATACTGTTTTACAAAACCTGTCAAATTCCCCGACAATTTCATTATCGAGTTTGACATAATACCCGATGCAGAATTTCAATACGGAATCCAGCTGTCACTTTACCAGGAGAATCCCGAGAACCCGCTGGAGGTCAACGACGATCTCTACCCGGGATTGGGAGGCCTGCACATTGAGGTATTGAAAGAGGGCTGGGAGACAAAGGGATACGTTGACAATCCCGACAAACCGGGGCTGGAAGCACAGGGCAATGTAAATCCTGTTATTGCAGAAGAGCCGAACCACGTGATTATATGGGTACAAAAAAGAAGGGTGCGCATATACCACCAGGGAGCAAAGGTACTTGACTCACCTACAAATCTATACCAGGAGATCAAAATGGACAGAGTCAGATTTTCAGGTTGGGACAGACACAGTGCACCATATATCAGCAACCTGAAGATTACCACTGCCTCCCCTGACATGCGCAGCAAACTTCTGACAGAGGGAAAGTTGGTTTCTTACGGAATTTACTTTGACTCCGGAAAAGATGTCGTGAAGCAGGAATCATACGCCTCAGCAAAAGAGATTGCTGCCGTTCTTACCGAGAACCCCGATGTAAGGATCAAAATTGTAGGACATACCGACAGTGACGGACAAGATGCTCTAAACCTGGATCTGTCAAAAAGAAGAGCAGCAAATGTCAAGGCATATCTGACAAAGGAGTTTTCAATTGATGCCTCTAGGATTGAGACCGACGGACTGGGTGAAACCCAGCCTATCTCTGACAACAACAATCCTGAAGGAAAGGCAAAAAACAGAAGAGTTGAGTTCATCAAGCTCTGATATGTCAGAATAGGCACTATATTTGCGGAAAAAGGAAGATTTTTTATACTCATATATGAACAAAACAGCTTATTATCAGCTCACAGTCATCGTACCTGTATATAACGAAGAGGACAACATCCAGGCATTAGAGGAAAGATTGTCAGCATTCGTGTCACGTTCCACCGATTTTCCGGCATGTATTCTATTTGTCAATGATGGTTCAACAGACTCAAGTAGATCGAAGATAGAAGAGGTATGCAAAAGACAAA
Organism: Bacteroidales bacterium CF; assembly: GCA_000473305.1. Lineage (GTDB taxonomy): Bacteria > Bacteroidota > Bacteroidia > Bacteroidales > UBA932 > Bact-08. The sequence goes on along the minus strand of CP006772.1, from coordinate 748,148 downwards.
ACTCATTTTTCTTTATAAACCTCAGAAAAAACGGTGGTCTCAGTGCAGCCATGAAGGCCGGTATTGACTACACATATTCACCCTATTTAGGTTATATCGACGCTGATCTTCAGACAGCTCCGGAGGATTTCAACCTGCTTATTCCCCATGTCGGAAAGTACACAATGGTCATGGGTATCAGACAAAACCGCAAAGACTCATTTGTAAAGGGAATCTCTTCAAAAATAGCAAATAGTTTCAGACGTTTCATGACCAAGGACGGCATAGAGGATACCGGTTGTCCGCTAAAGATCCTCAGGACAGACTATGCCAAAAGGATACCTCTCTTTACCGGCATGCACCGCTTCCTTCCTGCCCTTTTAATGTTGCAGAACGGAACTGTCAAACAGGTTCCCGTCAGACACTTCCCCAGAGTTGCAGGAAAATCAAAATACACTCTGGCAAACAGGCTTGTAGGTCCGTTTATGGACTGCTTTGCATACAGATGGATGAAGAAACGCTATATAAATTATGCCGTTTCAACTAACAACCTTGACAAATGATATATGTAATAGGGCTTCTAGCACAGCTCTTCTTTGGTGCCCGTACTGTATTGCAGTGGATTTTATCAGAGAGGGCAAAAAAGGTTCTCTCTCCGTCAATTTATTGGATTCTCAGCATATTAGGAGCATACCTCTTCTTTATTTACGGCTGGCTTCGTGAAGATTTTGCAATAATATTCGGGCAGATAATATCATATTACATATACATCTGGAACCTTAAGATCAAGGGGGTATGGCAAAAGGTCTTCACTCCGGTCAGAGTCCTTCTGATTGTAACCCCAATCGTTGCTATTATCCTTGCAGCTGAGAATGCCGAACAGTTCATTTCGACCTTCCTGCGCAATGACAACATCCCTCTCTGGTTAGTCATATTCGGCTCTATCGGACAGGTGCTATTTACATTCAGGTTTATCTATCAGATTATATACTCAGCCAGGAGGAAGGAGTCAATTCTTCCGCTCGGATTCTGGGTTATCAGCCTCACAGGCTCCAGCCTTATAATTGCATACGCGATTCTGAGAATGGATCCTGTGCTGATACTTGGTCAGTCAGCCGGCTTTATTGCCTATATCAGAAATATCGCAATATATCACAAGCACGGGAGGTCATAATGAAATATGTAATTAAATACCGCTTTCTACTCTATCTGATTGCAGTTATTCCGCTTTTCATGTTCAGGGATTTTACCCCGGACAACGAGCTTCGTTATATGAGCATCGCAGACGAAGCAATCAGGGAGGGCCACCTCTTCACCTTCACAAATCACGGGTTGAATTATGCCGACAAGCCCCCACTCTATCTTTGGATAGTAATGCTCGGGAAAACCCTTTTCGGCCACCACAGCATGCTTTTCCTTGCTATGTTCTCATATATACCGGCTCTGATAGTTGTATATATCATGGGTTTGTGGATTAAAAGATTCGCAAGTCAGCAGGCAACAATTGCAGGAGAGTTGATGCTTCTCTCAAGTGTCTATTTTATAGGATCAGGAGTTGTGTTGAGGATGGATATGCTGATGTGTATGTTCATAACTCTCTCCCTATATGTTTTCTACAGGATGTACACGGGTGAGGGTAAAAAATATGACGGTTACCTATTCCCGCTGCTGGTCTTTATGGCTATCTTCTCAAAAGGGCCTGTAGGAATAATGGTGCCATTGTTTTCTACTGTGACATTTCTATTGATCCGCAGGGATTATAAAGCATTAGGAAGATTTTGGGGCAAGAGGACGCTTCTGGTTTTAGTGGCTCTCTGCTTTATTTGGTTCCTTTCAGTTTGGGCTGAGGGGGGAAACGAATATCTTAACAACCTGCTCTTTAACCAGACTGTCAACAGGGCTGTCAACTCATTCCACCACAAAGAGCCTTTTTACTACTATTTCATCTCTATCATCTACTCATTATTTCCGTGGTCATTGCTTGTAATCTCGATGATGGCCGCCGGATTGTCGAAAAGAAGAGCGATAAAGGTCGGAGAGAGCTCTCTGTTGGAGACCTTCTTCATGACCATAGCTCTCTCGACATTCATTGTTCTCTCGTTAATAAGTTCAAAACTACAGATATATCTTCTGCCTGCATTTCCGTTTTTCATATACCTCACTCTGCTGTGGCTGCCTAAATTCGGTGCAACAGGTAGCGGACCCGCAAAATTTGTCCAAGTCACTCTTGAGATACCTGCTGTGATATTTGCACTCGGTGCACCGGTGTTCATAGTGTTAAAATACCTGATCGGAGTATCGTTTCTGGACGATGTCTCATGGCCCGGATCATTAGCAATCCTTATAGCCCTGCTTATTGCCTCCGCAGCCGGGATAACTGCCCTATACATACTCCACAGCAAGAAGATGCAGATATACAAGGTTATTATCATTATGGGAGCATCCATCCTTGCAGCACTGTTCAGCTTCTCCTTTGCAGTACCGCAGTACAACTCCTCGATAGGCATGGGAGCCTTGTGTAAAGAGGCAAAAGAGGTTGCAGAAAGGGAGGGCATAACCGATTTTGTATATTACAGGCTTAAAAGAGCCGAGAATACTGATGTTTATCTCGGGAGACAACCCAGAGAGATATCTATTGACGAACTCAGGCAAATTATTGACGAAAGAGATTTAAACGAGGCTGATCCATCAAGGCCAAAACCTGACCGTCTGATACTTCTTGTCAGACAAAGCCACCTGAAGGAGAAGGACAAAGAGGCCGCATCGCTTCTGGAGGAGTTTGAAAAACATCCGGTAGGAAGCTATTATTACGTTATCCTTTAGACTATGAAAATACTTATCACAGGAGCTGCAGGCTTTATCGGCCACTACACAGCCATGCACTATGCAGGGAGAGGAGATAGCGTTGTCGGTCTTGACAACATAAATGACTATTATGAAATAACCCTCAAACACAAACGAGGTCAGCTTGGAGGTTTCACATCTGAGGCAATGGAGTCCGGCAAGATGGTGACAAGCAGCATTTTTCCCAACTATCGATTCATAAAGGGCGACCTTACAGATAAGAGTTTTATCGACACCCTTTTTAAAGAGGAGAAATTCGACATAGTATGCAATCTTGCTGCTCAGGCAGGTGTAAGATATTCTATTGATAACCCATACTCATACATCCAATCCAATATTGTAGGTTTCATTAACATTCTTGAAGCGTGCAGGCATTATCCGGTGAAACACCTTGTATATGCAAGTTCCAGCAGTGTCTATGGTATGACTGAAAAAACGCCCTTCTCAGAAGAGGACAAGTGTGATAACCCTGCAAGCCTCTATGCTGCCACAAAGAAAGCAGACGAGCTCATGGCACACGTATACAGCTCCCTGTACAAGATCCCATCCACAGGACTCCGTTTCTTCACTGTATACGGACCTTTGGGAAGGCCGGACATGGCTCCTGTATTGTTCATGAAAGCTATCATGGAAGATCGTCCGATCAAAGTTTTCAACCATGGAAACCTCTTCAGGGACTTCACATATATTGATGATATTGTCAAAGGTATTGCAGCAGTTATCAATTCACCCGCACCTACAGGTAATATCCCATACAGAATACTCAACATTGGCAACAGTAAACCGGTTGCTCTGATGGATTTCATCCATGCTATTGAAGATGTTACAGAAAAAAAGGCAATCCTCCATTATACCGAGATGCAGCCCGGCGATGTCTATATAACATTTGCCGATACGACAAAATTGGAGAAGGAGTTCGGCTATAAGCCTCAGACCTCTATAAGAGAGGGTGTAAAGGCTCTCTATGAGAGCATGTACGGAAAAGTCTGATATTGGGACAAAAATGATGAAAATCACATTTAAACTCTTTTTGCTGTGTATCGTAATATGCAGCATGGCAAGGCCATTGCATGGAAAAAACCTTCCAGAGAAACTTACAGCTTATGTCAATCCTTTCATAGGGACAAATGGTCACGGCCACACATTCCCCGGTGCAACCTACCCTTTCGGAATGATGCAGCTGAGCCCTGACACAAGGCTGTCCGGCTGGGACGGCTGTTCAGGCTATCACTATTCTGACTCTGAGATTTATGGTTTTAGTCACACGCATCTCAGTGGTACAGGCTGCGAGGATTATTGTGACATCCTTATTATGCCTGTTGTCGGATATAGTGGGGATATAATTGATCGAGAACTGTACAAATCGGGGTTTTCTCACAAAAACGAGAGTGCCTCACCCGGCTATTATAAGGTGCACCTCGACAAAGGGGATATTGTTGCAGAGCTGACTACCGGCAGAAGAGCAGGAATGCACAGGTACACATATACACATTTTCCCGATAAACCTCAGATTATATTAGACTTGACCCATCGTGACCCTCTCCTAGATTCCAGAATAGAGATTGTAGATGACCATACAGTAAGGGGCTTCCGCCGTTCTTCTTCGTGGGCAAAAGATCAGATCGTCTACTTTTACATGCAATTTTCCAGACCTATAATCTCTCAAAAAGCAGACAATAAAAAAACCTTGCTGACATTCTCTCCCGACAAATCCGGAAAAATATTTGTAAAAACAGCAATTTCATCTGTTTCTGAGGAGAATGCACGTCTAAATCTGGAATCAGAAATAGATAATTGGGAATTTGAAAAAATCAGAAAAAAGACCGAATCAGCCTGGGAGGATTATTTGAGCAAGATCAGGGTAACTCCGACAGATAAGAAAAATGGCAAAGAGCAGCTTGTAACATTCTATACAGCACTATACCATACCGCAATATCACCATCTCTCTACTCTGACGTGAACGGAGAGTACCGGGGTATGGACAGAAAAGTCCACACTGCCGGAGATTATGAGCAATATACCATATTTTCCCTTTGGGATACATTCCGAGCCTTACATCCATTATTTACAATAATTGAGAAAGAGCGTGACATAGATTTTATAAAATCTCTCCTTGCAAACTACACTCAGGCCGGGAAGCTTCCAATATGGGAGCTCAGCGGCAATGAGACCGACTGTATGATTGGCTATCACTCTGTTCCTGTAATATGTGATGCTTATGTCAAAGGGCTGAACACATTCGATGTCGGGCTTGCCTTCAAAGCTATGATAGAGAGTTCACGGCAAAAAGAGTTTGCAATCGACCTTCTGCCTCTCTATGGTTGTGTTCCTGCGGACGTAGAGCACGAATCGGTCTCCAAGACCCTCGAATACGCCTATGATGACTGGAACATAGCCGTGATGGCAAAAAGCCTGGGGAACAATGACATATATCAGGAGTACATGAAAAGGGCACAATTCTACAAGAATATTTATGACAGCTCTACCGGATTCATGCGTCCTAAACTTAAAGGCAGATGGCTTACACCATTCTACCCGTCAGAGATAAATGTCCACTACACTGAAGCCAACTCATGGCAATACAGCTTTTTTGTTCCTCATGACATTGAGACACACATTCAACTCTCAGGCGGGGATTCAGCATACATCCAGAGACTTGATGCACTATTCAACGCCCCTGCCGAGACCAGAGGGTGGAAGTCTGCAGACGTGACCGGACTGATTGGGATGTATGCACACGGCAATGAGCCAAGCCACCATGTTGCCTATCTTTACAACTATGCCGGCAAACCATCCTCGGCTCAGAAAAGGGTAAGAGAAATAATGAGCACCCTATATTCGTCTGCCCCTTCAGGACTATGCGGTAACGAAGACTGCGGCCAGATGTCTGCGTGGTATGTAATGAGTGCAATGGGAATCTATCCTGTTTGTCCGGGAGATGATACTTATGCTTTAGGGTCGCCACTGTTCAGAAAAGTTGTAATCCGCACCGGAAAAGGAAAACAGTTCACTATAGAAGCCCCATTAAACAGTGAGGAGAATATCTATGTAACATCAGCAACCCTGAAGAACAGCCCTGCAAGTAAAATGAGGTCATTCATCAGGCATGGAGAGATTGCTGCAGGTGGTCAGCAGACGTTGGAGATGAGTAACAAGCCAGAACCTCTCTTCGGGTTCAACTCTGAAGACCGTCCCCACTCAAGAATAGTCTCAGATCCAATCGTTACAAATCCTTGGTTTGAGACCCCTTCGCTGACCTTCCGCGATTCTACATCTGTTGAGATTAAGGCAGAAAAGGGTTACTCAATTTTTTACAAGTTAGATTCAGAGGATAGATTCCAGAAATATTCTTCACCTCTTAAAATTGACTCCACCATCTCTATCAGCGCCTATTCTGAGGATAAAAACGGCAAGAGAAGCTATACAGTCTTCACCAAACTCAATAAAGTCAATCCGGAGTGGAAAATCACCATACTGTCCAAATATAGCTCATTATACACTGCAAACGGTGACGAAGGGCTGATTGACGGACTTCGCGGCGAGAAAAACTTCCGGCTCGGAGGATGGCAGGGATATCAGGATTGTGATTTTGAAGCTATCATAGATTTAGGCAAACCTCAGACTATTAATAAGATTTCAGCCGGATTCCTCCAGGATGTCCGTTCATGGATATGGATGCCACAATATGTAGAGTTTTTCACTTCATCTGACGGCAGTGAGTATAAATCATTTGGCAGGGTAGAGAACATGGTTGACATAAAAGATTATGAACCCACAGTACAGGATCTCTCAAAAGAGGCTGAGGCTCACAATGTCCGATATGTCAGGATTTTTGCCAAAAATTTCGGTAAGTTACCTGAGTGGCATCTCGGAGCAGGAGGTGACGCATACATATTCACAGATGAGATTTCAATCAATAATTAGAGAAGATTTAATACTTTTGTAAAAAATCTAATTACAGAAAAATGATAGATAAAATCAGAAACAAGAGTGCCAAAATTGCATTGGTAGGACTTGGATATGTCGGACTTCCCATCGCGTTGGAATTTGCAAAAAAGTATTCTGTAGTTGGATTTGATATAAGTGAAGAGAGGCTTGACAAACTTAGAAAGGGTATTGACCCTTCCAATGAGTTTGAACCGGAAAATTTCATAGGAAAGGATATAGAGTTCACCTCATCAATAGATAAACTTGCTGAAGCGTCATTTTACATTGTTGCTGTCCCCACTCCTATCGACAAGTTCAACCAGCCTGACCTCAAGCCGCTGATTTCTGCCTCAGTATCTGTCGGCAAGGCATTGAAGAGGGGAGATTATGTGGTTTACGAATCGACAGTTTACCCCGGTTGCACCGAAGATGACTGCGTTCCGGTACTTGAACAGTACTCGGGATTAAAAGCCGGAGTAGATTTTAAATTCGGCTACTCTCCCGAAAGGATTAATCCGGGCGACAAGGTCCATACTCTCACAAACACTGTCAAGATTGTTTCAGGATGTGACGATCAGGCTCTTGAAACAATAGCCGCTGTCTATGATTCAATCATTATCCCGGGTGTCCACAAAGCCCCTAAGATAAAAGTTGCAGAGGCAGCAAAAATAATTGAGAACACTCAGCGGGATGTGAATATTGCCCTGATGAACGAGCTCTCAATCATATTCAGCAGAATGGATATAAACACCTTCGATGTACTAGAGGCTGCAGGCACCAAATGGAATTTTCAGAAGTTCTTTCCGGGTCTGGTCGGAGGCCACTGTATAGGGGTAGATCCATACTATCTGGTTCATAAGGCCAAAGAGCTGAAGTACCATCCACAAATTATCAACGCAGGCCGCTTTATAAACGACTCAATGGGCGGATACATCGGGAAAAAAATAGTAAAGCAGATTATCGCTGAAGGGAAAAGTGTTCTTGGAGCAAGGATATTGGTACTGGGAATCACCTTCAAGGAGAATGTCTCTGACATAAGAAACTCCAAGGTTGTGGATATAGTAAAAGAGCTTGAGGATTACGGATGCAAGGTTGACGTAGCCGATCCATATGCATCTGCCTCGGAGGTCATGCATGAATACAACATCAGGCTTTCAGATCAGAAAGAGATTGCACAATATGGCAAAGAGAGAGGGTATGATGCCGTTGTTGTCGCTGTTGCCCACAGTCAATACCGGAACCTCGACGAGAATTATTTCCTGCCTATTGTTGCCGACAATTCTGTTTTAGTAGATATAAAAGGCATCTATAAAGGGAAGATAAGCCAGATGAAATACTGGAGCCTTTAATTTTCAGTCAGCTTTATATTAAAGAAGAAGGTTGTCCCTTTGTCTATTTCTGATTCGATCCAGATCTTTCCTCCCAGGATTGATACATACTCTTTGACAATAGCAAGCCCGAGACCTGTTCCCTCCGAGACTCTCGTGAGGGTATTCTCAACCTGATAGAAGCGCTCAAATATCTTTTTATGCTCGCTTTCAGCAATTCCACACCCGGTATCCTTAACAAAAAATGTAATATAGTCCGGATCACCTTCGTGCCCTTTATCATAAAAGAAACCAAACTCTACATACCCGCTCCTGGTAAACTTGAGTGCATTGTTGACAAGGTTGACAAATATCTGAGTGAGTTTAGCCTTATCTGAATATACAACAAGATCCACATCCTCTGACGGATATACCTTTAACTCTGCCGGATGATCCTTGTGGCTGAAAAAGACATATATATACTTTATTACATCTCCGAGATTATACTTTTCACATTGAGGCACAACCTGACCTGCCTCTAGTTTTGCCATATCAACAACATCGTTGACTGTTCCAAGCAACCTGTATGCACTCTTACTGATAATTGAAATATAATTTTTAAGATGCTCCTCCTTTACCTCATTCATCAAAAGGTCCGTGAAACCTATAATGCCATTCATCGGAGTCCTGATCTCATGACTGACATTTGCGAGAAAAGCCGTTTTCAATCTGTCGCTCACCTCTGCCCTCTCCTTTGCATTCCTGAGATCTTCAATCTTCATCAGTTTGTCATAGTATAGTCCTATATATGCAGCAAAGATCTCAAGGGTGACAAGATCGTCAGCCACGTAAGCATCTTTATCGTGGTAATCCTGAAGTACAACAACCCCGAGAACCTTTTTGTGAGTAATGTCAAACAAAGGTGCAGCCATCCATATAGGAGAGTTCGTTCCCCATGTTGACAAACCGAACTCCTTGTCAATCTCCTTCTCGACTTCCGGAGTAACGAGTCTACCCTTTCCGTTTCTACGAATATAGTCAGTCAAAGTGTGATCAAGCGAGGTGAGTACATTAGCTTCTACTTTGTCAAACTCATCAACATAATATGGGAAAGAATACTTATCCTCATTTTCGTGGTATATTGCAATAAATATATTGTCTGCAACCATCACCTTACGAAGCTCATCATGGGAACGTCTTAAAAACTCGTTCAGAGTGATGTTTTCAAGAAAAATACGGGAAATATTCAGAAGGGTCTGCTGCAGGTTTCCCTTTCTTCTGTTTTCTGTCACATCCCTTATTATACCTCCGACACCAATCCTGTTATTTCCGAAATTAAGGGGAAACTTGATGACTTTATATATTTTTTTGCCTACATACTCTTCATCTATTATCATTCGCTTCTCCTCCCGTGCGCGAGTATCAGTAGAGGTGCATAGTGACGCATGCCCCGGCTCAATCAGCTCAGAATCGGTACTGTTCATAATCCTATCCGGCTTTGTCCCGAGGAATTTTTGCATTGCCTTATTAAAGAAGACATATCGCAGATTCTCATCTTTGACGAACATACAGTCCTTGTTGGCATCCATGAACTTTCTGTTTCTCTCTTCACTCAAGGCAAGCTCATTCCTTGTCTTCCAATACCTCATCCTCCTGACCAGAATTATCCCCAATAAAACAGTTGCAAGGGGGTAAAGGAACAATACGGGCAGAGCAATGTTTTTCAGTGTGGGTAAAATAAGAGTTTTAGGCAAGGCAAGTGTGCTCAGGAGCATAAAAATGTGAGCTATTATACTGATTATGAAAAGATGATAGATATACCTACCCTTTCTCCACTCCGGGAACATTTTTTTCCAAATCAGGCCAATCAATCCTGAAGAGATGATGGTAAGTATTCCCATCCAGACCCCCGGACCTCCCTGAAAGGCCCGGAATGCAATATCTATCAAAATTGCAACAATCGTAGCAACAGGTCCGAAAAAGAGCCCGGCATTCACTAATAAAACTGTCCTTGTGTCAAAAACGAGTCCCGGAACCATCTCCCATGTTGAGAGCATCAAAACAATTCCAATAGCACCGATGACAATACCAATGAAAATTTTATATATAATCTTTGAAAAACGGCCATTTTTCTCCCACAACAGATCATAAATCAGTGTGAAAGAGATAAGTATGGCAATGTTCTGAACCAGGCCCAGTATAATAGAGAAATCCATCTAAGAATCAGTTGGTCTACAAATATACAAATCTTTCCGTATGAAAGAAAGCCGCAATGTGAAATATACCTCACACTGCGGCTTATAATCTAGAACAAAGCCGGACTTATGCTGTCGGTTGTGTAGAATCTACAAAAACCCGTGTACCGAGCTCCTTATCGAGATGATAAATTGCCTGGCCGTTCTCCTGGCCAATCAGATTTAACTGGTCAATTATCTGCAACACATTCGCCTCCTCTTCAGACTGTTCATCTATAAACCATTGCAGCATATTTGCCGCAGCATGATCTTTCTGAGCAAGTGCTGTCTCATAGCAATTATTTATACCTGCAGTGACTTTACACTCATGATCATATGTCTCCTGAAATACATCCAGTATACTATTCCATTTGACAGGGACATCAGGTATGGCTTCAAGCTTGACAACACCACCCCTGTTGTTAATATAGTCAAAAATCTTTATTGCATGAGTCAACTCTTCCTGATACTGAATCTTCATCCAGTTTGCAAAACCTTTGAGAGCCCTTGTCTCAAAATATGCTGACATAGAAAGATAGAGATAAGCCGACCAGAATTCGGCATTAATCTGTTTATTCAAGACCTCTTCTACTTGTTTGTTTATTTTCATACATGATTGGTTTTATAGTGTTTCATTATATAACAATTCAAACCCGTTTTTGTTATATTTGCACTTTAAAAATTTGCTGATGTTTATTGCCGTAGACTTTGACGGGACAATTGTCAAACACAAGTATCCCGAAATAGGAGAAGAGATTCCATTTGCGATTCAGACACTCAGGATGATCCAGTCCGAACTGAGGCATCAAATAATACTGTGGACTGTCCGGGAGGGTGATCTTCTAGAGGAGGCCGTCGAGTATTGCCGGTCCAGAGGACTTGAGTTCTATGCAATAAACCAGAATCATCCCGAGAGTTCTTTGTCCGATTCTCCCCGGAAACTGATGGCTGACATGTTTATAGATGACCGTAATTTCGGAGGGATGCCGGATTGGGGATTCATATACAACTCGTTGAAAAACCGGCCGGGAGAGTGTTTCTCCACAGATATATTCCACCAGAGTGAGGATATTGTCCCAAAGACAAAAAAACGGGGATTGTTCAGATAGTTTTCAATTATTTTACTAATTTTGAATTAGTAACTCAGTAAAAATTTTTCAAAATGAAAGGAATCGTCCTTGCAGGAGGGTCCGGGACCAGGCTCTACCCTATTACAAAAGGGGTCTCAAAGCAGCTGCTGCCAATCTATGACAAACCGATGGTCTACTACCCTATCTCTGTACTTATGCTTGCAGGTATAAGGGAGATTCTGATTATCTCTACTCCCGCAGATCTCCCAGGATTCAAAAGACTTTTAGGAGACGGCAGTGATTACGGAGTGCATTTCGATTACGAAGAGCAACCATCTCCCGACGGACTTGCCCAGGCATTCATAATAGGCAAAAAATTCATCGGAAATGACTCCGCATGCCTTGTGCTTGGAGACAACATATTTTATGGACAATCATTCTCCAGAATGCTCAAAACAGCCGTAAAAAGCGCCGAGAACAATTCAGAAGCCACAGTCTTCGGTTACTGGGTAAGTGATCCCGAAAGATACGGTGTGGCAGAGTTCGACAAAAGCGGAAAAGTCCTCAGCATAGAGGAAAAACCAAAGAATCCGAAGAGCAATTACGCTGTTGTCGGGCTTTACTTCTACCCTAATAAGGTAGTTGATGTTGCCTCCTATATTAAGCCATCTGCCAGAGGAGAGCTTGAGATTACCACCGTCAACCAGGAGTTCCTCAAAGAGAACACCCTTAATGTACAATTACTGGGGCGCGGCTTTGCGTGGCTTGATACAGGCACCCATGACTCACTATCAGATGCATCTACCTTTGTGGAGGTTATAGAGAAGAGACAAGGCCTGAAAATTGCTTGTCTGGAGGAGATCGCGTACAAAAACGGATGGATAGATGATGCAAAACTGACAGAACTGGCCGCTCCTATGTTGAAAAATCAGTACGGACAGTATCTGATCAACCTGATAAAAAAGAAAAGATGAATTTTATTAAAACCGGGATTCCTGATGTATTTATTATCGAACCGATAATTCACGGAGATTCAAGGGGATACTTTATGGAATCCTTCCTGTTGGATAAGTTTCAGGAAACAGTTATAAATACGACTTTTGTACAGGAGAATGAATCCTGCTCAAAATACGGAGTCCTCAGAGGATTACACTACCAGATTGATCCGATGGCTCAGTCAAAGCTCATAAGAGTAATTAAAGGGAAGATTATCGACATAGCACTGGACATACGAAAAGGCTCCCCAACATTTGGAGAGCATGTGGCTATAGAGCTTTCGGGAGATAACAAGAGACAACTCTTCATTCCCAGAGGGTTTGCGCACGGATTTTCAGTCCTGGAGGATGACACAATCGTGCAGTACAAGACGGATAATCTATACTCACCTGAACACGAGAGAGCTGTATTGTGGAATGATCCTGCACTGAAAATCGACTGGAACATTCCGGAGGAGGAGGTATTGCTCAGCGAGAAGGACAAGCGCCATCCACTCCTCGAGAATGCGGTATTATTTGATTACGGAAGAAAACTATACTAGGACTCATGGCATCAACCCTCATAACAGGAGCCAACGGACAGTTAGGAAGATCCCTCAGGGATATTGCGGAAAAATTACCCGGGACACTCCATTTTACCGACATAGGAGAGCTTGACATTTGCGACAGGAGTGCCGTAAACGAATATGTAAAAGCCAATCATGTTAACCTGATTATCAATTGCGCCGCATATACTGCCGTAGATAAGGCAGAAGATGAGCCTGAGAGTGCAAGGTCTATTAATTCTGATGCTGCAGCTATCCTTGCCGATGCTGCCGTAGAGAACGGAGCTCTCCTGATTCACATCTCTACAGATTATGTATTTGACGGAAAAGGTCCAAGACCATACAGAGAGTCTGACAGCACTTCTCCTGCTTCAGTTTACGGAAAAACAAAGCTTGCCGGAGAAAAAGCGGTAGAGGGGTCAGGATGCAGATACATAATAATACGAACAGCATGGCTATACTCCGAATACGGTAATAACTTTGTGAAGACCATAATCAGACTAGCAAGAGAGAGAGATTTGATAAGCGTTGTGTTTGACCAGACAGGAACCCCGACATATGCCGGAGACCTTGCCAATGTCATTGCTGAGGTTGCATCACATAAAGATGATCCTGAATTTCACAAAAACGGAGAGAAGCGGATTTATCACTTTTCCAATGAGGGTGTCTGCTCGTGGTACGACTTTGCCCTTGAAATCGTAGAGAGAACGGGAATTAAAACCGCAATGGTAAAACCGGTGACAAGTGACCAGTTCCCGTCAAAGGCCTCACGTCCGGCATACTCAGTCCTTGACAAGGGGCTGATAAAGAGCGTATACGGCATAACAATTCCACACTGGAAGATCTCTCTTAAAAAATGCATAGACTCACTAAACAATAACAAGTGATGAGAAACATACTGATAACAGGAGGAGCAGGCTTTATCGGCTCACATCTTGTCCGGCTTATGGTGAACAAATATCCCGGATACAAAATAATCAACCTGGACAAGTTGACTTACGCCGGTAACCTTGCCAATCTCAAAGATATAGAGAAGAGGGAAAACTATACATTCATCAAGGGAGATATCTGCGATTTCGACCATGTCAAGAGCATTTTCGAGACAATGAAAATTGACGGAGTAATCCATCTGGCTGCAGAATCACATGTTGACAGATCTATCAAGGATCCGTTCTCGTTTGCCATGACCAATGTTGTCGGGACACTCTCGCTGCTTCAGGCTGCACGAACCTCATGGGATGGCAATTATGAAGGCAAAATGTTCTACCATGTCTCAACAGACGAGGTATACGGCTCTTTGAGCGACAATACAACACTATTTACAGAGAGCACCCGTTACGAGCCACATTCACCATACTCCGCATCAAAAGCCTCATCAGACCATTTCGTAAGGGCTTTTCATGACACATACGGATTGCCCGTTATCATCTCAAACTGCTCAAACAACTACGGTAGTTTTCAGTTTCCGGAGAAGCTGATTCCTCTGTTTATTAACAATATCCGCCACAACAAGCCTCTTCCTGTATACGGCAAAGGAGAAAACATACGTGACTGGCTCTTTGTCGAGGATCATGCTGCGGCAATTGACCTGCTTTTCCACAAGGGTAAGGTTGGAGAGACATACAACATAGGCGGTTTCAACGAATGGAAGAACATAGACCTGATAAAACTCATGATACGTATTGTTGACAGGCAGTTAGGGCGGAAAGAGGGGACAAGCGACTATCTCATAACATACGTCACAGACAGGGCGGGGCACGATCTGAGATATGCGATAGACTCAACAAAACTCCACAAGGAATTTGGATGGGAACCATCACTTCAGTTTGAAGAGGGACTGGAAAAGACAGTTCAATGGTACCTGAACAACCAAGAGTGGCTTGACAATGTTACCTCCGGAGATTATCAGAAATACTACGAGGATATGTACAACCGCCAATAGCTATTTTTTACCTATCTTTGCCGCAGTTTACAAAAAATATAATGAAAAATTTTGCATTAATAGGCGCAGCCGGATATATAGCCCCCCGCCACATGAAGGCGATAAAGGAGACAGGGAACAATCTGATCGCAGCATATGACGTAAATGACAGCGTAGGAATAATCGATTCATTTTTTCCTAAATGTGCCTTTTTCAGCCAATATGAACTTTTCGAGAGACACATTTCAAAAAAACGAGCTGTCTCTGAAAGCGGAGTACTGAAAGATGACTACCCGAAAGGTAAGCTCGATTTCGTTTCTGTCTGCACCCCGAACTATCTCCATGATGCCCATATCAGATTTGGACTCAGGGCAGGTGCCGATGTCATTTGCGAGAAACCGCTCGTACTCAATCCATGGAATATCGATGCTCTCGAATACGCACAGAGAGAGACCGGACACAAAATATACAACATACTTCAGCTAAGGCTCCATGACGCAATCATTGCCCTGAAAAGAAAAGTTGATGAAGGTCCCAAAGATAAAATATATGACGTTGACCTCACATACATAACATCAAGAGGAAACTGGTACTACACAAGCTGGAAGGGCGATCCCCGCAAGAGCGGCGGCGTTGCCACAAATATAGGAGTTCACTTCTACGACATGTTGGGATGGATTTTCGGAGAGGTAAAACAAAATATAGTCCATGTATATTCACACGACCGCGTGGCAGGATATTTGGAGTTCGAGAAGGCACGTGTCAGATATTTTCTGAGTATTAACGTGAACACATTGCCGCAAGAGGCCAGGGATGCCGGCAAAAGGACATACAGATCACTTATGATGGAGGGTCAGGAGGTTGAATTCTCTGAAGGATTCACAGAACTACACACTACATCGTACAAACACATCCTTAATGGCGATGGATTCGGGCTCGAAGATGCCCGTAAATGCATACAGATAGTACATGACATCAGAAACGCCACACCGATTGGTCTGAAGGGAGACTATCACCCATATGCACGTCTTGAAAAGACTCCTCATCCGTTCGGCTGGTAATAAAAGAGAAAAAATTAACAACTTGGAAACAGTAAAACAATTCGCATTAATGGGTGTTGCCGGCTATATAGCACCACGACACCTGAAAGCAATAAAGAATTCCGGAAATAATCTGGTATCATGCATCGATCCATTTGACAGCGTCGGCCTTCTGGACAGTTACTTTCCGGAGTGCTCATACTTCAACCAATTCGAACTTTTTGACCGTCATCTCTCAAAACTTAAGAGTGCAGGCAAAGGCATTGATTATCTGTCAGTGTGTACGCCTGACTATCTGCATGATGCACACATTCGCTATGGTCTGAAAATCGGAGCCAATGTCATTACTGAAAAGCCAATGGTACTCAATCCAAAAAATCTCGATGACCTTGAGTTAACCGAGAAAGCCAGCGGAATGAGGGTAAACACCATTTTACAGCTGCGCTATCACGAAATCATACTCGGTCTCAAGAAACAGATAGAGGAGGGACCAAAGGACAAGATATACGACATCGATCTTAACTACACAACATCCCGCGGCAGCTGGTTCTATACAAGCTGGAAGGGGAATCCCCTTCAAAGCGGCGGTATTGCCACAAACATCGGTATTCACTTCTATGATATGTTCCAGTGGATTTTCGGCAAAGTATCAAAAAATGTAGTCCATATCAAGACACATGACAGAGTAGCCGGATACCTTGAATTGGAAAAAGCAAGAGTAAGATATTTTCTCAGCATAAATTCAGATACGCTGCCGCCTGAGATCAGTGCAACAGGCCAGAGAATATACAGGGCTATAACCATAGACGGTAAAACCCTTGATTTCACCGACGGATTCGCAGATTTGCACACCGAGTCGTACAAGAAGATACTCAAAGGTGAAGGCTTCGGAATTTCTGATGCTCGTCCATCTATTGAGATAGTGCACGACATCGAAGTGGCCCAGCCTATAGGCTTGAAGGGAGACTATCACCCATTTGCCAGACTGCCTTTAGCCAGTCATCCTTTTGGATGGTAATTGAATCTTCCTAAACGGAGACTGTTAAGCACAACCGATACCGAACTGAACGCCATGGCTGCAGCTGCAATCATGGGGTTCAGCATTATGCCGGTAAATGGATATAACAAACCCGCCGCTATCGGAATTCCAATAACGTTGTAAAAAAATGCCCAAAACAGATTTTGGTGTATAAGCCTGACAGTCCTGCCGGATATGGCAAACGCAGCCGGCAGTAGCCTTAAATCAGATGTTATAAGTGTCATCATAGCCACATCCATGGCCACATCCGTTCCTTTTCCCATTGCAATGCTCACATCTGCAACTGAGAGGGCCTGACTGTCATTTATTCCGTCACCTACCATTGCCACTACCCTTCCTTGCCTCTGTTGCTTAGTCACATACTCCTGCTTCTCAGTAGGCAGGACTCCTGACAAATAATGTGACACACCTGTGATTTTTGCCACATTTTCAGCTACGGACTCATTGTCTCCTGTTAGCATGTGTACATCTATACCTAGTTTTTTCAGTTCTCTCACAGCCTCTGTTGAACTCTCCTTAACCTTATCGGCAATTGCAACAACTGCAACGCATCTACTCTCAATTCCCATGAAAAGAATGCTCTTGCCCTCTCTCTTGAAAGACTCCTTCTTTGACATATAATCTTCACCGCACCTTTCCAAAGCAAGCCTATGATTCCCGGCCCAAAGATGTTTTCCCTTAAATGATGCAGAGACACCGTGACCTGCAGTAGTCTCGAATGATTCAAGATTTTCAGCGGGCAAAACGCCCTCTGTTTCAAGAAAATTCACGACAGCATAGGCGAGTGGATGCTCTGACCTGATCTCCATGGAAGCAATTGCTGACCTGAACTCATCTCTTGTGCAACCCTCAATATATCCGGACTGGTCACTCTCCATCCAAATCCAATCTGTTACGGCCGGTTTACCGGTTGTTATAGTCCCTGTCTTATCCAGCACAACTGTATCAACTCTTCTCATCTGCTCGATAGCAGTAGCATCCTTTATAAGAATATGGTTTTGTGCTGCCTTTCCTATACCGACCATAAGAGCGGTAGGCGTAGCCAGACCCATAGCGCACGGGCAGGCTATTACAAGAACAGAAATAGCTGATACCAAAGCCATAGGAAAAAGCTCACTCCCTCCTATTATAATCCATAGTACAAAGGTAAGGAGTGAGGCTGCAACCACAACAGGCACAAATACCGAAGCTACCTTGTCAACAATCCTCTGAACAGGAGCTTTACTTGCCTGAGACTCCCTCACAACCTTAATTATCTGTGAAAGGACTGTATCTTTCCCAACTTTTTCAGCCATGAAGATAATAGATCCACTCATGTTTATACTTCCTGACACAACCTTATCTCCTGCTCTCTTCTCAGAAGCCACAGACTCCCCGTTAATCGCACTTTCATCAACAAATGACTCACCTTCTGTCACAATTCCGTCAACAGCTATCCTCTCTCCAGGCTTTACTAAAATCAGATTGGCAACTTTAAGATCCGCCAATTTTTTTATTTCATAAACAAGAGTGCCGTCATCAGATTTCAGTACAACAGTAGCCTCATTCGGCTGTAAACCCATAAGATTTCTTATTGCTGAGGAACTTTTCCCCTTTGCTCTCTCTTCCAACAGCTTGCCCAAAAGTACAAAAGCAATAATCATTGTAGAAGCTTCGTAATAGAGCATAACATCCATGCCTCTCTGTTCCCAGAAAGATGGATAAAAGGTAGTAAATAGACTAAAAATAAAAGCGATGGCAGTGCTCAATGCTACCAGTGTATCCATATTCGGATTTCTGTTTACCGCATGTTTCCAACCTCTTATATAGAAATCTCTTCCGAATACCCCAATTACAGGAAGTGCCAAAGCAAGTTGAATATAGTTAAACCACCCGTGCAGATGGCTCATTGATATCACCATTATTAATACAGAGAATAACCATGCAAAAATCGTTTTTCTTTTTAAATCCCTGAACTTTTTTTCCGACTCTCTCTCCTGCTCTATTAGCAGATTCTCCTCTTCTCCTTCGACTATCATATCATAACCTATAGATCTTACAGCATCTCTCAATGCTTCAGGGTCTGTCTGTGACGGATCATAATCAATCGTAGCAATATTTGAGGCAAAATTAACTTGTGCACTCCTTACACCTCTCTGTTGGTTCAATTTCTTTTCAACTCCGATTGCACAGTTTGCACAACTTAGGTTTGTTACCGGATAGCTTCTCTTCATACTTTTATTATATGGAGATATAAACAGACTGTAAAAGGGTTTGTTCAGATTTACACAAAAAAAGGAGCACCTCGAAAGGTGCTCCTAATATCAAAAATGTATGTTTAATTACGGTTTCACAACTCTGATGTTGAGAGTGTAAGCCTTCTTCACACCAAAGAGATCAGTAATTTCTAATTTTACAGGAACATCTACATAAGATGTAGGTAATTCTGCAACAGCGTTTGTAGCCTTGATATCCCAATCATTTCCGTTAGGAGTCAAGCTTACAAGGTGTGCAAGGTCAGCCTGTGGAGTTGCAGTAACAGTATGAGCTCTAACATCTCTTCCAGCAACGAATACATTAAGGTCGTTTCCAAGGTAATCGTTGATTCTGTAGTAAGGAGCAAAGTGACGGGTATTAGTAGGGTTAAGGTCACCATTTGTTACCTGAAGTATAGGCAATGCCGGAGCTGCAGGAGTAAGGGCAACCACGTTACCTTCCTTAACCTCACTCTTAGAAGTTACAGTGATAGTCTCGAGTTTAACCTTGTTGTCTGTGTTACCGAAGTAGTAGTAGTAGAGGTCTACGCTATATGTATCGTAGATAGTAAGGTCGCTTACTGCGAAACGCTCGTTGCTATTAACGCTGAGCACACCTGAAAGTGGATCAGGGTGCTGAGCTGTAACTGCATCAGTTGAAACGAACCTGTAGTTTTTGTATCCAATCGCAGGGAGAGTTTCAGTAGCATTAGGTGTAAGATTTACATAAGCTCTGTAAAGGTCATAGTATGTAGGAGCAGTACGTTGAACTACAGGATCAGTAGCATGTGTACCATATACTGTAAGAACCTGACCATTGAACATATTAGCCTTGTGAGCTGCAGCAGCTGAAAGGTCAACTGTAGGGTTAACGATAGTTACAGGCATGCTAACCTTGAATACGTCTGTTGAATAAGCACGACGGTCAGTGAAAGCAAGTCTCATAGTATTAAAAGTACCTGTCTCTGCATCTTCTTCATCAAAGATGAAGGCAACTTTACGGATAGCCTGAACATCAGCAACATTTGTAAGAATAGCGTTTACAACACCAACTGCGTTGTTAGCAGCGTCAAGGAACTGATAAGTTACACCGTCAGGAAGGTTCTCTATCTTAACGTTTGTAGCCTTGTTTCTCCAAAGCTCAGTCTTGCCTAGTGCGTCAAGTTCAGTGAACATAGATGTCAACATGATGATCTTATAGTTAATAGCACTTGTTGTAAGTGTGAAAGTGCCTACAGGGATAGCGCTGATTGCGTTGTCAAGAGCTGAATAGAATACAGTCTGGAGTGCAGTCTCTTTGTACTTACCAATCCAGTCAAATGTTCTGATCTTAAAGTTTACAGCCTTGTCGTTAAGGTTAGATACAGTAGCAGTTGTAGTAGCAGTACCAACTGTAGTGCTGTAAGCAGCAGTATTGATAAGGTTTTCAACGTCTGAGTTTCCAGGGATTGGGTCAATAACAGCAGCACTCTTATAGAAATCGGTTGGTACCAAAGTTCTTGGAGTAGCTAAGTCATTTCTGTCAAAGAAGCTGAGAAGGTCTTTCTCAGTACCTATCTTAATATATACAGGAGGATAAGTAAGAGCAAAAGCAGCTTTCATTGCAAACTTAGTCTCAACGTCAGCCTGAACTCTTACACTGTATTGGTAACCTGAAAGGATTTCACGACCATTCTTACCTGCGCGGATAGCAAGCTCAGTAGTAGTACCGGCAGCTGCGGTAGCATCAGCAAGAGCAGGAGTGAGGTTAAGAGTATAAAGACCATTTGTTGTTGAAGCAGCACCAAATGTAAATTGATCAAAGTTACCAGCATAACCTGCAGAGATTGAAGAAGGCTGAATTCTGTAAAGAGAACCGTCTTTCTTAATGATCTCGAAAGTATAACCAGTGATTGAAGCAGCAGCAGGGTTAACGATTACAGGAACCTTACCTGCAGAGCGGATAAGCTGGCCGTATGAAAGACCTGCCCATGCAACTGCTGCGTCAGCTGTAGCAGCATCAGCGTGAACCTGCGCCTTATTTGCAGCTGTAGGAACCTGACCGTAGCTTACAATAGCTGTAGTTGTTCCGATAGGTGAAGTAAGGTTAAGAACATCTGTTCCGAATACTACGTCCTTTGACAAAGGAAGCTTGTATGTAACGCCTTCGATAGTAACAAAGATCTGGTTTGAAACTGAATCAAATATAATCTCAGGAACCTTAACGGTTGTAGCAACACCGCCTGCATAGAGAACGCCACCTACAACTGTAAGCTCACTGTCAGCTTTGATTGGGTTGCCGGAAGGATTGAGGATACGGGTAGGAGTTCCACCTTGCGATGTAACAACTGTCCAGTAACCCTGAGCATCCACACCGATAATTGGAGTGAAACCAGTAGCACCAGTAGCACCAGTAGCACCTGTAGCACCAGTAGCACCTGTAGCACCAGTAGCACCAGTAGCACCTGTAGGACCAGTAGGGCCAGTTGCACCAGCTGAACCATGCTTAATCTGAATAGTAGTGTTGTCTGAGAAAGTGATCAAGTAGCCGGCAGTGTTAGCTGTAACATTAGTTACAAGTTTACCTGCGTTGATAGCTGTCTGCAAAGCACTGATAGCAAGCTTATTTGCAGCAACATCAGCTTTCAGTTGATCGATGTCCTCTGAATAGTCCTTTTGGCAAGAACCAAGAGAGAGCACGAGTGCACACATAAGTACACAAATACCGAAAAATGTGAATTTTCTTTTCATTTTTTAATTCTTAAGTTAAAAATTCTTTTTGTTAAACATAATTTTTGATTGGCAAATATAGGTAATTGATTTTTTCATTTTCATTGCTATATCATTGCAAATGTATACAAACATTTTAACATCTGCAAGACATGTCTCACATAAATGCAACTATTTTCTCATATTTCTGAAGGCAAATATATAAATATTTCCACAAATTTCCCTGTTTTGAGAACTTTTACAATAAAAATTATTCAGAATTTATTGACAAATAGCTAAATAAGTGAATAAGCGCAATTTTATACTTTAGCTATACGCTTTATTATGTGCTAATTACACAGCACCTATTATAATATATTCTAATTATTAAGATTAAGCCGCAACAAATGTCTATTTAAATCTTCTTTGCCACATGAAAGTGTCAGGGTAACTCTGTGCATGGCCCTTGTAACAGCTATATAAAGCAACCCTGAGTCTGAATCAGTTATATAACCATCCAGACAGGGGATGATAATCTCGTCAAATTCAAGTCCCTTTGCCATACAGACCGAAGTTACGACAACACCTTTCGAAAAAGCAGCCGAATGTGTGGATATATAGTTTATATCATCTGAACAGGAATTCAACTGTTCCGACATTACAGCCGCGATATGGTCACTCCTGCATATTATACCCAGGGATTCATATGAAGAACCTCTGAAATCATTAACAAATCCTGCAATTCCCGATATCTCTTCAGTTAAGTTGTCAAATCTGACGATTCCGGGCTTTTGTCCATGCCTCGCAATAGGTTCCATATCCTGAACCCTCTTTATTTTACGGGCAAAATCAGCAATCTCAAAAGTTGAACGATAACTTTTACACAACTTCATAACCACTCCATTGGAAAACACCTTACTAATCATATCCACATCCGACCAACTATAAGAATTTAGAGTCTGCCCCATATCTCCGAGAATTGTTTTTCTGCAACTGAAGAGTCTCTTGAGCACCTTATACTGAACCGGCGTATAATCCTGCATTTCATCTATGAGCAGGTGTTTTACATTTGATATATTAGTATTGCCCTCAAAAACCAGATGCATATATGCTAAGGGAGCCAAGTCGGAATACTCCAGAGACCTATCTTTCCTCAGTTTGAACATCTCAGGTTTCCCGATCCATTTACAGAACTTTTTATATACCTCAATATCATCGTTACCGGCAAACATACCTTTAATTTTCTGTTTCAACATACGTCTGTCAGATGAGATACCACTATCCTGCAATCCGTATAAGCCATCTCTACAATGTAGTCTGCCATGGCATCAAACCTTGCACGCATGGGATAGCGGTTAAAGCGTCTGAACTGGGCATCAATGTACTCCGACGGGATTGTTATGTGCTCAGTGAGTTTCAGATCAGCCGCTTTAAAAAAATTGTTTTCCGCGAAAATTATGAAGCGCTCCAATTGAGTTACGAATTCATATGACGATTTGTATCTCATCCTCTCCACATAGGCTGGCTGAGGATCGGTAATGAGCATTTCGGCCTGTTCCAGGAATGTCTGATATCTGTATCGGCTATCAAGCACTCCCGCAAGAATCTCCCCGACTGAACTTTCAGGTACCATCTCCTCACCTAGCTCAGGAAGCACGTTTGATATATAGTCCGCAAAAACCTTGTTCGGGGAGATTATGAGAACATCCGATGATTCCAAACCACCCTTCATTGCATAGAGAAGGTAGGCAATCCTGTGCAGGGCAATGGAGGTTTTACCCGAGCCGGCCACCCCCTGGATTATAAGAACCAGGGCATCCATGTTGCGTATTATCCTGTTCTGCTCCTTCTGAATAGTGGCGACAATATTCCTCATCTTCTCATCTGTGTTAGTAACGAGTTCCTTCTGAAGAATGTCATCCTGAATTGTAACAGAAGATTCAAACATAAATTCCAGGCGGCTTTTCCTAATTCTGTATTGACGTTTCAGTGATATCTCACCCCTGACAGCTCCAGAGGGCGATTGATATCCGGCCTCTCCTGTCTCCTGATCGTAAAACATACCCGCAACCGGCGCTCTCCAGTCATATATCAGGTTCGCACATTTCTTCCGATGATAAAAATTCTGAACACCTATATAGATAGGTGTCGCACTCCCCTTTTCACCCTCTTTTCTGAAATCGATCCGACCAAAATAGGGGTTGTCAATGATTCTGGCGATTCTGGCCCGTTTTGAGATCACGCTCTCTCCGGACGCATAGAGATTCAGTATCGACTCACGCATCGAGCGAATCTCCTGAGGATCAATATCTTTGTTATTCCATAAATACTCCTTGTACTCCTGCAGCGTGTCAACGTGTTCCTTTACCGAATGATCCGTGTTCGCAACAACACCTCTGACAATTGATATCACACTCTGCAGATACTCCCTCTCCTGCTCTTCTGTCTGATTGAATATCATATTTCTCCGATGATAAAAAAATTGATAAAAAATAGAATTGCAAAATTAGCCTGTCGGTATGGAATCGGGAATGGCTATAAGTAGCTATATAGTCCCGTTTTTTGTACTTTTGTGCATATTTTTTCAATATGGATATCCTAAAAATTGCCGGAAATAACTGCCAGGCTGCATGGGAGATATTAAACAATACAGGAATCATTTCTGCATGGGAAAGCATTGGTGCTAGAGTTAACATTGTGGGCTCACTCAAATCCGGGCTCATGATGAAGAACCTGGATATTGACCTGCATATATACACAGATAAGGTTGATATTGGAGAGAGTTTCTCTGTCATGCAGAAACTGGCAGAGAGCTTGTCCCTGAAAGAGATAAACTACATTAATCTGACAGATACAGATGAAGAGTGTATTGAATGGCATACTAGATACAAAGACCGGAACGGGAAGATCTGGAAATTCGACATGATTCATATCCGCAAAGGGTCGAAATATGACGGGGTTGTGGAGAGAGCAACAGAGGAGATATCCCGTAAACTGACACCGGAGATAAGAGAAACCATCCTTCGGATCAAGGCTCAGGTCCCGGATGGAGAGAGTATACCGAGCATAGAGATATACCATGCCGTATTTGACGGCAATGTAAAAAGTTATAAAGAATTGGAACAGTGGAGGAGGACAAATCCTCTGAAGAACAGCCTTGAGTGGCTTCCCTAAATTACAATCTCCCTTGAGGGAAGCAGACTCCCCTCCTGTTTTGCTTCGCTTATAAGAATCTCCCACGTCATCCTGTTGATAACCGAACGTTTTACTTTTGCAGTAAATGACTGGTCAGGTGAAATTTCCATAATGCCAAGAATTATCCATGCTTTTCTTTTGCCGTGTCCGGAGTCCGGTTCTGCTGTCTTGACCAGAGTTGTTCGGTTGTGATTCTGTTTAATGGATCATTAACCTATGGTCTTAAAGGTTAACTAAGCTGCGATTATTAGTCTTAGAACAGTTCTCATCTGCTTGATTATATTATCGATGGATAACAGGGTGCAAATATATGAAAAAGAAATTCGGATGCTAATAAATTATTCCCATTTTTGTAAAGGATGACTCTTTAAATTAACTATAAATATGATAAGAGAGGATATTGTAAACGGACGCTGCGGCTGGTGCGGGAGCGACGAGCTCTATGTGAAATACCACGATACGGAGTGGGGAAGGTTGGTAACGGATGAAAAGAGGCTTTTTGAGTTTCTTGTGCTTGAGAGCGCCCAGGCGGGATTGAGCTGGATAACCATTCTCAGGAAACGCGAGGGTTATCGTCAGGCTTTTTACGATTTTGATGCCGGGTTGGTGGCGCAAATGAGTGATGAAGATGTAGAGAGGCTGGTGAAGTTTGATGGTATTGTGAAAAACAGGCTGAAAATCAAGGCAACAATTACCAATGCGAGATTATTTCTGGCTGTGCAAAAGGAGTTCGGTAGTTTTTACGATTATACGCTGTCTTTCTTTCCGGGGAGGAGACCGATTGTCAACTCTTTCCGGTCATTGAGTGAGATTCCGGCATCGTCTCCTGAGTCGGATGCGATGAGCAAGGATATGAAAAAGAGGGGATTCAAATTTTTCGGAAGCACGATTTGCTATGCGCATCTGCAGGCGGCCGGATTTGTCAATGACCATCTGGTAGGGTGCTGTTGCAGGGAGAGTTAGAGAGAAAGTTTCTCGTTTTTGCAAATTCACTTTTTAATATTAAATTTGCATAAAACAGGGTAGCTATGATTGAAAGAACTCTTAAAATTAAACTGTTAGATTTAATTAACAAATATCCGATTGTCACCTTGACAGGGCCACGGCAATCTGGAAAATCTACGTTACTCAGAGCTTCTTTCCCTGATTATAAATATGTTTCACTTGAAGATCCTGATATGAGACTATTTTCGACTGAAGATCCGCGAGGATTTTTGGCGACTTATCCGGATAAAACCATTATTGATGAAGTACAGCGTGTTCCGTCACTTTTTTCATATATTCAGACTCATACTGACAATATAAATAAAGAGGGTATGTATTTACTTGCCGGTTCACACAACTTCCTGTTGATGGAAAAAATAAACCAGTCATTAGCCGGGAGAACGGCTATCCTTAAATTACTACCATTTTCTCATTATGAGTTGACAACAGGAGGAGTAATACAATCATCGGTAGACGATGAGATTTTCAAAGGATCATACCCACGAATTTATGATAAAGATATTGCACCGGCCGATTATTATCCTTTCTATATTCAAACTTACGTTGAACGTGACGTAAGACTGATAAGAAGCATCGGTGATTTAAGTAAATTCATCCGTTTCCTGAAATTATGTGCAGGACGTATAGGGCAGTTGATTAATTTGTCATCATTGGCTAATGAGTGTGGTGTTTCTGTAACAACAGCAACATCCTGGATTTCAATTCTGGAAGCAAGTTACATCTGCTACCTGCTAAAACCAGATCACAATAACTACGCGAAACGTTTAGTAAAAGCTCCCAAGCTCTATTTTTATGATACCGGTTTAGCTTGTTCGTTGTTAGACATCCGAAATACAGCACAAGTAAAAACACACTTTTTACGTGGAGGGCTTTTTGAGAATATGGTCATTAACGAATTTGTCAAAATGGCATATAATAAAGGCGAAGATCCAAATCTTTCTTTTTGGCGGGATAGTACCGGAAATGAAGTTGATCTACTACTTACAGAAGGAGGCAAACAATATGCTTATGAGATAAAATCCGGGGCCACCTACTCGACAGATTTTTTTAAAGGGATCTCTAAATGGGCAAAACTATCCAATACACCTTCAGAGAGATGCTATACAATTTATAATGGAGAGAACATCAAAACTTCGCAGGGAGATGTCTTGTCATGGGGAGGGAAAAGCACTTTGGCGTAAGGTTTAGGATAATTTTAAACTATTGCGTGCAGGGTTGTTTTGAGTAGTCCGAGGTTCCGTAGAGATACACTCTTTTGGCTTCGTTTTGAATAGATTTAGGCAAAAGATTGAACAGAATACTTACTATTGACTTTTTGCCGGTATCTCCAATTAGTTTGAGACTCATCTCCATGGAAGGGTTATCTGTTTTGATGCTTTCTGCTATGGTAAAGATCTTCTCAAATACTTCCCCGACACTAGTGATAAGTTTATCTTCTTGTGCTTTTTTCAGGTCAATAACCAGGACATCTGAGAAGTCAAGTTTGACAGTTTTTTCGTTTTCATTAAAATATGAGTTGAAGAGGATCAACTCCACACTTCCTGAATATTTCCAATTTGTTGTCTTCTCGAAATGTTGTCTCAGGTCATTGAATATCTTGGGGGCGAAAGACCACTGAACGTTGTTTACTGTGGTTATTACTGGGGATTTTGACCCGGAGATATGGGGATGGTAACCTACACAGAAAAAATCGATGGTTTTTCCTGAGCGATAATTGAAATAGTCTATACCTGATAATATCTCCTCTTTTGTAAAGCTGTTTGGTTGTGCAAAGAGCAGCCCGACGAGTCGCGGGGTGTTGATTGGTTTATCCTCTTTTAGAAAGGAGGATCCGAGGGAGCGGATCAGGTAGTCGTAGGTGGTGAGGGGGATGAGGTCTTGCATAGGAAGGAGATTTTGACCTGAAGTTAAAAAAAAAATTCTAAATAGAAATCTTAGAGTAGCTGAATTATATGCAGTTATCAGGAGTGGGATATGTGAATTGTTGTCAATACGTGAAATATAGTTGGCATATAATCCAGACATTGACGAAGAGGTTCATTTGATTCTTGCCACCACTTCTTTGCCAGTCTTTGCTTATGAATTATCTAATTCTACTTTAGTAATACACCGTTGTCCTTGTTCAATATATTTGTTTTTCTAATTCGATAAATCAGCCGGTGTTATCCAAGCAATTTCACCATCCTAAAAAATCAGGTTAGCGAGATGATGGAGTGCCACCACTAGTAGCTATTCCGATTTCCCCCAGTGTAGTCCAAAGCCAACTATTGGGTAAATTATATGTTGTTTCTTTATTCTCCATTTATATATCTTGAAATGCTTGAATAATCACTCTTTCTGTATAATCCTTATAATTATATTCTCTCCAAAAGATTGACTCTAATAATCTCATACGCTTCCTGAGGATCATAAGTATCATAAGTATCATTTGAGTCTCTCCTTAGCAACCCAGTTATGTCACCCAAAAATTCCGTATCACCCATTTTTTCTTCCATGTTTAGTAGGAATTCTTTTTGAGTGGGCGCATTGCTGCCCACCACAAAATTCATGTATTCTCGATAAGAAGTCAGTATTTGGCCGAAATTCAACTCCTTTTGGGTTATGGCTGTGTACAGGTCGAATAAATCTCGTCCTTTTCGTCGTTGATAAAGAGCCCGGAGTTTGGTGCCCAGCAATTCCTCTAATTGATAGGTTGTGATTTCACAACGATCGTTATACCATTGGCTCTCTACTGAAAAAGGGAATTTTGTAATACCTAATACACTGAAATGCTCGCGACAATTGGTTTCCACTTTTAACCGCAAAGGCATTACCGGTGCAATTTCTGACTCAAAGCGAAAAATCAAAGTATTATTATTGGCCTTTTGTTTTACAACCGGCTTGCCCAGAAAGGATAGTATATCCCTGATTCGATCAATCGTTTCTTTAATTGGTTCCGCTGTTATTTGAACCAAATCAATATCTTCCGAATACCGGGGTTGAGGTGAAAGATAAAGTTTATGTAAAGCTGTTCCACCACGAAAAGCCAAATGGTTTGCTAAAAACTCATCCTTAAAGATTTCCGTTAATGCCCGGCAAATTACCAAATCCTGTTCCACCTGTTCGTTTGTTTGCCACGGCACTTTATGTGACCATTCTGTGATATATGCTTGTGGTATCATAATCAGTCGTCAATTTCAATCTCTGTATTTTCTATTACTTTCCAGCGCTCGTTTGTTGTACATCCTTTTATTGGAATCGATGTTTTAAGTGGTGTGCGAAAGAAGGTAATCCCCTGCTGTTGCAATGCTTTGTAAAGTGTATCTGCCAATAAATTGTTTTCTAAAGTGTTCTCCAAAATGTATCCAAGTCGTTGTAGTGTAGTAACCTGTACATGCTTAAAAAGCTCAACACAAAACATTTCAGGCTGAATAGATTCTGCCAATTCATTCAATACGGTTGACACTCGATTAATCCCACCTACCCGTTTCTCAAATTGGATCAAATCACAAGCCGTAAGAGCAGGATTGGAAATTTTAAGATAGCCAGTTTCTGTTTTTTTTGATTCTAGAAGAATTTCCGGGATATTTTTTTTGCTGATGTAATGTATCATGATTCCCTTTTTCTGAGTGGTACGTAAAACCGGAAAGTTTGTAACGACAAAAAACTCTTGAGGTTGTTGATGTGATGCTCCGTAAAAACTTGCTGCATTAAACAGTGCCAAATAATAAGGACGCTTTATGTTTTTCATCAAACCATCCAAAAAGAGTGTGGGTGGTAAAATGCCTTTCGAGGAATATTGAGGAGGAATAATCAGGTAATAGCTTTTGTACACAGAAATAATCCGGCCCTTTATTGTCAAACGACTTAATGCTCTCTTTGCGGCAATTTCGGTATAACCCGGCAGCTCTGTTGCAAGCAAACTTAGTGAGAAAGCATACCTGCCATTCGATAAAAGATTATCTATCCATTGGCTTAATGTTATGTCTGCGTGTGTGATCATTGAAGTAATATTTTGCTAAAGATACCATTTTTCGGTACTTATCGCAAATTTTTCATTTATTTTCGTAATTATTTTTTGCGGCAAATACCGGTTTTCGGTACTTATCGCAATTTATAACTCCCGACAGATACTTTTCTTATCTGAATAAACGGCTTGGGTCATGTTCTGAAGTTGTCATGTTGGTTTTGATGCTTTTTAGATTCAATTCACAACCTGAAACGTAATGTCTGATAAAGTCAAACTAATCTTGGTGTTATCTTTATACATTTCATTGTTATATTGAATTTCAGTAGGAACTGTCAGTGTTATTCGTCTTGTCCTTTTTTTGTATTCATTTTTCTTGCAAACTGCAGATAATAATGGTTTGTAATTTATAGAACTGCTTTGAATTTTTTGAGGAACAGCAAAGTCTACCGTTACAATTTCCTTACTATCTTTATTTACAGAAAACAAAACCTGGAAACTGAGAGAATTATTTTTCCCATCGGTATATACTATCCTGAAAAAGTCACAGTTATCATTCTGACCCAAATATGTCACTTTAGAAAATTTGTTGTTAGCAATGTGTTCTCCATAAATTCGCGAAATGGTCTGACACGCTACACTAATAGATTTGCTTATTGCAGATCTTGCTATATTCACGCCAACAGTATCCTGTACTGAAGCAGATATTTCAGGTAGTGCTGAAAAATAGTATTTAAAAAGACCACCTTGTGGAATCTTACGCGGTAATATATTCTTAAGCTCAAAAGACCCCTCAATATTATGAGGCAAATTCTCTTGAGGCAGTTGAACTTTCGCCCGGAATTTCCCGTTGACAATACAGTTCGTGTAAATAAATGAATTGCACACCTTTACATTTTTATGAAAAAATTT
Source organism: Bacteroidales bacterium CF (assembly GCA_000473305.1). Lineage (GTDB taxonomy): Bacteria > Bacteroidota > Bacteroidia > Bacteroidales > UBA932 > Bact-08. The sequence goes on along the minus strand of CP006772.1, from coordinate 717,266 downwards.
CCAGTCATCATTTGCAATTGCCTTCACAACAACCGGATCAAGCTCATAAGCAAAATTATTATCAAGGGTAATAGTACATTTTGATAACCGCTGGATTTGCTTATTAAAAACTATTGATGATGTTTTCATACCGATATATGTGGATGATATTGTATCTCCATAATTAATTTTATCGGGAGAGATGTAGGCAAAACCATCTGAATTGGTTACGTAGCTTTGATTTTTATTGATAAAAATGCTTGCATATGGCAGGGTTTCTCCCTTTAAATCTACGACTTTAACTTCAATTGTCTGAGCATTCATTGCTGAAAAAGCAAATATTGTTAGAAATAGAAGGATGTAATGTTTCATAATTGCACTCATAGTCAATTAATTTATCGTTAAATCTCTGGATAACAATATCTATTCCAAATTTATGTGCACGACCATAGAGGGAAAGCAAGACATATCATCAGGTTTGTTTTTTAGACCCATTATATATCTATACTATATATTAATGGATATTTATAAACCAATATGATTTATAATGTAAGTAAATAAGTTCGTTAAATATTTGTTTTAGTAAAATTATAAATCTACTTTTATAGTTCTATTTAAACACTCATTATATATTATGAATATAGAACAGAGGAATAAATTAAACCAACTTCTTCAAAATTGGCATCCGGGAACACTTTTATTTTCTGCTTGGTTGAATAAGAATGGATACTCTGCCCAGTTAATGCAACAATATCGTAAATCGGGTTGGTTTTCATCGTTATCGAAAGGCGTTTTTTACAGAACCGGCGATAAGTTTTCTGCTTATGCTGCATTGTCCGGGATAAAAAGTCAATTGAATAAAAGCTTTTATGTTGGTGCTCATTCTGCCTTGGAGCTATTTGGATTTAACCACTATGTACCTATGGGGAAGCCAATGTTAATGGTTGGACATTCAAATAAAGACAAAGTCCAGAAGTGGATGACTGAAACTGATTTTGAATTTGAAATGAAATTCTTTGTCACAGAAACTTTTTCTGCCCCTCAGTTGACGGTAATAAGCAAAAATAGCTTTGAGTTGATGACTTCAGTCCCGGAACAGGCCTTTCTTGAATGTTTGCTATTGACTCCTAAGCAATATAATTATATGGATCTCTTTTATATCATGGAACAACTCACCACGTTAAGACCAGAAGTGGTTCAGTCTTTATTAGAGAATACAGATAACTATAAAGTAAAACGACTGTTTCTGTATATGGCAGAAAAAGCCGGCCATGCATGGTTTGATAAGTTAGATAGGAGTAAAATAAAGTTAGGTGTCGGGAAACGGCAATTGACAGATAAAGGCGTTTATGAACCAAAATATATGATTACTATCCCTAAAGAGTTGTTTGAATATGAATGACACCTATAAGAAGCAGGTGGCACTACTAATAAGAATCATGCCACTGCTTTATAAGATTAAAGATTTTGCAGTACATGGAGGTACGGCTATCAATTTGTTCGTCAAAGATATGCCCCGCTACTCTGTAGATATTGATCTGACCTATCTTCCTGTCAAAAACAGAGATGAAAGTATACAAGAAATCAATAATCATTTGGGCACTTTAAAACAGCAGATTGAAAAGGCTATTCCCGGAATCAAAGTTATTCACAAATCATCGGTCTTGAAATTGCAATGCACCTTTAACGGAGCAACCGTAAAAATTGAGGTTAATGGGATTAAACGCGGTATCATTGGCGAAATAGAAGAAAAAAAACTTTGCGGGAAAGCTCAAAAGGAGTTTATGATGAGTTGCGCAGCAAGAATAGTCCCGTTCTCGTTGCTGTATGGTGGTAAAATAGCTGCTGCTCTAGGCCGCCAGCATCCGCGTGATCTTTTTGATTATAAGTATATGGAAATTGAATCATTTAGCGATGTAAAGAATGGTTTTATGTTCTATTTGCTAGGTAGTGATAAACCTCTACTTGAATTTTTACAACCTAATCCAGTCGATCAACGACAAGCACTCGAAAATCAATTTAAGGGGATGTCGGATGAACCTTTTGAATATTCCGATTATGAGAATACCAGGAAAGAATTAATTGAACAAATAAATCAAAATTTAACTAATACAGATCGGAAATTTCTGCTTTCTTTTGAAAGTGGAAGTCCTGAATGGGATAAATGTTGTGCCGGTGATTTAAGCGGGTTTCCAGCTATAAAATGGAAGTTGGAAAACATCCGGATTTTGAAGGCTGAAAATTCTTCTAAGTTTAATGAAGGTGTTGAGAAACTGAGACGATTCCTTTTTGATAATTAAGGAGATGTAAATCAGATTGAGAAATAAAACACAACTTTTTTTAACTGTGAAATTTTGGCTTGAAACAGGCACTTTGTCCTCCATCTTCGGCAGACATACTGTAAAATCTATGTGGCATACCATCAGCCTTTGTCAGCAGCATATCGTTGATTGTTCTTGTCAGACGACCATTGCCATCATCAAAAGGATGGATTGTGACAAACCAGAGATGTGAAGTGAAAAAACAAATTATTCGCGTCATATTTTGACGAGAATAGAGAGGGTATTCACATCATTTAGCATTATCTTACTGTTATTGTGCGCATTATTTGTGCTTGCCAAACATGATGTCCACCCTGCGGGAGGTTACGACCGGTTGATTATTCCTGTCGTGAAATGAAAACCTTGAAATAGTTCAAGGATTCTCCGCTTTAAATTGAATAACTTTGCATACAAAATCCTAGTAAATATTATACTTTATGAAATCTGCCGTAAAAATTCTTTTTATTCTGTTATTCTTTGGTGTGGCATCATCATGCGTTAAAGAGGGAGATGTGTGTTATAGATTTGAAATTTTTAATGGAACGGATAAACCGATGACTATGAATTTGTCCTCATGGGGAAATTATAGTATGTATATAAATGGGACTTATAGTTCAGATTATAAGTTTCATCCGACTGAGGCTATAAAATCACACTCATCCTTAATATTTGACAAAATTGTAGGAGATAATCCTGACCCTTATGAAATTCCCTCCTCTCTTACTCTACCATGGGAATATATTAAATTAATAGAATGTGATGGAGTAGAAATTCCAAAGGAATACTTTTCAAATATAAATAACTGGGACTTAGGGGTGGCACATCAAATCACTGGTACATTCAGTGAATACACACTCATAATAACACCTGAATTAATTGAACAATTCAGACAAACAGAATAATCTTAAATATTGTCGGGATTACCTCCCTGCGGTCGGTGATCCCGTGAAATTTTGCGAAAATCATTCATTTGTCGGGATTACCTCCCTACGGTCGGTGATCCCGTTGTGGGGTGGCTTTAACAGAAGAAAAGCCGCCACGGAGTGGCTGTTTTTTTGTTTTGCTCCGCTGCCTTGAAATTTTAGCGCAATTCATGCTTTTGTCGGGATTACCTCCCTACGGTCGGTGATCCCCGGTGGGGTGGCTTTAACAGAAGAAAAACCGCCACGGAGTGGCTGTTTTTTTGTTTTGCTCCGCTGCCTTGAAATTTTAGCGCAATTCATGCTTTTGTCGGGATTACCTCCCTACGGTCGGTGATCCCCGGTGGGGTGGCTTTAACAGAAGAAAATCCGCCACGGAGTGGCTGTTTTTTTGTTTTGCTCCGCAGCCTTGAAATTTTAACTCAAATTTACTCTGAAGTCGGGATTACCTCCCTGCGGTCGGTGATCCCCGTGAAATTCGGCGAAAATCATTCATTTGTCGGGATTACCTCCCTGCGGTCGGTGATCCCCGGTGGGGTGGCTTTAACAGAAGAAAAGCCGCCACGGAGTGGCTGTTTTTTTGTTTTCACGGCTGCTTTCAAGCGAGCTTGATGCAGCCGTATAAACAAAAAACCGGACTTTCGTCCGGTTTTTCTTCTTGTTAGCGGAGAGGGAGGGATTCGAACCCCCGGAACCTCGCAGTTCAACGGTTTTCAAGACCGCCGCAATCGACCACTCTGCCACCTCTCCTTTCCTATTCGGAATGGGCTGCAAATATATGGCTTTTTTTATTTCTGCCAAAAAAAAAGAGTGAAAAGAGAGATAAAATTCATTGTATTCTTGGTACAATATTTGCAGATGGAAAATAATTACTAAAACAAACGACTATATGAAGACAAAATTCGAGAAAGAGATACTGGAGCTTGAGGGAAATCTATCCAGATATGCATATAGCCTCACTTCAAACAGGGATGACGCCAAAGATCTTGTACAGGAGACTTTCTTCAAGGCTTTGAACAATCAGGAGAAATTCAACGAGCATACTAATATAAAAGCCTGGGTTTATACGATAATGAAGAATACTTTTATCAACGACTACCGCAGGCGGACAAAAAGGCAGACTTTGTTCAGCAGTGACGTGCATGAATTTGTAATAAATAACAGGCCGGCTGATCAGAATCCGGAGAGTGAGTTCGGGTTCAGGGAGCTTACAAAAGTGGTAAATTCTCTGGAACCGGAGTTCAGGGTTCCGTTTCAGATGCATGATAGCGGTTACAAGTATCAGGAAATTGCTGACGAGTTGGGTCTACACCTGGGAACTGTCAAGAGCCGGATTCACTTTTCCCGCCAGAAGTTGATGGAGAAGCTGAAATAAAGAACTTTCTCTGAAATAGCAGCATGTATATCACTCCAATGGTTATGCATGAGTCTGCTATGTTGAATATAGGCCTGAAAAAGAGGAAATGTTCGCCCCCGAAAACCGGCACCCAGTCAGGAAGCGTGGTATCAATTAAAGGAAAATAAAGCATGTCTACAACCTTTCCGAAAAGGAACGGGGCGTAGCCTCCGCCGTCGGGGAACAGTGTTGCAACCTGTGTCGGGGTGGATTCACTGAAGAAAAGGCCGAAAAAGAGGCTGTCAAATATATTTCCTATAGCACCTACAAGTATAAGAGCGACTCCTACGAGTATTCCCGTAGGAGCTTTTTGCTCTATAAGCTTTCTGATATAGTATATGATAAATCCGGCAAGGGCTATCCTGAAGAGGCTCAGTACAAGCTTTCCGATTGTCCCTCCGAACTGCATGCCGAAGGCCATTCCGTTGTTCTCAACGAATAGTATCTGGAACCAGCTGAAAATATGAATGCTTTCTCCAATTGTCATGTGAGTCTTGATCAGGATCTTTACAATCTGATCTATCATGAGAATCAGGATGACAAGGATTGATATTTTCTTTCCTTTAGATAGGTGCATTGATTAGTCTCGCTTGTTTTTTGCCTCAACGCTCAATGTAGCATGGGGTACCAGCAGAAGTCTCTCTTTTGGGATCAACTTGCCTGTATCCCTGCAGATTCCATAGGTTTTATTCTCTATACGAATAAGAGCTGCCTCAAGGGATTGTATGAATTTAAACTGTCTCTGAGCCAATTGACCTGCCTCCTCCTTTGAAAGCGCTGATGCGCCCTCTTCAAGAACCTTGAATGTAGGTGAAGTATCCTCTGTATCATTACTTGAGCTATGTGTAACAGCTGACTTCAGCTGCTGATACTCAACTTTAGCAGCTTCCAGCTTCTCGGTAATGAGCTCTTTGAACATCTGAAGCTCTTCATCGCTGTAGCGCACTTTTTCCAAATGTTCGGTCTCTGTTTTCCCTTTCTTTGTCATATCTCTTACTGTTAAAAAAACAAATATAATAATTAATATGGAATCTTATCGTCACTTCCTGACCATAGTTCAAAAGGCTCTTTTCCCTCCTCTCCCAACAGTCTCTCTGTATGTAACGACCTCTCGCTGTATGGCAGCGGAATCTCCTCATATATAAAAGCATCACTAAATCCGGCTTCCTTTGCGTCGACCTTGTCAGCGGCAAAGAAAATCCTGTCTACTTTTGCCCAGTAGGCTGCGGATAGACACATCGGACATGGTTCGCAACTTGTGTAGAGGGTGCAACCTTGAAGATCGAAACTGCCCAGTTTGCTGCAAGCCTCCCTTATTGCATTCACCTCTGCATGTGCGGTCGGGTCGTTATCAGATGTGACGGTATTTACTCCTGAGCCAATTATCGTGCCGTCCTTGACTATTATTGCGCCGAACGGTCCTCCGCTCTTCTCTTTTACATTATCCGCCGCTAAGGAGATTGCTCTCCTCATATAATCCTCTCTTCTCATCTCGACACTATTCTTAATTCTGCACTTTTGCCACTTTTATCTTAAGTGTACTCTCATCCCACTCTATCTCTGTCCCATCCACCTTTTCATCAAGCACTATATCTTTTGCAAGGGTCTGGTTGCAAATATACTCCTTGTAGTTCTGCAACGCCTCAGCTATCTCTTCAAGCGGTTGTACAGTGACTATCACCTTGTCTGTCACCTCAAACTTGCTCTCCTTTCTGAGATTCTGAATCCTGTTTACAAGTTCTCTTGCTGTCCCCTCTTTCCTGAGCTCGTCACTGACTGTTATATCAAGGGCAATTGTAAGCTTTCCGTCTACGGCAACCAACCATCCCGGCATATCTTCCGATGTGATGTCGACATCTTCCGGAGTGAGTGTAACCTGGCCCGCAGGAAGCATAAAGCTGTACTCTGCGCTTGACTCGATTTCAGTTATCTGCTCTTGCGTAAAGTTAGCAAATTCATTTGAAATTTCCTTCATCTGCTTGCCGTATTTCTTGCCCAGAGTCTTGAAATTAGGCTTGATCCTTTTTGTGATTAATCCCTTTGTATCAAATATATACTCAACCTCCTTGACATTCACCTCATTCAGCACAAGCTGCCTTACCAGCTCGAATTGTTCCCTGATAGTTCCGTCAAGAATCGGAATCATAATCTTAGCTAACGGCTGACGCACCTTGATGTTTACCTTGCGCCTGAGGGCCAGAATCATTGATGATGCTCTCTGTGCCAGTTCCATTCTCTCCTCCAGGGCTTTGTCTATGGTTTTCTCGTCCGGTTCGGGCATAAGCACAAGATGGACGGTGTTTTCCTTGAACCTGCCGGTAACTGCGTTCAGGTCGCAAAAGAGCCTGTCCATGAAGAATGGAGCAATTGGCGCCGAAAGTACTGAGATTGTCTCGAGGCAGCTGTATAAAGTCTGGTATGCCGATAGCTTATCAACATCCATCTCTCCTCCCCAGAAACGCTTTCTGTTGAGTCGTACATACCAGTTGCTCAGGTTGTCTCCGACAAAATCCTGAATCTTTCTTCCTGCAGAGGTTACATCCCAGTTTTCGTATGACTCTTTTACCTCTTTTACCAGTGTATTGAGCAGAGATATAATCCATCTGTCTATCTCAGGTCTCTCTGACAATGGTATCTGCGGTTGTGAGTTTGTGAAGTTGTCCACATTGGCATACAACGAGAAGAATGAGTATGTGTTGTACAGGGTTCCGAAAAATTTGCGTCTAACCTCGTCTACGCCGTTTACGTCAAACTTGAGGTTATCCCATGGTTGCGCATTTGTCAGCATGTACCATCTCAACGGGTCGGCACCATACTCGTTGAGTGTAAGGAAAGGATCGACAGCATTACCGAGGCGTTTGCTCATCTTGTTGCCCTCCTTGTCGAGTACGAGTCCGTTTGATATTACAGTCCTGTATGCGACCTTGTCACTTACCATTGTCGAGATTGCGTGCAGGGTGAAGAACCAGCCTCTGGTCTGGTCCACACCTTCAGCAATAAAGTCAGCTGTATGTCCGAACTCCGGTGAACCCAGCTTCTCAAGGCCCATCTGCGCATAAGGCATGGCTCCCGAATCAAACCACACGTCTATCAGGTCGCTCTCTCTGTTCATCTTCTCTCCTTTAGGAGACACCAGTACAAAACTGTCCACATACGGCCTGTGAAGGTCTATTTTTTCATAATTCTCCTTACTGAAATCACCCGGAACATATCCATTATCCCTCAATGGGTTTGAAGGCATGAATCCGGCCTTTACCGATTTCTCCAGCTCATCATACAGCTCGTTTACAGACGAGATGATCATCTCCTCCTTTCCGTCCTCGCTTCTCCAGATTGGCAGCGGGGTACCCCAATAACGGCTTCTCGAAAGATTCCAGTCCTGGAGGTTTTCGAGCCATTTTCCGAACCTTCCGCTTCCTGTTGCCTCAGGCTTCCAGTTTATGGTTTTGTTGAGCTCTATCATTCTCTCCTGTACGGCGGTGGTCCTGATAAACCATGAGTCGAGCGGATAGTAGAGCACCGGCTTGTCTGTACGCCAGCAGTGAGGGTATGAGTGGACGTGCTTCTCGATTTTGAAGGCAAGGCCTTGCTGCTTGAGCATTACCGCCAGGTCCACATCTAGTGTGGTATCATTTTCTCCGAGTGCCGGGTCATAGGCATTCTTTACAAACCTTCCGGCGTACTCTTTATAGAGCTCTGCGTTTACAGATGATGATATGAATGATGGTTCGAGTTCCTCTGTCTTGTAGAATTTACCGCTTCTGTCCACCATTGCCTGTTTCAGACCCTCTGAATCTGTCACCATGAGTGGCGGAACTCCGTTCTGCCTGGCAACTTTATCGTCATCGGCACCGAATGTAGGTGCAATGTGAACGATTCCTGTACCGTCCGATGTAGTGACGAAATCTCCCGGGATGACTCTGAATGCTCCCTCTCCCGGATTTACCCACGGTATGAGCTGCTCGTATCTGATTCCGCAAAGGATTTTTCCCTTGGTTGCGGTTCCTGTCTCTTTGAATGGAACAAGCTTATCTCCGTTTTTGTACTCCTCAAGCTGTATGCCCTCTGCCTTTTGGTTGAAGTGAGCTGAGAGAAGATCCTGTGCCAGTATGTAGATTGTAGGTTTTCCCGAGTAAGGGTTGAATGATATGACTCTGATGTAGTTTATATTAGGTCCTACGCAGAGTGCTGTGTTTGAAGGAAGTGTCCATGGGGTTGTGGTCCATGCCAGGAAGTGTGCATCAAGAGGTTCTCCGTTGAATGTCAGAGCTTTTCCCTTCTCATCATTGAATATCCACTCTGAAGAGTTGTCCCTGACAATCTTAAACTGAGCCACACATGTTGTATCCTTGACATCCCTATAGCATCCCGGCTGATTTAGCTCATGAGTGCTGAGGCCTGTTCCGGCTGCCGGTGAGAAGGGCTGGATTGAATAGCCCTTGTATAGCAGCCCCTTTTTGTAGATCTGAGCCAGAAGGTACCATAAAGTCTCTATATAACGGTTGTCGTAGGTTATATATGGATTCTGCATATCCACCCAATATCCCATCTGCTCTGTAAGCGCCTCCCACTCTTTGGTGTACTTCATCACCTCCTTGCGGCAGGCTGAGTTGTACTCCTCAACTGTTATGCTTTTGCCGATATCCTCCTTTGTTATGCCGAGCATCTTCTCTACTCCCAGCTCCACAGGGAGTCCGTGAGTGTCCCATCCCGCCTTTCTCTCGACAAGGTAGCCCATCTGTGTCTTGTATCTGCAGAATACATCCTTAATAGATCTTGCCATGACGTGGTGAATACCCGGCATGCCATTAGCCGAAGGAGGTCCTTCAAAGAAAATAAATTTTTCTGCACCCTCCCTCTCTGTCAGAGTTTTGGCAAATGAGTGCTCTCTGTTCCATTTTTCAAGAACGGAACGGTTAATGCTAACAAGATCAAGATTTTTGTATTCGGCAAACCTCATATTATTTTAGTTTTGAATTTGCAAAGATACGATTATTCACTACTTTTGAAAAAAATTGATTATGGGTGCCTCACTGACAATTCTGGACTACTGCATGATTGCACTTTTCATCCCTGCAATCATCTCAGGATTGATTAAGGGATTCATAGAACAGGCGGCATCCCTGTTGGCAATTTTAGCCGGTATATGGGCTGCGTACAGTTTTTCAGGCATTCTCTCCCCTTATATTAAGGATTGGTTTGGAACCGAAAGTTCAATGGTTAACCTGCTTTCTTTCATTGTCATTTTTATTGCAGTGCTGATTTTGGGGCGTCTCGCAGGCAAACTGGCCTCAAAGCTAATGGAGATAGCAATGCTCGGGTGGATTGACAAGCTGCTGGGTGTACTCTTTGCTGTACTCAAGACTGCTCTCATCCTTAGTGTCATTATTTATATCCTCAACTCACTGGACCACTATCTCGATTTTCTTCCTGATTGGACGATATCTCAGTCAAAGTTCTACCTCTTCCTGCAGGATATAGCTCCGAGGATATTCCCATATTTCCGTGACCTGCCGGGCTTGGATGAGATTGTCTCTGCTCCTGCCAGGGTAATGAATATCTGATTTCAGAATCGTCTTTGATAAATACAGAATCGCACTCGATAAAATCAGAAAAAGAAAATAACTGACTCATTCAACAAGTGTCTCCGATTTATTCTTTTTGGCATTCAATATCCCTCTCCTTCACATACTTTTGCCTCTGAAGGGGGTCGCAATGTGCGGGAGAATGGTCTTTTGAGGGTGAGACCTGTGGGGTTTGGTTTTTTTCATAGTCTTAAAGTTATAGATGTCTAAGGCCCCCTTTTTACAATCTTGGGCCGGGTAATATGGACGTTGGATATAAGGAGAGGGATGGATATGAGGAGGTCGGTAAAGATAAGGCAACATGATATCAGTGATTGCGGGGCGGCATGCCTGGCATCGGTTGCTGCCTTTCATGGCCTGATTTTTCCTGTATCCAGACTGAGAATATATAGTGGTACCAATAGTGAGGGGACGACAATTGCTGGTATAATCAGCGCTGCCGGGATTATAGGATTGTCTGCCAAAGGGTACAAAGGTAAAACCGGCTCTTTGTATAAGATTCCCAAGCCTGCCATACTTCATTTTAAGAAATCTGACGGTTCACTGCACTTTGTTGTCCTATACCGTATAAGCCGGAAAGGTGCACATATAATGGATCCGGCAGAGGGGCGGATAAAACGGATTAAGATTGATGAACTTGGTCAATTGTGGAGTGGTTATCTTATAGTTCTAACACCTGACAGTTCGTTCAGCAAGGGGCGCATTGGAACTCCCCCTCTGAAAAGAATATGGGAGCTATTCAGGAGTAAAACCAAGTTATACTTTAAAGCACTCTTTTCATCCATACTTTTTGTCCTGGTTTCGATCAGCATTTCATTCATGATCAAATATCTCATAGACACGGCCATTCCTGCCGGAGACAGTGCGATGGTGACCAGGACTGCCGTTACAATGTTTGTTCTTACTCTGATCTCTTTTCTACTATACACACACAGATCCAGAATTCTTCTGAAGCTTAATGTTTTCACAAATAATGACCTTATAAACTCGTTTATCTCAAAGTTGTTCTCGCTTCCTCACTCCTACATCGAGAGCAGAAGGACAGGTGATGTTACATCGAGGGTAGATGACGCCTTCAAGGTTGGCAGCATGATTTCAGAGGTGATGATAAATCTGTCAATGAATCTGCTCACTCTTCTCATTTCACTAATTACACTATTCTGGATCGACTGGAAAATATCACTGCTGATAGTTGCATTTATCCCGGTTTATACAATCTTATACTATATCTGTGACCGTTTTAACAAGGAGATCCGAAGCAGGATAATGGAAAACGGGGCTAAATTTGAAAGCACTCTCATAGAGGGGATCAAAGGGACCCTGACTATCAAATATTTTGGAATTGAACAGGAGACTTCGGCAAAAATCAGGGAGCACCTTTCCGAGCTGAACAACTCTATCATAAAGGCCGGAAAGTGGGGCATAGTACTATCCGGAGCGACAGACGTCAATTCGAAATTCATGTCTCTGGCAACACTTTGGGCGGGGAGCTTTTTCATTCTCTCCGGAACACTCTCCCTGGGTGAACTGATACTTTTCTATACCATGACAGCCCTTTTCTCCTCCCCCATTGCCGGTCTTCTGGGGTTAAACACCACATACAGGGAGGGGCTGGCTGCGGCCGGGAGGTTGTTTGAGGCTATGGATCTGGAGAGTGAACCATATAATGACGGGATAACACCTGACCTTACAGTTGAAGAGCTTAGAATTGAGAATCTGACATTCGGTTATCCGGGAAGAAAAAGGCTATTTGAGAATTTCTGCATGACTCTCAAAGCGGGCAGGATTACAGCGTTGTGCGGAGAGAGCGGCTGCGGTAAGAGTACGATTGTCTCTCTGTTGATGAGGATTCTGAAGGCTGAACCGGGAGCCATTTCTCTAAACGGGATCGACATAAACAATATAAACCTTCAGCTCTGGAGAGAGTGGATAACAATCGTTCCTCAGAACCCATCTCTCCTGTCGGGGACAATCTGCCGCAACATCGCTCCGGGAGAGGAGGAACCGGATATGGACTCCATTCTCGGTTTGTGTCGTGAACTGGGGCTAATGGACTTTATCAGGAGGTTACCCTCAGGTTTTGACACCATACTTGGAGAGGAGGGATCACGGCTCTCAAGAGGCCAGCAGCAGAGAATCGCCATTGCAAGGGCGTTGTACCGGCATCCACGCATTCTTCTGTTAGACGAGGTGACATCTTCCTGCGACAGTGAATCGGGATGTCTGATTAGAAATGCCATACTGAAGGAGAGAGATAAAGGGTGTATGATCCTGCTTATCTCCCACAGCCGGGAGGAGTTGGAAATTGCGGACGAAACAGTAACAATAAGATAAGGAGGGTGCACACTCCGGGTGAAACCCGCTCACCATTTTCAGCGGGGAAACTAATATTTTATGCCATGAAAGAGTTTGTAGAAAGAGAGTGGGGAGTTGAGACTCTTGACGATGAATCTCTGCAGTTACAGGGTGGCCTGACTTTCAGAGAGTTTATGAATCTGATGGAAAAGGCTGCTGCACTGGCAGAAGAACTGGAAAAATACTGGCCTCGTTTCCGCAGAGGATTCGTTGACGGATGGAGGGCTGCATGATGAGAGCATTAGCCTTGGAAAATGATTCAATTATTCTCCTGAGTAACGAGGAGAATATCGCCGTTATCGGTGGTTCCGATGAGGGGTGGGACTACGATCTTGCCGAGTATTTAGGCAGAGGTGTCGGTTATAGTGCAAAGAAGTTGTGGAAACTTATCAAGTTAATGAGTGCCAACATCTACTCCATGAGTTCGAATCCTAAGCTGCTTTATCAATAGCTGATGCAACTTAAAAGGTCTAACCGGGTGTTTGTTAAGGAAAATGTAATATATTTGTCAATTATGAAAATTTTCTACAAACTCCCGGTTTTGTTCCTCCTTTTTATCCCTGTCTCCCTCTCTGCACAGAAGAGCTGGAGTCTGGAGGAGTGCATCAAATATGCATGGGATAACAACCTGATTGTTAAACAGAAGGAGATATCCGTATATCAAAGCAAGAACAATGTGCTGCAGTCCAAAATGGATTATATACCATCGGTGAATGCTTCACTCTCTCACAGTATGAACTGGGGGCGTTCGGTTAATATGCAGGATCTTGAGATTATCGAAAACAAACTTTCACAGAGCACAAGTGCCTCCCTTAATGCTTCGATCGACATTTTCGAGGGGTTAAAAAAAACAAATACAGTAAAAAGCAAGAAGGTTCTTGAGGAGATGTCCGAGCTGGAGGTTACCAGGATAAAGAATCAGTTGTCTTTACAGATTTCAAAAGGCTATCTTGAGGTTATGCTTGCCAAGGAGATATTACAGACTGCAAAGCAAAACCTTGTAAGCATCGAGGAGCAGGTTGCGAGAACAGGTAAGCTGGTTGATGCCGGAAGTGTTGCATACAGCTCACTTCTGGAGATGAAATCACAACTCGCAGCGGAGAGGGTTCAGGTGGTCTCTGCACAGAATCAGGTGAGGTCTGCACTGCTCAATCTTAAACAACTCCTGGACCTGTCGAATGATACAAATTTCGAAATTGAGACTCCGGATCTTGGTGTAATGATATCCGAGTTCCACGGTGAGTCTGTTGACAATCTGTACACACGATCTAAAGATCTTCCCGAAATTAAGAGCGCTTCACTCAATTTCAGGAACTCTCAGCTCCTGCTCTCAATTGCTAAAGGGTCCAGCTACCCTTCAATTTCATTTTCAGCAGGTTACGGAACATACTACAGTGACCAGAGGGAGGAATTGATTATGGACCAGTTCAATGACAACAGAAACCCGTCTGTCACATTCGGTCTGAGAATCCCAATTTTCAACAACTGGCAGACAAACACATCCATCAAAAATGCCCGTCTTGGTGTAAGGAGTGCGGAAATTGACGTCAGAACTGCCGAACAGACACTTTACAAGGAGATCCAGCAGGCGAACAATGATGCCCTCGCCTATTTTGAGAAATATAAGGCCGGAATTGACAATGTCAAATCAATGGAGGAGTCATTCAGATATGTACAGCAGAAGTTTGAGATAGGAATCCTCAACGCAACAGATTACACCGTGGCAAAGACCAACCTTTTCAAAGCTATGTCTGAACTATCTCAGGCGAAATACCAGTTCGTATTTCAGTTGAAAATTCTTGATTATTACAAAGGACTGCCGATCACTCTCTAATATACAAACGTGATGAAGAACAAGAAGAAAACTTGGATAATAATTATTGCGGTTGCAGTTATCATTATCCTCATAATTGCAGGAATAACAGGTAAAAAAGACAACACACCGGTAACTGCAGAGAAGATTAAACTGAACAATATAACCGAGGTGATTCCTGCCAATGGAAAGATACAGCCTGTGATAGAGGTTAAGATCAGCCCCGATGTCTCAGGTGAGATTGTCGAACTGAATTTCAAAGAGGGAGATAAAGTGAAGAGAGGTGATTTGATTATTAAAATCAAGCAGGATGTCTATATTTCGGTAAAGGAGAGGGCTGAGGCCTCCCTTAATGCCACAAAGGCTCAGCTTGACCAGCAACTGGCACAATTCACTCAGACCGAGGCTAATTTCGAGCGCAACAAGAAACTTTTTGAACAAAAGGCTATTTCCGAAAAAGAGTATGAGGATGCTCTCTCTCAATACGAGGTTGCGAAGGAGCAGATAAAGGCTGCCAGATATAATGTGCGCAGTTATGATGCGGCTCTCAAGGAGGCAAATGAGAATCTTTACAAGACAAGCATATATGCCCCTATGGACGGTATTATTTCCAAACTGAGCGTCGAGAAGGGTGAGAGGGTTGTCGGAACTAGTCAGATGGCAGGTACCGAGATGCTGAGAATTGCAAACTTCAACGAAATGGAGGTGCTTGTAGATGTCAATGAAAACGACATTATCCGCATCAAGGACAATGACACAGCCATTATTGAGGTTGATGCCTACCCGAACAGAAAATTCACCGGAGTTGTCACACAAATTGCCAACTCTGCAAAGAATATCGGTTCAACAACAGACCAGGTGACAAATTTCGAGGTAAAAGTACTGGTTCTCCCTGAATCATACTCAGACCTCATGATCGAAGGAAAAAATCCATTCAGGCCTGGTATGTCTGCGTCAGTCTCAATTCAGACTGCGACAAAAAACAATATCCTAACAGTTCCTATCCAGGCGATTACAACCCGTAGTGACCTTCTCTCCGACTCTGTGAAAAAAAATCTGACGGTGAATGAGTCTGTGGAGAATGTATTTGTAGTCAAAGGTGATACTCTCCAGGTAAGAAAAATCACCACAGGTATCCAAGATCTTAACAACATTGAGGTTCTTACAGGGCTTCAGGAGGGTGAGATGGTCGTTACCGGTCCGTTTTCAGGAATCAGTAAGACACTCAAGAGCGGAACAAAGGTAACCGTTGAAGATCCTAACAAGAAAAAATAAAAATCCATTATGTTTCCACAGCTCCTTTTAATAGAGACAAGTACCGAAGTTTGCTCTGTAGCCCTCTCAAGAGGCAATCAAATTATATGTTCCCGTACCGTTAAGGAACCAAAATCTCACGCAAGGATCATTGCTCCGCTAATTCAGGAGATTATGACAGAATGTTCCACCTCTATCGGAGAGTGCAACGCTGTCGTAGTAAGTGAAGGGCCAGGCTCATACACAGGCCTGAGGGTGGGCGCCTCTATTGCAAAAGGTCTCTGCTATGGTGCATCAATACCCCTAATTGCTGTCAGTTCACTGGAGCTTCTGACAAGGATTGTTGTTGCCGAAACCGGCCAGTTTCCATCTTCCACAATCCTGGCGCCTATGATTGATGCCAGAAGAATGGAGGTTTATACTGCGAAGTTCAGTATGGAGTGTGAGGCTTTATCTCAAACTGAGGCTGTTGTTGTCACCCCTGAGAGTTTTGCAGAAGAGCTCTCAAAGGGCATTGTGGTCTTCACAGGTGACGGTGCCCCTAAATGCAGGGATATAATCACACATCCGAATGCCCGCTTTTTGGAAGGTGAGGCAAATGCAACGGGAATGTTGATTCCGGCATTGAAAAAATTCAATGCCGGGGAGTTTGCAGATGTAGCCTATTTCGAACCTTTCTATCTGAAAGATTTCGTTGCAGGCGTATCAAAAAAGAGTTTCTTTAAAATTCCCGAAGCCTGATTCTATAAGAGGCCGGATACAACGCTTTCAAGCTTGGGTCCGAAGAGATCTCTCGCAACTACATTTCCGTCTTTGGCAATTACGAAGATTGAAGGGACTTTGGATACATTGTAGGAGATAACGCCGATTGAAGATGATCCCATACCGTCACAGACACTTATCCATGGCAGGTTTTGGTCTGCAACAGCTCTTGCCCATAGTGTCTTGTCAGTATCTACCGACACCTGGTATATCTCAACTCCTCTGCCGCTGTATTTCTGATATAGCTGCAGAAGATCCTGGTTGAGCATTTTCTGATTTACATCCTGGGAGCTCCAGAAAGAGAGTACGATAACTTTACCTGCCAGATCAGACAAGCTTCTCTCCTTTGCATTGACATCCGGCATGGTAATGTCCGGATGGCCGGCTACGTTTGCACCCTCGATCCTGTCGTTGAGAGCCATATATCTCTCCTGTTTCTCAACCTCATCCTTAAGGTTGGTGACATAAGGCGATGTTGGATACTTAACTATAAGTGAATCACATACTCTTCTAAAGAGCAGTATGTCTCTTGCATCTGCAAACAGAGGCAGTTCATTAGGAAATTTCTGATAGAGAAGCGGAATGTTTGTTATCGAATAAGGATTCGTATATAGATGTTTTATTGCTCTCTGTTTCTGTTTAACATACAAAGAACCAAGCTGATAGCCAATACTTCTGCTCGTTGCTGTATCTCCCGATATGTCAGACATTTGTTTTGCATTTACAAGCGAGTCATATCTCATGGCTACCATATCTGCATCCTTCTCAATCTCTTGCATAAGTAAAGTCTCTTCCGAACCTTCGCAAATTATTTTTTTCCCGAGAGTGTCAGTGGAGAATTTTATCGATTCTCCCGGCATTACTACAAATGAGGCTATTTTATTGTCCTTATAATAGAGGTAATAGAACTCGGGAGAGTTGCTCCTGGTTTTAAATTTATACGAGACCTTTCCATCTTCAGCGATAAGGGTGTCAACAACTTCCTGACTATTATAGGCAAGATGCTTGAGTATAATCTTCCCCTTCTCCAATCCCTCGATTGAACCTTTGATGCTTGACCTGTCTGAGGAGCATGATACAGCTATTAATACTGCAATTAGTATTGAAATATGTTTTCTCATTGTTTATGTTTTTCGGTATAGGGTTACTTTATTCCGGCTGAAATTGAGGCCGCAATTGAGGCCATCTCTTCTCCCTCCAGTCTGAGTTTGGGCTTTCTGAAATCCATGTCACTCTCACTGTTGATAGGAATAAGATGAATATGTGCATGAGGCACCTCTAGGCCCAGAACAGCCACACCCACCCTTTTGCATGGTATTGCAGCCTTTATGCCTATTGCCACCTTCTGTGCAAATACGACCATGTCGGAGAGCTCGTTGCTCTCCATGTCGAAGATATAATCTGTCTCACTCTTGGGAATAACAAGAGTGTGTCCCTTTGTTATGGGATTAATATCGAGAAATGCGTAGAACCGGTCACTCTCCGCTACCTTGTATGAAGGTATCTCACCTTTGACAATTTTTGTGAAAATTGTTGACATCTTATAGTGATATTTCTATTATTTCGAATTTCAAGACACCTGAAGGAACCGTAACCTCAACGACATCACCTTTTGTCTTGCCGATAAGAGCTTTACCTATAGGTGTAGCTGCCGCGAGCTTACCCTCCCTAAGGTTAGCCTCGCTCTCTGCGACCAAAGTATACTCGACTGTAGAGTTGTTGTTCAGGTTTTTGAGTTTAACCTTGTTCAACATCTGAACATGTGTAGTGTTAATCTTGGACTTATCAATGATGCGTGCGTTGGCGATCATGTCCTCAAGCTTTGCTATCCTTAGCTCGAGGAGGCCTTGTGCCTCTTTGGCGGCATCATACTCTGCATTTTCCGAAAGGTCGCCCTTATCTCTGGCTTCTGCGATAGCCATAGTAATAGCCGGTCTCTCTACACTGACCAAGTGACGATGTTCTTCTTTGAGCTTTTCCAGCCCCTCTGAAGTTAAGTAGTGAATCTTTGACATAAATAAAAAAATTAAAAAGAATCCTGCGGTTTACAGGACTCTTTGTTGCAAAGATAATAAATTTTCTTTACAAATGTTATTGCTCTAGATATTTCGGTTTCATGATTTCAGAAAAAATAACCAATTGCCTTGGATCTGCTATAAATGGCTTTTCTGTTGTATCTTCAACATCTTTGATCTCCCCCGAAGAGATACTTTCCTGTTCAGGACTTACAATATCAATCGGCTTAAATTGAGAGTTTTGGGGAGTGTCCAGAATAACCTTCTGGACCTCTCTTACAGGTTCAGGCTCCTTTTCAATCTCAGGCTCAGGTTCATTGGTAAAAAAGAATGGCTCATTGCTAAAGGGTTCATTACTGTTAATGTTCCTTTTAGTTTTGGCCGCCTCCTTCTTTTTCTTCTCGGAATAACCCTGAAAGACCAGAAGTGCCAGGCCCAGCAGTATTGTAAGCCAGCTTTCCATGTTACCTGAGATTTACATTAATATCCGGAATGATCTTGTAACAGCTCTCCTTATCCTTGCCTATCTGCTCCTTAAGCTGCTCTATCGACTCGAAACGTCTTTCGCTCCTGAGTCTTGAAACGAATTCTATTTTTATTGACAGACCATAGATATCCTCATTGAAATCCAACAAATGTGTCTCTATTGTCCTCTCGTTACCATTGCCTATAGTAGGCCTTGTGCCTATATTTGTAATACCCCTGTATGTCTTTCCGGCATACTCAACCCAAACAATGTATACACCATCATCAGGCAGGAGCTTTAAAGGCTCGTAAAGTCTTATATTTGCTGTCGGAAAGCCCATGGTACGTCCTATTCTTCTCCCCTCAACAACTGCTCCCTCCAATCCGTATCTATAGCCTAAGAGTATATTCGCCTCCTCAACCCTTCCTCTCTCTATAAAATCCCTGATCCTTGTAGAGCTGATCTTTGAATCCACCTCATCAGTAGTGCACTCTTCGACTCGTATTGGTGTAATGCCGCATATCCTGGCTATCCTGAACATCTCCTCCTGAGTCTGATTAACATCGCTTCCGACATGGTGGTCATAGCCGACCACCAGAGTCTCAATTCCTAGCATCTCGACCAGATACTTCTCAAAAAACTCCTCTGTAGTCTGGCTGGCAAAATCTTTATTGAACGGCAGAACCACAACTTCATCTATTCCGTAACTCCTGATTAAATTGCGCTTTTCATCAAGAGTGGTCAGCAGTCTGAATTTAGCGGCATCCTGCTGCAAAACAGCACGCGGGTGCGGCCAGAAAGTCACTACCACACTTCTTCCCCTGCACTCTTTGGCAAGAGAACAAACACTATTTATTACTGAGAGGTGACCTCTGTGGACTCCGTCAAAAAAGCCTGTCGTACCTATAACCATCTTACTAAATCAAAATCCTGCCTGTGAGGCAATTCGGGATGTTTTGCATATACTCGCCCTGCAAAGTTATAAACTCCTGCTGTTTCTGGCATCATCTGACATCGGTATTTTGCAATTCCATCCTTAAAGCTCACAATATCAAAGCTATATATTTTCAACAATTTCATTTTGTTATCCTTGCCCTTTGTGGCAAAAACCATCTCTACACCAATATCCTCCGGAGTGAGATCACCTATCATGAGTTCAACCTCTGCAAAGTATTCATTACCCGGTGATATCTCCTCCTTAGAGTTTTCCGGCTTTATATAGTTTTTAACCTCAATAAGCGGCCACTCTCTTTTCACTCTCTTTTTCCAGTATGATATCTCCCTGGCTAAGGCATAATCATTGCTGACAAGTCTTTCGTTCCGGCGGTTAAGTGGATTGTAGAATTTCTTCTGGTAGTCCTCCATCATTCTGTGGGTTGTGAAATTTGACGCAACCTGTGCTATGGTGTTCTTTATATACTTTATCCACTCCAGAGGCAAACCGCTTTTTTTGTCCAACCGGTAAAAAAGAGGTGCGATATCGGTCTCTATCATGTTGTATATTGTTGCCGCATCGAGCTCATCCTGAGAGGCGGGATCATCATAAGTGACCTCTTTAGGCAGGGCCCATCCTGCCCCATCTTTGTACCCTTCAACCCACCATCCGTCAAGCACGGAAAAATGCATGACCCCGTTCATGGCAGCCTTCTCCCCGCTTGTGCCTGAAGCCTCAAGCGGCCTTGTAGGTGTGTTCATCCAGACATCCACCCCCTGTACAAGTATCTTGGCAACACCCATATCATATCCCGGGATGAATATTATTTTTCCTATAAATTGAGGCATCAGGGAAACCTCAATGATCCTCCTGATAAGATCCTGACCGGCTTTGTCTGCCGGGTGTGCCTTTCCTGCAAACACAAACTGTACAGGCTGCTCTTTGTTGTTGACGATTGCGGAGAGACGTTCCAGATCCCTGAACAGAAGTGAGGCCCTCTTGTATGTTGCAAATCTTCTGGCAAATCCTATTGTGAGGACATCGCACCTTAATGCCTCCTTGATGGCTACAATTTGATGCGGCCTGTAATGTACCGTTGTAACAGGCTCTGAGAGAGTGTGTTTTATAAAGGTCATTAATCTCTCTCTTAATCTGTTCCTGATCTCCCAAATCTTCTGATCGGCAACTTTGTATATACCTTCGAAGCAGCTTTTATCGTATATGTGCTCGGAAAAGCCGGCCCCGAATGCCTTTTCGTAAATGCTCTTCCAGTCTCCTGCAGTCCAGGTAGGATAATGGACTCCGTTTGTAACATAGCTTACATGCAGCTCTTCGGGGAGATATCCAGGCCATAACGGAGACAGTATCTCCCGGCTTACCTCTCCGTGAAGCATGCTTACACCATTGATCTCCTGTGAGAGATTTGAAGCAAGATTGCTCATCGAGAACTTCTCGTTAGGATTTGCCGGATCTATCTTTCCGAGTGACATCATAGTCTCCCACGATATCTTGAGACGGTCTGCAAAATGTGGGATATACTCCCTCAGAAGGTCTTCAGAGAATGAGTCGTGTCCTGCAGGAACCGGTGTGTGGGTGGTGAAGAGCGATGAAGACCTTACAACCTCAACAGCCTCGTTGAAGGAGAGGTTCTCATCCTGTATATACTCTCTGAGTCTCTCGAGACCTATAAAGGCTGCATGTCCCTCATTACAGTGATATATATCAATCTTCTTATCCAGCGCTCTAAGGGCCAGTATGCCTCCGATTCCCAGGAGAAGCTCCTGTTTGAGTCTGTTCTCCCAGTCTCCGCCATAAAGGTAATATGTGACAGGTCTGTCTTCAGGCAGGTTATCCTCAAAGTCCGTATCCATCAGTATCAACTCTGTCCTGCCAATATCCACGCGCCAGAGTCTCGCATGAAGAGTCCTGCCGGGAAGGGATATACCAATAGTAGTCCAGTTACCTTTATCGTCACGGATCGGTGTTACGGGTATCTTCATGAAATTCTGAGGATCATACAGGGCAATCTGATCTCCCTGAGCGGAGAGCCTCTGTGTAAAATAACCGTACTTGTACAGAAGACCCACCCCTGTGATTGGAACCATCTTGTCGCTGGACTCCTTCAGGTAGTCCCCGGCAAGTATTCCAAGTCCTCCGGAGTATATCTTGAGTGATGAGTCCAGACCGTATTCCATGCTGAAGTACGCAACCGAAGGACCCTTCATCTCGTTTTTGACTGAGATGTATTTGTTGAAAACTTCAAACACATGATCCATCCTCTCCAGGAAACCGGCATTTATCTCAAGAGCCGCATATTTGCCTGACGGTATATTGTCCATCATGTTCAGCGGATTCCTGTAGCTGCTCCTCCACAGATTGATGTCTATTGATTTAAATAGATCCTTTGCCTCCTCATTCCAGCTCCACCAAAGGTTTTTTGCAATTATCTCCAATGGTTTTAGACGTTCCGGAAGCACTTTATTTACAAGCATTGTGCTCCAGCTTGGTTTGTTTGTGTTACTGACTTTAAAGGTGATGTTATCTTTTTCGTCAGAGAAGAGTGGGAACTCTCCGTTTTTGAGAACAATCTTCTCCAAGGCTTCAGAGTATGCCTTTTTGTAATATTGTATCTGATTCTCCCACAAAGCCACCTCCGACACATCCTTTGCATTGTGTCTGTAATCTGTCAGCCTCTGCTTGCTCAGCTTTGAAATTTCTATAATTTTTGACTCAAGGGCGGAGATCACCTCATCGTTGTTTGTATCTGTACGCTCTACGATCTCGATACCCGGATGTGCTTTCCGGTAGTGTTCTTTCACCCACAGACCGAAGCCGGCCAGAGATGTTGTGACTGTAGGGACACTGAATGCCAGACTCTCCAGCGGTGTATACCCCCACGGCTCGTAGTATGAGGGAAAGAGAGTCAGGTCCAGACCTGCCAGAAGCTGATAGTATGTCTTGTCAAAAACTCCGTCATTGCCGTTGAGATATGCCGGGACAAACAACACTTTTACCTTATCGCTGCACTTGTTCTGCAAGTGCAACTCCCTTATTCTCCTTACAACCGGATCCCAGTCGGGGTCGTTGAGCATGTGGGTACAGTTTGTGGTATAGCTGGAAAATGTGGTTATCTTATTAACAAGCTCCTTATTGGGACCATTGTTCCCTGATGGTACAAATATCCATGCAACCAGCCCTTTTGTCAACTTCGGGTCGCGGTTGAGCCTGTCTAAAGTCTCAAGAAAGAGGTCAATTCCTTTGTTCTTATATTCATATCGCCCGCTTATGGCAATCATTACAGTATCATCCTGCAGCTGACAACCGGTCATGAGTGTTGCAATCTCGTTCAGGGTAATCCTTGCATTTTTGTGATAGGCTTTGTAATCATCAGGTGATGGTGTAAATGAGTTCTCAAAACCGTTCGGGGTCACCAGATCTACGTTTTTGCCCAAAAAAGCCTTGCACTCTCTGGCCGTAACCTCACTTACTGTCGTAAAGACATCTGCGACATGAGCCGCTGTCTTTTCCAACGAATGTTTGGCCATTACATTGAACTCCCTGGCCTTCTCATCTGCCACATAACTCTCAAGAGAGCCGTACAGTGGCAGATTGTTTCCGGAGATACAGCGTCCTACTACTGTGGCGTGAGTTGTGAACACCGTTGCCACCGGAATATTTGCAAGATTCAGATAAAGCACCCCGGCACCTGTCATCCATTCATGAAACTGAGCCACTACTTTATGATGCGGTGAGAGATTGAATCTTACATAGCTCTCTATAACCTTACCGCATGCATATCCGAAGAGGGCCGACTCTATATAATCCCACTGTCCTGTTATTGAATCGAGCTTGAATTTTGTCCAGAACTCGGTAAGTATCTCATCCTTCTTGGTAATATAGGAGCTGAAGTCAACCAGTATGGCAATCGGGCGACCGGCGACATTCCAGCGTCCGACCCTTATTCTTAGCCCCTCCTCTGCTGCCTTGACGCGCCATGCTCTCAACAGGTTGCTGTCCTCGTTGAATTCAGGATTCTTGTGTGTATCTCTCCAGACATCAGGACCTATTAAAATGTGTCTGTTCTGGAACTCTTTGGAGAGGTTGAGGGCCTTTGTCGCAATAACCGTATGGATTCCGCCTACTTTATTGCAGACCTCCCAGCTAACTTCAAAGAGATAGTCGGGGGATAATATTGATTTGTCTGACATTTTTAATCTCGTTTATTCCTGGAACCATTAATTCTCTCTACCCGTATGAGAAAGTCGCTCAGGATGTTCATATAATTGATAAATGCCTCATAAGGGGTCTCATAAGGGTTGAAATAACCGTGTACCACACCATCTGAGAAAAATTTAGTACACATGTAGTAGAAATGGTCGCTCTCCTGCAACTTTCTGAAGTCTGCAGTCAGTTGTGGATTTTTCAACTTGTGAATGCGTTTCTCTACGGAGTATAGCTTGCTGAAAGCCTCATTCTGCAACTCGTTACCCAGCCATGCGGTAGTATCTCTCTCCTCATCTGCCCAAGAGATCGGGAAGGGCACATTGAGAGGAGCGATCGGCTGATGTCTCTTGCACACCTCCGAAGGTGTGCAGAATTTGAAACTTGTCTGTGACAATACTGTCGCAGGAAGATACCTCATAAACTGGAAGATCCCGGTAGATGCGTGCTGATGCTCTCCGAATGTCTCGTAATCCATGAAAAGATTGACAACCTCATCTTTTGAGAGGGCGTTTGATATCCATGTGACATATTTGTCTGAGGTGAGCGGCCAGTTTGACCAACCCCTGTTTGAGAATCTGAAAGCAATGTCATCACTGAGGTTGAAGTTTCTCAACAAGAGCTTCAGCCTTGGGTTTATTGCGTTCGTATATACATAATTGGGGCTTTTCCATCCGAGAATATGCCTTGCTCCCTCTGTGAGCATTGCATTGAATTTCATATCTGCAACCATGGCCCCTATCTCGTCGGAATAGATCATCTCCGTGTTTCTGAAAACAACAGGTCTCTTTCCAAACAAAGCCTCTATACGCTTTGAGTGCATTGTCACCTGAGCCTTGAATTCATCCGGTGAAATCAGGGATGCCAGAGTGTGATAATATGTCTCAGCCAGAAATTCCACACAACCGGTATCGGCAAGCTCTCTGAAGCTGTCAATTACCTCCGGCGCATGTTTTTCCAGTTGGTCAATAAGCGAACCGGATATGGAAAAGGCTATTTTAAAAGCTCCCTTACACTCCCTGATAAGATCCAGCATAAGCTGGTTTGCCGGCAGGTAACAGAGATCGGAAACCCTCCTGAGAATTGTTCTGTTGGCAAAATCATCATAGTAATAAGACTCTTTCCCAATATCAAAAAACCTGTATTGTCTGAGCCTGTCCGGTTGATGAACCTGAAAATACAAACATATACTCTTTTCCATCTCTTTTGTTATTTCCTTATTAATTTGACATATACATCCTTCACCATTGCTGCAGCATTGTCCCACTTAAGAGAATTCACCTCATCCAGGCCATTTTTCACTGCAAAATCAGAGAGTGCCGGATAGGCGAGCAGTCCGTGAATAGCATCAGCCATTGCATCTATATCCCAGAAATCCACCTTTATGGCATGGTTAAGGACCTCTGCCACACCGGATTGTTTTGAAATTATCGTAGGCACATTCGCCCGCATCGCCTCAAGAGGTGATATCCCGAAAGGCTCTGATACCGAAGGCATCACATAAACATCCGAATAGGCAAACATCCTGTGCACATCGGTTCCCTTCAGGAAACCTGTAAAATGAAACTTGGTAGCAATTCCTAGCTTAGCCACCCGCCTGATAGAGCGATTCAGGAGATCCCCGTTCCCTGCCATTACAAAACGGACATTGGGATATTGTCTGAGAACCTTTGCAGCAGCCTCGATAAAATACTCGGGCCCCTTCTGGAATGTAATCCTGCCGAGAAATGTGACAATCTTTTCAGAGACACCTCTCTGCCCCTCAATCTCTTTGTAGTTTTCAAAATCAACAGCATTATGTACAGTAACCACCTTATCGGGACTAATGCCGTATTTACCTATCACTATGTTTCTGGTCAGATTGCTGACTGAAATCACCATGTCTGCCTCCTTCATGCCCAGCTTCTCAAGATCGTAGACCTGTGTGTTGATATTCAGACCGCTCCTGTCAAATTCTGTGGCATGAATGTGAACCACCAACGGCTTACCGGTCAGCCTTTTGGCAACAACGCCTGCCATATAGGTAAGCCAGTCGTGTGCATGGATTACATCAAAGTCATATTTAAGGGCTATCTCACCGGCGACGAGGGCATATCTTGCAACCTCCTCCATGAGGTTCTCTCCGTATTTGCCTGAAAATTGATATTTCTCGCCGAGTTTAATCTTATAATCCTCTACCTGTCTCTCTTTCTGTGATTCCACAAGTGAGGAGAACCTCACCGGATCAACATAGGGAACCATGTTGGAGCCGATTCTGAGAAATTGTACCTTTTCAAGAAATGTATCGATATTCTTTATAGAGTCGGTAACCGCGACATCACTGGCATTTATTATACTCACTGCACTCTGATCCTCTTTTCCCGAAGCTGATGGCATGACGAAAAGAACGTCAACGCCATGGTTTGCCAACCCCTTAGTCAAACCATAGCAAGCTGTCCCCAAACCTCCGGATATATACGGGGGAAATTCCCACCCAAACATCAGTACTCTCATTGCTCAATGTTTTTATACTGTTCTATGAGACTTATCGAACGCAACAGTGCCGCTACGGAGGCGGAATAAGAGGTGCATCCGTGAGGCTGGTGAGGAGGATCGCCATCGTACACTTCTGATATTGATCCTATACAATGGACGTTCAGATCCTCTTCGAACGCACAGACAATCTCATTGGCTCTCTTATGAAACGATTTACCAAGAATTTTAAAACAGGCCTCAACATAGAACTGAAGAAGCCAGACTCTTGTAGTCCCCTGAAAATATGCCATACTGCGGGAATACTCGTCTCCGTCATATTCTCCCCTATATCTTGAATTTTTAGGAGAGAGGGTTCTTATTCCACGGGTCGTCAGCAACTCTTTTTTCACACTGTTTATAACCATGTCCTTGACCCCATCATCCAGCGGAGAGTAGTCAAATGCACAGGTAAAAAGCTGATTCGGCCTCACATATTTATTCTGTCCCTCCGGTCCGACGTAATCGGCCAGATAGTCTCTTCCCTCAATCCAGAATGCCTTCATGAAGTTTTGTCCGACACGCGTTTTTACATCTTTGCATTTTTTGATAAATTCACTCTCTTTGACTTTTGGGGCTACCTCCATGGCAAAGCAAAGTGCATTGTACCATAAAGAATTAAGCTCTATCTGATAGCCGGCTCTTTCAATTAGAGGAAGACCATTTATAACCGTATCCATCCAGCTTGTCGGCCTGCCTTCCCTCTCTGCCCAAAGCAGCCCTGTCTCATGCATAAACACTGCATCCCGACTATAGTCAATGTATGATTCTATTATCGCTTTGAGAAGCTCTCCGTACTCACGCCACAATGCGGTTTTATTATCTTTGGCTTTGAGATATTGCTGAAGTGTCCAGAACAGCCACAATGGTATATCGGGATCGCAGCCCGGGGAGAAGAGAGTTCTCTGCTCTTGTTTGATAAAAGTCTTTAAAACGCTGTTGAAAAGATCTGTATTCTTATTGAATGACAAAGTCAAACCGGGAAGGGATATCAATGTATTCCTGTTCCTTTTTCCCAACCATGGATATCCGGTATAGATAAAAGTGTCCTCGTCGTCATGTATAATAAACTGTTTTGCTGCCAATTGCAGACACTGCTCAAAACTATCCCTCAATCCCCGTTTGTTTTCGTTTCTTGTAAATTCCGCAGAGAGTCCGGATGGGTTCTCCACATTGGTAGATGCAGAGAAGATTATCTGTTGCCCCTTTTTTATGGGTACTTCAAAGAATCCTGGAACAAAGAGATCTTCAGAAGAGTCATAGGCTCTCCTCCTCTCCTCTTTGTACTCTATGTTGTAGTACCAATCGGGAGAGGATATGAATTCGCCCTTGACACTGAGTTGCATGTTGAGGTTTGGAAAACCATCATACATTCTGAAGGAGACTCCGTTGTCAATCACTTCATAGTGCCGGTTTACATCATTGTTCACCTTGGATAGTGTGTGGTAGTTCCTGAACGCCAGGAAAGGTCTTAATCGTAAAATGGTAGGTGAGTGTGCTTCAAGAAGTGTATAGCGTATGAGTATCTGCTCTTTTTTGTGCGGAAACATGATATCCTTGCGCAGAAGGACACCTCCAACCATATAAGTGATTGATACGACCCTCTCAATTTCAAAATTCTTGATGTATTTATGTCCTTTTGGCTCATAAATATCACCGTACCTGTGTATGCCCAGATTAAACTCTTTGTCATGCTGTATGACTGTCTCATCCAAAGAGGAGAGTAAAACAAACTTATCATCCCCGAAGCCCTTGACAGGGACAACCAGCAGACCGTGATACTTTCTGGTATTGCAACAGACAATAGTAGTATTCATGTAACCTCCGGCATGGTTTGTAGACAAAACCTCCCTCTTAAGTGAATACTCCAGGTTCACAAGTTCATCCTTATTGAATTGTAAATATGACATGACAATTATATTAGCCCTTTAAAGATAATAAATTTCCCTTAAAATAACAGCACTTCTGGACGGAAGATAGACCGACAGAGAGTCTCTCCCGTTTTCTCTCTTGGTGAGATACTTCATCTCTTGGTCAATCCTGCCAAATCCTCCAAATTCAGGGGCATCCGTATTGAGGATTATCTCATATTCACCAGCCGGCAGGTTGAAACTGTAGTCGGGATACGAGAGTGACGGATTGAAATTGAATGCCATTATCAGACCTGATCTCGAGAAGATCAATATCTGCCTATCGTTGTCCTCATAAATTGAAACAGCCGGTTTCCCAAAAAGTTCTCCCTCATTGGCCAATTCGATTAAAGCCTTGTCAAAACAGAGAAGATAGTGATATTTCAAATTTTTGTCATCTGCCAGAGACCACTGCCTTCTGGCATAGTGATATGACCATGAGTTTCCTTCTCTCGGGAAATCAATCCATTCCGGATGGCCGAACTCGTTTCCCATAAAATTGAGATATCCGTCTCCGGCAGTCGTAAGTGTGAGCAGTCGAATCATTTTGTGCAGGGCAATTCCTCTGTCTACATTGAGATTTGGGATATCCTTGCTCATATAATGATACATATCCTTGTCCATCAATCTGAATATGATTGTTTTGTCTCCGACAAGAGCCTGATCATGACACTCTGAATAGCTTACCGTTTTCTCGTCAGCCCTCTTTCTTGTCAGTTCATGAAATATATTGCTCATATTCCAATCCTCGTCCCTTAACTCCTTAATCCATTTGATCCAGTGATCGGGTACCCCCATGCTCATTCTGAAATCAAAACCATTACCTCCATTTACAAAAGGAGAAGCCAGACCGGGTATTCCGCTCATCTCCTCTGCAATGGTAATTGCATATGGGTTTATCTCCTTTATGAGAATATTGGCAAGAGTCAGGTATACAAGCGCATCCTCATCCTGGTTGCCGTCGAAATAACAGGAGTAATCTGTGAAATCCCTTCCGAGACCATGATCGAGATATATCATGCTTGTGATGCCGTCAAAACGGAATCCGTCCAGATTGTACTCTTCAAGCCAGAATTTACAATTTGAGAGCAAGAAATGCAGAACCTCATCCTTCCCATAATTGAAACACTTTGAACCCCAGGCCGGATGGTCTCCTCTGGCCCCTTCGTGAAAGTAGAGTGCGGGATTCCCGTCAATCTGTGAGAGTCCCTCCAATACATTACTAACGGCATGTGAATGGATAAGATCGATGATAACCGCTATCCCGTAGCCGTGTGCTGCATCTACAAGCCTTTTAAAATCCTCAGGCGTACCGAAGCGTGAGCTTACCGCAAAGAAAGAAGATACCTGGTATCCGAATGAACCATAATAGGGATGTTCCTGAATTGCCATTATCTGTAGTGTATTGTATCCCAGATCAGCAATTCGCGGCAGAACACTCTCCCGGAAATAATTAAAACTTGCAACTTCGGGTTTTTCAGAACTCATACCCACATGAGCCTCATATATCAGTGGTGTGAATTTTTTATCAATCCGCCGGTTAACCCATTTATAAGCCGTGGTTTCCCAAATCTGAGCAGAGAAAATCTTACTTGTTTCATCCTGGAAACATCTGGTTGCGTATGCAGGCATTCGTTCTCCCTCTCCCCCGTTCCAGTATACATACCACTTGAAAAGATCCCCTTGTCTGACACTCTCTGCAGGAAGTTCCAACTCCCAGTCTCCGTTTCCTTTGGAGCTAAGGGTATATTTTTTCTCGATCTTCCAGTTGTTGAATGTACCAATCAGGTATATAGCCGTTGCTCCGGGAGCCCACTCCCTGAAGAACCAGGAGTTGCCTGTACGATGCACTCCGTAATAGAGGTGAGAGTTAACCGACTTGTATAAAGGTTTTCCGTATCCGGCCAACTCCTGTCGTTTGGTAACCGCCTTCTGATACCTTCTGAGAATATCACGTCTGTAGGGTACCAGCCAGGGGTCGTCTTCTATCAGCTTCAACTCTTCCATAATGTTAGGATTATGTTATATCGGGAATATCCTCTTCAATTGCACGGAGCTGCTCCTGGCATTGCTTTACAAGCTCGGAGGCTCTTTTTACATATTTTGATATCTCCTGAAGGTCTGTATCAGGATTTTCTATCTTTTCCACAATTTTCTGGAGTTCTTCCAGAGACTCCTTATAATTTTTCTTAATCTTTTTCATCGCTTTTAACTTTTCACTAATCACTTATCACTAATCACTTATCACTTTAACCACACACTCTATCTGCCCTCCATTGAGTATTATCCCAATCTTATCATCTATACTGATGTCATTTATATTCTTTATACGTTTTCCCTCCTTGTGAATAAGTGCATAGCCCTTCTCCAGAAGCTTAAATGGATTGCCTGACACAATCCTTTGTTCCAACAGCTGAATCCGGCTTCTTTCGCTCATAATCCTGTTTTGAAGGGCCATAGAGAGTCTTCTTGCAAGATATAATATCTGCTGCTCCTCCGCCGCAAAAAGATCAACTATGAAGTCTGCCAGTGCCGTCGGTGTCTTTACCGATGTGTGTGCAACCATGTCTGCTATGTGATAGTCATGATCGTGGCCGACACCGACTACAACCGGTAAGGGGAACTGTGCAATGTTCGCAGCAAGGTTGTAGTCATCGAAGCAAGCCAGATCGTGCGCTGCGCCTCCACCACGCAGAATCAGCAAAAGGTCAAACTCTTCACCCCTTGCCGCAACTTGATCCATCGCCTCTATTATCCCTTCTGGTGCAACAATACCCTGCATCGGAGCCGGGAAAAGCTCTGTAAAAAACTTGAATCCGAACTCATTTTCGTGAAGTTGCTTCATAAAATCTCTATATCCGGCTGCCTGCTCGGATGATATTACAGCAAGCCGTCTTGGCAAAGGAGGAAAATCAAGAGTAGAGTTCATCTCGAACATTCCCTCCGCCTTCAGACGGTTGATAGTTTCCTGACGAAGCAGTTCCTGCTCGCCTACGGTGAATGCCGGATCTATATCTATTATAACCAGACTAAGTCCATATAATGAAGAAAACTGAACCTGAACACATACGAGAACATGCATACCTTTTGAAAGCGGCGAGCCTGTCGTGGTTTCAAAAAAGGGTCTGAGCATCCGGTAATTATTGGCCCAGATTATTGCCTGCGCCTTGGCCGAAACAGCATCTTCCCCGGGATTCTTGTCAATAAGGTCCAGATAGCAATGGCCTGAATAATGGTTCTTTATCTCACTTATCTCTGCTGTTATCCAGTATTTTCCGGTAAATCTCTGCTCTATTGATTTTCTCACCTGCTCCTGTAAATCAGAGAGTCTCATCTTCTCCTCTTTTCCCATTTATTTTTTTTTAAAATCCATTCATACAAATATAAGCAATATTGTTGTACCTTTGCAGCGCATTTTTCTCTTATGAAGATCACAAAAGCCATATTTTCCGGTAGTAGCAGGGTTGTAACCGATAGACCCAAATCCAGACTCCCGGAGTTTGCATTTATCGGCAGGTCAAATGTGGGCAAGTCCTCTTTGATCAACATGTTGTGCAATAACGGCTCGCTTGCCCATACCTCCTCAAAACCCGGAAAAACACAGTTGATAAATCATTTTCAGATAAACGAGAAGTGGTATCTTGTTGACCTGCCCGGCTATGGTTATGCAAAACTTTCAAAGAAGGTAAGGGCCGATCTGGATGATATAATAAGAGGCTATATAAACGGCTCTGCCGAGTTGGTAAATCTATTCGTATTGCTGGATTCGCGACACGATATCCAGCCGATTGACCTTCGTTTTATGATGGAACTCGGTGAGGCTGAAGTGCCTTTCTCAATCATCTACACAAAAGGAGACAAACTCAGCACAACAGCACTGAGCAAACAAATTAAGAATAACAACGAGACTCTCATGGGGTATTGGGAAGAGCTGCCTCCCGTCTTTGTCAGCTCCTCTGTGAAGGGAACGGGAAGAGAAGATATACTCGATTATATAGAAACCCTATTATAAACATATAAAATCAAAATCATGGACCATAATCATAAGATTCAGATCTTCACATGCCGCAGTTCCAGATATCTGGCTGAGAAAATTGCAGCATCCCTCAATCTGGACCTTGGTAAATCAAATGTATTAGTGTTTAGTGACGGTGAGTTTCAACCCGCTTTCGAAGAGAGTGTGCGCGGCGCCACAGTTTTTATTGTTCAATCCACATTCCCTCCTGTGGATAATATGTTTGAACTTCTACTGATGATTGACGCAGCAAGAAGAGCATCGGCATACAAGGTTATTGCTGTTATTCCGTATTTCGGATGGGCAAGGCAGGACAGAAAGGACAGACCAAGAGTCCCTATAGGAGCCAAACTTGTTGCAAATCTTCTGGCAGCAGCCGGTTGCGACAGAGTAATGACTGCCGACCTTCACGCTGACCAGATCCAGGGATTTTTTGATTTTCCTGTTGACCATATTTATGCGAGTTCAATATTCCTTCCATATCTGCGTGAACTGAATCTGGAAAATATGTCTATTGCCGCTCCTGATATGGGTGGGGCCAAAAGGGCCAACGCATACTCACGTATATTGGGTTGCCCGTTGATTATCTGCCACAAGTCAAGAGAAAAAGCCAATGTAGTTGGTTCAATGACAGCAATCGGTGAAGTTGAGGGAAGAAACATTGTGATAATTGACGACATGATTGATACTGCCGGAACAATTACTAAGGCAGCTGACATGCTGATGGAAAAAGGAGCACTTAGTGTAAGAGCACTTGCCACTCATGCTGTTATGTCCGGCCCTGCTTATGAGAGAATTGCAAAGTCGAAACTTACAGAGGTTATTCTTTCAGATACCATTCCTCTCACAACAGATCCTAACGTAGACAAGACAAAAATCAAGGTACTCACTGTATCTGAAATTTTTGCGGATGTTATTGACAAGGTATACAATTACAAATCAATAAGCACAAGCTTCGTATTCTAATATGCTGACAAACACCACTCCGGACATACTCCATGACAAGATAGTCATGACACTCAGGCACTTTATGAAAAGTGCCGGAAAAAATAAAGTTGTAGTCGGACTCTCCGGCGGAATTGACTCTGCTGTAGTTGCCACTTTAGCTGTTAATGCCCTGGGTGCGGAATCAGTTTCAGGGATACTAATGCCATCGCCATTCTCCACCCTTCATTCGGTGAGTGATGCAGTCGAGTTGTCAGAAAACCTGAAGATCAGATATAATACAGTGCCAATCGAGGCAATTTTTCACAAGTATATGAGGGAGCTCACCGACCTTTTCGGAGAAGATCCTAACAGGCTGACTGTTGAGAACCTTCAGGCAAGGATCCGCAGCACTATACTGATGGCATCATCGAACCAAACCGGTGCTTTATTGTTGAATACATCAAACAAAAGCGAGATGTCCATGGGTTACGGCACACTATACGGAGATCTGAGCGGTGCGGTTATGGTCATAGGAGACATTTACAAACTTGATGTATATGAACTGGCCCGTTATATGAATTCCCTCAAAAGGAGCATTCCGGACTCAACTATGACAAAAGAGCCATCTGCTGAGCTTAGTGTCGGACAGAAAGACTCGGATTCTATACCGCCTTATGATGTACTGGATCCGATATTGTACTCTCTCAACGAGGGAGGCAAAACCCCGGAGGAGATTATTGCCTCGGGTGTAGATAAAAAACTGGTAGACCGGATAATCTGTCTCAGAAATTCGGCCTCATTCAAGGGCGCCCAGCTTCCGCCCATGATACAAGTCGGAGAGTATCCTCTCCTGCCTGCAAATAAATGTATAAGCTGTAAATAACAAAAAAACGATATGTCACTGTTTTTATTTTCAATAGCCCTGGTAGCACTTTGTGTATTCCTGCTATGTTTTAACATTATTTTCCGCAAGGACGGCAAATTTCCCGATAAGGAGATAGGTCACAACAAAGAGTTGAGGAAACTCGGCCTGAAATGTGCCAAAGCCGAGGAGAAGGAGATGTGGGGCGTCAACGGCTCCATGAAAAAGAAAAAAGGGCTTTCATACTCTCCGTCAGAAGGATGTTCTTCTTGTGTCGGTTCAAGCTGTGAGGGTTGTTGCTAATGGGAATAGTTGCCATAGTAGGACGCCCGAATGTGGGTAAATCCACCCTGTTCAACAGAATGGTGGGTATGAGAAAGGCCATTGTAGACGAGATGGCAGGTGTTACCCGTGACAGGCACTACGGTACCTGTGAGTGGTGCGGAAAGGAGTTTTCTGTCATTGACACCGG
Organism: Bacteroidales bacterium CF; assembly: GCA_000473305.1. GTDB lineage: Bacteria > Bacteroidota > Bacteroidia > Bacteroidales > UBA932 > Bact-08. The sequence continues at coordinate 682,548 of CP006772.1, read as the reverse complement.
CGGTTATACTTTGAATTCAGAGGATGTGTTCGAGGAGGAGATACGTAAACAGGTTCTTCTTGCTATAGAGGAGGCAGATGTTATTCTGTTCCTTTGTGAAGTCGGAACAGGCATTACTGACTATGACTCCCAGATTGCCGATATTCTCAGAAGAAGCAAGAAACCTGTATTGCTGGCTGCAAATAAGGTTGACACAGGAGAGAAGATGTTTGACACTCATGTTTTCTACGGACTCGGTCTTGGAGCACCTTTTGCAATTGCTTCAGCAAACGGAAGCGGCACCGGAGATCTTATGGACAAGATTGTGGAGTTGCTGCCTGTTGAAGAGAAGGTGGAAGAGAGAAAAGAGATTCCGCATATTGCTATTGTCGGAAGGCCGAATGTCGGTAAATCATCTTTAACCAATGCCCTTCTCGGTGAAGACAGAAACATTGTCACACCGGTTGCCGGAACAACCCGAGATTCAATCTCCTCATACTACAATAAATTCGGACACGAGTTCATGCTGGTGGACACAGCCGGACTGAGAAAGAAAAACAAGGTCAAGGAGGATCTTGAATTCTACTCTGTGATGAGATCTGTCAGGGCTGTAGAAAATTCCGATGTATGTGTCATGATGATTGATGCTGCCACCGGGATAGAATCACAGGACATGTCCATCTTCAACCTGATTATCAAGAACAGGAAGGGGTGTGTGATTGTTGTAAACAAATGGGACACAGTAGGAGACAAGGATGCCAACACAATGAAGAAGAAGAGAGAGGAGGTAATGGAAAAACTTGCCCCTTTCAATGATATTCCAATCATTTTCACATCGGTTACCAACAAGCAGAGAATCCTTGACGTACTCGATGCTGTGGCTAAAGTGTACGAAAACAGGTCAAGAAAGATATCCACATCCAAACTGAACGAGGTGATGCTTGAGGAGATAGAAAACTATCCGCCTCCTGCAATAAAGGGTAAATATGTCAAGATAAAATATATCACACAGTTGCCAACCCCTGCGCCTTCATTCGCATTCTTCTGCAACCTTCCTCAGTACGTAAGGGAAGATTACAAGAGGTTTCTTGAGAATAAACTGAGAAAACATTTTGAATTTTCAGGTGCTCCTATACAGATATTCCTTCGCCAGAAATAGGAAGTTTCATATTAAATCTTGCTCCTCCCAGGAGTTCTGATTTCGAATATGAAATCTCTCCCTGGCTTTGTTCGATTATGCTTCTGCATATGGCAAGGCCCAATCCTGTGCCACCGCTCTTTGTGGTGAAGTTCGGCTTGAAGAGTCTGTGTGTAAGGTTGTCCGGAACGCCAGGACCACTGTCCTCAACGGCTATCTCGTAAAAATCATTCTCTTTACGGAGTGATACACAAATCTTTCCGCTCTCCAGATGAGTCATTGCCTGGATGGCATTTGAAAGAAGATTTACGAGTACTCTGGTGAGCTGTGTCTTACGTGCAATTATCTCTGCTCTCTCCTGATCCGAATCAAACTTTATCTGAATATTGTCTCTTGTATTGAACAGGAGTATCTGTTCACGGATGAGTGTGTTGAGCTCAACAGGCCTCAACTCCTCTGAATAGAATCTTGAATAGCTTGAAAACTCACCTGCTGTCTCAGAAAGAATATCTATCTGCTCAATCAGAGAGTTTGCCAGTGCATCAAACTTGTTAGGCCAATCATGAACTCCCTGGCTTTTCATCCGAACAAGGTGCTGTATGCTTAGTCTCATTGGGGTAAGAGGGTTCTTTATTTCGTGGGCAATCTGTCTTGCCATCTCCCTCCATGCCTGTTCCCGCTCGCCTGCAGTAAGCCTCTTGGTACTCTCCTCAAGATCATCGACCATTTTATTGTATGCGGAGACAAGAATTCCAAGCTCATCTTTATTGGTGTAATCGATATGCTCCGGTTTCTGCGATATATCCAGCAGCTCCATCTTCTTACTGATTTCGGCCAACGGTTTGGAAAGCGAGTTGGAAAGTGCAATTCCACCGAATACTGCAGCCAGAAGCAGGAGTATGTATATATTAATGATTGTAGCAATGATGTTGGAGACATCGCTTCTCATTCCCGTCCACTGTGAGAAGTACGGAATGTTGATAATTGCAATAAGGACACCGTCCTGATTATATAATGGAGCATAGAGTGAATTGTATTCTACCCCGGCAATCTTCTCCTTGTGAACGAACTCCTTTTTGTTATTCTTTACCATCTCAATGAACGCCTTATCGTTCATCCTCTTACCCACAATAAAGCGGTTGAAAATTTCAGGTTGAGTTGTTCTCAGGAGGAATCCTGAAGAGCTATAAAGATTAACATCAATCCTCGCATTGTTTGAAACACGGTTCATAGCCTGTTGCAACTGCATATTGTTGAATCTCGGGTCGTTATACATGCCCACATTCTGACTGTAAAAAGAGAGTGTGGATTGTACGGATGCCATCTTCTCCTGAAGCTGTGATTTTGTATTTTCGTTAAAATAATTTATTGAAAACCATACGCTTCCCGTACCCATAAATACCAATGCAATTACAAGAGAGGAGAGCAGGAGTATTGATATTTTCCACCTAAAGGAGTTCCTTGGCATTGTAGCCAGCGAACCTTTTGACCCTCGTCCTATAAGCCCGAAAATTATCAGGAAGTAGAACAGCATTGTGTAGGACAGGGAGACAAAGTATGGAAATACACTCCTTTCGGGACGGCTGAGTACTATTGTTGTCTCCGGCGTTACCCTGCTTATAAAATGTAGATAGCCATCACTCTTGTTTGTATAATACCCGATCTTGTCATATTTCTTTGCAACTATCGGATAGCTGTAATCACCGCTGGACAAGACAAGTCTGTCGTTTATGTATTTACCGTAGGAGTATATATACGGTATGGAGAAGTTATCCATCTGAATATGGTTCAGGAGCTCCGCTGGATACCCTATTGTCTCATTGATGAACTTTGAATCCAGCTCTATATAGAGCCTTATAGGCCCCTGATTCAGGCCAATAGGAGGATATGTAAAGATCCCAAGATATCTTACTCTTCCGTTGAAATTGTTCATAAAGAAGAATCTTGAACTCTCATATAACTGGGATCCGTATCTTGCCACCTCGTTTTCAAAAAAGCTGTTGCAAAGCATAGGCGGTGAGTCCGGGTCAACCTGCAAAGGTGTATACTCCCTACAGATCTTGATATTCATATCGTAACGCTGGAGGATATTCCAGAAATAACTTTCGGATAGTTGGCTGTGAACCATATCATCTCCGCCAATTGCGTTTACAAGTAGGGTGAGTTTAGGGTCTGACTCTATCTGCTTTTCAATCGTTTTCAGCTGAAGTTCAATATTGAGATCTCTCTCTGTCGAGAGTTTATTGGCCCAAACACGGTTTCTGTTATCCTCCTTCATGAACCCGTAAAAACTAACCACACCAAGTGTATAGAAAGAGATACAGATTATATAAATAGCAAGGTTACGTGTCTTGAGAAACGAAAACCTTTCCAGATGTGACGATAAAGGTCTCAGCAGTTGAAGTGAAAAGAGTAAGGCAATGAAGAGAAGGGCATATGAAAGATAGACCAAAAGGGAGTATAGAGTAATCCCATCTACCCTGTAGAGCTCCAGAACCACGCTGGAGTTGAGGATTACAGACCTCAGGCTTATATGTATATATGGGAGCAGAAGCAGCGGTATTGTGATAAATACAGCCTTAAGCAGTGATCTTTTTCTACCCTTTGATTTTATGACAATGAGAGCCAGTGTCTTCCTCATTATGAAAAGCGCCGTTATGATGAGGGTTATGACCAGATTGATTATCAAAAGGTCGGCAAGGGAGCTGAATAACTCAAAATCTGCATAAAGCGTAGGCGAAAAGAGTGCAAGCTCTCCCTGCATCTGAGATGACATATATAGGGCAAAAAAGCTTACGGCTATTAATCCTCCCGTCAGGTAGAAGAAATGCCTGATCTTCCTGGTAATCTTCAATCTGGCAAACAGAGCCAATATTATGAATACAATTGCAATAAGCCTGAGAAGTGAACCGGACTGTTCCCCTTTTGAAGGGAGGTCTTTCAGGACAGAAAACAGCACACCCCCGTCCTTTCCGTGAATTACATAAGACTCGTCATAGGTTACCGGGACAATTGACAGCCTCTTCTTGGGGGAGAGATTGGGGTTAATCTGATTCTTGAGCATTGAGTTCTCCGTAGGATAGTCAGTCTGAACTAGCAATGCTGTTATTATAAGCATGTCCCCCTTCATGTACATTTTTACAATATACCATCCTGAACCAAGGCTCAGATATTGCTCCTCCTCCGGATTTTCATTTGTAAGGGCTGAATAGTATGCATAGGCTAACGGTGTGTTGCTTACACTCCCGCTGTTTACATGCTGCAATCTGTATCCGAGAGAGAAGTAAACATCATCATCATTTGTAATCGGGAGTCTGTTTACCCAAGACTGGAGGGTATCGTGGTAATACCTGTATATCACCATGTCTTCAGGGAAATCCTTGAATGAGAGGAACACTGAGTCAGGAGTCTCCAGAGCAATCTTCGCATAATCCTCCAGAATCTGCTGTCTCTCATGAATTTGCTCCTGAAGCTCTTTTACCGCATGGTCTACCGAATTGACCGGTGAGTATCTTATAAATGAAGAGATTGCGCAAATAAAGACAATTGCCCAATATATTGCTATTCTCTTATTTTTCAGCTTTATGAAAAAATCCTTCATTACTTGTGGTGATAAGGTTCCCCCTTAATTATTGTATGTGCCCTGTAAAGTTGCTCCAGAAAAACAAGCCTGACCATCTGATGAGGAAATGTCATACGTGATAGTGATATCATATCATCTGCCCTTTGATACACTTTCTCCGAGAAACCGTAAGCACCTCCGATAACAAATATTATATTTCTTGTTCCTGAAACACTATGTTTTTCAATATAACGGGCAAACTCCTCTGATGTTCTCAATGTTCCCCTTTCATCCAGCAGGATCAGAGTGTCCGACACCTTTACAATTTTGAGTATTCCCTCTCCCTCCTTATCTTTTATCTGTTGCTGGGACATTCCTGAGACGCTCTTCAGCTCGGATAGCTCAACCCTTTTATAGTCCGCATAATGGCCTAGCCTCTCCTCATATGTCTCAACCGCACTCCGGAGCCATGAGGTGTCATTCTTACCGACAAGAAGTAAAATAATCTTCATTGAGACAAATGTAAGACTTTATTCTCAAAATATATACCAGAGTCATGGCTTGATTTTTGCTTACCGATTGGATGTTGTTTATAAAAACATTATGAGCACTCTACTAATAACTTTTTTTTCGATTCTTTTAAGCTTTACTACAGCTTCAGCCCAACAAACTCCTGAACAGGATGTTTTTGTACCTATTGCAAAATATATTCAATCAGGAGATTCAGAAAAGCTCTCTGCTTGGTTTGCACCTAACCTGGAGATGGATATCCTGGGTACAATAAATGTATGCAGTAAGACACAGGCAAAACAGATTATAAAAGAGTTCTTCACCAACAACTCCCCAAAGAGTTTCGTGATTGAACACAGAAGTGGAAAGGCTCCTCTCAAATACGCAATCGGGTCGCTGAGCGCAGGAGGGAGCAAATTCAGAGTCACACTCTTTGTCAAGACACAAGAGGATGGAAACTTCATCCAGCAGATCCGCATAGAGATGGAGTAACCTTCGGGAGGTTAATCTATAAAGTTATTTGAATACAGGGCGGGCGTAATTCAATACGTCCTCTTTTGTTATTGTATTGTTGCTGAGAATAAGCAGTCTCTCTGTAACATTCCTGAGTTCCCTGATATTACCTGTCCATCTGTATGATGCCAGCTCATTAAGAGCATCCTCCTCTATCTTCCTGTGCGGCATGCCGCTCTCTTCGCATATCTGGTCTATAAAGTATCTGGTGAGCAGTGGTATATCCTCTGTTCTCTCACAAAGAGGCGGAACGTGAATAATAATAACGCTGAGGCGATGATAGAGGTCCTCTCTGAAATTTCCCTTCTGAATCTCTTCCTGCAGGTCCTTGTTTGTTGCAGCAATAACCCTCACCCTGACATTTATGTCCTTATCACTCCCCACTCTGCTGAGCTTGTTCTCCTGAAGAACCCTGAGCACTTTGGCCTGAGCTGCGAGGCTCATATCCCCTATCTCATCCATAAAAAGTGTGCCGCCGTCTGCCTGCTCGAATTTACCCTTATGCTGCTTTATTGCCGATGTAAATGCACCTTTTTCATGTCCAAACAACTCACTCTCTATCAGCTCACTAGGTATAGCAGCACAGTTAACCTCTATAAAAGGCATATTGTTTCTTCCGCTCTTCTCATGCAGCCACCTTGCAACGAGCTCCTTCCCGGTACCGTTGGAACCTGTAATCAAGACACGTGCATCGGTCGGAGCAACCCTGTCTATCATATTCTTAATTTTGGTTATTGCTGGTGAAACTCCGACAATTTCCTGAATCTTTGCAACTTTTTTCTTGAGGATTTTGGTCTCCTTGACAAGATCACCCTTTTCAGTGGCATTATTCAATGTTATAAGGATTCTGTTCAAATCCAACGGTTTCTGAATGAAGTCATATGCTCCCTTTTTGATACACTCTACAGCTGTGTCAATGGAACCGTGTCCTGAGATCATGATTACAGGGGACTCGACTCCTGCGTCAAAAGCCTTATCCAGGAACTCCAGCCCGTCCATATTGGGCATCTTGATGTCGGAGAAGATTGCATCAAAACTGTTTGAGGTGGCAGCAGCAAGACCTTCAGCCCCGTCAGCAGCCAGAGTTATTTCGTGCCCCTCAAATTCAAGTATCTCTTTCAGGGTGTTCCTGATACTCTTCTCGTCATCAATAATCAATATCTTCATTTCAATCTATTTTTTCTGATTCCTCAGCTGAGCTGCCAATTCTGACATATAGCCCTCCTTGAGGGAATATGAGGACTGGTAAAGCTCCTTTATTTTACAACTCTTCAATACTAACTGAACAAAAATGCTCCCAAGCACCATATAATCAACTCTGATGGGGGACATCCCAGGCATTTTCAACCGCTCCTCCCTGTTTGAGAGGAGCAGCCTCCGATGAAGATCCTCAAGCATTGCAATGTCAATCTCTTTTGCAGGCAGGCTACCGTCATCATCAGCATAGAGTAGCTCCCTGAGAGTATCAAAGGAGCCGGAAGAGCCTATCATCAACCCCGGAGAGTGCTCCCTGCAGGCATCAAAAAGAGGCTGCAGTTCCTGTCCAAGATAGTTTACAATCTCATATACCTCCTGCTCTTTAATAGGATCACCCGGCAAAAATTGTTCACGCAGCCTGAGCATTCCAAGATTAAAGCTTCTCTTCCAAAATATTCTCTCCCTGTCTGCTATTATCAGTTCATTGCTTCCTCCGCCTATATCACACATCAGAACTTTCTCATCCCATATCAGCAAGGACTCCCTTATACCTTTACATATCAGCTCAGCCTCTCTCTCCCCTGAAATAATCTCAACATCGAATCCGAACTGATCGCGAATGGTCATTGCAAAATCCGAACCATTTTCTGCATCTCGGAATGCAGAAGTGGCAAAACCTTTAACTAAAGTCACCCCTCCCTCTCTGTCAATAATATCTTTTATCTTCTGAAGAGCCTTTAAAGACTCACTCATGGCATCGTCTCCCAACCTTCCTGCCCGAAATCCTCCGGTGCCGATAAATGAAGGCATCTTGACAACCTTTATAATTTTGCATGATTCTTGTTCTATCTCAGTAATAAGCAGATTGAAAACGTTGGTTCCCAGGTCAAGTATGGCGACTTTCATTGATTAATTTTTTACAAAGATAATCCTTTTTCGTATGTTTGCTTTTTATGAATGACATGAACATTTCAAGGATAATTATAGCAGTGGACGGCCACTCCTCTACGGGGAAAAGCACATTTGCCAAAGCCATTGCCCAGAAGTACGGCCTGCTCTATGTCGATACAGGTGCACTCTACAGAGGGGTGACACTTTTTGCAATCGAAAACTCACTGATAAATCAGGATAACATTATAGACTCTCACTCACTTGAATCAAAACTCGAATCCCTCAGACCGGAATTCCGAAATACGGGGGAGAACGGAAAAAGTGAGTTGTATCTGAATGACAGATTGGTTGAGAAAGAGATTCGCAGCCTCTCTGTGTCATCAAGGGTAAGCTACATTGCCGCACTTCCTCTTGTGAGGAATTATGTGGACAAAATATTGCGGATATACGGAGAGAGAAGAGGTGTGGTCATGGATGGCAGAGATATCGGAACTGCTGTATTTCCCGATGCCGAACTTAAAATATTTATGACTGCTGATGCTGAAGTTAGAGCAGAGAGAAGATACAATGAAATGATTGCCAAGGGTGAAAAGGCCGATTTTGAGAAAATCCTGGAGAATATAATACAACGTGATTACATTGATGAACATCGGGACACAGCCCCTCTCAGGATGGCTCCCGATGCAATTCTCCTGGACAACAGCCATATGTCTCCTGAGGAACAGATGGAGTGGATTTCGCAAAAGATCTCTCAAAAATGGAACTGAAGGTCGAGGTCGATACCATGTCCGGATTCTGTTACGGGGTGGTAAGAGCCATAGAGGAGGCAGAGAGTTTTCTGGACAAGAACAGGAAATTGTACTCGCTGGGCTCTATTGTTCATAACAACACAGAGCTGGACAGGCTTCGAAAGAAGGGTATGGAGGTGGTAAACCACGATGATATGAAGGAGCTGAAAGACTCTGTTCTTTTCATCCGTGCTCACGGCGAGCCCCCGTCAAGCTACGAGACAGCCAGGAAAAACAATCTCAGGCTGATTGACTGTACATGTCCTGTTGTGCTCAAACTTCAGAAAAGGATTAAGGAGCACTACGAGGAGGTCAGAAAGATTAACGGACAGCTTCTTATATTCGGGAAAAAGGGGCATGCCGAAGTCAACGGGCTTGTTGGACAGACTGGTGGTAATGCAATTGTTATAGAGGGGGCAGCCGATCTTGACTCAGTAGACTACTCAAGACCTGTCGTAATCTTCTCTCAGACTACCAAGGATCTGGATGAGTACCGTGAGATATGCAGGATTATTCAGCAAAGAATTGAAAGCGCAGGTGAACCCGCCGGAAATTTCAAATCTTTCAACACAATATGCGGTCAGGTCTCCTCAAGACATCCACATCTGAAAGAGTTCGCCGCTAAGCATTCTGTTATCATATTTGTCTCGGGAAAAGAGAGCTCAAACGGCAAAATCCTTTTTGAAAGCTGCAAATCGGTCAATCCATCTTCATATAAGATAGAGAGGATTGAAGAGATAAAAAGGGAGTGGTTCAAAGAGGGAGACTCTGTCGGAGTATGTGGTGCAACCTCGACTCCCAAGTGGTTGCTTGAAGAGGTGGCCGGATATGTTAAGGGAGAGATGTTCGTAAATGTCATCCTTCCGCTTAAGTTCAGGGATGAGGTGACGTACCGGGTTCCTGAACAGTTTAATGACACCATCGAGATAGGGTCTGTTGTAAGGGTTAACTTTGCCAACAAGGAGTATAATGCGGCAGTGAGTGCTATTTCTCACTCTCCCGGAGAGTACAGGGGAAAGATTAAGGAGATTATCAATCTGAGTTCTGAATATAAGATAACCGAGAACGAGCTTAAACTCTGGGATTGGATGGCAAAATACTATCTGTGTACTCAGGGTGAGGTATATAAAGCGGCATATCCCTCAGGGATTTCTGTCACAGAGAGTAAGAGAAAAAGACGAAAGCCTGTCAGAGAGGTTAGCGAGAGTTTACCGGAACTCTCTCCTGCTCAAAAAGATGCTTTTTTATCAATCCAAGAGGCTTTCAGTGCCGGAAAGGTTGCTCTGTTAAATGGTATTACAGGTTCCGGCAAAACTGAGATATATATTCGTCTGGCTTCAGAGATAATCGAAAAAGGTGAGAATGTGCTTATGATGGTTCCTGAAATTGCTATGGGCAGACAACTCAGTTCCAGACTCGAAAAGGTTTTCGGGGAATCTCTGCTGGTCTATCACTCAAAACAGACACGTAATGAGAGAGAGAGAGTGCGTAGGTTACTGCAGGACAATAAGGATAGATACCTGATTCTGGGCACAAGGTCATCGCTTTTTCTCCCTTTCAACAAACTCGGATTGATTATAGTAGACGAGGAGCACGACCAGTCATACAAACAGGCCGATCCGGCGCCAAGATACAATGGCAGAGACACAGCACTAATACTTTCTGGTTTTCACTCTGCATATACATTGCTTGGCTCTGCAACCCCTTCTCTTGAAACACAATACAACACAAACAACGGCAAATATGCCCTTGTGAGGCTGAACGAACGTTATTACGGCACAGAATCACCTGACATAGAGATAGTAGATACTGTAAGGGAGCGGAAATTCGGAAGAATGGAGGGGGAGTTCTCAAGGAAAATTCTGGAGGCAATCAAAGAGAAAATTGATTCGAATGAACAGGTGATGGTTTTCAGGAACAGGCGATCATACTCTCCGATGGTGCAGTGCATGTACTGCGAAGAGATCCCGGTCTGTCCCCACTGCAATGTCTCTCTGAGCTATCACAAGAGCAGGAACGAGCTCAGATGTCACTACTGCAACTACCATATACGTTTCAACACTATCTGTACCAAGTGCGGGAATCCTGGGCTGAGAGAGAGGGGAATAGGAACCGAGAAGGTTGAGGAGAGGCTTAGGGAATTTTTTCCTTCGGCTAAGATAGAGCGTTTCGATTTTGAGACAACCCGGAGCACTGTAAATGAGAAGAAGATCCTTAAAGAGTTTTCTCAGGGCAAGACAGATATACTGGTAGGCACTCAGATGCTCAGCAAAGGCTTTGACTTTGAGCATCTGTCACTTATCTGCGTCCTCAACGCTGAGAGCATGCTCACTGTTCAGGATTTCAGAGCCGAGGAGAGAGCTTTCCAGATGTTACGCCAACTTGCAGGAAGAGCAGGCAGAAAGCACTCCAAAGGCAAGATAATGATACAGACATCCCGGGCGGAACATCCGATATACCAGCATCTGTTGAGCAATCCGGAAGAGCAGGAAGGCTCAATTATTGCGGCGCAGCAGCTCAATGAACGTGAGGAATACGGATTCCCGCCATATGTGAGGCTTATAAAAATTACACTAAAGAGCACCAATAAAGAGAAGTTACATGAGGCGGCATCGCTGGTTTCAGAGAAGGCTCCGTCGTGGGGTGCACGTGAATGGAACGGTCCGTTCACTCCTCCGTTGGAAAAACTCATGGACGAACATCAGCTACAATTTTGGATAAAACTCTCGAGAAACAATTTATTATTTGAGATTAAATCTGTGATTGCCTCTGAAATAGAAGAGATAGAAAAGAGAACACGCGGTTCGGTCAAGATAATAATTGATGTAGACCCTAATTAAATGCGTAAGCAAAAAAAGATTTTTGTAATTTTGTCCGATTGACTACTTATCAAACGAACTATATAAATATATGGGAAAAGTAATTGCTATAGCAAACCAGAAGGGCGGAGTCGGTAAAACAACAACGGCAATCAATCTGGCTGCCTCACTTGCCGTCATGGAAAAGAAGGTCTTAATTGTTGATGCGGATCCTCAGGCGAACTCCACATCAGGATTTAATTTCGACCCTGACTCCAACTCAAAACTCACCATATATGAAGTAATGATCGGGAAGGTCAAGATTCAGGATATACTTCTTGAGACAGAGATAACAGGGCTTAAGCTTGCCCCTTCTCATATAAACCTTGTCGGTGCAGAGTTTGAGATGTTGAACATTCCCGAGAGAGAGATGGTTATGAAAAAAGCACTCGACACTATCAGGGATGAATTCGATTTTATTATTATTGACTGTTCTCCATCTCTGGGAATAATTACCATAAACTCCCTCACTGCAGCAGATTCCGTACTTATACCGGTACAATGCGAGTATTTTGCACTGGAGGGTCTCGGCAAACTGCTCAACACAATCAAGCTTGTCCAGAACAGACTCAACACATCGCTTCAAATAGAAGGATTTCTGCTCACTATGTTTGATGCAAGACTCAGACATGCGAACCTTGTTGTGGATGAAGTAAGAAGCCACTTTAATGAAATGGTGTTCAACACTGTGATACAGAGAAACGTAAAACTGAGCGAAGCTCCTTCATTCGGTAAGCCGGTTATTCTTCACGATGCTGTATCTGCAGGTACAAATAATTATCTGAATCTTGCCAAAGAGGTTTTAAAAAAGAATTCATAGGATGAAGAAGTCAGCTTTAGGAAGAGGGTTAGGTGCCCTCATCTCGGACGTAGATAATATGTCCTTCAACAAACCTCTTGTTGCCGAAAACCAGGCAACTCCTGCATCTATTTCGGAGATTCCGGTTGACAAGGTTGAGGCTAACCCGTATCAACCGAGGAACACTTTCGATGAAGAGGCTCTTGCAGAACTTGCAGACTCAATCAAGACTCTTGGTGTAATCCAGCCGATTACCGTCAGGATGACAGAAAATGGCAAATACCAGATAATAAGCGGCGAACGCAGATTCAGGGCAGCTACTTTAGCCGGATTAAACGCTATCCCGGCATATATCCGCAAGGCAGATGACCAGGGTATGCTGGAGATGGCAATTGTTGAGAATATTCAAAGAGAGAACCTTGATGCAATAGAGATTGCGCAAAGTTTTCACAGACTTATTGAAGAGTGCAGCCTCACTCAGGAGGAGATGGCCGGCAGGGTTGGTAAAAAGAGGGCTACCGTTACAAATTACCTCAGGCTGTTGAGACTCCCGCCTGAAATTCAGCTGGCAATCAGGGCTAAAGCAATATCTATGGGTCATGCAAGGGCACTCCTGGCAATAGAGGATCCGAAAAAACAGATTAAGCTTTGTAATCAGATAATCGAAAATGATCTTTCAGTAAGACAGATCGAAGATAAAATACGCAAATTTTCAGACGAGGAGCAACCGAAACCTGCACAAGAAGAGCTCCCGGAAAATCCACAGCTTGAAGAGGCATACATACGTCTTCTCGAGATATTCGGAAAATATTTTGACAATAATATCAGCCTGAAAAGGGGTGAAAAAGGGACAGGCTCTCTCACCATCCATTTCAATGGAGACAATGAGATATATCAGTTCCTCAAAGCTCTTGAGCAAACAAATATTTAAAGCTCAATGGCCAGAAAGATCCTCATAATTGTCACCTTGTTCCTGATAACGCTCCCTGTGAGTGGACAGGTCAGATCAAGTACAAATATTGCAGGAGCTCCCGGAGCTTCAATGTTTCAGCAAAACACTACCAACAACAACACCAGGGATACCACCAATTACGGCGATACATCAACTGTTCCCCGTTATACAATAAAGAGATATTTTAAAAGTCTGGCTCATAGGGATTCAATGAGAATCAACCATATGTGGATAGGTTCGCTTATACTCCCCGGCACCGCCCAGATATACAACAGACAGTACTGGAAACTTCCTGTCGTATACGGAGGGATGGCTGCACTTATCTATCAGGGCTACAGCAACGGGGCCAAATTCAAGGACAACGGGGATGTTAAGTACAGGAACAACCGCGATTATTACTATATCGGTGCCGCGATGTTACATTACGCTACAATAATGGATGGTATTGTATCATACAAATCTGAAAAGAGTATACTTCCGGCAAGGGCATCACTATACTCTGCCATGCTTCCCGGTCTCGGACAGGCGTATACAGGCAACTACTGGAAGATTCCCATCATATACGGAGGTTTGATAACCTGCGGCTATTTTGTAAATTATAACAACCTGCAGTTCCAGAAGTACAAAGAGCTCTATATAGAGGCTTCCAATAATCCACAGGGCGATGTGGCAACTAAGTACAGTCTGGAGACTCTTGACTATTTCAAGACTGCTTACCGAAGATACAGGGACTACTCTATTTTAGCAGGAGCCCTTGTCTATGCACTAAACATCATTGACGCAAACGTATTTGCACACTTCAGCGAATTTGATGTAAGCGATGACCTTTCAGCCTCTTTTGAACCGGTCGTCATACAACCTTTAAACAACCAATTTGCAAACAGTCTCTCTCCTGCTTTTGGATTGCAGATGAATTTAAATTTTTAAAATGAAGATCAGAACATTATTTTTTGTATTGCTGACAGTTGTCTTCTCCACAGAATTATCATACGGACAACTTTTAACAAAAAAACCGACAAAAAAGGAACTTCTTACTGAGATTCAACTTCTCAGAAAGACAATAGACTCATTGAAAAATGAACTCAGCGGTGCAGCAATAGAACTTTCAGACACCGTAAGTACAAACGATACAATTAACCCTGGAGTAATAAACTTCTTCGAAGGAGAAGACCTTATTGAGAGCAAAATATCTACTGACAGCCTGTTGAGCCTCTATTATGTTCAAAAGAAGTTCTCGATGGTTGATGATCTGTATGTTGATCTTGACAGCGCAAAACTAAAATCAGACATTCCTGATTCTGTGTTTATTGCCCGTCTGAAAGCAATGAACTCTTTCATCCCGCTCCCTTACAACGATATTATTAAAAACCATATTGTCTTCTACACCCAGAAGATTCCTCACAAGATTGACCTTATACTAGGTATGTCTGCCTACTATCTCCCGATATTTGAAGAGATAATTGATCAGTATGACCTGCCTAAAGAGTTAAGAATAATGGCCGTTATAGAATCTGCGCTGAATCCCAATGCATGTTCGAGAGTTAAAGCAAGGGGACTTTGGCAATTTATGTACAGGACAGCGCTTCAATACAATCTAAAGATCAATTCTTATGTAGATGAGAGACTGGATCCGATTGCATCTACTCATGCTGCCTGCAAATATCTGAAAGATTCATATACGATTTTTGGTGACTGGGCTCTTGCAATAGCTTCGTACAACTGCGGGGCCGGCAATGTCAACAAAGCAATAAGAAGAGCCGGATCAAGGGATTTCTGGAAAATCTACCCATATCTTCCAAGAGAGACACGCGGGTATGTACCTTCATTCGTGGCTGCTCTCTACACACTCAACTACTATAAAGAACACAAAATTGTGCCTAGAGCTATTTCAATGCCTGCTCATGTTGACACATTTATGATACACAAACCTTTGCACTTTGGTCAGATCTCTGAGGTTGTCGGAGTTACTGTAGAAGAGCTTCAAAACCTTAATCCTCAATACATCAAACAGATAATCCCGGGTTCTCCTGAAGGAATGGTGCTCAATCTACCCTACCAATATACCACAACATTTGTAAACAATGAGGATTCAATCTACACATACAAGGATTCTCTATTTTTTAACCCTATCATCTTTAAGGAGACAAAAGGAAACAACCTTGCCTCATCATCATCCGGAAGTGAAAGAAGTACATCATATACTCACATCGTAAGAAAAGGGGAGACTCTGGGCGGTATAGCAATGAAGTATGGCGTTAAACTCTCGGACCTGCAGAGATGGAATCACACAAAATCAAAGATCAGCATCGGACAAACTATTGTAATACACGGAAGACGCTCATCATCGTCAGATGACGAGCCTTCATACGCATCCGCTCCGCAAACCAAAAAGAGTGGAGGATATGTATACTATACTGTAAGAAGGGGTGACACACTCTGGGGTATCTCAAGGAAATTCGAAGGAGTAACCCTCAATGACATTCTTGAACTCAATGGTCTTACAAAAAACAGCAAGATTGCTCCGGGCAAGAAGTTAAAGATAAAGAGAGCCTAAGTCAAAGGCGGAATCTAAGCTGAATTTTTGCTTCGCTTTTTAAGGGGCCGGATATCAATCCGGTCCCTTCGCTTATTTTATCCCGGTCGAGATATCTGGTTGCAGCTATTCTGAACCATATGTCGCATCTTCTGATAGGAATTATATGGAGATTGAGATAGCATCTTAATCCCTCGCCGTAGTATACCGGGACAGAGAAGTTATAAAGCATGTCACGCTCGTAAACATATATGCGGCTATCCCAGAGAGTTGCATTAAAATAGGCCAGCCTCAGAGATGCGTCAATCTTACCTGCAGGTGTCTTGAAAATGGTCTCGGCAGAGAGATGATAACCGTATTTGAGACCATTATCACCTATCAGGTTAAGATCTCCTCGCCCTGCAATCCTGAACAGCGGAGATAGTCTGAATGTATGGTTGTACCTGAGGGAATGTCTCTTCTCGCTTAATGAATACTTGAAGAAAAGCTGACTTTTAGCCTTCTCTGAAGATGATGCAGAGAATGTAAGATAAAATTTATCATTGCAGTATTCAGCATCAGCGGTTGTTTTCCAATAATTGCCCAACAACAGCATTGCTGCAATTCTGAGAGAGCTCTCCCCTCCTATCGATGATTTTCTGGAGATCGGGGATGCAAAAGGGGCTCTGTACTGCCCGGCATAATCTCTAAGCAAGATGGCTGTCTCCATTTTTCCCGTCGGAGAGTATAGAAGACCTCCGATGAAGGCACATGAGCCTGTATGATCTGATGCCAACTCTCCGAAAATCCTG
Organism: Bacteroidales bacterium CF; assembly: GCA_000473305.1. Classification (GTDB taxonomy): domain Bacteria; phylum Bacteroidota; class Bacteroidia; order Bacteroidales; family UBA932; genus Bact-08. Next base: position 666,037 of record CP006772.1, on the reverse strand, counting down.
AATTTGCGAAACACCCTGTATCCGTCAATTGAGAAGTTTGCCTGGTATCCACCCAACTGCCTGTCACGCCTGATCTGGATAGTGTCTCTTCCTCCGTATGGAAGAGAATACCAATAGAGTGCAGTGGTCTGTGATATTCTTGAACTATTGCCCGACCAGGAAATATTGCTTCCAATCAGTGTACCATCCAGAGATCCTTTTCTCTCAAGAGTGGTTTTCGTATTATGCAAACCAGTCGTAAGAAGTGATGTGTAATCTCCGTCAACCACTCTTGCATCATATTTTCTGTGCGATGCAAGAATGGTGAACCTCCAATCATCATGTTCCAGAGTTGTAGAGATGCCCCTTAATGCACGGTTTTCATCCGTGGAGTTATATGGGGCCAACCCGGCAGGGTGTTTTGCCAAAGATCTGGCATCCGTATATGAGTCCATTGCAAATGAGTTCCAGAGAACAAGCCCTTGTCCGAAACGGGCAGAAAAGTCTCCTGCCACCAATCTGTTAATGATTCCTATTTTAGAGAAAGAGATATTTACAGATTTATAATCCGCCCCCTTTTCACCAGGATCTCTCTCGATTGTAATTGCCGCTTTTATATGCTCAGTCGACTCATACTTAAGCTGAGAATAGAGTAATCCTCTCGGACCAAGATATCTGCTGTCGGGCTTTTTATCAAAATCAGCCTTTTTAATAGGGAAGTACCCCTGCTCCTTCTGTATGATATATCTGCTCTTTAACAGTAGCTCGGCTCTGGAATCCCTCAACATAGACCGGGGAGATAATCTGAAATTATCATCTTTTGTACCTGTCGTCAGAAAAGGAATTAACAACGAGACAATCTCTGACTTGAACCCTGGAATATTATAGAGCTCATTCAAAGTGAGCAGTTGCCCGTATTCTTCTCTGTAAGATATAATTGCACTGATTTGCCAATCAGAGAGTAACTCAAGCCTCTCCAGCTCCTCTCTCTCTGCCGTGTTGATATTCAAAGGCGTGACCAGCATCTGTCTGTAATATTCCAGCAGCTCCTCCATACGGCCTTCATCAGGAATGTCTCCTCCCCCTTCTGCGGCCTCTGTTATCAACTCAATAATCCTGTCCGGAATCTCTTGTCCCTCTGCCCTATTGACAAAAAGAACCCCGCTGCCTGAAAAAAGCAGCATAATGAAAATCGCTCGCCTCATAAATCCCTCCCCTCATAAAAAGTAAATGTTAATTATCCTACCTTGTACCTGTACTCAACCTTTTTTAACTCATCATTTGCCTTTGATATCTTTGCAGCAAGCTCACTCTTGAAAACAGAGAGCTTGTTCATAAGCTGCTCATCTCCGGTGGCCAGCATCTGTACAGCCAATATTGCCGCATTTTTAGCTCCGTCGAGAGCCACTGTCGCAACCGGTATCCCGGCCGGCATCTGTAGTATTGAAAGTACTGAATCCCAACCATCCATTGAGTTTGACGATTTAATGGGAACACCTATTACAGGAACGGGAGTGAACGCAGCAATGACTCCCGGGAGATGTGCTGCTCCTCCGGCTCCGGCAATTATCACCCGAACACCTCTTCCATAAGCATTCTTTGCAAATTGTGCTACCATCTCAGGCACTCTGTGTGCAGAGAGGGCATTGATCTCAAATGGTATCTCCATCTCATCGAGAAACTCTGCAGCCTGCTTCATCACCGAAAGGTCGGAGGTACTGCCCATTATAATGCTAACTCTTGGATTCATTGGTGTTTCAGTTAAATTGGTTTAAGACAAAATTAATACTTAATTTCGCGAGCACAAAAACAATTTATATGGAAAAGATCACCCTGCACGACAAGAGTTTCCGCATATGCATACCTAATGAACAGATTGAGGAGAGTATCAGGAAAGTAGCAGAACAGATAAACACCGACTATAAAGATGTTGAATGTCCGTTATTCCTTGCAGTACTCAACGGTTCATTCATGTTTGCCGCCTCCCTTCTGAAGCATATAAATTTTGAATGTGAGATCTCTTTTGTCCGCCTCTCTTCATACTGTGGCACCTCATCAACGGGCGAGGTGAAGCAAATTCTCGGGTTCAACAAATCCCTCGAGGGAAGAAGTGTTATTGTAGTCGAGGATATTGTTGACAGTGGAGAAACTATGGTTGAAATGAACAAGACCCTGCTCTCTGCCAATGTAAAGGATGCAAAGATATGCACACTCCTCTTCAAACCGGATGCATACAAGAAAAATCTCAGGATTGACTATGTTGCAATGAGTATACCTAATGATTTTATTGTAGGATTCGGTCTGGATTACGATGAGCTGGGGAGACAGTATAAGGACATATATGTATTGGATGAGTAAGTTTTTTTAATATGAAGTATTACATAATATTCGGCCCTCCGGGTGCCGGTAAGGGGACACAATCCGTTCTTCTTGCAGAGAAATACTCCCTTACCCATATATCTACAGGAGAACTTCTGAGAAAGGAGATTGAAAGTAAAAGTGAACTTGGACTAAAGGTCAAGGCTATTATTGAGAACGGAAGGCTTGTTGACGACGCCACAATACTGGAAATGCTTAACAAAGTGGTATCAGAAGCACAAAACGGCAACAAAGGATACATCCTTGACGGTTATCCCAGGACCATACCTCAGGCAGAGGCTCTTGACAAAATACTTGAAGCCAAGGGACAAAAAGTCACGGCTGTAATCTCTCTTGAGATCGATGAGGAGGTGATATTCCAACGCATCGCCATGAGAGCACAGATGGAAGAGCGGAAGGATGATATGGACCGGGCCACCATCGAGAACAGGATTGTTCAATATCATAAGAAAACAGAACCTCTTATCGCCTATTACAAAGAGAGCGGAAGATATTACCGGGTTAACGGGAATAAGAGTATAGACGAAAACTTCAAGGATATCTGTGATATCATTGACAAAATAAAATAATTAAGATGGGCAATTCCAACTTTGTAGATTACGTCAGGCTTCTTTGCCAATCAGGTAACGGAGGAAAAGGTTCTATGCACCTCCGCAGGGAGAAATTCGTGGCAAAAGGCGGTCCTGACGGTGGGGATGGTGGACGAGGCGGCCACATTATCCTTAGGGGAAATGCCCAGACATGGACTCTTATACATCTCAAATACAGAAAACATATCCGTGCCGAGCACGGTGAGGCCGGTGGCGGTCAGTTAAGGCATGGAGCGGACGGAAAGGATATTATACTGGATGTTCCGCTGGGAACTGTTGCCAAGCTGGCTGACACAGGAGAGGTTCTTTTTGAAATTACAGCCGACGGGGAGGAGAAGATTCTTGCGAAAGGCGGCAGGGGAGGACTTGGAAACGATTTTTTCAAAAGTGCCACTAACCAGACACCTAGATTTGCACAACCCGGCGAGCCAGGTACCGAAAACTGGTACATTCTGGAGTTGAAGATTCTTGCCGATGTAGGTCTTGTAGGTTTTCCAAACGCAGGAAAATCAACTCTTTTATCGACTATATCCGCAGCTAGACCGAAAATTGCAGACTACGCCTTTACGACACTCGAACCGAGCATCGGAATCGTAGAGTATTATGACAATAAGTCTTTCGTCATGGCAGATATCCCGGGGATTATTGAGGGGGCACACGAAGGCAGGGGCCTTGGTCTGAGATTCCTCAAGCATATCGAGAGAAACTCCATGCTGCTTTTCATGGTACCTGCAGACAGCAAGGATATAGCAACTGAATATAAGATACTCCTTAACGAGCTCAAACAGTACAATCCTGAATTGCTGGACAAAGAGAGATTGCTTGCAATCACAAAGTCCGACATGCTGGATGACGAGCTTGAAAAAGAGATAAAAAAACATTTGCCCCGTAAGATCAGGCATATTTTCATATCCTCCATAACCGGCAAGAATATTACGAAATTAAAGGATATGATATGGGAATCATTAAACACTTAACAGATGTTTGAGAGGATAATTGATTTTGATAAATCACTTTTTCTTGTTCTGAATCATGCTAAAACGCCTTTTTTTGACGGGGTGATGTTATTTGCTTCTGAAAAATTCACATGGACACCTCTCTACATTGCAATTATCTTCTTTACATTTTTTAAAGTTGACAATCACAGGCTTGCCCTAAGGCCCATAAAGCCTGCTTTTCTTACTCTTTCAGGCATTCTTTTAACATTTGCACTCACAGACATGATTTCGGCAAGTGTTATCAAGGATTACGTCCAAAGATTGAGACCGGGACACGATCCGGAACTTGAAGGGCTAGTAAGGATGCTTGACGGGAAAGGCGGCTTGTACGGTTTTGTCTCCAGCCATGCAGCCAATGTTTTCGGGTTGGCACTCTTTACCTCTTTCACTTTCAGGAAGAGCTGGTATTCGGCAATGATCTTCCTGTGGGCTGCTCTTGTAGGCTACAGCAGAATATATGTCGGGAGGCATTTTCCTCTGGATGTCATATGTGGCGCCCTGCTTGGCATTCTTGTAGGCTGGATTGTCTATAAAATCATCAGCCCTCACGGCTGGAGTATTAACTTTTTAAAAAAACCTCATGATATACATAATTGACAACAATACTGATCCATATTGGAATCTTGCTGCAGAGGAGTACCTCTTCAAAAATATGAACCAGCCAGTCTTCAGACTGTGGCAGAACGACAACGCAATAATAATAGGGATGCATCAAAATGCCCTGGCTGAGATAAACATAGATTATGTAAGAGAGAACGGGATAAAGGTGGTAAGAAGGGTTTCCGGAGGAGGTGCAGTATACCATGACATGGGGAATCTCAATTTCACCTTTATAGACAACCGAAGCGAGGCTGAAGAGAGCTCTGTGATGTTTGCCAGATTTACCAGACCGATAGTTGACGCATTGAAGAAGTTGAATGTTGATGCATACCTCGAAGGGAGAAATGACCTTTTAATTGAGGGAAGGAAGTTTTCGGGCAATGCTGTAGCCGTATATAAGGATAGAATCCTTCAGCACGGAACCCTGCTTTTCTCCTCTTCTATGAAAGATCTTTCAGAGGCCCTTGCCGGAAGACCAGAGAAATTTATAAGCAAATCTGTAAAGTCCAACCGTGCCCGGGTTACCAACATAAGTGAACATCTGAAAGAGAGCATGACAATAGAGCAGTTTATCTCATTTCTTGAGATGGAGATAGCCGTTGCCGAGAAATATGAGAGATACCACTACACCCCTGAGGATATGGAGGCAATAAATCAGCTTAGAGATAACAAATACAGTAAGGATTGGTGGAATCTGGGCTCGGCTCCAGCGTATAAATTCTCAAAGGTTTGTCAGTTCCCCGGCGGGCTCGTCGAGCTTTACATGGAGGTTTCCAAAGGCATTATTAAGGAGATTCGCATTTTTGGAAGCTATTTCTTCACAAAAGAGACTTCAGACGTTGAGGAGCTACTTACCGGATGCAGCCATACCAAAGAGGAGATAGAAAAAAGGCTGGAAACAATAAACCTCTCTCATTACTTCAATAATATAACGAGAGAGGAGTTTATTACACTATTCTGGGATTAACCGGAAATCTTATCTTCTTTCTTTTTTCTCTTTATGTTTTATTAAAATATCCTTTAGCACGTCGACACAATCTACCAGTGCATCCTCAAATTTCATTGAGTGACGCTCAACAACAACCTCATCACCCGGTACCTTGATAATCAACTTTACATTTTTGTTGTCATACTCGGGAAGCAGGCTCAGCACTACGTCTATGCCTTGGATACCCTCATAGAAACGAGGAAGTTTGCCAAGTTTCTTCTCAATAAAGTCGATCAGCTTCTGATCTGCATCAAACTTGAGAGATTGAATTCTAATGTCCATAATTATCCTCCTTTTTTTGCTCTTGGATGAGCGGTTAAATATACTTTTTTCAGTTGTTCAAAAGAGTTGTGCGTATACACCTGCGTGGCTGCAAGTGAAGAATGCCCCAGGACCTCCTTTATACTATTCAGGTCTGCCCCATTGTTAAGCAGATGTGTTGCAATGCTGTGCCTGAGCAGGTGCGGGGATCTCTTGCCCGAAAAACCCTCCACTCCGGAAAGCTCTCTCTTTACTGTATTGTTAACAAAGGAAAGGTATAATGGTTTACCTGAATTTGTAACGAACAGCGGAGAGGCTGGTGTTGTCGGGAAAAGTCCCGAATAGGTGGTCAGATAGCTCTCCAGCTCACCTCTCAGAGAATCGGTAACCGGAATCTCTCTCTGTTTATCTCCCTTACCTGTAACACGGAATAGTCCGCGTCCCTTGTCCCAGTCAGAAATCTTAAGAGCTGCAAGCTCTGCACGGCGCATACCTGTGTTGTAAAGTGTTGCGACAATTGTCCTGTCACGCAAAGATCCGAAATCATCATCGACTTCACGCGAAAAGTAATTATCAACAGCCCGTTCAGTATAAAACTGCGGTAATTTTTTTGACTGTTTTGGACGGTGGATTCTCTTTACAGGATTTGTCTCTATCTCTCCGCTTCTTACAAGATAGTCGGAAAAACTGCTTAATGCAGAAAGCTTCAGATTCATAGTTCTGGAGGATATTCCGGATTCAAGTCCGGAAGCGACAAAGCCCCTTATCAGATTTGGGAGGAGTACTCCCGTACTCTGTTCATCCGGATTACCCGATACAAATGCAAAGAACTCCTTTATATACCCCTCATAAAGAGTCAATGTCCTCGGAGAGTATCTTTTCTGAACCCTGAGATATTCGATAAACCCTTCAACCATACTCCATGTTTCTTCTTGACACTAATATACAAAAAAAAACCGGTACTCCGAAAAAAACGGAGTACCAATTTTAATATTTTATGCAGGGTATTACTCCTCGTTCAGACGAAGAGATTGTACATAAATTGCTTTCTTAATTTCATCGCGTCTCTTGACAGATGGCTTTACAAAAGTCTTTCTGCCTCTGAGCTCGCGGACAATGCCGGTTTTCTCAAATTTACGCTTGAATTTCTTCAATGCTCTTTCAATATTCTCACCCTCTTTGATAGGTACTATAATCATACGGCAAACACCTCCTTTTTTTAGGATTGCAAAAGTATGGATTATTTTGATAAAAGACAACTTACCGGAAATAATTTTAGTAATTTCGTATAAAATTAGATAAAAATGAACTTAGAGGACTTTAGAAAATCAATTGTGCAAGGCATCCCTGACACTCTTCCTGAAATGAAAAAATATGAGACAGAAATCAATCATGCTCCTAAGAGAAAGGATATTCTGACAACAAAGGAGAAGGAGCTGGCACTCAGAAATGCATTGAGGTACTTCCCACAAAAACATCATAACATACTTGCCCCGGAATTTGCTAAGGAGCTTCAGGATTACGGCAGGATCTATATGTACCGTTTTCGTCCGAATTATAAAATGGCTGCCCGGCACATAGATGATTACCCTTATAAATCACGTCAGGCTGCTGCAATAATGATGATGATAAACAATAATCTTGACTATGCGGTTGCCCAACACCCTCACGAGCTTATCACTTACGGAGGAAATGGTGCCGTTTTCCAGAACTGGGCTCAGTATCTTCTTACCATGCAGTATCTATCTCAGATGACCGATGAGCAGACGCTTGTCCTCTATTCAGGCCATCCGCTGGGACTATTCCCTTCACACAAAGAGGCACCGAGAGTCATTGTCACTAACGGGATGGTTATTCCCAACTACTCCTCAAAGGATCATTGGGAAAAGTTCAACGCTCTCGGAGTATCACAATATGGTCAGATGACAGCCGGATCTTTCATGTATATCGGTCCTCAGGGCATAGTCCACGGAACAACCATTACTGTACTTAACGCAGCCAGGATGAGGTCCGAAAAGGGAATAAGCAATTTTGGCGGCAAAGTCTTTGTAAGCTCTGGGCTTGGAGGAATGTCCGGAGCACAGCCTAAAGCAGCAGTTATAGCCGGTGTGATAGGAGTTGTTGCAGAGATCAATCCGAAAGCTGTTCAGACAAGATATTCGCAAGGATGGGTTGATGAGGTCTTCACCGATCTTGACCTGCTTATGGATAGGGTAATATCTGCAAAGCAGAAAAAAGAGTCGGTATCTATTGCCTATCAGGGCAATATAGTTGATCTTTGGGAAAAATTCATTGATGCGGGAGTTAATGTTGACCTGGGAAGCGATCAGACATCACTTCACAATCCATGGTCAGGAGGATATTATCCGGCAGGTGTCACATTCGAGGAATCAAACCGTTTGATGGCAGAAGAGCCCGAAGAGTTCAGACGACTTGTTCAGGAGTCCCTCAGAAGACAGGTTGCGGCAATTAACAAGCTAACAGAAAGAGGAATGTACTTCTTCGATTATGGCAACGCCTTCCTGCTCGAAGCATCCAGGGCCGGCGCAGATATAATGTCAACAGACGGCACTTTCAAATACCCTTCATACGTTCAGGATATCATGGGTCCTCTCTTCTTTGATCACGGATTCGGCCCTTTCAGGTGGGTATGCACCTCTTGCAAGCCGGAAGACCTGCAGGCTACAGATGAAATTGCAGCGGAGGTGCTCGAAAAGATCATGAAGTCTGCACCGGATGAGATCAAGAGCCAGCTTGCCGACAATATCCACTGGATAAAGGAGGCCGCGAAGAATAAACTGGTAGTAGGTTCACAGGCACGTATATTATATGCAGACTCAGAGGGGAGAATCGAGATTGCTCTTGCAATGAACAGGGCAATTGCTGAGAGAAGGATTTCCGCACCCGTCGTACTCGGAAGGGATCATCACGATGTATCAGGTACTGACTCCCCATTCAGAGAGACTTCCAATATTTATGACGGTTCCGGTTTTACAGCAGATATGGCCGTACAGAATGTAATCGGCGACTCATTCAGAGGAGCGACCTGGGTATCCATACACAACGGCGGTGGTGTCGGCTGGGGAGAGGTAATCAATGGAGGTTTCGGAATGGTTATAGACGGAACTGCCGAGTCTGAGAAGAAAATCAGTGAGATGCTGCTCTGGGATGTTAACAACGGAATTTCAAGAAGAGCCTGGGCAAGAAACACCGGGGCAATATCTGCAATTAAGAGGGAGATGGAGAGAACCCCTCTTTTGAAAGTAACTTTACCGAATATCGCTGATGATAAATTAATAAGCGAGACTGCGGAACATCATTTTCACAGGAAATCCTAGCTTGGCCGCGTAATCTTTCATTTCAAGGATTACGCGGGCATCCAGGTCCTTATCTCTTGCAATAATCCATAAGACATCCCCCTCAGGAGACCCGACTAATGCAACAGTATAACCCGGATCTACCTTGAGAACCCAGTAATCTTCAGAAAATGGCCAGTTGAATGAGACCTTCATTTTAGACGGATCCATCTTATCAGGAACCCAGCCTTTTCCTTTCCATTGTTTTATTCTTGTCCGGTCACTAATCAGACGTCCTTCGTTAACAATTGAGAAAGATCCGTCTTCCATCAAGGTAAAGAGAGATGTACACTCTTCAAGTCCATCCTGAATCTTGTTTGGCAGGCGCTCTATCTCATACCATCTTCCCATATACTTTTCTGTCTCGAAGGGCTTAACCGTCTCAGACACAATGTATGCTGACGAACATGATGTCGCTGTTATTAGAAGAATTGCTGAAATTAAATACTTCATTTACAATCTTGATTAGTGTAGGATTTTATTCATCAAATTCTGTACCAAGTGTATCATATATCACACATCATTTGCATAAAGAGGGATATTTTTGTGAAAAATTAATGAAAATATGAAAAGAAGTGTCATTAAAATCGACGAGGCTCTGTGCAACGGTTGCGGAAGTTGCGTAAGCGGATGCCATGAAGGAGCCCTTCAACTAATCAATGGCAAGGCTGTGATGATAAGCGACCTTTATTGTGACGGACTTGGTGCATGCATCGGTGAGTGCCCGACAGGTGCGATTGAGTTGATTGAAAAGGAGACAGAGCCATATAATGAGATTGCAGTAATGGAGAGAATATCTGTCAAGGGAGAAGATGTAATCATAGCACATCTCAAACACCTGAAGAATCACAATGAAATTGAGTGGTTCAACCAGGGACTTAAGTGGTGTGAAGAGAACAATGTCAAAATAAACCTATCCAGACTGGAGGAGGAGAAACCCAAAATGGCATGCGGATGTCCGGGTTCAATGGAGAGAGATTTTAAACATGTTGCCCCCACATCCAATAGCATAGTTACAGGACCCGCTCCCGCTACAGAGTTACGTCAATGGCCTGTACAGCTGCATCTGTTAAATCCACAGGCATCATTTTTCAAGGAGGCGGATGTGCTTCTTGCTTCAGACTGTTCTGCCTTCTCATTCGGCAATTTTCACGGCAAGTTCTTAAAAAACAAAGCTCTTGCAATTGCCTGCCCGAAACTGGACAACAATCTGCAGAGCTACGTGGACAAGCTTTCAGAGATGATCAGAACATCAAGGATAAATACACTTACCGTTCTAATAATGGAAGTCCCGTGTTGTGGAGGGTTGCTTCAAATTGCAAAAAATGCAAGAGAAAAATCGGGAATCAACATCCCGATCAAGTGTATTGTCCTCTCAGTTCAAGGAGAAATTATTTCTGAGAACTGGGTTTAAAAAGAAGATTGTCTACCGAGAACTTCCCGGGACCGGCAATAAACAGTATTACCAGGGCCACCATATAGACAAATGCAAGCTCCTTCACCTGGAAAGGATCTGCAGCGTGTGTCACGAAGAAAGCCACACCCATCGTGAAAGCCATCGGTATCAGTGCCAATCTTGTAAGAAAACCTGCGATTACAAATAATCCTGCTACAAATTCAGCAGAGATGGCAAGAGTCAGTGAAATCTGTGGGCCAAGTCCTATTGGGTCAGGGAAGACAGATGAGAGCATCGAGTAGTTCTGTATCTTCTGCCAGCCGTGAAGCATTAAGAGTATCGCAAAGGCAACCCTGAAAATCAGCAGGGTTGCTGATTGTGCATTCTCCTTAAGTGGTGCACTATATATTATCATTAGTGTCCACTAAAAATATGGACGATTATAAATTTTAAAAATTAAACAAATTTGGTTCGCTAAGACCATCCTGTTCTTTGACATTATTGAAATTAGATTTGTCGTAAAGGTCTTTCAAACTTGCGGTGTCTGTAAGTGATATGCTGAGTATCTGAAGGACTTCATAAGTAGTTCTTTCTATCTTCATATCGTGTTGGACTATTGCAACCAGACAGTATGTGATGATAGCTGAATAAATCTGAATCCTGACGGCATTTTCCGTATCACCCCAGAATTTCTTTATTTTCAGGTGCTGTTTCAGCCACTTGAAAAAAAGTTCAATCTGCCATCTGTTTTTGTAAAGATTGGCTACTTGCAAAGCTGTCAGATTTCTGGCATTTGTTAGAAATATGAACTGCCTTTGCTGCTCGTCATCCCAGTAAATTACTTTCCGAACCTCATCTGTATAAACTCTGGAGCTCTTGTAGCAAGTAAACATACCTCGCGAGTCAGACAGCACGTTTTTAGGTAATTTACGTTTCCAAAGTGTTGCTTTGATTTGGACATTTGTTTTTGCTCTGACAATAAAGTAAGATCCAATCGTATGGATGTTATAGAGTCGCTTGTAATCATTGTATCCTCTATCAAAGATATAATAAGCACCTGGTTCATAGGGAATTTTATCCATCACATTCATATCGTGTACTGAAGCGGTAGTGATATGGAAGAATGCCGGAATTTGAGTCTCCAAGTCATACAAGGTGTGGACTTTTATTCCGCCCTTTGTCTTGCGGAACTTGGCCCACCAGAAGACGCTAAGGCATAAATCGATGGTTGTAGAGTCAAATGCATAAACATTACCTCCAATCTTGAATACGTCATTGATTCTTTTTGCTCGAGCTTGTTCAACCATGAAGTAGGCAAACTCTTCAAAGATTCTGTAATCTCTATTCTGGTTTGCTTTTGACAGGTTGCTTCTCGTGACATTAATCCCGAATCCGAGATGGTATGCCTTGCTCTTGTGAGCTTCAGTCGCTACTATCAAATCCCGAAGACTTTCACGGTTTGAAAGTTGTCCGAACATCAAAACGAGTAACTGATTCCAGCAGGAAAATTTCTTCACATAATGGTCGCCATTGTATTTAGCGACTATACGGCGGAACTTAAAATTATCCATGAAGGAAACCAGTTGAGCAAAAACGAATTTCTCTTTATGCATGTCAATCTAGTTTGATTGACAAAAATAGAATTGAAATCGTTGCGCACTTGAAAACCTTACAATTATCTATATTTCAATATATTCAAAGAACGTTAAATGATTTTTAGTGGACAGTTATGATATATTATAAAATTTTTCATCTTTTTTATTGATTGTTATTAATTTGGTTTTGTACGAATGACAAAAGGGGCTCCGGCAAATCAATCTCATCCTTGAGAACTGTCTCGAGAGTTGCCCTCCCCTCTTTTGTGAGAGCAAAATACATCTGCCTCTTATCAACCTTTCCGAGTGTTCTTGTAATAAAACCCTTCTCCTCTACAGCCCTGATAAGTTTGGATGTATTTGAACAACTAAGGCTTAGCTTTTCTGCAATTTCTCCCGATGAGAGCTGCCCCTCCTTAAGAGAGCACAATAGCATTCCCTCATTAAGGCAAATTCCGTACTGATCGTGAAAACTCTCCTCATATGAGCATATTGCCCGGTATATATCCCTTATAGCACAAAGCCTTTCCATCTTTCTTAATTTTATTATATTTCTTTGCAAAAATAATGTAATTATTTACTTTTTAAGCAGCACCTCCTCTATTGCCTGCTTAAGATTTGCCTTTGGAAGAGCACCTTGTGCAATCTGCGGGTTTCCTGTCATTGGTGCAAAAAGAAGTGTAGGGATACTCCTTATTCCGAAAGCTGCAGCCAACTCCTGTTCTGCCTCAGTATCTACCTTGTATATATAAATCTGGCCCTCATACTCAGCTGCCAGCTCCTCCAAAATCGGTGCGATAGTCTTACACGGGCCGCACCATGATGCATAGAAGTCTATCAATGCCGGTTTATCTCCGAGATACTTCCACTCACTGGGATTGCCTTCAAAATCCACGACCTTCTTCAAAAACTCTGCTTTTGTCAAATGTATTGCCTTCATTTTCTTATCTTTTTTATTTATTTCTTTGTTACTAACGCTGTTTTTGTTTTCTGCCTGTGCCTGGTTACCGTTGTTTGCACCACAAGATACCACCAGGGCTGAAAAGAGCAGTAATGCCAGATATTTTGTAACTTTATTCATTATTGTGATTATTAATTTCTGCAAAGGTAAACATAATTTCCAAACAAACAAATTTCTTTTGGAATATTTTTTATTAAGAATATATTTCCTACCTTTGCATCAGAAATAAAAACAAATCTATATGAAGTACATAATTATCGGAGGTGTTGCAGGAGGAGCAACCACAGCAGCAAGGATACGCCGCGAAGACGAAAAGGGTGAGATTATTCTGTTTGAACGAGGTGAATTCATCTCTTATGCTAACTGTGGTTTACCATATTATATAGGAGGAAAAATAAAAAACAGGGAAGACCTTCTTGTTCAGAGCGTAACAGGCTTTTCAAACCGATATGACGTTGATATCAGGACATTCAGCGAGATTTTATCTATAGATCCATCCTCAAAGAGTGTAACTGTTAAAAATAGAACTACAGGGAAAATATACAACGAGAGCTATGACAAGATGCTTCTCTCCCCGGGAGCGGAGCCTTTCAGACCACAGGTACCGGGCATTGATGACCCCAGGATACTTACATTGAGAAACATTCCCGACACGGACAGGATTAAAGAGAGAATCTCCAGTCAGACAATAAAAAAAGTTGTCATTGCCGGCGGTGGATTCATAGGTCTCGAGATGGCAGAGAATCTCAGACACTCCGGACTCGATGTTACTATCATCGAGATGGCTCCGCAAGTGATGGCTCCGCTCGACCCCGTAATGGCATCAATAGTCCATCACGAGCTGTTGTCCAACGGCGTGAGACTCCTTTTGAACGAGGCTGTCTCTGCTTTTGAAACCATAGATGAGACTCTTAAGGTTATTTTGAAAAGCGGCAAAGAGGTTCCGGCAGATATCGTAATCTGGAGTATTGGAGTTAAACCCGAGACTAGCCTGGCTCAGAAAGCCGGTTTAAAGATCGGACCTACCGGAGGGATAAGTGTCAATGAATATCTTCAGACCTCGGATGATAATATTTACGCCACAGGAGACGCGATCGAGGTTATAAACCCCGTTACAGGACAACCGGCAGTTATTCCTCTTGCAGGCCCTGCAAACAAACAGGCCAGGATAGCCGCAGACAACATGGTTCACGGTAACATCAGCAAATATAAGGGCACCATAGGCACCGGCATTGCTAAGGTATTTAAACTTACTGCTGCAACTACAGGAGCAAATGAGAGAACACTGGAAAGATTCGGGATACAATATCTTACATCCATTACCCATTCCGGGTCTCACGCAGGTTACTATCCGGGATCAGAGCCCCTTTCTGTGAAGATACTCTATGCACCTGTAACAGGAAAGCTACTGGGAGGCCAGATTGTCGGGTATGACGGTGTGGACAAGAGAATAGACACGATTGCGACAATCATAGGTATCGGCGGTTCAATACATGACCTGACCGAGATTGAGCATGCATATGCCCCTCCATACTCATCTGCCAAAGATCCGGTTAACATGGCAGGATTTGTTGCTGACAATATTATTAAAGGTAAAATGAAGGTTGTTACATGGGAGGAGGCCGACAATTTCAACCCTGAGAGTGACTTTTTGCTGGATGTGAGAAGCAATCAGGAGTGCAGACACGGAATGATCAGCGGTGCAGTTAACATACCGCTGGAAGATATAAGATTCAGACTAGACGAAATACCATCTGATAAAAGAATAATAGTCTATTGCGCTGTCGGCATGAGGGGCTATCTGGCTTATAGGATACTTTCTCAAAACGGATTTTCTGAAGTTTTTAATCTTTCCGGTGGATATAAGAGCTATTTTTACGCTAAAACAGATCAGAACAATAGATTATCCTAAATAACAAAATTATGAGAATCAAATCGCTCCCTATCCTTTTATTACTGAATATTCTATCTGCCGGTGTCTTTGTAGCCACTGCACAGGAATACAAAGTCATGACCTACAATGTACACCACTGCAACCCGCCAGCCCTAAAGGGTATTATTGCCACAGACAGCATCGCTTCGGTAATTCAAAAATCGGGAGCTGACATTGTGCTTCTCCAGGAGGTGGACTCTAAAAGCAATCGTGTACAAGGTGCGGATCAGCCTTTGCAACTTTCTCAGAAATCAGGGCTTCCTTACTACCGATTCTTCAGAGCAATAGATTTACCGGGAGGGGAGTATGGAGTGATGATTCTCTCAAGATATCCCATCACATCGTCAACAAGCTACCCTCTTCCCGCTATCGAAAAGGGTGAACAACGGGTAATCGGGATAGTTGGGATAAAGCCCGAGGGGCAAAAGGAGATCTGCGTTGCATGTACCCATCTAGATCTTCCAAAAGGCATCAGAGAGGCGCAGGTAGCTTTTATTGACTCGCTTCTTGGCAAAAAAGAGAGACTTATTTTTGGCGGAGATTTCAATGCATCTCCAGAATCACCTGAAATCAAATACCTTAGAGAACGTTACACCTCTTCATCTGAAACATTCCAGAATACATTTCCAAATATTAATCCTGAAGTGTGTATAGATTACATCTTTACCAGGAAGGCAAAGACAACCAAGATACTATCTCACAAGATCTTGGACAGTATTCCCCATTCAGATCACTTGCCGGTATTGGCTGAAATAAGACTATAAAGGCTTAACAGGGAAAATAATGATTACATTTGCAGGCTCAAAATTCATAAATTATGAAGCATATTGCTAAATTTTTACTGAAAATGGCAGGATGGAAGGCAGTTACGCCCCCTGTTACTGAACCTAAATGCATAATTCTCGGGGTGCCGCACACCTCTGTCTGGGACTTTGTTATCTCATTTCTATACTACAAATCTTTTGGTGCCACTGCTTATGTTATGGTTAAGAAGGAGTTTTTCTGGGGTCCTTTGGGTCCGATAGTAAGATGGATGGGAGGAATCCCTGTAGACAGAAAACACGCCTCATCCCTAACCAGACAATTAATAGAGGCCTTTAACTCTGCAGACCGGCTACACTTGGCTATTGCCCCTGAGGGTACAAGGGATAGAGTCGACAAATGGAAGACAGGATTCTATACCATTGCCAAAGCAGCAAATGTACCTGTTTACCTTGGTTATTACGATTGGGGCAAAAAAGAGGTTAGCCGTGGAGTACGTTTTGAACTCACTGATGACCTGAATGCTGACATGAAAAAAATCCGACAGCACTATAAAGATCTTGGAATAAAAGGGAAGTTCCCTGAAAAATTCTCGACCGGAAACGATTTGGAATAATTATTGCTATAATTACACCTTGTATTAACAAATTTTTAATGGGTATCACAGAATTTAGTACTTTAAAGGATCTTTTCATATACAGTACCAACAATTACCAGACCAACACAGCATTTTCATACGTTGGAGGTATTTCTTACACTTACACTGAATTCAAACAAAAAACAGAGGAGTTTGAGGCTATTTTGACCAAAGGCGGAATAGGAAAAGGAGACAAAGTAATAATACTAAGCCAGAATATGCCAAACTGGCCAGCAGCCTACTTTTCAATTACAGCTTTCGGTCGTGTCGTAGTGCCTATACTTCCGGACTTTTCAGAGACAGAGGTAAAAAACGTCATTGAACATTCTGAAGCAAAAGCAGTGATAGTATCCGAGAAACTCAGATACAAGCTTCCTGCCGGAATCATAGACAACGTGAATGCCGTAATAAATATTGAGACACTTGAAACTGAATACAATCAGACACTCATAACACCGACAGAACAGGGAGACGCTTCTCCCGAAGACCTGGCGGCAATTATATATACTTCAGGCACTACAGGCAATTCCAAAGGAGTTATGTTGACTCACAGGAATCTTTGCGCACACCTGCATGCCGCCGCCATTCTTCGCCCCGGATTCAGTAATGACATATGGCTTTCTGTTCTTCCTTTATCACACACACTGGAAAGCAGCCTTAGCATGCTTCTGCCTATGGTCAGCGGTTCTTCGGTTTACTATATCGAAAAAGCTCCGACTCCGACTGTTCTCCTCCAGGCACTCAAGATTGTTCGTCCAACGACAATGCTGAGCGTTCCTCTGATAATGGAGAAGATATACAAGTCATCCATCCTCCCTAAATTTGAAAAGAGTCCTGTAATAAAGTTCATATATGGCACAACTCCGGGAAGGAAGATTCTTAACCGGGTTGCCGGCAAGAAGCTCATGGAGACATTCGGCGGAAGAATAAGATTCTTCGGGATTGGGGGAGCCAAACTGGACCCTGAAGTGGAGAGGTTCCTCTACGAAGCTAAATTCCCATATGGTATAGGATATGGTCTGACCGAGTCCTGCCCTCTTCTTGCAGGAGCAATACCACAGAATGTAAAATGGCAATCGACAGGGCCTGCAATATACGGCATACAATTGCGCATAAACAACCCGAATCCTGAAACCGGAGAGGGTGAGATAGTGGCAAAGGGTCCGAATATTATGATTGGATACTATAAAAACCCTGAAGCTACCAAAGAGGTTTTTACAGAAGACGGATGGTTCAGGACCAAAGACCTTGGCATAATTGACAAGACAGGAAGACTGTATATCAAAGGAAGACTATCGAATATGATTCTAGGCCCGAGTGGCGAGAATATATACCCGGAGGAGATAGAATCTGTGATAAATGCACACGCCATGGTCTCAGAGTCAATTGTCACCCAGAAAAAAGGAAAGCTTGTTGCACTTGTTCACTTTAATCCCGAAAAGCTTAAGATGCTGAACGATGTCAAGGAGGAGGCATTCAACACCTACTACGAGACCAAAGATCAGCTTACCAAGAAATTCGAAGAGACAAAAGAGGAGACCAAAGAGGCAATGGCAGCCTTTAACGAGAAGCTTGAGCAATTAAAGAGAGAACTTACCCAATATGTAAATGAAAGGGTAAACAAGTTCTCGAAGATATCTTATATTATAGATTGTCCTCAGCAATTCGAAAAGACAGCCACTCAGAAGATCAAGCGTTTTCTCTACAATCGTCAGAAATAGAGGTCAATTCTTCCGACAAATACTCCTGCTGTTCCCATCTGGGTTACCAGGACACCCTTCCCTGCCCTGTTCTTTACAACAACGGGGCTTTTAAGGAAAGTATGAGTGTGTCCGCCGACAATAATATCGATGTTTGTACTATTTGATGCAAGATCTGTATCCGACGGGGAGAGGCTGCCCTCCTCATGTTCATATCCAAGATGCGTCAAGGCAATGACTATATCGCAATCTTTCTTGTTTTTGAGAAATCTGGCTGTTTTGTTGGCACTCTTTAGTACATCTAGATATTTAACACCGGAGCGGGCTGACTCTGAGACATATCCGTTAAGGTTAAGTAAAAGACCCAGAATACCTATCCTTTTTCCGCCTTTTTCAATGATAACATAGGGTTTAATAATATCCTTCAAAGGGCTGCCTGAAAAGTCATAGTTTGAACACACTGTAGGATATTTTGCTTTAGCGAGTCTCTCTGCCAGTTGTTTCTCTCCATTATCAAACTCATGGTTACCAAGACAGACGGCATCATAACCCATTGCATTATAGAGCATCACCTCAGCCTCACCCTTAAAGAGGGTAAAATACGGTGTTCCCTGATTGTAATCCCCTGCATCGAGCAGCAGGATATTTTTTACACTGTCCCTCACCGATTGGATATAATTTGCTCTCCTTTGAAACCCTCCCAATCCTTTGTTTTTCCCACTAGCTACAGGTTCTATGTTGCTGTGTGTGTCATTTGTGTGCAGGATGACAAGATCCTGCGAGTAGAGGGTTAAGGAGAAAAGAATGGAGATTAAAGTAATTATCACTCTTCCGTATTTCATACTCTATTGTTCAATTATCACCCTGTTTGTAATTTTTGACTTTATCAATTCACCATTTGAAGTTAAAGCTGCAATTTTTTCAAAAATCACATCTCTCAGAAGCAACCCTGTCTGCTCAACAGCAACAGCCTCCTTCAAAGGTTGAAGATTATCACCTCCGTTCATCAGGAAATCGAGTGTTGCAATTCTGTAAATCTTTTCATCGTCAATCTGTACACCGTCGATGAGTGCATCATTCAAACGTCCTGCCTTTATATGAAGAAATACATTTGATGACATAGCCTCAACCTTCTCTGCCATTATGTTGAAAAGTTCCCTGACATGCTCACCCTTAAGGTCAAGAATTACAAGATAGTTCTCAAACGGGTAGGTTGAAAAGATATCATACCTTCTGACATTGCCGGCCGGCATTGCTGCCCTGAGCCCCCCGAAATTTGTGAGTGCAAAGTCAACTTTTTTCTCACTCCTCCTTTGGGAAATTTCGAGTATGGCATCCACAGTAAAATTGGAAAGCAGACTCTCTGGCCTTCCCGAACGCATTTCAGTTTCAGAGACACCGACAACCTGTTGCATTCTTATATCCATCTCGGGTTTGTAATAATCAATAATACCCTTTACGACAGGCTCTTCCGGAGAGTTCCAGGTGCTGTCCATCAGAACTCTTATAGCTTTCCATTTAAAAGCAGTCTCCTGCGATACGGCCATATTGGCCATAAGCAGGAGAACCACAATTGTCAGAGTTTTCTTCAGCATATTTTGCTTGTTATTAGTATTTTAACCACTTCATCAAATCTTTCCATGTTGCCTTCTTTCCGTATGAGAGTATTCCAACACGATATATCTTGCCTGACAAGAATGTCATGAACAGGAAAGTAAGCAGCAGAATCAATATGGAGAGAGCCAGCTCCCATGCAGGTACTCCGAAAGGCACTCTTGCCATCATCACCATAGGAGATGTGAACGGAATCATCGATCCCCAGAATGAGAGTGCACTGTCAGGGAATCGGAAAGTGTGAATCATAATAAATAGACCGATTATGAGAGGCAAAGTCACAGGGAGTGTAAGTTGCTGTGTGTCTGCCTCGTTATCCACAGCCGAACCAACTGCCGCAAACATTGATGCATACAGCAGGTATCCCAGGAGGAAGTATGCCAGGAAGGAGAGCACAATATAGACATAGTTGAGTCCGGCAAGTGCTGCAAAAATATCGCCCATTGCCCCTCCGGCAATAGGAATGCCGTCAGGAACCGCTCCTGGTACACTGCTGCTTGCAGCAGAAAGATCAACGCCCATAATAGCCTGTGCTCCGAATACTATCCCTACTGTCAGGAGAATCCATATCAAGAATTGGAGTAAAGCAACAGCCCCTACGCCTAATATTTTACCCAGCATGAGTTCAAACGGTTTTACAGAAGAGATAATCACCTCGACCACCCTGTTTGACTTCTCGTCTATTACACCTCTCATAACCATTGAGCCGAACATAAAGATGAACATATAGATAAGGAAGCTGGCAATATACGAGACAGCCATGTTAATCTCCACCATACCGGATTTCTCCTTTCCCTGTTCACTGACGATGAGGGTCCTGACATTCACGTCTGCGTTTATATCATTGATAATGGAATCCAGATTCTGGATATCATAACCGGCAATTTTCTTCTCCCTCACACCCTTTTCCACACACTTCTCAATCTCCTCTTTAGTATCGATGTTAATCTGTTTTTTCGCATAGGCAGATACTGAAACATTTCCGGTTGAATCCATCGGAGATATCTCAACAATAGCATATAAATCAGAGTTCTCAATACCTTTTTTGAGACTCTCTATATCTGCACCGGCATCGAATTGATAAACATACTCCTTATCGGAGACGAAAAATTTCTCACATACACCCGATTTGTCAACCACCATTATCTTTTGTCCCTCCTCTCCGGATGACATTGTCATTATTACCGTTGGCATCACTACAAGTAAAGCCATGAATATAGGAGTAAGAATTGTAAGAAGAATGAATGATTTTTTCTTTACTCTTATCAGAAACTCCCTTGATATTACTAAAAATAGTTTGTCTGTATTCATACCTCTCAAATTAGCTTACAAGTTTAATAAATATGTCATTCATCCTTGGAATCAGCTCCCTGTAGGAAACAATATCCAGCTCTTTTATCAGCTCGGACAACACCTGTGATGATGTAGCATCTTTGCTCACTTCAAGAACAGCACGATGTCCCTCTTTTTGTTTTTCCTGAGAGACAACTGAATACAATCCATTACTCAGCAAATCCTTCGCATCAGAAGAGCGATAGATCAGCTCCACCTCATTCTTTCCGTAGTTACGCCTTATCTCATCAAGACCACCGGAGACAATTAACTTGGATTTATTTATAAGTGCTATATTATCGCAAAGCTCCTCGACAGATTCCATATTATGAGTAGAAAGTATAATAGAGGCTCCGTTATCCCTCATTTTGAGAATCTCGTTTCTAATAAGCTGAACATTAACCGGGTCGAATCCGCTGAATGGCTCATCAAGAATCAGCAAAGATGGTTTGTGAAGCACTGTGGTGATAAATTGCACCTTTTGCGCCATACCTTTAGAGAGTTCCTCCACCTTTTTATTCCACCAACCCTGTATTCCGAACTTCACGAACCACTCTTTCAGCTCTTTAACAGCCTGGGCATTGCTCATACCTTTCAAACGGGCAAGATAGACAGCTTGCTCCCCAACCTTCATCTTTTTATACAAACCCCTCTCTTCAGGCAGATATCCTATATATGCAATATCCGAAGGCAATATCGGCTTTTCGTGGAATAGTACCTCACCCGAATCCGGGATAGTAATCTGAGTAATGATCCTTATCAATGTGGTTTTTCCTGCCCCATTCGGACCAAGGAGCCCAAAAACGGTTCCCTGAGGCACATTTATACTCACACCGTCCAGCGCGGTAAATTGGTTGAACCGTTTTACCACATTGTTGCAGCTAATGACATTCATAAATGTTAAAAAAAGTTAAAATAATTAATCTTGACAAAGATAAAATAAAATTCACCTTATGTAGAATTTCAATATCTTATACAATTCAATTTTTATAATATTTGACATCAGGAGTGCCGAGAGGTCTGTCACCATATCTCTTCTCGACTCCCTGAACCGGATTATAGAACGGGCAAGGTATCCTCCGATATACGGGTTTCCGGAGAGCTGCTCATAAGTTGCCTCCTTTAAATCTATCTTGGATATATATGTTGAATCAACAGTAATCCTTCCGGAAAACATATTGAACCGCTCCTGGTCAATCCCGAAAATCTCCATCAACTGCTCCTTCTCGGCATAACCTCCTAGTTTTTCTCTATACTGGATTATCTTTCTGGCATAATAGGGTCCGATTCCGGGCAGGGAAACAAGTTCAACGCTATCGGCCGTATTGAGTTGAACCGGCTGAATTGATCTCTTCTCCTCCTTAAACGAATTGTAATCCTCTTTTTTAGGCCGGTATGGGAACAGGCCGCTGTTAACGGATTCCGATTCCGCCCTGCGTCCGGGTTTCTCTCCAACACCTTCCCTAGTGGTCGGAATCTGTTTTTCACTCTTTTTATACTCTTGTCGGGAAGTGTCTCTGTTTATGGCAAGTCCTGAATTTACCTCCCTCTTTTCAACAGGTATGGAGGCCTCATCCCTGGCGAATAAAAACAGGACACCCTGTATGGCCAGTAAAATAAAAACCAAAGTCACAATTTGAGATGCATGTGACTTTGAAAACTTCTCTCTCCTCATATCTCCCTCCTTTATTTAATTTGATTAATCCTTCTTACCCGTAACAGTTAAAACTATCTCCCCTTTGGGTTCGTTGACTTCATACCAGTCATGCAGCTCTTTGAGAGTCCCTCTTCGGTTCTCTTCATGTAATTTTGAAATCTCTCTTGATACACAAGCCATTCTATCCTCTCCGAAAGCCTCTGACAGCTGTCCCAATGTCTTGACAAGCCTGTAGGGAGATTCATATATTATAATGCTTCTTGTCTCATCACTCAACTCTCTGATATGGGTCTGCCTTCCTTTCTTGACAGGAAGAAATCCCTCAAAACAGAATCTGTCACAAGGGAAACCGGAATTAACCAGTGCGGGTACAAATGCAGTTGCTCCGGGGAGTGTCTCTACATCTATTCCCTTATCCCTGCATAATCTGACAAGGAGGAAACCTGGATCAGAGATACCGGGTGTTCCGGCATCAGTAATAAGAGCAATATTCATTCCCGCCATTAGCTTTGCAGCTATCTGATCGACACTGCGGTGCTCGTTGTGCATATGGTGAGACTCCATCCTTGTAGATATGCCGTAGTGCTTGAGCAGATGAGAACTGGTTCTTGTATCTTCTGCAAGAATCAGGTCTACCTCTTTGAGTATTCTCAGAGCCCTGAGGGTAATATCCTCAAGGTTTCCGATAGGTGTCGGTATTAGATAGAGTTTAGCCATTTACCTTTCTCCTGACATTCATATAAAAACGGTATGTGGCCTGAGAGTCTTCATCCCAATCGGGAAATGCATTTCTTGTATAATCCAACACCTCATCAAAAGAGGACATCTCATTAATCCGTTGGATACTTAATCTGTACTGCTGGTCATCTCCGTTAAAAAGATCGTTAATATACAATATTTTATCGTTTAGAGTAATACCGTCACTGACATCTGCCAGACGTGGCCCCGGTATATCTATCAACCAGGCCGGCCCTTTTCCGCGGGTAATATCAAGGATGGATTCTCCCTGATCATAGAAAAGCTCGAACTCCTCTTCCTCCTCTGGGATGATCTCCGGTTCACGCACTTTTTCCGGTTCACGCATTTTCTCAGGCTGTGTAGCAATCTCTGGCTGAGGGACAACCTCCTGCTTAAATTCCCTGTTGAATATGGAGTCACTCTTTAAAGCCTTCTCACTTACCGGTTCAGAGATTACCCTTCTCTCCTCAGAATATGTGTTTTCCTGTGCAGATCTGTAAAGATCCTTCAGTGCTATCTCTATATGTTCTATATATAGTGAATTGATCTTACACCTTATGCTGTCTACGGCAAGTATAAGCTCTTCCCATCTTGCGGGAGAGATTTTACCATCCTCCTTAAGAGCCTCAATGTCTTGGGACATCTGAGCTATAATTATCCCTATTTCCTCAATTTTATTGGTGTTTAACATCTGAACAATTAACTTTGTATATATACAAAAATAGACAAAATGTTTCTAGAAAGTGCAAAAAAATCAGGGTGGATAGAGATAATCTGCGGGTCAATGTTTTCGGGTAAAACAGAAGAATTAATAAGACGATTGAAGAGAGCAAAGTTTGCGAACCTCAAGGTTGAGATTTTCAAACCGAAAGTTGACACGCGGTATTCGGAAGAAGATGTCGTGTCACATGACTCCAATGCAATCCGGTCTACAGCCGTAGACTCACCTATGAGCATTCTCCTTTATGCATCAGATGTGGATGTTGTTGGAATAGATGAAGCCCAGTTTTTTGACGACTCTATTGTTGAAGTTTGCCAGCAACTTGCAGCTAACGGCGTTCGTGTAATTGTTGCGGGACTTGATATGGATTATCTGGGGAAACCTTTCGGATCAATGCCGGCTCTGATGGCCGTTGCAGAATATGTCACCAAGGTTCATGCTATCTGCGTAAGATGTGGCGATCTTGCACATCACTCACATAGATTAACAAAAAGCGACAAACTGGTCATGCTTGGTGAAAAAGACACCTACGAGCCAATTTGTCGCCATTGTTTCAATGGTCTTAGAAAGACCGATTAATTACTGCTGTACTGGAGCAGCCTTGCGGGTTAAGCTAGCTTTACCATTGTGAGTAGTGTTCGCAGCAGCGTTAACAGCTGTGAAAGTTACGTTAAGAGCTTCTGGCTCAACAACGAAAGTCATAGAACCATTAAGATCCATAGGCTCTACACACTGCATTGAACCTGTGAAGGTTACAACGTCTTCAGCGATAGTAGCAACACCACCTACGTTGATGATTGTAGAATCATTAACTTTGATAGCAGCTGTGAAAGTAGAGTCAGCAAAGTACTCGAGGTCGATAGGAGCTACGAGTTCCTGTGCAACTTGATTTCCAGTTGAGTCAACGACTGTAACTGTGATTGAATCTGTACCGGTCCATTGACCAACCAATTGTTCAGAAACGGGTTTAACTTTCTGACCGCAAGAAGCAAGTGCTACAACTGATGCAGCAACAGCAAAAATTGTTTTTAATTTCATTTTTATTATTGTTTTAGGTATGTCTTTCGGGCGCAAATGTAGAAAGATTTTCAATACAATGTTTTTTTTTTTGAACATTTTTTAATTTTGTTTCAAATTATTCTACAATTATGGACTACTCTCAATTAACAATTAACAAGGCCAACTTTAAGCACAACTATACTTTTTTTCGCTCAAAGCTCTCACCTTCAACTAAATTACTAATCCTCGTCAAGGCCAATGCATACGGTCACGGAGACATTGAATGTTCGAAACTTTTAGAAGAATTCGGAGCCGATTATCTTGGTGTGGCAACCCCTGAAGAGGGGAAAAGGTTAAAAATCGCGGGTATAAAGTTACCAATTATAATACTTACCCCAGGAAACAACAACTTCAAAGAGATAATAACACACTCTCTTGAGCCAAGTATAGTGGATTTCGATGCTGCTCACTCTTTTTTAAAATCATTAACTGAATCCGGCGAGACAAGCTATCCCATACATATAAAATTTGACACCGGGATGCATCGTGTTGGCTTTATAAAAAGTGAAATCAAGGAATTAGCCCGATTTTTGAACTCAAACCCCTCTATTAAGGTGAAATCTGTATTTTCCCACCTTGCGGCTGCCGATGAACCCTCTCATGACGATTTCACCCTATCTCAGCTTGAGTTGTACCATGAGATGTATGAAGAACTTTCACAATCAATTGGTTACAGGCCCATACGCCACATACTCAACTCCTCAGGCACCGAAAGGTTCACCTATGAACAGATGGACATGGTACGCGTAGGTGTTGGTATCTATGGTACAAGTTATGTCGATGAGTCGAAATTGAAACCGGTAGGATATCTTCAGGCACCGATCATACATATAAGAGATATCTCAGAGGGTACCGTAGGATACGGCCGGCATGGCAAACTGGATGGCAAGACAAAAAAGATTGCAACAATTCCGCTGGGATATGCCGATGGAATCAACAGACACCTTGGAAGAGGTGCTGCTTCCTTTTCTCTTAATGGAAAAAGAGTCCCTACTATAGGCAATATCTGTATGGATGCATTTATGCTCGATATTACAGGTGTAGAGGCAAAGGTCGGAGATATTGTCACTGTTTTCGGAGACAACCCGACAGCAACAGAACTCGCTCACATACTGAAGACTATTTCATATGAGGTTTTTACCTCTGTGGCATCAAGGGTAAAGAGGGTCGTAGAGTAGTACTAGTGTACTATTTTAAATATCAGCTCGAGAAGCATCTCCTTATCGGTAGCCTCGCCCCGGTCATTGCTCTTACTTGAAGAGTCGCATTTTCTTATCATAGAGATTACCTCCATACATTTGATGTACGAGTAGTTTTGTGATGCAGTTATATATTCCTGAACATGAAACGGGTATATTCCCAGAGCAGAGCATATCTCACCACTGCCGGCACTGCGGTTTTTATTTGTTATGGCGTGATATTTCAGGATTTTTGTGAAGTGAGAGAAAATAACAGCCAGAGTCATTATAAGAGGATACTGCTTTGGAGAGTCCCCGAAATGGCCTGCAATCCTGAATGCTTTGGAGATATCTTTTGACGAAAGGGCTTTTGTGAGTTCAAAAACATTGTACTCTCTGCTTATTCCTATGTTCTCCTCTACATGAAGAGGTGTTACTACACTCTCAGAAACCCCCAGGCTGACTATAAGCTTGTCCAGTTCAAGTGTAAGTTTCCTTAATTCAGTACCACAGTAATCTGCAAGCAGCATAGCGGCATCAGGCTCTATGGATTTTCCTGCACCCTTTATATATCTGTCAATCCAGAATACAAGCCTGTTCTCTTTAATTGGAGAGGTCTCAAGCACAACTCCCTTTTCCAGTGCTCTTTTGTACAGTGTTCCTCTTTTGTCGAGAGATTTGTTTGTCATCGCCAAAACTAAAAGTGTTGTCGGGGATGGGTTCTTGAAATAACTCTCGAGAAGATCCATTTTGTCCAGCAATTGTGCCTCTCTCACAATTACAACCTGCCTTGCAGCCATCATAGGAAATTTCATTGCTGCCTCCACCACATCACGCCCGTTTACATCAAGGCCGTATAGCACCAATAGATTGAAACCTCTCTCCTCAGGAAGAAGAGACCTCTCTGTTATCTCCTCAATCAGTATGTCAGAATAATAGGGCTCATCACCCATGAACAGATAGAATGGGGCAAACTTCCCTGCTTTGATATCTGTAAGTATTCTCTGGAATTCTACTTCCGTATCTTTTTCTCTTGTTGCCACTATACTATTTTTAGATGTGGCTAAATTATGAAAAAATGTAAACCTGACAAATTTTATATCTTTGCACCAATTATACACAAGCAATGAAGGAACAGGTTTTTGATCCGGTCAGAAAAAAATGGATTGTATTAACACCTGAAGAGGATGTCAGACAGCAGTTGATCGGATATTTAAGCAACAACCTGGGTTACCCTTTATCCAGAATGGTTTGTGAATACTCTGTCGTTATCAACGGATTAAAGTATCGCGGAGATTTGGTTATTTTGGACAAGGAACTTAGCCCATTTTTTCTTGCCGAATGCAAGGCTCCCTCTGTCAGGATAGGCAGGGAAACATTTGAACAGATTTTGCGTTACAATTGTGCTCTGAATGTGAGGTGCCTTTTACTTACCAACGGAAAGACAACATATTTTGCAGTACAAGATCAGCTGAGCGGCAATTACGATTACTACACCGAGATACCTTCATACAATGAACTTTTTAAATAAGAAAATATTTACAATTATATCCGAAGAGGCAAGGGAGCTCAATGTGAGAGCATTTGTGATAGGTGGATATGTAAGAGACTGCTTTCTGGAGCGCAAGAGTAAAGATATCGACATCGTTGTTGAAGGGAGTGGTATAGAGCTGGCCGAAAGAGTTGCACTGAGGCTGAAGGTTAAAGTATCTGTATTCAAAAACTTCGGAACGGCTATGCTCAGGAGTAAGGATACCGAGGTTGAATTTGTAGGGGCACGCAGGGAGTCATACCGCTCAGACTCCCGTAAACCTATTGTGGAGAATGGCTCTCTGGCCGATGACCAGTCAAGGAGGGATTTCACAATTAACGCACTCGCTTTCAGCCTTCAGAAGGAGGATTTCGGCAATCTGGTTGACCCGTTCGGAGGTGTCAAAGATCTTCAGAATGGCATACTGCGTACCCCGCTTGATCCGGACACCACATATAGCGATGATCCTTTAAGAATGATAAGGGCAATAAGATTTGCGTCTCAGCTGTCATTCACCATTGTACCGGAATCTATAGAGTCAATAAAGAGAAATAAAAACAGACTTGAGATTCTTTCAAAAGAGAGAATAAACGACGAGCTTGCAAAGATTCTTCTATCCCCAAAACCATCTGTAGGGTTCTCTCTTTTAGAGAGCACCGGGCTTCTTGACATCATACTTCCGCAGCTTGTCAAGCTTAAAGGGACAGAATCAATGGAGGGCAAAGGGCACAAGGACAACTTCACACACACTCTGCAGGTCCTTGACAATCTCGCGCAAAAAAGTGACAATCTGTGGCTTAGATGGGCTGCTCTTTTACATGATATAGCCAAGCCTCAGACAAAGAGTTATGAGCCAGGAGTTGGATGGACATTCCATGGGCATGAATTCGTCGGGAGTAAGATGGTCCCTAAAATTTTCCAGCAAATGAAAATGCCTCTCAACGAGAAGATGAAATATGTCCAGAAACTTGTTCTGCTTCATCTTCGCCCCATTGCTCTTGTACAGGAAGAGGTGAGCGATTCTGCCGTAAGGAGGTTGCTCTTTGAGGCTGGCGACGATATTGACGACCTGATGCTTCTCTGTGAAGCTGACATTACTTCAAAGAACCTTAAAACAGTAAAAAAACACAAATCCAACTTTGCCCTCGTAAGAGAAAAGCTGATACTTGTGGAGGCGAAGGATGCCGTCAGAAATTTCAAGAACCCTATCACCGGAGAGTATATAATGGAGAGATACGGCATTCCTCCGTGTAAAGAGGTTGGCTTGATTAAGGAGTATATAAAGGAGGCGATTCTTGATGGTGTCATATCGAATGATTTCGAAGAGGCAAAGGAGTTAATGGAGAAAAGAGCGGGAGAGCTGGGCCTGAAACAAATAACAAATTAGAAAGCGTCTTACAAAATAGCCCTTTGTAAAACGCTTGCCGCCAAAATATATTAAGACTTATCGATAATTAATAGGTGGTGTTCTGCGGATTAAAGTTGGCCCATCCGGCTGTCCAGTCATCTACTGACACATCCGACCTGAATGCACCTATGAATGTCACCTTATCAAAGAAAGAGGATGACAGGTTTTCATTTGTAAACAAATTGGATTTACCGGTCAAAGGACTTCCTGTCAACGGGCCCCAGTTCGGAGATGCCAAAAGAGAGTTCGGTTGTGAAATCTTCACATCAGTATTTGACGAATAAAGAGTGTTTGAATTCCCTGAGCTTTTAAAAAACGTTGATGAGAAAGACTCCTTTGCGGTTTTATCAAATGTTGAGGCATTTATAGAGAGAGAGTCCTTGAATGATGCATCCTTGTCGCTTCCGGGTATACTCATCCCTGCAAACACAATGTTTTTAAGATTTATTGCTCCTGATGTGGCCGATGACTGTGTTAAAGATCCTTTGTCATTGCAAATAAGAAGTCCTACAGGATAACCGATTGCCACAGAGTTATAACAATTAAGATTCGAACTCCTTCGTATCTGAATGGCCGACTGGAACTGACCAAGTTTGGAACCATTTCCCGGATAATAATTTCCACCTGTAATGTATGCTGTTGTATTCTCAAACAGGTTGTCCTGAGCAGCAGGGCCTACAAATGTAATATTGGAGAAAACCGGCTTTGTCAAAGGGAGTTGAGTTGTTCCCTCGGCATTATTGTCTGACTCAAGTCCGTTTGAAGAGGACTTGTCTGCAATTCTTGGATTTCTGACAATCAGACCATATTGAATTTTTCCTCTAAATCCGTTATCTGTATCGAAATCATCATCCCACCCGTGATAGGCTATCAAGTATTTTGCATCAACCGTCCCACCGAACCATTCAAATGAATCGTCGTTTGAGTATGAAACCTGTATATGATCAATTCTGGTCCCGCTGCCAACAGAACCTAATGTAAGGCCATTGATTTCCTGATCTGTCTTGAACGGGTATCCTGCAAACTCAATTCTCACATATGACAGTATCCCTGAATTGTCAGTGTCCTGAGTCCCTCCGTGACTTGAACGCGGACCGCCCTCAATTATCATCTCTGTCTTATTGTTTGTGGCTTTGCCGCAAACTATCACTCCTCCCCAATCTCCGGGTTTCCTCAGACCTGCTGCCTGATTAGAGGTGAAGACAATTGGCTGTGCCTTTGTCCCTTCCGCCATAATCCTGCCGCCTCTCTCTACAATAAGTGCTGCCTTTGTCTCTTTATCCCCTTTTATAACTGTTCCGGGCTCTATTGTAAGAGTTGCACCATCTGTAACATAGACCCATCCCTTGAGTACATATGTCCCTTTCTTTAATGTGTATGACGTTTTAATTTCAAATTCCTGCTCACCGTTTCCGATTTGATTGCCTGCAAAAACCACATCATCAGTCTTATCTTCTACCGGTTTATCATCCTTGTCACACGAGACTAGCAATAGTGAGACCGTTATTGGCAACATTAATAAAAACAATTTTTTTCTTAGATTTTTCATACCTGTTTATTTTAAAAAGTTAGTTGTATACCGATGAGGACATCTGTGCCCGGATTGAGACTCTTGCTGGTTTGACTTCTTTTATGTATAGTGCCGTTACCATCTGCAAACTTCGGGTACTGAACAAATACGACACTCTGTGAAAGCAGGTCTTTTACAGAAGCCTTTATCTCCACATGCTTACCCAATCTCTTTGTCAACACTAAATCTATTACATCTCTGGGCAACTCATAAGTATCAGGCACATCATTATTTATACTTGCTCCCGAGCCGGTATCCACGCGTCCTATTCCGACAATTCGCTTGCCTATCCTGTTGTAAAGCAGACCTGCACTTATCCCGGCTTCCTTCTTGTCATAAAACAGCGATGCATTTATCAAGTATGGTGATTGACCCTGCATTGGCCTGTCAGCCTCAATTGATGACTTATCAAAATTTATATGGCTGGAAATGATTGATGTGTTAAATCCTAATGTAAAATTGGCCAATCCGACAAACGATAGATTTTTTCTTATATCTATCTCCAGACCGTAGTTGTTAGCCGAGACCGCATTTTCAAATGTATAGGTGTATGATCCGCCGGCATCAAGATATGTCCATTCAATCGGATTCTTGAAATATTTGTAGAAAAGTGCAATTGTAACATACTCTTCCTTCGAAGGATAATATTCATACCGAAGATCAACATTGTGTATTGTCGCATTTTTCAGATCCGGATTTCCCTTAACATCTGAATATAGGTTGAAATCGTAATAGACGGAGGGTGAAACCTCTCTGAACTCCTGCCTGTTGGTTGAAGAGCCATACGCCAACCTTACTGTTTTTCTTTCGTCAATATTATAACTGGCATTCAGTGAGGGGAAAAGTTGTGTCTGTATATAGTCGTTCTTCTTGGTGTCGAACTCATAAATCTTTGTATAATTGACCAGCCTCATCATACTTCCCTCCAGACGGAGGCCGGCTATAACGTTAAATCCACCTCCACTGAACTTGTACGATATATAGCCGGCCCCAAGCATATTTAACCCCTTATAACTGTTTCGATTATCTGTATCTTCATATACATAGAGCTTGTCATGACCATAATTATTCTCATTAAGAACCTCACTAAGATCTTTGTATACGAAATCTTCAGGAAGATTATTCTGATTGAATCTGTAGAAAAACTGCCGGTTAGTGTATGAACGCCATTTATATTCACCTAAAATGCCTGCTTTGATAAAAGAGTTGAAAACCCTCCCTGTTTTCAACGGCATGGAGTAGTTCATTGCACCTGAAAATGTATGTTCATCAAGGTTGACAAAATCCCTGGTTATCTCATTCTGATCTATAGCCATTTTTCCGTAATACTTATCTCCGTATATCAGGTTTTCCTCCCTGTTTATCATACGTCTGTCGGGCTGGCTTAGATTGGCATATGAGTATCCGAAAATCCAGTCGAGATCAGAGACAGAGAATCCGTGACTTCCCGAAACCTGGCCCGAATATGTTGACCGGCTTGAATATAGATACTCTCTCTTTTCCTGATTGTAAAGGGCACTGATGTTTTGCCAGCCCTCACGGAGAGTATATCTGTTTGTCCCTTGTTGATTAAATATATTTCTGAATTCCAGTTTATTCTTCCCTGAGATGTAGGTCATATTAAGCATCCCGCCTACTCTGGCATCAATACTGTGCTGATTATCAGAATACTTATAGATATATTCCGGCTTGTCTGCAACTGTATTATACACACCGAATCTGGCGTTTTGCATATCTGTATATGTTTGAGAACCATATGAATAATTCAATGCAGCGACAATGCCTGCTTTATCTCCATTCTTTAGTAGCTTATATCTGTTAATCATAAAATTGATTTTCTGATCAGCTATCGGTTTGCGAGTGGAGACAGACCAGTCATTTCTGAAACCACTTTTCGTTATCTCTGATACAAGATTGGCATTGGTATTGTCCATTCTTTTAGGAACAATGCCCCTGAGCGACCTTTCACCATTATCAAACCCGAGAAAATCCGTTGAAGATGACGTGTTTATCATCTGATCTCTGAAATGAGTTACTGTATTAAAGTTTAAACCATATGAGAAAAGCATGTCATTAACCTCGGGCATGCTTTTAGTCATGATTTTTACAAATCCGCCGGAAAAATCGGCAGGAATCTCTGCCGAAGGCGATTTAACAATCATTATACTTTCGATTTGAGAGCTGGGCATCATATCAAAGGAAAATGCCCTGGTATCCGCTTCTGTGCTCGGTACTGAAGAGTTATTGATCCAGACATTATTATACCTTCCTGAGAGGCCTCTCACCATTATATATCTGTCATCCATAACAGATACTCCCGGAATTCTCTTCACAACCTCGGCTGCATTTTTATCCTGCGATTTAGATATTTGCAATCCTGATATCCCGCTCATGACCACATCTGCTGTTTTGGTTGCGTTAATCACTGCTATTTCAGAATTCATCCTTCTGGCTGAGGTCACCACAATCTGGTCCAGAATATTGGTTGCCACGTCCATGAGGATATTAAATTCTGTGGCAGATCCTGCCACTTTAAGACTCTTTACCGAAAGGGGTGTATAAGATATGCCTGATACATCAATATCATATATTCCCGAAGGTATGTTTGCAATTTTGTAATTTCCGTCTATATCTGTAACAGCGCCTTTCTTTAGTTTAGCTATATAAACAGATACACCGACTACAGGCTCACCTGTAGATCGCTCTGCCACAACACCCTGAAGAGTTGATAAATTTTGAGAAAAAGCCTTGTTGCCGGAATTGACAAATAAAAATAAGAGAAGAAGTCTGAATAATTTGTTCGCCATTGTATTAAATTTTCAATGGCAAAACTAAATATCAGATGTTACGATAATGAGACAAAAAAATTAAGAAAAAATTAAAAAACCTATGATTGCTTGAATGGAATTGTGAACATCACCCTACATCCTTTTCCTCTGCTACTCGATATAGCAAAAGTACCCTTATGACACTCAACAAAATGCTTACACAGGATCAGCCCAAGACCGGAACCCTTCTCCCCCTCCGTACCAAGACAAGAGTTCTGCTTCTTATCTATTCTGAACAGATCCTTAAGAGTTGTCTCAGACATGCCCTTACCGCTATCCTGCACAGTAACCTCAACACAATCTGATTTGCTTACAGCATTTATTAAAATCTGACCTCCCCGTGGAGTGAACTTTATTGCATTATTAATAAGATTTCTGAGTATTGTGTTTATCATGTCGGGATCAAAGTCGAGCACAATATCATCATTCACGTTGCATGTCAGCTTTATCTCCTTGCGCTTTGCCTGTTCGGAGTACAACTCCACATTCATGCGAACTCTTTCTGATATACTTTCAGGCTTGAGATTTACCTTAATTGAACCGGATTGAATTCTTGACCAGGTCAGCAGATTTTCAAGAAGGGCATAAACCTCATGTGTGTATTTATTCATAGAAGCAACAGCCTCTTTAAGCTCTTCCCTTGAAAAATGCTCCGACTCATCAGTGAAATAGTCCAAAAAAGCAGAGACTGTTCCCAGCGGAGCACGCAGGTCGTGTGAGATTATTGAGAAAAAAAGGTCTTTTGAGTCATTTATCTCTTTAAGTCTCTCATTTACAAGACGTGTCTCCATTGCATCCTTTCTAAGGGAGTTCTCTTTCTTTGAAGTAACCCTGATATTGATGATTACAAGAGACAACATTACCAGGTATACCAGTAAGATGAATGCTGAAGACATTGTTTCCAGATATACCTGTGGAAAAGGAGTATTGGTCAGATTAGAAACGGAGGAAAGCGAAACTAAAAGATATAACGCCAGGTTGATGCAAAAAATAATCATAGCATGTTTCCTGTGCTTTCTTTTAAAAGTGATGAGCGGCACAAGTGAGAGCAAAAGAAAATAGTTATGAAAACCAGCCTCTTTGCCGAAGAAAACCACAGATAATCCAAAAAAAAGTATTGTGACAAAGCTGTTTAGCATCAATCCGCTGAGAAACAAATATCCTGCAGCTGATATTGAAAGTGCAGCCAAAGCCAGAAGTTCGATTACCCCGAGGAAAACAATGACACCATTGTATATTTGGTTGTCAGTATTATATAATATGCATCCCAAATAGACTAAAAAACCAGTCAATAAAAGGAGCGCAAGGAGGTTTGATCTTTTTACCAGTTTATCTATATCAGCGACATTCTCGCCTTGTTTCTCTCCTTTCAGGAATTTGTCGAAGGAGACATTCATATCGTCAGATTTAACTCGAGTTTACAACAAATATAATTACTTTTACACTAAATTCTATAGTTATATGGCTGAAATAAAAAAGATTTTAGTGGTTGATGATGAAGAGGATGTGTGCGAAATTCTTAAATTCAACCTGGCTAATGCAGGATATGAAGTAGATACAGCACTCTCTTCAGAAGAGGCTTTAGTAAAGCTGGCAAAGAATTTCGACCTGCTTCTGCTGGATGTAATGTTAGGCGGTATATCCGGTTTTACCCTGGCAGATGTAATAAGAAAGGAGTTCAGGAATGATGTGCCTATTATATTCATTACTGCTAAGGATAGTGTCGACGACAAACTTAAGGGATTCGGTGTCGGTGCTGATGACTATATATTGAAACCTTTCTCTGTAAAGGAGGTGGTTGCAAGGGTACAGGCAGTTCTGAGCAGGACTGCATTTTACAAAAAAGCAGAAGCGGAGAAGAGGGCTTACGACAGCAGACACCCCGAAAACCCTGTTATAGAGATCAATAAGCTCAAAATAGACACCGGAGCAAAACAGGTCAGCATTGAGAATGAAAACATCTTACTGACAAAAAAGGAGTATGAGATATTGTTTATGCTTGCATCGTCTCCTCACCGCTTCTTCTCCAGACAAGAGATACTGGATGCAGTATGGGAAAACGAGGTCTATGTTCTCGACAGGACTGTAGATGTGCATATTGCACGCCTGAGAAAAAAACTTGACCACTATGGGTCTCTGATTATTAACCGTTCCGGTTTCGGCTACTGCTTTAACACAAATGAAACTGATTGATATGAAATACAAGAACCAGATGGTTCTTTACATTACCCTGATGTTATTGGTGGTAGGAGGTGCCGTTGCCTATATTATGATCAGTTCACAGGAGAGGAACATAATTGCAATAGGTGTTGTACTTATTGTCTCTGTAGTTTTGCTTGTATACTTCAGCAGCAAGATCAACCAGCCCATGAAAACTCTGAAGGAGTTCATTGACATTGTACAAAAAGGAGGCGTTAACTACGACAAAATCAATTTCCCCGATAACGAATTTGGAGAGGTCGGAGAAAAGATAATACATACGTTCAG
The DNA here is from genome assembly GCA_000473305.1 of Bacteroidales bacterium CF. GTDB lineage: Bacteria > Bacteroidota > Bacteroidia > Bacteroidales > UBA932 > Bact-08. The sequence continues at coordinate 629,779 of CP006772.1, read as the reverse complement.
ACAGCTGGATGAGGCAAAAAAATACAAACAGCAGCTTACACATAACATAGCACACGAACTCAAGACTCCGGTTACAAGCATCCGGGGTTACCTTGAAACATTGATGCAGCAGGATCTTGACAAGGATCAGAGCAGATTTTTCATTGAAAGGGCATATGCCCAGACGCTGAGACTCTCTTCGCTTGTATCAGATATCTCAACACTTAATAATATTGAAGAGGCAGCAGGAAGATACGACATAGAGATTATCAAAATCCGCCAATGTATCAGGGAAATCGAAAACGACCTTGCCTACAGGCTATCCGAAAACAACATTAAGGTAGAGGTGGAAATTGATGAACATATAATTATTGAGGGCGTCTACCTTTTGATTTACTCTCTCTTTAAAAACCTTATAGACAATTCAATAGATCACGCAGGTAAAAATATTTACATACATATCGGGACAGCCGGCATAGAATCCGATAAGATCTGGTTCAGGTATTACGACACAGGAAAGGGAGTCCCTGATAAGCATATAGACAGGCTTTTTGAGAGATTTTACAGGGTAGAGGCAGGCCGGAGCAGAAAAAGCGGCGGATCCGGACTGGGTCTCTCAATAGTAAAGAACTCCGTTCTTTTACACAACGGAACAATAACTGTTAAAAACAGGGAAAACGGCGGACTTCAGTTCGACTTCTCTCTTAGTGCAAAGATGTACCGATAAGGCTCATAAACTCTTCTCTGGTTCGTATATCTTTCAGAAAAGCCCCGGTGAAAGCAGATGTGGTAGTGACCGAGTTTTGTTTCTGCACACCCCTGATTTGCATGCACATATGTGACGCCTCTATGACAACAGCAACTCCCAGCGGGTTAAGCGTGTTCTGAATGCAGTCCCTTATCTGGACTGTAAGTCTCTCCTGAACCTGCAAACGTCTGGCATAGGACTCAACCACTCTGGCTATCTTGCTGAGACCTGTAATATAACCGTTGGGGATATATGCTACATGTGCCTTCCCGTAAAAAGGGAGCATATGATGCTCACACATAGAATAGAGTTCAATATCCTTGACAATAACCATTTGTTTGTAGTCTTCCTTGAATTTTGCAGAGTTCAGTATAGCTGCTCCGTCCATCTCATACCCCTGTGTGAGAAACTGGATTGATCTGGCCACCCTGATTGGAGTCAGCTGAAGTCCCTCACGTTCAGGATCCTCACCTATCAGGTGAAGCACCTCTTTGTATAGCAGGGCCAGCTTCTGAGTTACCTCCTCATCATAGTGTTCAATCTTTGTATATGCCATAATAAATAACTAATTTCGGGCAAAATTAAGAAATTAGACTCAGAAACTGTTCTCATAATGAAAATTTTAATCACAGCAGCCGAAGAAGAGGAGATAATAACTGCCCGCCAGGCTTACAATTCTCTTGCAAAAGAGAAGAAAGAGAGAATTGAGGTCACATTCATGCTTACAGGCATAGGAAGTACAAGCACCAGCTACAGGCTGACCAAAATGCTATGCTCTTCAGGCCCTTTTGATCTGGCTTTCAACATAGGCATAGCCGGAAGTTTTTCCCATTCCTTTCCAATCGGTTCAACAGCCATAATAAAGAAAGAGTATTTCGGAGATCTTGGGTTTGAAACCTTCAACGGGTTTCAGACTCTGTTTGACTATAATGCTCTGGATGCAGACACCTACCCTTTCAAGAGCGGAGCATTGATATCCCCGGGACTATCTGATGAGATAGAGAGGGCGCTAAATATGTATGACAGAGCCACAGGAGTAACCGTACAGACAGTCAGCGGTCTTCCTGAAAAGACAAAACAACTGAGAAGCAATTTTTTGCCTGAAATTGAGAGTATGGAAGGTGCTGCCTTCTTTTATGTGTGTATACAGGAGAAGGTACCTTTTATAGAGATAAGATCGGTTTCAAACGAAGTCGGGGAGAGGGACAGAACCAAATGGAACATTCCGCTGGCACTCGATTCTCTCAAAGAGGCCATGAAAAATCTGTTTTCTGCCCTATGAAACTAAAATTAGCCTATTCTCCCTGCCCTAATGACACCTTTGCATTCCATGCAATGGTTCATAATATGACAGATACCGAGGGTATCGAATTCACGACTGAGCTGGCCGATGTTGAACAACTGAACAAAAGAGCGGCAGAGGATGTTTATGATGTCTGCAAATTGAGCTACAGTACATTTTTTTCAATATGCGACAGATATGTAATGTTACGTTCAGGAAGCGCTTTGGGATATAACAACGGACCTCTGTTTGTCTCTCTGGATCCGGTTATCAGACGGGAGAGCTATCCCTTTCTGAAGATTGCTATTCCCGGAGAGGGAACAACAGGCTCTCTTTTATTGAGAAATGCCTTTCCTGAATGCAGGAATCTGACACCGGTGCTCTTTTCTGAAATAGAAAAGCGTGTGCTAAGCAGAGAGTTCGATGCCGGAGTTCTGATACACGAAGGAAGGTTCACTTACAGGGAAAAGGGGTTACATCTGATTGAGGATCTTGGCAGCCATTGGCAGAACACTACCGGGCTCCCGATACCGCTTGGTGGGATTGCCGTTTCCAGAAGGCTTGACCGTGAGTTACAACAAAAAGTCAACCGGATTTTAAAGAGAAGCATAGAATTTGCATTCGCTCATCCGGATGTGTCAGCAGGATATGTTTCAGAAAATGCACAGGAGATGGATATGGAGGTTCAACGTAAACATATAGCACTTTTTGTAAATAATTACACTGTTGAAATAGGCGATACAGGGATCAATGCCGTGACAGCTCTATACAACAAGGCTCTCGAGTTAAATCCCGGCACTGTAAGACGGGAGGATCTTTTCATTTAATTTCAAAATTTAAAAACCATGGATATGAATCAAGAGGTTATCAGGATAAAAGGCATAAAGAAGATCTACAAGGTCGGGAATCAGGAGGTGAGAGCTCTTAACGGTGTTGACATTCAGATCAACAAAAACGAGTATGTTGCAATCATGGGTCCTTCCGGCTCCGGAAAATCGACAATGATGAATATCCTTGGCTGCCTTGACAGTCCTTCTGAGGGAGAGTATATCCTCAACGGTACCGATGTAAGCAAGATGGATGACAATGAACTGGCTGTAATCAGGAACAAGGAGATTGGCTTTATATTTCAATCTTTCAATCTTTTGCCGAGATATACTGCATTGGACAATGTCGCATTGCCTTTGATTTATTCCGGTGAATCCCGCGAGAAGAGGGAGGACAGGGCCAGAGTTGCTCTTGAAAATGTAGACCTTAAAGACAGAATGCATCATAAACCCAACGAACTTTCCGGTGGACAAAGGCAAAGGGTGGCTGTTGCCAGGGCGCTGGTCAACAACCCTTCAATAATTCTTGCTGATGAACCGACAGGAAATCTGGACACCAAGACCTCAATAGATATTATGAAACTTTTCGAGGAGATACATGAACAGGGAAATACTGTAATTTTGGTAACCCACGAGGAGGACATAGCAAAACATGCAAAGAGAATAATCCGTCTCAGGGATGGTATAATCGAATCAGACCACACAAACGAACATCAGATAATATAGATATGAAAATTTACACAAAAACAGGAGATAAAGGAACTACCTCTTTGGTAGGCGGGGCACGTGTCAGTAAGAATGACCCAAGGGTTCATGCTTACGGTACTGTTGATGAGCTCATATCGCAATTAGCGCTGCTCAGGGCAGAGGCTGCCGGTGACAAGTATATAGAAAACATCAGAAGGATACAGAAAAACCTTATGCTTGCTGCTGCTCATCTTGCAGCAGATACAAAAGGGGCAGAGAAACTGAAATATTGTAATGAATCAGAGATTGTATTCCTTGAGGAGCAGATTGACGAGATGACATCTGCGCTGCCTCAACAGACTGCATTCATACTTCCCGGGCCCCACAAAGCCTCAGCGGTTTGTCATATTGCACGTACCGTATGCCGAAGGGCAGAACGGGCCGCACTGGCGATTGAGGCTGAGCCTCGTATAGAACTTTGCATAAAGTATCTTAATCGTCTTTCCGACTATCTGTTCGTGTATGCCAGACATTTGTCAATCAGCGGAGGCGTACCGGATGATTTTTGGGCTCAATAATGTTGAAAATCAACAATAAATTATTACCTTCGCAGACTATTATCAAATAATATAGTAACTGTTTAAATATTAATCATTTACGCTATGTATTGGACACTTGAATTGGCGTCAAAATTGGAAGATGCACCATGGCCGGCAACCAAAGAGGAGTTGATTGACTATGCAACCCGCTCCGGATCCCCTCTGGAAGTTATTGAAAATCTGGAAGATCTGGATGATGATGGAGAAGTATACGATAGCATCGAGGATATCTGGCCTGACTATCCGAGCAAAGAAGATTTCTTCTTCAACGAAGAGGAATATTAATATAATTTTAAATGAAGATTATTATTGCCGGGGCTGGTGATGTCGGGAGCCACCTGGCCAAGATGCTCAGTAATGAGTATCATGATCTTACTATAATTGATAACGATGAAGGAAGGCTTAACAGAGTTTCCGAAAGTGCTGACGTTATAACTATCTTTGGGTCACCTACATCCATAACAACCTTATCTCAGGCGGGAGCTGCCTATGCTGACTTGTTCATTGCAGTCAGTCCTGCCCAGGAGCAGGATGTTAATATCATAAGTTCGCTCCTCGCTAAAAAAATGGGCAGTACACGAGTTACTGCACGTATAAATAACGACGAATATCTTCAGAATGACAACAAGATACTCTTCACCGAGATGGGTATTGACCTGTTGTTCTATCCTGAAAAGATAGCCTCACACGAGATAACCGACCTTCTCAAACAGACCGGGACATCAGAATTCATGGACTTTTCGGCCGGCAAACTTCAGTTAATTGTTTTCAGGCTTGATGACGGAGCCCCGCTTATTGACAAAGTCCTGGGTGATCTCACTTTGTCATCTGAAGAGCCTCTATACAGAGCTGTAGCAATAGCACGTGACGGACAGACACTCATACCGAGGAGAAACACCAGGTTCAAGGAGCATGACCTTGTGTTTGTAATTTCAAAGAGGGCCGGGGTGCAGGAGGTGATGAGCTATTCCGGCAAGGATAACATCAATGTCCGCAAGCTTATGATTGTCGGCGGAGGCAGGATTGGAGAGATGGTTGCCAAGAAGCTTGAGAATACCGTTGACTACATAAAACTCATAGAGCTAAAGAAAGAGAGATGCGAAGTTCTCAATGAAAGACTTTCCAAGACACTTGTCATCAATGGGGATGCCCGCAATACAGACCTGCTCATTGAGGAGGATGTAAATGGTTTTGATGCCTTTGTTGCTGTTACCAGCAGTTCTGAGACAAATATCCTCTCCTGCGTGATGGCCAAAAAGATGGGAGTTGCAAAGACTATCGCTGAAGTTGAGAATATAGACTACATCAAGTTGGCAGAAAGCATGGGTGTTGATGCCGTTATCAACAAAAAACTCATAACAGCAAGCCGTATATTCAGATTCACACTCTCAAACAAAGTTCAGTCTATTAAGTGCCTGAATGGATCCGACGCAGAGGTTCTTGAATTTATCGTTAATCCTAACAGCCTCATAACAAGAGACAAGATCAGGAATCTTGGTTTCCCTAAAGATGCAATTATCGGGGGTATCATCAGAGGCAACCACAGCTATATTGCTCTGGGAGACACCGAGATAAAGGCATACGACCGTGTTGTCGTATTTGCTCTCCCTTCTGCATTGAAAAAAGTAAACAAGTTTTTCTTGTAGTTTGTCTAACTTTGCGGCATGGCAAGCATACTTCAAGCAGAAAAAATATCTAAGTCCTACGGTACTAGAATCCTTTTTGAAAAACTAGACATAAATATAAACGAGGGTGAGAAGATTGCCCTCATTGCTCCCAACGGCAGCGGCAAGAGTACTCTTCTCCGCATTCTGGCCGGAAAGGACTCTTCTGACCTCGGAGGAACAATACGTTATAAAGATGGCATCCAGATTGCCTGGCTTGAGCAAGAGCCGGATTACGACCCTGAGAAAAGTGTCTTTGAAGAGGTGTTTTCCTCATCTGACGAGCTCTCCCGTACAATTGCGGAATATGAAAATGCAATTCTAGCAAACGATCCTAAAAGACTCGAGAATGCGATAAGAGAGATGGACAGGACTGAAGGATGGCAGTATGAATTAAAGGTAAAACAGATACTTACCAATCTCAAAATTGGCAATCTGGATCAAAAGATGTCCGAGCTATCGGGCGGACAACGGAAAAGAGTGGCAATTGCTGGTGCAATGCTCTCAGATGCAGGACTTATTGTCCTGGACGAACCCACAAACCATCTTGATCTGGAAATAATAGAGTTTCTTGAAGAGTATCTGACCCGGACATCCTCCTCGCTTTTAATGGTAACCCATGACCGCTACTTTCTTGACAGGGTTTGCAACCAGATTCTGGAGCTTGACAATGGAAAGCTATACAGATACCAGGGAAATTACTCATACTACCTGCAGAAAAGAGATGAGAGAATCGAAAATTTCAACTCAGAGACAGAAAGAGCCCGTAATCTGTTCAGAAAGGAGCTCGACTGGATGAGGAGGATGCCTCAGGCAAGGGGAACAAAAGCGAAATACCGTGTCAATGCATTTTATGACATCAAGGACCGGGCCTCTCAGACAATCTCGGAACAGAGCATGAAGATAGATGTAAAGAGTGCGAGGCTGGGAACCAAAGTTATTAACTGTAAGGGTGTCTCGCACAGTTACGGGGATTACAAGACCATAGACTCTTTCACATACAACTTTGCCAAAGGTGAAAAAGTAGGATTGGTAGGTTCGAACGGAGTCGGGAAGACAACCTTTCTCGAGGTTATCACAGGAACACTGCCTCCTCTTGCGGGAACAACAGATATCGGGGAGACAGTCGTTTTCGGCTACTATAGACAAGCGGGACTTGAATTTACACCGGATGAGACGGTTATTGATGTTGTAAGAAGATATGCCGAAGTTGCAACTCTTTCTGACGGGACTCAGGTTCCTGTAACGCAATTCCTCTCAAAGTTTCTCTTCCCCTACTCTACACACAATACCAAGGTTGAAAAACTGAGCGGAGGAGAGAGGAGAAGGCTTTACCTTGTAACTGTGTTGATGAAGAATCCGAATTTTCTGATTCTCGACGAGCCCACAAATGATCTTGACATTATCAGCCTCAATGTTCTTGAGGAGTATCTTGCGGAATTCCGGGGGTGTCTGATTATTGTCTCACATGACAGATATTTTCTTGACAAGCTTGCTGATCACATATTTGTATTTGAGGGAAACGGCGTTATCAAAGACTATGTCGGCAAGTACAGTGAATATCGTGAATATATCAGGGAGCTGGAGCGGGAGAAAACTCCCAGGCCGGTAAAAGAACCGAAAGAGGAGGCCCAAATCGCCAAGAAAGGTCTGACATACAAGGAAAAACGCGAACTGGAAGCACTTGAGTCCGAGATTGAGTCTCTTGAAAAAGAGAAGAGCGACCTTGAGGCCGCTCTCTCGTCCGGTATTTTGTCCCCTAAAGATCTCACAGATAAATCTGTAAGAATCGGAGAGGTTATTTCATTGATTGAAATTAAGAGTGACAGGTGGTTGGAACTCAACAGCTGATACTACTCCATCAATTTCTTATACTTAAATCTTTTTGGCGTGAGATCTCCAAGGCGTCTCTTCTTGTTCTCCTCATATTCAGAGTAGCTCCCCTCGAAGAAGTATACATTTGAATCACCCTCAAAGGCAAGGATGTGGGTTGCGATTCTGTCAAGGAACCACCTGTCATGTGAAATCACGACAGCACAACCGGCAAAGTTCTCAAGACCCTCCTCCAGAGCTCTTATTGTATTTACATCCACGTCATTTGTAGGCTCGTCAAGCAGTAACACATTGGCCTCCTCCTTTAGGGTAAGGGCCAGATGCAGCCTGTTTCTCTCACCCCCGGAGAGCACTCCGCACCTCTTCTCCTGATCTGCTCCCGAGAAGTTGAATCTTGACACATAGGCCCTTGCATTTACCTCTTTATTACCAAGTTTCACAAATTCAGAGTTGTCTGCTATTGTCTGATATACGGTCTTGTCGGGATCAATTTGTTTGTGTTGCTGGTCAACGTATGCAGCCTTCACGGTCTCTCCTATAGAGAAAGTACCCTTGTCCGGCGTTTCGTAACCCATTATGAGTCTGAACAAAGTTGTCTTTCCGGCACCGTTTGGTCCGATAATACCGACAATACCTGCAGGTGGGAGTTTAAAGTTGAGATTTTCGAAAAGGACTTTATCCCCGAATGATTTTGTGACCCCTGAAGCCTCTATTACATTGTCTCCAAGACGTGGCCCGTTAGGGATAAAAATCTCGAGTTTTTCATCCTTGGCTTTTCCATCCTCATTGAGCATTCTTTCATACTGTGACAGACGTGCCTTGGATTTTGCGTGTCTGGCTTTTGGAGCCATCCGCACCCACTCAAGCTCCCTCTCCAAGGTCTTCTTTCTCTTACTCTCCTGTTTCTCCTCCATTGCAAGCCTTGTTGTCTTCTGATCGAGCCATGACGAGTAATTACCCTTCCATGGAATTCCTTCCCCACGGTCAAGTTCAAGTATCCATCCTGCAACATTGTCGAGGAAGTAACGGTCGTGGGTAACAGCTATAACCGTTCCCTTGTACTGCTGGAGATGCGCCTCAAGCCACTGTATACTCTCTGTATCAAGGTGGTTGGTAGGCTCATCGAGAAGAAGTACGTCAGGTTCTCTTAAAAGCAACCTGCATAAAGCTACACGCCTTCTCTCACCGCCGCTCAATGTCTTGACCGATGCCGAAGGGTCGGGACATTGCAGGGCATCCATTGCTCTCTCAAGTTTTGAATCTATATCCCAACCATTAACATGGTCAATTTTATCTGTCAGTTCACCCTGGAGTTCGATAAGCTTGTTCATCTCATCATCCTCCATCGGTTCTGCAAATTTATTGTTGACCTCCTCGTATTTTTTGAGCAGATCCATAACCTCCTGCACACCCTCCTGCACTACCTCAAGAACAGTTTTTGAATCATCCAGATGAGGCTCCTGCTCCAGATATCCCACAGAGTAACCGGGAGCCCACACGACCTCTCCCTGAATAGCAGTCTCCATACCTGCAATGATTTTCAGGAGTGTGGATTTTCCGGATCCGTTAAGACCGATTATACCAATCTTTGCACCATAGAAAAAAGAGAGGTAGATATCTTTCAGGATTGCCTTGTTATTGTTCGGCAAAATCTTGCCGACTCCGTTCATAGAGAAAATAATCTTTTCGTCTGCCATATAATTTTATCAATTTCCGGCAAAGATAGTACGAGATTATTTCTTTCCCAAGTTATTGACAAGTGTGTCCAGATATTGCACAGAGACCAATGAATCAATCTGATGCTTCATATTTGCAATATTTGTCCTGAAAGTCTCCATATTAGACGGATCAACCTTCTTGGCAGGAGGAGATTCCATACTGAGCGGATTTATAGGTTTCCCGTTTCTCCACACTCTGAAATCAAGGTGAGGACCTGTGGACAAACCTGTGCTTCCGACATAACCGATAACCTGCCCCTGTCGCACCCGCGAACCTTTGGCAACTCCCGCTCCATATTTTGAGAGATGCAGGTAGGCTGTGGTAAAGGTGGCATTATGCTTTATCTTGACAGTGTTTCCGCCCCCCCCTGCATAACCTTTCTGAATCACTACACCGTCACCGATAGACATTACCGGTGTGCCTTTCGGCGCAGCATAGTCAACACCTGTATGTGGTCTGACAATTCGGGTTACAGGATGTCTGCGTGAATATGTAAAGCCCGAGGAGACTCTCGTATAGCTCAGCGGAGCCTTCAGGAATGCCTTTTTCAGATTTTCGCCCAATGAATTGAAGTATTGAACCGAAGTCGTGTCACCCTCTTTAAAAAGGTATGCATCATATACCTTACCTTTGCTGGTAAAGGTCGCTGCATATACTGTACCGATGCTTACTACCTCATCTTTGACGATTATCTCATCAAATAAGAACTTGAATCTGTCACCCTTCTGCAATCCGAAGAAGTCAACAGACCATGCATATATATTTTCGAGACGACTGGCAATCTCATAATTCAGACCGGCTCTCTCGACATCAGCCCACAATGAGTTCTCTATCACCACCTCTGCCACTCTTGTCCTTGTCTCGGTCTGCTCTGTATAATTCTTTACAAAGATAGAGTCATGAAGACCAAAAACTACATAAGATGTCCTGCTTTCCTTATATACAAGGTAGGCAAGCCTGGGATTCTCTTCTCTTGTATAAAATGCTCTGAAGCTGTTTCCGACTTTCAGTTTTTTCAGGTCAAACACCCCCTCACACGCCTCTGTCAGGGCATAGGCATCTGTATTTGTTGCACCTAAATCAGTCATTAGTGTTGAAAAAAACTGCCCGCTCCCGACACTTCCCTCCTGTATGTCAAATTCTGATATTGGAATCCCGAACTCTGTTACAATTTGTTCCTTGTTTTCCGGATCGGATTCTGAATCCTTGGTCGTATCACATGCACAAGAGACAGTGAAGAATAACGACAATAAAAATAGTACTCTCTTCATAACAATTAATTTCAGCCCGAAGATAGCAATTTCAATTTAATTGTTCGTAAGTCGGTGTAAAAGTTTGTATGTTTTTGGGTAATTTTGTAAAAAGTTTTTATATTTTTGCATTAGAAATAAAATAGAGTTTCAGATGGTTAACTTTTTCGGGGAATATACTGTAAAGATGGACGATAAGTGCAGGCTTGTACTGCCTTCGACCTTCAAATCCTTCCTCAAGGACGGAGACATGCGCTTCGTCGTGAGAAAGGAGATCTTTTCAGATTGCCTGGAACTGTTCACTTTTGATGACTGGAATGCAGAATCGGAGAAGGTAAGAGCAAAACTCAACATGAACAACCGGGAACATGCTCTTCTGTGGCGTGAGTATAACAGGGAGATTGCCCTGGTAACCCCGGACGAGAAAATGGGTAGAATCTCCATTCCAAAGAAGTTACTTGAGAAAATCGGCGTTGTCAAAGAGGTGGTCTTTGTGGGTATCGGAAACAAGATCGAAGTCTGGGCAAGCGACAAGTATCAGAACTCAAAATTATCCGACGGCGACTATCTCGCATTACTTGAAAAGACATTAGGATAAGGAGGCCCGACAATATGAGTAATTATCATACACCTGTCCTGTTAGACGAAAGTGTATCCGCCCTTGCAATATCACCCGGCGGAGTATATGTTGACGCCACATTCGGAGGGGGAGGCCACAGCAGGGAGATTCTTTCAAGGATGGACGAGAGTGCACGGCTTATTGCATTCGACCGCGACATGGAGGCCATTAAGAATGCCCCTAACGATGTAAGGTTAATTCTGATAAATAACAACTTCAGATTCGTACAAAACTTTGTACGCCATAACGGATACGAATATGTTGACGGGATCCTGGCAGACCTCGGAGTCTCTTCACATCAGTTTGACACTGAGGAGAGAGGTTTTTCATTCAGATTTGACTCTCCTCTCGACATGAGGATGAGCAATGACTCCAAGTTAACCGCGGCTGACATAGTCAACACATATACAGAATCGGAGCTTGAGGCTCTTTTCCGGAATTACGGAGAGGTGGAAAACAGCAGGAGAGTTGCCGCTCTTATCTGCAAATCTCGTGTTGAAAACAAGATAATACTGACCAGCGACCTTAACAGAGCCATCGAAAGCCTTTTACCGAAGTTTGCGGAACACAAGTACCTTGCCAAGGTTTATCAGGCTCTCAGGATTGAGGTTAACGGAGAGATGAGGGCTCTCGAAGGCTTTCTGTACGGAGCACTATCCTCACTCAGAAGTGGAGGAAGGCTTGTTGTGATAACATATCACTCTCTCGAAGACAGGATGGTCAAGAACTTTATGAAGAGCGGAAATATCGGAGGTACCACCGAAAAGGACTTTTTCGGCAATACAAGGAGTCCGTTCAGATTAGTAACAAAGAAACCTTTGCTTCCTGCAGAGGATGAGATATCATCCAACACCAGGGCAAGGAGTGCGAAACTCAGAGTGGCAGAGAAGATATGAAGACAAGAGAGGTTATAGACAATTTGGCCGGCGGGATGTGGCTTGTAAATACAGGCATATTCAGGCACGCCACCTTTGTGATATATATCTTCTTTCTTGTAATTCTTTATATAGGGATGAATTTCGGTATTGACAGCAGCCAAGTCACTGAAAGGAGAAATGTGCAGATTCTTAAGGATCTTAAAGCTGATTACACAGGAAAGACTGCAAGGTTATTATACCAGAGCAAGCGTCTTGAGGTTGAGTTGAAATTGACGGAGTATAACTCCACATTGAAAAGTCCGCAGGAACCACCCCGCAGGGTTATAATAGAGAAATAGGATGAAGGGAGTAATGAACAGAGCATTTGTGGTGTACGCACTCTTTGTAATAGCAGGCATTGCCGTTATTGCAAGGATGGTGTATCTGCAATACATTACGAACGAAGATCTCAGGAGCGAAGTAAAGACATTCAGGGTAGAGGAGATAGAAGCAACCAGGGGAAGCATACTTGCCTGTGACGGAAGGACACTCTCCTCTTCTGTACCATATTATAAGATAAGAATGGATTGTATTGTTCCCGAACAATCTGTTTTTGACATGTATAAAGACTCTCTTGCAATAGCTCTCAGTGAGTTTTTCGGTGACAACTCAGCTGACTGGTATAAAAAGAGGATGGAGACAGCCCGGGCAACAAAAGACAGGGATATATCCCTCGGGAACAGACTTGTCGACCATTCTGAGCTAATGATTATCAAGAACTTTCCCTTATTCAGACTCGGGTCTCTTAAAGGCGGCTTCATCTCTGAGCAGAAGAACAAAAGGAAGAACCCTTACGGAAGACTAGCATACAGGACAATCGGTTTCATAAATTCAAACGGAAAGGGAGTCGGGATTGAAGAGAGTTTCGACTATTACCTAAAAGGGACACCGGGAAGTCAGGTAGTTCAAAAGCTACTCAAAGACCAGTGGAAGCCGGTAGATATGGATAAGATCATACAACCTAAAGATGGATACGATGTCCAGACTACTATTGACATCGATATCCAGGAAGCTGCAGAGGCTGCACTGAAAGAGCAACTTTCTCTTTCAGATCAGTTTGAGGGGGCAACAGCCATTGTCATGGAGGTCAAGACCGGAGCCATAAGGGCAATAGCAAATATGAGAAAAGACAGCAATGGTAATTTTGATGAGGTATTCAACTATGCAATCGGTCAGGCAACTGAACCGGGGTCTACATTCAAGCTTGCCACGCTTGTGGCATTGATTGAAGATGGATATGTAACTCTTGAAACTCCTGTAGATGCCGGTAACGGCAAATGGCCATATGCGGGTCACACCATTTCAGACGTTACAGCCGGTGGCTATGGTCAAATCAACGTAATCAAGGCTTTCGAGAAATCCTCCAATGTTGCTTTTGCCAAGCTTGCTGTTGAATATTATGCAAACAACGAAAAGAAATTTGTTGACAGGATCAACAATATGAAGCTCAACGAGAAGTTCAATCTCGATCTTAAGGGAGAGGCAAGGGCTGTGATATATGCCCCCGGGGATAAATCCTGGTCCAAACTCACTTTACCTCTTATGGGCATAGGCTATGCGACACTCCTTACTCCCTTGCACACGCTTGCATTTTACAATGCCATAGCCAACGGTGGAAAAATGATGAAACCATATTTCGTTGAAAACATTCAAAAAAACGGTGTTATTGAAAAGAGATTTGAACCTGTGGAACTCAGCGGTTCTATATGTTCAAAATCCACCCTTGTACTTGTCAACAAGGCTTTGAGAAGTGTAGTCGAAGAGGGTACTGCGAAAGCTCTGAATGATAAAAGATATGCCATTTCCGGCAAGACAGGAACAGCAAGAGTCGCTTTTAACGGAGCCGGTTACACCGATAAAGAGGGATACAAGAGACACCAGGCTTCATTTGCAGGATTTTTTCCATCAGAAAATCCTAAGTATTCTGCAATAGTAGTTCTATATACAGGCAGGACAAGAGGCAACTTTTACGGTGGTGGCTGGGCTGCCCCTGTTTTCAAGAAGATTTCAGACAAAATATATGTCTCATCTCCGGAGTGGATTTCACCCGTCGAGGGAAATGGAAGCATAGCTGGCAAGAGCAGAGATATACTTGCCAATCTTGACTCTTTCAAATGTGACTCAATCCCCCAAGTCATGGGACTTGGGATCAGAGACGCTCTATACATATTGGAAAACCAGGGATATAAAGTAAGGTTTTCAGGCAAAGGGAAGGTAACATCACAGAGTTATATCCCCGCTAACGATTTGGACAACAAAGGTTTAATATATTTACAACTTTCTGATTATCATGAAATTACAAGAGATACTCTCAACCAGCAGGATACTACAGATATTAGGAGATAGTAATATCGAAATCTGTTCTGTCTGTTTTGACTCAAGAAAGGTCATCAAAGGTTCGCTTTTTGTGGCTTTAAAGGGAGTGACTTCAGACGGTCACGATTACATCGCACAAGCTGTGGCAGCCGGTGCCAGGGCTGTTATATGCGAAGTTCTGCCGGAAGAGAAAATCTCTGCTACGATTATACAGGTAACTGACAGCCATCTTACACTAGGAATTGTAGCCTCAAATTTTTACGGAAGACCATCAGAAAAGCTAAAGTTAATCGGCATCACCGGCACCAATGGAAAAACCACCACAGTAACACTCCTGTACAGATTATTTACTGATCTTGGATATAAATGCGGTTTGTTGTCAACAATAGTGAACTATATAGCCGGCAAGACGATTGATGCAACCCACACAACTCCTGACCCTGTTCAGATTAATGAACTGCTTGCTCAGATGACGGATACCGGTTGTGAATTTTGCTTTATGGAGGTCAGCTCCCACTCTCTCCACCAGAAGAGAGTCGCAGGGCTAAACTTTTCGGGGGCGATTTTCTCAAACATAACAAGAGATCACCTGGACTATCACAAGACATTTGACGAATATATAAGAGTGAAGAAATCTCTCTTTGATTCCCTTCCTTCATCAGCTTTTGCCCTGACCAATATTGACGATAAAAACGGTCTGGTCATGATCCAGAACACAACCGCCCACATCTACAGATACTCATGCCACTCTCCGGCAGAGTTCAACTGCAGGATTATTGAAAAGGGAATGGACGGAATGCTTCTTAACATAGACAACCGGGAGGTCTGGACAAAATTCATAGGTGAACACAATGCCTATAATCTTTTGGCGGTATACTCATCTGCCGTGATAATGGGCTTTGACAAAGAGGAGGTTCTGGTACACATAAGTAATATGACATCTGTTGCCGGAAGGCTTGAATACCTGAAAGGCAAAAATGACCTGACAGCAGTCGTTGATTACGCACACACTCCCGATGCCCTTGAAAATGTTCTCAGAACACTCAGAGAGTCTGCCGATGACAAAAGTATAACTACTGTATTCGGATGCGGCGGAAACAGAGACAAGGGTAAAAGACCTGAAATGGCAGCCATTGCAGCCAAATATTCAGACAGAGTTATTGTCACTTCGGACAATCCAAGATTTGAAGAGCCTGAAGAGATAATAAATGATATAAGAGCAGGCTTCTCTCACGCTGATATTTCGAGGGCAATGTTTATAACAGACCGCAGGGAGGCCATACGTACAGCAATCATCACCGCTCCTGCAGGCAGTATAATATTGGTTGCCGGAAAGGGGCATGAAAACTATCAGGACGTCAAGGGTGTGAAACACCACTTCGACGATAAGGAGATAATAGCGGATGTAATAAATTTAATCAGTTAGAAGATGCTTTACAATCTGTTCGAATACCTAAACGGTCATATAGACTTCCCCGGAATGGGTCTTTTAAAGTACATCTCATTCAGGGCTATTTCTGCATCCATAATTTCTTTGCTGATTGCTCTCTTTGTAGGCAAGAAGATAATAAACAAACTAGCAAAGAAACAGATAGGCGAGACAATCAGGGATCTCGGGCTCGAAGGCCAAATGCAGAAAAAGGGAACTCCCACAATGGGCGGTATCATAATTCTCATATCTTTCCTGATTCCGGCAATTCTTCTGGGAGACCTGACAAACGTATATGTCATACTTATGATTGTTTCGGCTATATGGCTGGGATTCATAGGATTCATTGATGATTATATAAAGGTTTTTAAGAAGAATAAAGAGGGCCTTCCGGGAAAATTCAAGATTATCGGGCAGGTCAGTTTGGGACTCATTGTAGGTCTTACACTATATTTCAGTGACCAGGCGGTGATTCGCACTCCTGCTTCTCAGCGCAGCAGCGATGCTCACCCGGAGATTGTATCTCAGGAGGGATTTTCTGATAAGATTTCATTCTTTCAGGAGGAGAAAAGCACAAAAACAACAATTCCATTTTTCAAGGGCAATGAGCTGGATTACTCATGGCTCTCTCCTATTCAGGGAAAAGGTAAAGATATTGCCGGATGGGTTGTATATATAGTTGTTATTATTTTAGTAGTAACTGCAGTTTCAAACGGAACAAATTTGACAGACGGCATGGATGGTCTTTCTACGGGAATTTCGGCCATTGTCGGGGGCACACTCGGCATACTTGCTTATGTCTCCGGCAACGTAATCTACTCCAACTATCTTAACATAATGTACATACCATACACAGGGGAGCTTGTGATAGTGCTTGCCGCTTTCATCGGAGCACTTGTAGGCTTCCTTTGGTATAACTCATACCCTGCACAGGTGTTCATGGGGGATACCGGAAGTCTTGCAATCGGAGGTATTATAGCTGTAGCGGCAATTGTAATAAAAAAGGAGCTTCTTATTCCTATCCTTTGCGGTGTATTTTTCGTTGAAAGTCTCTCGGTGATTATTCAGAGGTTCTATTTCAAGTACACTCGCAAGAAATACGGGACCGGAGTCCGCGTTTTCAGGATGTCACCGCTCCATCACCATTTTCAGAAGGAAGAGAAGGATGCGCTTATCCAATATCCGAAAAAACTGCTTCCGGAAGCAAAAATAGTTGCCAGGTTCTGGATCATAGCAGTCTTGCTGGCAGTATTCACTTTAATAACATTAAAAATCAGATAATATGTCAAGAGTAGTAATTCTAGGTGGAGGTGAGAGTGGGGTTGGTTCTGCTGTTCTAGCAAAAGTTAAGGGCCACGAGGTGTTCCTTTCCGATAACGGAATGATCTCCCAGGAGGCGAAAGATTTGATGATAAAATGGGAAATCAGCTACGAAGAGGGAAGGCATACAAGAGAACTTATCCTGAACGCCGGCGAAGTCGTGAAGAGTCCGGGTATTCCAGATTCTGCACCTATTATTGAAGAGATCCGCGAAAAAAAGATTCCTGTAATTTCCGAAATTGAGTTTGCAGGCAGGTATGACAGGTCTAAGAAGATTTGTATAACAGGGAGTAACGGTAAAACCACCACTACATCAATCATATACTTTTTGATGAAGAATGCGGGGCTGAATGTCGGGCTTGCGGGCAATATAGGTCAATCTTATGCTTATCAGGTTGCCACACAGGATTATGACTACTATGTGCTTGAACTGAGCAGCTTCCAGCTTGACGGCATGTATGACTTCAAGGCTGATATCGCAGTGCTCCTGAACATAACCCCGGACCACCTTGACAGATACAACAATCAGATGGAGAATTATATAATGTCAAAATTCAGAATTACACAGAATATGTCGGAGAGTGACTGTTTTATTTTCTGTGCTGACGACGAGATAAGCATTTCACATCTGAACAATATAGTTCTCAAGGCAAAGCAGCTTCCTTTCAGCCAGGAAAAGAGGGTTGAAGAGGGAGCGTACCTCGAGGATAAACAGATTAAGGTTAAATACGAAGACCGCGAGTATAACATGTTCATTAATGAACTTTCTCTCCAGGGAAAACACAATATTTACAACTCGATGGCTGCTGCTGTTACCGGTAAAGTTCTCAACATAAGGAATGAAGTGCTCCGTCAGAGTCTTACAACCTTCCAGGGTGTAGAACACAGGCTGGAAAAGGTTCTTAAAGTTAAAAACGTACTTTATATAAACGACTCAAAAGGTACTAACGTCAATTCTACGTGGTATGCACTGGAGAGTATGACAACTCCCGTTATTTGGATTGCCGGCGGCAAAGACAAGGGGAACGACTACAGGCCGCTCTTCGATCTTGTCAAGGATAAGGTAAGAGCCATAATATGCCTCGGAGCCGACAACAGAAAGTTACATGAGGTATTTGAGGGTATGGTGGATTCAATGTATGACACCAGCTCAGCTGAAGAGGCAGTTAAAGTTGCTTATTCGATTGCAAAACCGGGAGAGACCGTCCTTCTTTCTCCTGCATGTGCAAGTTTCGATCTTTTCAAGAATTACGAGGAGAGAGGAAGATTGTTCAAAGAGGCAGTAAAGAATCTATAGCATGAATGATTCTGATTCTATAATCCACAGACTAAGGGGTGACAAAGTCATCTGGACAGTTGTTTTATTTCTGTCCCTGATCTCTATTGCCGCAGTCTATTCATCCAGCAGCTCTCTGGCTTTGAGAGAGGATAAGAGCACGTTTGACATATTGCTCAGGCAACTGCGATTTGTGGTTTTTGGCCTGACAGCTCTCTATGTGTGCTACAAGCTTCCTCTCAAATGGTACAGATCTCTTGCCAACATTGGATTGATAGTCAGTATCGGGTTACTCGTGGCAACCTTGATTGTCGGAAAGAGTCTCAACGATGCCGAACGGTGGATTAGTATTTTCGGACTATCATTCCAACCAGCAGAAATTGCCAAGATATGTACTATATTATACCTTGCGAAAGTGCTTGAAGATCGCAAACTCGAGACTTTCAAAGAGTATACAATTTGGATTCTTGCACCTTTGAGCATTGTACTTATACTTATACTTTTCGGCAGTGCATCGCAGGCTCTGCTTCTCGGAGCAGTAAGTTTTCTTGTACTATTCATCTCGGAAATTAAGAGATCACACCTTGTAAAGACTGCCGGAATAGCACTTGTTGCCCTGCTCATGGTACTGATCCTTCACTTCAGTTTCGGAATGTTTGACAGGGTCGACACTGCAATCAGCCGTTTCAAGCACAATGACACGGAACAACTAAATGACAAAAACCTCACTCCTGAACAGAGAAAAATAATAGATAAGAATACCTTCCAGAAAAGGATGGCAAAAGTAGCCGTCTCCTCCGTTGGAATTTTAGGAAAAGGTCCCGGTAAGAGCACTCAGAGGTACGTGCTTCCGCACCCTTACTCAGATTTTATATATGCAATCATTGTAGAGGAGTGGGGACTTATTGGCGGGGTAGTTGTCCTTATGCTATATCTGTGGCTGCTTTTCAGGTGCATGACTTTAGCCTATGCCTGTACGAAAGTGTTTTCCATGATGCTTGTAATAGGACTTGGACTTACAATCTCACTTCAGGCACTGCTTCACATGATGGTTAATGTGACACTTATTCCTGTCACCGGACATACATTGCCACTTGTCAGCCTCGGAGGAACATCCCTTGTTATTATGGGTGGTGCCTTCGGTATAATACTCTCTGTCAGCAGGACAATAGAGGTAACAAAAGAGAAAAATCAGATAAAAAACGAAGAGAATGTCAGCAAAGAGGATAATAATTAGCGGAGGTGGAACCGGGGGCCATATTTTCCCGGCTGTCTCAATTGCAAATGGTCTGAGGAAACTTGAACCGGATTGTGAGATTTTGTTTGTGGGTGCTCTCGGTAGAATGGAGATGGAGAAGGTTCCTGCTGCAGGATACAAGATCGTGGGACTTCCTGTTGCCGGTCTTAAGAGAAAACTCTCTTTGGAAAACCTGGCACTTCCTTTTAAGGTTATCAGAAGCCTGAATCAGGCAAGAAGAATAATTGACGATTTCGACCCGGACGTTGCTGTGGGTGTTGGAGGATATGCAAGCGGTCCGCTTCTCTGGATGGCAGGCAGAATGGATATCCCTATACTTATACAGGAACAGAACTCCTTTGCAGGGCTTACTAACAAGCTTCTCGGAAGGCGTGCCAAAAAAATATGTGTTGCCTATGAGGGAATGGAGAAGTTTTTCCTGGCAGATAAATTGATGCTGACCGGTAATCCTGTCCGTGACGGGATTGCTCCTGCCACACCTGAACAGAAAATTGAGGCCTTGCGTTTCTTTGAACTGAACCCGGATAAGAAGACCATTCTGATTGTAGGTGGCAGTCTTGGAGCTGGTACACTGAACGAGTGTGCAAAAGATTGGGTGAGACAAGGGGCTTCGGGAGACATTCAACTAATATGGCAATACGGCAGCTATTACAAAAAAGGGATACAGGACTTCCTGTATGCCAACCCTGCAGAAAACGTAAAGGCTTTTGAATTTATAAAAAGAATGGATCTCGCATTTGCAGCAGCAGATGTTGTAATTACCAGAGCCGGAGCAGGGACAATCTCTGAGCTCTGCCTTGCAGGAAAGGCCAGCATATTTGTTCCCTCCCCCAATGTTGCCGAAGACCATCAGACACATAACGCGATGGCTCTTGTAAGAAAAAATGCGGCTTACATGATACCGGACGATGCTGCCGTTGAACAGGTATTCCCTGCGGCAATATCCCTGGCAGCAGATGAAACAAAGAGAAAAGAGCTGGAAAACAGAATTTCAGAGATGGCTTTCAAGGATTCAGCAATGGTGATTGCGCAGGAGGTCTTAAAATTAATTAAAGAAAGAGAATGAACTATGTATATTTAATAGGTGCCGGCGGCATCGGAATGAGTGCTCTTGCAAGATTTTACAATCATGCAGGGGCAGTCGTCGCCGGTTATGACCGTGTCTGCAGCAAACTCACTTCCGAGTTGGAAGATGAGGGCATCAGACTACATTATGAAGACGATGTGAGACAAATCCCGGACGAGTTTATAAAAAACAGGGATAATACCCTTGTAATATACACCCCGGCTGTTCCCGTATCCCACAGTGAGTATCAGTTCTTCCTCAATAATGGTTACAGGATAGTAAAACGTTCCCTTGCCCTGGGCAACCTTGCTTCTGAGAAAAAGTGCCTTGCAGTTGCAGGTACACACGGAAAGACTACAACCTCAACATTGCTTGCTCACATATTTACTCATTCGGGTGTGGGTTGCACAGCTTTTCTCGGAGGTATATCAAAGAATTACCATTCAAACCTGCTTCTTGACAAAGGCGAATATCTGGTTGCAGAAGCTGATGAATTTGACCGCTCCTTCCTGCAGTTGTTCCCGGAAGTTGCTGTAATAACCTCAGCAGACGCAGACCATCTTGATATATACAGTAATCATGAGCATATCCGGGAGGCCTTTGCGGAGTTTGCCTCACAGGTAAAGGTAGAAGGCGCACTGGTTCTGAAAAAAAATCTTGGACTTGACCTCTCAGCATTGAAAGTAAAAAGAGTGTACCAATACTCATACGATGAGGAGTGTGATTTTTACGCATCCTCAATACGTTTGACAGATGGAGGCTATTTCAGGTTTGATCTTAACTATCCGGGAGGGAAGATAGAGGATTGCACTGTCGGTGTCCCGGGATGGGTAAACGTTGAAAACAGCATAGCTGCTGCTTCTGTAGCCCTTTTATCAGGAGTTTCGCCGGCTGCAGTTAAAGAGGCCCTTAGAACATTCCAGGGTGTAGAGAGACGTTTCGACATAAGGCTTAATAACGAAAAATGCGCATATATTGATGATTATGCTCACCATCCGAAAGAGCTCTCCTCTGCAATCAGTTCAATCAGGAATATCTTCAGCGGAAGAAAGATTACCGGTATTTTCCAGCCTCATCTATATACAAGGACACGGGATTTCAGGGAGGGTTTTGCTGAAAGTCTCAGCATGCTTGACGAACTGATTCTACTTGATATATATCCTGCAAGAGAACTTCCTATTGAGGGAGTGACTTCAGAGATAATATTCAGGGATGTGAAGTTAAAGGATAAATTAATGGTGAAAAAAGAGGAGTTGTTGGACATTCTTGCAAAGAGAGAGGTTGACGTGCTTGTCACTTTCGGAGCCGGTGACATAGACCGTTTTGTGGCTCCCATTACTGAAATGCTTACTGAAAGAGTAAAATGCTGAAAAAAATACTCATAATATCAGCTTATGTACTTTTAGCCGGAGTACTCATTGCCTATTTCTACTTCTCGACCGTCATAACCGAGAAGAAGAAAATGGGAGAGTTATGCCGGTCAATAAAGGTGGTTGTGCTTGACAGCGCCGAGATAGGATTTATTTCCCGTGAGGAGATAGCGGAAGTCATAGTTGATAACGGTATCCGTCCGGGAGAGAGCAAACTCAGACACATCAACAACTACCAGCTGGAATTGGTATTAAATAAAAAGACTGCAGTTAAGAAATCCGAGGTTAGCTATAGCAGGGACGGAATCCTGAAGGTGGACATTATTCAGAGGAAGCCTGTTCTCAGGCTCGAGACAGAGAATGGCGGATTCTATATGGATGAGAGTGCCTATATATTCCCGTTAATAAAAAGTTTCGCTCCATTTGTTCCAGTTGTCTCGGGAGAGATTCCGCTCGGAATTGCCCCGGGATATCACGGATATATCAAGAAAAACCAGGATTGGGCAAATTCTCTCAGAGATCTCGGAGTCTATATACTCAACAACGACTCATGGAATACTCTTGTTGAGCAGATTTATGTGGATGAGAAGGGATTGCTGAGCTTTATCCCGCGTGATGGAAATTTCGAGGTTGTTTTCGGGAATATTGAAAAGATTGATTACAAATTCAGGAAACTGTACGCCTTTTATAAGGATATTCTGCCGAATGTGGGTCCTGACATGTACAGATCTGTCAATCTTCAGTTTGACAATCAAATTGTATGCAAAAAAAATAAAAAAACAGATAAAAACTTAGAGATATGAAAAAGCTTGTCGCAGCTATTGATCTTGGGACAACAAAGGTTGTCTCAATCGTAGGTGAAAAAACCGAATCCGGTTACAGGATTGTGGCATTGAAAGAGGCGCCGTCAAAAGGAGTCATGCGTGGAGAGGTGGTGAACATTCAGAATGTACTTGAATCTCTCAAGCCGACACTGGAAGAGATCCGCACTGAGGAGAACATAGAAATTGATGAGGTTTATGTAGGCATAGCCGGTCAGAATATAAAATGTAACACAGCACGTATCAGCAGGAACAGGAGTCGGTCTTCAGAATGGATAACAGAGAAGGAGGTTGCCGAGATGGAGAGGGAGATGTTCAACTCAAGGGTGAATGCCGGGGAGAAGATACTGCACGTGATTCCTCAGTCATACAACATAGATGACAACACCGGAGTCAGAGAGGCTGTAGGAATGACAGGAACCCGCATTGAGGGCGATTACAAACTGTTTATAGGTAAGACAAATTCTGTAGAGCACAGCAAGATAGTTATTGAGAGAGCCGGACTGAAGCTTAAGGACCTCGTTCTTGAACCTGTAGCCTCTGCTAAGGCTGTACTTACCGAGGACGAGATGGAGCTGGGTGTTGCCATGGTTGATATGGGTGGCGGGACAACCGATCTGCTTATTATACAGGACAACATTGTAAGACATACAGCAGTCATTCCTTTCGGAGGCAACTCAATTACAGAGGATCTTCGTCAGGGTTGCGGCGTATCTCTCAGAAACGCAGAGCAGATGAAGATACAATATGGCTCGTGTTACAGTGACCGCGCTCCGGAGAACAAAACAGTAATAATTCCCGGATTGGGCGGAAGAGACTCACGCGAGGTATCTTTTAAAGTAATAGCCGGTATTATAGAGGCCAGAGTGGAGGAGATAGTTGATGCAATAATGTACGAGATAGAGAATTCCGGTTTCCAGGACAGGCTTCATGCAGGGATAGTGATAACAGGTGGTGCGTCTCAGCTTAAGGATCTGCGCGATTATATCTCTTTCCGTACCGGTTTTGACGCAAGAATTGCCTCTCCTAATATGGGAGTTACAATTGACGGATGTGAAGGCACATACAAGCCGGGCTCATCTACTGCCGTCGGTTTGGTTATTCACGGATTTGAGCTGGAAGAGATGAAGAGGGAGCCTGTTATTGAGGAGAAGCCTCTCACAACAGAGTTATTTCCATCAGAAGCTACTATTGCATCAAAGGAGCCTGAACTTCAACAGGAAAAAGCTGAAAGGCCAAGCAAAAAGAGAAGCTTTATGAAAAATTTCAGCAATATAATGATTGGAGATATTTTCAACAGTTCAAACGAAGCATAGGGATATGAAGGAATATTTACCACTGGATTGGGAATCTAACAACTCGATTATTAAAGTCATCGGTGTCGGCGGAGGCGGATGTAATGCTGTAAACGAGATGTTCCGTCAGGGAATCAAGAATGTGGATTTCATGATATGCAACACCGATACCCAGGCGCTTGCCATAAGCCCTGTTGTTGACAAGCTACAATTGGGGAATGTCATAACAAGGGGGCTCGGAGCCGGTTGTAATCCCGAACAGGGAAAAAAGGCGGCTGAAGAGTCGATAGAACTTATAAAAGAGAAGCTGCAGGGGCTGACAGAGATGGTTTTCCTGACAGCCGGCATGGGTGGCGGTACAGGTACCGGAGCAACTCCTGTTATTGCAAAAGTGGCCAAGGAGATGGGGTTGCTTACAGTTGCCGTTGTAACACTGCCTTTCCGCGACGAGGGTAGTGAGTTCATGAAGAGAGCCGTACTTGGCATAAGAGAACTGGAAAAATATGTTGATTGTCTTCTCATTATAGACAACCAAAAGCTATATAAAATATTCGGTGACCTTACTATTTTTGAGGCATTTCCGAAGGCAGACACTGTGCTGAGCACTGCTGTAAAGGGTATAGCCGAGATCATAACTCGCCCGGGATTCATAAATGTAGACTTTGCAGATGTCAGGATGGTAATGAACAACAGCGGCATGGCACTTATGGGAAGTGGTTCTGCCGAGGGTGACAACAGAGCCATCAGAGCAGTAGAAGAGGCATTCTCCTCTCCTCTGCTTAACGATTTTGATCTGACCACAGCAAGGAATGTCCTTGTCAACATAACATCCGGGAAGGAAAAGGGGCTGACAATGGCAGAGCTGTCACAGATTATGGAGTATGTAAAAGAGTACACCGGGAACAATCCTGAACACTTCAAACGTGGTGTGGTTTGTGATGAAAGTATGGGCGAGGCTATTAGTGTTACTATTGTTGCAACCGGGTTTGACATGAACTCTCTTCCTCAGATATCCTCTGACGGAGGGAAGCTTGTCGAATCAGTAGTTTTGGGAACAGACTCGGTGATATCTCAGCAAACTCCGTCACTTGACAATCCTGATGGAGTTGAACTCAATCTTCCGGAACAACCTGTACGCAGACAAACTTATACACCATCTGTAAAAAAAGAGATTACGGCTCCTACTCCATTACCTTCGGAAAAAAGGGTAAAACCGACACTTATTCTCGAAGAGGGTGACAACATAAAAGAGCTGGAGAGCCAGCCTGCTTATATCAGAAAGCAGATGAAAATGAACAATCCCTCAAACGTTTCAGTAGGACAGGATTCACGCGAAGGATCTACATTCAAGCTAGAAGAGATTGACGGGAAACATCAGATTAATCCGGATAATTCATACATCCATCAGACACAGGATTAACCTTGGATTATCGGATCATAACAAAAAAATAAGGGGAACTCAAATTCCCCTTATTTTTTTCTCCCACCTCCAGGCTGATGCAAGAACCTCCTCTATCGGCGTGTCTGCTCTCCAGCCGAGAACACTGTTCGCCCTGGAGGGATCTGCCCATACCTGTTCTACATCTCCCGGCCTTCTGTCTACAATACGGTACGGTACAGCGATTCCGGTTGCTTTTTTGAAAAGTTCCAGCATCTGTAATACAGAAATCCCCACTCCTGTACCGAGATTAAAATATTCAATAGATCCTGCTATTTCCGGCTTTTCTTCCATCATCCTGTCCAGCGCAGAGACATGAGCCTTAGCCAGGTCGCATACATATATATAATCCCTTATGCAAGAACCGTCAGGTGTATTATAATCATTACCGAACACGCTGAGTCTCTCCCTTAAACCGGCAGCTGTCTGCGTAATAAAAGGCAAAAGATTCTGAGGCACTCCCCTTGGTAATTCTCCGATCAAAGCCGACGGGTGCGCCCCTATCGGATTGAAGTACCTAAGAGCTATTACATTAAGTTTGCCGTTGTATGAAATTGTGCAATCTCTCAGAATCTCCTCACAGATCTGTTTTGTGTTCCCGTAAGGACTTGTTGCCGGCTGCAATGGCGCCTCCTCACTCACCGGCAGGTGTTTTTTCTCCGGTTGTCCGTAAACTGTACAGGATGAGGAGAAAACAATAGAAGCATGCTCTTTTTTCCCCATAAAATCAATAAGGTTCAAAAGGGAGTCCAGATTGTTCCTGTAATAGTCAAGTGGCTTTTCCACACTCTCCCCGACAGCCTTATAAGCAGCAAAATGTATTGCCGCACATATGTCTGGATAGAGTTCAAAGACTTTTGCAAATGAGTTATAGTCGGCGCAGTCTGCTTCTATAAAGAGAGGATCTTTACCGGTTATCTTTGCAATACCCTCAAGGACATCCCTTGAAGAGTTTGAGAAGTTGTCAACTATGACAGCCTCATATCCTGCACTCTCCAGTTCCACAACCGTATGAGCACCAATATATCCGGTACCGCCTGTTACAAGAACTTTTGCTTTAGTCATTTTATATGTTTTAAACTATTTTCCGAAAAATTCCCTGATAGCATTGCAAATTACAACCTGATCACTCTCTTTGAGTTCCGTATGCATAGGAAGTGAAAGAACCTCTCCTGCCACTTTCTCTGCATTTTCCAAAGAGACTTTGATTTTTGAGATTGAACTGAATGCTTTCTGATGATTCAATGCAAGAGGATAGTAAATCATAGATGCAATACCTTTATTAAAGAGGAATTGCTTGAGTTCGTCCCTCCCCTCGCTCACTCGTATGGTAAACTGATGGTAAACGTGTGTGGAGAATTCAGATTCAAGAGGAAGTATGATCTCATCCATGTCTGCCAACAGTTCCTTGTATTTCTGTGCAGCCTTGTAACGGGCGGCAGAGTACTCATTGAGATGTCTGAGCTTTATATTCAGAACTGCTGCCTGAATAGTGTCCAGTCTTGAATTGCAGCCGATAATGTCATGGTAATATTTTACCTTCTGACCATGGTCTGTTACCATTCTGATTTTTTCAGCAAGAGCCTTGTCCTGAGTAAAAAGAGCCCCGCCGTCACCATAGCAGCCAAGATTCTTTGTAGGGAAAAATGATGTACAGCCGATGTGTCCGATTGTGCCGGCATATTTCTTAGATCCATCGCTATATGTATATACTGCACCGAGAGCCTGTGCATTATCTTCGATAACGTATAAACCATGTTTCGCGGCAATCTCCATTATTCTCTCCATATCACTTATCTGACCGAAGAGATGTACCGGCACAATGGCCTTGGTTTTAGGAGTAATCGATTTCTCAATATCCTCTACCTTTATATTGAAACTTCTCGGATCTACATCCACAAGAACAGGTACAAGACCTAATAGCCCCACAACCTCAGCTGTTGCTGCATAAGTAAAAGAGGGGACAATTACTTCATCTCCCGGCTTGAATTCAAGTGCCATTATAGCTATCTGTAGTGCATCCGTTCCGTTTGCACATGCCACAACATAATTTGACGAGAGGAACTCTGAGAGATTTTTTTCAAAATCAGAAACTTCCTTTCCATTTATAAAGATTCCGCTGTCAATTACCTGTTGTATGGATGAATCAACCTCGCTCTTGATTTTTTTGTACTGACCCTTAAGGTCTAACATTGGGATAGTCATATGAATATTAGAATTAAACGGCTACAAATTTAGAAATATTCTTCCTTCTGCAATAATTAACTACTATCTTTGTCACATTATGAATGCAGATGAGAAAATTTTAGGTATAGCCGCTGATCATGCAGGCTATGAGCTTAAGGAGACAGTAAAAAAAGAGCTCACCGATATGGGTTATACATTCAAGGATTTCGGGACATTCTCGGCTGAAAGCATGGATTACCCGGATGTTGCCCACCCACTTGCAGCAGCCGTTGCCGCAGGAGAACTAAAAAGAGGTATTGCAATATGCGGATCCGGTAACGGAATCAGCATGGTACTCAACAAACATGCAGACGTAAGGGCAGCCCTCTGCTGGAACGAAGAGATTGCCTCTCTTGCAAGACAACACAACGATGCTAATATCTGCTCCCTTCCGGCACGCTTCATTCCGGAAAGTCTGGCCTTATCAATTGTCAAAATTTTTCTGGAAACTGATTTTGAGGGAGGGAGACATCAAAGAAGGGTAAACAAGGTTAATTGCCAGTAATGCATTATCACATCTTAGACAAAGAGAGCCTTGGAGAGAGACTGTCAGGCAATCTTGAAGAGTACCCGCATGGTATAGTAATTCCTCTTGACAAGCCCTATGGCTGGACATCTGCTGATGCTGTCAGGAAGATCAAATTCATGGCTCAAAGGTATTTCAGGTTAAAAAACATAAAGGTCGGGCATGCAGGAACACTGGATCCTCTTGCGACCGGC
Organism: Bacteroidales bacterium CF; assembly: GCA_000473305.1. GTDB lineage: Bacteria > Bacteroidota > Bacteroidia > Bacteroidales > UBA932 > Bact-08. The sequence goes on along the minus strand of CP006772.1, from coordinate 601,120 downwards.
ATACTTCTTATATGCCTCGGAAAAGCAACCAAAGTAGCAGAAAAGCTCCAGGCAGGAGAGAAAGGGTATATAGCCGAAATAACATTGGGCAGCACCACACCCTCTTTCGACCTTGAAAAGGAGATAGATGCACATTATCCGTATGAACATATAGACCTCCCTATGATAGAGGAGAAGTTAAAGGTGTTTCTGGGGGAGCAGGATCAGGTTCCTCCGATTTTTTCAGCAAAACTTATTGACGGCAAGAGAGCATACGAGATAGCCAGGGCCGGCGGTAATGAGGAGATGAAGGCTTCAAGGATTAACATCATGGAGCTTGAAGTAATATCATATAAAGCACCGGTATTAATGCTACGCGTAAGGTGCAGTAAAGGAACATACATACGCTCATTGGCCAGGGATCTCGGATCTGCCCTGGAGAGCGGCGCCCATCTAAGCGGATTGACCAGAATCTCCTCGGGAGATTTTTCTATAAAAAACAGTGTGAAAATTGAAGAAATTGAAATGATATTGAAACAAAATCTGGAATTATCCGTATAATTCTTGATTTGTATTTATTTTTTTAATTTTTATCACATGAAATTATCTCAGTTCAACTACCCGCTTAACCTCGATCAAATTGCCAAATACCCTTCCAAATACAGGGATGAATCCAGATTGATGGTTTTGCACAAAAATACCGGAGAGATCGAACATCGCGTTTTCAAGGATATCCTTGATTACTGTGATGAGGATGATATATTCATATTCAACAACACAAAGGTGTTCCCGGCAAGGCTTAACGGCAATAAAGAGAAGACCGGGGCGGAGATTGAGGTATTCCTCCTGAGAGAGCTCAACAGCGAACAGAAACTCTGGGATGTGCTGGTTGACCCCGCAAGGAAGATCAGGATAGGTAACAAGCTTTACTTTGGCGAAAATGACAACCTTGTTGCAGAGGTGATAGACAACACGACATCAAGAGGAAGGACTCTTCGTTTTCTCTTCGACGGCACACATGAGGAGTTCAAGGCAACACTCTTCAAGCTTGGAGAAATGCCTCTACCTAAATGGATTCGTCCGAAAGTGGAAAATGTTGATTACGAAAGATATCAGACTATATTTGCCCAGAATGAGGGTGCCGTTGCGGCACCGGCTGCAGGCCTTCACTTCAGCAGAGAACTGCTCAAGAGGATGGAAATAAAAGGGGTCAACTCTACATTCATTACCCTGCACATGGGGCTGGGTCATTTTCGCACAGTAGATGTGGAGGACCTCTCCAAGCACAAGATGGATTCCGAGCAGGTAGATATAAGTGAGGAATCGGCAAATTTTATCAATCAGACAAAAGACAAGGGCAAGAAGGCCTTTGCGGTTGGAGTGACAGTACTGAGAGCAGTAGAGACATCAGTTACAACTCAGGGACGTCTCAAACCTTTTGTCGGCTGGACAAACAAATTTATCTTCCCTCCTTACAGCTTCTCTGTTCCTGATGCACTTATAACAAACTTCCAGCTTCCTCAGTCTACCATGTTGATGTCTGTGGCAGCATTCGGAGGTTATGACATTGTAATGAACGCCTATCATGTTGCACTTAAAGAGGGCTACCGCTTCGGAACTTATGGAGATGCCATGCTTATAATCTGATTTTTCTGATTCTGGATTTTTTTTATTCAATATAATGACCCGGCCAGCGCCGGGTCATCTATTTTTGTACCATGTATGAAAAGGAGCTGCTTTGTACTGTTGCCATCAATAGCATATTCTGCTACAGGCCCAGGCTTTCGAATACCCTTCTGGAAGAGTTCGGGGGCTTCTCCCCTCTTTTTGAGTTGAGTCATCAGGATTTGGTAAAACGGTTCGGCAAAAATTATGATTTTCTTGAACGGATTTGTGACAACAAGACACTGAAAGAGGCTGAAAAAGAGATAGGCATGGCAATCTCTGAAGGGATAAGGATTATTCCTATAAGCTCAGTCGACTATCCCGCGGGGCTTAAGGGTTGTGCTGATCCTCCTGCTCTTTTATATGTAAAGGGTAATGCTCTTTTTAACAATAAACGGATTATCTCTGTTGTCGGAACAAGGATGCCCACAAAATATGGCACTGAGTGTTGCCGGAAAATTATAGAGTCACTTGCAGAATCAGGATTTAACCCCACAATCACGAGCGGACTGGCTTACGGAATAGATGTTGCTGCCCATATGGCAGCACTTGACGCAGGGCTTGACACTATTGCCGTGCTGCCCTGCAATGTAAACAGAGTATATCCGGCATCTCATATAAATATTGCACATAAGATAACAGAGCAAGGAGCGCTTATCTCGGAATTCCCGAGGGGCACAGAATGCCTGAAGGTGAATTTCGTGCAGAGGAACAGGATAATTGCAGCTCTCTCAGAGGCGACACTTGTCATTGAATCCGCAGAGAGAGGAGGAGCACTTATTACAGCTCAATTTGCGCACTCATACTCAAGGGAAATTTTCGCACTGCCGGGTAGAATCGGAGATCTGAGGTCAAAAGGATGCAACAATCTTATCGCAAAGAATATTGCATCTATATTCACTACAACTGACTCTTTTACTGATACTTTAGGATGGGAAAGGAGAAGCAGGCAAACCATCAGGCAGGGCAAACTATTTCTCGACACAGATATCAACAAAGAGAAAATAATAGTAGCTTTGAATTACGAATCGGGATTAACCAGAGATGAACTGACAACCAAATGCGGCATAAAGCTTCCCATGCTGTCGGCAACTCTTCTGGAAATGGAGCTTGAAGGGACCATCATAAAGCTTCCCGGTGAGAGATACTGCACTATCAAAAGTTGATGAAAAGGTACATAGACACACATACACATCTTTACGATGCAGATTTTGCCGATGATATTGAAGATGTGATTTCCAGAGCAGGCAACGAAGGAGTGATATCCTGCATAATGCCCGGCATAGATATGGAGTCTCACCGGGGGCTCATGAAGCTTGCATCAGAGAAACCCGGGTTCACTCATCCGGCGACAGGACTGCACCCTACATCTGTTAATGCGTCCTGGGAGAGAGAGCTCTCTTTTGTCTATGACAATGCCGCGGATAAGAGTTATGTGGCAATCGGAGAGATTGGTATTGACGGCTACTGGTCAAGGGAGTTTATAGAGGAACAGTCTGTTGTTTTTCAAAAACAGCTTGAACTTGCGGCCTCTCTCTCCCTCCCCGTTATCATACACTCAAGAGAAGCCACCGAAGAGATATTTGCTGTTCTGGACAAGACCCGGCACCTTGGGATTCAAGGTGTTTTTCATGCATTCTCGGGGAGCCCTGAAACATACAAGAGGATCCGCTCATACGGCAATTTTCTTGTCGGCATAGGAGGTGTGGTCACATACAAAAACTCAAAGTTACCGGCAACACTGGCAGGAATTCCGATTGAACACATACTGCTCGAGACAGATGCCCCATGGCTGACTCCCGTACCATACAGAGGCAAACGCAATGAACCTTCACATATTCCTCTTATAGCTGCTAAGATTGCTGAAACAAAGGGTTGCAGCATTGATGAAGTGGCCGAAATCACGACTGAAAACGCGATTAAACTATTCAGACTAAAGATATGAATTCTTCCATTCTACTTATTTATACAGGTGGCACTATCGGCATGAAACAAGATCAGGAGACTCTTGCCCTCACCCCTTTTAATTTCGACCAGATAGAGGCTGAGGTGCCTGAACTAAAGAAATTCGGCTACAGCATTGATTCTCACTCATTCGTACCACCGATAGACTCCTCCGAGATCAGCTCCTCCTTTTGGGTTGAACTTGCCGGGATAATTGCAGCGAATTATGAAAAGTATGACGGTTTTGTCATCCTTCACGGGACCGATACAATGTCATACTCTGCATCTGCTCTCAGTTTCATGCTGGGCAACCTTGAAAAACCGGTAATCTTCACAGGAAGTCAGTTGCCTATCGGTATGCTTAGGACCGATGGCAAGGAAAATCTCATCTCTTCAATTGAGATCGCTGCAGCCAAAGACTCTCAGGGCAGGGCTATGGTTCCGGAAGTCTGTGTTTACTTCGAGAGTAAATTATACAGGGGAAACCGCACAACAAAGGACAATGCAGAGAACTTCCGGGCATTCAGGTCTCCCAACTATCCACATCTTGCGGAAGCCGGCATCCATATGAAGTATAACAAGAATTTCATCTCCTACCCTTCAATATGGGGCAAGAAACTGGTCTTGAACACAAAACTTGACACTAACGTAGCAATACTCAAGATATTCCCGGGAATCTCACCATTTGTTGTGGAGAGCTTTCTGAATATAAAAGGGCTACGGGCATTGATAATTGAAACATACGGATCGGGCAATGCACCGACACTTGAGTGGCTTATCTCTATGCTTACAGATACAATCAAAAAAGGGACAATAGTATTGAATGTATCACAATGTCCTGCAGGAAGTGTAAATATGGAAACATACTCTACCGGCATATTACTAAAGAAGATAGGTGTGCTGAGTGGTTTTGACAGCACCACAGAGGCTGCCCTTACAAAACTATTTTTTGTCCTTGGAAACAACACTGAATATCTGAATGTTACCAATAATGTGTTAAAAAATTTGAGAGGTGAAATTTCAATAGATTAGCAATTATATAAAATTCTTACTAAATTGCATCGCATTTTACGTAAGGTAAAAACAAATAACTATTTAATATACATTGTTTAATACTTTAATTATTCAAAAATTTATGAAAAAATTTTTCATGTTTTTGGCAGTTGTGGGTCTAATAGCCATTTCTGCTCAGTATGTTTCTGCTCAGACACCGGATTCTACTGCAACTACAACAACAACTGACGTTGCTGCTGCTCCGGCTGCCGCTCCTGTTTCTGATCAGACTCTTCAACAAGAGACTCCAATTCACCAACAGATTAAAGCTAAGTTTATTGAGGGTGGTGCAGGCTTTATGGCTTCTATCCTTTTGTGTCTTATTCTTGGTCTTGCAATTGCTATTGAGAGAATCATGTACCTCAATCTTGCATCAACCAATACTGAAAAGCTTTTGAAGAAAATTGAGGAAGCTCTTGCTAACGGTGGAGTTGAAGCTGCCAAAGAGGTTTGCCGCAATACTAAGGGCCCAGTTGCCAGTATTTTTTATCAAGGCTTGAGCCGCTCGGAAGAAGGTCCTGAAATGGTTGAAAAATCAATATCATCATATGGTTCTATTCAGATGTCACAGCTAGAAAGCGGTCTTACTTGGATCAACTTGTTTATCGCACTTGCTCCTATGTTGGGATTCCTTGGAACAGTTATCGGACTGGTTATGGCTTTCGACGATATCCAGACTGCAGGTGATATCTCTCCAAACATCGTAGCCGGTGGTATGAAGGTAGCCCTTATCACAACAGTAGCAGGTCTTATCGTTGCTATCATCCTTCAGATCTTCTACAGCTACATCGTATCTAAGATTGACTCAATCGTCCTTTCTATGGAGGATTCTTCTATCTCCCTGATAGACATCCTTGTAAAGGCTAAAAAATAATTACCGATATGCAAAAGGGATTAAAAATATTTTCAGCCGTTATTTTCGTGCTGATACTGATTGTGGCTGTGCTGTTCTACGCAAATCCAGAATCAGAAACTATGGTTAATATTGTTATTTACTTTGCGTATATACTCACAGCAATAGCAATATTATGCACATTGATTCTTCCTTTGCCTCTGTTGTTCCAATATCCAAAGAAACTAAAGAAGGTGGGCTTATCCCTTCTTCTTGTTGTTGTTGTTTTTGGAATTGGGTATCTACTTTCATCTGGCGATCCAATCAATTTGAATATAGAGAATCAACCTTCAGAACAGACTCTTAAATTGACCGACACCGGACTTATAGTTACTTATATTCTGGTAGCTGTATCAATAATTACAATTGTTGGAGGTAGTGTCAAGAGCATATTAGACAAAAAACAATAATTATGGCAAGACCAATTAATGCAGTTAATACGGGTTCTACCGCCGACATTGCCTTCATTGTCTTGGTGTTCTTCCTGATTTCATCCAATATGGATTCTTCAGGAGGTCTCCAGCGTCGTTTGCCACCTATGCCTGATAAAAATCAACAGGTAATAGACCAAAAAGTCAACAAACGCAATGTGCTGGTTGTTAGAATAAACGAATCTGACCGTCTTTTTGCAGGTGGGGAGATTATGGATATCTCGATGTTAAAGGACAAAGCGAAGGAATTCCTTATGAATCCTAACAATGATCCTTCTCTGCCTGAAAAGGAAGAGAAGAATATTGAAGGGTTTGGAATGTATCCTATATCAAAGGGAGTTATTTCCCTACAGAATACTCGCGGTACAAGCTATGATGCCTACATCAGGGTGCAAAATGAACTTGTTAGGGCTGTAAATGAAGTTCGAGATGAATTTGCCATGGCTAATTTTGGCAAATCATTCATTCTTCTGGATGAAACCAAACAAGAGATTGTAAGAAAGGCTGTTCCTCAGAATATTTCTGAGGCAGAACCAAAAGACACAGGTAAAAAATAACAAAAAAGGGAGGCATAACTATGATTAAGAAAAAGAAAAAAGAGATGCAGCCTTTGAACACATCGTCACTTTCTGACATTGTGTTTATGTTGTTGTTCTTCTTTATGATTACCACTACTATTCGTGAAACAACCAAGAAAGTGGAATTTAAAATACCTGAAGCTTCTGAATCTGCAAAACTTGAGAGGAAGGACCTTGCATCACACATTTATGTAGGAACGCCTATCCGTTCAGAACAAGGGAAATATGGAACTGACGCTCGTATACAGCTTAACGACTCATTCAAGTCTGTCACAGACATACGTGACTTTGTCGCAGCTGAGAGAGAGTCTCTTCTTGAAGCCGATCGCCAATTTATGACCATTTCTATTAAGGCAGACCAAAATGTCCGCATGGGTATCATCACTGATATCAAGCAGGAACTTCGTAGATGTTCTGCCCTAAAGATCATGTACTCTGCAAGAAAGGCTGCTCCTGTATCTGAGTAGTTTTCTTCACAATACTGTATAAGGGTGCATCTATGAACAATAGTGCACCCTTTTCTGTATTATTACAGTATCAATAAATCCAGGAACAGATGAAAAAATCACTACAATTCTTTACTTTAGCACTACTCTTATTCATTTCGGTACAGTCATATGCTGCCAATAAACCAAAGTACATTTTTCTCTTTATAGGTGATGGCATGGGAATTTCTCAGGTTGCGCTAACCGAAGCATATCTTGCTTCACTTAAGGGAGTCAGAGGATCAGAACCTCTAATCTTTTCAAAATTTCCCTCATTTGGCTTATGTACAACATACTCGGCAAATTACCATATAACTTGTTCTTCTGCTGCAGGCACAGCCCTTTCAACAGGAACAAAGACAAATAATTATATGCTCGGCGTTGATCCGGATACAAATAAACTGAAGAGCATATCATACAAACTTCATGAAAAAGGGTACTCAATAGGTATAATTTCCACTGTCCCCCTGGAGCAGGCCACTCCGGCAGCTTTTTACGCTAATAGTGCTAGCAGGAAGAGTTATTATGACATCTCCCTGCAACTGCCTCAAAGTGGTTTTGAATTCTTTGGAGGAGGAGATTTCTCTGAACCTAAAGGAAAAAACAGTGATAAAAGGGATGTTTTTGAGATATTGGCTGACAGTAGTTATACTATTGTAAGAGGATTTTCTGAACTTGAGAAAAACAGAGATGCAAGGAAACTGGCATTTTTCCAGTCCGCCGGCAAAGATTCCGAGATGCCTTTTGCTATAGACAGAAAGGATGATGATTTCAAGCTCTCGGATGTTGTTAAAGTTGGAATAGAGCATCTCTCTAAAAACAAAAAAGGGTTCTTTATGATGGCAGAAGGAGGTAAGATTGATTGGGCTGCGCACAGCAACGATGCAAAGACCGACATCCTTGAAATCATAGATTTCGCTGATGCTGTTGAGGTTGCATACAATTTTTATCTGAAGCATCCTGATGAGACATTGATAATAGTAACTGCCGATCACGATACAGGAGGTGCCAGCCTGGGAAGGAACAAAGGGGGATATGTGATTAATTTCGACTCTTTCTCCGATCAATCCTCATCGTTCGCCGTTGACAATGAAATTATAAAGAATAATAGCGAAAGAAATGAAAAGGCAAACATCGGTTGGACGACCAGCGGTCATACAGGTGTATATGTTCCCGTCTATTCAATAGGTGCCGGAAATCAAAGGTTCTCGGGAAGACTTGACAATACAGACATTCCTAAAAGAATTATGGAAATAATGAAACTACAGTTCTGACATATAACACATTAAAAAATGAAAAAACTTATTCTCTCCTTAATAATGCTGTCGGTAGTTACAACACTACTATCCAGCGAATTGCCTAAAAGAGAATTCCGTGGTGCATGGATTCATACTGTCGGCAATCAGAATTTCAAAAACATGAGCACAGACTCATTGAAGAAATTCTTTACCAATACACTTGACATTCTGCAAAAATCAGGTGTAAATGCTGTTATTTTTCAGGTTAGGCCTCAGGCCGATGCTTTGTACATTTCAGGACTTGAACCGTGGAGCAGATTTGTAGCAGGCGAACAGGGAAAGGCTCCTGATCCGCTCTGGGACCCTCTGGAATTTATGGTCCGTGAGGCTCATAAAAGAGGAATGGAACTACATGCTTGGTGCAACCCTTATCGAGTAACATCAAATGACAAGGAGCAGTTACATCCGGATCACCTGTACTTCCGCAAACCGGAAATTTTCAAAAGATATGGCAAACAGCTCTATTTTGACCCGGGAGAACCGGAAGCAATAGCACATACCAAGAAAGTTATGGCAGATATCGTAAGCAGGTATGATGTCGATGCTATCCATTTTGATGACTATTTCTATCCCTATCCCGAGAAATTCGAGGAGTTTCACGACGATGCCTCTTTCGTAAAATATGCAAAGAGCCAGGGTTTCGAATACTGGCAAAAGGCTGATTGGAGAAGGAACAATGTATCGACACTCATACGTGAGATCAATGATACAATCAAAAAAATCAAACCTTGGGTAAGATTTGGCATAAGCCCGTTCGGAGTTCACAGAAACTTTAGCGATACTCCTGACGGATCAGGAAGCAAAACAAACAGTCTCTCAACTTATGAAGATCTCTATGCAGATATTCCTCTCTGGCTTGAAAAGGGGTGGATTGACTACAATGTACCACAATTATATTGGAAAATAGGGCATCCTCGTGCCGACTTCCTGACACTCATCAAATGGTGGAATGATGCAAATTTCAAAGGACAGTTATATATTGGACAAAATATCGACACATTCAAGGAGAAGGATGTCAACGACTCTTTAAAGACTCAGTTCGCAGAGAAGATGAGGCTTGTCAGGACTCTTCCCAACGTTCACGGCAATGTCTGGTGGCCGGGTTGGTCAATCACTACAAATCCGTTTGGTTTTACAGACTCTCTGACAAACACATATCAGAAGCACCTTGCATTGATTCCTGCATACAAAGCGTTGGACTCTATTGCACCTGCTCCGGTAACTTCACTTAAGGCAAAAAAAGGTGTAATCAACTGGAAACATGACAGCAACAATGACAAGATGCAGGAAGCCCGTTTCTATGCAGTTTACCGTTTTCCCGCAAAATCGGTAATTGACATAACTGACACAAAATACCTTATCCGAATTGTTGACACCAACTCATTTAAGCCTGAGGCACAAAGCGGTAAGAGGGTTAAATACAAATATGTAATCACCGCTATTGACAGGTGTTGGAATGAAAGCGTGGCATCTGAAATATTATTCTTGTGATTTATCTTCATTTGAGTAACTTTGCCTGGTTTAAAAAATTCAAAGTCATTTCTAGATAGTATGGAACGGATCAAAGTTTGTGAACTGCTTAATAAAGAGGCAGGTATAGAGGTTCAGGTTAAAGGATGGGTAAGGACAAAAAGGGGCAATAAGAATATCACTTTTGTTGCTTTGAACGATGGGTCTATAGTGAATAACATTCAGATTGTCTTCGATATGAACAACTTTACCGAAGAACAGCTCAAAGATGTTACAACAGGTGCCTGTATATGTGTTGAAGGCTCACTTGTAGCGTCAGTAGGCAGCGGACAGAAGGTGGAGATTCATGCCGGCTCTCTTTTAGTATACGGAACTGCAAGCCCCGATACCTATCCACTTCAGAAAAAGGGTCACAGCCTTGAATTCCTGAGGGAAATAGGTCATCTCAGACCTCGTACAAATACTTTCGGATGTGTCCTTCGCATTCGCCACGCTATGGCCTTTGCAATTCACAAATTTTTCAACGACAAAGGATTTTTCTATCTGCATACCCCACTCATTACAGCATCTGATGCTGAAGGAGCCGGAGCCATGTTCCAGGTTACTACGCTTGATCTGAACAATGTTCCTAAGAGTGCAGACGGAAAGGTCGATTATTCAAATGACTTTTTCGGGAAAGCAACCAACCTTACAGTAAGCGGACAGCTTGAGGGAGAACTTGGAGCTCTTGCCCTTGGACAGATATATACATTCGGACCTACTTTCAGGGCTGAAAATTCCAACACACCGAGACACCTCTCGGAATTCTGGATGATTGAGCCTGAGATGGCTTTCTATGAGATCAAAGACAACATGGATCTGGCTGAAGAGTTCATCAAATACCTCGTTCAGTATGCTCTTGATAATTGTGCCGATGACCTTAAGTTCCTTAACGATATGTTTGACAAGGAGCTGATTGAGAGACTCCATGGCGTTGTTGAGACACAGTTTGTAAGGCTTCCTTATACCGAGGGTGTTGAGATCCTCATGAAATCGGGACAGAAGTTTGAATATCCTGTATCATGGGGTACAGATCTTCAAAGTGAACATGAGCGCTACCTCGTAGAGAAACATTTTAAAAAGCCTGTTATTCTGACAGACTACCCTAAGGATATCAAGGCTTTTTATATGAAGCAGAACGATGACGGAAGGACAGTCAGGGCAATGGATGTTCTGTTCCCTAAAATCGGAGAGATTATAGGAGGTTCGCAGCGTGAAGAGTCTCTTGAAAAATTGGAGAACAGAATCAAGGAGCTCAACATGGGAACAGAATCATTGTGGTGGTACATAGATACCAGAAGATTCGGAAGTGCTCCTCACTCCGGTTTCGGATTAGGCTTTGAGAGGCTTCTTCTCTTCGTTACAGGTATGGCCAATATCAGAGATGTAATTCCTTTCCCAAGATCACCTAAGAACGCAGAATTTTAAAATATATGCTCATTATAGGAATAGCCGGAGGAACAGGTGCCGGTAAGACAACTGTAGTATCACAGATAGCAAACAGGATAAAGGATCACGTTGTAGTAATCCCTCAGGATTCATATTATAAAGACAACAGTCATCTTCCTTTAGAAGAGAGGCTTGAACTGAATTTCGATCACCCTGACTCGATCGATTTCAAGTTACTTATCAAACACCTGAAGGAACTCCGCGCCGGCAAGACAGTAGATCAACCGGTATACTCCTATCTCACCTGCCTGAGGTCGACAACTGAAACAGTAAAAGTAGCACCCTCTCCTATTATAATAGTTGAGGGTATACTTATATTCACTTGTCCCGAACTGAGAAGTTGCATGGATATAAAGGTTTTCGTGGATGCCGATGCTGATGACCGCCTCGGGAGGGTAATCACCAGAGACAACATTGAGAGAGGCAGATCGATAGAGAAGGTTCTGGAGAGATACGACAAGACTGTAAAACCTATGCACCTTCAATTTATCGAACCAAGCAAGAGATATGCTGACATCATAATTCCACAAGGTGGTCACAATCAGGTTGCTATAGACATTCTTCTTGCTTCAATAGAAAAGTTTCTCTACAAGAAAAATGCTAAAGCTTGAGAACAAAGCCGGTCTTTATCTTACAATTGCCGTACACCTATTAGCAATTATCATTCTGCTGGCAACCAGAATAGGGGCTCTATTGTCTGAAGAGACCTCTTTTGTACTGGACTTTTCCAAGCAGGAACAAATCGAGAAACAGCAGGAAGAGGAGCGTTTTAAAGAGGATGTCAGCAAGGAACTGGATGATATGATTGCCGGCAGACGTCCCGATAAAATCAGGAATGTTGTTGTCGATGCAGGAGCAGCAAAAGGGAACGAGCTTAAGGATGACCGGTTCAGGAACCCAAGACAGGTTTATGATGAGGCAAAAGAGCTACAGAGAAAGCTTGATGCCTCCAGAAAAGAGGCAGAGGCATACCAGGGTAGCGACGATGTTCCTGTACAATCAAAATCATCCGAGGAGAAAAAAAGCGATTCATATAAAGGGCCCTCTGTACTCTCTTATACTCTTGACGGCAGAAAGGCAATGTCTTTGCCCATACCTGTCTATAAATGTATAGGTGGAGGAGACGTATATGTTTCTATCATGGTAAACAGAAAAGGATATGTCGTATCTGCATCTGTGATGGGGGATATCTCGGCAAATGACAGTTGTATAAGAGAATACGCCGTAAAGGCAGCTAAAGCATCAAGATTTACATCTTCTGCAACAGCTCCGGAAAAACAGCAAGGTGAAATTGTTTACAGGTTTATTGCTCAATAGCCTTCTGAATCACGTTGTCAATTCTCGCCATTATCGGATAGAATGCCTCATCATCCAGAGGTGAATATCTGCCCACAAGGGCTTCAATCTGCGTTATAACTATCTCTTTACACTCAGCCCACTGTTTCCCAGTTGGAACCATCTTGTTATCTGATGCATATTTGAGGAATCGCTTTTCAAGATTCATTGTGGCCAATAGCTTCTCCAAAGCACCTATATCTTTTATGGACTTCAGAGACGGGCGATAGAGATCGGCTATCATAGAGCTGAATTTGAACGGAAGCCCTTTATTTGACACAGCAATCAGGAAATCATTAATCCCTAAAGTGTCCATCGGAACAAAGATGTCCGGAGTAATACCTCCACCTCCATATACAATCTTCCCTTTTGGTGTAGTATACTTCAGAGAGTCATTACGTTTTATGCTGTCAGCAGATGTCATCTCACCATGCCTGTATCTTTCGATGATATCATACTGATAATCTGCCGAATAAGGCTTCTGAATTGATCGTCCTGTAGGAGTGTAAAATCTTGCAACTGTAAGCCTTATTCCTGATTTGTCGGAGAAATAGATAGGTTCCTGAACCAACCCCTTACCAAAGGAGCGTCTGCCTATTACAACTCCCCTGTCATTATCCTGAATGGCTCCCGCGAATATCTCACTCGAAGAGGCAGTTCCTTCATCTATCAGCACCTTTATCTTAATATCCCTGAGCTTGCCTTTTCCGTCAGCCTTGAAATCTTGTCTGGTTCTGTGTAGTCCCTGCATATATACAATCATCTGGTCTTTCTCAAGGAACTCGTTAGCCATAAGAAAAGCCTGATCAAAGTATCCTCCCGAATTACCTCTAAGGTCGAATATAAGCTCCTTCATCCCCAATTTCTTCAGCTCCAGCGCTGCCTTGATCACCTCCTCATAACTGGTGCGCGTAAACTTGGACAGCTTGATGTAGCCTGTGGTCTTGTCTGTCATATATTTGACATCAACACTGTTGACAGGTATTTTATCTCGCTTTATATCAAAAAAGACAAGGCTGTTATTGTTCTCTCTCTTAATGCCCACTTTCACCAGAGAACCGGATTTTCCTCTTAATCTTTTGACAAGTGAATCCTGGTTCATTTTGACTCCGGCTACAATCTCATCATTTACCTTTACTATTCTGTCTCCCGATAATAGTCCGGCCCTTTCGGACGGACCTCCGGGTATGACATTTATTATTATCGCCGTATCATTCGGCACATTGAACTGAACTCCTATTCCGTCAAAATTTCCTTCAAGAGACTCTTCTGCATCCTTCAGATCTGCAGGCGGAAGATACACAGAGTGGGGATCCAGACTTTCCAGAAGATATGGTATAACCTTCTCTGTAAGCTGATCTTTCTTTATCGAATCCACATAGTTATTCTCCACCTCTGAAAGGACCAGCATAAGCTTATCCCAATTCCCTGCCTTGACGGCAAGCTCCCTGCTCTTGCCGGAATAGTCGGAAAGTAATCTGAATACCAAGAGGATAAACAGACCAAACAGCAGTACATATACCAGAGGATTGTTCCTCATTCTCTCCCTTAAGCCTTGAAAGTATGACATATTTTATTCAATATTGACAATTTCTATTCCCGCCCTTTTCAGAAGGTCTATCCCATCCGAGATCCTGTAATCATCTTTATAAACCAGCCTTGTTATACCGGCCTGAATGATGAGTTTAGAGCATTCAAGACATGGTGCTGTTGTTACATACATCGTAGCCCCTTTGCTGTTGTTTCCTGACTTTGCAACTTTTGTTATCGCATTTGCTTCTGCATGAAGAACATACGGTTTAGTGTGACCCTCATCATCCTCGCAGATATTCTCAAATCCTGCCGGCGTTCCATTATATCCGTCTGAGATGATCATTCTGTCTTTAACAAGTAAAGCACCAACCTGCCTTCTTTTGCAATATGAGTTTTTTGCCCAGACGGCAGCCATCTCCAGATAACTTCTGTCAAACTGTTCCTGTTTGTTTTGCATAACAACTACTCTTGTACTCTTTGATATAAAAATCTCTTTATACTTCTTTTAGGAGTCTTTTCAAACTCTTCAGGGAATATCTTCACATTTTGGATCTTACAGTAATTCGGAAGATCCTCGTTAAGAAGAATCCTGTTCTCCTCCATCTTCTTTTCAAGATCCGCAGATGTAAGTCCGTCACTCTCAGCCAACTCAAAATCCGGATAAACAAGAAGAGTAAGAGTCCCTTTCTCCTCAACGACAAGTGACTCAACCACATACTGCATATTATTCACAATGCTCTCTATCTCTTCCGGATAAATATTCTGGCCGTTAGCTCCCAGGATCATACTCTTTGAACGCCCGCGTATATAAAGATATCCCTCACTGTCAATAATTCCCATGTCACCTGTCCTCAGCCAGCCATCATCGGAGAGAACGGCATCTGTCGCTTCCTGATTCTTATAATAACCAAGCATTACATTCGGTCCTTTGCACAGAATCTCACCGGGAATATTTTCAGGATCAACGGAGTCTATTCTGATCTCCATCCGTGGCGCAGCTTTACCACAAGAATAAAGCCTTGTATTATCCCAGGGTGCATAAGTAACGATAGGACCGCACTCTGTCATGCCATAACCAACTGTAAAAGGAAAACCTATCTTTCTGAAAAAGGCCTCTGCCTCTTTATTGAAAGCTGCTCCCCCAATGATTACCTCTTTGAATTTACCCCCAAATGTCTTAATAAGCTCCTGTTGTATTTTCTTTCCGATTGCTTGATCAACTACAGGAACTCTAAGAAGAACCCTCATTGCAGCCTTATTGATAATCGGCTGAAGCTTTTTCTTATATATCTTCTCAATAATAAGAGGTACTGAAATAATTATATCCGGTTTGATGTCAGCAAAAGCATCCATGATAATCTTCGGGCTTGGAACCCTTGTGAGGAAATGAACATGTGCTCCCACTGTCATCTCAAAAAGGAATTCGAACATCATTCCGTACATGTGGGCAGTAGGTAACATTGCAACCACATTTGATGTATTATTGAGCTGAGGGTGTACCTCCCAACCGAACATAATGTTTGACAATAGTGATCTGTATGGAAGCATCACACCCTTAGAGAATCCGGTTGTTCCTGATGTATAGTTAATTACTGCAAGTTCTTCATGAGTATCCTCATGAAAATGAACATGCTCCGGTCTGAAATTC
This sequence comes from Bacteroidales bacterium CF, assembly GCA_000473305.1. Classification (GTDB taxonomy): domain Bacteria; phylum Bacteroidota; class Bacteroidia; order Bacteroidales; family UBA932; genus Bact-08. Next base: position 585,321 of record CP006772.1, on the reverse strand, counting down.
TTTGGGTATTTTTTTCCGAACATCTCGTTCAAATGCTCCCTTGTCTCGTAGATCAAAGGATCTTTAGCATAAAGGATAGAAAAATCGGAGATCTCTATCACAGCATCAAGATCGGGCATCTCAGTCCCGTTCATCTGTTCCCATATATGCTCTCCTACAAACAGGATTCTTGAATCAGAATGGCTTACAATATGATGAATATTCCCGGGTTTAAACTCATGTAAAATAGGTACGGCTACTGCGCCGTATGCCAAAGCGGAAAGAAATACAACTCCCCAGTTAGCCTGATTTTTCGAGCATATAGAAATTCGGTCACCCTTTTTTAATCCGCATATTTCAAATACTATATGCAATTTCTCTATCCTCCTTGCCACATCTCTGTAATGCAAAGTAATCCCCTTGTAATCAGAGAGAGCCGGATTATCCCAATTCTCTTTAAAGCTCCTCTCTAATATGAGGTTCAATGATTGTTCCATATTTAAGATTGTATTATGCAAAGGTCTGAAGATTACACAAATGAGAGTATAATCCCTCCAGTTTTATCAATTCCTGGTGGGTTCCACGCTCAACTATCTCTCCTGCCTTAAGCACCACTATTTCGTCTGCGTATTGTATGGTTGATAACCTGTGTGCAATAACCACAGAGGTTCTGTTTTCCATAAGCTTGATTAAAGCCTCCTGCACAAGTCTCTCACTCTCTGTATCGAGAGCAGAGGTTGCCTCATCAAGAATCAGTATAGGCGGATTCTTGAGGACTGCCCTGGCAATAGCCAGCCTCTGTCTCTGGCCCCCTGAGAGTTTTAACCCTCTGTCACCAATATTTGTCTGATATCCTGATTCCATCTGAGATATAAATTCGTGTGCATTTGCTATTTTCGCAGCCTTGACAACATCCTCCTCACTTACGTTCTCCATTCCGAAAGCGATGTTGTTGAAGACCGTGTCATTAAATAGTATTGCCTCCTGAGTTACAATACCCATCATCCCGATCAGATCTTTAGGTTCATATTCGCGGATATCTTTTCCGTCCAGAGTGATTGTACCAGATGTGACATCATAAAAACGCGGGAGAAGATCCGCCATTGTAGATTTTCCGGCACCTGACGGTCCGACAAGGGCAATCATCCTGCCTTTTTTAATTTCAAGGTTGATATTTTTTAGGACCGGCTCACTCACATATTTAAATCCCACATTGTTAAAAACAATACTCTCCCGGAACTCCTTGATTGGAATCGGATTCTTGGTTTTCTTTATTTCTGGTTCAACATCGAGTATGGCAAATATTCTCTCTCCTGAGACAACCCCTCTCTGAAGACTTGCTATAGCATTAGAGATTGACTTGGTAGGCTCAAGTACTTTCCAGTAAAATCCTATATAAACAAGAAAGGCTGCTGCATCCATACCGAGCTTTCCCTGCAGCTGAAGGTAACCTCCGTAAAAAAGCACAGAAGTAGCCACCGATACTCCTAGAAATTCAGACAGAGGTGAAGCCATTGTCTGTCTGTTGAAGATCTTTTTGCTTGTCTTCCTGTGTCCCGAATTTGTGTTGTCAAAATGGATGTTTATATATTTCTGTGCATTGAATGCCTTAATAATCCTTGCTCCTGATATTGCCTCCTCAAAATGGCTGATAATCCTGCCCATCAGAGACTGAGTTATAACTGCACCCTTCTTTAGCGACCTCACCACCCTTGCAATGGCAAAAGTTGTGATAGGAAGTGCCAGCAGTGTAAAGAGTGTCAGCTGGGGAGACATATAGAACAATGCTCCAAGGAATCCGATAATCATCAACGGATCTCTGAAAAGAATATGGAAAGTGTTGGCAACAGTATTCTGGACCTCAGTTACATCGTTTGAAACACTCGATAAAATATCCCCCTTCCTTTTCTCATGAAAATATCCGATATGAAGTTTGGAAATTTTTAAAAAGAGGGCCTTTCTCAGATTGTACATCAACTTTGTCCTGATACTGACAAGTATTCTCTGCGAGAGATAGTTTGACAGGTTTGAAAAGAAGGACATGATTATCATGAATATGCACACAAAGAGCAAACCATTCAGCAGGCTTGACTTTATCATGATCTTTGTGAGAAAATACTGAAACAGCGTTGTAAAAAAATCAACACTAATTGAGAACTCCGGCAATGTCATTTGTTGGACTATGGCATCGGGGCTGAATATGATTCTGACAATAGGAGCAACCAGTGCAAAGTTGAAAATCCCGAAAAACATCGAGAAGAGAGAAATAATGAGATAAGTAGGCCAGTATCTCCCATAGGGCTTTGCAAAAGAAAGCAATCTTAAAAAAGTCTTCATGTTTAGTTCTCGTCTTTTGTCTCTACAAAGTCCACATATTCACCAACGTTTTTGTCAACAATCTTGTTTTTAGGCTGTTGCTCATCAGGAGAAGTTGGCCGATTATTAAAATTATTTAAATTATTAAATTTATCAACTTTTCTTTTAATCCACAAACCTAATAGTAATGGAAAGACTCTTCCTGCTAACCAGAAGAGCAATACCAATATCAATATAACTGTAAGAAACATCTCCATATCAGAATAACTTCCCTCTTTTTCTTATTTTTTTTATCTCTCCGCTTTGTAGATCCAAACTGATCTCTTTTCCCTTGCGGGTGGTCACTGCTACTTTTGTGCCAGAAAGGATTCTTATCTTTGTGTCAGGTAACAGGGTATTTTTTCCTGACAAATCGCCTATTTTCTCTCCCGAATGTCTGTATATGAGTGTACGCAACCTTGTTCTTAAAATCCAGTATTGACACTCACCTATCTTCATCAATTCAGGGAAACCCTCTATCATCTCCTCAGTGGTAATATCCTGCCACCCCTCCACCGGCTTGCAGTTCCTGTCATATAGCCTGAGTTTATTGTCGGTATGAAGAAGCATTATTGAGAAATCTCCGTTATGCTCGTAGACCTTAGGACCAAGCAGGATCAAAGAATCGACACTTTTTGGGAATGGTCCGGTATATCTGCCCGTCTTATCAAGTAGATATAGCTTGTTACCACTTGCGAACAGCATCTGGAACTTCTTGTTTGAAAAATAATCAACCTCCTCTACAAATCCCCGCAAAGGAGCTGTAAATGGGATCGCCCAAATCCCCCTCCCGTCGGTATAGATAAGCCTGAGTTTATTATCAGGCATCTGCTCGAGATACATCTTCTCCTTTTGCCCTTTGGTAATCAGGAAAGGTCCAACCGGAATCCTGACCGTATCCGGGACATTAACGAGCTCTGTATCCGGCTCCCTCAGGTTGGGAACTCTCTGAGATATGACAGATAGCGAAAAATCAACACTTTTTTTATCAAGATCGGGAAATATCTGAAAGAAAAGAACCTGGTAATTCTTCTTGTGCAACCATACAGCAACCCTTTCATGCGCCGGATCTCTGAAAACAGATGCAACAGAATCCTGCATCATTGATACATTTGCAACCACTTTTAAAGGTGAATCCGACCCGGTAAGCATATCACCTGCCTCGCCCTGCTCCATAAAATCACCCAAAGTATACTTCTCGAAATCACCGGAGGCAAATTCCCGTATCATATCTTCATCACCGATCAGTTGCCATTTTCCGGAGGTAACTACAAATTTTTCCGGATTATACGAGAAAGATTTTCCGAACAGTGTTGCAAGCGCCCCTTTGAATTCGAATGTGGATGCTACTTTTCTTCCGGATCCTCTTCTGACTTCACTCCTTATGAGGGTAACCCAACGACTTTCACTCTTATAGGGAATCAATGCAAGCACCACTTCAGCCGGCTTCTGCGTCAGGAACCAATCTTTACACCTCTCGTACTCTACCTCCTCAACTACATTATATGATCGTCTATGTTCATAATATGAGTCTAACAAAGCATTGAAGTCCTCCACTGAAAGGACCAGGGCTCCGTATGTGTTGTACGGAAGCAGATTCCAGACCTCGGATTTCTCTCCCTCAATATTCGAGAAAATTTCAGAAAATTCAGCCTTGCCCCTGTAATTGAAAAATTTTCCATTTAGCGAGACACCTTTTAATTCTCTATCTATACTAAAGGCGCTCCATGAAGATATTTTTGACATAAAATCTGAATAACGCCAGAAACGGTAGTCTGTATATCCCGAAAAAAACTTGCCTGCCTGTTGTATGTTAATGAAAAGTTTATCATCCCCTTCATGTGTATGCGTAAGCATCCTTCTGAAATCATGGTTGTCCATAATTGAGGATTTTGTCTTAAAATGCCTTATAGATGACTGAATTAATATCAGAGAGGGGCTTGCTATTATACGATTGCCATTTCTGAAAATTTTCAACCCTCTTCCCGAATAGATTTCAATACCGTTATATGAACTCTCACTGACAGCACCCAATTTTCTGAGAAGTACTTCTGTCTCCTTTCCCGATACAGGAACCTGTGGAAGATCAAGGACAGCTATCGGTGAAACCTCATTTTTAGCAGAGTAGTGAAATGAAAGAGTTATCTCTCCTCCAAATGTACCTGAAAGAGAGAGGAACTTTCCTATTGGAGACTCTTGCGGGAATATTGATGGAAATAATCCTGATGTATCTGACAAAAATGAGATTGATACATTAACATCATTAAAATGAAAAATTGCGACAGCATCAATGGGTATCACTTCTGCAGATTGCAGGACAAACCCTTCAGACACTTTTTCTGCAACACTTGCTCTCCTTAAACTGAAAAAAATATAGACAATAATCAGTACGGCTAATAGGAATGCGATCGATATATAGATTCTTCTTGTCTTTGTCATTAGGTTACAAAGCTATTAAAAATAAAAAAAAGAGACAAAAGCCATTTTATTTCTTTTTTTGTAAACAATTATATTAATTTCGTATCAATTTAAAAACAATTATAATAATTTATAACAATTATGGAGCAGTTTCTTAACTACAACATAAATCCTGTTGTAGCGGGCTTGAATAAAATTTCATCTGAATTTACTAAAAATGACATTATAAAGTTTGTCATTGACAACGAGATAAGGATCATCAATTTTAGGTATATCGCAGCCGACGGAAGGCTGAAGACTCTCAATTTTCCTGTAACCAGCTATAAATACCTGGATACCATACTATCTTACGGCGAGAGAGTCGACGGCTCCAGCCTCTTTCCATACATCGAGGCGGGATCAAGCGATCTCTACATTATTCCGAGATTTTCAACTGCATATCTCGATCCGTTCTCTTCAATACCTACCTTAGGGCTGCTTTGTTCATACTTCAACAAAGACGGACTACCTTTGGAAAGTTCTCCGGAGAATACACTACGCAAGGCTGCCCGCTCGTTTCATGACAAGACTGGACTCTGTTTCGAGGCAATGGGAGAGCTTGAGTTTTATATAGTAGGTGAAGATTCCGGCAAATTCCCTATAGACAATCAGAGAGGATATCACGAGTCCTCACCATATACAAAATTTGAACAGTTCAGATGCGAGGCTGTTAACTGCATAGCCAGATCGGGCGGACAAATCAAGTATGCACATTCCGAGGTTGGAAATTTCACACTTGACGGCAAGGTATATGAACAGAATGAGATAGAATTTCTTGTGTCTCCCGTAGAACAGGCTGCAGATCAGCTTGTAATGGCAAAATGGATCATCCGTAACCTGGCTTATAAATATGGTATAGATGTGACATTCGCACCCAAGATTACTACCGGCAAAGCGGGAAGCGGACTGCATTTCCACACAAGGTTGGTTAAGGATGGCAAATCGGTAATGATAAAAAACGGCAAACTTTCAGAGGAGGCGAAACATGCAATTGCCGGATATATGAAATGTGCCTCCTCACTTACAGCTTTCGGAAATACCAATCCGATGTCTTACTTCCGGCTTGTTCCGCATCAGGAGGCTCCTACAAGTATATGCTGGGGAGATCGCAACAGATCTGTGCTGGTAAGAGTGCCTCTGGGCTGGACAGGAAAAAACGACATGGTTTCTATTGCCAATCCTCTTGAGACTAAAACAATGGAAGCATCAGATAAACAAACAGTAGAGATGCGTTCTCCGGACGGTTCTGCGGATATTTATCAGATGCTAGCGGGTCTGACTGTTGCTGCCAGAACCGGGTTTGAGATGGAAGATGCCCTTGGTGTTGCAGGAAAGACTTATGTTGATGTCAACATTCACAGTCACGAAAACGAAAATAAGCTTAAATCTCTCGAACAACTTCCATCATCTTGCATGGAATCGGCAAAGGAACTTGATGCAAAGAGACATCTCTATGAAAAGGACGGAGTCTTTAACAAGACACTCATTGACGGAGTCATAGACCACCTGAAATCTTACAATGACGAGAACACCCGTGAACAGGCGGAAAAGAATCCGCAGCTGTTGTCGGAGTTAGTTAAAAAGTACTACCACTGCGGTTAATTTCCTATTTCAGAGATAAACTTTATCCTAACAAGACGGATCTCTTCCTCTGTATAGTTACGGCCAAGCTCATCCACCGCCTCCTTCAGGGAATCGGTGGATGCTTCTGTCTTGAAGTACTCGTAAATGTCGTCCACCTTGTCATCATCCACAGTTTGCCTGATGTAATAGTCAATATTGAGTTTTGTTCCTGAGTTGACAATTGATTCAATCTCATCCAACAAATCGTTCATCTCCATATTCTTGGCATCGGCAATATCCTCAAGGGACAGCTTCCTGTCTATGCTTGTGATTATAAATACTTTGTTAACAGATTTGTTCACCACACTCTTGACAACCAGATCCAAAGGTCTGTCTATCTCGTTCTCGGCAACATACTTTGAGATGAGATCTATAAAATCCTTCCCGAACTTTTTTGCCTTTCCCTCTCCTACACCCTGACAATTTTTAAGTTCATCCAGTGTTACCGGATATTGAATTGACATATCTTCCAGCGAAGGATCATTGAAAATGACAAATGGGGGCAGGTTCAACCTTTTTGACATTGAAGAGCGAAGATCTTTAAGCATCGAGAGAAGAGCTGCATCCCCTCCTCCGCCACCTGACTTGCTGCCGGGTGTAACAATATCGTCTCCCTCGTCAGTATCCATGAACTCTCTGTCTTCTGTAAGCATGATTGATGTAGGATTTTCAAGGAACTTTATACCCTGTTCTGTACATGACAGTAGGCCGTACCTCTCAATATCCTTGTCAATCAGATGGTGAATAAGTGCCTGTCTGATTACAGCCATCCAGAAACGAATACCTTTCGAACTCCCTATGCCGAATAGTTCATGATGGTGGTGGTTATAAGACTTTATTATTGAATTGTTCACACCCGCAAGTATGTTGGCAATGTGCTCAGCCTTGAATTGCTCCTTCATCCCTGAGATAAGGTCGAGAACAAGAAGGACATCCTCTTTGCCCTCAAACTGCTTTTTAGGGTAGAGGCAATTATCACATGAGCCGCAATTCTCCTGAGTATAATCCTCCCCGAAATAGTTCAGAAGCACCTTTCTGCGGCAGAGATTAGACTCTGCATACGAAACAGTTTCCATAAGAAGGTGTTTACCAATCTCCTGTTCGGAAATCAGTTTTCCCTGCATGAACTTCTCAAGTTTCTGGATATCCTTGTACGAATAGAAAGCAACACACTGGCCCTCACCGCCGTCTCTTCCCGAGCGACCTGTCTCCTGATAGTAACCTTCAAGGCTCTTCGGAATATCATAGTGAATTACGAATCTCACATCAGGCTTGTCAATACCCATACCAAAAGCAATTGTGGCCACTATAACATCAGCCTCCTCCATAAGGAACTTATCCTGATTTGTGGTTCGCGTGTTGGCATCAAGACCTGCATGATATGGCAATGCGTTTATGCCATTCACCACAAGCAGCTCTGCAACATCCTCAACTTTTTTCCTGCTTAGACAATATATGATTCCTGACTTTCCCTTGTTGGACTTTATGAATTTTATTATCTCCTTGTCAATATTAACCTTTGGGCGAATTTCATAATAGAGGTTTGGCCTGTTGAATGAAGATTTAAAAATCCTGGCACCCACCATATCCAGATTCTTCTGAATGTCATGCTGCACCTTGGGTGTTGCCGTTGCAGTAAGTGCAATTACGGGAGCCACCCCTATCTCCTGGACAATCGGGTTTATCCTTCTGTATTCAGGCCTGAAATCGTGTCCCCACTCCGATATACAATGGGCCTCATCAACAGCATAGAATGAAATCTTTATCTGTTTGAGCAATTGTATATTCTCCTCCTTTGTAAGTGACTCGGGGGCTACATATAGCAATTTTGTATTTCCGGCAAGCAGATCATCCCTGACCTCCTGCAATTGAGCCTTTGTCAATGAAGAATTCAGAAAATGAGCAATCCCCTCTCTCTCCTCAACAAAACCTCTGATGGCATCAACCTGATTCTTCATCAATGCTATCAAAGGGGAAATTATTATGGCGGTACCATCCATCACAAGAGCCGGCAGTTGATAGCACAGAGACTTGCCTCCGCCTGTAGGCATAAGGACAAATGCATCTCCTCCGTTAATAAGATGCACGATTATCTCTTCTTGTGGACCCTTGAATGAGTTAAAACCGAAGAATGTCTTTAACTGTTCATGCAAAAATTCAGAAGTAATTTGCATATAATAAAATAAGGAATAAATATCTAAAAAATGAACAAAATAAGTTACCTTTGCAATACTAAGTTATCCATTAGTTTTTTCATCTCAAAATTTTTATGACTATTTCAAGAGAGGAACTGTCAAATATAGCACAGGAGGTTGTCAGAAAGGAGGCGGCAGCGGTTGCCAGGCTATCAGGGTTCATAGATGAACAGTTCATAAGTGTACTGGAACTCATTTTCAACAGTAAAGGAAGGTTAATTATAACAGGAATAGGCAAGAGTGCAATTATCGCCAATAAGGTGGTCGCAACTCTAAATTCCACAGGTACTCCCGCGGTTTTCATGCATGCCGCCGACGCCATTCACGGAGATCTTGGTATCATACAGAAGGACGATATTGTTCTTTGTTTGTCAAAAAGCGGAAATACTGCAGAGATAAAGGTTCTTGTTCCCTGGATAAAGAAGATGGGAAACAAGATTATCGGGATGGTTTCCGATACAAATTCATTTCTTGCCCAACATTCAGATTTTATAATAAAAGCTTCTGTCGACTCGGAGGCGTGCCCCAACAATCTTGCTCCTACTTCAAGTACTACTGCACAATTGGTTATGGGCGACGCTTTAGCGGTGTGTCTTCTGAAAATGAGAGGTTTTTCCCAGGAAGATTTTGCAAGAGTGCACCCCGGCGGATCACTTGGCAAGAAGCTCTACACAAGAGTTTCCGACATAATAGACAGAGCTGTCCGGCCAATGGTCAGGGAAGATGAGAGCATCCAAAATACAATTCTGAACATATCTGCAAACAGGCTTGGTGCAACGGTTGTGCTGCATGAGAATGGTGATATTGCCGGAATAATAACTGACGGGGATGTCAGGAGGATGGTTGAGAAAGGAACAAGCATCCATTCACTGAGAGCCAGGGATATAATGTCGTCCAATCCAAAAAAGGTGGAATCGGATGAGTTGGCTGTGAATGCATTTAATATGATGGAACAGAACAAAATCACCTCTCTGGTTGTTCTTGAAAAAGGAAAATATATAGGACTGGTACATATACACGATATTTTAAGAGAAGGCATTGTATGACACAATTCAACCCAAATGAGATTGGAATGGCCAATGGTAATTATTTTGCCTTGCCATACTCACCTGAACAATCAGAGATAGTTCTCGTATCTGTCCCATGGGATGTCACAACATCATACCGTCCGGGTACAAGCAAAGGGCCGGAAGCAATCCTTGAAGCATCTGTACAGGTCGATCTTTTTGACCCGAATGTTGAAAGGGCATGGGAGATAAAAATCGGCACAATTCAGGAAGATTCCTCAATAAAAAAGGAGAACAAAAAATTCAGGAAAATTGCCGAAAAGGTTATTGAACACCTTGAAAAAGGCGAGTCAGAAGAGGTTTTAAGTGAAGAGATAAAAATTATAAATGATGCGTCTGCTTCGCTTAACAAAAAGGTTTACGAAACTTGCGGTAAGTATATTTCTGAAGGACGTTTCGTCGGAGTTGTCGGGGGAGACCACAGTATTCCACTGGGAAACATGAAGGCTGTGGCTGACAAACATGATGATTTCGGCATTCTTCATATTGATGCACATGCTGATCTGAGAGTTGCTTATGAGGGTTTCAGGTATTCACACGCCTCAATTATGTACAACGCCCTAAACGAGATACCACAGATTTCACAGCTAACACAGGTTGGTGTGAGGGATTTTTGCCAGGAAGAGGCGGACTTCATAAATCATGATCCGAGAATCCGCTGCTATACTGATATGGAAATAAGGCAAAACAGCTTTGAAGGTAAGAGCTGGAAGAGACAGTGCGAGGAGATTATAGCATCTCTTCCTGCGTCTGTATATATCAGTTTTGACATTGACGGGCTCTCTCCCGATTTATGTCCCAACACAGGAACCCCTGTTCCCGGAGGTCTGAGCTTCAGGGAGGTAGACTACATGTTGCATATGCTGGCAACATCCAACAAGAGAATTATCGGATTTGATCTATGCGAGGTGTCTCCTGGCAGCGATAATGAGTGGGATGCAAATGTGGGATCTAGGATTCTTTACAAAATGTGTATATATTCAAAACTTAACTTCAAAAACAGATAAAAAACATTGATGAGCCATTTTCTGACTCGACCAAGGCTCGGCAGACAATTTAGTATGCCGGACATCTTCACGTCATTTTTCAAGAATCAGTCAAACGGGGGAATTATTCTTCTGATTTCTGCACTGATTGCAATAGCTGCTGCCAACATCGAAGCTTTAAAACCTTTGGGAGAACTTTGGGAAAAACACCTCAGTATCTCTATAGGCAGGTTCTCTCTCGACATGTCACTATTGCATTGGATTAATGATGGCCTTATGGTCGTGTTTTTCTTTGTTGTAGGTCTTGAGATCAAGAGAGAGATGTCTGTCGGTGAGCTTTCATCAGTTAAGCATGCAGCTCTTCCAATTATAGCGGCAGTAGGTGGTATGCTTTTCCCTGCTCTCTTCTACTCCATTTTTAATTATGGAACTCCAAGCCAGAATGGCTGGGGAATACCTATGGCTACAGATATAGCATTTGCCATAGGCATACTCTCGCTGATGAGTAAACGCGTACCTCTTTCTATTAAGGTATTTCTCACAGCTCTTGCCATAGTCGATGACCTTGGTGCCATAATAGTCCTTGCCCTCTTTTATCCGACACACGCTATCAACTTCGAACTGCTTCTCTTTGCTGCAGGAGTTCTGGCGCTGCTTTTCACATTTAACAGGTTGAATATACAGAAAGCTGTACTTTATATTATACCGGGCATAGTTCTTTGGTTGCTCATTCTAGGTTCCGGACTTCATGCAACTGTTGCGGGGGTTCTGCTTGCCATGACTATTCCGGGCAATACTAAAATAAACAAGAAGCGTTTCTACAATCAACACTGGCATCTTTTACAGCGATTCCAGACAGCCGGGAAGGAAAATGTAGACATTCTGGCATGCCACAAGCAGAAGGAGATTATTGACAATATGCACAGAAATCTGAGACAGATTAACCCCCTGATGAATCGTTTCGAACGTGCTGCCACTCCAATAGCCACATTCCTTATCATTCCGCTGTTTGCTCTTGCAAATGCCGGAGTGGAGTTCTCGGCTGATTTACTCCATACATTCCCGGCCCTCTCAAAAGGTGTATTCTTTGGCCTGCTTTTTGGAAAACCAGTCGGAATATTCCTCTCTTCCTATGTAGCTTGTAAGCTTGGAATTGCAGAGTTACCGACGGGAGCCGACTGGAAACTTATTTTTTCAGTAGGAATTATTGCGGGAATTGGATTTACAATGTCTATCTTTATCGATAATTTGGCTTTTGATACCCCTGAATTAGTGGAAACCGGCAAGGCTGCAATATTGATTACATCTTTTGCCGCTGCTGTCATCGGATCTCTGGCCATATACCTTACAACAAGAAACAAAGAACAAACCAAATAAATACAAAAAATGAAAACAATTAAATTTCTATCTATCATTGCTCTCGCAGCTCTGATGTCTGTCTCATGTGGCAAGAAACAGGGTGATTCTGCTGCTACAGGTATGTCTCAGGCCACTATTGACTCTGCAAGTTATGCAATCGGCGTATCTCTGGGATCAATGGTTAAACAGGCAAACTTCGGTGAATTGAATCTTAAAGAGGTTAACAAAGCTCTTGCTGCCGTTCTTAACGGTGACAGCCTTAAAATGGATGCCATGAAAGCAAATGAGGTTATCCAGGCTTATGCTGCCAAGAGACAAGAGTTAATTGGTGCTGAGAACAAGGCAAAAGGTGAAGAGTTCCTTAAAGCTAACGGCACAAAGGACAGCGTTGTAACAACAGCATCTGGTCTTCAGTACATAATCGTTAACCCGGGTTCAGCTGTAAAACCTACCGAAATTGACACTGTTGAGGTTAACTATGCAGGTACTCTTCTTGATGGTACTGAATTTGACTCTTCATACAAAAGAGGCGAACCTGTTAAATTCCCTCTTAACGGAGTTATCAAAGGTTGGATCGAAGGTATTCAGTTAATTGGAGAAGGTGGTAAGATCAAACTTTTCATCCCTTCTGAACTCGCTTACGGTGCACAGCAGGCAGGTCCGCAAATAGGTCCTAACTCAACACTCATATTCACAGTAGAACTTCTTAAGGTATCTGCAGGCAAACCTGTTGCTGCCGCTGTTCCTGCAAAATAATCAGATATGGCAATTGAAATCATTGGCAAGCTTTTAAAGAAGCTTCCTGTACAATCCGGCTCCTCAGCCAGAGGAGAATGGAAAAAACAGGAGTTCATTATTGAAACTCAGGAGACATACTCTAAAAAAATCTGTATGAATGTCTGGGGTGCGGAAAGCGTATCGGATCTGGCCCGTTTCTCTGAGGGGGATATTCTTAAGGTTTCTGTAAATATAGAGTCCAGGGAGTACAACCAAAGATGGTATACAGATGTTCGTGCATGGAGGATTGAGAAGGGTGCAGGAGATAACACACCTGCCCAGAATATTTCTGAAACTGATATGGGTGTGGGATTTAATGCTGAAGAAGCCGATGATCTTCCATTCTAAATCAGACTGGATATAAAAATGAAAAAGCTGTCAAATCTATTTTGGCAGCTTTTTTTTTGAGGCAGGAGGAACTAAACCCTCCCTTCTCCACCAGGTAATCTGCCTTTTGGCGTAACGCCTTGTGTTCCTCTTTATCAACTCAACTGCCTCAACTAAGGAGCATTTACCATCAATATATTCAAACAGTTCAGAGTATCCGACCGTTTTTAGGGCCGGACGGTTCCTGAACTGATAAAGTCCCCTCACCTCTTCCAGGAGTCCGTCATTCATCATTGCGTCCACCCTTTTATTGATCCTTTCATACAACTCCTCTCTTGGCCGGTCAATATAGACCTTTTCAATTATAAAGTCCCTCTTCTTTTCAGTGTTGCTCTTGAAAGAAGAGAATTTCATTCCTGTCTGTAAAGTAACCTCAAGTGCTCTCAGGACTCTTTGAGGATTGAGAATATCTATCTGGTCATAACTCTCTTTGTCCAAAAATTTTAGTTCATCCCTGAGTGAGCTGAGCCCCTCTGTTTTCAAACGATTTGAAAGTAACTCCCTCAATTCAGGGTCACTCTTTGGGAAATCATCCATCCCCTTGCACAGGGCATCAACATAAAGTCCGCTTCCTCCGGCCATTACAAGGTCATCATGGGTTTCAAACAACCGTGTAATAAGCCCCATTGCGTCAACCTCATACTGACCTGCAGTATAATCATCATGAACAGAGTGGGAAAATATAAAGTAGTGTTTTACGAGATCCAATTGTTCCTTTGTGGGAGGAGCCGTTCCAATCCTAAGTTCTTTATATATCTGCCTTGAATCGCATGATATTACAGGTGAGCCGAGAGAGAGTGCCAGTGATATTGCATAATCTGTCTTTCCGGCTGCCGTCGGGCCAACCACTACAACAAGACGTTTTTTACTCATCTGAATCTTCCTGATAGAGATCCTCTGAGTCATTCATCTCTATCATCTGTTCGAAATCATCGTAATTATCTGAGAACTGCTCCGGATTCCTGCCCTTCTCCGCCACCAATCTGGGATATGAGCGTCTCGGTGACTCCTCTTCAGTAGAAAGCAACTCAAGAATAATTGCTTTATCCTTATATATATCATATACATACTGAAGTTTGACCTCACCCTTGCCGATGACTTTTTCCAGAGATATTGAATCCATGGCTCCGTCACCAAGATCAAAGAGACCATACTCTCCCTTGACCTTGTCCGTATTGTTCAGACCCCTGAAGACCACCATCTGATCAGGTGCAAAACCCAGATCATTCTGCAAAAAAAGATGCAGAGAATAGAGCGACATGCTGCCACGTATCTCGTACTCCCTCATAAAGATCTTGTTTCCTGCAATTGAGGCTTTGAACTTATAAACCATAGTTAAGAATTGTTTATACAAAGTTAAACAAATTGGAGTAAAAAATCTAATGTATTTATTCCGTCAGCATATTGGTCTATCGCCGGATTCTGAGTGTTTCCGAATGCGATACCGTCCTTATAATTCACAACACATTGCAGCTTATCGAGATGCTCTTCAATGTAAGATCCTGCCTCCTCCAAACTATCATACTCCAGAATATTAATTACTCCCGGAGGCGGAGGGGTGCTTCCGCATTTTACCATAATGAAAAAACCACCGTCAATGAACTCATTTGATGACATTGTGCATATCGCCTTCTGATATTTGTAAGAAGAGATATAATCTTCCGACACCACCTCACTTTTCATTGAATCGCACGCTTCCAGCAAAACAGTGAAATCATAACCGGCCGGAACCAGCAGAGAACTTACACTTCTGCACCCTAACCCATAATACAGAAACAGATCCTTCGCAAGAGCCTCAAGCTCACCAGGGTTTTCATTGCCCTTAAGCAAAGCAAGGCTGTGTCTGCTTCCTCGGATTAATGTATGTGATGAGGAATATTTTGACTTGAGAAAGCTAGAAGTCATATCTGAACCGGAAGCTATCACAATATCAGCATTCTCCGGCAGAGTCTCTGTGAAGGAAATTCGCTCTCTCCAATAAGAATTAATATCTGAAAGCATTTCATACAGAAGAGGAATCCAGTATCGGTCTTTAGATGAAAGCTTTACATTAGCCTTAAATCCGCAGGCCAGTGTTGCCAGAAGATCATGAAACCCGACCATTGGTATGTTTCCGGCCATTACAATCAGGAGAGTTTTATCACGCTCTTCAATCTTATATCTGTATGGGCTGAGCCACTCTTCAATCACTCTTCTGTCAAGAAACTCCCTGCATATAGATAATATCGAATATATCTGCATATTAGGTGTAAACAGAGAGTTCTCCCTGTATGAAAGCTCAATTACACTTTTCAAGGGGCTCTCCCCGGACATATCACTCAATATTTCCGTTAATTGAGCACCCAACGCAGAAAAATCGTCTGTAAAAACTTTATTATACATTTGGCAAATTTAGTAAAAGGGGCTATTTTTACCAAATGCAAAGTCAGTCCGTATGAGTGAATTTTCGGCCATAGATACTTTTAAATCAATATCTAAGCCCTCTACCGGTATCTACAAGGAACTTGGCAGTAAATTCCTTTCTTTTGCATATCCTATCAATTCGGAAGATGAAATAAAAGATATACTCGCTTCAATACGCAAGAGATACTTTGATGCCAGACATCATTGTTATGCATACAGAATAGGCAGGAACGGCGAAATCTGGAGAGCGAATGATGATGGTGAGCCATCCTCGACCGGAGGCAAGCCAATTCTGGGGCAGCTCCTCTCAAATGAGCTTAGCGATGTCCTGATTGTGGTAGTAAGGTATTTCGGCGGTACAAAGCTTGGTGTTCCGGGGCTGATTAGGGCCTACCGGAGTGCAGCAGCAGATGCAATTACCAATAGCGAAATAATTGACAAGACTTTAATGCGGTTACTTGTAATCTCCTTCGATTATATCCAGATGAACGATATCATGAGAATAATAAGGGATTTACAGGCCGAAATCATTGAACAACAGTTCGATAATCTCTGTCAGGTCAAATTGAGGATACGGGAGGGAAACCTCTCCAGATTCTGCGACACTATGACAGATTATAATGCGACAATACAACTTTGTAACTAATCTAACAAAATAAATACAAAATATGCCAAGACATCTTATTTCAATCCACGACTTCACCAAAGAAGATATGCTGGATGTTCTCAGGATGGCTGCGGAGTTTGAGAAAAACCCATCGCAACCTATATTTCACGATAAGGTGATTGCCAGCATCTTTTTCGAGCCGTCAACCAGGACCCGTCTCAGCTTTGAGACTGCCGCAAACAGGCTAGGAGCCAGGGTTATTGGCTTTTCAGATGCTGACAACACAAGTGTTTCCAAAGGAGAGACCATCAAAGATACCATTAAGATGGTTTCCAACTATGCAGACCTGATAGTGATGAGGCACCCTCTTGAGGGTAGTGCCAGATATGCCTCAGAGGTATCAAGGGTACCTGTGATCAACGCCGGTGACGGAGCAAACCAGCACCCGTCACAGACGCTGCTGGACCTCTACTCTATTCAAAAGACACAAGGGACTCTGTACAATATGAAAATTGACATTGTAGGAGATCTTAAATACGGGAGGACTGTCCATTCACTGCTTCAAGCCATGTCACACTTCTCCCCATCCTTTACATTTACTGCTCCCGAAGAACTCAAACTGCCGGAAGAATATAAAATTTTCCTGAGAGAGAGAGGCATACCGTTTAGAGAGACTGATGGTCTTACCGATGGCTTCAGTGATGCAGACATTATTTACATGACAAGAGTTCAGAGAGAGAGGTTTACTGATCCTATTGAATATGAAAGAGTGAAAAATGTATACAGCCTGAGTGCAGCCATGCTTGAAGGGACTAAGCCCGGCATGAAGATACTCCACCCACTGCCAAGAGTAAACGAAATTTCATACGACGTGGATGACAGTAACCATGCTTACTATTTTGAACAGGCCAGAAACGGTGTTTACACCAGAATGGCTATTATAGCCAAACTTTTAGGAGAAAAATAATCCCACATTATGGAAAAACATTTAAAAGTAAGTGCGATAAAAGAGGGCACTGTAATTGATCATATTCCGGCAGATCAACTATTTAAGGTCATTGACATTTTAGGCCTGTCACACAGTGAAAATCAGATAACATTCGGCACCAATCTTGACAGTAAGTTACTTGGAAAGAAGGCTATAATTAAAATAGCAGACCGTTTTTTCAAGAATGAGGACATTGACAGAATTGCCCTTATAGCTCCTCAAGCCAAGATTAACGTCATTCACAACTTTGAGGTGGTTGAAAAGAGGATTTTGTCAGTACCGCCCACAATAAGGGGAATCGTTAAATGTATGAATCCTGTTTGCGTAACAAATCACCAACCTGTTGAAACATTGTTCACTACGATTAGGGAAAATGGAGAGATCCGGTTGTTATGTCATTATTGCGAAAAAGAAACAAGCGACAAAAACATCAAGATTATAAGCAATGTTTAACATTTTACTTACAGATTTTCAATTTTTGTCTATCTTTGGATCACAATTAAAAACAACAAACCATATTAAAAAACATATAGCATTATCATGAAAGTCGCTCACAACTTTAATGCAGGCCCGTGTGTCCTGCCAAAGCCAGCTCTTAAGGCTGCAATTGAGGCCCTTAACGACTACAAGGGTACAGGAATGTCAGTTATCGAGGTTTCTCACCGCTCAAAAGAGTGGGAAGCAACTATGGAAGAGTGCCGTGCACTATGGAAAGAGCTACTTAACATCCCTGAAGGATACCATGTTCTTTTCCTCGGCGGAGGAGCTAGCCTGCAGTTCCTCTATGTAGCAATGAACCTTTTGGAGAACAAGGCAGGTTATCTTGAAACCGGAGTTTGGGCTAAAAAAGCGCTGAAAGAGGCTAAAGGTCTTGGAAATGCTTTTGCTGTGGCATCATCTGCAGACAAGAATTTCAGCTACATTCCAAAGGGTTACGAGATACCAAAGGATCTTGATTACTTCCACATTACAACAAACAACACTATTTACGGCACAGAGATCCACGAGGATATGGATTGCCCTGTAAATCTTGTTGCTGACATGTCTTCGGACATCATGAGCCGCCCCGTGGATGTAAGTAAATATGCGATGATATACGGTGGTGCGCAGAAAAATGTCGGACCTGCCGGAGTAACCTTCGCAATTATAAGAGAAGATATTTTAGGCAAAGTTACCCGCTATCTGCCTACTATGCTGGATTACAGAACTCACATCAAAGAAGAGTCAATGTTCAATACTCCTCCTGTTTTCTCAATTTTTGTAATGACTGAAACATTAAAATGGCTCAAAGGCATTGGCGGTTTGAATGAGATATACAAAATCAACAAAGAGAAAGCAGCTTTATTATACAATGAGATTGACAGAAACAAAATGTTTGTCGGAACTGCTGCCAAAGAGGACCGTTCTCTAATGAACATCTGCTTTGTGATGACTGAAGAGTACAAAGACAAAGAGGAGGCATTTATGGCTTTTGCAAAGGAGAGAGGCATGGTTGGTATAAAAGGTCACCGCTCGGTTGGCGGTTTCCGCGCATCGGTATACAATGCCTGCCCAGTTGAGAGTGTAACGGCACTTGTTGCTTGTATGCAGGAATTTGAAAAAATAAACAGCTAATTGTCATGAAAGTACTTGTTGCTACAGAAAAACCGTTTGCCAAAGCAGCGGTTGACGGAATAAGAGGTATCGTTGAGGGTGCGGGTCATACGCTTGCACTTCTGGAAAAATACACCCAAGTAGATGAATTGTACGCTGCGGTTTCAGATGCAGACGCTTTGATCGTGCGCTCAGATAAGGTCACAAAAGAGGTTATCAATGCAGGCAAGAATCTTAAAATTGTTGTCCGCGCCGGTGCAGGATTCGACAACCTGGACCTTCCGGCATGCACTGAGAAGGGTATTGTTGCGATGAACACTCCGGGGCAGAATTCAAATGCTGTTGCAGAGCTTGCAATAGGAATGATGATCTATGCCTCAAGAAATTGCTTCACACCCGGAACCGGCGTTGAACTTAAAGGAAAGACTCTTGGTATTCACGCCTTCGGCAATGTCGGCAGACTGGTTGCAAAACTGGGACAAGGATTCGGAATGAATATCGTTGCTTTTGACCCGTTTGTAAGTGCCGAGTCAATCAGGAACGCCGGTGCCATACCTGTAAATTCGATCGAAGAGCTTTATGAAAAGTCTAACTATCTTTCACTCCATATTCCCGCTACCAGTGAGACAAAGAAATCTGTAGGATATGAGTTGATGAAGAAGATGCCTAAAGGAGCAGTTCTTATCAACACCGCCCGCAAGGAGGTGATTAACGAGGAGGAGCTTGTAAAGGTTCTCGAAGAGAGAGTAGACATCAAATATATTACTGACATTGCAGCCGACAATCAGGCAACGCTCAATGAGAAGTTCGGAACAAGAGTATTTGCATCACCTAAGAAGATGGGCGCAGAGACTGCCGAGGCAAACATTAATGCAGGACTTGCAGCCGCGAATCAGATAATAAAGTTCTTCGCAACCGGAGACAAGACATTCCAATTAAACAAATAGAAAAAAGAGAGACAAACAATGGTTAAAGTAAAGCCCTTTGCAGCCGTGCGCCCACCGAAAGCACTAGCGCAAGAAGTTGCATCCCGTCCCTATGACGTCCTTAATTCCAAAGAAGCTAAAGCAGAAGCCGGAGAAAAGTCTTTGCTCCACATTATAAAGCCGGAGATTGATTTTGACCCTATTGCAGATGAACATTCTCAGCAAGTCTATGACAAAGCAGTAGAAAATTTCAAACTGTGGCAGGAAAAAGGTTGGCTTGTACAGGACAGGAAGGAGATGTACTATGTCTATGCGCAGACAATGGAAGGTCGTACCCAGTACGGACTTGTTGTCGGTGCCAATGTTGAGGATTACCTTACCGGTAAAATCAAAAAACATGAGTTGACACGTAAGGATAAAGAAGAAGACAGGATGATACATGTCCGTATTCAGAATGCCAATGTTGAACCTGTATTTTTTGCATATCCGGACAACGATGAGATAAACGGGATTGTATCTGAGATTGTGAAAAACAAGCCGGAGTACGACTACATTGCAGATGACGGGTTTGGCCACACCTTCTGGACGGTTGAAGATGAGAGTACTATAAAGAGAATAACAAATATTTTTGCCACAATACCTGCCTTCTACGTAGCGGACGGTCACCATAGGACAGCTGCCGCGGCTCTTGTAGGAGAGGAGAAAAGGAAAAGCAATCCGAACCATACAGGTGAAGAGGAATACAACTACTTCCTGGCTGTGGTATTCCCTGAAAGCCACCTCAAGATTATTGACTACAACCGTGTCGTTAAGGATCTGAATGGTATGACCTCTGCCGATTTCATAGAGAAACTAAACGAGGATTTCGTTGTAGAGAATATGGGCACTGATATATACAAACCTGCGGCTCTTCACAACTTCTCCATGTATATCAACGGCAGCTGGTACTCACTTACAGCAAAACCTGGCACATATGATGAAAAGGATCCTGTAGGTGTGCTTGATGTAACTGTAATGTCAAATCTTGTTTTTGACAAGCTTCTGGATATTAAAGATCTGAGAACCTCAAAACGCATTGACTTTATCGGAGGTATCCGTGGCTTAGGTGAACTGAAGAAACGCGTTGACTCAGGTGAAATGGCTGCGGCATTTGCTTTGTATCCTGTATCTATGAGACAGCTTATAGATATAGCAGATACCGGCAATATAATGCCGCCAAAGACAACCTGGTTTGAGCCAAAGCTAAGAAGCGGGCTTGCTATTCACAAGCTTAGCTAATCCTGGGAACTGAGAGGCGTTTCCTGAGAAAAACCAGAAAACTGCCTATAAGAACAACGGCAATAGTCATGCCTGCCAGATAGGGGACTATCAATATTCCGAGTTTGCTTATGTCAAAGAAGGGATAGAGATAGTCCTCCTTTATTATAGCAAGGTATAGACCCCAGAACATAAAAACAAATGGATATATTATCCAGCTCCATATATATTTGTACTGCAACTCCCTCTCCTCAAAAACAATCCAATAGAAGAACATCAGTGAAGGTACAAGATAATGCAAGAGATCAGATGCAACTCTCTGAAGACCCTGTGCATTTGAAGTCGGGGCCAGAATAATCAGGAATGTAATTCCGGTAAGCATTATATATGAAGTGACAGGTGTAAGGGTTCTTTGAAACCACTCCTTTTCTGTCATTGATTTGAAATTGACAAGAGCCAGAAGCGAGTATACAAGAACTAAAGCATTAGATTGCAAGGTAAAGTATTTAAATATTGATAAACCTTTCCATATTCCACCTTCTATGGAGTTTGCATAGACATCAATGCCAATGCCCTGGAGGGTTGTTATAAAAACCAGCGCCAGTATAAGTTTCTTTAAATCATTCTTTCTCATATTACAATTTTAGAAATTCTTTTTTTTATAAACAAGTTTGATTTATCATTTATTTATTGTAGCTTCGCGCCGAAAGAGTGTTATTCCTCAATTCGAAAGTTTTTGTTTTTTACTGATTTTTTAGTTTATTAATAGACTTTAGTATTTGTAACACTCATATTTTTATTATTTTATATTAAAGTTTATTTAATGAACATTTTTATTTCAAATCTGAGTTACAGCGTAAAAGACGCTGACCTCAACCAATTATTCAGCGAGTACGGTGAAATCAGCTCTGCAAAAGTTATCATGGACAGAGAAACCGGCAGATCAAGAGGATTCGGCTTCGTAGAGATGCCTGATGAAGCTGCAGGACAAAAAGCAATCAACGAACTTAACGGATGCGAGTACGATGGTAAAGTTATCAACGTAAACGTAGCTAAACCAAAAGAGAACAGGGACGGCAACCGCGGCGGCGGATACAACCGTGGCGGCGGAAACGACAGAAGAGGCGGCGGATACGAAAGAAGACGCTACTAATCTGACTGATTAAATACATAAAAAAACCGGTTGTAAATTACAGCCGGTTTTTTTTATTCTCTTCAGGCGTCAACCCTTCATCCACTCATAGACCAGATAGTGGTCACCATTCATCCCCAGTGTTTTATAAACCTTTTGTGCACTAGTATTGGTTTTGTCCACATATAGCCTGATTCCCGAGACTTCCTCCGATTTCTCTGCAAGGTTAACAATATGAGAATACAACATTTTGTATAAACCTTTACCTCTGAACTCAGGTCTGGTATAAACCGACTGAATCCACCACACCCATCCGTTGCGCCAGTCACTCCACTCCAGAGTGATCATAAGCATTCCGGCCAAAGTGCCTTCTATTTCGGCCATATAATAGGATGCCCCCCTATCCCCTGTCAGTACATTTGTGACACCGGCTGTAAGTATGTCCCTGTTTAACTCAAGCCTCTCTGTCTCTAATGCCATATTCATCTGGAAATCGACAATTTGAGAAATGTCGCCAGTTGTTGCTTTTCTGATGGTTGGTAACATAATTTTGAGTTTTATGGATTTAAAATACTATTAGTAATTCTAATGTAATCTTATCTGAATCAAGTTCATCATATAGCGAAAAATCACTTACCTCTCTCTCAATAAAATATTTTTCAGCATTAATCCGGAGAAGTGAGTTAAATGGTGCCTCTGTCAGAGCAAAAGAGATACCTGCAGTCAACCTGTTTACATCGAAACCTTGATTTTTCATGTTCTCACCAATGCCATCCCATCTTAAAGCCGGAATGATTGCCTTTATCACCTTCTCTCCTTTAAGTGGAAATTTGAGAGAGGTTTCCAAATAGGCTGTAAATCTATTAATTTCGTTATAATAATTGTATCTGTTCATTGCTTCTGCTTCTAACTTGAGAAGTCGGTTTGCAAAGCGGATATCCGCTCCGTAAATCATATAATCACTCTCATCCGATAATGGAAAGCGTGTAAACTTGGCACTTGCCCTCAATCCCATATCTCCTCCTATCATGACTCTTCCATTATAGGACAAACACCCTGTCCACTTTGGATTATTAATAGTAGTTCCATTGAATATACCGAGCTGCATCATTACCGGAACACTGGCCATATCTCTCTTATATGTTGTCAGCAGGCCTATATCTCTTGAACCTGTATTGAATTTACCCACAAATGATCTGTTTGCAAATACCATTTGTGAAGGTGTAATCTGAGAAGCATTAAAAAGAGGGATGCTTACTTGCCCGAACGAAAAGTCGAAACCGGAGGGTAATGCAAAACTGGCATAAAGGTCCAGGACTTCAAATTTACCGTTACTGCTAAGCTCCATCTGTGCTCTGTATGACAGCTGTGAAGTAATCTTTCCGCTGAGACCAAGTCTCGAATTCCTGACGGAAAATCTACTTGTGGATGTCTCTGTTGCCCACTCGTACCTTGTCTTAAGTGTGGCGTCAATAGCCAGAGGAACCTCTTTGTTTTGTGTTTGTGAAAATGTAAGTTGTGTAAAAAAAATTGTTAAAAGAGAAGTAAATAGGAGCTTGTAATTCATTTTAGAAAACAGTGAATTTAGTTTGTAAATATATTGGCTTTCCGGAAGCGTCAATGCCCTCAATGGTCATGACAAACCGTCCGGGGTAGTCAGGGGTGTGGAATTTCAGCTGAGCATCCCCTTTTGATGTGATTCTGACATCCGGATCCCAAAATATTGTTGTCCTGTAATCGGGTAACATATCTCCTGCTGTATTGCCGGTTAAACGGCAAGGTTGCCCCACACCATTGAATGCAAGCATTTTGGCATTTTTTGGCAGCACAAAGTTAGGAAAATCTTCTTTATATGTCTTAAAAACGACGATTCCCGTGAATTCTGCATTGCCCATATAATAGACCCCCTCATAAATATTTATGCTTTTGACCTTAAGTGGATCGTATCTTAGAACCACATTATGGTCAAAAACAGGGACACCGTCAATAACCGTCAATGTATTATCGGTAGAAAATGTCAAATCCCTGAAATTGTTCTCCCATCTAACCTGGAGATATGATTTTTTATCAATCTTCTTGAACCTCAGCTCCGGGATGAACTCAATCATAACCTCCTCCATAACAGGGAATCTGGTGTAATTGTCCAGCATATATGTCTTACACCTTCCTGAAAGAAGAGGGTTGTGCATAGGATCAGATTTAGCAAAAATCGTATCGACACCATATCTCTTGTTAAGCTGCATTGCCAGGCTTCTCTTAAGTAAATCTTTCTCATAGCTCCTTCTCAATACAAGCTTTGGAATATTTTTCACTGAAGGATAGAGGAAATTATCATCCAGCTCGATATTGAAGGTTGAATTTGTATCTAGCTGAGGGATCTCAGCAATAAGATCTGCATTCCCGTATATGTTTGTAGTGTAGAAGGCAAATCTCCCCGCAGAATCAATGACTGAAGTGTAAATCTCCGAATCCCCTCCGACTACAGAAAGGAAAATATTCTTTCCGGCAATGTTATCTATCCTATTTCCCCCAGAAACAGTTACTACTCTTCCTTTTACAATCTCACCCTCATATTCCGGAATGACCTTAACTCCAAAATTGGCATCATTTTTTGAGAACCCTGATTCCATATAGTTATACATAGGAAGGTTCTTATATGTTGAAAGATCATCTTCGTTTACAATAGAGACGCTCAGAGACATGGGTGTGTCATATTTGTTTGAAAGTTTAAATGTGACATCGTTGTTCTGTCTGAATTGATTGCCGGGCATATCAAGGAGAACGGTTTTCGGAACCTCCATGAGGACCGGTCTTGTGTCAGAAGTCACAAATACCGGAGTTGACACAGACGAGGTATCATTTTCATCTGTAATACAGCTCTTGTCTCTTTCATTGGTGAGAGTATTATATACAGTAAGGACTTTGTCAAAGTAATGAAGGTCACTCTCGTTGCGCATATTGGCCGTATAGGCAATCAGACGATAGTTACCTGTCGGTGTTGATGCCGGAAGTTCAACTCTTCCGGATCCTCTACCGGAGATAATCGCAACCTTAGTCTTTGCCACAAGGCCGGTGGATGATTGTAACTCAATGTAGGCAATCGAACTAATGGTTGAAAGCTTGGTATTCTCACTGCCGGTATCAAAGCAGAATAACGAGATCCATACTGACTCCCCGGCAACATAACACTCCTTGTCAGTGTTCAAATAAATTCTTTCAACGGTGATTGATTCTCCGGAGTTACTCCATGCAAAGCCAGGAACAGCCGTGCACAATGAAATGAATATACAAAATATAATATTTTTCATAGTCTATACTCTTTATTGATGACTTAATGGCCAGAACGATGGTCTGTTCTTGGTTCCCGTTACTCTGCAATCGACACAGTTTTTCATTGCCCAAAGTGTAGTCCCGTCTAGTTCATTTATAGCGACGACCTCATATCCTGCATTTTTCAGGTATGACCACATTTCCGGCCGATCTGAATCCATCAGGGGACAATCGACATTAAATTCAAAAATCCCGATCTCATATGCATACGCAAAGACCCTTTTCTTTTTAGTCAATACGGCACTAGTAAAGCCTAAGACAATCTCATCCGGATCTGAAATACAAGTTATGTTCCCTTTCATCTCTGTAGGCTGAGGTGAGAATATACCTCCAAGCTCGTTCGAATTTTTGCTGAGGTTTTCCCAGTATAGATATCCCTCTCTTGTCAATGACCTTTGGACAACCTCCATCGAATACAGGAGAGAAAGGCGATCGTCATGTTTGTCAAATGTGACGAGTGGCTTCTTGTAAACTTTGTTTTCGTTAAGTTCAGTGGTACTTGCAACACAAATAGCACTGGATTCTCCCTTTTTGTAACAATAGTACCAATTCATCAAGGTGTCAACTATTGCGTTTTTTTTCTTGTCATAGTATACAAAAGTGCTATATCTGGAAGTAAACTCCCAATCTTCCGTATAAGTCCACCTGTAATAGTTGGAGGCCTCCTCAGAACTCTTTGAACTCACCAAAAAAGTAGTTGTCTTGTTGATCGAGTCCACCTTCCAGCTAACATCTTCAATGTCTGGCGTTTCAAGAGCGGGAACAAATTCACTTTCATACTGTCTTCCATTCGGGGTAGTTATTTTCAATCTGTATTGAGCAGAGGTATTTAAACCTGCAGTCGGTATCTTGTAGGTAAGTACACCATTTTCGACCTTTGGAATACCATAATATTTCCCGCCTATGGAACTCTCGACCCATACGGTTGCTGCAAATACATATTGTCTTGGTTGTGTTGAAGATAAAGAGGAGGAGCGAGATAGTGTTATAACCGTTGTATCATTAAGTATTATATCCCCCTCGACAACGAGCAATCCTTCTACCGAAGCCCCTTTTGGTTCAAATGGAGAGATGCAGCTTAAGATTGCAAATGACAGCAAAGTAACAACAGAGAACTTTATATAACTGTTTTTCATTTCTTAGAATTTAATATTGAGGTTGATATAAGGAATCTGTGTTCCGAATATTGACAACTGATATCCCTGAATTTTATTGCCTGAAGTATTATAGTATACCGAATAGGCATTCTGCCTGCCCAGAAGATTATACACTCCTAATGTTATAGTGCTGTGCAGAAGCAACTTCAGATTGTGACTTGGTTCAATATTGAAAGCAAGGTCAACACGGAAATAGTCAGGAATCCTGTATGCATTTCTGTCTGAGTAAAACAGTCTGTAACCTCCCGAATAATAATACTTGCTTACCGGCACTGTAACCGGCCGGCCTGTTGAATAGTCCACATTCATTGACATACTGTAACGTTGTGTGAACTTATAGTTACCTATAAATTTAACATCATGCGGCTTATCATAAGCAGCAGGATACCAGGCTCCTTTGTTCACAGCCTCGTCTTTCGCACTGTTTTTGTCCCTTAGTTCTGTTTTGGAATAAGTATATGATATCCATCCGTTTAATTTACCCATAGGTTTTTTTAACATCAACTCCAGACCATATGCCCGGCCCTGAGTCTCAATTACATCTCTTTCAATGTTCTTGTTCATTGTAAGAATTGCCCCACTCCTGTAGTCGAGGTAGTTTTTCATCTCTTTGTAATACCCCTCCAGAGAGATTTCAAGCCTTTTGTTAAAAACATTCCCGTACAGGCCGAATGCAGATTGCCACCCTCGTTGTGGCTTTACATTTGCATCACTGAGTTTCCAGATATCAGTGGGAGAAATCGCCGTTGAATTTGACAACATGTGTATTCCCTGAAACATGCTGTTGTACCCGGCTTTAAAAGAGAAATTCTCATTGAACATATATCTCGCCGATACCCTGAATTCAGGACCGTGATATGATTTCTCGATTGCACCTCTATTTACCCGGACTGTGTCAAGAATAGTCGTCTCTCCTCTAGGAACGCCCGGAGCATAATGATAATATGTGTCGGGGCCCAATGTGCCATAGAATGTGTATCGTACTCCCAGATCCAGTGACAGCTTATCTGTTACGTTCCAGTTATCGCTCACATAAAGAGATGATTCAGTCGCTCTTTCAGTATCTACCTTATTGTACGTAACAATTGAGGAATCTCCGTAAGGTCTCATTCTCCCCGGATTGACAAGGTAGTAGATTGAGTTCAGGCCATATTGCAACGTGTGTTTTTCAGAAACCAGCCAATTGAAATTTGCCCTTACATATACTTGCCTGATACCAAAATCCATCTTGTAGGCATTTGCAGAATTTGCCTTATCAAATGTACTGTAGTTATATTGATCGTAACCTGTTGATATTGTAAGATTGTGGTTTTCATTAAGTATTCCTCTCCACTTGACCGAGGCATTGATGTTCTGATACCTGAAAGATGTATCTATACTGAAGTTGAACCCGTCTCGAGAGTAATATCCGTAAAGATAGAGTGTATTTTTCGAGTCTATTTTGTGGTTGATTCCACCACTTATATCATAAAAGGAGGCAGTTCCGTTTTTATACCCGCTATCTTCCGGAAGCAGCCCAAGTATCCAGTCAGAATATGTACTTCTTGCACCAAGGATGAATGTAGTCCTGTCCTTGACAATTGGTCCCTCAAGGTGCAGTTTGCTTGTTAAAAGGCCAATACCTGCAGATCCTGTAATTTTTTTATTATTTCCCTCCCTGTTGTTTATCTCCAGCACCGAGGATATCCTTCCTCCGTACCTTGCCGGAATAGTGCTTTTATACAATTCGATATCCTTCACAATATCTGAATTGAATGCAGAAAAGAGTCCGAAAAGATGTGTAGGGTTATAAATTGTACCCTCATTAAAAAGGATAAGGTTCTGATCGGTAGCTCCTCCTCTTACATTAAAGCCGCCTGACGCCTCTCCTACTGACTTGACACCGGGAAGGGTAAGAACTATCTTCATAACATCAGACTCGCCAAAAACTGCCGGCACATGCTTGATTCTGTCTATCCTCACCTTTTCCAGACCCATTTGTGTACCTCTGAGGTGTTGAACATTCTCTGCAGAAAAAGTAACTCCTTTGAGTGAGTATACCTTTTCCCTCATATTTATATCAAGGTTTCCGTCACTGTAAAGTTCCAGATTCAACCTTGAGTCTTCATAACCGTAACCCGACAATTTAACAATATTGCCCCCCCTGGGCAGCAAAATCCTGTAAAAACCATAAGCATCAGTAGTGACACTTGTCCTCGGGTCATCAACAGAAACCGAAATTCCCACTATTGGCTCACCACTCTCCGAATTACGGATATAACCTTTTATAGATGCCTTGCCGGGTTGCTTCATAAGATTCGGATCACCAATCTTATACAGCTTATTCATTGATGAGGCGACAATATCCTGATTACTAAGAGAATTCAGACTACCCGTGCCCTGCAAGACTGTTTTTTCAAAATAGCCGGCAGGCAGTTGTGTAACCAGAGCCTCTCCCTTGAGTACATATATGTCATTACCCATTAATGTCAATGAATAACCTTGTTGAGAGAGCTCATAAGACAATCTTTCCAGAAAATTCTTACTCTTATAGTCGGCGGTTACCTTTATCTCTTCCTGATTTTTCTCCTTGATAAAGTATAGCTTATATCTGGTATATCCCGAAAGCACTACTCTCAGGGAATCAAGGGTTATAGGGTTATCCGATAAAAAAATGTGATTTTCTGCACTTAAAGGCAATATGCTCATGAACAACAGGCAAATGGGCATTACTAATCTCTTTATCATTATGTTATTCATGTTTTTTATCAATAAATGACAGAACAGAAACCATTGCTTCATCCATAGTATCTTCTTTAAAAGAGAGAGCATTGACTCTTATGTGTTTTCTTATCTCTTTCTTCATTTCGGGATAGAGATCCAAAATGTCTTTTTTTCTTTTTATCACATAGGTACCATCGGAATTTACAAGATAATACTTAACTGAAGTGATAAATTTCTTAATAACACCGCGACTGGATGCTATGTATTCCTGATTGACTGTTTCACTGTACACCTTTACAATTTTCTTGTACACAGATACCGAGTTATCGTAAAGCAACTGGTAATAACCGGGATCAATCATTCCGGACTTGTCTCTCTCCATCAGGTTGATAAATTTTCTCGTGCCGATTGTGAATGTGTCAACATAGCTCTTATTTAGCTGCACATATCTGTTACTTTTTACATCGAAGACAATCAGCTCATCAAGATGAGAGTTGAGATTAAGCTTTACTCCGCTGTATCTCTTGCCATTATAAATAACATCTCCATCAAGATAACTCTTTTCAAAAGCGTAATAGGTCCCGGTATGAACAAAACGGTACAATACAGGGGTATAACCCTTGAACAGCGCAGAGTTCTCCCCGGCACTATCCATGAAACTCTTGTAATCATCCTGAGCAGACATCAGTCCGGATGCCATGAGCATCATTAACAGTAGTACCGATTTTTTCATAGTCTTGCTTTGATTATTAATGTGTAAATATATTCACCTTTTTATAAAAAAGGAGTATTAACTCTCTAGTTTTCAAAAAAAATCTGCAAAATGGGTCATTTTGCCGACGACCTGCACCATACGACTTTATCTGATTTCAGATCAGCTGAGTTTGGACCTACCATAACCTGAAATTCACCCTCTTCCCATATATAATTGAGATTGCTGTCATAAAACTTAAGATCCTCATTTGACAGCATAAATTTTACCCTTTTAGTCTCGCCCGGAGTTAACATAACTTTGGAAAAACCTTTTAGCTCCTTAACAGGTCTGGCAACAGATGCAACAATGTCTCTTATATAGAGCTGAACAATCTCTTCTCCTTGGTACTGTCCGGTATTTGTCACATCAATACTCACTTCCAGTGTATCATTTCCGGCTGGTTTGTGAGTGTTTAACATTAACTCTCCGTATTTGAAAGTTGTATAGCTCAAGCCATAACCGAAAGGATAGAGAGGCAAAGATGATATATCGAGATAGTTGGATTTATAAATTTTGTTTACTCCGCTTATCGCTTTTTCTCCATCAGGCCTTCCCGTGTTCAGGTGGTTATAATTGAGCGGTATCTGCCCCTCTGCCCTTGGAAATGTTACTGTAAGCTTTCCTGAAGGATTATAATCACCCAGCAGGATATCTGCCATTGCATTACCCGCCTCTGTACCAAGCCACCAAGTGTATAATATTGCATGTGCATGTTCTGCTATCGTATTGAATATCAAAGGCCGTCCGGCACTAATCATAACTATTACCGGTTTCCCCGTGGTTATAAGCTCCATTACAAGTTTCTCCTGAACTCCTGGAAGATGAAGGTTACTTCTGCACTTGCCCTCACCACTCATATCAAATTTCTCACCCACACTCACAATGACAATATCAGCTTTCCTTGCAACACTTACCGCCTCTTCAAATCCACTCTCGTCTTCACCCTCAATGTTGCAACCCTTTGCATAAAGCAAGCGCTCTTTACCGACACGATTTGCCATGCCGTCCCAAAGAGAGACAATTCTCAGAGAGTCATCCGGCCATGAAATATTCCAAAATCCGAGATTGTCGAATTTTGATTTTACCAAGGGCCCTATTAATGCAATCTTATTTGTTTTAGAAATTATTGGCAGAGTGTTTCCCGAGTTTTTCAGCAATACTGCGCTTTTCCTTGCCACATCTCTGGCAACATAGAGATTCTCCCGATTGTTCCATTGACTCTTCTCTCTTTCCGGATCACAAAATCTGAAGGGGTCATCGAAAAGTCCCATTTCAAACTTTTTAGTCAGAATTCTACGGACTGCATCATTAATAAGATTTTCTTCGACTTTTCCCTCTCTTACAAGTTGTGCAAGATTATCTATATAACTGCGGCTTTGCATATCCATATCGCAGCCTGCCTTAATGGCAAGTAATGCAGCTTCTTTTTTGTCAGCAGCATATCCGTGAGGAATCATCTCTCCAATGCTCTCCCAGTCACTGACAACAAACCCTCCGAAATGCCATTTACCTTTAAGGTAAACTCGTTGTAACATGGCACTACCTGTAGCTGGAATACCATTCAATGTATTGAAGGCATTCATAAATGTCGCAACATTTGCATCTACCGCAGCCTTGAACGGGGGGAGGTAAACTTCGTGCAACTCTCTCTCACTCAGGTCAACCGTGTTGTAATCACGTCCACCCTGAGCAGCTCCATAGGCAGCAAAATGTTTAGCACAGGCCATAACGGCATCTGAATTTCCAAGCCCTGTACCCTGGAATCCTTTCACACGGGCAGCAGCGACTTTTGATCCGTACCAAGTATCTTCACCGGCCCCCTCCATTATCCGTCCCCATCTTGGATCTCTGGCTATATCAACCATCGGGGCAAATGTCCAATGTGTTCCTGAAGCCGAAGCCTCTTTTGCGGCAATCCTCGCAGCCAGCTCCATAAGTGCCATATCCCAGCTGCAGCTTTCAGCAAGCGGAATAGGGAAAATTGTACGATAACCGTGAATAACATCAAGTCCGAACAAAAGAGGAATTTTCAGGCGTGACTGCATGGCCAGTTCCTGAATCTTACGGGTGTTGAATACAGTTTTTACGTTAAGGACGCTTCCAACCATCCCGCTTTTTATCTGCCCCTCCTTGTCTGTATTTATAGAAATTGGACCAGTAGCTTTCTTATCTCCATTATATTGATTCATTTGACCAATCTTCTCCTCCAGAGTCATGAGATTCATGACAGAATCAACTCTCTCCGCAATCGTCCTGCTCTGTCCGGATGCAAACAACGGGAAAATCAAAGCTAACAATAACCAATACTTTTTCATTATTACAATCTTATTTATTTAAGATGACAAAAATAACAAAAAAGCACCGCTCACACCATCAGACTATTCAGACTTCTTCTTTTTTTCCAATGGAAGGACATTAACACCGGCCATGTCGCCGATTATATTAACCAGGTCACTTCCTGTCGGAACAACTATTTTGGAATTTTCAGACAGTGCCCCTTCCAGCGTCTCAAGTCTCTTTAGCAACTGGGCATTACCGATGAAATACTTGTCAGCAGCTTCGTTGACAAGGCGTATAGCCTCAGCCTCGCCCTCCGCGTGAAGAATCTTTGATTGCTTGTATCCCTCTGCCTCCTTGATTTTTGCACGTTTAACACCGTCGGCGACAGTCTCTGCAGCTGTAGCAGAATCTATAGCAGCAATTTTTTCGTTTTCTGCCTTTACAACCTTGTTCATTGTCTCCTGAACGTCTTTCGGAGGTTCTATCTCTTTCAGTTCGGTTCGTACTATCTCTATACCCCACTCTTTGGTCTCGTTATGCAATGTTTTATAAAGATCTGCATTTATCTTTCCTCTTTCACTGTTAGCAGACTTCAGGGTAAGAGTGCCTATAATATTTCTGAGTGTGGTCCTGGCAAGGTTTACTATCTGCCATTGAAAATTGTTTACATTGTATATAGATCCCTTAACACTCTCCTCGTCGGCTTTTACACGGAAATATACCTGGGCATCTACCTTTGCATTAAGATTATCATTGGTAATTATCTCCTGAGGTTCGGCATCAACCATCCTCTCAGTCACATTTACCTTGTATAATTTGTCTATGACCGGGATTATCCAGTGAAATCCCGGATTGGCAAATTTGTAATATTTACCGAGTCTCTCAATCAGAGCGCGGTGAGTAGGCCGTACAATCCTTATCCCTGCAGCAAACAGGAACAGCACGATAATAGCAACTAGAACATAAGTATTCATAATCTTATTTATTGGTGTTTAATTACTTCGAAGTTAGTAATTAATCCTGAATACTATGATTATATTATCTATTCGCCTCCTCTATTTCAGTTACAATATATCTTGAAGGAGAAAACTTATCAAGAAGAAACATTATATATCTTATATCAACCGCAATAGCCCGTGATGTAGCAGAATCATACCTATAATCCGATGCCACGCCTTGCCATATTCTATCGAAATTTACACCGCTGTTATTTGATGACGCAGCATCTCTTCTAATACAAGTATTCAAAGATAACTATTTTGCAAGTTGCTTGAAAATCTGTTTATCAGAGTTTTGTTTTGAGAAGAAATACAAAATCAAAATCTGACTCTTTTAGGCAGCCGCATACAAAGTAGCAGGCAGCCATATAACAAAAAAGGTCCGATGATTATTCAATCATCGGACCTTTAAAAGATGGCGGCTACTATTATGCTTCGCATTTCCTCCTGCTCGCTTCGGCATAGTGAAGCAAGGCTTCCCTCTGCTCTCGCTTCTGGCGTCGGTTCTCCCACTTATGCTCGCCAAGCGGGCGAGCAGGTAGCCATATAAAAAAAAGGGTCCGATGATTTCTCATCGGACCCTTTAAAAGATGGCGGCTACCTACTCTCCCACTTGGTATAGCAGTACCATCGGCGCAAACGGGCTTAACTTCTCTGTTCGGAATGGGAAGAGGTGGATCCCCGTCGCTATAGCCACCTTAAGCTTGCTTGTTGTCTAACATTGCTGTAAGACTCCATTATTTTGCTCGCTTTCGCGGTATTTTATGTAAAGAGAGAGACAAGAAGTACGCGTATGCTTTCCGCTGGGGACTGCATGGCTGCAGTCCCTGCTTTCTTATAAGAAGCCTATCGGGCTATTAGTACTGCTCGGCTTTGACATTACTGCCTTTACACCTACAGCCTATCAACGTGGTAGTCTCCCACGACCCTCAAGGGAAGTCTCATCTTGGGGCTAGCTTCGCGCTTAGATGCTTTCAGCGCTTATCTAAACCGCACATAGCTACCCGGCGGTGCAGCTGGCGCCACAACCGGTAAACTAGCGGTGCGTCCAACCCGGTCCTCTCGTACTAAGGTCAGACCCCCTCAAACTTCCTACGCCCACAACAGATAGGGACCGAACTGTCTCACGACGTTCTGAACCCAGCTCGCGTGCCACTTTAATCGGCGAACAGCCGAACCCTTGGGACCTGCTCCAGCCCCAGGATGTGACGAGCCGACATCGAGGTGCCAAACCGCTCCGTCGATTTGAGCTCTTGGGAGCGATCAGCCTGTTATCCCCGGAGTACCTTTTATCCTTTGAGCGATGGCCCACCCATGCGGAACCACCGGATCACTTTGCCCTACTTTCGTACCTGGTCGACTTGTATGTCTCACAGTCAAGCGCACTTGTACCAATATACTCTTTGCACGGTTACCATTCGTGCGGAGTGCACCTTGGGAAGCCTCCGTTACTCTTTTGGAGGCGACCACCCCAGTCAAACTACCCACCAAGCGGTGTCTTTCTCTCGAAGTTAGATTCCAAATAATCAAAGGGTGGTATTTCAACATTGACTCCACAAATACTGGCGTACCTGCTTCGCAGTCTCCCACCTATCCTACACATCAATTACCCAAAATCAGCGCTAAGTTGCAGTAAAGGTTCACGGGGTCTTTCCGTCCCGTTGCGGGTAAACGGCATCTTCACCGTTACTACAATTTCACCGAGCTCATGGCTGAGACAGTACCCAGATCGTTACACCATTCGTGCGGGTCGGAACTTACCCGACAAGGAATTTCGCTACCTTAGGACCGTTATAGTTACGGCCGCCGTTTACTGGGGCTTCGATTCAATGCTTCGCTTGCGCTAACATCCCCTCTTAACCTTCCAGCACCGGGCAGGTGTCAGGCCTTATTCTTCATCTTTCGATTTAGCAAAGCCCTGTGTTTTTGTTAAACAGTCGCCTGGGCCATTTCTCTGCGCCCTATCTCTAGGGTCCCCTTCTCCCGAAGTTACGGGGTTAATTTGCCGAGTTCCTTAGCCATGATTCACTCGAGCACCTTAGGATTCTCTCCTCACCCACCTGTGTCGGTTTACGGTACGGGCTGTATATCAATTAACGCGCCGGAGATTTTCTTGGAAGTCTGTTTACCACAACTATCACTTCATCCGAAGAATCTGTGTACTGTAAGCCATCAGCACTACCAGGCTGTTAACCCGGTCGTCTACCTACGGCCTTCAACCAGCTATTCCGTCAGCTGGCGTGTGTGTCACTACTCCGTCTCTCCTTAACTCGATATACAGGTAATGGAATATTAACCATTTGTCCATCAGGTCCGCCTTTCGGCTTCCCCTTAGGCCCCGACTGACCCTGATCCGATTAACGTTGATCAGGAAACCTTGGGTTTTCGGTGTGCAGGTTTCTCGCCTGCATTATCGTTACTTATGCCTACATCTTCTTTTCCATACACTCCAGCAAACCTCACGGTTTACCTTCTGCGCTGAATGGAATGCTCCCCTACCACTATATAAATACAGTCCATAGCTTCGGCAGTGTGCTTGATGCCCGATTATTATCCACGCCCGGTCGCTCGACTAGTGAGCTGTTACGCACTCTTTAAATGAATAGCTGCTTCCAAGCTAACATCCTAGCTGTCGCTGCAACCAGACATCGTTCTATCAACTTAACACACGTTTTAGGGCCTTAGCTGTTGGTCTGGGCTCTTTCCCTCTCGCCGCCGGACATTAGCACCCAACGACTCACTCCCGAGAAACACTTACCGGCATTCGGAGTTTGTCAGGAATTGATAGGCGATGAAGCCCTCGCATCCTATCAGTAGCTCTACCTCCGATAAGCTATTACTCGAGGCTGTCCCAAAAGACATTTCGGGGAGTACGAGCTATCTCCCAGTTTGATTAGCCTTTCACCCCTACCCTCAACTCATCCAAATCCTTTTCAACGGAAACTGGTTCGGTCCTCCACAGCCTGTTACGGCTCCTTCAACCTGGTCAAGGGTAGATCACAAGGTTTCGCGTCTGCTCCCACTAACTAAGCGCCCTGTTCAGACTCGCTTTCGCTTCGGCTCCGTACCTTAAGTACTTAACCTCGCTAGTGAGATGCAACTCGTAGGCTCATTATGCAAAAGGCACGCCGTCATCCCCTAAGGGACTCCGACCGCTTGTAAGCGAACGGTTTCAGGTTCTTTTTCACCCCCCTGTTCGGGGTACTTTTCACCTTTCCTTCACAGTACTGGTTCACTATCGGTCTTCTATTGGTATTTAGCCTTACGGGATGGTCCCCGCAAATTCAGACAGGATTCCTCGTGTCCCGCCTTACTCAGGATACTGCTGTCTATCTTAGTCTTTACGTGTACGGGATTATCACCCTCTTCGACCAAATTTTCCAATTTGTTCCACTTCTTACTAAGATAAAGTGTCGCAGTCCTACAACCCCGAATTTGCCGCAACAAACCCGGTTTGGGCTGTTCCCCTTTCGCTCGCCACTACTCAGAGAATCGATTTTTCTTTCTTTTCCTGCAGGTACTAAGATGTTTCAGTTCCCTGCGTTGGCTCATGTAAACATGTGTCAGGCCTTCAACCTGACGGGTTTCCCCATTCGGACACCTGCGGATCAACTCTCGTTTGCAAATCCCCGCAGTTTTTCGCAGCTTACCGCGTCCTTCTTCGCCCATAGAAGCCTAGGCATCCTCCGTTCGCCCTTAAGTAACTTCTTATAAGTTTGAAATTGTAGTCCCTTAATCTTTCAATTAAACAGACCCAATCTTATTTTTTCCTCGCTCGAGATGAATCTTCAGTTTATGTCTCCATATTCTTACTCATTCTATCTCTTTTTTTCTTTACCTCTTTATCTCTCTCAAAACTTCAAAGAACGTGTGCCAACCTTTCGGCCGACAGCAGCTTATCAGGGACTTGAACCCAACGTGCATCCATATATGAATATATCATGCCTAAGCTTTATATAAAAATGGAAGACGTAAAGAGCAGAGCTAAAGTAGTGAACAGCTCCAAAAAGGAGGTGTTCCAGCCACACCTTCCGGTACGGCTACCTTGTTACGACTTAGCCCCAGTTACCAGTTTTGCCCTAGGTCGCTCCTTGCGGTCACGAACTTCAGGCACCCCCGGCTTCCATGGCTTGACGGGCGGTGTGTACAAGGCCCGGGAACGTATTCACCGCGCCATGGCTGATGCGCGATTACTAGCGAATCCAACTTCATGGAGTCGAGTTGCAGACTCCAATCCGAACTGAGACAGGCTTTCGAGATTCGCACCCCATCGCTGGGTAGCTCCCCTCTGTACCTGCCATTGTAACACGTGTGTCGCCCCGGACGTAAGGGCCGTGCTGATTTGACGTCATCCCCCCCTTCCTCACACCTTACGGTGGCAGTCTCGTTAGAGTTCCCAGCTTGACCTGATGGCAACTAACGACAAGGGTTGCGCTCGTTATGGCACTTAAGCCGACACCTCACGGCACGAGCTGACGACAACCATGCAGCACCTCGATACAGACTATTGCTAGCTACCACATCTCTGTAGTATTCCTGCACCGTTCGAGCCCGGGTAAGGTTCCTCGCGTATCATCGAATTAAACCACATGTTCCTCCGCTTGTGCGGGCCCCCGTCAATTCCTTTGAGTTTCAACCTTGCGGTCGTACTCCCCAGGTGGATAACTTATCGCTTTCGCTTGGCCACCGACTTTATATCGCCGACAGCGAGTTATCATCGTTTACAGTGTGGACTACCAGGGTATCTAATCCTGTTTGATCCCCACACTTTCGTGCCTCAGCGTCAATAATGGCTTTGTGAGCTGCCTTCGCAATCGATATTCTGTGTGATCTCTAAGCATTTCACCGCTACACCACACATTCCACCCACAGCAACCATATCCTAGCCTTACAGTATCAACGGCAGTATCCCGGTTGAGCCGGAAAATTTCACCGCTGACTTATAAAACCGCCTACGCACCCTTTAAACCCAATAAATCCGGATAACGCTCGGACCCTCCGTATTACCGCGGCTGCTGGCACGGAGTTAGCCGGTCCTTATTCGTATGGTACTCTCATCAGGCTACTCGTAGCCCTTATTGCTCCCATACAAAAGCAGTTTACAACCCATAGGGCCGTCTTCCTGCACGCGGCATGGCTGGATCAGATTTCCATCCATTGTCCAATATTCCTCACTGCTGCCTCCCGTAGGAGTCTGGACCGTGTCTCAGTTCCAGTGTGGGGGACCTTCCTCTCAGAACCCCTAGACATCGTAGCCATGGTAGGCCGTTACCCTACCATCCAGCTAATGTCACGCGAGCCAATCCGTATCCATCGAAATTTTAAATCATCCAAGATGCCCCAAATGATTATTATGCGGTATTAGACCAAGTTTCCCTGGATTATCCCCCTGATACGGGCATGTTGCTCACGCGTTACGCACCCTTGCGCCGGTCGCCGACAGGTATTGCTACCCTCGCTGCCCCTCGACTTGCATGTGTTAAGCCTGCCGCTAGCGTTCATCCTGAGCCAGGATCAAACTCTTCATTGTAAAAATTTTTTAAACTTTTAGCTTGTCCCTACTCCGATTCATTCCTCAAAATTGAATCAACGCTCTACTCTTTATTGTACTTTATTGTTGTACTTGTCTTCCAATTCTTTCAAAGATCGTTCCCCTTTATTCCCGTTGCCCTAGGGCCCGTTCGTTTGGGGAGTGCAAAGGTAAACATTATCTCTTCCAATCCAAAAATATTTCAAAATATTTTTCAAGAATTTGCTTACCCGGGGCGCAACTCCCTTTGCCTCTGCCTAATAATTTTCGGGTTATTTTTAGAGCCCGACACTAATCTAAACGCTACTTGGAAGAGAGCTTCTCTGTCAACAATGGTATTATCTGATTTGCGTTACCCACAATACCCAGATCCGCACATTGGAATATAGGCGCATCCTTGTCTTTGTTGATTGCAATTATATAATCTGACTCCTCCATTCCTGCCAAATGTTGGATAGCCCCTGAAATACCAATTGCAAAATATAGATCCGGACGAACGGTCTTGCCTGTCTGCCCTACCTGTCTGTCATGCGAAATAATTCCGGCATCAACCATTGCTCTTGATGAAGATACTTCGGCACCTATGGTCTCTGCTAGCTTTTCCAGCTTTCTGAAACCCTCTGCATCTCCCACACCTCTTCCACCTGAAACCAAAACCTTAGCCTCAGTAATATCTATAAGATTTTTCTCCTCCTTTACACTTTGGAGAACCTTAACCCGGAACTTTGACTTGTCAAAATTTACTGTGACATGCTCAATATCTCCCTTGCGCATATCGTTCCTTTCACCTTTAAGCATCACTCCGGGCCTTACTGTAGACATTTGAGGCCTGTGTTCCTTGCATACGATTGTTGCCATTAAATTGCCACCAAAAGCGGGTCTGGTCATCAGAAGATTCCTCTCTTCAGAGATTTCGAGAGCTGTACAGTCAGCTGTCAGACCGGTACCTATACGAGCCGAAAGGCGCGGACCGAGATCTCTTCCTATAGTTGTCGCTCCAATGAGGACAATTGCAGGTCTTTTCTCTTTAATAATATGGTCTATTGCCTGAGCATAGGGTTCAGTGCAATATACCTCGAGTTCCGGAGAATCCACACAAATTACGGTATCAGCACCATAAGCAATAAGCTCATTTGCCTGAGAGGTGACCCCGTGACCAAGCAGCAAGGCATACACCTTCTCGTTCAAAACTGATGCAAGTTCAGCAGCTTTTGTGAGGAGCTCGAATGCGACATTCTGAATAACCCCTTCCCGCTGTTCTACGAAGACATAAATATCTTTATATTGTGATTTGTCCATCTCTTACCTCCTTTAAATGATGAATTTCTCCTTTAATTTCTCAACAATAATCTCCACAGCCTTTGTAGGTTCAACTTCGTAAACCTGCCCGGAGCTTTTTGCCCCCTTTGTGAAAGATTTGTATACTCTTGTAGGTGAGCCTTTAAGTCCTAGATTTTCCTCTTCAATACAGATATCAGTATAACCCCATACTTCAACATCTTTCTTATATGCATCCATTATCCCTCCTACTGACATATAACGCGGGTTATTGGCAGAAGAGAGAACGGTGATAAGACACGGGGCATCCACCTCTACAATCTGGTAACCGTCTTCTGTCGATTTCTTAATAGTAAAAGTTGACGGATTTGAGTATTTAAGATCCTCTACGTAGGTAACCTGAGGAAGATCCAGGTGTTCCGCAATCTGAGGTCCAACCTGAGCTGTGTCTCCGTCGATAGCCTGTCTTCCTGTTATTATGAGGTCGTATTTCAACTTTTTAAGAGCTCCTGCAAGGGCACGTGACGTTGCAAGTGTATCGGCACCGGCAAATTTTCTGTCGGTCAACAATATTGCTCTGTCTGCCCCCATTGCAAATGCTTCTCTCAAAATATCGTCAGCATGAGCCGGTCCCATTGTTATAACGGTAATATGGGCATCATATTTATCCTTAAGCTCAAGTGCCACCTCCAGACCACTTTTGTCATCCGGATTCATTATACTTGGCACACCGTCTCTGATCATAGTCCCTGTCTCAGGATTCAGCCTGATCTCAGTTGTGTCGGGAACTTGCTTAATACAAACTACTATATTCATATCTCCTCCTTTATTTTAACAAAGCTGCCGCAATCACCATTCTCTGTACCTCTGAGGTGCCTTCGTAGATCTCTGTAATCTTTGCATCTCTCATCATTCTCTCTACCGGATACTCTCTTGTGTAGCCGTATCCACCATGGAACTGCACAGCCTTTACTGTCATCTCCATTGCTGTCTCAGCTGCAAAAAGCTTTGCCCTTGCAGCATCAGCAGAATAGTTCTGCTTTTGATCCTTTTTGAAAGCAGCATATCTGACAAGCCAACGTGATGCTTCTATTTTTGTGTCGAGATCTGCAAGTTGAAATTGGGTGTTCTGAAACTGTCCCAATTGCCTTCCGAACTGCTTCCTTTCCTTTACATATTTTACTGTCTCATCCATAGCACCCTGAGCTATTCCCAATGCCTGAGAAGCAATGCCAATACGCCCTCCGTCAAGAGTCTTCATGGCTATCCCAAATCCGCCTCCAAGCTTTCCCATAAGATTTTCTTTAGGAATCCTGCAATTTTCAAATATGAGTTCACTAGTGGCAGAACCTCTGATACCAAGTTTTTTCTCCTTTTTTCCTATTGAAAATCCCGGAGTACCGCTCTCGACTATAAAGGCCGAGATACCTCTTGTTCCCTGAGATCTGTCAGTCATGGCCATTATTATATAGACATGCGCATAGCCGGCATTTGTTATAAAGATCTTGCTTCCATTCAGGATATAATGATCCCCGTCAAGGATTGCTGTTGTCTGCTGAGCAGAGGCATCAGTACCTGCGTTTGGTTCTGTCAGACCGAAAGCTCCGATCCACTCTCCGGAACATAATTTTGGAAGGTATTTGGTCTTTTGCTCTTCTGTACCGAATTCATAAATAGGTGCAGCGCACAGAGACGTATGGGCTGATACTATTACTCCGGTAGTTCCGCACACTCTTGAAAGTTCCTCTACTGCCATTGAATATAGGATATTATCTCCCCCGGCTCCTCCATACTCTAAAGGAAAGGGAATACCCATAATACCCAACTTTGCCATTTTCTTAACCGTCTCCTCAGGGAAACGTTCATTTTCATCTACTTCTGCAGCTATAGGTTTTACCTCTTTCTCGGCAAATTCCCTTATCATCTGCAAAAACAGGACTTGCTCTTTTGTTAATGAAAAATCCATGTTTATATTTTTTTAATACATCTGCAAACCTGTAGAATACCTTTTTAATAAATGGTATAAAAATAAAGAACTTCAGGGTGCAAAGTTAGTAAGAAAAATATAAGTCGTGTTATGATTTGAAATATTATAGTTATGATTTATTATCATTATTTAAAGTTTTTAAATTATATTATTTCGATTTATAAGTTATATAATGAAAACAGAAAGCAAAAAGCGATAATAAATTATAAGATTTTCATTAGAAAATTTTTCATTTGATAAGTTTTTCTAAATATAATTTTCTTCAAAAAAAACAGATTTTTGATTTTTTCAGGCAGCCATATAACAAAAAAGGTCCGATGATTTCTCATCGGACCTTTAAAAGATGGCGGCTACCTACTCTCCCACTTGGTATAGCAGTACCATCGGCGCAAACGGGCTTAACTTCTCTGTTCGGAATGGGAAGAGGTGGATCCCCGTCGCTATAGCCACCTTAAGCTTGCTTGTTGTCTAACATTGCTGTAAGACTCCATTATTTTGCTCGCTTTCGCGGTATTTTATGTAAAGAGAGAGACAAGAAGTACGCGTATGCTTTCCGCTGGGGACTGCATGGCTGCAGTCCCTGCTTTCTTATAAGAAGCCTATCGGGCTATTAGTACTGCTCGGCTTTGACATTACTGCCTTTACACCTACAGCCTATCAACGTGGTAGTCTCCCACGACCCTCAAGGGAAGTCTCATCTTGGGGCTAGCTTCGCGCTTAGATGCTTTCAGCGCTTATCTAAACCGCACATAGCTACCCGGCGGTGCAGCTGGCGCCACAACCGGTAAACTAGCGGTGCGTCCAACCCGGTCCTCTCGTACTAAGGTCAGACCCCCTCAAACTTCCTACGCCCACAACAGATAGGGACCGAACTGTCTCACGACGTTCTGAACCCAGCTCGCGTGCCACTTTAATCGGCGAACAGCCGAACCCTTGGGACCTGCTCCAGCCCCAGGATGTGACGAGCCGACATCGAGGTGCCAAACCGCTCCGTCGATTTGAGCTCTTGGGAGCGATCAGCCTGTTATCCCCGGAGTACCTTTTATCCTTTGAGCGATGGCCCACCCATGCGGAACCACCGGATCACTTTGCCCTACTTTCGTACCTGGTCGACTTGTATGTCTCACAGTCAAGCGCACTTGTACCAATATACTCTTTGCACGGTTACCATTCGTGCGGAGTGCACCTTGGGAAGCCTCCGTTACTCTTTTGGAGGCGACCACCCCAGTCAAACTACCCACCAAGCGGTGTCTTTCTCTCGAAGTTAGATTCCAAATAATCAAAGGGTGGTATTTCAACATTGACTCCACAAATACTGGCGTACCTGCTTCACAGTCTCCCACCTATCCTACACATCAATTACCCAAAATCAGCGCTAAGTTGCAGTAAAGGTTCACGGGGTCTTTCCGTCCCGTTGCGGGTAAACGGCATCTTCACCGTTACTACAATTTCACCGAGCTCATGGCTGAGACAGTACCCAGATCGTTACACCATTCGTGCAGGTCGGAACTTACCCGACAAGGAATTTCGCTACCTTAGGACCGTTATAGTTACGGCCGCCGTTTACTGGGGCTTCGATTCAATGCTTCGCTTGCGCTAACATCCCCTCTTAACCTTCCAGCACCGGGCAGGTGTCAGGCCTTATTCTTCATCTTTCGATTTAGCAAAGCCCTGTGTTTTTGTTAAACAGTCGCCTGGGCCATTTCTCTGCGCCCTATCTCTAGGGTCCCCTTCTCCCGAAGTTACGGGGTTAATTTGCCGAGTTCCTTAGCCATGATTCACTCGAGCACCTTAGGATTCTCTCCTCACCCACCTGTGTCGGTTTACGGTACGGGCTGTATATCAATTAACGCGCCGGAGATTTTCTTGGAAGTCTGTTTACCACAACTATCACTTCATCCGAAGAATCTGTGTACTGTAAGCCATCAGCACTACCAGGCTGTTAACCCGGTCGTCTACCTACGGCCTTCAACCAGCTATTCCGTCAGCTGGCGTGTGTGTCACTACTCCGTCCCTCCTTAACTCGATATACAGGTAATGGAATAT
Organism: Bacteroidales bacterium CF; assembly: GCA_000473305.1. GTDB lineage: Bacteria > Bacteroidota > Bacteroidia > Bacteroidales > UBA932 > Bact-08. The sequence goes on along the minus strand of CP006772.1, from coordinate 541,167 downwards.
TAACCATTTGTCCATCAGGTCCGCCTTTCGGCTTCCCCTTAGGCCCCGACTGACCCTGATCCGATTAACGTTGATCAGGAAACCTTGGGTTTTCGGTGTGCAGGTTTCTCGCCTGCATTATCGTTACTTATGCCTACATCTTCTTTTCCATACACTCCAGCAAACCTCACGGTTTACCTTCTGCGCAGAATGGAATGCTCCCCTACCACTATATAAATACAGTCCATAGCTTCGGCAGTGTGCTTGATGCCCGATTATTATCCACGCCCGGTCGCTCGACTAGTGAGCTGTTACGCACTCTTTAAATGAATAGCTGCTTCCAAGCTAACATCCTAGCTGTCGCTGCAACCAGACATCGTTCTATCAACTTAACACACGTTTTAGGGCCTTAGCTGTTGGTCTGGGCTCTTTCCCTCTCGCCGCCGGACATTAGCACCCAACGACTCACTCCCGAGAAACACTTACCGGCATTCGGAGTTTGTCAGGAATTGATAGGCGATGAAGCCCTCGCATCCTATCAGTAGCTCTACCTCCGATAAGCTATTACTCGAGGCTGTCCCAAAAGACATTTCGGGGAGTACGAGCTATCTCCCAGTTTGATTAGCCTTTCACCCCTACCCTCAACTCATCCAAATCCTTTTCAACGGAAACTGGTTCGGTCCTCCACAGCCTGTTACGGCTCCTTCAACCTGGTCAAGGGTAGATCACAAGGTTTCGCGTCTGCTCCCACTAACTAAGCGCCCTGTTCAGACTCGCTTTCGCTTCGGCTCCGTACCTTAAGTACTTAACCTCGCTAGTGAGATGCAACTCGTAGGCTCATTATGCAAAAGGCACGCCGTCATCCCCTAAGGGACTCCGACCGCTTGTAAGCGAACGGTTTCAGGTTCTTTTTCACCCCCCTGTTCGGGGTACTTTTCACCTTTCCTTCACAGTACTGGTTCACTATCGGTCTTCTATTGGTATTTAGCCTTACGGGATGGTCCCCGCAAATTCAGACAGGATTCCTCGTGTCCCGCCTTACTCAGGATACTGCTGTCTATCTTAGTCTTTACGTGTACGGGATTATCACCCTCTTCGACCAAATTTTCCAATTTGTTCCACTTCTTACTAAGATAAAGTGTCGCAGTCCTACAACCCCGAATTTGCCGCAACAAACCCGGTTTGGGCTGTTCCCCTTTCGCTCGCCACTACTCAGAGAATCGATTTTTCTTTCTTTTCCTGCAGGTACTAAGATGTTTCAGTTCCCTGCGTTGGCTCATGTAAACATGTGTCAGGCCTTCAACCTGACGGGTTTCCCCATTCGGACACCTGCGGATCAACTCTCGTTTGCAAATCCCCGCAGTTTTTCGCAGCTTACCGCGTCCTTCTTCGCCCATAGAAGCCTAGGCATCCTCCGTTCGCCCTTAAGTAACTTCTTATAAGTTTGAAATTGTAGTCCCTTAATCTTTCAATTAAACAGACCCAATCTTATTTTTTTTCCTCGCTCGAGATGAATCTTTCGTATATGTCGCCATATACTCAATTAATTCTATCTCTTTTTTTCTTTACCTCTTTATCTCTCTCAAAACTTCAAAGAACTGTCCGTTTTTTCTCAAACGGGCTGCAAAGGTATGCACTTTTTTTAAATCTCCAAATATTTTTTGGTCTATTTTTTCCTATCTTGGCCCAAAATTGAAAACAATGGCAAAACAGACATTATTATTAAGTTTTATTCTCATTTTCCTCCCTTTTATAAAAGGTGAAGCATGCACAAATCTCGTCGTTACCAAAGGTGCCTCGGCTGACGGCTCCGTAATGGTAAGTTACTCCGCTGACTCACATACAAGATACGGTGTGCTGGTACACTATCCTGCAAAAAAGTACCCGGCAGGAAGCATGCTGAAAATTTATGAGTGGGGTAAGGAGAGATATATGGGTGAAATACCGCAAGTGAGAGAGACATACGAGGTGATAGGAAACATGAATGAACACCAGGTAGTGATTGGCGAGACAACCTGGGGCGGCCTGAAAAGTCAATATGATCCGGAAGGTGTTGTTGATTACGGATCTCTCATGTATATAGTGCTTCAAAGAGCTAGAACAGCCCGGGAGGCAATAACAGTCTTCACAGAGTTATGCGAACAATATGGCTACGCCTCCAGCGGAGAATCCATTTCGATAGCGGACCCAAATGAAGCATGGATTCTTGAAATCATTGGCAAAGCGCCTAAGAAGGTAAATGGTGTAAACGTAAACAAAGGTGCAGTTTGGGTTGCAGTGCGAATACCTGACGGATATATTTCCGGCCATGCAAATCAGGCAAGAATAACTACATTTCCCCTAAATGACCCGAAAAACTGCCTCTACTCAACCGATGTTATAACACACGCCCGTGAACAAGGATTATATAATGGACCTGATAAACAATTCAGTTTTGCAGACACATACGGCCCGGCCGACCCGGGTACGATAAGAGGCTGCGATGCCCGTGTATGGAGCTTTTTCAACAGATTCGGAGCTGAAAACATGGATAATTATCTCGATTATGCTCTGGGCAAGAATCCGGGTAACAGAATGCCTCTCTATGTTAAAGCAAAGGGGAAGCTTAATGTCAGCGATGTTGCAGCAATGATGCGCGATCACTACGAAGGGACACCGATGGACATGACTCAGGACATAGGTGCAGGAGGGAATGCTCTTCCTTACAGATGGAGGCCCATGGATTGGGAGGTTGATGGTAAAAGTTATCTGAACGAAAGAGCAATAGCCACACAGCAGACAGGTTTCTGGTTCATTGGCCAATGCCGGTCATATGTTCCTAACGAGATCGGAGGTATATTCTGGTTTGCAGTTGATGACGCAGCCACATCACCACTCACCCCTGTCTATACTTCTTCAAAGGCAATCTCATCTCATTACGCATTAGGCAACGGCTCAATGATAGAGTACTCCGACGAGTCGATGTTCTGGATTGTCAACCGTATAGCACAGTTTGCATATCTTCGTTACAATCATATTGGAAAAGATGTGCAACAGGTCATTGCAAAACACGAGGATAACTGCATTAAAGATGTTGCAGCGCTTGACAAGAAGCTTCTTCAGATGCTCTCTGACGGCACCTTAAAACCCGGATCAAAGAGCGCCAGGAAGATATCAGGAATCACAACAGCTTTTTCCGTATCAAAGGCTGACTCCCTGTTTTATCAGTGGAAAAATCTTGATAAATATCTAATGGTGAAATACATTGATGGAAATACCAAAAAGCAGAATCCGGATGGTTCATTCATGAACAACGGCCACTCCAAGACAATTCCACCTCAGCCGGAGTTCCCCGGATACACTGAAACGTGGAAGAAAGCTGTCAAGGAGTGTGCCGGAGAGAGACTGACCCTTTGATATCTAAATATGTGCCGTTTAGAGTGAGCTATACACTAAAGGTGTTCCAACTACCACCGTTATAGACCTCATATCCAAGCTTGCTTAGATATGACGATGCACTTTTGCTTCTGGCCCCGCTCTGACATACAGTGATAACCGGCTTGCTTTTGTCTAGTCTGGAAATTTTTCCTGCAAGTTCGTCAAGCGGAATATTGACTGACCCCTTGATATGTCCGTAAAGGTTGTATTCTGTAGTTGTTCTTACATCGACTATGACTGCACCATTTTTGACAAGAGCAGCATAATCCGCATCGTCTCTCATTTTAAATAAATTACTGAAGAATCCTGGCATATTTTTTTGTTTTTTATTTTGTTGATTTTGTTCGTTCGCTTTTAAACAGACCTCCGGCAAGGGCCCCCATAAGGGCACCATACAGAGTACTATTCAATGGTGAAGAGGTTATGGGACAGGTTCCGGAATTGCATCCTACAAATCTCCAGTAGAGGTATCCGGCAAGTGCACCGACAATCGTCCCGATAATGTATGAGATATATTTTTTAATATAAGTTTTCATCCTTGCAACATTTGAGAGTGCAAAGATAATATTTATTTTCCTATGGAATATTTTTCTTTAAGAAATTTACATTAAATTTTTAGAATTTTCTTCTATTCTGGTTCTAACCTTTTCCCATGCGTGAGATTCAGTCAGGCATGATCTCTCAAAGGTATAATACATGGTTCTGAATCTTGACATGGGTATAGCCAGGCTTAGAATGTCGGGCTCAACATGTGGTCTGACCGACGGATCAAAAAGCCCCAAGAAAACGCGGCCTCCGGCTCTTCTGTTCTCCACAACAACCTGAGCAACCAACGAAGAACAACCAGAACCGAAAGGAACAGATACGGCATCGGGAGCATTTGTGTCATAAAGAGCCCACGATACCAATCCGCTCAGAACATCGGGAGTGGCAAAGAACAAGAGCCCCTCAATGTTATCAAAATTCCCGATATTGCTTATTGAGGAAAAATTTATGTAAAGTCCAGACTTATCAAGCATGTCCAAATTAAGGATGAAATCTGCGACCATCTCAGGCGACTCCTTGTACCTCTCTTTATTGGATACAAATGCAGGTATATGATGCGGCGGGGTAATAAATCCGGTATAGGTCTTACCCCCTCCGCAAGAAATCATCTCGGCATTCAGGCTCACACTCCCCCCCAACCTCGCAGGCTTAAGATCCTTGATGAAACACCCTCTTGTCTTTTCCGAATCAACCAGTGGCTTCTCGGAATACCAGAAAGCAACCGGCAACTCGTAATCCCCGAAAGCCTTTCTGAAATTCTCAATAAAAACATTTTTGTCCATGATGGAATAGCTATTGTATTATAAAACGGCCAAACGATGAGTAAAGTTAAGGAAATAAAAATTCTATATTTCTGTCTGGCAAGCCCAAATAATATATATATTTGTTAAATAGACACTTATAAAAGTGTCGAAAAAATAAACTTTAAAACAGCTTTGTTAATATGAAAAGATATATAGAAGCAAGTCTGAATACGCTTTAATATTCATTGTCCTAATATTTACCGCATTGTCTTGTCAGTCAAATAGAGATCCCCTCTCATTTTACCCTCCTGTTTTCAAGGAACAGAAATCAGTAAATATCGTTGAAATCGAGATTGACAAGCTACAGAATATCATCTTTGACCTTGAAATTATTGGAGATAATATACTTGCCAGAGCATTTGACGGGACTAATGCAGTAAGTATTTTCGATAAGAATAACGGAAGACTGATTAATAGTGTCGCACCTATTGGAAGAGGCCCCGGAGAATATTTATCACCATACCTCGAAATAGATATATCAAAGGACAGTGTATACATTCTTGATCCTGAAAGCAAATCTGTATACAATTATACACACAAGGATTTACTCGATGGAAGTATTCCTGAAAGAATTGTCAAACTTGAAGGATATAATTTCTTCATAAACGCTCTTCCGTTGACCACTGGAAAATTTCTCTCATACCCGACAAAAGGGGCCCGGTTTTCCATTCATAAAGCAGATGGAAAACTTATTAGTTCATACAATAAATATCCTTTATTGAAAGAGATAACCGACACTATTTCTGCTATTTACATGTATCGTGGCAGGGAAGACACAAGTGTCAAACCAGATGGAACAAAGTTCGCATCTACCAACTCATTAGGTTCAATTTTAGAAATTTTTTCTATTAAAGATGACATAATCACACTTGAAGAAGAACAGAGATTCTATGCTCCGAAAATTAACATATTGAAAAACAAACAAGTTACAGGGCAACCGGAATGTCTAATCGGGTTATGGGATTTAAAAACTACTGACAAATATATATATGCTATTTTCTCCGGAAAGCAGATAAAAGAGATGACAGATGGTCAAATCTCTGGCAAATATGTTTATGTTTTCGATTGGGACGGAAAACCCGTAAAATCTTACAATCTAAATAAAGATATCACCAGACTGGCTATAGATGAAATCTCTCAACGAGCCTACGTAGTCACCAAAGGTCAGGACAGCACCGAAGTGTTCGGGTATTTTGAATTGTAGATAATTAATTTCTTTTGAGAATTAAGCCCTGAGGCGAAAGGAGGGTTGACGGAAGGGCGATTAGTTGCAACGACAGCATTTCTTAGCAAAATGCGTCTGTCTGAGCCGAAGGCGAGTCAGCATTTTGATTAGAAATGCTTAGGCTAGCAACAGCCCAGACGGAACCCCTCCCCGAGCCTCAGGGATTATTCAAATGATTAGTATGTGTGGCACTGATTTTTCTAATTGTCTGTTTGATTGGCCTTTAAGTTAACAAGAAAAACAATTAGAGAAGCGCATGATTTTATATAGTCTATATATCAAGCAATTAGAAAAATCAGTGCCACACATTAGTAAAATGTTTTACTATTATTCTAAAAAAATTATCTTTGTATTATATACTTTAACGAAACCAATTCATATGAATAAATTTCTCACACAATTCCGCAATGAAGACTGGATAGCCACAATCATCGGCGCTGTGCTGGTAGCCGCAGTTATAGCCTTCCCAACATTCATGACAAATATTTATGTCATCTTCGCAGCAATAGGTGTACTAGCTGCACTCGGGCTTATGCTCCTGGGCAACAACATCAGGACAATGTTCGCCCTCTCCTATACAGTGGTATTCCTAATTGCACTCTTTGCCCAATATCTGAGTGGTCTCTCTTTTATCAAGACCACAGGATTTGAGGCAGTATTCTTCTCTGTTCTAATAGGCTTACTCATAAGAAACACTGTAGGGTTGCCAAAATGGCTTGAACCTGCAGTCAGAAGCGAATATTATATAAAGGCAGGATTGGTTCTCCTCGGTACAAGCATCATATTCTCAGAAATAATGAAAGCAGGTGCACTTGGTATGGTACAGGCAGTAGTGGTTGTTATCTCTGTCTGGTACTTCTCATTCTGGATTGCAAAGAAATTCGGTGTGGATAAAGAGATGGCCGTAATGCTTTCCAGTGCTGTCTCAATATGCGGAGTCTCCGCTGCTATAGCAACCTGCGGTGCAATAAAGGGTGACAGCAAGAAGCTCTCATTTGTAGTTTCAATTGTGTTAGTTATAGCAATACCGATGATGTACCTGATGCCATATCTTGCAAAACTTATAGGGCTGACCCCGGAAGTGGCAGGTGCCTGGCTCGGAGGAACGATTGATACAACCGGAGCCGTTGTTGCATCCGGCAAATTCCTGGGAGATGTTGCAGAGAAGTACAGTGTAATTATCAAATCTTCTCAAAACGTGCTTCTGGGTCTTGCTGCATTTGCCATTTCAATCTACTGGTCATTCAAGGGGACTAATAAAGATATCAAACCGTCAGCTTCCGTGCTGTGGGAAAGATTTCCAAAATTCGTAATCGGATTTTTGCTTGCATCTCTTGTTTTCAGCCTTTTCCTGGAGCCAAACAATGCTAAAGAGCTTGGCAAAATTGCCAAAGGACTCAGAGAGACACTATTTTCGCTAGCATTTGTATCGATAGGTCTTGAGACGGATTTCAGGAAACTCTTCACCAAGGAGAATAAGGGAAATATCTACACATTCCTTACAGCACAGACATTCAATATTGCGGTAACCCTGCTTGTTGCCTATCTGCTGTTCGGTAACTACTCCTATTTTAATTAAATAAAGCTACTTAATTTTGGAGAGGGCACTCTCCATTTTTGAACGAATCTCAGCTGTACATAAGTTGCCTATGCTCCCCTTGTGAGTATGGGCAACTTTTTTGTCAGGAATGAACTTTCCTTCGTTAACCTCATGCCCCACTCTCTTGTATGCCTCTCTGAAAGGGACACCTTCCAGGACAAGCCTGTTTACCTCCTCGACTGTAAAAAGATAATCATACTTTGGATCATTAATCACCTCTCTGTTCACCTTTACAGAAGAGAGCATCAGCATTGACATCTTGATGCACATATGCATTTTATCGAGTGCTGGATAAAGAATATCCTTCAACAACTGAAAGTCTCGGTGATAACCGTGAGGAAGATTGGTTGTGAGAAGCGAAATCTCATTCGGCACACTCTGAATCCTATTGCAATTTGCCCTGATAAGCTCCCAGACATCAGGGTTTTTCTTGTGAGGCATTATGCTTGAACCGGTGGTCAGTTCATCAGGAAATGAGATAAATCCGTAGTTGCTGTTCATGAAAATAGTGCAATCGGACGCTAGCTTATTAAGAGTTGAAGCAAGAGATGAGAGTGCATTGGCCACAGCCCTCTCTGACTTTCCCCTGCTGAGTTGTGCCGAGACAGAGTTATAGTTAAGTGTCCCAAACCCCAGCAGCTTTGTGGTCATCTCCCTGTCAAGCGGGAATGAGCTGCCGTATCCTGCCGCAGATCCGAGTGGGTTCTGGTTTACAACCTCCCAAGCGGCTACAAAAGAGTGAATATCATCTATGAGAGTCTCGGCATAAGCACCAAACCATAGCCCGAAAGATGACGGCATAGCCACCTGATAATGAGTGTATCCAGGCATCAGGACATCTTTATATTTGTCACTTAGTGACTGCAGGAGTTTGAAAAGGTCTCCAACCTCATCTTTGAATTCTAGTATCTCTTGTTTGAGATAGAGCTTAATATCAACAAGAACCTGATCATTTCTCGAACGGCCCGAATGAATCTTCTTCCCGACATCCCCAAGTTTGTTTGTCAGGTACAACTCAACCTGAGAATGGATATCCTCCACATCCTGTTCTATTTTGAACCTCCCCTCCTTAATGATAATCAGAAGATTTTCAAGTTCTTCTGTCAGCATCTGCAACTCCTCAGTTGTAAGAAGTCCTATACTTTCAAGCATTGTTATATGGGCAATTGAGCCCCTGACATCGCATTCAGCCATTCTTTCATCAAGCAGCCTGTCGTTCCCGACCGTGAATTTCTCCACAAGACTGTCCGCTGTCACACCTTTATCCCACAACTTCGCCATAACCTTACATTTTCATTTTTGATACAAAATTAACATAACCTTCTACACCACCCCTCACTTCGTCAACATATACAAACTCATCCGCCCTGTGTGAGCGTGAAGAGTCGCCCGGACCCATCTTCACAGCAGGAAAGTCCATTCTCATCCAGTCCGATGTTGTAGGTGAGATATAGGTCTCAACGCCGCAACTCAAGGCTGCTTCGACAAGTGGATGACCTTCCGGTGTAATAGAAGAGCGGTTTGTAAGAGAACGGGCCTTCAGCTCACTCTTCATGTTTGCCTTCAAAATCTCCATAATCTCAGGATTAGTATAACGATCTGTAGGTCTTATATCAATTACAAACTTACATGCGTCAGGCACAACGTTGTGTTGTGTACCTGCCTCAATCTGTGTTACCGAGCACTTAACCGCACCCATCCTCTCAGAGACCTGTGGGAATGAATAATTCCTCAGCCATGCAATATCGTCAAAAGCAATCATTATTGCATTAACGCCTTCATTCCTTGCTGCATGACCACATACACCATGTGCAACTGCATCCACTACAAGGAGACCTCTCTCTCCAACTGCCGTTTTCATACATGTAGGCTCGCCTACGATTGCGCAATCAGGCCTCTTTATATTTTTCAAGGCTAGAATAATTCCATTTTTCCCTGATGTCTCCTCTTCTGCAGAGATTAACAACATAAGGTTGAAAGGCAACAAGTCTTTCTCCTGTTCCTCAAAGTAGAGAAAAGTATGTATCAGTGATACTACAGAAGCCCCTGCATCGTTGCTTCCGACACCGAATATCCTTTCATCATCCGTTCCCGTGGCATATGGATCGAACGAGTAAGCGCTTACCGGTTTTACCGTATCCATATGGGAATTAAGCATCAGGGTCCTTCTTGATGGATTATATCTTTTTGAATAGACAACAATATTATTTGCTATCCTTTCCGGGCATAGCCCATTAGATTCCAGATATTTATAGATATAATCAGATACCGCTGACTCCTCACCGGAAATTGACGGGATTGAAACGATTTTTCGCAAAAGTTCCACCGCTCCATTTAAATATCTGTTATCCATTATATTAAATTTTATGGTTTTAATACTGTTCCTTTACTGTTTCCTAAATTCAGCGCATGCTTTATACACACCTCTGCCACTCCGCTCTCAATAGCAGCAAAGGCATTGTCAAGTTTAGGAAGCATACCTCCGGAGACAGCTTTTGTCTCCTTTAAAAGCTCATAACTGCTTTTTGTAATTAACGGAATAACCGAGTCCTCATCATCAGGGTTAGAGAGGACACCCTCCTTTTCAAAGCAGTAGATAAGTTTTGTCGAATAGTCCCTTGAAAGGGCTATTGCCAGGCTCGAAGCCATAGTGTCAGCATTTGTATTGAGCAGAGAACCATTACGGTCATGAGTAATAGCACAGAAAACAGGAGTGATTCCCCTACCTAAGAGGCTTTCCAGAAGTGCGACATTAATATCAACAGGATTAACATCTCCGACATATCCGAAATCAACCGGATAAGGAGATCTTCTGGTTGCAGGCACTACATCTCCGTCTGCTCCGGAAAGACCTATTGCATTGGTTCCGAACTTCTGAAGCAATCCAACTATACTTTTATTTATCCATCCGGCATACACCATTGTTACTAATTTTAGTGTATCCAGGTCTGTTACTCTTCTGCCGTTTTGCATATTTACCTGCAGTCCCATTTTGGCAGAAAGCTCTGTTGCCATCACTCCACCTCCGTGAATAAGCACCTTTGGGCCACTCTCTTTGCTGAATTTTTTCAGAAACTCTTCGAGCGCTGAAGGTTGATCAACAATATTTCCTCCAATTTTAATAATCGTCAATTGTTTCATATACTGATATTTATTAAAGGGATTTCAACATTTCTCTTATAACAACCTGTGCAGAGACTACCCTATTTGCAGCTTCCGGTATCACAATAGAATCCTTCGACTCTATCACGTCATCAGAGACAATCATGTTTCTCCTTACAGGCAAACAGTGCATAAATTTGGCATTCCGAGTGAGTTGCATCTTCTTTTCATCAACCATCCAACTTCTGTCGATGTTCACAACTTTACCATAATCCGGATCATTGAACTTTGACCAATTCTTGGCATATATAAAGTCTGCATCCTTATATGCAGCCTCTATATCATACTCTATTCTTACACCTTTTGTAAATTCTTCCGAGAGTTCATATCCTTCCGGATGGGTTATTACAAACTCATAATCAGTCTCTCTCATCCACTCTGCAAAAGAGTTCGGGACAGCCTGAGGAAGTGCCTTTGGATGCGGGGCCCAAGTAAGGACAACTTTAGGACGTTCAACCTTTTTGTACTCCTCAATTGTTATGAGATCGGCAAAACTCTGTAATGGATGGCGAGTTGCCGCCTCCATACTGAATACAGGTTTTCCTGAATATTCAATAAACTGGTTCAGGATAGTCTCATTGTAGTCAAACGCCTTATCCTCCAATCTTGCGAAGGAACGAACACCTATAATGTCACAATATGATGCCATTACAGGTATTGCCTCAAGAATGTGCTCAGACTTGTCACCATCCATTATCACGCCCCTCTCAGTCTCAAGTTTCCATGCCCCTTGATTAATATCAAGGACAATAACGTTCATTCCAAGGTTCAGGGCTGCCTTCTGAGTGCTGAGTCTGGTCCTGAGACTTGAATTGAAAAAGATCATAAGCAAAGTCTTATTTTTCCCCAGAATCTGGTCGGAAAAAGGATTTGCCTTTACCTCGGCTGCCTTTGCCAAGGCAATGTCCAATGGACCAATGTCCTGTACGCATGTGAATTTTTTCATGGATACTATTTAGATAATTGGTGAATAAAACACTTAAGGAAAAGATCTGCATCCTCTTTTGTAATAGAGAGAGGAGGAAGCAATCTTATTATATTCGTTTTTGCAGCTCCGGTAAATATATGATCTTCAAAAAGCAGTCTGTTCCTGACATCTTCAAAGCCACTCTCCATCTCAATGCCAATCATAAGACCTTTACCGCGTATACCTGCAATCCTGCCCGGATTTCCCCGCTGAATCCTCTGCAAGTTCTCAATTAGATAAGAACCAACCTCAAAAGCATTCATTACCAGAGACTCGGACTCAATAACATCCAGAACAGCAATGGCGGCAGCACAGGCCAGATGGTTCCCACCGAATGTGGTTCCCAGCATACCGTATTCAGCCTTTATATCCGGAGAGATCAGCACTCCACCGATAGGGAAGCCATTACCCATTCCTTTCGCTGTAGTTATCATATCCGGTTTGATATCTGAATATTGATGAGCAAAGAATTTACCGGTACGGCCATAGCCGGACTGAACCTCATCAAGGATGAGAAACACTCCGAACCTTCTTGTGAGGAGGCTGAGCTCTTTCATAAACATCGGATCAGGCATATATATACCTGCAACTCCCTGTATCCCTTCAATTATAACCGCGGCCACATCTCCCTTGGCGAGCTCAGCCTCCACGAAGGAGATTGAGTTCATAGGTACAAATGTAACCTCATGTCCTGCATTGAAAGGGCTGACGATTTTGGGATTATCCGTAGCTGCAACAGCGCCGGAAGTCCTTCCGTGAAAAGCACCCTTGAATGCCACCACTCTCTTTTTCCCCGAGACAAAAGAGGCCAGTTTTAATGCGTTTTCGTTTGCCTCAGCACCTGAATTACACAAAAAGAGAGAATAATCCTCATACCCGCTCTGCTTTCCAAGCTTTTCAGCAAGCTCCTCCTGAAGAGAATTCTGCACAGAGTTTGAGTAGAATCCCAGCTTCTCGGCCTGTTCGCCCAGCATCTTCCTGTAATGAGGATGTGCATGACCTATCGAAATAACAGCATGGCCGCCGTAAAGATCAAGGTACTCCTGCCCATTTTTATCCCATACCTTGCACCCTTTTGCCTTTACCGGCTCAATCGGCCAGAGTTTATATACGTTAAATGTTTTCATCTTAAAATGCGCTGCCTTTCAGGCTGAGAGCTGTGTTCTCATCAAACCCGAACATTAAATTCATGTTTTGCACGGCTTGTCCTGATGCACCTTTTATAAGGTTATCTATAGCCGATGTAATATGCCAGTATCCGTTGTGCTTTTCTATGTGGATTATGGCTTTGTTTGTATTTACAACCTCTTTGAGAGATATTGACTTATCAGAGACAATAACCTGAGGAGAATTTTTATAGACCTCCTTAAAATATTCCACAATCTCTGTCAGCTCTTTGCCATCAGATGCCTTTGTATAGAGACTTGCAAATATTCCTCTGGTAAAATCACCCCTCATGGGAACGAAGTTGATCTGAGGAATAGTATTGCATGCAAGAATTTCAAGACTCTTTCTTATTTCAGGCACATGCTGGTGCGAAAATGGCTTATATACAGAGATATTGTTGTCTCTGTAGCTGAAATGAGAGCTGTCTGAAAGTGATCTCCCTGCACCTGTTGACCCTGTTATTGCATGAATGTGAATCTCGTCTTTGATCTCCCCTGCAAGAGCCAGTGGTGACAATGCCAGCAAAATTGCTGTCGCGAAGCATCCCGGATTTGCAATGTTTGAGGCGCTTTTTACCTTATCCCTGAACAGATCGCACAATCCGTATACGAAGGTGAAATCCTTGTGACTATCCTCCAGCCTGAAATCGTTGCCGAGATCTATTACCCTGCATCCTGATTTTAAGGTATATTCATCAAGAAACTCTTTGGAAAGTCCATGACCGAGGCAAAGAAACACAACATCGGCAGAGAGTAGATCCACGGCAAACTCACTCTTGTCAGAGAACTGCATATCAAGCTCTCCTAACAAGTCTCTGTGGAAGGACGTAACATCTGCTCCGGCAGTGCTGCTGCTCAGAACAGAGGTTATCTCCACATACGGGTGGCGTATCAGAATCCGAAGCAGTTCTCCCGCCGTATAACCGGTACCGCCCGCTATTGCTGCCTTAATCATTTTCGTGTACTGAATAGTAAATCTTCAACGGGTTGGCCAGGACTTTTGTAAAACCAATCACATCCTGACCTGTAAATGATTTGTTTGCCTCGCCGTATTCCCCGAATTTTGCGCTCATCAAATCGAACTTGCTTTCACATGCAAGCACTGCAAAGTGATATGGTCTGATTTCAACCTCTACTGTTCCTGTGACACTCTTTTGAGTATCATCAAGGAAAACCTCGATATTTCTCATAACAGGATCCAGATACTGTGCCTCGTGCATGAGTTGTCCGTACCATCCGGCAAGCTGCTCTTTCCAGTAAAGTTGCCCCTTTGTCAGAGTGTGTTTTTCAAGAAGGTGGTGAGCCTTAATAAGAATAAGAGGGGCTGCAGCTTCAAATCCTACCCTGCCTTTTATGCCAATTATTGTATCACCTACATGAATATCCCTTCCCACTCCATAAGGAGAAGCTATTGCATTCAACTTATGAATTAAAGTTACAGGATCCATCTTCTCACCATTGATTGCGCATGGTTCTCCCTTCTCAAAGGAGATTTTCACCCTTTCACTTCCACTCTTGATAACCTGAGAAGGATATGCCTCTTCCGGCAATACACCGGATGCCTTTAGTGTCTCAACCCCACCTATACTTGTTCCCCAGATACCCTGGTTTATTGAGTAGCGAGCCTTCTCCCATGAATATTTAAAACCACTCTTGCTCAGATACTCTATCTCGTCCATGCGGGAAATTGCAAGTTCCCTTATCGGAGCCAAAACTTTTACTTCAGGGGCCATAACCTCAAACACAAGGTCAAAGCGAACCTGGTCATTCCCTGCTCCTGTGCTTCCGTGTGCCACGTATTCTGCTCCAAGCTCCTTTACAACCTTGAGCACCTCAAGAGCCTGAAAGACCCTCTCAGAACTTACCGAAAGCGGATAGGTCGAGTTTTTCAGAATATTACCGAACAGCAGATATTTAATACCTTTTGTGTAGTACTCCTGAACTGCGTTTACGCTTCTGTGAGATGCCGCACCCAGAGTCATTGCCCTCTCCTCAATCTTCTTCTCCTCCTCTGCAGTAAATCCGCCTGTGTTTACCATTACTGTATGAACCTCAAGATTTTTTTCGTTCTTAAGGAACGGAATACAAAAGGATGTGTCCAGACCACCGCTGAATGCCAGCACTACTTTACTTTTCATCTCTATTATTTTTTTAGGGTTATTATTGAACTAATCTTTGATGCTATATAGGGCAAAGCCTTAATTGCTGCCGTTTTTTTATCCTTTACATGCTCTGCCGGGTCATATAGCAATCCGGTACAAAGGCACATTTTCCTGTTATTCCTCTGGAGCACGTCAAAATTTATGCAACCTTGACACCCCTTCCAGAACTCCTCATCATCGGTGAGCTCGGAAAATGTTACTGGTTTAAAACCCAGTTCTGTATTCAGTTTCATAACCGCCAAACCGGTGGTTATGCTGAAAATCTTAGCTTCAGGATATAGCTTCCTTGAGAGCTCAAACACCTTAGCCTTCACTCTCCTTGCCAATCCCGATTTTCTGAATTCATGTGCAATAATCAGACCCGAATTAGCAACGAATCTGCTATGACTCCAGGTCTCAATATACGAAAATCCGGCAAATACTTCTCCGGCAAGGGCTATGACAGCTTTTCCCGCTATCATCTTCTCGGCGACATATTCAGGAGATCTTTTGGCTATACCCGTTCCTCTCTCTTGTGCAGAGATGTACATAAGTTCACAAATCCTCTCTGCATACTTCACATGACTAATATTAGCCACACAGATGTTTACATCCATTATGTTCTTAACAATATAAGGTTAAAATATGATTGTTTTGCAGGAGACTGTACCTGCGTAGTGTGTTGTGATCCCGGAAGGATCAGATCAATGCTGTCCCCCTAGGCATATCGTCGGACGTGTCTATGCTTATGATTAAGCTCTATATAACAGCTATCGGTTTTCATTGCGGCTGCAAAGGTAAAATAATTATTTAGAAATTTCCTATCTTTGAAAACTAATCATTAAAATTTATGCAAAACGAAGAGAAAAAACCGGCAGGCCTACCGGAGAATGCCTACCGAGAACTTAAAGAAGGAGAGGAATATAAACCGATTATGTCCCCGGATAAAGTCTATCCTGAGGTTAGCGTTTGGTCCGTGTCATTAGGTATTCTTATGACAATTATTTTTTCTGCCGCGGCAGCCTATCTTGGGCTCAAGGTCGGACAGGTGTTTGAAGCGGCAATTCCTATTGCTATCATAGCTGTGGGTGTCTCAGGCGCGATGAAGAGAAAAAACGCACTCGGTGAGAATGTCATTATCCAGTCAATCGGTGCGTGCTCCGGAGCAATAGTGGCCGGTGCAATTTTTACACTACCTGCCCTTTATATACTCCAGGCAAAATATCCTGACCTTACAGTTGACTTTATGAAGGTGTTCTTCAGCTCACTTCTGGGCGGAGTGCTTGGTATACTGTTCCTTATTCCGTTCCGTAAATATTTTGTCTCGGATATGCATGGTAAATATCCTTTCCCGGAAGCTACTGCAACTACTCAGGTACTTGTAAGCGGCGAGACAGGGGGAAAGGGAGCAAAACTTCTTCTGGTGAGCGGCCTGATTGGTGGTCTTTATGACTTCATCGTATCAACATTCGGCTGGTGGTCAGAAGTTTTTACCACAAGGGTTCTTCCTTATGGTGAGGCAATAGCAGATAAAGCCAAGCTAGTTTTCAAGGTAAATGTCGGATCTGCTGTTCTTGGTCTGGGCTACATTATAGGACTTAAATACTCATTCATAATCTGCTGCGGTTCATTTCTCGTTTGGTTTGTCATCATTCCTCTTATGAACCTGCTTTTCGGAGCAAGTGTAATAGACCTTATGAACACAGGACTAACCGATGTTGTAGGAAGCATGTCTCCTGAGGTAATCTTCAAGACATACGCCAGACATATCGGTATTGGAGGTATTGCAACAGCCGGTGTTATTGGTATTATCAAATCTGCAGGAATCATTAAATCCGCATTCGGCCTTGCAGCAAAAGAGCTGAAGGGTTCAGGAAGTGTGAAGAACCACGTCAAGAGAACACAGAAAGACCTGTCGATGAAGATCATCGCAATCGGAATCATGGTTACTTTAGCCATTACATTCCTGTTCTTCTATTTCGGAGTCGTTGACAACCTGTTCCATGCGGTGATAGCTCTGCTTGTTGTCGGAATAATTGCATTTCTGTTTACAACTGTTGCCGCAAATGCAATTGCCATTGTCGGTACAAACCCTGTCAGTGGCATGACACTTATGACATTGATACTTGCATCTGTTATAATGGTTGCCAGCGGACTGTCCGGAACAGCCGGAATGACAGCAGCTCTGGTAATCGGAGGGGTTGTTTGTACAGCACTTTCAGTTTCAGGAGCATTTATAACAGACCTTAAGATTGGTTATTGGCTGGGCTCCACACCTGCAAAGCAGCAATCATGGAAGTTTCTCGGAACACTCGTTGCAGCAGCGACAGTCGGCGGAGTTATGATGATACTTAACAAAACATATGGATTTACAGGCGATCATGCCTTGGTAGCCCCTCAGGCAAACGCAATGGCTGCAGTGATAGAACCCCTGATGTCAGGTGGCGGAGCACCCTGGCTTCTATATGGAATCGGTGCACTGATTGCTATAGCGTTGACTATATTCAAAGTTCCTGCTCTTGCCTTCTCCCTCGGAATGTTCATCCCGATTGAGCTCAATGTTCCGCTACTCGTTGGTGGTGCAATTGCATGGTTTGTATCAACCCGCAGCAAGGACGAGGCTCTCAACAATGCACGTAAGGAGAGAGGAACTCTTCTCGCTTCAGGATTCATCGCAGGTGGTGCATTAATGGGCGTTGTCAGTGCAATAATACGTTTCGGAGGCATCAACCTTACCAGCACTGAGTGGATGGAATCCAATGCCGCCGTATTACTTGCCCTCTTCATGTATCTTGTAATCATAGCATACCTCGCATGGGACAGCATGAGAGCAAAAGCTGACAATCAGAATGGATAGCAAACTGATATATGCATTTATCCTGACTCTGCTGGCAGGTCTTTCAACATCAATCGGGAGCGCAGTTGTCCTGTTCTCAAAAAGATTCAGCTCGAAATTCCTGGCAGCTTCACTCGGTTTCTCTGCCGGTGTTATGATATTCATATCACTGGTGGAGTTGTTCAACGATTCCAGAACCAGACTGGGAGAGATTTACGGAGACAGGATGGGTTTTTTGTACGCCTTGATTGCATTTTTTGGAGGTATTGCTGTTATAGCAATAATCGACAACATGGTCCCTTCATACGAGAACCCTCATGAAGTCGGGGAATTGTCTATTACTGACACCAACCATGATGCAAACAACAAGCAACTTATGCGCGTTGGAGTTATTTCATCATTGGTTATAGCAATCCACAATTTTCCGGAAGGAATCGCAACATTTGTAAGTGCCATGAACGACCCCGGACTGGGCTTGAGCATTGCTGTTGCGATAGGCATTCACAATATTCCGGAAGGAATTGCAGTTGCCATACCTATCTATTACGCAACAAAGAGTAAGAGAAAGGCATTCACCAACGCGACGCTGTCCGGTCTGGCAGAACCTGTCGGAGCAGTTATCGGATACTTCCTCCTTTCATTCCTTTTCCACGACAACTTCATGGGTATCATATTTGCAGCTGTTGCTGGAATTATGGTTTACATCTCTCTGGACGAACTGCTACCTACAGCAGAAAAGTACGGGGAACATCACACAGCAATACTTGGAGTCATAGCCGGCATGTTCGTCATGGGTATAAGCCTGGTGCTTTTTTAATAACAGAAATAAATTTTAGAATTAAATATAATGGAATCAGTAATAGATAAATTTCTCCGTTACATAACAGTAGAGACATCCTCGGATCCGGACTCCGAGACACAGCCTAGTACAAAAGAACAGACAGAGTTCATGAAAGTGCTGGTAAAAGAGCTGGAACAAATGGGAATAAAGGATGTAAGCCTTGATGAATACGGCTATGTAATGGCTACAATCCCATCTAATCTGGGAGATGGGGTAAAGAGGCCCAAACTAGGTTTCATAGCACACGTAGACACCTCTCCGGATGCTTCCGGAAAAGATATAAAGCCACAGTTCTTTCACAATTATGATGGAGGAGACATTGTTATCAACAAGGAGAAAAACCTTGTAATATCCCCTGTCGATTTTCCCGAACTTGCAGATTACAAAGGAGAAACAATCATAACAACCGACGGCAATACCCTTCTGGGAGCGGATGACAAAGCCGGTGTGGCTGAAATTATGGCTGCCGCCGAGTACATAATGACTCATCCTGAATTCAAACATGGCGAAATCAAGATCGGATTTACACCTGATGAAGAGATTGGCCGCGGCGTTGATAAATTTGATGTCGCTCGTTTTGGTGCAGACTATGCATACACAATGGACGGCGGCAAGATCGGAGAGTTGGAGTATGAGAATTTCAATGCTGCTTCAGCCAAGATCTTTATTCAAGGAAGGAATATCCATCCAGGCTATGCAAGGAATAAGATGATAAACGCAATTCTTCTGGCTACTGAGTTCAACTCAATGCTTCCTGTGGAGCAGAGACCTGAACTGACTCAGGACTATGAGGGATTCTTCCATATAGTACACATGAGCGGAACCGTTGAAGAGTCAATGATACAGTATATCATAAGAGACCATGACAAGTCAAGGTTCGAATCAAAGAAGCGACTGATTCAGGAATGCACAAATTTCATGAATTTGAAATACGGTAACGACCGTTTCAGACTTGAGCTCAAGGATCAGTATTACAATATGAAGGAGATGGTTGAACCGCACTATCATATTATCGAAAAGGCTATAGAGGCAATGAAAATGGCAGGTATAGCCGCAGAGGTCAAGCCGATACGCGGAGGTACGGACGGTGCACGCCTATCGTTTATGGGACTTCCATGCCCAAACATTTTCGCAGGCGGTCATAACTTCCACGGTAAGCTTGAGTATGTTCCTGCCAGGAGTATGGAGAAGGCGGTTGAGGTTATTCTCAACTTGGTTACACTTTATGAAAAATCAAATTAAAATATAGCATCATGTTACTCACAACAACTTCAACAGTCCAGGGTCGCGAAATCGATCAGTATTACGGCCTTGTTTCAGGCGAGACCATAATCGGCGCAAACATTGTTAAGGACTTTTTTGCCGGCATTACAGATATAGTAGGCGGCAGATCGGGTTCCTATGAAAGAGTATTGAAAGAGGCTAAGGAAGAGGCTCTCAGGGAGATGTCAAACCAGGCCATTGCTCTTGGAGCAAATGCTGTCATAGGTATTGACCTCGACTATGAGACCATCGGCTCTTCCATGCTTATGGTAACTGCAGCCGGAACTGCTGTGAAGATCAGATAGTAATATTCTAGAATTTCTGAACAGTATTCTGGATGTCATTCCGGTACTCCCGGGGTGTCTGGTTTCTGTATTTCTTGAATGTGTGATTGAAGTTGGAAAGGTTATTGAAACCGCAGGAGTATGCAATATCAGATATGCTTCTGGTGGTCTCCTCCAGTAATCTTGAGGCATTTCCTATTCTTACGTCATTCATATAAGTAATAAAGCTGCGCCCGGTCCTCTTTTTAAAGAAGTGGCTTATCGCAGATTCCGACATATTTACCAGCTCCCCTATCTCTTTAAGAGTTACCTCTTTATGGTAATTCTGATTGATATATTGGCAAATTGTGTTTATCCTCCTGCTTTGCGAGGTCTTCACAATCGAAAGTGAGCTGTAATTTGTACTAGCAAGTATTCTCTGTTTCTGAGATGTTGCCATATCATATAAAATGGAGAGAAAGTCCAGGGCTGAGGAGAATCCTTGTGAATGGCTCAGTTTGAGCAGCCTCTCCCTCATACTTGTTACCGTCTCCGGCGAAAACAGAATTCCTCTAGAAGAACGTTCCAGCATCTCCTTGACCGGCAGAAAGAGCCTCTTGCTCAATATCCATGAATCAAGCATCTCTGCCTGAAACTTGATGTTTATAATGTGGTTCTTTTTGTCAAACGGGGCCTTCCATGCGTGTGGCAGGTTACTCCCAATCAATACCAGATCGTCTGCCTGGAAATTCTCTACAGAATCACCTACAATTCTTTTACCGGTAATATTCATCACCAGATTTATCTCATAATCAGAATGGAAGTGTATTGGGTAATCGAATTTTGCAGGTTTATGGTTTGCCAGCAGAAAGAGATCTTCCGGGTTAAGGTTGGTTATCTCTGAATGAATCTTTGACATTTTTTACAATTTTGGCACAAAAGTAATAAAAATTAGCAGATACAGCGCAATTACAGAATCAAAATAATACTACTGATTAAAATTGTATATCCTTAACTTACTTGTGATTACAAGTGCGTTAAGATTTTTTATCAATATTCTGTCAAAATTAAACATAAAAGTGCAATTAAAAATTGAATCATTCCTTTAATTTTACATTACAAGAATAACTAAACTACATGATGAAAAATCTACTTTTAAGCCTTCTGCTTATAACCGGGCTTGCCTCGTGTACCACTAACGCAACGATAATCACAATCAGCCCCAAAGTCTCAAACCCCGACATTATCGGAAATGGTGCCGAATGGGATCCCTATTGCGAAGCTGTTCAATGGGGTTCTCCCCTGACTGACCAGATGTGGGCAACCATTTTCGAAAGAACAGACAAAATGGGAATGTCTATTGTGAGATGCATGATAAACAGCCCTTTCAGATACTATGACAAAAAAACCGGATCTTTCAAAAAAGAACAGAACTCAGAATCCCTCCTGAAGGTCCTTGAATATTGCCAGAAAAACAATATTGCCGTAATGTACGGAGAGTTCAACCCGCCGGCTCCGGAATTGAAGAAGGATCCTAAGTGGATAAAAATGTCAATTGAATATCTTAACTACCTGGTTGCAGATTGCGGATTCACATGCATCAGGTTTTTCATTCCTACAAATGAGCCGGACGGCAACTGGTCGATGTATGACGGTGATTACCAGATGTACCGGGATATAGTTGAGATGTTCAACAAAGAGATCAAAAGCTACCCCGCTCTTGCCTCACATATCAGATTTGCTGCGCCTGATGTCGTTCTTGGCTATAAAAATCCCAAATATGACATGGATAACTCCGCCTGGATTTCCAGAACTTCAGAGATTGACTCTCTTGTAGGAGTATATGAGATACATGCTTACCCAGGCTACAAACAGGTAAGAAGCGGAGAATTCGCCAGAATGTTCAGAGAGGTTGCACAGAGTGTTCCAAAAGGAAAGAAGATAATACTCGGCGAGGCCGGTTACAAGCCCGGAAGAGAGGAGGATTCTCTTGAGAACAAATCTCATTTTGAAAGATTACAAGCCACACCTCTTATTGAAAACAAGGAGGGAGCTGATTGCAATATGCGTGTATATGATTTTGAATATGGTCTTGACATGGCATTGCTTGCAATGGAGGTGATGAACAACGGGGGGGCGGGTGTTGCAGTCTGGATGCTGGATGACTCTCACAGTGTCGGGGATACCGGAGAGGCGAAAAACCTTAAGATCTGGGGTATGTGGAACATTTTCGGAGAGAAGGTCTGGAAAATGAAAGATGAAGAGAAGATACGACCTTGGTACTATGCATGGTCTCTGATGTGCAAATACTTCCCTGCAGGGAGCGACATCCTGACCCCCGGTGAGATATTGGATAAAGATATAAAAGTTGTTGCAGCCGTTAAGGATGACAAACTTACAATAGCGCTCCTTAACCTCTCTACAGAAAAAAAGGTACTACACATCAATCTGCCCAAAACCATACAAAATGCAAGTATGTATACCTATAAAAAAGACACCGGTGTAAATGACTATTCTCTCGATCCTGCAAGAAGCGGACTTACAGCAGAAAAAGTGCTCAAGACAGATATTGCAGCCTGCTCTCTTTTAGTGGTAACAGAACTATAATTCACTCCCCATGAAAAACAAACAAACCTACCGGACAACACCCTCCCACTTTTCACCCTCTCACTTTTCACTTTTCACTCCATCACTTTTCACTCTTTCACTCTTAACTATCTCAATAATCTCATGCGAAAAAAAAGGTAACACTGATCCCGAACCGGAACCAACCAAAACAGTATTATCCATCGTTGACAAGAACGCTACTGCCGCGACAAAAGCTCTTTATGCAAATCTATGGCAGACCCAGAAAATTGCCCCGATGTTCGGGCATCACGATTACTCGGCTTATGGGGTTGGATGGAGAGACATAGCAGGAAAGAGTGACGTGAAAACTCTCTGCGGCGACAATCCTGCCGTGCTGAGCGTGGATATTGCCGGCATAGAGAGGGATAGTGCAGAAAACGGAACAAAAATACCTTTTGAAAAACTGAGAGTTTTAATAAAGGAGTGCCATGCAAGAGGAGGCATTACAATGATTTGCTGGCATCAATGGAATCCGGTCACAGGTGGAAATGCGTGGGACAACAGCAAGGCCGTGGATAAGATATTGACAAACGGAGGGGAGATTAATATAAAGTATAAAGTTTGGCTGGACAATGTAGCCAGATTTATGACCAGTCTTAAAGACGACAAAGGTGAGCTCATCCCTGTCATTTTCCGTCCCCTGCATGAGCACACACAGACATGGAGCTGGTGGGGAAGCTCTGCCACCACTGACCAGGAGTTTATCGATCTGTGGAGGATGATTGTGACATACCTCAGAGACACTAAGCAGGTTCACAATATTCTTTACGCCATTTCACCCCAGATGGACGGCAATTACGGCACAGCCACCCTGGAGAGGCTTCAGTTCAGATGGCCCGGTGACAACTATGTTGATTTCATAGGCATGGATTGCTACCACGGAACAAATACAACAGCCTTTAAGAGCAACCTTGCAGCTCTGACTCAGCTCTCATTCAGACTAAAAAAGCCAGCCGGTGTCACTGAGACAGGCATACCTTCAGGAAGATCTTCAGATTACTGGTCAACCCAGATAGAATCACCTGTTAAAGAGACATACTGTTCAATGGTTGTCATGTGGAGAAACGAGAGCACATCACATGCGTATGGACCATACCCGGGAGATGCATCGGCCTCCGATTTTATAAATGTACACTCAAGGAAATCCCTGTTGTTTGAAAAAGATTTGCCTGCCATGTACACCATGCCTGACAATATTACCATAAATTAAGTATTATAGTCCGGGAAATATGTTCAAAATAATACAAGTTTATAGCACAATTTTACACAATTATAAACACTTGTTTTTCTGCTTATTACACATTTATAGAAGTATTTATTCAAAATATTATCAAATATCAACAGAATATATAAATTAAAATAACATGTGAGAGGATAACTTTACACTATTATGAAACACTTTTAACTAAACACTTGAACAATGACAAAATTCAGCTTAAGTCTGTGTTTGCTTTTATTGATGAGCGTCTCTGCAATCGCTCAGAACATGAAGGTAAACGGAAGCATTAAAGACGAAAAGGGAGAACCTATCGTCGGTGCATATGTTTTCGTACAAGGAACCACTACCGGTGTCAACACTGATGCAAATGGTATTTATACCATTAGCGTGGCTAAAGGGCAGACACTTGTTTGCCAGTCTCTCGGCTACACTGTTGAGAAAGTAGTTGTATCCAACTCATCCTCAATTAACTTCATTCTTAAGGAGGAGGCCTCTCTTTTAAGCCAGGTTGTAGTCCTGGGATATGGTAGTATAAAGAAATCCGACCTCACCGGCTCTGTTGCTTCTGTCAAATCAGACATTGTTAACCGCCAGCCGGTTCCTTCATTTGAAAAATCTCTGCAAGGCAGAGTGGCCGGTGTTCAAGTCTCAACCGACACCTCTCCAGGTGGAGGAGCAACAATAAGAATCAGGGGAGGAAGCTCAATCTACTCCGAAAACTCACCCCTTCTGGTAGTTGACGGATTTCCATTAGGAAGTGCAGGAGGACTGAAACAGATCTCTCCTGATGAAATTGAAAGGATTGATATCCTCAAAGACGCATCTGCTTCTGCCATTTACGGATCCAGAGGCGCAAACGGCGTTATTATCGTTACAACAAAGAAAGCGGCAGAGGGGACAACCCGCGTAACTGTCAGCAATCAGACAACATTCAACCAGCTGGCTGCAAAACTAGACCGCTGGAACAACCTGCTTCTCATGGCCCAATTGAGCAACGAGTCATCAATAAATGCAGGTCTCAATCCAAGATATATTGGTAAAACTGATGCTTCAGGAATTTACTACCCATCTTTAGGGGACATCTCAACAGGTGCCTGGCCTCACAACACCAATTGGGAAGAGCTGGTATACAGATCTGTACCTGTAACCAATGACCTGAATGTAAGCGTAAGCGGCTCAAACGCAAGGACTCAGTACAACCTCGGAGTCTCGTATCTCTACGAACAGGGCAAGTCAATCAGAGACGACTATAAGAAAGGAAACGTGAACTTCTCACTGCAACACAAGTTAAACAACAGCATAACAGTAAAATTCAGTGAAATTCTGTCGAGAGATTACAGGTACAACAACTCTCTCTGGCTCAGGAATCCAATCTTCCCTGCATTCAACGAAGATGGTTCATATTATATGCTCAACAGTGTTGACTACTCTCATCCTATTGCAGTATCAGATAACAGTTACAACTACTCTAATGGTTTTGACAGTATAACAATGCTTGGCGTTGAGAGCGACATTACCGACTGGCTTAAATTCACCGCTCAGGCAAGTTATAAATACGGCAATTCAATCAATGACTACTTCCAGCCGGCCAAATATACGTCAGAGGGAAACCTCAGGAACGGATATGGAAAGATTTCAAACTGGAACGGCCAAAATGCGGCAGTTGATGCCTACCTGACCTTCAACAAGACCTTCGGGGATATTCACAATATCAACGCAATGGTCGGTTACTCGTATGAATATGCTACAGGAAGAAGCTCTGCCCTTGCATCTGAAGATTTCATAGACTCCGCTCTCGGCAATGAAAACCTCGGTTCAGGAAAAGCTGAGAAGATGAGAGTTTCCAACAGTCTTTCAGAATCTGAACTCGTTTCAACAATGTTCAGGGCAAACTACTCCCTAATGGACAAATACCTCTTTACAGTTACAGCACGTATGGATGGCTCCTCAAAATTCGGAGCAGACAACAAGTTTGCATTCTTCCCTTCAGGAGCAGTAAGCTGGAAAGCACACAATGAAGATTTCATAAAGAATATGGAGGTTTTTGATGAGTTGAAATTCCGTCTTAGCTACGGTACATCAGGAAACCAGGGCATCTCTGCTTACCAGACACTTCCAAGGTACGGACAACAGCTCTACTATTATGACAATGAATGGACAAACGCAATCGGACAAGGTTTTGTGGCTGCGTGGACAGGACCAAACGGCAGAATCAGATTGTTCGAGGGTTTGGGAGCACCTTCACTTCGATGGGAGACAACAACTCAGACAAACTTCGGTATTGACCTGGGAATGCTTGATAACAGAATCAGGCTCACATTCGATATCTACAACAAACGTACTGACAACCTTCTCAGAGATGGTTACCTTCCGCCATCATCTGCTTTCGACCGTAAAAAAATCAATGGTGGAACAGTCCTTAACAAAGGATTTGAAATAACCCTCGGCGGTGACATTAAGAGAAGCAAGGATTTCAATATTTCGGCCACTGCCATCTTCACATTAAACAGAAACAAGCTTCAGAGTCTGGGTGATATAACAAGTGTAGGATTCAATGTTGACCCTAAAAACAACATGGCATATCAATACTGGGGCTCAGTTCCTTCAGGATTCCGCGAATCGGGCATAAACATTCTTGCTATTGGCCAACCTGTTAATGTATTCTACGGATTCAAGACAGACGGCATTGTTCAGAGCCTTGCAGAAGGACTTGAGGCAGGACTTTCAGGCGATATGGCAAAAGCCGGCGAGATAAAATATGTGGATTACGACAACAGCGGTGTATTTGACGATGGTGACAAGACTCTGATAGGTGATCCAAACCCGGATTTCCTTGCAAGTTTGACACTCAACCTTTCGTGGAAAAACTTTGAGGCAGAACTTTTCTTCAATGGCTCTTACGGAAACGACGTGATTAACACTCAAAAATTCGGGACGCCAAAAACAATGCCTCTCAGATGGACTCCGGACAATCCTAACAACGAATATCCTAGTCTCAGGGAATCCCGCTACGAGTACCGTTTCTCAGATTTCTGGGTTGAAGACGGCTCATACCTGAAGCTACAGAATCTGAACATATCATACAATATTGACTTTAAGACAAAAAAATATGTCCTCAAGGGAGTCAAGATCAACCTGAATGCCACAAATCTCTTTACAATCAGCAAGTTTTCCGGTTATGACCCGCAGAAGGCAGGCATGGACGGAATTTACTGGGGAGGTCTTCCTTCATACAGACTATACACTTTAGGGTTTAATTTGAAATTTTAATCAGAAATGAAGATGAAAAAATATATAATCACACTCATTCTCTTTATGGGCCTTGTCAGCTCTTGCGACCTTAAAGAGGATCCATACGGAATATATTCAAAAGAGAATATGTTCTCCAATGAGACAGGTGCTCAGTCAGTCCTGCTTTCTGCATACAGGTCGCTGTGCGATGTAGACTACAGTATCATGCTCATATATTTTGGTGACATGACAACAGATATTGCATACAATAACAGAATGGACGACCAGCCATATCCTGAGATTACAGAGTGGAAAATCAGCTCTCTTGCAAATAACGTCTGGATTCTTAATTTCTATAAAACCCTCTACAGGACAATCAACTCTGCATGTGACGTTATTGAGAATGTTCCTGGAGCTCCTTTTTCAGAGACTGAGAAAAACAGAATGCTGGGTGAGGCTTATTTTCTGAGGGGATACGCATACTATCAGCTTGCATGGATGTATGGAAAGGTTCCTATGAAACTTACAACAACCGAGTCTTTCCCTAAATTGGCAAAGGACCTTGACGAAGTGTACACACAGATACTCGGCGATCTTACAAAAGCTGAAGAGTTGCTCACTATCAAGAAGAGTCCGGGTTGTGCTGACAAGGTTGCAGCTTGGGCAATGCTTGCCAAGACATATCTGTTTCTTGCATCTGCCAAGGAGCACAACGCTGTTCAGTATAAAGACATGACTACTGTCAATGTACAGTCATATTACACAGAGGCAGCAAAATGGGCAAAGAAAGTTGTTGACAACCCTGAACAGACAGCATATTATCTTGACCCTAACATTTACAATGTTTACAATTGCAATGCACAGAACGGTCCGGAACAGATATTCCTTCTGTCACACTATCGTTCAGGAAGCTCAACAGAGGGCGACTACTCGAAAATCCCGAGATACTTCCTTCCTGGTAATGGTGGAGCTGCATTCTATGTCAAGAGCCCTGTTGACGGAAGTTACGGCATAACCTGTGACGGCTGGTCTGTCTGTGTTGCAACAGACAAACTCAGGTCTGACATGGAGAGTGCAAGTGCAGTCGACAAGAGGCTGACATTCTTCCACACAGCATATTACAAAAAATCAGGAACAAACTATGTTGCGGAATCGATGATCCCTCAAAACCTTACCCACTATATCTTCACATCAAAATATATTGATGTTGATGCCAATGGTACTGAAAGGACAAGCGTACCTTCATATCTTATAAGATATTCGGAGATAGTTTTGGCATATGCCGAGGCTTTAGGAAAGACTCAGGGGCTGCAATGGCTTAACAAGGTTACAGCTCGTGTAGGAGGAAAACAATACCAGGCTTCAGAATTTGCAAATGACAATGAATTCAGGCTTGCTGTTCTTCAAGAGAGAGCTTATGAACTTTGCTTCGAGCATAAACGTCTTGAGGATCTCAGAAGGTTTAATCTTGTCCGCGCAAAGGTACATGGAAAGAAATGCTATGGCAGAAGTGACACCGATTTGTCGGCAGTGACCGATGCACAATTGGCATTCTTCCCTCTTCCACAAAGAGAGATAGACCTGAATCCAAATTTAAAATAACATTCAAAAAGAACAGAGATGAAAAAGATTAGTTTTTTGATAATATCTGTCCTCACTCTTGCACTCTTTTCCTGCCAGGAGGATATTATGGATGAGGTTAATGAGGGCAACTGGAATAAAGAGAGAAATATAACCGAGATAAAGTTCGAGAATCAGATAGGTCTTCCTACAATCAAAAGAGACGGGGAGAGTGCTACTGTCTCATTCAAGTACAATTTGGATGCAACCGGTTCAAAGAAGATTAAGGTTACCTCGCTTGTCCCGTCATGGGGAGCAAGTGCAAGTATCAAGGCCGGTGAAATTCTTGATTTTGACAACGCAAACAGTCAGGCTAAAATAACCGTAACTTCGGCTGACGGAAATACTCTTGAATGGACTGTCACAATGGTTCCTTTCCAGGAACCAATAAAAGGTATATGGAAATTATCTGCAATGATGGCATACGGCGGTTGTGACGGTGGAGCATACGGCGGCGATGCCTGGGCAAGTATTGGGACAATGGTTGGCGAATTTCTTGACAACAAACCTAGCTGTGAGATGGATAACACATACACTTTCGAGCAGGTAGGATTTACTGAGGCAGGAAATTCATACGGAAATATTATAAATAACGCAGGTCCTGACGGAAAATACGGTGAATTCAAATGGAAGAACGGCACTGACAACGCAGAGAGAATATACAGGCTCATACCTCGCACCGGTGGTAAATGGGAGCACGATGCAGTGACCGACCAGTATCTTATTAAGGATTCTGAGGGCAAGCTGATTATAAGCGCGACCTTTAACAGAAGTGTCCCTTTTACATTCAAACCAAACAATAAGAAAGGCTACACATTTAACGACAACACTCTAATATTCAATGTCAAAACCCTTGGTTTATTCATAGGAAAGTGGGATTGGATATATAACTCATATGATGCAATCATTGCCAACCCTTGGTGCTATTGTATAAGTTTAAAAAAATAAGCAAAAGTGCTTCAAATTAGGTTAGTTAGTTAAGTAGTTATTGCAGGAGAGCTCCTCCGCTTTGTCCGGAGGAGCTGCTCCTTTTAATATCAAGAAAAAAGCATGTTTATAGGAACTCTGAGCATAATAGATGTGGCGGTTATTGCTATCTATTTTGTCTTTATAGTATTATTAGGTTTAAAATACCGCAAAAGCAGCACAACCGAAGGATATTTCCTGGCAAGCAGATCTGTGAGCTGGCCCGTAGTGGGTTTTTCAATGTTTGCAGCTAGTATATCCTCCTCGACATTGATCGGGCAGAGCGGGGACGCTTACTCTACCGGGATTGGGGTGTTCAATTACAGCTTCATGGCTATAATAGTTATGCTTGTATTTGTCTGGTTTATACTGCCATTTTATATAAAATCAGGCGTTTACACCATACCGGAATTCTTCGGAAAACGGTTCGACTCTAAAAGTCGTTACTATTTTTCAGCTATAACCATTATTATCAACATATTCCTTGACGCTGCAGGTGCATTATATGCCGCAGCCCTTGTGATGAAACTGGTCTTTCCGGATGTCTCCCTCGAAGTCTTCGTTGTAATTTTTGCATTAATTGTAGCAGCATATACCATCCCAGGAGGATTATCCTCAGCAATCAGAGTCGATCTGATTCAGGGTATTGTGCTGACAGTCGGTGCCATATGCCTCACAGTGATAATCTCGCTCAAAGGCGGCGCATCCTACATAATTGATATGATGAACAACAATGACATGATGATGAAACTCGTAAGGCCTATGAGTGACCCATCAGTTCCATGGCTTGGAATGATACTAGGAATACCTATTCTCGGGCTGTTTTTCTGGACTAACAACCAGCAGCTTGTGCAACGTGTACTTACGTCAAAAAGTCTTGACCATGGAAGAAAGGGAGTTCTTATGGTTGGATTCCTTACCCTTCTTACTCTTTTTGTAATTATTATACCCGGCGTTATGGCCAGGGAGTTTTTCCCCGGGCTTGAGAAGTCAGATATGGTTTACCCCTCTCTGATCATCAATCTTCTGCCGGTTGGCGTGATTGGCTTTCTGCTCGCGGCTCTCATTGCTGCCCTTACATCATCCCTCAGCGGACTGCTGAATTCTGTTGCAACTCTGTTTACAATGGATTTCTACAAGACATTCAGAAAGGATGCCACACCTGAAAAACAGGTGAAAGTCGGAAGGGTGGTTTCTGTTGTTGCACTTTGCATAGCAGTTGTATGGGCTCCGCAGATCGGGGAAAGATTCAGCTCTCTTGTAAAATATTATCAGGAGATGCTCTCAATGCTTGCACCACCGATAGTCTCAGCATTCATGCTCGGACTATTCTGGAAAAAAATAAACGCAAACGCTGCATTCTGCGGAATGATCGTGGGCGCAATCCCGGGGCTTGTTAACATGATATACAAGATAAACACCGGTTATTCAATATTCGGAGATATACATTTCCTGAATACTGTTCCTATATACTTAGCGTTCAGCATGCTCATCATGATAGCATGTTCATATCTCTTCCCTTCTCAGGACGAAGAGAGAGTTAAAGAGCTTGTCTGGACCAAAGAGGTATTCAGAGAGGACACCCTCTCACTCAAGGGAATACCATTCTACAAAAACTACAGATTCATTTCATACATTCTACTTGCCACATTCATTGTAATGTTGGTTGTTTTCTGGTAAATAAAATGACCGTTGATAAAGATGAAACTAAATAAATACAGTGGGAACCCAATACTTAGTCCACTTGAAAGAAACAGTTGGGAGAATTTGATTGTTTGTAACCCCGGTGCATGGTACGAAAACGGTGTTTTCTACCTGTTATACAGAGCTGCCGGGGATGACGAGAATCATGTTATCAGGTTTGGGCTTGCAACGAGCAACGACGGATTTAATTTCAAGAGGGCTATGGATACTCCCTGTTTTGGACCAAGCATTGAAGGTCCTGACTCCGGGTGTGTTGAAGATGCCAGAATTGTAAAGTTCGATGACTATTATTACGTAACCTATGCATTCAGACCTTTCCCTCCGGGACAATACTGGCGCTTCGCTCATGATGAGGTTCTTACCCGTGATATGGGAGACAATGCCCCCGATTTTTTAAAGAAGAACATAGCCAACTCTGCACTTGCTATTACAAAGGATTTCAAAAAATGGAGAAGGCTCGGAAGAATAACACAGTCGCATCTTGACGACAGAGATGTAATACTCTTTCCCGAAAAGATAAATGGCAAATACGCCATGCTTCACAGACCTAAGGAGTGGACAGGTGAAGGTTTCGGCCCTAAGTATCCTGCCGTTTGGATCAGATTTTCAAATGACCTTCTCAACTGGGACGAACCTAGTCAGGTATTGATAGAGGGTATAGAAGGCAGCTGGGAAGAGAAGGTTGGCGGAAGTACTCCTCCGATAAAGACAGAGAAGGGCTGGTTTGTGCTATATCACGGTGTGGAGAACGGAGGTAAGGGTTATTACAGGGTTGGTGCTATGATGCTTGATCTCAATGATCCCACAAAAGTAATTGCCAGAACAAAAAACTTCCTTATGGAACCTGAGCACTATTACGAAATCGACGGTTTCTACAAGGGGTGTGTGTTCCCGACCGGAAATATTGTAAAAGATGGTATTCTTTACGTATATTACGGTGGCGCAGACAAATACATCGGCGTTGCCACAGCCGACTTTAATGAACTTGTAGACAAACTTCTAAATAACGAATTATAGTGAAGAAAGGGGTTCTTTATATTCTTATTCTCCTTTTTGCCTCATTTGCAAGCTGTACAAAGAGTGGCGGCGAAGAGAACACAGACACATTTACAAGCAAATCCACGGTAGAGGTTAGCTCGTCTTTGAAAAGCAATATGGTAATGCAACAGAAGAGTGAATTCACTATTCGTGGAAAAGGGAGTGCCGGAGAGAAGATCAGGATAACTTGTTCATGGCAGAGTAAGCCTCAGATAGTAACTGTCGGGGCCAACTCAGAGTGGAGTCTCTCGGTTTCGACCCCTCAGGCATCAATGGATCCTGTAACGATAAAGGTTGAGGGCAAATATGTAAAAGAGTTCACAAACATACTTATCGGAGAGGTGTGGATCTGCAGCGGGCAATCGAATATGCAGTGGTATCTTAAAAATGCGGAGAATGGGGCAACCGAAGTTGCCTCGGCCACACTTTCGAAAATACGGTTACTCAATATGAGCAGAAAGACAGCCGGCACACCACAAGATAGTTTCGATTCTGAATGGCTGCCTTGTATGCCATCTACAGCAGGAGATTTCAGCGCCGTCGGCTACTTTTTCGGAAAAGCTCTTTTTCAGGAGCTTGGTGTTCCTATCGGTCTCATAGGCACCAACTGGGGAAATACTGCAATAGAGGTCTGGATGGATTCTAAATGGGTTGAAAATGACAGCGAGCTGAACAGTGATGCTCAGCTAAGGTCGGCAGGACACACCGATGGAAGTCCCAGCCTCCCGGGAAGTGCATATAATGCCATGATTCACCCGCTAAAGGATATCCCTGTTGCCGGTGCGATATGGTATCAAGGAGAGAACAATCAAAGCAGCCCATATATCTATCCTAAATTTCTCAAAACCATGATTGAAGGCTGGAGAGGCATCTGGAAAAAGGAGTTCCCCGTATATATCTGTCAAATAGCACCTTACCAGAGGGAATGGAATTACAGGACCAACTACTCCAACCCTGCCATGCGCTTTTCACAGGCTGAGGCTACAAAGTCGATTTCAAACACAGCCATAGAGGTGAATGATGATATCGCAGATATCACTAACATACATCCCAGAAACAAGAAGGATGTTGGTGATAGGCTTGCAGCGCTGGCCTTAAGCCAGACATACGGCAAAAGCTCATATAACAGCCACCGTTGCCCGGTGTTTAACAATTCGGTTATAACCGGCAACAAAGTAACAGTCAGTTTCAGCTATGCAGAGAGCGGGCTGAAGACAACAGACGGGAAAGCCCCGACAATGTTTGAGATTTGTGGTTCCGATAAGGTTTTTTACAGTGCCGATGCAAAGATTTCAGGAAACACAGTGGAGCTTACCAGTTCGCAAGTGCCGGTGCCTGTGGCTGCAAGAATGGGATGGAGTTACACAAAGATTACAAACTTGCGCAGCAACGAGAATCTTCCTGTAAGTGTTTTCAGGACATATCAGTGGCAGGACGAAACTGAAGAAAAATAGTGAATTATGTTTTACAGATTTCTTGCAATTTTAGTTTTAGCCCTTCAGACAGCATTTCTGAATGGGCAGGATTTGAAGGTTGCCTCCGTATTCTCCGACGGAGCGGTCTTACAACAGAACAAAAATGTCAAAATCTGGGGCAGTGCTCTCCCCAATTCAGAGGTAACCATAACGCCATCATGGTCTAAAGCGGTAACAGTCAAAGCCGGGGAATCGGGCGAGTGGTGTGCGGAGCTAAAGACTCTCTCCGGAGATTATACCAAGTACTCTGTAAAAATCACATCATCCGGAAAGGAGATAAAACTTGACGACATTCTGTTTGGAGAGGTTTGGCTTATATCCGGCCAATCCAATATGGAGATGACATTTCATGAGGAGAAGCTCAGCTCTCTTAAAGTTGAAGGGCGTAAAGCCGTTCTTGAAGGTGATGACGATCCATATCTCCGGGAATTCAAGGTTGCAAGATGTGAGAGGTTCTACCCTCAGAGTGACGTTGTAGCTAATGGCGGGTGGAGGTTTAAAAACAGGCAGAACGTAGAGTGGTTTTCTGCTGTCGGGTATTTCTTCGGAAAGATTCTGAGAGAAAAACTAAACGTGCCTGTCGGGTTGATAAACTCATCCTACGGAGGAACTCCTGTTGAGAGCTGGATGCCGGAAAAAGAGGCCACCTCTGAGATTTATCTGGCAAAACGTTCAGAACGCGATGAAGAGATTCGGATGAGCGCATTGGGAGAGGATGCTGCCACTGAAAGATTCAGCAAATGGATAGAAGAGTCACAGCTCTACACGGGAAAAGAACTTGCCGCAATGGATTTCTCGAAATTTACCAAGCTTTCACTTCCAAACTACTTTTTCAACACACCGAGAGGTGAATCCTTGGGTGGCACCTTTATATACAAGACAATCACCCTCCCCTCTCCTTCCGGTCTGACACTCGAGCTTCCGCAAATTGACAGGAATTGCCAGATCTTTTTCAATGGAGAGATGGTCTATCAGGAGATCCTGCCATCAAGGGCATACAGACATCCCAGGGTAAAGATTCCCGGCAATCTGACCAGAGCCGGTGAGAATATAATTTCCATAAATGTACTCACATCTCTATGGAATGGTGGAATAGTCGGGGATCCTTCAGAGATGAGGATCATCTCAGCTAAAGATACGATATCTCTTGCGGGTGAGTGGTCATACCTCAGCACCTTCGACCTCTGGAAAGTAAATGCGGCCCCGAAAGAGGGGCTGCCAAATGCATTCCTGTTATCATCCCTCTACAATGGAATGATACATCCTCTGGGGCAATACGCTGTAAAGGGATTTCTCTGGTATCAGGGGGAAGCCAATCTGGATAATTCCACCCAATATCCCGTTATGTTAGGCGATATGGTTAAGGGGTGGAGATCGCTCTGGGGAGAGGAGCTGCCTTTCTATTATGTTCAGATAGCCCCATATAAATACTCAGGAAAAGACAACACAGAGGCTGCAAGAATGAGAGAGATCATGTCATCAGCCTACAAAAACATTCCTGCGTCTGATGTTGTGCTTACAGTGGATCTCGGTGACTCAGACAATATACACCCGGCCCGGAAGGCAGAGGTAGGCGAAAGACTTGCACTAAAAGCTCTATATAAGACATACGGGCAAAACAGTGCCGATATCAGATATCCTGATGTTCAATATATAAAGCAAGTTGATGGCAAGGCTGTAATAGGAATCGGCAACACCTACGGCAAGATAATATCTGCACCGGAATCCTCTGAGTTCGAGCTTTCAGAAGATGGGACCAGGTTCTTTAAGGCATCACACACTATATGTGATAATGAGATTCTCATTCAGTGTGATTCAGTCAGAAATCCTCTCTTTGTAAGGCATGCATACCACAACGGTTCCAATGTCTCTGTTTTCAATGCTAAAATGCTACCACTGGACTGTTTCAGTAAAAAGATAATAAATGCCCCTTGCGTTGATAACGGAAAGAGCGTTATCTGGGATTTGGGCGCAAACAGGCGATATGAAGACCATTTGAATTTCAATGATAGGTATGCTGACGAACTTGCCTTGATTGCGAAAAAACCTGCAGAACAAGGATTCTTACCAAACATTGATGTTCTTTATGTCGGCAGCTCCTCTGTAAGAATGTGGAAAACCCTTCAGCAGGACATGTACCCTCTCAGGGTTGTCAATAACGGATTCGGAGGCTCTACAATCAGGGACATAATCTACCATTATAACATTCTTGTCAAGCCATACAACCCTAAAAAGATTGTTCTCTATGTCGAAAACGACGTAATTCCTGAAGATAAGCTTGACACGCAAACACTTTTCGAATTTTTCAAAATTTTTTGCTCAAAGGTCCATAAAGATTTCCCCTCGGCCACCCTTTACATTGTATCACTGAAACCATCTCCCCTAAGGTTCGGTATATACAAAGAGCAATGTGCAATTAACACTCTTTTGAAAAAATATGCCGGGAGTCAGCCACTTACAAAATACATCGATGTCTCTTCTGACATGATCAGGAACGGTCAGCCTGATAAAAGGCTCTTTTCGGAGGATATGCTCCACATGAACTCTGATGGCTACGCTTTATGGACTAGAATTATAAGGAAGAAAATAAAATTATAGGGCACCATATACAACTTATATAAACAAAGTTGTATATTTACATACCCCTTATTAACCACCAATGAAAAGACATTGCCTGGTACTATCTCTTTTTTTAATGTTATCAACATCTCTTACTGCCGCTTATTATGACGGCGATAAAAGTATTGATGACAAAGTCTTTATCATAAAGGGAGACAATAACTACCCCCCACATGAATTCATAAACGACAAAGGCGAACCGGACGGATTTAATGTTGAATTATTCCGGTTAATTGCCAAAGAGATGGGGATCAGCTATCAGATTGAGCTTGGCGAGTGGGGCAATGTGTGGAAGGATTTCACCGGTGGAAAGGCGGATTTGCTTCTTGGAGCAGTTGTTACTCCCAACCGATCGACGAATGTTAAATACAGTTTCGCCCACAGCATATTGACATCCGGGATCTTCACCCGAAAAGGGACAAAAATCCGGACTATTGATCAATTGGGAAACAAAGAGGTAATTGTACAAAACCAGGATTTCATTTACTACTTTCTCTTAGAACATAAAATAACAAACAAGATAATTCACGTTAAAGATCCGCTTGAAGCCCTTCGCCTACTGGCATCCGGGAAACACGATGCCGCGTGGATAGGCGAAATTCAGGGAATGTACTTCATTAACAAATACCATATCAGAAACCTCACAATGGGAGCTTCAGGCGTTCTTCCGAGAGAGTATTGCTATGTAACAACTAAAGAGAATGAGGAGCTTCTGGGATTGGTCAATGTAGGTCTGCTAAAGGTTAAAGAGTCCGGAGAGTATGATAAAATATACAATAAGTGGTTTCGTGTTCATGAGAGGATAAATTTTTTCAAGAAATACAGACCGTTATTTGCCGGTTTGATTATCTCATTTATCCTGCTTTCATCATTTACGCTTCTTCTGAGGAATCGGGTGAAGGCAAAGACTAAAGAGCTGGAGAAAAAGAACAGTGAGGCAAGGGCACTTCTGGATGAGCTACAGCTGGAAAACGAATACAGGAGTAAAGTTGAGGCAAATCTTAAAGAATCACAGAGAGAATTGAACTCAATTCTTGACAGCACTCCTGATCTGATCTGGTCTATTACTATTAATAATCTCCAACTTGTAAAATGGAATAACTCCTTCGGAAAGTTCATCATGAATGAGATGCATATTCCTGTTAGAACCGGGATGAATCTCGAGGATCTATTTCCAAATGACAAGCAGCAGCAGGCAATTTGGCATGATATATACAACCATGTATTGAATAATGAGGCCTATGAGTGCGAATTCAGATCTGCCTCCGGGAAAGTATATCTGCAAATATACTCACGCACTCTGAAAAAGAATGGAGTGGTTACAGGTGTCTCAATGTTTGCCCATGACATAACATTAAAGAAATTAGCTGAAAGACAGCAGCAACAGATACAGTTGATTACAGAAAGACTTGTAAATGTATTGATTTTTCAGACTACCGTAGGTGATGACGGAAAAGAGAGATTCACATTTTTGAGTCACTCAACCGAGCATTTGTTCGGATGTACAATTGATGAGGCGTATTCTGATGCATCACTCGTTTTCAACAAAATTCACCCCGAGGATTTCAGCAGGATAAGTTCAGAAGTGAGGCATTCATTTTCTGAAGGCGTTCCTTTAAGCACAATTTCCAGAGTAATTAACTCTGAGGGAGATACAGTTTGGCTGTCGATATATTCAAGACCGAGACAATCGGACGGAATCAGATATTGGGACGGAATAATGACTGATATCACTGAGCTCAAAAAGATTGAGGAGGAGCTGATACTTGCCAAAGAGAAAGCTGAAGAGAGCGACAGACTAAAAACGGCATTCCTTCACAATATCTCCCATGAAATCCGGACGCCGATGAATTCAATCCTGGGATTTTCAGATCTTCTTGACAGCGATGACACTACTCAAGAGCAAAGAAGTCTATACACGAGAATGATCTCTGAAAACAGCTTTATTCTTATGAATATTGTAAACAAGGTAATTGAAGTTTCCTCTATTCAGACAGGCCAGCTTGAAGTGATAAATGACAATGTTGACATTAAAGAGCTTATAGTCTCTGTTTTTAAAGCAATTCGGCTGAATTTGAGAAAGTCATCAGTGAAGATACAGCACAATATCAATATATCTGATGAAGACAACCATATCCGTTCGGATATATATAAGTTAAAAGAGATTTTAACAAACCTGATGGATAATGCTGTCAAGTTCACCAAGGAGGGCGTCGTGGAGATAGGCTGCTCAAGGAGAGGCGATTATATTGAATTCTATGTACAAGATACTGGTATAGGTATTCCGGAGAAAATGCAAGGTGAAATATTCAATAGCTTCACTCAGGTTGAGAGGGGAGATATCAGGGAATATGGAGGGACCGGACTTGGGCTTACAATTTCAAAGGCATATGTAGAGATTTTAGGTGGCGAGATTTGGCTTGATTCACAGGAGGGTAAGGGAAGTACATTCTTTTTTACAATACCGATTATACAAAATCAGTAAAAAAATATTTGAATATTTAATTTATTCGACTACTTTTGTTCCGTTATAATTCGAAAGATAGAAATGACAATCCAACACACAACTTCAATTATTATGGGTTCAACATCCATGTCAACAATCACAACAACAGCGTTGTATGATTGAAGTTGGTTATGTTTGGCATATATAAAAATTGAAACCGGCTTCTTTAATAAGAAGCCGGTTTTTTTGTGATAAAAAGTGAAAAACTGAAAGATTATGAAGGTATTAAAGTTCGGCGGCTCATCTGTAGGAAGTCCGTCCCGTATCAAGGAAGTAATTGATATTGTTGTTAATTCAGACAGGAACAATGGCAGAATAGCAGTTGTATTCTCTGCCTTCCAGGGAGTTACGGACACACTAATTAATCTGGCAAATCTTGCTTCCTGTGGTAATCAACAGTATCACACATCTCTTGAAGAGCTGAAAGAGAGACATTTCGAAGCTGTGAGAGAATTAATTCCCGTCAAAAACCAGAGCCATATACTGACCAATATACTTTTCAACCTCAAGGAACTTTCGGATATTCTTCATGGTGTATCTCTGGTAAAAGAGTTGACAGGAAAAACTCTTGACCATATATTAAGTTTCGGAGAGAGGCTTTCTTCTTACATTATAAGCGAAGCTTTAAAAGAGAGAGGTGTGGATGCCGAGTTTTTAGACAGCAGGGATTTGTTGATTTGCGATGATAATTTCGGAGCCGGGAGGATCAATTTTGAGATAACAGACAAGAACATTGAGATATATTTCAAAAGTCACTCCAAACTACAGATAATCACAGGGTTCATAGCATCCACAAAGAGAGGTGAGACAATCACACTCGGACGAGGAGGATCTGATTACACTGCTTCCATTTTTGGCGCTGCTTTACAGGTTGAAGAGATTGAGATATGGACAGACGTTGACGGCGTCATGACCGCTGACCCAAGAAAGGTCAAAGGGGCATTTTCCGTGCCTTCGCTTACATACGATGAAGCTATGGAGATGTCACACTTCGGTGCAAAAGTAATCTACCCTCCTACCATGCAACCTGCTATGGACAGAAATGTACCTATCAGGATAATGAACACCATGAACCCCTCTTTCCCCGGAACTTTGATTGGAAGAAAAAGTGAAAACGAAAGGTTCGCCATAAAAGGGATATCCTCAATAGACAACATTTCAATGCTATTGATACAGGGAAGCGGAATGATAGGGGTTGCCGGAATCTCCAAAAGAGTATTTGGATCTCTGGCAAACATGAATATAAACGTCATACTTATATCTCAGGCCTCCTCTGAACATTCGATTTGTATAGCCGTAATGCCGGACTCCGCTGTCAAGGCAAAAAGATGCATTGAGAAAGAGTTCAAATATGAGATTCAGGCAAAGATTGTAAACGAAGTCAGTATAACAAACGACCTCTCCATTGTCACAGTCGTCGGGGCTCAGATGAGACAGACACCGGGCAATGCCGGTAAATTCTTTCAATCACTGGGCAGAAGCAAAGTGAATATCATAGCCATAGCACAGGGCTCCTCAGAACTTGACATCTCTGCCGTAATTGCCAAGTCAGATCTCAACAAGGCCCTTAATGCCATTCATGACACATACTTTAACAACGGACACAAGCCTGTCAATATATTCCTTGCCGGCACCGGTCTTATCGGCAGCGAGCTCCTAAGCCAGATTGAAAGACAGCAAAATGATCTGTTCAAGGGTTCTCTTTTGAAAATAGAGGTGATTGCTGTTGCAAACAGTAGGAAGATGCTATTTGAAAACGGAGGAATAAAACTTAAGCAATGGAAATCCTCACTTTCCGGATCAAAAGATGTTGCCGGTCCGGACACTTTCGTCGACAAGATGCTTTCCATGAGCCTTCAGGGGTCTGTGTTTGTGGATTGTACTCCAGGTGAAAGCTATGTAACTAAATATCCGGAGATTCTCGCTGCAGGAATCTCTGTTGTTACGCCTAATAAGAAAGGGAATTCATCTAAAATGGATTTTTACAATAGTATCCGGTTAAGCTCAAAAAGAGGCGGATCAAAGTTTCTGTATGAGACAAATGTCGGAGCAGGTCTCCCGGTAGTGGGAACATTGAAGGATCTGATATCATGCGGAGACAAAATAATCTCTGTTGAAGGAGTGTTATCCGGCACACTCAGCTACATATTCAACACCTATGACGGAAGTGTTCCGTTTTCTGAACTTGTCAAAGATGCACAGGCAAAGGGATATACCGAGCCGGATCCGAGAGATGATCTGAACGGGATGGATGTTGCCAGAAAGCTGCTGATTCTTGCAAGAGAGTCCGGATTTAAGATGGAAATGGAGGAGATTCAGCTTGAGAGCCTTATACCCGAAGGGGTTTCTTTGACAGGTAATGTGGAAGAATTCTATAAAGAGATGAAGGGATTTGATTCTTTATTTGAGCAAAAGCTTAACATGGCAAAAAAGGAAGGTAAAGTACTGAGATATATCGCAAGCCTCAAAGAGGGCAAGGCTTCTGTCTCGCTAAAGGCTGTTGACAGTTCTCATCCGTTCTTTCCGCTTAAGGCCAATGACAATATAGTTGCTTTCAGCAGTAAATATTACAGTACCAGACCATTGGTCATACAAGGCCCGGGAGCCGGAGCTGAAGTAACAGCCTGCGGTGTATTCGCAGATATTCTAAAGAGTGTTTAAAATTAAAAAAATATAAAATTGTTAAAAATGGAAAAACAGAAGTTAAAAGTGGCCGTACTTGGTGCAACCGGCAGCGTAGGACAAAAATTCATAGAACTACTTCAAAATCATCCATGGTTCGAACTACACGAGGTTGCCGCCTCCGAACGTTCTGCCGGAAAATTATATAAAGATGCCGTGAACTGGGTACAGTCAACTCCTCTTCCTGCAAAGGCATCTGCCCTGACTGTTAAAGAGTGCCGTCCCGTACTGGAGAGCAGGATTGTTTTCTCAGGACTTGATGCCTCTGTAGCAGGAGAGATAGAGCAGGAGTTTGCAGAAAAAGGGTATTATGTGATATCAAACTCGCGCAATCACAGATTTGACAAGGATGTACCGTTGCTTATTCCCGAGATAAATCCCGACCATCTTGAACTCATAAAAAGCCAAAAATATGGAGGGGCAATAGTAACAAATCCCAATTGCTCAACCATAGGTCTGGTTCTGGCACTCAAACCGCTGCAGGATAAATTCGGAATTGAAACTGTAAATGTGGTGACAATGCAGGCGCTTTCAGGAGCAGGCTACCCGGGAGTCTCATCTCTTGATATAATTGACAATGTTATTCCATTCATCGGAAGCGAAGAGGAGAAGATGGAGAGCGAACCATTGAAAATTCTAGGCAAATACACCGGCTCAGAAATAGAGAACATAGATATAAAAATAAGTGCACAGTGTAACAGGGTGGCTGTAATCGATGGTCACACAGAAACTGTGCAGGTGAAATTAAAAAACAAGGCCTCAATTGATGAGATTAAAGCTGTGTGGAGAGAATTCATTGCCCTGCCACAACAGTACGAATTGCCATCAGCCCCTGCAAATCCTGTCCACTATTTTGAAGAGAAAAACTACCCGCAACCAAAACTTCACAGGAATATTGACAAGGCAATGGCAGTGTCTGTCGGCAGACTCAGGGAGTGTCCGGTCTTTG
The DNA here is from genome assembly GCA_000473305.1 of Bacteroidales bacterium CF. GTDB lineage: Bacteria > Bacteroidota > Bacteroidia > Bacteroidales > UBA932 > Bact-08. The sequence goes on along the minus strand of CP006772.1, from coordinate 498,321 downwards.
ACTACAAATTTGTCATAACATCACATAATACAATCAGGGGAGCTGCCGGTGGTGCAATTCTCAATGCAGAGCTAATGTACAAAATGGGTTACCTAAAAAACATATAAGGTCAAAAATGAAAAATGAAGTCAAGGTATTTGCACCGGCAACAGTTGCAAACATTGCATGCGGATTTGACATCATGGGGTTTGCCATCGACGAGCCCGGAGATGAAGTTGTGATAAGAACCTCCGGAAAACCCGGAGTGAGAATTACAAAAATCTCAGGAGATGAGGGACGTTTACCTCTCGATGCCGCTTTAAACACGGCTGGAAAACCTCTTCTCTCAATGGTGGAAAAATTCGGCATAACGTGTGGCATTGAGATGGAAATCCATAAGAAAATGCCTCTGGGCAGCGGACTCGGATCCAGCGCTGCCAGTGCCGTGGCGGCCGCATTTGCCCTTGACAGATTGCTCGAACTTGATTTACCAATAAAAGAGCTGCTCAATTTTGCGATTGAGGGGGAGCAGCTTGCCAGCGGATCTGTCCATGCAGACAACGTTGCACCCTGTCTGTATGGAGGATTCGTTCTTATAAGAAGCTACGAGCCCCTCGACATCATCAAACTGGATGTCCCGGATGAGCTTTTTTGTTCTGTAATACACCCGCAGATAGAGATTTCAACACGAGAGTCGAGAGAGATTCTTCCGTCAGAGATCTCACTATCAAAAGCAATAAGACAATGGGGCAATACTGCGGCACTCGTCGCAGGCCTGCTCAAAAGTGACTACGAGCTAATAGGCCGTTCTCTTGAGGATGTTGTAATAGAACCAGTCAGATCACAACTCATCCCGGGTTTCTCAGACATAAAAAGGGCAGCCCTGGAGAGCGGGGCGCTGGGATGCAGCATATCCGGATCGGGACCCTCCGTATTTGCACTCTCAAAAGGGGCTGAAACAGCCGGAAAAGCAGGACTTGCAATGCAGCAAAGTCTGTTGAAACACCAGCTCAGATCAGAGCTTTATGTGTCAAAAATAAACCTAAACGGGCCAAGAATAATTGAACTGAATTAACATTATGAAACTTTACAGCACAAACGACAGAAACAAGCTTGTAACCTTCAGGGAGGCAGTCATAAAAGGCATATCTGAAGATGGAGGACTATTTATGCCACTCTCACTGCCAAAAATGCCGGAGGCCTTTTTCGAAAGAATCAATATTCTCGACCTTCAGGATATCGCATTTGCTGTCTCCAGAACATTGCTAAAAGACGAAATTCCCGACTATGACATGTTCGGAATCATCAGACGTGCATTTACTTTCACTGCACCCTTGGTAAACCTCGGCAAAGACAAATACGTGCTTGAGCTGTTCCACGGTCCCACCCTTGCTTTCAAGGATTTCGGCGCAAGGTTTCTGGCGGAGACATTATCATATTTTAATAAGGATGAGAACAAAGAGCTGGTTATACTCGTAGCAACTTCTGGTGATACCGGAAGTGCGGTTGCAAATGGGTTTCACAATATTCCCGGTGTGAGCGTGGTGCTTCTATACCCATCGGGAAAGGTAAGCCGGATACAGGAGCAGCAACTGACAACTCTGGGTGGTAATGTTACAGCTTTAGAGATAAAAGGGACCTTCGACGACTGTCAGAGGATGGTTAAACAGGCATTTGCAGATGAGGAGCTGAAATCCAGGGTGAGGATCTCCTCGGCAAATTCGATTAATATAGCCAGATTGCTTCCCCAGTCGTTCTATTATCACTACGCATACTCCCAGGTGGAAGACAGGGAAAAGGGTGTGGTGTTTTCTGTACCGAGCGGGAATTTCGGCAACCTGACCGCAGGTCTCTTTGCAAAAGAGATGGGACTGCCTGTTCACAAATTCATTGCTGCCGTAAACTCAAATGATATATTTCCCCACTTTCTGCAGACAGGGGAGTTTAAGCCTAAGACATCAGTCCAGACAATATCAAATGCCATGGATGTCGGAAATCCCAGCAATTTTGCCCGAATATACTCATTATTCGGAGGATGTGCCGACAGTATCAAGGATGTTATCTACAGCCGCTCATACACAGACCAACAGACTCAAAACGCAATCCGCGAGGTCAACGAAAAATCAGGTTATTTGATTGACCCTCATGGGGCAGTAGGTTACCTGGCGCTAAATGACTATTTGCAGGACAACCCGGGGTCGTACAGTTCAATAGTACTTGAAACCGCCCATCCTGCAAAGTTCAAAGATATTGTAGAAAAGAGTTCAGGCACTGCCGTGGCGGTTCCGAAGAACCTTGAGCAATGCCTGAATAAGATTAAGAGAAGCACCGTATTATCTAATGAATACGACGCTTTGAAAAGTGTTCTACTTTGATTTTTTCTCCTTGATAATATCAAGAAGCATTTCCGGTTCGTTTGTAGTGATGTAGTCAACACCTTTGTCAAGGAATGATACCAGATCCTCTTTCTTGTTGACAGTCCATACATTAACAGTCATACCTGCAGCATGGGCATCTTTTATGAGATTTGCATCCTTTTCGAACATCTTGTAATTGAAGTCAATACCCCACATGTTTATTGCCTTCAGATCGTTTACACTCTTGTCATCGCTCAGATAGGCGGTTCTTGCTGTTGGATCCATCTGTGCAGAGATCAGGCAGGAGTTGTAGTTGAATGAAATGTAACATGCAACCCAGGCTTGAGCCTTCATGTCGTGAACAAGTTTCATGACCTTTGCTGTAAGTTCATCGGTCCTCTCCTGGCTCTTCAACGAAGCCTTAATCTCAATCACAATCCTGGTCTTGTTCTGTTTCTTCACATCCTTGATAATCTGCGCAAGAGTTGTAACATAGTCCCCACCTTTGAGCGGAACTGTTGCCATATCCGCAGCTGTGTTATCCTCAACCACTTTTCCACCAACAGATGGGTCGTGATTCAGGACAATCTCTCCGTCGGAGGTCATCCAGACATCCAGCTCAGAAGCTTCGCAGCCTATTTCAATTGCATATTTGAGTGAATTTCTTGAATTCTGGCTTGCCTCATGATTTTTCCATGCACCTCTGTGAGCTATTACCTTGTTCTTAATAAACTGATCCTTTACAAGTTCAAACTCCTTCGATTCACATCCTGATTTTATAGTGATACCATATACGAAAACAGGTGAGTCGGCTTTAAGGGCCACACCCTTTTTCAAAGCTATTGCACCATGCTTATCGACAGTAAAAATGCCGGCAGTATCTTTCTCTATTGAGATCTCATGGCTGCAATGTGAACCGCAAGATGATATAACTTTTGCGATTTTTGCACCCTTAACACCCACAGGAATTGAATAATTGTCAAGTGTCAGCATAGGATCTGTATCTAACGGGCTTGCATTTGCCATTCCGAAGACGGCCAATGAACCACAAACAGATAAAACAATTGATTTTAGTTTCATGATATATTTTTAAAGATTTATTTTCATCTCCGCAAATATAATCTTTTCCTTTCAAAAGCTTTTACCTTTTGCTTCGAAAGGATTTTATTTGTCATGAAAATTTATTTAAAAGTATAACCTCCTGCGGTCAATAGAGAGTAAAGCTCTTTGTCCCTGCTTTCATACATACCTTTGAGAGCCTCCGAACGGAACATCTCCTCGGAAATATAATCAACACCAAGTATCTCTTTTATTATTGCATTCATTCCGGCTGCCATCTGTGCCTCATCTCCCCCTGCTTCCCAATAACTAAGTACCGAGGCCGGAATCCGGGCACTACCCTTTGAGATCCTCCGCCCATCTTTCCTGAGTTCGCTTACATCGAAGTATATTACGAAATCCGAATTGAAAGTCTGCATATTGCGGCCCTCTAATACTTTTTTGTTTGTATAATTTACCTCCCAGTAATTTTCGACGGCTCCGTAAAAACGGCTGGATAATGTACACCATGATGCCTCATACAAAGGTGAATTGTAAATGTCATAGGTAGACTGAGCCTTACTTAAAGCCGATCTCGGGATTATCTTATAGCTGAATCTCAGATAGTCTATTGCCCCCTTTAACGGAACTACACGAATGCCGAGGCTGATTGTGTTCAATTTGTTTGAATACGGGTAATACTCCTTGTCAATCTCTGTAAGCTCAATCTTTACATATTGACTTACATCGCTCTCCTCCTTGTACTTTGCCCAATATGCCAGGATTGAATCCGCCTTTTGAGAATATTGCCCGTACTGTTTCTCCCAGGCAGTTTTAAGACTATCGTTGATAGAATTAAAAACCGAAGTGTCGTTCATATACAGCACAAAATCGTTCACTCGCTGATATGTAATCTCGCCCGGGATCTTTCCTGAAAGGCTGTCCTTTAAAAGAGAATCCTTTACGGTCTGTATAAACTGATACATATTACCGAAACCCGGATTTTTCTTTTCCACCTTGACCAGCTCCTGAGCTGTCAGTATCTCCTTAATTGATTTTTTAAGTGGGTTGGCGCAACCCGATAAAAGAGCTGCTACCAGAACTAATGTGAATAGCTTTTTCATGACTCTTTGTTTTTCTTAATATAAAGCTACTCATTTTTTCAATTCTAATCATCAACATCTTCAATGCTTTCCGGTTTCAACGCCTTATAACGCCTGCCCCAGAATTTATATTTAGTCAGGGAGGTAAAGACGGCTACCCTTTCAAAAAGCCTGTACCTGTTTAAATAATGTACGACTCTGTACCAGGCCCCCAAAAGTATTAAGAAAATCAGAGGTTCTAAAATTGATTTAACCGTTTCGTTTCTTATTTCAAAAAAACAGAGACCAAAGTATTTGTAGAAGAGTCCCAACAGGAGTGCTGAAAAGATCATTACAAAACCTATTATGAAGCCATGCCCGACCTCTATCGCCTTTTTAGGGCAATTTCCCATACACCTCATGCAACTTTCACATCTGAAAGTCCAGAATGGCCTGTTGTCAACCCTGATTATTGCCTTAACAGGGCAATCTTTTATGCACAACCCGCAATTATTGCAAGCAGACGAGGCATAGTATGTCTTGGCAATCATAAACCTGCCGACCAGATAATAGAGGATAGCTATCGGCAGTAACAAGATATCATAGAACTCCAGCAAAGCTCTGAAATCAGAGCTGCCACCGAGGATCCTGTGTGTAAATTTCCGTACCCGTTTCCTCTCATTCTTATGAATATAATTGACTGTTCTCGAATTCAGTCCGGGATGAACTGATATCCAATTCGACGGAAGGTTGACAGGAAAAAATGCCCTAATGCCGTATCCCTTTAACTTCAAAAACAGAGATGAGAGATAAAACGCAATCCCTGTCGCTCCGGGTGTTACAAACTTCCCGATTAACATTCCGGCCCTTGTGTTCATAAGTACAACCCTGTTCCGCCCCTTTGGAAATCTTGCTATAAAATGTAGCATCACAGGAGGATAATTAAAACCATGAACAGGAGAAATAAAGATGATCAAAGCTTCAGGGTCAGGTTTGGCGATATTGATCCTGTCGATTGCAGCAATATTGATTAACCGGCAATCCACCCCATTTTCAGCGGCGATTTCAGAAATCCACACAGCAACATTCCTTGAGTTGCCTGTTCCTGTGAAATAGTATATTGATATCTTTTCTGTCTTCCTGTCTATTGCTTTCATTTTCTTCTCAATAAGAGATTGCCAAATTTAGTTATTTAATGAAAAATCAGAAATTAATTTTGCCCTTACTTATTAGTAAGTATATTTGTAGAAAATAGTATAAATGTCTGTCACCAGGGAGAAGATATTGGAACTAGGGGAAAACCTGATACGCACAAAAGGCTACAATGCTTTCAGCTATCAGGATATCTCCACTGAGTTGGGTATTAAAAACGCCGCAGTTCACTACTATTTCCCCTCTAAGGAAAATTTAGGAACCAGCATTGTTAAGACCAATATCCAGCGTTTTGAAGAGATGGTTGAAAATATGAACAGCCGGAAATTCGGAGAGTGGCAACAACTTGAAATTTTCCTGAAAATATACATCAAGAGTCACAGAGAGAACAAGAAATGCATTGTCGGAGCTTTGAGCCCTGACTACTTCACACTGAACGAGACCACAAAGAGAGATCTGAAAAGAATGGTCGAGATGATCCTTGCATGGTTAACCGACCTTCTTGACAAGGGTAGGTCAAAAAATATCTTCTCATTTAAAAATGATCCCGAAAGCAAAGCCATAATAATTTTCTCAGGCCTGGTTGCAAGTCTCCAGCTTTCTGCCGTTCTGGATAAAATAGATTATAAAGGCTTTTATCAATCAATTTTGGATGATTTGAAACCCTAAAAAAATTTATTTTCATCACTTACTTACTAGTAAGTATATTCAATGCAAAATCAAATATAATAATATGAAAAGAGCTGTAATAACAGGATTGGGTGCAGTAACGCCTTTAGGAAACAATGTGAATGAATTATGGGCCAGTCTGATTCAAGGTAAGAGCGGAGCAGGACCTATTACCCGATTCGACACGACAAATCATAAAACTAAGTTTGCCTGCGAAGTAAAAAATTTTGATCCCTTGCAATATGTTGAGAAATCAGAAGCCAGAAAGATGGACCTTTTTACACTCTACTCAATTGCTGCGGCTGATGAGTGCATCAAAGATTCCGGTCTGGATATCGAAAATTGCGATCTCAGTCGCATTGGAGTTATAATGGCAACCGGAATCGGGGGCATTAATACATTGGAGGCAGAGCTTAAGAATTTCTTTGAGAATCCCGGTTACCCGAGATTCAACCCTTTCTTTATAACAAAAATGATTTCAAATATAGCTGCAGGGCAGATAACCATAAGGTACGGATTTCACGGGGTGAGCTATGCCATAACATCTGCCTGTGCGGCATCCAACAATGCAATTGCAAATGCACTTGACTTTATAAGGCTTGGAAGAGCCAATATCATTCTGGCCGGCGGAGCCGAGGCAACAATTACACAGACTGCAATCGGAGGCTTCAATTCTATGAAGGCATTATCTACAATGAACGAGACCCCGGAAACGGCATCACGTCCGTTTGACAAAACCCGTGATGGATTTGTAGCAGGTGAAGGAGCCGGTATTCTGATGATAGAGGAGCTCGAACATGCCTTAAAGAGAGGCGCCAGAATATACTGCGAACTTGCCGGATATGGTGCAGCCTCCGATGCGTATCATGTTGCCGCAACTCATCCTGAAGGGCTGGGAGCCGTTCTTGCCATGCATGAGGCCCTGAATGATGCAGGTATCAAAGCAAGCGATGTTTCATACATTAATGCACACGCTACATCAACCCCTATCGGAGACATCAGTGAATGTAAGGCTATTGCGAAGGTGTTTGAGGGATCGTTGGAAAATTTACAGATAAGTGCCACAAAATCAATGACAGGCCATTTACTTGGAGCTGCAGGTGCAGTTGAAGCAATCGCCTGCATAAAGGCAATCGGACAAAATATTATCCCGCCTACCATCAATCTCTCTGAACCGGATCCTGAAATGGACCCGAGACTGAATTTCACTCCGGACACAGCCTTGAATAAGGAGGTGACAATAGCACTGAACAACACATTCGGATTCGGAGGTCACACCTCGACTACTGTTTTTAGGAAATTGTAAAACCCGGACTTTACTCTTTAAATCTCACATAAATCAGCTCATCCATAAACTCTCCATTTTTATAGAGTGCCTTCTTAAGCCTGGCCTCCAAAGCAAATCCTGCTTTTTCCAACACTCTTTGTGATCGCTCGTTACTTGAGAATGGTTTTGCATAAATCCTTACAATATCAAACGTATCGAATCCGTATTTGACTATATCCCTCACCGCACTTGACATAATCCCGTTTCTCCAGTATTTTTCAGAGAGCCAGTAACCGATCTCCGCACTCTTTTCATGGATATCGGTTTGAGGAAAAATTCCTATCGAACCTGCAGCCTCTCCCTCGATTTCAATTGCAAAAACTTTTATCGGATTGTCCTTTGTGACCATGGTCAAAAAACCTTTTCCGGAGTCATAAGTGTACGGATAAGGAAATTGGTTTGTTAGCCATTTGGCGATATTGTAATTATTGGCATGTTTAACAAGACAATCCAGGTCGGAATTCCGCCAAGGCCTCAAAATATAATCCATAACAACCTTAATATTTAACGTTTAAATCAACCCAAAACAAATTGCAATAAAACTAGGACCATTCAGCCCACCATGCATTATAACTCCCACCCATGAGTTCTTGGTTTTCTGCACAATATACGACTGAATAAAAATCAGCGGAATCAACGTAATCACCAAGTGCCAACCGAATGCCACATGAAACAGTCCCCATCCGAATCCGTGAATCAGCCATGTGTACTTTCCGAATGCCAGTTCCTGCCTTGGCAGCATAACACCCCTCCACAGAAATTCCTCTCCCATAATATTCAGAATCCAATACGGAAGCCAAACCAACAACAACCAGTATCTCCCTTTTGACAACGGCTCAAAAGTCATAAATGAAGGAGAGTGGTCAAAGCTTCCGATAAAGTACTCCATGCCCTTCATCACCAACCCGCTCGCAATACCGACAAAAATCAAACCGAGAAAACTCCACAATAAATCTTTTTTTGTGATTTTGCGGAATCTAAGACGTTCATGCCAGGTCTTTCCGGTAAATTTGAATCCCTCTCTTCGTAAAATCAGTACCCCGGTTATAATCAGCGGAGTGAATATTCCAAGACCTCCGACAATAAACCAGAAGAGGATTGTCTCTTGCCCGGTCACACGACTCAAATACGGAATCAAATATTTTGTCATGCAATACATCAGGATTGCGGCAGGAATATATATCGCAAAAGAACCGGCCAGACCAAGTTTCTTAATTGGAGTTTTCATTGTCATGCTTTGATTTTTCATTTTTTGTGGCACAGATTTTTGATTGCCTCGATTTTTTCTTCTCTTTCCGACGAAAAGGTCTTGCTTTTATCGTTGCAATACTCATATAGTTGTAATGCCTTTTCAAAATAGACACCTGAAAGCCCTGAATTGCAATTGAATCCTATTTGAGCAACACACTCTGCCAAAACCTCCAGATTTTCTACGTTGAACCCCTTTAAGCCAGAAATATATGCATTGCCTTCTGCTGTATCCGACATCATGAATTTATCCAAGTCAAAGTCTGCTTCAATTAAAAGCATCTCCTTTGTATCCTCAGCTTGTTTCTCTACAGTCAAGGATAGATTGTCACTCCCCCCAAAGAGCTTTTGACGTATAGCCCCCAATATAGCAGCCATCTTCTCGATTTCCCTGAGAATATAATCTTTTTGCTCCACTCTAATACTTCTTAAAGCTGTACTTCTCCCTGACTAATTGCTTCTCTTCGTCAGGCAGAGCTTTGAAGTAAGATTTCCATCCGGGACAAAAATTGATATGCCAACGCCAGAACCTTCCGGCAAAAGATTTGGGTTTGTTGTCATACTTGGCCCTCATAGGGCAATTTGCACAATTGCTTTCCATAATTTTCTGTCTTTATAAGGTTAAAAATCAGATACCTTTTTCAATACAAATATCAGATTTTTTATTATGCACAGACAAAAAAATTATCTTTTCTCAATCTCCCGCAGATGCTCCATCCTTTTCTTCTCAAGGAATCCCTGAATGGTTTCCAGATGCTCCTTAACCTGACCGTTTCCGAATTCATATACTTTTGTGACCAGACCGTCCAAAAAGTCACGATCGTGAGAGACTACGATAAGAGTCCCGTCAAAAGCTAGGAGGGCTTGTTTGAGAATATCTTTTGTCCTTAAATCCAGGTGGTTTGTGGGCTCATCGAGAATAAGAAAATTCACAGGTTCAAGCAGTAGCTTTATCATTGCCAGCCTGGTACGCTCACCTCCGGAGAGCACTTTTACCTTCTTATCAACATCATCCCGGCCAAACATAAAGGCTCCGAGCAGATCACGGATCTTGGAGCGGATATCGCCCACCGCAATATCGTCAATAGTCCTGAACACAGTAAGATCCTCATCCAGCAAGGAGGCCTGATTCTGTGCAAAATATCCGATCATGACATTATGCCCGAGGGTCAGCTTTCCGTCATGAGTAATCTCCTTCATAATACATTTCACTAAGGTTGATTTTCCCTCACCGTTCCTCCCTACAAATGCCACCTTGTCGCCACGCTCTATCGTAAGCGAAGCGTTGGAGAATATTGGTCTGTCATCATAGCTTTTCCCTACCCCGTCCATTATGACAGGGAAATTTCCGCTGCGCGGCGATGGCGGGAATTTAAGCTTCAGGGCAGAAGTATCCACCTCATCAACCTCAATGACATCAAGCTTTTCAAGCATTTTTACACGCGACTGGACTTGCAGGGTCTTTGAATAAGTTCCCTTGAACCTCTCAATGAAATCCTTTGTCTCTGCAATCATTTTCTGCTGGTCCTCATACTGCCTCTGCTGTTGAATACGGCGTTCCTGGCGGAGTTCCAGATAATGGGAATAGTTCACCTTATAGTCGTAAATGCGCCCCATTGTGAGCTCAATCGTCCTGTTGGTAACATTGTCAACAAATGACTTGTCGTGAGAGATAAGCACCACCGCCTTTGCCTGATTCATCAGAAAATCCTCCAGCCAGATTATTGACTCCATATCCAGATGGTTTGTAGGCTCATCCAGCAGAATAACATCCGGCTTGCGGAGCAGGATCTTGGCCAGTTCGATACGCATTCTCCAACCGCCACTCAGCTCCGAAGTCTGCCTTCCGAGCTCTTCCCTTTTAAATCCAAGCCCGAGCAGCACCTTCTCCACATCCTCTTCGTAATGGGTAATGTCGACCGCATAATACTTCTCGCTCAAAGCCGAGAGATCCTCTATCAACTTGTAATACTCATCCGAATCATAGTCAGTCCTCTCCTCCAGCTGCTTGTTGTAATCAGCAATCTGAGCCTCAATCTCGTGCAAGTGTTTAAAGGCTAACGAGGCCTCCTCAAAGACGGTCCGGCCATCCTCGGTCATCAGATGTTGAGGAAGATATGCAATCAAAGAATCTTTAGGTGCAGATACAACGCCTCGCGATGGATTTCTCTCCCCTGCCAGGATTTTAAGAAGAGTGGACTTCCCCGCTCCGTTTTTACCCATCAGGGCAATCCTGTCATTGTCATTAATTACAAAAGATACATTTTCAAAGAGAACCGTACCCCCAAACTCTACACACAACCCGTCGCAAGAAACCATATTTTAAAATTTTGAGGTGCAAAGATATACAAAAAACTTTGGCAAGGTTATTTCGCTAACTTTGCACCTACTATGGTAAAAATCTCTTCCGCTGCATTTGCAGATACAAAGCCGCATTACGGCATACTTGACGGATTACGTGGTGTAGCAGCACTGACAGTCGTTTGCTTTCACATTTTCGAGGCATTTGCTACAAGTCATATTGACCAGAGAATCAACCATGGATATCTTGCCGTTGACTTCTTCTTTATCCTCTCGGGCTTCGTTATGGGTTACGCCTATGATGACCGATGGAAAACAATGTCTGTGAAAGAGTTTCTCAAGCGAAGGTTTATCCGTCTGCATCCTATGGTGGTTCTGGGGGCTGTAATAGGTGCGGTAATGTTTTACACGCAGGGTTGTCCGGTCTGGGATGTCTCCCGGATATCGGTAATGATGCTGCTTATAGCCACGCTGTTGAGTGCTGCGCTGATTCCTGCGACCCCGGGAACCGAAGTCAGAGGCGTTGGTGAGATGTATCCGCTGAATGGCCCAAGCTGGTCTCTCTTTTTTGAATATATCGGCAATATCCTTTATGCTTTCTTTATTCATAAACTTCCGACCAAGGCTCTCACCTGGCTGGTTATAGCTGCAGCTGCAGGGTTAGGTGTGTTTGCAATTTGGGGACCGTACGGTGATATCTGTGTAGGATTCTCGATGACGGGTGATAATATGCTCGGGGGCTCGCTGCGCTTACTGTTTGCCTTCTCTGCCGGTTTGTTGCTTTCTCGTATTTTCAAGCCTGTCAAAGTTAAGGGTGCTTTCTGGATTGGTGGTGTTGCTATCGTTATTCTCTCTGCTATTCCGAGGGTCGGCGGCAGTGAGCATCTTTGGATGAACGGTTTGTATGACACGCTTTGTGCGGTTGTGGTTTTTCCTGTGCTTGTCTATATCGGGGCTTCGGGAAAGATTTCGGGGAGGTTCACTAATGGTCTTTGTAAGTTTCTGGGGGATATTTCGTACCCTCTTTATATGGTTCACTATCCCTTCATTTATCTCTATTATGCCTGGGTTAAGAATAATAATCTGACGTTTGTTGATTCTTTGCCGGGTGCGATTGCGCTGTTTGCGGGAAGTGTGGTTTTGGCTTATTTGAGTCTGAAGTTCTACGATGAACCTGTCCGTAAATTCCTTTCGAAAAAGCTTTTGAACAAAAAGTCATAATCATATCGAGTATGTCCTCGGAATGATCTTCTTTGTCTTGTCCACAAGACAAAATCAGGCCTTTTCTGCCTTGTCGACAGGGCAATCTGAAGTTACGGAAAATCACTTTGAAGGCATAAGACTTAAAGGCACTGCCTTTTCTTAATTTGTTCCCGATAGCCGCTTTTTATACTGCTGAGCTACACCTGTGCAGGGCAGTCCATCCTCACTCACGTTGTTCGCTCCGGCTGAAAATTGCCCTGCTCAGGTATATCTCCGCTTGATGTTAAGCGGCTTATGTGATAAATTTACGATTCTTATATCTTCTCTCCGTTGAACGGTCCTCGCACTTTTTCCTGAAAACTACGCTGCGAAATCGGCTAAAAAACCAAGGTCTTTTGCGGCTTTATGTCTTCAATCGCTCCGTACTCCTGCTCCGGCTGAAATGCCCTGATCCAGTATTTTTCCACTAATTTGTAAGCGGTTTATGAGGCAAATTGTCGAGTCTTATATTTTCACGAAAAAACTTTGCAAGGTGTCTTTTTGAAAACTATAAATTGGCAGCAAAATAAATTTGCTGCCGCAATATAGTATTGACACGTCAGCAATACTGAAGACATCTGAGTACTAAAACCTTGGCAAGGTCAAGCAATGTCAGACTCATATTGTTTGCTATCTGCTGTTGTTAGTTTCAGTTGGGTAGTTACACTAACCAACTGACAACAAAAAAATCTGATAAAGTCCCAAAATAAAATTGCATATATAACATTATTGCAATATATTTGTGTGTAAAAGTTTTTCGTATGAAGTGGGGGGAATTGAGAAGGATTGCTGTGTCGAACGGGTGGATATTAAAACGAAATGGTTCAAATCATGACATTTACCATCATCCGGATAGAGAAGATCTACTCCTGATTAGTAGGCACAGCTCAGAAGAGATTAAAAACGGAACATTTAACAAACTTAAAAAGCAGATAGGGTTTTAAATATAATCAGCTGCCAATCAATTTAACAGAATCAAAACAACGCGCCATGAAAACAGTAGCACTAATTGAAAAAGGCAAAAACGGCACATTCGGCATCTACACACCTGATTTGAAAAGCACTATCATTGGAGAGGGCATCAGTGTTGCAGAAGCAAAAAAGGACTTTGAAAATTCTGTCCAGGAGATTATTGAGGTATATGCTGAAGACGGGCAAGAATTACCTGAAGAGCTAAAGAATCTCACCTTTGAATACAAGTATGATCTTGCTTCTTTATTTGACTATTATCGAATAATTAATGTTTCTCAATTTGCTAAAACTGCCGGGATTAATCCATCACTAATGAGGCAATATAAAAGTGGACAATACATTAGTGAAAAACAGATATCTAAGATTGAAAAGGAGTTGAACAGGATAGGCAGAGAATTGGCTAGCTTAAGTCTTATCTAGACAGCATACCTCAGCACCCTTCCGGATTCACTCGAAAAACCTTGGCAAGGTCTCGCTTATTCAGTCATACCTCATCTCCCGTTCCAAAATCAGGACCTCTGTTCCATTGTCGTCAAGCTGAAATCCGCCATCTCGATAATAATTTTCGGGCAGATGTTTTACTTTTTTTACGAATGGCTGGTAAAAATTCTCGTAGCCACTTTCGTAACCACTTACCACAACCGGCATATCGTCGGGATGCTGCTGTAGTATTTTTATGAGTTCGCCCACGGTAAAGTTAAATATGTTGCTATTACTCATTTTTCTTCTTTCTGGGTTTTAGCAGCCTTGGTTCTTTGTTTTTGTCAATCGTTTTAATACTGTCTGCCACAGGCAGGTTTTCGGGCATTTCGCCCCCCAGCTCATCAATGGTTTTGCGAACTTTTTTACCCACTTCGTAATGGGTTTGGTTGGCCTTCTGTTTGTCTTTGTGCTCCTGATCCAATATTAACCATTTCGAGGATATCCTCGAAATGGTCTGATATATTCTGGCCACTATTTGTACAAGCCTCTTTTGCCCTTTCTATTACGGGTATAAAGTGCCTGTATTCAGAATATTCCAAAACCTTGGACAAATCTCGGGCGCTCCAAAATTCATTACCGTTTTCATCTGTTTGTTTTATTTGTTCAAACAGGTTGTTATGTTGATTCATGAGTACTTTTGCCATGGATTACAATTTTATTTTAAAAGGTTCTTCCGGGCTGTTTCCGTTTTTCTTTGCCATTGTAATCGGTAATTTAGAATCCCCAAATTTTCGTAAATAGGAATCCCCACATTTTGGCAAATAGGCGTCCCCAGCGGGTGGCAATTAAAAATCCTTCATAATTTTATAATTCAAACGCTAAATGAATACGAAATTATGAAGGATACACAAAAATCCCGGAGGATCATTATGTGGAACAAAGTTAAAGAATTATCAGAAATTGGGCTAAACAAAAGCCAAATTGCAATTGAGTTGTCAATTGACCGCAAAACAGTCAAGAAAATGTTAAAGATGTCTTTAGATGAGTATCTAAAGCTCCTACCGGAAGAGAGGAGTAAAAAACTTGATCCATACGAGTCATTTATTTATGACTTGCTTGATGAGTTCCCTTTTCTTTCAAGTTCAGCTGTTGAAGACAAGCTCAAAGAGCACCACCCGGATTTATTAGATGTTAGCAGTAAGACTGTTTATAATTATGTGATGCAGGTGAGAGCCAAATACAACATTGACAAGGTAAATGACAGACAACTCAGAATGATGAGAAAGTGGGCAGACACTCCTTACGGAGAGTGGGGTCAGGTTGATTTTGGGACAATACTGCTGAGCACAGATAGTGGGAAGAATCACAGAGTACACTTCTTTGTAATAGTACTTGGCAGATCCAGACAGAAGTATGTCTATTTTCAGAGTACGCCATTTACAAGCAAGACGGCTATTTATGCACATCAATTAGGATTTGAATACCTTCATGGAGCACCTCAAAAATTACTGTATGACCAGGACAGAGTCTTTACAAAGGGAGAGAACTTTGGAGACATAGTTCTCACACAGGAGTTCGGCAGATATACAAGCGGTGAAGTATTTACTCCTGTTTTCTGCAGGAAGGCAGACCCTCAGACAAAGGGAAAGGTCGAGAATGCTGTCAAGTATATAAAACAGAACTTCCTTGTTGCAAGAAAGTATAACTCAGATGAGCAGTTAAACAGAGAGGTTATGGCCTGGCTTGCAAGAACCGGTAACGGAAAGATGAATAACGGGACTCAACTGGTGCCTAATGATGAGTGGATGAAAGAGAGAGAATATCTGCTCTCCCCTCGTATGAGTCCGTTAAAACCTGAGCCTGAATACCGTGAGTACAATGTCAGAAGAGATCATACAATAAGATATAAGGGTAATTACTACTCCCTCCCAAGAGGTTCATATCAGGGAGACGGAACAGTTGTAAGATTATATATTGAAGAAGACAAACTTGTTATTACTGACTCTTTCGGGGATAATCTGGCAGAGCATCTTATACCACAAACCAAAGGAGGATATGTCTCTTCGGTCAATCACTGGAAAATCCCTGATATATCCAGCTCCGAGCTTTATGAGCAGGTTCTTAACGGACTTGGAGATACAGACGATGCTAACACATGGGTGCAACTACTATCGGATAAGAAGAGGCGTTATCTTAAGGATAACCTCGTCTCACTGAAACATAGCATAGGCCGCTATGATAAGGATATCCTCAAGAGAGCTCTTGATATATGCATTGATAAGAGTATTTATAACGCAGCTGACTTTGCTGATATAGCCAAAACCCTGCAGAACCAAACGACTGCTAAAATAGCTCCCGGAAAGACGAGTATGACTACTCTTCGTAAAATAGCAATGGAGCCTCAGACAAGAGACATTAACTCATATCAAAACATAATGTCATGGTAGAGATGGAGAGAGTTAAACAATGTGCATTAACCCTAAAAATTAATGTGTTGCAATCGGGGGCAGAAAAGTACATACATACAGCCCAGATAGACAAGCCTAGTTATATTGAGTTCCTCAACAGCATCCTGGATGATGAGATTTTGGTAAGACAACAGAAGAAAATGACATCATTGCTAAAAAGAGCACATTTACCATCAGATCATAATCTTGACAAATACGACTTCAGCCATTTTAATGGAATAAGCAAACCTGAGATGAAACAACTCAGAGAGCTTGTCTGGATGGATAACTGCTATAATCTGGTACTTATGGGACCTCCCGGTGTTGGCAAAACATATCTCGCAGCCGGTTTAGTTCACGATGCAGCTAAAATGGGTTATAAGTCTTACTTCAAAACAATGGAAGAGTTAGTGGAAATACTCAAGTTAAAAGATATATCCGGAAAGGCTCTTAATGCTTATAAAAGACTGCTGAAAGCAGACCTTATAGCCATTGATGACATTATGCTCTTCCCAATGAAGAAAAGTGACGCGGTAGGCTTCTTTAACCTGGTTAATGCCCTTCACGGAATGTGCTCAATAATTATTACAACCAACAAATCTCCAAAAGAGTGGGCAGAGACACTTGATGATGAAGTAGTAGCAACAGCACTGCTTGATAGGCTCTTGTTCAAGTGCGAAGTTGTTAAACTTGAGGGGAATAGCTATAGAATGGACAATAGAAAAACAATATTTAATAAACCAACACCCAATGGGGAAGCTTAATTGCGAAAAAATGAGGAATCTTATTTACGAAAAAATGGGTAATTTTATTTGCTGATTACACCATTTACTATTCTTAAAAATAAGACTCAACAAGTTTCAATTAATACTCAAAATTAACAAATTAACACGGGGTTGAGAATAAAAATACTAGCTAAATTTTTCATTTACTTTAAATGTGGCTTTGTATTATGGGTAACGTTAATTATTCCTCCAACATGTGTGTACAATAGTTTATTATTGGCTCATCTGAAGAAAAACCTTGGCAAGGTGTCGTTTTCGGCCACTGTCCGGAAAAATCGTTTGTCGCAGCCAAAAATTCTCAAGGACGCTGGTTTTTCTTAACGGCCTCATAAGCCGCTTCTATACTTTGGACAAATACTGTCTCAGGGCTGTCCATCCTCAGTCGTTGCACTCCCTCCGGCTGAAATGCCCTGATCCAGTATTTTCCCACTAACTTGTAAGCGGCTTATGAGGCAAATTAATGATTCTTATATCTTTCCTTCGGTCGTTGAACGGTCCTCGCACTTTTTCCTGAAAACCACGCTGCGAAATCGGCTAAAAAACCAAGGTCCTTTTTGCCTTTGTATCTGCTGGCACTTGGACTTTCCGAAAAACAATCCTTTTCGTTTGCAGATAAAGCCTTTTAGGCAACCTTTGAAAAGAAGAATTTTGTAGTCAAGGACTATTCCGTATCTATTCTAATTTATTTTGACTCAAGAGATTTTAATATAACCTCATAATTTTTATTTCCAGAATTTTTAATGAGGCAAAGCAATGCCGCAAACGCTTGCTCTGCTAAATCCTTATTAGTAATAGTAAGATGATCCGGACTTGTTGTTGAATTAAGAATATTGATCTTCCATCCACCTCTAACATACATCTTAGTTATATATTCATAATATGTCTTATGAGGCAATTCTATAGTTCTAGAAGTCATGGTTAGTGCATTCCGTTTTCCCACTTGCCATGTTTGAGCAAAATATTCTTTTGTAACCTCAGAAAATACCGGCATAACTTTCTGTTGTGTAGTAGCTTTTTGAAGTATTACTAGTGCAGAATCTACGTCATTAATAGTTAATATTCTAAAGCCTTTGGGTATAAGCTGACCAAAGGACAGTGAAGATGAAAGCATCATAGTAAATACAAAGATCATCCTTTTCATAACAAATAATAATTAATTATAAACTAAAAATCAGTGTCATTTTCATATATTAAATATATACTCAAACTAACTCATTATCTTCTCTTTTTCCGGATTTACGAAAACCTTTGGCAAGGTCAATTCGTTCGCAATTATTTCAGCTTGCTTTAAAACAGTTTCGGTCGCGAGCATTTGCATATCTGGTGGATATCCGTATTTCCTCAGGAGTCTTTTAACGGCTACCTTCAGTTTTGCTCTGACACTTTCCTTAATCGTCCAATCGATTGAAGCATTTTGTCTGATAGTCTCCGTTAAAGCAACAGCTAATTCTCTCAACTTATCCTTTTGCATTAGCTCTCTTGCACTTTCATTGTCTGCAACAGCCGTGTAAAATGCATATTCAAAATCAGATAAATTCATGGCTTTTGCCTCGTTGTCCATTTCGACGATCTCTTTGCTCAACTTAATCAATTCCTCAATAACTTCAGCAGCAGAAAGTATCTTGTTGTGATACTTTTTAATGGAATTTTCAAGCATCTCCATTAATGACTTGCTTCTGACAAGATTCTTTCTCGCCCTATACTTAATTTCATCATTGAGTAATTTCTTCAACACCTCCAGAGCCACATTCTTATGCTCCATTCCTTTCAGCTCTAAAAGAAATTCTTCTGAAAGTATCGAAATATCCGGTTTCTTTAATCCTGCTGCATCAAAAACATCAATTACCTTTTCAGACACCAAGGCTTTATCAATTACTTGACGAATAGTCGTTTCAACATCCACATCGGTTCTTCCCGATCCCGAAACATCAAATTTTGCCAATCTTGCTTTTACAGCCTGAAAGAATGAAACTTCATCTTTTGCATCCATTGCCTGGTCGTGCGGGATAGCAATTGCAAAAGCTCTTGATAGTGCAGAAACTTCATTAATGTATCGCTTCTTACCATCTTCCAGACCTAAGATATGTTCCTCGGCAGCCAATATCACAGAAAGTTTCTTGGAAGTTCCGGCTTCGAAATATTCATTATAATCAAAGCCATGATACATATTTGAAACCACCTCCAGTTTCTCTAACATTAACTGAACAGCCTGCTCCTGTAAAATTGTAGGGTCGCCCTTTCCTCCCGCATCGGAATAAAATGAAAGGGCTTTTTTTAAATCAGAAGCAATTCCTAAATAATCTACAATTAAACCACCGGGCTTATCCTTGTACACACGATTCACCCTGGCAATAGCCTGCATCAAGTTGTGCCCTTTCATCGGCTTGTCAATATAAAGTGTGTGCATGCTTGGTGCATCAAAACCGGTGAGCCACATATCTCGAACTATAACGAGTTTAAGCTCGTCTTCAGGATTTTTCATCCTTTCTGCTAATGCCCTGCGTTGCTCCTTGGTCGTATGATGTTTTGAAATCTTTGGACCATCAGAGGATGCAGAAGTCATAACCACTTTAATAACTCCTTTGTTAAGTTCGTCGGAATGCCATTCTGGCTTTAGGCTTACAATTGCGGTATATAAATCGGCAGCAATTCGGCGGCTCATGGTAACAATCATACCCTTACCCTCAAAAACAGCCTGTCTTTGCCCAAAATGTTCTATAATATCTTTGGCTATTTTGTTAATTCTATTTTTGCTGCCTACCAATGCCTCTAATTGTGTCCACTTACTTTTTGCCTTTTGAGTGTCTGTTAAATCCTCCTGGTCAAGTTCATCGTCTAATTCGTTCACCAGCCTCTTCCCCTCATCGCTAAGAGCAACTTTTGCCAAACGACTTTCATAATAGATACGCACTGTTGCGCCATCTTCTACAGCCTGGGCAATGTCATATATATCCACATAATTACCGAAAACGGCGGGGGTATTTACATCTGTGTTTTCAATCGGTGTGCCTGTAAAGCCCAGATAGGTGGCATTTGGCAAAGCATCGCGCATATACTTGGCGAAACCGTATACTGTTTTTATACCGACCACGTCACCTTTTTCATTTTTATCATCAATCGTTTTGGCCTTGAATCCATATTGAGTACGGTGTGCTTCATCGGCAATCACTACAATGTTTTCCCGTTTGGAAAGCAGTTCGTAAACATTGCCGCTTTCAGGTTGGAATTTTTGAATAGTTGTAAAAACAACGCCACCAGAACCTACTTTCAAGAGTTCTTTCAAATGATTTCTATCCTCCGCCTGAACAGGATCTTGCCTTAGAAGTTGCTTAGAAGCTGCAAATGTATCAAAAAGCTGATCATCTAAATCATTGCGATCGGTAATAACGACAATGGTTGGATTATCCATCGCCAATACGATTTTACCGGCATAGAAAACCATAGAAAGAGACTTTCCACTCCCTTGTGTGTGCCATACCACACCACCTTTACGGTCGCCAATGGGTTGCTTTTTAACTCCTGGTAATCCGTAATTTTCCGGGGTATCCGTAAGAAAACGTGAAGGTACATCCTTAATAGAAATGCCCGATGCTCTTATAGTAGATTCAACTGCTCGGTTTACCGCGTAATATTGATGGTAAGCAGCTAATTTTTTAACGGTTGTAATTGTGATAACACCAGTTCCCGGATCTTCCCGCTTAGATTTTTCGAACACAATAAAATGACTGATTAAATCAATCAACGTCTCTTTATTGAGCATACCTAAAATAAGAGTTTCCAACTGACTGACCAAATGCGATGCTTCCGCCTTACCATCAGCAGACTTCCAAGCCATAAAACGGCTGAACCCTGCTGAAATCGAACCTGCTTTTGCTTCCAATCCATCAGAAACAACAACAAACCCATTGTAGGTAAAAAGACTTGGAATAATGGCTTTGTAGGTCTCTATTTGTTTAAAGGCAGAATTAATAGTGGCATTCTCATCTACTGCATTTTTTAATTCTATAACCACCAACGGAATACCATTGACGAACAAAACAACATCCGGTCGTTTGTTATTGTTGTTCTCCACCACTGTAAACTGGTTGGCAACTACGAAATCGTTGTTGTACGGATTCTTAAAGTCAATCAACCAAACACGGTCGCCCTGTTCATTGCCTTCCACTTGTTTTGAAACAGGAACGCCCTCGGTTAAAAGTCGATGGAAAGTTTCATTATTGGCCAACAATTCTGGCGAAGCAATACGCTGAATTTCTCTTATAGCTTCGACTTGTGCATCGACAGGAACGAATTTATTAATCCGTTTTACCGCTCTTTTTAAACGGTCAACCAACAAAACCTGCTCGTAGCTTTCCCTTTCTGGCATTTCACCATCTGGAGCGATATTCGGAGCATAAATGTATTCGTAACCGAGTTTTTCAAATAATTCGATTGCGAAGGATTCGATTGTATTTTCAGTTATTTTGTCCATCACATATAATATGCATAAGATTCTTTCGGATATTCATTTTCTCCAACGTATTTCATTATTTCTCCTACCCGTCTTGCACAGCCAATTGTAATGGGGTATTTGTTGTCGAATTGGGTGTTGTTCCAATTCATTTTTGTCAAGCCAAGAATTTCTTTACAAACTGTCCTTATAGATGAAACGGAACTTACTATTCTTACTTCTAATGGAGCAGGAATATACATTCCTGGATATGTCTGATATTGATGAACTGAACCCCTAGTGTAAAGTATGTGTCTTTGTTCAGTCAATGAAAAAACTGCCCCTCTCACTGGTGGATAAAGATTATTTCTAAAGAAACGCAAATCGGTTTCCATGATAGTTACAATATCGTATTCAGTTATACCCAAATCCTGCATTGCTTGAATAAAGCCGTCAAGTTCATCCTCATAGTATTTTGAAGTCTTGTGTAAAACTACTCTACCTGGCATTGAACCTGTCGCAAACTTGTATTTGGTCAAGGCATCTTTCAGAAGGCTTAAAGATTGCTCATAAGTTAAGTGAGGTTTTTTATCGTCTTTATCTTCAGTTACAGGAGTTCCGCGAAGTATCACACCTTTTCCATTTTCATTGAAAATTTGTGCTAAACTGGTTTGAATCGTTTTCTTGTCCCTGCTTTTGTAGAATCCAATACCTACAAAACATACTTTTGGTTTGTTCTCGTCTACTTCCAACTTCCAAGGAATGGTTTGAAGTCCCTTATAATAAAGAGCAGTGCAAAAATTCCATGCCTTAGTTGCATTATCTTGTGATTTGTTACTGTCGTGCATTACATATTCTCTCAACAACTGAATAGGTGTGTTGTATTTCATTGCACGGGCTTTTAATGCTCTTCTAAAATTCAGTTCCAATTCAGGTCCTTCGTTATCTTCAGCCACTTGTTCAACTGGTTCATCATCTTTGTTCTCTTTTACTATTTTACCTTCAAAGCTTTTCGGTATGATGCATATTATTACGTCGCAGTTTTTAATATCAGAGAGAAAGCCAATGTTTTCACCAAACAACTCTACTGCATCCAATACTTTCTTATTCCTATCAGGTTCTTTCAAAATCCTTTTAATGTCATTTGGTGAGAGAATCCTCTCATAATTTGAATCGTAAATGAATTTTGCACAGAACCCTTTGTCCTGATGGAATCCCGGAAACGATTTGAACAATCCTTTCTGTTTGCCTTTGGGATCTGCAGGAATATAGCTTTCAAACCTTTTTATCCAACTTTTCAGATTTTCTACATCTTCTTCAATCCCAATTATGCCAATGAGCAATTGATTTTTTCTGGCTTCAATTACCGTGTCATATACATTTAATTCGGCAATACCTTCTCTAGGACAAATACTTTTGCCTTTGCCAAATAATAAAAAAGGTTCTTGTATGTAGTCCGCTTTCATAGTCCAAATAACTCTACGTTTCCACCATCGTCTGTGAGTTTTTTCTGTGCGCTAATCGCTTCCAAGCTATTCCAAACAGAGTCAGGCACAATTGGGGCAAAATCAAACTTCTCAATTTGCTCCAACTTTAAAAAAGGATAGTCATTGTATTCAGTGAACAAAGATTCCATTTGTGAGGGCTGGAGATAACGAAGGATAAAATTAAAATGATTAAATACATGCATATTCCGTTCAGTCTTTTTCAACCATTGAATATTTTTGAAAGCATAGTCACAAACCTTCAAATCATTCCAAAGAAAAATCCATTCAGGCTTTAAAAATAAATACCATTCATTATCAAAATTTTCAAAACCTATTCTAAAGGCAAGGCTTCTCAAATTGAATATTTTTGTTTTATCTTTAATGTCATACATAATATCAACCACTTTTCGAGTCGCACTTTTCTTTGTCTTTGTCCAAGATTGTGAACGTGGCTGCCACCTACCTGCATCGTCTTTACTGATTGGTAGAAAAGCAAATAGTTTCTCTTCCTTAAACCATTTGATTTTTTGTTTATGAAGTTTGGTTTCTATGCATTTTTTTAATAAATATTTGAATTGCGACAAATGGTCAGGAGATGTATCATAAAACTCTTCGCAAAGGAATTGCTCTGCAGTTCCTCTATCAATAATTCTGGTCAAACCAACAGAGTCATCTTGCAGATTATGAAAGGTGATGATTTTTCCATCCCAAACTAACCAGTCGTGTGGAAATGAAATATCTTGCATGTATAATGCTGATACCGCATAATCGCGTAAGCTTGGTTTAGAAAATGGCCGCTTCCTTTCATTGTTATATTGTTTTATCTCCTTTTTATCAATGTTTAAATCAGCAATATATACATGGCTTGGAAATTGAATTTTAACCAAGTTTGCATAAACAGGTTCGGTTTTATTAAAATATTCGTTTTGTTTTTTTTCTATTTCAGTTTTTAAAGCTTGTTCTAATTCTTTTTCCAATTCAAAAGCATCACACACAGTTTTTCGGAAGTAGTTTGGTTCTACACGTCCCTCAAATTCCTTTTGTAATGGTTCCTTTTGAAAGATAGTATTGATTACCAATATAGGTATATTCTTACTTCTTGCAGTTTGATATTCCAACTCGGTTATAGATTCCTCTCCTTTGGGTTGCCAACCATATCGACTACCTAAAATTAACACGTAAATATCTGATTCCATAACTTTACTCAGGCAAGCGGTAAGTGAATCGGTGCTTTGTGCTTCCATTGTTTTTTCAGACATTACAGGAAAACCCCCGACCTTATTTACAGCATTGTATGCAGCAGTCCTTTCTTTTGTTAAATCGAGGACTGTGCTACTAATAAATATTTTAGGTTGAGTGATAAACATATCTAAAATTATAATTAATCATTTCCAACATTTATTCCCCACTCATCGACTTTGTAAACAAGGTATCGCGCAAAGCGTTTAGAGTGTGGATATGGGTTGATTTTATTTTTTAAATATTCAACAATATTTTCGGTTATTCTCGTCATTACTTAAATACATTCTCATTTTGTTTGCAATACTTCTCGACTTCTTGGAGCCATTTTTCATACCAATACCAAGTATTTGCGACTTTAACGCCATAACCTTTTGCCTGATCTTTAGCATCCAGACTTTGCCAAAATTCAGTGTGTCGCTGCATACCAAACTTTTTATATCCCTTTGATTTCATTTTATCAACAACCTGTTTTGGCAGATACTTTGGCTTTTCTCGGTCTTTTATTAAAACATATTCTTTATTCAGACCTTCTGCTTCGGGTGTGTTGGCAGGAATGAATTCGATTACCCTGTCTGCCTGACCTTTTCTATTTGCAGTTTTAGGCACATATAATACCCGATAAGAGTATTGTGGATTATTAAATTCATCGTCAGAAACGGAGTTGTCAAAATCGTTGATGTATGAACCAATGTTTTGAGGTAGTTCTGAAAATTCGTTTAGCTGTTTGGCATGGTCATCACTAATTGAAGAAAACTGAAGTGAGAAGGATAGGTGTTTATCTATTCCAAATTCATCACCAAAAAGTTTTTTAACATAATGGTTGTAATTGAGGCAACAGGCTTGAAATCTTGCACTAAGAAAATCATCAATTCTTGTGGTCATTTGATGTTCAATTTCATGCCGAAGCCCGATAAGGAATAGTAAATTGTCCTTTGGAATCTTATCAATTGGGCATTTATCGTCATTCAGACACCTTTCCAATTCCCAATATTTAAAGGCACCTCTTTTTGTTTTATAAAATTTCTTGCGTTGGGCTTTTTGTTCGTAGTATCGGTAATCAATTTTATTATCTCTGTAATAGGCATGAAGTAGATATGTCCATGAAATATTGGCAAGAACAATGAAGCTTTCAGATTTGAAAATGATGTTTGGATTATTAAAAATCTGAACTGCACATAGCATCGCTTCCCTTGACTTTGTCAAAAGTTCATTTTTGATGCTCCATATTTTTCTACTTCGTTTTGCCATGCTATGATAGAACCTTTACCTCCCCACTCATCAACTTTGGCAACAAAGTATCTCGCAAAGCTGTTAGAGTGCGGATTTGGGTTTGGTTTGATTTGATTTTTTGAAATATTTTGTCTGTTAAAGATTCAAAAGCTATCAATTTATCTTTTGACGGTAAAGCAATTTCAATTTCTTTGATGTCAGATTGACGAATAAGTGGTTGGGTACTTCCAACGTTATAATCTTCCAATCGGGAGGTTTTCAGAATTAGATAAATGAAATTAAAGTATTCAAATGGTTTTATGACCAAGGTGTTATCTGATAGCCAAACCTTCTCGTTTTCAACCCTAAAAATATTGCCAAGTGTTCCAACTCTTCCCGTGTAAATAAGCTTTTCGTCAAATAGAAAATTATTTGTTCTTCCAATTTCACCATTCGCACCAAGAATCGGATATAAACCATTATCAATAAAACTTTCCTTTTTCAAGCCTTTTCCACTTCCAATTGAAATTAGTCTTTCCATTTTTACAACTACCCACTCCTCCTTTGCTTCTTCCACAAACCACTGCCTGAAAAGGGTTTCGGCCATTTTTTCGAGGGTGGCGTTTTGGCGGTGGAGCAGGTCTATTTTATCGTCGAGGCTAGAAAGGATGGAGGCGATGGATTTTTGTTCGGAGAGAGGAGGAATTTCTACAGTTAACTCATGAATATGATTACGATTTAATGAAGGTA
Source organism: Bacteroidales bacterium CF (assembly GCA_000473305.1). Lineage (GTDB taxonomy): Bacteria > Bacteroidota > Bacteroidia > Bacteroidales > UBA932 > Bact-08. The sequence continues at coordinate 472,182 of CP006772.1, read as the reverse complement.
CAGCACTTCCGGTATTGAATTGCGTAAAATCTAAAGTTCTAAGAAAATAGAACAAAAATATCTCCGAGTTACCCTTAAAGTCTTTTATATATAATACAGTATTATGAGCCCAGAAACCATTGTTGTAGAAATGTGGTCTTCCAATATTTCCACTTCTACCAATTGTAATACCAGGACCTTTAGTTGTATATTTCGAATGATATCCAATAATACCGTTTGAACCTGCTACAGGATATTTACCTTCAACCATTTCTGTTTTAGGGAGGTCGTGACCTCTTTGAAAAGTAAGTATATCCCCTAATTTTAATTTTTTCCACTCACTCATTTGTCTTAATCTTTACAAGGTTAGCTAACACTGATTCGGTCATCCCTTCCATTTTGGAAAAGGCAAACCATTTCCTGCCTAGGTCTTTTAGGGAAGCCCCAAGGTGGTAGAGCTTGGTATTGTCGGTTATCAGAAAGCGGTCGTGGGCGGCATCCATTTGTACTATTTCAATGGGTTCGTACTGGGCGTTGTATTTTTTGGCATCGAGCAGCAATTGTTTGCCGAGATTTTTGGTATAAAATATTGCTTTCACACCCGGTTTCCGTTTGGCAAAAAGAGTAAAAACGGTATCGTCTATATAATTATCGATGAGAATAATGGAATGGTTTGCGCTGCGGATAATATCGGATACAAATGTCCAGGCATCAAATACCTGCCCATCGTAAAATATACCTTTGTCGGGTTGTGGCTTGGGGCTTTCGAGGGCTTTAAAAACCTGCTCAAATTTCTGGTCGGCTTCAATTTGTTTTAGTTCAACCCTGTCGAGCCTTTGAAATAATATGGTGTTTTCTGTCATTAGCTTTCGCATCTTAACAAAAGCTCTAATTATTTGCAGACTGATGTTAATTGCAATTGGTGTGCGGATAACAGCCGATAACATAGCCACGCCTTGTTCTGTAAAAGCAAATGGTTTTGCACCTCCGAAGTAACTTTTTGATGGTATCACAAATTGTGATACCATGCTATTTATATCTGAATCAGCAAGTTCAAACATAAAATCAGTCGGAAATCTATCAATATTCCTTTTTACTGCCTGTTTTAAAGTTCGGGTATCTGTTTGATAAAGTATTGCCAAATCTCTGTCGAGAATTACCTGAACGCCCCTGATTGTAAAAATCCGGTTTTCTATTTCAATGAGTTCGATATTTTCCATATTTCGAGTTGTCCAGTTTTAATTAAGTTTCTTGTTCTACATTGGTGGTTTGTAGCGAGAAACGGAATTTTTTATTTTACTTTTAAGCCTAAGAATAAAATAACGGAAATCTTATTTTACTTTTCTTCATTCAGATTTATTTTTAATAAATTATCAGCAATTGCCTTATTTAATGCTTCTTCTTCCTTAATTTGGGCTTCAAATTCAGTTTTCAGGACGGTAAATCGCTCGTTAAAATTAAAATCATCCTCTTCATCGGGCAGACCAACATAACGTCCCGGAGTAAGCACATAGTCCAGTTCAGCCACTTTACTTATTGGAGCAGATGCACAAAAACCGGCTATATCTTCGTATTTGCCATCTACATTACGCCAATTGTGGTAGGTTCCTGCAATTTTCTGAATGTCATCGAGCGAAAGCTCTTTGGTTCGGCGGTTTATCAAAAAACCTAAGTTTCGGGCATCTATAAAGAGTATCTCGTTGCTGCGGTTGCGGAATTTGCCGTTTGTGCGGTTACGATTCATAAACCAAAGCGAAGCGGGTATTTGAGTATTCAAGAAAAGCTTTGCAGGCAGATTTACAATGCAATCAATCAGGTTGCTTTCAATTAAAGCTTTACGAATATCACCCTCGCCCGATGTTTTGCTTGTAAGCGAGCCTTTGGCCAATACAAAACCAGCTTGACCATTGGGTGCTAAGTGATAAAGGAAGTGTTGTATCCAAGCGTAATTGGCATTGCCAGTTGGCGGTACACCATACTGCCAGCGTCCGTCTTTGCGGAGCAAATCTCCTCCCCAATCACTTACATTAAACGGAGGATTTGCAATAATATAATCCGCTTTCAGGTCTTTGTGTGCATTGTTGAGGAACGAGCCCTCATTGTTCCATTTTACCTGTGAACTGTCAATGCCCCGAATGGCAAGGTTCATTTTGCACAAACGCCAGGTGGTTTGGTTGCTTTCCTGTCCATAAATAGAAATATCGTTCACTCTCCCCTGATGCTCAGTGACAAACTTTTCCGATTGCACAAACATACCACCAGAACCACAACAAGGGTCAAAGACCCGACCTTGGTATGGTTCTAACATTTCAACCAATAATTCAACAACACTGCGCGGAGTGTAGAATTGTCCCCCCTTCTTGCCTTCAGCAAGAGCAAATTCGCCAAGGAAATACTCAAAAACATGTCCGAGAACATCGGCACTCCGAGCTTTGGTATCGCCAAGTGCAATGTTGCCCACCAAATCAATCAATTCGCCCAAACTTGTCGGGTCGAGATTCTGACGGGCATATACTTTAGGCAAAACACCTTTCAATGAAGCATTCTCTTTTTCAATGGCATCCATTGCATCGTCCACAAACTTGCCAATTTCGGGCTGCTTTGCTTTTGACAACAACATTTTCCAACGTGCTTCCTGTGGCACAAAGAAAACGTTTTCGGCTTTGTATTCGTCTTTGTCTTCGGGATCGGCTCCTTGAGCTTCCTCTGCCTTAAGTTTAGCGTATAACTCTTCAAAAGCATCTGATATGTATTTCAAGAATATTAATCCCAAAACCACATGCTTATACTCAGCCGCATCAATATTCTTTCTCAGCTTATCAGCTGTCTTCCAGAGTTGTTTTTCCAAAGGTTCATCCGTACCGTTTCCGTTTTTCTTTGCCATTTACTATTTTTCCAAATAAGATTCAACAATTTTCAATTACAACTCAAAATTAACAAATTAACATGTGGTTGAGAATAAAAATTAATTTTCAATTTCTTGTCCGCAGTTTATTAATTCTGTTATAAGTTGTCCATTCTGTCCTATCCAATAATTCTTATCACAAACGATTATTAATTTTCTTCTTGCTCTGCTAACTGCTGTATTTACTAAATTAAGTCCTTTTGAAATAGGTTTTGTGGTATCAACAAACCATTTGTCCGAAGTATCAACAACACTTAAAATAACAGTATCCCATTCCCTTCCTTGTGAACCGTGTACGGTCAATATTTTCAAGTCGTTTCTTTCTTGGGGTAAATAATTATTAAGAAGTTCTATTTGGTTTTTGTATGGTGTTAGAATGACAAAATCGTTAATTTTCTTTAGTTTAAGATTTTCAACAATTTTCTTAATTTCAGAAACTTCGTTAATCGAAATTCTTGATTTTAAACTTTCAATCTTTTTAGCATCTACATAAAATATTTTTGTTTCGCCCTCAGGGTTGTTTGAATTTAAATCATTTGAATAAACATATTGTGCCAATATTTGAGCTAAGTTATTTCCAAATCTATAAGTTGAATTTAAAGATGTCTGAGATATGACATTTGGATTAAAATCAACATTTTGCAAGTATTGATTCCTACAAACTTCTTTTGAACATGAAAAAAGCGTTTCTAAGAAAATTGCTGATTGGGCCCACAGAAACATATTATGATATTTGCTATCTCTTTCAATTTCGCGATCGTTAATTTCACAAACAGGAGGCAACTGCTTGTGATCACCAAGAAAAGTAATAGGTGTCGTATGGTTAAATAAGGTAAATGCTTTAATAATATTTGCATAGCCTGCTTCATCAAGAAAAATGTGTTCAACATTCAATTTCTCTTCAAAATAATGGCCTATATAACCGTCAAGAGTGCAAGCAACAACATTTACAGATTTTGAACGTTCTTCTGTTGATAAAGCGCCAAGTTTACTTCGTAAGGACAAGTAATTATCTAAATCATATTTAATATCTACCAAAGTACTACTTCTATATTCACTACATTAGTGTCCACTAAAAATATGGACGATTATAAATTTTAAAAATTAAACAAATTTGGTTCGCTAAGACCATCCTGTTCTTTGACATTATTGAAATTAGATTTGTCGTAAAGGTCTTTCAAACTTGCGGTGTCTGTAAGTGATATGCTGAGTATCTGAAGGACTTCATAAGTAGTTCTTTCTATCTTCATATCGTGTTGGACTATTGCAACCAGACAGTATGTGATGATAGCTGAATAAATCTGAATCCTGACGGCATTTTCCGTATCACCCCAGAATTTCTTTATTTTCAGGTGCTGTTTCAGCCACTTGAAAAAAAGTTCAATCTGCCATCTGTTTTTGTAAAGATTGGCTACTTGCAAAGCTGTCAGATTTCTGGCATTTGTTAGAAATATGAACTGCCTTTGCTGCTCGTCATCCCAGTAAATTACTTTCCGAACCTCATCTGTATAAACTCTGGAGCTCTTGTAGCAAGTAAACATACCTCGCGAGTCAGACAGCACGTTTTTAGGTAATTTACGTTTCCAAAGTGTTGCTTTGATTTGGACATTTGTTTTTGCTCTGACAATAAAGTAAGATCCAATCGTATGGATGTTATAGAGTCGCTTGTAATCATTGTATCCTCTATCAAAGATATAATAAGCACCTGGTTCATAGGGAATTTTATCCATCACATTCATATCGTGTACTGAAGCGGTAGTGATATGGAAGAATGCCGGAATTTGAGTCTCCAAGTCATACAAGGTGTGGACTTTTATTCCGCCCTTTGTCTTGCGGAACTTGGCCCACCAGAAGACGCTAAGGCATAAATCGATGGTTGTAGAGTCAAATGCATAAACATTACCTCCAATCTTGAATACGTCATTGATTCTTTTTGCTCGAGCTTGTTCAACCATGAAGTAGGCAAACTCTTCAAAGATTCTGTAATCTCTATTCTGGTTTGCTTTTGACAGGTTGCTTCTCGTGACATTAATCCCGAATCCGAGATGGTATGCCTTGCTCTTGTGAGCTTCAGTCGCTACTATCAAATCCCGAAGACTTTCACGGTTTGAAAGTTGTCCGAACATCAAAACGAGTAACTGATTCCAGCAGGAAAATTTCTTCACATAATGGTCGCCATTGTATTTAGCGACTATACGGCGGAACTTAAAATTATCCATGAAGGAAACCAGTTGAGCAAAAACGAATTTCTCTTTATGCATGTCAATCTAGTTTGATTGACAAAAATAGAATTGAAATCGTTGCGCACTTGAAAACCTTACAATTATCTATATTTCAATATATTCAAAGAACGTTAAATGATTTTTAGTGGACAGTTATGTATTCACTAAATAAGTGTTCGTCAACTTCTAACCTTTCTTTCGTTTGAGCAATTATTAAATTAACGTCTTCCCTTACTTTATTTATGTTATCTATTGAGATACTATTAACAATCATGTTTATTTCTGAAAAATTTTTTGTATGGTCAATCAAATTCTTGATTTGATCCAATGCTAATGCTTGAATTTCTGCAATGATATTGTCTTGATCAATTTTTCTATTTCTGATTTCATCAAACTCGTATTTACAAAACTCTAACTCTTTTCTTGAGTTAAATATTTTAGTTTCCAATTCTCCTATTGTTCTTTCGGAATTTGTAGGTTTATTGCTAAAAGTTTTAGCGACTTTGTGTGAAATTGAATTCGTTTTAGAAATACTCTTTTTTAATTGTTGTGAATACTTGGATATGGATTCATTAATTAGATTTATCTCTATTTCCTTTTTCTTGTATTGTACATTTATGTCAGAGATGAGTAATTTCTCTGTCTTTATTGTCTTTGAAAGTTCGCTTATCTTGTCAAATTCAGGCATTAGGTTACTGAGTTCGTCAATTTTATTTCTTTGATTATTAAAAACCAACATTCTCTCAAGAATGTCAATTTGTTTGTCTATCTCAGCTAATTTCTTTTGAACACCTCTTTCTTCGCATACTTCCGGGAATGATTCTGCAAACTTTTTTGAAGGTGTGCCTATACGTATAATTTGTTTTCTATCTACTCCTGCTTTATCAGTCATTGTTATGACTCCCCGTAAAACCTGTTCTATTGCATTGTTTGTTGGTGCTATAATAGCGATTCTATCGCCATTTTTAATATAATGAAGAACAGCATAAGAAAGAACAAATAGTGTTTTTCCAGTTCCAGGCGCACCCCACACATAGGAAAAAGGGGTTGTAAAAACATTTTTTAATGCTAGTTTTTGATTTTCAGATGGCTGAAAGTTTGAATCGTTGAAAAATTGAATATTAAAGTCTTTAGAATACTTAGATGTCTTTGTTGGTAATGCAATTTCTCCTCCATTCAACTCATACCACATCTTGATACGTTCAACTAAAAATTTTAAATCAGAAATTACAATAATGTCTCTATTTCTTAGTCCCGTAAAATCCTCTTTTACACTTTCGGTTGGTTTTATCAGAAGAATATTTTTATCATTATCGTATTCAATAACTTTAACACTTGTCGTATCAAATTTTTTGTTGTTTTGTAAATTCTTAAAGAAAATAGCTTCTGTATCAAAAAGTTTTGAGGATAATCTAAGTTTAATAACGAAATCTTTCCCACGTAAATATTCTAACTCAAAAACGTCAACTTCTTGTATACCTTTTTCGTTTTGTTCAAGGTATTCATAGTAAGCTTTTGAACTATCAATAGCAATTTCTCTAATTTCTCCGGCAGTCACAGTATTTCTATATTTGTGGTATCGTTCTTAATATGGCATACAACTTTTTTATTGATTCAAGTATACTTACTCACATCGATATACGTGTGGACTTGCACCGTGTTCATTGAGTAATATTTATAAATCTTCACACTGTTTTCAATTTTTTTATATTGAATTAAAGCTTATAAATTTTCTAAGCTGCAATTCTCGGGGAACAAAGGTGGAAGAGGAATTTGGGGGATTCAAATAGATAAATTCCTGTCTGGTAGAACCATATAAAGGTATGAAAAATATTTTGTCGATTCTAGAAATTCAACAGTCTGTTGATAAGTTTCTATATAATATTAATTTCCTGAGAAATAGAAAATTGATGAATTGCTGCTCTTTTCCATATAGAAGCTCGGTATGGAGGTGGGCGGAGCGTTGTGCGAACAAGGCGAAAAGTTGCGCCGACGGCTGTACTTAGCAAAATGCGTCTGTCTGAGCACGAAGTGCGAGTTAGCATTTTGATTAGGACAGCCTAGGCAGCAACAGCCTTGGAGACACCGGCTCCACCCACCCACATGCCTGCTTCAACCCCTCAGAAAAGAGCAGCTCACAATGGGAAAAGCGGCTCAGTATTAAATGGGCAGCAACACAGGAAAGTATTACCTTCCTTTAATCAAAACTATAAAACAAGAAAAATACCGGACGATTTGTTATGTCGACCTAATTCGGGCCAAGATCAGTACAGGATTACTCAATCACCTTGCCGGTCAGAGGCCAGCCGGTGAGGGTGGAGATGTAAGGGATCAGATTCATGGCGATCTTCTTCTGACCCTCATAATTCGGATGCCCCGAAGAACCCTGATCAGAACCATCATTATAAACCCCGTTCAAATACGCCGCAAACCCAAGCTTGGCATACTTAGAATCCCGTACAAAATCCCGGATATAATCAAACGCAGGACCCTTAGGCGGAGCAACACAAAGAACAGGAACATCAGCCCCATAAACACCCCTCAAACGCTGTAAAATCTCAGCATAAGCCCCCAAAAACTCCTCACGAAGAGGATGAGGATTAGTAGAAAAATCATTCGAACCAAGATTAATCACAACCAAATCCGGCTTATAACCCTTGAAATCCCATTTAAAAGTCGAATCCTCATCAAAAGTATTCATCATCCTCTCCCGCATCGTATTCTTCGAAACCCGGTTCTTGTCCCCGTAATTCCTCACAGCACCCCTGCCCGAATGAGCAATGAAAGTATAGTCAGCATCAAAATACCTAGAGATTATAGCCCCGTATGCAAGATTACAATTCTCAGTCTCAGCCTTGAAAGGCTCGGTCTTCACCTTACCCTCGGTTCCGTAACCCGCAGTGATTGAATTACCGATAAACTCAATATGCCTGGTTCTGGAAGGGAAATAAGAGACAAGCGAAGCCCCCTTTTCCAGATCAAAAGAGTGAACGGTGGTCCTGCCCTGCTCAGCCTCAGACCTCTTCTGCATCCTTAGCAGATGTTGCTTGCCGGCAAGCCCCTTTGCAAGAACAATAGTCGAGTCTTTGCCATGAGTGGTCACAACTCTGACAAACTCACCGTCAATGAAAAGATTGTAGTAGTTCTTCCTTGAATCCGAGACCTTGACAGCACAATAACCCCCGGTGAATATTGTTTCGAAATATGTTCCGCTCCAGTCAAAAGAGACGGAGTTGTCACTGTTTACCATTGTACGGCCTGTGTAACGGATATTGGAGTCGTTTCCGGGGATTGTTATCACACGGTTTTGTGCCATGGAGATGTTGACCGCCAGTAAAGAGAGGACGATCACTATTGGTTTTAAATTCATAACGCTTTATTTTAAATAGTTACCCTTAATGTCAATCCTGACATTTGAAAAAGGATCGAGCATCTTATCAATAACAACAGCACACTCCAGTCTGTTCAAAGCCCTTGCAGGGTTGAAAGCCGTGAGACCCATCCCGCTCCACTCTTTGGATAGTGTTTTAACAATTAAGGCCGGAGTGGTTCCGTCATTGGAATTTGTTGTCTGAATCTTCGATATCATTGAGCAAAGCTGTGAAAGAGTCACAGGCTTGTCGCCATACTCCCCGGCGGAGAATTGCGGATAGACCTCGGAAAGCCCCTCGGCAATCGTGCGGGCAGTAATCAGTGAGTCTGTCATGAACCATGTCTGATTTTCCCAACCTTTGTTCATCCCTTTGCCCTTGATAATTCCGGTTACGCCGATTCTCTGAATTGCCCTGAAATGCTGATGGGCGGCCGGCAGGTCAAGGTATGGCATCAGGTAGCCGCCTGATGCCAGGAGGCTCCGTTGCACATCACGGACACTTACCTCAGCCACATCGAGAGAGTCCTTCACGGCAAGAGCGGCAAGCGTGCCGGCCGCCTCCCCGATCTGCAGCACCACCGGCTGAAGCCTTGTGGTCCCGTTTGCAAGGTTGCTCACCGATATAGATTTCTCGGCTACAATCAGCCCCTCGCGTCCCTGAGGTATCATTACCCCGAGAGGAAGGCCGTATGAAGGCACAGGGTGAAAATGGAGGTCGGGCAGTTCCGCCCAGCCTGTGTAACGAGTATGGTGATGGTCGACAGGGTAGTCACCTACTGCGACGGAGGTCCTGTAAAGCTTTTCCGGCTGGATATATGGCTCAGATATATGGTTAGCCGTAAATCTCACAACACCGTTGATCCGTCGTGACTCTCTGTGATATGGTATGAACGGGAGCTTGTCGGCAGTCGGATACTCGTCGTCTGCCAGTGAGAGCTTGTTGAATCCCAGTTCTGTCTGAATATAGTAAAGGAATGAGAGCGAGTGCTCCTTCGCCTTGGCAAGCTCTATCTCCCTCTGTTCGGGCGAAAGCTCTATTATGTTGGTGTAATAGTCATTACCCTCGATAGGCCAGTTAATCATATACTTGCCGTTCGGGAGTTTGCCGTATGTGATCATCTTCTCCGGACTCCAGAGACGTTGTTTCTCCTTGGGATTCTTGCATTTCTCGCAAATTGTGGAACAGTAGAAGAGCGAAGGGTTGTAGTTCTCAGGTTGCTTTATGGTCATATCGCGGTCATACTCCTTGAGTATCATCACATAGGTCAGATCCTGGATAATATCATTCTCCTTCTCCTGTGCCATATCCTCACCTGTGACACTCCTTGAGTCCATTCCGATCTGATAGCCGATTCCCAGTCTTGCAGCCACATCCCCCAATTCTGTGGCATCGATAAGCACCCTGGCCTCCACACTCTCTTTCTTGCCGTTGACATTCAGAGATATCTTCCAGATACCATCCTCTCTTGTAAAATTTGAGGCGGTAGTGTGGAATTTAACCTCCAGATTCTTCTCGCGGGATGCTATATTTTTCAAAATTTTGGCACCTGCCGACGGTTCAAAGAGAATATTGCTCACCCACCCTGTTTTTAGTGCGTTTTCCGAGCCGTAGTGGCTGCTTAAGGAGTCTCTGAACTCTCCCCAGAATCCACCCTTGAGCTTATAATTTCCGTCAAATGCACTCACACCTGCAGATGTCAGCATGCCACCCAGCCATTCGAACTCCTCGGCAATAAGTGTTCTGGCCCCCAGCCTTGCAGCCTTTATACCTGCGGTGGTCCCGCTGGTTCCTCCACCAATGACCACTACATCGTAAAATTGCGGGAGTGACTCTCTGTACTCCCTTCCGTAACGGTCCACGGCAACCACCTCAACCTTTCTCGCCTGAGGGTTGAGCTTTGCCCTGTAGAAATGGTCCGATACTGACGGATATATCCATTTGTGCTCAAGCTTCTCCCTGTCAGAATACATCTTTTTGGCATCAGGATCATAGGCCGAAAATCTCTCCATGCCCCCTTTGCTCACCCCGTCCTCATAAAGCTCAACCCTCCAGGAAGGATCGCTGTTCCAGATGTTGGCAACAACATATCCGTTAAAAGAGTTGTCATCCCTTCCGGTATAGAGCCTCATCTGATAACTCTCCTTCTCGCCGGTGGAGCGGTAGTGCCATGTAATCTCATTGCCCTCGGCAATAAAAACACCGTATCCCTTCGGAGCACCGTCGGTGCAAAGAGAACCTTGCCACCAGGCCCCCGATAGAGCCGGCAAATTGTATTCAAAGATATTTGCGTTTACCTGCTGGTTGGCGGCGGTATGGGTATGGCCGGAGATTATATGCGCCTTATATGGTGAAAGCATTTTATAGAGGGCGGTTTTGTTTGCCATTGTTGCCCCGGCCTCTGTATAACTGAACTTTTTCCTGTCTTCGGCGCTTGTAGTGGTTGGGATATGCATCACCAGCACTACAGTCGATCCCTCCTTTATATATGAAAGATCTTTTTCAAGCCATGCAAACTGTTTCTCATCGAGATAGCCAATGTAGAAATACTCCCTTCCCACATAGAAGTTGTCATTGAGAAATACATAGTGTATGTTTCCGACATTCATTGAGTAGTATGCCGGTCCGAAGGACTCCTCATACTTACCGAATGTGGTTTCAAAGGAGCGCCCGTTATTTACCATGTCGTGGTTTCCCATAACGTTGAAAAACTGAAGCCCTGTCCCGGCGATTATCTCCTTGTACCTCGGATAGAGCCCGTGGTCGTATGAGACTATGTCGCCGCAGCAAACTCCGTGAAACGGCATCTTGTAGGATTCTGCGGTTCTCTTTATATCAACGGCTGCCTCCTGAAGAAGTGGAAACTCCTTTGCCGCATATATCTGAGGATCCGCTATGGCTATAAAACCATGCCTGGTATCGTCCTGACTCTTTTTGTCAAGAACAAAGTCATAACTCTTCCGGATCTCAGCCAAAGGGATGTAAAAAGCGGGTGTATTGCCCGATTGGGGCACACTGTACCCGGAAGGAATCGATATGTACACAAATCTTGCATCCCCGGCACAGTCAAGTGTATACTCACCCTTGTTGCCTGTAACAGCAAAGTTCTTGCCGTCGGTGACTACCACCCCGCGAAGAGGTGTCTGATTGCCGGTCACCCTTCCTTTTATGCTTTTTGCGAGTAACGTCCGGGACGCTATCAGGAGGGTTGCCAGAAGGATAATTCCTGCAACTCTTTTCATATATGGTTCTTTATAAGGTTTCCAAAACTTTGTTTATCTGGTATAGTCCTCGTGGAATATGGAAACATCCTTTCCATTTTCCTCCCTTGAGATCCAGCAGAACCTCACCTCTACGGTTCAGATAGCCGAACCACTCAGGATGCTCTTTGTCCTTGAAGTGCTCCCATGTGTAGTCATGAATCTTTGAGAACCAATCCAGACACTCCTTTGAACCTGTGAGCTGATATCCCTTTATCATTGTAATCAATGTCTCAATATGCACCCACCATAGCTTTTGATCCCACTCAAGCTGCTGAGGCGGATAACCCTTCCTGTCCATGAAATAGAAGATACCCCCGTACTGCTTGTCCCATCCGTAATCGGCAGTTCTTAAAGCAATCTGGACAGCCTTTTCAACTATATCTCTCCTGTCGAGCTTGACTCCGAGATCCATCAAAAACCACATGCTCTCGAGTGCATGTCCCGGATTTAGAACCCTTCCCTCAAATGAGTCGGAAAGCTTTCCGTCAAGAGTCACATTCTCTACAACAAGACCAAGCTCCTCCCTGTAAAAGACATTCATCACCTCGTTCAAACATGTCTCTATTGTCTGGTCCAACAATGACTTGTCCAGCAGATGCTCTATTTCGAGTGACAAGTTACACAAAATCATCGGAAGAGAGAACCCCTTCAGATCTCTTGTTCCAGGATATGCCTTGCTCCAGATGCCCTTAGGGTTGTCCATCTTTTCAAGAATCCTGTCGAAAGTTGTCTTTGCAATATGGACATACTCCTCGTTGCCGGTTGCTTTTCCAAGCTGCGCAAAGGCCATTGCGGCAAATGTATATGAAAATATATTGTATGGCTGAATAATTGGTTTTCCCTCCCGTGTAATAGAGAAATACCAGTTGTAATTGCCGTCGTGTCCGTATTTTTTAAGGAACTCCGCACCCTGAATAGCGCACTCGAGCCACTCCTCTCTCTTTTCAAGATTGTTATATAACATGGAGAACAGCCATACCTCTCTCCCCTGCAACCAGATGAATTTATCTGTATCGTATACGTTGCCCGCCCTGTCTAAGCATGTATAATATCCCCCAAGCTCCTTGTCCTGTGATTTTTCCAACCAAAACGGGAGAATATTGTTAAGAAGCTCATCTTTGTAAAGATGGGCCATTTGCTTGAAATCCATATCTATTTCTTTGTTTCTGTTGTTTTTAAATATTCGAGATATCTGTCATATAGATGACCTGCCTGCAGATATGCTGACTGCGGACTCATAAAGTGCGAGAATTCAAATGTGATTGCATTCTCGATTCCTGCCTCCTGCGCCATGCCCATCTTCAGCCTGAGCTTTTCCCACTTGATCGGCAGGAACTTTATAGGCATATCTCTGTCAAATGTCTCCGAATTTGTCCAGCACTCAATTCCGTATTTGTCTGCAAGCCTCTTGTTTACCTTAAGGAAATCGACAAGTTCGTCATACTCGACGTGACCATCCTGAAAAGCCACTATGTCCACTGCACCTTTTATACCCGAGAAGATTTCGTCCCACTCCCGCTCATGCTCGGAGAGTGAGACGCCCTCTCCTCTGGTCGTTGCATTAGTGTATTGGCTTAGGTTCTTGGATCCGTCTATATATGGTGAAATAATTGTCGGTAAACCTCCTGAGACCTCTTTGCAATAACGTCCGAGACTTGCGTAGAGATCTATAATCTTTCCTGTCTTCCGGCTGCACTCCTGAGAGATATACCAGCCGGCAAATGATTTGTAATGCCCGTATTTTTCCCAGACCTCACTAATCACTTTGTTATTAATTTTTACCTCTTGCTCGTACTCACCGTTTGCCCAGTATTTACCCGAGTCGTAGAGTCCGAAATAGAAGTTCATATTCCATTTATCACTCAATCTGAGGAACATATCCACCAGATCAACCGGCGGCATATAACACCCCTCCTCTTTGTGCAGAACTACGGAAGGATATGTCATCCAACGCTTGTAACCGCTCCTGATGAGGATTACAGTGTCGATGCCGGCATCCTTCATGTATTCAAAGTCTTTGTCCCACTCTTTTTCTCCCCAATTCTGATGCGGTATATCATGGCTTATCTCATCGAGGAAAGTTCCTTTGATTTTCATTTTTCTAATTTTTCTATTTTAACAACCTGAGTCTCTTAAACTCTTTTGCCCATATTATATAGGCCTCAGGATGGAGATGTAACCCATCCTTGGTCAACGAGAGCCTCAGCTCCCCTCTCTCATCCTTAAGAAGAGATGCAATATCCACAAACCCGACACCCTCCTCCTTACACATAGACCGGAGCTTTAAATTCAGCTCATCTACGGTAGGATTGTCTCCCTTAACGGTTGTGTATACCAATCTCGTCTCGTTTATCGGAAGAACACTCTCAATGTACAGACTGCACTGCGGAGCCATACTCTTAGTCATCCTCACCATCTTGCGGATATTTGCAACGATAGTGTCATTCGGAATCTTGAGAGAGATGTCGTTAATACCGCACATCAGGAACATTTTCGACGGCTTTGCCTTAAGTATGTCAGGAAGTCTGTCGAGTATGCCGTATGCGTTATCACCGCCTATACCTCTGTTTACAATGTTCTTTGTCTTGAAAAGCATGCTCCACCAACCTTGCTCCGTTATGCTGTTCCCCAGAAATACCACCGAACCCTCTGGAATACCTTCAAGATCGTGGGCGGCCCTTCTCTGGTCATAATAAGCCCCTCTGAACTTAACCTCTGTGCCCTTACTCTGCGCCGGAGCCTGAAGCGATACAGCCCCTGCAAACAGCATGGCAAGCATGATTCTAAACATTTGCCTTTTCATTCTCTGTCTCTATTTTTTTGCAATGGCAGCGTCAATTCCGTTTTTGACAAATTGCCATTGATTGTTCTGTTTCAGGTGAATCATGTCGAAGAAGAAATATCCGTCTCCGGCATTGATACATGCATCCACCGAGTTTGATATTGCCAGTGCAACATCTGTCCCTGCAGGCACAGCGCTCGGATAGAAAGAGTTTCCGTCGGGTCCGCCCGAAATCGGGACATCCCCCATGGTTACGGCTTTTGCCTTAGTACAGAATCCCTGCATTGTCCACTCTGAGCTGCCGTACACCCTGTTGGCGGCGGCATATGCCCCTATGAGCATGAAGTCGAGATGATCGGCATAACCGAACTCTTTATAATTTGATGTAGCCCATCCATAAGTGCCGGAGGTGTTGTACTTAGGGCTGGCCCAGTTCACTCCGACATCGTAATATGTTGAATACCAGCCACCTACATAAACTGCAAATTTAATGTCGGGGTTTACACTCTTCACTTTCGATTTTGCCTTAACAATGAAATCGTGAATGGTCTTCACCCTGAACTCGAGCCACTGTTTGTAATATGTAGGGTATGGTGTCGGGATCTTGCCCACAGCAGTTCCCGGAGGGATAACCGATGCCGGGAAGTTTGTGACTGTTGATCCAATGTACTCCTCAAATTTAGTCTTTGTATAGCTTGAAAAATCACTCTCGTAACCGTCAAAGCGGCAGCGGTCAAGCACTATTCCGTCAAGATCCTGGTATGCAGCAAGGTCCTCAAGTATTGAGATGAGGTAGTTTTGAACCTCCGGTCTCACCGGGTTGAAGAACTTAGCATTGTTGCTTGTGTTCATTATGTTCACGATTCCTCCGGTAGTGTTCAGGTCCGTTGCCCAGAGCTTTTTGACATTGTCTCTGAAAACCACTCCCTGTGAGCCAAGCGAACTTGTATTCCCACCGACCATCGTATTGAAACCGGCATGAATCTTTAGTCCCAGTTTATGTCCTTCATCTATGAACGCTCTCAGATAATCAAATGTCGCAGTGCGGTTTATCCTTGTATATGTACCGTTCACCCAGGCTCCGAGATAGGCAACCTGATCAACCATGTCCGTGGTGAAAAGCACATCGCCGGTAGTTGGTCTTACGTCTACAATTATATCTGTAAAGCCTGTGTTTTTTGCAATTGTCAAATCTCGTGTAATATTCTCCACACTGTTTGCGAAATCCGGGAAATTCGCCGCGGCGTCAACCCACAGATATCGTGGCTTTTTATCGTTTGGATTGGTAGTTGTGGTATCGTCCCACTCCCAGTCCGGGGTTGTTGGTTTCTTGTCACATGATGACAATCCGCAACCGGTTATTATTACCAGAAAAAGAGCAGTTGTTATAAATCTGAGGGTCTCCTTCATAAATGTTTTTCTTGAATAAAAGTGATTATCCCGGCATCCCCCGTTAAGAGGATGCCGAAATTATCACAAAGTTAAAATCTATTTGTCAATACAGTCAAATTCCCATGCAACCAGACTCCTGCAGTTACCGTCTGTGTAGTACAGCCTGAGCTTGTAACCGTCCGGTGAAGGTATCAGGAGAATATCACTTGATGCAAGGACAGGAGAGCCGAACCTATAGTCATTTGTATTGAATACGAGTGATGGTGCGTTGTTGATCAATCCTGTGAACTGGTCAAGTGTAGTTACATCATACATATATCCGACACACTGGCTGTAAGTAAAGTGCATACCTCCGTATACTGCCACATATGTTGCCTTGTTGAACTCAACTGCATCTACCGCATTGAAGTTAGAGTTAGCACCCCATGTTGCAGTACCGAGTCTTGCAACTCCGGTGTTTGTTGCTCCGTCAACAGCATCTAACTTGTTTCCGCTGCCGCTGTAGCTTGTTACAAAATATCTTCCTCCGGTTGATGTTGATGCGTATTGTACATCAGCATTTGCCGAATTCCAGTTAACTATGTTTGTAGGTGAAACAACCTCTGCAGGTCCTGCCACACCGTTAGTAACAATCCATCTGATGAACTCGTGGTGTGCAGGTGTTGAAGCCCAGGCCCATGTAGGAACTGTGATGATTGCATTTCCGTTAATGTCACCCTGTACATTGATCTTTGCACCCATCTTAGCGCCGACACCCATATTGTATGTCATTGAGATGAAGAGGGTTGGAGCCTCTGTTACAGAGCTGGTCTTATAAATATTGAATGTTGCATTTTTTGCTGCAATGTTACACAACAACATGTTACCTGCCTTGTCGGATGTAATTGCACCACCGCTGAGGCTCATGCTTCCTGCGATGTTGCCGATCTTCTCACCTGTAGCACTGTTGAAGTAGAACTGCTGTGTTCCGTCACTCAATATGAGGTTTGTACCGATTGCTGCAAGTGTAAAGTTCTTTCCTGAAGCATTGGTTATACCATACTTGAGGTTGAAGTCATTTGCCCAAAGCTCTGTTGCGCTACCTGTGCGGAAACCGTAATTGATCTTAGGAGGTACTGTCTTCTGAACAGTATAAGTTGCCTTAGTTGTACCATCCTGAGCTGTAACTGTGAATGTCACGTTATTTGCATAGCTCCTTGCTACTGAAGGATCCGGAGATATAGTAGCATGCGGAGAGATTGATACATCTGCTGTAGACATTCCAAGATTGTCAACCGAGATGAGAGAGATGGTCTTGGCATCTTCGTCTATAACACCGACTATGAGAGGATTGGCAAGGACAAAGCTGGAAATTGCACACTTGCTGCTTTTTCTTCTCTCACCGGTAATATAGTAACCCTTCTTGGTTCCGTCAACCTTGGTAACAGTGATGTAGTTCTTCTTTGTAAGGTCCATGCTGCTCAAAGGTGGGTCAATGCTTACATTGTCATCCAGGTTTGCAGTGATTCTCATGTTTGTTATCTCGGTATTGTTGTCTGTCTCTTCCGGATAGTTCCATGGAATCGGGATCAGTATCTCCTCCTGGTCAGGATTTGTAACCTGAACAGTGAACTTTGCATTCGCATCATTTTTGTATTCCCCCGCAGCAAATTGTGCCGAAACGCTGTTTATGCCCTGATCAGCTTCTTTGGCTACCGGTATTTCTGGTTTGTGACATCCGCTCATTATTCCGAGCAGAGCTACAAAATAGAATATTTTCTTTTTCATGATTCTCAATAGTTATTTGTTATCTCCACTCTTCATATTGCTGAACTGCGGAATTGTTTGCAAGTTCAGTCTCAGGCATTGGTATCCTGTACATCTTTGTAGGGAAGTAACGGTCCTCTTTATCACAGTCAACATATGTGTAGATGTAGTTTGCACCCTGTTTCTCGATCTTAAGTCCGTGAACACGGCTGCCAGGACCCGAATATTCAATATGTGCAAGTTCCCAACGACGCATATCCCAGTAGAGATGACCCTCGTATGCCAGCTCAACCTTTCTCTCCTGTCTGATTGCATTGAAGAGATCCTGTCCGCTCTTGTCTGTGTAAGGCAGTCCGACTCTTGTCCTGATAGCCCTTACACCTGCATTTGCACCCTGAACATCATTAAGCTTGTAGCAAGCCTCTGCGCGGTTCAGATAAACCTCGGCCATTCTTATAGCTACAAGTGTCTTTGTGCCTGGAACTGAGTTAAGGTCAGTGTGTGATTCGTCAACCAGCTTTCTCAGATAGTAACCTGTTACAGTTTTTCCTGAAGGGTTAGGATCATCCTTGAATGATGCCCATCCATCCTGTCCGCCAATGTATGGCTGGATAGTACGTCCTTTCCATGTTGCTCCGTTATAGAGTATCGAAGCATGGAAACGAACCTCAAGCTGACTGTAAGGAGGAGTATCTGTGGTTCCTGTGGTTGTGTTATGCCATGCGGACCAGTCAGGGAATCCTCCGGTTGCAAGTTCGTATGACTCAACCATCTCCTGTGTAGGAGCTGCCTTTCCACCCATACCTGCAACATCGCCGCCCGGAGTGAAGAGCTTGTCAAAACCATGGTTTGGTCCGCTTACAAGGTAGTTATACTCAAGTATTGCCTCAGGGTTGCCACTGTAATTTGACTTGAATGAGTTGTTATACTGAGCTACAGTTGTAGCTGTTGGTATAGAGTACATATTCAGCGCAATAACTGAATCTGCTGCAGTCTTGGCAACCTGCCACCTTTCAGCATAGAGCATTGCCCTTGACTGAAGTGCAAATGCAGCACCTTTTGTTACACGGCCTCTGTTTGCTGTTGGCCACTCCTTAGGAAGGTTATGTGCGGCAAATTCAAGGTCGCTCTCTACAAAATCCCAGCCTGCACTCTCTGTGCTGATAGCCATGTCTCTTGATATCTTGGAGAGATCCTCGTCATAAAGTATGACATCCTTGCTCCTCTTGATAAGCTGGAAGTATAGGAATCCTCTGAAGAATTTAGCCTCAGCCTCAAATCTTAACTGATCGGCAGGATCCAGATCAGATCCGAATTTATTGAGACCTGAAAGGAATTCATTTACTCTGCGGATTCTTGCATAGAGGTCATCCCACATACCAAGGTACCAAGATGCTGTAGGTGCGGATATACCACCGTTTGAATATGCAAGCATATTAGGGAAACCGACATTTGTACCTGAGGTCATCGATCCGAACTTAAGAGTTTCGGTCATACCTTCTGTCAAACCGGCGTTAGAGTCACCAGAGCCGTATGGGCTGTATATTGTGATGTACGGGTAGAAGCCGTTAACATAGAGTTCTACGTTTTCCTTGCTCTGCCATACAACTTTATCAGAGAGTTTGTCTGTTGGGGTGAGGTCCAGGAATTTGTTACAGCCCGACAAACCAATAACACTGACAAATAATGTGATTATAAATATTTTTGTTTTCATGTTATTCATCGATTTAGAAAGAAATTGTTAGACCACCCATGAATGTCTTCTGTTGAGGATAGTAACCATTGGTAACACCAGGTCTTTCTGGGTCAATACCTTCAGGCAGACCTGAGAGAGTGAAGATGTTTGTACCCTCTACAAAAATTCTAATGTTGTCAAAGCTAATCTTACCGGTTAATCTCTTAGGTATGGTGTAACCTATCTGGGCAGATTTCATACGGATGTATTTACCGTCCCTGAACCAGTATGTAGATGCGTAAGCATTGTTTGTGTTAGGTGTATTGATCGACAACCTTGGGAACGATGCGTTTGTGTTCTCAGGAGTCCAAGAATTCTCTACAAGATAAACCGGAGCATTTGAACCGGCTTTGAAAGGTTTTGTAAAGATTGTGTTGTCATCGTTGTAGTTGTAGTATGTACCTGTGAGAGAAATGTCACTCATTGCACCTGCAGTGAAGAGCATTGAGATATCAAATCCCTTATATGAGGCATTGAGATCCAGACCAGCAGTAAGTTCCGGTCTGTTTGGCTTACCTACAAGTGCGCGGTCCTGTGAATAAGAGATCACGCCGTCACCGTTAAGGTCTTTGTACTTGATATCACCGACACGTGGACGTGAACCAACGATGAAAGGAGAGTTATCAATCTCCTCCTCGCTCTGGAAAAGTCCGTCTGCAACGAGACCGGCCATAACCCAAGGTGATTTTCCTGTTCTCTTTGCATAGTCAGGAGTATTAGGGCTGTCCATATATTTGATATACCTTGTTGTTGCCCAGCTGAGGTTGAGTTTTGCTCCATAATAGAAGTCACCTATCTTACCGTTATGCTCGAGCATCAGGTCGATACCCTTTGTGTCTACACTGTTGTTGTTAACATAAGTTGTATAGTATCCACCCATTGAACCAGGCATACTTGTCTGAGTTCCGAGGATATCCCAGGTGTAGTTGTAGAACACATCAAACTCAACATCTAACTTTCCGCTCCACATAGAGGCGTCGAAACCTAAGTTGTAGGCAATGGTCTTCTCCCATGTAAGGTTAGGATTTGCAACTGCAGATGTCATCAGGGCATTCTGTCCGCCGCCGTTTAGAACAACCTGTGCAGTAGGTTCACCGATAAATGCCATAGTGCTAAGGAAGCTGTATGCCGAAACAGGGTCTGATCCAAGCATACCGACTGATCCGCGGATCTTGAGGTTATCTATGAAATCAAGATTTGCATTCTTGAAGAAATCCTCGTTTGAGATTCTCCATCCAAGTGAGAGTGAAGGGAAGAAACCCCATCTCTTGCCCGGAACGCTGCCCGAGAATTTATAAGAACCGTCGTAGCGGCCTGTAAACTCTGCAAGGTAACGATTATCGTAATCGTATTTGATACGGCCTACAACACCAACGCTTCTGTTTGCGTTGCTTGATCCGCTGATAGGGTCGTCTGTAGGAACCTGTGCAATGTCAAGTTCAGGGAGTTCCTTGAAGTAGAAACCCTTTCCGTATGCTGCAAAACTGTTGGTCTTGTAGTCCCTTGCCTCCATAAGTACCATTCCGTCAAAATTGTGAGCTCCGAATGTTCCTTTATAGTTTGCGCTTACCTGTGAAACAAGTCTCTGCCATTGAGTGTAACCCTCTCCGAGAGTCATCTGGGTTTGATTACGTGCATCTGTTGTCAGACCGTAGGTAATCTCACTTGTAGTTGAGCTTGGAATAGTCTCGAGGTAAACCTTGTAAGGTGTGCTGAAGTTTTTAGAAACTGATGCAGACTGGTCGTAAGCACCTGTGAACTTAAGATTCAGCCCCTTCACCCAAGGAAGATCCCACTGAACATCGATGTTTGTCTGAACCGCTCTTGTGATTGACTTGTGTTTCCCGGAGAGCTCTGTTGCTGCAATTGGGTTAACAGCGTTGTTATATGCATTTCGGCTTGCAACAGGAACACCATTAATCATCTTAGGAAGGTAAGGGTGTGCATAAGATGCCTGCTCTGCAACGCTGAGCCACTGATATGTAGCACCAACACCTGCCGATCCGCCTGCTCCGTAACCCGGAGTTCTGGTATCTCCGACAGATCCTGCAACACCCAGGTTAACCTTAAGATTCTTGGCAACCTGTGCTTCGAGGTTACTCCTGAGGTTGTATCTGGTATAGTCGAAGTTCTTGATATTACCGTCCTGACCCATATAACCGATAGATGCGAAATATTTCATCTTCTCGCTGCCACCGTTTATTGTAACGTTGTGCTGTCTGGTTGTACCTGTACCGAATGTCTCTCCGATCCAGTCTGTATTTCCCCAACCGTCACTGTCGTCTCCATTGGTCATCATTGCAACCTGGGCTGATGTAAACACAGGTGCATTACCATCCATCTCACTGGCTTTATTATACCAATATGCATAGCCCGGTCCGTCCAGGAATTTCGGATAGTTGGCATTAACCGAAATACCATAAGATCCCTTATAGGTGATTTTAGACTCTCCTACTTTTCCCTTCTTGGTTGTGATGATGATAACACCACCGGCACTCTGCAGACCGTAAACTGCTGCAGATGATGCATCCTTGAGGACAGATACGGTCTCAATATCACTTGGATCGATGTCGTTTATAGATCTCGGCATTCCGTCAACTATATATGTTACAGCAGCTCTTGATCCGCGGATTCTCAACCCTGCGCCGTCAGCGCCCGGCTGTCCTGACTCCTGTACAGATGTCACACCGGCAACACGGCCGCCGAGGACACTGGTAATGTTAGTAGCCGGAGTTTTTAGGAGTTCAGCACCCTTTATCTGAGAGATTGATCCGGTCAGACTCGCTTTTTGCTGAGTTCCATAACCGACAACTATGATCTCTTCCAATTTGGACACATCCTCCTGCATTACTACATTTACAACAGCCTGCCCGGTAAGACGGATTTGCTGTGTAAGCATTCCAAGCAATGAGAACTCTAAGAGATCTCCCTTGTTTGCTGTTATCTGGTACTCCCCGTTCTGACCTGTTGTGGTATAGTTGTTTGTCCCTTTTACAACTATTGCCACTCCGGCGATTGGAGCTCCCTTGGTATCAGAGACCGAACCCTTGATACCCGACTGAGCGTATCCCGAAGACGCACAGACAAGAAGTAAGAACAGTGAAAGAAGCGAAGCCCCTCCCACCATTCGGAAATTCCTGAAAATCAAATATACATTTTTCATAGAATACCTTTAGATTAATAATTAGTGTTAAATATTTTAAACATATTGTTTCATTTTAATGCTTAAGAGCCCTCTCAAGAGTGTCCCACCAGTTCTTTGTAATCACATGTGATACATCGAAGATTGTCACACCGTCCGTGCTCTTCATGGCCTGCCTTACAGCTTTCTCAAATTGCGCCGAATCGGTCTCGTACTGACTGACGAGTATTGCACCCATTACCGGTACGACCCCCTTTGTGATTCTCTTTGCAAGCTCGGCACCACCTTCAACCGAATACCAGTATGTCCTGTTATTTATGTCCATACCCGGCTCACCTGTGTATCCCAGGGAACGGTTGGCATTATCCACATCCTCTTTAGTTACGTTTGAATAATAAAGACCGGTCATATATACATCCAGAAGGTCAGCATAACCACTTTTATAATAGTCCGGAGTTGCCCATGCAAACTCTTTTGAAGGGTCGTACTTTACGCTGGCCCAATTGACTCCCAGTTGATAATAGGTTGGGTACCATGCTCCGGTATAGTCACCGAGTATGAGTTTCTTATTGATCTTTTTGAGCTCTTTATGTACATCCTCTGCGAATCCCTTGATAATCATCGCTCTCCACTCAGCCCACTTCTTGAAATGTTTTCCCTCTTTCCAGACCTTCTTTCCGTCTTTCTCTGCCCAATAGAGAATGTCTTCAGGATAGTTCTCAACCTTTATACCCGAGTAAGTTTCGAATTGCTCCTTAGATGCCTGGCTGAAATCTGATGTTACATTGTCAAAACGCATTCTGTCGAGAATAAGTCCGTCCACATTTTTATATTTCGAGACAAACTCCTTGAGGATGCTCAGTTGATAGGCTCTCACTTCTGGATTTGCAGGATTGAGCATTCCATTGTAGCTCCACTTCATATCTCCGATCTTCATCATCTTACCCTCGTGATAGACTAATGACTGCCACTCCGGATGCTGTTTGTAGATTATACCTCTGTTAAAGAAGTTGTGTCCTCCGGCAAATACATTCAGAGACGCGTGTACAACAAGTCCCCTTTTATGCCCTTCATCAATGAAAACCTTCATCATATCAAAATCCGGATCTCTGTACCAACCCTCCCACTCTGCCATGAAAGGTGCAATTTTGCTTTTGTACAGGACCTCACCCATAATGGATTTTACATCGACTACAACATCGGTCACTCCCACACTTTTAACCTTATCCAGATACCAGGAGATTGAGTCTTTTGTACCCAGCCTGTTGAAGTTCGCCTCGCAGTCAAACCACATATAGACCTTTTTATCCTGTCCATAACTGATTGTTGCTATTAATAATGTTGCAATAAACAAAAGTCGCTTCATATGCCTCAATTTGTAAATAATTATTTGTTTAGTGAGTACAAACATAGTAAATATATTTTTCTTTCAAAGCATATTTAATAAAATATTTTATTAATTAGTGTGTATTTATATAAATTTCTTACCATCTTTGCATGGCTAAAAATAATTATTACATTTGTAAGTTACTTATCATACCTAATTTTAAATAACATGAGCCTATCCTGGATCGACATTCTAGTAATCGGAATATACATTGCAGTTATTCTCTCTCTCGGTTTCATACTATCCAAAAAAGCCTCTAAAAACATCGACAACTATTTTCTCGGAGGCAAGAAGATTAAATGGTACTTCCTCGGACTCTCAAACGCCTCAGGCATGTTTGACATCTCCGGGACAATGTGGACAGTTGCAATTCTATTTGTATACGGATTAAAGAGTGTCTGGCTGCCGTGGCTGTGGCCGGTCTGGAATCAGGTATTTGTGATGGTCTTCCTTGCAATATGGATGAGAAGGTCGAATGTTATGACCGGTGCCGAGTGGATTCTTACCCGATTCGGCGGAAGGGGCGGAAGGATGTCTCACATTGTGGTAATTATATTCGCCATTATAAGCGTTATAGGTTTCATGGCATACTTCTTTGAAGGTATAGGCAAGTTTGCAATTCAGATACTTCCATGGGATCTCACCTGTGATCTGGGATTTATGACTCTTACATCAGCTGAATCGTATGCTCTTATTATTATAGGTATAACTACCCTGTACACCCTTAAGGGAGGTATGATGAGTGTGGTTGCTGCAGATATATTCCAATTTGCCATAATGACAGTTTCATGCCTTATCGTAGGTTATATCGCATATACATCCGTTACCGGCGAACAGATTGCAGCTCTGACGCCTCAAGGTTGGGACAATATGTTTTTCGGATGGAATCTCAATCTCGACTGGGGTGGTATAATGCCTGCGCTAAACGACAAGATAGCCTCTGACGGTTATCAGATATTCGGAGCATTGGTTATGATGATGGTCTTCAAGGGAATATTCGCCAGCCTGGCCGGTCCTGTACCGAGCTACGATATGCAGAGGATTCTCTCGACAAGAAAACCGTCAGAGGCTGCAAAGATGAGCGGTCTTACAATTTTCCTCCTTTTCGCACCGAGATATCTCATGGTAGCGGGACTGGCTGTGCTCTCAATAGTATTCCTCTCTCCGGAACTTGCAGGACTTGGCTCCGCAATGGATTTTGAAACCATTTTGCCGATAGCAATTACCCGTTTCGTGCCTACCGGAGTTAAAGGGCTTCTTCTTGCCGGGTTATTGGCTGCATTCGTGGGAACCCTTGCGGCATTTGTCAATTCAGCCCCTGCATATATAGTGAACGACCTCTATAAAAAATATATCAAACCTGACGCTGCACCTAAAACTTATGTACGTTTCAGCTACCTGGCTTCAATAGTGCTGGTTGTAATTGGTGTTGCGTTCGGATTCTTTGCGGATTCACTCAATGCCCTGACACTTTGGATCACATCATCCCTATACGGCGGATATGCGGCAGCTAACGTTCTGAAATGGATATGGTGGAGATTCAACGGATACGGTTACTTCTGGGGAATGCTGTCAGGCCTTATTGCATCTACTGTGAAGCTATTCTTCTTCCCTGAAATTCCTGACATCTACTTCTTCCCGATTACGCTGGCTGCCTCATTCATAGGATGTTTCGCAGGTACATATCTTACAAAACCTGACGAGGATGAGATTCTTATGAAATTCTACAAGAATGTGCGCCCATGGGGTTTCTGGAAACCTATCCACGAAAAGGTGATGAAGCTTGACCCTGCATTTGAGGGAAACAAGGATTTTGGCAGGGATATTGCGAATGTTATAGTTGGTATTGTATGGCAGATGGCCCTTGTGGTCCTCCCTATATTCTTCATAATTCACAAAACAGGAGCTACTCTGATTGCTCTGGGTGTTGTTGTTGTCTGCATGGTAATACTCAAATACAACTGGTACGACAAACTGCACAGAGCTGACATCGGATTTGAAAACGAGAACTAAACTACTTATATGAAAAACACATTCCTGCAACAGTCCTATGACGGAAACAAAACGGCCTCGCTCAAGAAGGAGCTGATCAGATTGTTTGTCCTTAACGGAAACTACAGCATAACGGACCTTAGCAGGGAGGTGAATATTAGTGTGCCGACAATGACAAAGCTCATCGGAGAGCTGATTACCGAGGGTTTTGTCCTTGATTTCGGGAAACAGGGTACCAGCGGCGGGAGAAGGCCGAACATGTACGGGCTGAATCCTGACGCAGGATACTTTATTGGAGTTGACATAAATAAGGACAACATATCTCTTGGTCTTATAAATTTTAAGGGACAGCTTATTGAATACGAGCCGGACAAACCGTTTGTACTGGAAAACACAATACACTCCCTTGACAAGCTTTGTGCAATAATCAAATCATTTATCACAAAGGTGACTGTCTCAAAAGAGAAGATACTTGCAGTCGGAGTAAACCTTTCCGGACGCGTTAACTCTCAATCCGGATTCAGCTACAGCTTCTACTACCTTGACGAGAAGCCGCTCTCGGCACTCATCGAAGAGAGGCTTGACTACACAGTTTATATTGAAAATGACTCCCGTTCAATGACATACGGAGAGTATATGCACGGAGAAAACAGCAACTTCAAGGATATGCTCTTTATTAATGCAAGCTGGGGGTTAGGTATAGGAATAATTATCGATGGCAAGCTCTATTACGGTAAATCAGGGTTCTCGGGAGAATTCGGACACTTCCCTTTCTTTGACAATGAGATAATCTGCCGTTGCGGCAAGAGAGGATGCCTCGAAACAGGCGCATCCGGATCTGCCATGCACAGGATGTTCATGGAGAAGCTGAGTGAAGGCCGCGTATCCACTCTTTCCAACAAATTCAACAAGGGAGAGCAGATAACAATGGAGGATATTATGGATGCCGTTCACAAAGAGGATGTCCTGGCCATAGAGATTATAGAGAGTGTAGGAAACGAGCTGGGGAAAGCGATTTCAGGCCTTATAAACCTTTTTAATCCGGAACTTATAGTTCTCGGAGGAACACTTGCAAATGCAAAGGACTACATAATGCTGCCCATCAAGAGCGCAATCAACAAGTACTCGCTCATCCGGGTAAGTAAGGATACAAATATCCGACTCTCCAAATTAGGTGAAAAGTGCGGCATCATGGGAGCATGTATGCTCGCACGAAGCCGCACTCTCGGAATTCTTTAATCCTAATAGATATAATATCTCTTTGAGAGTTTTCTGAAGCTCTCCACATCCTTATACCAGTAGTCGCGGATATCCTCAAATCTGTGTCTTTCAGAGAATTTCTTACGAATCTGATCCGAGCCGCACACTTTGTCAAACATATTGTAACGCTTCTGATCGGCATTCTTGAACACGGCCTTATCAGGCCAAAGTTCTGCAAGAGCCTGCATCACATAAAACTGGATGTCTGTCAGTGCACACTTACTGTAATCAAGTATGTGTATCTGTACTCCCTTAAAATCCTTTCCGGCACCAACTGAGTAGAATGGCTTATAATAGATTGGACGGAACTTCACCCCGGGAAAGTTGTAGCTGTTAAGCCTTTCAGCCAAAGCCTCAGCATCAATCCAATCTGCTGCGAACATCTGGAACGGGATGGTGTAACCCACACCTATCGAAAGGTAGCCCAGTTCACCGAGGATTCCTGATACTGGATAGTACATCGAACTTGCTGCCTGAGGTATATGTGGTGAAGACGGGACCCACTGGAGACCGGTCTGGTCAAAAGTCATACATCTCTTCCACCCCTTCATGGGAACAACTGTCAATTTACACTGAGCTTTAAGCATCTTCTCCCCGTTCAGAAGCTTTGCCAGCTCCCCGCAAGTCAATCCATAGATATACGGAATCCTGAATTGGCTTACAAAAGAGTAAAATCCCTCTTCAACAAGATTTCCCTCAATTCTCTCTCCTCCCAGCGGATTAGGCCTGTCCAGGACCACAAACTCGATATTGTTCTCTGCAGCGGCCTCCATTGCCAGACCCATAGTGCTGATATAGGTAAACGACCTGCTTCCTATATCCTGTATATCATAGACCAAAACATCAATACCCTTCAGCATCTCCGGAGTCGCCTTTCTTGTTGAACCGTAAAGAGAATACACAGGAAGACCTGTCTTTGGATCGTTAGTGGTCTCTACATGATCTCCTGCATGAACATCTCCGCGCACACCGTGTTCAGGACCATACAGAGCAACCAGGTTAACATTCGGGGCCTCATGTAATATATCAATTGTGGATTTAATGTTGTTGTCAAATCCTGTAGGATTGGTAATAAGACCTACTCTCTTACCTTCAAGCACCTTGAAGTTGGAGGCCTTCAGAACCTCAAGACCAGTCATGATCTTCTGAGAATATCCTTTAGAAATTGCAAGGGTCAAAATTAAGACCAATACTATTTTTAACTTATTCATATCTAAATTTAAGCTTTTACCTCGGCCTGTTTTCTGCCGAATGAGTCATCAACTTTAATAAATGCTGTCACAGCGATAGTTGTAACACAACATATCATTACCCACCAGAAGAAATTCTCATATCCGATAAGCTCCTGTAACCAGCCCGCCATCATGCCCGGCATCATCATACCCAGAGCCATGAAGGCAGTGCATATTGCATAGTGAGCCGTTTTATGCTCACCCGCAGCAAAGTAGATCATATAAAGCATGTAGGCCGTGAATCCGAATCCGTAGCCGAACTGTTCGACGAACACACAAAGGTTAATAACAAAAAGACTTTCGGGTTGGAATACACTCAGGTAGACAAATGTCGCGCATGTGAGTGAAATACTCCAGGCCATAGGCCAGAGCCACTTTTTCAGACCGCCTTTGGCTGCAATAATACCGCCGATTATACCGCCGAGAGTCAGACCCAGAATACCGATTGTACCGTAAACCAGACCAACCTGACCGGTTGTAAGTCCCATACCTCCCACCTCTCTTGCATCAAGCAGGAACGGAGAGATCAGCTTGACAAGCTGTGCCTCGGGAAGTCTGTACAGAAGCAGGAATGCAATTGCAATCCATATCTGTTTCTTTTTGAAGAAAGAGGCAAAGGTTTCGAAGAACTCCTTGAAGATATTTCTTGCCGTAACCTCTTTAGCCGGTTTGTCAGATGCCGGTTTCGGCAAGATGAACTTGTGATATAGTGCAATCGCAAGGAAAAATCCCGCAAGGATAAAGAATGTCACAGACCATGCAAAGGAGATGTTACCTGAAAGGCCCTTGAATGATGCAGATGTCTCGTGATCCAGCTTAGGATCGACCTGTACCAGCAGATATGCCGGCTTGTCCCAGTTTTCCGATGTAAAAGTTATTCTGTCCCCGTATGCCAGGAAGATGCTCTTGTCGCCCTTTTTCATAGAGGTGTTGAGTACAATCTTCTCGCCCACTGCCGGGGCTTTGGAAAGCTTAACGGCTACCAGTTGGGCGTTTCCGTTCATCTTGTGAACCTCTTTTCCTGCATTCTCCTCACCAAAGTTTCTTTTAATAAAACCACCAAGAGGATTTGAGACACTTCTTGTCCACCAGGATTCTTCCTTTTCCAACTGGGCTTTGCTCTTCTCAGCCTCAACAAAACCATTTGCGATATTGTGCTCAACCGCATAAGCCCTGAGAATCGCGGCAGAATCCACAGTTATTGTGTTTGTACCCAGATTTACCACCGGAGGATTCATCTCGAACATATAGTCAGAGCTTTGTACCGGAGTTGCATTTATTGTAGTATCCCCGGCAGGAAGCGTAAATGTTGAGGCGTACTGAGGCCCTGCATTTACCTGCAGTTCTGCGGGCTTAAGACCGGTAGATGACTCCAGCAACCCTGCTATGATTATCAAAAGACCTTGTCCGGTAATTGTAGCTATCCTGTAGAATGTGCTTCTTATACCAACATACATAGCCTGGTCATGGCTGTCGAGGGCAAGCATATAAAATCCGTCGGCCGCTATGTCGTGTGTTGCGGAGCTGAATGCAATCAGCCAGAAGACAGCCAGAGTGAGCTGGAAAAAGTTGCTTGCCGGGATAGTGAACGCTATTCCCGCCAGACCGGCTCCCACCAGTATCTGCATGGCTACAACCCACCATCTCTTGGTCTTGAGAAGATCAATGAATGGGCTCCAGAACGGTTTAATAACCCATGGAAGGTATAGCCAGCTTGTATAGAGTGCTATATCTGTATTGGAGATACCTAACCTTTTGTACATTATCACTGACACAGTCATGACTGCAACATACGGCAGTCCCTGAGCGAAATAGAGCGTTGGAATCCAAGCCCATGGGGATCTCTTCTTGCTGTTCATCATTTAATGATTATTTATTAATACTTTTTCTCAATTGAGGCACCAACGAAATAGTGGAGCAGAATCTCATCATACTTGTATCCTCTCTCTCCCATCACAGCTGCCCCTATCTGGCAAAGACCAACTCCATGTCCCCAGCCTGCGCCCTTCAGGACAAACCTGCCCGGGACACCCTTACTGTTCACGTCAAGCTTGATAATCATGAAAGCAGATGAGTAGAGATGTGATTCCGACAGAGTCCTTCTGATCTCCAGCTCCTTACCTATTGTTCTGGTACGCTTGCTGCCGACAATTTTCAGTTTCACCAACCGGCCTGAAGTGCCTCTCTGTACAGGAACCAGATCCAGAATTTCACCGTAATCCACACCTGATCTTTTCAGAATCAGTGCAGAGAGCTCCTTCTGTTTATATGTGACACTCCAGCGATAGAAGTTTGTGGTCTCCTGATCGTAATTGTTGAGAACCTGGGATAAAATCTTCTTGTCAGTAGTGTTACAGAAAGCCTCAGGTGAGGAGAGTATCCACTCCCTGGCATTAAGCTCAACCGTAAGGTCCAGAATATCTGTATATGTCTTGCTGTCTCTCTTTTTAACGAGATAGGGATGATCTACATTCTCCCAGCAGTTTCCGAACTCTTCAAATATACCTCCGCAACTCTTTGAATATCTTGCGTCACATATCTTTCCGCCATACATCAGCAACTGACCTCTGGTCTGATTGATAGCCTCCTTGACAATCTCGGTAGAGGCTCTTGTAATTCCCTGATAACGCTGACAATGGTCGTCGGCACAAATGTCGAATCGTGTGTGGTCTTCCCTGTCATACCATTTTATGAGCTCCTTGGGAGTCTCGTGCATGGTAGAGTACTTTTGCTCAGACTTTGTTATCTCTTTGTTTTTCTGTATCTGAGCCATCAGCCACGACCTGGAGATGACAGCATGGGCCTTTAACAGTTCAAGAGAAGCTGTGGCACTCATTTCGGATGATATCACAGATGTCAGGTACTCTTCAATCCCGAGGAGATTAATTGCTGTTATTTTGTTATCCTCAACAATAAATTTCAAGGCTCCCCTGAATGTCTGATTCTCCTTCCTCTCCCAATGGAAATTTATTCCGATTGTAACATTGATAAGCTCGAAAGATGCCATCTGTTTATCTTTCGGTTCAAACAAAAGCTCATCATATACCTCACCCTTCCACTCAATCTTCCCCTCGTTGAATTTTACCATCTGGCCACCCTCCACATCCTTTCCATTGCATACAAATGCAGTGTTCAGCCCAAACTCTATCTGAGACTCAAACATTATACCTACGCTAACTTCCGGCTCTGTCATGACTATTATAGTATTGATTTGATTTTTTCTATTGTATCTTCGAACTCCTCGTTTGAGATGAGGATTTCTGAAAGAATTGAACTGATGTCCCCCGCTGTGATTTTGGTAAAATCCTTCTCAAGAGGTGTGATGAAAACTCCACCCAGATCAACAGATGCAGGGCTTATCAAGATATTCTTCTCCCCCTCTTGAAAAAAGCACTCAGGTCTGTGTTTACTCCTGAGATAAATAATTACTGCCCAGGATCCATTGTCATACCAACAAAGTATGTTCATCATCGGCTCCGACTCTCCCTCTTTAACCTTCAAGGATGAATATATTTTATCAAAGACCTGTGCGGCATCCTCAACCGAAGAGGATTCCAGCACAATCACTCCGTTCATCACAGAGGTGAGACGGCTCAGGGTTGTCTTTGGACTATGGTAAAATACCTTCATTTTGAGAGGAGCACTCTCGATTGGCATAAATCCCTTTATACCGGCCTGGAAGTGAAAATGGTCAGGGGCTGAGGCTCCGCACTTAGGCCCGTTGTAGAAGATTGTATAGTCCGGTAACTGCCTTGCCAGCTCGAGCATTGCGTCAAAACGGCCATTTATAAGCTGATCCTGATGACACTCCATCGGGATTGTAAGATGCCTTGAAAAAATCGGGAAGGGGTTTATCAATACAGTATAGTGATCCTTTCCCTTATAGAGAAAGTCAATACCCTTCTGTACTGCAGGCCTGTTCTCCTTGCAGAGGAAACACTTGCGCTCCTGAATCGATTTTGCATCTACTTTTGCTGCAGATGAGACTATTCTGGCCGGGTTGAACTGTACCTTGAAAGGGAATCCGTCAACCTGAATCTCTTTTGCCAGAACTCCGTCAAGTGCCTTATAGTTATTGCTTGCCTGCTCCCATGAGGCAAACTGCTCATCGAAAAGCTCCCTTACAATTTCAGAATTGATCTCAGACATCGGATTACCTCTTGTTTTTGTTAAGAGAAATCCTTGCCTGAAGTTCCCATGTCCTGATTCTGTCCTTATATGTGTTATGTGCATTCATCTTCACGATGTCCAAAGCTGCATCCGAATTTCCGTCCCAACGGCGGCAGTGGTAAAGCACATCATAGATCCTTCCAATCTGGTACTCTCTCGAGATATTGAGACCCAAAGCGTAATCCTCACCATAGCTGGTGTTAGGAACCTTTATCTCCCTGAGGACAGGTGTGTAGAAAGCTCTCGGAGCGCCCAGCCCATTTATACGAAGAGCATTGTTCCTGCCGTTCTCCGGAGTCCACTCTTTATGGTCGATTATACCCGGAGCAATCATCTCCATATTGAAATTAGTCATCATATATGTTCCGACAACCATTGCACAGTTCTGTGCATAAAACGAGTCAACAACCTTCTGGAGAGTATTCTCGTCTGAGTAAATATCGTCACTGTCAAGCTGAACTGCGAATTTTCCGCACTTCGGATGATGAACCCCGGCATTCCAGCAACCGCCGATTCCGAGATCGTTTCTCTCAGGAACGAGGTGAATAAGTCTCTGGTCACCGGCAAATTCCTCTATAGCCTCAAATGTTCCGTCTGTAGAGTGGTTATCTATGACAATCAAATTAAATTTGAATGATGTCTTCTGTTTCAGGACAGATGCAATCGCATCCTTAACAGTCTTGATCCTGTTGTATACAGGAATAATAACCGATGCCTCATATTCAAAGTTGTTCTCAGAAAACTCAATATGCTTGAATTTCGGCTCAAGATAACCTCCAATCTCTTTAAGGTGCTCTGTGCAGGCAGCCTCCATCTCAATCTGTACGCCTCTGTTCTTTGGGTCTACATAGTCAAAAATCTTCTCGCCTGATTTTCTTGTATCCTGCTCAACCTCTGTATAGAGGTACTCATTGATGTGAACCAGTTCTCCCTTTTGTGATACCTTTAGTCTGAGGTCATAGAGAGATGCGAATTTGTAATCGGTCTGCATCCTTGATACTGCATCCTTCAGTGCGGAAGCTCTGTAAAGGAGCACGGAACCAAAGTTAAAATCATCCCTGAGACTACCCGACTGATATGTTATGACAGGGCATGCACTCCTCTTGCCGTCAATAACCTGATAGTGATCTGAATAAACCATAGCTGCCGAGCTGTCTCCGGCAAGTTTCACCATCCTCTCCAACGCAAACATTCCCAACTCGAGAGTGGACTCTTTTGTATAGATAAGTGTGAATTCTGCATCTGACCTCTCCGCTATTTTTCTCATCGCCGGAGTGCACTTCATTGACTCAACATGTACTATCTCACAACCCTCCAATGGTTTTGCTTCCGGATTGACAGACAAAAGATAAATCTTCGATACCGAAGAATTTTCCTTAAGCCCCTTAACTGTCTCTTTTACTTGCACTTCATCCTGATACGGAATAAAGCAATTAACCTTGCTTGACATATAAATTTCGTGTATTTAGTTTCAAAAATATCCTCGCTAAGTTAATAATATTAGAAACAAATACAAAGTCAGGAAGACAATGTCCTGTTTGCCTGACAATTAAAATAAGCCTTTTAAATAAGCCATTGTAGATTTTTATTAAGATAGAACCATATGATTTCAAGATTGTTTAAGATTGTTGGCCTACAATTACAGAAAAAAGAGTAATTTCGCGGCTCATAAAGATCAAAAATGCACCGATACGACTATATTATTGTAGGGAGCGGGCTTGCGGGTTTATACGCATCGTACAGAGCATCCCTGTACGGAAAGGTTGCCTTGATTACAAAAACCACAGTCAGGGAGAGTAATTCATATTATGCACAGGGCGGAATCGCGGCAGTCACAGATGAGGAGGATCGTCCGGCATTTCACTTTGATGATACTGTAACAGCCGGAAGAGGTTTATGCGATTATAACGCCGTTGACATCCTGGTCAATGAGGGGCCCCACAGGATTGTGGACCTTGTCAGGGACGGAATGAAGTTCGACATGCTTGGGGACAGTTTTGCCCTGGGACTTGAGGGTGGACACCATATGAGAAGGATACTTCATGCGGGAGGCGATGTCACAGGCATGAAGATAACCAACTTCATGATAGAGAAGGTTCTGGCTGATAAAAACATCATTCTCTTCGAAAATCACACAGTTCTTTCGATTATTCAGGAAACAGGCAAGTGTTATGGTGTCAGGACATGGAATTCAGAGACAGAGAGCGAGGAGATTTTTATGGGAAATTATACATTTCTGGCCTCCGGCGGCGCTTCAGCAATCTTTAAAAGGACAACCAATCCGCATACTACAACAGGTGACGGTATAGCTCTTGCCTATGAGGCAGACTGCAAGATTGCAGACATGGAGTTTGTTCAGTTCCATCCGACCGCTTTATACACAGAGACAGACAAGACATTTCTCATAAGCGAGGCTGTTCGCGGAGAGGGAGCTCAACTGCTAAATCTGAAGGGCGAGAGATTCATGCCTGCCATTCACGAACTTGCAGAACTGGCACCGAGAGACGTTGTGGCAAGGTCCATTTTCAGGCAGATACTTCAGCAGGATGAGCCTTACGTTCACCTGTCACTTAAGCACATAGATCCGGAAAGGATCAAGAGCCGCTTCCCGAATATTTTTGAAAAATGCAGGCAACTTGGCATCGATATGACTGACAAAATCCCGGTTGCACCTGCAGCACACTATATGGTCGGTGGAGTAAGAAGTGATGTCAACGGAAGGACAAACATAGAGAATCTCTATGTATGCGGGGAGCTGGCATCTACAGGCATCATGGGTGCTAACAGACTTGCCTCCAACTCTCTTCTTGAGTGTCTGGTGTTCGGATACAGGGCCGTCGAGGACACAAGGGAGATTTCAACCGGCAAGAGCAGCAATGAGGTCATCACAGATTTAAAGCCCATATACCGCAAGGATCCGTCAAAAGAGGAGATGTTCCGGAATTTAAAGGTTAAGGTGTCGAATCTGATGAATGACAATGCCGGAATTATAAGAAATGAGAAATTACTTTCCGAGGGGCTGGAGATTCTTGAAAAAGAAAAAGAGGCACTCGGCAACGATAAAGAGGAGTACTACACCCTTCTCAGCTACAACCTGATTACCGTTGCAGAACTGATAATCAAACCTGCTATATACAGGAAAGAGAGTCGGGGAGGGCATTACAGAGAGGATTATCCTCACGAGGAGAACAGTTTTATAAAACATATCATCCAGCAGAAAGGCAGGCCGATTGGGGCAATTCCTGTGGATGACAAATAAACCGGAAATTATGGAGAGAGAGTATCTGATAGAGAAGATAATATCCCTCGCAATCGAAGAGGATATTAATACAGGAGACATCACCACAAATGCACTGATTCCTGAAGAATCCAGAGCAACTGCCGAGATGACGGCAAAGGCTCCGGGTATTGTATCCGGCCTTGACATAGCATTGAGAGTATTTAAATACATTGACAGCACCATAGTTTGGACTCCACTCGTGAAAGAGGGGGAGAGTGTTTCAAAGGGAGACAAGATTGCACGGATTGAGGGCAGCTATCGAGCACTGCTAACCGCAGAACGCACTGCGCTGAACATTCTTCAGAGAATGTCCGGTATTGCCACTGCCACAGCAATCTTTGTAAAGGAACTTGAAGGCACTAAGACCAGATTGCTCGACACACGCAAGACTGCTCCGGGGATGAGATTGCTTGACAAGATGGCTGTAAAGGCCGGTGGCGCGACAAATCACCGTATGGGACTTTACGATATGGCCCTTATAAAGGATAACCATATTAAGGTTGCGGGTGGAATCACCAATGCCGTCAAACAGGTAAGGGCCTCAATTCAGGCAGGGATAAAGATTGAGGTGGAGGTAACCGACCTGAATGAGACAAGAGAAGCTCTCGCTGCAGGAGCAGATATAATTATGCTTGATAACATGAGCAATGAAGCCATGGCTGAAGCTGTTAAAGTTATTGACAGAAGAGCGGAGACAGAAGCCTCAGGCAACATGAACGTCCGGAGATTGAAGGAGGTTGCGGCCACTGGTGTGGACTACATAAGCGTCGGTGCTCTCACACACTCCGTTACAGCTTTGGATATAAGCATGAACATTGTACCAAACAAATAGATTTTTCATGGATAAGAAAGAGATAATAGAGCGTATACTTCAACTGAAAAAGGAGAAAAACGCCGTTATACTTGCCCACTATTATACAAATCCGGAAATTCAGGACATCTGTGATTTTCTGGGTGATTCGCTAGGTTTGTCACAAGAGGCCGGGAAAACCGATGCCGGAATCATTCTTTTCTGCGGTGTAAATTTCATGGCAGAGACCGCCTCAATTATCTCTCCGGACAAAAAGGTCATTGTTCCTGATCCGGCCGCAGGTTGCTCTCTTGCCGAGAGTATAACAGGAGAGGATCTTGCAGAGTGGAAGGCAGCGAATCCGGACGGTGTTGTGGTCGCCTACGTAAACACTACTGCCGAGGTAAAGGCACATACTGACATTTGTTGCACCTCTGCCAATGCGTTGAAGGTTGTAGAATCAATCCCTGCAGACAAGAAAATACTCTTTGTACCTGACAGACATCTGGGCAAATATATCAACATCAAGACCGGCAGGAATATGGAGTTATGGTTTGGCGACTGCTGCGTACATGACCGCTTTAACTCTCAGATGGTAAAAGAGATGGCTGCATTATATCCGGAGGCAGATATTCTGATACATCCCGAAAGTAGCTGTTCAGGAGACGAAGAGATTCTCAATATGCCTAATGCCTATTTTTACTCTACAAGCGGTATGGTAAAACATGCTGCAAAGTCAGATAAGAAACAGTTCATAATTGCAACAGAGAAGGAGATCATCCACCATATGCAGAAAACCATTCCGGGCAAAGAGTTCATACCAATCAACTCAAAAGCCGTTTGTGGTCACATGAAAAAGGCAACTCTCGAAAAGGTCCTTAAGGCATTGGAGAGCGAAGGCCCGGAGATCAAAGTTCCTGCTGAAATCCGCGA
This sequence comes from Bacteroidales bacterium CF, assembly GCA_000473305.1. Classification (GTDB taxonomy): domain Bacteria; phylum Bacteroidota; class Bacteroidia; order Bacteroidales; family UBA932; genus Bact-08. The sequence continues at coordinate 434,601 of CP006772.1, read as the reverse complement.
CAGAGCCTGGATTCCTATCAAACGCATGCTGGAACTCTGACATTCAATCTTTTCACAACCACCGCGCTTTTCCTTTTATGTGGTTGAAAATTATCATAGAAGACAACATTGTGTTGAATAATTTATTAGCTTTGAAAGACATAGGAAATTTGTCGATTCTAAAAAAACAATCAGGTCTTGAAAAGATTAATCACAATAGCACTATTTGCATTTACAGCATTCACTCTTGCAAGCTGTGAGAAGAATCCTGCTGTGAGTGGAGGATGCACTGCATGTAGTGAACATGAAAAATTCAACTTTGTTGTTGAGATATATTTGCTGAAGAGCTACAAAATCAGCTCCGGCGAACAGATTATCGATTCCACAGTCGTTTTGTTGCCAACCCCATTAATCAAATATTCAGACATCACCTATTACAATAAGAGCACTTACACTTTCGGCCTTACAGAGGAGGGAAAGAGGAAATTATCAAAACTTCAAGTCCCTGTAGGCGGTCTTGCATTTGGTGTTGTAGTAGACAGATATCTTATCTACACCGGATACTTCTGGCCGGCACATTTCTCAAGCTTGTGTAATTGGGTATACACCGACCCTATTATGGGAGAATTCTCAGGAGAACTGGCTATCAAGTTAGGAACTGTCACTAATAATAGTGTAATCCCGGACAATCGTAATAACAGCAAAATCCTCACCGTCATGGCAAGAGACGGCAAATTAAAAGAGTAATCCTTAAATGCTTGATTTCCGACTTCAGGTCTTTCTGTCAGTTGCAACAAAGCTGAGCTTCACAAAAGCATCAGAGGAGATGTTTATTACTCAGCCTGCAGTCACAAGACATATCAAGGAGCTGGAATCGGAATTAGAGGTCAGACTCTTTGACCGCGTCGGAAATAAAACATTCCTCACTCCCGCAGGAGAGCTTCTTTTGTCTTATGCAACCCAGATTCTCGCTTTACACAACGAGGCCAAATTTGAAATCAGCCAGCTTAAGGGCAACGCAGAGGGGGTGTTTCGCATCGGTGCAAGCACAACTATTGCACAATATGTCATTCCTCCCGCACTTGCCGGTTTTATAAAGAAATATCCCGGCATAAAACTTTCAATGATTTCCGGAAATACGGAGTATATTGAGAAAAAGGCACTTAAAGGTGAAATTGAGCTCGGTATAGTTGAGGGCAAACCCTCCAATCCTGATATTCATTACACCCCTTTTCTCAACGATGAACTTCTTGTCTTCACCTCCTGTTCAAACAAGGAGATTCCTGAGGAGGTCAGCAATGAGGAGTTCTGCAATATTCCGCTTGTACTGAGAGAGAGGGGCTCCGGCACTCTTGACATAATTGGAAAGATAATTCAAAACAGGGGCATCACTCTCAAGAAACTGAACATAGCCATGTATCTTGGAAGCACAGAGAGTATCAAGTCTTTCATCGAAAACGGCCAGGGAGCAGGAGTTGTTTCAAAATTCGCCATTGAGAGAGAACTTGCAAAGGGGATTTTCCGGATCATTAGAACTCCAAGACTGCAATTTACACGTCATTTCTACTTTATCATGCCGCAGGGAGGAGAACCTGCCGGAGTTACAAAGCTGTTTTTCAATTATGTGGAAAAACACTATAACATACAGTTATAGGCCATTAAAATTATCAATTTGACAATGCGCTCATATTAAAATACTTTTGTGGCTTCAAATACCAAATGTAATGAACGCTCGCAGATTTATTTTCATTTTTGCAATTCTCCTTTGCACCATGCCGTTTATTGATACCCCGATAGCCCTTCTGATGGGAATCGCATTGACATGGCTCTTCAAACACCCTTTCCCGGAAACCGGGAAAATCATCACAAACAAACTCCTTAAGATTTCTGTTGTAGGCCTTGGATTCGGAATGAATGCATCTCAGGCTCTGGTAGCCGGGAAAGAGGGGTTTGTCTATACACTCTTTTCTATCACTGTTACACTTTGTGCCGGTCTTTTAATCGGTAGATTTCTTAAAGTAGACAAAAAGAGCTCCTATCTTATCTCATCCGGAACGGCAATCTGCGGGGGAAGTGCCATAGCAGCAATAGCGTCCGTTATAAAACCGGATGACAGACAAACCGGGACGGCTCTTGGAACAATATTCATTCTTAACTCTTTGGCACTCTTGATCTTCCCTGTAATCGGGAAGTTTCTGGGCCTTTCCCAGCATGAATTCGGGACATGGGCTGCTATAGCAATTCACGACACAAGTTCTGTTGTGGGAGCAGCGAGCAAATATGGGAATGAAGCCCTTCAGACAGCAACTACAATCAAACTTGTAAGAGCGCTTTGGATTATTCCCCTCTCACTATTTACTGTTTTTCTTTTCAATAGCGAGAGTAAAAAGATAAAAATTCCCTGGTTTATTCTCTTTTTCGTCGGAGCAACAGTTCTAAACTCAACAATTCCGGCATTACAAACTCTATCGCCATATATAGTAGACGTCTCAAAAACGGGATTGAAGATCACCCTGTTTCTGATAGGTGCAAGCCTTACGCGTGAAATGGTAGTATCAACGGGTCTAAAACCATTGGTACAGGGTCTTTTATTATGGATTTTCATTTCTGTCGTCTCTGCCCTCTCTGTACTCTATATATTTTAAGGTATATTTGCATAATATATAGATTTTAATTGCCATGAAACTAAAATTTAATCTTATTGTTTCCACTCTCATGCTCTCTTTGATTCTCAGTTCATGCGGACAGGTAATGATTACCGGCAGGAAACAGATTCTTCTTTACAGTCAGGGAGATATAACATCTCTAAGCAATCAGGCATATACCGAATTGAAAACGAAAGCAAAGCCGACAGATAACGCAAAGTACAACAAAATGGTAAATGATGTGGGCGTGAGACTCACCGGTGCCGTTTCAAAATATTGCAGGCAAAACGGCTGGGAAAGTGCTCTTGAAGGGCTGAACTGGAAATTTGAGGTCTTTAAGGATGAGGCTGTAAACGCATTTTGTCTGCCAAACGGCAACATAGTTTTCTATGAAGGAATCATGAAAATAACCAACACTCCGGATCTAGTTGCCGTTGTTATGGGGCACGAAATTGCCCATGCTCTTGCAAAACACGGAAACGAAAGAATGAGCCAGGAGGTTCTTGTAGGAGCTGTCGGACAGGCTGTCTCCTCATACATCGGCACAGAGAACCAGAAGACACAGGCGGTATTCGGACTGGCTTACGGACTAGGGTCGCAACTCGGAGTCCTTCTCCCCTATTCAAGAAAGCATGAGTATGAGGCAGACCGTCTCGGCCTTATCATTATGGCCATGGCCGGATACGACATCAATGTCGCCCCTAAGTTCTGGGAAACAATGAGTTCTACCGGCTCCAAACAACCTGAATTCATCAGCACTCACCCTTCTGATGAAAACAGAATCCAGTATATAAAATCAGTCTTGCCGGAAGCTGCTAAATTTAGTGGCACAGATTTTTCTAAGTGACTGACTATATATTACTTACGTACATTCATGAGATTACCAAACAAATGCAAAAATCAGTGCCACTAAATTTAACTAAAAATAAAAAAGCTCGTCTAAAATTTAGACGAGCTTTTTTGTGGAGAATAAGGGAGTCGAACCCTTGACCCCCTGCTTGCAAAGCAGGTGCTCTAGCCAACTGAGCTAATTCCCCGGGTTAGAGAGTGCAAAGATAACACTGTTTTCCAAAAGAAAAAGAGACGAAGTCTAAAATTTCGAAGATTTTATAGAAATAAGCTTGCTTAATTTCTATAAATCTGAGAAATTTTAAATAAATGCTTTAGCATTTATTTTCTTTTGCTCTCTTGTTACTTTGCCGAACGAGAGGGGAAACAATGCGGAACGAAGTGAAGCATTAATTCCCTCGCATTTGCAAAATGAATTCAATGCGGAACGAAGTGAAGCATTAATTCCCGACTAATTCTAATGTTAAAGAACTTTTTTAGTAGTCCCGAGCGGAGTTGAACCGCTGACCCCTACATTATCAGTGTAGTGCTCTAACCAACTGAGCTACGGGACTATATAAGAATTTGATAGCATGAGTAATAAGGCCAACTTTAGTTGGTACAGCTCCAAAAAGGAGGTGTTCCAGCCACACCTTCCGGTACGGCTACCTTGTTACGACTTAGCCCCAGTTACCAGTTTTGCCCTAGGTCGCTCCTTGCGGTCACGAACTTCAGGCACCCCCGGCTTCCATGGCTTGACGGGCGGTGTGTACAAGGCCCGGGAACGTATTCACCGCGCCATGGCTGATGCGCGATTACTAGCGAATCCAACTTCATGGAGTCGAGTTGCAGACTCCAATCCGAACTGAGACAGGCTTTCGAGATTCGCACCCCATCGCTGGGTAGCTCCCCTCTGTACCTGCCATTGTAACACGTGTGTCGCCCCGGACGTAAGGGCCGTGCTGATTTGACGTCATCCCCCCCTTCCTCACACCTTACGGTGGCAGTCTCGTTAGAGTTCCCAGCTTGACCTGATGGCAACTAACGACAAGGGTTGCGCTCGTTATGGCACTTAAGCCGACACCTCACGGCACGAGCTGACGACAACCATGCAGCACCTCGATACAGACTATTGCTAGCTACTACATCTCTGTAGTATTCCTGCACCGTTCGAGCCCGGGTAAGGTTCCTCGCGTATCATCGAATTAAACCACATGTTCCTCCGCTTGTGCGGGCCCCCGTCAATTCCTTTGAGTTTCAACCTTGCGGTCGTACTCCCCAGGTGGATAACTTATCGCTTTCGCTTGGCCACCGACTTTATATCGCCGACAGCGAGTTATCATCGTTTACAGTGTGGACTACCAGGGTATCTAATCCTGTTTGATCCCCACACTTTCGTGCCTCAGCGTCAATAATGGCTTTGTGAGCTGCCTTCGCAATCGATATTCTGTGTGATCTCTAAGCATTTCACCGCTACACCACACATTCCACCCACAGCAACCATATCCTAGCCTTACAGTATCAACGGCAGTATCCCGGTTGAGCCGGAAAATTTCACCGCTGACTTATAAAACCGCCTACGCACCCTTTAAACCCAATAAATCCGGATAACGCTCGGACCCTCCGTATTACCGCGGCTGCTGGCACGGAGTTAGCCGGTCCTTATTCGTATGGTACTCTCATCGGACTACACGTAGCCCTTATTGCTCCCATACAAAAGCAGTTTACAACCCATAGGGCCGTCTTCCTGCACGCGGCATGGCTGGATCAGATTTCCATCCATTGTCCAATATTCCTCACTGCTGCCTCCCGTAGGAGTCTGGACCGTGTCTCAGTTCCAGTGTGGGGGACCTTCCTCTCAGAACCCCTAGACATCGTAGCCATGGTAGGCCGTTACCCTACCATCCAGCTAATGTCACGCGAGCCAATCCGTATCCATCGAAATTTTAAATCATCCAAGATGCCCCAAATGATTATTATGCGGTATTAGACCAAGTTTCCCTGGATTATCCCCCTGATACGGGCATGTTGCTCACGCGTTACGCACCCTTGCGCCGGTCGCCGGCAAGTATTGCTACTCCCGCTGCCCCTCGACTTGCATGTGTTAAGCCTGCCGCTAGCGTTCATCCTGAGCCAGGATCAAACTCTTCATTGTAAAAATTTTTTAAACTTTTAGCTTGTCCCAACTAAGATTTTTGTTGACGAGATTTTAAAAAAACCTCTACCTTATTACTCTTTATAAATGCTATCAAAGAACTTTCTATTCAGCGTTTCATTTTCGAAACGGGCTGCAAAGATATGCGACTTTTTTTATCTTACAAAATTATTCTTCTAAAAATTTATAAAATTTCATTCAAAATTAAAGCACCCCTTTTACTTTAAGAATTACCAATTCCTGATTGGCGTCATTCTCACGGGTTACATAATCTATCAAATCAACATCATACTGCTACTTGGGAATGATTTTTTTCAGGCTCAATGAAAATTGAGCTATTTTTGTATTGTTATGAATATTTACCTTGATATATTTTCCACTTTTGCCAAAATCGGGGCATTCACAATCGGTGGAGGATATGCTATGCTACCCCTGATAAAGTCGGAGGTTGTCAACAAAAAGAAGTGGCTTGACGAAAAGGAGTTTCTGGATGTCCTTGCCATTTCCCAATCTGCTCCCGGAGTATTTGTTATTAATATGTCTGTTTTTATCGGTCTTCGGGTTAAAGGCAAGGGCGGAAGCGTCATTGCTGCCTTAGGAAGTGCATTGCCGTCGTTTGTTGCAATACTCCTGATTGCAATGTTTTTCGACTCATTTAAGGATAATGAGGTTGTACAAAGTGTCTTTAAGGGTATTAGACCGGCTGTTGTGGCTTTGATTGCCGTTCCACTTATAGGTATGTCAAAAGGGATGAATCTTAACAGGTACACCTCTTTGATACCGGTAATCACTCTCCTGCTAATAGTTGCTTTCCGGATATCTCCGATTTACATCCTTATAGCAGGTGCCCTATTAGGAATCTTCTACCATTATTTAATTAAAAGATGATCTACATTCAGCTCTTCATAACATTCTTCAAGATTGGTCTTTTCACCTTTGGTGGAGGGTATGCAATGATTTCCCTGATACAGAATGAAGTTGTGGTCAAACATCAGTGGGTTGATGCTTCAAGTTTTACAGACATGATTGCGATATCTCAAATGACACCCGGCCCTATCGGCATCAACAGCGCCACATATGTAGGATATTCAGTAACAGGAAATGCCTTCGGCTCAGCAATAGCAACCTTTGCTGTTTCGCTGCCTTCGTTTATAATAATTTTTCTGATAGCTTTCCTTTATACTCAGTTCAAAAAAAATAAATGGTTTGATGCTGCATTGTCAGGAATTAAGCCTGTGGTTCTTGGATTGATAGGTGCTGCAGCAACTCTGTTGGTTACTGAAGAAAACTTTATTGACTGGACTAGCTGGTTAATATTTGGTGCGGCTTTTGCTATAACGCAGTGGGGCAAAGTAAATCCAATATATATTATAATTCTTGCCGGATTAGCAGGATATCTGATATACTGATATATAAAAGTTTAACTTCAACATATACAAATGAAAAAAATATTATTGACCGCAACCATGATAATTGGCATGGCTTGCATGATGTGGGGACAAGAGGCTAAATACACCCCTCTTTACTACCACCGGGCATCACTTTTTGAGGTGCTTCCTATCGAGAAATCAGATATTGTCTTTCTTGGCAACAGCATAATACATTACTGCGAATGGGCTGAGTTATTCAATGACAGTCACATCAAGAACCGCGGTATAAGCGGGGACATAGTGCAAGGTGTCTACGACAGGCTTGACCCGATAATCGAGGGGCAACCTAAAAAGATTTTTTTGATGATAGGGGTAAACAATCTATCAAGAGATTATACCGTTGATTCTACATACAGGGGGCTTGTGAAGATTGTGGACAAACTTACAAAAGAGTGCCCTACAACAAAACTTTATATACAGAGCGGACTTCCTGTCAACAGCACCTTTACCAATTATCCTAAACACAGAACAAGAGGTGAAGAGATTAAACTTTACAATTCAATGATTGAGAAGATGTGCAATGAAAAGGGTATAACATTCATAAATCTTTATCCTCTTTTCAAATGTAAGGACAGTGACGAGCTAGACCCTAAATACACCAAAGACGGGTTGCACCTTTCCGGAGAGGCTTATTTGATTTGGAGAGATGCGATAAAGAAGTATGTGAAATAAATTAAATCCATCTGGTTTTAAGCGAGAAGTTGGTCATTTTGGCCAACTTTTTTTTTATCTTTATATAAAACCTCTCTAAACATTGTATGAATATGAAAAATTTTCTTTTGACCGGTGTTTTTACTCTCATTTTTTGTTTGTTCTATGGTTTTATAATTTCTGCTCAACAACAGGAAAAGGGGAAAGCTCTTACTAAAGATGTGAGTCAGATAATCAACCGAAGCTGTGTTGCCTGCCACTCTGACAAGGGCAACGGAATGGCCAAGATGAAGGTAAACTTTGACAAATGGCAAAGTTACTCATACGAAAAACAGGTGAAACTTGCTCAAAAATGCTATCAGGAGGTTTCTAAGGGCGGCATGCCTCCTAAAGGATTTATTAAAAGTAATCCTGGTGCAGCTTTGAGTCCTGAGGAGATTGATATTTTCCGTAATTGGTAGTTGGAAGGTCTAGATGGAATCTCATGGCAACCTTCGCTGCTCAAGCAAGCTTGGCGGGGTGGGTTGTCTTGCTGACGTAAGACACCAGGAATTTAGCTTAAATGGTCATTTTTATTGTCTTAGGCTTATACTCGGCTTTGTTAATCAATAAAAATTGATTTAACTTTATGTACAATTAGTGAAAGAGATGGAAGGGAAGAAAAAAGTATTCGGGAGAAAAGCTCGCATTCAGTCGGGAAATATTCATGTTTATTTGAGAGGGAACTGCAGGTATAATGTTTTCTACGATGACAGGGATCGTATTGAATTTCTAATCAGATGCAACAATGTGGCGTATAAGTATGATACAAAGATACTTGCATTTGTATTAATGGATAACCATGTGCATCTACAATTAGTAACAAACAACCTGACGAACTTTGTAAGTGACCTGTTAAAGGGTTATGTTCAATGGTATAACAGGAAGAATGGTCTATCAGACAAATTGTTCAAGACACCCTTTAGCAGTGCATGCAAACATTCTGACAAATGGATAGAGAATAGTATCCTATATATTTTAAATAACCCTATTAAGTCAGGTATGTGTAAGTGCCCGTCTGAATATTTATGGAGCTCCTATCACTTTCATTTAAACAACAAGAATCCTTTAAGAAAGTATATTAAAATTGACACTGAATTCTTAACAAAAATTTATCCTAACAGAAAATCATTAGATCAAGCAATAATGTATTACAAATCTGATCTTGATGATATAAGAGATAAAAGACATGATATCTGGACTCGTGTAACTGACGGATTTGTAATCAAATGTCTAAATACTTTACTGAAAGGACGGAATATATTTCAGATCAGCGAAGGTGAGATGGAAGAGCTGATTATCTCTTTGAGAAAAGAATCAGGAGCTTCTTACAGACAAATCGCATCGGTTACACATGAAAGTTATGAGTTTGTGAGAAGGACACTTTGGCGCAGTTTGAGGTAAGTACCTAAATGTTTGTTGTTTATATTTTGACTTCTTTTAAAACTCAAAAGTTATCGATTTTTAACACATTCAATATCTGACATTTACCTCAAACTGCGCCAAAGTGCGAACCCCCGGGCGGGGGCCCTTCAAAGAAAAAGCCTTCCGACAGGCGTTAGGGATTCCGCCTGTCGGATGTTTTTTATTGCCCTTCTCTGCTCAAGCAAGCTTGGCAGAGGGGCAATAAAAAAACCGGCGCTTTTCTGCGCCGGCTTTTTCTTTGGGTGGAAGATGGGATTCGAACCCACGACCCCTAGTGCCACAAACTAGTGCTCTAACCAACTGAGCTACAACCACCATAATTCCGAACAAATCGGGCTGCAAAAGTAGTGATTTTTTTCAATAAAAACACAAATAGTCTCAAAAAAAATAAAGATTTCGATTCTTAAGCAAAATGTTTCAATTCGATACCTATATTCTGCAAATATTTCTTACTTTTGCGGTCCAAAGTTGTTTATAAGATTAAATTAATGATATATGGCTCGCGAAATTAAATTCTCTCTGTTATACAGAGACATGTGGCAATCATCAGGAAAATATGTTCCGATGGTTCACCAGTTAAAACAGATTGCTCCTGTCATTATTGACATGGGTTGCTTCGACCGCGTTGAAACAAACGGTGGTGCTTTTGAACAGGTAAACCTTCTTTTTGGAGAAAATCCAAACAAGGCCGTAAGAGAATGGACAGCACCTTTCAACAAAGTGGGTATTCAGACCCACATGCTCGAAAGAGGTCTTAATGCACTGCGTATGAATCCGGTGCCGGCTGACGTTCGCGAACTCATGTACAAAGTTAAGGCAAAACAGGGAACAAACATTTCCCGCTCCTTCTGCGGTCTGAATGACCCAAGAAACCTTGAGCTTTCTGCAAAGTATGCGAAGAAAGGCGGTATGATATCACAGATTGCGCTGAGTATCACATCCTCTCCTGTTCACACTGTTGAATATTACATGAGCCTTGTTGACAAGGTTGTTGCATTCGGAGCTGATGAGATTTGTCTTAAGGATATGGCCGGTATTGGCCGTCCTGCATTCCTCGGAAGACTTACAAAAGCAATAAAGGATAAATATCCGCATATCGTTGTTGAATATCACGGTCACAGCGGTCCCGGTTTCTCAGTTGCTTCAATGCTTGAAGTTGCCCGCGCAGGTGCTGACTACATTGACGTTGCCATGGAGCCTATCGCATGGGGCATGGTTCACCCGGACGTGATAACTATTCAGGCAATGCTTAAAGATGCAGGTTTCCTTGTTAAGGATATCAACATGGACGCTTACATGGAGGCAAGAAGTCTTACTCAATCATTCATGGATGACTACCTCGGATATTTCATGGATCCGAGCAACAAAGTCAGCACCTCTCTTCTTGTAGGTTGCGGCCTTCCCGGAGGTATGATGGGATCAATGATGGCAGACCTGAAGGGCTTCCACGGCGCTATAAACTCATCTCTAAGAAACCAGGGCAAAAAAGAGCTCAAACTTGACGAGCTGGTTGTAATGCTCTTCCAGGAGGTTGAGTATGTATGGCCTAGACTCGGCTACCCTCCTTTAGTTACTCCATTCAGCCAGTATGTGAAGAATACAGCTCTCATGAACCTGATGCATACGCTCAAGGGAGAACCAAGATGGTCAACCATTGACAAAGATACATGGAACATGATTCTCGGCAAGACCGGTAAGCTTCCGGGCGAACTTGCACCTGAGATCATACAGCTTGCTAAAGAGAAAGGAATGGAGTTCTACAATGGAAATCCACAGGATGCATTCCCTAATGAACTGGACCGCTTCAGGAAAGAGATGAAGGAGAACAACTGGGATCTCGGAGAGGACGAAGAGGAATTGTTCGAGTTTGCAATGCACGAAAGACAGTATCGTGACTACAAGAGCGGTGTTGCCAAACAACGTTTCACAGCAGAGCTTGAGGCTGCCAAGGCAAAGGCAAATGCTCCTATAGTAATTACAAGACCTGTAGTTGAAATGCCTAAGGTTGACGTTGAGAAGATCATAGCAGCCAACCCTAATGCAAAACCTGTACAGTCAACAGTTAAAGGACAACTTATCTGGCAATACGATATTATCGACAAATCATCTGCTCCAAACATAGGTGAAAAGGTTGAGGCTAACAAGCCGATGTGCTTTGTTCAGGCTTTTTACGGACTTGAAGAGATCAAGCCTGCCTTTGAAGGCAAGATTGTTGCAATCTGCGCAAAACACGGAGAGACAGTACAAAAAGGTGAGATAATTGCTTTTGTTGAGTAATCACAGGCTTTTTAGAAATCGATAAAAAGACTTAAAAGGGAAAATTTTAAAAATTTTCCCTTTTTTGATGCAACGAAACATCTGCCTCGTGCATCTATTATGTGATTGGCAAATCAAGTAATTTTATTTTAACAGGATTTAAGTTCTTATTCATACTGTGGCTTATTGGTCGTATTGAATTCAATGTTCTAAGATTCAAATGTTTGGGGTAGCAGCAAACAGGAGACTCCGAAAACAGGGAATCTCCGTACAACCGAAAAGTTATAGTCTTTGAATTATCGCCCCTTGATTAAAGAGCTTAATTTTGAGCAAATTGCAGTGACCTAGGAGGGATTCAAACCCCCGACTTTCAGAACCGGAATCTGACGTTCTATTCAACTGAACTACTAGGCCTTGTATTGAGCAGCAAAGGTACAATTTTAATATTGATTAAAAAATGTATCTTTGCTGCTTAATATTTTATATCATATGAAAGCATTTGTTTTCCCCGGTCAAGGGGCACAGTTCAGTGGTATGGGAAAGGGGCTTTACAACTCATATCCTCAAGCCAGAGAACTCTTTGAGAAAGCTGATGACATCCTCGGATTCCGCATAACAGATACAATGTTCGAGGGGAGTGACGAGGAGCTCAAACAAACAAAGGTGACTCAACCTGCAATTTTTATCCACTCTGTTATACTATCAATCTGCCACAATGATTTTAGCCCGCAAATGGTTGCCGGTCACTCGCTCGGCGAGTTTTCAGCTCTCGTTGCGGCAAAGGCATTAAGTTTCGAAGACGGACTGCGTCTTGTTTCTGCAAGAGCTAAAGCAATGCAGAAGGCATGTGAGATTGAACCATCAACGATGGCTGCAATACTGGGACTTGATGATGCAACAGTAGAGAAAGTCTGCGCTGAGACACCCGGAGTGGTAGTCCCTGCAAACTATAACACAATTGGGCAGCTTGTTATTTCCGGTTCTCTTTCTGCTATTAACCAGGCTTGTGAATCGCTTAAGGCTGCCGGCGCAAAGAGAGCTATCATACTGGCGGTTGGCGGAGCTTTCCACTCTCCACTCATGGAACCGGCAAGACAGGAGCTCGCTGCAGCAATTGACTCAACCGTGTTCAGCAAACCTATCTGCCCGATTTATCAAAATGTAGATGCTCAACCTCATACTTGTCCCGATGAGATTAAGAGGAATCTTATCCTGCAATTGACAGCTCCTGTAAGATGGAGACAATCTGTAGAAAACATATGGAGTGACGGAGGAAGGGAGTTTATTGAACTCGGTCCCGGCAATGTCCTTCAGAACATGATTAAGAAAATCCTGCCCGAGAGCACAACCAACGGTTATCAATAAGAGATAGTCCTCAGCGAATTACGAATTTATAGAGCAGAGACGCATCTTCTCGTTTAGAGATGTCCAGTTTCTGCTCTTTTATATATTTCTCTATATCTGCATACTTGTCCGGAAAGAACTTTTTCAGAGTTGAATTTGTGAAAGAGTAAAGCCTTCCCTTGCTTACTATATATACTATTTCCCTGTAGTTGAAAGGAACAGAGCCGGACCACAGCCCCTTTTCTATCTGATAATAAAAATTGTCTTCTGTTGAGACAACATTATCCATCATAGCCACATCATCAGACATACCAAACGCACCTGTTAGCGCCTTTCGGCCGAAAGTCACCTGCTTTGCAAGACCCAGACTTGTCTCTCCGTCCGTATCCAGAATCTGAATATATCTGTTTTTAATCTTATAGAAAAGATATCCTCCGGCGCTCATTGATACTACAAGACCCTCAGATGCTACAGTAAGAGTATCTCCCTTTTCACCTATCATTCTTAATGTCTGGGAACAATTGTCGACATTGAATTTCCCGGTATATGTAGTTTTATCTTTTAGGATAATTTTCCCGTTACTGAAAGTTGGCATTGCATACCTGTGTTTCAGGAAAGCCTCGCTGTCGAAAATCTTACCGTCACGGGCCTTTAACACGCCATCCTGAGCGAAAACAGGGAGTTGTATTATAATAAGAAGTAGGATCAACAACCTTTTATTCATCTTCATTTTTATCTCTTTTTAATGGGATGAAATTAGCTAAAATAAACTTTAGAATCTTAATTTTTTTGATTATTTTTGTAAAAGTATATAAAATGCTAAAACCTATTCAAACCATAAAGGAGTTCGAGCTTGAGACAGAGCTCATATCGGTAAAGTCCTCTTCAAGGGACTTTACCACAATCAATATGTTGAAGATATAACCTTGGTCTGTAATATTTTAATATTACCGGCCATTTTGATTTTTTACACTATGTTCCAATTGAATTCATCTAAATTAAAAATCTTTATAAATTAAATAAAATAGCTATGGCAAAGGAAAAAAAATTCATTACCTGTGATGGTAACTACGCCGCAGCACACGTTGCCTACCTTTTCAGCGAACTTGCAGCAATCTATCCTATCACTCCTTCATCTACAATGGCGGAGTATGTGGACGAATGGAATGCCTTCGGAAAGAAGAACCTTTTCGGAGAAAATGTAAAGGTCGTTGAAATGCAAAGTGAAGGCGGAGCAGCAGGTGCTCTGCACGGAGCACTCCAGGCAGGTGTACTGGCCACAACATTTACTGCATCTCAAGGCTTACTTCTGATGATTCCAAACATGTACAAAATAGCAGGAGAGATGCTTCCGACAGTTTTTCACGTATCTGCCAGAACTTTAGCTGCTCAGGCTTTATCAATCTTCGGAGACCATTCCGATGTAATGGCTACCAGACAGACCGGATTTTCCATGATTGCCTCGAGTAGTGTACAGGAAGCTATGGATTTAGGTGCAGTGGCACATCTGTCAACACTCAAATCAAGAATTCCTTTTGTACACTTTTTTGATGGCTTCAGAACTTCTCACGAGATACAAAAAATAGAGGCTCTGGACCCGGATGCCCTTAAAGAGATGATAAGCGACAAATCTCTCGCTGCTTTCAGAAACAGGGCTCTTAATCCTAACAAGCCGGTAACAAAGGGTACTGCCCAGAATCCGGACGTATTCTTCCAGGCGAGAGAAGCCTGCAATCCTTACTACGATGCAGTTCCTGATATCGTAGCAAGATACATGGGCGAGATCAGCGAGCTGACAGGCCGTCACTATCTTCCTTTTGATTACTACGGAGATCCTGAGGCAGAGAATATTATCATTGCAATGGGTTCGGTTTGTGAGACAATCAAAGAGACTATCGACCACCTTAAAGAAAAAGGCGAAAAAGTCGGACTTCTTACAGTTCGTCTATACAGACCTTTCTCTGCTAAGTACTTCTTCAGGGTTCTGCCTAAGAGCGTTAAGAAAATTGCAGTTCTCGACAGGACAAAAGAACCCGGTTCTACAGGAGAGCCACTCTACCTGGACGTTAAATCTGTCATTGCAGACAAGGGCGGAAAGATGCCTCTTATTGTTGGCGGACGCTATGGCCTCTCATCAAAAGATACAAGCCCTGCGCAAATCATATCAGTATTTGAAAACCTCAAGCTCAAAGAGCCTAAGAACGGATTTACAATTGGTATAGTTGATGATATCAGTTTCAAGTCTCTTCCTGTGAAAGAGGAGATTAGCCTTGCAAAACCGGGCGTCAAAGAGTGCAAATTCTATGGTCTTGGTTCTGACGGTACTGTAGGTGCAAATAAGAATACAATCAAGATTATCGGTGAAACCACTCCTAAATATGTTCAGGCATATTTCGACTACGATTCAAAAAAATCAGGCGGATACACCTGTTCTCACCTGAGATTCGGGGATTCACCGATTCAGTCACCCTATCTGGTTTCAACTCCTGATTTTGTTGCATGCCACGTAACATCTTACCTTCACAAATACGACGTTCTGAAAGGTATTAAGAAGGGAGGCACATTGCTTCTTAACACACTCTGGTCTGCTGAGGAGACAAAAGAGAAGTTGCCTGATTTTATAAAAGCCACAATTGCAAAGAAAGAGCTTAAGCTATACATTATAAATGCAACAAGCATTGCCGAAGAGATTGGACTTGGAAACAGGACAAATACAATTCTTCAGTCAGCCTTCTTCAAAATAGCGGATATTGTTCCTTACGAGCAAGCCGTTAAGGAGATGAAGAAAGCTGCAGAAAAATCATACGGCAGAAAAGGTGAGGCTATTCTCAAGATGAACTATGCTGCCATCGAAAGAGGTGCAGAATATGTTCAGGTTGATGTTCCTTGTGAATGGAAAAACCTCTCGGCAAAATTCCGTCCATCAAACTTCGACAGACTTGCTCCGGATTGGGTAAGGAATGTTGCAGACCCTGTAAATGCTCAGAATGGAAACGATCTTCCTGTAAGTGCTTTCTTACATCTGGAAGATGGCACAATCCCTTCTGGAACTGCCGCTTACGAAAAGAGAGGTATTGCTGTCCATGTTCCTGAATGGCAAAATGAAAACTGTATTCAGTGTAATCAGTGTGCTTATGTTTGCCCTCACGCAGCTATCCGTCCGTTCCTGATGACAGCTGAAGAGCAGGCTTCGGCTCCTGCCGGCATTAAGAAGGTTACCGGAAACGGAGCTTTCAAAGAGCACAGCTTTACAATACAGGTATCTGTCCTGGATTGTACAGGTTGCGGAAACTGCGCAGATGTATGTCCTGCCAAGACAAAAGCTCTTGTCATGAAACCTATTGAGACACAACTCCACGAGCAGGAGAACTTTGATTATCTGCACTCTGTTATCGGGTATAAAGACACAGTTCAGCCTAAGACACAGAATGTCAAGAACCTTATGTTCTCACAACCACTGTTTGAGTTCTCCGGCGCATGTGCAGGCTGCGGTGAGACTCCTTATGTAAAGGCTGTAACCCAATTGTTCGGAGATCACATGATGATAGCCAATGCAACAGGTTGCTCATCCATTTACGGCGGTTCATTCCCTGCATCCCCATACACTACAAACAAAGACGGCTATGGTCCTTCATGGGCAAACTCACTCTTTGAAGACAATGCAGAATTCGGCTTGGGTATGTATATGGGAGCAGAAAGGGTACGTGACAGGGTTGCCAAACTTATGGCTGACGGTCTCGAATGCAACTCATGTTCTGCTGAAATGAAAGTTTTGTTCGGCGAGTGGCTCTCTAAGAGAAATGACGCTGCAGGCAGCAGAGAGGTTGCCGATAAGCTTTTACCTCTTATCTCATCATGCAAATGTGACATTTGCAAGGAGCTCACATCTCTGAAAGATTTCATGGTAGCACGTTCTCAATGGATCTTCGGTGGTGACGGATGGGCATACGATATCGGATACGGTGGACTTGACCATGTACTTGCATCCGGAGAAAATGTGAACGTACTTGTACTTGACACAGAGGTTTACTCAAATACCGGAGGACAATCTTCAAAATCAACACCCGCTGGTGCTGTTGCCAAATTTGCAACATCAGGAAAGAGGGTCCGCAAGAAAGACCTTGGAATGATGGCCATGAGCTACGGCTATGTATACGTTGCACAGGTTGCAATGGGTGCAAGCCACAACCAGCTCTTCAATGTACTGAAAGAGGCTGAGGCATATGACGGACCATCTCTGATCATCGCTTACTCACCTTGTATCAACCATGGTCTGAAATACGGCATGGGTGCTTCGCAGAAAGAGGAGAAGGTGGCTGTTGAATGTGGTTACTGGCATCTTTACAGGTTTAACCCTGCTCTCGAGGCTGAAGGTAAAAATCCTTTCACACTGGATAGCAAAGAGCCAGATTGGACTAAATTCCAGGAATTCCTCAAAGGAGAGGTACGTTACAGCTCTCTTGCCAAGACATTCCCTCAGGAATCTGAGGAGTTGTTCAGACTCACTGAAGAGTACGCAAAATGGAGATACAATTCGTACAAGAAATTGGCCGGAGTATAATCTAGCCGACATATAGCAAGAAAGGCTGCCTGAGGTACGGGCAGCCTTTTTATATCCTTTAATGGCCGGAAAATTATATCTTTTCCAGAGCCTGAGTCAGATCTGCGATTATATCCTCAACATTCTCTATACCTACCGAGAATCTCACAAGATCATCAGTAATTCCTGCAGCAAGCTTGTCCGCGCTGCTGACCGCAGCATGTGTCATTGACGCCGGATGTTGAATCAATGTCTCAACTCCGCCCAATGATACAGCCAGTAATGCGAGATGTACATTGTCCATAAGTCTCCTTCCGGCCTCAACACCACCCTTGATTCCGAAACTCATCATAGAACCCGGCCCGGACATCTGTTTTTTTGCGAGTTCATACTGTGGATGAGAAGGTAGTCCCGGATATTTAATCCAGGAGATCTTTGGATGCTTCTCAAGAAACCCGGCAACTTTCATTGCATTTTCCTGAGCCCTGTCCACTCTTATGCCCAAAGTCTTTACCCCTCTCAAAACCATATAAGCCTGTGTAGGATCCATATTACACCCCATGTAGACCATTGAGTGTCTTATCTTCTTGTATAAATCCTTCTCTTTTGCCACAATCACGCCACCGACTATATCAGCATGTCCGTTGATGAACTTAGTAATTGAGTGTAAAACCACATCGGCACCCAAATCGAGCGGTCTTTGAATATACGGGGAGCTGAATGTATTGTCTACTACCAGTATCAACCCATGCTCCTTTGCAATTCTTGAACACTCTGAGATATCAGTTATATCCATTGTAGGATTTGCCGGAGTCTCAATATACAGAACCTTCGTGTTGGGTCTGATTGCTGCCTTTATATTCTCCGGTTTTGTGGTATTTACAAAAGTCGCCTCCACCCCGAAGCGCGAGAAATCCTGCTCCAGGACTCCTCTGGCAGGGCCGTAGACAGCATCTGAACTTACAATATGACTTCCTGCCGCCAGTAGTGACATATAAACAGATGTAACAGCGCCCATACCCGAACTTGTTGCAATACCATCATATCCGTTCTCAAGACCGGCAATGCACTTTTCAAATGATCTTATCGTCGGATTGGCTATTCGAGTATAAATATAACCGTCACTCTTGCCTGAAAAACAGTCTGCTCCATCCTGTGCATTCTTGAATTTAAAGGTAGATGTCTGGTAAATGGGGACTGTAGCGCTACCGAATTGATCTTCGAAATAGTCGCTGTGAATCAGTTTTGTGTCAAAACCGCATTTTTTGTTATCCATCATTCTTAATAATTGGGTGTTTTAAAAAAGCATAGCTTGCTTTTGCTCTTCCGGGATATCTCCTGACTCCGTTATTGCATCCTTTATTTTGGACCTTCGTGCCCTTACGCTTGAATACTGTATTGAAAGTACCTGTGCAATCTCTTTGGATGTGAGGCCGCTCTTTATCAAAACGAGCATAAGTATATCAATCGGCGAGCAAACCGGCTTTAGATAATTCACATAAGGAAATGCAGCTATAAATCTTGGATCGTCGACAATCTGTGAGTATTGAAGCTTCATCTCGTCCCTGGCTGTCTTGACCGATTTCTGAATCTTATCTGCAAAATCAGGGTTGTGACGACGGCATTTCTCGGATTCATCAAAAACCTCCTCTATAAAGCGCGGCATTGCAGAAGAATTAGCCTTACTGATCTCAGCTATCAGCCAATCCTTACTTTCTATATCTGCTGCACTGATGTTTGAATTTTTCAGGAATCTGTTTCTTAAAAGCAGGTAGATAATCACCAGGAATAGAATAAGTGTAAGAGAAAGCATATACATATAATATTTCTCTGCCTTTTCCAATTTTGAAGAGAGTTTTATCAGCTCGCTCTTATTGTCAATCTCAAGGAGTTTTTGGTGGGTATTTTTAGCCGAATACTTCCGCAGTCTGTCATACCCCTCCTTTTGAAATTTATATGCCATCTCATGCTGACCATTTTTCTCAAGGAAGGAGGCATACTTAGAAAAATATGTCGGGCCTTGACTGGTAAGAGAGTCATTAGTTTCATCCAATGCTTTCAGATAAAAGGTATTGGTACTATCCTTAGGACCGTGCAGTTCGTAATATATTGCAAGTCTGTAGTTCAAGTTTGCATAATCGATATCCTTGAGATCATTTTTCCTTGCTATCTCAATCATTCTTTTGAGGTAGGTGACAGCCATCTCTGTATCCTTGGCACTACTATAAAAGATATAAAAGGCGTAACTTAACTCGTATTGGATCAAAGGGGAGGGGTTCTGCTCAAATTGAAATTCCGAAATATTCTGAAAAGCTTTAGAGAGTTTACCCATGGATAGGTATAATCTGAAAAGCCTGGTCTTCAACCTCAATATCCCTATCGAATCATTTAAGTCTGCTGTAGCCTTCAATGCCTTTCCAAGATATATCTCTGCAAGAGGATACGCATTCTGGGCCTTCAGTATCCTGCTCTTGTATTCATAGCATTTGGCAAGTGTGTATTTATCGTTGACATGCTTCTCCTGATATACAGAATCTGCCTTCAGGATATATTCATAAGCAATGGTGTCTCTTTTGCTGTTGCTTGACGTGATGACTATTCCCTTATATAAGAGAGCCTTGCAATAATATTCACCCTCTCTGTCATGAGTCCTGTACCATTCCAGGGATTTTTCCATATTCTCCTCATCCTTATCCCGGAATGACCTTCCACTCCTCTCCTTAGCCATACTGGTCAACAAATAATAGTAGGCCTCATTCTCATCGGACATCAAAGACTTGTCAATAGTCATGAGACTATCCAGTAAAGCGTCAGAATCTATAATAAGTAACTTCTCCCAGGATTGCATCTGAGAAAAGAGCTTGTCGTTTTCTTTTTTCATTGAGTTACAGGACAGTATGAAAAACGAAAACAAAAGCACCAGGATATTCCGCATAAAACTTCAGTTAATCTGCCATAAAGATAGGACTCAAATTTCAATTTCCAGTCATTTATCAGCGAGATTTTAATGTTTTAAATAGCGAATCTGTAATACTGTCTTCTCTTTCCCGAGTCTGCTCAAAAATAGCCTCAGCCTCAGATTTTAGATTTTCAGAAATATTTATGTCCTTTAAGTCGGCAGAGTTAATCAAAACATTCATATATGCACCGTAAACAGCTGCCCTGATAGCCAGTGCACCAACTCCTGCATCAGAGAGAGAGTTTGGATTGCCATCCTTTACCATCGCCTCCAGAAGATCAAAAGCTGAATAAGCAACCCTCATAGTCCTTAAAGGCACCTCGGTGGCATATTGAGTTGCTGCCTGAATTGCTTCAGTTCTCAAAGCCTTTTCGGCATCAGAACTTTTCGGCATTGAGAAAGCCTCAAGAATACGGTTAAAGGCATTTGTGTCCTCATCAACCAGAAACAGCAGCTCGGCAAGTATCTCTTGTCCTTTGTCGGCCCATTGAGAAAAATATTCCCATCTGTCATCCCATCCGGGCTTATGTGCCGACAGATTTGCCACCATTGTTCCCAGGGCAGCTCCGAGCGACCCCATATAGGCAGAGACAGATCCCCCACCGGGAGCAGGTGACTCTGAAGCTGTCTCTGAGACAAAATCTGCAGCAGTCAAGTCTACAAGTCTCTTTTTGGCTTTATCCTCAATCAGATATTCAATTACCTTCTCCTTAGGGTCAAAAGGTCTGAGATCATCAAGTCCCATAGACTTGACAGCAATCTTAATTATCTCATCCTCTGAAATTCCAAGAGAACGCTGCTGTTTTTCCAGATAGAATTTCCCGGCATCTATAAGAACCTTTTTTGGTATCAGCCCCACAATCTCGGAGCCGGTTACCCTGATACCTCTAGCTGCAGCCTTGGCTACAACCTCTTCAAACGCAACGTGAACAGGTGTCTGGGTAATATTTGTAACATTCATGGAGACCTGAGCAATACCATATTCCCCTATATACCAGCCGATTGCCTTGCACCCTTTGAGTGTGCCCGGAATCCACACATCTTTGCCGTTTTCATCCTTTACAACCTTACCTGTGATCGGATTTCCCTCTCTTAATTTGCGCCCCTTCTCCCTGACATCGTATGCTATCGCATTGGCTCTCCTGGTAGAGGTGGTATTCAGATTATAATTTATTGCCACGAGAAAATCCCTTGCTCCAATTGCTGTCGCGCCTGTGTGAACAACTCTACCTTCAAATTTATCTGGACCGAAATCGGGTTTCCACTGAGGATCTGCAAATTTTCTTGAGAGTCCCTCGTATTCACCAGAGCGGCAATTGGCCAGATTTCTGCGTTCAGGTTTGAATGCTGAGCTTTCATAGCAATATACCGGTATTGACAACTCTTCCCCTACTCTTTTTGCAAGTGCTCTTGCCATCTCTGCGCACTCCTCCATTGATACACCGGCAATCGGTATAAGAGGGCAGACATCAGTGGCCCCCATCCTGGGATGTTCTCCGTGATGATGGCTCATATCTATAACCTCAGACGCTTTCCTGATTGCTCTGAAAGCAGCCTCAACAACCAACTCAGGTTCGCCGACAAATGTAACAACTGTCCTGTTGGTTGCATTTCCGGGATCAACATTTAAAAGCTTTACACCTTCAACACTTTCCACTGCATCGGTAATCTGCTTTATCACCAGCATATTCTTCCCCTCGCTGAAGTTAGGGACACACTCTATTAATCTTCTTACCATTTTATATGATTCTATTTAATAAACATTTTTACACCTTCTGGCATTCTCCTCTCCAACCCTTCCACATCAAGCTGGAAGAAGTGATACGGGCATACATTGTGAGGTTTTATAACTTTTACCGCCTCTATGAACATGTCGTCACTCATTGTGAAAGGCAGGTTCTTTGGAAGAAAAGCGACATCAATGGGGCCAAGCTCCCTCATCTCAGGTATAAGCTCAGTATCTCCGGCAAAATATAACCTGAATCCTCCGAAATCGAGCATATAACCGTTTCCGGCGCCCCTTGGATGGAATACCTTTCCCTCCTCATTCTTTTGCTCGATATTATATGCATATGTGGCTGTTATAAGTAAACCCTCATAGGTGAAGCTTTCTCCCTGCTTCAATGGCTTCACACCGGGGAGAAGGCGGGCAACTGCAGGAGTGGAGATTATCACTGTCTCTTTGCCGGTGACAGGTTTGAGGGCTGTTGTATCAAGATGATCGTAGTGATCATGGGTGATCAGTATCAGGTCTGCTACAGGCTGCCTGGTGTAATCTGCTATTTCACTGTACGGGTCTGTCATTATCTTGCGACCGTTCCATTCTATCAGTACAGAAGCGTGTCCGATAATGGTGACATCAATTTTGCCGAGTGGCGTTACAAATTTTGCCATAATCTTCCGTTTAAATATATTTTATCTATCCATGATGAGGTATACGCATACGGAATAAATTCAATTGAAGGTATTGGTGCAGTAATCAGGAAATTTGCCTTTTTCCCCACAGCAATTGTGCCATGTGTCTCCTCCAGCCCCATAGCATAGGCACCGTTAATTGTTGTGGCATTTATCAGTTCATTCGGAGTCATCTTCATTTTAAGTGCACCCAGGAACATCATATAGCGCATATCACCAGAAGGACACGAGCCGGGGTTATAATTTGTTGCTATTGCAACAGGGAGTCCGTAGTCAATCATCTCCCTGGCAGGAGCATAATCCATTTCAAGAAACTGAGTTGCACCGGGCAGAAGTGTGGCCATTGTCTCAGACTCTTTCAGAACACGGAACTCCTCTTCACCAGTATATTCAAGATGATCTACCGATATCGCATTGTACTTGACGCCGACTTGCACGCCTCCTGAAAAGCTCATCTGGTTTGCATGAACTTTTGGCCTGAGTCCGTACTTCATGCCGGCATTCAGGATCCTGTCCGTATCCTCAACCGAGAAGAATCCCTCCTCTGTAAAGACATCTATGTAATCTGCCAACTCCTCCGTTGCGATGACAGGAATCATCTCGCTTATTATCTCATCGACATACTCTTCTCTCCGGCCTGTATATCTGGCAGGTACTGCGTGCGCCCCGAGAAAGGTCGTTTTTACAGTCAGCGGAGTGAATTCGCCAATCCTGCGCGCAACTCTCAGCATTTTCAACTCATCTTCCAGAGAGAGCCCGTATCCGCTTTTAATCTCGACAGCTCCTGTTCCGAAGGAGACTATCTCTCTTGCCCTTAAGAGGGCCTGTTTGAGAAGATCATCCTCGGCAGCCTCGTGCAGCAGCTTTGCAGAGTTGAGTATTCCACCTCCTCTCGCCGCTATTTCACTATATGAAAGCCCTTTCAGCTTGTCAAAGAATTCAATCTCCCTGCTCCCGGCATATACAAGATGTGTATGAGAATCGCAGAATGTCGGAAGGACCATTCGTCCGCAAACATCAACACTCTCATCCGGCATCATACATTTCAGCCTCTCATCTGTCAGCTGAGACATCATTCCGAAATCTGAAATCAGATCATCATCTGTCAAAAGATAACCATTCTCAATTATCCCGAGCGAGGACATCTCTTTTCCGCAACGCCGCTGAACAAGATCTCCCTGCTCAACTTGTATCAGTTTGCCAATATTTATAAACAGACGTTTCATTTTGTATGCTCTCTTATAAACCTGATGGAATCATGAATATGTGTGTACATAACCACATCCTCAGCAATAAATGGAACTCTCTTCCGGTATTCGGCAACCAGCTCCTCGATTATCGGAGAACTTTTCAGAGGTCTTCTGAATTCGAGAGCCTGAACCCCGTTCATCAACTCTATTGCAAGTATCTTCTCAAGGTTTTCTACCACTCTGTAACATTTTGTGGCAGCATTGGCACCCATACTGACATGATCCTCTTGTCCCTGGGAGGAGTCTATTGTATCAACGCATGCAGGCGTTGCCAGCTGTTTGTTTTCACTTACAACAGAAGCCTGTGCATACTGAGGAATCATAAAACCCGAATTCAAACCCGGGTGGGCAACCAGAAAAGATGGCAAACCTCTCTTGCCACCAATCAGTTGATAGGTTCTTCTTTCTGAAATACTCCCCAATTCAGCCAAAGCGATTGATAAAAGATCCAATGGAATGGCAAGAGGTTCTCCGTGGAAATTTCCGGCCGATATTATCAGATCCTCATCCGGTACGACAGAGGGATTATCCGTTGCACTATTCAACTCTGTGGTAAATGCCTTTTCAATATATTCCAAAGCATCCCTGACGGCACCGTGCACCTGAGGGACGCAGCGGAATGAGTACGGGTCCTGAACATGTTGCTTCTCTCTGAAGGCTATTTCACTTCCATCTAAATACTTTCTCATATTGAATGCAGTATCAAGCTGCCCCTTGTGAGGCCTTATTAAATGCACAGCCTCTGTAAAGGGCTCGACCCTGCCGTCATATGCATCAAGTGAAAGTGCCGCAATCTTGTCCGCAAGAGCAACCATGTTTTTTGCCCTTCTCAGATTCCACAGACTATATGCGAGCATGAACTGTGTACCATTTAGAAGTGCCAGCCCCTCTTTCGATCCCAGTACCAGAGGACTCCAGTTAAATATCCTGTTTACCTCTTCTGAACTGCATCTTTTTCCGTTATAATTAACCTCTCCAAGACCAAGAAGCGGCAAAGACATATTTGCCAATGGGGCTAGGTCTCCTGAAGCTCCAAGCGAACCTTGCCTGTAGACAACCGGATAAACCTTGTTGTTGAACATATCCACCAGACGCTCTACTGTTTCGAGTCTTACTCCTGAATAGCCAAAAGAGAGAGATCTGATCTTCAGCAACATCATCAGGCGTACTATTTCAGAAGGGACCTCCTCTCCTATCCCGCAGGAGTGAGAGACTACAAGATTTCTTTGTAACTGAGAGAGTTGATCCTTGTCAATAGATATGTTGCACAACGACCCGAATCCCGTAGTAATTCCATATATCGGACTCTTCTGCTCTTTCATCTTTCTCTCAAGGTAATCCCGGCATTTAGTTATCCTCCCGATTGCATCTTCTGATAATCTTATTTTTACTTCGGGATTGAAAAGCGGCTCTATGTCGCCAAGAGTTTGTTCATTGAGAGTTATATGAAAATAGTCCATATTAATTAGATATTGTAATTTTTTTATTCAAAATGGATACAAATATAAATAAAATTAAACATTTCAAATATAAAAAGAGGCCGGCAAAAAACCGGCCTCCTTGAATCATTCTAAATCTCTGCTTTATTGCGCATAGCCCGGATTCTGCTGTGAAGCCAATGCCGGATTTGCATCTATCTCAGTTTTTGGAATAGGAAGTATTGTCTTGTAAAAGGTCCTGTCAATTGTTTTATCTCTGTGAGTAATAATAACTGCAGGAGAGATAAAATCATCGTTAAATGTTATAGACTCGTTCCAACGTATCCTGTCGAAATATCTCTGACCCTCTGCAAATAGCTCCTTGCTCTTCTCGTCCTTAATCATCTGCATAGTAATATTTGTAGCTGTCGGTGCTGCAAGGTTCGGAGATCTCTTACGGATCTCTTTCAGATAGTCGGCTGCCAGTTGCTTGTTTGTAGGGAAGGCTGCCTCGGCTGCTATCAGGTACATTTCTGATAAACGTATAACTTTGATATTTACAGCTGACATTGAACCCTTATCACCTGTCAGATTAGCACCCGAATATTTACGGCATGAGCCATATCTCTTTACTCCTGTATCTGTGTATGTTTCATCGTAATCCATGATTCCCCAGCGAACATCTGATGGATCCTGATTGAGTCTTGCCAGGAATTCATCACTTGCCATGAACCAGCCCATCGCACCTTTTTGGATACCGCTGCGGAGAAGATAGAAGCCGAGGGATGCTGTTCCAAGATCTGCCTCACTAAGGTATACCCCAAGTTCAAATATAGACTCTGAACCATTCTCCGCAGACCACGAGCTAACCCAGTTTGCATTTGAATAGAGAGTATATTTTCCGCTTGTAATAACCGCCTGAGCAGCTGTCAGGGCAGCAGCGTTGTTGCCCATGTTCAGATATACCCTTGCCAGTATGGCTTGGTTTGCATAGTAGTTCAGGAAGCCGAGAACTTTAGTTTTACCCATCAAAGGAGCAGCTGCTGTAAGGTCTGTAACAATCTGCTCATATACCTGGGCAACAGTTGCCCTTGTAGGTTGTGCAGAAGCGTCCAATGTTTCAAGAATCAGCGGAACGCCCAAAGATGCGTTATCCATGTTGTAGGGTTTCCCATACAAGCGTACAAGGTCAAAATAGATGAGAGCCCTTGCTGTGAGAGCCTGTCCTTTGTAGTCACTGAGTGCCGCAGAACCTTTTCCTGCAGCCTCAATCTTATCAATATTCTCAAGAAGGTTGTTAATCTGAAGTATGCAGTGGTACATCTGTGACCAGTAACCAGAAAATGAATTTGAAGAGGCAGAGTGGTTGAAAACATAAAGCGCATCCATCCCGCGTCCCTGTGAGCGAATGGCAAAGTCACCACCTTTGGCATCTCCGTATAGGAAGAAGTTTCTTCCGTAATAGTTAGATGAGACCATCTTGCTCATCAATCCACTTATGATTACCTTGGCATCGGCCGCTGTTGTAATAGATGTCGAGGCATCAGCAGAGTTTGTCGGCTTAACATCAAGAAAACCTTCGCATGATGAAAGCAGTACAATGCCTAGTATTGTGAAAAGTATATTTATCTTTTTCATTGTAGAGTCATTTTATTTTAGAAAGTAAATTCAACACCGAAAGTATATGTCTTGCATATAGGAGTTTCCCAACCTCTTGTGCCATATTCATTGACTTCAGGGTCGTATACATCATATGCCGCCATTGTCCAGAGGTTTGAACCGTTAAAGTATACCCTGACATTAGAGACATTAATCTTACTTGTCAGATTCTTAGGAAGATTGTAACCTACATTGATTGTCTTCAACCTCAAGAAATCTGCCTTATGCATATGGCGGCTGCTCTTCTGGTTTACATCTTCCATATCAATAGCTGCACGCATTGGAAGAGATGCAGTCTTGTTTTCAGGAGTCCATCTGTTTTCATATTGGTCTTTTGACATGATTCTCTCCCAGTAGTAACCGTCGTCTGTTACATCCTTACCGGCACCGTCATAAGTATAACCGCCAATCTTATATGTAAAGTTCAGGCCTGCTGTAAAGTTGTTCCATTTAACATCTGTATGGATTCCTCCGAAGAGTTTAGGATGGATGTTACCGATAATTGTCTCACTGGCTTTTGAATAGTCATAAGTTGCGGCACGGCCTTTAACTGTAAGATCCGGAGTCTCGTCATTGTTCAGATACCATAGGTTCTTTCCGGTCTCATCCTCTACACCAGCCCACTCAAGGCCATATAGTGCAAGTGTTGATTCTCCTTCTCTGTAAATATACTTAGCTCTCGCATCTCCTCCGGTAGGGTCATACCAGATAATGTCCTGTCCGCCATATAGTTTTTCAACAGTAGACTTCACTGTAGATGCAGTCAGACCGGCACTCCATGTGAGTGTCTTGTTTCTGATGATATCTCCATTCAGTTCAATCTCAATACCTTTATTATTGATTTCACCGATATTCTTAAGTGTCGTTCCAAAACCGGTAACAAGAGAGATTGGAACATCCTGAAGCAGATCTTTTGAATCTCTGTTGAAGTATTCAATCGAACCGGTAAGTCTCTGGTCAAAGAGACCGAATTCGAGAGCTATATTTGAGGTATAACTTGTCTCCCAAGAGAGGTTTGCATCAGCGATAGTGCTGACACCACCACCAGGTGTCTGCATATAGTTGTTATTGTATGAGGTCAGCGAACGCCATCCGTTAAGTGACGAAGGCAATGTACCGTTAACACCATATGAGGCTCTAAGGCGAAGATTGCTTATGTAATCAATGTTGTCCATGAACTTCTCACTGTCAATCTTCCATGAACCTGCGACAGACCAGAAGTTACCCCAACGTGTAGTCTCGCCAAGTCTTGAAGAACCATCACGACGGAAAGATGCAGAGAAATAATACTTATTCACATAATTGTACTCGATACGAGAGAGAGCAGACATCATAGTGCTGCCCCAGTTATATCCTGCAGCATCAAGTTTACCCGCAGTTGATACTGTATGTAGTGCACTTGTAGGAAGGTTCGTACCTGAAGACCTGTGGAAATATGTCCTGTTGTCTTCTGCTTCCCAACCAATCAATACACCTAAAGTATGTTTCTCGGCAAATACCTTATTATAATTTAGAGTTGTTGAAGATACCAGCTTTGTCTCATTTGTGGTCATCTCGGTAACAGACCCTGATGTAGAAGACCCATTAAAGTGGAGGGCACTGTAGTAAATATGATCCATCGTATTTGTGTTATCATAAGAGAATACACTCTTTAAAACAAGTTCTGGAAGTAACTTAACTGTAAGTGTCTCATTGGCACTTATCTTCAACATTTTTGACCAGTTTTCCCACTCATTGTTGTAATAAACAGGGTTATATGCATAACTACCATATCTCGCAGTCCAAGGATCGCCGGTAAGGTAATCAGTAGGCCAGTACAGACCCCACAATAAGTTGCGAGATTGCAGGAAGTAGTTTGCTCCTGTTGAACGTGTGTCATTGTATCCGCTCTTCTCACTCTTTGCTATATTGATATTTGTAGCAAACTCTATACTGTTGCTGATTTTCTGATTAAGGTTAACCCTGCCTGAAATACGGTCGAAATCGTTGATTTTAACACGACCCTGTTCTTTTGTGTAAGAGAGAGATGAATAATAGTTTGACCTCTCTGATGCACCGCTTACTGACATGTCGTATGTCTGATAAACAGCAGTACGGAAGAGTTGATCGTCCCAGTTATAATATTTTCCGGCCCTGTCACCCCCGATAGTGAGAGTTTTAACAGTGTTATCAGAGGCAGAGAATGTATAACCATGTTTATTAAATCTCTTGCTAAGCTGCTTAAGAGCAGATATACTTGCAGCCTCTTGTGTCATGTTCTGATAGTAAACTCCTGCATTCCAGAAGTTTTCATAATACATCTCAACCTGTTGCTCTGTAGAAGCCGCATCAAAGTTTGAGGTAGCCCATGTAGGAGATACTCCGACAGATGCTTTGAAACTTATAACCGGTTTACCCTCTTTGCCCTTCTTGGTAGTTACTACAATCACACCATTTGCAGCACGTGAACCGTAGAGTGCAGATGCCGCTGCATCCTTCAGTACTGTAATTGACTCAATATCATTAGGGTTGAGTGAGCTCATAACGTTATTCGAGGTATAAATATAATCGCCCATCTGCCCCGAGTCACCGGATACAACTGGAACACCGTCAATAACGTAAAGAGGTTCGTTTGAAGCGTTCATAGAGCCGATACCACGGATACGTATAGATGATGTTGAACCGGCCTGACCTGAAGTAGTGGTAATCTGCATACCTGCGACTTTACCATTAAGGGCATTTTCAAAAGAGAGGCTTGGTACATCTTTTATAGCGTCAGCTTTAACAAGACTGGCTGCTCCGGTAAAAGTACCCTTTTTAACGGTACCATAGGCAACAACCATTACCTCTTCAAGATTCAGCGCGTCTGAGACAAGCGCAATATTCACTTCGGACCTTCCCTGTACCGGAACCTCCTGAGTAGTGAATCCGATATAGGTGACAACAAGGATGGCATCTTTCGAGATACTCTCGAAAGTGAATTTACCATCGAGATCAGTGGTTGCTCCGATATTCCTCACACCCTTTATCTGGATGTTAGCAAAAGGAATAGGAGAACCGTCTTCTGATGAAGTTACTTTACCTGTAACTTTCATCTGAGCCATAGCTACGTTGCAAAGCAACAAAACAACGACAAACAAGATCGTTTTCTTCATAGATTAAGATAGTTTAATAAGTTATAGATGGTGACGAGTTCGAATTTATAATTTAATTTTCTGTTTAGCAAATAAATCTTAAGGTATGCAAGAACTGTTGCGGGATAGAGAAAATCTGACAAAATAACGGTTTGTAAACAAAAAGGCCGTTATGCTACACATAACGACCTTTTAGTAATAAAAATGTTATAATTTGTTAGTATTTCTTCGGACCTTTAAAAGGCTTCCTTTCGCCCTCTTTTCTTGGTTTTCTTTCCGGTTCAACATAACCTTCCGGTTTTGGAAGCAGAGCTTTACGTGAAAGCCTCATTTTACCGGTTTTTGAATCTATCTCAAGAAGTTTAACCTCTACCTCGTCTCCGACTTTTACCTCATCCTCTACCTTGTCTACCTTTTTCCAGTCGAGTTCAGAAATATGAAGCAGCCCCTCCTTGCCCGGAAGAATCTGCACAAAAGCACCGAATTCAAGGATTGAGACAACCTTACCTTTATATACTTCTCCTGCTTCAGGAACTGTGGTTATATTCTTGATCCATGTAAGTGCCTTATCCATGCTCTCCTTGTCCTCTCCGAATATATCAACAACACCTGTCTCATTCTCCTCTGTAATGGTGATGGTAGTTCCTGTTGTGCGCTGTATCTCCTGAATAACCTTGCCGCCTGTACCGATAACTGCACCGATGAACTCCTGAGGAATGACAATCTGTATTATTCTTGGCACATGTGGCTTGTAATCCTCACGTGGTTCGCTTATACACTTCATCATCTCACCCATAATATGCATACGACCCTGACGAGCCTGCTCCAGAGCCTGCTCCAGTATCTCGTATGACAGACCGTCTACCTTTATATCCATCTGTGTAGCGGTAATACCGTCTTTTGTTCCGGTAACCTTGAAGTCCATATCTCCGAGGTGATCCTCGTCACCAAGAATGTCTGACAGTACTGCGAACTTACCGTTCTTTGTGATAAGACCCATCGCAATTCCGGAAACCGGTTTCTTTATCTTGACACCTGCATCCATCAAAGCTAATGTGCCGGCACAAACTGTAGCCATTGAAGATGATCCGTTTGACTCAAGAATATCTGAAACAACGCGTACTGCATAAGGATTCTCCTCACCCTTAGGGACTACAAACTTCAGAGCCCTGAGAGCAAGATTTCCGTGACCTATCTCCCTGCGGCCTGTTCCCCTGTACGGCTTAGCCTCACCTGTAGAGAAAGGAGGGAAGTTGTAATGGAGTACAAACTGCTCTGTCCCCTCAACAAGTACCTCGTCAATCGCCTTCATGTCAAGCTTGGTTCCCAAAGTTACTGTTGTGAGAGACTGTGTCTCACCCCTGGTGAAGATTGCAGATCCGTGTGTTGCCGGAAGATAATCAACCTCGCACCAGATTGGTCTGATCTGTTTTGTATTCCTGCCGTCGAGACGAATTCCCTCATCAAGGATCATATTACGCATTGCCTCTTTTTCAACTGCATGGTAATATCTGTCAATCATAATCTTCTTGGCAGCAGCATCCTCTTCTGATAGTGTTGCTACAAACTCTGCCTTGAGAGCATCAAATGCATCTGTTCTCTCGTGTTTTCCTGAACCCGATTTTGCTATTGCATAGCACTTGTCGTAGCAGAACTTCTGAACCGCTTCTCGCAGCTCTTCATCTTGCGTCTCATGGCAGTAGGCTCTCTTCACTGTCTTGCCTACCTCTTCCATAAGCTCTATCTGTGCCTGGCATTGTATCTTTATCTCTTCATGCGCAAATTTTATGGCCTCAAGCATATCCTTCTCACTAACCTCCTTCATCTCTCCCTCAACCATCATGATGTTGTCGAGAGTGGCAGCTACCATAATATCTATATCTGCATCCTTCAACTCTGTAAATGACGGGTTGATTACAAGATTGCCACCTATCCTGGCAACTCTGACTTCAGAGATAGGCCCGTTGAACGGAATATCACTTACTGCCAGTGCTGCTGAAGCTGCAAGGCCTGCAAGGGCATCCGGCATAATCTCCTTCTCTGCAGAAATCAGATTAACGTTTACAAATACCTCTGCATGAAAATCATCCGGGAAAAGTGGCCTGAGAGCACGGTCAATTAAACGGGATACTAAAATTTCGGAGTCATTTGCACGGCCTTCACGTTTAAGAAATCCCCCGGGATAACGGCCCGCTGAAGCATATTTCTCTTTATATTCAACTGAAAGAGGCATAAAATCCACATCCTCCTTGGCATCTTTTGCTGCCACAACTGTTGCCAGCAACATTGTCTTGCCAAGTTTGACAACTACAGAACCATCTGCCTGCTTTGCAAGTTTTCCTGTTTCAATTTCGATTACTCTGCCATCTCTTAACTGGATGGTCTTTTTTACTACATTCATATAATCTTATGTGCAACCCGCTCTCCCTATGAGAGTTGATTATTAATTATTTATAACAGCTATACATTATGCCCCGGGTTGCCTTATTTTGGCATAATGCATATAAAATCCTGCAAATTTAATCAGTTATGGCGGAATGTCAAAAATAAAAAAAGGGTGCCGTTTTCGCACCCTTTATTTTTGCTTTATTTACGAAGGTTCAAGGCCTTGACGATATTCCTGTATCTCTCGATGTCTGTCGCCTTTAGATAATCAAGGAGACGACGTCTCTTACCAACCATTTTCAAGAGAGAACGCTGAGTAGCGTAGTCTTTCTTATTGTTTTTCAAGTGGTTTGTAAGGTGAGCGATACGGTAGGAAAATAAAGCTACCTGACTCTCCGGTGAGCCGGTATCAGCATTAGACTTTCCGTATTGTCCGAAAATCTCTTGCTTTTTTTCTGATGTTAAATAATTCATAATTTTAAAGCAATTGAATTTGTTTTTCCCATTATTTGGGGTGGCAAAGATATACAAATAATTTCAGTCGACAACATTTTTGGGTACTTTTGTGAAATGTTTGCCATAACTGTATAATAATCTTACGTGTTAACAAAAAAATACAACCACCATCTCTTTGGAGAGATTGTCATTACAAAGAAGAGTGGCAATAAGAATATCAGACTGACAGTCAGTCCGTCCAAGGGGATAAGGGTCTCAATCCCATTTTTCACCAGCTTCTCCCGTGCAGGGGATTTTGTTACTGAAAAAGAGGATTGGATAATGGCTACTCTCGAAAAACACCGTGAAAAGCTGCAATCAAGGATAATCCCTCTCGGAGAGGGTAATGATCTTCCTCTGATCGGCAACCGGATTGTCTATCATCAAATCGACAGGAGAGAAAAGAGGGAGAGTATCAATATAAAATACTATCCGGATCACACAGAGATAAATTACCCGGAGGGATGCAACAAGGCAGCCATACTTCAGGCAACAATAAGGGCTTTACGTAAAATAGCATCCCGGTACCTTCCGGCCAGATGTATGGAACTTGCCTCTGCTCACGGATTCAGCTTAAACAGAGTGTTCATGAAGAACAACAAGACAAACTGGGGCAGCTGTTCAAACAAAGGAAACATAAATCTCAACATTCAACTCATGAGATTAAGCCCGGAATTAGCTGATTATGTGATTCTTCATGAGTTGTGTCATTTGAAATATCACAACCACGGAGCCTCTTTCCACAAATTGCTCAACACTCTGTGTGAGGGAAAAGAAAAAGAGCTGGCAAGCCAGCTCCGTAAAAATAATACCTCTTCTCTTACAGTTATTTAGCCTCTGTCAGCTTGCTTATACGAACAAACAGATCATCAACACCTTTAAGAAGGTCCATGTTTATCTCTTTGAATGCCTTACGTGCATTTTTCTTATCGTAGTGATTCACTCTGTTATAAAGGTCATTCCTGAAATCGACAGCTGAAGTTATGATTTCAACAGCCTGGTCCTCTTTCTTACCCTGGTTGAAATACATAAATGTCCAACAATCAGATATCACCTCTGTAAGGAGGTAATCAATGTCTTTCTTTATTACTCTTAAACTTGCCATATTATTCGTGTTAAATTAAAGTTTCTCTATTCCTATTCCCGGCTTGTCGCTCAAAGTTACCTTACCGTCAACGATTATCATACCTTTATATACATCGTTTGCGATGAGAAGATTGCCGTCAAGGTCGGCCCACTCGGTCTCCGGTGCAATCTGTGCTGCAGCAGAGATAGCACATGAAGTCTCAGTCATACAACCGACCATAAGCCTCATATGCAATGCCTTGGCAAGAGACACCATCTCCCTGGCCTCTCTCATACCGGTACATTTCATAAGCTTAATATTTATTCCGTGATATGCGCCCTTGAGCTTAGGTATGTCTGTCAGCCTCTGGCAAGCCTCATCTGCGATTATAGGCAGCGGACTTCTCTCTGTAAGCCATGCGGTCTCATCCAGCATATACTTCGACATCGGTTGCTCAATCATACTGACATTTCTCTCATTGAGCCAGTTTATCATCTCGAGTGCATAGTACTTGTCTTTCCAGCCCTGATTCGCATCAACACATATAGTAGTATCGGTGACCGAACGTATAGTATTGATCATCATCTTGTCTGTTGCCTCATCCCTGCCCAGTTTTACCTTTATAACCTTGTAAGGAGAAGCCTCTTTTGTCTTCTCTTTGACAACATCTTCCTTATCAAGGCCTACTGTAAATGATGTACAAGGCGTTGTAGCTGAATTGAAACCCCATATCTTCCACCAAGGCTGCCCCATAATCTTACCTACAAGGTCATGGAGTGCAATATCAACAGATGCTTTAGCGGCAGTGTTGTTTGTTGTTATGGAGTCTACATATGTCAATATATCCTGTAACTCAAACGGTGAGCTGAAACGTGAGAGATCAACCTTTTTCAAAAACTCAATGACAGAGGCCTGTGTTTCACCCAGATACGGCGGCATGGCAGCCTCTCCGTAACCAACGAACCCGTCATATGAAATCTCTGTAAGAACAATCGGAGTTGTGGTTCTTGAACTATTTGCAATAGTAAAGACATGTCTCATCTGGGCATCAAATGTCCTGAATGTCAGCTCCATTTTCTTGCTTGAGCCTTTTTTCTGATATCCGGTATTAGCCAACAGGTCAAAAGGATTGATGACAGCGGCTGCAGCGGTGATAATACCTGCCTTTTTGAGAAAATCTCTTCTCGAACTTGTAATCGTCTCTTTCATTTGAGTTTAGTTTATTTTTTTGGAAAATACCAAGGATGATTCTTAATTGTCAGAATACCCTCTCCCTCTATTTTGTCAATCTGTGTTATAATTCTCCTTACCCTTACCAGTCTGGTGGAACCTTCATAATAATTTGCTGCTTCGGGGAGTAAAGAGTTAATCCTTACAGAGGTGGCAGAATGGATAAATTCACCATTGCCGATATAGATGCCTACGTGTGAAATTCTCTCTCTCTTCTCCTTTGTCGCCTTTGATCCGAAAAATAGAAGATCCCCTGTCTGCAAAGCTGCAAAATTGTTTGCAACGCTTATGCTGTCACCGAATCTGGCCTGTTGTGAGGCATCTCTTTCAAGTATGAGACCGTTCAGATAATATGTTGTCTTTGTAAACCCTGAACAATCCATTGCTTTGATGGATGTGCCCGCCCACATATAAGGGAATCCGACAAATTGTCTCGCAGTGTTGATAATATTTGTCTGAGTAGGATTTCTTGAGTCAATCCACTTTTCAAAGCATGTAGCATGAACCTTAGGAACGAACGCAGACTTTCCGTTAGGAAGTATAACCTTGTAATAATCGCCCGATTCACCGTCTGCCCTTACAATATTACCCATAACTCCGTCCATGACTACAGCGGCACTCTCTGACGGAGATTCACGGAAAAGTGTGTAATAGGTTGTGATTATAAGTCTGGGCGATGTGCTCCATGTCATATATTCAGCCTCGTTCATCGGCTGTATGCTCCCGGATGTTACCCATGCAATGTATCCCTCCGGTGTGACGGCTCTTGTCCAACCGCCTTTCTTTTCCAGTATTCTCAGCGGGGTACCCATAACGGTCTGTGTTGCCGACTCTGCATCGTAATCAGGTCCGTATCTGAAGTTTATAACTGACAAAGCTGTTATTCCATATATTTTATCTCCGAGTGAAGGGTCAGGAAGAACCTTCATACTGTCTGCAACATTCAGCTTATTATCTGCAATGGCTTTCAAGAGTGCTTTTTTTGCCTCAGGCTCAGTAGTCGAACCTCTGAGTATAATTCCGTCTTTTGTAAATTCCAGAAATGGCTCATATGTCTTGACTCTTCTGTCAGGAGCATACTGTGCCTTGATCTCTGAGGAGATCTTGTCGAACAGTTGTTTCACCTTATCTGACTTCTCGTCTCCTTTGCAAACAGAAACAAAGAAAAAAGCCAGAACAACAAATAGCACCTTTTTCATCTTTGGTAGGTTTATTAAAATTACATAGACAAAGATAACTATATTTGCATCAAAATTTACATTATGATACTTGATTCATTGAGAGGTTTCGAAAGATATCTCAATCTTCACTCCAAGTTTGAAAAAGTTTTCAGCTACATTATAAAGCACAATCTTCACGAAATGGAACCCGGTGAGTATCCGGTGGTGGGAAAGGATATATATTTCACTATCTGGGAGGGCGAGGGAAAAGGCATAGAGATACCTAAGCTTGAGGTACACGATACATATATTGACATTCATATTCTTCTGGAAGGGAGCGAAACTATCGGAATCCGCGACAGAAGCAGATGCGATGGGGAGAATATCTCGTACGACCCTGAAAAAGATATCGCTTTTCTTGAGGAGATGCCGGAAAACTTCGTCAGCCTGGCACCTGACAACCTTGCTGTTATATTTCCGCATGATGCCCATGCACCATTAATCGGAGAAGGAAAGATAAAAAAGGCCGTTTTTAAGGTAAAAATGTAGTGGAAAAACGTTACAACTCCTATGTAGGATATTTTAAGGAGAGGTACGGTGAGAGACTACAGAAAATTGTAATTGATGCCGGATTCTCCTGCCCCAACAGAGACGGCAGCCTGGGCACGGGAGGTTGTACCTATTGCGACAATGCGGCTTTCCATCCGGCGTATAGCTCTCCTGACAAGAGCATTAAATGGCAGATTGAGGAGGGTATTGAGTTTCACAGAAGAAGATACCGCACTGCAAGCCGATATCTTGCATATTTTCAGCCGTATTCAAACACACACGCTCCTCTTTCAGATCTGAAAAGGTTATACGGAGAGGCATTGTCTCACCCTGATGTTGCAGGCATTGTCATCGGGACCAGACCCGATTGTGTGGATGATGAGAAGTTGGACTATCTTGCCGGATTGTCAAGGGATAAAATCGTAATTATAGAGTACGGCATTGAATCAGTATATGACCGGACACTAAAGAGAATTAACCGTTGTCATACATACGGGCAGTCTGTCGAATCTATAAGAAAAAGCACAGAGAGAGGACTCATGACCGGAGCCCATTTTATTTTCGGTCTTCCTGGAGAGAGTAAAGAGGAGATGCTGGCTGTCGCTCACGAAGTCAACAAATTGCCTGTCCACTCGGCAAAATTCCATCAGTTGCAGATTATCAAAGGGACACCGATGGAAAAAGAGTTCAGGGAACACCCGGAAGATTTCATCCAGTTCTCTCTTGAAGAGTACATCGATTTCTTCGTCGATTTTCTGGAACTGCTCAGACCGGATATCTATATAGAGAGGTTTGCCGGTGAAGTCCCGCCCCGGTTTATAAAAGAGAGCCCATGGGGCTCCGTGAGAAACACAGAACTCCTGAGGCTTCTTGAAAAACGTCTTGAAGAGCGGGGAACAAGACAGTCCGCCCGCTTTACTCTCTGAGCATAGCCTTTGTCGAGATTCTCTCTCCTACAGCCTGAACCATCCACTCCTGCGGTGCTAAATTGCCGAGAGAGTAGATTCTCATTATCTCCTTTGCAAGATTCTTCCCTTTGTAGAATTGTTCCAATTGGTACTCGATTATGTGTCCCAGCGGGTAATTCGCAAGGTAAAGCGGAGAGTTGATCATATGTGAGTATATGGCCAGAATTGGTGAATCCTTTCCACCAAGAACCGGCTCGTAGTATTTATTCCATACATCCTTGGCTGCGGCTATCACAGCATCTTTAAGCTGTTCTGCAGTACACTCCGGATGTGCATACATCCATTTCCACACATTGATATCAACAAGAGCCACACCCATAATCTCATAGGCACCCCAGAAAATATCCAGCTCATTCATCTTCGCCTGAGCTTCGTTTGTCTTGCCATAGCCAAGAAGCTGAAGGTCCCTTTTCTGGAAAACAAATGCATTTGCCTCGGTGAAGGCCGTATTTGGCACACCGTTCATTATATAAAAATCAACATCCCTCATGCTGATAGTCTGCTCCACATTGTGCCCCATCTCATGCACAGCGATGTTGAATCCTTTATAGTCCATGCCTTTTGCAGAGAGCCTTGTTCTCAATCTTGCATAATCATCCCTGCTCATGGCACCCCATGCATGGCCCGAACCTCTTGCCGGCTCTACTACAATTGCATCACCTAAAAAGGCAGCCTTTTCCTGTGGAAATCCCAATTTCACAAGCATTGAAGGGATGGCTTTGTCATAAGCCTCTGCATTTGGATATAGTCGTTGTGTCTTTTGTGTCAGCTCATCCTCATTTATGGCACTTCTGGTCTTGAATCCGTCATACCATATATCAAAAGGTTCAAGCGGACGGCCCAGCCTCTCCTTAATCATACCTGCAATCTTTTTGACCTTTGGAGAGCTGATATACTCAATAAACATATTCTCGATATCCTCCTGCTTGATCTGCATGCTCTGGTCAAAAGCCCTCAGAAGCGCATTTGGATAAGCTGTTGCATATTTATCCACAGCCTGTTGTGCCCTGAACTGCTCGAGAAGCATCTCATAGCGTCTTGTTCCTTCAGGATTGGCCTTTGTCTCCTTTCCATCCTTATAAATAATATTTGTATACGGATTCCAGTCATATTCAGGATTATTAATAACCTCCAGAGGAATTGTCTGCTCAACAATATCCAGCATCACCCTGTAAATCATCTTCTGTTTTTCGAAATTTTCAGCTCCGGGTGCGTAGTTTGACTTGAGTTCATCCCTTAAATTCCAGTGGCTAAGCAACTTCATATCCGCAGGAAACATCTTTTTGCCTTCATTATTGACCAGATGACCCATCATAATGTTATAGTCTGCAATATAACTCTCCCCTTTCATCTCGGCGTCAGCAACAAGCTGAAGCACTGCCGCAGATGCTTTGGGAATAAAGATATCGCCCATCCTTGCATAGGCCCAATCCAGCCTTGTCCACTGCCCTGCATTTTTCTCCTTCTCCTCAAGAGTATAGAAAGGGAAATTCAATATAGTCAGATAGGCTATCTTATTGTCATAAAAATCTTCCGACAGGTGGCTTGAAGGATCATAAGCCCCAAGTATATAGTCAATATGAGCAAGGGTGTCACCTACCAGATGCATGGGTTTCTTCAACTCCACACTTATTTTGTTGAACCCTCCCCACAAAGCCTCCAGGGCAACTGACAGCCTGTCGAAAAGTGCCCTTCTCTTTTCAGGAGTCTCAGCATAGTTCTCTATGCAGAAATTCTTAAATACATCAGAATCTCCATATTCAATCTTCCATTGCATTGCCGCCTGCCTGACACCGGTTCTCAACCTTTCCGGGGAATCCAGGTTAGGATTGTGTTTGGAAATAGTATCAACAATAGAGTTGATAGCGGCTTCTGTTATTACCTCCGCCTTGGTCTCCTGTCCGCTATTTTGTTTGCACGAATAAAGAGGTATAATCATAAGTAAAAGTGTGAGAAATGCTATGTTTTTCATCGTTGTGGATTTGACCTCGAAGATAACCATTTTTTGTATACCTTTGTAGACTCTTCATAAAGAATAGACCTGCCGTAATTTATGGCAGGGTCTTTGTTTAAGAGGGGTAATGGCTCAAATATCATGATTAATTAATGGTAAAATGAAAAAATATCTGCTATTGACAATTCTGCTTCCTGCTTTTCTGTCATGCAAGTATATAAACTTCTCATCAGACAAGGTTGTGGCCGAAGTGGGTGGGCAAAAACTGCTTGAATCGGATATACGTGAGCTCATCCCGGAGGGGACAAATCCTGAGGACAGTATCAGGATGCTTGAACAGTACATAAATACATGGGCCACCCAACACCTGTTACTTCAAAAGGCCGAAAGCGAGTTGTCCAAAAGCGAGAAAGATGTTGACCAGGAGCTTGAGGACTACAGGAATTCCCTCCTTGTTTACAGATACGAGAATCTGTTTATTGAATCCCGCCTCGATACTACAATAACTGATGATGAGTGCCGGGTGTACTATACCAAACACTCGACAAATTTCACAACAAACAGCGCTGTAGTCAAAGCAAGGGTAATAAAGATATCCCCGAATTCTCCAAACATCGCAGCCATTAAAAACCTTTACAAAGAGAACGGCATCGAAGAGATTGACGAATTGGAGAGGTTGTGCTACAACTCTGCAGACAAATACGATAATTTCGGGAACAATTGGGTGGACATCTCAGCCGTTGCCGGCATAATCCCTTATGATGTCCAATCCTGTGAAAGGGCTGCCAATAGCAGTTCATACATAGAGACCAGTGATAGTCTTTACAAATACTTCGTATATTTTCCCGAAAGGATTGCGCCGGGAGAAATACCTCCGTTTGAGTACTATTTACCAAGGATAAAAGAGATAATACTTATAAAACGGAAACAGGAACTTATTTCGGAACTTGAGAAGGGACTTCTTAAAGAGGCACTTGAGAAAAATACTTTGAAAAAAAATATCGATAAATGACAACTATAAAGAAAGAGTGGTCCAGACTGCTCGCTATAACCATCATCCTTTGCGGCCTAACAAACACACCGGTTTCAGCCCAGGTATACAAGGGCGGCCTTATAGACAAGACAGTTGCACTCATAGGAAACGACATGATACAGCTCTCTGCGATAGAGTCAGAGGCTCAAATGATGCTTTTTCAGGGAGTGCCCTCAGATAAAAACCTGAGATGCCAGGTCCTTGAAAAAATGTTGGTTCAAAAGCTTTTTCTGACTCAGGCAAGACTCGACAGCCTTACCGCAAGCCGGGAGATGGTCGAACAGAATCTTAATCAGAGACTCCAGGAGGTAATGACCAAACTTGGCGGAGAAAAAGCTACTGAAGAGTACTTCAAGAAGCCTATGTATAAAATACGTGAGGAGTGGCGTGAAACACTTACAGACCTCTCTCTTGTGAACAATATGCAGTCTGAGGTTGCAAAGAAAGCACCGGAACTTACTCCGTCCGATATTGAAAAGTTTTACAAGAAGCTTCCAAAAGACAGCCTTCCTATAATTTCAACTCAGTACCAGTACAGCCAGATTGTACTTTACCCGGAGAAAGAGGCAGCAGTAATGGCTGTTAAGGAGAGGCTGATTGAATTCAGGGAGAGGATAATGAAGGGAACAAAATTCAGCACCCTGGCAACAATGTACTCACAGGATCCCGGTAGTGCATCCAGAGGCGGTGAACTTGGTATGGCTTCGAAGCAACTCTACTGGTCCCAGTTCTCGGATGCGGCAATGGCCCTTAAAGCCGGTCAGGTGTCACAGATAGTTGAGACTCCCGATGGATTCCATATAATCCAGCTGATAAAAAAAGAGGGAGATATGTTCAATGCAAGGCATATCCTCCTAAAACCCATGTACACTACAACCGATAAGGATAGGGCCTTCAAAACACTGGACAGTCTCAGGAATCTGATTACTTCAGACAGTCTAAAGTTTGAACAGGCAGCCAGGAGATTCTCGCAGGATCAGAAGAGTTTTGTAAACGGCGGAGTGGTTGCTGATGAGAATACAGGTTCGGTTTATTTTGAGATTGACCAGTTAAAACCCGCAGATCATGCCATCCTCAAATCTCTTCAACCGGGTGAAGTGTCAGCTCCTTTTGAGTCAAGGGATAATGAGGGAAGGGAAGGGAATTTAGTGTACAAGATTATTCGCCTGGACAAGATAATACCATCTCATACAGCAACTTTTAAAGACGACTTCTCCGTTCTTCAGGAGATGGCTAAGAACGAGAGTATCAATAAGGCACTTGACGCGTTTATCAAACAAAAACAAGCCACAACTTTTATAAAGATTGACCCGATGTTTGAAAACTGCCCTTTTGAGAGAGAAGGTTGGATTAAAAAATAATGCGCA
The DNA here is from genome assembly GCA_000473305.1 of Bacteroidales bacterium CF. Classification (GTDB taxonomy): domain Bacteria; phylum Bacteroidota; class Bacteroidia; order Bacteroidales; family UBA932; genus Bact-08. Next base: position 392,288 of record CP006772.1, on the reverse strand, counting down.
GAATACTTTTTACAATAGTACTATCCCTGCTTTCTCCCTGTCTTTTTGCCCAGCAACAGAATCAGAGACCGGAAGAGAGCCTCGTAAGGCTGATAGATGCAAAATCAGCCATCCTTACTACATTTATGGGCAGAGAATTCCGCAAGGTTTCGGGACCCGCCCAGTTTCTCCACAACAACACACTTATACTTTGTGACTCTGCCATTTGGGATACTCAGGCCAATATTGTGGATGCCATCGGAAATGTAAAAATTATCCAGAAAAACACCACTCTGATCAGTGACAATATAAAATACCTGGCCGACCAGTCGTTGGCACAGGTGCGCGGTCAACTGGTCGAACTGATTGACAAGGAGGGAGGCAAGCTCCGCACACACTATATAGACTATTATACAAAAGACAGTATCGGAATGTTTTACAATGGTGGTTGCCTTATGAATAAAGACAGCAGTACCATTGAGAGTACTAATGGTTACTACTACTCCAGGGAGAATCGCTTTCTCTTCCAGATGAAGGTTGAGATGCAATCAGACTCGGTATTGATGAGTACCGACTCTCTTGCCTTTCTCTCAAAAGAGAACAAAGCTCTCTTTTTAACAAAGACGTATGCCTGGCAGGGGGATGGTTTCCTGATTGCAAACGGTGGATGGTATGACAGGAACAAGGAGTATCTGCATTTTGACAAGGATGTCTATATCAAGAGCAAAAACAATGAGATCTGGGCAAACGAACTTGACTACGACCGCAAGACCGGTAACGCAAAAATGCGAAAAGATGTTCAGATACTTGACACAGCCCAGTCTGCCCTGTTCTTTGCAGATCAGCTTACATACAACCGGAAACCGGAGAAGATAGTTCTCGAACAAAACCCTAGTGTGGCAACCTATACTGTTGAGAACGGCGTAAGTGACACACTGTTCTTTGCCGCAGACACAATAACGTATAGTGTACTCCTTCATAAAGATGTAGACTCATCAGTCGTTAAAACAGCATCAAAAAGGTATGAACTCAGCAAAAAAGACCCCATATCGGAGATGTACGCCGCCAAAAAAATGAAGGGCAATGAAAACCCGGCCAAAGGAGGAAAAGCGGATTCCGGACCGGCCGATATGCCGGCCAGACCGGGGGATAAACTACCCGGAAAATCCTTGACCCCGCCTGCATCATCATCTCAGGAGAACAAAGCTCTGCCTGACAAGAAGAAGCAAGGAGAAAAATCTTCCGGAAAGGAGACAAAACGAAGGTCAAAAAAGAGTAAAGCAGCAGCGGATACATTGGTTTTGAAAAACTCCGATACTCTTCTGCTCAAGCAAACTGATTCACTAATCAATAAGAGAGCGGACTCACTCTTAATCAACAAGGCGGACACGCTTGTAAAGAGAAATTCAGACACCCCAAATCACAGGATTGCTATAAATCAGAGGGATTCTTCAATAACCTTATTGAAAGATTCTCTGACAACTTCAAAGGTTGACTCATTACTCGCAAAAAAGGCCGATTCTACGGCAATTAATCCGATAGACACTGTCCGGGTTAAATTCCTGACAGCATTGAAGAACGTGCGTTTTCACAGAAATAGTCTGCAGGGTGCTTGCGACTCACTGCAATTCAACACGCTAGACTCACTCATAAGGTTATATAAAGAACCATTACTCTGGAATGAAAACAAGCAACTCTCAGCCGACAGTATACAGATTGTATTATCGGGGAGATCCCTGCGTAAAGCAGAGTTGAACTCCTCTGCATTTGTTGCCGTTAAGGAGGACTCTCTCCATTTCGACCAGATTAAAGGAGCAGATATAATTATTTTCTTCGAGAAGGGTGAATTAAGCAGGTTTGATGCTCTTGGAAGTGCCTCTATGCTCTTCTTCTTTGCAGAGGACAGCATCCTTACCACAATGAACGAGAAAGAGTGCAAGGCTATGAGTGCAAGGCTCAAAGACAAAAATATTGAGCGAATCCGCTATTTTGGAACTATTACAAGCAACGCATACCCACTCTTCAACCTTGCCATGGAGAAACAGAGACTAAAGGGTTTCAATTGGCTGGAAAAGAGAAGGCCTAAGAACCGATTTGATGTCTGCAACCGCATAATCAAAAGCTCTCAGGCCCATATCATAAATTTTGCAGAAAAACCTCTCTTTGTCCAAAACGGGATATACTTCCCGAAAAAGAGATAGTTTACTGTCTCTGTTTGCTACCAGATATTGAGTGGGAGTCCGTGCATCTTCTTACGTGCAGATTCCTTAACCTCTGCAATTACTGTCGCATTATCCGGATTTGAAAGAACCTTGTCAATCAGCTCAACAATATAAGGCATATCCTTCTCGAGAAGACCTCTTGATGTAACAGCTGGGGTACCTACCCTTATACCTGAAGTCTGGAATGGACTGCGACTGTCGAATGGAACCATATTCTTGTTAACAGTGATATCTGCAGAGACAAGTAGCTTTTCTGCGACCTTTCCTGTAAGATCAGGGAACTTACTCCTTAAATCTATAAGCATAAGGTGATTGTCTGTGCCTCCCGACACAACCTTGTAACCTCTCTCTATAAATGAAGATGCCATTGCCGCAGCATTGTTCTTCACCTGAAGCTGATATGCCTTGAATTCAGGCTGGAGAGCCTCAAAGAATGAGACAGCCTTGGCAGCTATGCAGTGCTCCAGTGGTCCGCCCTGTATACCCGGGAAAACGCTTGAGTTAATAACAGCTGACATCATCTTCACCTCACCCTTAGGAGTCAGGATACCGAAAGGATTAGGGAAATCTTTCCCAATAAGTATTATACCTCCACGAGGTCCTCTAAGGGTTTTATGTGTTGTAGATGTTACAATATGTGCGTATTTTACAGGGTTTTCAAGCAGTCCTGCTGCAATCAGACCGGCAGGATGTGCCATGTCCACCATCAGGATGGCTCCTATCTTGTCTGCAATTGTTCTCATTCTTGCCCAGTCCCACTCTCTCGAGTATGCCGAAGCACCACCGACTATTAACTTCGGCTTATGTTCAAGAGCCTTCCTCTCCATCTCGTCGTAATCAACCAAACCGGTCTCTTCGTTAAGTTGGTATGAGATGGCATTGTACCATATACCTGAGACGTTAACGGGTGAACCGTGTGTTAAGTGTCCTCCGTGAGATAAATCAAGTCCCATAAAAGTATCTCCTGGTTTCAGACAAGCCATGAATACAGCCATGTTAGCCTGAGCACCGGAGTGTGGCTGAACGTTAGCATACTCTGCACCAAATAGTTGGCAAATTCTGTCAATTGCAAGTTGCTCAACCTGATCCACAACTTCACATCCTCCATAGTATCTTGCTCCAGGATATCCCTCTGCATACTTGTTTGTAAGCACAGATCCGAGTGCTGCAAGCACTTGTGGGCTGACAAAGTTCTCTGAGGCAATAAGTTCAATACCATGAAGCTGGCGGTTCTCCTCTTTTTTGATCAATTCTGAAATCTGAAGATCTTGTTTCATTGTGTTATATTTTAACTATAAATTGTTACAAAACAGGGTTCAAAGGTAATAATTATTTTCTTTTAATCTCCCCTATTTTTACTTAAGCCATTATCATAAATCCTCAAGGCTTTAATATAAAGTTAGTCAAAAAACAGATTAATTGTGATATATATAATAAATAAAGAGCCGTCAATGTGTGACGGCTCCCTGTGACATTATGGAATCAGCCAGAATTATTTCAGTGTGATTTCTATGACACCATTCTTAACCTTATCTCCATATTTTTCCTTTGCTCCATCACCCTTGAGAATTGAGATTGACTTAATCTGTTCTGATTTGATTGTCTGAGCTTCTTTTGGGCTCATCACCTTGCCATTTACAACATAAGTAGGCTGCTCCTCTTCCGGCATATCTGCAATTCCTCTGATTCGTATAGTAGTTTTCGTTTTATCAGTTTTTTCATCCAAACTCCCAGAATCCAGATCCTTTAGAGTAATTATGACAACCCCGTTCTTTCCTTTCTCTCCATAAAGTACAATTCCAGTTTTATCTTTAAGCACACTGACAGATTCTATGGCTTTCGGGTCAATTGCCTTCATCAGTTTTGCATTTACCTCTTTTCCGTCAACGATAATTAGTGGCTGCGCCTCTTTATTATTATCATTCACATAAGTCACAAAAGTCCGCACTGTGTCCTTGCTATCCGAGTCACTTATGCTTATGACATCATGCCTTAAACCCTTTTTTGTAGTATCGTACCCAACAATGCTCACGTTTACTGTATCCCTCACCATATAGGTTATAACCTTGCTTGTTGAGGGTTCTACCTGATTGTCCCCATTTACAGTTATAGTATAAGTCCTCTCACTTTTCACTATTCCCTCTTCACTTTTCACTAACTTATCACTCTTCACTTTTACTTCAGCCGCCTTTTTAATAGTGTCCTGTGCAAAAATTTCAGTAATTTTGGCGTTGGAAATCACCTCCATTCCGGAGGTCATTTTCTCGGATGCAAAGGCAACAACAGCCAATGCAGACAAAGGCAGCACAAACATAGCCTTGATGGCTGCCATACGATTTGATTTTTTCTTTGAGATCATGGTAATCCTGTTTTTTAGTTTACTGTGATTAAAGCTGTTGGCCATAGTGTAGAGCCTGTCGCCAACAGCTTTTTTAATTAATAAAAGTTGATATTGTTTTGCATCGATGCCTTTGTCAATAACGGCCTCATCGGCCTGATACTCGTGTATGTTCCTGAGTTCCTGCTTCAGAAGATATGCTGCCGGGTTGAACCAATGCATTATAGTAATCACTTCAGCAAGAATAAGATCAAGGGAGTGCTTCCCCTCTATATGGGCAAGTTCATGTGTTATAATCTCCCTGCTGCTCTCACAGAAATCCTTTTCTGAAATTACTATATATTTCATCCAGGAGAACGGGGCCATATCCTTTTTGTGAATAATCAATCTCACACCTTCAACTGACTGCCTCTGTGTATCTGAAGATTTTACCGTCATAATAATCCTTGCAAGGGAAACGGCCATCCTTACAAAAAAGAAGAGAACTCCCACTATGTAGATTATGAATATTCCGAGTATCCATACATCAACACTACTCTTTTCAGCAACAGCGACGTTGTCCTCACTAGCAGCCATTGCTATCAGTTGGTCAATATTCAAAGCCAGTCCGGAATATGGAACATCTTTGGCAAAAGAGATATGAATAAATGGAATAATAAGAGCAATTGCAAAGAGAGAGAGCAGCACAATCCGGTTGAATTTATAAAGCGTCTCCCTGCTGAGCATAAGCTTGAAGAAGAGGTAAAATGCCGCAAGGCAAAGGGAGGACTTCAAAATATATACAAATAATTCCCCCATTTCTTCTATTTTTTAGATGATTCCTCAACCTGTCTTATAAGCTTCTTCAGATCTTCCAGCGAGACCTCCTCCTCTTCGATAAGAGATGAGACAACTCCGAGATATGAGCTCTTGAAATACTTTCTTACGACATTGTCCAGGGCGCCTTTTTTATAATCGTCCCTGGAGATTACCGGATAGTACTGGTATGTGTTTCCGAAGGAGTGATGATTAAGAAACCCCTTCTCTTCCAAACCTCTCACAATTGTAGACAAAGTGTTGAAATGAGGCTTGTTATCTGTATAAAAATCAAGGAGCTCTCTTACAAAAAGAGCCCCTTTTTCCCAGAAGCGAGACATTATCTCCTCTTCCTTAACCGTTAATTTATGTATTGTTGCCATTGTCTGATGGATTACAATACAAATATAACTATTAATTTTAGTTGTGCAACTATATTTTATAGTTACTAAACTAATCTATTTAGTTGTGCTTATTTATGTATCGTTATTCAAAAATAACAGCTCTGCCTATAACAGTAACATCAAGACTCTTGCCCGGATCCGGCTTGTCAACAATCTCAAGTTGCTTAGGATTTACTCCGAACTTATATACCAAAGCCTCATATACTGCACTTGCTCTATCTTCACTCAGCTTTTTGTTTGTATTAGGATTACCGGTAAGCTTATCAGGAGAGCCTAATATTTTGAATAACTTTCCGGATTTCTTTATTATCTCGGCATAGTTGTTAAGGTTAAACAGATCTTCATGAGGAACTTTTGAACTACCAACAGCAAAATAGACTGAGAGAGGATATGAGAGATACTCTATTTTTGCGATAGTCTCAGGAGCTTTGCTCCTCTCCTGGTTCAGCTCATCAAGGATTGCCTTCTTTTGAATCTTCTCGTCTGTTATCTGTTTCTCTAGCTCCGATATTTTATTTGTGTATGGTGAATAATCCGGGATAAACCTCTCCTCTTTTGGCTCAAAAGTCCTTTTTCCGAACTTATAAGAGAAACCTACGGTTGCAGAGGCCATTCCTTCAGCTCTTGTACCACCCTCAACACCATCTAGCCTTTGATTGGCCATCATACCTCTGAGTTCGAGATTAAAATCAACAGCGTCAGATAAACGGAACTTGTTTAGCAGGCCGGCAGAAGCTGCCAACTCATTGCTCTTAGAGTCAACACCCGATTTAGTAGCTTGTGCCCAACCAAAACCGAGGAATGGTATAAGTTCCCATGTCCTGTCTGCCCTGTATCCGAAAAATGCATTATTAATATTCAACATATAATCCGCATGGAGATTCATAATATTAAACTTCTCATTTCCCAGTGCATCTGCAAACATAGAATTGGCAGTAGCTTTTCCCTTAGCACTTAATCCGGCATATTGGATTCGTAAACCCATTGAAGGAGTAAGCCACTTGCCTAAAGTTATATCAAGTGCTGTGGAAATACGGTCTCCCAACCCCAGTTCGCTGTCATTCTCTCCTGCATAAACATTGCCTCCAAAACCCACAGAGACAAACCAGTTATCTCCAAAGCCATTTGTCACAAAAGGGCCTCTTGTTACCTCTTTTTGAGCGAACAAGATGGGGGTAACCAATAATAAAACGAGTGTCAAAAATTCTTTTTTCATAATAATTAGGTATTTGCTGCGAAAAGTAATAAATAAATATATAACCGCCAACAGATAGTGCCAAAAATAAAAGAGGGCACGAATATTTCGCACCCTCTATTATTGAAGCTTATATACCTATTCAATAACAACAACCCTGTTAAGTACCGGCTTGTTATATGGTTCGTCTGTGTCACCCTTTGCAATAATCTCTAACTGAGAAGGATTAACACCAAATTTATTAACCAAAGCATCATACACATTCTTTGCACGTTGCTCACTCAGTTTTTGATTAATTTTCTTGTTTCCTGTCTCTTTATCGGCTGAACCCATAATCTTGTAGTTTTCTCCGGATTTCTTCATCATCTCGGCATAGAAACCTAAGTTAACCATATCTGTAGTAGATATCTTAGAACTGTTAATCTGGAACCATACTGACATTTTACCTGAAAGATACTCAGTATTTGTAACTACTTGCGGAGCTTTGTTCTTCTCAATATTCAAATCTGAAGCAAGTTTCTTTGCTTTAGCGTCAGCATTGGCAATTTTTTGTTCAAGATCTGAAATTTTGGTAGTATAAGGAGTGTAGTCGCAAGGTACCGGTTCAACATATGTTGTAAAATCACGTCTGTTAAATTTATATGTGAGTCCGACAGTAGCTGATGCCATACCCTCACCGCGTCTGCCACCTGTTGTTCCTTCGAAACGCTGGTTTACATAAAGTGCTCTTAGTTCAAGGTTTGCATCAATGGCATCAGAAAGTCTTAGTTTGTTAACCAAACCCCAGGCAAAACCAACTTCGTTGTACTGAGGATTAACATCCTTCTTCCATGATTTTGCCCATCCTGCACCAACGTATGGTACAAACTGCCAGAACCTGTTCTCCTTATATCCTCCTATAACATTTGAGAGATTGAGCATATAATCGGCATGAAGATTCATCACATTAAAAGATTCATTTCCGTTGTTGTCCGCATAAAGTGCATTTGGGCCGTAACCTTTAGCATCTATACCGGCATACTGGAATCTGAGACCAGAATAAGGTGTGAACCATTTACCAAGCGATATATCTACTGCTGTTGAGATTCTGTCACCTATTGAGATTTGATCATCATTCTCTCCAACGTATAAATTTCCTCCGACTCCTGCAGATATGAACCAGTTGTCCCAGAACCCGTTAGTCAGAAACGGCCCCCTCTTTGCCTGTTCCTGGGCGAAAATAGCCCCTGCGAACATCAAAAACACCAAGGTTAAAATACTTTTTTTCATAATCATCCGGTTTATTGTGTGAAAGTTAACTATTTTTTGCATAACTGGCAAAAAATAATTGTAAAAAAAAGCCCATCGCTCAGACGGGCTTCATTATTAATACTTTACGTTTATTCGATAACAACTACGCGATTAAGCGGAGCTTTTCCGTAAGGTTGTTGTTGATCTCCGTTAGCGACTTTCTCCAATTTTGCAGGATCAACGCCGAATTTATTCACGAGTGCATCGTAAACTTTGTTTGCACGTTGTTCGCTAAGTTTCTGGTTAACCTTCTTGCTGCCAGTCTGTTTGTCAGCATAGCCTGAAATCTTGTAAGTCAGACCTGATTTCTTAATCACTTCAGCGTAGTCTCCCAAGTTGATAAGATCTTTGTCTGTGAGTTTTGTTCCGTTAATCGGGAACCAAACAGCCATCTTACCTGCAAGATACTCTGTATTGGTAATGATCTTAGGACCTTTTGCCTTTTCTGCATTTAGATCGTTTGCCAATTGAGATGCTTTTGCATCAGCATCGGCAATTTTCTTCTCCAGATCAGAAATCTTGCTTGTATAAGGAGTATAATCACATGGAACAGGTTTTACATATTTTGTAAAATCACGTTTCATAAAGTTGTATGCAAATCCTACGGTTGCTGTTGTAAGTTCCTCAATACCCTGTCCTACCTCATAACCGTCAAATCTGTCGTTTACAAGAAGTGCTTTAAGCTCGATGTTGAAATCAACTGCATCTGAAAGACGAATCTTATTGATAAGACCTACGGTTGCACCAACCTCGTTGTATTGCGGATTTACATCCTTTTTCCATGATTTAGCCCAGCCAAAACCTGCAAAAGGGATAAATGACCATGTACGGTCAGTCCTGTAACCGCCAAGAGTGTTTGAAATGTTCCACAGAAAATCACCGTGAAGATTGAACATATTGAATTTCTCAGTATAGCAGTTAGCACATCCGTCATAGGCTTCCTCAATAAAATGACCTCTGTTCTGAACCATTCCTCCTTTAACGCCGATACCGGCAAATTGACCGCGAACTCCGAATAGTGGAGTAATCCACTTTCCTAATGTTATGTCAAATGCAGGAGCAATACGGTCTCCTAAATCAATTGCACCGTCGTGCTCTCCGAAATAAACCTGAGCACCACCACCTACACCAATAAACCAATTGTCCCAAAAACCATTAGTAAGGTATTGGTTATACTTTACATCGGTTTTTGTCTCTTGCTGTTGTGCAAATACAGACACAACCGCGAGCATCATGACCAAAGTAAGAATTTTCTTCATATAAATTTTTGTTTAAAAGTTTAATAATCCAAATAAGTAATAGTTATAACAAAGATATAACTAAAAAAAAGACCAACCAAATATTTAAACACAAATGAAGTATAAAAGAAGAGAGGATTTTACTCCTCTCCTACTACTTCAATTTTTATATTTGCCTTGATTTCACGATGGCACTTTACAGTTGCTTCGTAAACCCCGACCTCCTTGACATTTTCTTCACCGACTATAGTGATATTTCTGCGGTCAATCTCATAACCCAGATTGGCGAGAGCCTCAGCAACCTGAATATTGTTAATCGATCCGAATATCTTACCGGTAGAACTTACCTTTGTAGCGAGCTTAACCTGCAAACCTTCGAGTTTGGCAGCCAGTGCGGCAGCCTCTTCTCTGATTTTTGCCTCTTTGTGAGCTCTCTGTCTGAGGTTCTCGGCATGTACCTTTTTTGCAGAAGAAGTTGCCATAACAGCAAATCCTTGCGGAATCAGGTAGTTGGCAGCATAACCGTTACGCACGGTTACTATATCGTCTTTATGACCCAGATTGGGAACATCTTGTTTCAGTATAATTTCCATAACAATTCTCCTAAGCTTATTTCAATAAATCTGTTACATAAGGCAATAAAGCAAGATGCCTTGCGCGCTTGACTGCCTGAGACACCTTCTTCTGGAATTTCAGAGAAGTTCCGGTAAGGCGCCTTGGTAAAATCTTACCCTGCTCGTTAAGGAATCTCTTTAGAAACTCAGCGTCTTTGTAGTCCACGTACTTGATGCCGGCTTTTTTGAAGCGGCAGTACTTCTTTTTCTTAACTTCCACAGTTGGTGGGTTCAGATAGCGTATTTCATTGTTTTGACTTGACATGACTCCTCCTCCTTAGTTTTTAGTTTCTGCTTTGTTTGCACGTTTTTTCTCTGCATAAGCTACTGAATGTTTGTCCATAGCAAATGTAAGGAAACGGATAATGCGCTCATCGCGACGATACTGAATCTCGAGCTTAGCGATCAATGTAGGATCAGCCTTGAACTCAATCAGATGATAAAAACCTGTGGTTTTCTTTTGGATAGGGTAAGCCAGCTTTCTGAGGCCCCAGTCTTCTTCGTAAACGATCTCACCTTCGTTATCGGTGATAAAGTCACGAAACTTCTTTACCGCTTCCTTTATCTGAACCTCAGATAAAACGGGAGTTGCAATGAAAACGGTTTCGTACTGTTTTAACATACTCTTTGTAAATTAATATTATATTATAAAAGGGCTGCAAAGATATAAAATAATTACACTTCAGCAAATTATTTTTTCACGGGAGCATCTTTCAGAACTGCAACAATGTAGTTCCACCACTTCTCGACAGTGTTGATGTTAACTCTTTCATCCGGTGAGTGAGGAGATCTGATGGTCGGGCCGCATGATATCATATCCCAGTTAGGATAGGTACCGCCGAGAATACCGCACTCAAGACCTGCATGGATAGCCTTCACCTCAGGTTCCTTGCCGTAAAGTTTCTTGTAAATAGTCTTCATCGTTGCAAGAATGTCGGAATCCATATTTGGTTTCCATCCCGGATATCCGCCTGTAAGCTTAACCTCTGCTCCGGCAAGGTCAAATACAGACTTGAGAGAACTTGCATAAACATCTTTTGCTGAATCAACAGAGCTTCTCATAAGACATTTGATATCTATCTTTCCGTTACCACTCTTAACAATCGCAAGATTATTGGAGGTTTCTACCAGACCAGGCATAGCATCACTCATACGCTCCACTCCGTTAGGGCAAGCGTAAATCGCTTTCACAGCCTTTGTTGCAACAACAGGATCGATTGCTTTGGCCGGTTTCTTGGCAGCTTTAATCTCCACATTGAGGGTTGGCTCGTGGGCAGAAAGCTCCGATTTCATCTCTTTGAAATGTTTGCTGACAATCTTCTTTGCAGTGGCAACCTTGGACTCCGGAACAGCTATGGTTGCAAAAGACTCTCTGGGTATTGCATTTCTCAATGAGCCTCCTTCAAATGAAGATATCATGGCATCAGCCTTTTCGATAAGCGGGAGTAAAATTCTCACTAAAGCCTTGTTTGCATTTCCGCGGCCCAGTACTATATCCATTCCGGAGTGGCCACCCTTCATACCTGTAATCGCAAGGTCAAGACCTACGTAGTCTGCAGGAACGGCAACTGTTGTATATTTGAAAGTTGCAGTAGCGTCAAGTCCGCCGGCGCAACCTACATAAAGTTCACCCTCATCTTCCGAATCAAGGTTTATCAGAATATCCCCTTTAAGAATCCCGTGTTTCAGCCCTCTTGCGCCGGTCATTCCGGTCTCTTCATCAACTGTGATAAGAACCTCTATCGGACCGTGTACAAGATCCTTTGCCTCAAGAACAGCCATCGCAACGGCAACTCCCATGCCATTATCGGCTCCAAGAGTTGTTCCTGTTGCATATACCCACTCGTCAACTACCCTTGTCTGTATAGAATCCTTCTCAAAATCATGAACCTTGTCACTGTTCTTTTGAGGAACCATGTCGATATGAGCCTGTAGTATGATACCCTTACGGTTCTCCATACCTTTTGTCGCAGGTTTGCGGATAATAATGTTTCCCAATTCATCCTTGATTGTCTCAAGACCAAGGCTCTTACCGTAGTTTTCAAGAAAAGCGACTGCCTTGGCCTCTTTTTTTGAAGGACGAGGAATCTGGGTCAGGGATTCAAAATGTTTCCAGACCCTAGTCGGATTTAAATTAGCAATACTCATTTCAGTTAATATTTATAAATGTTTATTATTAATACTATTTGGCTGTAGCGACCTCTACAGGGAAAGAGAGCAAAGTTCCCAGCTGATATACCGGGATTCTTGTCTGCATAAGGGTTGTCTGGCCGTCAAGCACTTTTGCCACCATAGCTGCCGGTCTTCTGTATATAACTCTTCCTTTTGCATTGGTAAGCTCCATCTTAGGTGCCGGAGCAACCTTATCCTCATTTGAAAGCTCCAGAACAACCGGTCTTCCTGCAATATTTGTAGCTGGAAGCAAACCTTGGGTCTCTGATATTCTGAAAGCTATATATATCTGTTTCTGATTGTCCGGAGATGGTACTATGTCAAAGCTCATTTTCTGTGTATCTGTTGTACTCTTTCCGAGGAAAAGTGTCATATATTCGTTTTCCAGACGGTTTATCTCGCTTATCGCTGCCTTAAGTGCCTCTCCGCTGAAAGTCGCATCGGTTTCACCGGTAATAATCTCAACACGTTTTGCCCTTAACTTGAAAATCAAGGAAGCTGTCTCCTCCGCCCTTCTTTCAAGGCTTTTTTCTACGACCTGGTTTTGTTGCACGGCAACTCTCTCAAGGCCTCCGGCTGTCTGGACAGTCTTATAAAGTGTGGTCTTCTCGCTTGTAAGATTCTGTGTTGTCTGTATCTGATTGAAATCAAGATCCCTCTTTGCATTCTGGAAACGCATCTTCTCGTTCTTTCCGGCGTAGGAATCAGACCAAACTATCAACCCCTGGCTCATGAACTCCAGGAAGTTTGCCGAGGCGTTTTTTGAATTGCCCAGATTGACTGCATAGTTAGTGGAGTAATCAGCCTCTATATACGGGGTCATCTCTACTGATTTCAATTTATATGTCTCGGCACTCTCCTCTCTTGCCTGCACTCCGAGATATTTTTGTGCAAATTTTGCATAGGGGCCCGCAACAAAGGACTCATGGTCAGCTACAACATCAAAATGTATGGTTGTACTTGGCAGAGAATAAACAATAGCTCCAAGCGGAATCTTCTCATCCGGTCTTACTGTCTGGGATACAGCTTCTCCGGCTGTTATGACAGATGCTGTAAGTAAAATGCATTTTAATAAATTGTTCATATTTCAGGTAACTTTAAAATTATACACTAATTATCTCTTTTCCAACGCCTGTGTGTCCAAAGCCAGTCCGACGGTGCCTTAATGATCCCCTCCTCCAGCAATGATGCAAAAAGTTGCGATATCTCACCGTCATTCAACGAAGAGGGATGCTCGGTGATGGAGGTGAGTCCGGCTCTGTATTTTCCTCTTTCTACTCTCTCAATATTGAGATAAAGCACAGGCATCTCAAGCTTTCTCGAAAGTTGCTCCGGACCGCTGAAAAATCGTGTTTTCTGGTTGAGAAACGTTGTCACATATTTCGACCCCGGCAGTGGGGCCTGATCCGCGATGAAAATATAGCAAAGTTGCTCATCCTTATGTTTAAACATATATCTTGCAATATCGTTCATCTCTACCAGCGTGCCTGCCGAACGTCTTCCTCTTATCCAATGGATAAGAAGATCCGAGAGTTTACTGTTCATCTTCTTGTAAACCATCCTCATATCCTCGTTCCGGTAACCGGTTGGTGAAATGTCAATGGCAAGCATCCTTTCCCAATTTGCCTGATGGCCCAGCACTATCAGGGCTGAACCGCCTAGTTTAAAGGCAGATGCGAGAACATCTAAATTTTCCGCAGTGACACCGGACCTGATTTTATCCTCCGATTTTGAGACAGACCAAAGCATTTCAAAGAAGTTATCTGTAAAATTAAGATAAAACTTCCTCACTATGGCCTTTATTTCTTTATATTTTTTTTCGGGGAATGACCTTGCTATGTTTGTCACCACGACATCCACCCTATATTTGAAAAGATCTCTGAGCAACCAGGCCGATATATCCGAAAACAGGTAATGAACTTTTTTGGGGATGAGGGAAAACAAATAAATAAATAGCAGAATCGGATAAAAAAGCAATTTAGACATCTGGCTTGGTTTACATTTTTAACAAAGTTATCCATTTTTTAGTATTTTTGTAAACTTGTGAGGAATTTTTAACTTATCTAAATAGTACACTCTATGTTTAAATCACATCCGAAAGGACTGCTCTCCGCGGCTCTCGCAAATATGGGAGAACGCTTTGGCTTCTACATCATGATGGCAATCCTGACATTGTTCATCTCGGCCAAATTTGGTCTGTCTGAAACAACGACAGGTTATATCTACTCCGCGTTTTACGCTTCAATCTATGTACTTGCCCTTGTAGGAGGTTTGATTGCCGACAGGACCCGCAATTACAAAAGGACAATTCTCTGGGGACTTATTTTAATGGCTGTCGGCTATTTTATCATTGCAATCCCTACCCCGACTCCTGTACCAAGTCTTCCTCTATACCTGGGCCTCACTTGCGCCGGTTTGCTGGTTATTGCATTTGGTAACGGACTTTTCAAGGGTAACCTCCAGGCTTTGGTCGGACAGATGTATGACAAACAGGAGTACAAAGATTATATTATTGCCAAATACGGACTTGACAGCAATGGTAAGCCGAAAGATATGAGAGATGCCGGATTCCAGCTTTTCTACATGTTTATAAATATCGGTGGTTTCTTTGCACCTTTTATTGCTATTGCAGTAAGAAACTGGTGGTTGAAGCACAACGGCTTTGACTACAACGCACAGCTTCCTGAACTATGCCACAAATTCCTGGCAAATCCGGGTGCTATGAACACAGAACAGATGGCTAGCCTTCAGACCTACTCTTCTGAGGTAATGCTTAACGGAAATACCGTATCTGACCTGACAGCATTCAGCAACCAATATCTGGACGTATTCAACAAAGGATTCCACTTTGCATTCTTTGCAACAATATTTGCGATATTGATCTCTTTGGTCATTTATGTGACTAACAAGAATAAATTCCCTGATACTGCTGCAAATAAAGCTACAAAAGAGAATGGCGGCAAGGTTGAGAAAGCTGAGATTACAATGGCTGCAACCGAGATCAAACAAAGGATTTACGCTTTGTTCGCTGTTTTTGGAGTTGTTATATTCTTCTGGTTCTCTTTCCACCAAAATGGTTATTCATTGACATATTTTGCCAGAGACTACATCAACCTTGATGTAATTAATTTTGACCTCGGTTTTACATCTATTAAAGGTGCCGAGATATTCCAATCTGTCAACCCATTCTTCGTAGTGGTACTTACTCCTGTGATCATGTGGTTTTTCGGAAGCCTGAAGAAAAAAGGCAAAGAGCCTTCAACTCCTAGGAAGATTGGTATCGGAATGGGTATAGCCGCTTTTGCATATATTTTCATGCTTACAGTTTCTATGGCTCTTCCTGACAAATCAACCCTTGCAACAATGTCTGCGGCCAACATGGATGCAATGAAGCTCACCCCTTGGGTTATGGTTGGAATGTATTTCATACTGACATGCGCAGAGCTCTTCATATCACCACTTGGACTCTCTTTTGTATCGAAAGTGGCTCCTCCTCATCTTCAGGGATTGATGCAGGGAGCTTGGCTGGCTGCAACTGCTGTAGGAAACCTGCTTCTCTTCATCGGAGGTATCCTCTACACATCCGTTCCACTGTGGACATGCTGGATGGTATTTGCAATAGCTTGCGGACTCTCAATGCTTGCAATGCTCTCAATGGTCAAATGGCTTGAGCGAGTAGCAAAATAGTCATCTGAAATTTTAAAGTCTAAGGATGCCCGGAATAAATATCGGGCATCCTTTTTTCTTGTATCTTTGCGTCGATAATTTTTGAATATGCTGAAAGACAAAATAAAGTTGATTGCCTTCGATGCGGATGACACCCTGTGGGCTAACGAGAAGAACTACAGAAGGGCTGAACAGAGATTCGGGAAAATGATGGAGAGATTCTGCTCTCCAGAGGAGGCCAACTCAAAGCTGCTGGCGGTTGAGAAACGGAACCTCCCGTTGTTGGGTTACGGCTCCAAACCTTTTATAATATCACTCGTTGAGTGCGGAATTGAAATAAGTAATGGAACCCTTACAAACAAAGAGATACTTCAGCTAATAGAGATAGGGAAGGATACTATAGGCCAGAAGCTGGAACTCTACCCTGACACCGAACATGTACTGAGCTCACTATCGTCAAAATACCCGCTCTCTCTATTCACAAAAGGAGACCTGCTGGAGCAGGAGTCGAAGATTGAACGTTCAGGGCTGGGAAGATATTTCAACTCAATAGAGATCATGAGTGAGAAGGATAAGGGCACATACAGCAAGCTGATCAAGGAGCACGACGTGGAACCTCATGAAATGGTGATGATTGGGAACTCTTTCAAGTCGGACATTCTTCCGATACTCGAACTGGGTGGCTGGGCGGTCTATATCCCTTCTGACATTATATGGGCACATGAGATAACCGAGGAGAGGGAACATCCGAGACTTATCAAGGCCGGCAACCTCTCCGAGTTGCTTTCAATATTTTAAACAGACATTAATCAATACAGACGACACAATGATACCCTTTGCCAAAAACAGAAGTTACAGAAGGTTCTATCAGGATGCTGAGATCAGCGAGTCAGAACTTATCAAAATGGTCGATGCTGCCAGACTCTCCCCGTCTTCCAGGAATGCACAGCCGATCAAATTCTATATGTCAAACGACAGAAAGATGAACGGCTTGATATTCCCAAACCTTGCCTGGGCAGGATATCTGAAAGAGTGGAACGGACCGGAGGAGGGTGAGAGGCCTTCAGCCTACATCATACTGCTTCATGACAAAAGCATCACTTCAACCTACTCCTGCGATAACGGAATCTTTGCGCAAAGCATACTTTTACAAGCCGTCGATCTGGGATTTGGAGGGTGTATGATTGCCTCATTCAAAAAAGAGGCTCTCGCGGAACTGCTGAAACTCCCCGAAAACCTGGAACCTATTATGGTAATTGCACTTGGTAGGCCTAAAGAGAACGTGATAGTTGACGATATCAAGGATGGCGACATAAAGTATTGGAGGGACGAAAACCAGAACCACCATGTCCCAAAGAGAACGCTTGACGAGCTGATTTACAAGATTAAATAAAAATGGAGCTCATAAATCCCGAAAGACCTTTTGTAATAGCCGGCCCTTGCAGTGCAGAGAGCGAGGAGCAGGTATTATCGACAGCTCTGGGGATTAAGGAGATCGGGATTAAGGTTTTCAGGGCCGGCCTCTGGAAACCGCGCACCAAACCGGGATCGTTCGAGGGGGTAGGTGCTGCCGGACTGCAATGGTTATCGCGGGTCAAAAGAGAGACCGGGATGCTCACCTGTGTGGAGGTGGCCAACGCTTCTCACGTCAAAGCCTCTCTCAAGGCCGGCATCGATATTCTCTGGATTGGCGCGAGAACAACCGCAAACCCGTTTGCCGTACAGGAGATAGCCGATACATTAAAGGGTTGTGACATAGCGGTACTTGTCAAGAATCCCGTTAATCCCGATGTGGATCTGTGGATAGGAGCAATCGAGCGGTTGCAAAACAGTGGAATAAGCCGCATATATGCAGTTCACAGGGGATTCAGCACATATGAGAGAGGACTTTTCAGGAATATTCCTCATTGGTACATTCCTATTGAACTAAAAAGGAGGCTTCCTGAAGTTCCCATGTTGTGCGACCCAAGCCATATAGCAGGAAGGCGCGATCTTATACTTCAGATTGCCCAGCAATCTATGGATCTGGGCTTTGACGGGCTGATGATAGAGTCCCACATAGATCCTAAATCTGCACTGAGCGACAAGGAGCAACAAGTCACACCTTCAGAATTAAAGAATATACTCTCTTCCATTGTAATCCGTGATTATGAAGGAACCCCGGGATTATTGCAGGAGCTTCGAAGGGAGATTGATGAGATTGATGACAGGCTTCTGACATTGATTGCAAGAAGGATGCATGTTGCCAGAGAGATAGGGCGATGCAAGAGAAGCAACAATATCCCTATATTACAGCCGACACGCTACGAGCATCTGGTAACCCAGAAGGTGTCTTGTGCTGAATCACTACAACTGGATCCCGATTTCATCAAAAGGATACTGGAGGCGATGCATGAGGAGTCGGTGAGACAACAATTGACAATAATAAACAGCAGCGAGGAAGTTTAGATTGCCTGTATCTGATTTTTTGTAAATTTACCGGATATTCACAACCAAATAAACCCGACAGCATGAGGAAACTATTTAAAATCTTTGGAGTTGCCCTGCTTCTTCTCTCCGCCTGCATCTCCTGCAAGCAAAATGTCAAGGAAAATCCATACAAACTGGACATTGTTGACACAAAAGAGGCTTACATCGAAAGTATAAAAGCTGACAGCACAAATGTGCTAGTTGACCTTCAAAAGTACATCCCGGGGGTTGTACTAGACATCAGATATGCAGACACGAACAATTTCACCAAGACAAAAATTTACACCCAACCACGGGCTTTCCTTAGGAAACCTGCTGCTGACTCACTGTTGAAAATACAGCAGATTCTGGCAGAAAAGGGACTTGGTCTTAAGATTTATGATGCGTACAGGCCTTATGCAGCTACACTCTATTTCTACAAAGTATACCCTGACACTACATTTGTCGCTGCCCCCTGGAAAGGGTCAATTCATAACAGAGGCTGTGCAGTGGATCTTTCAATCATAAATCTTGAAAGTGGCGCTGAGTTGAAAATGCCGACAGAGTTCGACAGCTTCACTGACCTGGCTTCTCATAAATACACAGACCTTGACTCTACATCTCTTGCCAACAGAGCTCTCCTCAAAGATGTCATGCTGAGCCATGGTTTCACCCTTTACGATGCAGAATGGTGGCATTACAATCTCAAACAGAGGGGCAATTACAAACTGATGAATCTCTCCTTCGAGGAACTTGACGCTATTAAATAATCATATCCTTAAAATTTCACAATGAACAGATCTTTCAAAAAAGTTTTTCAGCTGCTCATGGCTTCCCTTATTGTATCAGGCAGCATAAACGCGCAGGAGGTAATTGACCGCACCTCTGCTGAATCATGGAATCCCAACAAGGTCGATTTCCCTGCCTATATGACAAGTCACAGGGAGAATCTGACTCTTCCAAAAATCAAGGATTTTGAGGTGATCTCGTGCGATTTTCATGTACATACAATGTTTTCGGATGGTCTTGTCTGGCCTACTTTCAGGGTTCTCGAAGCCTGGAAACAGAGTCTCGACTGCTTTGCAATGACAGATCATGTAGAGTACAGACCCCATAAGGATAATCTGAATGCCGACCTGAACACATCTTACGATATAGCCAAGGCCGATGCAGACAAATTAGGATTTATGCTTATCAAGGGAACTGAAATCACCCGCAAGCCTAAAACATGGGGGCACTTCAACGCCCTATTCATAAATGATGCAAATCCAATTGCAGTGGAGGATGCAAAAGAGTCTTTGCTTGCTGCCAGGAAACAGGATGCATTCATTATCTGGAACCACCCGGGCTGGGCTGTCGACTCTACTCTGATCAATCCGTTTGTCGAGGATATCTTTAAAGAGGGGCTGATAAAAGGTATTGAGGTATACAACAGCAGTGAATTCTATCCCAGAGCGATGGCATGGGCAATTGACAAAAAATTGGCGATCATCGCTGCAACTGATGTTCACGGAATAATTGAACAGGACAACCTTGAAAAGATCGGCACTTTGAGGCCGATGACCCTTGTTCTTGCAAAAGAGCGCTCTATCAGTGGAATAAGGGAGGCTCTCGAGGCCGGAAGGACAGTGGCATTTTTCCAGGGCAATATTGCCACAAGGGAGGAGATTGCAATATGGCTTACAGAGGAGTATCTGAGTGTAAAAAAGGTATTCAGCAACGAAAAGAGTGACTTCTACACTATGTCAAACAGCTCATCAGTTCCATTTAAAATAGTCTTTAATAAAAAAAGATATGTGCTTCCGGCACTCTCCACTATCTCTTTCAATGTACCTAAAGGGACTTCGAAAATTTCAGTGAAATTTGAGAATGTAATTATCTATGAAAACAAAGTTTTGGCACATGATTTGCAATTATTTTAATTGAAGTTTTTTCATAGTTTAAGTTTTAGGTTAAGTGTAAAATGAGAAAGGGTGTCAAGAAAGAATTGACATCCTTTTTCATTTAAATATTGATACCTGAAGAGGTTGTGAAATTTTGGCGGTTTGATAATTTGTTGTACATTTGCGAGCCTTTTCTCGAGAAGATTAGGAAGTTAAATAATAAAAACTTTAAAATCACAGTATTATGGCTGTAAAGATTCGCCTTGCCAGACACGGCAAAAAAAACTTTTCCTATTTTCACATTGTAATTGCTGATAGCCGCTCACCACGCGATGGTCGTTTCATTGAGCGTATCGGTACATACAATCCCAACACCAATCCTGCTACTATAGAGCTCGATGCCAACCAGGCACTTGACTGGCTGACTAAGGGTGCACAACCTACCGAGACATGCCGCAGGATACTCTCTTACAAAGGGGTACTTCTTAAGAAACACCTTCAGGAAGGAGTTAAAAAGGGAGCACTTACTCAAGAAGCTGCAGATCAGAAATGGAATGCATGGGTTGCTGAAAAAGAGTCAAAAGTTTCTAAAAAGAAATCTGATCTAGAACTCAATGGCCGCTCTGCAAAGAAGAGCGCTCTCGAGGCAGAAGCTAAAGTCAATTCAGCTCGCGCTGAAGAGTTAGCTAAGAAGAAAGCAGAGGAAGATGCAGCAAAGAAAGCTGCTGAAGCAGCTGCTGCTGCCGAAGTTTCAGAAACAGAAGCTCCTGCTGCAGAAGAGACACCAGCTTCAACTGAGGCCTAGATAATGCAAAAGTCAGCAAATATTTTGCTGCCTGTTGCCAAGGTTCTTAAATCATTCGGGACAGATGGCGGAGTGATACTCCGATACAACGATCAGGCTCCTGATGGTTTCAGTTTAAAGGAACCGGTTTTCATCTACTTCGATGGATTACCGGTTCCTTTCTTTTTTTCACATCTTCAGGAGAGGGGAAACGACCAGTTGTTTGTTAAGTTTGAGACAATAGATACACTCAAATGCGCAGAGGAGATTGTCGGAGAACTTGTCTATATAAACAGGAAAAAAGGGAAAAAAGCACAGACGCAGGAGGAAACGGATGGTGATATTCCCGACATTATCGGTTTTACAATATTCGAGAAAGACAATAGCCTTGTAGGCTCTATATCTGCTATTTATCCCTATCCGGACAATCTGTGTATAGGTGTAATGCTTGCAAACGGCAGGGAATCTGAAGTGCTTATCCCTCTTAATGAGGATTTTATTATCGATGTAGATATAGAAAATGAGAAAATAGTATTAGATTTGCCAAAAGGAATACTTGAACTCTGAACTATATGAACAGAAGGTTTTTACTTATTTTGGCTGTAAATCTTTTATGTGTATCCTCGCTATTCGGACAATCCGGAAAGAGAGAGGTCGACACAAGATTCGGATATGGAATATATCCTCTTACATTCGACCTGTTTAATGATAACTTCTGGGGATGTGCCTGGCATGACGGGTATCCATCAGTAAAAGAGGACTATCACAACGCATTGGAGTTCGCAGGAGACCGTGTGTCTTCGGGGTGCTTCAGCTTCGGCAGATATTACAAAGTGCTTCGCTGGATGGATTTAGGTGCTTCTATCTCATACGCAGGCACATACCAGACGATATACAACTCTGCAAACCCCGGATTGACAAGACGGGATGATTATCACTCGCTCTTTTTCACACCGACCATAAGGTTTTCCTGGTTCAACAGGGAGTATGTAAGGATGTACTCTTCTGTGGGATTCGGCCTTGGTATGATGTTCAGCAGCGAAGACAAGGATAAGAATGAAGCGGGACCATCTATTCAGCTTACCGGATTTGGAATATCAGTCGGAAAGCGCTTGTACGGCTTTTCAGAGGTTCAATCTGTA
The DNA here is from genome assembly GCA_000473305.1 of Bacteroidales bacterium CF. Classification (GTDB taxonomy): domain Bacteria; phylum Bacteroidota; class Bacteroidia; order Bacteroidales; family UBA932; genus Bact-08. The sequence goes on along the minus strand of CP006772.1, from coordinate 370,118 downwards.
GGCACCCTCGGCTTTATTACTTTCGGGTGCGGATACAGGTTCAATGTTGCAACTTTTTCAAAAAAACGATAGGGTTATGAAAAGAGCATTATTATCTATATCTATTCTTTTCTGCATTTTTTCATTATCATCCTGTGTAATAATTGATGAGGGGGACAGTGTAAAGAGAAAGACAGAGGCGGCAAAGATTATCTTTGACAATGTAGAGGACAACATATCTGCGATGGTTGATCTCTGTGACATGGCTGTTAAACTGAGCAGATGGATAGATGCCCCTGAAAGCGGCAAAGGGGCTTTGGAAGATTTATGGTTCCCTGATTACAAACTGAGGTATGAGGGCGATAAGTGGATCTTCAGGGATATGTCATATTATTTTACAACAGGAGGAAAATCTCTTGACTCCCTTAATAGTGAATGGATTGTCGGATATGGGACAGCGCAACGCATAAGAATAAAATGCACAGGGAAAGAGACCTGGAGTGTAAAATGCAGCGGGAGCCTTTTTACCTGCAACTATCATCTGAGCGATGCAAACATAATACTGACCGGAAGGTGCCCTCTTCTCTCAGGCTCGGGTATCCTGTTTGACTATGATGTAAGCGGAAGCGGATCGTTTATTACAAATGCATCTCAAAGCTACAACTATCCTGAATATGACTCGAATCCGGACAACACTCTTACCATATCATACAATATCGCTCAAAAGGTGAGATTTGTGACAACTCCTGATCCGGAATCATATTACTCAAATTACGACTATCCAAGATACAGAGAATTCAGAGCCTCTGAGGGAGAGATGGATATTGAGGTGTTGGATGAAAGCACTGAGACAATTCATGCGGAGATGATCTCATACACACCATACGGAGTGGTTAAATATCTTACATTCAAGGGATATAGAGAGGTCTGGACCTACTAGATCCTAGAAGATATAATTCAGCCCGATATTAATTCCGTTTTTCCCGTCTATTTTGTCGAAAGGTTTACCCAATTCGGCAGAGATGATAAAGTTACGGTTCATCACTGCTTTTACTCCTATACCGGCTGAAAAGTGAAACTTCTCCTTAGCTCCTGAATTGATATAATAATGGTTATCCAGATCCCCGGGCATTATACTCGAATGTGAAGACCATGGATAAAAACTCTCTAAAAGTTCCTTTTTGTGATATTGCACAACCCGTCCTGCATCAAGGAAAGGATTTAAGGCCAGATACCACTCCTGCCCCAGGAAGCTGAAATCCAGGAAACGATACCTGAGCTCAAAGTTGCCCCACACAACACCATCTCCTACTACACTGTTTCTCAGAACTCCCCTTATTGAATTGAGCCCTCCAAGACCCTCATTTGTAATCTGCCTCATATAAAGAGTCGAAATATTCTGAAGCATATAGAACGGTATCTCTCCGGCAATCTTTCCCTGCCATCCCAACCTATATGCAAATGTCAGCCTGTCTTTATATACAGGCAGATAGCCCCGGTGAATCAATGCAAACCTGAGATAATCGAGCGAACCGAACATGACGGCCTCGCTCCAGAAACCTCTTGTAGGATCTGCCTCATGGTCTCTCGTATCATGTACGAGACCCACTTTCACCTCTGCCCTTGTACCGCCTTCTGCCTCATCCTCTTCAATAAGTCCGTTTGTCCTGTATAGTGTATAAAGGTTGTCCTTCCCCTCATATTTATCCAGAGTGACCTCGCCGGTCTTATATCCATAAACAGCCAAGCCTGCTGCCCAGCCGATATTCTCAGTCAGCTTACCCTGAAAATCGGCTATGAATCTCATAAGTTTGCGATCCATCTTATAGAAGGATGCCCCATAATCCTCGTTATGATAGGACATGTAACCGTTATAACCATAGAAATCCTTCATCTTATCGGTAAGATAGCTTATATCCATGGTTGTGCGGATATTTCCCAGCAGATGTTTCGAGTCGTAAAAGAGATGATAGACACCTGATCCTTTTGTGTATTGAGAAACCTCAACATTGAATTTGTGCAAGTACTCGGGATAGACCGATCCATCCCCATAGTAATATATGTCGCACAATACCCCGTACTGGAACCCCACGTCACTGTTGTAGGATATTGCGGGAAGCGGTCCGAAGTTCCACCCGCTCCTTTTTTTGGCCTCTGTCTTGGATTGTTGTTCCTGAGCAAATAGAGCAGGTGACAACAAAACTGCTATCACCGGCAAGAGTATTTTTTCGGCTTTCATATTATAAGACCGGTTTTAAAATATTGGCTATTATGAATCCCATGTAGTTACCTATTGCATATCCCACAAGACCGATTGTAAGTCCGGAGATGATTACAGATTTGTTCTTCATTGCTGCAGCCATCATTGGCACAAATGGCGCAGAGTTAATAAGGGCTACCGATGCAATAACAACTGTATCGGCATCCAGTTTGAAGATTTTTGCAAGCAAGATATGGAGGAACAGTGATCCGAATATTGCTACGATTATATAGAGCAGAACGTAGAATCCCCCCACCAGGTCAAGCTTTGTCACGTCTGCCATTGATGCTACGACAATACTGAATATATAAATCAGATACATTCCTGCATCAAAGCTTTTCTTTATTCTTCTGACAGGATTGATAAAGGAGGCAGCTATTCCTAGGGTTGTTATTCCAAGGATAATTACAACAATCTGGCTGTTAGCCGAGAACAGCAATGAGAGTGCGCCTGAAATTGCAAAAATAAGGATAGCTACTCCGAATGCTCCAAGAAGAGGGATGAAGTTCTTTTTGGTGAAAAAATCCCTGTATGGATGTTCATCCAACTCAGCTTCTGATACCGGCATATGTGAGTCAGGCTTGTGTGCTTCCACTCCTTTCCTGTTCCCGACCACTTTTCTAAAGAAGTTAACACCAAATGAGAGCAGGAAAATCATATAGATGAAGCTGATCAGCATATCATACGAGTGGACCATGATATAGGTCTCGTTTGGAACTCTGAGCATAATCTTAATAGCAGCCATGTTCGGAGTTCCTCCTGTATATACACCGGCCATCAATCCTGCTATATTGTTGAATTGTTGCCCTATGACAGTTGTCGGGTCGATGTATGGCTTGAAAATGAAATAGCCGGCAATGATAGTTACAACTACAGCAAACACACCTGTTACAAGGGTAAGAAGAGCTCCCCTGATATCCCATCTCTTGAAATCACAGGAGAAAAGCATAAGAGGGATTGCTATCGGAATGATCAGGGTCATCATTATATCCTGAATCTTAGCTGCAGAGTCCGGCATAAGTCCCGTATTGCCTATAATTGCACCGATGATGTATAACAGCAGGATAGGTCCTAATTTGTTGAGTATTGAATATTTCTCACATAGCCATATCACTACGGCAGGCATGAGTATGTAGATTAATATAAGAATCATAAATCGTTATCTGTTTCAGTTTCTGTCTCATAAAGTATATCTCCGTTGCGTCCTCGTCTCAGATGGATCTGAGGGTTATCAAGCGTTCCGGTGACAGTTACCGGTATGCCTATAATACCCAGAGGCGGCAATCCTAGCCGGAATCTTATATTAAGCTTGCCGTCAAAGGAGGTCTGCCCTTCAAACCTTGGCCGGAATCCCATCACCTTCATCTTAGTCCGTTCAATTGTGATGATGTTGTTCTTAATATGGCTCTTGATAATTACCCCTTTGAGCTGGGGATTATTTATGCTGTCCCGGCCTGTTGCCTTGCTGATCTCCCCGAGCACCTTTAGCCCTTTCACCTTGACATCTTCAAGTTTAATGTATCCGCCACCCTTTATTGATGGGTATAGAGGGGACATTTCAGAATCAAGATCTCCGCTTACCGAGTATTTGAGTGATATTTTGCCATATATGCTTTCCGCTGTACTCATCATCTCCCTGAACATCGGAATCTCCTTGTAAGCCCTCTGTACATCGAAAGAGTCTCCGTTTACATTCATGGTGAATGTGGCTTTTTGCTGAGAAAGAGGTTTATATGAGGCATCAAGGGCAAATTTGGCCCCGGCTAGGGCAAGTGTTGTATTTGTAAGTGTGACGGCTGATTTGTCTAGTCTGACCCCTCCTTTTATGTTCTGAATCTTTGTCCCTGAAAATAGAACCTCTTTTATATCCGCATTTAATGCAAGATTGAGGTTGTCAGGCAACATCACCACACCTGTGCTTTCCACAACGGTAGTGTCATCTTCCCCTTCCATCAGGAATCTGAAATCATCCAGATTAAATGACTCGGACCGAACAGAGAGGGTTCCCAGAAGATCTCCCCCTTCAAAATAGTATCCCATAAAGTTAGAAGCATAGCCGTCAAGCCTGATAAGGTTTTCACGATACCTGACCTCTGTGTCTTTCAGCCAGGCCTTGTCTCTGTCAACAACTATCCTTCCTTGCGGAATCACAAACGGAGACGGGTACTGATCACTCATAAACTCAAAATTCCGGAATTCAATTGTACCGCTGTTCTCAAGTTTATTGTAACGTCCGGCTTTAGCATCCTTCTGGTTACCCTTGAGTTTTATATCGGGGATTATCTCTCCCTTCAGGGTGATTCCCTCCAGTGCAAAGAGTTTGTACAGGTTGTCAAGATTGAGGTCCCCTTGTGAGGAGATATCATATTTCAGATTGTCAAAATCCTCCATCTTTGCAACAAAGCTGAAAGGATTTCCGTCAAAAATGAAGGAGAATGGATCAGCTACAATTTTCAGGTCCGAATAGCCCCCACTCTTATCAGTAATTGAAACTGCGGCATTAAAATCATGCAGGGTCCCCGGATAACGGGACGTTGAGACCATGCCTTCCTTAAGGCTGACCGTCATATCCATCACCGGCAAGACTCTCTTTTTGGTATTGTATATACCATCGATCTTAGCTTTATACCGGAGCAAGCCCCCGGCCTTCATTGATTTGAATCCCAGCGCTCTAGTCAACAAATCCAGATCAAGGGATCCTTTTATATCAGCTTTGTAGTACGGCTCGGACATTCCTCTCATTTCAAATGATGCTCCGGTCTCATCACCGCCCAGCTTAAAGTTCATCTTATCAATCCTGACAGCCATGAGCTCCGGATCAAGTGAGGGGAGTACAAATTTTCCCTGAAGATTTATTTTCTCAAGAGGGACAGGGGTTTTGGCATAAGTTATCTTCCCGTTGTCTACATCAAAATCGACTGAGAGATCGGGTGAAGTTTTAAGACTATCATTTTCTGACCCTCTGAACTCTATACCGACAGCTGCCTTTCCGGTGATTTTTGTCTCGGCAAACCACTGAGCATAGTCTGACGGCATAAGTGTGAATAGATCCCTGAAGTCTATCCTCTCCGTTTTTAATGCAAAATCTATATCATATCCATTTTGGGTAATGGTAAAATCCCCGTTGAAACCGGCTTTGACTCCTGCAAGGGAGATCCTGTTTCTCTCCAGATGTATAGCCAGGCTGTCCAGATTGATCTTTGTAAGCATCTCTGCCTTTATAGGTTTTTTGTCTATATAGGCTGTCCCGTCCAGAATAAACGATAGCTCTTCGATTTTTAGCAGAGAAGAGAGGGTAAAGTCGCTATCCTTGAGCCCACCCTTGCCTTTGTAGTTGAGCCCTTTGAGAACCGCTACTATCCCGGATGCCGAATCTGTGTAGACTAAGCGGCTATCTGATATCCTGATGCGGTCGAGAGTGACATCCCCACTTGTGGCCGACTCGGTTGCTACACTATCCTGCTCACTCGCCTTGATTATGTTATAATTGCTCTTACCGTTTCTGTCAGTAATTATGTTGAGGTATACTCCGTCCAGGTATATTCCCTCTATCTGTACACTCCCCTTTAGCAAAGATGAAAAGTTGACTCCTGCAGAGATGCTTTTTCCTGAAATGAGTGTGTCATTTTGAAATGGTGAGGGGCCTTTAAGCAGAATCCCATCCAGATAGAAGGTCAAATGGGGAAAATGTCTGAAAAAAGAGAGCCCGGCATCCTTGTAATCAATCGTTCCGTCTATATAGCTGCATGCCGCAATCTTCACCCTCTCCTTGACAGATGAGGGGAACAGAAACGGAAGGACAATCATAAGTGACAATACGGCTAAGAGGAATATCAGCAAGACTTTTATAAACTTTCTGAATATTTTCATTTTACGCCCTCCAATAAATCTTCTTTTCCGACATCAATGCAACCAGGGACATAGTAAATAGTACGGCCAGACATGCCCTTGCCACCCCTATCCATGGGTAACCTTCCGGATAGGCTGCCTGGTATACAACTATCAAACCTGTAAGCTGCATAAACGGCATGACCAGATTGCCGAATGTTATGTAACTCATAAGCGGATTGCTTCCCGCTCCGGAAAATATTCTCAGGATTAAGCCAATAAAAGGGTAATCCTTGAATTGCACTTTATAGTCTATGATTACCAGCAAGAGAATGCTGATTGAAGTCGTTATGAAACAATATGAAGCCGTGCAAGGGCTCTTTGAAATCGATCCCTCAATCAGCAGCGATATCAGGCCTGCAAGAAGCAGGACAACAGCCGGCAGGACAATCTGACGATATGCCGGAATATATTTTTTAACACTTAGAAGTAGCAATGCTCCCAGAATGACAGAAACGATAAAGTTTGCTGCCAGCCATCCGTTATACAGGGCTACCATCTCCCATACAATCGTAATGCCGCAGAGAGTGACTACCAGCAGAGGTTTCTCCGCACCCTTCATCGGTTCGTAACCCTCCGGCGAAGCCAGCCTTTTCTGCATAATGTCACCGATGTATGTTGCAGGAATAAGGATAAGTAAGAAGTAGAAATACTCCAGGTTGACAAACCATCTGATCTCCTTGATAGCATAAAGTTTAGGCTGCAGGTCAAATGGAACGGTGGCGGCAAAAAAGAGAAGTATTATAAAGAAAATCACCGCCCTTGCCTTAAGGTTATCTCTTGTAAAATACCAGATCAATGCTCCGAAAAGATAGAGGAAAGCCAGCAGGAAGATGATTATACCGCTCCGATATATGCTGATCTCTTCCTTAAACAGTATGCTTCCCATTATTATCAACGCAGAGACCATTGCAACTCCGGCAATCCTGATCAGTATCTTCTCCTTGAATTTAGTCTTTATTACCACAAAGAGAGGGAAGAGTGCAAGATATCCCGCAATTGTAAACAGATGAGGAAGCCACCCTTCGGCCTGGTTGAAATTGAGTAAGACATAGAGATAAGAGAAGAGCCACAACATCAGGAACCGCTCGAAGACCTCAATTACATAAGCCTTGGTACCATTCTGGACACGCCTGTTTCCTGCCATTGGTATCGCTGCTCCCATACAAAAAATAAATATCGGGAAGACCAGATCAACCCAACTTATCCCAGAGACCAGGGGGTTGAAAGCATGAGAAGGAGGTGGGTTCTGAATATGATACATCCAGGCCGGCAAAACGCCAAACGGGATAATAGCCGAGAAGACCATTCCGAAAATGGAGAGCCCCCGGAGTAAGTCCAGTGAGAGATATCGTTTCATCTTCTTATATTTTACTGTCAAATATACAGTAAATCTGCTTTAATTTAATCAATGAATGGATTGTAGCAGCGATTTCCCCAGAATTTATACCCTCTCTGCTCATACCTTGTCCCAAACAACACCGATGAGACAAAGCCATTCCTCTCCACAAGCACGGTGTGATATATCTTTCCATGGGGATTTTCCTTGATTAAAATCTGGACCTTGTTCTTAAGAGTGTAACTGCAGAAAGAGGTGTCTGATGCAGACGTCAGCTTCATGCCCCAGGCAATAAGATCTCCCGCCATCTGCCTGCTTTTGTACCCCGTCCCACCTGTAGGGCTCACTATATGTTTTCCGTCAAGAATAACGGTTGTGTCGATATAGCTGTATACAACCAGCGCATTTTTGGAAGATTGTCCCAGCCATTTGCAGAACTTGTCCGAATGTAGGCTCTCTTCGTATCCGTAAACACTGTCCAGAAAGACAATCCTCTTAATGTAATCAGGGATGGTTGCCTCCCCTTGGATATAGCTGAATATGAACCTACCTCCCCCGCTATGGCTGCTCAGCACAATACTTTGCTTTCCCCTCTCTGCCTTTCCGGAACTTTTATCAGCAATAATCGACCTGACAGTGTCTATCAGGTTCCTGTACATACGAGGAGAATCCCCATATTTTGAGGCATGAGTGGTCCATGCCCTCAGAGCCGACTCCAGATAGACTACTACATAGTTGGAGTTTTTGTCCTTGCTTCTCAGGAAACGCGTCTGTGCCGCAATATGTTGTATGTCATACCTCCAACCGTCCTTTTCACCGGAAACAGCATCCGGCTTTCTCCCTTTGGTCTGTTCTATGGTGTTGCCGTTGGGAAGTGCGTAAAATATAACAATGGTCGGCTTTGCTGGATTGATATATTCCGGTTCGGGCATATTAATCACAACCCTACTCTCCGGTATGAGCCCCCTGTATTCGTATTCAATCTCTTGTCTGTCGGAGACAAACCCGCCCTCCCTTGAGAAAACCACAGAGGGTAACAGAAGGGTTACAAGCAGGCCATATAAGATTGATCTCATAAAGCCATCTCTTATAGGCCGGAAATCAGCTCCTTAACTTTAGAGACTTTGGCATCGAGAAGTCCGTCTGTGGTTGCCTCTGCAATAAACCTGAGATATGGCTCAGTATTGGAAGGTCTTATGTTGAACCACCACTCCGGGAACTCAACTCTGTATCCGTCAAAATCAAACGAGGCAACAGGCTTTTCAACAGATGTGAAATAATCGCGTACAATATCCATTGCTTTCTGTTTCTGCTCTATCCTGAAGTTAATCTCTCCGGAGTTTTTGTAACGTTCTATATTGCCGATAAGCTGCGAAAGAGAAATGCCCTTAGCCTTCATCTTTGATATAATACCCAAAATAATGAGTGAAGCCATTATTCCGGAATCACTGTAGAAGAAATCACGGAAATAGTAGTGACCCGCAAGCTCTCCTCCGAATATTCCGTCTATCTCCCTTAGTTTATGAGCAGCGTATGCACGGCCTACCTTCCATGTCACCATCTCCCCGCCCATAGGTGAGAGATATTCACCTACAGCCTTGGAACTCCTTATGTCCTGGAGAACCTTTCCCTTCTCTCCCCTCTCCTCGAGGAAATAGTGCCCCAGAAGGGCTATCATCAAATCGGGTGAGATAAAGCGCCCGTTTTCATCTACAAACATAACCCTGTCCGCATCACCGTCAAATATGACACCTACATCACACCTCTTCTCAATCACCTCATCCTTAAGGGCCTTTACATTTTCCGGTATCAACGGATTTGCCTCATGATTTGGAAAAGTTCCGTCAAGTTCATCAAAAATATAGTGGAGTTTATCACTACCCATGCCAAGGACATCCTTGATCAGAAGTGCGGCCATACCATTGGAAACATCCACGGCTATATTGAGATTGCCCAGATCTTTTTTATACTTCAGAAGAAACTCTATGTACTCTCCCTTTACGTCAAGATTTTCAACCTTTCCCTTTTTTTGCGCAACAGGAGTCGGTTTATTCTCGTCAATCCACTGCTTGATAGTGCCAAGACCTGAATCAAAGCCGACCGGCAAGGCATTCTCGCGTGAGACTTTAATGCCGTTGTACTCCTTGGGATTGTGAGATGCGGTAATCTGGGCCGAAGCCTTAAATCCATACTTCCCTGTGGCATAATACACCATCGGAGTTGTGGAGAGGCCAAGATCGACAACATCAGCCCCATGATCGGTTATCCCTGCAATGAGTGCACTATGGATCTCCGGTGACGAGCTTCTGGCATCCATTCCCACCAGAACCCTGTCACTGTGCAGAAGTTCCGGAATAAAGTATCCAACCTTGTATGCGACCTCTTTATCAAAATCCTTGTTGTATATTCCTCTGATATCGTATGCGTGAAAAGCTCCCATGTTTTTTCAATTTATTTTTGTACGACTGTCTTGTAAAATGTCCTGACCTTACCGGACTTGATGTTGTTCAGCCTGCCCTGAATCATCTTCCTTCTGATAGGTGCTGTGAGATCTGTGAAAAGAACCCCGTCAAGGTGACTCATCTCATGTTGCACCATCCTGCATGCAAAATCATCAAAAGTCTCTTCGTGCTTTACAAAATCGGCATCGTAAAATGCCACCTTTATCCTCTTTGGCCTTACAACATCGGCATGAATCTCCGGGATGCTGAGACAACCCTCACTGTACTCAACTGTCTCCTTGCTCTCTTCCAACACAACCGGATTTATCATTGTTCTCCTGAAACCTGCCAGTTCCGGAGAGTCCTCACCCATAAGCGAACCATCGACAATGAGCATCCTGATTGACTTTCCCACCTGTGGTGCTGCCAGTCCGACCCCGTCAGCCTTGCTCATCGTTTCCCACATATCCTCTTCAAGCTTCTTGATCTCTTCTTTTAACTCTTCGCGTGTAATATCAATCTCTTCTGCTTTCTCTCTGAGGATGTCATTTCCATATAAATAAATCGGAAGTACCATAATAACTTTATCTAATGTTTATTTCTGTCTAAATAACTTTGAAGGATGATAGCCGCACTTATTTTGTCGACCATCCCCTTGTCCCTGCGGTCCATTTTTTTCACCCCTCCGTCAATCATAGTCCTGAATGCAAGTTGTGAAGTGAAACGCTCGTCCTCAAGTTTAACAGGTATCGATGGAAATTGTTTTCTAAGCCTGTTGAGAAACTGATCTACATATTGAGCCGCTTCAGATGGTTTGTTGTTGAGATTCATAGGATAACCTATGACAAAAAGTGTCACATGCTCCTTCTCAATATAGCCTTTCAGATAGTCTATTATGGAAGCTGACGGTACAGTGTCGAGAGCTGAGGCAAAAATCCCGAGAGGATCACTCACTGCCACCCCCACTCTCTTTTTGCCATAATCTATCCCTATAATTCTCTCCATAGGGCAAAGTTAGTTATTTTTTTAGTACTTTTGAGGCTTATAAATTTCATTATGCCAAGATTATTCACATACACGGATTTCGCCGGTGGAAGCGACAAGGTAAGGGCTTATGCAGACAAGCACACTCCGGTTATAATCTGCGACATGGAGGCTGAAAGAGATACCCCTTTCCAGGCGAAAGTCAGGATAGGGATGAGTATTAAACACCCCAACACATCCGAGCATCATTTTGAGTATATCCAGTTATGGAATCTGGAGACACTTGTCGGTGAGGTTAAGCTCTCATGTGGCAGCTACGGCAATAATCCCATACAGATTGAGACTGTTTTCACATTTATCCCGAAAGTAAGCATGAGACTTACTGCTTTAGCTTACTGCAACAAGCACGGGTTATGGAGAAGCGAAGAGATATTTATCAAAGTTTATGACAAGAGTTAAGAAGGAGAAAATCAAGATACTCCACAGCAAGTTCCGTTTTTCGGTGTTCAATGATACCTCCCATGAGGAGCTTTTTGTCTTCAGGGCAAAGGGGCTCATGTTTATACTCAGTATTTGCCTTACTGTTATTTTTATCATCATCTCCGTTACCATACTGATATCATACACCCCTCTCAGGGAGTTCATACCCGGTTATCCGAATGCTCAGACAAGGCGTGCAATTGTCGAGAATGCCCTTAAGGTAGACTCACTTGAACATGTATTGAAGCTCTCGGAATACCAGCTTACTAATATACAGCGTATTGCAACAGGGCAAAAACCGGAGGAGATGGAACTTAGCACCAGCCCGGCATCAGCTACTGACACCTCAATTATTAAAGCAGAAAAGATAAAAGAGGACTCAATGCTTAGAGAGGAGGTAATCCGCCAGGAGCAGTTTAACCTTGGTAAAAAAAGAGGGATTGAACAGATTGAGGGGCTGCACTTTTTCCCGCCGGTAAAAGGCATAATCTCTGACGGGTACAATGCTGCCCTGAACCACCCCTATCTTGACATAGCCACACCGTCGAACACTGTCGTGTGTGCCACACTTGACGGTACAGTCATGCAGGCGACCTGGACAGATGAAGCCGGCTTTGTTATTCAGATACAGCACAGCAATGACTTAGTCTCAATATACAAGCATAACTCCAAATTACTGAAAAAGGCAGGCGATAAGGTAACCGCAGGAACAGCCATAGCACTTACCGGAAATACCGGTAGCATCACAACCGGCTCTCATCTGCATTTTGAATTGTGGCATAAAGGTGTTGCCATAGATCCTTCAAAATATATAAAATTCTAAGAGAGACGAATGAAGCGAAGAGTTGCCATTTTAGGATCAACAGGCTCTATCGGCAAACAGGCCCTTGAGGTAATCTCCGGACACCCTGAAATGTTCGAGGTTGTCACACTGACAGCCAACACAAATGCACAGTTATTGATAAAACAGGCCAAAGAGTTTGACCCAGATTCCGTTGTTATTGCAAGTGAGGCTAAATATGATGAGGTGTTCAAAGCCCTTGACCCGCTTGGAATAAAGGTATTTACAGGAGAAGACTCCATATCGGAGATAGTCAGGAGCAGCACTATTGACATAGTTCTTACAGCCATGGTCGGATTCAGCGGTTTGAAGCCGACAGTTGAGGCAATAAAGGCAGGTAAGGCGATAGCGCTGGCCAACAAAGAGACGCTGGTCGCTGCCGGTGAGATAATCACAAAACTGGCTGCCACACACCACGTTCCTATAATACCCGTAGACTCCGAGCACTCCGCTATTTTCCAATGTCTTCAGGGACACATGGGAGAGATTGAGAAAATATTACTGACCTCTTCAGGAGGCCCATTTTTCACAAAGAGTGCCGAGGAGATTGCCAATGCAACAGTAGAGCAGGCATTAAACCATCCCAAATGGAATATGGGAGCCAAAATCACCATCGATTCAGCCAGTATGATGAACAAAGGGCTTGAGCTTATAGAGGCAAAATGGCTGTTCAATGTTAAACCCTCCGATATTGAAATTATAGTACATCCTCAGTCCATTGTCCACTCCATGGTACAGTTCAAGGACGGGGCTGTTATTGCACAGCTAAGCCATCCGGACATGAGACTGCCAATCCTTTACGCTCTCTCGTACCCATACAGAGTGGATCTGGATACAAAAAGGCTGGATTTTGCCGAGGTAAGGAATCTCGATTTTTTCAAACCGGATTACGACAAATTCCCTTGTCTGAGAATAGCAACCGAGGCTATCAGCAAGGGAGGTAATCTTCCCTGTTCTATGAATGCCGCCAATGAAGTTGCGGTTTACCATTACCTCAAAGGCGGCATGCCTTTCTCGGCTATTCCAAAAGTAATTGAAAATGTGCTCTCTGGAACAAAATTTGTTGCTGAGCCGACTTTGGAGGAGATATTCGACACAGACATGCTTGCACGGGAGCAGGCTAATATTGAAAAAAGAAAATATAACTAGAAAATGATAATATTTATTAAAATCGTACAGGTTATAGCTGCTCTGTCGCTGCTTGTCCTAATACATGAATTCGGCCATTTCTTCTTCGCAAGACTCTTTAAGATACGTGTTGAGAAGTTCTATCTTTTCTTTGACCCATGGTTCTCATTATTCAAGTTCAAGCCTAAAGGCAGCGATACCGAATATGGTATAGGCTGGCTTCCGCTCGGAGGTTATTGCAAGATCTCCGGAATGATTGACGAATCTATGGACAAAGAGGCAATGAAAGAGGAGCCAAAACCATGGGAATTCAGGAGCAAACCTGCCTGGCAAAGATTTTTCGTAATGTTTGGAGGTGTCTTCTTCAACTTCATATTGGCCATTCTTATATACTCCTCTACCCTTTTCACATGGGGTGAAGAGTATCTGAAGAACAAGGACGCTGTTTATGGTGTACAGTGTAACGATCTTGCCAAGGAGATAGGGTTCAGGAACGGAGACCGTGTAGTATCTATAGAAGGAATGCCCGTAGACCGTTTTCAGGACATACAGCTGAGCATAGCACGCAATCAGGCGACTACTGCTATCGTAATAAGAGACAGCGCCGAGGTATCAGTGAATATTGATCCCGATTATATTCCCGCGATACTCAATACACCGGGTATGTTTACCCTTCGTGTACCTTACGAGGTGCTTTCGGTTCCGGACAGCTCTCTTAACTACAATGCCGGTCTGATGCCCGGAGATCGTGTCGCTGAGGTTGACTCACAGAAGGTCTTCATAATTCAGGATATTCAGGCAATTCTGATGGAGCATAAAGGTGACTCAGTAAGCTTCATTATAAACCGCGGAGGCACATTAATACCAAAAGTACTTGCAGTAGACACAGCCGGAAGGATCGGTGTCTTTCTGAACAGTGATGTGCATAAATTCTTTAATGTAACACAGGTAAATTACTCTCTTCTGTCGGCCATACCGGCCGGAGCCAACAAGACAATCTCCACAATAACAAATTATGTAAAAGAGCTGGGATTGATCTTCTCTCCAAAAACGGAAGCATACAAATCTGTCGGAAGCTTCATAGCGATTGGTAATATTTTCCCAAGCACCTGGGAGTGGGAGATATTCTGGAATATAACAGCATGGCTCTCAATAATGCTTGCTGTCATAAACCTCATACCTATCCCGGCACTTGACGGCGGGCATATACTTTTCCTTCTTTATGAGATAATAACCCGCAGAAAACCGAGTGACAAGTTCCTTGAGATTGCGCAAGTCATAGGAATGCTATTTTTGCTTGCCATAATGTTCCTTGCTTTCGGAAACGATATTTACAGACTTTTTAAATAACAAGAACATGAGAAAAATAAATCTGGTACTATTCCTTATTTTAGGATCACTTCTGGCATCATGCAAAGGAGGCCCGAAGCTTATGCCAAGCATCAGCGGAAAAGCCGGTGAAGTGATTGTAGTAATCAGCAAAGGGGACTGGGAATCCGATCCCGGAATAACCCTTCGCTCGGTCCTTGGATCTGAACATCCATATCTGCCCCAGATAGAACCTCTCTTCAATCTGGTAAATGTTCCGGAAAACGCATTTTCCAACATTTTCCAGACACACCGGAACATTATCATTGTTCATACAGCTGCAAATGTACAACAGCCTACCATTGCATATCAGGAGAATGTCTGGGCGGCACCTCAGACAGTCGTTACCATATCCACAGCCAATGCAAAAGATGCAGCAGAACTAGTTACCAAAGAGAGTGACAAACTCACTAATGTCTTCCTGCAAGCCGAAAGAAACAGAAACATCTCCAATGCCAAGAAGTATGAGGAAAAAGCACTCAGAGACGTTGTCACTGCAACTTTCGGAGGATCTCCATATTTCCCGAAAGGCTACACTCTAAAAAAGAAAACAGCTGATTTCATATGGATATCATATGAAACCACATATACAAATCTAGGAGTCTTTGTATACAGCTATCCATTCAAGGACAGTACAGACTTTACCCCTGCAAAACTGCTTGCAATGAGAAACGACGTGCTTTTCCGCAATGTTCCGGGAGAGATGGAGAACTCATACATGACAACCAATATGTCAATAGATCCGGGATTCAGATGGGTGAAATACAATAAAAGAAGCTTTGTCGAGCTGAGAAGTCTTTGGGAAGTACAGAACGACTTCATGGGCGGACCTTTTGTAGATCATATCTTTCTGGACAAGGAAAAACAGAAGCTGATAGTGCTTGAAGCATTCGTCTATGCACCAAGATACGACAAGAGAAATTATCTCAGGCAGGTAGAATCGATAATATATTCTTTTGAATTTTTCTAAAATTTTTTGGAACTAATTAGATAATTTCTACCTTTGCACTCCCTAATCCTGAATAGGGTGCACGGTCGGTTCGTCTAACGGTTAGGACTCAAGATTTTCATTCTTGCAATAGGGGTTCGATTCCCCTACCGACTACCAAAATATAAAAAAGAGAGAAATGGCAAATCACGCATCAGCAGACAAGCGCGCTCGCCAAAGCGAAAAACGCAGAGTGCATAATAAATATTATGCAAAGACAACACGCAATGCGATTAAAGCATTACGTAACACTACAGACAAATCGGCAGCAGAGGCTCTCCTTCCAAAGGTATCCTCAATGCTTGACAAATTAGCCAAAGTTAAAATCATCCACGCAAACAAAGCTGCAAATCTAAAAAGCGGTATTGCTGCATATGTAAGCAAACTGGCGTAATTTTTACTTGTTGGCATTTAGTTTAAAGAAAGCTTTCCAATCTTTGGGAAGCTTTTTTTTAATACTATACCGACATGAATAAAAGATTATCCATCAAAGAGTGGCAAAAGGAAGAGAGACCAAGGGAGAAGCTTGTGGCAAAAAGTGCTGCTTCTCTTGATGACAGCGAACTTATTGCAATTATTCTCGGCAGTGGCACCAAAGGAGTAACTGCAGTCGATCTGGCAAGGGAACTCTTATCATCATGCAACAACAATCTCCGCGAACTTTCAAGGTTAAGCGTAGATAAACTCACATCAAGATTCGGAATAGGTCCGGCGAAGGCAATAACTCTCACGGCCCTCTTTGAAATCGCAAGGAGGTACTCTCTTACAGAAAACAGAACACAGGCGCAGATCCAATCCTCGTCAAGCGCAGCAGGATTGATAAGCCCTATCTTGAGGGATCTTTCTCACGAGGAGTGCTGGGTACTGTACCTAAATAGGGCAAATAAGCTGATATCCAAGGAGCGTCTCAGTATCGGAGGGGTCTCCGCAACCGTGGTCGATATAAAGATCGTTATAAAGAATGCTCTCGAGAAGCTGGCAAGCTCTCTGATACTGGTCCACAATCACCCCTCCGGAAATGCGAAGCCGGGAGAAAACGACAAGGTCCAGACAAGGTTGCTGAAAGAGGCTGCCGCTCTTTTCGACATATCACTTCTAGATCACCTTATTATTGCCGGTGATGAATATTTTAGCTTTGCCGACGATGGACTAATCTGATATTTTCATACCTTTGAATAATATTCTGAAAATAAACAACCAATGAGAATCATAAACCTTGGAGAGAAGAATTCTGTCCTCAACAACTTTATAGCTGAAATACGTGATCATGTAGTACAAAAGGACAGCCTTCGCTTTCGGAGGAATCTCGAGAGAATTGGGGAGATTTTCGCTTATGAGATAAGTAAAGAGCTTGTCTACTCTGCGAAAAGCATTCAAACACCTCTCGGCATAGCTTCATGCAATACTATTGACGACTCTGTGGTTCTGGCAAGCATAATGAGAGCCGGATTGCCTCTGCACAACGGTATGTTGTCACTCCTTGACAAATCGCAGAATGCCTTTATTGCAGCATACAGGAAATACGGTAAAGACAACAAGTTCACAATACAGATAGAGTATGCCAGCACTCCCTCAGTAGAAGACAAGGTGTTGATTCTGGCCGACACAATGCTTGCAACCGGCTCATCACTAGTGCTGGCCTATAACAAACTCTGCGATAACGGCAATCCTAAAATAAGCCATATAGTATGCCCTATTGCAAGTGTTGACGGCATAGAGTATCTCTCAAAGCACCTACCTCATAAAAACACCACACTATGGGTGGGAGCCATTGACGAGGAGCTGACCATCAAGTCATATATTGTTCCGGGATTGGGAGATGCAGGTGACCTGGCTTACGGAAGCAAGCTGTAGACAACTTCGCCCCCTACTATAGTCATAAGAACCCTGGTTGAAGGAATTTCATAATCGGGAGCAGTCATTATATCTCTGTCCAGCAGAACGAAGTCCGCGTACTTACCCTTTTCTATACTACCCTTGACATTCTCTTCAAAAGAGGCTTTTGCTGCCCATATTGTCATCGACTTGAGAGCCTCCTCCTTTGTTAGTGCATTTTCTGGCTGAAATCCAGAATCCGGCTCGAATTCCAGATTCTTCCTATAAACTGCGGCAAAGAACGTATAAATAGGACTTACCTTCTCTATCGGAAAATCTGTTCCTGAAGGTAACCACCCCAGTTGAGAAAGCAGTGCCTTGTATGCATAAGAATCCTTGATCCTGCTGCCCAACCTTTCATCAGCCCAAAACATATCAGAAGTGGCATGCGTTGGCTGAATAGAAGGTATAATTGAATACTTCCCGAAAAGATTAATGTCTGAAGGATCCACCACTTGAGCATGTTCTATTCTCCACCTGAGATCATTTTTCGTTTTTAAGAGAGAGCCGTAAACCCGCAGAGCCTCATGGTTAGCCTGATCTCCTATGCAGTGAGTGGCTACCTGAAAACCGTTTTTCAGAGCCCATGCGCATTGTCTTGTGAATACCACCTCACTACCTATTCGTATCCCGGTTGTTGACGGATCGTCTGAGTATGGATATTTCAGCAAAGCGCCTCTCGAACCAAGAGCTCCGTCTATATATAACTTAAGTGTGCCTACCCTCATCCTTCCGTTTCTGTATGGAGCTTTAAAATGGTTCATATTCTCCTCACTTGCTGTCAGCCATACATCGGACCTTATTTTCAGCTTTCCCTTTGTATACAAGGTGTCTAGCGACAGTATGCAGGAGAGGCTCTCCTCGGCATCAGATATAGAGGTGAGACCGTTTTTAAAACACTCCTCTTCAGCGGTCATGATGACCTTTTCCAGAGACTTCCCTGTCGGCTTGGGTATTGAATTCTTGAACCTCTCAGCCGTATTCTCAAGAAAAATACCTGTAAAACGGCCGTTTTTTATCAGAGCCTCTCCTGGAGGTATGGATGGATCTCCCGGTTTAATCCCGACTCTGTCTATTGCGGCATTATTAGCTATTACTGCATGAAAATCAATCCTCGTAAGAATTACAGGGGTTTTTGGAAACAGCTCGTTCAGCTTCTCATTGGTAGGAAACGACTTGTCTTCCCAAAGGTTTTGATCCCAACCCTCGCCAAGAATATAGGAGACAGGTTTATCCTCGATGAACTCTTTGATTCTGGCTAAAATCTCGTCAAATGACCCTGCGCCGCGAAGATCGCAAGTCATAAGACCCTCTCCGAGACTAATGAAGTGGCAATGTGCATCGTTGAAACCCGGGTAAAGGAAACCACCCTTGAGATCTATATAGCTATCTGAACGATATCTGTTCAGAATCTCTTCATCTCCTCCCGTGGCAACAATGATTCCATGTTTTACCGCAATGGCGGTACATTTCGAAAAAACCGAGTCTACGGTGTAGACATCACCATTGTATAGAATGAGGTCTGCCTTCTCTTTCATCTCACAAGATAGTGTTATTAAAGCAATTAGCAGTAACGTGCAGGATTTTCGTATCATCCGGATATAATTTTAAAGCTCCTTTCTAAGCCTGGCAATTGGGATGTTGAGTTGCTCACGATATTTGGCAACAGTCCTTCTTGCAACCTTGTAACCTTTTTCAACCAGGACTGTTACAAGCTCCTCATCTGTCAACGGCCGTTTCTTGTCTTCCTGATCTATGCTTTCCGCAAGAATATTCTTGATTTCACGGGTAGAGACCTCCTCTCCGTTCTCAGTCATAAGACCTTCCGAGAAGAAATACTTAAGCGGATAAATGCCGAAATGAGTCTGTATGTATTTACAGTTCACCACCCTGGAAATTGTGGATATGTCAAGCTTCGTTTTCTCCGCGATATTCTTCAGGACCATAGGTTTCAGCTTTGTCTCGTCACCGTCTATGAAATATTCATGCTGAAATTCAATAATCGCATTCAT
Organism: Bacteroidales bacterium CF; assembly: GCA_000473305.1. Lineage (GTDB taxonomy): Bacteria > Bacteroidota > Bacteroidia > Bacteroidales > UBA932 > Bact-08. The sequence continues at coordinate 350,535 of CP006772.1, read as the reverse complement.
AGTGTTCTGAAGGGTATTGTGCCTTTGCTTGATTGCCTCAATGAACCACTTTGCCGAGTCCAGTTTCTGTTTGACAAATGTTACTGCCTCTTTTCCGGATTTGCTGCCCGATTTTGAAGAGGAGATAAGCAGGTCAGCGTATCGCTTGTTAACTTTAAGCTCAGGTACCGAAAATCTTGGCATAGTCATTATGAGCTCACCATCCTTAAACTCAAGCACAAAGTCAGGTATCACCTGCTGCGACTGCTCGTTGTATGAGTCATCTACCTGTCCCCCCGGTCTGGGATTTAGCCTTACAATCTCATCAATCGCATCTTTAAGCTGATCTTCATCGATTGAAAGTTTGGACATTATCTTCTGGTAATGCTTTTTGGTAAACTCTCCGAAATGGTCGGCCAGTATTTTCTCAGCCAGCTTCTGCTCGGGAGTTTTGTTGTTAGCCCTGATTTGTAGAAGGAGGCACTCCTGAAGATCCCTTGCACCTACCCCAACCGGCTCGAACTCCTGAATCTTGAGCAGTATCTGTTCAAGCTCCCTCTCGGTGGTGTTTATTCCAAGTCTGAATGATATATCGTCCGACAATGAGTCAAGATCACGGCGTAAATATCCGTCATCGTCGAGACTGCCGATTATGAAACGCGCAATGTTTTTTTCACGTGGATCCATCAGACTGTAGCCTAGCTGTGAAATCAGACTCTGATGAAAACTCTCCTTGACGGAAAAAATATTGTATTGCGGTTTAAGATCCTTTCCCTGATTATTAGCATATAGCTTGTATGAAGGAATCTGATCGTCCGAGCCATATTCGCTCAGAGAGACATTTCCCTCTCCCCTCTCGTCTCCATCATCACTCTCAGACACCTCATCCAGCACCGGATTTTCCTCAAGCTCCTTTTTTACCCTCTGTTCAAGTTCCAGTGTAGGCAATTCGAGTAGCTTAATTGTCTGTATCTGTAATGGTGAGAGCTTTTGTGCTAATTTCTGCTGTAAACCCTGTTTTAACATATTAACGGAGCATTTATGCAAAGATATGATTTTTATTTAACTTCGCGTTCTGATAATCCTTGTATCTATGGCAGCACAGAGCACCGGACTGAGAGTTGATGTCAGGTCCGTTATAAAATCTAAAAACCCCGGTCTTCTGAAATTTATCCCGGGATTTATGATCAGATGGGTAGAGAAACTCATATGTCAGGATGATATCAACGACATATTGGACAAGTACGGAGATCTCCGCGGCGTAGAGTTTGCAACTGCCAGCGTCAAGTATCTCGGCGCAAGCTACAGGATTGAAGGAGTAGAGAAACTCGTTCCCGGTAAAAGGTACATAATTGTCTCCAATCACCCCCTCGGAGGTTTTGACGGGATAATACTTATGGACATTCTTGGTAACCATTTCAACAATAAAATACGTTTCGTCGTTAATGACCTTTTAACGGCAATTGAGCCACTCAGACCAATTTTTGTGCCAGTCAACAAATACGGAAGGCAAAGTGTAGACATTGCCGCGAAAATACAGCAAGAATACAGTTCTGACAATCAAATCATTACCTTTCCTGCCGGACTTTGTTCCCGACTTATCGAAAAAAACATAATCGATCTTGAGTGGAAAAAAGGGTTTATAAATCAGGCTGTAAAATATGAACGTGACATTGTCCCTGTCTATTTCAACGGGAAAAATTCCAGCTTCTTCTATCGGTTTGCCAATTTCCGCAAGTGGCTCGGCCTGAAATTCAATTTCGAACTTATTCTTTTACCCCGCGAAATGTTCAAACAGCGTGGCGGGAAATTTGAAGTATACATAGGCGATCCTATTCCTTGGACAGAGATTGCGCAAAACGGTACACCTGCTACGTGGACCGAAAAGATCAGAAAAATTGTTTATTCACTAAAACCTTAAAAATGGAACCAGTTATACCTCCTGTAGACCGTAAGCTGATAATCAACGAGCTTACAAGTGACAAATTCATACGTCACACACGAAAGGGAGACAACAAATTATATGAGATAACCGCTCACGATTCGCCCCACACAATGAACGAAATAGGACGCCTCAGGGAGATCTCTTTCAGACTTTCAGGAGGAGGAACAGGGAAATCTATAGATATCGACGAATTTGACATTGACCCTCACACACCATATAAACAGCTTCTTGTTTGGGATCCAAAGGATCAGGAGATAATCGGAGGTTATAGGTACATACAGTGCACTGGGTTGGATATCAAAAAGATGGCAACTCATGAACTATTTGAGTTCTCTGACAAATTTAAAAATGATTACCTCCCATTTACAATAGAGTTAGGCCGCTCCTTCATCCAACCAAACTACCAGGGAACCAACATAAAGCACAAAGGGCTATACTCACTTGATAACCTTTGGGATGGACTCGGCGCCCTCGTCGTAAAGTATCCAAAGATCAAGTATTTCTTCGGGAAGGTCACAATGTACACTTCGTATAATTTGCGTGCGAGAAACATTCTGCTCAACTTTCTCAACACATTCTTCCCTGACAACGAGCATCTTGTAACGCCTTACGAACCACTCGACTTTGACTCTTCAAACCCATATTACAAAGAGCTCTTCAACGCAAATGACTATAAAGAGTCATATAAAACCTTGTCAAAGGAGGTGAGGACGTTGGGAGAGAATATTCCACCGCTTATCAACTCCTACATGAACCTCAGCCCCTCGATGAAGGTTTTCGGGACATCAATTAATGGAGGATTCGGCGGTGTCGAGGAGACCGGAATACTTGTGAACATAAGCCATATTTATCCGGAAAAGATAGAGAGATACATATCCCCTATATTGCAACTTGCCATCAAGTTAAGGCCTAAATGGTGGACACCGGCAAAGCCGCAGATTCCAAACAGCGAAAAGCCTAAGGGTAGGATTATAGAAAAACTTCCGCGAAAGATAAAGAAGGCGGTCAAGAAAAAAGGAAACGACTCGAAAGGAAACGACGCTAAATCGCAGGATAATTGATTGTCTCCTTTACAAGGAAGACTGATCTGTATTCTCCCTCTATTTTCTTTAACAGTTGCATCGCTTCAGACTTGGTTCTGAAGTCACCCACGGTAACTTTAAAGAAAGGTTTTTCATAAGTCGAGTAGACCCGTATTTCAGGAAACTGCGAGGCAAACTGACCTGCAACTTCCATTGAGCGGGTACGTGCATCCTGCTTGTTGTCGAAGAAAATCCTGACACGGTAACCGGTAATCTTTCTGCCGGCAGAGTTTGTTATATGCCTTTGGAGCAGTGACTCTATACTGCTGCTCTGATTGATGGTGACCCTGTTCATGGAAGGGCCGCTCTCTCTGAGAATTGAGAATATATTCCTGTTCAAAAGTGTAGAATCGAGCAGCGGCGGCTTAACTGCAACCACTGTTGTATCTTGGGTAGTCACTATCTCCTGTGAATATGCAAGCAGGGTACTTGATACGAGAAGAAATATGGAGAATATGATTTTTTTCATGGCTAAAACTTGTTAATCAAATCCTTAAGCGGAATATTCTTATGTCTTAAAGTCTTTTTGTATCCGGAAGTCGTCCTGAAAATCATTTTTGTATTTACATGAAAATCTTCGGTTTTCCAGCTTGATATATTCAAACCCATTGAGAGCAAGGACATCGGATCTAGCAAAACAGCATTGACAACTAATTTCCCGTTTTTTACCGTTCTTGGAGGAAGGGTGTCGGGTTTCTGAATCTCCAGTTGTGCAAAATTGAGACCTTTTTTGGTAATTATGCCCTCACCCGAAGAGAGAATAATTGAAGCACCTGTAGGATTGTCTATTATATAGTCCAGCTCTATGCTGGCCTTTGAAGTACTTACGAGCTTGAAGCTATTCAACTTGACGGAGCGCACCTCGATATTCCTGTAGTTTGTACATGCTGTTGCCAGCAGTGCTGTAATTATTGCAAGAGGAAGAGTTCTTTTCATCTTTACTTTGATTATCTGCAAAGGTATAAAAAAGGCTATATTTGCAGAATATATTGAAATCATGATTAACAAATATCATTCCGTAAAACCCGTATTCAACAACAAGCTACCACAGCTATTCATAGAGACATACGGCTGTCAGATGAATGTCAATGACAGCGAGGTTGTACTCTCAATATTGCAAGATGCAGGTTACGCTCTTTGTGAAAAGATTGAAGAGGCAGACCTGATCCTTGTAAATACTTGCTCGATACGCGACAATGCCGAGCAGCGGATATGGGGAAGACTGGACCATTTTAAAGTCCTGAAGAAAAAAAAGAAATCCGGCCTCACAGTAGGAATACTGGGCTGTATGGCAGAAAGGCTCAAGGATGAGCTTCTGAACCACGCAGGAGTGGATCTTGTAGCCGGACCCGACTCCTACAGGGATCTTCCAAGGCTTCTGGCACAGATCCGGGGAGGAGACAAACAGATAAACACAATGCTTTCACAGGAGGAGACCTATGCGGACATCTCTCCCGTGAGGCTGGACAAGAACGGAGTGAGTGCATTCATATCCATAATGCGCGGATGCAACAACATGTGTACATATTGTGTGGTCCCTTATGTCAGAGGAGGTGAGCGAAGCCGTGACCCGGAAAGCATTCTCCGAGAGGCCGCGGAGTTATTCGAAAACGGGTACAGGGAGGTGACACTTCTGGGACAGAATGTTGATTCATACCACTGGGTTGAAGAGTCAAACCCGACTAAAACAACAAATTTTGCACAGTTGCTCGAAAGGGTTGCACTTATCAGTCCTCAATTAAGAGTTCGTTTCTCCACTTCACATCCCAAGGATATGGGAGATTCTGTCATCCACACGATGGCTATGTATGAGAATATCTGCAAGCACATACACCTTCCGGTGCAATCGGGAAGTGACAACATGCTTGCAAAGATGAACAGGAAATACACCAGAAAAGAGTATCTGGAAAGGGTTAAGAGGATTCACGAGATAATTCCCGGATGCTCTATCAGTACGGATATAATTGCAGGATTCTGTGGAGAGACCGAGGAAGACCATCTGCAAACGCTCTCCATCATGAAGGAGGTTGGGTATTACACAGCCTTCATGTTCCAGTATTCAGAAAGACCTAACACAAAAGCCGCAAGGCACTATCCGGATGATGTACCCTCAGAGGTCAAGACCAGAAGGCTCAATGAGATAATTGCACTTCAGAATGAGTTGTCCCTCATAAGCAATCAGGCAGACCTGGGAAAAGAGTTTGAGGTATTGGTCGAGGGTCCTTCGAAAAAATCAGATAAAGAGCTATGCGGAAGAAATCAGCAGAATAAGATGTGTGTATTCCCTGCAGGAGAACACAAAATCGGTGATTTTGTCAAAATAAGGGTCACTTCATGCTCATCCGCAACACTAAAAGGTATAGAGATAAAGTAATTTAATTAAAGATATTATGACAAAGTTCAGCACCACTTACATCGGCAACCTCCAGACTGAGGCAATTCATCTTAAATCGGGTAGCAAGATTATTACAGAGGCTCCCGAAGACAATAACGGAAAAGGATCTATGTTCTCACCGACAGATATGTTTGCTGCCTCACTGGCATCCTGCATGATGACCATAATGGCAATAGCAGGCCAGGCACACGGATTCTCTATTGACGGAATGCGTATAGAAACTGAAAAGATAATGGGAGCAAACCCTAGAAGGGTGGCAGAGTTGAAACTGGATATCTATCTGCCTAAAAAAGATTATACCGAGAGGGAGATGAGATTCATCGAGACATCTGTCAAGACTTGCCCTGTTGCAAACAGTCTCCATCCGGACATTGTGAAGACAATCACATATCACCTCCCGGAATAAATTGTTATCAGAAGAAAAGGTAGCGGCAAGTACCGATGCCGGCAGTCGCTGAGTTTATGATAGTCCCATCAGATGATGCCACTACCTTCAATACCGAGTTTGAAGTAAAGCTAACCTCAGATGTAAATACATCTCCTGTCACAGGGCTCACTCCGACTCCATAGAAATATGTTCCTGTGAAAAGCTTGCCGTAGCTGTTGTTGGCCACATTGACCTTATAAATGTTTGCTTCATCAGGGTTATATGTTTCATCGAAAGTTGTGCAATATGTATAGATATTGTTACCCTCCTTGTCTGTTGTAATATAGCCATCCATACCGTCAACAGGAACATCCAGGGTCGAGATGATCTGATTATCGGCAGGGTTAACCTTCATCAGGCCATCTCCCGGAAAAGAGACCCATAGCTTATTATATCTGTCTATTACAATATGTCTTGCACCGTTAGTGAAATTCGAGGGTTTAACAGTAGCTTTAAGGACAATATTATTTCCTTCAATATCATAAACTTTAAGACCCTGCTTAACAGCTACATATAGTTTTTCTTTATAAAGCAGCAGACCCTCAGCATCTGAACCTACCAGCACCTTCTTCTGAAGAGTCATGTTGCTGTTTGAATATATTGAAACATAAGACTTTGTGTATTCCCAAAATCCTGAAGGTAAAACAGTGTGGTCTGAGTCCCAGTTTGTGATATAGATATAACTATCTGAAGCAACCATATTTCTTGGAGATACCAGCCCCTCGGTTATCGAATAGCCTTTGTCCTTTCCTGTCTCAGGGTCGATGAAAACCACCTTGTCAGGATAGTTGCAGACAAGAGCAGCCTCACTTGAAGGAGTAATATAGCCTGAATTTATGGTGGCACCTATCGAGACTCCGTTTGCAGCCTCATAAAAGCGGTTTTGTATCTGTTTTGTGTTCTCATCATAAAGCGATATGCTTGAAGATTGCTCCGTAAAGTTGCCCTGGTTTATAATCAGCACTTTTCCCTTGTTGTCATTACCTTCAGGACCGTTGTCTTTTGTACATGATACCGACAATAGAGCAATTGCCGATACTAGAATTAGTTTAAAAAAATTGTTTTTCATAAATATATCTAAAATTTATATTGAATTGACAGTTGACAGTTTCTTCCCGGCATAGCATAGAATTTCACGTTCTGATACATCTCGTCTGTTATGTTCTTTATTACGCCATTGACTGTAAAATGGGCCCCCGAAATTTTAAGGTCACAAGATGCTCCAATATCTGTAAGCAAGTACGAAGGCAAAATATCATAAATATCCAAAGTGGTTCTCTCTCCGGTATAGCTCAGATTAACATAAAATGCCGCACCGGCCCTGCTCATACGGAGTCCTGACCTCCATGAGATTTTTGGCTGATATGCAAGCTGCTCCCCTATTGCCGGGTCTTCTGCTCTCAATCCCTCCTTCATCCTGATGTCAGTATAAGCCAGGCTGAAGTTGAGTGAGACTTTTGTCTTTGAGAAGTTACCACTTAGCTTTACACCTGCCTCCGCCCCCTGTGTTATTACAAGCGGTATGTTCTGGGGCCTCCAGACTGTGCCTGCCGGCAGCCAGCGTATCCAGTCATTAACTCGACTCTTGTATAGAGTCCCGAAAAAATCCACAGTATATCTTTCAGAGAACCAACTGTAATCGAGGCCTCCTTCAAACGTTTTTGAGCTTTCGCTCTTCAGGTAGAGGTACTCTCCACCCCAATAGCGGTCATTGAGGGATGGAATCTTGCTGTTTCCGGAGAACGCACCTCTCACAGAGAGAGAGTTGTTATTTCTGTTGAAAAAATTATACCTCGCCTCAAATGATGTCATCACAGGCACAGAGATATCCGTAGCCCCTGCACACCTTACTCCTCCCGAAATCAACAACTTGTTTTTCAGAGAATAACGAGCCAGGACAAACAGGTTATATCTGTTCTCACGCACAGAGTCAGCATAGGAATCTACCTGCGGAATCGTACGCTCTGCAAAGAGTCCGCATTTTATGGTAAGGTTTTTGAATTTACGTTCGGCATCAGCCGAGAGTGAGATGCGATTTGCTGCAATAATATCGTCCTCATATAATTGTTTATCGTATGCATAGGAGATGCGCGCTCCGTAACTCAACTCTCCCTCCCGGCTGTTATATCCCAGATTCACCTTTAGATTTTCATCATATATAGAGCGGTAAGAGTCCGGTTTGTCGTTGAGAGAGACAGATGGCTGGATCTGTTTGTCAAAATCCATATAGAGAATTGTGGCTGAGATTACAGAAGAGTCCCTGAGCTTTCTGAACAACTCCTGCAGCAAGCCCACATTGTTTCCGGCCGCATTGTTCAGCCTCTCCTCCGGCTTTCCTATTATGGTATTGTTGATAAACTTATAGTCATTCTTCGCCTCCGAATAGAGCAAGGATGTCCGCGATTCGAGCTTCCCATTGGAGTACCTCAGCGTCCCTCCGGTAAAATATGAGGCAAAACTGCCGGCAGACAAAAGAACATCACCGTGAACACCCTTTTCCCATTTAGGAGCTGTTGTAAGCCTGACACTCCCTCCTATTGCACCATCTCCATACAGGGCGGAGTTTCCTCCGACATGCATCTCCATGCCGTCGAACAGGTAGAGTGGAATATGGGAAAAATCGGTCTGCCCCATTGTCGGAACAGCAAGGTTCATTCCGTTCCATGCAACGGTGGTATGAGATGAGGAGGATCCCCTTACAGAGATATAGGCGTTCATGCCCTTGCCGAACTCCTTGATGTAAGCGGCACTCTCCTGACGGATAAAATCAGAGAGCGAGGCCATCTTCATAGGAGAGAGGCTCTCTTCATTATATCTAATCAGATTTGTTCCTACCGAAAACTTGTAATTGGACTGGGATCTCGCCTGCCTGGTTCCCCTGACCCTGATAGAGTCAAGCTTGCGGCTTTTCAGCGTGTCATCCTGAATCACCTTGGTGTGATTAGTGCGTATATTCTGAGCTGCTGCGCTGAATACGACAGTGCAGGCTAAAAGAATATAAATAAAAAATAGACGGACAAATTTTACTTGCATCGTTCTCTATCTCCCGAAAGTTCGATTAATATGTTTTGTCCAAAAGCAGGTTTTCTGACTTAGCTTTTATATCTCTCGCCTTCCCACCTGTTGGCAGTGGCTTACGGAAGATAACCCTTACGGGTAAGCATTACAGCAGCGGGTACTGTCCTCGATTTTCACGGGGTTCCCTTTCTGATGAACGGAACAAAGGTATATGATTTATTCAAAAATCAAAAATTTATTAACTTTGAAAATATATACATCTCAAAATCATCAAATTATGTCTAAATTTTTTAAATACTTAGTTTTTGCTGTCTCCGCTTTGCTGACCCTGTCATGCGCCACGCAAGTATCCAATGTTGAGCTGAAATATGAACAGTATACTCTGGACAATGGCTTAAAGGTTGTCCTTCACGAAGATCACTCGGATCCACTGGTTGCTCTTGCAATTCAATATCACGTCGGATCAGGCAGAGAGAAACCGGGAAAGACCGGTTTTGCCCACTTCTTTGAACACATGCTGTTCCAACGTTCTGAGAATCTCCCGAGGAATGCCTTTTTCCAGAACATATCCAAGATGGGAGGTAATTTTAACGGATCTACAAACCCGGATGGTACAAATTATTATGAAGTGGTTCCCCGGGACGCTCTTGAAAAAGTCCTCTGGATGGAATCAGACCGCATGGGTTACTTTATCAATACTGTCACCCAAGGGGGGCTGGAAAGGGAAATAGACGTAGTTTCCAACGAAAAACGACAGAACTACGACAGCAAACCATATGGATTTTCCAGTATAATAACTGCCGCAGAGGTGTATCCTACCGGCCACCCATACAGTTGGACTACTATAGGAGATATCGCAGATTTGAAAAGTGCGACAATTGACGATGTCAAGGAGTTTTACGCAAAATACTATGTGCCAAACAATGCAACCCTGGTACTAGCCGGCGACTTTGATGTAAAACAGGCAAAGGAGCTTATCCGGAAATATTTTGGAGAGATCAAGAGAGGTGCCGATGTTGAGAAGCCTGCCATTCAGCCTGCCGTGCTCAAAGAGACAAAGAAATTAGTTTGGGAGGACTCCTACGCACGTTTGCCTCAAATAACTCTCACTTACCCTACAGTTGAGGCTTACAATAAGGATTCTTACGCACTCAGATACTTTACCACACTTTTTGCAACAGGCAAGAAGGCTCCTCTATACAAAGTCATCGTAGAGGAGAAGAAACTTGCTCCTTCTGTTGGTGCCTACAATGGACCACTTGAAGTGGCCGGCTTTGCTCAGGTAGATGTAAGGGCTTTTGAGGGCACTAACCTGAATGATGTATACTCGGCTATCGAAGAGGCTTACGCTCGTTTCGAGAAAGAGGGTGTAGACGAACAGGAGCTAGAGAAACTAAAGGTAATGCAGGAGGTGTACCTCTACAGCAGATTGGGAGAAGTTCTGGTTAAAGCTCAGATGATGGCCCGTGACAACGAGTTTGCCGGGAAGCCGGATGCAGCTTATGACGATTTAAAAAAATATCAGGCTGTTACAAAAGAGGATATCATGTCTGTCTATGAGAAGTATTTCAAGGGAAAGCCTTTTATGGCACTCAGTATTGTTCCTCAAGGAAAAGCCGGTCTGGCACTTAATGGATCAGTTGCTGCCAAGGTCAATCAGGAAAAGGTTGAGGATCAGGAAAAGGTTGAGGATCAGCAAATGAAATCCAAAGGCGGCAAGATAGTTGATGATGACTATGCCCGCACACCATCTTCATTTGACCGTTCAGTCGAACCCGCATATCTTTCAAACTCTCCTTCCATCACAGTGCCTCCTGTCTGGACAAGTAAGCTTGCCAATGGAATGAATTTGTATGGTATCACTCAGAATGAGCTTCCTATGATTCAGGTCAACATAACTCTGAAAGGAGGAATGCTGCTTGACCCTGCAAACAAAGCCGGACTTTCATACCTTAATGCCGCATTGATGAACGAGGGAACTGCTCTTAAGACTCCTGAGGAACTCGAGAGTGCAATGGGGCTTCTTGGATCCAACATCAGTGTATATTCGGACAAAGAGGGTATGAGCATCTCTGTCTGGTGTCTTGCAAAGAACTTCACCAAAGTGATGGCTTTGGCTGAGGAGATGATTCTACGGCCAAGATTTGACGAGAAAGAACTTGCAAGGATTAAGAGTGAAATCAAGTCTGAGATACGCCAAAATTCGGTCAATCCGTCCAAAATTGCAACGGAAGTCTCTGACAGGCTACTTTTCGGAGAGGGTTCGAAACTTGCACAACAGCCATTCGGCAACGATGCCAGCCTCGATTCAATCACAATGGATGACATAAAAGGTTTCTACAACTCCTTTGTTTCTCCTTCCATAGCTAATTTCAACATTGCCGGGGCAATCGATCAGGCTACTTGTGAAAAAGCCATTGCGTCGCTGGTAGAAAAATGGAAAGCCAGGGAGGTTTCTGTACCTGAGCCTGTGGCAGGAGTTCCTGCCCGGAGAGGACAGATCTATTTTGTAGACATGCCGGGAGCTCCTCAGTCAATGATAGTTGTGAGCAAGAAAGGTATACCTTACAGCAGTCCCGATTACTATCCGTGCGTTATTATAAATTACAATCTTGGTTCCGGTTCACAGGGGATGTTGTTTGATATCCTTCGTCTGCAAAGAGGGTTCACTTATGGTGCTTACTCATCTTTCACAGCGAATGAATATTACAACAAGTTTTATGCTTATTCAAGCGTTCAGGGTAGTGCTACAAAAGAGTCGCTCCGGATTTTCAAAGATCTGATAAGCAATTATGGCAATGAGTTCAATGAAGCGACGCTTGAGAAGACCAAAAATTCGATGCTTCGTTCGAAAGCTGCTGCTTTTGAGACTCCTGATGCTCTTGTCGGGATGCTGACCAGAATCTCTACATACAATCTCCCTTTTGACTATGTGAAAAAACAGGAGGATGAAATCAAAAATATGACAGTTGAGCGTGCGAAAGAGATTATTGCTAAGAACCTTGTTCCTGCCGATCTTATTTATGTGGTTGTGGGTGATGCAAAAACACAGCTCAAACCTCTTGAGGCATTAGGACTTGGCAAACCGATTCTTGTTAATTTTTAGTGGCACAGATTTTTCCAATTAGCTAAATTTAAGGCACTTGTGATTTTTACTCATAAGTGCCTTATTTTTTGTTTTTTATTATTTCCTGAAAGAATTTATTTAAATTTATACGACTAAAACATTTGACATGAAAAAGTTACTCACGGCAATCGCCTTAATATGCCTCTCACTCCAGGCTACAGCACAGATTACACCATTTCTTAATAAGGGAGAGAGCGGGGCCGGAATGAACACTGGCATAGAAAAAGGGTATGGATTCAACTCCTTTACCGCCGGAATCGGGGCATCCTGGGGCGGAAAAATCGATCTTGAAGCGGGCACATACAACACAAGCTATGACAGCGGCAAAATCGGTCTGATGGATGACAAGGCAAAATCCAGATATATTGAGGTCCACCTTACCTGGTGGTTGCTGAAGATGGAGTTACTCCCGAACCTCAACCTCAACATCGGGGCAAATCCGGTCTTTTTCAACAGTGATTATACAAATTACAGGTACATGGACGGAACAGCTGTCGTAAACTACGACGGATACACAGGCGGTGCTCTCGGATTGGTTACAAATGTCGTTTATCGGTCCGAAAAAGGATGGCTTTTTATCCCATCGTACAGATGTCATTACCAGATAAACAGGTCTCATCAGTCAGTCGCACTCGAAGATAATTCCGACACATACACAGGTCTAACAAGTTCATTCAGCGCGGCTTTTGGCAAGTCATTCGGCAAATCAGGCACCCTGTATCTCTCCTTGAGACAATTCGACGACACATACAAATCAGGAGCGTATTACGACATTACAGTCGGGTATGTAATACCGTTCTAGAGAAGAGTATATGAAATTACCCCTGAATGACTATTTGGCTGATTAAAATTTTTACTTACCTTTGTCACCCTTGTTTACCGAAACAGCAGACAGCTCAATAAAGCAGTCTGAAACAGAGGCCCGGATGGCGGAATCGGTAGACGCGCTGGTCTCAAACACCAGTGGCCGCAAGGCTGTGCCGGTTCGATCCCGGCTCCGGGTACGAAAAAAAGCAGGTAGAGATACCTGCTTTTTTAATGTCCTGAATAAAGACTTACCTTGTCCTTCTCACCTTAAACAACATCTCGTCATCTTTAAGCGCTCTGCCATCGGCAGTAGTTGCTTTAAGGATAATCTTGCTTGTATCTAAAGGGTTTGACATTAGATGATTCTAAAAGAGCAAGCGAATTTACGTTTGTATAAATGTGATATTATACATTTTTTCGTTTGTTTTTTTGTATTTTATTTCATATTTTCCTGATTGCCAAAACAATAATTGAAGGGAACTCAATTTTTGGTCAGTATAAGGGTGCCCTTACTGAACAATATGTTCTTCAGCAATTAAAATGTTCCGATGGAATTGAAACTTACTACTGGAGCTCTGAACAGGGGATTGCCGAAATTGATTTTCTTATTCAGGCAGATGGAAAAGTCATACCAATAGAGGTAAAGGCCGAAGAAAATCTTAAAGCAAAATCGCTTAAGAGTTTTAGAGATAAGTTTCATCCCGTATTATCTTTAAGGACATCAATGTCTGACTATAGAAAGGAGGAGACTATGACCAACTTACCTTTATATGGAATATCATTGATCAATAGTATAATTTCTTCCGCAAGCATATTAAATCCTGCATAGAAAACAGAATAATTTTCTGTTCTCTATGCAAAAATTGCTTTATAATACTTCCAAAACAGGGGTATCTGTAAATTGAATGCAATCCTGGGGTTTGTCGTTGAGTTGCTCGAATATGACAATCCGGTTTTTGCCTTTCTTAAGCCAGCACCCCGGTACATAAAGCGTCTGTTGAGGCCCGATACTCCAATAACGTCCCAGATTATGCCCGTTTATAAAGACAATACCCTTTCCCCATCCGGACATATCAAGAAACGTATCTGCAACCTGGTCCAGATCGAATATTGATTCATAAAAACCCGGGCGCCCGACAGTCACTTTCCTGCCTTTGACCACAGGAACCTCATCCATCGGCATCTTGTACATCTCCCAGTTACCGGACAGTTCTAAATCATTAAGCATAACCGGAGAGATGATCCCCTTAGTGTTATGAACGATTTCAGCTCCATAGTTAATACGTCCCATGTTTTCCACCAATAACTCCAGGATACCATTTTCAGGAATGGCCACGTTTATCTCATACTTATTGATACACCTGTTAAGTACACCTGCCTTTATGCCGTTAATATAAACCCCAGCATAGTCACGCAACCCTTTCACCTTCAATGTTCCGGACACACCCTCTTTGAAGGACTTCCTGTACAGCACATAGCCATGCCCCTGCTCCAACTGTTCGAAAGTCATAGGTTGGTCATTCAATACCGGCTTCTGTTTTTTTACCCGGTTCAACACATCCATGCGGGCATTTATTGGCAAGGCATTGAATTTTATCACCGGTATCCTTTCCGGTATAGCAGGCAGAATCTGCTGAGAATACATCTGCATAACCCTCCTTATTGTATCGTATTTTGGTGTGGTCCAACCTGCCTCAGTAATGGGAGCGTCATAATCGTAACTGGTGATATCTGGCTGCAGATCTATCTCCTTAGTATAATTGGCACCGGAGGTAAAGCCGAAATTGGTACCTCCATGAACCATGTAAAAGTTGAAATTGACACCAGCCTTAAGGAAGGACTCAGTCTGTTTTGCAATATCCCCGCCATTTACCCTAATAAACGGCTCCCCCCAGTGGTCGAGCCATCCGGGATAGAATTCCGCAACCATATAGGGGCCTTTGTTCCCGTTATATCGGTTGACAACACTTTTGAGGGTTTCTATGTTATCTTCACCATTAGCTGTTGGGAGGGCGCCGGGAATGGAGCCCTCATTGAAAAGCCAGCTTCCATCTGAGGTAAAAAAGGGTTCAGGGAAGCCTACCTCCTTGAGGAGTTTATAGACAGCCATCTTGTACGCCATGTGTTCCTCTTCCGGTATATCCTTCTGCTGGGCCACATAAGAGCCAAACTCGTTCTCTGCCTGGATCATAATGATAGGACCGCCTTGGTTGGCGAACAGGCCGTCGACCTCAGTATAAAGATGCTCAAGATAGGTTCTGCACGAATCCAGAAAAGGTTTGTTGTTGGTACGTACGGCCAGATCAGGGTTGTTCTGCAGCCACCACGGGTATCCTCCAAATTCCCATTCTGCACACACATATGGCCCGGGTCGCAGGATTACGTAAAGACCCTCCTCTGAAGCAGTCCGTATATATTGAGCAAGATCTTTATTGCCTGTTTCGAAATCCCAGACACCGGGGGCAGTTTCGTGATAGTTCCAAAAGACGTATGTAGTCACGGCATTAAGTCCAAGAGCTCTCATCATCCGGAAGCGATGCCGCCAATAATCTTTCGGAACACGGCTGTAGTGAATCTCTCCGGAATGAATCTTGACAGGCACTCCATTTTGTATGAATTCCCCATTAGAAATGGAAAATGCGTTATTCTGAGCTGATGCTTCGTAAGGGAAAATAAGCATCGCAGATAGTAGAACAGATAGTAAATATTTTTTCATTATAGTTTATGTTTTTGCCGGCCTCCTGAATGTCCGTCCCTCCGATTGTCGTTGGGAAATCCAATCCTGTCAACAAATTTAACTTTTAATACTATTATGCTATACAAGCATAATGTTTTATGTGCATAATTCTAAATATTTTGTATAAATTTCAATTTTGTCTTGACCACTAGACGCAGGAGAGTAAATCATTTAACAAGTACAATGTGAAGTTGGGTAAGTGCAGGAGAAATTCTTAAGTTTGCACTGTGAAAACTCAAACCCTAACAGTTGACCTGCATATTGAAAAGATTGCCCGGGCATACCGCAGCTTTGCTCCGGCCGATTCTTTGATTTATCAGCTGGATGTGTTTGAACGCACATTGCAGGCACACAGATTAGAGAAGGGGTGCAAAATTGATTTTGTACACGGCAGCGGGACAGGAACGCTGAGGTCAGAACTCATAAAAATCCTGAATAAAAAATTTCCCGAATTCACATATGAAGATGCACCCTTCAACACATATGGTTTTCAGGGCGCTTTAAGAGTTATGATCAGATAAGATTGCATATACAACAGGCAGTTTTTTATTGTTCTATCGTTACAAGCAGAATGTCATATATGCCGGTATGTATGTTACATCATCTTCTACCTTAAGATTTTTAGGGTGAATAACATAGGAACCACCTATTCTTTTAGTGAATTTTCCCTTAAATGTTTTAAGCGAAGTGGTTGTGTATTTTTCTGTCGATTTTACCTCTATTGGGTAAATTTTATATTTAAGCTTACTGTCATTGCTGAGAATGAAATCTATCTCTACGTCGTTACGCTTTTTATCTTGGTTATAATGATTGTAAAAGTATAGCTTATGACCAGCTGCAGTTAACATTTGAGCCACTATATTCTCATAAAACATCCCCTCATTTACAGACAATTTACTGCTCAACAAATCTTTATACAACTTACTATCAGAAATTTCATTCTCATCAAAGGTGTGACTTATAAGCAAGCCGGTGTCATTCATATAGCATTTTATATAGGTTCTATCTTCGTTTAGAGAAAGACCGACATTTGGATCCGAACAGTTGAAGCATTCGTTTACTATCATTGAATCGGATAGCCAGAAGAATGTATCGTGATATTTAGGAAAGGTAGCTCCTTTCTCTATCTTACTCATAACAACACGTTTCTCAGATTTAGACAAGAAACCCGGAATTTGGTCATAGATAGCCAAAACTTTAGTTTTATACTTGGCTTTAATCTTTCTGATATCATTTCGATAAAGAGCAAGAATATCACGTTTCTCTTCATCTACCTTACGGAAATCTCTTTCACTCTCGATATAAATTGCTAATGGTTTAGGCATACCTCCAACAATCATATATTGACGAAAAAGCAACATGGCTTTTGCATGGAGGCCCTGTTCCAAGGGTTTCTTTCCTGCAAAACAACTCTTGACATACTCAATCATTTGTGTTTCGCCCATCGCCCAAGCAAACTCCTCAAAATCCATTGGATACATTTTTATGCTCCTCTCCTCTGATGGAATTGAAATATCCTTTATATTCTCTTTGATAGAAATAAGCGAACCTGTCTCAATATAATCATATCTTCCATCGGCCACGAGATATTTCACCGCCTGACGCGCTATTGGGAATGACTGGATTTCATCAAGAATGAGTACAGACTCCCTATTGTGCAACTTCATATTATACTCTGCTGAAAGCAGCATAAATAAAGTATCGAGATCATCCATGTAATTCTCAAAAGCTGACTTGACGGTCTGACCGGCCTTATTAAAATCAATCAGGATATAACTCTTGTACTCATTCTTGGCAAACTCTTCCACAATAGTTGACTTACCAATACGTCTCGCACCTTCTATCAAGAGAGCCTTATGACCTTTAGATCTCTCTTTCCAATCTAGAATCTTATAATATATCTTACGTTTAAAAACCATAATATAAACTATTTAAGACAGCACAAAGATAACAAGATTTTTATAGTACGCAAGTATTAATGTATCCATATTTACAATAGTACGCACATATAAATTACTTCATTTTTGCTATAGTACGCACATTAAGTTTGCATAATTATCTTCCACTTTTCTAAGACTGAAGAGCAGATATTTTTCATATCTTTCTCATTTTGTGCAATATATTAACTATGGGTAAAACCAATTCTCATTTAACGATTTTAGTGATATCACAAATAGAGCTTATGGGAATTGTCGCCCGTTTGTCCGGAAATAATCAAATTTTACAATGAGTTGGCGAAAAAGTTATAACACGCACAACTCCCTTTCTGGGTTAAATTAACCAAGACCTTAATTATCGGATGTGTGGTTTGAATAATGTAACTAGTTTGTCGCTGATTACTTAACAACTTTCATATAATTATTCGTCGGTACTTTAGTCCCATTCAGAAACCACTCTTGCTGGATATTATGATAACCTTTTCTAGAATTCCACTTTAACTTTCTGTTGAATTTTATTTTGTCATAGGTTCCGTCTCCCCAGGAAATTGTCACCTCCTCATTTGAGTAGCTTCCTATTCCGTCTAACTCTCCAAATAGCAAATAATATGAGCCATTTTTATTGTTCTTAATCGCTCTCAAACCATAAAATTGTGAACTACAAATTTTTGTCCTAACCGACAACGTGTCTTTATTGCACTCATATTCAACACCATTATACAAAGCTCTGATTCCACTTAATGTAATTGAATTGCTGTTTTCAGGATTGAGAATATCAACACCTTTCGCATCAACAACATTAAGACTCACCACAAACGGAGGTATATCAGTATCAAAATCATCTTCGTCGAATTTTTCACATGATAACAGCCCTAGTGCCATTATTCCTAAAAGCAAATATTTTACTCTCATGTCGTCAGTTTTATTTTAAATTTATTATAAGATGCTTCTCATAGTCAAATCGTTGCATTGATAGAATAAATTTTATATGTGTTGAAGGCGGGAGACGTCATTGATGGTTGCGTTTATCATAATGCTATAGCCGGTTTCAGCTATTGAGACCAAAAATATTTTAAAATTTGTTTGCTATTTTATTATTCAATATTTAAATTTATATCCATTAATCCTTGAATTTAAAGAATTTAGACATGAAAAGAATCTTGAAATTATTCGCTGTTCTGTTTATGCTAACAACACTCAGCGTATCGTGCAACAAGGAGATTATCCTGACCAACAATGATGGTGACGACAATAGCATCACTAAAACTATAGGGTCAACCGATTATTACTGGTATCAAGGAAAAAAAATATTTTTAAAACAGGTAGAAACCAGGTCGTTTATTATCTTTCGTGTCTCTGACAAGCAATCTCTGATATCATCTCTCAAAAAAAGAGGGGTTGTTTTAGACTCTTCCAATATGCATCCGTATACTATCAGCCCGATGAATTTTAACGAAGGTGCCTCAAAGATTTTCTCTGATTGTGAATGGGCAGATGTAAATATAAATCACAAGACGGCACTTTTGATTCCTGAGGTGATTTATGCTTCACCTTATTACTCTGATAACGGATGGGAATTCCCCCTGACAAACCTGGTTTATGTCCATTTCAACGGTTACAGTGAGTTATTTCTTCTTGAAAAGTTCGCAAAAGAGTGCAATGCAATAATACTTGGCCAATACCCTATAACAAGTAATGTTTTCATTATGTATATTGTTTTATGTACAAAAGATTCGAAAGGGAATGCCTTGGATGTAAGCAACTGGTTATATGATAAAAAATGTTTCCGTGCTGTA
The DNA here is from genome assembly GCA_000473305.1 of Bacteroidales bacterium CF. Taxonomy (GTDB): domain Bacteria; phylum Bacteroidota; class Bacteroidia; order Bacteroidales; family UBA932; genus Bact-08. The sequence goes on along the minus strand of CP006772.1, from coordinate 331,285 downwards.
GAGCCCGGCTTTATTTCAGCAAGAGTAGCAAGCGGTTCTTAGCTGAGTGCTTATCAATTATTCAAAATATTCGGAAGGAGTCTTACCCGTATACTGTTTAAAGTTACGAAGTGCCGTGGACCGGGAACGGAATCCGGCATTATAAAAAGCATCCTGATAATTGTCTGACTCCTTGCTCCTTATTCGACGGATAAAATCTTCTATGCGTAAAGTGTTTATGTAGACGTTGAAATTCGTGTACCCCAGATTGTGTAAGGCCTTTGAGAGTGTTGTACGGTTCGTGCAGAGCGATGAAGCCAGTTTATTCAAAGATATGTCCGGATCTCTGTAGTCTTGTGTCCGGTTCATGTACAGAATAATCCTTTCGCCCAGTTGATTCTTTTTTGCAAAAGATTCTTCAGAATCATCAACTTTTTGAATACAAACCTCAGGATTCATTATCCCGGGTTCCTTTCGTACCTCAATAAGCCTTTCGAATAACTCCATATATGCAATATAAATACTACATCCTGCGCTGATGTAATAATATGCAATCTTATATGCCAGCAAATCGCTTACAAGCAGAAACATATAGGCGACCGTGTTTATCATCAGGACGAGTGTGTACTTGTACATCCACCTTTTGTCTGCATTATTGTAACGTCTGGTGTATGGAATAATATATACAAACAGTACCGGGGCAAAAATCAACACGGCAAGCAGCAGGCGGAACCAAACATGAAACTTTGTTATCTCTGGTAACATATGAAACAATGAGAGGTATGGCGGATAACAAACCCCTATTCGCCTGCTTATGAGGTATATACCAACAAGTGCGAGCCAGGGACTATACAGTATCAATATGCGCCTGAAATTGAGATAACCAGGTGATACGACTTCAATAGGATACATTATGTACGAAATCACCATAAATATGGCAACCAGTAAAATAGGAACCGAAACAACTTGTCCCGGCTCAACGCCATTGCTCAGAGAGTAAAATCGTGTTATATAGCTAACCACAGAAAACATGATTATGCAGGCAAGGATTATCCTAGAGCGCTCACCGCTCTTCCTGCGGGCAAATACCAGCAGAGACGTAAGCAGGCATGCAACCGCAGCAGCTAATGTGGTGGCCAGATATAGACTTTGCATAACAAGAATCAAATTTACTGCGAATAAGGGAAAAAGCCAATACGGACAAGTAAAACTTCAAAATTTGTAGTTTTGATACAGGCATATTGTAAATGTGAGACAATGAATCATAAAAAAAGGGCTAATTTTGTTTAAATATTGAGGAACATACACATACACTTTAAATGATGAAAAAAATGAATTTGATGTTATTATTTGTTGCATCAGCCATAACTTTGGCTTCATGCAAATCGGACGACAATAATGGATTGCCGAATCCTTTTGACACGGTAACCGAAGAGGTTGGCAATGAACGGGAAAAAATTGTTGTCATAAGTGATTTACATATAGGCAACGATTTATCGTATTCGGAAAATTTGAAGCATATAAAAAGACTAGAGCAATTCCTCAATGAAGTTCGTTCCTCTGAAACAGTTAAGGAACTTGTCATTGGCGGTGATATGCTGGATGAGTGGTATATTCCCTCACGCACAGACACATACGGCGGCAGCACTCAGGCTGACTTTGTAAGGAAGACCGTTACGGCCAATAAGGGCGTTTTTAATGTGATTAAAGGTATAATAAAGGATGGAAAGATAAAGGTAACCTATATCCCCGGTAATCACGACATGGGATTCACTCCGGCTAATGTTGATATAGCAATGCCAGGCGTAAACCAGGCCCGTGATGCCGGCGAGAAGTATCCTGTAGGAACCTACCATCCGGATGGTTATTCACAAATAGCCATCGAACATGGTCACAGATACGATTTCTTCTGCTCTATTACCAAAGGAGCCAATGAGACTGAGGCTCCGGGAGCAATTTTTGCTCCGGGCTACTTCTTCGCACGCATAGCAGCCAATTCATTTACAGATCCGACCACCAAGGAGGCCTCTACCAAAGTACCGGTCACCACACTAAATGACCCCGGCAATCCTGAGCAATTTAGCAAGTTTGTCTATTATCAAACATGGAAAAAGGTAATTGAAGATGTCATCTTCATAAAGGACAATTTCAATGACCCGATAATTGTCACAAAAGTTGGCAATTTCACAAAGACATACGCTATTAAAGACATTCTGCCTCAAAACAGTACAATAGACGGAAGCATACAGATAAAACTCTACAACGACATATTCACTCAGGCTAATTGGAACGCAAGGCAAGTTTACAATAACGTCCCTGTAATGACAAATATAAATGAAGCAATCCCGGGTAGTCTTGACCATAATTTTCTCGACGGCCAGGCCAACAGACAATACTTCCAGAATCCGAATTCAAGTGTCCGCATAGTTGTCTTCGGGCATAGCCACGAACCGTTGATTGCATCATACACCAACCCTAAGGGAGAAAAATGCATATATGTCAATTCAGGCACATGGGAAGACCAGAAGACACGTGACAAGAATGCAGCCATAGATCAGGACAACCTGAAGATGGATTTTGTGGTTATCACCCCTGCAAAAACCAACAAACAGAAGCTTCTTGTAGGGCTATACAACTATCATGGAGGAAAACATGTAGCTGTAGATAGTGACGAGGTAGAGTTGTAAACACCTCTGTTTAATATTAAATCCGCCCCGACGCTATTCTTTTGAAAGAATTGTCGGGGCGGATTTCTATTGTTAATTTCTACGCTAAATTCTGGGTTTTTGAATAATTCTTAAGATAAGTGACAGCAGATAGATAGAACTGCCATACACAACCGGAATCAAGACTACTCTAAAACCTCCTCACCTCTCTTGAAGTCTCAAGAAAGTATAAAGAGAGTGTAATTGATACTCTCTCGGTAAAAAATCTATCTTTATAAAAAATTCTTAGAAATGGAAAATCTCGAAAAAAATATAGAAATCCGGACAATCGGAGAGAGTGAAGTTGAAATACTCACAACTTACCGGCTGGCCTATTTAACAGAACTTCAGGGTGACAGACCTGCCGAGTATAAGGAGAGGCTGAAATCAGAGCTCAACACATATTTTAAAGAGGCTATGGCTGAAGGTCGGTGTTTTGCTTTGATGGCCCTTCAGGACAATACAATAGTGAGCTTTGGAGCAATGGTGATTAAATCCATACCGGGGGATTTCAACAAATCCTCATACCTTGAGGGTGACATTCTGAACATGTACACCATTCCTCAGGCAAGACGGAAGGGAATATCCGCAATGATTCTTGAGCATCTGATTGAAGAGGCCCGCACCAGGGGAATAAGCAAAATCTCCCTCCATACAAGCAAAGATGGAGAGAGACTTTACAGAAAATACAACTTCAGCGAACCGGTATATCCGGTTTTGGAGCTTTGTTTGTAAATTTGAAAAGGTGTTCTAAGGTTTAATTCCACCTCCGCTTTCGCTGCCGTTCATTTTATCATCATTAGCCTGCTTTCGGGCTTTTTTGACATAGGCGTTGAATTTTCCAAACCGCCAGTATATACTGAAACTTGCAGACCTTATATAATTGATGTTCTCCGAGTGCATCTTGAATGTTGTGTCATTAAAATCATATTTATACACTTTTGTTTTAGAGAAAGGTTCTTGCAGATATATGGCAAATGTCAGCTTGTCCTTAAGAAATCTTTGACTAATGCCAATCGAAGTCGAGCCGTACAACGGCTGTTTATACTGGAGAGAGACATTCCCGCCAAAAAGATAAGCATTGAAGTTGAATGTTCCCTTTTTCCACAGAGCTATACTACCTCCGACTCTTCCGTTTATATTAAAACCGCTATTGTCCAGGCCTAGCTGCTCCGATGATACCGTTGCATAAGAGACAGCTCCGCTTACATAAAGATTAAGTTTTTCCCCTTGACGATAGGAATAGTTGGCACTAAACCTGTAAACACTGCCAACCCCTATATTTTTATATGTCGTATTCCTAACACCATTAACGTCTACTTCACTTACACTCTCAATATTGTTTCTTGTAAAATCACCTCCAAGACCCAGGCCGATATTCCAATTCTGAGAAGATCTCCTATAACCTAAACTGAAAGAATTTCTTTTAACTGATTCCAAATTAGGATTTCCATATGATATATCCATCGGGTCTGAATCATTAACATATGGATTCAGATACCATATACCCGGTCGGCTTAATCTCTGAGTGTAGGCAAAAGAGAGAATTCTCCCCTTATTCAGCATATATGACAAATTTATATACGGCACAACATCAAACTGCCTGTTATCAAAGTGTATATTCCCATCAGCGCTTTTGGATAAACCGTCATTATATGTGTACTCCATACGGAAACCTGCTTTAGCCGTGTATGACTTATGCTTATAAGAATACCCCCCATAAAGGCTCCCGATGTGTTGATTGTAGTCAAGGTCATTGACTCTTGTCATGTCATCGTACCAACTCCCTGTCTGCTCGTCATATCGCTGAGTATGAGTGTCTGAGATATTTTGTCTTAAAATATACTTAACTCCTGTCTCAATATTATGTTTCTTATTTATAGGATTATAGTAATCAATCTGGGCCGTATGTTCGGTCCCTGTTGCATCATTGTCAGATCTTTGCGAAAACCCGGTATAATCCATTATCGGATCAATTGTATTATCAATATTTATTCGCATCGGACTAAAGTCTATTGAGTAACTCAGTGTAAGATTCTTTTCCGGCTTTTTATAGCTACGTTGGTAAGAAAAACTTCCGGAGCCTTGTCCGTAACCATATTCGGATGAGGATATGTTCTCATACATCCTGGTTTTTACCCTTTCTTTATTAAATGCTTTATATATATTAGAACCTTTGCTTGCAGAAGAACCCAGATATCCCCATCCAGACAACGTGAGCAGGTTAAGAGAATCAATCTCATAGCTGGCTTCCAGGCTCAGATTTGTAAAATCACTATTTGATTTGTACGTCCCGCTAGTAGATGTATAATGATAATTGTCACTCATGAAATTTTCCGACTCTGATTTAGTAAGACTCTTTTGAGAAACCTCCTTTCCGTTATACAAATTAGCTGTCATAGTAAGCTTGCCGTTCTGTGCAGAAATATATCCTCCACTGTTGTAACCGCCTAATGTGTTCACAGCCGCATTGACGCTTCCGCTATATCCGTTGGTAGTTTTCTTATTTGTAATAATATTGATAATCCCCCCTATCCCTTCGGCATCATATTTGGCGGGCGGATTGGTTATCACCTCAATGGATTTTATAGCACTCGCAGGCATAGCTTTTATTGCCTGCTTGAAATTTTTAACCAACATTCCTGAGGATTTACCGTTTACTAAGACTTTAAAATTTGTTTCTCCGTTAACCCGGACAGCATCTTCGCCATCAACACTCAACATCGGGACCTTCCTTAGAATATCAATCACAGAACTTGAGGCGGTTTGAGGGTCTGTTTCAAGGTTGTATGTCAATTTATCGGGCTCATTTTTTATCAAAGGGGTTACCCCGACAACAGTAACCTCTGCAATCTGCAACCCCTCTGCAATAGATATAGTGCCTATATCTTTACGTTTTGCAGAACCATCAAGAGATATTTTATCATTTGAATTTGTATATCCTATCATTGATGCCGATAAAACATACTTACCTGCACACGGAGCCTCAATGGCAAATTTACCATCAGCTCCTCCCGCCACTGCCTTGATTAGTTTCAGGGAATCCGTAAATAATGCAACTGTCGGATACTCTATACTCTTGCCGGATACAGAGTCAACAACTATTCCGGTAAGCGTAATTTTTTGACTATCTGTCTTTTGAGCATGCAGATTTGTCGGCAAAAGCGCAAGAAGGCAAATGGCTGATAATAAGATGTTTTTCATGATTGAGATTTTTCATTTTTCTGATTATCAACATATATGCCACATGCTATTATTTTTACAATTATTATTTTAAAATGTGTAAAATAGCTCTAATGCCAATTTGAACAGAACATGAAAAAAGGCAGGTATTTAGCCTGCCTCTTTTTGAACAAATTAACTTGAATGATGCCTTTGTTTTATTTCTTGAAGTAACGGTTATACAATCCTTCAAAACCTTTGCCGTGGCGGGCCTCATCCTTGCACATCTCGTGTACTGTGTCATGAATGGCGTCAAGGTTCAGTTGTTTTGCCCTTGTTGCGATTCTCTTCTTGTCCTCACATGCTCCCTGTTCGGCATCTTTGCGTTTCTGAAGATTGGTCTTTGTATCCCACACAACATCACCTAACAGTTCGGCAAATCTTGAAGCGTGCTCAGCCTCTTCCCATGCATACCTCTTGAAAGCCTCTGCAATCTCAGGATAACCCTCTCTGTCTGCCTGACGACTCATAGCCAGATACATACCCACTTCGGTACATTCGCCCATAAAGTGGTTGTTCAGATCTTTAATCATCTCCTCATCACAACCCTTTGCAACTCCGATAACATGCTCGTCTGCAAACACCAAAGCATCCTGGCTTTCTACTACTTCTACAAACTTGCTTGCCGGAGCCTTACATAAAGGACATCTTTCCGGAGCTGAGTCACCCTCATGAATGTGACCACATACAGTACATCTGAATTTTTTCTTCATTTCAATATATATTATTGGTTTAACGTTTTCATCCTTCAAGGCATGCCTTACATACCCCTTTGTAATAATAGTGTATCTCCGATATCTGGTGTCCGGCTATTGACATACCCACAACTTCCTTTATAGATGCAGACATTTGAAGATCGTAAATCTTACTGCATCCCTTACATAAAAAGTGTGTATGTGGAGAGGTATCTCCGTCAAAATTCACGCGGCTCTCGTCAATTGTGAGCATCAAAGCTGCTCCTTTTTCTGAGAAAAGCTTAAGTGTGTTATAAACAGTAGTTTTAGAGAGTGTTGGGATAGTTGAGGCAAGGCCTCTATAAACATCATCCACTGACGGGTGTGTCCTGTTCATGATTAGATAATCCATTATTGCCACTCTTTGCATGGATGGCTTGATGCTTTTGGATTTTAGCCTCTCAACAGCCTCGTCCGAATATTTGAACCCCACAATTGTAATTATTACAATTTTATAATTTATACAAATATAGAATAAATTCATAAAAAAGTAAACTTTATTTGTCAATATTTGTCTTTATGTAGTTAATCCTGTTAAAAACACGAGGTTAGATGGAGGCAACAAATATATTTCATGATAAAAGCACCACAGGTGGAAGATTCTACTACGTTGAGTACGGCTCTTCCATAGCAGAAATTACCTATACCTTAAAGGAGGGGAATGTCATGGTGATCGACCATACTGAGGTTAGCATTGAGGCCAAAGGAAAAGGTCTGGGCAAGATTCTGGTGGCAGAGTGTGCAAAATATGCACGTGAAAATAATCTTACTATAATTCCAAAATGCCCTTTTGCCCGGGTAATATTAGAAAAGTTCAATTAGTGGCACTGATTTTTCTATAAATCTCACCACCAATTCATTAGAGCAAACATCATAAAAGGATCTCTATTGCAACAATATTTATCTTCCTGTAATACTGCTGATTAGAAAAATCAGTGCCACAGAATTAATTTTGTTAATAAGTCGTTCAAAAGAATTCGGCTGTTCATGGGTGAGTTCTATCCCTAAACATTACCTTTGTTTCGTATCAGGTTCATTCAAACAACGCAAGTTGTAATATGATTAAAAGGGAACCCGGTGAAAATCCGGGACTATCCTCGTAGCTGTAAGTTTCATGAAGGTTTGTACTCTTTTGCCACTGACAAATTTCGTCGGGAAGGCGTACATACCGGAACAAGTCAGAAGACCTGCCGATACATGTTTTTTGTGGCCTTCGGGTGAAAGGCGGCAGATAATGAATTCTACAATAACCCTGTAGTTTCTTCTCTTCCCATCATCCCGGCTGCTGTTTTATAACCCTTAAATACAGGAACATGAACAGTGACGGATTAACCATTGTTAAGAGAGAGGGCAAAACCGAACCTTTCTCAATTGAAAAAATTAAAAATGCTATTCGCAAGGCATTTCTCTCTGTGGGAAGTTTTGCTACGGAGGATGACCTCACATCTATACTTGCAAGGGTAAATATCTCAAGCGGTATGAATGTGGAAGATATCCAGAATCAAGTGGAGAGATCCCTTATGGCCGAGAGATATTTTTCGGTTGCAAAATCTTATATGCTATACAGGCAGAAACATCTGGAGGACAGAGAGACCCGTGACAGGCTGCAGTTTCTTATAAACTACTGTGCAGCAGAGAATCCTGCCAGCGGAAGCAAGTATGACGCAAATGCAAATGTCGAGAGAAAGAATATTGCGACTCTTGCAGGTGAGCTCCCGAAATCCGGTTTCATAAGGCTTAACCGTCGGCTGTTGACAGACAGGCTGAAAGAGATGTACGGGAAGGAGATATCTGACAAATATGTAGACTTGCTCACAAACCATTTTATTTATAAGAACGACGAGACCAGTCTGGCAAATTATTGCGCAAGCATAACCATGTACCCGTGGTTGCTAGGCGGTACACTCTCTATAGGTGGCAATTCCAAACCACCTACAAATCTCAAATCCTTCTGCGGCGGTTTTGTCAATCTAGTTTTCATCGTTTCCAGCATGCTGAGCGGAGCCTGTGCAACTCCCGAATTTTTGATGTATATGAACTATTTCATTTCCCTTGAATACGGGAAGGAGTACTATAAAAGGGCGGACGATATTGTCGACCTCTCTTCGAAACACAGAAGTATAGACAAAATAATAACCGACTGTTTCGAACAGATTGTCTACTCGATCAACCAGCCTACAGGAGCCAGAAATTTTCAGGCTGTGTTCTGGAATATCTCATATTACGACCGCTACTACTTTGAGAGCCTTTTCGGGGAATTTGTTTTTCCGGACGGAAGTAAGCCCGATTGGGAATCCCTGAGCTGGCTTCAAAAGAGATTTATGAAATGGTTCAATAAAGAGCGTACCAGGACTGTCCTGACGTTTCCTGTCGAGACCATGGCTCTCCTGACATGTGAAGGAGATGTTAAAGATGTGGAATATGGCAATTTCACAGCATCGATGTATTCCGAAGGGCACTCCTTTTTTACATATATGAGTGACAACGCTGACTCTCTTAGCAGCTGCTGCAGGCTGAGGAACGAGATTCAGGACAACGGATTCAGCTACACTCTCGGTGCCGGAGGGGTCTCAACAGGTTCAAAGAGTGTACTTACAATAAACCTCAACCGCTGCATACAGCACGCATCCGCATCAGGCGGTCATTATATGACATTCCTTGAAGAGGTTGTTGACCTCGTACATAAAGTACAACTTGCCTACGACGAAAATCTTAAAGATCTTCAAAAGAAGGGGATGCTTCCACTTTTCGATGCAGGGTATATTAATCTTGGCAGACAATATCTTACGATTGGCGTTAACGGATTGGTTGAGGCAGCAGAGTTTCTCGGATTAGAGATACGTGACAACAAGGAGTACTCCTCATTTGTAAAGGAGGTACTGGGTTTGATTGAAAGATACAACAAAAAGTACCGTAGCAAAGATACAATATTTAATTGCGAGATGATTCCTGCCGAGAATGTTGGCGTAAAGCATGCCAAATGGGATAGGGAGGCCGGATTCAAGGTACCGAGGGAGTGTTATAACAGTTACTTCTATATTGTTGAGGATGAAACAATAAATATCCTTGATAAAATTCGCATGCACGGGAGAGAGTATATTGAACACCTTACAGGGGGCTCAGCTCTTCACCTGAATCTTGAAGAACATCTGACAGCGAATCAATACCGTCACTTATTGAAGGTTGCAGCAACAGAGGGGTGCAATTACCTGACCTTTAACATTCCCAACACAGTATGTAATAAGTGCGGTCATATAGATAAAAGATATCTCAAAGAGTGTCCTGTGTGCAAAAGCAACGACATTGACTACCTAACCAGAGTCATTGGTTATATGAAGAGGGTGAGCAATTTTTCAGTCGCAAGACAGCGTGAAGCGGCTAGAAGGCACTATTCAAACAACCAGATAAGGTAAAGGAGGGCTCTCAAGATATTAAAATTTCTAAAGCTATTTAGTGAAGCTATGCTAAAATACTTCAATTATGACATTGTTTTCCAAGAAGTTCCCGACGAAATAACCTTGGCGATAAACATAACCTGTTGTCCATATAGTTGTCCGGGCTGCCACAGCACACATCTTAGAGAAGATATCGGAGAACCCTTGAATGAAGAGGTTATAGAATCACTTATTAAAAAGTACGGGGCTAGCATAACATGCCTCTGTTTTATGGGAGGAGACAGCGATCCGGAAGAGATTGCCCGGCTTGCCGGCTTTTCCCGCTCTCTTCAGAAGGGGCTAAAAATCGCCTGGTATTCCGGCAGAGAGATCCTACCTGCAAATTTTCCATTAAAGAATTTCAATTATATAAAACTTGGAGAGTATGCAGAGGCTCTTGGCGGGCTTGATAAGGCAAACACCAACCAAAGGTTTTATGCAATTGATGAAATTTGCACAATGAAAGAGATAACAAACAGGTTTTCTGGCAGAGATTTTTGAATCTCTACGAAAAGAAGTATTGATATGACATAACCAGCCCGTGGATAAACATTGCTGCGAAGCCTATGATTCCCACACGCCGATGAACTCTGTACTTGACATTAAATTTTATGACTCTTAAACCTGTCAGAAAGGAGACAGAGAATAACACGAATCCCACTATCCCCAGATAAAGTGAAATTGTAAAAACCAAGTCTTGCATAATGAGTATTGTTTTAACAAATATAGGAATTTAGTGGCACTGATTTTTCTATATAACTCACTACTTACTCATTAAGATTATCCCCCATGCAAGACACTCAATTCTAACATTATATACCTACCTATAATACTGCAAATTAGAAAAATCAGTGCCACTAACAGTAGCATTTCAGATGCGGCAAACGTATAGTGTATAAAATTTACTGAATTATGAACAAAGCTAAAATTTCATTCAATTTATTGTATGCAGTGGCAATACTGCTAATCAGCCCTGTACTGTTTACATCTTGTCTCAAGGATGATTCTGATTATGAGAAACAGGTTAAGATTGATGACCAGATTATCCAGGAATATCTGACATTAAATACTATCTCGGCTCAAAAACACTACTCCGGCATATATTACCGGAAGATTACCGAGAACAACACCGGCACATCCCTTACCAAAAATAACGTTGTAAGTTTCTATTACACCATAAATCGTATTCAACCGGCATCATCATCATCCTACTTTCCGGATTCCGGACCTATCCAATCAATAAGCAGGGCCAACGGAGACAAACCGCTGCAATTCGCCCTTCTGACCAACACAATGATTCCGCAAGGTCTTGATTATGGAATAAGCCTGATGAAAGTTGGTGAGAAGTATCAGTTCTTCATCCCTTCATACCTTGCATACGGAAGTTACGCGTGTGCATTTTTTCCGGCCAACAGCAATTTTGTAGTTGATATTGAGGTGGTGGGAGTTAATAGCGAAACTGAGATTGACGAAATTCAGCATGACTCTATACAGAATTATGTCAATGTAAAGTATCCCGTTCACCAGGAACTGGCATCCGGTCTCTTCTTTGTTGACAGCCTTCCGGGAACAGGCGAGAAGCCGGGCTTCGGGTCAATTGTGGAAATTGACTTTACAAGAAAATATCTGAATGAATCAATAATAAAATCAGTAACAGGATCAACATTCCATCTTGACAACATGCAGGCTGTAAAAGGGCTCGAGGAGGGTCTCAAGCAAATGAAAGAGGGTGGCAGGGCAATAATGATTATGCCATCAAAACTGGGATTTGACAAAAGTCTCAGCGTGGTACCTCAGAAAGCGAGAAAAGAGCTGCTCGATGACAGGCTTATATCTGCTGAAGTTGAGCCTTACTCAATTCTTAAGTATGTTGTAAAACTTAATAGTGCCAACTAAATTTGTGAATAATTGTTAGTAAATTACCTGATAAGAAAAACTAATTTTAGTGGCAAGACCTCAAGAGGAAGAAATAGGTGAAATCATACAAGGCTGCATTCATAAAAATGAAAAATCCCGTGAAGTGCTGTACAGGAAATTTTTCGGATATGCTATGAGTGTAGCCTTGCTATATGCAAACGACAGAGGTGATGCCACCGAGATAGTAAATGACAGTTTTATCAAAGTTTTCAGCGACATCAGGAAATATGACACCTCGATGCCTTTTAAAAGCTGGTTCAGACGTATTGTGATTAACACAGCTATAGACCGGTTCAGGAGAGAGTCCAGAAAGAGGGCCACAATGCAGATTGACGAACTGCCCCTCCACGACACTGATCCCGGGGTTATAAGTAAAATATCGGCAGAAGAGATTTTCTCACTGTTAAACAATCTGCCTTTGGTACATAAAACGGTTTTCTGTCTTTATGAAATCGAGGGATACAATCACGAAGAGATAGCCAAAGAGCTCAGGATAGCTGAAAGCTCTTCCAGGGTCTACCTCACACGTGCAAAAAAAAGGTTGCAGGAATTATACCAACTCCATTTCAACTCATAAATTTACTACAATGAAGATAGATAATGAGTTAACAGACTTAATCAAAAAAACACTTTCAGAACATGAGGAGAGCTATGTGGAGGGTGCCTGGGAAAACTTTATATATCAACAAAAAAGGAGACGGAGAGTGTTGTACTGGAGGATTTCCTCCTCTGTAGCCGCCTGTCTGCTGCTGGGACTTCTGTTTATCTCAATTCCGGGAGGTGATCCTGCCCGACAAAAGGGTACTCCGGCACAAATAACAGCTGAGAATACCACAGAGAGAAAAGAGGATATATCGCAAATAAAAGAGAGTACACAAAAGAGTGCCGGATATAATGCCACCGGAATGGTTAACATATCAGAAAATGCCGGAGATGTTGACAACTCTAAAAATTCAGTAAAAAACAAGAAAAAAACTCCACAAACAGTTTCGGAAAAAAGTAGCAGAGAATTGATTGCTGAAAATATGCCTGAGAAAATGGTTACAGAGAATCCGGCTGTGACAGATAAAGAGAAAGAGGCTGCTGCTATACAAAAAAGCGAGCCTTCCGAGAAAGGTGTTGCTATACAGGAAAAAGAGAAACAAGAATACACTTTTGATATACGGGAGAGTGACGATGTCCGGGGGAAAAACCTTAAGAAAAAAAAGGTGTTATTAGGATTTAACCTCTCTCCCGGTATCAATTCAACATCAACCGGAGCTTCTTTCAACTACGCCGGAGGAGTCAATATGGAGATTGCACTACTACCGGAACTCTCACTCTCAACAGGAGTTCAGATTGAGCATCAGACCGTGGAAACGGTCAACAGTGTGGCAAATGCTGCCATCCCTTCTGACCATATGAATGCAAATCTTACCAACCTCGACATCCCGATAAACATAACATGGAGATTCCTCACCAAAGGAGTCGGGAAGGAGAAGTACAGCTACTATATCTCCGGAGGAGTGTCCTCACTTGCGTATCTGGGTGAACGCTACGTCAAGACCACATACAGGCAGGAGGTGCGGGAACAGCTTAATATGGTTGCCAGCGAAGCAAAAATGACATATAAACTTGAAAATTTCGCAACAACATCTGAAAACAAAGAAGAGCCGTTCAATGCCTTCGATGTTGCAGGCAGGATAAATCTGATATTCGGGATTGAGAGAAAAATATCACAAGATCTTAATCTTCATATAGAACCATATGTCAAGATTCCTCTTTCAGGCCTTGGCTCGGAAAATATGAAATTTATGACCAGCGGAATTACCTGCAAAATCTCTTTCTAGTATACCGGCTATCGTCTGATAATCCTGTTATCTGCTGAGACCCGGTTATCCGAAATATTTCATGCTCAGCATTGTGATGTCATCCGACTGAGCCGCCCCCTCTGCGAAGGCTGCTACATCATCAGCGATGGCAGTTATAATGTTGTCCACACTCTTTTGCCCGAGTTTTTCCAACAAACTCACAAGTCTCTTTTCACTATACTCTTCCCCACTCTTGTTAAACGCCTCAGTCACGCCGTCTGTATAGAGAACAATACAGTCCTGCGGAGACATTTGGATCTTCATTGTTGTATACTCCATATCCTCAAGGCAGCCTAGAACTACATTACCTGTAGACTCAACCTTCTCGACCTTACCGTCAGCCTTGATTATATAAGGAGGATTATGTCCTGCATTAGCATACTCAAGTACGCCTGTCTTCATGTTCATAATTCCGTAGAATACAGTGACAAACATAGAGGAGACACTCTCATTGCATAATAGATTGTTCACATATTGCATACACTCGCCCGCTCCGAGCCCTTTGAGCCCTGTAGCCCTTATCAAGGTACGGCTCACAGCCATGAAAATTGCAGCAGGGATGCCCTTTCCCGACACATCCCCGATTACAAAGCCGAGAGAGTCATTGTTAATCATAAAGAAATCGAAGAAATCACCCCCAACCTCTTTAGCGGCAGTCATAGATGCAAAAATGTCAAACTCAGTCCTGTTTGGAAATGGAGGAAATATCTTTGGCAGTATCCCGAGCTGTATCTCCCTTGCTACATTAAGATCCTGCTGGATAGAGACAAGCTGGTCGTGCTCCATCATTGACTTACGTTGCAGCTCGAGCTCCTCGAGAGTCTTGTTTATTGTAATCTCAAGATCCTCAAAGTTTATCGGTTTTGTAAGAAAGTCGAACGCCCCCCTGTTCATGGCAGTACGGATGTTGTCCATATCACCATACGCAGAGACTACAACAGTCTTGAGTGCAGGATTTTTCAACTCCTTTAGTTTGAGTAAGAGAGTCAGACCATCCATCTCAGGCATGTTAATGTCTGAAAGTATCAGCCCGATGTTGGGATACTCGATTAACTTGGATAATGCCTCCAGTCCGTTGTGAGCAAATACAAAATCATACTCCTCGTTCCTTATCTGGCGTCTGAATTTCTGTCTGATCAATGGTTCCAGATCGACCTCATCATCAACAACCATTATCTTAACCCTGTTCCCGGTCTCAATACTCATAGCTTATTTATTTAGGAATTATTATTACAAATTCAGTGTATTCTCCCTCCTTCGAGTCAACCCTCATTTCACCCTTGTGCTCCTGGACAATAATGTCGAAACTGAGCGAAAGGCCGAGTCCTGTTCCCTGTCCTGCAGGTTTTGTTGTAAAGAAAGGATTGAATACCTTATCCAGAATATCCTGCGGAATACCTGTGCCGTTATCCTTGATCCTGATCTCCACCTTCTTGTCAAGACTCTTTGTACGCACCTCCAGAATCGGGAAATATGCATCTTTCAGCTCCTTCTTCTTCAGGTTAGTGGCGTAACATGAGTTATTTATTATATTAAGGAAGACACGGCTTAGATCCTGAGGAACAGCATTTATCATCCCGATAGAAGGGTCGTAGTCTGCCTCAATCTTCAGGTTAAAACTGCTGTCCTGCGCCCTCATTCCGTGATAACCGAGGTTGACATACTCAGCAAGAAGAGCATTCACGTCGGTAGGCTGAACCTCTCCGGCCTTTCCTCTTGAGTGGAGCAACATGCCCTTTACAATGCTGTCCGCCCTCTTTCCGTGTTCATTTATCTTGACAGCATTCGAGGCAATGTCTCCGACAATCTCCATGAAATAATCCACATCTTTCTGATCCAGCTTATCTTTGAGATGATCAATCTCCTCAGTCAACTCTTTTGTAAGGTCCACGGTCAGCTCGGCAAAATTATTTACAAAGTTCAGCGGGTTCTTTATCTCATGAGCAATACCGGCTGTAAGTTGCCCGAGAGAGGCCATCTTCTCGGACTGCACAAGCTGAGCCTGCGCCTCTTTGAGTTCGTTGTTTGCCCTGTTTATAATCTCGTACGAGATAGCATTCTGGAATGCAATTGCCACGTAGTTGCCCAGGTTGTTCAACATATCGAGGTGATATTGTGTGTAGGCATTCTTCTTGAAACTCTGCACAGATATTACCCCGATTATCTTGTCTTCAATCATCATCGGAAGATATATCAATGACGACACAGTCTCTCCGGCTGTAGGCTTTTTCCTGAATGAAATATACCGGTTCCACTCATTGTCAACATCATTCATAAATACAGGGGCGGCATTATCAACACACCAAACCGCAAATCTGTTCTTGTCCTCAAGAGGAACCTCAAAAAGCCCAAGCTTCTCTCCCTTCTCTATCGAAAGCTTGCACTCCAGCTTATTCTCCTTCTCATTCCTCATCATAATCAGGAATGTTGTGGCATCCATAAGTGAGTTGACATTTTCATACACAATATCCTGAATAAGCTCTAAATCAAGAGTCGATGTTATCTTTTTACCAATCTGGCTCAACACCTTAACATTGCTGAATGCAGTGTCCAGCTCTTTGTTCTTGTTCTGCAACTCAGATGTTCTCTCTTCAACCTTCTGCTCAAGAGTACGGTTGTACTCTTCCAGCTTTTCATTGGATATCCTGAGATTTTCAGAAGCCTCCTTAAGGTCACTGATAGTTGCTGCCAGGGCATTTTGCATGGATATAAAGGAGTCGTTGAGCTTGCCGATTTCATCTTTTGTCCTTATTTCAGGGAGCCTGGTGTCAAAATTTCCTTCTGCAAACTGACCCGCCGCATCTGTAAGAGCCCTGAGAGGTCTGGTTATAGACTTGGATATGAATATTATTACAGACAGAAGAAGTGCAAGACCGGCAATCACAATTATCATCAGATTCACCAACAGCTTGTTCACATCAGACATAAACTCGTCTACAGGAAATACGATTCCGATAGACCAGTTATTGATCGGAACCGGTGCATATGCAATCCAACTTAGCTTACCTGTCTGTAAATTCCGGTACTCGAATTCGGCAAAACTCTTCTTGCCTCTGATCATATTCTTACCTATTGTTCTTAGCATCGGAGAGTGCTGGCTGTCCGCTATGCTGAAAATTGTCTCGTTCATTATCATATCCCTGCTGGGATGGGTGATAATAGTCCCATTGGACGATATGATGAAACCATATCCTGTCTTGCTTACCTTTATGGAGTTCATGTACTCCTCAAGCCAGCTGAGCGAAATATCAGCTGTGAGTATTGCAAGAAACCGTTTCTTTCCATTCTCTTCTTTGTATATCGGAACCGAGAACGTGGTCATGATGGCGTTACCGGCCCCCTCGTCAAAATATGGTTCACTCCAGAGCGGAAGACCGAGCTCTTTCGGAATCTGATACCAATCCATTGTGAAATAGTCATACTGCTCATCGCCGATATATTTAAAGCTCACACTATCTCCATCTTTGTAAAAATAGGGAGAACAGTACTTTCTGCCCTTTTCACACATATTAGGTTCAAAAGCAAGTGCAGCCCCATAAATTTCAGGATTATTTGTGACCTCCTGCCTGATAAGTTCGATCAACTCCTCCTTGGTGTAATCACCCGACTCAATCATCTTTGCCATGTTAATCGGCACCTTCTCCACCGATGCAAGAACCTTCTCTACCTGAAGGACTGCATTTTTGGTAAGTGCCTCGGCATTTTCAACCAGATTATTTTGAACTGTTTTCTTGGAAATCTGATAGCTGTAAATTGATATGAGAAAGAAAACAAGCGCCGTGCTTGTGAAAATGTAGAGTATGAGTTTAAAAGAAATTCCTCTGTCCTGTTTTAGAATTTTCATGCTATCTCTCCTTGATTATAGGTTGATAAAACCGGTTGAAATCCGGAATCTCCTTTATTGTACCGTTCTCTTTGAGAATTCCAGCTACCAGTGTATAATCCTTCGTTGAAAGTGTATTATTGAACTCTTTTGACCCTTCGGGAAGATATAAATCCCGGTATCGGTCGAGCATCCATTTCTGATGAACCTTGTTTACCGCAACCTTCTCTTTTTTGGCATATTTGACCACAATGTCTATTGCCTCCTCGGGATGGCTGAACGCATACCTCCAGCCTTCGAGTGTTGCCAGGACAAAATCCCTGCAAAGTTGCGGGTCCTTCTGCAATTTCTCCGACAGACAATATATCCCGTCTTCCAGGAAGTTAAATCCGTAATCGGCAAAGAAAAAAGTATTCAGCTCCTCCGGGTCGTATCCTGAATTTATAATTGAATGATACTCGTCAAACCAGTTTGCAATGATTATATCTACACCTCCTATGAGGAAAAGACTGTTGGAATTACCAATCGGGATAATGTTGACATCCAGCTTGTATTTGGCAAAAAGAGCTTTCGGGAGCATCTCATACCCCGCCCATATCCCGGCACGTCTGTGATTCATATCCTTCAACGACTCCACACTGCCTGACTTCTTGGTAATCAACATGGTTGAGGAGCGGAATGATGGCTGTGCTATATTTACGATATCTGTCCCGTTTGCCTTAAGCTCAATGGCATTTGCAAGCCACAATGCAGCAAAATCAGCTTCACCAGAGGAGACAGGCGTTGTGGATGTGATAACAGGTTTAAATGGAATAATGGAGAGATCTATGCCGAATTTACGGTATATTCCCTTCTCGATGCCCACGTAATAACCTGCAAACTGAGCGGTTGCAACCCAATAAGGGAGAAAGGAGACTTTACGAAGCTCCTTTCCTGTATAATCAGTCGCAGTTAGTGTGTCACTCTTTTTTTCCTGCGCCTCACTCCCGGCCCCTTTTTCTTTACAACCAAAGGGGGCTGTGAGCACACTCAGAAGCAAGAGAGAAGCAAGCCTTGTTTTAAAAAAGGATTTCATAGTTCTGACTATTTTCAGGATAGGTTAAAGTGTATCAAAATTAATAAAAATGATTCAACTTTTGTATTTAAGCATAAGTTTCTGTGCCAGATCGTGCGATGCTTTCAGGACTGAAGGCAAACCTCCTCCCGGTATGGACCACTGGCTTGTGTAATAGAATCCCTTTAAACCCGGCAGCTGAATGTCAACAGGAGATTTTGCCACAAGATTGCTGCCAGGGAACCAACCCTGGGCGGCCCCTTGCCAGTTCCCCGTATATCTGTGATAAGTTGCAGGAGTTGCAACATCAGTCACCTCTATCTTCCCTTTTATACCTCCCAGTTTTCTATCCAGCTCGTCAATCATTTTTTCCGCCAGATCTCTCTTATACTTCTCATACTGCTCCCTGTCACTGTTACGGAGATCTATCCAGAACTCTCCTTTTTTTGTAAAAAGACTCATGGTAACAGCGGTTTTGCCCTCAGGAGCGAAGGTTGAGTCGTAATTCCGAATATGAACCTCCAACCTTTCATACAGAGTCCCGTCAGGCGAAGTATATGGTCTGGAGAGAGGAAATCTGAAATAATGAGGAAAATCTTTAAGGGATCTTGCGATTCCGAGAGAGACCATAATGACGGAAGGATATAACTGCAACACCTTCAGGGCTGCAAGCCTCTCTATATCTTCATTCACATATTTTCCACCCAGAGCTTTATAAACTGTAAAATGCCAGTCAGCCGCAGATATGGTGACATCTGATTCGGAGACAGAACCGTCGCTGAACTCCAGAGCCTTTGCCCTGTCACTCTCCACGACTATGCGGGAGACCTCCCTGTTGTAGTTAATCTTCCCGCCGAGCTCTTTGTATCTCTCTTCAAACCTCTCTGCAAATCTGAGAGAACCTCCGATGGGGTATCCTGCACTCTTTTTATCATAGAATGCAAGAGGCATGGTTGTAACCAAAAGGTTGACCTCTTCCCCGTCGTACAACAACTCAAAGGCCTCTTTTAGAAAAGGATTCCGGAGCTTGCGGGCAAACCTGAGATTGGTAACACCTCCCCATTTGAGATATTGCAGGACAAACGGAAGATATTTTATCATCTGCATTTTCTGACGCATTGTCTGCAATTCCGGGATTTCGGAAATCATAGGAGGCATCTCATAATTTTGCATAGTACGGATAAGAGTCATCACACCCTTTATTCTACGCCTGTCTTCCGGAGCTATATCGAGAAGATACCTCTCAAGTCGGTTGACATCGGTATAGAGTCTGAAAACATTATCTCCATATTTATTACAATTGTTCTTCAGCTCAATCTCCAGACATGTTTCATGCGTAACAAATTCAACAGATTTCATATCTATAAGCTGAGACCACAGCTTATAAAAGGCACTCCCCTCACCTGACCCCAATACCCAATGGATACTTGCATCAAAAGTGTAACCTCCTCTTTTCCAACTCGCACAGAGTCCGCCGGGAACCGGATTTTTCTCAAAAACCTCTGTACTGAAACCGTACATCTGCAGATAACAGCCCAATGTCAATCCGGATACTCCGCCACCGATTATGTTTACCTTCATATAATTATTGCAAGTATTTCAAATATACGATTTTAATTTTGCATATCTGATTACAATAATTTCAAAAGTTCGTCCGGAGCAGTTATCAATATATCTGCGCCGTTTGAAATCAACTCATCCTTACCTCTGAACCCCCATAACACACCCACAGCATAAAAACCTGCTCTTTTGGCTGTCTCCATATCAATTCCGGTATCTCCGAGATAAATAATCTCCTCAGGTCTGACACCCATATTATCACAGATTTTAAGTGCATTTGCCGGGTTCGGCTTCTTTGTCGCCTCATCTGTCAGACCCTCGACATTTACAAAAGGTGTCCCCGGAAGCAGAGTCGCAATAACCCTTTTTGTTATTCTGTCAGCTTTATTGGAGAGGACAGCCATTTGGACTCCCCGGTCATGAAAATGGCTGAGAAGTTCCGGTATCCCCTTATATGGAGCACTCTTCACGTCACAAAACCTCTCATATCTTGACATCATAGCTGTGTAGCACCTCTCAATAGCCTCCTCTGCCGAATCTTTCGGGAGAGCCCTGCGTACAAGAGTCTTTATACCATTCCCCACAAATATCTTGTACGATTTAAGATCATGCTCAGGGAAACCGTTCTCCCTGAGCACACTATTCATTGAATCCGCTATATCTTCTATCGAGTCAATCAGGGTACCGTCGAGGTCAAAAATTGCTCCTTTAAATCTCATCTTTTTATTATTTCCCCAAATATAGACAAATGGGTTAAAAGATAAACACACCCCTGTCCTCACATTTCCTCAAAGTCTCATCAGGCCACATTGATGACTGAACCTCCCCGATGTGACATTTCTTGAGGAGAAGCATGCACAATCTCGATTGACCGATGCCGCCACCCATAGTCTGAGGGAGCTTCCCCTCAAGAAGCAACTGGTGGAAATAAAGGCTTTTTCTCTCTTCAGTACCTCTTTCTGCCAGTTGCCTTTCAAGGGATCCCGCATCCACTCTGATACCCATCGAAGAAATTTCAAAAGCAGACTGAAGTACCGGATTCCAGACAACAATGTCGCCATTCAGACCTGCAAGAGGTTCTCCCTTTAAA
The DNA here is from genome assembly GCA_000473305.1 of Bacteroidales bacterium CF. Taxonomy (GTDB): domain Bacteria; phylum Bacteroidota; class Bacteroidia; order Bacteroidales; family UBA932; genus Bact-08. The sequence continues at coordinate 309,917 of CP006772.1, read as the reverse complement.
GCAGACTTATCTCCTGTCAAAGTTGACCAATCGTCATAATCCGGAGAACGGCCGTCATGAATGGTTCCGTCGGATAATTTTCCTCCGATACCTCTGACAAATATCGCCCCGTATTTTTTTGCAGCTTCTGTCTCCCTTTCACGCGGTGTCATTTCCGGATACATCTCAAGCAAATCCTGTGCATGAAAAAACATGATATCTTCGGGAAGGAATGTGTCCAATACCGGGAAGCGCTCGGAGAGAAGAAACTGTGTACGTCTTATTGCAGAATATATGTGTCTCACACAACTGTAGAGAGTCTCGACAGTTCTCTCTGAGGGTTTGATAACCTTCTCCCAATCCCACTGATCCACATACAAAGAGTGAATATTATCCGTAATCTCATCCGGCCTTATAGCATTCATGTCTGTGTAAACACCGATCCCCGGCTTGAAATTATGTCTCCACAAGGCAAACCTCTTCCACTTTGCAAGCGATTGAACAATTTCAGCAGTATTTCCATTATCCCCCTTTGCCCTGAAACTTACCGGAGCCTCTACTCCGTTAAGATTATCGTTAAGACCTGTACCTGCCTGCAAGAAAAGCGGAGCGGTTATTCTTCTCAGTTTAAGTTCCGAAGACAAAGCTATCTGGAATGTGTCCTTGATAAATTTGATTCCTTGTTCTGTCTGCCAGATGTCTAGTGATGATTTGTAACCATCGGGGATGAATGTTTGTTCCATAAAATTTTAGTTTAATTTTTTTCAATAAAAAAACCTCCGCTGAATTTCAGGGGAGGTTTCGACAATTTTTATATTTATCAGATCATCAACAACTTCCCCTTGACAATAAATTATTATTGCCATTATTAAGGTTGAAATTATTGTTGACTAAAATCATTCTTCTCTTTTTCTTTTGCAAAGTTGGTAATTATTTTTTCATGTGCAAGATTTTTTATAACAAAATATCATTTTTTTCTTGTCATTACCCTCTCGCCAATCGTATATGCCTATATATCTGCGACTTTCATCGTTTCATTTTAATACATTGGCGCAGTTTGATGTATGTATCTCAATGACAGCTACATGAAAATTGATTCTATAGAAAACCAAAAAAAACAATTTCCAGTACATCTGGAAATCTAACATATACCTCAAACTGCGCCAAAGTACTTTTTTTTGTCATATCTTTATGAAAAATTCCAGCCGGCTCAATGACACAGCATTATACAATATATTCCATGATGTACTTGGTAACAGCCCTTGTATCATTATTCGGGGTTGTGCTTGCTTGGAATAAAAAAGATATAAAAGGTGCCAAAGAGCTTGCATGGCTGATGTTTGCATCGGGATTCGGAGCCTTTTGGGTTATCTTTTCAACCTCAGCCCTGACCGTGGCTGAGAAGGTCTTTTGGGCAAAAATGGAGTATATAGGAGGGGTTTTTACCCCTGCTATTTTTCTCATGTTCATACTTCGATTCACAGAAAGGGACAAATATCTCAAAACCAAATATATAATACTGTATTTGCTCCCATTCTTTGTAACACTTTGCCTGCTTTGGATAAAACAGACCGAGCACCTTGTCTGGTCCGGGTTCTCATCAATATACCCCGACACGAATCTTATGGAGTTCTATCACGGGCCTGTCTTCTGGATGATATATGTATTATTTTCGTATCTGATGATGGCTTTGGGTTCGGTTCTGATACTCCTTTTCCTTATCAAACATAAAGGAAGATACAGGCAACAGGGTATTGTCATCCTTCTCGGCTCTCTGATACCATGGACATCAAGTATATTTTACATTACAGGAATAAATATAGCTCCCGGGCTGGACCTTGCCCCTGCAAGCATTGCCATAAGTGGTATTATATTAATCTATGCCATCTCATACACAAAATTGCTCAATCTCGTCCCTGTAGCAAGGGAGGCTCTTGTTGAGAACATTCCTGACGGGATTCTGGCACTGGACAAACAAGAGAGAATACTTGACATAAACAAGGCAGCTTTGAACCTACTCGGCATAGAAAACTGTAAAGTACACGGATTAAGTATACGTTCCCTGGGAGCTGACAACACACACCTGCTTGAAGCGGTTACAGACTACAATGAATATCCAGGAATAGAGATAGATATCAAAGGAAAAGGCTATATTTTCCAGATAACAAAGAAGCCGTTGAAGAATGCAGCAGGAAGCAGGATTATTATAGTAAATGACATTACCGGCCAGATACTTAAGGAGAGAGAGGTTGTCAACGCGGAAAAGCGTTGTTATAACCTGTACTCGCTTTTCAGACTCATGGCGGACAATATGCCTGACCTCCTCTGGGCAAAGGATCTTGAGAAGAGGTACATCTTCGTAAACAAAGCCATGTGTGATAGTATCCTTTTGGCAAAAGACACAGAGGAACCAATAGGAAAAACATACTCATATTTTCTGGAGCTTTCCAACAGGGAACACCCGGGCGTTGAGATGTGGAATAAACTCGATGGCCAAATAAAGGATACTGATATGGAGGTCCTTCAAACCGGAAAACCCATACACTATATTGATAAAGGATATTTCAATGGTGTCTATTCCCACCTTGATATCAGAAAGTCTCCGATATTGGATGATAATGGGACCCTGATAGGATTGGTTGGCAGTGCAAGGGATGTTACACTACAGAAGAAAAATGAGGCAGAGATACACCAAAGAGATATATTGCTCGAGGCAATTGCAAAAGCCACAGCTCTTCTTCTCAAGAGCGAAGATATCGAATACAGCATTAATCGTGTCCTTGAGATTCTTGGTAAAGCAACAGGTGTAAACCGCGTATATATTTTCAAGAACAAGCTTAGTGAAAGTTCCGAGGCAGAGTCTGCCCGGCAGATTTTTGAATGGGTAAATGACCCATCCGGTGTTATTGCAAAAAATCCGATTACCCATGAAATTTTCTATAAAACAATTCCGGACTGGATGATGGATCTTGCCGGAGGGAAGGTAATACACCGAATTGTCCGGGAGATGCCGGAGGAAGAGAAAGAGTCTTTGCGACCAAACATCGTTAAATCTTTCCTTCTTGCACCAATATTTTCCGCAAATCAATTCTGGGGCTTTGTAGGTTTTGATGATTTTAAAAAAGAGAAGGAGTGGCTGACTTCTGAAAAGCAGATACTTGCAACCGCAGCAAACACTATCGGATCTGCATATTTCAGAAAAAACAACATGGATGAACTAATCAAGGCTAAAGAGTTGGCAGAGCAGAGCGACCGGCTGAAAACCTCTTTCCTCGCCAATATGAGCCATGAAATACGCACCCCGATGAATGGAATAATCGGGTTTACTGAATTGCTGAAGGAACCAAAACTGACCGGAGAGGAGCAACAGGAGTATATAAGAGTCATTGAGAAAAGCGGAGAACGCCTTCTTAACATCATAAATGACATTATTAAAATCTCAAAGCTTGAGAGCGGACTTGTACAACCGGTGATGACAGAAGTTGACATAAATGAATTGCTTGATTATATGTACCGGTTCTTTTTACCTCAGATCCATGAAAAGAATCTGGCGTTAATAATAACCAATCCGTTTAAAGATGAGAATCTTCTCTTAAATTCAGACAAGGAGAAACTATATGCCATCCTCACAAACCTTACCCGAAACGCAATTAAATTCACCGACAAAGGGTTTATTGAGATAGGATATTCACGTAATGACGATGAACATCTCTTCTATGTCAAGGACAGCGGTATCGGTATGACACACGATCAGATTGGAATAGTGTTTGAAAGATTCCGGCAAGGAAGTGAAACTATTGCAAGAGATTACGAGGGTAGCGGACTTGGGCTATCAATATCAAAGGCGTATGTCGAGATGCTCGGAGGCAAAATATGGGTAGAAAGCCAGATTGACATAGGCTCGGTTTTCTATTTTACCGTGAAGGGCTAATCGCACTGCAAAGGTCATTTTCACTCTTCACTTTTCACTCATCACTCATCACTTTTCTCTCCTCTCTTTTCTCTCAAAAACTTTGTGGCTGCAAAATTGCAGAGTAAACCAAAAAGATAAAATGACAGATCCTGTTAAATATATAGACATAAAGAGAGTATTGGCCGGAAGCGGTTCAAAGAGGCTGAGTTCATTGCCCGATTTCATCACCGGAATAATTGCAAAAATTATTTGTCAAGATGAGATGAACCGCATAATGAACAAATACAGTGATAAGATCGGAAATAAATTTTTGCCTGAAGTCATAAAAGAGCTTAAAATAAAAGTCGAGATTACAGGGGAAGAAAACCTCCCGGAAAACGGCCGGTGCTTTTTTGTTGCCAATCACCCCTTCGGCATATTGGACGGACTTATACTTACAAGAATAATCACACGGAAATATGGTTCGGTTAAGGCTATTGCAAACGAGGCATTCCTTTATGTGCCCCAGTTGAGGCCGTTTATTGCTGCCGTGAATGTCTTCGACGGCTCATCAAGAGACTATCTGCAGGCACTAGAGGAGGTTTATCAGCAGGACGTACCAATCTCCCACTTCCCGTCCGGAGAGGTATCAAGAAGATATCACGGAAAATTCCAGGATTGTGATTGGCAAAAGAGTTTCATTACAAAATCCATTACAAGCCAAAGAGATGTTGTCCCAATCCGTTTTGAAGGAAGAAACTCCAACCTCTTTTTCTTTATCTACATTTTCAGGAATTTTTTCGGCATAAAGGCAAATATCGAGCTAATACTTCTTCCAAGTGAGCTCTTCAGAAAAAAGGGCCAAACAATAAGAGTAATCATAGGTAAACCAATACCTTGGCAGACTTTCGACAAATCACACTCACACTTTGAATGGGCACAGAGGGTAAAAACTATTGTTTACAATATGAAGTCTTGTAATACAAAGGTTAAGGTTGCCTGATTTTTTCTATTTTTATACCAAATTTAAATTTTGGTATATGAAAAAGATATTATTTGTCCTCTTTCTGATTGCCTCCCTAACTCAGCTTAGTGCTCAAACAAAAATTGACACATCTTATGATGACAGCCTGTCATTGGCAAAAGCGCCCATTGGCAGCAAATATATTGTTGACGTCGGGGATTATGAAGTATACCCCGATTTAAATCAGATTCAGCAAAGCTCCCTGCAAGAGAGCCGGAAGGATACCCTTGCAAAAAATCAAAGCTTCAGAATCGTCGATACTGTACGGGTGTTCCAGAAGATTGCAGCCAAGATAGAACTTGACAATGGCTCAATCGCATATATCCCCAATATGAGAGTAATCGGGAAATACTGCCACAAAGAGGGGGAGAGTGCGTTACATTCAAAAATATGGAGAACCCTCGACAGCGGTCTGAGATTCACCTATATGGCATTCTGGAAAACCCTTTTGGTAACATTCATTGTCTCACTGTTGTTCTTGATCTTCGCAGGAAAAATTGACAATCTCCTTTATAAACTTTCAGGCAGAGAGAAAAAAATCAAGAGACCGGGTTTTCTTTTTGTCATAGTATCAGCTGTTATAGGAGCCCTGCTTGGTGTCACATACCTGTTCAATGACACAGAATTCATCGAATATACAATGTATATGCCCCATTTCGCATTTCCCGCAGCCTCTTCATTCCTGCTGAAATTTTACTGGTTCTCCCAGCTCCTCTTTATAGTTATGATTTGCTGGCTTGTCTACAGAAGCATAAAGGCTTTCGGCCCTTTGTACGGAATACTCCGCAGTGTGGTGGTCCTGTTTGCCGGAATCGCAATATTCTGGACAACCCTTGCTACGTCATTCCTGGCAGTAATCGGAATACTCATCCTTACATTTACATCTACCGCGGCACTTTCTGCAGGTGACGGGCCAACAGAGTACACCACTATAAAAGAAAAAACTTACACTTCAAGCGGTGAAAAGGAAAATGTCATAATCAAGCATGACAATAACGGACATATCAAATCCAAGTCAAATTTCTAGAAATTACTTTATTATAATAAATGAGTATTTTGATGAAAATTCAATAATTAGACGTACCTTTCTTGCTCATAATAATTTCACATAATGAACACTGGAACAGTAAAGTTCTTCGATGAGACTAAAGGATTTGGCTTTATCAAAGACAACGCAACATCAAAAGATTACTTCGTACACTCAAATGGATTGAAGGAGAAGATCAAAGAAAACGACGAGGTGACTTTTGACCTTGAACAAGGCAAAAAAGGTTTAAATGCAGTAAATGTAAGAAAAGCATAAGTTTTATAAACCATGTATATAATTGAGAGTGTCTTTCCAAGGCACTCTTTTTTTTGAAATGGTTCTTATATTTGTATAAAGTATTTCAGATAATAATAAATTATATAATAATGAATACAGCTTTATTAAAAGAGAAATTCCGGGCATTATACGGAACTGACGGTATATTATACACAGCACCGGGCCGGGTAAACCTAATCGGAGAACATACAGATTACAACGGAGGGTTCGTACTTCCCGGAGCCATCGATAAAGCTATGTACTGTGTGATAAAGAGCAACGGAACAGACAGGTTCAGGGCCTATGCCGCAGATCTGGACGAAAGTGAGGAGTTTACCATTGAAAACTTGCCGGCAAAACAATGGGCAAGATATATATACGGAGTTTGTAAGGAGATGACTCTCAAAGGTGCAAAAGTGCAGGGATTTGACACTGTTTTCGCAGGTGATGTGCCACTAGGTGCCGGTATGTCATCATCTGCCGCTCTGGAAAGTTGTTTTGGATTCGCCGTCAATGATATTTATAACCTTGACTTTGACCTGTTCACTCTCGCAAAAATTGGACAGGCAACCGAGCACAATTATGTTGGAGTCAAATGCGGTATCATGGACCAGTTCGCCTCATGTTTTGGCAAGGAGGGATCTTTGATAAGGCTCGACTGCCGTTCGCTGGAGTACGAATATGTTCCATTCAACCCAAGCGGGTACAAAGTTGTATTGATTAATACATGTGTTGCTCATGAGCTGGCCTCTTCTGCCTACAACAAACGCCGCGAGTCGTGCGAGAGTGCGGCGGCGGCGATCAGGAAGCATCATCCGGAGGTTATGCTTCTGAGGGATGCAACACTCGACATGTTGAGGGAGGCCGCCGCCGGCATAACTGCTGAGGACTACATAAGAGCCGAATTTGTAATAGAAGAGATCCAACGGCTGTTGGATGCCTGCGAGGCCCTTAATGCCGGAGACTATGAGACTGTCGGCAAGAAGATGTACGAGACTCACGAGGGGCTCAGCAAGAAATACGAGGTTAGCTGTGAGGAGCTTGACTTCCTGAACGAGTGCGCACGAAAATACGGAGTTACCGGTTCCCGCGTAATGGGTGGCGGTTTCGGAGGTTGCACCATAAATCTGGTTAAGGAGCAACTATACGATAAGTTCATAGATCACTCCACAAAGGAGTACAAGGAGAAGTTCGGCATAACCCCTAAGGTTTACGACGTTGTGATAAAAGACGGTGCAAGAAGGTGCTAAGAGCAGACTATTGTCTGCTCTCAATATATTTTTTATGAATCTCTCTTACTATTTCTAAGGGATTACCTTTAGCCTCGCTGCTGAAAGCTTGTTGCTCCCCTGTCCATTTCCACTCAAAAGAGGCCATCTCCCGATTACTTTGATCCATGTCCAAAGGTGCGCCACTCTTGAGATTGGCCTTGAGTTTGTTAAAGAACATCTCCCACCTCACCTTGTAGTAAGATGAGATCAGTCCAGAAAGATCCCTGCTTGCATAGTCAATGATTTCATTGCCCTCATTTCCCCATGTAGTTATTAGTACACGGCCGTTCTTCTCATAATATGCCTTGCTTTGAGAATCCTTACCGAATTTATGCGCATCGTTAATCCATTTCCCCAAAAGGAACTCCGGTTGCGTTGCCAGCAAGCGGTCCTGATCATCCAGGATTCCGAGAAAAGCCGCAGTTTGCTTTTCCAGTTCCAGTGAATCTTTATTAACATAGGCATCATTTACCAACTTTCTGGCCGAAATGATCATATTATCCAGAATCTGCTTTGTAACCAGAACCAAGTCCTTCTGATAATCGGAACTTTGCAGGCTATTTTGGCCGGCAGAGAGCATCAGGGTCAAAATATTTTCCAACTCTTTGTAATCATATATGTTGGGTCTTTGGTAACCCTTTAGCCCTGTCAAGAGAGGACGGGCCTGCATCAGACTGCCTGTTGCCACACCTGAAACCTGGTCATTATAGACCAGGTGTACCAATCTTCTGTACGCCTCCTCTGCAATCGGGTCATTGTTCTTAGTCCTGGATTGTGCATATCCTGCCAACCATTCGTCTACATTTGCCACACTCTTGTCCCATGCATATTCAAAAAGCCACTCAAACATAAACCTGTTAACACCGAATCCCTCCAATGTAGAGCCTATACCATAAAGTTTTCCGTGTGCCGGATCACTCTCAGCCTCGGGAAGTCTCTTTGCAACCTTGATAATAGGAGCAGCCATCTCGGTATTACCGCCGAAATTGCCTAAATAGCACCACACATAAGGAGCCCCGTGCCACGCTTTGGTGTTTCTCCACACCTCCTCCTCCTCGGCAAAATAGTCCAGAATTATCATCCTGTTCTCAGGCACCGCCTGAATCATTGCTCTCAAACGCTCAGGATCCTCTTTCCATAGTTTCATATAGTAGAAAGTCCACCCCATCTGAACCCATACAGCCTTAGGGTCAACACTCTGCATTCCTTCATAAATCGTTTTTGAAACAGTAGCCAGATACTTTGGAGATGTCTCTGGCGGATCCATCTCATTGAAAGGATCAGCTCCATAATAGTGATCAGTCCCGAAATACTTTGTCTGTACCTCCAGAAACCTCTTTTGAATCTTGATAAACAGAGGATCCATAGGATCGAGGAAGAAGGCGTTATACTCATCACCTGTACCGTAAGAGCCCATACAGGTAATCTTTGCATCCGGATACCTCTCCTTAATTGCTTTAGGCACATGGCCGGCAAATGCGGGAAGCACAGGAGTCATCCCAAAAGAGCGCTCACGTTTCAGAATTTTCTTCTGCAAATCCAGCTGATGCGAGATATAATCCTGTGGCAAAGGGCCCAAAAAACCATCCAGATTTCCCATTCTGTGCCAAGGGAGATGAGCCGGGCCGGTAAAATAAGCCCTTATCTGTTTCTCACTCATTCCGAGACTCTTCCACACCTCCATCCATACAGCCTCCTGACCGGTTATAGCCAAAGGCATATTGATACCATTAAGAGCCATCCAGTCAATAAACCGCTCCCAGTCTTCCCATTGCCACCACAACATAGTATAGCCGAAAGTGCAATAGTTCAGGAAAAACCTCTTTTCAAACCGACACTCCTGAGTCACTACTGTATCAACCGCAGGCAACACTTCCGGAAGAGAGACCTTATCATCCTTATACCAAGAAACCTTAGTGTGGCAATAATTATTCAAATACCACCCGAACCCTTTTGCAACAGCAAGCCCGCCGGTCCCTTTAATTACAATCTTCCCATCCTTGCCGCTTACCTCAAACATCTCCCTGTCACCAACCCCTTTTAACTCACCTATAACAAACTGGGACGATTTGCCCGGAATAATCCTCTCAATAAGCTGATATAAATCCTTACATTTTAACTCGTCAGCCCTGGCCGAGTTAAATCCCAAAAGCAAAAAAAGCAAAACCCCCAATTGAAGATGTTTCACAGGAAGATATTTCATAATTGTATAATATTTAATTTGATGCAATGTAGTGCTTATTTCGTACACCCATAATGACTTGTTGCTAAAAATATTAACACTTTATCAACCTAATTAGGGAAGAGTGAGAAGTGAAAAGTGAGGGAGTGATGAGTGAAAAGTGATGAGTGAAAAGTGAGAAGTGAACTTGTGTTACAGACAAAGGGGCGCAAAGTAGCTTGATTTTTAGCTATTTTATGAGTGTTTTATCATAAACAGGCATCGACAATTTGTCCTCAGAAGCCGCACAAAAGTCAGCGGAGATATACCTGAGCAGGACAATTTTCAGCCGGAGATGGAATTTAGGAGCAATTGAAGACATAAGACCGCAAAAGACCTTGGTTTTTTTGTGAAAATATAAGACTTGCCAATTCTTCTCTTAAGCCGCTTACAAAATAATTGAGAAATACCGGATCAGGGCATTTCAGCCAGTGAATGGAATATCGGAGCGATTGAAGACATAAAGCCGTAAAAGACCTTGGTTTTTTAGCCGATTTCGCAGCGGGTTTTCAGGGAAAAGTGCGAGGACCGTTCAACGACCGAAGGGAGGCGTTCCGTATTCTAAGACTATACCAAAAATATTTTTATTGATAATTGTAACTCTCTATTTTTAAAACACACAACATAGAGTACCTGTGAAGAGATATTCTCCACTATCTGTTTTCGTGAAACTTTTATATTCAAATTATTAAGGAGGGCTTTCTCCTTTGGGACATATTAACAGAATGCGCCAAAGCTTTTTTTGGACCTTTTGTCTAGTAATCTAGTTTGCTTACATTCAACACCAACATTAGCACTAATTAATTAATGTAGTTCCGCTAATGTGGCAATCATGCGTATGCAAGTTTAATATATCCTGAATCTCTTTTTACCACAGCGAACATCCTTAGTAACAACTTGAATTTAACAGCATTTAAAACAACACCATAGGCATCTCGGGTAGATCCCTTCTCGCTAAACTTTCTCCAAAAATAAGCTTTGATTCCGGGATCATGAACAACTGCGCTCCTGGCAGCTTGAGTCAATTCCACTTTTGCCTGCTTGTTGCCTAATTTTGATACTCTTGTTTTTCCATTAATACTTATTCCTGAAGTGTGTTCAAATGGGGCTACGCCAATGTAGCATGCATATTGTCTTGCATTATTAAATGAAGTAAAGTTCTGAGTATTGACTATTGTAGTAATTGCATTGATATGACCAATACCAGGAACTGTCAATAATAGCTTATAGTTGTGTCGTATTTCTGTGTCTAGGTTAACTATAGCATTGATTTGTGACTCTACATCAGAGAGTACTTCACTGAGATGTGACATAACCTTTTGCTTCCTTTGTACTGCTAGGGCTGTTTCATACTTCATTAAATCACTCACCTGTTGCTTATAAGAAGCAATTTGTCGAACATAGTGCTTTCTTTCTATCAGTAGCATGTGTAGATTTGTAATAGTTTCATGAGGTAAATGACTCATTTTGATCCTTTTTCTAAATGTATAAGCATACCATGCTATTCGAAATGCATCAATTTTATCATTTTTCCCTCTTACTAACCCCAATGAGCGTTTGATTTGGAGAGGGGATTCAACACAGTAATCAATTCCATTGTGCTCAAAGAATGACTGAATTTCAAGGCCATAGACTCCTGTGTGCTCCATGCAAAAAATTGTTTCACTACATTCAATTCTTTTCTTTTGTAACCACTTAAGTAAATCATTAAAACCCCTAATATCATTGATTACTCTTTTGTAATTTTCATCCAGTTTGCCATCTTCTGAATGTATAGCCACATCCAAAGTTAATTTTGCGACATCAATCCCGATAAACCATTTTTTATTCATAATTTTGATATGCTTTAGGGTTAACCGAATATATTGAGACTACCAATGCTTTTAATAAGTCTGGAAACTTAAAATTCTAATTTGTGATTTCAATATGAGAAAGAGAAAGTCTAATGCGGAACATAGTTCTCAAAAACTAAGCAGCACCTCAGTTCACTTTCTCTTTCCGGTTAACTTGTTATAAAACAAAAATACACCATATTCTCATATTGAAAATTATGGTGCAAATCTAAAAGCAGCACCCTGAAAACCGGCAAGAAACGGCGTTAAGAAAAACCAGTGCCTTTAAGGCTTATGACTTCAATGCATCACAAAAAAAGGCGGTCAAAATGACCGCCTAGTTTAAGATATATTGGTAAAAGATTACTGTTGATCAGAATCCCACCATACTGGAATAGTCCAAACATCATCCGCATTGTTCCATGCACTCAGCTCCATATTTGCACCGGGAACCTGTGGACCTATAGCCTGCAGATTCTTGGCATTGTAGTTAAGCTCGTGAGAGCATTGACGCCAACGACGATATTGTTTTCCGTTAGGAATTCCTTTAAGAGCAGTAGCATTAACAGCGTGATAAGCAGGAATACCCCAATTCAGGAATTTATTTGAATCGAAGTCATAACGACGCATATCATTCCAGATCTCTACAGAGAAGTGTAAAGCAATACGTTTTTGAGTAAGGATCTTACCAAGGGTAAGATTAGCAGCTGTACCGATACCGTTATTCAGGTAGTTATCCATGTCAGCCTGAGTCATAGGAGTGAATGAAGGACAACTTGCAAGGTTAGGGTCACCTGCTATCCAAGACCTGAGAGTCACGTTCATCTGCTCCATGCTTGCCTTGATACCCTCTTTGTACGCAGTGAATGCTCCAGGAGCATTACCCTGGTTGAACAGAACCTCAGCTTTGATAAAGCAAGCTTCTGCATAAGTGCCCATATATGTAGGAGAAGAAACCCTTGAATAGAAAGAGCCTGATTCCTTTGAAGCATCAGTTCCGTCAGCTCTGTAAAGAAGGTCTGTTTTAGCAGCATAACCTTTAGATGTACTTGTGCACTCAACATATACGGTGTCACCCTTACGTGCCGCAGCCTCTGAATTTATCCACCAATGTTTTGTAGCACTATAACCTGCCCTTAACGGTCCACCGGTAAGGTTTGGAGCCGAATTGGAAACCATATCTACACCTAATGAACGTCTCCAGTTGCCACTCCATTTAATGTTTGCAGGTGTATTTGCAGATTTTGCCGAATAAGCCCAAGGAATGATCTTGTCTGCACGTGGATCTTCAATACTGCTGCCTGCAAAATTGGTAAGGTTCTTATAAAGCATCTCTGTTACCATATAACCGTTATTCATACCGCAGACAGAATATAGTGGAGAGTAGTCAACAGGTTCGTTCCATCCAAGAACGTCATGTGTAGTACTGTTGTCATCTGTATGGAAAATAATTGTGTTATCCGCATTGCTCTGAGGACCTTTTGAAAGGGCATCCAGAATTGTTGCAGCATCATACTTACCGTCAAGATAACTACCGGCAGCTTTCTTGCTCAATTTTACGCAATAACGTGCTTTAAGCAGATTGCCGAACTTTATCCATTTGGCAACATCACCGTTGTTCCAATAGTCACCCTCAGCCAATGCAGGGAGCTTCGCATCCTGAGTTTTTGCCAAAAGTTCGAGACCCTCGTTCAGTTCGTTCAAGCAACCTAAATAGATGGTTTTTCCATTATCATAGAAAGGAGTTGCGTTTTCGCCAACCGCGTCTGTATATGGCATTTCACCATAGAGGTCAGTCATAAGCATAAATCCATATGCACGGATAATCTTTGCAACACCGGCATAATGCCATGCACCTGCTGCCAAAGCTTTGTCATACATATAGGAAATGTTACTTGCTGCGCCTACAAACCACCATTGATAAGGGGTTGTAACAGCACCTGTCTGGGGACTCCAGAAGGACATGCTCCAGTATGTACCTCCATTGTAGTTTCTAGTCCAATCACCCATGGACATGCTTGAACGCCAGGCAGCAAACTGAGTTGCCGAGTTGGTATAGAATTCGATATGTGCCAAGCGAGTTTGGTAAGTAGCACTTTCTGAAGATGGGTTCTCCGGGTCAGTGTTTATATTGAGCCAATCGCTGCAAGAGACCAGTGTAAGAGTAGTCATGCCTATGACACACGCAGAAATTATTGATTTAATATATTTCATATTACTAAATTTTAACATTAAAACAGTTTAGAAAGTTAAATTTAGACCGAATGTCATACCTGTTGTTGCAGGCACTCCACAATAGTCAAATCCAACAGAAGATGAACCACCGACACCTGCACCTGATGCAGCAACCTCAGGATCTCCCTCGTAATTGGTAAAGAGAAGAAGGTTGTTTGCAGAAGCAGAAACAGAAGCACGTTTGATGAATCCTGTCCTGTCGAGCCACCTCTTAGGAAGTTCATACATTACAGATAGTGTACGGAGTCTTAACAGTTTTACATCTGTAATGTAGTTTGTAGTTTCCATAGGATAATAAGAAGAGTAATAACTCTTTATGATATTATAACCGCTTGTCTGAACTCCATTGAACAGGTATGTATTATCTGCTGTCCATGTATTGGTTTTTGGATTTCCGCTTGCATCAACACCGGTCACTGTAAGTGGTTTATTACGGATTTCACCGGAGAATTTGCTTACACCACTGTTGGTCATAGCATATTTTGTACCGTTGATAACATCTCCACCTACTCTGAACTCCCATAACATGTTAAATGAGAAGTTTTTCCAGGTAATAGTATTGTTGAAACCACCTGAGAACTTAGCCTCACGATTACCAACCTCTGACAAAGAAGTTGTGTAGGTAGGCATTCCGTTTGCGTCAAGGATAATCTGTCCGTCAGCCTCTTTTACAGAGCCTTCAACTTTAGGATCATATTTATATCTGGTCCATTTAGTACCTGCGATAGCCATGAAGTTTCCACCGTTGAATGAAGCTGCCTGTGCGCCTGCATACTGTACGTCTGTAACATACATAACGTCCATACCTGCAGGAAGACCATCCAAAGTACCGCGGTTACCTGCGATGTTCAATGACATATCCCATGTGAGGTTCTTGGTTTCAATAGGAGTACCTGATATAGTCAACTCCATACCCTTGTTATAAACGTTACCTGCGTTGATTGAGCAGAAGATATAACCGGTAGACTGAGGTCCACGAGGAGAGAGAATCTGGTTGTAAGAGTCATTTGTATAGTATGCGTAGTCAACGCGGAGACGATTTTTGAGGAGACCCAGTTCAACACCGACTTCAGTTGATTTGGTCATCTCAGGTTTCAGATAAGGATTACCACGAGTCCACGAGTTACCTACACCGACTTTACCTCCGAGATATGTTCCTACAGGCCACAGAGATGTGTTTGTCTCATAAGCTCCTGTATCTTTACCAACTTTTGCCCAAGATGCTCTAAGTTTACCGAAAGTAAGAATATCGTTCTTAGGAAGAAGTTCTGTGAATACGAATGAACCACTGACAGATGGATAGAAGTATGAACGGTTTTCAACAGGAAGTGTTGATGTCCAGTCGTTACGTCCGGTAACGGTCAAATACAACAGATTCTTCCAAGATGCACGGAATTCACCGAATACACCTACCAGTCTCTTCTGAGATGCAGAGTGTGAGAACTGTTTGTTTTCTGTAGAGGCATTTGCGTATGAAAAGAAATTAGGAACTGAGAAATTCCAGGCCATCATATAGTTGGCGTCAGTTTCAGTATCATCAGTTGCTGCACCCAACAACAGGTTGAGGTCAAAATCACCGAATTTCTTACCCATATTTGATATAATATTGTGTGACAAATATTTGAAACGACGTGTATTGTCACTCATCATACCTTTCTCCCATACCTGTTTAATAGCTCCATTTGCACCAATACGGTTAGAGTTGATTTGAGTGTATGAGTCAATACCCAATCTGTATTGAATGAACCACCAATCGGTAACATCAGCTTTTACGCTTAAACTGCCTGTAAAACGGTCTGTATCATCATACATCTTGTTTTTGTTGATAATCCAGTATGGATTGTCACGCTCTTCCCATGGTTCAAGTCTGTCACCGAACATTCTGAAACGTGAACCATCCTCATTCATATAATGAGTCATATCGTCAAAAGGAGACCAGTTGTAAACGCCGTAAAGAGCACCTGTTCCCTGTGAGCCGTAAAGACCTGCAGCTGTAAGGGTTCTGTCTGTATGAGCCTGTGAGTAGGCAGCATTTGCATTGAACGTAAATATACCTACCTTCTGCTCTCCGTTGAAACGGAAAGTGTATTTGTTATAGCCTGTCTGAGGAACAAGACCCTGTTGATCGTAATATGATCCTGACAAGTAGTAGTTACTGTTCTTAGTACCACCTGCCACGCTGGCACTTTGGTCATAGATAAGTCCACCCTGGAAGAAATTTCCCATGTTGTCATATGTCTGTGCAGTGGATTTCTCTCCCCATGAGTTGTAAGAAAAATCATTGAAGACAGTTCCGAGATAATTCTTGTTCTTGTCATACTGATCTTCCATATAACCTCTGGTATACTGAGTCTGAACTTCAGGAAGACTCTTTGCCCAGGCTGTAGACAATTTTGAGTTGACATTAACCTCAACTACACCCTCTTTACCTTTTTTGGTTGTAATAAGGACAACACCATTGGCTGCACGTGAACCATAAAGTGCAGACGCTGCAGGACCTTTCAACACTGACATGTTTTCAATATCCTCCGGGTTTATATCCATTACACGGTTAGAAGTAGTGGTAGCTGATTTATAAGAACCGTCAAATGCAGAGTTACCTACAAGTGTTGAAGAGTTATCATAAATAACACCGTCGACCACGAACAAAGGCTGGTTATCCTTGCCTTCAGATCCAGAAGTACCGCCACGGAGAATAATCTGTGCGCCGGAACCTGCTGCACCGGAAGATTGAGTGATGTTAACACCGGCAATCTTACCGGAAAGTGAAGAGATAGGGTTTGCAGTCTTATTCTTCATCAATTCCTCGGACTTGATGTCGGATACTGCATATCCCAAAGCTTTTCTTTCCTTTTTGATACCCAATGCTGTAACAACTACGTCGCCCAACACGCGGGCATCGTCTTCCAGAACAACGTCAATGTTTGCCCTGCCATTAACAGTAGCAACTGCCTCCTTGTAGCCCATTGATGTAAACACCAATTTGCCATTAGAAGGGGCTGTAATTGTATAATTACCATTAATGTCAGTAGATGTGCCGGTACGTGTACCTTCCACAAGTACATATACACCTATAACAGGCTCTCCTTTCTTATCAGTCACCTTTCCGGTAACGTTTAAGTTCTGAGCCCACATTGATCCTGTTATCAGCAGGAAGACAAAAACCGACAGTACATTGCGTACTACACGGCCTTTCATTTTTGAAGCATACATGAATTAAAATTTTAGGTTATAAATTTAGTTTACAAAAGGCTGATTGAATTATGATTTATTATTAAAATGCTTATATATTGTTAATTTTATCACAAAATCTAAAATATAGAGTAAACATTAATATTTACTAGGGTTTAGTAAATGTAAAGGTAACAAATTTCTAGTATCTGCGAAATTTTTAACCACAATCATACAACTCTGTATATATGCACATTACGCAACATGGCGCTTCTATCCTTATGGAAACCAGCCATATAAACACATCAAAAAAACCATCACCAATAATTGAAAGAAAAACAGAATAAATTGGAGGGTAAAGAGGGGGGAGTGATGAGTGATGAGTGATGAGTGAAAAGTGAAAAGTGGGGAGTGAAAAAAGAATAGTGAGGAAGTGATGAGTGGAAAGCGATAAGTGAATAGTGAGGAGTGAATAGTGAGGAGTGAATAGTGGGGAGTGAATAGTGGGGAGTGAATAGTGGGGAGTGAATAGTGAAAAAGGAGACGGAGAGTTTATTTAAATAATCCCCCATCTCCCGAAATTTGATCCACGATGTCAGGCTATGCCCTATTCGGTTTTGTCACTCCTGCGTTTTAACCTGCCTGAGTCTTTCAGACTCTTGTTCAGCATCCACTCTATCTGACCATTAACGCTCCTGAATTCATCGGCAGCCCATTTTTCAATCGCTTTCATGGTTTCCGAATCAATCCTTAATGCAAAAGATTTCTTTTCGGCCATATTCTAATGATTTAATGTACCTGTATTTATTACCGGCTCAGTATCCTTGTCCCCGCAAAGGACAACCATTAAATTGCTAACCATTGCAGCTTTTTTCTCCTCGTCCAGATCTATAATCTTTTTTGTAGATAATAGATTCAGGGCACTCTCAACCATCCCAACCGCACCTTCAACAATTTTATGTCTGGCAGCAACAACTGCAGAGGCCTGTTGCCGCCTCAACATCGAATGCGCTATCTCCGGGGCATAAGCCAGATAACCTATCCTGGCCTCTATAACATCAATCCCTGCAATTTTCAACCTTTCCATAATCTCATTTTCAAGAGTCTTATTTACATCTTCAAAATTTGTACTCAAAGTTATAGTTGCCTTTTCATCTTCAAAATGGTCATACGGATAAGATCCGGCTAATTTCCTGACCGCAGAGTCCGTCTGAATCTTCACAAAATTCTCATAATTGTCGACTTCAAATGCTGCCTTGAAAGTATCATTCACACGCCATACAAGAATGACACTTATCATTATAGGATTACCCAGCTTGTCATTCACTTTTATCTTTTCACTCTCCAGATTCCTCGCTCTTAAGGAAATAGAAGATCTTAAGAATAACGGGAAAACCCAGAATAATCCATTTTGCTTGATACTGCCCTTATAAGCACCGAACAACAGCAGCACTTTTGAATTATTGGGACTCACAATAACCAATCCCCCCGCAAGAAACACCCAGCCCAGAATCAATAACCCGGGCAACAAACTATAACCATTTATAAAGAGAACAATAATTCCAACACACAGAATTAACAAGACTGACAATGCAATGTATCCATTCAGCGGATTAAGACTTTTTTCAGTTTTCATGATTGTGATATTTATATGATATTATTTTAATATCACAAATGTATATATAAAATTAATAATCAACAAAAAAATGTGAAGAGTGAAGAGTGAAAAGTGAGAAGGGATGAGTGAGAAGGGATGAGTGAGAAGTGAGGAGTGATAAGGTGAAAAGTGAAAAGCGGAGAGTGAAAAGTGAGAAGGGATGAGTGAGAAGGGATGAGTGAGAAGTGAGGAGTGATAAGGTGAAAAGTGAAAAGCGGAGAGTGAAGAGTGGGAAGTGGGGACTTTGGCGCAGTTTGAGGTATCTGCTTGATTTTGTGGTGTTTTAGAAACGCATTTTTTAGATCTTCAAAATATTTTCAAAAAGTATGATTTGCATTCAGCTGACATTAAGACACTTACCTCAAACTGCGCCAAAGTGTCAAGCCAAAACAGCACAAAAGACCTTGGTTTTTTCGTGGAAATACAAGAATCGTCAATTTGCCTCTTAAGCCGCTGACAAATTAGCTGAAAAATACTGGATCAGGGCATTCAGCCGGAGGGAGTGCAACGACTGATGGACAGCCCTGAAACAGTATTTTCCACAGTATAAAAAGCGGCTAAGAGGCACATTAAGAAAAACCAGCGTCTTTAAGGCCTATGACTTCAATGCGACTGAGGGGGGACTTTGGCGTAGTTTGATGTATGTGCCTGATTTTGTGGTATTTTAAAAACGCAATTTTTGGATTTTCAAAATGTTTTCAAAAATGTGATTTGTATTTATCTGTCATTGTGCCACTTACTACAAGCTGTGGCAAAGTGTTCCCGTTTTCCCAGGTAATCTGAAAAGACAAAGGTTTATTGATTGGTTCGGTTGGACTTGAGGATGAGCCTGCGATATACTCTTCAAAGCCATCTTTGAGATTTATCGTGAAAATACCGTTTACTCTTTGAACCGATGAGACTGCATACGGTTTATTGAAGACAACCGTTGCCAACCCTTTTCTCAGCAAGATCAAAGTCAGAAATCCGGGATTGCTGTTGTAAGCAAATCCTGTCAGGTACACTAAAGTTGTTGTAGAATCAAGCTGCTCGTAATATAGATTTACTCCATCAACAGGACAAAGAGGTGATGGCAGAGTGACCCAACCATCTTGATTATCAAGTTGCAAGACAGGTTGATTATTGAGTTTAATCTCTACAGACTGAAAATCTCCCGACTCACCATCCCAGCCCTTATATCTGTTGAATGTCACCGTATAATCGTGAAGCCCATTTAAAGATTTGAAAGAGAGAGTCGAAACAGTAGTATAGGGAGTTATATCACTATAGGGTTTATTCTTCAATTGCGAGACAAACTCGCATTTGGCCAAAACAACATCGTTTTCAATACTGTAAAGTGGAGTCTTGGCCAATTGACAAAAAGCGACCTGAGTGGTTAAAAACAGTGCCACTAAAAACAAACAATTTTTCATAACTGTCTATTTCTTAATCATTTTCAGTACCTTCCGGATAAGGATATCCTCCTTTTCAAAATCCTTTCTCGAAGTAACAATCTCAATATCAGGATCGACACCACTACCCTCAATCAGCTTCCCGTCAAGCGTGTAAGCCTGCCATGAGGGCAAAAATACAGTCACCCCGTTAGACAACTTATGAGGCACAGGATTTCCCGAACTACCATAAGTTTTCATTCCGACCACCTTAGCATTTGGAACCTGCTTCATCATCAAAACGAACGACTCATTGCTGCTCATAACCACAGGGCCGGACAATACATAGATATTCCCCGAGTAATTCAGCCCTTTTTTATTCGGATATAGCTTCTTATAATGCACATAGTCAATCAGGCCACTCTTCTCATTGTAACAGACCACCTTCTCATAAGTAACAGAATCTTTAATAAAATAAGAGGCAAAATCCTTTGCATAAGCCTCATTCCCGCCGCCGTTCTCCCTGACATCAATTATCAGATCAGAATATCCTGAAAAATTACGAATAACATCATCAATAGAAATACCGGGGTCCTTCTCGTCTCCCCAGGCCTTTAAGACAAACTTGTTTATATCAGTAGTCCAGCCGCGAATCGCGATATAACCCACCCCGTCAATCTCACCCGCAACAGACATTAAACCTTCAGAGACCCTTCTGTTCTGCAACAAAGTGAAAAGATGGTTCATATTAACGTTCTCCTCAATCGGCTTTATCTTACCCGTCTCGAACCGCTTCCCGTCAACATCAATCCATAAGTGAGCATCATCAGCCTTCTGCAACAACTTAATCAGCTTCAGGGCAAACTCCGTGTTAGTTTTAGAATTCACAAGCTCATCCTTAGACTCCTTCAACAAAGCATTCCAGTCCAACCCTTTTAAAGAAGCATAGGAATACTCTTTCGGGAAAAACTTCTTAAACTCGTCATAAGACCTTTTGTTAAGCTTTGCCATCGAAGAAACTGAGTTATTAGCATCAGAAGCAGAGTCATTAGAAGCGGGTTTTGTCTGAAACAACAAATCCACAGGACTAAGCGGAATACCCTCAAGATTACTGAAACCCCACGTTCTGGTGCTATTAAGCTGCATAGTATAGAGCTTACCCGGAAATAACTTTACCGGAATCGAGAGAGTCCTTTTATCATCCCACACAGGTTTACCCGTAACCTGAGGAAAATTCTCACTGTTCATTACAGAATAAGAGGGCATCATATCCTGGTCAAATCGGATAACAATCTTAGTCAATCCCGGATCAACCTCACAATCACCAAAAGCCGGGACCGTACTAACAATATGCGGAGCATTTACAACACCCGGACCACTTACAACACCCAAAGCTTTCACCCCACCCTGCGCCATCGCTCCCGCACAAACCAACCCCACAAAAATCAACGTCAAAAAAAGTTTTTTCATAATTTTAAGCAATTCTAATAAAATGATTCGCAAACCAGCCTCACCTGAAAATTGTAGATTTCTCATTTTCAGATTCAAAGTTATAAAAAAAAGGACCGCCACAAATTCTCTCTATATTTTGACAAATTCCCTGAAATTTTCCCTGTCAATTATCTTTGCTTCTGCGTTATAAGTTTCAGTAAATGATTTAGAAAACTTTTGAGTCTTCTTTTTTGCTATTTAAATTCAAAACCAAAAACCTTTCCGTTATTATCTTCGACAAAATCCACCTCCTGCTGTTGCCGGGTTCTCCAAAAGTAAGTGCGGGGTTCAATTGGATTGAAATTAACGATAATCATATTTCTTATGCCGTTGTCGTAGAAATAAATCTTTCTGTTTGTTTTTTCAAATACAATAACATTTGGTGAATATATTCACGATTTGTCAATGTTGGGTTTCGCGAATTATTTTAAACTCACATAACGAAGACAAACAAATTTCCTCAAAGCTGCGAAGCAGAAGGATGACTTTGACGCAGTTTGAGGTATATGCTTGATTTTAAGGTGTTCTAGAAACGCGTTTTTGGGATTTTCAAAAGATGTTCAAAAAGTGGGATTTGCATACAACTGTCATTGAGGCATATACCGCAAACTGCGGCAAAGTGTCGGGCAATTTTCAGCCGGAGATGGGACATAGGAGAGATTGAAGACATAAGGCTGCAAAAGACCTTGGTTGTTTTGTGAAAATATAAGACTCGACAATTTATTCTCTGATGCCGCTAACATATTAGTGGAAAATACTGTCTCAGGGCATTCAGCCGGAGGGATTTAGGAGCAAATGAAGACATAAGGCCGAAAAAGACCTTGGTTTTTTAGCCGATTTAGTAGCGTGGTTTTCAGGAAAAAGTGCGAGGACCGTTCAACGACCGAAGGGAGGCGTTCCACAGCACCCTGAAAACACGCAAGAAACGGCGTTAAGAAAAATCAGTGTCTTTGAGGTTTGTGGCTTCAAAGCGACTAAAGACAGACGGCTCTAAGACGTTATTTCTACATAGTGAAAAGCGATAAGCAATCAGTGATAAGCGATGAGCGATAAGTGAGCAGTGAAAACTGAACAGCGGCACTAGTGTTACAGACAAAAGGTCGCAAAGGACCTTGATTTTTTAGCAATTTTATGAGTGTTTTTCCGAAATAGGGCGAGAATGTTTGACGAACGCAGTGAGGAGTTTCGCAGCCCCGGAAAAACACGAAATAGAAATTGCGTTAAGAAAAATCAGCGTCCTTAAGACTTTTGTCCGTAACCAAGTAAGACGCTGTGAAGTGTCACTTGCTCATCGCGATGACCTTGAGCTCCCCGGGCATCTTCTCAATCGCATAACGCAGCGCCGTACGAGGCATGACACCCTTGTTGCGAACCACATATTCGAACACCTCATTCTGATGCGCCTGACTCGCCGCCTTAAGCATCCACCCGTACCCCTTCTGCACCAAATCATCCCCATCAAGCAAAAGAATATCCGCAATCTCAAAAATATCCCCCAAATACCTGCCATTACGCGCCGGAATAATAAGAGACACCGCAGAAGCCCTTTTAACCCACCTGTTGGATGATTTCGCCCACCTCTTGAGCTCACCCAGATACTCCGGATACATATCAATAAAACCACCCACAGTATGATTACAAAGAGTATCACACGAAGCCCAGTTACTCACATACAGAGATACCCACCTCTCAAGCGTGGCAAAATCCGCACGTACAAGTCTGTCAAGAATTAAATCCGACCAATGACAAGCCACAAAAGACTCCTCCATATAACCCGATTTCCAGAACTCCTCACAGAGAGCCAAAATCTCATCCTTAGGAAGATCCTTCACCTCCTTGAAAAAATCCCTTGAAAACTTCTGAGCCGATGCGGAGGCAACCCCGTAAATCTTCACCTCCTCCTTAAAAAAGCGTTCACCGCTCAGCCTTGTCTTCTCGTCAGCAGCACCGATAAGTGTCTGACGTACTTTTTCTACTATTGCGTTCATTTTTAACCCGTGTTAGATACAAATCTATAGATAAATATCTAAAATTAAATTTTGAAAAGACTGATTAATAAGCTAATTTAGATATAATAATCTTGATACAGACAAATGTATATGTCTCTTCCAAATCTGCCCGGTAAATCGGCTCATCTCAGGATGGCTCCTGAACACAGGATTGCTTCGTTGAGTGTCGAGATTGATCCGCCAGAAGGCGCTGTAGAGTCGGCTGTATTGGTGATTATATTCCCGCAGAAGAGGGAGAACCCTCCTATAGATCCACATATTCAACCCCTTATGGATTGGGAAGTTTTATTGATTGAGAGGTCGAAGTATGATGGTGTCCATTCAGGAGAGATTGCTTTTCCGGGAGGAAAGAGAGAGCTGTGGGACAAAGACTTTATCGATACTGCCTGCAGGGAGGCAAATGAGGAGATGGCAATCAAAAACAAGGATCTCACAATTTTCGGACTTCTAAGCCGTCTCTATGTTCCGCCAAGTAATCACACAATACATCCCGTGCTTGCATGTGCCTGCTGGAACACTGAGCTTATCCCCAGAGAGCGTGAGGTGATAAGCTTCAAAAAGATTCCAATAGGTTATTTTAATCCGGCAACAGCACAAATCTGCACCATAGAGACAAGCCGGGGAGATGTTGTTAGAGCCCCGGCGTTTATCTACGAAGATTATATGATATGGGGAGCGACAGCTATGATTCTCTCCGAACTCTACCAGGTAGTGTTGGAGGCCAGGTTAATCACATCCTTCATCAAGCCGTAGAGCTCATCATCGAATGTTGAGATATAGGAGCGCGAATTGCAGAGTATGATGCAATTTATATTGCCTGTGCTGCCCATAACCCACATAGTTGCGGTTCCTGCGAGATTTCCACCGTGATAATATGCCCCCGGATAATATGAGTGATTCATTCTCCACCCGAGGCCATATCTGTTATATACAGGTGAGGGGGTCAGCATTTCGGCCCTGGTGGAAGCAGTGATTATGTCAGGTATTCCGGGAAGGCCGTCAATATGGAAAAGCATCTTCATCATCTCCTCTGTTGAGGCTATAACGCCTCCTGCCGCTTTTATAACACCCATATCGTTCCCGTATCCGTTTGTACCGTCCTGTGAGTAATAAACAACCTCATTTGTCCGTCTCTGGCTTCTGTCTCCTCCTACATGTATATCGGTTATTCCGGCGGTTGCCAGAACCTCTTTAAGGTAGGTTTCATAGTCCTTGCCGGTAACCTTTTCTATTATCTTTCCCAACATTCCGAAGCCCATGTTGTAGTATGAGAATGTGGTTCCGGGTTCCACCTGAGTTGCTGTTGTCAGGACATAATTGATGCGTTGTTCCAGGGTCTGGCCATAAAATGACGAGGTGAACATGGGATCGGGATCGCTTGTCCAGCCGCTTGTGTGCGAGAGAAGATGCCTTACGGTAACGTTTTGGGCACGTCCCGAGGCATTTGCAAATTCAGCCGAGAGTATGCCTCCCGGACCGAATACCTTTTGATCCAGTGTAATCCTGCCCTGCTCTACAAGTTTCATGATGCACAGTGTCGTAAACTGCTTTGAACAGCTGGCGAGGCGGAAAAGATGCGAAGGTGTTGTCCTCACACTGTTTTCAGTTATGGCAAAACCAAGCCCCTTTTTGTAGACTACTGCCTCATTCTTCGATATTGCATAAGAGATACCGGGAATAGTATACTTATTCATAAAAGTGTAAACTATATTGTCAATGTTTGGTTTTCCTGATTGCACAAGGGCTTTATAACTTTTAGTCCTGCCCGATTCGGAGGTAACCTCTATTGTGTTTACATTCTGATCGAAGTTGATTTGTGTTGTGCCGCTGGTACAGCTTGTCCCGTTGATTTTTACTGTGGCCTTCTCTGATACAGAAAATCTCGGTTTAAGGAGTTTTATGTCTGCGCCCTCTGTAACTGTAATGTAGAAGAGGTCTCCTGATTTGACAGGTGCGCAATCCTGTGTCAGCGAAGGGTTGTCACTCAATGCAAAGTATATATTATTCAACACATTAAGATCAGACTTCACATCAGGCTCCGGTTGTTCCGCTTTTGAGCATGACGAGAGTATAAGGGCTGTAAAAAATAGAGCCGCAACACAGTAAAAAAGAAGTTTTTTCATGTTTAAGTTTGTATCTGAATTATTCCCCCATAGCCTTTTCAACCTCCTCTACCGTAACAGGAAGCCTGCCGGAACCAAGAAGACGGCAAGATCTCTCTGTCACCAGCACATTGTCTTCAAGCCTTATACCGCCGAAGCTGTAATAGGACTCAAGAGCCTTGAAGTTTATGAAATCCTTGTTTATACCCTCGTTGCGCCACTTGTCTATGAGAGCAGGTATAAAATAGCAACCCGGCTCAACAGTGATTACATGCCCCTTCCTGAGCTCCTTACCCATACGCAGCGAGGCAAGGCCGAATTGTGACGAACGTACTGTCTTGTCATCATAACCCACAAAGTTCTCTCCGAGATCCTCCATATCGTGCACATCGAGGCCAATTTGATGGCCCAGACCGTGAGGCATGAAGAGGGCAACTGCTCCATGCTCGACAGCATCGTCAATGTCTCCCTTCATAAGACCGATATTTTTCAAACCTTGAGCCATAAGTCTCAAAGCAGCCTTATGGACCTCCCTGTAGGTGATTCCCGGCTTCACCAGCCCTATTGCAAGGTTGTTTGCCTGTGAAACTATTGTGTAAATATCCTGTTGTTGCTGAGTGAATTTACCGGAAACCGGAAGTGTCCGTGTAAAGTCCGAGGCATAATGGTTACGGTTCTCTGCTCCGGCATCGATTACAAGGAGTCTTCCGTTTGTAAGCACCTGATGATGTGTGTGGTTGTGAAGTGTCTCGCCGTTTTGAGACAAGATAATCGGGAAGGAGGCCATGGGTCCCTGAGAGTGTGCTATCCCCTCCATAACGCCTACAAGCTCCTGCTCTATCATTCCCTCCCTGAGCATCTTCATTGCAGTATAGTGCATTGTATAGCCAATGTTCGAGGCGTCTTCCATCTCCGCAATCTCGACATCCTGCTTGATTTCCCTCAAAGCAACCACACCTTTGATAAACTCTACCGATGCCCTTGCCTTCATCTCTGAGAACGGAATACCCAGGACACTATTCAGGAATATTTTGTTGGCATCTCTGTATGGAGGCAGAAAATGAATATTTCTACCCGATTTTACTGCCCTTTTCAGGTACTCTTCCAGAGAGTCGGCAGCCATTACTTTTGTTACGCCCGCAAGAGCCGCTTTATCGCTCATTTTCGGCTGCGGTCCCATCCAGATAACGTCGTCCATTGTGACGTCATTGCCGAATATAATCTCCTCCCCGCTCTGAGGATCGATAACTGCAGCAAGATCAGGCTCGTCGAGCCCGAAGAAGTAGAGAAAAGATGAGTCCTGCCTGAAAGTATATGTGTTTGAAGGGTAATTAAAACCGACCTCAGAATTGCCTAAAAAGAGCAACAGACCTGATTTCACACTATTTGCCAGCTCCCTCCGGCGATTGATATACACCTCTTTTTTGAACATAATATATGTTTTAAATGATTATTCACTCATTATCAACAAAGTTAAAAAAAATAAAAAAGGGTGGCCCTGTTTTGGTCACCCTTTTAAATAATATTTGTAACAATCCCTTAGTTAGTCCAGCCCGGATTCTGGGTCAAAGTTGCCCCGTTATCTGTGTAGAACTTGATAGTATTAGTAGGAATTGAATTGAAGTAGTTTCTGGTATATGTAACGCTGTTGTCATCCCAATCTCTCCAATATGTAGAACTGTAGAGGTTGTAAACAGCTACACGCGAAGAGTCCGGAGTGAAAGAGAACAGCTTGCTGTTACTTGACCTTATACTCTTCTTGGTTGCTGCAGGTAAATCTTTGTAATTGAAGATTGCACCATAAGCCAATTCTGTAGGATGGTTAACATCAACTTGTTTAGTTTTCAGATATGAGAACTTAGCCCATCTTTGGAGGTCACTCCTTCTGAAGCCTTCCATTGCAAGTTCAACTTGTCTCTCTCTGCGGATTTCCCAAAGGATTGGAGCTACAGTTACATCTCTGGCCGGGTCATTAATGGCAACACCATTAACAGTTACATTAGTACCGGTGATGACCATTCTAGGCAATTTAGGCAGGGCTGTACCCTGATTATTAACCTTGATAGAACGGTTTCTAAGCATATTGATAGTTGCATCTGCAACTGCCTGAGTAAAGCTGCCTGTCTCATAGCAAGCCTCTGCATAGTTCAATAGAACTTCTGAATATCTGATCAGAGGAGCAGCAGTAATGTTCATAGAACCGAAATATTTGTTCTCTACGTCATTAGCTGAGTAAGGAAGATATTTCCATGCAGAGATTCCGGTAGCTGTTGCAGCACCCGGAGCCCAGCCTTTTACTACAACAGTATCGCGATATGTTGCAAGCAATCTTGGGTCCCTGTTCTTTATCTGACTTCCGTATAATCTGATATTGTTATCAGATGCATAGTTATATGCAGGTGACTGTCCGATAGGGAAACCATCCGAGCACAGATATGAATTTAGCATCTTCTGTGATGCAGAAGGGCTTTGTGACTCATAACCGTTTGAATATGAAACTGTACAGTGTGTAGCCTTACCGTCAGCATAGCATCTGGAGAAGATTACATCTTTGTTATTTGTAAGATCCTCAGATGTGAACACAGCACGATAATCATCTGTAACAGCATATTTCCCTGAGGTCATCAACTGCTCGGCAGCCCATTTACAACCGTTCAGACAAGCAGTTACTGCTCCTGCACCGTCCTTGTTGTGATACTTCATCAAAGTGCCCAAATAGAGCAGATCCCTTGTCATATAGGCCAATACAACATTTTTGTTAACCTGATAAGCACCGTCATTTACTCTTACATTGGCAGCTGCATATTGGTAGTCTGCCAATACCTGTAAGGCAACTTTATACAGAGGATCCCTGTCTTTATACAATGAGTCAGAAGTTGTTGCCTGAGTTGTTGTAAAAATAGGGAAATCACCGAACATTCCTCCCAGTCTCTTATACTCCATTGCTCTGAAGAATCTTGCAACACCTTTCCAGTGATTGCGTGCCTCTTCGGTAATAGTAGTCATCTTATCTACCTCTTCGTACATGATATTGTGTCTCCTTATCATTGCAAAGTCGAAGTTGAGGTATGACTGAGTAGTGGTTACCGTACTAGCCCATGAACTTGAATTTACAAACTCATCTGACCACGGAGCCCACATAAAGAGTTGAGGATAGGTATAACCTGTACCATAACCGAAGAAATATGCCTCGCTGGTTGTATTAACACCGGTCATGCTGTTTCTGTGTACATAAGCACCCTGAGCATATAACCTGACGTTGCTTTCATTAACCCAGAAGTTAGTAGCATCAAAAGTGTCAAGAGGTTTTCTGTCTAAATATTTGTCACACGAGCTTAGGGCTAATGCAAGAAATAATAAAATATATATTTTTTTCATACTCATTAATTGTTAAAAATCTACTTGAATACCGAATGAGATAGATTTACTATACGGATAACTACGCCCGAATGACCTTGAGTCACCTTCTGTTACATCGGTCCAGTCTGTTTCGGGATCAACTGCTGTATTAGCCAGTTTATCGAATGTCAGTAAGTTTTCACCACTGAAATAGATTCTGGCTTTCTGGATCATAACCTTCTTAGTTATGTTTGTTGGTAATGTATAACCGACAACGAGGCTCTTAAGTCTTAAATAAGCCATATTAAGCATATATCTGTCGTTGCATACATAATTCCATTTTGCTGTCTGGCCATAATCCCTAGGTCTTGGGAAGTATGCTCCTGTATTGTCTTCTGTCCAGTAGTCATCAGTACCCTTGAAGGCCTGCTCACTTCCTGTATAACCCGGAAGGACAGTATTACCTGTTGCCCACAAACTACGTTTGCCGACTCCCTGGAAGAACATGTCGAGGTCAAATCCTTTCCATGCACCGCCGAGTCTTATACCATAAATATACCTAGGCTGGTTGTTACCGATAATTGTCCTGTCACCCGGATCACCTATGGTGTTGCTTCCGTAATCGATTATACCGTCACCGTCCAGATCTTTGAACATAACATCACCGGGACCGAACATGAAAGCTGCAGTATTGGATTCCATAGCCTTCTGGTAACCAGGTGCAAGATTTTTGTATACATTCTGAGTCTTACCATCGACTACAACAGTGACGAGCTTACCATCCTGATCGTATTCGAAGTCACTCTTCTGAAACAACCTCTCAGCTTTGAAACCCCAGATACTACCAACTACTAATCCTTCATAATTTGTTCCGATTGTAGGATCTGCAGCTGTATTCCACTTGGTAATGGTTGACTTATAGTCTGTCAACTGACCGCCGACATTGATTCTAAGACCATTTGCGAAAGTGTGTCCGTAATTTAATGTCAGCTCGAAACCATCGGTTGTCAACTCCCCGAAGTTGGTTTTTGGAGCAGAGGCGCCTATAGAGACAGGAAGTGCTGCTCCGGCTGATAGCATATCTGAAGTTATACGTCTGTATACGTCAAAAGTCAATGAGAGGTCACCCTTAAAGAATGATGCGTCCAAACCTGCGTCATAAGTTGTAACTTTCTCCCAGGTGATATTAGGGTCAATCAGGTTATAAGGCAGTCCGACATAAGGGCTGTAGTTACCCCCGATAAGCCAGTAGTTAGATGAACCTGACGGGTTGGTAACGCTCATTGTAGGGCTGAATGAACCGGCAGGTACATCCTGGTTACCATTGGAACCCAAAGAAACACGGAGTTTCAAAGAAGGCATGATCTCCTTTACACTGGCCATCCAAGGCTCTTCTGTAACACGCCATGCAGCAGATGCTGAAGGGAAGAGGCCCCAACGAGAATCACCGGAGAATTTTGATGAACCATCGTAACGTCCGTTCAACTCTATATAGTATCTGTCTTTGAATGAGTAGTTCAATCTTGCATAGAAACCTGCAACTGACCACCATGAGTGGCTTGAACTTACAGTCTGATCACCACCTGCAAGGTTCAATTCGCCTTTATCAGGGTCGTAAGGAGTCAACCTCTTTGCATAATAGTATTTATACTCAGAGTCTTCGATATTGCTACCTAACTGCACCTTGAAATAATGATTTGTCAGTGAAGTGTTCTCATACTGAATATTAGCATTGTAAGTATTCCTGACTGTCCTTGAATTATCTTCCTGGATATAGTTGTATGAAGATGTAGAGTAGCTTGGATTATAAAGCTGTTCAACGGTTGGATAAGTAGCGCTCAGTGTGTTGAACATATTTATACCGCCGATATTTCCGCCTTGTTTATGCTGATCCCAGTTGGTTAAGCTGGCTACATAGTCAAAGTTTACATCAAGACCTTTAACAATATGCAGTGATGCGCCCAAGTTCAGACGTTGGAAATATGTAACCTCCTCTACAGGTTTTGCAGCCTCGAGCTCGGTGATCGCATTACGTGTCTTCAATCCGCCGAAAGTTCCGTAAGGATATATACTTTGCCATCTGTACATATAGTAAATAGGAGGATAGTAAGTAGAGTTCCAAACAAATGGAGTTACAGTCTCCGATTTTGACAACATATATCCGCTCCTTACAGTGAGATACTTATTAACATCTGTCTCTATATTGGCGTTTACATTCATACGATTGTAAGTATCCTTGAAAGGTTTGATCATACCTCTCTGACTAAGAGAACCTACAGACAAGTTATATTTTGTATTTTTTGTACCACCGGTAACAGAGATGTTATGGTTCTGCTGTGGAGCGGTTTTGTTATAATACATATTGTAAAGGTCCCATGATCTGTAGAAGTACATCTTGGTGGCATCGCCACCTGTTCCGTAATCATAGTCACGTCCTTGTACCATCTCAGATCCGAATTGGTCACCATATTTATAATTGTCCCAATACTCCTTAACCTTTACAATCATATCAGGGTTATAGTAGATAGACCCTATTACACTGAGGTTATATGTAGGTGTAGCTGCAAGGTGGTTTCTCTGTAACCATGAATATGTCAGCTGAAGGTCCGGTCTCAATGGCTCAGGAACTTTTGTAGGTTTTGACCATGAGAAGTTGTTAGAATAACGTACCTGAACGCCTTCGTCTTTTTGTCCTTTTTTGGTAGTTATCAGAATTGCACCAAATGCAGCTCTGGCTCCATAGATAGCAGTAGTAGAGGCATCCTTCAATATAGAGATACTCTCGATATCGTCAGGGTTAACATAAGAGAGGTCAGGTACCTCTACGTTGTCCAACACTACAAGGGGATTACCTTTTCCACCGCCCAGGGTACTTGTATTACCCCTGATCTTCATTGTTGGAGATCCTCCGAGTCCACCCTCTTTAGTGGTGACGATAAGACCGGCTGTGGTTCCCTGAAGGGCTCTACCAACGTCAGCGATTGGTCTTGAGGTCAAACTCTTTTTAACATCTACTGTTGAAACGGCACCTGTAAGGCTCTCCTTTTTCTGAGAACCGTAAGCAACCATGACAACGTCTTCCAATACGGATGCGTCGTCTTGCATGACAACGTCAATTGTTGACCTGTTCCTTACATCTACAACGACTGTTTTCATTCCTAAGGAAGAAAATTCGAGTGTTGCATCAGGTCTTACTTTAATGAGATACTGACCGGCTTCGTTAGTCGAAACTCCGCTCTTAGTACCCTTTACAATTACGGCAGCTCCCAGGACAGCATCGCCCCGAGTGTCTATGACTCTACCCTGAACCGTAATGTTCTGTGCCCATAGGGATCCTGCAAAAAGCATCAGGGCAAAAACCGACAGCACATTGCGTACTACTCGGCTTCCTACTTGTAAAACATGCATGAGTTTAATAATTTAGGTTAGTAATTATGAGTTGTTATTAAATGTGAATTTACACTATTAGGCAAAAGTAGGAAAATTTGCAATATGTTCTACAAATTCTCTCTTAAATTTGATAAAGAATTACAATTTTTAACTATCTTATAAGCAATGCTTATATTATTGTATAATAATACAATTAGTAGCTTGTTTTTATTAGAAAATCGTCTTTTATTTGCTTTTACTTATACTTCTAAACCAATTACAAATAATAAGTAACACATTTATAACATTTCTGCATTTTCATTAATAAAAGCCACTTCAATTGGTATATAAAAGAGCCTTTCCTTTACGGATTTTGAGAATTTTGTCTTCTCCATCATCCTTTGAGCATCCTTTTCTGTAGTAAAGATTACCGCTTTAGGATTCTTTGCCAGTTTCCGGTTTATCTTGTGCACCTCAACCTTTGTAAAGTTGTGATGATCCCTGAAGTTCATCTTTTCAATAATTTTATAGTCAGGGAGCAACTGATACTGCAAAGGTTTCGGATTGGCCACGGCTGTAATAAGAATAGCATATTTTGAGTATATGTATCTCCTGTCCGCTCCTTCGAAGACACTCTGAGGATCTCCGTATTTGAGTGTTGAAAATGCAAGTTGCTGATTTTTAGACAATTTGAGGTGCTGCTCCCTGATAAACCTCTCTTCAGGAGAGATCTCACCCGGACATTTGGTCACAATCACCATATCGGCCCTGCGCTTCTGTTCCGGCAAATCTCTCAGCCTGCCAAAGGGAAATAGTATGCCCGGCTCTAGCATGGTGTTATAGTCAACCAGCAATATGTTCTTTGACGGAGTAACTTTTCTGTGCTGAAAAGCATCATCCAGGATTATGACCGTAGGTCTCACCTCATCAGGAAGTGCAAGCAGCAACTCAATCCCCTTCACCCTCTTCTCGCAAACGGCAACCACAACATCTACAAACTTTCGCTTCATCTGCAACGGTTCATCGCCAACCTCCCTGACAGTGCTGTCTGTTTGAACAAGATGAAATCCCCGGCTTTTTCTCCCATATCCTCTGGAAAGCACGGCTACTTTGTGAGTCGGCATCAGCTGCTTGATAAAGTACTCGGTATGGGGAGTCTTACCTGTTCCTCCTATCGCGATGTTGCCTATAGATATTATAGGTATATCGAATTTTCTGGATTTGAAGATACCGTTATCGTAACAGTAGTGCCTTATCTTAAGTATGATTAAGTATGGTAAGAGGAGAATGTTATTGATAAAAAATTTTTTCATCCTATATTCTTGATAATCTTTATTAGTTCTTCTGGATCATTTTCTGTGACAAGTCTCTGCCGGGTCTCCTTGAAATGCGGGATAGCCTTGAAATAACATGAGAGATGCCTTCTCATCTCAAGCACCCCTTTTCTCTCTCCCTTAATCTCAATAGATTTTTGTAAATGACGGAGAGCGAGGTCTTTTTTCTCTTCAAGAGTTAATTCCTGCATTGGATTTCCGGTCGAAAGATAGTGCTTTATCTCTTTAAAAATCCATGGATGCCCATAAGTTGCCCTCCCTATCATAATTGCATCGACCCCGTAATTCCCGAAAGCACTCTTAGCATCCTCCGGTGTGGAGATATCTCCGTTTCCTATTATGGGGATATGAATCCTATGATTGGCCTTAACCTCTCCTATCAGCCTCCAGTCTGCCTCACCCTTATAGAGCTGCGAGCGTGTCCTTCCGTGGATTGTCAGGGCAGCAATACCGACATCCTGAAGCCTCTCTGCCAGCTCCACGATAATTTTGGAATTTTCGTCCCATCCAAGCCTTGTCTTGACAGTAACCGGCAGCTTGACCGCCTGTACGACCTGCCTGGTTATCTCGACCATCTTGTCGGGATAGCGCATCATGCCGGACCCTGCTCCCCGATTTGCAATCTTGTTGACAGGGCAGCCAAAATTTATATCTATAAGTGTAGGATTTGCCTCTTCGGCCATTCTTGCCGCCTCGACCATCGCTTCGGGTATGTGGCCATAAATCTGGATTCCGATAGGTCGCTCGTAATCAAATATTTCCAACTTGGCAAGGGAAGATTTTGCGTCCCTGATCAAGCCATCTGAAGAGATAAATTCGGTGTACATCATATCTGCACCGAACTCTTTGCAGATAAATCTGAATGAGGCATCCGTGACATTCTCCATCGGCGCCAGGAAAAGGGGCCTCTCCCCTAGATCTAAATCTGCTATTTTCATGTTGCAAAAGTATAAATTTGAATACGAATAAAAAAGAGTATTTTTGTCGCGCTATTTTGACTTTTATGAACGCAAAAAGAAAGATTAACAGAATTGGCGTACTCACCTCAGGCGGTGATGCTCCGGGAATGAACGCGGCAATAAGGGCTGTCGTACGTACTGCTATTTATAATGATGTGGAGGTTGTAGGTATTTTAAGAGGTTACTCGGGTCTTCTTAACAAACAGTTCATGGGTATGCAATCTCACTCTGTCTCAAAAATTATTTCCCAGGGGGGCACGATACTGAAATCTTCACGCTGCCCCGAGTTCAAGAATAAAAATGTCAGGGCTGCTGCTATGGAGAATCTCCGCGAGGCCGGCATAGACGCACTGGTTGTTATTGGCGGGGACGGATCTTTCAGAGGAGCCAACCTGCTGTGCAAGGAGTTCGGCTTTCCGGTTGTAGGAATACCGGGGACTATTGATAATGACATATATGGAACCGACTATACAATAGGTTTCGACACTGCAATAAACACTGCAGTATCTGCAGTGGATAAGCTTAGAGATACTGCCGACTCCCACAATATAATCTTCTTTGTGGAGGTTATGGGAAGAGACGCCGGGTTTATAGCTCTCAACACAGCCATTGCGAGTGGTGCTGAATCGACTCTGCTTCCGGAGGTCCACACCGACATCGACAAGCTTTGCAGCTTTATGGAGAGAGACAGGCGTAAAAACAAAACCTCAGGTATAATTATAGTTGCCGAAGGTGAAGAGGAGGGCGGAGCGATGGAGGTTGCTGCCAAGGTTAAGACAAAGCTTCCGGAATATGAGATTCGTGTGACAACTCTCGGACACATTCAAAGAGGAGGGTCGCCTAGCTGTAATGACAGGGTTCTTGCAAGTCTTCTGGGATATGAGGCCGTGAACGCACTTCTGAAGGGAAGGACAAATGTTATGGTCGGACAGATGCAGAATCAGGTTGTTTATACACCTTTTGAGGAGGCATGCACAAGACATAATGAAATAAATAAAACTTGGTGCGAGATAAGTCGCATTTTGTCACTTTAAAAAATAGTTTTATCTTTGCAGCCCCCTATTTTATGGGGAAATCGCAACATATTTAACGTATTAATCTAAAAATCAACAAAGTGGACACATTGAGTTACAAAACCGTGTCAGCAAATGAAGCAACAGTTGTTAAAGAATGGTTTGTTATTGACGCTACAGACCTGGTTCTTGGCAGAATGGCATCCAGAGTTGCTCGCATCCTGCGCGGTAAACACAAGCCCAGCTTTACCCCACACGTGGACTGCGGAGATAATGTAATCATTATCAATGCTACTAAGGTCCGTCTTACTGGGAACAAGCTCACTGACAAGGTGTACGTACGTCACACCGGTTATCCCGGCGGGCAGAGATTTGCTACTCCAAAGGAGTTGCTGGCTCGTAAGCCTCTTGCCGTAGTTGAGCATGCAATCAAAGGCATGCTGCCTAAAAACAAACTCGGAGCAGAGATGTTCCGCAATCTGTATGTGTATGAAGGTGCAGAGCATCCTCATCAGGCACAACAACCAAAAGTTATTAATTTAAACGAAATTTAAACAGAGCATGGAAGTAATTAACGCCCTTGGAAGACGAAAATCAGCAGTTGCTCGCGTTTATGTAAATTCAGGTAAAGGTAACATTACAATCAACGGAAGGGAACTCGAGAACTATTTCTGCGAGGAGACTCTTCAGTACATTGTAAAACAGGCTCTTGAACTGACCAACACACAAGCTCAGTTTGACATTAAAGTCAATCTTGACGGTGGTGGAATCAAAGGTCAGGCAGAGGCTCTCCGCCTAGCTATCGCCCGTGCTCTTTGCAAGATCGATGCTGAGGCATACCGCCCGGTTCTTAAATCAAACGGCCTTCTCACCCGTGACCCTAGAGAGGTTGAAAGAAAGAAACCCGGTCAACCTGGTGCCCGTAGACGCTTCCAATTCAGCAAACGTTAATCTGTACAAAGCAACAGAATTGCTGATGAACCTTGCACAGACCGGATTTAAAACAACAGGACCTTGTGTTCTTAACACCGACAGAAGCTACCATTGTTTGTCCGTCTGCGGAAAACCTGAGAGATCAGCCTTAATTGTATGACAATAGGAAGCTGCTACTCCCGGTTGATGAAAAGAGAAAAATAAAAATAAAAAAAAACAAAAAACAATGCCTAGAACAAATTTCCAAGACCTACTTGATGCAGGCGTACACTTTGGGCACCTTAAGAGAAAATGGAATCCTAAGATGGCTCCATATATCTTCATGGAGAAGAACGGGATTCACATTATTGACCTGCACAAGACCGTTATTAAGATAGATGAGGCTGCATACATGATGAAGCAGATGGCTCGCGCCGGAAGGAAGATCTTGTTTGTAGCTACAAAAAAACAGGCAAAAGAGATAGTTGCCGAAAATGCCAAATCAGTTAACATGCCATATGTTACTGAGCGCTGGCCGGGTGGAATGCTTACCAACTTCCCTACAATACGTAAGGCGGTGAAGAAGATGAACACCATTGACAAAATGATGACCGACGGTACTTTCGAGACTCTTGCAAAGAGAGAGAAACTCCAGATTACCCGTCAAAGAGCAAAACTGGAAAAGAACCTCGGTTCTATTGCAGATCTTAACCGTCTGCCTTCAGCTCTTTTCGTAGTTGACATACAGAAAGAGATGAACGCCGTTAAAGAGGCAAATCGTCTGAATATCCCAGTAATCGCGATGGTTGATACTTGTTGCGATCCAAGTCCGATTGATTTCGTGATTCCTGCAAATGACGATGCTGCCAAATCAATTTCACTAATTATGGAGACCATTTGCCGCGCAGTAGCGGAAGGTCTTGCAGAGAGAAAGCTCGAGAAAGAGAAAGAGGGTGCAGAGAGTGGCAAAGATAACTCTGAGGTTAATGTGAAAGATGGCGGAAAGAGAATGCGTACCAGAAAAGTTATCAGCAAGACAGAAAACGAAGAAGAGGCAGCTCCTGCAGTAGCAGAAGAGGCTGTTGCTCCTGAAGCTCCTGCAGCTGAATAATTTTCTTGTTAACCAGTTTTAAAACAATAAAAAATATTAATATGGAAATCAAAGCAGCAGACGTTGCAAAATTACGTCAGATGACCGGAGCCGGTATGATGGACTGCAAAAATGCACTCGTTGAGGCTAACGGTGATTATGATAAGGCAAAAGATATCATTCGCGAGAAAGGTAAGCTGGTTGCAGCTAAGAGAGCCGACAGGGAGACAACCGAAGGTTCTGTTATTGCAAAGGTTAACTCTTCAAAAAACAAGGCAATTCTTGTATGCCTTGGTTGCGAAACTGACTTCGTTGCTAAAAATTCAGACTTCCAGCAGCTTGCAAATGAAATTGCAACTGTTGCACTTGAATCATTCCCAACTGACCTTGCAGCACTTAAGGGTGAGAAACTCAATGGTATAACTATTGAAGAGGCTATCACTCAACAGACCGGCAAGAGCGGTGAGAAACACGCTATTCCATTCTACAGCAGACTAGAGGCTCCATTTATCGACTCTTACATACACACTAACGGTAAAGTTGCAACTATCGTAGGCTTCTCAAAAGAGGTGAGCCACGAGGTTGGAAAAGAGATTGCAATGCAGATTACTGCAATGTCACCTGTTTCTGTAAGCAAGAACGATTGCCCTAAAGAGGTAATCGAAAAAGAGCTTGAGATCTACCGCATCCAGATCCGCGAAGAGGGCAAACCTGAGAACATGGTTGAGCAGATTGCACAAGGCAAACTCAACAAGTTCTTCAGAGAGAGCACACTCGAGGAGCAGACTTTTGTTAAGGACGGCAAGATTTCAGTATCTGCTTATCTCAAGAGCGTTGATCCTGAAGTTAAGGTTACCGGATTTTTCCGTTATTCACTTAACGACTAAATAACTGTAAGCCCTAGCTTACTGATAAGGGGTGTCAAAAATATTTGACACCCCTTTTATTTTCCATATAATTATTATCTTTGCGGCCTAAATCTTCAGGGCAGGGTGTAATTCCCGATCGGCGGTATAGTCCGCGAGCCGTAAATGGCAGAACCGTTTAAATACGGTACCGACAGTTAAAGTCTGGAAGGAAGAAGAATTTATGGAAACAAATATTATATCCCTTTCCCGCAGGGTAGTGATGGTTATCATAGCTCTGCTCATCTGCCGGACACACGGCTTCACAAAGACCGTCCTGAACGGACCGGTATCAGACTCACTCAATTTATACACAGACAGTGTTCAGAGGGACTCCTCGGGTAAGACTGTTATTCTGAATCAGATTATCATGTCGGCATCGTACCTTAAGGGTACAAAGTCTCCTATGCGGATCAAGAGCATCGACAAACAACAGATTGAGAGCAAGGCATTCGGTAAGACTTACCCTGAACTTCTCAAGGAGATTCCCGGTATTTATGCAACCAGCGAAACCGGAAGCTATGGTGATGCAAAAATTAATATCCGTGGATTCAAACAGGAGAACATATCCGTACTGCTTAACGGAATACCTGTATCGGGGCTTGTAAGCGGCAATATGTACTGGAACAACTGGCTCGGACTGACTGATGCCACCCACTCGCTGCAGGTTCAGAAGGGTATTGGTGCATCTATGCTTTCAGACAACTCTGTTGGAGGTAGTATAAACATCATTACAACAAGCACTTCCGAAACCAAATCAATCTCAGGAGGTCTCTTCTTCACCCCTTTCGGATCAGACGGAGGAAGCCTTGCAAAAGGCTTTGTGAGCATGAACTCAGGGGAGCTGAGCGGAGGCTGGGCTCTCTCGGCCCTTGTATCATATACCGGCGGAAGCGGCTATGTGGAGTCAACAGATGTCAACTCCTGGGCATATATGTTTAATGTCAGCAAAAGGATAAACGGCAATAATGATATTGTCCTTACACTGCTCGGTTCGCCCGAAAAACATCAACAGCGTTCGGTAAGGCTTAGCGAGAGTGAGGTTGAAAAATACGGAGTGAGATACAGTAAGAACTGGGGTTATCTGGATGGTGAAAAAATGAATCTCAGCCAGAACTTCTATCATAAACCCTATCTGACTCTGAACCACTTTTACACCCCGGACTCGGGAATCGAGATGACCAACACTTTGTACATCTCAGTAGGCAATGGCGGCGGAAGGTGGTCTGAAAGCAAGGGTAAGAGGATTATCTCTTACCAGGAGGAGGGGCATATCGACTGGGGCTCGGTTATCAGTGACAATCAGGCTCGTACCGGTACGGGTGCTGCCGGTTCCGCCCAGAATATCCTGAGCGACTACCTTGCAGGACACACTCAGGCAGGAGTAAGGCATAACACAGCATACAATATCAACGATAAGACAAAGCTGGAAGCAGGCTTCCATTACCTCTACTACTCTACCTGGGAAAAAGAGAAGATTACCGATCTTCTCGGGGGAAAATATTGGTACGAGGATTACGCCTCAAATTCACTTGCCGGTACGGCGGGGAGGAACCCTATAAAACAGGTTGGCGACTATATCAGAACCCGTAACGGAAAGGTCACCAACAACGCTACGGTTTACCTTTCGGGAAATTACTCCGGCAAGAAATGGAATCTTCGCGGAGGTGTCTCATATATGTGGAATAAATACAGCCGTTGGGACACTTATAACTATGTTCAGGACCCCTCCTCTCTTGCTGCGGGAAGCGAAAGTGACGCTGCCTTTGCATCCGGATTCAGCATAAAGGGTGGTGCGCTTTACAAACTCTCTGACAGAAGTTCTCTATACCTTAATGCTGCAGCATACAGCAGAATTCCATACTCTAACGTATTTTTTGCTTCAGGGAGCAATGAGATTACCTCTGACGTGAAGAACGAGAGAAATATGCTTGCAGAGGGCGGATACAGATACATTTTTGCAAGAGGAAGTGTTGAACTGACCGGTTACTATGCCTACTGGAAAAACAAGACCATAGTCTCAAATCCATACACTCAACAGGATAACAACGACGTGGCATACATGATTAGGGGCCTTGATGCGCTTCACTACGGCACAGAGCTTACTATGACCTTCAACCCTGCAAGGTGGCTTTCGCTGGAAGGTAATCTCTCTGTCGGAAACTGGCGTTGGAAAAACGATGTAAAGGCAAATATCTACGACCAGTATTCGGGTCTTAAGATTGACGAGATCAATGTTTACAGCAACGGTCTTCCTGTCGGGGATGCCCCGCAGACACAAGTAGGAATCATTGCCGGCCTGAAATTCCGAAACGGCATCCTGGTCAATGCCGACTGGACTTATAACGGACGTCTCTATGCTGATTTCGACCCTGCAGAGCGCAAAAACCCTGATGACAGAGCCTCTGCGTTCAGGCTTCCTGATTACAATCTTGTGAATCTTGGTGCAAGCTGGAAAAGAGAGTTAAGACGGTTCGGCTATAACTACACTCTTTTCCTCTCTGTCAACAATTTGCTGGACAGCAAATATATAGAGAGGGGCAAAGACGGTTCTGACCATACTATCTCGACATTCAGCGGGTACTGGGGATTCGGCATTAACGGAAGTATCGGTGTGAGAGTAGATCTGTAAATTTCTTTTTGCCTCATACGCAGCTTAAATTTATTCTCGATAGCCGCTTTTATACTGCTGGGTTATGCAGGGAAGGGCAGTCCATCCTCAGTCACTCCGTTCCCTCCGGCTGAAAATTGCCCTTCCCTTGCATAACTCAGCTAACTGTTAAGCGGCTGACCATCCTTGGTCGCATTACAGCTATAAGCTTTAAAGACGCTGGTTTTTCTGTGTTGTTCTCTGCGGCCGCTTTTTATACTATGGAAAATACTGTCTCAGGGCTGTCCATCCTCAGTCACTCCGTTCCCTCCGGCTGAATGCCCTGAGACAGTATTTTTCCACTAATATGTTAGCGGCATCAGAGAAAATTGCCCGGCACTTTGGCGCAGTTTGAGGTATGTGTCTATATAGCAACTGCTTACAAATCATATTTTTTGAACATCTTTTGAAAATCCCAAAAATGCATTTCTAGAACACCTTAAATTCAGGTAGATACCTCAAACTGCGCCAAAGTCCACTTTCTCACTTTACTTATCAACTGCTGCATTTTCAGAAATTTGTCAAAAAACACCAAACAGTGTAAATAGGAAAGCCCCTAAATAAAGGGTCGTAAGAAGTCTTTTTTCAAAAAGTGTAATTATTCGTTTGCAATATTTTGAATATCAGGGATAAAAATGATCGGCTTAAATCGAAATATATTTTTATATATTAAGATAAGTTTTTATATTCACCCTCGAAACCGGCTGGAATCTAATGAATTGTGCAAGCAATTCGTGTATTTTCATTTAAGGTTTTTCAGACAGATTAAAGCTGTTTTTGCCTGCAAATTGTAAAGTAGAGTCAATATTTCGTTCAAAATATAGAATTTAAAAATTGAAACATGAGAAAACAATTTGTTAATATCTGTCTATTATTGGCCACTCTAATCGCCTGTCAGCAAGAGACTCAGAAATACCTTAACCCCTCTGATGTTTTTGGAGTAACTGACACCCTGAGGGCAACCATCCTGCCGGAACCGCTTATGGCTAATAGTATCATGTTCCGTTTATATCATACTCGAAAAGGGCTAATTCTGAATACACAAATTGACAAATATGTCATTCAGCTTATCGACACCACTACAGGGAAGAGGCTTGCCTCTGCTGGACGGATAGGACGTGGTCCGGACGAGCTGATAAACCCGGCTGGAATGTCCTATAACTATGACAGCGGCTCCTATTTTGTCTGGGATTATAATCTAAGCAGGTTGGAAATGTTTGCGATAACTGATAGTATTGTCAAGAAGAGGAGTATGTCCAATATCAATCTGACGCTCCAGACTTTGGATGCAATAACCGACACTACATTTGCAGTGTTGGACTTTTGTCCGGACCAGTCAATAGGTATTATAGACACAAATGGCAGATATCTCAGTAGGATTCCTTATAAAATTGTTGATGACAAGAGTATTGATTATAAAACACATTTTTTCAATTCAAATATTGATATATCTCCAGACAGAAAATACCTGGTTGCAGCCTGTTCTAAATTCTCTAATATATGCCTTTACTCAATTAAAGACAATAAGCTATCACTGATATGGGATAAGATGATGTTTAGACCAAAATATGATTTAAGCAAAGGTTGGATTAAAATAGACAATGAACAGCTTAGGGGGTTTAGTGCGGTAAATATGAGTAATCAACTTATATATGTTTGTAGCCAAGGCATTACAACTGGAGAGTGGAGAAAAGAAAAAACAATTTCCAGGAAAAATTCTACATACATACTTATATTTGATCTGAAAGGAAAATTAATGAAAACATATGTCATGGATAAGTACTTTTTGGTATTTACGATAACTCCAGACGGGCGCACCTTGTATGCAGTTATTGACGACCCTGATTTATATATTGCTAAATATTCGCTTTATGAAAAATAGGTTATATCTCGTTTTGC
This sequence comes from Bacteroidales bacterium CF, assembly GCA_000473305.1. Taxonomy (GTDB): domain Bacteria; phylum Bacteroidota; class Bacteroidia; order Bacteroidales; family UBA932; genus Bact-08. The sequence continues at coordinate 266,890 of CP006772.1, read as the reverse complement.
TATTGCTGATTCCGATTTTCTCCTGCAAGAATGCCAAGGTTGATTGTGAGATTATTAATTATGAAGAGCCATCCGAGCAATCACTCTTCTTCTCAGACTTCGTTGACAGCATAGAGTTGATTCAACTTGACAGTTGTTCAGATGCATATCTTACAAGCGATGCTATTCTGATACCCCATGACAGCTCTTTCTATGTCTTCAACAGAAGATTTCTATATATAGGGTTTGCACCAAAGGCAGGAGTAGTGTTAAAATTTAGATCTGATGGTAGATTTGTTGGCTTAATAGGGGATGCAGGTAGTGAACCTGGAGAGTATTTATATCCAAGTAATTTTTTCTTTAACTCTGACACATTGTGTGTTGTAACCAACAGGGATAAATATATACACTATTTCAAGACAAATGGGGAGTTCATAACTAAAACATCAGTTCCATATAACTCATTTGAACAGGTATATAAATACAGTGACAACAGATACCTTGTCTATCTGAATCTGAATAATAAGATAAGAGATGAGCGCCTGGTCGTTCTTGACAAACAAGGGAAAGAGATAGATGCGTTTCTTCCCAAAAAGACGAAAGTGGGAAGGTGGGAAAATTCCCGCAGTGTTTTTACAAAGTATGGCAACGAGATTATGTTAAGGGAGTTCTATATTGATACTATATATAAATACAATCCAGAGCAAGGTTTAAGACCAAGATTGATGGTTGAATTCGGAGAGAAGAAAATTTATAAAGATAAATATTTGAAATCCCAAGGAGGTAGTGAGGCATATGTCCAATTTTTGGAAAAGCCTTTTGCCTGTATCGATGACTTTTTAGAAAGTAGTAGTTATTTTATCATTAAGATATTAGACAATATGTCTTTCAATAATTATCGCTGGGTATATGGGATAAAGGATAAGACCGGGAATCAGGTAAAATGGTTTGAGTTTAATAAAGAGAACACATTTTTAGCATCTTCCTTACAGTATCTGGACGGGAATAAGCTCATTTTTCTGGCAGAACCGACAGATTTTGACAAAGCGGACAACAACTTTAAAGGTAAGCTGAAACATCCGGAATCATTGGAGAGAATCGATCCGGAGGGAAATAGTGTGGTGGTAGTGGTTAATCTTAAGTAGTAAAAATATCGTGGTAGACCGTTCAACGACCGAAGGGAAGATATAAGAATCGTCAATTTGCCTCGATAGCCGCTTACAAGTTAATTGAGATATACCGGATCAGGGCAATTTTCAGCCGGAGCGAATGGAATGAGTGAGGATGGACTGCCCTGAGATGGTATATCTCCAATATAAAAAGCGGCTGCAGAACAAAAAAAGCCGCCCAATTACTCAGACAACTTTTCACTATTTCACTTTACACTATTCACTTATCACTCCTCACTATTCACTATTCACTTATCACTCCTCACACCTCACTTATCCCTATTCATCCTGTAAATCCCATCCAGAACCCTTCCTGTAGCACCAATATTATTAGAAATATAATCCAGACAGATGTGTCCGTTGCCTTTACGAAGTGCTGAATCTTCAAGGTAGCGGCTGCACCACGTTTCAAACTCTTCCTGAGTTGTAATGCTTTTAGCACCACCTTTAGCCACCAGATCGACAGCCTCTTTAAAACGTGTGTATTTCGGACCGAAAATTACGGGCACTCCATAAGTTGCTGCCTCGAGTATGTTGTGAATACCTGTGCCGAAACCTCCCCCTATATATGCAAAGTCGCTGTATCTGTATACTGATGAAAGGATTCCGATTGTATCTATTATCATGATTTCTGCGGCCTCAAGTTTGGATATCAGTTCTGCACTCATCTCCTGATCTGCGACCTCTGTATATCTCACTACCTTGTAACCCTGAAAGAGGTCCAGAAGATTCTCTATATGCTTCTTGTCAACCTCGTGCGGGGCAATTACAAGCTTGTTCGAGGGCAGTTTGCCCAGTGCTGCGCAAATTATCTTCTCATCTGCCGGCCAAGTGCTTCCTGCAACCCAACATGAATGGCCTTCGGCAAATATCTTAATCTGTGGTATATCACGTCCGGCTGCGGCTACAGCCTGCACTCTGTCAAAGCGAGTGTCTCCGCTCACTGTAACATTTTCAATACCGATGCCTCCAAGAAGCTCTTTGGACAACTCGTCCTGTACAAATATGTGGGAAAAGCATCTGAGCATCTTTCTGAAAATCGTTCCGTACCAGCTGAAGAATCTCTGACCGGGCATAAAAATTGCCGAAACTACGTAAGTGGGTATGTTCCGGCGTTTAAGCTCAAATAGGTAATTAAACCAATATTCATACTTTATAAAGAGCGCCATAGATGGTTGAACCGTGTCCAGAAATGCAACTGCATTTCTCCTGACATCTATGGGTAAATAGTAAACCCAGTCTGCCTTGCTGTAATTCTTTCTCAATTCGTAACCTGAGGGTGAAAAAAAGGTCAGCAATATCTTTTTGTCCGGATTCTCACTCTTGTATTGCTCTATCAAAGGCCTCCCCTGCTCAAATTCACCTACCGAAGCGCAATGCACCCAGACGATATCTGACGAGTGGTCTATCTCAGAACGGATCTTATCAATCAGCCCCTTCCTGCCGGAAGTAAAGAGATGTGCCTTATGGTTCACCCTGCCTAACAGCGTCATAGAGGCATAGAGGAACTGTAGCGATAGGTTATATAAAAGATTCAAGATTCCTGTGACGTTACAAATTAGGCGCGAATATAGTCAAAATTGAGTACATTTGTCACGATGCAACCGATAAGATATAAAAAATGAAAGCAGCCCTTGAACTTATAGGAAAATATATACTTCTGATGAAGATGGTTTTCAGCAGGCCTGAAAAGGCCAGGATTTTCTGGAAACAGTTCTTCATTGATGCAGAGAGACTGGTACTGGATTCGATTCCTATTGTTGCCGTTATTTCTATCTTTATTGGAGGAGTAATAGTTATCCAGACAGCGTATAATATTGAAAACCCATTTATACCTAAAATGTATGTCGGCTATATGGCAAGGGAGAGCCTCGTTCTCGAGTTCTGCTCTACTATGATAGCTCTGATTCTTGCGGGTAAGGTGGGGTCCAATATCTCCTCTGAAATTGGAAGTATGAGGATTACTGAACAGATAGACGCAATGGAGATGATGGGTATCAACTCCTCAAGCTATCTCATCCTTCCCAAACTTGCGGCCACTTCGTTTTTCAACCCTTTGCTGATGCTTATGAGCTTCATGCTCGGCCTTGTCGGGGGTGGATTGATTGTCATTATCACGGGTGTGGTTACTTTCAGTGATTATACAACCGGTCTGCAATATGCATTCAGGGGATACTATATATTTTACAGTATGGTCAAGATGGCCATATTCAGCTTTATAATCACTAGTGTATCGGCATTTTACGGCTATTATGCATCGGGAGGATCTCTCGGAGTGGGCAAATCCAGCACAAAGGCCATTGTTGTCAGCAGTGTGTCGATTCTTGTTGCCAACCTGGTTATTACACAACTTATGCTAAACTAATACAGGATGATTCGTACAGTCAATCTATCAAAAAAGTTCGGCGACCTGAATGTCCTGAATAACATATCAATCGATTTTAAACCCGGAAATTGCTCACTTATAATCGGTGCGAGCGGCTCGGGAAAGACTGTCCTGCTCAAATCAATTGTAGGACTGCATGAGCCGGATGAGGGTGAGGTCTGGTACAATGACACTTTGTACAATAAGCTTGATTTCAGGAAAAAGAAAGAGATACGCAAGGAGATAGGCATGCTTTTCCAGGGCGGAGCTCTTTTCGACTTTGCCACTGTTGAGGAAAACGTAATGTTTCCAATGAACTTTTTTACTCAGTGGAGTCGTGAGGAGAAGCTTGAAAGGGTCAACTTTTGCCTGAAAAGGGTAAACCTCATAAATGTAAACAAATTATATCCCAACGAAATAAGCGGAGGTATGCAGAAACGTGTCGGTATTGCAAGGGCTATTGCCCTGAATCCTAAATATCTTTTCTGCGATGAGCCTAACTCGGGTCTCGACCCTACAACCGCAATCCTGATAGACCAGCTGATTTATGAGATAACAAAGGAGTACAATATCACCACCATAGTCAACACTCATGACATGAATTCAGTCATGGAGATTGGTGACCAGGTCGGTTTTATCCATAAAGGTCATCTTGTATGGGAGGGGGATAAAAACAATATCCTCTCATCCGATAACAAAGATCTTAACAACTTTGTATTTGCCTCAAATATGGCTAAACGGATGAGGGATATGATGTCTGAGCACAAGCTCTGATTATTTCCTGGCCTGTTGTGGTTTATTCTGTTGCCCCGGAGTAACAGGATTTCCGTTTGCATCGACAACCGGTGTCGGAGTTTGTGCTATTGTCACCTCCTTGCCGTCCACGACCGGAATCACGCTTATAATTTTTACCTCCGAAACCGGTCTGTCATTCCTGTCAGTTGGCATGGATGCTATCTGATCAATAACGTTTATACCGCTTATTGTCTCTCCGAATATTGTATACTGGCCGTCAAGCTGACTGCAAGAAGCCGCATCCTGTACAAGATAGAACTGTGATCCTGATGACTCTCTGTTCGGATTGCCGGCATCTCCTCTGCGTGCAGCTGCCATTGCTCCCTTTTTGTGTTTGAATTTAGGGTTGATCTCTGCCTGAATGGTATATCCCGGTCCACCTGTGCCAAATCTTGCAGCGTTTACTGTATCCTTGGTAAGTGGATCGCCTGCCTGAATCATAAAGCCGTTTATAACCCTGTGGAACAGAATATTGTCGTAGAAACGCTCAGATGCGAGTTTCACGAAATTGTCCCTGTGCTTAGGAGTCTCCTTGTATAATTTAATCCTGATTGTACCTACATTTGTGTTTATGTCAAATACCGGCTCCTCTCCAAGTGTTGCCGGGTCGAATGCTAATGTTGTTGCCATCTTTACTGAATCCTTTTTTTGTGATTGTTCATCTTGCTGCTGGTTTCCTTTGTTTCCCTTGCAGGAAAAAAGAGCCAACGATGTGATTATTAATAAATTAATGATGTTAGATTTCATTGTTTGTCAAGATATTATTATGTGATTTTTTATACCTTTGTATTTCCTGACAAAAGTACCTCAATTGGAAAAACTATGCAAATCAAAAAAATTGCCATACTGTTTTTGTTTGTTGTGTCTGTCCTGCAACTGAATGCACAGGGTGTAGGCCTAGTGCTGAGCGGTGGCGGGGCGAAGGGTCTCTCTCATGTCGGTGCCATCAAGGCCCTGGAGGAGAACAACATACCAATAGACTATATAACCGGCACTTCAATGGGGGCAATTGTAGGAGCTTTGTACTCAATAGGGCTCACGCCCGATGAGATGATTCAACTATTCAAGTCAAAGCAGTTCGAATCATGGTACAACGGAGAGCAGGAGCCACTTTTTGCCACCTATATGTACAGAAGGGATGCAACTCCTGAGATGTTTAAGGTTACTGCAAATCTGAGCGGGGAGAAGAAAATTTCGCTAAACCTCCCTTCGAGCATTGTTGCTCCCTACCCGATGGATCTTGCTGTAATGCAACTCTTTGCCTCTCCTGCAGCAGCTGCGGGCTACGATTTTGACAAGCTCATGGTCCCTTACAGGTGTGTTGCTTCAGATGTGGCACGCAAGGCTCCGGTCTCTTTCAAAAAAGGGGATCTTGGCTCCGCAGTCAGAGCATCTATGACTTTCCCCCTCTTTTTCCAGCCTATAGTGATTGATTCTGTTCTCTACTTTGACGGCGGACTTTACAATAACTTCCCTTGGGATATAATGATCAAGGATTTCAAACCCGATTACATGATCGGAGTGAAGTGTGCATCCCAGTTTGCAACCGAACCTAAGCCTGACGATATTGTCTCCCAGATAGAGACTATGCTCATGGTGGAGACCAATTACAATATTCCTGAAGATAAGGGTATTCTGCTGGATATGAGATTTGCCAACGTAAGCCTTCTTGATTTCGACAAAATTGACCAGCTTGTACAGACCGGATATTTCAACATGATGAAGCTTATACCTGAAATAAAGAAGAATGTCAGGCAAAGACGCAGCGACGAGGAGCTTCTTCAGAAAAGGCTTGCTTTCAGGACAAAATGTACACCTTTGAATTTTGAGAAGGTTATCATAAAAGATCCACTGAAATATTCATCAAAGGATTTCATAGATAAGACTTTCAGGGAGAACAGGACCAGATATTTTGACTTTGAGCAGCTTAAGAGAGGATATTACAGGGTAATTGCCAGTGGCAATGTCAAGAATTTCTTTCCTGTGGCAAAACTGGGCAAGGACTCGGTTTACAATGTAGATCTTCAGGTCTCTGAAGCTCCCCCGATAAAAATTGCAATCGGAGGAAATATCTCCTCTTCATCCCTGAACCAAGGGTATCTGGGGCTGGAGTACCGGAAGTTTTCGAGCATGCCTTGGAAAGCTGCCGCAGATATAAATCTGGGAAGGTTCTACACCGGTTTCAGCGGATACTTCCGTCAGGACTTCTCTATAAGGCCTTTTGCATTTTATGAACTTCAGCTCGTAACCCACCGTTTTGATTACTTCGGTGGTACCCAGACAAACTTTTTCTCAAACAGGGTTCCGACCAGCAATGTACAGGAGGGAGAGGTTTTTGCCACAGCAAGTATTGCAACTCCTATCAATCTGTACGAGAACCTTCTGGCCAAACTCTCACTGACCGTAGGGACAAATGTATATGAGTATTACCAGACAGATCGCTTTACCTCATACGACATAGCAGACGAGACAAATCTCTCCTATTTTTCCCCATCTTTCTATATTGAGAAGAACACAACAAATAACCGGATCTATCCGACAGAGGGAAGCATATACAGGATGTCCTTGAGGTTCACACACTTGAAAGAGGATTACCAACCGGGCAGCACATCTCTGGATGCACTTCCGATTTCCAAAAAGGTGCACAACTCTATTAGCTTCAGGAACTATTTTGAATCCTACACCCCTATAACGAAGAAATTCACACTCGGCTGGATAGCCGATATTACAATATCAAACAGGACTGCAATGGGAGACAGGATCTCAAGTCTGTTATACCTGCCGGCCTTCCAGCCTACACCGCATAGTAAGACTTTGCTTCTGAGCAGTAACAGGTCACAATCATTTGTCGGCCTGGCTGTCATGCCGATATTCCGGTTCACGAAGAGTCTCTCAGTTCATGTGATGGGTGCATATTTTCAGCCATATAAACTTCTGGAGAAGACAAATGACGGATCAACTCTCTTCTCGCCCATTTTTCCGAGCGGTAATTTTTCTGCTGAAATTGCCGGTGTATGGCAATCACCTGTCGGTCCCGTGACTTTGTCTGCATCATATTATGACAAGTCTGATGTTAAATGGTTCCCTCAACTAAATATAGGGTTCCTGATTTTTAAACCTAAAGCGTTGGCTTATTAGCTATGAGTAAAAATCCCCTGAAACAACTTGCCGGTGAGACTGTAGTGTACGGCATGAGCTCAATCCTGGCAAGATTCATAAATTTTGTATTTGTTCCGATATACACCCGGGTGCTCTCTACTTCAGAATACGGACTGGCTACAGAGGTGCTTGCCTACATAGCGATTCTGCAGGTCGTATTTACACTTGGACTTGAGACCGGCTGCTTCAGATATGCAAATAAACACGACCGGCCTCATGAGGTGTTTTCAAATGCTCTCATGACTGTCGGTATACTCTCGGTAATACTGTTACTGGGATTATCCCTTGGTTCGGATCAGATCTCAAGGCTTATGGGATATAACGGATTCCGGAATGTGATCATATATGTAGGGGCCATTCTAGCTATTGACAACTTCACAGCCATACTTTTCGCCAAACTCAGGTTCCTTCACAAGGCATTTAAATTTGCCCTTTTAAAGACTATCAAGATACTCTCTGAGACCGCATTCAATCTCATACTCTTCTTCTTTGTGCCCTCATATCTTGCAAAGCATCCGGGAAGTTTTCTCCTTGAATTTATTTCACCGACACCGGACTTCTCTTATATAATCTTTGCAATATTCATGAGTTGCATTGTATTGCTGATTATCATGCTGCCTGATATATTGAAAATTCGGCTAAAGCTCAATGGAACCTTATGGAAACAGATGATGCTCTATTCGCTGCCGTTAATGATTGCAGGTTTGCCGGGAGTGCTCAATGATTTCATTGACAGGCCTATGTTCAGGCTCTTCTCGCCGGAAGGAACTGTGTGGTCATCCGAATTGGGGGTATTTCAAGCCGGAGCAAAACTGGCAACGCTTATGATGCTGTTCATTCAGATGTTCCGCTTTGCTGCGGAGCCATTTTTCTTCTCAAAAGGTGAATCAGAGGATGTGAAGAAAAAGCAATACGCAGATGTTATGGAACATTTTACTGCGTTTTCTATGTTGATATTTCTCGGGCTAATGCTCTATATGGGCATCATCGGATTGATTTTGGGAAAGAATTTCCGTGAAGGTATAGATATCGTTCCGATTATGGTAATGGCCTATGTGATACTCGGTATGAACTTCAATGTGTCAATGTGGTACAAACTTTCGGGAAAGACTAATTACGGGATACTTATAACAGCGGCCGGACTGCTTGTCACTCTTCTGCTGAATATCTTCCTGATGCCTCTCTATTCATACCATGCTGCGGCCTGGGGGCATCTTGCCAGTTATACAGTAATGATGCTGATAAGTATAAGGCTCGGTAACAAGTATTACCCGATTCCTTACAGATGGGGCAAGGTATTCGGATTTATTGTGGTTGGTCTGATTATATACGGCATAACTCTGATTCTCCCCCCGATGAATATTATATTGAAATATGGAATTCATACAGTCTTGATATTGTTGTACATAATATATTACCTAAAAATTGAAAAGATATCTATATGGAAGTTAAAATTATAAACACCTCACCATACGAATTACCCTCATATGCAACAGAGCATTCAGCAGGTATGGACATGCGGGCAAACATTACCGGGAGTATCACGCTTATGCCGTTGAAAAGAGCAATGGTCCCGACTGGTGTGTTCATTGAACTTCCTCATGGCTTTGAGGCACAGATAAGGCCAAGAAGTGGTCTTGCAGCCAAGCACGGAATAAGCATTGTAAACAGCCCGGGAACAATTGATGCAGATTACAGGGGTGAGATAAAGATAATTTTAGTCAACCTTTCAGATCAGGAATTTGTTCTTAATCCGGGTGAAAGAATCGCTCAGATGGTTGTGGCAAAATATGAGAGAGTGGAGTGGGTCGAGACAGACCAACTCGCAGATTCAGAGAGAGGAGAGGGCGGTTTTGGCTCTACAGGTAAACATTAATATTTTGAAAATGAGCATAGAACAATTATATCAAATATTCAGGCAAAGCAGCGGAGTTTGTACAGACAGCAGGGCTATACTGCCCGGCTCGCTTTTCTTTGCCCTTAAGGGGGAGACTTTTGACGGGAATTTATTTGCACAGAAAGCAGTGGAAAGCGGTGCATCTTATGCTGTGGTCGATGACTCCTCGCTTCCGTCGCATGAGAGGTTGATTCTTGTGGATGATGTTCTTCTGACACTCCAGCAGCTCGCAAGACATCACAGGCGTGAACTGGGTCTGCCGATAATAGGTATCACCGGAACAAACGGGAAGACAACCACCAAAGAGCTTATCAGCAGGGTGCTGATGACAGAGTACCGTACAAGCTTTACCCAGGGAAATCTGAACAACCATATAGGAGTCCCACTGACCCTTCTGAAAATGGACGAAAATACACAGATAGGAGTTGTCGAGATGGGGGCAAGTGCTCCGGGAGAGATTGCCGCTCTTGCGTCAATCTGTGAGCCTGATTATGGTATAGTTACAAATGTCGGAAAAGCTCACCTTCTGGGGTTCGGATCTTTTGAAGGTGTTGTCAGGACTAAGGGCGAACTCTATGATTTTCTGAAAAATAATGATGGTACAGTTATTTATAACATTGATAATCAAAACCTGTGTTCTATGATTGAAGAGAGAGAGCCGGTAAATAGTATTCCTTATGGGTTGAAATACGAGGGGGCCTCTCTTTTACCGGTTACCTCTGACAATCCCTATATGAGAATCCGGCTTGAATCGGGAGAGGTGATTGAGACTCAACTTGTTGGATCTTATAATGCAGATAATGTAATGGCAGCCCTGGCTATAGGAAAGCTCTTCTTTATCGACACCAAGGCTTCGTATGAGGCAATTAGTAATTATGTACCGACAAATAACCGGTCTCAACTTGTAACCGGCAGATACAACAAGATTATAATAGATGCCTATAATGCCAATCCGACAAGTATGCGGGCTGCCCTTAGCAACTTTGCTGTGATGGAGAAGAGGCTCTCTGCCATGGTTCTTGGGGATATGCTTGAACTTGGAGAGGAGTCTCAGAATGAGCACAAGGGGATACTTGAGGTCATAAGCGGGATGAATGCCGATATACTCTTTTTCGTAGGAAAAGAGTACAGGGAGGCAGCCCGCTCATTTGGCAACATCGTGTCAAAAGCTCACTTCTTTGATACCTCTGCGGAACTGAAAGAGTATCTGATCTCAAATCCGCTTAAAGAGCATACTGTCCTTGTAAAAGGATCAAGAGGCACTTGCGTCGAGAAGGTCGTGGAGGCTTTATGATATGTCTGCTCCTATTCTGAAGTAAGTGATTTTTCTTAACGTGAGGAAGAACTTCAGGACAATACTTCCCTTGTAGACTCCCGACACTCTTGTTCTCCCCGATTTTACCCCTTTGACTTTTACCTTGCTCCTTTCCAGGGTTGGGAGTATTTTCCAGAAATCCATATGTGCCCTGAATACAGATTTCAGATAGCTGAAACGGAACCGGCAAAGGTATACCGCCGCAGCTGCCCCGTCCATTATCATTCTTGTAACGATGACCGGAGTAATACTTGACAGAGGCAAGTTCTTGTACAGCATTATCAGGTTATTCCTGAAATTGAGGTAAAGCTTGTGAGGAGAGTTGTTGGGCAGCGTTCCCCCTCCTACGTGGTAGACTACTGATTGTGGTATTACCCATACCTGATTTCCCAATAGCTTTGCCCTCCAGCAAAGATCTATCTCCTCCATGTGGGCGAAGAACCTTTCATCCAGCCCTCCCAGCTCTTTGTATAGTGAAGATCTTATCATCATTGCGGCTCCGGAAGCCCAGAATATCTCTATGCTGTTATCATACTGCCCCTTGTCCTCCTCGATGTTGGACAAAATCCTGCCTCTGCAGAAAGGGTAGCCCAGATAGTCTATAAAACCGCCGGCGGCTCCTGCATATTCGAACATGGAGTGATTGTATGCAGAGCAGATTTTCGGCATGCATATTCCTGTTTGTCTGTTGTTCTGCATATGCTCCAACAATGGGTCAAGCCAACCCTCAGTTACCTCGACATCAGAATTCAACAACAGGAAATACTCGGCATTCACCTGAGCGAGTGCCTTGTTGTATCCTCCGGTAAAACCATGATTTTTGTCAAACTCTATAATCCGAACCTCCGGATGATGTTCCTTGAGATAAGCCACAGAAGAGTCCGTGGAGCCGTTATCGGCTACCACAATAATAGTATCATCCCTCTTAGACCGGGATTCTACAATTGGAAGGAAACGTTCAAGGAAAGGCCTTCCATTCCAGTTAAGTATTACAATTGCTAATAACGCCATCAGATTTCAAATCTCATACCCATCTCGAATCTGTACTGCAAAGGTTGAGCCGTTCTAATGCTTGACGGTTGTTTTCCTTTAAAATAGTATGTCATTGATGGATCTATGTAGATTCCGAAGTCTTTGTTGAGTTTCCACTCAAGGCCGAGACCGCCGCCGGCTGAAAACTGTACACCCGGAATAGATTCTGAATAGTACTTCTTGATTCCGTCAGTGTTCTCCCTGTATGATGCTACTACACCCTTCTCGAGCATTGCTCCGGCTGTAACGTAAATTTTTACTGATTTGTTCTCAAAGAGATTGTAGTAACCGTTTAAAGGAACACCGATATAGTGAAGTGCCTGATTGATGTCTCTGCTGTAGCTTTGTGATATCTCCTGGTAGTTTGAGGCCAGAAGTGTATAAATCAATCCTGTGCCAACCGAGAATTTCTTATCGATATCTGTCTGGAGCTGTGCTCCGAAAGAGACCGGCATAGCGTAACGCCTGTCAGAGACATATTGACTCTGTACTGACTCCTTAAGGCTCGAAGGAATGAAGTCAATCTGATAACCAAGTGAGACAGAAATGAGGTTTATAGACTTTTTATAGAGTGATGATGAGAGGTTTGTTGAAAGTGCATATCTGTATTTTCTCTCTCCCAGCCAATCTCTGAAGCTCTTCTGCTCCTTTTCCTGTTCAAAATCATAGTTTTCATACTGACTGTTGTCGACCGGCTGTTTCTTTGCCTGTACAGGTTTGCTGACCGGTTTATCCTCAGTTTTATAAGGTTGTGCCTCTTGTTCAGGCTGTTCTGCCGGGATAACTGCCTCCGCAATCTTTTGAGTTTCTGTTTTGATAGTCCTTATTTTATGGAACCCGGACTCTTTTATAGCTGTTTCATTACTCTTGTCAGTATTTTCTGCCTGAGGCATGATCTTTTCTGAAACGAGAGGAACAGCAGGCATCTTGCCGGTCTGTTCAGGCAGGTCACGACCTATGAATAAGAGAAGCAACAACGATGCGGCAACTGCAGAAACGGCATATATGCCTCTTCTGAAGTAGACCACTCTTGCTCTTTTCCTGTCGAGAGCAGAACTGATCTTTTCCCAGGAGTCAAATGGAGGAATCTCATGGTGCGATTCCATCATCTCCTTAACCTTCCTATCAAAATCTATATTCTGCATAATCAATATCTCTCTTTTAACCTCTCTTGCAGCCAGATCCTTGCCCGGCTGAGCTGCGACCTTGAACTGCCTTCGGAAATATCCATCTCCTTAGCTATCTCCTGATGTGAATATCCCTCAATCACATACATATTGAAGACAGCCCGGAACCCGGCAGGCATAGTAGCTATCAGCCTGAGCAGCTCTTTTGACGAGATGTTGTCCAGAGCTGTGTGCTCACTGGTAACCTCTCTCTCAACAACGACCAGCTCCTCTGTAAATTTGAGAACATCTGCCTTTCTTAACGACATTAAGGCTGTGTTCACAAATATTCTCCTCATCCAACCCTCCAATGAACCGGTGCTGTTATAGCTGCCAATCTTGTCAAACACCGTAATAAACCCATCGTGAAGGATATCCCAGGCACGCTCTTTGTTTCCTACATATCTTGTACAAAGAGTAAGCATCCTGGGCGCGTATTTCTCATAGAGGACTTTTTGTGCTTTTCTGTCCTGCCTTAAGCAGCCGTCAAGCAACTCTGTCTCATCTGTAAAATCCTTCGAAGTGGCGTTCATTCACTTGCAATTATAAGATGCAAAATAGTAATAATTCGTTGCACAGCAAATAAAAATTTATTAAAACACTATCTTTGCAATAAACACAAATTATTTGTTATAAAATGAGCAATGTTATAAATTTCAGACACATCACAAGGGCTTTTTCTATGTCTGTCATCCTTCTTTTATCCGGAACATTCTCTGTTTCGGCACAGGAGAAGATAGCCGGGGAGGAGGGTATTTATATGGAAGGATTGAAAGAGTACAATGTCGGAAGTACAGATAAAGCTCTCTCAATATTCTCATCTCTTGCCCGTAAAGGTAGCAGGAATGACGCAGTATACTACTATCTGAGCAACATATATTCATCGAAAAGCAAACCGGACAGTGCTCTGGTGATGATGGAGAGAGCTGTAAGGCTTGATCCCGGAAATACCTGGTACAGAACACAGCTTGCATCTTTATATATGAATAAGGAACAGACAGGGGATGCTATAAAGATATATGAGTCTTTAAGGAAGGAATATCCGCAACAGGTTGAACTTTATGATGGGCTTATTGACATCTATGTCAAGGAGAAAAAGCTTGAACAGGCACTTGACGTCCTTGAGGATATCGAGAAATATGCAGGCAAAAGTGAGGCATCATGCCTGACGAAATACAATCTCTTTATTTTTCAGAACAAAAGAGATGAGGCAATCAGATATCTGTCTGATTTTGACAAGGAGAACGGTACTCCGAGGACTGCAACAATTCTTGGAGATTATTACACCTCTGTCCAGAATGACTCTCTCGCCATGGAGTACTATACAAAGGCAATATCCATAGAGCCCTCTTATGTGCCTGCAATATTCGGACAGGCTGAGCTTCACAGGATAAAGAGCCGTTTCGGGCCATATTTCAGGAGCATGATTCCTCTTATGGCAAATCCGGTTGTAACGGCTGAAATGAAGGTTGACTATCTGTCACAGATAATCTCCAACCAGAGGTTTGTTGAGACATTCCTTCCCCAGGTTGACACGCTGGTGAGCAATATGTACTATGCCCATCCCGGCGACAGCAGCTCTACCTATCTTTATGCACGATATATGGCTCAGACAGGGCGTGTAGAACAGGCAACAAAGGCATTAGAGGAAAATCTGGAATATTTCGGAGAATCCCGTGCCGCACACAGAGAGTATCTCTCATTATTATATTTTAATGAAAACTGGGATAAGATTATCTCCCATATTGAGAAGTATCCGCTGATGTTTGCCTATGACCCCGGACTTCTTGAGATCAAAGGTCTTGCATACGTCCAGAAGGATATGATTCCCGAGGCGATATCGGTATTTAAAAATGTGCTCTATATTGCAAAAGGCGATAGTGCCATGGAGGTCAGGGCTCTCTCTGTCCTGGGAGACCTTAGCTATCAGGCCGGTAACAGAAAGGATGCATACAAATATTACAGGAAAACCATCAGCAAGGCTCCGACATACAACCCGGTGCTGAACAACTATGCCTATTACCTCAGTCTTGAGGGAAAACAACTTGACAAGGCATACAAGATGAGTAAGAAAACAGTGGATTCAGAGCCGGATAATCCGACATACCTTGACACATTTGCGTGGATACTCCATCTGACGGGGAAAGATCTTGAGGCAAAAGCCATAATAAAGCATGCTCTGGTGTACGGAGGGAATGAGAGTGCCGCAATTCTCGACCACTATGCAGAAATCCTTTATAAACTCAACGAGCACGATCTTGCTTTCAGATATTGGGAACAGGCCGATAAGATTGATCCGTCGCTCGGAATAGCGGAGAAGGTGAAGCAAATCAAGGAGGGTAAAAGAAAATGAGAAAATTTGCGGCACTGATTCTCTCTATTTTTATCTCCACTCTTATTTTTTCTCAGAATGTCAGTGAACAGACAGAGAGAAAGCAGAAGATTGAGGAGGAGATCTCATATCTCGACAAACAACTGGCAGCAACTAAGACCAGAAAGCAATCAAACACAAAGGAGCTGAACTATATTCAGAGAAAGATTTCCAACAGAAAAAAGCTTCTCAGAGAGATTGAAAACGAGATTAAGAGTATTGACAATGAGGTTTCTAAAAAGGAGCAGCAGATCGCAGAACTGGACAGAAGTCTTGAATCTCTCAAGAGATCATATTCTGAACTGGTTTACAGCGCATATAAGAACAGGGACCAGACGGTCTGGCTGATGTATGTGCTTGCAAGCAAGAATATAGAGCAGGGATACAGAAGGTGGAGTTATATAAAGGACTATACCTCTGCTCTCAGGGAGATGGCAGATGAGATAAGAGGAAAGAGCCTCCGGATTGCTGAGGAGAAATACCAGCTGGCAAAAATAAAGAACAACTCTCTTACAAACCAGGCTAAAAAAGAGCTTGAGGTGAAGAGACTCTCGACCGACGAGAGCAAGGCAAAACAGGTTATCTCACAACTTTCCAGAAAAGAGAAGGAGATGGTTCAGCAACTCAATGTTAAAAGAAGAGAGGTTGAGAAGTTGAACCGGGAGATTGAACGTATTCTTACAGCTGCCGTCAAGGAGAAAGAGCGCCCGGACTATAAGGCAACCTCCGTTGATATTGCTCTCTCCGAGGAGTTCGGTAATAACAAGGGCAAGTTGCCGTGGCCTGTAAAGAGGGGTGCAATTGTAGAGCAGTTCGGACAGCACAATCATCCTGTCTTTAAGAATGTCAAGCTTCCTTTCAACAATGGAGTAAACATATCTACCGAAGCTGGTGCCGATGCATTATGTGTATTTGACGGAGTGGTGAAACAGGTGCTTATGATGCCGGGCTATAATCAATGTATTCTGGTACAGCACGGAGACTATTTCACATTCTACACAAAACTGGAAAAGATATATGTCAAGAGTGGCCAGAAGGTCAGGACAGGAGATGCTCTTGGCTCTTTGACCGTATCAGACAATGAGTCAATTATCCATTTTCAGCTATGGAAAGGAACAGTCAAGCAGAATCCTGAAAACTGGATCAGATAAAAACTAATATTTAAAACTGCTGCCGCCTATGAACTCCCTTATAACGGAAGTGGGCGGTATCAGCGATATCTCGCATGGCTGCATCTCCTGAATATATGATAGGAACTTGAGCAATCTGATACTCTCTGTCGATGCCGGCGAATTAGGATGTATCCTTCTCAGGAGTGGCTCCGCATAATACTTGAGCACCGGAAGTTCATATATCAGGGCCGAGTTGAACATTACATCTGCGTTTTCCTGATACGGGAATATATTTCTTATCTCCCCTCTCCTGACACTGGGCCATCTGAGAATAGTCTCCTCCGGCGAAACTCCACGGTAATTTCCGTCTCTGACAATTCTCCTTATGAGACGGTTGTCAGAGGTTGAGATATTGTTGTTCTCGTCCAATGAAAGAGATGTCAAAGCCGATGCATATATCCTGAAATATTTATCAGGATTTATCCCCTTTGTCAATGACGGATTCAGGGCATGTATCCCCTCCATAATCAGAATATCCTTCTCCCCCATTTTCAGTGTGTCTCCGTTTATAATCCTTTTCCCCTCTGCAAAGTTGAACTTCGGAAGCGAAATTGTCTCACCATTGAAAAGTTGGTTCATCTGAAGGCTGAGAAACTCGACATCCAGTGCGTGGAAGCTTTCAAAATCGTAATGGCCGTGCTCGTCTTTCGGCGTCTTTTCACGGTCAACGAAATAGTTATCCATCTCAATGATTATAGGATTCAATCCCAAAACCTTACACTGAAGTGCCACTCTCTTTGATGTGGTTGTCTTGCCACTGCTTGACGGTCCTGCTATAAGAACCAGTTTCACATCTCCCCTTCTCTGATAAATCTGATCTGCTATTGCTGCATATTTACGCTCATGAAGCCCTTCGGCAATCTGGATCATATCTCTGGATTTATTGTCCAGAATTGTATTGTTAAGGTTACCGACACCTCTGACACCTAATATCGAACACCACTCAGAGTGCTCTTTGAAGACATCAAAAAGTTTGTATTGATATGGGCTCTTTTTGATTTCGTAGGGTGATGTGATGGTCGGGATATTTAAGAGGAAACCACGGCTGAATGACTCGAATACAAATGTTTTCAGCACACCTGTGCTCTCTGCCAAAGGGCCGTAAAAGTGGTCAGCATATCCGTCAAGATAGTATACTGTTGTAAAGAACTTCCCTCTTGACTCATGAAGTACTGCCTTCTCCTCCCTGTGATTGTCCCGGAAAAGTTTTACTGCCTCTTCGGTATGTATTTTTTCTCTTGTAAACGGCAGGTCGGCATTTATGAGCTCCTGCATCGTCTCTCTTATTTTATCTATCTCATCCTCAGAAAGGGCAACAACCTTCGGAGATTCTCCCTCCTCCTGCTCAAGCTCCCTCAATTCGCAGTACATGCCGTTTTGCATGTTGTAATCCACTATAAGGGAGTATTGAGGATAGAGCTTTGCAATAGCCCGCTGAAGGACAAAGATCAGTGAACGGCTGTAGCATCGTTGCCCGTCACGGTCTGTATAGTCTATAAATTTGACCTGATGCGGCATATAAATGGGAAATGATAGCTCCTTGAGCTGATTGTCGACAATTGCAGCCAAAAACGGCCACTTGCCGGTTATCCCTGTTTGCTTAAGCAGCCGGCTAAGCGTTGTGCCCGGCTCACATTGAATGCTCCTCTTGATATTCTCGCAATAGATCTCTACCATGATATTTCTCCTTTATAGATTGATATATGATCCGGTGACTGAGTGTGAATCTGAACTCAGCTCTTCAGGTGTTCCTTGTGCAACTATTCTGCCACCGTTGCGTCCACCCTCCGGGCCCATGTCGAATATATAGTCGCAAAGTCTCAGCACATCCAGATTATGCTCAATTATAAGCACTGTATTCCCCTGATCGACAAGCTTCTGCAAAACGCCCATCAGAACTCTTACATCCTCAAAGTGAAGACCTGTCGTAGGCTCATCGAGAATATAAATTGTTGACCCTGTAGCTCTTTTTGAAAGTTCTGCCGCAAGCTTCACACGCTGGCTCTCTCCGCCGCTGAGGGTTGTCGATGCCTGACCAAGTCTTACATAGCCGAGACCTACATCCTCCAGTGCCCTGAGTTTATGTATCATTGAAGGTATGTGCTCGAAGAACTCAACGGCCTGTGAGATGGGCATCTCGAGAACGTCGTTTATAGAGAGCCCCTTATATCTGACAGCAAGTGTGTCAGGCTGGTACCTCTTACCGTTGCAGACTCTGCAATGAACATGTACTGCAGGAAGGAAATTCATCTCTATCACCTGAAGTCCTGCACCCTTGCACTCTTCACAACGCCCCCCCTTTACATTAAATGAGAAACGGCCAATCTTGAAACCTCTGGTCTTTGCATCAGGGGTCTGTGCAAATAGCTTCCTTATCTCAAGAAAGAGATTGGTATATGTTGCGGGGTTGCTTCTGGGACTTCTTCCAATGGGTGACTGGTCAACCTCCACAATTTTATCAACGTTTTCTATACCGCGTATCTCTTTGTAAGGCAATATATTGTACAGAGATCTGTTTATCTTGTTGCTCAGGATTGGCATCAGTGTCTCGTTAATCAGAGAGGACTTGCCGCTTCCGCTCACTCCGCTTATCCCCACAAGTGCTCCGAGGGGGATTTTTATGTCTACATTTTTAAGATTATTTCCTGTCGCCCCAATTAGTTCTATGAATTTTCCGTTTCCCTTTCTTCTTGAAGATGGTACTTCAATTCGTCTCATTCCTTTCAGATATTCAAGGCTGAGACTTTTACTCTCGATAATCTGCTCAGGGCTCATTGTATAAATCTCCTCAGGGGAGCCTGAGAAGAGTACGCGACCACCTCTCTCTCCGGCTCCGGGGCCCAGATCGACAAGATAGTCTGCACTCATGATCATCTCCTGGTCATGCTCCACTACCATCAGGGAATTCCCCTCGTCTCTGAGTCTCTTCAGGGAGTCGATAAGTTTTATGTTGTCTCTCTGATGCAGCCCGATGCTCGGTTCGTCGAGTATATATAAGACATTTACCAGCTTTGAGCCAATCTGTGTGGCCAGTCTTATTCTCTGACTCTCTCCGCCGCTGAGGGATTTTGTTGATCTGTCGAGCGAGAGATATTCAAGGCCAACATCGATGAGAAATCCAATGCGGGACTGTAACTCCTTGATGATATCACGGGCCACCAGTGCCGCCCTTCCGGTCAGCTTCTCCTGCAATGATGATACCCACTCGGCAAGCTGGTCTATATCCAGGGCCGAGACCTGAGCTATGTTAAGCCCGTCTATCTTGAAACACAGTGTCTCCTCTTTGAGTCTTGTGCCCTTACACTCGGGGCACGGACCCTCCTCAACAAATCTCTCTTTCCTCTCCAGAAGATCGTCACTGTCACCGTCATTCTGCTCTATTTTTGATATAACTCCCGGGAAGGTCATCATATTTGCGTAGGATGTTCCCTTTGCCACTCTGAAGAGTTCATCGGAGCCATAAAGTATTGTGTTGAGGGCATCTTCGGGAATCTCTCTTATAGGAGAGTGCAGCGAGAATTCATATTTCCTGGCTATTCCCTCAAGCTGTGCAAAAAGCATGTTCTCTCTCATAGGTCCGAGAGGTACAATACCACCCTTTGCTATTGAAATGCTGTCGTTGGGAATTATCTTGCTCATATCGGCCTTTGCTATCACCCCTAAACCCTTGCAGTGAGGACATGCCCCCTGAGGAGAGTTGAAAGAGAATGTATGCGGTGCGGGTTCGGGATAAGAGATGCCTGTAACGGGGCACATAAGGTTTTTGCTGAAATGTCTTATCTCTGTATCATCTGCCTCCGGAACGGCAAGGGATCCTTTTCCCAAGTTAAGGGCTGTTATTACTGAATCCCTTATCCTTTTCTCGTCTCCCTCCTTTGGAACGAGCTTGTCTACAACAAGTTCTATAAAGTGTCCCTTATATCTGTCCAAGGGTTTAACCTTTGCAAGCTCCTGCACAACGCCGTCTATCCTGACCTGGCTATACCCCTTTCTGATCAACTGTTCGAACAACTCTTTATAATGTCCCTTACGTCCCTTGACAAGCGGAGCAAGCAGGAAAATCCTCTTACCGGAATACTTTTCCAGTATCAGTGAGACAATCTGCTCATCGGTATATCTCACCATCTCGAGGCCGGTGGCGGGTGAGTATGCAGTAGAGGCTCTGGCATAGAGAAGCCTCAGAAAATCATAGATTTCAGTTATTGTCCCGACTGTTGACCTGGGATTCCTGCCGGTTGTCTTCTGCTCAATGGCAATAATAGGGCTCAGTCCGGTGATGCTCTCGACATCCGGACGTTCAAGCACACCCATGTACTGCCTTGCATATGCAGAGAGTGTCTCCATATAGCGCCGCTGACCCTCGGCATAGATTGTGTCAAATGCCAGAGAAGACTTTCCGCTGCCGCTCAATCCTGAAATGACAACAAGCTTGTTTCGCGGAATTGTGACATCTATGTTCTTGAGGTTATGTACTCTTGCACCTGTAACCTCAATATTGTTGCTCATCTTGTTCCCTCTTTTGGAACTCTCACGATAAATGTGTTCCTGTTTTTGTTTGTAAGGTTATTTGCCTTTATCCATTGATTGTACATCTTGAGAAGCTTGAAGTTTGTCCTGTGTTTTGCCGCAAAAGCAGACCAATTTTCAATCGGGGTGTTCACGGTAACCTCTTTATATTCAAGTTCCGGGTATAGTTGATCCTTATCGAGCTTAAACCCATACTTCTCAGGATCGTTCATTATTGTCTTGAAAGCAAGTGCCCTGAATACATATCTTCCTGTCTCCTCAGGGAACTGCATGTCATAGTAATTATTCTGAAACTGTATCTTTTTCCTGTACTTGACATTCGCAAGACCGATGTTGTAGGAGGCTGCGGCAAGGGTCCAAGATCCCAGTTCGGCATAGGCCTTCTTGAAATAGGCAGCAGCAGCCCTCGTCGACTTCTCAATGTTGTATCTTTCGTCTGCCTCATCATCTACAACAAGTCCGTACTCTTTTGCCGTTGCAGCAAGAAACTGCCAGTAACCACAGGCTCCCGCATAAGATGAGACAGGCTGCAGACCGCTTTCTGCAATACCCAGATAGTAAAAGTCCTCAGGTACTCCCTCATCCTTAAGTATTTTCATTATCTCTCTCCTATAACGGTTGTCATTCTGGAATATGAGGATCATTGATGAGTGCCAGTATGTGATCACAGTCATCTCACGCTGCAAGGACTCCCTGACATCGAAATATTTGAGAGGTACCTCCTCTCCTGCAAAAGATATCTTGGATGGTAATTCGGGTATGACTGCAACCTGTTCACCATTCTGGATTGTCTGGCCGGAGTTGACTCCTCCTCCGGTACAAAATGATAGTGCCGGTATAAGAAACAATAATTTAAAATAAAGAAAGCTCATGGTACATATATTTTAGCTTATTCGTAACGAAGGAATGGATTTGTGGAAAGCTCATGGCTGATGGTGGTTTCAGGGCCGTGACCAGAAAGAACCTTGTAGTCATCACCAAGCTCCACAATCTTTTTAAGGAGAGAGTTCATCAAATCATCATAATCTCCGCCGGGAAGGTCTGTTCTCCCGATACTGCCTGCAAATAGAGTGTCTCCGGCAAATACTATTTTATTGTCCGGTTCTTCAGTATAGTAGCAGACGCCTCCCCTGGTATGACCCGGCGTTGTAATCACTTTAAGGTAGGAATTTCCGAACTCTATCTTGTCTCCGTCATTGACATCAATGGTCTCTGCCGGAGGTTGTTCAATGCTGTATCCGAACATCTCACCGTATGAGAATGCTCTCTCAAGCTGCGGTTTATCCTGTGGATTTATATATGTCTTAACCCCCCATGTCTTTACAACAAAAGCATTACCCATCACATGGTCAAAATGGCCGTGTGTGTTGAGCAGCTTAACCGGCTTCAGATTGTTTGTCTCGATGAATTTTTTAAGTCTCTCACGCTCACTGTCGCTCTGGCAGCCGGGATCGATTATAACACTCTCCCCGCTCTCATCCCAGACAACGTAGGTACACTCTCTAAGATCATTGAAATAAAATGTCTTTGTCTTTATCATAACTGTTTTTTCATTTATTTTCGACTCCTGTCAACATAGGAACAAATTTGAACTCCCCGTGTTCAGTCGTTTTAAAATCTTCTTCGCCCACTCTCTCTATAACCAACATCCTTTGTACTCCGTCTCCGACAGGAATAACCATTCTTCCTCCTATTGCCAACTGCTTCAGAAGCGCAGAGGGAACATCCGGTGCTCCGCATGTAAGTAGGATTCCCTTAAAGGGTGCGAATTTCGGTAGGCCTGCAAATCCGTCCCCGAAAAAGAGCAATGGTGAGGTATAACCCAGAGATTCCAGGTTTTTTTGAGCAAGCAGGAAAAGTGAGCGCTGACGTTCTATGCTGTAAACCCGAAGTCCCATCTCGGCCAGAACCGCTGTCTGGTAACCGCACCCCGTGCCAATCTCCAGAACCTTGTCAAACCGTGAAAGATTTAGAAGATGGCTCTGTATCGCCACTGTGTATGGTTGTGATATTGTCTGTCTGGCTCCGATTGGCAATGGTTTGTCCAGATAGGCAAGATGATCAAGTCCAGGTTCTATAAACATATGCCTCGGCACTTTGCCCATCGCCTCTAAAACATTGCCGTCAAAATCATACCTTTTCGAAAGATTTTCCAGAAGTTTCTTTCTTCTACCCTTGTGCTGCAGTGTATCTAACATGGTGCAAAAATACTAAAAGTTTTTTTGTAATTTTGTCTCGAATCAAGACTAGAACCCTTCATCAAAATTATAAAAAAATGCATATAGCTATAGCCGGAAATATCGGTAGTGGTAAAACCACGCTAACAAGATTATTGTCAAAGCATTACAATTGGGATGCAAAGTATGAGGATGTAGATGAAAATCCATATCTGGCCGATTTCTATAACGATATGCAGAGATGGTCTTTCAACCTTCAGGTATACTTCCTCAAAGAGCGGTTCAAGGGGATAGTTGAGATTCAAAAGAGTCTGAACAACGTTGTTCAGGACAGGACCATATATGAAGATGCACGTATTTTTGCATCAAACCTTCACTCTATGGGCTTGATGAGCTCAAGGGATTTCGAAAATTACAACTCCCTGTTCGATCTGATGCTTTCACTTGTCAAAGCTCCGGACTTGCTGATCTATTTAAGGTCTTCCATCCCTAACCTTGTTTCACAGATCCACAAGAGGGGCCGTGAATACGAAAGCAGTATCAGGATTGACTATCTCTCCGGCCTTAACGATCGTTACGAGAAGTGGATAGAGGGTTACAAAGACGGGAAGGTCCTGATAGTTGATGTTGACGAGAATAAATTCGAGGACCGCCCCGAAGATCTCAGCATAGTCATCGACCGTATTGAGGCTCAGCTACACGGCCTCTTCAAATAGCCAATAATTTTATTTTACTGTTTAAGCAGACCGGTGAGTTCCCTGATCTCCTGTTTTGCCAGTTTCCAACGCGGAACGTCAATCTTTGGACCAATCACCTCAACTACCTTGGCAGCAACAATTGACCCGACATCCCCGCAATCTTTCAATGAAAGCCCGTGTGAATGGGCAAAGAGAAATCCTGCGGCATAAAGGTCTCCGGCTCCGGTAACATCGAGTGTTGCAGCAGGCCATGCCTCTATATAGTGGTACTCATCCCCGCTCATGACCATTGAGCCGTCTTTACCGATTTTGACAACAGCAATGTCACACATGGATGCTATATCCTCAAGAGCCTCACGTGGTGGTTTTTTCGCAAAGGCCTCCGCCTCTGTCTCGTTTGCAAAGACAATATCTACATACTCCTCGATTATGTCATGCAGAAACGCATCGTTGCTCTCAACCACATTATAACTGGCCATATCAAGAGATATAGTCATGCCCGCCTCTTTCGCCAACTCTACAGCCCTGCGGACAAGATCCTGATTCTGAACGAGGTATCCTTCAATATGAAAATAATCATGCCCCATAAACATCTCTATTGTAAGATCTTCGGGCACTAACTCGATGGCTGCTCCCAGATATACAGCAAAAGTCCTCTCTGAATTGGGCGGTGTGATAAATACCATGGCCCTTCCCGAGGCTGCCTTGCCTTTAAGAAGAGTCGACTTGATACCGTTTCTTGCCTGATCAGATTTGAAAAGTGACCCTATCTCGTCATCACCGATCTTGCCTATAAATGCTGAGGGCATTCCTAAGATAGCGGTTCCTGCGATAGTGTTTGCCGCCGATCCTCCGGCAACAAGCTGAACCCCCATTGCCCTGAGGTTTTGCCAGATCTTCTCTCCTATCTCCCTATCTACGTGTTGCATGCTCCCTTTTGGCAAATGGTAAGTTTCCAATAGTTTATCTGTGTCCAGAAGTGCCAGAATGTCTGTTAAGGCGTTGCCTATTCCTAATATCGATTTCATGGAGCAAAGTTCTATTTTTTTTGTAGGTTTGCAAAAAAATAACAGCAAATGATCATATGCAGCTCCCTGTCCGATTTAGAGCAAGCAATAAGCTCATTATCAAATGATTGCAAAATCGGACTTGTTCCAACAATGGGTGCACTTCACCAAGGGCACATCTCACTGGTAAAAACCGCTTTTCAATATACCGACACTGTAATTGTAACCATCTTTGTCAATCCTGTGCAATTCAACAATCCGGATGATCTTAAAAGATACCCTAGGACCGTTGAGGCTGATTGCAAGATGCTTGAGGAGGCCAACGCTACTATAGCTTTCATCCCTTCTGTAGAAGATATATATCCTGAACCTGACACCAGGGAATTTGATCTGGGCGGATTGGATTCTGTAGGTGAGGGACCCCGAAGGCCCGGGCATTTCAACGGTGTGGCAAAGATCGTTACCCGCCTGTTTGATTTGACAAAACCCACTTATGCTTTCTTCGGTGAAAAGGATTTTCAGCAACTGGCCATTATCAAATATTTCACACAAAAACTGGGATACCCGCCGGAGATAGTTCCATGCCCGATATTCAGAGAGGAGGACGGCCTGGCCATGAGTTCCAGGAACAGACTCCTTAACCCTGAGCAGAGAAAGGCAGCCCCTGCCATATATAAAGCCCTGTCAGACGCTGCAAGGCTTGCAGGACAAAGGGAGTTGACACCGGTTGAACTGATTGACATTACAATAAAAGAGATAAATAATACCCCACAGCTGAATACAGAGTATGTGGAAATTGTAAATTCGTTAACTTTGCAACCTGTTACCCGTTGGGAAGAAGCCGTAGAGGTACAGATGTGGGTAGCTGTGTTCGCAGGGGAGATAAGACTCATAGACAATATTAAATTGAAGTAAGATGCAACTCGAGATAATGAAATCAAAGATTCACAGGGCACGTGTAACCGAGGCAAACCTCAACTACATCGGAAGCATAACCATAGATGCCGACCTTGCGGATGCGGCCGGCCTCTATGCCAATGAAAAGGTTGCTGTTGTGAATATAACCAATGGGGAGAGGATTGAGACATACGTGATTAAAGGGGAGAGAGGAAGTGGCAAGATTGGGATCAACGGAGCCGCTGCCCATAAGTTTTCTGTAAATGACCTGGTAATTATCATGGCATATGCACATATGTCTCCGGAGGAGGCACTTACATTCAAGCCTAAAGTTATATTTCCCGATTCCGATACGAACAAGCTTCTGACATAGATGAAAAGTTTATACTCTGCCCTGAAATATGTGCTGTTGCTGGCACTTGCAGGTCTCTTGCTTTGGTTCTCCTTCAGGGGAGTCAAATGGCCCGAGTTCCTTAATGGGTTAAAGAGTGCAAACTATTGGTGGATTCTTGCCTCAATGGCAATAAGTGTTGTCGCCTTTCTAATCAGAGCCGTCAGGGGGCGTCTGATCATGCTGCCGCTGGGGCAGCCTATCAGGCTTAAAGATTCCTGGGACGGTATCAACATAGGATACCTGACAAATTTTGCCGTTCCGCGTGCGGGGGAACTTGCCAGATGCGGTGTTATAGCAGGAAGGTGCAAGATTCCCATTGAATCTGTTGCAGGAACCGTTGTCCTTGAAAGAAGTATTGACCTTCTCTCTCTGATTGTGGTGCTTGTCTCTGTTATTCTGATATCCTGGGAAAGATTCGGGACTTTTATTAACGAGGAGATATTAAGCTCACTTCAGGGCCGTCTCTCTGCCAACCTTTTTATTGTTGTCGGAGCGGTTATGTTGGCCTTTGTTTTATTCATCTACATCGTTCTTAAATATAGAGAGAGGCATCCAATATTCAGGAAATTGAATAAAATCATAAAAGGGCTGGCGGAGGGTCTCACCTCCGGTTTCAGGATGAAACAAAAATGGCTTTTCATCTGGCTGACAGTTATACTTTGGGTCTGTTACTGGCTTATGAGTCTGACTACTATATACGCATTTGATCAGGTAAGCTCTTTAGGAATGAAAGATGCCCTTTTTCTGATGGTTGTAGGAAGTCTTGGCTGGCTAGTCCCGGTACAGGGCGGAATCGGGGCATACCATTTTGTCACAACGCTTGCTCTCACATCGGTATATGGAATTTCTCACACTACAGGTATCATATTCGCCACTATATCTCATGAATCCCAGGCACTGACAATGTTAATCTGCGGATTTACATCTTTGCTCAGCCTGTCATTTTCAAAGAAAAGGGAGGTTCTGCAATGATTAGGAAAATCCTGCTGATTGTTTTAGCAATATTACCTATACTAGCAAGAGCTGAAGAGTCCAAGGTGAAGAAAACAGGGATTTACCTGGTGATATCTTCATATAATCCTGATACTCAGAGGATGTCCGACTTTATTACGGATATTGAAAACAGTGTGATAGGGATGGATCCTAAAGCTGAAATTATCATTGAAGATCTCGGGTGTAAAAGTTTCAGCGAAGAGTCTTTCCTCTGGGAACATCAGATGACCAATGTCCTTAATAAATTCCGGAATTCACAACTGAAAGCCATCATACTGCTTGGACAAGAAGCCTGGGCTGCATTTCTCCAACAAGACTCCATTCCGGAAAATGTACCATTCTTCTCGGCTTTCGCATCAGTAAACGGCATTGAGCTTCCAGAAGATTCCGTCGGTCATGATTGGTTCCCGGAATCAATTAACACTACGGCAAAAGCTGCTATATTAGGAAGGGGCGGAGGATACCTCAACAAATACAATGTAATCGAGAATATCCGACTTATCAAGAAATTATATCCCCAGACTGACAATATCGTATTTGTATCAGACAATACTTACGGGGGCGTTTCACTTCAGGCATTGATACGAAAGGAGCTTAAAGGCTATCCGGGAATCAGGCTGACCCTGCTTGACGGAAGAAGTCTCACTATAAATGAGGCGGATGATATTATGAAAAACCTTCCTCCTAATAGTGCCGTTCTTTTGGGTACTTGGAGAGCAAAGAAGGATGGTATTGGTCTTACAAACACCTCCCTGATGAAACTTGGAGCAGCAAATCCCAACGTTCCGTTTTTTACCATATCAAGCACCGGATTCGGCACTGTGGCAGTTGGCGGATATGTTCCGGTTTACGGGACTCATGCAGATATTGTTTCAGGACAAATATCAGATTTCTACAAAGGATATAAGGATTCCGTGAGGTTTATAACCGGACGGTGTGAATATAAGTTTGACAAGGCTATGCTTGAGAAGCTCGGCATCAAGGAGAGTATGTTGCCAAAGGGAAGCATCATTGTACAAAATGAAGATCCGAGAGTAAGACAATACAGAACCTTCGTAATAGTCCTGTCTGTAATATCTTTCGGCATGTTATTGCTTGCTGTAACACTCCTTGTCCTACACTCCAGGAACAAGAAGCTAAGGTTTAAACTTGTAGAACATGAGGCTGAGCTGATTGAAGCTAAAGAACGGGCAGAGGAGTCGGATAAGCTGAAAAGTGCTTTCCTTGCAAATATGAGTCATGAAATAAGAACGCCTCTCAATGCAATTGTTGGGTTTTCAAATCTACTTTGCACAGAAGACCCGGATCCGGAAGAGAAGCTTCGTTACAACAATTTCATCTCTAAAAATTCCGATATTCTTCTTACGTTAATAAGTGACATTCTTGATATTTCCAGACTTGAGACTGATCAGATTAAATTTATCTATCAGAACGCAGACATACTCTCAATCTGCAACCAAGTGCTAAACACCATCAAGCATCAGCGTAAACCGGAGATAGAATACGTTGTAGATCCTGAATGTAAGAGTTATTACCTTTTTACCGACCACCATAGATTGACACAGGTTTTGCTCAATCTGACCGCAAATGCAAATAAATTCACAGAGAAGGGGTCAATTACATTAAAATATGTGGTTGACAATCAACACAGAGAGGTTGTTTTTTCGGTAACTGATACAGGATGCGGAATACCAAAAGAAAAACAAGAAACTGTTTTTCAGCGGTTCGGTAAACTCAATGAGTTCACTCAGGGAACAGGTCTTGGTCTTGCTATTTGCTCTCAGATAGTCAAAAGATTCGGCGGAAAAATCTGGATTGACTCAGAATACACCTCCGGAACCCGATTCTGTTTTTCAATACCTATTGTATCCGTGAAATAACTTCACGTACATTCTCTGTACGGCCTGTAGCATAAAAATGTATAACAGGCACCTTCGCCTTCATCAATTCCCGACATTGCTCCGTACACCACTCTATGCCTATCTGCTTGACGGCATCGTCGTTTTTAGCCTTCACTATCATCTTGACCAATTCATCGGGTAGATCAACCTTAAATCGCAAAGGGATCATGTTTAGCTGTTTCTTTGTTGCTATAGGTTTGATTCCGGGTATAATCGGTGCAGTAATCCCCTCTTCCCTGCACTTATCAACAAAATCAAAATACTTCCTGTTGTCAAAGAACATCTGCGTGATGATATAATCAGCGCCATTGCGGACCTTCTCCTTGAGAAAATGTATATCACTCTCAAGGCTCGGTGCCTCCATGTGTTTTTCAGGATAACCCGCCACTCCGATACAGAAATTTGTCGGGGCGGTATCGAGAAGCTCCTTGTCCAGATATATTCCCTTATTCATGTCTGAAATCTGTGAGACAAGCTCTGTAGCATACCTGTTGCCATTTCTTTCAGGCACAAAGTAGGTCTCGTTCTTGAGAGAATCACCCCTCAATGCCATTACATTATCTATACCCAAAAATCCCAGATCAATCAGGAAATTCTCTGTCTCCTCCTTATTGAAACTTCCGCACAAAACATGAGGTATGGCATCGATCTTATACCTGTTCTGTATAGCCGCGCAGATTCCGACAGTACCGGGACGCTTTCTCACAATCCTTTTTTCCAGTCTCCCGTCAGGATACTCTGTATACTCAAACTCCTCCCTGTGATAGGTGACATCGATAAAGGGCAAGTTAAATTCTATAAGAGGATCCAATCCTCTGAATGTTGACTCGATATTCTGACCTTTGAGCGGTGGCAATATCTCAACGGAGCAGAGTGTCCTGCCCTGAGATTTTTCTATATGTTCAACAACTTTCATCTCCTTCCTTCTAAAAATTCTTAATTCCTACTCCAAAATATTTTGCATCCGGATGCGAGAAATAGAAACCGGACACCGTTGCGGCCGGCCACATTGCGTAATTATCAGTAAGTTTCGCACCTATATTTTTCTCAACATCGAGGACTCTCCAAATTGTCTTCTTGTCCTTGTGCTCAGGGCATGCAGGATACCCGGGAGCCGGCCTGATCCCGCGATATTCCGCTGCTATGATCTCTTCCATTGTCAGCCTCTCATCAGGCGAGTAACCCCAGAAATCTTTGCGTACCCTCATATGCAGATACTCGGCAAAGGCTTCTGCCAACCTGTCTGCCAGAGCTTTCAACATTATTGAACTATAGTCATCCAGCTGACTCTTGAAATATTCAGCTTGCTGATCTGCACCAAAACCTGCAGAGACACAGAACATCCCCAGATAGTCTCTCTTTCCGCTCTCCTTTGGTGCGATATAGTCGGAGAGTGCCAGGTTCGGACCGCTCTTAGTCTTGCGTGTCAACTGCCTCAATGTGGGAAAATGAGCTATTACCTCGCTGTGTGGTCCATACATCTCAATAACATCATTATCCGCTGTATTTGCAGGAAAGATTCCAAACACACCTCTGGCTGTAAGCCACTTTTTCTCCACAATCCTCTGCAACATTGCCTTTGCATCGTTTAGGAGTATAGATGCCTGTTTACCTGCGTGTGGGTCCTTGAGTATATCCGGATAGCTGCCCTTGATGTTCCAAAGGTTAAAAAATGGATTCCAGTCAATGTATTCAATCAACTCTTCCACCGGCTGTTCTATAACATTGACGGATGCCACAACCGGCACAGGAGGGTTGTAGGAGCCCCAGTCAAGCGATAGTCTGTTGGCCCTTGCCTGATCGATGGTAAGCATTCTGCTTTCACGTCCGCTATTGAGAAACTCGTCACGTATTTTTTCATACTCCTCCTTTATCCCACGGGAATATTCATCCTTTGAATCTCTCTGTAAAATCGAACCCGCAACAGTAACTGCCCTCGAGGCATCATTCACGTGAACAGCAGTTCCACTATATGCCGGAGCAATCTTAACGGCAGTATGCATTTTTGAAGTTGTTGCACCTCCAACCATTACAGGAATGTCAAGGCCCCTTCTCTGCAACTCCTCTACAACATTTACCATCTCTGTCAAAGACGGAGTTATCAACCCGCTCAGCCCGATTATGTCGGCTCCCTCGTCTATTGCTGTCTGGATAATCTTTTCAGCCGGTACCATTACGCCAAGGTCCACTATCTCGAAGTTATTGCACGAGAGTACTACAGATACTATGTTTTTTCCTATATCATGAATATCTCCCTTGACTGTAGCAAGAATGATCTTGCCGGAACTCTTCCGCGAAAGCTCATCCTTTCCACCTCTTTCCATAATGTATGGAAGAAGGTAGGCCACTGCCCTTTTCATCACCCTTGCCGACTTCACAACCTGAGGAAGAAACATCTTTCCGCTTCCAAACAGATCCCCGACAACATCCATCCCTGTCATGAGATAATTTTCAATAACCTCAACCGGGTTGTCGACCTGATTACGTGCCTCCTCCATATCGAGCTCCACAAACTCATCCACACCCTTAACCAGTGAATGGGTAATCCTCTCCTGCAGAGAAGCGGCTCGCCATTCTGGATTGGATTTGTCTTCCGTTTTCCTGGTCCCGTCTATATTTTCGGCATAGGCAAGAAGCCTCTCCGTAGCATCATCCCTTCTGTCAAGAAGCACATCCTCCACATGCTCCAGAAGCTCTTTTTCTATATCATCGTATATGCCGAGCATCTCCGGGTTAACGATACCCATAGTCATTCCGTTATGGATTGCATGATAAAGGAAGGCTGTATGCATTGCCTCCCTTACGGTGTCATTACCGCGAAAGGAGAAGGAGACATTGCTCACACCTCCGCTGATACCGGAAAATGGAAGGTTCTTTCTGATCCATGCAGCTGCCTTGAAGAAATTCACGGCATTTTTGCGGTGCTCCTCAAGACCGGTCGCCACAGGGAAAATATTAGAGTCAAATATGATATCCTCAGGGGGAAAACCAACCCTATTTACAAGTATCTCATAGGATCTGCGGCATATCTCGATTCTCCGTTCAAATGTGTCCGCCTGACCCTTCTCGTCAAAAGCCATGACAATCACCGCCGCCCCGTATTTCCTTATCATTCCGGCATGATGAATGAATGCATCCTCACCCTCCTTGAGAGAGATTGAGTTCACTATACCTTTGCCCTGAAGAACCCTCAGCCCCGCCTCTATAATCTCCCATTTTGAACTGTCTATCATGACGGGCACCTTTGCAATGTCGGGCTCAGATGCTATCATATTGAGGAATTCGGTCATTGCATTCACTCCGTCAAGCAGACCGTCATCCATATTGACATCAATGATCTGCGCACCACCCTCAACCTGAGCTCTGGCAATCTCCACTGCCTCACCATATTTACCCTCCTTCACAAGTCTCAGGAACTTCCTGGATCCGGCTACGTTTGTCCTTTCACCCACATTTACAAAATTTGTCTCTTTTGTAACCACGAGGGACTCAAGACCGGAAAGTTTCAAATGTCTGTCGCTTTCCGTATTTCGCGGTGATTTTCTTGGTTTATATTGACTTGCCAGCTCTGCAAGCACCCTTATATGTTCCGGAGTAGTGCCGCAGCACCCTCCGACGATATTTATCAACCCCTCCTCAAGATATGTATTAATTACATCTCTCATCATCTGCGGCGACTCGTCATATTCACCGAAAGGATTGGGCAAACCTGCATTAGGATGTGCCGAAATATTGAAATCTGTTGCCACAGAGAGTCTCTTTATATATGTCCTGAGTTGATCTGCTCCTAAAGCACAATTCAATCCTATACTAAAAAGCGGGAAATGGCTTACTGATATGAGAAATGCCTCAACAGTCTGACCGGAAAGAGTCCTTCCGGAGTTGTCTGTTATTGTTCCCGACAGCATGACCGGAATATCCAGGCCCCTCTCCTCCTTTATCTGCTCAATGGCAAAAAGTGCAGCCTTAGCATTTAATGTATCAAATACTGTTTCAACCAACAGAAGATCAACACCGCCATCTATCAGAGCCTCGGCCTGTTGCTTGTACGCGGTTCTCAAAGTTTCGAAGTCCACGGCCCGATATCCGGGATTGTTTACATCCGGGGATATGCTTGCCGTTTTATTTGTCGGTCCCATAGAACCGGCAACGAACCTCGGTTTTGACGGATCTCTCCTTGTGTACTCATCTGCTGTCTTTCTGGCAATGGAGGCTGACTCGAAGTTCAGTCTGTAGACCATGCTTTCCAGATTATAGTCAGCCATAGCAATCGTGGTCGAAGAGAATGTGTTTGTCTCTATAATGTCTGCTCCCGCTTCAAGATAGCTTCTGTGAATCTCCTCAATGGCCTTTGGCTGAGTCAGGGATAACAGGTCAAGATTGCCCCTGAGCTCCCCGGGATGATCCTTGAAGAGCTCCCCTCTGAACTCCTTCTCCCCAAACCCGTATTTTTGGAGCATTGTCCCCATTGCTCCGTCAAGTATGAGGATTCTCTCTTTTATTATGCGTCTTATATCTGTCATAAATACAAAAAAAAACCCCTGCATTTAGCAGAGGATGGAAATATTGGATTCTTTATATCAGCTTATATACCAACACCCTCTGCAGCGTTAATCTGCATCATATGCATGGACATAAGCATAGTATTGTGGGTTAATGTCATTTGGGGTTATCTGATATATTTGTGCAAAAATGGAAACTCTTTTTTAATTTTACAAAAAAATATCATGGAGACACCAACTTCGTTTAAAGTCAATCACCTTATTCTTGAACCGGGGGTATATCTCAGAGATGCAGATGAAAAGAGAGGCGTATACACTTACGACATCCGTCTTGTCAAGCCCACTCTTGCATACAGGGAGGCGATAACACCCCAGATGTCGCACACAATGGAGCATTGGCTTGCACATTACCTGAGGACAATGTCATCCATTCAGAGTGAGATTGTCTATGTGGGACCTATGGGTTGCCTTACCGGTTTTTATATACTCACATATACAAAGTATGCGGAGAGTGAGATGCGTGACATTATGGTAATGGCTCTCGAATCCATGCTTTCAATTGACGAAGTACCGGGTGCCAGGGCTGAGGAGTGCGGTAACTATACTCTTTTTGACCTGGAAAGTACAAAAAGGCGGATACCTGAATTTATAACGCTCCTTAAGAAACAGTAAGAGAGCATGTCACTCCTCAGGGTCATTCTGTGTATTATTTTCCCACCGCTGGCAGTAGTTGACTACGGTTGCGGATCCGTGTTGATTGTCTTTCTTCTTACGCTTGCCGGATGGGTTCCGGGAGTCATTGCTGCATTGATAATTGTAAACCGAAGCAGAGGGTTTTAAACTTTCTTGTATGAAGTTTGTTTTTGATTTAGAAAAAGATTTTTCGAATTATGATATATAAAACTGCAAATAACACCCTTTGTTGCTGCTGTATAAATTTATGCGGAAAGGGAGCATTATGCCGTTTTAAGTAAATCAATACTAAAAAGTTGCTATAGTAAGCCCTTTCTGATTGAGAGGGCTTTTTTTATTTTATCTACTTACCAAAATGACATCCAACAATCTTATTAACCTAATAGGTGAACCAAACAGAGCAGCAAGAGCAGCATTCCCGGGAAAAGCCTCCGTCATAAACTTTCTCGAGCAGCTCACTGATATACTATTCCCTGTAGGAAACGACAGATCAGATATTGACAATATTCTTGTATTGAATGATCTGAAAAAGAGTCTGAATGAGCTTATTGATTCTTTTATGCCCCAAAGAAATTTTACAACAGTCAGATTTACAGGTAAATACTTTGACTCATTGCCGGAAATATACAATCAACTGCTTCTGGATGCCAATGCTATTCTTGAGTTTGATCCTGCAGCAAGTTCGCTTGAGGAGGTTGTCCTTGCCTATCCTGGATTCCATGCTATTACAACCTATCGACTGGCTCATCCGCTATATGTGGCTGGAATACCTATACTACCGAGATTGATGTGCGAGTATGCCCACAGAAATACAGGAATCGACATTAACCCGGGCGCAAGAATCGGAAAATCATTCTTCATTGACCATGGGACAGGTGTTGTTATAGGAGAGACCGCTGTTATCGGAGACAACGTGAAAATATATCAGGGGGTGACTCTTGGAGCGTTGAATGTAAAAAAAGAGGAAGCACTAAAAAAGAGACACCCCACTATAGAAGATAATGTGATTATTTACTCAGGGGCTACAATACTGGGTGGTGAAACAGTAATAGGTCATGACAGCGTTGTAGGTGGAAATGTGTGGCTCACCAGAAGTGTTGCGCCACACTCAATTGTATGCAATAAAAGTGAAATACGTGTAAAAAGTGCATCAGAAAAAAAATCAACGGCCATAAATTTTGTAATATAACATATAGCATTAAATAAGAATAGATTATGAAAGCAGAGAATATTTTACAGACTATCGGAAATACCCCGCATCTACGATTAAAACGTCTTTTTCCGGAACACGAGGTATGGATTAAACTCGAAAAGAACAATCCGGGCGCAAGTATAAAAGACAGAATTGCCGCAGCCATGGTGGAAGATGCAGAAGAGAAAGGGTTGCTTAAAACCGGAAGTACTATTATAGAGCCCACCTCTGGTAATACAGGTGTGGGTCTGGCCATAGTAGCTGCAGTGAAACGTTACCGACTTATTCTGGTTATGCCTGAATCCATGTCTTTGGAGCGCAGAAGAATAATGGCAGCATACGGAGCAGAATTCGTTCTTACCCCCAAAGAGCTGGGGATGAAAGGTTCTATTGAAAAAGCAGAAGAGTTGCTCAAGGAGATTCCTGATTCATGGATGCCTATGCAATTTGAAAACAGGTCAAATCCTGATATCCACAGAAGGGCTACAGCTGTAGAAATCATAAACGATTTCCCGGAAGGGTTTGATTACATGATTACAGGAGTTGGGTCTGGCGGACACTTGACCGGAATAGGTGAAGTTCTAAAACTGAAATTCAAGAGTATTCAGATCTTTGCCGTTGAACCATATGATTCGCCGGTAATCAGTGGTGGACAACCCGGACCTCATAGGATTCAGGGTATCGGTGCCGGATTCATTCCAAAAAACCTGAACCGGAATATCCTTTCCGGCACTATACAGGTTAAAGCTGAGGAGGCTTTTCGTTTTGCACAATTAGCAGCAAAAGAGGAGGGATTGTTTGCCGGTATATCAACAGGAGCCTCACTTGCTGCCATATATCAAAATATCAGCGAGATACCAAAAGGTTCAAGAATCCTCACTTTTGCTTATGATACCGGTGAACGCTACCTTTCAGTTGACACTTCTATCATCACTGGATAGTGGTCAGAGGGAAATCTGACCACACTCTTTTTGAACGTCATCTCTTTCGGAAAGTCCGGCTGTT
Organism: Bacteroidales bacterium CF; assembly: GCA_000473305.1. Lineage (GTDB taxonomy): Bacteria > Bacteroidota > Bacteroidia > Bacteroidales > UBA932 > Bact-08. The sequence goes on along the minus strand of CP006772.1, from coordinate 230,484 downwards.
TGCGTTCCTCGTCGCTTATCAATGTCCTGTATGAATCGGTAAGGATTCCATAGCGCATTACCTCAAAGCCGGGACCTACGAATATGTGGTCTATCCGGCTGTCGGAAATCATATCGGGATTAAAGCCATTCATAGTCCCTGTCCATGCAAGTCTGAACGGAGTGATTTCGTATGAATCCTTAAGATTCCATGAATTTTTAAAGAACTCATACACCTCAGACCTCTGGTCAACATTAAAATCTCCGGAAATCAAGACATTATCTGAGGATTTTGTTATCTCTTTCATCTTGCTTACAATAACTCTTGCCCCTTCAATCCTGGCAACAACTCCGATATGATCCATATGGGTGTTGAACATCCAGAAGACAAAGCCGTTCTTTTTATCTTTAAACTTTCCCCATGTGCATATCCTGATACATGCAGCGTCCCACCCGAGGGCAGGTTTCGAAGGGTCAGGCGCGAGCCAGAAGGTGCCGTTGTCAAGTAGGGAGAATCTCTCGTTTTTGTACAAAATCGGAGAGTATTCTCCTCTCTCCTTGCCGTCATCGCGTGCGACTCCGATAGCAGAATAGCCGGGTAACAGGCTGAGAACAGCCTTTAGTTGATGTGACTTGGCCTCCTGAAGCCCGAATAACTCGAAGTCGTGGAGTTTTATGATATCACAGATTTTTGGACATCTCTGTTCCCATCCGTCTCCCTTTTTAGCGTCAGCCGCCACGTCTACACGGATATTGTATGTGGCAATTCTGATTTTTTGTGAAAACAGTTGTTGTGAAACCAATAGGAGAATCACAAATGTCGTCATTAACCGGCTAATACCTTTCATAATCGTTGTCTGCCTCTATTTTTTACCTTTACAATATTTTTCCAGGAACTCATCCTGCTCCCATAACAGGTGAAGGATGTTCTCCCTTGCAACATAGCTGTGGCTCTCTTTCGGAAGCAGCACCAACCTTACCGGAGCTCCAAGCCCTGCCAGGGCCTGATAATATCTCTCAGACTGAACCGTGAAGGTTCCCATATTGTCGTCAGAATCTCCGTGTACAAGGAGTAACGGTGTTTTCATCTTATCGGCATACATGAACGGAGACATCTTGTTGTAAACATCCGGTGCATCCCAGTAGTTCCTCTGCTCACTCTGGAATCCGAACGGTGTGAGTGTCCTGTTGTATGCACCGCTCCTTGCTATACCGCAGGCAAAAAGATTTGAATGTGTAAGAAGATTGGCTGTCATAAAAGCACCGTATGAGTGTCCACCGACTGCAACTCTCTTTCTGTCCACATAACCGAGCCCGTCAAGGGCATCAATTGCAGCCTCTGCGTTTGCAACAAGCTGCTCGATAAACGTATCGTTAGGCTCTTTCTCTCCTTCACCAATTATTGGGAACGAAGCATCGTCCAGAACAGCATAGCCTCTTGTCACCCAATAGACGAATGAACCGTAATATGGGAATGTGAATTCATTAGGGTTGAGCTTGTTCTGACCGGCCGAACCGGCATCCTTGAACTCCTCCGGATATGCCCAGATGAGAAGAGGGAGCTTCTCTCCCGAATTCTTATCATAACCGGCAGGCAGGTATAATGTTCCCGACAGCTGTACGCCATCTTTTCTCTTGTACTTTATAACCTCTTTGTGGACATTTGCTATGGAAGCAAAAGGGTTTTTGAAAAAGGTAAGCTGTTTGAGAGCCTTTGGATCCTTTTTATTCAGATCTCGGAGATAATAGTTCGGATACTCATTTTTTGACTGTATGTTAACCAGGATCACACCCTTTTTAAAGTCAACAAACGAGCGTAGCTTTTCCATCCTGTCTGTGTATGGCGACTGGTACAACCTCTTTGTTTTTTGCGTTTTAAGGTCATATTTATCAACAAACGGGAACTGTCCCTCTTTGGTAAATCCATCTCCAATAAGGAAAAGATTATCATTTTCTATTGCAAGGGTATATTTGCCGAATTGATTCTTACGAGACTGAAAACTACCCGGATCCGAGTAGACATCCTGTCTGTTCCTGTCAAAAATCTTAACAGGCTGAGCTCCGGGGTTCGAAGGGTTAAAGAGGAATGTCCTGACACTCCTTGTGTCCACCCAGTAGTCCATAAATAGGGCACGTTTGTCGTCTCCCCATGAAATTCTTGAAAATCTCTGCCCTGTCTTGAAGAGTGACACCGGCTCCCCGTTAAAAGGAGCATCCCACGAAAATACCTCATCTCTGAATTCAACCTTTACAGCCTGATCACCCCCGTCAAGTGCGACTGCATAGTAGAGAGAAGCAGGTTTGTCAGCTCTCCAGTTCATCAATCTCTTCCCGGGGAATGTTGATGTGGAACCTTTTGGTCTTCCTTCAAAAAGAGGTTTCTCATTGACCACCTTTACCAGATTTGAATTCATATCATATACACAGCTCTTCATCGGAAACATATCGGCAGGAACTATGTATGAGTATGGTTTATTTATAGTTGTCACTAATATATAGTTGCCATCCGGCGAAAGCTCACTGCCAACATATATTCCTTTTCCCAGAAAAGGTCTCTTCTCTCCGTCAAGGGTAACTATTACCAGTTCTGAAGTTGCAAGGATTTCAAAATTAGCTATATCGAGTTCGTTTTTCAGAAGATCGGGATATGTTCGTGCCTGCGATTGTGCTCCCTTTCCGACAGAGACACTCGGGCCCTTTGGCAGGTCCTTTTTCTGATCAAGAAGGGCCGGTTTGTCTTTTGGCAAAGACCATATCAACAATGATTTACCATCTTTCATCCAGATAAAGGAAAAATCAACGAATCCGTTAAGGCCTGTTGCAACTCTCTTAGCCTGTGCCTGTGCTATATCAACAACCCAAAGCTCCACATCGTCGTCAGTAGTATTGGTGAAAGCCAACATTGTTTCATCCGGAGAATATGTCTTGCCCGATATCCTCGGGTTCTCAGGCAAGCCCTTCACCTGAACCGGCTCACACCCGCCTTGGTCACAAGTCACTTTCCTAACCATAAGGTTATTATCATAACTGACACCTGTAGCCATGTTATTCCTCGGATTTATTCTCAATCCCGCAAGCTTCAACTCCTCCTGATTAAGATCAGCCAGAGTCTGATATGCTCCCTTGTATGAAAGCAGCATATACTCACATCTTGAATCAATGCTGACCTGAGGTGCAGGCTTATAATCTGCAAGTTCCATAATCTCCTTAGGTGGTGTTCGGAACTGAATGTTTTCCTGCGACATCAAAATGCCGTGCTGGACTAATAGTGTGACTGTTGCCAATAAATACAGCCTGAATCTAACAGATAGTAACTTCATGATTCTTTTTTTATTGTAATTTAGCAATTGTTTTTTATACAATGTTTATATTTGAGACATAAAAACTACAGAAATATGAAAAAGTATCTGATTCTACTTCTATCATTATACTTTGCTGCTTTCTGCAATTACAGCCTTGCACAATCAGTACCGGGATGGAAGCTTGTCTGGCATGACGAATTTAACGGCAAGAAAGTTGATGATTCCAAATGGAACATACTCACCCGGGAAACCAGCAAACACGGTGAATTACAATTTTATATACCGGATGAAGTGTATATCGCTGATGGCTGCCTCAGAATCCGCAGCAGCGTCAGGGATTTCGGCAACAAACACTACACAAGCGGAAGACTGGATACAAAGGACAAACTTGCACTGACATACGGAAGGTTTGAAATAAGAGGCAAACTTCCTGTCGGACAGGGTATATGGCCTGCATATTGGCTATACCCGCAAAACAGGGACTGGATTATGGAGCAGGCAATGTCTGAAGCTGTCGCAAATGGCCGGGAGAGTTCAATTCCTGAATTGCGTCCGTGGTACACAGAAATAGACATTATGGAATTCCTTGGTCATGAACCGGACGTAATCTATGCTACCTACCATTATTACTCTTTCCAGGGGGTAAAAAAGGCCTCATCTGGCAAGTTCACCGGGGAAAAATCTTTCGGCGACGATTTCCACACATATGTGCTAGAGTGGGAAGCCGATGCAATACGTTGGTATATAGATGGAAAACTAATTCATACAGCTACAGAGGGAGTACCTCACACCGATCATTTTCTTATTCTAAACACAGCCATAGGTGGCAGTTGGCCGGGTAATCCCGACTCCACAACCGTTTTCCCTCAGTTTCACGACATTGACTACGTTAGAGTATACCAAAGAAAATAAACCCGTTTTTTGTCTTTGCCATGAAAAGGTGGATTATATATATTCTCCCGTTTATTATTGCACCCATACTCAATGTCTCGTCAGAGTTGTATGGGATGCATCCTCAGGATAGTACAGACCGACATGAACTTATAATTTATGCCATCCCCTCTTTGCAATACATTGACTGGCAAAGCCCTTCCACACTCTTCAAAACCACGGTCAAAAGCTGGATCAAGTCACAGTTCATCAGGCACTCCTATTATATAGGGCATGTCTTTATCGAATTACGTACATCTCTGTCAGACGAACCACTTTTAATCTCCGTAACTTCAACCGGTGGTGGAGAGAAAAAAAGGCTTCTCCTGAGTGATAAAATAGGAGTAGCTATTGTTGGTGCTGCAATGCCCGGAAGAATCGAGACAGCAGAGGAACTAACAGCATCTATCGACTATAATCTGAAAAAGGCGAGGAGGATAGCCTTTATAAAATACTCCATCAATAGAGATGCTGCGCTCAGAATTCTCAAATATATAGAGGGTTTCACCGCAAAGGACAGCACATCTTACGCTGCATGTGATGCATACGGAGGTGCTTTCTGGCCAAGATATGAGGGAGAGGGAGCAGGATGTTCCGCTTTCGGCATGGTTGCTCTTGAGGTAGCCGGTTTAAAATATGACTATGAGGATTGGCTTCACCGGGTTAACATCCCTGCAAAACTTGTTGGGGGTGAGTTCAACAACAATATTAAGGTAAAAAACAGCACCATAAAGAGGCAAATGGCCTGGGATGATGGCCTCGGTATAAAGAATACCGATTTCTTTCCCTTTTTCATATATGACCCGTCACTTATTTACAGTTGGATTATTGAACAGAGAGAAAAATATGTTGCTGACAGCACTCTCTCTGAAAATCGGTTTTCCCCGGCCGTCATAAAAAAAGACCGGGGTGATATTCCCGGTCTCTATATGGATGCCCGTAATGTTCCGGCTCCTGTCTCAGAGCCGGTTTTCATAAAACGAGATGTTTACTCAGTCTTCGTAGACCGGTTTAATCAATCTCGTCATCATAAGTGAAGTGAATGTTGTAAGAGTGCCCATCAACATTCATAACAAGGTCAGTTATATATCCTTGAGCATCTAACTGGAAACCATCATATTTACCGGTCTCGGATGCAAAATTTGTAGGAAGGGTTCCAGCAATACCGATCAGTGATAATAGTGGTCTGTAGTTGTTATATGGGTTGTACATAAGATCGAGATATATAAGACCTACTGTCTTGAAAGTAAGATTTATATGATGATCTTCCATGTCTTCCTGATACAACTCACCACCGTTTGAATCATATTGTACAATCTTCGAAAGTGTGTTGTTGTTGTACGAATACTCGACCAAAGGGTTGGAAGTGCTGTAATTTACCTCTTGTTTGAGGAAATTAGAAGGATCGTATTCAAATTGCCTTATTGTGGTAAAACCCTCTTTAAGTGCAACGGCCTTACCAAGATTGTCGTAATATATCTCACGTATCTCTCCGACATTTTCACCGGCCAGAGCCGATATTCTTACATATGACTGAAAGTATTCTATAGAGTATGAATCTCTTATTACTCCATTCTCTTTGATTAGAAATGCTGAGATCAGACCATACTGTGAATATGCTGCCTGTAGCTCAAGGTTGTTATATTGACTGGTTATCTTTACAACAGCCCTTCCGTATTCGTATCCGCCGTCACCTTCGTCAAACATACCGCAGGATGAGAGTAATGATGATACAAAGAGGGTAACTATGAAAACTTTTGTTAAACTGAGAATCTTTTTCATGTTATTAAACTTGTTATGTTACTTTGCAGCCTCTTCGACAAGGTTGCGGAAAATTCCTATAAATGTATCTATACCATTTGAGGTAAATATCTCAGGATGGAACTGCACGCCATAGACGCGTGTGCTTCCAATCTTCTCGATTGCCTCAACGACACCGTCTTTTGAACGGGCTGTCACTTTGAATCCCGGAGCAAGATCTTTTACTGCCTGATGATGGAAAGTATTGACAGATACAGAGTCCAGTCCGATAACCTTATGAAGGAGAGACTCTTTATCTATGTACACAGAGTGTGTGCCATATTGTCCCGGAGCTTTCTGACGGTGATTAACAGAGTAAGCTTTGTACTGAGAGGGCAGGTCCTGATATAGGGTTCCCCCGAATGCAACATTTAACAGTTGCTCTCCCCTGCAGATGCCAAGTAATGGAAGTCCCTTTGCTACAGCAAGTCTAATCAGGGCTATATCAAAAGCGTCTCGTTTAGGTGCAACCTCTCCGAGTTGCGGAATCGGCTGCTCTCCGTACCACTTCAGAGGATCAATATCCTCTCCGCCGGTCATAATAACTGCGTCAACCCTCTCCAGGATGGCAGAAAGAAGCTCTTTGTCATCTGTCACAGGAATCACAACAGGAACGCCTCCTGCCCTGATTACTGCATTAACATAGGTCAAAGGTGCAGAGGTAGTGGACCCGTCACCCATGGTTGACGAGATACCTATCACCGGTTTTCCTACCTTGGTTTTTTGCGCCTCAGCTGTGGCAGGATTCAGAAATACCAGCATTAATGCTGAAAGGAGAATAATTGCAATTCTCTTGACTACTTTATCTTTTTCCATATTCCAAAATTTTCATCATAACCAAAATCTATATCCAACCCGCTGACCTTTACCTTTCCTCTCCTGCCCTCCTTAAGAACGAATTTCAAATCAAAACCGTGTCCGTCGCTTCTAAATGAGAACTTATCGCCAGTGAGACGTTTCATCTTATGCTTCCACCCTTCAGTGCCAAGTGTTATATAAAGATCCTCTCCCTCCATTGTAACAACTGCCTTACCGAAAGGTTCTCCCTTGTCGTATACACCGGCCAAAATCTTCAAATCGGGATTGAGAGAACTCTCCTCACTTTTCACCTTTTCACTCTTCAATCTCTTAAGTTCCGAATCCCTCTCCTCTTTCATGAAAGAGGCAAGATAAGATGCACTGTAGTCTTTTTCGGGAAATCCCTTATAATAATCAATAACCCTGCGCATGAGAGCATAACGCGGACTTGAAGAGACCTCCGAATTTGCAAGCATGACTATTGAGAGATTCAGCTCCGGGACAAATGCACAGATAGCAGTGAAGCCCCAAGTAGTTCCTGTATGGAAATAGAGACGGTATCTGCTGTTTTGCTCTACGAACCAGCAATGGCCGTAGAGGGTTGTCCTCGATGAATCCTGTGATGTTATGGTTTGCCCTTTATGCAGATACTGCATCTGCTTTTTTGAGATAATCTGTTTGTCGCCTACCCTGCCCATGTCTAGATGGAATTGCGCATATTTTGCCATATCAACGGCGGTTGAGTTAATTCCACCGGCCGGCCCGATAACAGTAAGCCAGTGAAGGGCCTGCTCATCGCCGTAAATAGGATTGACAACTAGTGAGTCAGTCCATGTCGAGTCTGTCAGCATCTTACCTTTCGAGTAATAGAATTCGTGAGGTACTGCAACATTTTTCGAGGCATTGAATCCCTCTTTGTTAACAGATGTTGATGTCATGCCCAGCGGAATCAGGATTCTCTCCCTGATATTATCCTCCCAGCTTTTTCCGGTCAGCTTCTCTATTATCTTCGATGCTATGATGAATGTGATGTTGTTGTATTCGTAACCGCCTCTGAAACTGTATGTAGGTTTGATAAACGGGAGCATCTTATAAACATCCTCACGTCCGTAACCGAGATTGGGAATATAGGTCCCGGCCTGTCCATTTATACCTGTGTGATGAGTCATGATGTCCTTTACCTGAAGATTCTCCTCAACCCATTTGTCATACATTCTGAAATCAGGTAAAATGTTCTTGACGGTATCCTCCCACTTAATCTTTCCCTCATCGACAAGTTGAGCCATTACTGCTGCCGTGAATGATTTTGAAATAGAACCGATCTGGAACACAGTATTTTCATCAACCCGGTTTTTTTGGTCATTGAACATATTGTTCGTGAGTTCTTTGACGCCGAATCCTTTGGCATACACAACCTTACCCCCCTTGGATATCGAAACGGAGAGTCCGGGAATTTTCCAATCCTTCTGGATTTTTTTGATGTACTCCTCTGCCTTTTGAGCGATAGCGACATCATCCTGATTGTCCTGACCATAGAGAATCCACTGGAAAGAGGTTGTCAAAACTATGGCGATAGTGATAATTAGTGTGTTGAATTGTAGCTTTTTCATATTACAAATATAATAGAATTTGATTACCTTTTTCATTATATTTGTCATTAAAGTATTATCTGAAAACGGCTATGGCAAAGGTTAAGAAGGCATGGTTCTGTACATCCTGCGGAAACGAGAGCGTAAAATGGATGGGTAAATGCCCCGCGTGCGGAGAGTGGAACACACTTCAAGAGGAGATTATAAGCAAAGAGGGTGCGGGGAGCGGTTCCAGAACATCTTTCTCACCATTTTCCGGAACGGTTAAAGCCGAGCCCCTATCTTCCATCTCATTTACAGACGAGAGCAGGATATCTCTCGGAAACGGAGAACTTGACAGGATCCTTGGAGGAGGTCTTGTTACCGGATCGCTTGTTTTGATCGGTGGTGAGCCGGGAATCGGAAAGTCTACACTTTCCCTGCAGATACCTCTTCATTGCCGGAATCTTCAGACTCTCTACATCTCCGGCGAGGAGAGCCCTAGACAGATTAAACTGAGGGCTCAGAGGCTGGGGGGTGAGGGTGAAAACTGTCTGGTCATGAGTGAAACCCTCATGGAAAACATTGTAAACAAGGCAAATGAGATACGTCCCGGGCTGATGATAGTGGACTCAATCCAGACAATGTATTCCCAGACAATAGAGAGCTCGCCGGGTTCTGTATCTCAAGTGAGAGAGTGCGCGGCAATTCTACTGCGGTTTTGTAAAGAGACAAACACTCCTGTCATTTTGATCGGTCACATCACCAAAGACGGCACAATCGCAGGACCGAAGATACTGGAACATATAGTGGACGTGGTACTTCAGTTCGAGGGAGACACGAGACACTCATACAGGATACTGAGAAGCATTAAGAACCGATTCGGCTCTACTGCCGAATTGGCAATTTTTGAGATGATAAACACCGGTCTGCGCGAAGTGACAAATCCGTCCGAGATGCTGATTCCGATGCACCAGGAAAATCTTTCCGGGATTGCAGTTGCTGCAATGCTTGACGGCACGAGGCCGTTTCTTATCGAGACTCAGTCACTTGTAAGCACCGCAGCATATGGCACACCTCAAAGGTCTGCCACCGGTTTCGACGTAAGAAGGATGAACATGTTGCTGGCAGTTTTGGAGAAAAGGGCAGGATTCCATCTCTCTGCAAAGGATGTGTTCTTGAATATGGCCGGAGGACTCAGAGTTTCCGACCCGGCATGTGACCTTGCCGTTGTATGTGCTATTTTGTCTTCAAACTTTGATATCAGTATCTCTCAAAAGATCTGTTTTGCCGGAGAGGTTGGGTTAAGCGGGGAGATCAGGCCTGTAGGTCAGGTCGAGAGACGTATTGCCGAAGCAGAGAAACTTGGTTTCGAGGCTATTTACATCTCCTCTTATAACAAGCCCTCTGTGGAAAAGAAGAGCAACTCGTCAAAATCTTCAATAAAAGTTTGCCAGATAAAGGATATTCCGGAACTTGTAAGATCTGTCTTCCGCTAAATTTCCAGACTATATAAAGAACAGAGCAACACCGCCGACAGAGAGAATGGCTCCGAAGATCTCTATTGGGGTCACCTTTTTCTTATAAATCAAAATATAAGGCAAAAGTATTATTATCGGTGTTGTTGCCATTATTGTAGATGCGATGGCTGCATCTGTATATTGAACGGCCATCAGGGAGAGAGAGACTCCAACGAAAGGTCCGAAGATAGACCCGGTAAAGGCTGCCTTCATACCCTTTGAGTCTTTGAAACCTTTAATCAGATTCTTAAAGCGGCCGGACAATACTATAATCAGCGAGAATCCTATAAGGCCTGTAATAATTCTGATCTGTGTCGCTGCAAAAGGGATATATGAGGCAACAGAAGTCCCTTGTGCAGAAATTTCATAATAGTGCATACCCTGCTTACTGAGGACGATTCCCAACCCTTGCCCGATTGCTGCGCCTATACCCAGTAGCAGTCCCTTAAGAGGAAGGTTTAACTTGATCCGTCCGTTTGTTCCGTTTGTCTTACCATCACCCATAACGGCCGGAGTACTGTCTCTTTTCAAAACGGAAATAGCGATTCCGGTAAGTGTCACACACATTCCCAAAAATGCCATGAACGAAAGCTTTTCACCCATTATCATCCAGGCGAATAGTGCGGCAAAAGGCGGGGCAAGTGTCATCAGTAGCTGTGAGAACCTTGCAGTGATGAGAGTATATGAGTGAAAAAGGCAGAGATCGCCAAAAACAAATCCAACCAACCCGGAGAGTATCATCCATATCCAGGCTTCAGTATCCGCGTTTTGGGGCATTGGTGAACCTGTAACAATCCACAACATGCTTCCAAGGAGCATGAATGCAAATATAAGCCTGACAAGGTTAAGTATCAGAGAACCTATTCTATTGCCTGCGTATTCAAAAAAAAGAGCAGAAAGTGTCCATGAGAAGGCTACACCTATCGAGATAACTTCACCTAAATATTGCATCTGTCATTAAATTTTTTCCGACCGCCAAAGGTAGGTTTTTTTCGAATTTTTGTGCCTTTCTGTCGATAATTCTTGCCCATTGGTAGATTGTTCACATAATGAGACATTTATGGCCGTTAATTTGCAAAAACAAGTAAAAAAATCAAAAAAAATAATATGAACAGGGAAGGAAAAACAGTCATTATTATCCTGACATTGCTCCTCACAGTTTTATGCATTGATAAATCAATGGCACAGGAGGTAAGAAAGTGGACTTTGAGAGAGTGTATTGATTATGCAATTACTAATAATGTTGAGGTTAAACAATCAAAAATCTCGGTCAACAGCAGCCGTGAGGATCTGATGCAGGCAAAAGCCTCAAAATTGCCTTCGCTTGGCTTTTCATCTGCTCAGATTTTTTCTGCTCAGAAAAACGAAAACTCAAACGGAGACTTTATATCAAAGGGAAGCTACTCCGGTAGCTATGCTTTAAACACCAGCATTACTCTATACAACGGAGGAAAGCTTTCACAAAACCAGAAACAGCAAAACATTGCATTAAAGATAGATGAACTGTCTCTCGACGAACGGCAAAACAGCATCGAGATGTCGGTAACCCAAGCCTATCTGGAAATTCTATATGCCAATGAAAATCTGAAGACTTTGAAGAAAAGTGTAGAGCTGTCAGAAATACAGACACAACGCACTAAAGCTTTATACGAAGCAGGTGCAAAATCATCAGTCGATTATGCCCAGATGGAGGCCCAGCTAAGTACAGACAGGTACCAGCTGACTGTGGGTGAAAACAACCTGGCTCAATCAATTCTTACATTAAAGCAGTTACTTGAAATTGATGTAAATGAAGAGTTCTCACCCTATTTCCCGAATCCTGAAGAGTTGTCGGTTCCCGAAGAGTTACCTGAGTTGAAATCCGTATATGAGGCAGCCCTTGAGGGTAGACCGGAGGTAAAGAGCAGCCTTTTACAAATAGAGTCGGCAAAGGTCGGTGAAAAGATTGCACGTGCAGATTATTTGCCGTCACTTACGGCAAACGCCTCTATTGGTACAGGTAATATCTCCGGAACAAACTATTCACTTTATAACCAGTTTGAAAATAAATTAAACGAGAATGTTGGTATCTCACTCTCTATTCCGATTTTCAGTAAAAGATCCACCAAGACAGCAGTCAACAAGGCGCAATACCAGATTGAGATGGCTGAACTGAGCAGTGTCAATGTAAGGAAAAACTTATTGAGTGCTATCGAATCTCTATATCAGAATGCCAGTTCTGCTCAGGGTCGTTACAAAGCCGCTGTGGAGAACATGAAATATACTGAACTCAGTTACACTCAGGTTCAGGAGCAGTACAACGAGGGGATAAAGAATACTGTGGAACTTCTCTCTGAAAGGCAGGCATACCTATCTGCCATGCAAGAGATGAGTCAGTCCAAATATCAGGCTTTGCTATCTCTAAAATTGCTGCAATTTTACCAGAATCAGCCAATTAATTTATAATAATGAAAATAAAACATAGAAAAGGAAATGAAAAAAAATTTGATAATAATTACAAGTGCACTGTTGACAGTTTTAATATTAGTGTTCTTGTTATTCAGGCCGGAAGAGAAGGTTACTGTCGGCTATGAATCCTCTGCCGTTTTCAAGGGGAAAATTGAAAATACAGTTACTGCCACAGGCACAGTTGAACCGATTATTCAGGTAGAAGTCGGCACACAGGTGTCAGGAATAATCGACCATATTTATGTTGATTTCAACTCAAAGGTGAAGAAGGGAACTGTGCTGGCTGTGCTTGACAGGACCAACCTTGAGTCAGAGTTAAAATCAAGTGAGGCAACACTTAAATCTGCAGAGACAGAATATGAATATCAGAAGAAGAATTATGAGAGGTCAAAGGCTCTGTTTGATAAAAAACTCATCAGTGATACTGAATATGAATCTTCAAAATATTCGTATGACAAAGCAAACAGCGCTTTTATAAAAGCAACCTCTGACATAAAAAAGGTAAGACAGAACCTCTCATACGCCACCATCTACTCTCCGATTGACGGAGTTGTCCTTGACAGGGCTGTTGATGAAGGACAGACTGTTGCTGCAAGTTTCAGTACTCCTACTCTGTTCACAATTGCTAATGACCTTACACAGATGCAGGTTATAGCCGATGTCGATGAGGCAGATATAGGAGAGGTTCTGGAGGGACAGAGTGTCTCATTCACTGTAGATGCTTTTCCTGATGACACTTTCAGAGGAAAGGTAACTCAGGTACGTCTTCAGCCGACTACAACATCTAATGTTGTTACATACGAGGTGGTTGTAAACGCCCCTAATCCAGACTACAAGCTCAAGCCGGGACTTACTGCCAATATCACTATTACAACCGAAGAGAAAGACGATATATTAATGGTTCCTTCTAAGGCACTCAGATTCAGACCTGAAACCGACAAGACAAATAGTGATACAATAAAAGCTGCCGCTGCGACTAAAACACTATGGGTCAAGAGTCCTGACGGGAATATTGCACCAGTGAAGGTAAGTGTCGGGGTGTCCGATGGAATATATACCGAAGTCTCCGGAGAGATAAAAGAGGGGGATTTTGTGGTTACCGGTATGATCTCTGCTCCTGACAAGACTGTTGCAAAAGGAAGTGATACAGGGAAGAGTCCGTTTATGCCGACCAGACCCGGGGAAAAGAAAAAATAACTCTTATGAATACAATTATCAAAGCCGACAACCTCTCAAGGGACTTCATAGTGGGAGATGAGACTGTACATGCTCTCAGAGGTGTCAATTTCACAATAAAGGAGGGGGAATTCGTGACAATAATGGGGACCAGCGGATCCGGAAAATCCACATTACTCAATCTATTGGGATGCCTGGACACCCCCACTACCGGAGATTATTACCTTGACGGCGTCTCAGTAAGGAGTATGGATAAAAATGAGAGGGCAACATTAAGAAACAGAAAAATCGGGTTCGTTTTCCAGTCATACAATCTGCTACCTAAAACAACTGCTATCGAGAATGTAGAGCTGCCACTTTTCTACAATCCAAAGGTTTCTCAGAAAGAGAGGGAGAGCCGTGCGATTGAAGCACTGAAGGCAGTAGGGCTCGGAGATAGGCTGAATCACAAGTCCAACCAGATGTCAGGCGGGCAGATGCAACGGGTTGCAATAGCCAGAGCGCTCGTCAACGATCCTGTACTCATCCTTGCCGATGAGGCTACCGGTAATCTGGATTCAAAGACCTCTATGGAAATTTTAAGTCTCTTTCAGTCACTGCACAGAGAGGGAAGGACAATAGTATTTGTTACGCATAATCCCGAGCTATCTGAATACAGCAGCAGAACCATCAAGTTGAAGGACGGAAGGATTATCGAGGATGTCGAGAATAAAAATTACAGACGATGAATTACAGAAACTTAATCAAGATATCATTCAAAGCCCTTATGAACAACAAGTTCAGAGGATTTCTGACTATGTTGGGAATTATAATCGGAGTAGCCTCTGTTATTGCGATGCTTGCAATTGGGCAGGGTTCCAAGTCAAGTATCAGAAGTCAGATATCAGATATGGGATCAAACCTGATTATGATCCAGCCGGGTAACGGGCAGTTCGGTGGTGTAAGGCAAAGTGCAGGCAGCATGCAGACTCTTAAAATGGAAGATTACAAGAGAGTGGCAAATGAGGCGCAACATATATCACACAGCACCCCTATAGTGAGTAGCAGCGGACAGGTGATCTATGGTGCAAACAATGCTCCTACTTCAATCACAGGAGCCAATACCGAGTATCTGGATATCAGGACATACAAGGTGGAGAGAGGAGAGATGTTTACTGATGAGGATCTGAAAAGTTCAAAAAAAGTTTGCGTGGTCGGTGCCACAGTTGTTAAAAATCTGTTCACCAACGGGGAAGACCCTTTGGGAAAGGTAATCAGGTTCAACAAGACACCCTTTAAGATAATAGGGATTCTGGAGGCAAGAGGATACAACGCAATGGGAATGGATCAGGACGATATAATTATTGCACCATTCACAACAATTCAGAAAAGAATTTTATCAATAACATATATAAACAGTATTTTTGCATCAGCAGTAAGTGAAGAACTTTCAGAAGCAGCAACCGAGAGTATATCATCCATAATCCGTGAAAATCACAATCTCAGGGAGGGAGAGGAGGATGATTTTAATGTCAGGTCCCAGGAAGAGCTCACCTCAATGCTTAGCTCCACAACGGACATAATGACCATACTTTTGGCATGTATCGCAGGAATCTCATTACTGGTGGGAGGAATAGGCATTATGAACATTATGTATGTATCGGTTACCGAACGTACAAGGGAGATTGGACTCAGAATGTCAATCGGAGCAAAGGGGAGGCACATTCTGCTTCAGTTTCTGATAGAGGCTATCATAATAAGTGTGACCGGAGGTGTTATTGGTGTCATACTGGGAATAGGTAGTGCTGCAATGATTAAATTTGTAATCGGGTGGCCTGTCCAGGTGCAGCTCTTCTCTGTGATACTTTCTTTCCTTGTATGTACTGTTACAGGAGTGTTCTTCGGATGGTATCCCGCAAAGAAAGCTTCCGGATTGGATCCTATAGAGGCAATACGTTATGAATAGTGAAAGAAGCTTAAATGCAAAAAGATGGATGACACCGGCGATACATGTTATCGTCTGGTGTCTTATATTTTACTCTCCGATAATGTTCGCAAACGCTTTGGGAAAAAGTATGGAGGTAAATGATTTTCTCCATTTCAGCACCTTTCCCGTTTCACTCATGGTGATTTTTTATGTAAACTATTTCATATTCATAGATCTGTTCCTGTTCAAAAGACACCTTACAAGGTTTCTGCTCTCCAATATTATATTAATAGCTCTTCTATCTGCGTGTCTCCACTATTGGAATATTTTCCTCGGCCCGGGCCATGGTCCTGACCGTTTCTCCCCTCCGTTTATTTTCGTTATTGCAAGGAATGTGCTGACTTTTTCATTAACAGCAGCACTGAGTGTTGCACTCAAGGTTACCGCCGACTGGTACAGAAGGGAACAAAAACAGAAAGAGCTGGAGAAGGAGATGGCGGCAGCAGAACTGCAGAATCTGAAGAGTCAGCTTAACCCCCACTTCCTTTTCAACACTCTGAATAACATATACAGCCTGACCGCAACAAACCAGACTCAGGCACAATATGCCATTCACAGCCTGAGCAAACTCCTGAGGTATATCCTTTACGATAACGATAAACCTGACATTCCACTGACTAATGAGATATCATTCATTAACAGCTATGTGGAACTTATGTCTCTTCGTCTTCACGAGAGGGTACACCTTTCTGTAAAGTTACCGGAAGCTTATGAGTGCAATGGCTTTTCCGTCGCTCCTCTTATCTTTATAACGTTGATTGAAAATGCATTCAAACACGGGGTTAGTCCAACAGATGATTCTGAAATAAATATTTCAATAAAAATTGAAAAATCGGGGAGGTTGGTTTGCTCAATAATAAACAGCAATTTTCCGAAAAGCGATGAAGACCGGAGTGGTTCCGGTATTGGTCTTGACAATCTCAGAAAAAGACTCTCATTGATCTATCCTGACCGTCATATACTCAATGAAGAAAATGACGGAAAACATCATACTTCTCTGTTGGTTATAAATTTATAGCTATATTTGAGGCATGACAATCCGTTGCCTCATTGTTGATGACGAGCCTCTTGCTTTAGACCTTATTGAAAGCTATGTAAGGCAGACCCCTTTTCTGGAACTTGCAGGAAGGTGCTCTAACGCCATGGAAGCTCTTGAAGCTCTCGAGAAAGGGAAAATAGAGCTCATATTCCTGGACATTCATATGCCAAGGCTCAACGGCATTGAGCTCTCCGGCCTTATTAAGGGTGATACAAAGGTAATTTTCACAACAGCTTTCGAACAATATGCCCTTGAGGGATTCAAGGCAGACGCGCTGGACTATCTTCTCAAGCCTATAAGCTATCCCGAATTTCTTAAAGCAGCCACAAAAGCCCGGAAGTGGTTTTCGATGAGTCGCACAAACAAATCGGAACAGACAAGCCAAAACAGCATCTTTGTCAAGAGTGACTACCGGATAGTCCAGGTTGACATACCCGATATAACATATATTGAAGGAGTAAAGGATTATATACGGATCCACACCTCTAAGGGAGAGGCCGTAATGACTCTGATGAGCATGAAATCGATGGAGGAACACCTTAATCCAGACATTTTTATAAGAATACACCGCTCTTTTATAATTAATATCAACAAGATAGATACCATAGAAAAGAGTATTGTAAAAATAGGCAGGGCATCCATACCTATCTCCGACTCCTATAAAGAGAGTGTAATGAATAAAATAAGCTCAAGAATTCTGACTAAATAACCTACAAGATATAATAAACTTCATGAAGAGACTTAAACTGCTACTTGTATTATTGGTTTTGGCCGCTTGCCAGAAAGATGAGGATACACTTACCCTATCGACCAGTAACATTGACATTTCTGATGATACATATGTATCTCAGATAACAGTAACATCAAATAAATCCTGGAGCATAAGCGGAGGAGAGGGCTGGGTGACATATTCCCCGGGTTCCGGTACAGGAACAGCAACAGTGACAGTTACTGTCGCAAGAAACATCTCCGATAACTCCCGCTCTACCAATCTCACAGTGACAGCAGGATCACTTACTCAGAAAATTGCCGTTTCCCAGAAGCAGAAAGATGCCCTGATTCTCAGCAAGAGTCTTGAAGCATTCCCTAACTCCGGCGGCAGCTCAAAAATCGAACTGAGAAGCAATATATCATACGATGTGACTATTCCTGCCACAGCATCCTGGCTTACCCTCACTCAGACCAAAGCCATGTCTACTTATGAATATTCACTTCAGGTAAGTCAGAACACCACATTGTCAAGCCGCAGTGCAAAAATAATTTTTAAAAACAAGGTATCCAGCCTTAGTGATACTCTGGAGGTCTTTCAGGATGGCCCGGAACAGATTTCTCTGACAACCAAGAATTTCTATATAGCCAAGAGTGGCGCAACCATTAATTTTGACCTTACATACAACATCGAATACGATATGACTATGTGTACAGGCGTTGACTGGGTTTCCACAGCAGCAACAAAGGCTACCTATACAAAGAATTACTCGTTTGTAGTATCTCAGAACAACACAGGCAACGACAGGTATGCGAGCATAATCTTCACACAGAAAAACGTTCAGCAGGGCAAGAAGGCTCTGGCCGACACAGTGATAATCAAACAATCATCTTTTGAAGGATCTTATATATATCTTGACGGGACAAAAACCCTCTCTTCACAACTGCCTGCCGGCAGCCTGACATCAATACAGAACCTAAAGATTGAAGGTAAGATGAAAAGTGCAGATTTCGGCACTATAAGGAATAGCTTGGTCAATCTTAAGAATATCGACCTTAGGAATGCAATATTTGAAGGGGACTCTATCCCGGCTGAGGCCTTTATGATGACAACTCCTGTCTCCCTGCTTGAGAGTGCACTGATGCCTTCAACTCTTCAGAAAATAGGCAAGCATGCATTCAATGGATGTGCATTTCTTAAATCAATCACCATCCCGGCCTCGGTAACATCAATCGGCACTCTTGCGTTTAATGCATGTATCTCATTGGAGACTATAAATTGCAATATCACCAGACCATTTGAAATCACAAATGTCTTCGGCGGCATTCACCCGTCTGCCACACTGATTGTTCCGGTAGGAAGCCTGAACTATTATCAGACTACAAAGGGGTGGGGTTATAATTTTTTCAGGAATATTTGCGAAATAGGTACAAATCCTCAGGATTACCTCCGCCTTTCAAAATATGTACAGAATTCCACAGGTCTGGGAGGAAAATTCTCAATAGAGGTAAACGCGACAACAGGCTGGAGCGTTGAGACAAAACCGGATTGGATCACAATCAATTCAAACAGTGGTTCCGGCGGAACATCAAATATAGATGTGACTTTTGCCCCATATAACGGGCAGACTGTCAGAGAGAGCCAGCTTGTCTTAAAACTGAATAACAGCAATGTAAGGGGTACATTAAGAGTGCGGGAGTCAGGAATTCAGTATGATGAGGGGGATTATATTACAATCCAGCTTTCAACTGTCGGAGCCGGTGTGAATATTGTCATCATGGGTGACGGGTTCGATTTCGATGATGTATCTTCCGGAAAATACGAGACAAAAATCCGTGATGCATATAGTCACTTCTTCAATGTTGAACCGTATAAAACCTACCAGCAATACTTCAATGTATATATGGTCTATGCCTATTCACCAGAAAGTGGCATAAGTGATATTGAGAATAATGTAAACACCACATTCGGGACAAAGTACACCAAGGCAAAGCCTTCAACCAGCATGACCACCAACAATAATCTTGCATTCACTTACGCTGCATACGCACCGATTTCCGACATCAGGAAAACGCTTGTGATAATGGTTGCCAACAGTACCCGTTACGGCGGGACCTGTACTATGTACTCAGACGGAAAGGCTGTAGCCATGTGCCCTACATCTAACTTAAGCTATCCATACGACTTCAGGGGCGTTGTACAACACGAGGCAGGCGGACACGGGTTCGGCAAGCTTGCGGATGAATACACAAACTATTCAGAGACAATACCTGCGGATAATATTACAACTCTCCAGCAATGGCAAGGTTTTGGCCAGTATATGAATGTCGATGTGACCAACAATCTGACCACCATCTTATGGAAACATTTCATAGGAGTTCAAAAGTACACAGGAATAGGGGCATACGAGGGTGGCTACTATTATACAAAAGGGGTTTGGAGACCGGAGAGTACCAGTGTGATGATAAACAACATAAAGTATTATAATGGTCCGAGCCGTGAACAGATTGTGAAGAGGATAAAGACATATGCAGGAATGACATACTCTTTTGAGGATTTTATGGCCAATGATGTAATTGACACAAGTCCTGCCACAAAAGCTGACGGTATGTATATAGATCCAAGGATGATCCTTGCTCCTCCAATATTAATCCCATAAAAAACCCATATGAACAGATTATCTCAATTAGGACTGACTGCCGGTACATTGATTATTATGGCCGCAACAGGAGCATGTACAAGAGAACTCACATTCAATGATGCTGAATTGGAGATCATTGGAACAGACTCAACTGCAGGCATTATGCCTCTTTATACAGTGGATGATCCAGCCGATACCTCTGTGCTGAATGCTGTTTCTTCAGACCTCTCTTCAGAAGATCTGAAAAGTGATTACTACCGCATATTGAAGATGCGAATGTTGGCCACTGTAAAAGACACCAGCAACGAGGGTGTAGGAATAGCCGCACTTCAGGTTGGTATTAGTAAAAGACTTGTGGCTGTACAGAGGTTTGACAAGGATGGTGAACCTTTTGAATTCTATCCTAACATCCGACTGTTGAATCTTTCGGAGGAGAAAGCATGGGGCTGGGAGGGGTGCCTCTCTGTTCCCGGTATGCGCGACACTGTACTTCGTTCAAAAAGTGTAGTGATTTCCTACATTGACGAAAAGAGTATGGTTGAGAAAAGAGATACCGTGGAGGGATTCACAGCTGTTATATTCCAGCATGAGATTGACCATCTTGAAGGGATTCTCTACATTGAGAGAAAGAAGCTTTGACCATTCTCTCCCTTCCGTTAAGGTCTCTCCTTAGTTCTGTTTCTGAATAACCTAAGGACTCAAGCATTTCAAGTACATCTTTACCAAAGGCTTCATTAATCTCAAAAAAGAGCATTCCTGAAGCCTTTAGTGTTTTCATACCGATTAGAGCAATTGCCCTATAGAACTTCAACGGATCTTCATCGGGCACAAAAAGGGCTATTGACGGCTCGTATTCCAGCACATTCCTGTGCATCTGCTCTTTTTCCGAATCTCTTACATAAGGAGGATTGCTTACCAGAACATCGAGAGAACCCTCCGGGATAAAATCAGTAATTGGACTCTCTCCAAGCAAATCATACTTGAATATTGTACATTCAGAATCTTGTTTGAGTATCTTATTGATATTAAGGCGAGTAACTTCAAGCGCCTTTTCGGAAATGTCACACATGTAGAGCTTCAATCCGGCCAAAGATGATGCAAGCGATACACCTATACATCCGGAACCGCAGGCAGCATCGAGAATAGTGCATTCAGTCCTGTATATATCTCTATTCGTTTTTAACTCACTCAAAATCCACCTCACAAGCTCCTCCGTCTCTGACCTGGGAATAAGCACCCCCTCTTCAACATGAAACAGGTTCCCGGCAAACTCGGCAAAGCCCAGAATGTATTGCAGGGGGCGGGCCATGGCAAGCTCGTTCGTCGAGCGTTGTAAAACGGGTATTTTCTCAGGAGCAATAGTGCCAAACGGCTCTATAATATGCTCGTACCGGCTTATGCCGCAGAAGTGCTGCAGAAGCCTCGCAGCCATGGCCCGCCTCTCCTCCGGTCCGTAAAGTCCGGCCAGTTTAGCATCGGTTTCGTTTATGAATTCCGTATAGGTCATACTTTTCTAAAATAGTGAAATAGCCCACAGATTCCCTCCGAAATCTGATACAAAAATGGTCTCACCCTCTACGACAATATTGCCAAGTATCGGAGAGCCGAGCTCTATCTTCTTTCTGAATATCCCGTTTGCCACGTTTACCCCATAAAGGTACCCGTCATTTGCACCGAAATAGAGTCGCTCGCCGGTAAGTGCACAGCCGCTCTCCACTGTCATCTGGAAATCCTTTGTATACGGGGCTGTGTAGATGAGTGCCGGATTTGTCTTGATATTCCACAATTCTTTGTATGAGTTGCCCCGGTCAAAGGCTACAACTCCCCTGTCCGCTGTTCCGACTATATAGTACTTTTCAGTTACAAGAGGTCTTGACCTCGTGTTGACTGTATAGTTTATCTTCTGTCTGAGAAGCTCATTCCCTGAATGCGGGTCTACCTGAGTTATATATTCAGGAGATGTGTAGAAAAAATATCCGTCGAAAGCGACAGGTGAGTTATCTGATATTCTGGTTACATCGTCTCTCTTCTCCCAAAGAAGTTTTCCTGTTGAGGCATCATTTGCAAAACGGCCGGTCCAGTAAGCTCCCGTAAGCAGAACTTCTGACACCGGATCAACAACAGGAGCTGCCACTGTAGAGACACCACCTTTCCAATCCTTGTTTACCCAAACAATCTTGCCGTCCGAGATCCTGATTGCAGTTAGTGATGCTCCCTGACCTGCATACACAAGATCACCGTGGGCAACCACCCCCTGATTCAATACCGGGTGAATGGTCTTCTCCCTGATATCTGTAAGCCAGACCACCTTACCCGACTGAGGATCTATACAGTAGACTCTTCCGATAACATCACAGGCAATTACATAACCCTGGCTATATGCCATGTCACCCCTCACAGAGTTTTGAGTCTTAACGCTCCACTGCAACTCTCCTGTTTTTTTGTCTATCCCTTGAATGGCACACCTCTCAGCCTTTTCATCGTCTGTAGTCGCAACCACCACTACCTCTCCTGCAATCAGCGGAGATGTCATGAACTGAGGTGCACCAAGGTTAACATTCCACTTTATCTCCTCTCTGAAAGTAAGAGGTTTATAAACAACCGAGCCGTCGGAAAATCTGACTCTCAGCTTCATTATATCACCCTTTTTAGTTTTTGACAAGAACTTCGTCGGGAGATCTGCACCCCAGCACCACTCACTCAACTGTGCAATCTTAAATGACTCTTTACCTGACACGACTTCTGCATCAATCACCTCTGAACCCGTATCATACAATGAGGCAACAACCTTAACACCTCCAGGAATCTTGAATGCATTTCCTGTCACATGATTTTCGAGGGTGGAGTATTTGAGGGTAGAGCTCAGTTCGCCCTTATCATCAAACGAGATTACCCTGAAAGATGATGGTGAGTGATCTATTCCTCCTTTGTTCGGAGACATTGAGGTATATGTTGATATACCGTCGTTGCCTTTGTAAAAAAGGTTTGTGTGATAGTGCGCATAGAGATAGCCCTTGATGTTGTACTTCTTGAAGTCATCCGGCAAGCTGTAGAGATGGTGATTGGCAATGACAACCGGAGTGCCTTCCGGCTGCGCCTCAATATCCTTTCTCACCCAATTCCATACATCATCAGCGGTATAGGATGGTGATTTATCGCCGTATGTAACAGGAGTGACCACAAAATGGAGATTGTTGACATTGAAGGAGTAGCAGACCGGCCCGAAGTTCTTCTCATAAAACTCCTCCCCATACGCCCCGGCAATAAGATCGTGATTACCCAGGGTGTAGACAACCCTCGCCCCCATCTTGTCATCAGTAATCTCCGCGGCATGAAACCTAAGCCCCTTTTCATAGCATATATCTCCGTTAAGCATAAGGAAAGCAACCTTATGATTTGATATATAATCCTTCAGGCCATCTATATAATTTCTGTACACACTCTCCTCGGTGTCACCGACATGTATGAAATCAGAGGGCTGTTTCCCTACTCTTTTTAGTTTGAAATCGAACGAATCAGAAACGGGGTCGGATAGTCTTATATAAAACGGACTTGCCTGCTCATACCCGGATGGTGTTGAGATATATATGAATCTTGCCCTTGGTGAGGCTTCAAAGGAGAATACCCCCTTCTCCCCGCTTTTGTAGACATTGAAACCGTCTGAAACCACAACACCGGTAACTCCGTTACCTTTTGTGTCTGTGATCGTACCGCTGACTTTCTGCTGAGCTGTCGCCGGGAGTGAACACAATAACATGAGGGAGAGCATTGCTCCTCCTAAGATAAGTTTTAACCTTTTCATAATAATCTATCCTAAAAGATTTGAAAGAAAACTCCTGATAGTCATACCGGATGCCTTTATCTCCTGAGGAACAAGGCTCATCTCGGTCATGCCCGGCACCGTGTTGATCTCAAGGAAGAATATCTCCTCCCCCCTGATGATATAATCCATCCTTACAACTCCGCGGCATCCCAGATGGCGGTATATTTTATTACTCTGGGCAACAATTCTATCCGATAAAACTTCCGGAATTTCAGCCGGGCAGACCTCCCTGCAGGCGCCAAGATACTTAGCCTCATAGTCAAAAAATTCATTCTTTGATATAATCTCTGTCACCGGGAGCTTTGAAAGCTCACCCTTAGCCTCGAAAACACCATTTGTCATCTCCCTCCCCTCAATAAACTCCTCAATCAGAACAGAGTTATCCTCCTTGAAAGCCAATTCGACAGCACTTTCAAGATCCTCAACCCTCTTTACCTTAGTAACCCCAAAGCTGCTTCCACCCTCATTCGGTTTTACAAAAAGAGGAAGGCCGAGTTTTGCCACAACCTCTCCGGCATCCCATTTGTCACCTTTTCTCAGGAAAACCTCCTTTGCAAGAGAGACTCCTGTGTCTCTGATAAAACACTTGGTTGCATACTTATTGAATGTTATGGCTGAAATAACAGAGGGGCAAGTTGTGTGAGGCATACCAACCATCTCCAGATAGGCCTGCAACATGCCATTCTCTCCGGGTGTCCCGTGAATCATGATCAAAGCAATGTCAAAGTTGATCCTGCTCTGCACCCTTGAATCACCGGCAGGAAGCACGAATGAGAAGTCAGACTTGTCAATCGGAATGGTTTTACCTCCTTCAAGCTGAACATTCCACTCACTCCCTTTAAGTAATATTTCGTAGACCTCATATCTCTGACGGTCTATATTGGCAGCAATATTTTTTCCGCTCATCACCGAAACCTGGGCTTCGGAAGAGTCACCCCCATATATCAGGGCAACAATTTTCTTCTTGTTCATTTGAATAGATCTTAGTTAAAGAACGGGTCACTCTCCGTAGATCCGGTCAGCGCCTCATCATCCGCGCCGTTACAGTTCAAACCCTCAGGGTAAGTACCCGGAGCAATAAATAAATCCTTTGTGGAGATTCCTAAAGATGGGTCAGCTAGAACCTTCTTCATAAAAATACCCCATATCGGCAGAGCCATATTAGATCCTCCTCCCAGAGCCAGACCCTCAAAATGGACCTGTCTGTCTTCTGCACCGACCCAAACACCAGCGGTAAGCTTAGGGACATAGCCAATAAACCAGCCGTCTGCCTGATCATTTGTAGTACCGGTCTTACCTGCAATAGCCCCTTCGGGAATATACTTCCACCTCAGCCTGTTTGCTGTTCCCTCATTTATCACACCCTGCATCAGATTGACCATAAGATAGGCTGTCTGTTCACTGATTGCCTCACGCTTCTTCGGAGTGAAGTTTGCCAGTACATTTCCGGCTTTATCCTCAATCCTGAGCACAAATATAGGTTCAATAAACACACCCTTGCTCGGGAAGGTATTATATGCCCCGACCATCTCAAAGAGTGTCAGGTCGGCAGGCCCGAGGCACAGAGATACTACAGGGTCAAGGTAGCTCTTGACACCAAGCCTGCGGCACATGTCAACCATGGCTGCCGGACCGAACTGCTTCATAAGGTAGGCAGATATGTTGTTCGAGCTATGAGTGAGTCCCCATTTGAGAGATACCGTCCTTCCTATGTATTCAGCCTTATCAGTACTCTCCGGGGTATAGGTGGTGTCTCCAACTATAAAAGTCTGAGGTACGTTAACCACTTTGTAGCATGGCGTATAACCCTCCTGCATTGCGAGAGTGTAGAGGAAAGGCTTGATTGTAGAACCAACCTGCCTCTTACCCTGTCGGGCATTGTCATATTTGAAATAACGGTAGTTCGGACCGCCGATATATGCCTTGACATATCCTGTCTGCGGCTCCATTGCCATAAATGCCGCTCTCAGAATGGACTTATAATACTTTATTGAATCATCCGGTGTAAGAGTTGTGTCGATATATCCCTTTCCCTTCCATGTAAAGAGACTCATCCTCACCGGTTGGCTGAAATTCTGCTTGATCTCCTCTTCAGAGAGACCTGCATCTTTAAGATTACGGTATCTGTCACTCCATCTCCTTGCCTGAGTCATGATTGATTCAATAAGAGTTTTAGGAACATCATTTGAGAATGGCTTATTGGTCTTCCATTTAAGCTCCCTGTTAAATGCCAGTTGAAGATCCTTTCCAAGATGTTCCGCTATAGCCTCTTCTGCATATTGTTGCATCTTTGCATTGACAGTGGTGTATATCTTAAGTCCGTCCTTGTCAAGATTGTATTTTGTTCCGTCTGCCCTTAGATTTTTATTTAACCAGCCGTAGAGCGGGTCATTTTTCCACATCAGAGAGTCAGCCCTGTAATCTTCATATTGTTTATATTTTGATCTCTGCGGTCTCTCTGCATTCATCACCCTGCGAAGCATATCCCGGAAGTAGGCGGAAGCTCCTGCGTTATGATCCTGCGGGTTGTAATTAAGATTTATAGGTAATGCTTTAAGAGAATCACATGTCTCTCTGTCTATATAATGGTATTTGCGCATCTGGTTGAGCACATGGTTGCGCCTTTCCAGAGAGAGATCAGGATTTATAACAGGATTGTATCTTGTCGGCTTGTTCACCATTCCCACCAGCAGGGCCCCCTCCTCAATACTGAGTTGTGACGGGTGTTTGCCGAAGAATGTGCCTGCTGCAGCCCTTATACCATAGGAGTTACTTCCGAAGAAGACTGAGTTGAGATACATACTGACAATCTCTTTTTTGGTGTAGTTCCTCTCAAGCTTGACTGCTGTTATCCACTCCTTGAACTTTGATACGGCAAGATTGAACGTAGCTGCACCGGGAACCCAACTGTCAACAGTATCTCTCGGAAAGAGCGTTTTGGCAAGCTGCTGGGATATTGTACTACCACCGCCTCCGGAACGTCTTTGTCCGAGTATTATTGACTTAACTGCCACTCTGGCAAGACTTCTGAAGTCAATTCCGCTGTGGCTGTTGAACCTTGCGTCCTCTGTGGCGATTACTGCATCTATCAATGATGGTGACATCTCATCATAACTGATATATGACCTGTTCTCTATATGGAAAGTAGTCAGAATCTCCCCCTCTTCAGATATCAACTCGGTAGCAAGATTATTTTTGGGGTCCTCGAGCTCTTCAAATGAGGGGATGTCCGCAAAGATGCCTACCATTAGTAATATGAATAATACCAGAGCGAAGGGACTGAAGAGTATTATCCAAAACCATTTCCTCACTTTATCTATTGATTTTTGGTCCATTGCACGTTTCTATTATGGTATAATGAACTACAAAAATAGGAATAAAAATTTGGATAATACCTTACTTTATTTCTTACTTTGCAGCCTTGTAGGGTTAATAAAAGAAGATATGGGAGCGAATTTAGTTATCGTTGAGTCTCCGGCAAAAGCCAAGACAATAGAAAAGTTCCTTGGGAGCGAATACACTGTTAAATCAAGCTTCGGGCACATCCGGGATCTCTCAAAGAAAAATCTGGGAATAGACATTGAAAAAGGATTCGAACCTGATTATCTTATATCAGAAGATAAGAAAAAGGTGGTAGCAGAACTTAAGGCCCTTTCTAAAAAGGCAGAGACTGTCTGGCTGGCATCCGATGAAGACCGTGAGGGAGAGGCCATTGCATGGCATTTGAAGGATGCCCTTGAACTACCTGACAACAAAGTAAAAAGGATTGTATTTCACGAGATTACAAAAGATGCAATATTGCATGCCGTTGAAAATCCGAGAAGTGTAGATATGAATCTGGTTATGGCACAGCAGGCAAGACGTGTTCTTGACAGGCTGGTCGGTTTTGAACTCTCTCCGGTTCTTTGGAAGAAGGTAAAACCAAAATTGTCTGCCGGAAGGGTACAGTCAGTTGCAGTAAGGCTGATAGTTGACAGAGAGCGCGAGATTCAGGCATTTTCAGCTAAATCTCAGTATAAGATAGAGGGTGTATTCAACCCTGAGGGAGCAAAAGCCACAGTCAAGGTTGCCGCAGAGCTGGATGAAAAATTCAATACTGAGGAGCAAGCCAGGGCAATACTGGAAAAGTGTTCAGGAGCCAACTTCAGGATAGTCTCGATTGAAGAGAAAGAGGCTAAACGAACACCTCCGCCTCCATTTACAACATCCACCCTGCAACAGGAGGCATCACGCAAGCTTGGTTTCTCTCTAAACCAGACAATGAGGGCCGCTCAGAATCTGTATGAAGCCGGACTCATAACTTATATGCGTACTGACTCGACAAATCTTTCCAAGATTGCAATAGCTGCTGCAAAGCAGACAATTACAGACATGTTCGGGAAGGAGTACTCCAAGACAAGACAGTATGCCACAAAAAGCAAGGGAGCACAAGAGGCTCACGAGGCAATAAGACCTACATACCTCAGCAATGTTGAGGTTCAGGCAGGTGCTCAGGAAAAAAGGCTCTACTCTCTTATCTGGAAAAGGACAATCGCCTCACAAATGGCTGATGCTGCTATCCTTAAAACAGAGATAGCAATCGGGACCGACAGGATTGATCAGAAGTTTATAGCTACAGCCGATAAAATCAAATTTGACGGATTTCTTAAAGTATATATGGAATCGGACGATGACGAGAGCTCTGAGGAGAATAATCACAAACTCCCTGCGCTAAAATCCGATCAGCAAATGAACCCTCTCACCATCAAGGCTACCGAGAAATTTGCCCAGAAGCCGCCAAGATATACTGAGGCTTCTCTCGTTAAAAAGCTGGAAGAGCTGGGTATCGGACGCCCTTCAACCTATGCACCGACAATCTCCACCATCACAATGCGCGGATATATTCTGAAGGACAGCAGACCGGGACAGGAGAGGAGCTATAAAGAGCTTACTCTCGAAAACGGGAAGATAACCTCAGGTGTATTGAAGGAGACCTGGGGCGCCGAGAAGAACAAACTCTTCCCTGAAGATATAGGAATAGTTGTAAATGACTTTCTGGTGGAAAATTTCAAGTCTATTGTTGACTTTAACTTTACCGCAAAGGTTGAGGAGGACTTTGACACCGTGGCTGCAGGCAAACTTGTCTGGAACAAGCTGATAGACGATTTTTACAAACCTTTCCACAAACTGGTTGAAGATACTCTTGTTATCTCAAGACCTGCGAATGCAGAGAAGATGCTTGGACAGGACCCTGCAACCGGCAAGAATGTATATGTAAGAATAGGGCGTTTCGGCCCTCTGGCACAGATAGGAGACAATGATGACCCCGGAAAGAGGTTCATGAGTCTCGGAAAGGGTCAGCTTATTGAGACCATAACATTGAAGGAGGCTCTTAAACTTTTTGAATTACCGAGAGTTGTAGGAACTTACAATGATAAAGAGGTGTCATGCGCAATTGGTCGTTTCGGCCCGTTCATTAAGTACGACGGTGGTTTTATATCACTAGGGAAAGATATGGATCCAAGGACAATCGACCTTGAGAATTGTATCAGGCTGATAGAGGAGCATGTAAAAAAAGAGAAGGAGAAATTCATCAAGGATTTCCCTAATGAGGGCATTCAGGTTCTCAACGGACGTTTTGGAGCCTATATCAAAAAGGGCAAGGAGAACTACAAGATTCCCAAAGGGACGGATCCTCAATCGCTGGAACTGGAAGAGATACTGTCCATCATCGAAAAAAGCGGCACAAAGAAAAGTAAAAGATAACCTGTTATGGGAAAAAACGGATTTCTTGAACAAATCCCTGCTGCTGCAATTAGCGGGGCTTGTGGAACTGACGGCATAGCTGTCATAATAAATGTAACCGGCCACAACAATATCTTTCACGCAATGGAAGAGCTTCATCCCCAGAGCGCTTACAAGATATATTACACTGAACCCGGGATAGACCAGTTAAAGGAGGTCATAGATCAGTGCCATGAGTCCGGTCTGAGAAGCATTGTGCTATTGGGCAACAAAAGGCCTGATATAGAATCTCTTGAACTTGAAGGATCTGTTGCGCTTATCTCTGCCGGCAGCGGCTCTCAGGAGGACAAACTACTTTCGTCAATACTTGGCGACGACAGAATAAAGGGTTTTGCTCACATTGGCTACCAGACCTACAGATACAATCCGGAACTTTTACAAAAAACCAGGGCCAGATCTTTTGAGGAGCTCCGTCTCGGACTCATCAGGGAAGATCTTACTCTTGCAGAACCGCCAATAAGAAACTCCGAATATATCTTCACCGACATAAATTCAATAAGAGTCTGCGATTTTCCTGACAGCGCGACTCAATCTCCAAATGGTCTGTATGCTGAGGAACTTTGCCAGTTAGGAAGATATATGGGGATGAGTCTGTCACTGAAAACTCTTTTTGTTTACGGATTCCCTTCTGATTTGAAACAAGAGTCAACCGGAGGGCAATTGGTGGCTGAATTTCTATGGCATTTTGCAGAAGGATTGGTTTCAAACATCAATGAAAATCCCGCAAATACTGATAATGAGGACTTTTTCCTAAAGAAAATTGTAAGCATGGGACAAGAGGGTCAGGATTTGGTCTTTGTGACAAGCCGTTCTTCTGGGAGATGGTGGATTGAAATCCCAAATATAAAAAAAGGTGATAATCTTTATGTTGCATGTTCATACTCGGACTATACAACAGCTTGCTCCGGCGAGATTCCGTTAAGGTGGCTTTACTTTTATCAAAAAGTTAATAGCGATTAATTATAATTTATTATTATATTTGTTCCATGACATTAAATCTTTAACGTATGCCTAAGTACCAGATAGATCAGATTGACCAGAAAATTTTATCTTTTCTTGTTAAGAATGCAAGAAAACCTTTTCTGGAGATAGCACGCGAGTGCGGTGTTTCCGGAGCAGCAATTCACCAAAGAGTAAAAAAGATGGAGAACCTTGGTATTATTACCGGTTCAAGACTACTAGTAAAACCACAGACACTGGGTTTGAATGTATGTGCCTATGTCGGAGTGAGTCTTTCCCAGGCAAATCAATACCCATCTGTAATTGAAGCATTGAAAAATATACCTGAGGTTGTGGAGTGCCACTTTGTTACAGGTAAGCATGCGTTGATGCTCAAGATATACTGCCAGAATCATGACCACTTAATGGAAATCCTGATTAATACAATTCAGAATATTCCGTCTGTTGAGCAGACAGAGACATTCATATCTCTGGATCAGGCAATTGAAAGACAAGTTTGGGTTAAAGATTTTCCTGCCAAACCATCTTCACTTAAAAAACGCTAAGTATAGCTTTTGCCAGCACCAAGTCCTCTTTTCTGGTAATCTTTATGTTAAGATGACTTCCCTCGGCAAGTGATATTGTATGACCTGAGCTCTCTACAACTGAAGCGTCATCTGTAAAATGCGGTGAATAGGGCTGGTTGTAGGCATTTAGAAGAATATTTGAATCAAATATCTGAGGAGTCTGTATCATTACATACTCCTCTCTTTTTACATGTGTACTGTACCCTTCAGGTGTGAGATGCCTCATAGAGTCTACGGGATTAATTACAGGAATTACGGCACCGCACTCATCAGCCTTTTTGAAAAGAGACTCAATCATTTCAGCAGGGGTAAAAGGTCTTACTCCGTCATGCACTGCAACAAGAGCACCTTCCGGAACAAACTTGAGTGCATTTTTCACAGAGTGGAAACGCGTAATACCTCCGGGAACAATTTTACATTCCGGATTGAGACCTTTTGACACACAAATCTCCTTCCACATATTAATGCAGTCTGAGGGCAAAACGATGATTATCTCAACAGGAAAAGACAATTTGAGAAAAGCCTCAATGGTCCGCAGCAAGATCGGTTTTCCCTCAAGATCGAGAAACTGTTTGGGAATATCACTCCCCATTCTGACCCCGCTACCCCCTGCTACAATGACCGCAAAGCATTTTTTACTCATTTTTTCAATTTTATAACTACAAATTTAATATATTAATTGCCTTTTTTCGTAGTTTTGCAATCATCTTCAGCATATGGACAATAAAAGAATAAAAAGAGCTCTCATCTCAGTATATCATAAAGATGGGATTGGCGAAATTGCAAGGAAACTGAACGAATCCGGAGTTGAAATCCTTTCAACCGGAGGTACTTATGATTTTTTACAGAAATTGTCAATTCCGGTAATACCGGTTGAAGATATAACATCATATCCGTCAATTTTGGGAGGAAGGGTAAAAACACTTCATCCCAAAATTTTTGGCGGCATACTGGGGAGGCGTGATGTAGATTCTGACTTAAAGAGTTTTTCAGATTACGGCATACCTGAAATTGACCTCGTGATAGTGGACCTTTACCCTTTTGAAGGCACTGTTGCATCTGGTGCATCTCACGAAGATATCATTGAGAAGATAGATATTGGCGGAATATCCCTTATCAGGGCTGCTGCCAAGAATTACAAGGATGTTGTCATTATACCTTGTAAGGAGCAGTATGCAAAGCTTGCAGCAATCCTCGATGAACGAGGTGCAGAGACATCTCTTGAAGAACGTCTCTTCTTTGCCGCAGAGGCTTTCAATGTAAGCTCCCACTACGACACTGCAATATTCTCATACTTCAACTGTGAGCAGGGAATGGAGGTTTTCAAACAGAGCATCCTCAATTCAAGATCACTCAGATATGGTGAAAACCCTCATCAGTCAGCCCGTTTCTACGGCAATGACAACAAACTGCCCGAGCAGCTGCACGGTAAGGAGATTTCATATAACAATCTCCTTGATATAGAGGCAGCCATCGAGCTCATATCTGACTTTTCCGAGACAACAGTGGCAATCCTCAAACATAACAATGCGTGCGGTTGTGCCTCAAGAGAGAACCTTACAGATGCGTGGAGTGCGGCACTTGCGTGTGATCCGGTTTCTGCATACGGAGGTATAATCATCACCAATCGTCCGATTGATGTTGCAACGGCAAAGGAGATGAACACCCTTTTCTGCGAGGTGATTATCGCTCCCGAGTATGAAGAGGGAGCCCTTGAGATACTAAAAGAGAAGAAAAACAGGATTATCCTGATAAATAAAGATGATAACAGAAGCCACCGGAAATTCCGTTCCCTTTTAGGTGGAGTTCTGGTTCAAGACAGGGATATGGCTGTGGAGACAAAGGAGTCCCTCAGCTCTGTAACAAAAAGTGCACCTGCAGAGAGCCAGATTGATGATCTTCTTTTTGCTAACAAGCTGGTCAAGCACTCTAAATCGAATGCGATAGTTCTGGCAAAGGACAAAACTCTTCTTGCCAGCGGTATAGGCCAGACATCGAGGGTGGATGCTCTCAGGCAGGCTATCGAAAAGGCTCACAGTTTCGGATTTTCAACTGAGGGTGGAGTTATGGCTTCCGATGCATTTTTCCCATTTGCAGACTGCGTGGAGATAGCAGATAAGGCAGGCATTAAATCCGTGATTCATCCGGGCGGCTCTATACGTGACAATGACAGTATTGTATACTGCAACGAACACGGCTTGTCAATGGTGACAACCGGAACCAGACATTTTAAACACTGATAATAAGTACATTGAAATATGGCATTCTCTTTTTTAACACAAGATCTGGCGATTGACCTGGGGACAGCAAATACTGTCATTCTGGTCAACGATAAGATTGTCGTTGACGAACCTTCTATTGTAGCAATAGACCAGAATACTGGCAAACCTATTGCTTTCGGACAAAAAGCAAGGATGATGCATGGTAAGACCCATGCCAACATCAAAACCATCAGGCCACTTAAAGACGGCGTTATAGCCGACTTCAACGCATGTGAAATGATGATCAGAGGTTTCGTTAAGATGATTAACTACAAACACTCACTCTTCACACCCAGCCTCAGGATGGTGGTGAGCATACCTTCCGGCAGCACAGAGGTTGAGATCCGTGCGGTTAGGGACTCTTCGGAACATGCAGGAGGACGTGACGTGTATCTCATATATGAACCAATGGCGGCAGCTGTCGGTATCGGACTGGATGTTGAGGCTCCTACCGGAAACATGGTCGTTGATATAGGAGGCGGCACAACTGAAATAGCTGTCATTTCCCTTGGAGGTATTGTTATAAACCATAGTATCCGCGTTGCAGGTGATGGTTTTACAAATGAGATCCAGCAATATATGCGCCAGCAGCACAGTATTAAGATTGGAGAACTGACCGCTGAGGATATCAAGATTAAAGTCGGTGCCGCACTTTCTGAACTGGATGAATACCCGGAACCATATGTTGTAAGAGGGCCAAACCTCATGACAGCACACCCTGTTGAGGTCAATGTTACAAGTCAGGAGATAGCACACTGCCTTGACAAGTCTCTTGCCAAGATTGAAGCCGCCGTAATCTCTGTCCTTGAGCAGACACCCCCGGAACTTTATGCAGATATAGTTCAGAGAGGCATCTATCTTACAGGAGGCGGTGCTTTGCTCAGAGGCCTTGACAAGAGGCTTTACGAGAAGATCAACATTGAGTTCCATGTATCGGAAGACCCGCTTCATGCAGTAGCAAGAGGGACAAGTGTTGCTCTTAAGAACACTGACAGATTCCCATTCCTAATGAGATAATAATAAATGCCTGGAAAAACCTCTGTAAAACCTATACTAATCTCAATTCTCACCTTCATAATACTTGAAGGTGCAGCATTGTGGATGATGTCCGGAAGTTCCTATTTTCAGAGAGCCAGACTTAACGAGGCATACATACAGGTTGAGAAGAAACTTCTCAACTCTAACTCGAACATTCGTTACTACCTTACGCTGAACAGGGCAAATGCCGTATTAGCCGAAGAGAACTCCCAACTCAGGAATACTCTGTCCAGATATCAGGCTCTGCTTGACACTCTCCGAAGGAAGGACAGCATTTCTATCCCTGTTCCAGATAGTTCACTGTTCTCATATATTCCGGCAAGAGTCATTGGCAACAGCACCAACAAAAGTCACAACTATATCATAATCAACAAGGGCCGCAAGGCCGGAGTCAAAGAGGATATGGGTGTCATCTCTGCCAATGGCGTAGTCGGGGTGGTCAATGCTGTGAGCGACAACTATGCTCACATCATCTCTCTGCTGAATATTAAACAGAGTGTCAGTGCAAGGATTTCCCAATCAGGAGCTTTCGGTCCTCTGATCTGGAATGGTGTCAGCACCACTCACGCAGTTCTCACCGAGATTCCGCAACACATCAAGTTCCGGATGGGTGACAGTGTAGTTACAAGTGGATTCTCAGCCATATTTCCCCCTGACATACCTCTTGGCAAAATCGTGGGCTCAAAGATTGTCCTTGGAACTCATCACGAGATAAGGGTAAAACTTTTCCAGGATTTTAAGACGCTCAAATTTGTAAATGTAGTGGTGAATAATAACCGTAGCGAGATTGACAGTCTAATTCTGACAGGTAATGAAGAATAATATAAGCAGCGACATAATACTTTTTATCAGCTTTCTTATAGCTCAGATACTGTTGACCAACTTTATCGACTTCGGTCCGCTTGTATTTATATCTGTCTACCCGCTTTACATACTCACAAGGCCCAGACATAT
Organism: Bacteroidales bacterium CF; assembly: GCA_000473305.1. GTDB lineage: Bacteria > Bacteroidota > Bacteroidia > Bacteroidales > UBA932 > Bact-08. The sequence goes on along the minus strand of CP006772.1, from coordinate 195,223 downwards.
CAACAATGTCGTTTCCATCGTCACAGCCTTTATTTTAGGGTTTCTTACCGATTACTTCACAGGCTCTATACTGGGCATTAATACAGCAGCTGCGACATTGCTTGCTTTTGCCCAACCATTCCTGGTTAGGATTGTAATAAGGAGGGACTCCAATGAGGGGCCGTTACGCCCCGGAATTGCAGATCTCGGGTTTCGCCGATTCTTTATATTTCTGATATCCGGATTGGTTTTACACCATATTGCAATAATATGGTTAGAGAACTTCTCGCTATTTATTGATTTTTATTCATTTCTCCGAATATTTATAAGTTTAGTGCTTAACTTTTTGTTATTGACAATGATAGAATTCGGAATCTTCTATAAGAACTTGCGTTAGAGGAGGTTTATATGGGATTGGAACTTAAAAAAAGCAATATTCTCACAGCATCAGTAGTTCTAATCGCGATACTACTGACAATCAGACTGTTTGACCTCCAGATCGTGGACAAGGAATATAAGATTACTGCCAGTAACAATGCATTCCGTTATGAAGTAAGATATCCGGCCAGGGGTTTGGTTTTCGACAGGAACGGAAAAATTCTTGTCGGTAATGAAACTGCATATGATATTATGGTAACACCATACGAGGCTGTTAATTTCGACACAGTTGACCTTTGTGAAATTTTTGATCTCAAATTTGAAGATGTAAGGCATACCTTTAAGGACTACCGTGTAAACAGGAGAAAGATCGGATTCCAGACCATGCCTTTTGTTAAGCGTGTATCAAATAAGCAATATGCAGTTTTTCTTGAACAGGCATATAAGTTCCCCGGATTCAGTGCTGTATCAAGAACTTTGAGGACATATCCGTACAACGCCGGAGCAAACCTTTTGGGATACATTACCGAGGTTGACACGACATATATAAGGAAACACCCTGAGTACAAAAGGGGGGACTACGTCGGCAGGACAGGCATAGAACAATCATACGAGGGAGTTCTCAGAGGCAAAAAAGGATACAACATATTCCTCCGGGATGTTCATAACAAAGTCAAATCGAGTTTTGCCAACGGAGAATATGATATTGATGCCGTCCCAGGAAAGAGCATAACCTCATCGATTGATGCTGAACTGCAGAGTTACGGGGAGAGTCTTATGACAAACAAGGTGGGAAGTCTTGTGGCTATTGAGCCATCAACTGGAGAGATACTCACTTTGGTATCGAGTCCCGGTATAAATGTGGATAAACTGGCTTCAATAAGCAAATATTACAAAGAGATTGTCAACGATCCGCTCAAGCCTATGTTCAACAGGGCGGTCATGGCTGCCTATCCTCCAGGTTCCGTATTTAAGCTTGTCAACGGGCTAATTGCCCTCCAGGACGAGGTAGTCGATACAGTTGTCAGATACCCATGCCATATGGGGTATCATGTCGGTCGAGGTGTGGGTTGCCATTCCCACCCGTCACCTTTGGATCTCACGCATGCTATCATGATGTCATGCAACGCCTATTTTTGCTATGCTTTCAGGGATATAATCGATAATCCTGCATATCCCAATGTCACAGCCGCATTCTCTCACTGGAAAGAGTTGGTGGAGAGTTTCGGCTTCGGACACAAACTGGGTTCAGATCTGCCAAATGAGTTAGGAGGAGTCCTTCCTTCTGTTAAGGGATATGACCGGATTCACGGCAAGGGCAGATGGAAATCGCTCTCAATAATCTCTCTTGCAATCGGGCAGGGTGAGATCGGCACAACTCCCCTGCATCTTGCAAATCTTGCCGCAACAGTTGCAAACAGAGGCTATTACTACACACCTCATATCATAAAAAGTGTTGAAGACACCGTTGTTCATGCCGATTATTCAAAAAGGCACTATACAAAGGTGGATCCGTCAAATTTTCAAAAGGTTATTTACGGAATGTACCTGGCTGTGAACGCCCCTCCGGGTTCCGGCGGCACTGCCACCAGAGTTGCAGTCAAAGGTTTGGATATTTGCGGAAAAACCGGTACTGCTCAAAACCCTCACGGAAAGGATCACTCTGTGTTTATCTGCTTTGCTCCGAGAGACAATCCAAAAATAGCTGTTGCCGCATATATAGAAAATGCCGGATTTGGTGCCACCTGGGCGGCACCGATTGCATCGCTCCTTGTTGAGATGTATATTAACAGGAAGGTTGACAGAAAAGATCTTGAGGCTTACATAATAAGTGGCAACACAATGACCAATGTCCCGATAAAATGAGAAGAGAGAGTATATATAGGAAGCTTGACTGGCAGCTTATTCTGATCTATCTGGTTCTTGTACTGATAGGTTGGATAAATGTATTCTCTTCCGTGTATGATCCGGAACTCTCAAAGGGTATATTAAGCTTCAGTGAAAGATCCGGAATGCAGTTTGTGTGGATACTCACATCCTTCGGGTTGGCAGCACTTATCATATATGTTATAAATCCGAAGTTTTACAGTGTTACGGCCTGGTTCATATATGCCCTGGCAATTCTGGCACTGCTCGGGGTGCTTGTTGTCGGTGTGGATGTCAACGGATCAAGATCTTGGGTTGCAATAGGGCCGTTGAGACTTCAACCTGCCGAGTTCTCAAAAATAGCCACGGCATTGGCCTTATCTTCGCTTTTAGGAAAGTATAATTTTCACCTTAAATCTGTCACAGCTGCCGCCAGGGTGGCTATGACTATTATTTTCCCAATGCTTTTGATTGTATTGGAAAAGGAGACCGGTTCCGCACTTGTATATTTTGCCTTTACATTTATGTTATACCGTGAAGGCCTTTCCGGGTGGTTTCTTATCCTTGGGATTCTGGCAATTATACTGTTTATCGTAACACTTTCTTTTTCTCCTTTTCAAGCCATAATATTCCTTTTTTCGGTGGCAGTGATTGCCAGAGGTCTCTTTACAAAGAGGATAATTCCGCACATAATATTCCTTGTCCTGTTTTTTCCTTTAATGATACTATTCCCGAAAATAGGAACAATCGGGTATGTGGCTTCACATATTCATTTTGCAGATCACCATTGGCTTATGGTTTTGATCTCCATCCCTGTCATCTGGCTTATAATCAAGGCAATCAAGACAAGAGTGTCGGATAATTGGAAGATATTGGCAGCATTCCTGCTTTCAATAACACTAATCTACTCTGTTGACATACTCTTTGAAAAAGTGCTTCAGGATCACCAAAGAGCAAGGATTGAAAGCCTTCTTGGAATAACAGAGGACCTTCAGGGTTCAGGCTACAATGTGCACCAATCTAAAATAGCAATCGGTTCCGGTGGTTTAATAGGAAAAGGATTTCTACGCGGGACTCAGACAAAGTTCAACTTCGTCCCTGAACAGAGTACTGACTTTATATTCTGCACTGTCGGGGAAGAGTGGGGATTTTTGGGGTCGCTATTTGTCGTTATCCTCTATACATTAATGATAACGCGTATTATTAAACTTGCCGAAAAACAGAAGGACAATTTCAACAGGATTTACGGTTATTGCGTAGCCTCAATAATCTTTGTCCACTTCTTCATCAATATAGGAATGACTATGGGGCTTGTACCTGTAATAGGAATCCCCCTGCCCTTTCTGAGCTACGGGGGATCATCACTATGGAGCTTTACGATTTTACTCTTTATTTTTATAAGACTTGATCTGGAGCGCTGGCGTTAGATCTCAGGAAAAGCATTAACACGCCTTTTGCGAGTTTCTCACCCTCCTTTACATAGATCTTTTCAACAGTTCCGTCAAATGGAGCCCTTATTATATTCTGCATTTTCATTGCTTCATATTCCATAAGCTCCTCTCCTTTTTCGACCTTGTCACCTTCGCTTACCTTCAGTTTAGAGACCGTTCCGGGGATGATGGAGCATATCTCCTGATTGTCAGGCTTTTTCCAGGCCTTTCTCTCCTTTACCTTCTTTGTAAGCAGGGTTTCATATACACTCCCTGACTCCTCGAGTCTGAAAGTGTCAAATTTCTCAGTTGTACTCATAACTTTAAACTTTACACGGCTGTTAAAATGGTGGAATTCCGTGTTTCTTATCAGGACCTTTTACAAGTTTGTCCTGAGATACCTCAAGAGCCTGTATGAGATACTTCCTTGTCTCTTCCGGATTAATAACCGCATCAATATAGCCTTTAGCAGCAGCAACGTATGGATTGGCAAACTTCTGCTTGTACTCTTCAACCTTTGCCTTTCTCATCTCATCCGGATTCTCTGCCTCCATAATCTCCTTCCTGAAAATTATGTTGGCTGCTCCCTCCGGTCCCATTACAGCAATCTCGGCTGTCGGCCATGCAAAAACAAAGTCCGCCCTGAGGTGTCTTGAGTTCATGGCAATGTAACCTCCACCATATGCCTTTCTGAGAATAACTGTCATCTTAGGAACTGTTGCCTCGCTATATGCATAGAGAAGTTTGGCACCGTGCCTGATAACACCTGAATGCTCCTGGTCAATGCCCGGAAGATAACCCGGCATATCCTCGATTGTTACTATTGGAATTTCAAAAGCATCACAATATCTGATAAACCTAGCGGCTTTGTCCGAAGAGTCACAGTCGAGGACACCGGCAAGCACTAAAGGTTGGTTTGCGATGAAACCCACTGTTCTTCCGGCGATTCTGCCGAAACCGACTACAATATTTGCAGCCCAGAGCTCCTGAACTTCAAAGAACTCAGATTCGTCAGTCAAAGCCTTTATTACCTCCCTTACATCGTAAGGTTTTGTAGGATCTACAGGCACGATCTCCTCTACCTTATAGCTCCTTTTAGGATCATGGAATTTCTCCCTTTTTTCTCTCTTGCACTTGTTATTCGCAGGTATGTAATCGAGAAGAGTCTTGATTTGTTGGAAACACTCCGCCTCGCTGTTGGCAAAGAAGTGTGCGTTTCCGGTAATCTCGCTGTGAACACGGGCTCCTCCGAGAGATTCCATATCAATCTCCTCTCCAAGCACCGATTTGATAACCTCCGGTCCGGTGATGAACATCTTTGAAATCTTGTCCACTACAAAAACGAAGTCTGTAAGAGCTGGAGAGTAGACTGCACCTCCCGCACAAGGACCCAGTATAACAGACAGCTGAGGAATGACACCGCTTGCCTGAGTATTTCTGTAGAATATCTCCCCATACCCTGCAAGAGCATTTACCCCCTCCTGTATCCTGGCTCCACCGGAGTCATTTATTCCGATAAGTGGTATCTGCATCTTGAGTGCATAATCCATGATCTTTGTGATTTTCTTTGCATGCATTGAGCCGAGAGAGCCCCCCGCAACAGTAAAATCCTGTGCATAAACCGCGACAGGCTTTCCGTTTACTGTTCCTGTACCGATAACAACACCATCCCCGGCGAGAGCCTTTCCATCAAGGCCGAATCCTCTCGCATCATGTTCAATAAAGAGGTCATACTCAAAGAAAGAATCCTCATCAAGGAGCTGATTGATTCTCTCCCTTGCCGGTAGCTTACCCATGGCAATCTGCTTGGCAATGGCAGAAGCACCTCCGCCCTCTTGGGCTTTGGTCTTACGTTCTGCCAATTCAGAAATTTTTTTACTTAATAACGTCATTTGGTTTGGAATTAGTTCCACAAAAATATGAAAATAATTTTATTACCAAATTTTAAGAAATTATAATTAAATTTGCGTTTTTATAAACAATTAATAACCTTATAAATAGCAAAGTATGTCACTTTCATTCACAGACAGACATAATGGTCCCAGAGAAGCAGATATTAAAGAGATGCTGGCCTATATAGGTGCAGACAATCTTGACGAACTTATCAGACAAACAGTTCCATCAGACATCCTGCTGAAGGAGTCGCTGGAAATGGACGAAGAGATGACCGAACAGGAGTATCTTTCAGAACTTAAGGCTATAGCTTCAAGAAATAAGAATTACCGCTCCTTTATCGGCCAGGGATTCTACGGAACCGGGACTTTGCCTGTGATTGTAAGGAATATATTCGAGAATCCAAGCTGGTACACATCATATACACCATATCAGGCTGAGATATCTCAGGGAAGACTTGAGGCTCTCCTGAATTTTCAGACCATGATATCAAGTCTTACAGGCTTCAAAATGTCAAACTGTTCAATGCTTGACGACTCGACTGCCGCTGCCGAGGCTGTGAAGATGATGTATGAGCTGCGTTCGAGAGAGGCGGTAAAAGCAGGAAAAAATAAAATTTTTGTTGACAACGATATATTCCTTCAGGTAAAAGCTGTTATAGAGACCCGTGCGGCAGCAATGGGGATTGAAATAGTAACCGGGGATTTCAGGGAATTCCGTTTCGACGATATGTTCTGTGGAGCGGTACTGCAATACCCTGCAGCAAACGGCGAGGTCCGTGACTACACCTCATTTACCGCTGCAGCGCACGAAAAGGGAATTTTGGTGACGGCCGTCACAGACCTTCTTGCTTTAGCAATACTCAAAGAGCCTGCTGTATGGGGTGCAGATATAGCTGTCGGCTCAGCACAGAGATTCGGGCTTCCAATGGGATTCGGCGGTCCTACAGCCGGGTTCATGGCCACCAGGGACGAATACAAGAGGCAGATGCCCGGAAGGATTATCGGTGTCTCTGTTGACCGACTTGGCAATCCTGCATTGCGTATGGCCCTGCAGACAAGGGAGCAGCACATCAAGAGAGAAAAGGCAACATCAAATATTTGTACCGCAACAGCTCTGATGGCAACAATGACCGGTATGTATGCAGTATATCACGGTCCAATGGGTATAAAAGAGATTGCCGAGAGAGTTGCAGCCTTCGCACATACAATAGCTACAGAGCTTAGAAAAGCAGGGTTTGAACTTTCATGCGGGAACTATTTCGACACGATTGAAATTCTTAATGCAGACGTGGAGCTTGTAAAAGAGAGAGCTCTCGAATGTGGTATAAACTTCTACTATCCCGACAATAATAGGGTACTCATCAGTTTTGACGAACTAACAACCGTAGAGGAGGCAGACGAGATCCTGGAGATATTCGGATGCAACCTCACTGAGACCCCTGCAATAGTTCTTTATAATGGTTTCATGAGAAGGGAGAGTGAGATACTTCAAGAGAGCATATTCAACAGGTACCACTCTGAGACAGACATGATGCGTTATATCAAAAAACTGGAAAAGAGGGACATATCACTCACACAGTCTATGATTCCATTAGGATCTTGCACAATGAAGCTGAATGCCGCCGTGGAGATGATGCCTCTGAGCTGGAGTGAATTTACAAATATTCACCCATTTGTTCCGGGCAATCAGGCAGAAGGTTATCTATACATGATAAAGGATCTTGAACGGGATCTTGCTGCCATAACCGGCTTTGCAGCTTGCTCACTACAACCGAATTCAGGCGCAGCCGGAGAATATGCCGGACTTATGACTATAAGGGCATATCGCATGGCGAATGGTCAGACAGATAGAAATATCGCGATAATACCAACCTCTGCGCATGGTACAAATCCTGCTTCTGCCGCGATGGCCGGCATGGAGATCGTATTGGTCTCATGTGATGAAAACGGCAATATCAATGTCGATGAACTCAGAGAGAAGGCCGTAGCTCACAAAGAACGCCTCTCTTGCCTGATGATAACATACCCATCCACTCATGGTGTATTTGAAAAGAGAATTCGTGAGATAATTACAATCATCCATGAAAACGGAGGACTTGTATATATGGACGGAGCCAATATGAATGCACAGGTAGGGGTGACAAATCCTGGATTTATCGGTGCTGACATATGCCACCTAAACCTTCACAAGACCTTTGCAATGCCTCACGGAGGCGGTGGTCCGGGAGTAGGTCCGATCTGCGCCACAAAGGAACTTGCACCATATCTCCCTTGCCACCCATTCCTTTCAGAATGCGGATCACAAGGTGTTAAGGCAGTAAGTTCAACTCCTTACGGATATCCCCTCATGCTACCTGTAACATACGCCTATATAAAGCTTCTTGGAGCCGAAGGTCTCAGAAAAGCCACTGCAGTGGCAATACTTAATGCAAACTACATGTCTGCAAGGTTGGCGAAGAATGGTTTTGACACTCTCTACACCGGCGAAAACGGAAGGGTTGCCCACGAGTGTATAATAGATGTAAGACACTATGTTAAAGAGTACGGAATTGATGCGGGAGATATCTCAAAACGTCTTATGGACTTCGGATTCCATGCACCTACTCTCTCATTCCCTGTTCACGAGACTCTGATGATAGAGCCTACTGAAAGTGAGCCTAAGGCAGAACTTGATCGCTTCATAGACGCTATGATCTCTATCAAGGCTGAGTGCGAGGATATTAAAGCCGGAAAGATTGCTGCTGCCGATTCCGCCCTAAAGAACGCTCCTCATACAGCTCCAGAGGTTTGTGCAACAGAGTGGAATCACAAATACAGCCGTGAATATGCCGCTTACCCTCTTGAATGGGTAATGGAGAACAAATTCTGGCCGTTTGTTGCGCGTGTCGATAACGGATACGGAGACAGAAACCTGATATGCAATTGTGACGCATGGCCGTCAAAGCTATAACAGAATAAAATACAATACTAGAGGGCAAAATTATTTTTGCCCTTTTTATTTTATAATATCCCTAAATAGATTTTATTATTACCCTCCCTGCCCGGGGCACTGCTGTTTTTCTTAATTTGTTCTATAGCCGCTTTTTATATTGTGGAAAATACTGTTTCAGGGCTGTCCATCCGATGTCACATTGAAGTCATAAGCCTTAAAGACACTGGTTTTTCTTAACGTGATTTGATTTCATGTTTTTCCTGGGCTCCGGAACGCCTCCCTTCGGTCGTTGAACGGTCCTCGCCCTTTTCGGAAAAACACTCATAAAATCACTAAAAAACCAAGGTCTTTGTCGTCTTTATGTCTTCAATCGCTCCTAAATCCCATCTCCGGATGAAATGCCCTGATCCAGTATTTCCACATTAACTTGTAAGCGGCTTCATAAAACCACTAAAAAACAGACGCGCCCCGGGCAGGGAGATAATAAATAAACTGAAGGTGTATAAAAAATAAGGGTTGCCATTTTGATCTGACAACCCTCATTCTATTCTGTTATAGTACGGTAATTATTGTGTTACGAGAATCTCCTGAACAATTGTGTCGGTATGATCTCCGAAATCAAGCACGGCTTTTATTGTGTGACTACCTGCCGTTAGGGTAATAACATCTCCTGTATTCCTTGCAACATCATCAAAGTACCACTTCACAGATGAAGGGCGTTCGATGTCAGGGAAATTGTCGGGCGAAACAAGTTTGAGAGTTAGGGTCTCGCCAACCCTGTATTGTGTTTTCGGAACATCAATGAGATTATAGCCCAATGAATAAAGCACGTTGTTGTCATCCATCAGCTCAACTGAGACAACCAGATTCATATCAAGATCCCATTCATATAAATAGTCTATGCTCTGTCCGGCAAAACCTCCCTGTGGTTTTAGCGGCCCGTTATCAACAGCAAGAGGAAATTTGGAGTCGCTGCCAATAACATAATAACCGAATTTCATGTTTGCTCCCTCTTGAACAGTTATATTGGCATCACTCAGGTCGACTTTCTGCAATGTCTCAAATTGAGGTGAAGTAATAACTCTCTGGAGGATTGTTGTATTTCCGGATTTTATAAACACGCCTACCGTAGAAGCACTGCTTCCCCTGACGATAAACTGCATTGAATTAACTTTATACCCTTTGTATGGATTCAACTCCTGAGCAGAAAATCCGACAGCACCGTATGTGCTTACATCCAGGGTATTGTAGCCTAATCCGCCGCCACCGTATACAACATATTTTTTTAGAGTTGCAAATAGTGATTCATATGCAGAGTACAGAGTTATGTTCTCAATTGTGGATTTATTTGAAATTGTCAGATCTCTGCTTGTCGTGTTGTAACCACTCTTCGAGACAACCAATCTGTAATCTCCGAAGTTTTCTATAACAAAAGAATATGCTCCATCTACCCCTGTGGTTGTTTCATAGAATTCTGCCGTCCGGTCTATCCTTGGTGACATTGATAATAACAATGGCGTTCCGGCACTTTTGGCAACACCGGCTGACGACTGATCAAGCGGATAGAGCCTTACGCTTGCCCCGGGGATTCCAAAACCATCCACACCAGACACTTTTCCGCTCAATCTCTTGGTTTGGTCAATTGAAAGGGTAAATGAGACACTTGCCACACTTTCGGTAATATTTGTCAAATCATATCCCGTCGGTGTCCCGGACCAGTCTGCTGCAGCAGGGGATGTGCTGTATGTAAACGATCTTTTTCCCGTAGAGCCCGGGAATGTAGACATCGCTCCGGATGTAACGGAAGATTCAGGATAGACAGACTCTACAAGATCCATACACTGGTGGTCCGAGTATGCGTTAATACTATTTGTATAGTTCCACAAATATGCGGCAGTCTTCCCGTGTACATCATTATTGGACTGGTCCACATGATAAATTACCAGACCTGAAGCAGGCAGATATGCATCCCAACCGCTTCTGTCACGATACTCATACAAGTAATATTCATTGGCATTGGCCGTAGGCGTGTAATAAGCAAGATTTCTGCTGACGCTTTCGAGGGAATAGTTACCGGAAGTAGTCATCTCTGCCGGGAAATTCATCCAATTCAACAGATATCTCTCCATGCAAGTAAAATATGGAGGTGAGTTTCCGTTGTTATTATAGTTTCCGTTTGACATCAGCGAATAAGCCCCTAATCCACGACCTTTTCCATTATCATTGTAATCGGTGTCATAGAAGTCCGGAAGCCCGATTACATGGCCGAATTCATGACAGAATGTACCAATACCGCTCATTAGACCACCCGTAGAACCTCTGAATTCAGACGAACATGCATATCTCCCTACTCTTACGCCGTCCAGCATTACATTTCTTCCATATATGCCGCTGGCATGAGGCCAGATAGTGCTGCTTCCGCCACCCTGACTCTCCGCGTAACCACAATAGTAAATGAAAACATTATCAAGATAGCCATCTCCGTCCTGATCATATTGAGAATAATCCACTGTCGAATTTGCCAGCCTTACAGCCTCCTCAACCATCTCATCCGGATGGGCATCGTCGCCGTAATCGTCGTTTTCTCCGTAATAGGCAGCAGTTCTGGAGACAGTGACAGGCCCGACAACATCAAATCTCGGGTTGAACAGGCCTCTGGAATTCTCATAATAGTAGTTCCATGCCGATCCGGTCCCGGAATTGGCGTTGTAACCATCCTGGTTCAACTGATTTGTAAAGTCATTGTTGGCATTTGTTGATTGAAACGACTTGTCCGAAAACTGTACAAGAATAACCAGGTACTTTCTGTTTCCCTGAGATATCGCCCTCTGATCTATTCTGGCCGCTTTCTCCCTTTTTATTTTTGCCTGCATGAATACCGATGTTGGTGGTGTAACAGTAGTTGTTGCCGGCATTGCCATAACATTTGGAGAGACCCTTGTGTTGGAAAGTATTTTGCCTCCTGTTGCATTAAAATCTGCGAAGTAATAATATCCATCCTTGCCTTTGTCTACAAGTCGGTTACCACAAGTAGCCCAGTTGGCATACTCATCTCCGTGCATCTGAATAGTAATAACGCTCCCATCAGGCTGAACAACCTTTATAGGAAACGGATAGGCCGGTTCGGAATATGAAAATGAAACCGACCCCGAGATGAGAATTACTATCGATATAATTTTTGCTATAAAATATCTCTTCATGTTGTCTCTCTTTAATTATAAACGATATAGGCATTATGTTTCTCAAAGTTGTAAAGCCATGCTTTTTTATTTGCCTTGGCAATAACAATTGCTTCCTGCTCTCCGACATTGAAATTAAATAAGCCATATGTATCTACCCTGATTTGCACTAACTGTCCACATAGCATATGAACCGGAATATCCGCAATATTAAGAACCCATTTTTCAGCCCTGTTCTGTATTCTGAAAGAACTGGCATCATCATCTTCTACAACAATGGCCCACTGATCTATATAAGGCCTGTACTTAAGGTTGGCACTTCCATCGTCATAATCATAAGAACCGTAAACATTCTCGTTATAAAAAGCAGGGAAAGTAAGTGTCTGCACGTTACCCTGACCCGAAGCCAAAACAATAGGTATATTATAGCGATAACCACCTACTATATCTTTTGATGCGGTGATGTTCACCCTTGCAAAATGTTTATCTGTAACAACATCAATGGTAACAGCATCTCCGGCCTTGATGGCGGCATTCATGAACGCCCTGCATTTTATGGTAGTTCCGGATGTAAGGACCGGCTGGTTCTTCATCACAATATTCACATAGTCCAAACCATACCCTGCAAAATTCGGTTTCGCCGATATATCTGTTATATCGATTGTGAACTCCCCTGCCAACTCTCTTCCGTTAACCCTGATTACCAAGCCAAGCAGCTTGTCGTTTACAAAGCTTGAGCCTGTCGGATCAATGGTAACAGACATAAGTGACATAAGTGTCCGGAAGTAAATTCTGCAATTGTCACCGCTGTTGCCGAGAATGGAGTAACTGGCCTTGAAATCAAATTTTCCAATTTCATTGTCAAGGCTGCTCTGCTCCTGCACTTCATCCAGATAGCTGGTTACACTTTTTGGGTCCTCACCTGCATCGGGATCATAAGGATAATAGGCATACAACGGAGCACCGCTGATAGTACCGCTGAATGTTCCGCTTTGAGTTCCATTACCGGCAGAAAGGGTGAATTTTGCATTTTTTGTATTGGCACTGAAAACACCGATTGAGTCGTTTGTGCTCCATAATGCTGAAAGACCGTCCTGACCCAGATTTGATTTTGTTGTAGAAAAGGGGTCAGCAATTATACCTGCCAATGAGATTGTATTGTCTAAAGGAGCTTCCCTCTTTTCATCTTTGGTACACCCGGAAAGGATGGCCAAAACTACTGTAATATATACCAGTTTTTTCATACTCTTTTCCATTACAGATTCCCTCCATCAATATATCCCCCTGTACGAAGCTGGGTCAAGGTAAGGGTCTTCACGGCCGATCCGGCAGTGAATGTTATAGTTGCCTCTCGTGAAGCGTTGGTTGTATTCTGAGTGAAATTTACTACCACATTTCCGGAACCTGTGTTTTCAGAAGGAGTTAAAGTCACCCACGCAGGAATTCCGGAGGCTTTCCACGCAGCACTGTTTGTTGTTACTGCCACGGAAAAACTGCCCGATACACTCTCTACGGTCTTTGCATTTTGATCAATTGAAATAGTTGCCGGTGCGGCTGCCTGTGTCATCACATGAGTTTTTGTCGCTGTCACTGAGGTGAAAACTAAGTTTGCCTCTCGTGCAACAGCCAACAGGTTTGCCTGATATGTGAAAGTAACAGTGGTTGCAGTCGGTGCGCCGATTGACGAAGCGGTCATCCATGATGGTACTCCTGACAAAGACCATGGTGCCCCGTTTGTAGAAACGGCAACTGTTGCCGATCCTGTCTCATATCCGACGTTTTGTATGCTTCTGTCAATAGTAACAGTGGGCGGAGCTGCATCCTGATGGACTCTGAAAGTATTAGTTATGGTACCAGCAGTAATTGTAACATCTGCGTCTCTGCTTTGATATACCGCATTTGCCTGCATATCTATATTTAACGTAATCGTACCGGCTTTACCGCTAGTCGGACGTACACTGACCCATGATGGCGAGCCACTCTCAGCCACGGTGGCTGTCCAGGACTTGTTTGTCGTGAATGTGACTGTTTGTGAAGAGGATATGTGTTGACCACTTATCTGCCCCCCGGAAATATTCAGATCAATCTTGGGAGCCTCTTCTTTTGCACAACCATAAGATATCAGGATAAAAATGAAAAAAAATAGGGATTTGTTTCTCATAGTTTAAGTGTAATAAGTTGATTGTAAAGTTATAAAATAATAATCGCGCTACAAACTATAAAATTCATATTTTTGCATATTATTAGAAAGTTATGATTGAAGAACAGATTACAACAAGAGCCACTGCCCTTTTCGGAGTCGTAGACTCAATAAACCGGATGCTGGTGAGTTACGGAATGTCTCACAACCTTGCCAACTGGCTTGATGAGGTGATAAGCGTAACCCTTCTTTTCCTGATAGCATACGGAGCTGATATTATCGGACGGTTTATCGTGAATCGTATAGTAACTCATGTTGCCAAAATGACCAAATCAAGATGGGACGACATATTTCTGGAACACAAGGTTTTTCGCTATCTCACACATATGATCCCGGGCATGATCTTTTTCCTCTGCACCCCGATTGCGATAAACTCTGTGATATGGGTCAATCTTTTCCAGAAGGCTGCCCTTATATATATAACAGTAGTCATAGTCAGGGCTATTGTTGCCGCAACACAATCAATGACTCAGATATATGCAGAGTCTGAAGACTATGCCAAGAAACCGGTTAAGGTACTCTTCCAGATCATTGCTGTTATTGCATACTTCATAGGTGGAATTGCTGTTCTTAGCATTCTTATAAACACATCACTAGCAACCCTTTTCGCCGGCCTTGGCGCATTCATGGCTGTCCTGCTTTTGATTTTCAAGGACAGTATACTTGGTTTTGTAGCAGGTTGGCAACTCTCTTCAAATGACATGTTACGCATGGGCGACTGGATAACCACTCCAAAGCACGGTGCAGACGGAACTGTTGAAGAGGTAAGCCTTTATTCGGTCAAGGTCAGAAATTTTGACAACACAATCGTCACCATACCACCCTATTCTCTTGTAAGTGATTCTTTCCAGAACTGGAGAGGCATGGAGGAGTCAGAGGGCAGGAGGATTAAGAGGTCTATCAATATAGACATGACCAGTATTAAATTCTGTACTCCCGAGATGATAGAGCGATTCGGCAGAATTCACTATCTGAAGGATTACATTATAAACACGGAAAAAATCATTACCTCCTATAACGAGGAGAATAATGTAGACAATACAGTTCTTGTAAACGGAAGGAGGCAGACCAATATCGGTGTGTTCAGAGCATACCTCCAGGCCTATATAAACAATCACCCGGATATTAATCAAAACCTTACCTGCATAGTCCGCCAGCTTCAACCCAGTGAAAAGGGTGTCCCTGTTGAGATTTACTGTTTCACAAAGGATAAAAGCTGGGTCAACTATGAGAATGTCCAATCGGACATTTTCGATCATGTGATGGCTATCGTAAGTCAGTTCGACCTTAAGATATACCAGCTGAAAAGTGTCTAGTAATTAAGCAGATTATTAAAGAGCCTCTGTGGTGGAAGTTACTTTAATTGTCTGACTCATAGGGATTGTCATGCTTTGAGGACCACTGACATTAATGTTTGTGTTCATCTCAATCAGACCCTCTGTGCTTACAACTATTGAGAGAGCCGGATTGTAATAGTAGAATCCCTTTGTTGCGCCGGTGCCTTCCATGACCATCTCCATACCCATCTGGCTTCCTTTTCCTGCAATCTCCATAGTGCCGTCATACGCTATTTTAAAGAGCTCCTTACCATCAACCATCTCTTTTCCAACTACTGTATATTTTGTATCGGTTGTTGTTATAACAGCTATAGGTGATGCCGAGTTAGCTACAGTATCAACTCTTTTATCCTGCCAAGTATCGCCTTTTATAAGGGCTTTCTTTGGAAGTTCGGTAAGCTTTATATAATCCTTTACAGTTACATTGTTTCCGTCTTTGTCAACCTGTGACTGGTTAATTGACTTGCCATCCGGAGCAAATGTTGCGCTAATAGCCTCATTTTTAATTTCTTCACTTTTCTTTCCACCTGCAGCTGCCGGAAGATTCATCTCCATATTACCCTTAACATTGATAAGCATCGAAGCATTTCCTTCAGCATCAACTTTTGTAACATTCATGTCTGTCTGGATATCAAGGGTTACATCAAACTTCATCTCCTGCCCCATCATAGACTGCGCTGTAGTTGTGATTACCTTGGTAACAGTCTTGTATGCCTTACCCTCTTTGAAGTTATATTTCAGGGTAACAGCATCCTGAGCATAGGTATTATTGCACATTAAGGTCAGGGCAATAACCATTGCCATTACTGATAAAATCTTTTTCATACTTTCTTATTGTTAGATTAATTAAAATTCACTAGTTGAGTGGTTCCACCTTGTAGCGCCTGCTCTCGCCGGCAATAACCTTTGCTGTCCTGTAAACAAGTCGGGCAATTCTTGATGCTTTGTCACAATCAAGTTTGTCCGGGTTATCCCTTACTGTGTGATAATCCGGATGTAAACCTCCTGTTATATCCACAGCTGTGATTCCCAATTTAAAAAAGTTATAGTGGTCGCTTCTGCTCATCATCTCATTTCCGGTTGGTACATACTTAAGCCCGAGACCGACATTCTCCTTGAGCATTATATCACGAAGATCCGGGTTGAGGTCAGCCCCTTCAATCTGTAAAGTGTCAGAGCCATTACGTCCTATCATATCCATATTCAACATTGCCACGCTTTCTTCAACCGGAAGCAACGGGTGTTCGGTATAATAATCAGAACCAATAAGCCCCATCTCCTCACCTGCAAAACATATGAAAAACAGACTTCTGGCCGGAGCTTTCCTGTTTGCGGCAAAAGCCTTTGCAACAGCCATGACACCGGCAGTACCGGAGGCGTTGTCATCAGCACCATTGTAGATATAATCCTCTCCCTCTTTATGTTGAAGGTTGTAACCCACATGGTCGTAGTGACCGCCGATAATTACCACCTCACTCCTTAACTTCTTGTCAGAACCTTTTATCATACCGACAACATTTCTGGCACTTGTTGAAATAGTGATAAGAGAGACATTAAGTTCACAACTGCTATTGCCAATAAGGAACGAGTTAGGTTTTAGCTCTTTGTCGATCCCGGCCTGAATAGCTTTAAGCGAATCGATGCTGCCGAACAACTTAACGATAACCTTCTCTCCGACATGAATGGCAGGAATTGCTCCTTCAACTCTGGTATCAACATGAAACTGTATGTTACCCCCTTTCATAAACTTAGAAAGGCTGGACCATGGGTATCCCTGCGGCTTGAGCATCATATAGTTCAACGGATCTGTTACAAAAAACAATCCTATCGCCCCATGCACTTTAGCATTCCGAACCTTGGTACTCAATCTGGAGTGCCTTGTCTCATTTGAACCTGCAAAAGGAGAGTCCGGATCACTCTTACGGGGCTCGGACTTAAGTACCAGTACAATCTTGCCCTTAACATCCAGACCAGCATAGTCATCATAACCATATTCAGGAGCTGTGATGCCGTAACCGGCAAAAACTATCTCAGTTTTGAAATGTCCCTCCGGATTCATTTCAGATGCAGCTTCAAATGGTATAAAGTCACTTTTAAGCTCAAACTCTGCCCCGTCTATAGTAAGGCTGGTATTATTCACATCCAGATCCTGAGAGATATATGGTATGTTTTGGAAGTAGCTCCCCCCGACTGTTTCCAGTCCGAAATCCCTGAACTTTTCAGCTATATAATCTGCTGCAAGGTCGAGTTCCTTTCCCGGAGTTTTTCTCCCCTTTAGCGAGTCTGAAGCCAGATAGTCAACATATTCTTTAATCCTGGCAGGTGTTATTGTGAGTGCGCCTTTATCTGCCTTCTGTGCGCTCAGCTCTGATGAAAAAGCCATTCCAGCAATAAATATTGCGGCAATTTTCAGAATTCTCTTCATATCAAATTGTTAATGAGCGACAAATGTAACTATAAATATATAACAGGCAAATTCTCACCTTATATATTTACAAAGTTCAATAGCATAGCGGAGAAATCCCAGGTCAGTCATATGTACACCGTCAACAGTGGCCTCATTGTCAGTCCCGGCAAGTTCCTTACCCTTAATATAATAGATATTGCGACATTTCTCCTTTCTGAACCTTTCATATATTGATTTCCACACCAGATCCTCCTCCGATAGCTCCTTTATCCTCTCCTTGTTATATCTCAGATAAGGAAATCTCGGATTCTCCACCATATAGATTTTAGCTGCGGGTTTGGCGTCCAGTATCATTCTGATAAAAGTATAAGCGCTGTCTCTGAGCATTTGTGCTGTTGTATTAGGAAGGCAATCGAGGACAATAGTGTTTGTATTGACTCTGCAGATTGCTTTTGCCAACGATTTGTCCATTTTGGCATTTCCTGAAAATCCGAGATTGATAACCTCTCTGCCCAACATCCTGCCGATTATTGAGGAGTAGACCATCCCGGGACGCGATGCACAGCCACCCTGTGTAATACTTGTTCCGTAAATCAATATTGCATCATCGTTATCTTTTTTTACCAGAACATCTCTTTGAGGTTTTGTGAGGTTTGCTGTCGAATCCACCCCTATCTCCAATTTTTCTGTCCCGTCATACAGCGGAAGATAGGCTATGTACTCTCTTTGTTTAGCCTCCATGTTGCTGATCAGCACCGAAGAATTTTCCTTACCGGTAGGGCGACCGGTTCCCATATAATACCACTTTCCGTCATCCTCAAGAGTGTAGAGATCTACCCCTTTGATGCCAGTCTCCGGCATGTGGTTCATCCGGAAATTATTCATGACGGTCCATTTAACAGCTATTGCAGTACTGTTTGAAGAGAACCTCACCGCAAGTCCTGCCGAATTCTTTCCGAGACTCCATACTTCGGGTCTAATCTCATCTTTAAGATCTACAGGCAGACGGGTATAGTAAGAGTCAGTGTTGGTGAAACCTTTGCCAAGTAACATAAGCTCCTTTGCATCGGTATATTTCATGTTTTCAGGTTTCTGTGCTGCGGCCCTTGTCACAAATAACACAAGACACAGGGAGATTAAAAGAATGGAAAATTTTCTCATTTTAAAATTTCTAATTGCTTATTTTGTTTTTTTACTATCATTAAGTCAAAGAGAACAACCACACCAAGAGCTACAATACCTCCGGCAATGTAGGCGGTGTTTACTCCGAGTGCCAATCCTCCCACTGAGTGAGGTGCTGCAACAAAATATGAGGCACATATATATGTAATGAATGTTGCCGGGATTGACATAATCCAATGTGGTTTCTTAACC
The DNA here is from genome assembly GCA_000473305.1 of Bacteroidales bacterium CF. GTDB lineage: Bacteria > Bacteroidota > Bacteroidia > Bacteroidales > UBA932 > Bact-08. The sequence continues at coordinate 176,246 of CP006772.1, read as the reverse complement.
GATACAAGATATGATGATGCTGTCCACAAGATGATGGCAGCAAGCATCTGGTTGCCGATACCGACAAACTTCCAGATTGTCGAGAAGTCCACTTGTGTAAGGATGTATGCTATGACGAAAACAGGGACTGCAACTATCAGACGATTCCTGATAGGCCCCTGTTTGAATTTTAAAGCATCTGCAATTATGAGTCTAAGGCTACGGAATGCTGTATCTCCAGATGTAATAGGACAGATCACAACCCCGACTATTGCAATCGCGGCTCCGAATTTTCCAAGCCATGTATTACAGATTTCATTAACCATAATAGCAGGTGTCTTACCGGCTGCAGCTGCGGCATTCAATCCATCCGGACCGCCAAAATAGGTGATAGCGGCTGTCGCCCAAATAAGAGCCACAATACCCTCACTTATCATTGCCCCGTAAAAGCAAGGACGTCCGTATTTCTCGTCAGTTATACACCTTGCCATCATAGGGGATTGTGTCGCATGAAATCCTGATATCGCTCCGCATGAGATAACCACGAACATCATCGGGAAAAGAATGTTTTTTTCAGGGTTTGCATGGAAGTTTCTGAAAGAGTTAAAGGTAAGCTCTGTCATCTGAAGGGAGCCATCGAAGCTTTTGATAATCATAGACCCGGCTACAGCAACAGCCATAAAAAGCAATGTTGCACCAAAATAGGGATATATGGCTCCTATTATTTTATCTATTGGGAGTAAAGTAGCAAGTATGTAATATCCGAATATTATGTAGAGCCAATAGATTTTATTCATGCCTGTAAGCATGCTCATCAGGTCGGCCGGACCAGTGACAAACGCCACACCAACTCCGATAAGAAGAAATGCTGTAAAAAATGTCAGAATCTTGCGTGGCCACGAGCCAAGATAGCGACCGACCAGCTCAGGAAGGCTTTTCCCGTCATTTCTGATTGAAAGCATCCCGGAAAAATAGTCATGAGATGCACCCATAAAGATACATCCCAGCACAATCCACAAATAGGCCATAGGGCCGTAGGCGGCACCAAGGATAGCACCGAAAATTGGGCCGAGACCTGCAATGTTAAGAAATTGAATGACAAATATCCTCCAGGGTTTCAACTCCTTATAGTCGACATTATCAGCCAGCCTCTTAACAGGAGTAAGATTTGCAGATGAAGCTCCGAAGAATCGTTCCACGACCTTGCCGTAGACCATATACCCGCCAATCAGGACGAGTATGCACAGAATGAAGGTAATCATATGTTTATTAAATTTAAGTTCAAATCAAGGCTCCACCCACTCGATTATGACACCTCTCCTCTCCATTCCCCTGAACCAGGTCATTTGCCGTTTGGCAAACTGATGAATAGCCGTTGCAAGTTGGTTCTCCATCTCGTTAAAGGTGAGTTTTCCAAGAATATAGAGTGTTACAAACTTATATTCCAATCCATAATAGATAAGATCATCGGGAGAGATACCCTTTTCCAGCAGCCCCCTGACCTCCTCAACCATGCCTCCTTCAAGCCTCTCTTTAAGCCTTTTGTCAATTCTTCTCACCCGCTCCTCCCTGCTCACATGCATTCCGATAAATCTGGTGTTAAGCGGAAAGCCCTCACTCCTTCTCATTTCCGGGTGGGATTGCTGATATCTCTCTATCTCTATAGCCCTTATTGCTCTCTTTTTTGTGTCTATGTCAGTCGTGTTGTGCATGGATTTCATCTCCTCCAGCATTTTAACCAACTCCTCCATCGGCAGTTGCTCTAGTTCAAATCGCAACTCCTTGTTTTCAGGAACCTCAGCCATTGAATATCCCTTGGTTACTGCATCGATATACAAACCTGTCCCGCCACACAATACAGGCATCTTTCCCCTTTCCCTTATTTCTGAATATACCTTGAGAAAATCCTGTTGATACCGGAAGAGATTATACTTCTCCCCTGCGTCCACAATATCGATCAGATGATAAGGTATGTCAGTTCCGGCAACTGTATACTCGGCAAGATCCTTTCCCGTGCCTATATCCATGCCTCTGTAAACTTGCCTTGAATCTGCAGAGATGATCTCACCACCAATCCTGTGTGCCAGGTTAACGGCGTATTTTGTCTTGCCAGAGGCAGTTGGACCCAATATGCAGATCAAATCTTCGTTCATTCCACAAATTTACACTATTTTTGCACTCCCATGCCAAAAGCAAAGAGTAAAATAGAGATAAAAAACAAGAGGGCTTCATTTGAATACGAATTCATTGAAAGCTTTACTGCGGGCATTGTCCTCACCGGAACCGAAATCAAATCGATACGTGCCGGAAAGGCCTCGCTGACCGACTCCTATTGCTACTTTGCAGGCAAGGAGCTATTTGTAAAGAATATGCATATTGCCGACTACTGGTGGGGTTCATTCAACAAACACGACCCGAGGCGTGACCGCAAATTGCTTCTGACCACTAAGGAGCTCAGGAGACTCTTCCGTGCCACACGCGAAAAGGGAATGACAATCGTTGCCACCAGACTCTTCATCTCAGATAAGGGATTTGCAAAGCTTAACATTTCGCTTGCAAAAGGAAAACGGGAATACGACAAACGTCACTCAATCAAGGAGAAAGACCTTCGCAGAGAGCAGGAGCGAGGATAATCCAAGAGGATAATCTCTATATTCCGGCCCTTGGTTTTAGCCTCTTTTAGATTTTGGACGTCTCTCCTTAGGAGGGATTCCTGTTGTCGGCTTAACTGTCAAAGGCTCGATCATTGCCGGTTTCCCCCGTTTTATGCTGTAAAGTACAAGGGCAATACCTGCCAGAATAAACGGGACACTTAGCAATTGACCCATATTGAGAGGCATACCCTGTTCAAATGCAACCTGAGGCTCTTTTACATACTCGATAAGGAAACGTGCTGCAAAAAGGACTATGAGGAATATGCCGAAAAGGGTTCCCCTTTTAAGTTTCGGTAGCCACTTCCTGTATATGAACATGAGTACGACAAACAGCAGCAGATATGACAAAGCCTCATACAGCTGAGTAGGATGCTTCGGAATAGTCTCGCCCTTTAAGGTAAAAATAAAACCCCATGGAAGGTCTGTCGGATTTCCGTAAATTTCAGAATTCATAAGGTTACCGAGCCTGATAAGGCAACCGGCCAAAGCTGTTGCGATACCGATTCTGTCCATGAGCCAGAGGAAGTCAAAACGGTATTTTTTACCGTATTTCGCCACGAACCACCACATTGTAAGCAGTATGCCTATTGCCCCGCCATGGCTGGCAAGGCCACCTTCCCATATCTTCAGAATCTCTATCGGATTCGGGAGGTAGTATTCCGGTTGGTAAAAAAGGCAGTGGCCAAGTCTGGCACCTACAACCGCAGCAAAAAGCAATGCATAAAGGAGTTTATCCAGTATCTCCACCGGAAGCCCCTCACGCTTGAAAAACTTCACGAATATGTAGAAGCCGATTATAAAACCCGAGACAAAGAGAATACTGTAATATCTGATATGTACAGGCCCAATTGAAAAAATTTCAGGAGAGGGGGCCCATGTTATTGATAGTGATGATAGCATAGTTGTTATCTGCGATTTAATTTATCTTTTTAACCTTACAAAGACGCTCAATGGCAGATTCTTTTCGAATCCGTCCCTGAGCACCAGTTCGCCATACTGAAGCTCGGCACCGCTTGTTGCACCTCTGCTCTCCTTCTTAAGAAAAGAGGTCCTTACAAGAGTGTCTGCCAATACCGCCGAATAGCCGTTGGAATACAAATTGAGCACCAGAAAGCTCTCTTTAGTTGAAAGTATCTTGGAAACCTCTGTAAGCATCTCAAAAAGGTGCTCATCCAGTTTCCAGCGCTCCCCGTCCGGCCCGTGGCCGTATGCAGGAGGATCCATTATGATTCCCTGGTATATGTTTCCTCTTTTTGCCTCACGTTTCACAAACCTGAGGGCGTCCTCTATAACCCAGCGGATATTATCAAGCTTGCTTAGCTCCATGTTAACCCTTGACCAGTTTACAACCTGTTTTACAGAGTCGAGATGGGTGACATCGGCTCCGGCGGCCTTTGCAGCTAACGAGGCCGCCCCTGTGTAGGCAAACAGGTTAAGGATTTTCGGTTTTGCACCGTTACTTTGTTCAACCAGATTTCGGGTCTCTTTATATATATAATCCCAGTTCGGAGCCTGTTCCGGAAAAACTCCCACATGCTTGAACGAGGTGAGTCCTAACCTTAATTTAAACGAGAATTCGGCTTTGCCGTATGTAATCGGCCACTGCTCCTCCATTTTTTTCAAGGGATGCCAGGTGCCGGAATCCTCTTTACCTGCCTTACCAAAACCTGCCCCGGTGGTAAACCTGGTATGGGCCATACCCGTCCACTCCCTCTCTGACAGCGAGGGCTGCCAAAGTGCTTTCGGTTCGGGACGTATTAAAATATATTTTCCAAAACGTTCAAGTTTTTGAAAATCACCGGAATCTATCAGTTCATAATCTTTCCAACCGGAAGGAGACTCTAAAAGCATTACGAAAAAACTTAAAATGTGTAATTATATGACGCCTAAGGTAACACTTTTTCTAAGATTATTCCTAAATTTGCCCCGATAAAAGAGTGATAACGAAATATTTTTCCAAATGCAAAAGATTGATAATTACGACTTCACAGGCAAAAGAGCGATTGTCCGTGTCGATTTTAACGTTCCTCTGAACGAACAGTTTCAGATTACTGACGACACACGCATCCGCGCTGCCATCCCTACTCTTAAAAAAGTACTCGCAGGCGGCGGATCACTGATAATAATGTCACACCTTGGAAGACCAAAAGGGCCGACAGATAAGTACTCACTCAAACATATTATTCCGGCTATAGAGGAGAAACTCGGCACCAGGATTAAATTTGCTCCTGACTGCATGGGCACTGAGGCTGAAGAGATTTCTAAGAATCTTAAACCGGGAGAGGTTCTTCTTCTTGAAAACCTTCGTTTCTATGCTGAAGAGGAGGGTAAACCGCGCGGGCTTGCAGAAGATGTAACAGAGGAGGTTAAGAAGGCCGCCAAGGCTGAGATTAAGGAGAAACAGAAAGAGTTCACAAAGAGACTTGCGTCATACGCAGACTGCTATATTAACGATGCATTCGGCACAGCACACAGGGCTCACGCATCAACTGCCCTGATTGCAAAATACTTCCCTAACGACAAGATGTTCGGTTATGTAATGGAGAGCGAGATTGTTGCTATAGACAAGGTTCTCAAGACTCCTGCACACCCTGTAACAGCAATCCTTGGCGGAGCAAAGGTTTCTTCAAAGATTGGCATTATCGAGAAGCTGTTTGACGTTGTAGACAATATGATCATCGGCGGCGGAATGGCATACACATTTGTTAAGGCTCAGGGAGGTAAAATAGGAAAATCTCTTTGTGAAGACGATCAGATGGAGCTGGCGCTCTCTATTCTTGAGAAGGCAAAGGCTAAGAATGTAAAGCTCTTCTACTCCGGAGAGGTTGTGATAGCTGATGATTTCAGCAATGACGCAAACACTAAGGTTTGCCCGAGCAATGAAATTCCTGACGGATGGGAAGGTATGGATGCTTCAGAATCTTCTATCAAGGAGTGGGAGAAGGTTATCCGTGCTTCCAAGACTATTCTCTGGAATGGTCCTGTGGGAGTGTTCGAAATGGAGAAATTTGCTGTCGGCACCAAGAAGATTGCGGCAATTCTTGCAGATGTCACTAAAGAGGGTGTATTCACACTCGTTGGTGGTGGCGACTCTGTTGCAGCTGTTACCCAAATGGGCTTTGCCGATAAAGTAAGTTATGTATCCACCGGTGGCGGTGCAATGCTCGAATATCTCGAGGGGCTTGAGCTCCCGGGAATTAAGGCGATTAAAGAGTGAAAAACGAATAGTGAGAAAGTGAAAAGTGGGGGGTGATGAGTGGGGAGTGAAAAGTGAAAAGCTGTCTGAGTAATCAGGCAGCTTTTTTATTGCATTCATCAGTCTTAAAGATGCTGTTTTTTCTTAACATAATGCATAAAGGGCTTGCAACATCTTTTGTTACAAGCCCTCGGCACGGAAGTAACCCATTTACTAAACTAATTTGATAACGACTTAATTTTATTCACCACTTCCAATCTTGTATTTTGTAAGGACTCTTTAATACCAGCATTAGTACCATTCAACAGTTCATCTATCCATTTTATTGAATATGGCAAAGCCTTTACGTCGTCACAGTACCATGCAAGCTGTTCCGACATCATCTTCTTGAAAAACACTCTTTCATCCCCCTTCAATATGTTGAATGCTACTGCATTCTCTATTTCTTTAGCCATTTGAACCCAATCTATGAACTTATAACCTGCAGGTACTAAGTATGCAAGCCATTTACTAGCATTTGGATGATTCGATCTCTGTGCATATTTCAGGATTATAGGATAATCAGGATCTTGCGAAGGTGCCTTCGTCCCAAAAATATAGACACGTGCTTTTGAACCATATAACTGATCTATTTTAGAAAATACAGTCTTTTCACCATACAAAGCAATAAATGTGTCCATATTGTCCATAACAAACAGAGTTGTTTTGCTCACCTGAGACTCATCATATTTAACATATATATCCCAATAGTTTTTTTTATAGAGAGAATCAGTGGGAAATCCTGGGCCAAATATGTTTGTGAGTACCTCTTGTTTTTTCTCCCTAAGCCCTGCTATATGCAAAGCATTAATATAATGCAATAGGAACTGCACATCACGTTTACCTGCGTTATATTTTTCATTAAGTGCCGTAAGATTATTTTCTTTATCAATACCCTGCCTGAAGCGTTCCAGCATCTCACCTGCAGTTGACCTTCCTTCCGTTCTGTGCATAAGATTTCCATTCTCATCCAGCAGAAGGAATACAGGTTCTGTATAGACACCATACATCTTACTAAGCATCTTCTTCTCGTCTCCTTCAGTATAATCCACGCTTATAAACCTCTCATTAACAAAATCTGCAACACTGTCTATGGTAAATATGCGATTTTTCATATATAGGCACGGCGAACACCTTGGAGATCCGAAATCTAAAAATATAAACTTCTTTTCTTTCTTTGCCAGCTCTTTAACTTTATCAAAAGAGACATTTTTCAACAGGTTTACAGATCTGTTTTGTCCAGTTGAGATGACCGGCATTATCATCATTAATGCTACAATATACTTTAATTTCATGAATGTTATTTTTTTAGCCTTATTCCATCAATGCAGAAGTATGAACTTATCAGATCCTTTCCATTACCATCTTTATATGAAGAAGCTGTAGAAAACACTAACTTAGTGACAGGCCCTAAGGATGAAAGGTCAACAGAAATCCAATCAGTTCTAAGAAAATTATATGTTGGATGTGCCAAGTCTGCACCTTTACGACAGCATAGGTATACATCAAGAGAACCCGTAGGTGTATTGCCATTATATCCTTTTACAATCACTTTGTAGAAATCTCCATCCAAGTTCAATTTTCTTGTCACCCCTGTGGCGTATGTATTCCATATAGCCTTAGGGGCTGAAGGAATATTTGGATTTGCGATGGCCGTTCCTGTATTAGCACCATAATACATGGCAAGGAAATTATATGTATTATTTGCAAAAAGGATGTGTTCAATTATTGTCGGAGTATCTATTGTAAAATATGTATCAGTATCATTGTCCGCACAAGCGACAGCATAAACTTCGGTCATATTCCTGTAGTTTGTATATACGCTTAGAATATTGGTATCCCTGGCCTCTTTGGTGTTTGTCCACACAAATGATCTGTTGTTCTGATTAGAATATATAAACCCACTAAAACTTCCATCAGAATGATTCTTTGTATTGAACCTTATTCCTCCTGAAGTGAACCCACCCTCTGGTACTTTATGTGTATAGGATGGCAATTCTAACTCATTGAATGTTATGTCATTCGGTATAGGCACCAAGATTTCGTCTTTTTCAACACAAGATGAAAGTGACATGAATAAAGCTATAATAATTAATATTTTTTTCATAATTGTATTTTTAATTGTCGTATCCAGGGTTTGACTTAATTTTACTATTGGTAGATGTTTCCGTTGATGGTATTGGCCAACAGTAATTGTTTGTATTTATTGTAGATACATCTGGTTTCAAGAGATATATGATCGGCTGGTTATTTTTTTTAATCCTCAACGCTGCAAACCACTCACTTCCATTTTCCATATATAACTCAATGCAATACTCTTTGAATATAGTCTCCATCAATTGTTCTCTGTTTTCAGGTATAGAAATTGGCGCCAAAAGAGGGTTTGTTCTTTTTGACCTCATTAAATTAATTGGAGCTATACAATCTGCCAAGCTTTGATTTGTTCTTGATCTCAACTCTGCTTGCATCAAATATAATTCCGGATAGCGGAAATAATAGGTGGTGAATTTATCATTCATCAAATCCGTAGAGGCTCGACCTTGTCTAGCAAGTTTGGTGGGACAGTAATAGAGAATCCCAGTGGAACTTATTGCCCTAGCCCAACCCATGGTCTGATTGAATCTTGGATCAGCCTTTATCCAACTGTCAAATTCCGGATAAAATGATTTCAGCGAGGATGGATTATTTTGATTAGCAGCACTCCAAGCATCACCAGCTTGAATGATTGTCTGTGAATATGTGGCCTCACCGTATGCTCTTCCTGAATTATCCTCCATATATCTTGCCCAGAGAACCTCTTTTGAGTCCCATGCATCATTGAATACTTTTTTCATATCTGGTTCCATTTTAAATATCGCTGGAGAAGTAGCAATCACATCGTCTACAATTTTCAGAGCAGCAGTATAGTCTCCATCCCAACCTCTGTTCAACAGAAGTTTGGCTTTAATTACCTGAGCCATCTGTTTTGACAATCTTTTGGAAGTTGTATAATCAGGAAGTTTCTCGATTCCCTCATTAAGGTCATCAAAAATTTCATTGTAACTCTCTTTTACACTAATTCTTCCTATGAAAATATTGTTGAAATCAGCTACATCTTCTCTCCAAAGGACACCGTATTCATCATCCGCCCAATAATGTGAGAAGCACCACAGTAAATGAGAGTAGACCCATGCTCTGAATGTCTTTGCCTCTGCAATCATTTCATTTTTTTTATCAACTGATGGAAATTTATTATCAGATAATGATGTAATCCCATTTATTGCAGCATTTGCTGCATTTATACAAGCATACCATTGCTGCCAATATGTTGAGAAGGCACTTTGTGTAGAGGTGTAACTCATATTATAATATACAACTCCGCCAGCTTTTGCTATACCGGCTTGATTTGCAAGTGCCACAAACGGGCTACCTCCAAAAAAATCACTATTGGAAGTACCGCTTCCGGTAGATAAAGAGGCATACATTCCATTAAGGACAGAAACTGCCCCATCGTATGTTGTAATAGAATTATCCAATATTAGTTTATGTGGTGGTTTTATTGACAAAAAGTCATTACATGATGTTGCATATATTAATGCAAACACAATAGATATTATGAATGTTAATTTTTTCATGATAATCTTATTTAAATGATAATTTGACACCTAAGCTGAATGTTCTGGAAGATGGATAACGGCTATAATCAACACCGGCTCCGATTCCTATAAGTTCCTGTGATGTTCTTGTCCCGACAACATAAGATGATGCCATATCTGTAGATCCGAAGTTCCCTTGTGGATCAAAACCCGGATATTTTGTTATTGTGAAGAGATTGGATGCCTGAAATGTGAAATCAATTGCACTCAGGAATTTTTGATTGAATAATTGTTTTGGTAATCTGTAATTTATATTAAATGAATTCAATCTGATGAAGGATGCATCATATATGACAAAATCACTTAGAGCATTATATGTACCGGTCAATCCTATTCTTGGCAATTCACCAAAAGGATCTTGTGTAAAATTCCAACTTGACATCAAATTATTATAAGCATTATAAGTACTCAATCCAGAGGTAACTGATGAATATGTGTAATTCCACATTCGCTTTGCGCCATAAGAATATGTAAACACTGCAGATGCATATATATTACCATAAGTAAGAGAAATGTTAAATCCTCCATAGAACTTTGGATTGAAATTTCCTAATACGACCCTGTCAGTTTTCGTTATTACTCCGTCACCATTCGTATCCATAATATATGGATCTCCGGCTACTTCCCTTGAAGTCCTGTAGTTCAACTGAGCCCCTGTCGTCATATCTGTTTTTTTAAGAGCATATATTTCCTCGTTTGTGGCAAAATATCTTCCAGCAGATTTATAACCAAACCAATCTCCTAATTTCCCGCCTTCAACCAGTTTTACCCACTCATAATAATAAGGCATTATTATTTCCTTTTGAACGCCATCAAGTTTGTTAACAATACTTTTGTTCGTTGCAATATTAAAACCTAATTCCAATATTAAATTTCTCTTCTTTATCACCTCTGCTCTAATATCAAATTCCCACCCACTGTTAGTAATTGATCCAATATTCTGGTTTATTGATTGATAAGACGAGTTAGTTGGAATGGATCCTGTATAAATCAAATTGTCAACATCTTTACTGTAGTATCCAATAGTTCCTCTAACTCTCTCATTCAATAAACCATAATCAATTCCGAAATCAAGCAAAGTTGAATTTTCCCACTGTAAAGATGGATTTCCAAGACTATATGGTTTTATTCCCGGTTGTTCCATATATGGGGCCGCCGACAAAGTAGTCATCCAATCATAATAGCCAAGATTTTGAGAACCAGAACGGCCAATTGATCCCCTCAATTTCAGGTAGGGGATTACAGAATTTAAATTTTTCATGAATTTCTCCTCAGAAATAATCCACGCTAATGCTCCAGATGGAAAATACCCCCAACGATTATTTGGTCCGAACTTTGAAGACCCATCTGCTCTGAATGTGGCTGTCACTAAGTATCTATTTAAATACTTGTAGTTAGCTCTTGCAAAGAAAGAGGCGAGGGTGCTTCCATACTCATCGCTGCTTCCACCTACTGTTGATGCACTATTAATATTAATCAGAATCTGCTCATCCGGGAACCCACTACCATATGCTGTTTGAGTCTTATAATTGTATGATTCTACAGATTGACCTAATACTGCAACTATATCATGTTTTCCCAATACTTTTGCATAGTTAAGAGTATTGTCCCATACTTTCGTACTGTATTCAGACGTATACAGAGATCTATAATTATATGTCGAACTATATCCTTGTGTTCCCTTTTTATTAAATATATCTGTCGTTGAATTGGCATAATTGAGTGTGCCTTCAGACTTTAATTTTAATCCGGGAATAATATTTAATTCAACATAAGCTGTGCCATTGAGATTTTTACCCACACCATTATTCCTGTTCAAGTATGTTATATATGGGTTCTCAATAGTTGTGTTAGTTGCTATAATATTTATACTGCCATCCTGATTATATGCCTGAAAATCTGGTCTGAATCGTGGTATACTAGTTAAAAGAGCATCTTTATTATTGGTGACCCTTGTCGATCCATATAAATTAAGGCCAATTTTTAAAGACTTTCCAACATTGGTTTCAAAATTCATTCTTCCTGTATAAAGATTGCTTTTTCCTCCTCGGATGACTCCGTTTATATCAGTATAGCCAAATGACATATAATAATTTGTATAGTCAGTACCACCTCTGACAGATAAATCTATCTGGTTTGTCGTTGCCGTCTGAGTCATTTCATCCCACCAATTTGTACTACCGGCCATGTATGCATCGGAACGTATTTTTAGCATATCCGGAGTCCATTGACTTGTATTAATTTTCAAAAATTGAGATTCATCAATAAAAAATTTCTCGTTGTAACCTAAACTTCCATCAATATTAACCTTCTGTCTTGCTAAGGTTTCAGTAAAAAACTTGTATTCATCTACATTAAACGTCTTCAAGTTATTTGAATTGACTTTTTGTACTCCACTTTTAATGTTGACATCAATTGTTGGTGCTTGTCCTTTGATACCTTTTTTTGTTGTAACCATAACAACTCCGTTAGCAGCCCTGGAACCATAAATAGCTGTAGCTGAAGCATCTTTTAAAATATCAATGCTTTCAATGTCACCAAGATTGAGATTGAACAGTGAGTTGGTAATATCTCCGGACGTATTTGATGAATAATCAGGGACACCATCAATAACCCAAAGGGGTTGCGTGCCAGAGCTGGACAATGTTGAGACACCTCTTATTGTGACACTTACCGGAGATGTCGGAGATGCTGATTGTACCATTACATTTACACCAGCAGCACGACCCTGGAGCATGCTTTGAACAGAAGAACCCATTGGAACAGATTCAATTTCCTTTTTTGATAACCTTGATACAGAGCCTGTAGCATCCTTAATTGTTGTTGATCCATAGCCCTGTACTACAATCTCATTAAGATAATTAGTTGATTCATCCAGAAATATTATTTTAAATCTTGACAAATTAAGCGGATATAAATCCAAAGCTAAACGTTGAAAACCCAAACAAGATATTACTATTTTTCTGGCACTCTTAGGCACCTTTAAAGAATAATTACCATCCAAGTCTGTCGTTGTTCCTGCCTTGGTATCGTCTATCATAATATATGCTCCAATCACTGGAAGTGAGTCTTTTGCAGAGATTATCTTTCCCTTAAGCTCAATTAAGTCAGGAAGATCCGGCCCTTTAGTAAGTTCATCTGTGTTTCTAAGTTTGTTGTCCTTTTTCCCAGAAAACGAAGAGGGAGAAATGATAATCTGTTTATTGATTATCTTATACTCATAACCTATCTCCTTTAAAATCTCCAATAAAAGAGTAGTAATATTATCGCTCTTACGAATAATGGTTATCTTTTTGTTTTCATCTATAAAATTATTATTATAGACAAAAGTATAATCAGTCTGTTTCTCAATTTCTTTGAATACTTGACTTAAAGGTGTATCCTTAAAATTAAGAGTTATAGACTGCCCGGCAGACCATGTGGTATTAAACATGAAAAAGGTAAATAAGAGCGGAAATAAAAATAATTTTCTTATTTCCCTTCGCGAAAGTTTTATTCTCATAATGCAAAATTTGAGTTAAGTTCTATAATTACTACAAAGAACTAATCTACTTCCCTCAAAATTTGCAAAAAAATTAACTCACAAATAATGTGATTACTGTCCCCTCTATATTATATTTTATTTTCGAAGAGAAATTAAGTATTTCAAGCACCTGTGAAACAGACTCTGATCTGAATTTAGCAGTGAATCTGTAATCATAAATTTCGTTATCTTTTACAACGATTGTAATGCCATACCATCTCTCCATCTTCTTTATAACCTCTTTCATAGGAGTGTTATCAAATAAAAGAAGTCCGTTTTTCCAAGCAGTATTATTCGGGATATTGGCATTGTTTGACATTTTCAAACTATCCTGTTTTAATACAAGTTCTTGATTCGGTGTCATCTTAAATTCCTTGTTAATTCTTTGGTTTATAACAGTCACTTCTCCCGAGATAAGTGTCAAAATAAGTTTATCGTCATCCGGGTAGGACGATAGATTAAAAGATGTTCCTGTAACTTTTATCGTTAAATCTTTTGAAGTTTTAATAATCATTGGCCAGTTCTTGTCCGGTACTACCTCAAAATACCCTTCACCTATCAATTCTATTTCTCTGCAAATATTAGAAAACCTCTCAGGACAAATAATGTAGCTCGAACTATTCAACCAAACTTTGCTTCCGTCCGGTAGGTCAACTACTCCTTTAACTCCGGAATTTACCAAATACTTGAAAGATGCCGTTTTTTGTTGGTATTCAACTGAGGGCTTAAAAGATTGATAGAGATAAAAACCTGCATAATTTACCATTATTAGCGCAATGAATAATGCTGCATATTTAAGCGTTTTATTAATAAATACCCTCCTTCTCGATATTCTATTATATCCTGCCATCTGATTATATACATAATCATTTTTCAATTTTATGAAATTCTCCATATTTGCATCATTCCCCTCTATCCATTCAAGAATTTCGCATTTTTCTTCTTCTGATGCTTTGCCTGAAATAAATCTCAGTAATACTTTATTATCAATTTTATCTTTTCTCATACAATGTCCATATAATATACAAGTAATACAGCTTAATCCCTTATAAAAGAAGCATAATAAAATCTTTCAGTTTTTCACGGAAAAGTTTTAATGCCTGACTGATATGGTATTCCACCACTTTAACACTAAGATTGTTTTTGTCAGCAATTTCTTTATAAGACATACCTTTGATACGGCTTTCAATAAAAGTGTTGGAAATTTTGTCCGGCAACTCAGAAAATGCCTTTGATATATAATCTTTTAATTGGAATGCAATAATTGATTCGGCAGAACTATCATCAATAGCAGCTAAGTTTGCTTTATACTCTCTTTTCAATAACTCGTTTTTAACTTTTGAATCAACAGATAACCTTTTCAATAAGTTAATCGCTTTATTCCGAATAATTGAATATAAATAAGGTTGAATAGGGTAATCTGTATCTAAGGATTCTTTGTTTACCCAAATTGCAACGAATGCATCTTGAGCTATATCTTTGGATAATTCATAATCTGACAAGTAAAGATTTGTATAAAAAACTGCTTTTTTATATTCTTTCTTATAAAAATGCTCAAAAGCCTTTCGGTCTCCCTGAGCAATTAAGGTTGTTAGATTGTCTTTATCCAATTTAATATTTAAAAATTATAGAGTAAAAAATCAAAATTATTAATTATTTCTAATCTCATATTATTAGTGATGCGTTAAATTGCATCTGATTATATATATATTGTTAATATTATGTTATTTACAAGCGTTCTTTGATTTTTTGATTTGAAATGAGTGAGTCATAATTTTGCGGCTTCCAATACCAAAAGATTATGAATTCAGGAAAGTACGTGTTCTCTCAATCTGTGGAATTCCTCCCTCGTTACGAGTTTGAAAGACTGGTCAAGAAGTTCAACGGCAACTTCCATGCAAGGAATCTAAGCTGTTACAATCAGTTTCTTCATCTCCTGTTCGGTCAACTGACTGCTTGCGATTCTCTTCGAGACATCTGCCTATGTTTAAAAGCACACCAGCGGGTTTTGTATCATCTCGGATTCCGTCAGACTGTTGACGAGTCTTCATTATCACGCGCAAATGAAAGAAGGGACTATCGCATTTACGAGGAACTCGGGTATATACTGATAGACATAGTGAGGCCAATGTTTGCAGAAGAAAGAATACCAGAACTGTATTGCCAGGACTACGATGTCTTCGCATTGGATTCGACAACAATATCCTGCAGCATCAAACTGCTTTCATGGGCGTTGGGCAAGTACACAAAAGGAGCAGTAAAGATGCACACGGTTATAGATCTTAGAGGTAGCATCCCCGTATTCATCGATATCACAGATGGAAGATATCATGACAGCAATTTCCTTGATATCATTGATCCTGTTTCTAATGCGATATACACAATGGATAAGGCCTATGTTGATTTCAAAGCTCTGTTCCGCATCAATCAGTGTGATTCGTTCTTTATTACCAGAGCAAAGGAAACCATGCAACATGAGATTGTAGAGACAAACTACAATGTAGATGAGTCTACTGGACTTCGTGGCGACCACATCATCAAACTTACCGGATATAAATCAAGCAGCCTGTATCCCTCTCCTATGAGACTAATCGAATACTACGATTCCGAAAGTGGTGAATATCTTCGGTTTGTAACCAATAGCATGGATCTAAACGCATTGGAAATAGCTGACCTTTACAGGAGACGTTGGGATATTGAGTGTTTTTTCAAGTGGATCAAGCAGAACTTGACCATTAAAAAGTTCTGGGGCCACTCAGAAAACGCAGTCAAAACTCACCTTTGGGTGGCCATCTGCACTTTTCTGATTATCGCAAGGATAAAAGCCAGATACAAAAGTTCATACACAATTACAGAAGTTGCAACGATTCTCAGCGTATCTGCCTTGGAAAAGATAGACCTCGATGAACTCCTTACCAACCCTGAATTACTCAGTCAAAATCAAAATGTCAATGAACCTATTTTGTTTTAAAAATTTAACGCATCAGTGTAAGCTACCCCTGAATCCCATTATCCGGCTGAAACGCCCTGATCCAGTATTTTTCCCTCCAATGTCGCAAATCTGTCTGCCAATTCAAATCCAACGCCGTTGTCTATTGCGTTAAAGTGTTCTTTGCCGCATTTGATTTTAGCGAGTTCTGTCGCTTTTATGGAATCCTCAAAGAGGCCACCTTTTGTTTCAACGACAAAGTAAAGGCGCTGATTACCGTCTTCTTCCCATACCAATGCCCAATCCGGGTTGTAGGGACCAAGAGGTGTGTCAATCCTAAACCAGGATGGGAGCTTCGCGTAAACTTTTACATTTTGTGATTGTTCGAATGCCATTGCCATAGGCAGCTCAACCGTTGGAGAGTCGTATATAACATAATCATATGGTGATTTTTTGCTCTCCATTAAATTTGAATTGAGATAACCTTGAAGTTCGACATTTTCAAATAGCTCTTGACACCAAACATCGTGTTCACCAAGTTTTCTGTATTTTATACCATCTACAAGACATAGTCGCATTTCTGCCTTAATAATATCTAAAACAGATTCTATAAAAGCCTGTGGATTCTTCTTAAACGCATCCAGTCTTTTGGATTTTACAAGGATATCGACAATACTTTTTCTTGTAAGATTTGTTTCATTCTGCAGATAAGTGACAATATCCGGCAGCTGGGAGACTGTCTCTTCAATGATTTTTGCTGTTCTCTGCAGCGTTGCTTCGTTGGCTGTTACAGCTCCGGCAGTTGTCTCAAGTTTTATCTTCTTTGTAATAAACTTACCTTTTCCTACAGATACTTCTTCAAAAATTCTTTGTGCACACTTAGACACCAAAGCATCTGAATTAAAATTAACAGAATATGTAGTTTTATATTTTATCCTATTCCACAATTCAGAAAATTCCGGAGAGAGCAGAACCTCTTTTCTGAGAGAGATCTTCCGGGCATCGTTTCTGTTTTTGATATTAATATTACCTGAAACCTTTCGCAAAGTTTTAAGAATAGGCCCTTTGATATAGTCAAACTCTACCGGTATACTCACTCTGTTATCTTTTAAATCGAGCCTCAGCTTATCCTGAACCTTGCCGGCAACCTCTTTTGTTTTATTGTTTACGACCTCTTCTTTTATGTAGCCGCATTGTTCAAAAAAGTCATATAAGAATCTTGATTTCTCTTCATTTAAATAGACTGGTTTTTCAGCGGTTCCATCCACAACTATATGTGCAAACGAATGTCTCTGCAGCAATCCAAATTTGTATCCGGTGTCCTCCTCAATCTCTTTTTGCAGACCTTTGGCAAAATCTTCATAAGATTCATTTGCCATAACGGTTAGAGTGTTTACCTCAAAACCTCTTACTCTTTCTCCGTTTTGATTTACACACAAACGCAATCCACGACCAACTTTCTGGCGCTTTGTCAAGTCGTCTTTTGAATCAATAAGGGTGCAAATCTGGAAGACATTTGGGTTGTCCCATCCCTCTTTAAGGGCAGAGTGAGAAAAAATAAAACGCAAGGGCTCCTCAAAACTCAAAAGCCGCTCCTTGTCCTTCATTATAAGGGTAAAGGCATCATCATCACGGGCTGTTTTGCCGGAAGTATCAACGAAACATTCGAACTTATCCTTCTTGTTCGAGGACTTGCTTCGTTTGTCTATAGAAAAATAGCCATCATGAATTTTATCAACAGGAATATTTTTGTCCTTAATCTCTTTGAAGAGTGACTGGTATTTTGTTTGAGCAATCAATTTTTCATATTCCTCCTCAAACATTACAGCAAATTTCCCTTTTACCTTGTTCCCGTCATCGTCGTATTGACGGTAGTTTGACACCCTGTCTATAAAGAATAAACTGAGTACTTTTATTCCAATCGGATTTAAAAGAAGTTCTTTGTCCAAGTGAGATTCAATTGTTATCCGGATTTGTTCCCGCTCCATCAAATCTTCACTAATTGAACCAAGTGCTTTACCCTCGATTGATATATGCGAATTACTTGTAAACGAGACTTCCCAAAGTCCAGATTGTCTATTGAATATAATATCTTTTACAATGTATCCTTCATATTGCTCCCTCTTTGTAATATCGTATAAATCATCTCCTTGTTTTACCCATTTCTTTGAACGAGCGACTTTCCCTTTAGTCTGAACATCCAACTCCAGATAGGCTTTTATACCCGATCTGTTGTCAACCTTTTCAAGAAAGATATATGCGCTATTCATATAGCCCTCCACCTCGGCAGTGGCAACCTCAATTTGCTTTACCAGCTTCATTTCGTATGCATCAACCGAGTCCAGTTTATACATCAGGTTGTACTTTTGCTTGTGAGTAGCCGAATATCTCAAACAACACAAAGGGTTAAGGGCAGAAATCGCCTCCTTTGCCTTGTCGGTATTGTCAACACTCTGAGGCTCATCTATAATAACTATCGGGTTTGTTTCCTGAATAAGCTCTATTGGTTTGAAACCCAGTGTGTCTTTATATCGGTGAATCACATTAGATTTATTATTCTCATCGTCGTTTTCAAAACTTTTCCGAAAAGCATCAATATTGATTACCATTATTTCAATATTGTCGCTGGTAGCAAAGCTTCTCACCTGCTCAAGCTTATTACTGTCATAAACGAAATAGTTATAAATAGTGTTGCTATATATCTCTTTAAAATGCTCCTCGGTAATTTGAAGAGATTTATTGGTCCCCTCTTTAATAGCAATACTTGGTACAACAATTATGAATTTAGTGAAACCATATTTTTCGTTAAGTTCAAAAATGGTTCTCAGATAAACATAGGTTTTTCCTGTACCGGTCTCCATCTCTACAGTAAAGTTCATTCCTTCTTTACGGAAACTCTCCTCGGTCGATTGTGGTAAACCATTTCTTAATTGAATTTTCTGAACATTTGATAATAGATTTTCATCGATTACTTTTAATTTGTTTCCGATTCCAATTGTGGTGTTTGAAAACCCACAATTGAAACTAAGAGTACCGACATCAGTCACTTTATCCGGAATATTTACAGAAAAGTTGCTTTGAAATATCTCCTGGCCTTCAAAGATCTCACAGATACTTTTTATGGCCTCTGATTGATATTCAAGATTTTTCTCAAATTGTAGCTTCATTCTTTATCTCTTAATTTATTTTTTATCAAATAACCATCAAATAAGATTTGCCTAATTATCAGCACTATATAAATACATATACTTTTTATATCAAATAACCGTCAAATAAGATCTCTAAGCCCAGAAAGGAATATAACAAGCATACTTTCTAGATTTGTTCATAGGATCTACGTCTTTAATTACCTTCTCGTCAAGTGCTTCCCTAATTATTCTTGACACTGTGGCTGCATTACGGTTATCTATTTTGAATCTTTCTCTTAAAGTTTGATTTGTCATTTTCTCATTTGAGACATATTTTAAACAAGCATGTTGGTAACAAGCTCTTATGCGCTCCTCTTTATCCATGTCATTAAGAGGCTTATAGCTATACATTGTGACAAATGTTCTGCTACTGCCAATAGTAACCTTAATTGGAGGTAATTGGAATAACTCATTATTAAAAATAACCTTATCCAATCCACTGCCCTTTTCTTCACAGAATCCCATTCTACGCATTAAATCGGCAAGCCTTTCGTTACGAGATACATACTCATCAATAAACCTTTCGGGCTTTATGAGTGGATTCCCGGGATTTGATATTTCTATCCTGTCTGAATATATTTCTATCATAGGAAATCCTTTTTCAGATAAATCCTGATGTATTAATGCATTCGCAACGAGTTCTCTAATCGCGATTTCCGGATACATTCTTGTTTCAAGTCTAAGAGCTTTGCCTATCTCTTCATTTGCCGGTAGTTGTCCATTTATCCAATCGACAAGTCCCTCAAAACCTACAGCATACCCTTTACTTCCGACTTGATCTCTAATTGTGTCAATCTTGTTGTTTCCTTTATAAACAATAACCCTTATTGATTTTCGCTGAACAGATTCAAATACAGATAAATCTTTTGCAAAAAGAATTGCTCCAAGTCTTGTTATATTGTAATTTGTTCCATCCTTGATAATAAGGCCTTCAGATAAAAATTTTTCAATGACTCCAATTTGATCAGATGGATAAGGAAGTTTCATTAACTCAAAGTAAGTTTGAGTGCTCAATAATTGTATAACTTCCGAAGCGTTTACATTATGTTTAGCAATTTCTTTTTCAAATGTTGCCCCGAAAGAATTTCTCCAGATCTTTGACTCCTTTTCCGGAAAATCACTAAGCTTTCTTGTTATGCTTCCAATTCGAATATATGCGGTTTTCTGAAAATCAATAGGTCTGTTAACGGCTGCAGGGATTATGAACATAGAAATGTGAAGCCCCTCTTCGTAGTCAAATTCATAAGTACGAAAATCAATCTTTGGATCAAGCATATTTGACAACCAATTCTCAAGATTTTCATTACCTATCTTATGTGTTTTCACTTGAAATTTTGTTCCAATAATTTCATGAGTGATATCTTTTATCCCATAAACTAAATAACCATAAGGCTGGTTATGCAAACAAGCTCCATTAGCCAACGCCGATAATCTCTGTCCAATCTCCACCGGTGAATGGAAATTATGTTTAAACTCAATCCATTCACATTCTGAAATATGATTTGTTAAGTCCTCTAATAACTTATTTAATTTATGATGTTCCATAACCGTATCATTTAGATGCTTACAACATTATCAATTCCATGCTGCTTTAATATTTGCAAAACATTTGTTTTGTCGTTATTGTCGTCAAATCCGTTGTCTTTGAATACTACGCGGCAATTAATTGCTGCTTTTGACGATTCATCAATAGCAGTTGGTTTAACCTCTTTCCAGAGTTGAGCAATAGCCTCTGCCGCTTCCGTTTTAACATGGTCTGCCATACAAACAATCAAAGCACCAGCTCCCATTTCGTATACTTTCTTACCTGCTAAAACATGTTCGTTGATAGGCTGAACAAGGTCGATACCGTACTTCAACAATATCTCATAAAGCAAGTCGAGCTCTGTCCTGTCTGATTTTATGTTTTGAACGGAATTATACAAAGCCCCTTCTAAATTGAATGGAGAACTATCCCAAGTATTAATATTTGAGCTATCGAGTTTGAATACTTTAAAGCCAATATCCAGTTTCTTTTGTTCCTCGGCGAAGAGAGCTCCCTCCTTTGCTTGTTTCGCTTTTAATTCTTCAACAATCTTCTTTCCCGCACGGCGAATACGTTCTTTTCCAATCTCAGCAATTGTTTTATAACCGGCTTTCCTTGCTTCAGAGTCTTCAGGTGTTGCCTCAGGAATCTGGACCATGATGGATTTTCGATTGCCTCCATCATCTGCATTTAATTGCATTACAGCATGAAAGGTAGTGCCACTACCACTAAAAAAGTCTAAAATGATACCTTGACTCAAGTCACCAAACGCAATCTCAATAAGTAAATATATTAAATCAGGATTCTTTGGATTATTAAAAGGAACATCAAATCCTTGTAGTATTTTTGATGCAAATACATCCTGCCAAAGGGTGTTTCGTAATATTTTATCACTTGGAGCAATCCAATGCTCCACACCTTTATTCATTCCATTCCCTTCAGATTTTCTTCTAATAAATTTTTTCTTTGAACCTGTGCTTTTCCAGTATTCTTCAATCGTCATTTTAGATGCGAACTTTTCGAGATAATCCTCATAATTTTTAACTGCATCTTTAGCAACATCTTCTTTCCATTTCCATTGCCCTTTCTTAATTTCAACATTAAGTAGTTCATATTGCATAGTTTTTCTCTCAGCATCATTCCAAAATCCTTTCCAGTAGCCTTGTGAACTTCTTTCTTCTGATGCTTTCCTAAATACTGGGTTCATTCGTAAAGAAGAGTTCTTTGAATAAATAAAAACATATTCTGCGCCAGTATTAAATGATTTTAAGCCATCTTCTAAAAATTGAGTATTTATATTCTTGTCGTATCTTCTTACTAATAGTATATTTCTAAAATTTTCTTCTCCGAAAATTTCGTCACATATCTTCTTGAGATTCGCAATCTCATTATCATCTATAGAAATAAATATCACACCTTCATCTGCCAATAAGTTACGGGCCAATTTTAATCGAGGATACATCATATTTAACCAATTGGAATGGTAACGGCCATCACTTTCAGTATTGGTGCCAAGCGAGCGATCTTGTCCAGATATTTCAAGATAATTTGTCAAGTTATCGGAATAGTTATCTTTATATACAAAGTCATTTCCTGTATTATATGGAGGATCTATATATATCATCCTTACCTTTTTGTAATAACTCTTTTGTAAAAGCTTAAGCACTTCTAGGTTATCTCCTTCAATATATATATTCTCCGTTGTGTCCCAATTGACAGATTCTTCAGGACACGGACGAAGAGTTCCTGTACTTCGCTTCTGTGCCTCGCGCCTTGCCTGAGATTTTCCCGCCCAATTGAGCTGAAATCGCTCTTCCGGAGTATCAATATAATTACCCAATAAGTCTTGCAATGCTTCAATATCGACCTTTCCCTCTTTTATTACTTCGGGGAATAATTGACTTAATTGCTCTATATGTTGTGCCACTAAATCAGCACTTTGGCTATCGGGATGCTTAGCAGTTATTTTTTCCATATTATTAATTATTTTGTATTATCTTCTTTGTATAAATTTATCAATTCCGGGATTTTAATATTATATAAAACAAAATAACATTTGTTTAAGAATTGTGACATTCTTTCGATTAGTTTTGCCCATTCGATTAATAATTTAAAAGTCTCTTCTAAGTTTACACTATTTAATTCGTTGAATAGAGCTAGCGAATCTAATGATTCTTCGTAATGAACAGCATAGCCTCTAACTTTTTGTATTTCTCTTTGAAAATCTTCTTTACTATATTCTCTCAATTCTTTTGTTATCAATTCATATTCTTCAAGTAATTCTGCCTCATTTTGATAAGCAAATGGTTTTACTGCTTTCTCCCAATAGTTTGGTTTACTATTGGTTGACGGATATCCAATAATCTTTTTTGTGCTCTCATTCATCATTGTATATATCTGTTTCACTAAAAAGATCTGTTCCCATCGTTGATTTGCCTGACAGTACAGTTTGGTCGCTACATTAAAATCGCAAACTAACATAGAGATAAAAAGGTCAAATTGAGAAAGTTCTTTACTAATATTGAATAACGTAGGATGTTCAACCAGCAAATTAATTTGTATTCTCGTTTCTTCTATGGCTTGGATACTGGAGCTCAGTAGCCATTGCCTTGTCTCTTCTGTCATCATTTTCATGATATTACTCAATTATGTAATGATCCAATTATTATTTTTTCAATATCTTGCAGTCTCTTTAAATTTCCATTTAATTGTACTTGCACATTAAACTGTATCTCACTTTTCAACTCCTCAATAATGTTTTTTTGCTCCTCTCTGTTTTGCGTTAAAAGAGCCATCTGCTCCCTATAGTAGTGAATGTTATACGGTGTTGCTTCTGAATAGCTCCCGGTTTCGTCTGCAACTGCCAACATATAAAAGCGATTCTTCAGAATATCAAACAGCTCTTTCAGATTGTTGCATTGGGGTTTGGTTAGATCTATTGAATTGAGAAATTCTTTGGTCACAGAATCAGTGTTCGTCGGGTTAATCCAGCGGGTGAATTCCATATTTTCAACCACCCTTTTGCTTTTATCTGCCAAATTTATCCTTTTATCTGCCCAGTTTATCATATACTCCTCTCCATATTTCAACAAGAGAATGAGTGGGTAAGGAAAAGCCTGCTGCAGAAGCCGGGCAATTGCAAAACAGACACTCTGCCTGTTTAGGACAACCTCAGATATTACAATCTGTTTGTATTGATACTCCTCTGTTTCGTATTCCGGTAACCCTATGGTTTGGGGCTGAAGTACAATCCGCATATGGATTGATGATATGTCGTCACGAATCAACTTCTTTTCCGATGGAGTCAGATTCATCTGATCCAGAAAGAGTTTCTTGGTTATTACAGTATTAACAACTGCCCTTGGGGGAGGGTTAAAGCTTTGTATCATTTCTGACTTTTTATAACTACAAATGAGATAACTTCAAAATCGCTTTTGGCGGTAACTCCTTCGGCAGCCAGAGCCACACCATCGGTTGAGAAAAAGGATGCAGCTCCTATCTCGTGCGACTTTCCTAAAACACTCTCCATGGCTGACTGAAGTAAACCGCTATATATTTTCATATCTCTGTAGTTTCTGGTTTCTGACTTTACCTGTTCTGCCAGTTCCTTTACTACCTCTGTCTGGCCCTGACATAGTTTCTTCATATAATCCAGGCAGCGCTTACCTTGCATATAACCCAGCAATGTTTCGCCGTCCTTCCCTATATATACCAGATAATAGGGAGATAAAATACTTTTACCTTTTTCGCCTTTTCTGTTTCGCAAACAAAATATTGTTCCCTCTTTTATTTCTACATCATTTGCCATTACTACAGAATGTATTCCTTTTGGCATTTGTTCCGGTTGGTCTTTATCGCTTTTTGAATACTCCAGCAAATCCATGCGAAAATCATTCATATTGCTGTCGGTGATGGTCATTCCTCCCTGAATATCCTCAAGGTCAAGGACTGTGTTTTGCAGTTGCTCCAACTGTTTGCGTCTGTATTCCAAATCGTTCATCTCATCCTGACCATTCATCTCTATAAGGTTCTCCTCTCCTGTTGCCGATATGTCCAGCAAAACCATCTTGCCTTTTACGCGGCTTTCCAGGTTTATGTATTCATTCAACTCGATATTAGGCCAGAAATTGACTAATTGTACTCTTTCGTTTATTGATCCAAGACGGTCTATTCGCCCGAAGCGCTGAATTATACGCACCGGATTCCAGTGAATATCGTAATTAACCAAGAAGTCGCAGTCCTGGAGGTTCTGACCTTCGGAAATACAATCTGTTGCAATCAGAATGTCAATCTCTTCTTTTATTTTGCTGCCCGTTTTATCTCTCTCTTTTGAAATCGGTGAAAAATTGGTGAGCAAATCATTCATATCATTTCCGGAATGAGGCAGGTTTGTTTTGTTAATTCCTGTTCCGGTAATTAGCGTTGAATAAATTCCGTAATTTTTGTGCGCCCATGAAGAAATGTCGTGATACAGATAATTTGCAGTATCGGCAAACGCAGTGAATATTACCACTTTTCTATTTGTACCGTTAATAGGATTATCAATTTTATTTGCAATTATTCGCTTTAATTCATCTAACTTTTCGTCTCTTATTGAATCAATATTTCTGGCACTTTCAAGAAGTTTGGCAAGTATGTCCCGGTCATATTCAAGATCTTGTTTCCATCTAACTAAGTCCATATCCTGCAATAAGACCTTTACTTTGTTCCCAACTAAGGCTTCGTTGTCGGTATCTTCTAAATCAATATCTTCAATGGTAACTGCTTTCCCAATATATAATGCTGAGTTCGCAATTTTCTCCAGATTGTCATTTACCTGCTTTAATAGCCCTTTAATACTTATAGAGAAAGAGTTAATTGAACTTTCCATGCGTTTAAGATAGTTTACCCGCATTAAATGAATCAAACTTTTTTCACGGTCTATCTGCTTAAATACGCTGCCGGTTTTTAGTTGGTAGTCATATTTTGCCTCATATTCTTCTCTTTTCCCCGCCAAAACATACTCCATTGGCGAGAAGTTGGCTAAATTGAGTTTTCGGATGGATGTATTAATCTCTTTTAGAGAAGGGAATAGTTTCCTGCTGTCAATATCAGTTTTAATATTTATTGGCTTTAATCTTTCAGGGAATTTGCCAACATCATCGCAATTGTAATACTTAACGATATGTTTTCGGGAGCGGGCAATGGTGAGCATGTCCAGCAGTTTGAAATATCTGCTGTCCAATTTTTCAAATAAGGTGTTAATATCCTTTGTGTCTGATTTTGTCCACTCTGTGAATTGGCGCTGGGCAAGTGCCATAACTGCAGTAATATTATCAACGCCTTCCTTATCAAAAGCTAAATCGTTTCCCTCTGTTATAAATGAAATTTGATTTTTCAAATCGTTCATCCTATTGTTAACAGGGGTTGCGGACAGCATGAGCAATTTCGTTTTGACACCTTTACGGATAATCTCGTTCATCAGACGGGCGTATCTGGTCTTCTCACCTTTGTGCGGGTTGTTGTTGCGGAAATTATGTGACTCGTCAATTACTACCAAATCGTAGTTTGCCCAGTTGATGGTTTTGAGATTTATGGTTCCGGATAAACCTCTGTCTCTGGTTAGGTCTGTATGGTGCAGAACATCATAATTAAAACGGTCTTCCAAAAAAATGTTTCTTCTGTCGTTTTGTGTATAAACTGTCCAGTTTTCTCGTAATTTTTTTGGACACAGAACTAACACTCTATCATTGCGAAGTTCATAATACTTAATAATAGCAAGAGCTTCAAATGTTTTACCCAAACCAACGCTGTCTGCTATTATACAACCTCCATATTTCTCTATTTTTTCGATGGCCCCCATGACTCCATCCTTCTGAAACTTGTACAACTTTTTCCAGATTCTCTTATCCTTAAAGCCGGTTCTTGTTTTTATTAACTTGTCGTTGTCAAAGTCCTTTAACGATTCGTTAAAAATATGATGAAGTGTGTAATAGTAAATGAAATCCGGAGAATAATCCCTGTAACCAAGTTCAAGTGAACTGAGCATATATTGCTTAATATCTTTTGACATTACAGGATTATTCCAGACTTGCGAGAACAAATTTTTGAACTGGTCAACTGCCGGTAATTCTGTTTGCAAAATATTGCAATGAATATTTTCCGATGCCACGTATCCCAAAGTAGTTGCCGTAAAATCGCTTAGATTTGTATTAACGGCAATATTATTACTGTCTTTGTTTTCCAAAACCAGCATTTTCATCCCAAATGAGTTTGGAATAATCAATGTAGAAATTTTGGCTTTTTTCTTAAGCCATGCTGCACACTCTTCGGATGCGTTTCTTAGCAGTAATTGATTTTGTAGCTCTTGCTCGGAATTGTCTCCAAAAAGAAAAATAGAATTCCGAAGAGACACTCCAACCGGAGAGTTTTGTACTGGGTCAGTCAATAGAAGAATTTCGACCTCTTTAATGTCCTTTAATTTATCCTTTAGAAATAAGAAGGCGTAAATACTAAAATCCCCGGTGCTGAGAAACATTGATGTTTCAGAAGATATTCTCTTTCTGATTTCATCACCTAAAAGACGCCCTTGTTTGTTGTCAATTATCTCCATGCATCAATTTTTCTTAGGGGAATTAACGTTACTAACAAGCAGGTCTTTAACATCTACCTGGAGCAGATTGGCTACTTGATACAGAACCTCCAAAGAGGGTTGTCTTCTATTGCAGGCATAGGCATTTACTATACTAAAACTCTTTCCTAGTTTTTCCGCAAGCCACATTTGCTTAATTCCCTTGTCTTCCAGTACTTCCTTAATCCTATTCATATAGTCTACAAATTAACAGAGTAATCTGTTTCACAAATATATGAAAAATAATGCTATACGAATTACCTTGCCAAGGTTTTTCCAAAAAGTTTACTAAAGTTTAGTCGCATTAAAATTAATAATGAAAATTTATCATTTTATACTTATTCATACATATACGTATAAATAGGGCTATATTTTTAGTGTTATTTTTACATAGATTTAATTTTAAGAATTAATTTTTTATTATATTTGTAAAAACAGCGATTATGAGACTGGAGAGTTTTCTTAAAGAACAAATTTTATCAAGGCTTAAGTATGATAATCCTTGGTGGATTTCAGGTATGATTCCGTCTGACTACGAACAGATGACACGTCGTCCGTATATCAACCTTTTTTACCCGTTGATTACAGAGAAGTCGATACGTAGAACGGTTGTCCTGATGGGCCCACGTCGTGTCGGAAAGACTGTAATGATTTTTCACTCCATCAGCAAATTACTGAAAGAGGGTGTTAATCCACAAAAAATAATATATTTATCTATTGACACTCCCATTTATAACAATCTTTCTCTTGAACAATTATTTAAGTTTGCACGTGAGGCTCTTATGCAAAATGACAATACTGACGATTTCTTTCTCTTTTATGATGAAATTCAATATCTGGACAACTGGGAAGTTCACCTTAAGTCTATGAGCGATAGTTACAGGAATGTTAAGTTTATTGCATCCGGCTCGGCTGCCGCTGCATTAAAGAAGAAAAGCAGCGAGAGTGGTGCCGGCCGGTTTACTGATTTCATGCTTCCACCTTTAACATTCAGTGAATATTTGCATCTTAAAAATCTGGACAGATTAATTCTTAAAAAGATAATTAGCTGGAAAGGGCAGGAGATATCTGCCTATGATACTGTTAATATTGAAGAGTTAAACACAAATTTTCTTGATTATATCAACTTCGGAGGTTATCCTGAAGTGGCCTTTTCAGATAAAATAAAGTCAGATCCGGGGCAATATATAAGGCACGATATTGTAGACAAAGTTTTATTAAGAGACCTTCCGAGCTTATATGGCATCAGCGACACACAAGAACTGAACAGACTTTTTGTATATATTGCATACCGCTCTGGCAGTGAGTTTTCGTATGACAGACTGTCGCAAGAGTCTGATATCAGGATTGATGTACTCAAGAAATATATTCAATATCTTGAGGCAGCTTTTCTCATAAAAGTTGTATACAAGACAGACATTAATGCGAAAAGAATGCAAAGGGTAACCTCCTTCAAAGTATATTTGACCAACCCCTCCCTAAGGTGTGCACTATTTTCTCCATTAAGCTTTCTTGATGACAACATTGGGAATATGGTAGAAACAGCAATATTTGCACAATGGATTCAAAGAGATAAGACAGATGTCTATTATGCCAATTGGTCAAAAGGAAGAGATAAAGGAGAGGTAGACCTGATTGGTCTTGATATAATTAAACAAAAACCGAATTGGGCCGTTGAGATAAAATGGTCAGACAGATATTTTGAGCACATTGGTGAATTAAAATCCTTGCTCCAATTTATGGAAATAAATAAGGTTGATGAAGCAATCGTTACCTCCATAAGCAAATTTGGAGAAAAACAACTCCAAAAAGTAAGATTACAATTTATTCCGGCTGCTATATATGCATATATTGTCGGTCATAATACTTTTGAGAAAAAACAACAATCAATCGGATTGTAAAAACAGTGGCACAGATTTTTCTAAACAACTGTAGACCTGCCGCTTACGGTGTGTTGATTATCTGTCCGGAAACCACTCTGACATTCACTGATTTTTCAACACCCTAACAGTATTGCAATTAGAAAAATCTGTGCCACTAAAAATGCCCTCGATTCTTATGACAAACGGATTGTCGTAGTCAGAGGTGTAGAATTCAAATGTGGCAACGCCGTTCTTGTCGGTTTTAATCGATGGATTCCAATAAAGGGTTGTCCTGTAATCTGGTTTGGGATTATTATACAACTCTTCGGTGTCATAAACGGGAGAGTAGAATCTGGTTGGCTTTTGCCATCCCAACGGGCTTATTTTTATGCCGTTTGACTTCTCAACCTGTTTCTCTGTATCTCCCCTGCGTGTTGTTATCATAATTACACCCCAGACAGATCCGTATAGTGCGCCATCAACCCCTCTAAGGACAGCCAAAGTCTCAATATCCCGCACAGAAAGGCCTTTCAACTCAGAAGTATGCTCCATCTTTAAACCATCTATATATAGTATCGGCTCACTATTGTTAATTGTTGTAGTCTTGGCCTTATGAACTACGGACACACTCCTTCGGCTATATATTATTCTTTCAAAAGCATTCTCGGTTCCACATATAAAAAACCCGGGATTATTTTCTACAATATAATCCATGGCATCTTTGTAGTCATATTTTTTAAGATCATTTCGCTCTTTGACGCTACGCCTCTCCAGAGGCTGGCCGTATGGTGAAGGGTTATGCTTAGGCTTATAGTATGCACTTTCTGTCAATACAACCTCATTTAATTTACGGATTCTTATGTAGTCATTGTAAATGACGGGTATCTCATTTTTTGCACTATTCTGATCCGGGCTAACCATAGTCTTTTGGTACAACTTGCCATATTCAATCAGCGGAGCAGTATGGTCATTATCTGTGTTTACAATAAACTCTTTTCTCCGGGATTTACCCTCAGGCTGAATAAAAAACCTGGTCCCATCCTGAAAGTCAAGGCTGTCGATATAAAAATTGGTGCCGGGAAAGCTTCCTTTATAATAATACCCGATATCCGGAGAGAATAATGTCAATGAAAGACTCTCCGATTTCCTTTTACCGGAAGAGTTTACATACCCCGAGACAGATTGATTGAACTCCTTCCCGTACTTAACCTGGGGTTGTTGACTATATAAATCCTCCATGTCATAATATCTCCATCCCTGAACCATCATAAGAAGATCTACACCACTCTTTCTCTCTTTCAGCGGAATCCGCCTGTTAAAATAGAAACCCGGATTATTCACTTTGCCTTTCAGCTCGCTGGAAATTAACATATATGAATCAATACCCTCTTCCTGTAAAAAATCGCTGAAATTACCATCTAAAACAGATACAGAGAACTCCCCCGCAACGGGTTGCCCTGCAGAGTCTTTCAGTGTTGCATTTACAACAACCCTCTCTCTTGTTTTGTATTGATCCTTGTCAAACTTAAGGTCAATCGCAACATTGTCATTCTCATGAATGAAGAAAAGCCTCTCTGCCAATATCTTTCCTTCCGGCGACATGAGTAGTGCGTGGTTGATACCTTTTGCAAGGCCCTTTTCCGCAACTCTCACAACATTGGACCCTGTGCCAACAGGTGCGCAATAGTAGATTTCCGATCCGTTGTGGAGGATTAACGATGCTGTTTCTTTCAATAAGAAAGAGTGAATTATTATCTCCTCATCCTTGTACCTTATGTTGATCATGCCCCCCTCTCCGGATGGTTCGGGAAGTGCATACTTACTATCATTTTTTGCATCGGATGATATTTCAGCATAGTATCGTTCACCCTCTTCCGGTAAAAACATAAATCTTCCCATGCCATCATGCT
The DNA here is from genome assembly GCA_000473305.1 of Bacteroidales bacterium CF. Classification (GTDB taxonomy): domain Bacteria; phylum Bacteroidota; class Bacteroidia; order Bacteroidales; family UBA932; genus Bact-08. The sequence continues at coordinate 145,196 of CP006772.1, read as the reverse complement.
CCGTACAAAAATCGGCAACCCTGTCTCCCTTACTGTTTCTTATACAACCATTAAGGCTTTTGTAATTGGTCTTGAAAGCCATGGTGGTCATAGTTCCGGCAAAATATCGCCCGCTCTCCGGGTAAAAGTCAATTTTTAGATCTGGAATTTTCTTGGTTGCATCTTTTACTGAAATCCCTTCGGAATCTACGACTTGGATTTTGGAATAAAACATGTATTCGGCAGGCAAATTCTTGTTCCAATTCGTGTATGCTCGAAGGATATACTCACCCGGGGCAATGTCATCCGGCAAAACCATTTGTCCTGCAAAACCCTCAGCCGATTTCTTTAACAAAACCCTTGAAACAATGGTATCCCTAAGAAGCTCGACATAGACATAATTGCTGGTCGGCATCACCGATTGGTAGGATTTGTTTTCCAGATACCCCTTAAACCATATCGTCTCTCCCGGGGTAAAAATGTTTCTGTCTATATGGAGGTACAATTTCTCCGGGGAAAGGTACTGAGAGAAATAGTCATATCGAACCTTCAAAGAATCTGTGTTCTGAGCATATACCCCTGATGATAATAGAGTAAGTAACGCTAAAAGAGTAAATATTTTTTTCATGTTATGGGTTTTTTTAACAGATAAATAGACCCGATATATGAACGTCTTTGAATTATAATACAGAATCACATGTGCAAGTCATTATATTATAATTGATTCCGGGAGTGAATTTATAAATTTATATTTAAAAATATATTTCTTTATTAATCAGTCTTTTGTCTGCTTGTAATTCATAATATTGCAACGATATAATTACACTTTTTATAAAAAACATCTTACAACCCTTTATTTAGCGTCTTTCCTATTTACACTACTTGTTGTTTTCGGACATATTTTTGACAATGTGGCAGTTGATAGATAAAGTGTGAAGTGAGAAAGTTGAAAGTGATGAGTGAAAAGTGGACTTTGGCGTAGTTTGAGGTATCGGCTTGATTTTAAGGCGTTCTAGAAACGCATTTTTTGGATTTTAAAAAGATGTTCAAAAGATGCGATTTGTAAACAGTTGCTATATAGGTACATACCTCAAACTGCGCCAAAGTGCCGGGCAATTTTCAGCCAGAAGAGGAAAGAGGAAGGAGTAAGGAGCGATTACAGATATAAAGCTGAAAAAGACCTTGGTTTTTTAGCGATTTTATGAGTGTTTTACCATAAACAGGAATCGCAAATTTGACTCATAAGTCGCTTACAAGTTAATGGATATATGCCTAATGAGGGAAATTTTCAGCCGGAGGGAGCTCGTGACTGAGGATGGACTTCCCTGATTAGGCATATATCTAGTATAAAAATGCGACTTATGAGGCCGTTAAGAAAAACCAGTGTCTTTAAAGCTTATAGCTGTAATGCTAAAATTATGATAATAAACCCTTCATTTTAAATAAAGAGATATCTTTATCAAATATTTATTACAGATGAAAAGAGTCATTTTAATCATTTTTGCCGTTTTTAGTTTTGGAAATATACAAGCTCAAAAATTAGCAGAGAAAGCAGACACAGAAACCCTGATTTCCAAATTTATGACAGACAGTCTGGAGGTAATTGCCGGCCGTGTGGAAAAACAGATTATCCCGACCAGATATATGGAGCAGGAGTTGATCGGCAAGACAGATACACTCAAAGGGTGGGAAGGAATTGAGGTCTCTTTGTATCATTACAAGGTACAAGGCACCGATATCATTGCCAAGGTTTACCTTGCTGATGCCGATTCAAAGAAAATCGCATCTTGGATCATCTCCACTTGTGTAATTGTTACCGGCAAGCTCAACAAGTCTGATAGCGACAGACTCATAAAAGATATACGTTTTGCCTCAGGAGGGCAATTCCCGGTTTTAGGAATGGTCTATGAGGATATGTACGGAACCGGGCAAAAGTGTTATCTCTTCAAGGACGGGGTTACAGTATACCTTCCCGACGTCAATATCCGCGAGCTTTCTGAAATAAGTGACAGCACAATCGTAAGAGTTGGTAAATATGCCAGAATAATCAGCACAACCCGTGAAGAGTACATCAACACGTTTGGTGCGGCAGACCTTGAAGGCAAGAAATGGCTTGAGGTAGTAAAAAACGAATACAAGAAGGCTCTCCTTTCCAATCGCAACAATCTTATGATTGCTAAAATGAGTGCCACTAAAAATACAGACTAAGATAGGAGTCAGGAGCAGTTGCAGACATAAAGTCGAAAAAGGCGAGAACAAACAGGAATAATAGTTACTCAACAGCCGCTAACAAGTTAATGTGGAAATACCGGATCAGGGCATTTCAGCCGGAGCGAATGAAATGAGTGAGGATGGACAGCCCTGAGACAGTATTTTTCTACAGTATAAAAGCGGCTATCGGGAACCAATTAAGAAAAACCAGTGTCTTTAAAACTTATGTCTTCAATGCAACTTAATCATATTATTATATTTGTACAACAAAACAATCAAGATAAATGGATTTAAAAAATTGCACCCCCGTGCTTTTTGTTAAGGACGCACTTAAGGCACGCGATTTCTATGTTGACATTCTTGGAATGACAGTAGTGATGAACAACGGCGACATGAATTTCACATTCAAGGAGGGCTTCGCCTTATGGCAAATCATGGATCAGAACATAATTCCACGCACTCTGGGCATGGACAAAATCTCCGATTCAACCCTTCCGGGCCGCTTCGAATTATGCTTCGAAACCGAGGAGTTTGACAAAGTATTTCAAAAGCTGAAAAGCAACAATGTGAGATTTCTGCATGAAATAAACACCGAAATATGGGGACAGAGGACAATCCGATTTTACGACAATGACGGTCACCTGATAGAAGTCGGAGAAGCATTTCCTATTTTTCTCCGCCGTATTTTCGAAGAGGAGAAACACGATCTCGAATCAACATCAAGACGAACCTTCACCCCGGTTGACGCGATAAAACACATTCTTGGAATCTGATTATCAGACAGCCATGTGTTTGAACAGCTCGTACACCATAATGGCCGGCCAGATTATTGCTTTAAGGAAACCAAGGACTCCTGCCCAAAACGATGTTGCTTGAGCGATAAAGTAAATAGCTGCGCCTATCAGGCCAAGCCCGTAGATTGCTCCGCAAGGTGCGGATTTTTGGATATCCTCTTTCATAGCTTCAGAATTTTGTGATTTACCGGTGTAAATATAAACAATAAGCAAATACTATTTAATAAGATATGGTTTTATTATTTCTGTCCAGAGCTGGTAACCTTTTGCATTCATATGAAGCTTGTCACCGATAAAAAGAGTCGGGTCGACACCTTGCGGAGTCATCATTTTTGAAGCGACATCAATGTATTCAATCTTAGGCATATTGTCAGCATAGTCCTTCAGCATACCATTAAGGGCTGTCTGCCTCTCGAGCATGTCCGCTCTCTTTACAGAGGGCTTGAGAGAGACTATGTAAAGAGTGGCATCAGGATAGTCTGCGGCAATTTTGGATGCAAAGGTTCGGAATAGGTCAAAAATAACGTACTGTTTTATTGTCTGACTTGGAGAGACATCGTTTTCCACATACAATACCACCTTTTTGAATTTAAAGGGCTTCACCACTATATCATAATGATAGAGAATATCCCTTATGGTTGCACCTCCGAAACCATTATTCACGACATTCAGCGGAGCCATATCCTGGTAAACAGTTCTCCACCCCCGGAATGATGAGCTTCCGACAAAAAGCACATCAATCTCTTTGGATGAAACCGAATCGCTTTTTCCATTCTCTTTTATTACCGCAATTTGGTCAGAATATCTTTTATTATAGTTAAGATTGTCCCTGAAAGTTTCATTATAAGCAATTTGCCATATTGCACTTGTATCAGTATCTTTGAACTGAGCAAAAGCACTCAGACATGATATTTGTAGGGAAATGAAAAGAATAATAGCAATATAGTTGTTTTTCATAAGGATTGTTGTTTCTGCAAAAATGGCAATAAAATAAATTTGTGTAACATATTAATGCTATATTTCGTATAGTTAAACTTTAGAGATTTTATGAAACAAAAGAAAACCGGCAACATAATACTCCTTGCCCTCGCTGCCTTTATGGCAATTCTTCTTGCGTATTCAAACCATTTCGATAACAGCTTTCACTTTGACGATGATCACACAATTGTAAATAATCCGGCAATACGGGATATAGACATTTATAAGTTTATCGTTGACGGAAAGACAATAAGTACTTTACCGACCAATCAGTCATACCGGCCTTATCTAACCATTGAAAATGCCATCAATCTGAAACTCTCCGGAGATGGAGGAACTCGGGTTTTCCACATACACATCTTCATAACCCATATACTCGTCTGCATTCTTCTCTACTTCCTGACAAAAATAATACTTGAGAAAAGCGGGTTCCAGGGAAGAAAAGAGTACTGGGCACTGCTTGTCGCAACCTCCTTCGGACTGCTTTGCGCAAACGCCGAGACGGTAAACTACATATTCCAGAGAGCTGAGATTGACTCTGCCATGTTTGTCCTAGCCGGGCTTCTGGCTTATTTAGCAGGGGGCACATGGAAAAAATATCACCTTTACCTTATTTTTCCACTTATAGGCTTCTTTGCAAAAGAGATGACCTTTGTGTTTGCCCCGCTACTCCTGCTCTATCTTTTAATCTTTGAGGAGAATATGGATCTGCTTCGCTTTTACAAGAGTGAAGAGTTTAAAAAACTCAAGAGATCTCTGATTAAGACATTGCCTTCAATTTTCCTTACAGTCGGATATTACATATTCTATAAGATTATGATACCTGACACCTGGACAACAGGCGGAGACAACACAAGCAGCTATAACTATCTGATTACACAACCATTTGTGATTTGCCACTATCTTGTCACATATCTGATTCCATATAACCTCTCGGCAGATACTGACTGGAAAGTATTTACATCCATAACAGACAACAGGGCAATCACCGGTATAATATTATTGGCGGGAGTCATTTTTCTTGCTTTAAAAACATCCAAGAACAAGAAAACCCGGGTTATTTCATTCGGATTGCTCTGGTTTCTCATCTCCCTGCTGCCAACTTCTTCAATTATGCCTTATGCAGAAGTGCTGAACGACCACCGGTGTTATATACCATATCTTGGTCTTGGCATAGCAGTGATATTTGGGATAAAATTTTTTATAGATAAATTTTTCCCAAATGCCTATACAAGTAACAACGGGAAAAAAACTTTAGCTGTAATAATTCTCCTCTTCCTCGGGGGCAATGCATTTGGCGTGTACCAGCGAAATAAAGTCTGGCACAACGATTTGACTCTTTGGTCTGATGTAACGGAAAAAAGTCCGGAAAATGGCCGGGGGTGGATGAACTACGGGGTTGCTCTGATGCAAGTTGCAGAATTTGAAAAAGCAGAGACAGCGTTGCTTAGAGCCGCGTCATTTAACCCTACCTACTCCTATATTTACATTAACCTTGGCATACTTAAAGGAGCTGCCGGAGATCCAAAAGAGGCAGAGATTTATTACAAAAAGGCTATTGATTGCAGAAACTTTGAGCATGTTGCCTGGTATTACTATGGTCACTTCCTGTTAAGCGCAGAGAGGTACAGTGAGGCTGAAACCGCCTTGCTGAAGGCACTGGAGTATGTCCCGGATTATTATAGCGCAAGAGTTGACCTGCTGCAGATTTACCTGAAACTTGAAGAATGGCAGAGACTCCGGGAAGCAGTCACAACCTTCTCACTTAGTTATCCGAATGATCCAATGACCATAATTTATAATCAATTATTAAACAGCAAGCAGCCGTTACAGAAATGATAAAGAAGCTATCAATCATAATCCCTGCATACAATGAGGGTTCAACCATACACCTTATTCTGAACAAGATAAGGGAGGTTATTCTTGTGGGCGGAACAGACAAAGAGATAATCATTGTCAATGACTGCTCGACAGATGATACCGAGAGTGCTATTCTAAGATATATGAATGCAAATCCTGATATGGATATCCGCTACCACCGGCACGAAATTAATATGGGAAAGGGAGCTGCACTGCATACCGGCATTTCAATGGCTACAGGGGAGTACACTGTAATTCAGGACGCGGATCTGGAATATGACCCGCAGGAGTATAACGATCTTCTCAAACCTGTATTGAAAGGTTTTGCAGACGTTGTTTACGGCTCCCGGTTCATGGGAGGAAACCCTCACAGGATACTCTTTTTCTGGCATACGATAGGTAACAGGTTCCTCACTTCTGTCTCAAATATGTTCACCAACCTCAACCTGACCGACATGGAGACGTGTTACAAACTATTTGACACAAAAATGCTACAGTCTCTTAAGCTCAAAGAGAAGAGATTTGGTTTTGAACCTGAGGTTACAGGGAAAATCTCCAGAATACCGAAAATAAGAATTTATGAAGTTGGCATCTCTTACTATGGCAGGACATACGAAGAGGGTAAAAAGATTGGATGGAAAGATGGTGTCCGTGCTCTTTACTGTATTTTCAAATACAACGCCCCTTATCAGAATATCTCCCTTCAATTTCTGATTTATCTGATAATCGGAGGTGTTTCTGCCCTGTTTAACCTGTTACTCTTCCTGCTGCTTATCAAGACAATGAGTATCGGGGTCTCGACTGTTATAGCCTTTTACTCTGCAGCCGTTCTTAATTATATCCTGTGCGTCAACTTTCTCTTTAACAAGAATGCCCGTTGGAAAGGGTGGAAAGAGTATATAATCTATTTCTTGTCAATAACTGTAATTGCTGCAATTGATCTGGGGTCAACCAAAGGTTTTATAAACATGGGGCTTGCTCCTGTCTACTCTAAAACCATTGCAACGGCAATAGGACTTGCACTCAACTTTTTGATCCGCAAATATTTGATTTTCAAAGTCCGCAGATAAAGCCAATCGCCTGATTTTATTACAATATAAAATCATATTTATTCGTTTTGATTATAATTATATATCTTTGTGGAGGTATTTAATTATAAATAGTAATCATAATGAAAAAATATCAAGTAAAAGCAGAAGGTGCAACTCGTCTGGAACACGACCTTCTGGGTGACAAAGAGGTACCTTCAGTTGCTATGTACGGAGTACAGACTCTAAGGTGTATTGAGAATTTCGATATCAGCAGACAGCTTCTGTCCGAATTCCCTCAATTCATAAAGGCGTTCGGTATGGTCAAGATGTCTGCTGTACTGGCAAATCACAGATTGGGATTGATAGATAACCAGATAAAAGACGCTATTGTTGCTGCATGTCAGGAACTTATTGATGGTAAACACACAGAGCAATTCCCTGTCGATATGATACAAGGTGGTGCCGGAACAAGCATGAATATGAATGCTAATGAGGTTATTGCCAACAGAGCTCTTGAGATTATGGGAAAAGAGAGAGGAGAATATTCACACTGCCATCCCAACGATCATGTCAATATGGCTCAGTCGACAAATGATGCATACCCTACCGCAATGCATCTCGGTCTGTATATGATACATCAGGAGGTTATAAAATCACTCGAAAAACTGATAGATTCATTTACAAATAAAGAGAGTGAGTTTGCCAAAGTTCTTAAGATGGGAAGAACACAGCTTCAGGATGCAGTACCTATGACTCTGGGACAAAGTTTCGGCGCATATGCATCTTCAATGAAACATGAACTAAAACATTTGGAGAGCGCAGCTAAAGAACTTCTTATAATCAACATGGGGGCAACCGCTATCGGTACCGGTATCACTGCCGAGCCGGGCTATGCTGAAGCATGCACTCAGTTCCTCAAAGAGATTTCCGGCTGGAAAGTAAAACTTGCCGACAACCTCATAGAGGCTACACATGACACCTCATCAATGGTTTCATATTCTTCCGCTCTCAAGATGATTGCAATAAGACTATCAAAGATATGTAACGATCTTCGTCTTATGTCTTCCGGGCCGCGTACAGGAATTGCGGAGATCAACCTGCCCCCGAAACAGCCGGGCTCTTCAATAATGCCGGGTAAAGTAAATCCTGTTATACCGGAGGTGGTTAACCAGGTCTGCTTCAGAGTAATCGGCAATGACCTTACAATAACAATGGCCTCAGAGGCAGCACAGCTCGAGCTCAACGTTATGGAACCGGTGCTTGTCCACAGTCTTGTTGAATCAGCCCTGTGGTTGAAAAGAGCATTTGACACACTCAGGACTGAGTGCATAGACGGCATCACTGCCAATGCAGAGCATTGTCGCTACCTTGTTGAACATTCAATAGGAATCGTGACTGCCCTGAAACCTTTTATCGGTTATGCAAACAGCACGGAGGTCGCTAAAGAGGCATTGGAAAAAGGGTGCAGCGTATATCAACTTGTTCTTGACAAGCAGCTTTTAACAAAAGAACAGCTGGATAAAATTTTCGATCCGGTAAATATGATTCGTCCGGTAAAGATTTCGTTTTAATTTTTTATTTTTGTGGCACAGATTTTTCTTATTCTCTGATATTGTGTCTTTTACAAACTCTCTACAATACTGAGCACATCAGTAAATCAGCAACTTAGAAAAATCTGTGCCACAAAAAATAACAATATGGAATCAACAGAGAAAGAGGAAACGATTTGTCCTAATTGCGATTTCAAATATTCGTCAAGTTATAACTACTGCCCGAACTGCGGGCAGGACAACTCATTCAAGAGAGCGCACATTCACCATTTTTTCATGGACTTCCTTGCAAGTATGTTCAACTTTGACAGCAAAGTTCTGACAACTTTCAAGGATCTTTTTATTCCAGGCAGGATCGTTGTCAATTTCACAAGCAACAAGAGGGCTAGATATGTTTTTCCGGTAAAATTCTTCCTCTTTGTCAGCTTTTTGTATTTCCTGCTTCTCTCTTTTAATGTGGGAGAGAGCAATAAGTCTGCCGACAGATCTGTCATATTTGAGGACAGTATTGCAAATGAAATCTCTACTGCAGGTATATCCACCCCAAGAACAGGCAAAGACACCACAGAAACCCGTATGCTAAACGAGATAAAGGCCTCCCCGCATCCGGAAAACCTCATCGAAAAGTACATTGCATACAAGTACCCTGATTCGAACAGATTTACAAAAAATTTCTATAGAAATATTGTAAAGATCAACACCGGGCATCTTGACTCCAACGAGTTACTCGGAAAGATTCAAAAGAATACTTCATATTCAATGTTTTTGCTTATGCCTCTATTTGCTCTGTTTCTTAAAATGCTATTCTTCAGAAGCAAGCGGCACTACAGCGATCATCTTGTATTCTCTATGTATTTTCATTCACTTGCCTTTATATTGTTGATTGTTTCAATGGTATTCGAATGGGTCGGGCTTCAGATAGACTTCGTATTTATATTGGCAATTTTTACATATCTTCTGATCATGCTCAAGAGAGTTTACGGACAGCGATGGGCAAAGACCACCCTTAAATTTTTCTTACTCTCATTTAATTACTCTTTGTCAATAGCTATTGTGCTGATTATAGGTGCTGCCCTGAGTATTATTGTATAAAAAAATGTAAGTTTCGCAGATAATATCCCATAAAGGCCTATCTTTATGGCGTGATTAATATTAAAACCAACTAAAACCTTATGACCTACAGCATTATCACTAGTAGCGGGAGCTATATTCCTGAGAGATGCATAAAAAACGAAGATTTTCTCTCGACTGAGTTTTTTGATGCAACCGGAAATAAAATTAAAAAAACTAATAATGAGATTATTGGGCAATTTCTGGATATATCCACAATTGCAGAGAGGCGATATGTAACTGATGATTTGGTAGCTTCGGATATTGCAGCTTTAGCAGCTGAAGAGGCCTTGAAATCAGCAGGTTTTGACAGAGAAGAACTTGACTATATAATAGTTGCACACAATTTCGGAGACATAAAATATAACAATAGAAAATCGGACAGCGTTCCGGCTCTTGCTGCAAGAGTAAAACACATATTGGGCATTAAGAATCCTGCCACAGTTGCTTATGACATATTGTTCGGTTGTCCTGGATGGCTTCAGGCAATGATTCAGGCAGACTACTATATAAAATCCGGTGACGCAAAAAAGGTTATGGTAATCGGAGCAGAGACTCTTTCAAGGATATACGACCCTCACGACAGGGACGGCATGTTGTATGCAGACGGAGCGGGAGCAACCATACTTGAAGCCGTTGAGAGTGACACCCCAATCGGGATGCTTGCCCATAAGACGAGATCGGACACCTTTCTCTACTCAAAGATGCTCTATATGGACAAATCATTCAATAAAGATTATGAAAATCCTGAGGACATTTTTATAAAGATGAACGGAAGGAAGCTTTACCAGTATGCTTTGGAGAATGTTCCCCAAGCAATGAAGGAGTGCCTTGAGAAAAGCGGATTTTCAGTAGGCGACATTAAGAAAGTTCTTATTCACCAGGCTAACGGTAAGATGGATGATGCTATTCTTCAGAGGTTCTATAAGCTATATGACATAGAAGAGATTCCAGAAGATATCATGCCAATGACTATATCATACCTCGGAAACACATCTGTTGCCACACTACCTACTCTGTATGACTTGATTGTAAAGGGTAAAATAAGCAACCAATCAATCAGTAAGGGAGACATTATCGTGTTCGCCTCTGTGGGAGCGGGTATGCATATAAATGCTTTTGTCTATAAAGCTTAAGTAAAATAAAAAACAGGATTCTGGAGCAACGTTTTATACTCCGGCTGCATCTTACTAAAACATAGCAATTTTAAGATTTATGAAACGTTTTATATTTGCAATTTTTGCTGCGCTGGTAGTTTTTTCTTGTGAAAAAGATGAACCGAGAGATACATCATACAGCCAAGTATATGGCTCATGGAAAAAGGTTGGAGAGGAGTATCTGATAACGACAAATCAGGACTACCGTTTTCTGGATTTATATGATTCCCAGTGGACAGGCAATCTGATGATAAACGGGAGCGAGGTGGATTTCGGGAACCTGAGGTATTACAGCAGTAACACCGGTAGTGCCCGTCTTGCGTCAAATGTAATTTCGTTCACATACAATATCCTGAATATCCAGATAAGTTATAACAACAAGTTTTACCTTTTAACCAAGCCGTTCACTTTTGATAAGGCTACAGGACAATTTATTGTTGAAAACCGACAAGCTATAGAGTTAACAAGCGGAGATCAGATCACAGTAAACCTGAACATTCAGGCACAAACCAGGCTGCTAGAGAAAGGTGTTGAATATAAGATAAGTACCGCGGGTTTATCGGATATGCCTTATACTCAGTTGAGTTTTACCGACAATGGTGATCTTAACGGTTCACTATTGTGGCAGGGGGATATTGCATGTGTCCTCAAAGGTGAGTGGTATGTCAAGTCTAATATTCTCGTCATGAAATACAAAGCCGACTTTGCATGTCCTGACGGTGAAAGAAGGGAGTTTATACTTCCCGAAGCCAAGGGTGACTCTCTGATTTTTATAAAAAGTGACAACAGCATTGAGTACAACGAAAGCAACATGAATATCCCGAGAAGTGCCGTTGAAATATTAAAACTCAAGACATCATTCATTAAAGAATAAAATCTATCTTTGGAGAGTTAAACACTCCCCGACTGGTAGGATGAAATTCAAAAAAGAGATTGAAAATATCCTGGAGACAACAGGATTATGGATAAGAGAGTTCATAGACCTCTTTTATCCCATTTTCAAAAGATATATGCCACTTCAGTTCTTCAGGTATGGAGTAACCGGCGTGGCAAATCTTGTTTTTGACTGGGTTCTGTATTTTTTGATCTACAACTTCATTCTTCAGCAGCAGATGCTGCATCTCGGAATCTTTACACTCAGCTCCCATATAGCATCCTTTGCAATAAAGTTTCCGATAACACTCTTGAGTGGATTCCTGCTGCAGAAGTATGTAACATTCAGCGAATCCGACCTAAGGGGACACAGGCAGTTATTCAGATATCTGATCGTATACGGGGTCAATATCCTGATTAATTATTTCGGTTTGAAGCTATTTGTGGACCTGATGAATATCTTCCCTTCGATATCAAACATGATTGTCTCTGTGATAACTGTTTTTGTAAGCTATTTTCTTCAAAAGAGTTATACATTCAAGGTGTCAAATTATTAAATTTGAGTCAACCATGAAAAGAGCCCGGCATGGTATAATTTTATTACTCCTTTGTTTGTGTACGTTTTTCGTAAACAACGGCTATCTGAACACAGACATCATGGAATCCAGAAATATTGTGACAGCCCGGGAGATGGTTTACGACGGCAACTGGCTGATCCCGACAATGAACGGGGTCACCCGGCTTCAGAAACCACCTCTGCCGACATGGCTTGCAGCGACTGTAGAGATTCTCTCTCCGGACAACATTGCAGCACAGCGCTGTATGGCCGCAACTGCCGCTGCATTTCTTGTGATAATGCTCTATTTGATTGCGTTTGAGCTGACATCAGACAGAAAATATGCAATGACAGTGACTCTGCTGATATGCACCTCCTATAATATCATACTTATGGGAAGGACGGCAACCTGGGACATTTACTGCCACTCATTCATGTTAGGTGCAATATTTTTTCTATTAAAAGCATTAAAAGGGGGGAACCACTCTATATGGCCGTTTATTATATCCGGACTCTTCACAGGTTTGTCTTTTATGAGTAAGGGACCGGTGAGCCTTTTCTCCCTCTTGCTGCCGTTTATAATTGCCTATCTGATTATATACAAGGTAAGTCTGAAAGGGAAGTGGCCGGGAATCTTATTGCTGATTGGTATAGCCTTAATAGTTGGTGGATGGTGGTATCTCTACATTTATCTGGAAAATCCGGGAGACCTTCTGAAAACTGTCGGCAAAGAGTCACAAAACTGGACAAACTACAATACAAGACCCTGGTATTACTATTATGGCTTTCCGCTTGAAGCAGGAATCTGGGTTATACTTTGCCTTACAACTCTTTTTGTCGGTTACTGGAGAAAAAGATTGTCAAACCCTAAGGAGTATACCTTTGCCCTGTTGTGGATGGTTCTCATAGTTATTACACTCTCCCTGCTCCCTGAGAAGAAAACGAGATATCTCTTACCTATGCTTATTCCTGCAGCTCTTGCCATGGGGCATATAGTCCGTTATTGGACAGAAAATATCTCTGAAAAAAACGGATTCAGAAGATGGATATATTATATAAACACAATACCACTTAGCATTATCTCATTCGCCATACCTGTTCTGGTTTATATCTTTCTTTTCCGCGACGGGGCTCCATACAAGTCGGACATGACTGTTCCTGCATTTGTTGCAATTACCGCCTTTTCCTTCGCTCTCGGACTCTTCCTGGTGATTAACTCATGCATCAAGCCAAACCCTGTGAGGTTTATCTACGGAGTCTCTGTTATGTTTTCATTTATCATACTATTTATGATGCCGTCCATATCAGGTATTATAAACAATCCCGACTTTAACGGACTAGGCAAGACCCGGGAGATGCCGGAACTCACGAATATTCAGTTCTATCATGATTCGGGAAAAGAGCTGAGAATTGAGCAGGTCTATGATGCACACAGAACAATCCGGCCACTTGACATAAAGGATTCGGCGGCGGTCTTCAATGCCTTACCATGTGTAATACTTACTCACGGAATGGCGGACACCTTGCTTCCTGCTAATATCGCCGATAAACTGGATATAAAATATGTGGGGCATTATGACGGCAACCGCCGCCGCAAAGGAACCCGTTTCTATAAGGAGACCCATATATGGGATGTAACTTTTCTCAGGCTAAAGCATCAACAATAAGTTGTTTTAAAACTTCAGGTCGTCAACCTTCAGGGCAACGTTTCCTTTTACATTAGCACCAATCCTTACTGCTCCGGGAATCATATCCACACTGGTGACACTTAACGAGTCCAAAGCACCTGCTATATGGACCCCTTTGTACACCTCGTAGCTTTTTATCATATCATTTGCCTCCTTTTTAGCCATATTCAGACTTTCATCTAAAGGGTAGGTCAGCATAGGAGCAATTTTTTTCAGTATCATCCCGTGCATAAGCCAGTTGGCAGATTTGAGAAGTGCATTCCTGGTCTTGATATCAAACTCAGGTTCGGCTATCTCGAGAGTTCTTTTTTCCGGATTGTAGACAGGCTTACCTGTGAAAAACACTCTTCCCTTGTAAGATCCGCTTACATCTGCAACCACGACAGCCCTTCCGGCACTGCTGTATATTGAAAGGTTGTCTATTTTAACCGTTTTACCGGCTTCGGTAAAACTCTTTCCCAGCAACTGCCCTTTAGCCATCTCGGCCATTTTTGCAAATGTCACGTCCGCGGCAATATTAATATTGAACTGCTGCGGCTGTCTCTGTATGGTTTTAAGCTGGGGCAGCGGGATTTTCTCTGAAACTGCAGGCTGTGCCCCGAAAAGGGATTCGAGTTGTGCATAAAAAGCAACTGTTAGATTCAACTTATTTCCGGTTGTGGTAAAAGGTGACAGATACAGCTCCTTGGGAGTAATCTTTAACCATAAGTTGCTTGAATCACTCAATAGATATGGCTTCTGCATCTCGTCCCAGGCTGTTTGCACATAGCTCTTCAATGGAACACTCTCATAAAGCACCTTGTCTATCTGTTCGCTGATTGTCCCCTGGAAGTATGACAAAGCCAGATTGACTACCGGTGTAACCGGGATTGTGACACCGACTGCCTTGACCTTAGGCTTCTCCAGCCAGTTATAGCCGGAAGATATTGTCTTTGAAACCAGATTCCAGTTCTGATCGATATTAACAGTGGTCTTGTATACAAGGGATATCGTTCCTGCAGCCTCGTAGTGATCAGAGAGAGTCACCCCGAACTTCTCCATTTTCCAGCCGAACCTGCACCAGATCTTTAACGGAACTTTGTAGGTTATCTCATTGTTGGTGATAAAGAACATGAACTGTCCCCCTTTCCATATCTTTACAGAGAGATCCTCCCCCGATATATTGTCTCCCTGATACAATAAGCCGTTCATTTTACTGTTGACAGCACTCTCCAGCTTTTTCACATCGAGCTCTACCTGCAAAGGAAACTCAGACATTGCAGGAGATAACCCTGAAGGAAGGTACGACTCCTGCGGACCCTCTATCTGTGCGGTTTTGCAGGATGTTACGATAAAAGCAACTACTACCGCTTTGCAAAAAAGGCTGCATAATGCAGCCTTGAATCCCTTGATAAACATCTTTATACAGTCATTATCTCTTTTTCTTTCAGAGCAAGTATCTCGTCAACCTTTTTATTGAAGTTATCTGTATCCTTTTGCAGGACAGTCTCTCCATCTTTAACGAGATCTTCAGGAAGTCCATCTTTCTGATATTTCTTCAACAAGTCAACTCCATCCCTACGGGCGTTACGGATACTGATCTTTGCGTTCTCACCCTCTTGTTTCACCTTCTTTACAAGATCTTTTCTACGCTCTTCTGTGAGAGGCGGAACATTTATCCTTACGTGCTCGCCATTATTCTGTGGAGTGAAGCCGAGATTTGCCACCATGATCGCTTTTTCTATGGCCGGGATCATTTTTTTGTCCCATGGCTGAATTAGCATAGTCTTTGCGTCAGGAGTAGTGATACTTGCTACCTGGGGAATAGGTGTCGGATTGCCGTAATAATCTACCATGATATTGTGGAAAACGGCAGGATTAGCCTTTCCGGCCCTGTAGGTCTTTAGTTCCTCTTCCAGGTGAAAAATAGCCTTGCTCATTTTGTCCTTGGCTGCTGTAATAACCTCTTTTTGTTTACTGATATCCATTTTATTATGATTAGAATTCGTTTATTTGTCTGAAACAATTGTACCAATCTCCTCTCCTTTGACGATCTTGAAGAGGTTTCCCTTTGTATTTACATCAAATACAACAATTGGTATCTTATTCTCCTTGCAAAGTGTGAAAGCTGTGAGGTCCATGATACGCAGGTTTTTATCCAATGCCTCATCAAAGGTAAGTGAATTATACTTCACCGCATTGCGATCTTTTTCCGGATCTGCAGTATAGACCCCGTCAACCCTTGTACCCTTAAGCAGCGCATCTGCCCCAATCTCAGCTGCTCTAAGTGCTGAAGCCGAATCTGTTGTAAAAAAAGGATTCCCGGTGCCGCCTGCGATGATGGCAACTCCTCCGCTCTGCATCATTTTCACGGCTTTGTCCCTATTGTAATATATTCCGTAAGGCTCTGCCGGTGTAGATGTATAAACCTCCGCCGGTGTACCCTCAGATTTGATTGCCATAGATAAGGCTATGCTGTTTATTATTGTTGCAAGCATTCCCATTTGATCGCCCCTGACTCTGTCAAAGCCCTTACCAACTCCTGAAAGGCCTCTGAATATGTTACCTCCGCCGATTACAATCGCAACCTCTACTCCGGAAGAGACTATCTCGTGAATATCTTTTGCATATTGGGCGAGTATATTTTCATCAATACCTGTTCCTTGCCCGCCGCCGATACTCTCTCCGCTTAATTTCAGCAAGACTCGTTTGTATTTCATTAATTATTAAGTGTTAAAAGCATTAATTACACTAACTGAACTTAACAAAAGTAGCTAAATATTATGAAATTACCAAGCAAGGACTTATCTTTGCAGCCACTTTAAAAGAGCGAAAAATTAAATCATAGTAACATGGGAAACATTTTTACATCCTCGATCGGAAAGAAACTCATAATGAGCATCACCGGACTTTTTCTTATTTTATTCTTATTGGTCCACCTCTTTGCAAACTCAGCCTATATCCTTGGTCCTGAGTCGTTCGACACAATAATAATGATTATGGGTTCACCGGTAGTAGTTGCTATGGTACCTGTTCTTGCAGCCGGTTTCATTATACATATAATCTATGCCTTCTTCCTTACACTTACAAACCTCAAGGCTCGCGGAAGAGAGAGGTATGCAGTGACCCACAAAGGCAAGGCAGACTCCTGGGCATCAAAGAACATGCTTGTTCTGGGAATTATCGTGTTAGGATTCCTTACTTTCCACCTTACACACTTCTGGGCAAAGATGCAACTTCCCGAACTTACAGGCGGAGAGGCAGAGAATGTAAACGCTCTTATGGAACTTACATTTGGGAATATTGCAATAGTTATATTATATCTTGTATGGTTCGGAGCTCTTTGGTTCCATCTTACACACGGCTTCTGGAGTGCTTTCCAGACTGTAGGTATGAATAACTCGAAATGGCTCAACAGATGGAAAGCTGTCGCTTATGTATACGCAACATTCATTTTCCTCGGATTTGCAGTAATAGCTGTTACAGCATACTGCAGGGCAAACGGAATATGCTGATTAGATAAATAGATCCCTTATAATCCCGTCTGATATGAAAAGTTTGTCAGACGGGATTATTATTTTGTCTCCCTCCTCAACAACAAGACCTTGCCTCAACAAATCTTTCAACTGTTTTGTAAAGGATGCATAATCATCCATCAGAGACAACTCCTTAAGGGATTTTATGTCGAGACCCTCCACACGCCGCAATGAGAGCATCACTCTCTCGTTGAATTTGTCTCCGGATGTCAGTCGCTCGCTCTGAAAACACCTCTTCCCGTTTTGCAGGGAATTTGTGTACTTAATGATACTTGCACAATTCCAGCTTCTTGTATCTCCGTCAAAGGAGTGGGCGGAGGGGCCCAAACCCAGATAGGGAGAGTAATCCCAGTAAGAGCTGTTGTGTATTGCCTCAAACCCGGGCAATGCAAAATTTGAGATTTCGTATTGCCTGTAACCTGCATCTGACAGCATTCCCTGAAGAGTTGAGTATTGTAAGTAGCTCTGTTCATCAGACAAAGGAGAATACTCCCCCCTTGCAAATTGAGCTCCAAGTTTTGTGTTTTTCTCAATCCCCAACTGATATGAAGATATATGCTCCGGCCTCAGAGAGAGCAATGTCTCTATATTTCTGACCCACTTCTCTTCCGACAATAAACTATAACCGAAAATAAGATCAAGGCTTATATTCGCAAATCCGCACTCCCTTGCAATATAATAGGCCTCCCTGGCCATAGCAGAGTCGTGGCGCCTGTTCATCCAGTACAGGTCCTCATCATCAAAAGACTGAATGCCCATACTGAGCCTTTTCACACCAATTGAAGACAGACGCAACAGATAATCCTTATTAACATCGTCCGGATTGACCTCTACCGTAAATTCCCGGAAGTGGTCCACGGAGGAGATACCGAAGCAGCTGCAAATCTTCTCTGTGATGAGCGAAATCTGATCCGGAGACAACAGCGAAGGCGTTCCTCCTCCAATGTAGAGAGTCGCCGGAGTGACATTACACTTAATAAAGAAATCTCTCCTTTGCTCTATTTCACAAAGGAGAGATTCTATGTAAGCACCTATTCGTCCGGTCTGCTTTACCGAGTAAAAATCACAGTAATTGCAAAACCGTGAACAAAACGGAACGTGTATGTAAATTCCGGCCAAACTATCTCAGCAACAGGTCTGCCGACCCGAGTTTACCCTCTTCGGTGTAAACGTCCACATTGTAGACACCTTTTACATAAGGGGCATTATTGGCAAAGTATATGCAAACTTCCAGCTCAGCTCCCTGATAGTCAACCTCACGAACAGCCGAGTATATCATCTGGTCCCCGCTGGTATTGAAAATCTGCTGACTTGCTCCTGTCATTAGGATTCCGTCCGGCCCCTTAACTCTTATATAAACTTTCCTTGGCCCTTTGGCGGCAATTGTATTCTCAACAAGATTGAGGCAGGTTTTTAGTTTAACTGCACGGCTGCTTCTGTCTGTCTCCTTGTTTGAAGCTGTGATGGCAATCATATTTATGCCTCTTCCCTTAAGGACCGACCCTTTCTGTACCTGACGCGCATATTCATCTGTAGTAGTCTGCAGCTCCTCATACTTCTGCTTGGTCTGCTTCACCTCATCCTTTGCGGCAGCTGTCTCTTTTCTCAGATGTGTATTGAGAGTGTTCAACGAATCAATCTGTACAATATAACTTCTCATTATACTCCTCAGTGTGCCGAGCTCTTTTTCATACTGACGGATTTTATACCTGTTGGTAGCCTCAGTTTTCTTGACTCTCTCTATAAGTTGGTCAACCTTCTCCCGCTCTCTGGATAGCTGTACGTTAAGGCTGTCATTATTAGTAGTCAGCGTTGCATACTCCTCCTTAAGCATTTCTGTCTGCTCTGTCAATTGTTCCTTTTCAATAGTCAGGTCTCCTACCATTTTACTCCTGTCAATCCAGATATAAGCAAGAAATGCAGCAAGTAAAACAGCAACTACTGCTAGAACAATAACCAGATTTTTTAATTTTTTCTCGTTTTCCATGTCTCTGACTTTATTTATTCTTAATAACAAACAAATTTAAGATTTTTATTTAGCTTTGCGTTGATAATGTTATCGTTTCTTAAATCTAAACAATTATGAAAAGTGGCTTTGATTTCAAAAAGTACTTGATAAGAGTGGTTAAATACCTGGTATATATGGCAATCGTATTTTTTCTTATCATTACCATATTTGCCCTTACATCCGGACAAAAAGAGTTTAATTACGAAAGTCTTTTCAGAGCCGGTACAGGCACACAGCTTCTGATCTTTTTCATTGTTATCTCTTTTGCTTATCCGCTTGTCAGTTTCATTAAAAAACGTGCATACCTCAACAGGCCGTTCGCCGAGGAGAGGGATAAAGTATTGAAGGTATTTGAAAACAGCAACTACATTATAGTTGCCGAGAGCGCCAACACCATCACCTTCAGGCATAAGTCCCCTGTCACCCGCATGTTCAGGATGTATGAAGACACAATCGTCGTTGATTTCACTGACAATCCAATTGTCCTTGACGGCATGAGAAAAGATGTGTTCAGACTTGCAAGATCAATAGAGTACGCTACCAGAGAGGCTTCTGAGTAATCCGGAAAGCCATGTAGGTTATCGGAAAACCCTGCGACAGAAAATGCTCCTCATAATGTGTCCTTATTGTGAGGACTCCTTCAGCACGCCCTGTCCCGTAAATATCACTATTCGCCTCAATAATCTCGTATTTGCACTCCTTTGCAAGCTCAAGAGTGTATTCATGCAGGAAACTGCTGTCAGTCTTGAGGTGAATTACTCCTCCGGGCTCAAGGAATTTTTTGTATCTCTCCAGAAATACCGGACCTGTGAGCCTTTTGTTTTCTCTGTTTATCTGAGGGTCAGCAAATGTTATCCAGATTGAAGAGATCTCATCCTTGTCAAACAGATTCTCAATAAACTCAATCCTGCAACGGACAAAGGCCACATTGTCCAGTTTCTCCTCAATGGCACTCTTGGCTCCTCTCCACAATCTTGCCCCTTTAATATCTATACCCATATAGTTTATATGAGGATTTCTCCTGGCCATCTCAACAGTATACTCACCTCTTCCGCAACCCAGCTCAAGCACTATCGGGTTCTGGTTTTTAAATACCTCCTCCTTCCATTTACCCTTCAGCCTGTACTCCCTTCTGAACACCTCATCGAAATCAGGTTGATACAGGTTGCCGAAAGTCTCATTCTCGGCGAATCTCTTTAATTTATCCTTTCCCATTCTTATTTTATCCTCATTTCTAATTCCTCTACCTTTCCTTTTTTCTTCTCCGGGTCTATATAATGAACGGCAAACAGCCATTTCCCCGTTTCCGGGAAAGAGACATCCTTTCTGTAGTGCCAGATTATGTCATTCCAGACTCCGCTTGGAATTATGTTTACTGTGTGATTGTGAGTCTCTCTGTTAACCGGTATCCTCAATGTGTCAACATACCTTTTCCCTTCCGGGGAGAGAATCTCCAGCCTGAGCGGCAGTTCATGCCCTTTATATGCTCTTGATACCCTTAAGCTAAAATCGATATTGTAGGTTTTCCCGACATTCCTGTTGATAAGACGGAACCACTGTACACTCGGTTCAGGTTTATCGGTTGAACAGGAGCATAGAATGACCGAGACCAGAGTCAATAAGAGCACTTTGTCCTTAATTCTCATTGCCTTTTTTAGGAGATTGCTTCTTTTTCTTTTTGTGGTTATTGCTATTCCCTCTCTTCTCCTCATCAAACCTTGAGATACTCCCCTCTCCGACAGCACTCTTGAATTCAGGCCCGGCCTCTTTGTCCGGTCTTAGATCGGGAACCTTGACACCCTTACGGTTTTGTTTCAGGATCTCTCTCACACACTCGAAAGTAACAGGGAACATTCCCGCCATGCTGTTCTGCTCATAAGAGAACCACATTACCCCTTTCAGGACGTCTGTCTTAACAAGGAATGCCGGCCCCTCATCAGTATCAAGCGGCGCTTTTACCACCGGCATTGTAGAGTGAGCATCGATATAAACAGCCGCCTCATAATTGATGCAGCACTTAAGCTTACTGCACTGACCCGCAAGTTTCTGAGGATTAAGAGACAAGTCCTGACATCTGGCTGCCTGCGTGGTTATGGACTGAAAATCAGACATAAACCTTGCACAGCAAAGTTCCTGTCCGCAGACACCAATACCCCCTATAAGTCCGGCCTCTTGTCTTGCCCCTATCTGGCGCATCTCTATCCTGATCTTAAACTCATCTGCAAACAGACGGATAAGCTGCCTGAAGTCAACCCTCTCATCTGCGATATAATAGAAGATAGCCTTTGTGCCATCTCCCTGGAATTCGACATCACCAATCTTCATGCTTAATCCGAGAGATGCAGCTATCTGTCTCGAGCGAATCATTGTCTTGTGCTCTCTGGATATCGCTTCCTGCCACCGCTCTATGTCGAGGCCCTTTGCTTTACGGTATATCTTCTTGAACTCGAATTTACCGGATTCTATATTGTTGCGCCTTAGCTGCGCAAGTATAACAGGCCCTGAAAGTGTCACTATACCCACATCGTGGCCGTTTGTTGCCTCAACGGTTACGATATCCCCAACCTCTATCTGTTGACCAGAGGTGTTTTTATAGTAAGATTTTCTGGTATTCTTAAAGCGGACCTCGTACAGATCCTTTGCCTGCTCGTCTGTGATTCCCTGAAGCCAATCAAAGACGCTCAGCTTACAGCATCCCTTGCTGTAGCGGACTTTGATCTCTTCGTCCTGATCCTTCCAGGTCTTGCAACCCCTCGAACAATCATTTATAATTTCTTGATCTTTCATAATAATAACTACAAAGATAGAAAAAAGCGATTACTCACATCTGCAAAAATATACTTGGAATTAACATTTCTCTCAATGTCTTTCAATGCGTTGTTCAAAACATCATAGCTTTTCTGGTAAAATGAAGGTTTTATCTTTTTTACCCAGGTTGCAACAACATCACGCCTGTGAAGCGGTATGTTTGCAATTTCAGTCAAACCGAGGCTGGTTATATACAACTCCCTCAGGAATTCCAAAGCATAATAGCAGAAATCCTTTTGCTTTTCTCTGTTAAATGTTGCAAGCCGCTCCCACACCTGGATAACCCTGGTCATATCCTTTGAAGAGCAGGCATCCAACAGCTTGATTAGTATCTCATGGTCTTCACCTGCCTCTATGTCTGAACTAATCATATCCCGGGCCCGGCTAAGGCTGCCGCTTGATATCTTTGACCAAAGGAGTGCATCCTCGGCAGAGAGCCCTGACTCCTCCTCAAGATGTCTGGCCAGAATCTCCTGCTCAATAGGCATGACTCTTACAATCTGACATCTTGAGAGAATAGTTGTGATTATCCTTTCCGGGGCTTGTGTCACCATAAAGATATAGGTCCCTGCAGGCGGCTCCTCAATAAGTTTAAGAAGTTTATTTGCCGCCTCCTGATTCATTCTCTCAGGCAACCAGATTATCATGTACTTGTCTCCCCCCTCAAAAGCGCGGAAATTGAGCTTTTTCAATATCTGCCCGGCCTCATTGACACCAATGATACCCTGTTTATTATCGATCCCTATGGTATCATACCACTCCTGCTCGGAAATTTCAGGGTTTGCCGACACTACCCTCCTCCACTCATCGATGAACATGTCCGTAACCGGCTTCTTGTCAGCAGTAATCTTTTTTGTGGCACTGACCGGAACAGCGAAATGGAGATCGGGGTGGATCATCTTCCGGAATTTGTTACATGTAGGGCATGTACCGCAGGAATCCTCTTCGTTTTTGTGAGGGCAAGAGTTATATTGAGCAAAGGCAAGCGCGAGAGCTAAAGCCCCATAACCCGGCTCCTCGCAGAAAAGCACAGCATGGCTTACTCTGCCTTCATTTGAAAGCTTTATAAGCTGCTGCTTCAACTTTTCATGCCCTATAATATCTGAAAATCTCATTATATTATTTTAGCCAAAGATAACCATTTCACAATTTTTACAATCGAACTGCAGTCTATACTTTTTTCCGTTATTTTCGAGGAAAAGCGGGCCGGCAGTTTTTTTCCCCTCCTCATCTTTGAGACATATTCCAAGTTCATGACGAA
Organism: Bacteroidales bacterium CF; assembly: GCA_000473305.1. Classification (GTDB taxonomy): domain Bacteria; phylum Bacteroidota; class Bacteroidia; order Bacteroidales; family UBA932; genus Bact-08. The sequence goes on along the minus strand of CP006772.1, from coordinate 121,817 downwards.
TACAGTATTTACACCGCATCAATTCGACAGATGAGGGTCCGGATATCTCATAAGCCTTATCTGCAGACCGGGCTCCGAGAGCTTTATAGAGCTCTTCTGAAAAACTGTTGGATATATTGTATCTATAATCCAGCTCCTCAGGCACACAAATCCTGCGATCTGCCTTTCTTCGTAAAAGAGATGCCTCTTTACCGGCCTCTGTTCTTTCCGTCTCAATCCTCTCCCCTCTTTTCCCGTTCAACTCCCCGGCAAGAGCTCTCCTGGCATTATTTAAAACAGATATCGGGAAGAAAGGCAGCAAATCCGCTTTTATCTCCCGAACTTCAAAAGTGTATATATCTGATATTTTACCGAGCTGCGCTTTTATGCTTTCCCTTGAACGCTCCTGTTTCTCTGCGATTCCGAATTCACCTCCTATAACAACACTGCATTTTTCCCCATCTTCACACTCCCCCTCCAGACGGCATACCCCATCCTGATATATGAAATCAACCCAAACCTTCAATAACCTGTCAGGCATGTTGCACTCAAGCTCTTTTTCAAAACTGTTATTGAAGTTTCTGTATATTTCGGAGCCTGCAGGTACACCCTCTGTCCCATTTATGGTCACGACATTGCCTGAGACGACATTCGCCCTTGTTCCCAAAACCTCTCCGGACGGTGTTACAAAGCAGAGACCGTCTCCATTCTCCAACAGAACCTTTGAGTTATATTCAAATGTGAAATTAGCTCCCCTCCTCTCTTTAATGTTGACCACCTTTCCTATATACTCTCCCTTATTTTTTGCACTCTCTCCACTTTGCCATCTCACCCTGTTGCCCTCGATAAAAAGTTCAGTGTATCCTCTGTTGAATGTCAGTTCCGGCCTTGGTGTAAAGCCTCCGTACAGCTTTCCGTAAGATGACTGCATAAACAGAGTGTTCTCTGTGCTGAGCGTTTCGTTTTCTATAATATTATCAAGAACCTCCCTGTAATATTTGACTATGTTTTTTATGTAAGAGGCATTCTTCAATCTACCCTCTATTTTAAAAGAAGTTACGCCGGCCTCCACCAATTCATTAATATGGCTGCTCAGATTCAAATCCTTAAGAGACAGGAGTGGCCTGTTCTTTACCAGAATCCTGCCATTTCCGTCAAGGAGGTTATAATTGGAACGACATGGTTGGGCACACTCGCCTCTGTTGGCACTTCTGCCTGTTATATGGCTGCTTAGATAGCACTGACCACTGTAAGAGACACAGAGGGCTCCGTGAATGAATGTTTCAATATCGACGGTGGTTTTTGCTCTTATATCCTTAATTTGTTTAAGAGAGAGCTCTCTGGCCAGGATTACCCGGCTGAAGCCCAACGACTCAAGCATTGATACCTGTTCTGCCTTCCTGTTGTTTGTCTGTGTTGATGCAAAAAGTTGTATCGGGGGAAGATCTGCATTCAACAAACCAAGATCCTGAATAATCAGCGCATCACACCCTGCATTGTATGCATCATGAGCCATCTTCAATGCCCTTTCAAACTCGATGTCATACAGGATTGTATTTAGGGTCAGATAGACCTTGACACCATATTTGTGAGCGTATCTACAGAGCGCCTCTACCTCCTCAATGGGATTAGAGGCAGACTCCCTTGCACCGAATGACGGACCGGCAATATAGAGAGCATCGGCACCACAGTTTACCGCTGCAATGCCGATGTCCCTATTTTTAGCAGGAGCAAGAAGCTCTAATTTTTTTACTTGCACTTAAGCACGTTGTTGATTTTATATTCAACGGCAGCTTTGTATTTAGGATCCGAAACCACCTGTTTGTAATAACCGCAGGCTTTTGCATTGTTGCCTTTTGCCTCATAAGCGGCAGCAAGGTTGAACAGATATGATGTCTTATTCTTTATATTGTCACCCTGTGCAAGATATGCCTCAAGAGCAGGTATTGCATCATCATATTTCTTAAGCTGCATTGCAGAAAGACCCAATATCTGGTTGCCCTGTACGGTTTCGAAGTACTGATTTGACTTCTTTGCCATAGCAAATGCCTCAGCATTGTTCTTTGCAGAGAATGCATTGGCAGCTTTCTTCAAGTACATAGTAGAGAGAAGTTTTGATGCATCTTGTTTCTCTCCGAGCTCTATCGCTTTTGTAAGGGCTGCGACAGCAGCATCCTCATTGTTAAGCTTTGTCTGTGCCATTCCTATTCTAAGATATGCATCAGAATCGTTTGGATTATATGTGAGTGCTTTGTTGTAACCGGCAATAGCCTCGTTAAAAAGACCAAGATTCAGATTATCATTAGCCTCTGCCATCACGAGTTGCGGAATTAATTCTCCTGCCTCTTTGCCAACTTCAGGGTTAATATATGTCTTTGCAATCTCTACGGCTTTATCAAGCTGAGCTATTGCATTGCCATATTCCTTCTTTGCTGCCAGCTCTTTGCCATATCTCAGATAGATCTGAGGCAATACCTCCTTGCAGGATTTAAGTGTAGAAGTGCCCTGTTCATCCAGTTCGCCCAAGGATTCGAACATCTTGATCGCCTTGTTGAATGACTCGATTGCCAATGTGTAATTACTTGCATTCAATGCGGTAGCACCTGCATTGTATGTTTCCATTGCAGCAGCTATATCTTGCCCGTTCATTGTAGCAAAAGAGAAGATAGATAATACACAAACTGCGAAAAATGTCCTGATTTTTTTCATTTTGATCTATTTTAAAATTGTAAAAGTATTAATTTGAAAGTATGCGGTAATTGCAAAAATAATAAAAAGGCAAATAGGATGCAAAATTATCCCTATATTTGCCTTGACTAGACTAGATTAAAAAAAACCAATTCACAAAAATGAAAAAAATTTTCACCCTGGCGGTAGCCCTGGCAATGACATTGCTTGCATCTGCACAGATGCCGCAGACCCTGCCTTTGGATCCAAAGGTAAGAACAGGTAAGCTTGACAATGGCCTTACCTATTTCGTGGTCAAGAATTCTGAACCTAAAGGTCAGGCAGAATTCTACATTGTACAAAAAGTTGGTTCCATTCTAGAAGAGGAGAGTCAGAGAGGTCTTGCACACTTCCTGGAACACATGTGTTTCAACGGCTCAAAGAATTTTCCCGGCAATGGGATAATCTCTTATCTCGAAAAAATCGGTGTTAAGTTTGGCGAGAATCTGAACGCATACACATCAATTGACCAGACTGTCTATAACATATCCAATGTCCCTGTAAAAAGGCAGGGAATTATAGACTCTTGTCTGCTTATTCTGTATGACTGGTCTTGTGCCATATCACTAAAAGACGAGGATATTGACAACGAACGTGGTGTTATAAGGGAAGAGTTAAGGACAAGAAGTAGTGCTACCCTGAGAATGTATGAGAAGATTCTTCCTGAGATTTATCCGGGTAATAGATATGGGGTAAGGCTGCCAATAGGTCTTCTTGATGTTATCAATAATTTCACCTACAAAGATATACGTGATTATTACAACAAATGGTACAGACCTGATCTTCAGGGAATCGTAGTGGTTGGAGATATAGATCCTGCAGCCGTAGAAAACCAGATCAAGTCTCTGTTCAGCTCTGTTCCTAAGAAAAATGACCCGGCAGAAAGGACACAGTTCGCCATAGAGAACAACACCGACCCTATTATATCGATTGCAACTGATCCGGAATCGACATCTACTGAATTCTATCTTATGTACAAACATGACGTGGTACCTCAGGAACTTCGCCCTACAGTTGCTCAACTGGCAATAGATTATATGAACAATATGGTTGTTTCGATGATGAACTCCCGTCTTTCCGAGCTATCTCAGAAGGCAGACCCTCCTTTTGCAGGAGCAGGTGCCGAATATGGCAACTTTTTCATAGCTCAGACCAAGGATGCTTTTATGCTAAATGTTGTGGCAAGGGAAGGGCAACTTGACAGAGCTGTCAGAACAATAATAAATGAGGCTGAGAGAGTAAGGCAATTCGGTTTTACAGCTTCAGAATATGAAAGGGCACGTGCCAACTACACCAGCAGGATGGAGAAGATTTACAAGGAACGCGAGACACAGAAAAATGAGTTTTATGTAAATAATATTGTAAACCATTTCCTTACAGGTGAGGCAATTCCCGGCATTGAGATGGAATACACCATGATGCAGCAGATAGCACCGGCGATAACCATAGACCAGGTTAACACATACGCAAAATCTCTCCCGACCCGTGAGAATGTTGTGATGTTCACAATGATGCCTCAGAAAGAGGGGTTGAAGGTTCCTACAAAAGAGGAGATGCGTGACCTTTATGAGAGTGCCCTTAAAGACTCAGTAGAGGCATACAAGGAGACCGTTTCAAATGAGCCTCTTGTACCTGTGGCACCTAAAGCAGGAAAAGTTGTTAAGGAGACCACCGAGCCAATTACCGGTGCCGTTGTATGGACATTATCTAACGGAGCAACTGTAGTACTCAAGAAAACTGATTTCAAAGAGGATCAAATAGTTTTTACAGCCTCAAGTCGTGGCGGTTACTCCCTTACAGCTCCGGAAGATGTATTGAATACAAAGATTCTAAACGATGTTGCCAATCTCGGTGGTCTCGGCAAGTTCAGCGCGGTGGATTTGAGGAAACGACTGGCAGGTAAGAATGTCAGCATTAATCCTAATATCGGGACAAATGTTGAGAAGATTGGCGGCTCAGCTTCTCCTAAAGATCTGGAGACATTCATGCAACTTCTTTATCTCACCTTTACAGATATCAGGAAAGATGATGAGGCGTACAATTCATTTATAACAAGAACAAAAGCACAGCTCCAGAATATGGAGGCCGAGCCTATGATGGCTCTTCAGGATACCTTGACATCTACACTGTTCAGCAACAATCCTTACACCAACAGACTGACTTTACAGGATGTCGACAAGCTGGATTATGCAAAGGCACTCAGTATTGTTAAAGAACGCTTCTCTAATGCAGCCGACTTCACATTTGTATTTGTGGGCAATATAGATCCGGCTTCAGCCAAACCGCTTGTTGAGACATACATTGGATCTTTACCTGCAAACAAGTCAAAGAAAGAGGATTGGAAAAACCTCAAGAACACCCCGGCTAAAGGTAATATAGTAAAACATTTCGAGAAAGATATGCAGACACCTAAGTCATCTGTTTACAAGATTTATTCCGGCAAAACCGTATTTAATGTTGAAAACAGGATTATGGCCGATATCACAAAACAGATATTTGACCAGGTGTTTACAAGATCTATACGTGAGGATGAGGGCGGAACATACGGCGTTGGCGTTAATATGTCTGTAAACTACTATCCTGAAGATTATTTCATGTTCCTATATGCTTTCGACACAGACGTGGCTATTAAGGACAGGCTTCTTGCAAGGGCAGCGAAAGAGATTGACAACGTAATGTCAAACGGTATTGATAAGACAGATTTCTCTAAGGTTGTAGAGTATATGCAAAAGAGCTACACTCAAAATCTGAGGGAAAATAACTACTGGTTGTCGGTACTTACAAACCGCTTCCTGCTTGGCAAGGATATGCACACAACTTATGAGCCTGCACTTAAAAACATGACTCCTGAAAAAGTGAACAGCTTCATTAAGAGCACCCTTACACAGGGCAATCAGATGGAGATTATTATGAACGGCACCAAGAAATAGTATGACGAATTATCCGGTAATTGCAATTGGAAACATCCTTGTATCATCAGCAATCATAACAGAAAAGTTTTGCTGCGATTATCAAAAGTGTCACGGGGCATGCTGCATCATAGGTGACAGCGGAGCTCCCCTGGAAGAGGACGAGTGCAAATTGATTGCCGGAGAGATGTCATCAATTTCTAAACATCTAAGACCAGAAGGGATCCGCTCCATTAAGGAGTCGGGTCCCTTTATTATTGATTCAGACGGAGATACCGTAACACCGCTCATAGATGGTGAAGAGTGTGTCTACACTCAGTTTGACAAGCATGACAACTGCTTCTGCGGTATAGAGATGGCATTTAATGCCGGAGAGTGCTCTCTGAGAAAACCAATTTCGTGCTGGCTATATCCCATAAGAGTCAGCAAGTTGTCAAATGGCATGACAGCCCTTAACCTACACGAATGGCATATATGCCTGGACGCTTTTGTGTTAGGGAAAAAAGAGGGAATACCTGTTTACAAATTCTTAAAGGAGCCCCTTATATTTGCTTTCGGACAGGAGTTCTACTCCGAGTTGGAGGAGATAGCCGGAAAATTTTTCTAGTAGGACCTTTCACCTACATATCTTGTAAGCTGGATTAAATCATTTTTGTAATCGGATTCATCCATAAACGACAGAGCCTCCGCAGCTCTCTTGCAACGTTCGGTGAGTGCTTCTTGTGCGATTTCTATCCCCGAATATTTCTCTACCATACGCACAGCCTCACTCATCAATAAAGCCTCTTCGGTATCATTATTCTTGAGCATTGAAATCAAATTCTCCCGCTCTCCATCTGAAGCCCTTTTGAGCGCTGCGATAAGTGGCAGGGTGAGCTTTCTCTCAACAACATCACCTCCGGCCGGTTTACCAGTATTAAGACCTGGCATATAGTCAAAAATATCATCTCTTATCTGAAAAGCTATTCCTAGTTGTCTTGCATACTCCTCCATCGCAGACAGCACTTTTTCATCCCTGCATACAGTGTAAACGGCACTCTTGACAGTTCCTACAAACAGACTGGCAGTCTTACTGTAAATAATGCTGTAATAATCAGACTCCGTAGTATCAAGAGAGCTCGCCTTCTGCATTTGAAAAAGTTCTCCCTCGGAGAGGTCTTCAACCGTTTTTGTGTAGAAGCCCATTATTCTTGAATCATCCAGACTGACAAGTATGGACATTGCCTTGGAAAGCCAGTAGTCTCCGGTCAATATTGATGCTGCAGGGTTGTATTCTGCCTGCACTGTCCTTACACCTCTTCTCTTGTCTGACTGGTCTGCCACATCATCATGCAAAAGGGTTGCTGTGTGTATCATCTCTGCAACAGCAGCACATGAAATGGTATTGTCATTCACGCTTCCGCAAGCTTTGGCTGAAAGTATTGCCAGAAGAGGTCTCAGCTGTTTTCCGCTTGTCTGGAGTAAATATGAGTTAATTGTGTTCAACAGAGCACTTCCGCTAACAAGAGTGCTTTCCATCAGAGACCTGTATCTGTGAAAATCATCTTTGATATCACTGTTGATCTTGCTAATATCCATTTTCTATTTTTTATTCCGGCGCATAGTGTATCGGAGATAAAATCTCGGGCCTGCATTTATCAATAGCCTCAATCAACTCCTCTACACTGTTCACTATCTTTAATCCTGTTTTCCAGTTCGTATTTAAAACCTTATTATCCACAAAATGTTCAAACAACTCCAGAAGAGGTTCGAAAAATCCGAAAACATTCAGAAGAATAACGTCTCCCGAATATAGGCCAAGCCTCTTGAGTGTATATGTCTCAAGAAACTCCTCGAGAGTGCCAAGACCTCCCGGCAGAGCGATAACCGCATCTGTGCCCTCTCTCATAAGTTTTTTTCTTTCACTCATAGTCGGGACGTATGTTATGCTGTTTAGGTCCGGATGATGAAATTCCAGCTCTTTCATAAAATCCGGCATTACACCCTCAACAATGCCCCCCTTGTTTATAAAAGCGTCTATCATAACGCCCATGAGCCCTTTCCTGCTGCCTCCGCACACAAGTGTGCAGTTATGCGAAGAGGCCGCCTCAGCAAAACTGTAGGCGACCTCTTTATATCTATCTTCCAGAACATCACTGGAGGAGCAGTAAACACAAATACGTCTGGACATCTCCTTAACTTAAAACAGGAAGGCTACCGAAAGTTGAAATCCCTGAAGGGTTGCATTCTTATATGTTTCGGCCTGATCCCATTCGTCTCCGGCTTTTTCCAGCTTACCCAGACCCCAGTTGTATTTGCCCATAATCTGAAGTTTCCATAAGTCGATTCCGACACCTAGGCCTACTCCGTAGTCAAATCTGTTAATATCATCCAGAGGTTGATCCTCAAGTCTTGTGCTGCTCTTAATCAGATAAGAGACAAAAGGACTGGCAACAATAAAAGGTCTGAAGAAAAGCATATCTGCTCCCAATTGAAAGTTGACAGGCAGGGTGATGTAGTCAAGGTTCAGCTCCCCGTCATTGTTGTTCAATGTCGACTTAACAGTAGAGTACATAAGTTCCGGCTGAATGGCAAGGCCAATTATCGGAACCTTGAATTGAAGAGCCAGACCAAGTTGGTATCCTATTTGATTCTCCCATGTCTGATTAAAATTAGATGATATATTAGACATGTTTGTAAAGTTAAGCCCCCCCTTTATCCCGAATCTGGTCTGCGAATAGGATGACGTGCTGAATATAAGCACACCCAAGAACAGTACAAATAACTTTTTCATAATGGATAGTTTTACATTAATGCATTAATCTTTGCGACTATCGCCGATTTTGTGGTTGCACCCACAATCTTATCCTTCATTTCTCCATTTTTGAAAAAAAGGATAGTCGGGATATTTCGTATTCCATATTTTAAAGGAACCTCGGAACTAGAATCAACATCACATTTAGTGATAACTGCTTTTCCCTCATATTCCGTTGCCAGTTCGTCCACTATCGGAGCAACCATACGGCACGGTCCGCACCATGTAGCCCAGAAATCAACTAATACGGGTTTATCAGAATTTATCACTATCTGATTGAAATTTGAATCATTTACTGCAATTGCCATAATTGTTTATATTAAGTATCCGAGTGCTAATTTAGCACAATGTATGAACTTATCAAAAGAAATTGTCACCAGGCCTGTTCTGCTTCCCAGAGGAATGTCCTCAATCCCTGCTTTTCAGCCCTCTCATCAAGAGCTTTTAGCTTTGCCAACAGTTCGGGCAGGATGCCCTCATCTACAAATGTCAATGTTGCCATATTCTTTGAAGGCCAGGCATGAGAGGAGTAGTGTGGCTCTCCTCTCTTGCTTCCTCTTCCCTGGACATCTTCCCATTTAGTAAATCCTCTGACATCACATTTGTCTAAAATATTCTGTACCTCGGCACTGTGTGCCTGATTGTACACTATCATAACAGCTTTCATATACCTTATCTGATTTTTACCAATTGTTTTGCAAGTCTTTTTCTTTTTCTTTTCCTCTTCATATCACCGGCATGGAAAGATGTGTAAATACATGGTATTACAATCAGAGTCAGCACGGTAGACAATGTAAGACCACCTATGATGGATATACCCATTGGCTGCCATATTTCAGAACCCTCACCTATACCCATTGCCATAGGAACCATTCCGAGAATAGTTGTCAATGTTGTCATCAATACAGGTCTCAAACGTGACTTACCTCCTGAAATAACCGCCCTTCTTACTGAAGAGCCTCTCTCCTTATTGAGATTAATGTAGTCAATCAGCACAATACCGTTTTTAACAACAATACCCACGAGCATAACAGCACCAATGAGCGCAATAAGGCTGAGAGATGTTCCGGTCATCCACAAGGCGACAAACACTCCTGTAAACGCAAACGGGAGAGAGAACATAATAATGAATGGATCCCTGAATGACTCGAACTGAGCAGCCATCACGATGTATACAAGCATCACAACAAACAGGAGCAGTGTGAACATATCTGTAAATGACTCTTGTTGATCCTTAACGGTACCAGAAATCTCTGCTGTTATCTGTGGAGGGTAGTTTATTTTTTTTAAGTTGGCCTGAACCTCCTTGGCAACATCTCCGAGAGGACGGTTGTATATAGATCCGGAGACCTTAATAACACGCTCTCTGTCAATATGCTCAATTGCTGGAGGAGCAAAACCCTCATTAACATCTGCTATCTCGGAAAGTTTTACACCCTTTCCCTGGTTGTTGTATATAATGATGTTCCTTATATCATCAATCTCAGTTCTGAATTTAGGAGAGTTAATAACGGTAATGTCATACTCCTCTCCCTCCTCTCTGAAATAAGAAGAGGTAAAACCATTGATCCTGTTCCTTACAACAGTAGCCGCCCCGGTCATTGTAAGCCCGTTCATCGCAAGTTTTTCCCTGTTGAAGACAACCTTTAGCTGTGGAGTATAATCATCGCGGCTGAGCTTTATATCCCGCAACCCTTCAGTCTTTTCCATCATCGCCTTAACCTGGCTGGCAACAACGTCTGCATCCGCCATATTATATCCGAGTACATTCACATCAAATGTTGAAGAGCCCATCATTCCCATAGACATTCCACCACCACCAGGAGTAACAGTCGAACGATATATCTCAGGCAATGCAGCAAGATCCTTTCTCATCTCGTCAGAGATTTCGAATATGCTCCTCTTTCGCTCAGTAGCATCAGAAAGATTTAGCGTGTATGAGATAAGGTTTGTTCCGGAAGCCCTCATTGCGCTAAAAATTTTCGAATCATCAGATGGCCCTAGTGAAGACTGAAGTATCTCGATTTCCGGATATTTCTCCTTCCACAACTTATACAGATATGTATCAAGCTCTCTGGTCTGTTCTACTCTTGTACCGACAGGAAGTTCAACTGTAACGCCTATCTGGGCATTGTCTGTCTCCGGGAAAAAGTCTGTACCGACAATCCCGAGAAGGAAGAGGCTTCCGACAAACATTGCCAATGCACCTCCTATGACAGTAAACCTATGTTTGACAGCCCATTTAAGGAATTTCTCATATATATTGTCAAGACCGTCAAGAGTTTTTTCAATTGGTCCGTATAATCTCTCAAACCACTTGCTGCGGCCAGGGTCCTGTCTGAGCATCTTAGAGCAGAGCATTGGTGTAAGGCTGAGGGCCACAACCATTGATACTGTTATGATTATTGTCACAATCCATCCCAGCTGTTTAAACATGATTCCGGCCAATCCGGTTACCATTGTCAACGGGAAGAACACGGCAATAATTGTAAGTGTTGATGCTATAATTGCTACAGCTACCTCATTGGTTGCGTATATGGCCGCATCCTTGGGCTTACTTCCTCTCTCAATATGCGTCGTTATATTCTCAAGCACCACTATGGCATCATCCACAACCATACCGATAGCAATAGAGAGGGAACTTAGAGATATAATATTCAGCGTATTACCGGAGACCATCAAATAGATGAAAGCAGCGACAAGAGATACAGGAATTGTCAAAATGATTATGAATGTTGCCCTCCATCTGCCAAGGAACACCAACACTACCAGCATTACAAACAAACCCGCCAGAAGAACTGTCTCTGAGAGAGAGCCGATACTCTTCTCGATAAACTCAGATGTATCCAGCACAATCTCAAGTTTAACATCCGGTGGAAGAGAAGCCTTAATCTCAGGAAGTTTTTCCTTAATCCTGGCAGCTATTTCCACTACATTTCCTCCCGATTGCTTCTGAACCACAATCATCGCACCTCGCTCACCATTGGTAGAGACCTCAGTCACCCTCTCCTTAAGTGTATCTTTTACCTGGGCAATATCTTTTACAAAAATATTCTTACCCTGATAACTACCGATTATAAGGTTGGCAATCTGATCACTCTCTTCAAACTCCCCGTCAACCCTAACAGAGTATGTATCAGACCCGATGTCAATATTACCGCCAGGGACGTTTCTGTTCTCCATAGCGATAAGGTTTGCAATCTGCTCATCAGCAATCCCGTAAGCCTCCATCTTGTTAGGATCGGTCCTTACCTGTATCTCTCTCTCCGGCGCTCCGCTTATGAACGCAGAGGCAACTCCGTCTATCCTGTTGATCGGGTTTGCAACCTTCTCCTCAAGAATCTTATATAGTCCCTGGGCGTTCTTCTCTGTTCTGGCAGACATGAAGAATATAGGCATCATCTCTGTACTGAACTTGAATACCACAGGTTTCTCCGCCCCTTCAGGAAGATAGTTGGCATTCATATCCAGGACAGAACGGATGTCATTGACCGCCTCGTCCATATTTGTACCATACTCAAACTCCATTGTTATGAGTGATACGTTATCCTTGGAAACTGAGGTTATCTCCTTAAGATCGGTGACAGTACTCAGCGATGTCTCAAGACCTTTCGTTATGTTGGTCTCAATATCTGCAGCACTTGCCCCGGAATATGTGGTCATGATAGTAGCCATGTTTAGCTCTATCTCCGGATACAAGTCTACAGAAAGTTTTGAATAGGAAAAAAGACCAAGTACACCAATAGCCACAAATATCAGGGCTGTTGTAACCGGTTTTTTTACTGCACTTTCGTATAGTTTCATAGATTATTCGTTTTTTGTAAGGTCAAGACCTGTTTCTACAACTTTCACCTTTGCCTGGTCTACCAATCTAGATATCCCGGCAACCACAACCTTTTGCCCAAGCTCAAGGCCACTCTTTATCTCATAGATAGAGCCGACACGTTTTCCGACATCTACCTTTGTGTATTTTACAACATCTCCTTCAAGTACATAAACATACTTGTCATTTGTACCAGATTGTTTGATCACAGCTTTATCAGGGACAACAATTCTGTCCTTGGTTCCGAAATTCACCTTTGCTCTGGCAAACATTCCCGGACGGATTTCAGATTTCGGGTTTGAGATACTAACCTGAGCCTGGAATGTCCTTGTTGCAGGGTCAATTGTCGGATAGATCAGGCTCACCTTACCTGAATACACTTTACCGTCATATACGTCAAGTGTTATTTGTACCGGTGTCCCAACCTTGACCTGAGGGAAGTACTCCTCAGATATATTGATCAATATCTTGACAGGTTGTATCTGCATGACTACAAGAATCGGAAGGCCTGCAACCATATCACCATTGTCATAGTTCCTCTGAGTCACTACTCCGTCAATAGGGGATAAAAGTTTTGTGTTCTTATCAAGATTCCTGATACTCTGCTCAGCGACACTTACCTGTGTCTTAATCTGGTCGTATTGTTGCTGGGCAACCCCACCTGCTTTGTAAAGCTCCTCGATACGTGCAAGGTCCAACTTCAGATTTTCAAGCTGAATCTTTGCCTGAGAGTAGTTAAGGCTCTCCATCTGTACCAACAGTTGTCCCTTCCTTACCCTTGATCCGATTTCAACCATGATCTTTTCAACTCGCTGCGAAGCTGCACTGGAAATGTTATTCTTAACATAAGGTTCAATATTTCCTGTAAAATCTACCTGCTGAGGTACCGGCTGCTTTTTAACATCAGCAACCTTTACTTCAACCACACTTGCTCCCGCGTTATCTCCTGCGGCATTTTTCTGTTTGTCAGATGAACATGCAACTGACATCAATAGGCCCGTAGCCAATAGAATGAATCCTTTTTTCATATGCTAATCCCAATTTATTTACTGTTTTCGATTCCCTGAACCTTCTCAAATTCATTCTTAGCTTTAAGAAAATCATAGAGAGTCTGGTTAAGGTTAAGTTTTGAAGTTGTGAGGGAAACCTCTGAGTCATTAAGTTCAAGAACAGTCCCCACACCTGTCTTGTACCTTACCTTGGCAATTTCATAGCCTTTTATAGCCTGCTCAACCGCCTCTTTATCAGATTGCAGCTGAATCTTTGTCCTCTGCATCTCATTGATGGCATTTTGTGCTGTCAAAGAGAGAGAGCTTTCCAGCAAGCCTCTCTGGAGCTCAATCTGTCTGATTCCGATTTTAGTCTGTTTCTCCTTGAGCGAAGTGGAGAACTTATTGAAAATAGGAACCTGAAGAGAGAGACCAACCATCAGAGAGTTAGGCCATATGCCCTTAAATGTGAAATTATTGCTCTGCATCTGCACCACATAATTTCCAAAACCGGCCAGAACAGGAAGCCTCTGACTGCGTACAAGCTCAAATGTCTTATTCATCTTCTCAAGCTGTATGTCCAGAGCCCTTAGGCTGCTGTTCATCTCGAAATTATATGGAAGGCTGTTGTTGAACACATTTATCTCGTTTTCCAGATTTGAGAAATCCCCGACAACATCGACAGGAATGTCCATTTTCAAAGAGAGCAGTATCTTGAGCTGCATCTTGGAAAGCTCAAGTCCGTTCCTGGCCTGGGTCAGAGAAGGCATAATGTTTCTCGCAGCTACTTCAGATCGTATCTTGTCATATTCACTAGCCAGTCCCTGCTCGTACATCCTCTTTATATTCAGTGCACTCTCCATTGCATTTTTATAACTCTGTTCAAGAACATTGAGAGACTCCTTCATCATTACAATACCATAGAAGCTGTTCTTCACCTGTTGTATCAGGTCAAGCTTTGTGGTCCTTGCAGACTCCAGGGCTGCCTTTATCTCCAGACCGGATAGTTCAATATTCTTATACAGTCCCATTGCAAAGAGAGGAACAGAAGCAGCGGTGGTAATTGCAAAACTATGTGTTGATCCTACCTCCATCTTTCCTCCGGGGAAGAAGTCAGAAAAGAAAATCTGCTTGTATATACTGTTTGTGTATTGCATATCAGAGCTCAGTCCCGGTAAAAGTGCATACCAGCTCTCCTTCTTCAGATAGTCAACTCTCTCCAGCTCCGCGTCCGCAATCTTAATGTTGGGGTTATCACTGAGAGCTATCTGCAAAGCCTGTTCCACTGTTATTTTCAGTGTGTCCGGGCTTAAACCTGCCGTCTGAGCGACGGCCGCCTCACCAAAAAACAGCAACACAGATACAATGGCTGCTGTTCCGATTCTTTTCAAATTCCTACTTCTCATCTTTACTTTTATTTAAATAGTTATCCAATAACTCTATTCCGCGTTTTGTAGATATTCCTCTTATATATAACAATATAGTCTCTTTAAAAATCTGCCTTCTGGTTGCATTCAAACCGGAGAAGACATCTCCGTTCATCATCATATCGGACATCGTTATAATCGCTTTTATAATAATTTCTTTATTAACATTTTTCATGATGAGGCCCTCTTTTTGACCTCTATCAATGAATTTCTGAGTACTTTCATTGTGATAATTTGAGAAATTCAACCTCATGCTTTCGTATACTTCAGGGTAAAACTTCTTGAGTTCAGCCACAAATGACATTTTAAAATTGTACCTCTGATTTGTCTTGCATTCATGAATTTTAAAAATCAGGTCATAAACATTTTCCGAACTGTTAAAAAGCTGTTCTGTAGCATTTTTAGTCCTTTCATAAGCTGTACAGAGACACTCCTTTAGCAGAGAATTCTTATCTTCAAAATTTTCATACAAAGTTCTCTTTGATATTCCATTCTCTGAAGCAATCTCGTCCATTGTTACAGACTTGCAGCCCCGTTTCATGAAAAGATCAATTGAATTTTCCACAATTCTTTCTTTGATAGTCATATTTAATTAATTTGAAACCAGGGTGCAAATGTATATACGAAAACATTAGTGTCCACTAAAAATATTTTTAAAACCATATAATACATTAAATTTCAATAATATATAGCGATATTTTTAACGTGTCGATTTGAAATTGTAATATAGTATCCGATATATAAAAGGATATTATGAATCAGAGCAAACATGTTTTCAGTCAACTCGTTGAGTTTCTTCCAAAGAGAGTATTCGATTGTATTGTAATGAGATATCAGGGAGATAAATACATTAAAACGTTCAGCTGCTGGAACCAGTTGCTGGTTATGATTTTTGGTCAACTTTCCGGTTGTGAAAGCCTCAGAGAACTTGTATGCATTACAGCTGCTCATAACAATAAGACCTATCATCTTGGATTTGGCAAGTCTGTAATAACGCGCAGCAATCTTGCCAAGGCTAACGCAAACAGAGACAGCAAGATCTTTGAAGAATTCGCTTACAAGATGATATCCATTGCCCAGAACAAGAGAATAACAAGGGAATTTGAAATTGCCGGCAGGTTCTATGCCTTCGACTCCACTACTATAGACCTGTGTATGAGTCTCTTTTGGTGGGCCAGCTTCCGCAAGGCAAAAAGTGGGATCAAAGTTCACACTCTCTATGATGTCGTCACTCAAATCCCGACATTCCTTCATATTACGGAAGCCAGAGTTCATGACATGAATGCGATGGATGATATCCCGTACGAATCCAACGCATACTATATCTTTGACAGAGGTTACTTTGACCTTGCAAGACTCTTTACTGTAAATCTTATAGGATCTAACTTTGTCATAAGAGAAAGAGGACAACTTCAATATGAAATCGTTGACGGAGAGGACCTTCTTGAAAAGGCTGACAATATCCTCTATGACCAGACGATACGGCTTACAGGACAACTGACGGCAAAAAAATACCCGAGTCATCTTCGACGTATTGTATACTACTCTAAAGAGCACAAAAGGACCTTCACATATCTTACTAATAGCTTTACAGACAAAGCTGAACACATCGCCATGCTTTACAAAAACAGATGGCAGGTGGAGTTGTTCTTCAAATGGATCAAGCAGCATCTGCATGTAAAATCCTTTTGGGGAGTAACCGAAAATGCAGTTAGAATTCAGATATATGCAGCAATTACGGCATATTGCCTTATTGCTATTGTTGAACATGATCTCCGTCTCAATCGAAGTACCTTTGATGTGCTCCGCATTCTTAGTATGTCTCTTTTCGACAAGGCTCCTATAAGAGAACTCTTCGAAAGGGCAGAACCAGCATGTGATATATCTGATGAGGATCATCTTCAATTAAGCTTTAATTTTTAGTGGACACTAATGATACGAAAACTTAAAAAAACAAAAATAGTTTTTAAATTTTCTTACAACATAGACGATTTCCTTATAACTTTGTGTTAATAAACGGGAACAAATAACAAATCACAATATGTACAGCAACTTTCAGAAGCATTTATCACAAGAACTCCAGAATATAGAATCTGCAGGTCTTTACAAAAGAGAGAGGGTCATCACAACTTCTCAACAGGCTACAATAAAAGTCAGCACAGGTCAGGAGGTCATCAATTTTTGCGCCAATAATTATCTGGGGCTCTCCAACAACAAAGTTCTCATAGAGGCAGCCAAGGATGCACTCGACAAAAGAGGCTTCGGAATGTCAAGCGTACGCTTTATATGCGGTACTCAGGACCTTCACATTGAACTGGAAAAGAAAATCGCTGAATTCTTCGGAACAGAGGACTCCATTCTCTATGCAGCTTGCTTTGATGCAAACGGAGGTGTTTTTGAACCACTTCTCTCAGAGGAGGATGCAATAATTTCGGACTCTCTCAACCACGCATCAATCATTGACGGTGTAAGGCTGTGTAAAGCCCAGAGATATCGCTACGCAAATGCCAATATGGAGGAGTTGGAAGAGTGCCTCAAAGTCGCACAGGCTCAGAGATTCCGCTTAATAGTGACTGACGGTGTATTCTCAATGGACGGGAATGTGGCACCTCTCGACAAGATATATAAGCTGGCAGAAAAGTACAATGCAATGGTGATGGTGGACGAGTCTCACTCAGCAGGTGTTGTCGGCCAGACAGGCAGAGGAACTACCGAACTCTATGACCTCAGGGGAAAAGTAGAGATAATCACCGGAACACTCGGGAAATCATTTGGTGGTGCGATTGGCGGATTCACAACCGGAAAGAAGGAGATTATATCCCTCTTACGCCAACGTTCAAGACCATATCTGTTCTCGAACTCTATTCCGCCTATGGTTGCTGCCGCAGGTATCGCGATGTTCGACATGATGTCAAAGACCAATGAGCTGCAAGATAAACTTCACAGTAATACCGATTACTTCGTCAAGAAGATGAAATCCGCCGGTTTTGACATAAAACCGACACAATCGGCCATCTGTGCTGTTATGCTTTATGATGCAAAGCTCTCTCAACAATTTGCCTCAAGAATGCTTGAGGAGGGTATATACGTCACAGGGTTCTATTTCCCTGTGGTTCCAAAAGAGCAGGCCCGTATCCGTGTACAGATTTCTGCGGGACACGAGCCGGAACACCTTGACAAGTGCATTGCTGCCTTTACAAAGGTTGGAAAGGAACTGGGCGTAATTAAATAGTTACGTTAGTTTTCCCTCCATTCCCATCTCTTATATGACCCGTCATCTTCCCAGCTCCACGATCTGTGGTGGCTGCGGAAGGGACGGCCATTCCAATAGAACATATCCCACTTGTAATCGCTCCTGTAACTGTGGGAGAAATCAAAGTCAACCGGGGATGTGATAATAACCTTAACACTGTCTGGGATGTAGAGTTTAATCTCTTTGATGGTACCGTCCCACTTTCTGCCTTTGTTGTATACCTCTCCGTTGATAGTCAGCAGTGAATCACTGATGGTTATGAACTGCGGCATGTTCCGCCCTTTCATCAATGCCTCACCGTAGGTCTGGGACATTGTGTGAATCTCACAGAAAACCTCTCTCTCAGATGCCTCACTCTGTCTTACAATGTCAATTCCCGGAAATATTACCATGTCCTTACTTTGCTGATCAATCCAGAATAATCCGAAATCAGAGCGGTCAGCATCAATGAAGACATTCTCTGCCGGCATTTTCTTATCTGTCTCCAGTTTTATGTATAGTGTATCTATGTCATTACCCAGAGGAAGAGAGATCTCCTCTGTGGCCTGGCTCCAATATGGCTTAGAGGCTATCGATGCAAAAGCGGCAAAAGAGAAAAGAGAGACTATCCAGAGGATGAATATTATAAGTCCGGGCTTGTATCTTCTTGTCCTTGAACCGAAAAGAATCTGCAAACCGGCCACGAACATTCCTGCAAGAGGAAGGAACAATACAAGCAGGAAGGAAAGCTTCAACCAGAAAGGATTGCTCATGCCCAAATGAATGAAGTTCAGGAAATCAATCGGAACAACTCCATTGAATATCTCTATACCCAAAAACAGGAAGGTGAGCGATACAATACCTGAAAGTGCTATTATTATAAGGAAAACGGCAACAATCTTTGAGAATACACGGAAAATCTCGGTAACAGCAGAAGTGCCATTAGAAGAGGATCTTCTGCCATTATCTCCTGACTGAGTATTACCATATTCCACTCTTCTCTGTATATCAGAGAGATCTAGTTTTTCTCCACGCATTGCACACTTCTGTTCGACAGTCTTAGCCTCCGGTATTACAATCCATAATATTATATAGGCAAAAACCATAAATGATGGTCCTCCGACATGTGTACCAAGCAACGAAAATCCGAATGAGAATATGACAAACAGAACTCTTATGAGTAATGGGTCTACGTTGATGTATGCCGCAAAACCTGAACACAGACCCGCAATCACTTTATTGTTCGGATCACGGAAGAATCTCTTCTGAGTCACTCTGTATGACTGATCCTTTGATTCTTCATAGTATTGGTTATCCTCATCATCAATCACCTCCGGACGTCCCAGGATGTTCACCACCTCCTTGACAACCTCAATAGATACCACACTGTTCATTCCTGACTTCTCAACAAAAAGCTCGGCAATTCTCTCTTCAATTCCCTCTATAATCTCGCTGCCATTCTGTTTTGACTTGTAGTGAGCCTTGAGCTCTCCCAGGTATGATTTTAGAAGTTCATAACCATCTTCATCGATGGTGAAAGCAAGATTACCTACACTTACTTTAACTACTTTTTTCATGATTGTCTTATTGTTTTTTTCTTAATAATGCGATTGTCTGGATCAGATCATCCCACGCACTGTCCATCTCGGAGAGCAACTCCCTGCCCTTGTCTGTAATTGAGTAGTACTTTCTTGGTGGCCCCTGGGTAGACTCCTCCCAGCGGTAACTCAAGAGTCCCTGGTTTTTCTGTCTGGTAAGTAGAGGATATAAAGTCCCCTCCACCACTATCATGCTTGCATCCTTAAGTTGTCCAATCAACTCTGAAGCATAAGCATCATTATTATTTAGTATGCTGAGTATGCAATACTCAAGGACACCCTTACGCATCTGCGACTTAAGATTGTCTGTATTAATATCGTTCATGGCAAAATCATTTATAGCTTGAATACTTTCTCAGGTTTTCGGCAGTAACCGGCAAACCTCTCATTTCACACTTCTGGGAAGCTGTATTAGCCGCAGGAGTCACTATCCAGAAAATAATATAACCCCAGAAGCCCACACCGCCCATCATAATGGCGATGAAAAACAACACTCTCATAAGCACTACATCAACATTCAGATAATATGCAAGTCCCCCGCATACGCCTCCAAATACCCTTGAATCCGGATCTCTGTATAGCCTCTTTGTTACAACAGGATTTACAGGTTCTGGTCCAAATGTGCCAAAATCGTCTTCAGCAGGTCCGCCGTCAGGCATACCCAACTGAGAAATGACCTTATTCACCAGCGCAAGATTTACGACCTCCTGCTCTGATCTGAGTGATTCCGAAAAGAGTTCGGCTATTCTTTGTTCAAGATCTTCCATAACATCTTTTGTCTGAACACCCATTCTGGTTTTTTCGCGGAACCTCTCAAGGTATTTGTCCAACCTTTGATAAGCATCTTCGTCAATAACAAAGCTTGTCCCGCCTATACCAACATTAACCACTTTTTTCATTTTTATAGTATTTTAGAGTTTTATAGATTTCGGTTGTGCAAATATATATATTATTTTTATTACCTTGCATCACATAGTAGTAATTTTTTTCATAAAAAAAGCTCGTTACGTAAGTAACGAGCTGATATATTGCGAAATAATTTTTTACTTTTGTGGAGTAGCCGGCGTCTCAGTTGGAGCTTTTTCTGTAGAAGGAGCTGAAGACGGAGTAGAAGAAGGGAACTGTGGTTGTCCCTGAACCGGTGCTGTATTCTCAATTTTCTGCTGTACGGAACTTCCCTCTTTACCACCAGTAGAAACAAAGGCTGTAGCAAGTACACAAAGTACAATTATAGTTATGGCCAAGGTCCATGTTGCCTTTTCCAAGAAATCTGCTGTTTGACGAACACCGAAAGTTTGGTTGCCTGAAGCAAAGTTCGCTGCCAATCCGCCACCTTTTGAATTCTGTATTAACACTATAATTGTCAATAAGATGCTGGCGATTACAATTAAGATGGAAATGGTTGTATACATATTAATATAAATTATGTTTGCTTTTTAATTCTTGTACAAGGGTCGCAAAGTAACTATTTTTTTCCGGATATAACAAAATTAGTTTAGCATAAACCTCTATTGCTCTTTTGTAAAAGCCTTGTTCACTATAGATTTTTGCGAGTGTCTCTGTATAGAAACCAGAGTCGTCGAAATTTTCTTCCAAAACCTGTTCTGCAGCAATTTCAACATCTTTCGGAGAATTAATATTACTCTTGAGCAGCGATGGTTTCTCTGAGATGAACTTATCTAAGGGCTTTTCAAGATCAAGTTTCGCCTCATCCAACTCTGCCCTTGAAAAGTAGTCGCCCCCGGCCATAACTATCTTCGGTACAGTCTGAATATCCAACGGCTCTTCCTCTATCTCAAAAGCAATTTCTTCACCTATTGTAGCAATATCCTCTAAATCATCCGCGTGTACCTTCCTCTCTTCCCTGGAGAGATTATATAGCACCTCTCTGGAGTATATGTGAGCAGCTGTTCTGTTCAGGCAGTCTCTCTTGTGCTCCTCTCCGAGTTCACAGGCTTTTCTGAACAATTCATAGTGGCCCAGTGCAAACCATGGATATCTTTCTAGGGTCTGTTCCAAAACTGATATGTCCGTATTGCTCATAATTTTTAAATTTTACCATTTTGCTACAGTATCGTTGAATATTAGATCGACAATCTTTTCGACTATCGAATCTACCAATGATGATTCCACTGCATCCAGACTCATTGTTGAAGCATAGTCTTCAAACGCAACAAAGGATTTCTCGAAGCTTTCCTCAGGATGTTTGATATTTGTATACTTAATCTTTACCGTAACGGTCAATCTGTTCTGCGAGGCAACCTCCTGAGAGGTTACAGCAAGTGCAGTGGTCTCGTACGAAGTTATATCTCCCTCGACAATAAGGTCTCCGTTATCAGGATCGAGTCTCAGCTTGGTAAGCCTGCGGTACTTCTCTTTCAGCTCTTCAGTAAGCAGGTTGCTCAGAGAAGGGTTAACCCTCATTGCCCTGTTTTGGATTGTCATGACAGAGATGGATTGAACATCCGGAGCTATTGATGTACCTGAGAAGCTGTATATTCCGCAACCAGATATGAGTGGAATGAAAGCCAATAGTATTAAAATTTTTCTCATATATCGAGGTTTAACTCTTTAATTTTCCTGTACAACGTCCTCTCTGAGATACCCAATTCTGCTGCCGCAGCTTTACGTTTACCGTTATGCTTCTCAAGAGACTTTCTGATCAGATCTGCATTCATACTTTGGATTGAGAAATCCTGAGACTCTTTGCCGGAACTTATCTCTGCCTCCTCGTCGTAATCCACGACACTCCTCTCTTCTATCACGTCTCCCACATCATCTCTCTTTGCTATCACGCTGCTTACCGGGACCTGACTCTTTACAATGCCCGATTTCAGCTCCTCTATCTCCTGCCTCAACTGATACAGAACCTTGAAAATAATATCACGGTCTGTCATATAATCAGCTCCGTGCCCCTCAGTCCTGACCGGAAGGTGACTTACACCCTCTTCAGGAATATATTTCTTAAGTACCTCCGTTGATATTTCACGGTTATGCTCAATTATTGAAATCTGCTCAGCAATACTCTTCAGTTGTCTGATATTTCCGGGCCATCTGTAATTTTCAAGAATCCTGACAGCATCATGGTTGAGTCTGATAGTAGGCATTTTGTACTTGTCCGCAAAGTCAAGTGCAAATTTCTTGAAAAGCTGATGTATGTCCTCTTTTCTCTCACGTAATGGCGGAACATAAATAGGGACGGTGTTCAAACGGTAGTAAAGATCCTCCCTGAACTTACCCATCTCTATGGCTCTAAGCACATTGACATTCGTGGCCGCTATGACACGGACATCAGTTTTCTGTACTTTGGAAGAACCGACTTTAATAAACTCACCCGACTGAAGAACTCTCAGAAGCCTTACCTGAGTTGAAAGCGGCAGCTCTGCCACCTCGTCAAGGAAAAGAGTACCTCCGTCTGCAACCTCAAAATAACCCTTTCTGGTTTCATAAGCACCAGTAAAGGATCCCTTCTCATGTCCAAACAGTTCGGAATCAATCGTACCCTCAGGAATGGCACCGCAGTTCACTGCAAAATACTGATTATGCTTTCTGGGACTGTTTGTATGAATAATCTGGGGGAAAACCTCCTTTCCCACACCGCTCTCACCGGTAATCAACACAGACAGGTCTGTAGCAGCTACTTGCACAGCGATGTCAATAGCCCTGTTGAGAGCATGGTTGTCTCCTATGATGTCAAACCTTAGTTTTATTGCGCGTATATCCATAATCTGCAAAAATAGATAAAATTTGTACCTTTGAGAAATTTAAAAAATCCATTTTCACAATGAAAGTATTGGCTATTATTCCCTCACGATACGGTTCCACACGTTTTCCCGGAAAACCGCTGGTCAAGATAGAGGGTAAAAGCATGATAAACAGAGTGTATGAGAGAAGTTGCAAGGTTTTTGACCATGTTTGTGTAGCAACTGACGATCAACGGATTATCGACGAAGTGAAGAGTTTCGGGGGGGACGCAGTCATGACCTCCAACACTCACCGGAGCGGTACCGATCGTTGTTTCGAGGCGCTAAACATAGTTGAAGAGAGAGATGGAACCAAGTTTGACATTGTTGTAAATGTCCAGGGAGACGAACCTTTTATTGAACCCGGTCAACTTTCTGAGCTTATCGGTTGTTTTAAGGAGAAGGATACAAAAATTGCAACGCTTGTGAAGAGATTCTCGGTTGAGGAAGACATATTCAGCCCGAACACCCCAAAGGTTGTTCTCTCTGCGGATATGAATGCACTCTATTTCAGCAGGAGTGCAATCCCATACAAACGTGGAGTAGATACCCCATTGTGGAACGACGGGAAGACATATTACAAACACATAGGACTTTACGCTTTTACAAGAGAGACCCTCAAGGAGGTTACGACTCTTGAACAAACCTCTCTTGAAATAGCAGAACAACTTGAACAGCTAAGATGGCTGGAATCGGGCTACAAGATTAAAGTTGCTGTCACAGAGTATCAATCCTACTCTATAGACACTCCTGAAGATTTGGAAATACTTGTTTCTAGAAATATTATTAAAACAGGTGTGTAAAATTTTCTAATTTTGTGTTTTTGGTTATTATATAGAAATCTTACATAAAATAAATCAATAATGAAAAAAAGTTTTATTTCACTTTTAACTTTAGCCATAAGCGGGCTTGCTCTTGTATCATGCAGCAATCCTTCAAAAATGGTCAAAGAGTCTCAATTGGTAAGTGTCGAGACAACACCCAAGGTACTTGAGGTTGTTGCCGGCGAGATTACTGCCAACTATTCGATTAACTTCCCTGAGGGATATTTTCATCCAAAAGCTGTGATGGAGGTTATTCCGGTACTAGTATACGAAGGCGGAGAGGTTGCTGCTCCTGCATTCAAGCTCCAGGGGGAGAAGATTACCGACAACTTTAAGGTTATTCCTCTTGCCGGCGCCAAATCAAAACACAGTGCAAAATTTGCATACAAACCGGGAATGGAGGTTTCACATCTCGAACTAAGAGTTGCTGTATGGAACAAAGACAAGAAAATTGACTTCCCTGTAGCATACAAACTTGCCGATGGTGCAAACACCACATACATGCTTGTTGACAAATCCGGCATTCCTGCCTTTGCTGCCGACGAGTATCAGAAAGTTATAAGCGAGAAAAAAGAGACCCAGATTCTTTACAAAATCAACAGCTCGGTTGTTCGTCCAAAAGAGCTCACCAAAGCTGAAATAAAAGAGTTTGAGGCATTTCTTGCATCCGTTAAGAAAGATGAAAGAAGGTCTGTCAAAGGAACCGATATTCTAGCTTATGCATCTCCGGACGGTTCAGAAAAATTGAACACAAAACTCTCAGACAATCGTAGTGCTACAGCAAAGGCTGCATTCGACAAAATCACAAAGAAAACACCTGTTGACGCTCCGGTTAACGTAACAGCAATAGCAGAAGACTGGGAAGGTTTCCAGGAACTTGTCTCACAGTCTACAATGCAGGACAAGGAGCTTATCCTCCGCGTTCTTTCAATGTATAGCGACCCTGCTGTAAGGGAGAGAGAGATCAAGAATATGTCCAAAGTATTCAGGACCCTTGCTGACAAGGTTCTTCCTGAACTCCGCAGGGCAAGGTTCGTAGCAAATGTTGACTATACAAACTATACTGACGAGGAACTTGTTGAGCTTTCAAAGAGCAATACCGACATCATGGATGCAGAAGCTCTCCTGTACACAGCAACCCTTGTTGATGACGTGAATACAAAGATCAAACTTCTGACAAAAGCTGGTGACAAGTTCAAATGCGACCGCGCATACAACAATCTTGCAGCATTGTATCTTGATAACGGAAAACAGACAGAGGCAGTTATTGCACTTTCAAAAGTTGTCAACAAGACTACCGATTATTACTACAATAACGCAGGTGTAATTGCACTGAGAGATGGTGATACCGAGACAGCAAAGACTCTGCTTGCAAAATCAAAGCTTCCTGTAGCAAAACAGAATCTTGCCGTTATAGACATTCTTGAAGGCAGATACAATGATGCAGTAGCTAAACTTGCCGGAACAGGTGATCCTAACGAGGGTCTTGCATACATTCTTACAAACCAGCTTGACAAAGCTGCAAGTGTTGTTAAATGCAAATGCGCACGTTCATCTTATCTTCGCGCAATCGTTGCTGCCCGTAAAGGTAACATGACAGAGGTTGCAAAAGAGCTTAAGGCCGTTCACGAGAAGGACGAGGCTTTGAAGGCTCGTTCACAGAAAGATATCGAGTTCGCAAAATTCCGCGAATAATTTGATGGGAACACTGTAAAAACAGATAAACCCGAAAATATAAACCCCCGAAAGTTTCACTTTGCTTTCGGGGGTTATTAATTATGCCTGCTCCGGAAATCTCGCTTGGACCTTGCCACAGTTTTTTGCAAGGTGTAAATATTCAGACTGTTGCGACAATCATTTGCCCGCAAAAAAATAGCATTTCATAATCACAGAATACCAAGTACATACAAAAAACTGTGGCAAGGTGCATTCAGCCGGAGGGAGCTCGCGACTGAGGATGGACTTCCCTGATTAGGCATACCTCTAGTATAAAAAAGCGACTTATGAGGTCGTTAAGTAGCTATATTAATCCAGCTTCAAAACAGCCATAAAGGCACTCTGAGGCACCTCCACATTTCCTACCTGACGCATTCTCTTCTTACCCTTCTTCTGCTTCTCAAGGAGTTTTCTCTTTCTGGAAATATCACCACCATAACATTTAGCCGTAACATCCTTTCTTACAGCCTTAACAGTCTCTCTTGCAATAATCTTGGCTCCTATGGCTGCCTGAATGGCAATGTCGAATTGTTGCCTTGGTATCAGCTCCTTAAGCTTCTCACACATCTTGCGGCCAAAATCATATGCATGATCTTTATGTATAAGGCTCGAAAGAGCATCGACCGGCTCAGAGTTCAGCAGAATATCCAGCTTGACAAGCTCTGCCTGCTTATACCCGATAACATGATAGTCAAACGAGGCATACCCCTTGGATACCGACTTCAGCTTATCGTAGAAATCAAAGACAATCTCTGCCAAAGGCATCTCAAAATTGAGCTCGACCCTCTCACTGGTAAGAAAGTGCTGACTGACCAAAACCCCTCTTTTGTCAAGACAGAGCTTCATTATTACACCGAAATACTCCGATTTTGATATAACCTGAGCCCTGATATATGGTTCCTCAATATAGTCAATCAGTGTCGGGGCAGGCAATCCTGAAGGATTATGGACATCCATCACCTCTCCCTGTGTTGTGTATACCTTATATGAAACGTTCGGCACTGTCGTGATGACATCCATGTCGAACTCACGGTAAAGTCTCTCCTGTATGATCTCCATGTGGAGAAGCCCGAGAAATCCGCCTCTGAATCCAAAACCGAGAGCGAGAGATGACTCAGGGTCAAAAACCAGGGAAGCATCATTAAGCTGAAGCTTCTCGAGAGAGGCTCTCAGATCCTCATATTCGTCAGCCTCCACAGGATACAAACCGGCAAACACCATCGGTTTAACCTCCTCGAATCCGGCGATGGAAGAGGAGCATGGCCTTTCTCTGTGTGTTATTGTATCACCGACCTTTACCTCACTTGCAGTCTTTATACCGGATATAATATATCCCACATCACCTGTCCTAACCTCACCTGTAGGGATCATCTTCATCCTGAGAATACCTACCTCATCTGCCTCATACTCCTTGCCGGTATTGAAAAATTTAACCTTATCCCCTTTTCGGATTATTCCGTTCTGAACCTTGAAATAGGCAATAATTCCCCTGAAAGAGTTGAACACCGAGTCAAATATGAGTGCCTGCAATGGAGCATCCTCCTCTCCTTTTGGCGGCGGCACACGCTTGACAATAGCCTCAAGAATCTCCGGCACTCCTGCGCCTGTCTTACCGCTTGCAAGAAGTATATCCTCATCTTTGCAACCAATTAGATCAATAATCTGATCTTTCACAGTCTCAACCATAGCTGCGTCCATATCGATCTTGTTGAGAACAGGTATTATCTCCAGATCGTGATTCAGGGCAAGATAGAGGTTTGAAATGGTCTGAGCCTGAATCCCTTGTGTTGCGTCTACAACAAGCAATGCACCCTCACACGAGGCAATTGCCCTTGACACCTCATACGAGAAATCCACATGGCCGGGAGTATCAATCAGGTTAAGTGTATATTTATCGCCATCATGGATATAATCCATCTGTATTGCATGACTCTTGATAGTAATACCCTTCTCTTTTTCAAGATCCATGGAATCGAGCACTTGTGCCTCCATTTCTCTCGCATTAAGTGTATTTGTCTGCTCAAGAAGACGGTCGGCCAGCGTGCTTTTTCCGTGGTCAATATGTGCTATTATACAAAAGTTTCTAATGTGCCTCATAAAATTTTTAAAGGGTATTCGTTGGCTGCAAAGATAAAAATAATTAACAAATTCGTTTTATAGGTGTTATCTTTGTAAAATTCAGAAATCAATATTATCAATAATAATGTTAACTATCACAAATTTAAATGAGATAGCCTCGCAAGTCAGAAGGGACATAATCCGTATGGTCTCAATGGCAGGTTCCGGACATCCCGGAGGCTCTCTCGGTTGCACCGATCTCATGACAGTATTGTTCCATAAAGAGATGAAACATGATCCCAAGAACTGGCGTCGTGACGGTGTTGGCTCTGACATGTTCTTTCTTTCTGCCGGCCATCTTGCTCCGGCGCTTTACAGCCAGCTTGCCCGTACAGGATACATTCCTGTTAAGGAGCTTGCAGAAATCAGAAAACTCGGATCAAGGCTTCAGGGCCACCCCTCTGTTGAGAAGGGACTGCCCGGTGTACATGTTGCATCCGGCTCTTTAGGCCAGGGGCTTTCTGTTGCCATAGGTGCTGCTCTTGCAAAGAGAATCCGCAAAGAGGAAAATTTTGTATATGTACTCACCGGAGACGGAGAGTGTGAGGAGGGACAGATTTGGGAGGCAGCTCTTTTTGGAGCACAGCATAAAGTTGACAGGCTAATTGCAATGACCGACTGGAATGGACAGCAGATTGACGGGCCTGTTGATTCTGTAATAAGTCTCGGCAACCTCAAGGCAAAATGGGAGGCTTTCGGCTGGGACTGTCTGGTTGTTGACGGACACAATATGGAAGAGATAGAGAAGGGCTTCGCCTGGGCTAAATCGCTTGTCGGAAACGGCAAACCGAAGATTTTGCTTGTAAAGACCGTAATGGGCAAAGGGGTGGACTTCATGGAGGGAACCCATCACTGGCACGGCAAGGCTCCTAACGCCGAACAGACAGAGAAGGCTCTTAGCCAGTTGAAAGAGACTCTGGGAGATTTTTAACCTGCAAACTATTCCATAATGAAAGAGATTTTTACAAATACAGGAAATAAAGATACAAGATCCGGCTTTGGAGCAGGACTCCATGAGGTCGGAAAAAAGAACAATGATGTTGTTGCACTCTGTGCAGACCTTACAGGATCACTTAAGATGGATGCTTTTGCGGCAGAGTTCCCTGAGAGGTTTTTCCAGACAGGCATCGCAGAGGCAAATATGATAGGAGTGGCATCCGGCCTTGCTTTAAGCGGCAAGATCCCTTACGCCGGCTCGTTTGCCAATTTCGTTACCGGAAGGGTATATGATCAGGTAAGGCAGGCTGTTGCCTACTCAAATACAAATGTAAAGATTTGTGCCTCGCATGCCGGGATAACTCTCGGCGAGGATGGTGCCACACACCAGATCATGGAGGATCTCGGACTGATGCGTATGTTACCTAACCTGACTGTAATCAACCCTTGCGACTATAACCAGACAAAGGCTGCCACAATAGCAATAGCCGACCATGTGGGACCAGTCTACCTCCGTTTCGGAAGGCCTTCTGTTCCCAATTTCACTCCTGCAGACCAGAAGTTTGAAATAGGCAAGGCCTTAAAACTTATAGAGGGTTCTGATGTCTCAATATTTGCCACAGGGCATCTTGTTTGGGAAGCAATCATTGCAGCTCAGGAACTTGAAAAAGCCGGCATCTCTGCTGAGGTAATAAACATTCACACTATTAAACCTTTGGACAAAAAAGCAGTCATAGAGTCAGCTTCAAAAACAAAGGCTGTAGTTGTTGCAGAAGAGCACCTGATAGCCGGCGGACTAGGAGAGCTAATTTGCGGAGTTCTTGCAAAAGAGTATCCTACTCCTGTTGAGCTGGTAGCAGTGGACGATCTGTTCGGTCAGAGCGGTTCACCTAGTGAGTTGATGCATAAATACGGTCTTGACGCAGCAAGTATTGTTGAAGCTGTCAGGAAAGTCAAAGGAAGGAAGAAATAGAGATTATGGACGATAAGGATATTCTGATACTCTTCAGAGAGGAGGGAAAAGAGAATTACGCTTTTAACCTTATCGTCAGAAAATACAGCGAGAGGCTGTACTGGCATATAAAGAAGATGGTGATCTCTCACGATGATGCAAATGACCTTCTTCAAAACACATTTATAAAGGCCTGGAACGCTCTTCCCGAATTCAGGGAGGAGTCCAGGCTTTTTACATGGTTGTACAGGATTGCCACCAATGAAGTTCTTACATTCCTGAAAAAGAAGCAGCTCAGGTCTTTTCTCTCACTGACCGATTACTCCAGGCAGTTGGAAAACGTACTTGAATCGGATATTTACTTTAACGGAGACAAAACTCAGAAAGCCTTACAAAAGGCTATACTGAAGCTGCCGGAAAAACAGAGGATAGTGTTTAATATGAGGTATTTCGACGAACTTAAATACGAAGAGATTTCAGAAATTCTGGGGACATCAGTAGGTGCTCTTAAGGCATCATATCACCATGCTGCTAAAAAAATTGAAGAGTCAATTCAGGAACTTATTTAATCCTTTTTAAATTTCCATAGTCAAAGAGGTATGAAAGAAAAAATTAATATTAACCAGCCTAAGTTGAAAGAGAATCCTTTCACCGTTCCGGACAGATACTTCGACAAGCTCGAGGATGAGATTAACGGAAGGATTTCTCATGTGGCTCCAAAGCCGGGTATGTGGTCAGTTTTGAAACCACAACTTGCACTCGCCTCAACATTTGGCGTTATTCTCCTTATGGGTTATGGTGCAGTGACACTTTTAACCCCGGACACTAAGAAGACAGACCCGATACCGGAAAACCAGATATCAGAGTTCAATCAGACAATCAACATTGAAGAGGGCGAAATTGAGGAGAATACTGATTCTCTGACACACACTAAGGGAATTGATCCGGATCAGATTGTAGAATATCTTAATGCAGATGCCTCATTGGTTTACCTTGCATCTCTGGAATAATAAATGCATTATGAAAAGATTGCTTCTAATTACACTAATATTGTGCCTCAACATTGCTGCTCAGGCCCAGATGCCTGATTGCCCGCAACAGAAAGGTACACCTTCGAATTCGAGACACGAACAGCTTTTGAGTGCCCGAATTGCATTCTTCACCACAGAGATGAATCTCACACCCCAGGAGGCTGCCGCTTTCTGGCCTGTATACAATCAATACTGGGAAGAGAAGGAGATTGCTCACAAGAGGGTTCAACGCAACATGAGGGCACTGAGGGTTATCCTGAAAGAGAAGAAACCCAACTATGAGATGAGTTTAAAAAGAATCATGGATGCCTATATAACCAGTCTCTCGGTAGAAGGTATTATAAACAGAAAATATTTTGAGGAGTTCCAGAAAGTGCTTCCTGTAGAAAAGGTCGCTGCTTTTTATAAAGCTGAAGAGGACTTCAGGATAAAGCTCATTTATGAGTTGCGCAAAGGCGGGGAAAATAGGGTATCCAAATAGAAATCAGAGGTAAGATCTCTGTACTCTCTGCTTTTGGTAACACCATCAGGTTCGTATATCACCAAGTTCTCCTCCTTGCATCCTCCGATATCGGTCAAGCTGATGTTTTCCGGCAATTTTGCAAACTCCATCATCACCCTTTTAACAGGTTTATGAGCCGTCGTTTTCACCGAACATATCCTTGTCAGAAACAGGGACGGTTCAGTTACTGTTGCCATACCTCTTACCTCTCTCCTGAAGGTCTCAGCCTCACCTGCAGGCAATATAACCGAAAGCAGGCCTCCGGATTTGAGCAGGTGCATTGCAGCTACAATTATATCCCTGAATGGTAGTGAGTCATTATGTCTCGAGATTGTTCTCCTTATTTCCGGGGCTTTTAGCGATGCCGTAAAAAAAGGTGGATTGGAGACCATCAGATCATAGCTCTCTCCTGATTCCTGTGTCACCAGTTTTTGTAAAGTAATCTCTTGTGTGTGGAGGAGCTCCCTCCAGGGAGAGTTATCGAAATTAAAGGCAGACTCTGTAACTGAAGCATGGTCGGGGTCTATTCCTGTTATGTCGAATTCAACTCCGGCATCATTGAGTCTCTGAGCCATCATAAGAGCTATGACGCCTGTCCCTGTGCCAACATCCAGAAGTTTTACCTGTTTATTCTCTTTTGAAACTCCTGCCCAAGAACCCAATAAAACAGCATCAGTGTTGACCTTCATTGCTGAGATCTCCTGCCTGACAGAAAATTTCTTGAAATTAAACCGGGGGGCCATCAGATAAACTCTCCGTCGCGCATCTCGAGAATCCTGTCACTCATTGCAGCAAGATCCCGGTCGTGTGTGACAATAATAATGGTTTGATTGTATCTGTCTCTCAGGTCAAAAAACAGACTATGTATCTCTTTTTTTGTAACAGTGTCGAGGTTACCAGAGGGCTCATCGGCAAAAATCACAGATGGGCGGTTGATCAGGGCCCTTGCAATTGCGACTCTCTGTTGTTCACCTCCGCTCAACTCTCCGGGTTTGTGCGACAGCCGGTCACCAAGACCCAGGGAAGAGAGCAGATGCTTAGCCCTATCCTTTGCTGAGCGCATACTCTCCTTTGCAATTATTGCCGGGATTATGACATTCTCAAGAGATGTAAACTCAGGAAGCAAGTGGTGGAATTGAAAAACAAAACCAATCCTTTTATTCCTGAAGTCAGAAATGGCATTGGAGCCAAGGGCAAATACATCAGTGTTGTCAATGTATACCTTTCCGGAATCAGGCACAGAGAGGCTTCCAAGTATTTGGAGCAAGGTGGACTTTCCGGCCCCGCTTGCTCCAACTATACTCAAAACCTCGGCCTCTTTGGTCTCAAGAGAGATCCCCTTTAATACCTGAAGGTTGCCGAACGACTTTTTAACATTTTCTGCACGGATCATCCGTTTTCTACTCGTCCTTTTCGTTAGCCTCGTACTCCTTAAGCAGCTTGTCCTGTACCTCGGCCGGTACCTGCTGGTAGTCGGCAAATACCATGGTAAAGGTTGCCCTTCCTGAAGTGAGTGAGCTGAGGGTTGTCGAATATTTGTGAAGCTCTGCAAGTGGAACTCTTGCCTTAAGAGTTTCAAAGCCCTTGTCACTGCTCATACCCTCAATCATTGCCCTGCGGTTCTGAAGGTCACTCATAACATCACCCATGCAGTCGCTTGGTACAAGAACCTCTACATTGTAGATAGGCTCCATGATCTTAGGACCGGCTTTCTTGAAGGCCTCTTTGAAGGCATTACGTCCCGCAAGTTTGAAAGAGATTTCGTTTGAGTCAACCGGGTGCATTTTACCGTCATAAACAAACACTCTGATATCACGGGCGTATGATCCGGTTAGCGGACCCTCTTCCATTTTTTCCATAACACCCTTGAGGATTGCCGGCATAAAACGTGCATCGATGGCACCACCAACGATACAGTTGTAATATTCGAGCTTACCGCCCCAATCCATTGGGTACTCCTCTTTCCCCTTGACGTTAAGTACCAGCTCTTTTCCATCTACCTTGAACTTGTTTCCGGCAGGAACACCTTCAACAACAGGCTCGATGAGCAGGTGAACCTCCCCAAACTGTCCTGCGCCGCCGGATTGCTTTTTGTGTCTGTAATCCGCAGCTGCGACTTTAGTTATTGTCTCACGATAAGGAATCTTAGGGGCGAAAAGATCTACCTCTATTTTGTGGGTATTTGTCAGGTGCCACTTCAGGATATTGATGTGGTGCTCTCCCTGCCCGCTGAGAATTGTCTGCTTGAGCTCTTTCGAATACTCTATGACTATTGTAGGATCTTCCGCGTGTGCCCTGTTAAGGATTTCACCGAGTTTCTCCTCATCTTTTTCAACTTTTGCCTTGATGGCTGTACGGAACTTCGAAGGTGGGAACACTATCTCCTCGAATGCCCACTCTTTGCTTCCTCCGTTAAGAGTCTGGTTTGTCTTGACAGATTTCAGCTTAACGGTACATCCTATGTCTCCTGCCAACATCTCCGGAACTTTCTCCTTTTTCTTGCCGGCAACAGCATATATTGCGGAAATGCGCTCCTTCGAACCGTTCTCAGGATTTGTAACATCCATTCCCTCTGTAAGCTTTCCCGACATTACCCTGAAGAATGAGACATCTCCCAAGTGCTGTTCAACAGCTGTCTTGTATATAAAGATTGAAGCCTGTCCGGCAGCATCGCAAGGGACTGTTGTCCCGTCCTTGAGAGTCTGAATAGTCTTGTCAGGAGCAGGTGCCACATTGATAATAAATTCCATTAGCCTCTTGACACCGATATCTTTCTTCCCGGACAAGCAGAATACAGGCATAATCTCGCCTTTCTCCAGTCCGATCCTTAGACCGCTTCTTATTTCATCTTCTGTCAGTTTTCCCTTGTCAAAGAAAATTTCCATCAGATTTTCATCATTCTCGGCTGCCATCTCTGCAAGAGCCTGATGAAGTTCCTCGGCTCTATCCATCATATCTGCAGGAATTTCCATCTCCTCTCTTGTGCCGTTATCATCTTTAAAGAAGTACTTTTTCATCTTCAGCACATCTATGAATGAGTTGAAGCCCGGGCCGGTCTCGACAGGGAACTGAACGGTAATTATCTTATTTCCGAAAGCCTGTTTAAGAGTATCAATAGCGTTTTCCCAGTTTGCCTTCTCATGGTCAAGTTGGTTTACTCCAACGATGAGTGGTTTTTTATGTTTAACGGCATATCTGGCAAGTATTTCTGTGCCGACTTCCACACCCTGCTGGGCATTCACTATCATTACTCCTGTATCTGCAACCTTAAAGGCAGAGATTACTCCGCCAATAAAATCATCTGACCCCGGAGTGTCGATAATATTGAGCTTATGATCCATAAACTCTGTATATAAAAGAGTCGGATATATGGAGCGTTGATAAATCTGTTCTATCTCGGAGTTATCGCTGACTGTAGTTTTCGCTTCAATGGAACCCCTGCGGTCAATGACTTTACCTTCGAACATCATAGTTTCTGCGAGTGTGGTTTTACCGGATTTTGTACTGCCTAGTAAAACCACATTCCGAATGCTTTGGGTGGAATAACTTTTCATATTAACTTACTGGTTATGTATTATTTATAATTACATCAGGTTAAGGATACCAAAATTACAAAAAAGTTTTCACACGACAATACACTCAAAGGCTGTCTCCATATGTTCAAGGGAGTCAAAGCCCGAAAGATTCCAAATATCTTCGTATGGCGTACCGTTTCTTAATAACGATCTTGCATATACGATCCTGAACATATCAATCAGGCTGTCAAGCGAAAATCCAAAGGTAACTGCAATTATCCGCTCAAGTTTTTTCCTCTTAACACCCAAACTGATTGCCAAGTGTCCGGCACTCATATCTTTTTCCAGATACGCTTTTTTTTCTTCCAGGATATGTACAATCATACCGAGGTAATCTTCTTCATCAATTTTTTTCATAATGTGTTTTTTTCGAATGTACAACATTCCACGGCACCGGAAACATGCTTTATATGTTATTTATCTAATTCTTAAGTTTATTTATCTATTACTAGGTTAATTCAACCCTTTTTAACACCTTTTTCCTGTTTATACAACATGTTTTTGTTGTTTCCAGCCAAGAGGAACATTGTTTTATATTTGTATATATGGACAACAAAGACATTAAAAAGAGAATACGCGAATTGAGGGAGTCTCTTGGGTATACCCAGGAGGAGGTTGCAAATTCTCTTAAAATGTCCCAAAACTCATACAGACAATTGGAGTCGGGGAAAACGCTGCTGATCAGCAAGAGGCTCGACTCGTTAGCCACCATCTTAAAAACAACTGTCTCAGAGCTGCTGATAGGGGTTAAACCCGAAACGGCCGTTGAAGAGAGGTTAATCCTGATGGAGAAACTTCACAAGGAGCAGATTGAACAAATTGAATCTGATTACAAGATCAAAAGCATCGAGCAGGAGGATGAGTTAAAGCGGCTGAAAATGGCTTTGGAGTCTAAAGAGAGTATTATAGGAATCCTGAAGGATAATCTTAACAAATACAGGCAATAGCTCTCTTTTTGCTATCTTGCGTTAAAATTACGCAACAATGAAAGAGGCAGCATTGCTTTCCCCATATTTTGATGAAATCCTGATTGAGGCCGGGTGCGACGAAGCCGGCAGAGGCTGCCTTGCAGGCCCTGTCTATGCAGCAGCAGTCATACTGCCGAAAGATTTCAGCCACCCCTTGCTCAATGATTCAAAGAAAATGACACGCCTCCACCGGGAGAAGTTACGTCCTATCATCGAAAGGGAGGCAATTGCATGGGCTGTTGCATCTGTCGACAACCGGGAGATTGACAGGACAAACATCCTTCGCGCTTCAATACTGGCGATGCACAAAGCACTTGACTCCCTATCCGTAAGGCCGGAATTAATTTTAGTAGACGGCAACCGTTTTTACAGTTATAAGGATATTGCGCATCAGTGTATAATAAAGGGTGACGGCAAATTTACATCTATTGCGGCAGCATCGGTCCTTGCAAAGACACATCGTGACGAATATATGCTTAAAATAGCGAAAGAGTATCCCCAATACGGGTGGGATAACAATTTTGCATACCCCACTGCATCACACAGGGAAGCTGTTCAAAAATACGGTTTGTGCGAATATCACAGGACAACATTCAGGTCCGGTAAGTAAAAAGCAGATTGGAATGCGGCCTTTTCAAGATACTCCCCTGCATTTTTGATGGAATCCTCTTTGTCTTTTGCAAGTTTTGATATCTCAAATACCCTGGAAATACCCGCGTTTGTATAATCCTTCTCACTCAAGAGGCTGGCTCCGCAAAATATCCATACACTCTTTTTGTAATCTGAAGAGATCTTACATACTCCGTTTACAAGTTTTCCGGAGACACTCTGGAGATCCAGAAGTCCCTCCCCTGTAACCACCAAGTCTGCCGCAGCAATCAGTTTATCCATATATGTGAGTTTCGACAGAATCTGCCAACCTGGTGCAATTTCGGCATCAAGGAAAGACAAAAAGGCATAACCCATTCCTCCTGCAGCCCCTGCTCCCGGATGAGCGGTAAAGTTCTTCCCTGTAAATTCGTTACAAACCTCAGAATAATTCCTCATTCCAATTTCAAGTAAATCAACCATCTCCGGATCAGCCCCCTTCTGCGGCGAGTAGACATGAGACGCTCCGCTCTTCCCGAGCAACGGGTTGTTGACATCACTTGCAACGGTGAATTTTACATTTTTTAAAGATGGAAATACACTTTCTGCAGATATCTCACATACATCCTTCAGCGACAACGCCTCCTCCCCTCTTCTGTCAAGAAAATCATAGCCCAAAGCTTTCAGCATGCCCATCCCGCCGTCGTTGGTAGCGCTGCCTCCTATTCCCACCACCACCTCTTCTGCTCCATGTCTGATTGCCTCAACGATAATCTCTCCAAGACCATAGGTTGAAGCGGCTAATGGATTGTACTCCTCTTTTGTAAGGAGCTGTAATCCCGAGCAAAGTGCCATCTCTACAAAAGCTGTTCTGTTTCTCAAAAGAAACGGGACCTCTATCTCCCGGAAAAGAGGATCGCTGACCCTTGCATAGATTCTCTCACCCCCGATTGCCTTTTCAACAACGTCAAGAGTTCCATCCCCTCCGTCAGCCATTGGCAGCGAGACTATCAACACCTCCCTGTCGGGCATAAGGTTTCCCGCGCCATTTTCAAGCCCTCGTCTAATGGCATCACACACATCTCCGGAGCTTAAGCTTCCCTTAAACTTGTCCGGCACAACCAGAATTTTTAACTTTTCTGCCATTTTTCTCTATTTTTGTTAAAATTATTAATAAAAAACAGATGAAAAAAATAGCTTTTCTAATTTTTGCGGCACTAATTCTATCTATCAGCCCTGTAAGAGCAGACGAGGGGATGTGGTTATTACCTCTTCTGGAAAAATTGAACCAGAAGAAGATGAAGGAGCTCGGATGCAAGTTGTCCGCCAAAGAGATTTATAACATTAATGGTTCCAGCCTCAAAGATGCAATCGTCCACTTCGGAAACGGTTGTACTGCAGAGGTTATATCTCCTGAAGGTCTGGTGGTCACAAACCATCACTGCGGATACGGTGCTATACAGAAACTTAGCAGCGTTGACCATGACTATCTTGCTGACGGTTACTGGGCAATGAACAGAAATGAGGAGCTCCCGGCAGAGGGTCTTACTGTCACATTCCTGGAGAGTTTCACAGATGTGACCTCTCAGGTTGAAAATGCTCTCAAGGATGCAAAGAACCCTAAGGAACGCAGGCACGCTTTTACTACAATCACAAACGAACTCGCAGGCAAGATTATCGGAAACAACAAGTTTCTGAAAGCTGAGATCGTTTCTATGTATGCTGATAATGCTTATTATCTCATAGTTACAAAAACTTTTTCTGATATCAGATTCGTTGGTGCACCACCTTCATCTATCGGCAAATTCGGTGCTGATACTGACAACTGGATGTGGCCAAGACATACCGGAGATTTCTCTATGTTCCGTATCTATGCTGACAAAGACAACAATCCTGCCCCATATTCTCCGGATAACAAACCATACCAGGCTCCAGGCCATCTTAAAATCTCACTTAAAGGTGTAAATCAAAATGATTTTGCCATGATCATCGGTTACCCGGGAAGGACAAACCGTTTCATGACCTCTGCCGAGGTTAAACAAACTCAGGACGTATCTAATGCTATTACAATTTATGCAAGAGGGATCCGCCAGGACATCCTGATGAAGGATATGCTGGCTGACAAGAAGGTAAGGATTCAATATTCAAGCAAATATGCCTCTTCTTCCAATTTCTGGAAAAAGGCCATAGGTATGAATGAGACATTCGTAAAAAACAATGTGGCAGAGAGAAGGGCTATTGAAGAGCAGGAGTTTACCAAGTGGGTAAATGCAGACAAGTCAAGAATAGAGAAATACGGTTCTGCTCTCGATGATATAAACAAAGCTGTAGCAAACAGAGAGAAGGCGTTATACAATTATAAATATCTTACCGAGACTATTGCCAATATCGAGCTTGCAAGCATAGGAAGCCATTACTCGGGTGTAGCGCAGGAATTTGCTGCAGGCAACGAGAAAAATGCAAGGGATATGGCAGAGGGTCTGAAAGAGAAGGTAAGCAATTTCTACAAGAATTACTCTCCGGATACAGACAGAAAGGTGGCAAAGGCATTTTTAAAGGTCTTTCGTGAAAAAGTCGATGCAAATGTGCTTCCTGAAATCTACTCTGTTATCAACAAAGATTTCAACGGAAATATTGATTCATATGTTGACTACCTTTACGACAATACTGTATTCACCTCAATGGACAAGGTAGAAAAAGCCCTTGCAGCCGGAAAGGATGCCATTGTTAATGACCCGGCCATAACCATCGGAAACAGTATATTATCTCTTATTCAGCCTTTCAATATTGCATACAGTCAGGCAAACATGCTTTATTCTAAGGGTGCAAAAAGTTACATTGCCGGTCAGCTTGAAATGAAGAAAAATGAGGCTATGTATCCTGATGCAAACTCAACCATGAGGCTCACATACGGAAATGTCCTCAACTACTCTCCAAAAGACGGAGTTTTGTACGAGCATTTCACCACTCTTAAGGGAGTTATGGAAAAAGAGGATCCTAACAATTGGGAGTTCGTTGTTCCTGCAAAGCTTAAAGAGCTGTATAACAACAAGGATTTCGGACAATATGCATTGAAAGACGGAAGACTGCCTGTAGCCTTTATCACAAACAATGACATTACCGGAGGAAACTCGGGAAGTCCTGTTCTCAATGCCAAAGGTGAACTTATCGGTCTTGCATTTGACGGAAACTGGGAAGCTATGAGCGGAGATATCATCTTCGAACCGAACCTACAGAGGTGCATAAATGTAGATATCCGTTATGTACTGTTTATTATGGATAAGTTCGGCGGCGCCGGTCATCTGCTCAATGAAATGACTATTGTAAAATAACCCTATAGGTTTTTATGGTATAAACATTGCAGCGACTTGTGCGTTTTTAGAAATAAAAAATTATGACCCAAAAGCAAATTGAAGATGTACTACGTAGTGTGATGCACCCTGTAAAGGAGGCCGATATTGTAACACTCGGAATGGTAGAAGATATAAAGATCGAGGAGGGGAAAATCAGGTTTAAACTGGTTTTCCCGTCTCCCGACGCACTTTCAGGCTCTATTAAACAGAGCTGTGAAGCTGCAATAAAAAATGCTTTTCCTTCGGAAAACCTCAAGGTAAGCATCCTTGAACTTGTCCGGGAACGGAAGATAGCCAAGAAGGCCCATCTTGAACTCGGGCAGGAGGCTCTCGTTAATGTCGGGCATATAATTGCCGTAGCCTCCGGAAAGGGTGGTGTAGGTAAATCGACTGTAGCTGTCAATCTCGCGATTGCCCTTGCCAGGGAAGGTTTTAGAGTAGGTCTTGCTGATGCTGATGTCTACGGGCCATCTGTTCCTAAGATGACCGCTACAGAGGGTGCTCAGCCTGTAATTGAGGATGAAGGCGGTAAGGAGATGATTGTACCTATTGAGAAATACGGCGTAAAATGGATGTCCATCGGATATTTTGCCGAAGCCGGACAACCGCTTATCTGGAGAGGTCCAATGGCAAGCAATGCCCTTAAACAGATGGTTCTTCAGGTAAAGTGGGGTGAGCTTGATTTTCTGCTGATAGACCTACCTCCGGGAACCGGTGATATACATATATCCATTGTTCATGACATTCCTCTTTCGGGAGCCATTGTGGTAAGCACCCCTCAGGCGGTAGCCCTGGCGGATGTTGAGAAGGGTGTAAATATGTTCCGTAATAAGGATATCAACAAACCTATCCTTGGCTTTGTCGAGAATATGGCATGGTTTACTCCGGAAGAGCTTCCCGAGAACAAATACTACATTTTCGGAAAGGATGGCTGCAAAGCAATGTCTGAAAAATTTGACATACCGGTTTTAGCGCAGATTCCAATAGTACAAAGTATACGAGAGAGTGGCGATAACGGGTCTCCGGTTGCACTGACAGACCGGGCAGATAGCCACGCCTTCCGGAAACTTGCCCGTAAGATAATTGATATGCACGCTTAGTCTGTCTGAATCAGACAGCCTAAGCTGCCTAATTCAGATATTTGTGTTTTTTCTGACGCTCCTCCCAACGCTCGCGGGCAAATTGCTGTAAATCGGCAACGATGTCCCGGTCATCCATAATCTCTATTCCCATTATTGTTTCAATGATATCCTCGAGTGTAACTATACCCTCGAAACCGCCATATTCATCAATTATCATGGCTATGTGAGCCTTTTGGGATGTGAGCCTCTCCCACAGTATAGTCAATGGTTGACTGGTCGGTGCAATCATTATGGGTTTCTTTATATCCTTCAGCACAACATCGAAATTGTCATTCGCAAGGTGTTCGAGTACCTCCTGTCGGTATACGAAACCGCAGATATCCTCTTTGTTCCCGGAGGTATATACAGGTATCCTTGAGTAGTGCAGATATGTCCTGTTCTTGTAAAACTCGCCAATGGTAATCTCCTCTGAAGCCGTAGCCACTACAACTCTGGGGGTCATTACATCACTTGCTCTTACAGTCCTTAGTTTTATAAGATTTTGTATTATTTTCTGCTCAGTATCCTCGAAGGTCCCCTCCTCCACTCCGATATCTACCATTGCAGCAACCTCCTCGCGGCTGACAGTTGCCTCATCCTTTGACTTACTGGATATGACCTTGGTCATGTACTCAGAAATTATTACCAGCGGATATGCAATGTAAATCATTCCTCTTATGATATACCCCGCAGGAACGACAAGGCTCTTCCAATAATGGGCGCCCACAGTCTTGGGAAGTATCTCCGACAACACCAGAATAAGCAGAGTTAAAACTGCCGATACAATTCCGAAATAGGCATCTCCGAAAATATCTGTTGCCTGCGCTCCGACTCCGGATGCTCCAACTGTATGGGCAATCGTGTTCAGCGACAGGATTGCTGCAATAGGCTTGTCTATATTCTGCTTCTGATTTCTTAGTATAGATGCTGCTTTCACACCCTGTTTCTCCTTCATGTTAAGATATGAGACGGGGGTGGTAAGCAGTACTGTCTCCATTACAGAACAAAGAAAGGAGACAGAGAGGGCTAACAGAAGATAAAAAATCAAGAGGCCCATTTATGTATAATTAATTGATATTTACTTAATTACGGCCGTGCTCTTAAGGAAAAGCTCGTCCATCTGTACCTGGTCGATCATCGACGGAGCATCAAGCATCATATCGCGTCCTGCATTGTTCTTAGGGAATGCAATGAAATCGCGGATTGTCTCCTGACCTCCGAACAGAGCGCACAGCCTGTCGAATCCGAAAGCTATTCCTCCGTGAGGCGGAGCGCCGTACTTAAAGGCACTTATCATAAAGCCGAACTTGTACTCAACCTCCTCAGCCGAATATCCGAGAACCTCGAACATTCTCTTCTGTATCCCTGAATCGTGGATTCTTATAGATCCACCTCCGAGCTCTGTCCCGTTAAGTACAAAGTCATATGCGTTTGCTGCAACTTTTGCAACTTCTTCTCTCTTATCGCTGTAGAATAACGGAAGATCCTCCGGTTTAGGAGATGTGAACGGATGGTGCATTGCATAGAAACGTTGTGTCTCCTCATCCCACTCAAGCAGAGGGAAATCATAGACCCAAAGCGGAGCATACACATCACTTTTCCTGTATCCCAGGCGGTTACCCATCTCTATCCTAAGTGTACCGAGCGCCTCCTGAGTCTTCTTTTTGTCACCCGAGAGAATCAGCACAAGATCTCCGACCTTTGCACCAACTCTGTCACACACAGCCTTCAAATCCTCGGCAGAATAGAATTTATCTACCGAAGATTTAATTCCGTCTTCTGCTACCCTTATATAGACAAGACCCTTTGCCCCTATCTGCGGCCTTTTTACCCACTCTGTAAGTTCGTCGAGCTGTTTTCTTGTATATGTTGCACATCCGTCTGCAGGAATAGCTCCGATATATTCAGCCGAGTCAAATACAGAAAAATCCTTCCCTTTGACAAGGTCGGATACCTCCTGAATCTGCATTCCGAAACGGATATCCGGCTTGTCTGAACCATAGTGGCTCAGTGCATCGCTATATGACATCCTTGGGAACGGATCCTTAAAGTCTCTGCCGAGGGCATTTTTAAACATGTTTTTCATCATGCCTTCGAACATATTCAGGATGTCCTCCCTTTCAACAAATGACATTTCACAGTCAATCTGTGTGAATTCAGGCTGTCTGTCTGCACGCAGGTCCTCATCACGGAAACAGCGTACTATCTGGAAATATTTGTCATAACCTGCAACCATCAGAAGCTGCTTCTGTTGCTGAGGACTTTGTGGAAGTGCATAGAACTGTCCCGGATTCATCCTTGAAGGAACCACGAAATCTCTCGCTCCCTCAGGTGTAGACTTAATCAGATACGGAGTCTCAATCTCCATGAATCCCTGCCCGTCGAGGTAATTTCTTGCCTCCTGAGCCAGTCTGTGTCTGAGCTCCAGTGCTTTTTTCAGAGGATTACGGCGAAGATCCAGATAGCGATACTTGGCACGCAGCTCCTCTCCTCCGTCACTCTCGTCCTCAATTGTGAACGGCGGTGTCATTGCGGCATTCAATACATTGATTGCCGATAGTTTTATCTCTATATCTCCTGTGGGAATCTTGGAATTCTTGCTGCTTCTTTCAGTAACTACACCTTTTGCCTGAATCACGAATTCACGTCCCAACTTCTCTGCAGCTGCATTTAGATCCTTAGAAGCGCTCTCGTCAATTGTCAGCTGAGTTATGCCGTACCTGTCGCGCAGGTCAATAAAGCTCATCCCTCCCATTTTTCTGATTCTCTGAACCCAACCGGCAAGCGTAACCTGCTCACCTACATTATTTATGCGTAACTCCCCGCAAGTGTGTGTCCTGTACATTTTTTGTCTGTTTTCAATATTGTGGCAAAGATAACAATTTGGATAATAATTATTATTCTTTACTCGGCCAAAAGTCTTAAGGGCGCCGGTCTTTCTTAATTTATTCTCGATAGCCGCTTTTAGACTGTGTAGAAATATCGTCTCAGGGCTGTCCATCCTTTGTCGCATTGAAGTCATAAGCCTTAAAGACGCTGGTTTTTCTTAATTTATCCTCGATAGCCGCTTTTTGTACTGTGTATAAATAACGTCTCAGGGCTGTCCATCCTCAGTCGTAAACTCCCTCCGGCTGAATGCCCTGATTCGTTATTTCTACACTAACTTACAAGCGGCTTCAGAGAATAAATTGTCGATTCTTATATTTCTGGAAAATATTTAAAAATCACTCATAACTATCATTTTCAATAGAAGATTTGTTTGCCGTCCTTGTATTTGAATATTCTTTCAAAAGTATATTTATCGTGGCAATCAATATAGTAAAGAGCGCCTTCGGGAACATTACCGAGAACTATATTCCTCTTATTCGGCTTTTTCACTCCTCCAAGAGATACCCATCTGTCATCCCAATAGAATATCTCATATTCCACACCCGATTCAATGTGAAAAATATCATTTATTCCACAAAACTGAAATTGAGTTATGACTGCCGGTTTTCCGAAATCGAAATCAATGTATAACCTTTTTGATTTATCCTTTGGGATTGTCCACTTAAGCGGTGTGCCAAGATCTCCGTCTACCAGCTTATATATCCGCTCTCCCTTGTTTATATTTGGAAAAACAATATTAGGCTTCACTTTGGATGAAGAGAGAACATTCAACTCAGAAAGTATAGTTTGAGAGTTAAACAAGAATCTAACATACCTGAATTTTCCCAAAATTTTATTGTCAATCTTATAAGGCATCATCTCCAGATCGAAATCAACAGTTGCAGCTAAGACACTATCGGAGAAATCCGGTTTATTAGCAAGTATGAACCGAGACTCCTTATGAAGAGAGTTACTTTCATCCTTCTTTTTATTGAGAGGATA
Organism: Bacteroidales bacterium CF; assembly: GCA_000473305.1. Lineage (GTDB taxonomy): Bacteria > Bacteroidota > Bacteroidia > Bacteroidales > UBA932 > Bact-08. The sequence goes on along the minus strand of CP006772.1, from coordinate 77,042 downwards.
TCTCCTCTGAATGTTCATTTTTATACGGTTACCATTAGCCTTGAACTTTTCAATTGTTCCATTTTGAGAAAGATAGAAAGGATTCCCCGCAGGTATTACTATCCCGTTTTTGTAAAAAGCCGGTAAGTAAACAATGTCCTTCCCCATTTTTTTGAACTTTGCCTTACCCCATCTAATTCTCGCATAATCCACCGGCACCCATTTATCCAGCTTAGAGACACACAGGTATACAAATTTTGATTTTTTGGGCTTTGGCCTCTCAATATCTACAGTGACATCAGCCGTATCGAAATACTCTTCTGAGACATCTTTTATATTTGCACTTCGGAATAGAGGAGGTATATCCTCTTTCTTCATATTTTTAATTTTCAGGATATCGTTCAGCTGAATCTCATAAGTATACCGATAGACCTTGGGAAGCCTGAATTTTCCCCACCACTCCACAAAACCATCCTCAGCAATATTATTGTAGATATTCTTGTATTCCCACCTGTCTGTTGAATAAAACGGCTCGAATGGTATAGAGCCGCCCTTAATTATCAGTGCGTTCCATGTATGTGCCGTATTTCTGTTACCCCAGGCAGGCACAAAATCAATGGCTACAGCAAAGCCAGCAGATCGGAGCATGTAATAATTGAACCAGATTCTGTCCTCACACTCTCCCCGCCGTGTTTTCATCATGGCACTTGGAAATAAATACGGAAATCCGGGCAAGACTTTTACTGAATACTTTATGTCCTTATATCTGACCAGTATTGAATCTACTGCATCCTCAATCTTGGCGGGATAGACCCTCTTTACAATATCCAGAAACTCCCTGTTATAAGCTCCGAAATAGTCATCCGGAAGAATTCCGTCCTTTATTCGGTATGGAAGAATGTGCCTACAGAAAATTTCCTCAGGATAGTTCTTGGTATAGGGATTCTCATTCCACGCCTTATAAGAGTCTTTTATATTCTTTTTAAGAAAGTCCTCCGAGATATTGTCTTTATCATATACAAACTTCCGACTTCCAAATACTCTCGGATCCATCTCATTTTTCAAAGAATCCCATGTTGGATTAAGTTGAGAAATCAAGGAGGAGTCTGTTTCGCCTAAGGCCGTAAGAGAGTCTATCTTTAAAAGTATGTTTGAATACTTGAAGAAACCTGTTGTATCAAATGAAAAATGTAGTGATTGTGAATTAATTATAAACTCATTACTATAATTATCATTTGAAAGTGAACTGTTTTTGCAAGAGAAGCACGATAGAGACAAAATAAGAAAATAAAGCCATAGTAGTGATTTAACTTTAATTACCTTCATCCTTTATAATTTTCATCAGTTGCTTCTTATATAATTTTTGCATTTTCTCGTTTCCGAGAGGGTCTCCTGCTATCACCACTTTGTTATTATATACTAAAAACGTGTTTAATTGCTCTTCTTGTGGTATTCGATTGGTTTTATGAAAAGAACCATTCCAATCAATAATAAAAGGCATATCAATATCATATCTTTCAAATGCCATTTCCATCCCATATATGTCTCTTGTATTAAAAATAATAACAATCGGGCAATTATCCCTTATTGACTTGTCATAGAGTGTTGTCAAATATAAGAATTTTTTTATTTTACAATCAGAGCAATTTGTTGAATCAACATATAATATAAGTTTGCACTTTGAATTTACAATATTTGCATAATATGATGTATCTGCATTATTAAAAACGAACAAGCTATCTGTAAATACAATATCTTTTCCAACCCATTCTCTTAGATGTTTCTGAAGTGGCGTCTCCTCGGTTTTACAAGAGTAGCTTAAGAGCAGAATTAGAAATACCAATACATTTCTTATCTTCATAATTTTTACTATTTAAGATTCATAACCACCACCACACTATTGCCCTCAGGGTCAATCTTCTCAAATGATTCCGGGTGTTTCAGCTTGCTTCTGAAGTTGCTGTCCGCTTTAGCGAAATTTTTCGCTTGGGCCATAAAATAGAGTTTCTTCCCGTCCAGATACTGTAAGGAAGATGCTAAAAATGTGTTCTCTTTATTAAACTCAAACCATTTTACCTGATTCCCGGTCTTATCCTTTAGCCCATATACCCAACGATAATTATTGAAAGACATATTGTCTAATATCTTAATGATAAAATAATTACTACTTTCTAAAAAGTCATCGATACAGGCAAAAGGCTTTTCCAAAAATTGGACATATGCCTCACTACCTCCTTGGGATTTCAAATATTTATCTTTATAAATTTTCTTCTCTCCGAATTCAACCATCAATCTTGGTCTTAAACCTTGCTCTGGATTGTATTTATATATAGTATCAATATAGAACTCCCTTAACATAATCTCGTTGCCATACTTTGTAAAAACACTGCGGGAATTTTCCCACCTTCCCACTTTCGTCTTTTTGGGAAGAAACGCATCTATCTCTTTCCCTTGTTTGTCAAGAACGACCAGGCGCTCATCTCTTATCTTATTATTCAGATTCAGATAGACAAGGTATCTGTTGTCACTGTATTTATATACCTGTTCAAATGAGTTATATGGAACTGATGTTTTAGTTATGAACTCCCCATTTGTCTTGAAATAGTGTATATATTTATCCCTGTTGGTTACAACACACAATGTGTCAGAGTTAAAGAAAAAATTACTTGGATATAAATACTCTCCAGGTTCACTACCTGCATCCCCTATTAAGCCAACAAATCTACCATCAGATCTAAATTTTAACACTACTCCTGCCTTTGGTGCAAACCCTATATATAGAAATCTTCTGTTGAAGACATAGAAAGAGCTGTCATGGGGTATCAGAATAGCATCGCTTGTAAGATATGCATCTGAACAACTGTCAAGTTGAATCAACTCTATGCTGTCAACGAAGTCTGAGAAGAAGAGTGATTGCTCGGATGGCTCTTCATAATTAATAATCTCACAATCAACCTTGGCATTCTTGCAGGAGAAAATCGGAATCAGCAATAGCAAAACGAGATATAACCTATTTTTCATAAAGCGAATATTTAGCAATATATAAATCAGGGTCGTCAATAACTGCATACAAGGTGCGCCCGTCTGGAGTTATCGTAAATACCAAAAAGTACTTATCCATGACATATGTTTTCATTAATTTTCCTTTCAGATCAAATATAAGTATGTATGTAGAATTTTTCCTGGAAATTGTTTTTTCTTTTCTCCACTCTCCAGTTGTAATGCCTTGGCTACAAACATATATAAGTTGATTACTCATATTTACCGCACTAAACCCCCTAAGCTGTTCATTGTCTATTTTAATCCAACCTTTGCTTAAATCATATTTTGGTCTAAACATCATCTTATCCCATATCAGTGATAGCTTATTGTCTTTAATTGAGTAAAGGCATATATTAGAGAATTTAGAACAGGCTGCAACCAGGTATTTTCTGTCTGGAGATATATCAATATTTGAATTGAAAAAATGTGTTTTATAATCAATACTCTTGTCATCAACAATTTTATAAGGAATCCTACTGAGATATCTGCCATTTGTGTCTATAATACCTATTGACTGGTCCGGACAAAAGTCCAACACTGCAAATGTAGTGTCGGTTATTGCATCCAAAGTCTGGAGCGTCAGATTGATATTGGACATACTCCTCTTCTTGACAATACTATCAGTTATCGCAAACATTTCCAACCTGCTTAGATTATAATCCCAGACAAAATAGGAGCCGCTGTCATAGTTATAGGACATTCCAGCCGGGTTTATCAGCTCGTCCGGACCACGTCCTATCCGTCCAGCAGAGGCAAGCCTCTTCCCTGTAGTGGTGTCGATAAGCTGAATGACATATTTGTCAATTTGTGTATTCAGAATTAGCCCTTTTCGAGTATGATATAAACGGAACATGATACTATTAGCCATAAGCGGTTCCGGCAGGATGGTTGCCCTCAGGGTGTCAGTTACTCCAAAAACATCAGAGGGGTTAAGGTATTTCTGAGTCTCTTGCTGACAGGCGATTAGAGTGGCCAATAATAGACAGATATTAACAAATTGTTTTCTCATGTTTCAATTTTTAAATTCTATATTTTGAACGAAATATTGACTCTACTTTACAATTTGCAGGCAAAAACAGCTTTAATCTGTCTGAAAAACCTTAAATGAAAATACACGAATTGCTTGCACAATTCATTAGATTCCAGCCGGTTTCGAGGGTGAATATAAAAACTTATCTTAATATATAAAAATATATTTCGATTTAAGCCGATCATTTTTATCCCTGATATTCAAAATATTGCAAACGAATAATTACACTTTTTGAAAAAAGACTTCTTACGACCCTTTATTTAGGGGCTTTCCTATTTACACTGTTTGGTGTTTTTTGACAAATTCCTGAAAATGCAACAGTTGATAGGTAAAGTGAGAAAGTGAAAAAGGGTGAACTTTGCCACAGTTTGAGGTATGTGCATGATTTTGAGGTATTCTAGAAATGCAGTTTTTAGATTTTCAAAAGATGCGATTTGTAAGCAGCTGCTATATAGACACATACCTCAAACTGCGCCAAAGTGCCGGACAATTTTTCTTGACGCCGTTTCTTGCAGGTTTTCAGGGTACTTTATTCGTGGCACTGATTTTTCTAACTTTTTTCTGAATCTCTGAAGGGATAAGAGGGACGTTGACGGTAGGGCGAAATGCTTAGGCAAGCAACAGCCCTGCCGCCACTGCCCCACTTACCCCGTCAGAGATGAATAAAGATTAAAAATCAGTGCCACTAAAAAAAAGAGGAGGCCTGAAACTTTGTTTCCTGCCTCCTCGTCGAATGACACTAAAATTCTACCTAACTTAACCTAAACATAAATAACTGTCATTCATTTGAAAATCTGTCCTAATACCTCATGTAGCTTCTCACCACGAAGATCTTTAGCAATTATCTTACCTTCCGGCGAGATGAGAAAGTTTGCCGGAATTGCATGCACACCGTAAAGTTCCGCAACTTCGTTCTTATAGTATTTTAGATCGGACACATGAATCCATGGCAGATTATCCTTTACTATAGCCTTTTTCCACTGAGCTGCATCTTTGTCAAGCGACACTGCGAGAATAATAAGTCCCGAGTCTTTGAATTTCTGATATGCCTTGTAGATATTCGGTCCCTCTGCACGACACGGACCACACCAGCTTGCCCAGAATTCAAGGAGAACATATTTCCCTTTATAGTCCGAAAGGTGAACATCTTTACCCAATGTGTCTTTCTGAGTAAAATCCAGGGCTTTAAGACCAACCTTAACCAACTTCAGGGTTGCAATCCTTTCAGCCACATTTTTGCCGTCCATGGAGTTTTTCACTCTTTCTGTCAAGTTATCATACAATGCAGCTACCTCTTCAAGATTCTTTTCTGATGAGTGGTAGTAGAGCTGATTTGCACTATAGTAGCTGTCAGGATGGCTTTTTACAAAATTCAGGATGATGCGCTCCTCATACTTATAGAGCGAATCGGAAAGTTTTTTGTCTCCTCGCTCCGATGCGGCTATAACGGCACTTCTGTTGTCCTGAACCTGTTTCTCCAGATCTTCGAACTCTGTCTGATTTTTGGCTCCGGTTACACTGATTTTTGCCGGAGGTCCGTATATACCCTTCATCTCAATAAGTGAGTTGTCCAACAGAAAGAGCCGCTGTACACTGTAGTTGGAATTAAACAACATCGAGACGCTAGGGTATTCGATTGACCCTTCAAATGTGAACTCCCCTCCCTTTACTGCCACAGTGTCGGTCACCTGTTTCCCACCGACCATGTAGGCAAGGAACATATCTGAATCCGGTAATCCGGGAATTGATCCGGTTATTTTAAAACCACTCCTCTCCTGTCCGTTTAACTGGATGGACAGGGCTAATGTGAATATAATAAATAAATAGGTTGTCTTTTTCATTTTAGTATTGTCTTATGTAAGCATCCACAGGAGCGCCGGGGATACCGGTTATTGTCTTGGAAGGTATGATTACACCGTTTACTCCGAGTGTAATGTCTACAAAATATATCTTTCCGCTTTGAACACCTACTAGAAGAGTGTTGTCATCTGCAAACTCCATCATGGTTATCTGTTCAGAGTTGAAATTGGCCGTTAGTGCGGCAAGGTCTTGTGTTATCCTGTTGTATTTGTATATCTTGTCGCCTGAAGAGATGTAAAATTCATTAGTAACGGATGATAGCCATTTTGAGTCACTCTTAACAATCGACGAACCCACAAACTGTCTCTTAATCAGAGGTGTTACGATATCCTTGGCAGCGGGCACTCTTGAAAACTGGAATTCAAAGACAGTACCGTTTGCATCCTGGCAAAAGGCAAAATGTGTCGTACCGATAAGACACATATAAAGGACCTTTGTCATTCCCATATTTTTAGGGTCAAAAGCTAATGTCTGACCTGCAGCAGGTGATGATACATCATACGAATCTCCTACCCAGGTACCATCCGGGTCAAACCTTATCAGTTTCTTTCCATTTTCGTCATAACCGTACATATATTGGTAATCAACATAAATAAAAGAATTCCCCATCTTGTACGCGCCATCACCTTTGACAAGGTAACCGTCTCCCCACATTCCGTAAGGATCAGAGAGAGGATAGCCCAGGGCATAGGTTTGTGCAAGTTTGCCGTTCATAATGCCAATAAGTGCCGAGCCGTTTGATCTTTGATGCTGGAATCCAAATGTAATCGGAGTGGAACTTGGCACAATAAAGTTCTCCCTTACTGTACGCATTACACTCAATGTGTTTGGGTCAAGTTTCATCCCGGGATCTTCACCTTCACCGCAGAGGATCCAATAGAACTGCATACCCCACCAGAAGTTGGCAGCAACAAGTTGTTGCGGAGAGTTAGGAAGATCTTTGCCGTTCATGGTCTTGTAAATTCTTGGCATAACACTGTTATCCGGTTTCACAAATGAGAGTCTCGCAACTCCTCCTTCATTACTAAGGACCATGACGCCACGGCTAAAAACGGTCGTTGTGTTTATTTTAAAAGGATATATGTATTTTGCCCCATTTACATTGTTTGTAAGAATCAACTTAGCAGACCATGATCCCACCTCTGCTGTCGGAGAGAAGGTCAGTGATGGTCCGTCAGACTCAATATAACCGTTTGAGAGAAGAACTTTCCAATGAAAGCTGAAATCAGCCTTACCCTCAATAGTTACGGTAGGAGTGACGGTTAGCTTTTCACCGAGAAGAACATTGTATTCATCATCGAGATTGGCAACAACCGGTTTTGGAACCTCCACGTAGTCGTAATTACCATGGTCCTCAATGGTGCAGGATGATATGGAGAGCGCAAAGGCAGTAATTATTAGTAAATATATATTTTTCATAACTGTATCTTATTCTGTTATTTATTTTGACACCACACCTCCGTTCTCGTCAAAAAATCCGAATACGGATGATCCTGCAGAGACAGGGCCGTATTTGTACTTTGTTGAGGTGTAGAGCTCCTGATAAAAATCATAGTATTCATCACTTGTGTGTTTAACCAATACCCAACCCGGATGACCCTCCATCCAGGTTCTTAGTGTCTGCACACCTGAGGTTGCTGCATTGAAAAACGGAGTCCAAACATTCAACATCGAGTAGACGGAGATATAAAACAGAGACATATCTCCTCCGGACGATGTCTCAAACGAGGTTCTTCCTGTCACTTTTGTAACAAGGCCATATGCTGTAACAGAGAATTCAGGGAATGAACTCTGACTTGCTTGCCAGTAATCCCACCATACAGGTTTTTTTATTGTATTTGAAAATGTCACAATGGTTGACTGCATTGCAGGATAAGAGCCGAAATCGGAGTTAGCCTCAATTTTAAGCGCCAGCTTTACCGGTTCAAGGCTCAGATTAGGATCGGTATTCCTGACAATTAACGGAATATAGACCAGGCCTGAGTCTGCTGGCATTATATATTCTTTCTCCAAAGTTTTGTAATGAGTCTCCTTTACAGCTGTGCTCTTTGAATCAACTACCGACAAAGTTATTACCCTGTCATATGGGGCTCTGTTTCCCATGATTCTCACCGGAAGAAGAATTGTGTCTACACCGGATGCCTCTGGGTGCTCAAGGAAAGAGTAAACAATGTGTTTTAGTGTATCTGAACTTGTGCCGAATACCGCGCAGGTCTCTCCGACAAACTTCATCTCCTCTGCTTTCTGACATGAGCCAAGCAAAAGTATAATGAGAAAACTTGTAAGTATGCTATTTTTCATGGCTTCTCTCTTTTATTGGGTTATTTTTCCATATTGTACCTCAGCATCAGGAAGCGGAAGCACAAAGATCCTGTCACTTGCAGGTGTGGTGGTTCCGTTTATTGCTGCAATAGGCAGGTTCAATCTTTTAAACAGATAGAAGAGCTGTCCCTCTGCAAAGAACTCTTTCCTGTACTCCTTTACGAGCTCAGACATAAATAGGTTCTTGTCACCCGAAAGTGCTGCCGGTATGCCTCTCTGAAAACGCACGGTATTGAAATATTCCCAAGCCTGAACCGGGTTTGTGTCAAAAATACTCTCTGCGGCTATGTAGTACATCTCACTGAGACGCATGGCAGGGAGCCGGAGCTCGTACATATTATCCTCTGTATCACAGTGATATTTATACACTAACATACTCGATCCCGAATATTGAGTATACATATTCGCATATCTTATATCGGTTCCGCCCGGTCCGCCCGAACCTGTCTCAAAGGCATTGTTGAAATAGACCATATCTGCAAAGAGGCCCTGCTGCCCGTTCTCAAATTTAGCAGTAAGGTTGTCTTCCAGTGGCGGGGCATACAATCCGAAAACCAGCTCGGTATAGAAGATTCTGTCCCGGTATAACTGATCGCTTGTTGTAACCCTCTCAATTGTTGCCCATGGGAATTTCTGAGAGTCAATCACCTCCTTTGCATTTAAAAGAGCATTAACCTTGTCGTTCTTGTAGAGATATACTCTGGCAAGCTCTCCGCATACTGCATAGTAGTTAAGTCTGTCTCTTCTTGAGTTGCTGAAGATATCCTGTTCTGTAGCCTCATTTGTAAGCTCGGTAGTCTCGTCCCCCTTTACGTAAGGATAGCCGACAACGTATGCTTCGGTAAGTATAGGATCCACTCCTTTAAGCAGCGCTTTTGCTGCATTAAGGTCAATAAGTATCTTGTCGAGAATCTCTGTAACTGTGGATTGTGGAGCGCCTTTGAGTGAAAACTCTGTTATATAAGGAATTGCCTTAGCATTAGGATTGCTTGCATAAGACGGTCCGAAGAGCCTGAGGAGGTCAAAATAGAGGTAGCCTCTGAGAGCAAGTGCCTCTCCCTTTATAATTGCGTAGTTATTGCCGGTAAAGATCTTTTGTTTTGCGTCAATCTTCTCCAGTATAATATTACAAAGTGCAATGGCTTTGTACATAGAACCCCAGACCATATCGCACTTGCTGATGACATCTTCATCATCATAGTCATAGGTGAAGAATGGCTTGTATTCATTGTTTGACATTCCACTCAATGTGTTCTGTGAATATAGGCCGGCCAGATAGTCCGGAAAACCGCAGGTCAGCTCTCCGTAGATAGCGTTTGTGTTGCAGTTTGTATACACTCCGTTGAGAGCCTCCTGAAAACCGGTCTCTGTCTGGAGCAGTGTCTCCATGTCGACTTCCGATTCAGGTCTGACGTCAAGCCATTTGCTGCAGGAGGTCAACATCAACACGCCTATGCAAAATATTGATATATAATTTTTCATAATGTCTAATGTTTAAAATTGTGCAGTTATTGAAAATGTCATTGTCCTTGAGAACGGGTAGTCGATTCCTCTCTCTATATCAACAGAGGACCATTTCCATGTCTCACCCATGTTTATGCCGAAACGGAGGTTTTCCATGAACAGCTTCTTTGCTGTTGCTTTTGGAAGTTCATAAGTAAGATTAAGAGAGGTCAGCCCCATCTCATTATCTTTCTGGACAAAACGGGATGTTGCCCTTGTAAGCGATGTGCTGGTGATTGATTTGAAGAATGCCACATCACCAGGTTTCTGCCACCTCTGCTCCAAAGCCCTTCTGTCAACATTATAACGCGGGTCTGCATTTTCGACTCTGTCTACAAGTGTCTGGTTAAACATATAGCCTCCGAACTTATAATGCATGTTGGCTGTCAATATAAAACGCTTGTATGAGACAGTTGCTCCGATAAAACCCTCTGCTTTTGGAGCTGCCTCGGCAATAGGAACCATGTCAGATGCGCTGTATGTATATGTCTTAGAGCCGTCTCTCTTAACATATACCTCTTTACCGGTCTGTGTGTCAATGCCTAGCGACCTGACTGCATATATCATTGAAAGAGACTGACCCTCAACATACTGAGGAATTGGTCTGGTGTAATCGTTTTCATCACCTGAAATCAACTCCTGATTATAAGCTTTCAAAGCCTCTGAGATGTTGAGTATTTTGTTTTTGTTGTGTGAAAGGTTACCATTGAGGTTTAACCTCCAGTTCTTACTGTTTCTCAGGAGATCCACCCTGAAATTCACCTCCACACCTTTATTCTCAAGCTCTCCGAGATTTGACTTATAGCTTGAGAAACCGAGCGATGGTGCTGTGTTTATATCTGCAAGGAGATCCTTTGTCCTCTTGTAATAGTAGCGTCCTGAAATCCAGATTCTGTTTTCAAAGAGTCCGAGATCTATACCCATATCGGTGGTTTGGGTTCTTTGCCATTTGAGAAGTTCATTCCCGTAACCCAGATATCCTGCACCGACACCTGTTGAATACCAGTTTTCTGTATAGTATTCGTAGATAGTCTTTGACATGTATGGGTCAAAAGAGACCTCTCCAAGAAAACCGGTGGTGGCCCTAAGCTTTAACTCACTGAAGATTGTGTTCTCCATGAATTTCTCCTTGTGCATATTCCAGCCGATACCTGCCGACCAGAACGGTGCATATTTGTTTTCAGATCCAAATTTCGATGAACCGTCAACCCTAAGGGAGAGGTCAAACAGATATTTGTTTGCATATGAATAGTTTATGCTAGAAAATGTACCAAAGAGCCTGCTTTTTACAACCTGGCTTACAGGAGAGTCGCTGGTCTGGTATGCATTGGCAAAACCCAGTTGAGTAAATCTGTCATTTGTGAAGCCTATTGCTCTGATACCCCTGTTGTCTGTCGTGCTGGTGGTAATATTCGAACCTAACGCAAAGTTTATGAAATGCTTGTTGAATCCTTTGCTGTATGTTAAAACGGCCTGACCATCGAGGTTGTTTGTGTTTCCTGTTGTGTACATATAGCTTCCTCTCTTGATATAATCCTCTGCAGCATATGCATAGTAGTCATTGTCAAGCGGGGAGGTAAATGAATCTGATGTCGATCTGATGGATGAGAAACTCAATGATGAACGGAAACGCATACCCGGTAATATGTTCCACTCGAGAGAGAACTGATCTGTTATGTTTGCATATTCAGATCTGTCAAAACTATTAAGTCTTGCATCATACAGCGGGTTAAGAACGGTCGACTCGGTAACAGCCCCGTTTGTCTGCTGGTGTTGCCATATCTCCATCTCCCTTATATAGTTTCCATTCTGATCTACAATGGGATAATACGGGTTTTGCTGAACATATGTGGAGAAACTGCCGTAAGGTGAGTTTCTGGATTTTACACTCTCTACTGAAAGGTAATTTTTAAATAGCAGTTTTTCATTAAAGTTGTATGAGAGGTTCATACCGATTCCCAATCTGTCACGGCCTGATCCTTTCATAACTCCGTCTGCTGTCTGATATCTCAGATCCATACCATAACGGATAGATTTTGAACCTCCCTCAATGTACATAGAGTGCTTCTGACCAAATGAATTTCTTACAGGTCTGGCTATCCAGTCGGTATTGACTCCTGCTGCCAGATACTCCCTTTTTTTAGTATAGTTGGCAATCTGTTCATCTTCAGAAATATTCACTGTCGGCTCATAAAGACCGGCAAGTATTTCATAATCAAGCTTTTCCTTTGCGTTAAGCAGCTTATATACAGAGAGATCCGGAGTGGAGACGGTTGTTTCGAAATTATATGCAACAGAGAGTTGTCCCTCTTTAGGATCTTTTGTCTTAATAACAAGTACTCCGTTGGATGCTCTTGAGCCATATATGGCGGTTGCTGCTGCATCCTTCAGCAATGTTATAGATTCAACCCTGTTTATATCCAGGTCATACACTTTTTCTATCGAGACCTGGTATCCGTCAAGAATAAATGTTGGAAGGTTCGGGTTAGTCGAACTCAAGGTACGCCTGTCTAAAGCATCTGTCGAAGATGTTGCTCCTGTCCCGATTGCTGTAGCACCTCTTACCTGAAATTCAGGAAGGGCGTTTGGGTCAGATCCCGCTGTATTATTGACAACCTGTCTGAAAGAAGGATCTATTACCTGTATGTTTGCAAGAAGATTTTGTGTTCCGATTCTTCTCAGATCTTCTCCGGATACAGAAACTGCGGAACCTGTAAAGCTCTCTCTCTTCTGAGTGTAGTAACCGGTTACAAATACCTCCTGGAGCTTTGCCACATCTTCTGTAAGAGCCACATCGACAACATTTTTGTCACTGACGGCTATCTCCTGGGGTGTGTATCCTATATATGAGACAACCAGAACTGCATTTTCGGGCAGATCATCGATGGCAAATTTTCCGGAGACATCAGTAGTGGCCCCCTGGCCCTGAACACCCTTTACCTGTATGTTTGCATAGGGTATCGGTGTACCGTCCTGTGCAAAGGTAATGGTTCCTGAAACCTTTTTCTTTGCTTTTGCCTGCTTTAGCCCCTCCTTCTGTTGAACAACAATCTGGTTGTCATTTAAAGTGTAGGTCAGCCCGGCTTTGGCAAAAACCAGATCAAGGACAGATGTAAGCGGAAGATCTTTCGTCTCCACTGAAATTAGCGGAACAGCCTCTACCTGAGAGGTTTTGTAAAAGAATTTGTAAGCAGTGATTTTTTCAATCTCCTGGAAGAACTCGACAATCTTTACGTTTTTTAGGTTAATTGTTATCCTTTCCTGTTGAGGAATTCCTTGTGCAAGCGGAGGAAACAGGAACGTCAGAAAGAGCGACAGCAAAATGAATTGCCGTAGTGAAAAAGTTTTCATAGTTTTGCATAAATAAATAACTGGTTTATATTAAGGTATCGATCAGTTGAGCGGGAGGGAATAAAGTTTACCAGGCCTTAGTTACTCCCGCTTTTTTAATTTTTTCTAATTCTTTATTTTTTAAAATCTTCTATTATTAATTTCCCATCCTCTATCCTGTAACCGACTTTTGCGCTCAGGGCGATGGTCTCTACAGCCGTAGCAATGTTTTCCCTGTCAAAGCGACCGTTAAATCTTTCAGTTTCGGGTACGGTAGAGTTATCAATAATTTCTACTCCATACCAAGAGCACAGAGACTCGATCATTTCATCAAAAGTGTTGTCTTTAAGGACAAGAACGCCGTCTTTCCACAAGGTAAGTGTTTTGGCATCTACGTTTGTAACAGATATGTTTCTTTTAAATCTGTCTATAGAGAGCTTTTCATCGGGACTTATTATCCTGCTTTGACCATCGGCCAAAACCTTAACAGAGCCCTCTACAAGAATCACCGAGGTACTCTTTCCGTTCTTCCTCGACTCGACATCGAATGATGTCCCGAGCACCTCCACTTTCATGTCAGAAGTATTGACAATGAATGGAATCTTTGATTTTGCGACATCAAAGTACGCCCTCCCAACAAGAGTCACATCTCTTGTATCCCCACTGAAATTTACCGGATATCTTATGTAAGAGTTGGAATTAAGGTAGACCTTTGTCCCGTCAGACAGAACAACTGCAAATCTCTCACCTGCAGGGATTGTAACAGAGTTGTATCTGACACTGTCCTTTTTTGTCGATTTGAGTTGTTCATTATCAGCATAAGATATTTCTCTATGATTAACCGGATTGACACTAAAACCGGGAATGGTGCTGTTTATCGGGTTTACAACTCTGCCGTCCGAGAGTTCCACCTTTATTGAGTCCTTACAATACGCAAGATCTTCAAAAGACTCTTCGCCTCCAAAATTCACCGGACCATATTTATCATTAAATATAAAGAGGCCAAAAAACAATAAGATAGTTGCTGCAGCAGACAAAGAATAAAGAACCCTTCTCCTGACAAGCCGCTCTCTTCTTCTCTTTCTTATATAGCCCAGAAATACCGACAATGAACTCCCAAGGTGCTCTTTACTCACCTCAACCTCATTGGCGACATGCCACATCTCCTTGTATTGCTCGAAATATCTCTCATTTGAGAGATCCTTTATCCATTCTGCAAAGAGTTCAATATCCGCGGAATTCGCACTTCCGTTTAGGATTCTGGATAAAAGACGGTCTGTTTTATCATCCTGATGATCACTCATGACTCTTGATATTTATCTTAAGACGATAAAATTGAGTCTAACCCCCAAACGATTCTTGATTTTTTTAAAATTTTTAAAGATAGATAAGCAGTAACCAGCTTAGCTTCTCCCGGAGCTTCTTGTATGCGATAGTCATCTGATTCTCGACTGTCTTGACAGAAATATCCATGTTTTCAGCAACTTCCGCATATGTCTTTCCCTCAATCTTACACTTTACAAATATCTCACGACATCTTTCAGGAAGAGATGCAATTGTTCGTAGTATTTCCCTCCTTGTCTCAGAATCGATTAATCTCATCTCTGCCTGAGGGTTTTGCACGACTCGTGCAAAGTAGAGATCCAGTTGTCCTGACTCTTCGTACTTTGCCAATGCCTTCCTCTGCCGGAGTCTGGTAATACAATTATTGTATACCGATCTGAAAAGGTACGACTTGAGAGAGTCTCTGATCTCAAGTTTTCCGTGTATATCCCATATATGGCAGAATGTAGACTGGACGCACTCTTCAGCTTCGTTCCTGTCATTCATAATCCTGCAGGCGTATGAGAAAAGTTGCGCATAATACATAGTGAAAAGTGAAGAGTAGGCATCTTCATTACCCTCAGCAATAGCTTTGAGCAATTCCTCACTGTTCAGTTTATCATAGAAGCGCCGTGGTGTCTGCATTATTGTCGTTTTGTATCGAGTAAGCAGGAGACGGTACAATTTTAAAGATAAATAACGACAAACGCAAAAATAGGCAATTAATCAACTTTCTCCAGGTCCGAGCCTCCTGAAAGTTGTGATGTGATAACCGGAGAACCCTTATAATTCACTCTGGACCCGCCGGAACAATCAACGTCCAGGCTGTCTGAGACTGATATTTCAAGAGAACCTCCTCCGGAAATTGATGCACTGCACTTTCTGGCTATCATATCAAGATGTCTGCTTTTACTTCCACCTGAAGAGGTAAGAGAGAAATAATCTACCATTCCATTTATTTCTGACCTGGATCCGCCGGAGAGATCCACTCCCAGAAATTTCACATTTGTCATGCCATATACCCTGCTTCCTCCGCTGAGAGAAACCTCAACCTGTTCACCTTTATATCCGTTTATCAGTTCTGCTCTGCTGCCTCCTGACAGCGACAACTCCTTTAAAACCGGTGTGGTGATATGTATCTTGACTTTAGGCTCACCAAAAAAATTAACTCCGTCCTTTGGTGAGATCATTAGCGTGTTGTCTACTATCTGGACTTCCAGGTGTTTGAAAACATTCTCATAAGTCTCTATTGACAAACTTTGTACGGTATCCTGTGTAACTACGAGTTCAAATCCACTGGAGACTGAGATGCTCTCAAAGCTTTCCGGTTGTATATCCTTTGATATATATGCTCCTTCCGGTCTTACAGAAATCATTCCCGGGAATGTGCACGATGACATTACTATTATAATCAACGCCACTGTGAGGTAAAAGATCTTTTTCATTTTAAGTCAGGTTTGTGTTCATTATTATTAGACGAATACGTTGGGCAAATATTACAAATATAGTAATATTTGTGGCACTGATTTTTGCATAGTGTTGTATTTCTAATAGTTACAAAATGCTTAATTGTAGTGGCAAAGACTTCTCTCATACAAAAGTCAGTAATTCTGGCCTTTAGAAAAATCAGTGCCACATTTTTTCTAAATCTATCAAGGGGTGATGGGGGCGTTGGCGGCGGGGCGAGGGGTTGCGCCGACAGCATTTATTAGCAAAATGCGTCTGTTTGAGCCGAAGGCGAGTCAGCATTTTGATTAGAAATGCTTAGGCAAGCAACAGCCCTGCCGCCACTGCCGCACGAACCACTTGATAGATGAAAAAAGAAAAAGCACTTATAATCTTCTATTTAGAAAAATCAGTGCCACAAATAATAAAACTTGCTGAAATCTCCGTTGAGGCTGTCGAGTTGGCGGAGGAATGTGGGGACGAGGGAGTAGTAGGTGCTCACGGGGATTAGGCGGGCGTTGCTCATTTTTCTGAACTCTTCGGGAATACTGGTAGTGATATTGGTACCTCTGGCTTTGATGTCGTAGTTATTTGTGGATGTTATTGTCTCAGGTTTTTTTGTCTCAAATGCTTTTTTCACAGAGATGTTGGTTGGAGATTGAGTACCTTGTGTTGCGGATATTCCTAAAGTTTGGTTCAGCTCTTTGATTCGGAGTGAGAGGCGGTTAAAAACTGAGTCTTTCTGCCGGCGAAGGGTTGCGGTGTCTTGTGAGGTCAGGGGCGGGCCGACGGTGGCATAGAGTTTTGAAAGGGTGTCTCGGGCAGCCAGATAGAGGTTGTTGATGCTGTCTTGTCTAGCCCACATTTTTTGTGCTTTGGACATCTGGTCAGGACGATTGATTGATTGAAGCCATCGTAAAACGCCGGCCCGCTCCACGGCTACTGCAAAGCTCTCGCTGAAGCGTGAATCCTTTTTGTTGTAATACCTCTGGTGGGCCATTTCGTGGATTATCATACCGGCAAGGCGAACGGTGTCCATCCTGAGGTGTGTGTTGAGAATCGGATCGTTGAAAAAACCTAGTGTGGAGTATGCCACTATTGGTGTAATGTATACATCATAACCCTTTCGCTCCATCTTGCGGGCATACCTGATTGCCATCTTTTGTGAGAAATAGCCTCTGTAGACAGTGCTGCCTGCTATCGGAAAACGCCATTTCCTGGGATTTGTCGAGAATTCCGGTGCGCAATAGATATTCCATCCCAACTCTTCGGTTTTAATCTCGGCATATAGTGTGTAGCTTTTGTTGTCAGGCAAGCCGAGCTCCCTGACCGCGAACTCATGTATCTGCCGGACCATGTGGAGCTTCTGCTTGAGAAGGGTATCCTGTGCCGGATCATTGAGGATTCTATCTATGGGTACCCTCGACCTCATAAGCCTGAAATGCCCGTTGACGGCTTGTGTGATATAACCTATGCCTGCGCAGGTGGAGATTGTCGCCAATATGACCAGAAGGGTTGTAAGAGAGGTTATGAGTATTTTCTTTTTCATAAAATCAACTTAATGAGGGCATTAAATTAACTGAAAATTTTATGAATATAAGAAAATAATCTGAACCGGCACTCATCTGGTCTGATGCTTCATCTTGCCTACAGCCTGGTTGAATGAATCCTTGAAGAGATTGTAGGACCAAGTTGCTCCTGAGGTAGCATCGACTTTTGAGATATTCTGGTGTTGCAGCAGGGACTTGGGGTAGGAACAGATTCCCTGCCAGTCATTTCTGCACTGTTTTATATATTCAGGATTACCTGCGAAATGCCTTTCATACGTTTCAGAGAAATCCTCATGTTTTAAAGAGTCCCTGACAATAAAGCTGATACTTACAATTAGACCTCTTTCTACCGTGATTTTAGTTATTCCGTAATACGGTTCCTGCGTGTAGCAGGATCTCGAGACTCCCATGTATGTGCCGTCTTTATAATGTGGCCGTGCATATAGCAAAGAGACCATTAAAATAGCCGTAATCACAATAATTGCTTTCCTGAACATAGTGTAAATGTTTAAAAAACGCCTAACTGTTTAAAATCAGTGCTGTCATATAATAAGACGCACCAGAAGGCAAATACCCTAAAAGTCCTTATATTTGTCTTTAAGGGAATATTTGAATCTCGTAATCTGACTTTTTAGAAAATGAAACAATATCTGACTCTTCTACAACACATTATGACCAACGGAAACCTCAAGAGTGACCGTACGGGAACCGGAACAAAAAGTGTGTTCGGCTACCAGATGAGGTTTGATCTCGACGAGGGTTTTCCGGTGCTTACCACAAAAAAACTGCATCTGAAATCAATCATTCACGAGTTGTTATGGTTTCTGAAGGGAGATACAAACATAAAGTACCTTCACGACAATGGTGTGAGTATATGGGATGAGTGGGCCGGCCCGGACGGGGAGCTTGGTCCTGTTTACGGGCATCAGTGGCGCTCCTGGCCGGCCCCGGACGGAAAAAGTATCGATCAGATATCACTTCTTATTGAGGGGATAAAAAAGAATCCCGATTCACGCAGACATATTGTCTCAGCCTGGAATCCTGCAGAGATTGACAAGATGGCCCTGCCTCCATGCCACGCCCTGTTTCAGTTCTATGTTGCAGATGGTAAGTTAAGCTGCCAGTTGTACCAGAGAAGTGCCGATGTCTTTATCGGCGTTCCGTTCAATATTGCATCATACGCACTGCTTACAATGATGGTGGCACAGGTGTGCGGGTTGCGGCCGGGGGAGTTCATACACTCTTTCGGTGATACACACATCTATACAAACCATTTTGAACAAGTGGAGCTGCAACTGACACGTACCCCCCGGCCGCTCCCAAAAATGATTATCAACCCGGATATAAAAGATATATTCGGATTCAAATACGAAGATTTCAAGCTGGAGGGATATGACCCATATCCCGGAATCAAGGCCCCTATTGCGGTCTGACCCATTTGACAGAACAGTCAGTAAACCAACAGAATATGAGACCTGAAAAACCAACCATCTCAATCATTGTAGCATTTGCCGACAACAGGGCAATCGGAAGAGACAACCGTTTGCTTTGGCATATTACCGAAGACTTGCGATACTTCAAGGGCATCACAGGAGGTCATACCATTATAATGGGCAGAAAAACCTGGGAATCAATAGGAAGACCTCTTCCCAACAGAAGAAACATAGTTGTAAGCCGTTCTCTCGCAGAGAGTAAGGTTCCCGGAGTAGAATTTTACCCCTCTTTTGAGGGAGCCATAGCGGCTGCCTCCATTCCCAAAGATCCCGGACAAACTGACAATTCTAAAGAAGAGATATTCGTTATCGGTGGCGGGGAGATATACAGACAAGCAATACCTGTCGCCACAAAGATTTATGCGACATTGGTTCACACAACCATAGAAGATGCCGACACCTTTTTCCCTAAAATAAATCTTTCTGAATGGAATGAGATTCACAGGGAATCATTTCAACGCGGGGAAAAATTTGAATACCCGTTTGAATTTGTTGTTGTCGAGCGAAAAAGGTAAGTAATTATTCTTCCCTTTTAAACAAAATTCTCTCTTGTCTGTTATTTCTATAAACAAGAGATTTATGAAAAATATAATATCACTACTGATTCTTATAGCTGTACCATTATTGGCATCAGCTCAGAATAATAACGGACTATCTAACAATAAAAAATGTATATCAATGAAAGCAATAAACACACTTGAATTTCCACAACTTCCATATTCAACAGGCGCACTTGAACCATTCATCGACCAGCAGACAGTCGAGATTCACTATGGTAAACACCAGAAGGCATACTTCGATAATTTCCTCGCGGCAGTCAAAGGGACAGATGCTGAAAAACTGACAATCCTGGAGGTATTCAAGAACATAAGCAAGTATCCTGCTGCTGTCAAGAACAACGGAGGCGGATTTTACAATCACGTAATCTACTGGGAGAGCATTAAGCCAAACAGTGGTAAGCCATCGGCAAAACTAGCAGAGGCAATCAACAAAAAGTTCGGCTCAATGGATGAACTGAAAAAGCAGTTTACCGATGCCGGCAAGACTCGTTTTGGAAGCGGGTGGGCCTGGCTGAGCGTTGATGATAAAGGTGAGCTTTTTGTCTCCTCAACAGCTAACCAGGAGAGCCCTCTGATGGATGTAGCCGAGAAGCAGGGAACACCGATTCTTGCAATGGATGTGTGGGAACACGCTTACTATCTCAAGTATCAGAACAGACGTCCTGACTACATTGAATCATTCTGGCAGATTATCAACTGGGATGTTGTATCAGGAAAGTACGAGGCTATTGTTAAATAGTACAAGAGACTTGTTGAAACAAACAGAATAAATGGCATATCAATACCTTCGTAAAAACTTGATGAAAGATTAAAATCATATAGTTAAGTAATATAGTCTTAGTCAGTTTTACGAAGTTTTGATTGTCATTATTTTATAAGATCCTTGATAATATCAGCGGCAGATTCCTCTTTGGAAACCATAGATGCAACCTGCCCTATTTCAAGTTCTCCCTCAGAAAGGTCGCCTTCGAAGATTCCCTTCTTAGCGCGGCCTTTGCCTAATATTTCGCGCAGCTCATCTTCTGATGCGCCCCTGTTTTCAGCACTCTCTACAGCTCTTGAAAAATCGTTGTCCACAAGTCTTGCGGGAGCCAGTTTCTTTAGAAGCAGTTTAGTCCCACCCTCCTTCAAACCTCTGCACCTCTCTTTGAACAGAGGATGTGCTGAACTTTCCGTACACAGAGCAAAGCGAGTGCCTATCTGTACACCTTCGGCTCCTAACACAAAGGCTGCCTCATAACTCTGACGGGAAGCAACACCTCCGGCCCCGATTAATGGTATATCTATGACCTGCCTCACATTCGGAATCAGACAGAAAGTAGTTGTCTCCTCACGACCATTATGACCCCCGGCTTCAAAGCCCTCTGCAACAACAGCATCCACACCTGCTTCCTGACATTTGACAGCAAAAGCTGCACTTGAAACCACATGAGCAACCTTAATTCCGTGTTCTTTCAGGAAGGGAGTCCATTTCTTGGGAGAGCCGGCCGATGTGAATACAATAGGGACTCTCTCTTCGACAATAATCTCCATGATATCCTCAATCTGAGGATATAGAAGAGGCACATTCACACCAAATGGCTTGTCTGTCGCAGCCCTGCAACTTTGAATATGGTGTCTGAGATTGTCCGGATGCATCGATCCGGCACCAATAAGACCCAATCCCCCGGCATTGCTCACTGCGGCGGCAAGACGCCAGCCGCTGCACCACACCATTCCACCCTGAATTATCGGATACTCTATTCCAAAAAGCTTACATACCCTGTTTTCCATCACCTTTGTCCTTTAACTGAATGTGGCAAATATAGGTAAAAGCCAACATTTTTTTATCTTTGTTTAAACTTAAGACTTATTTTATGACAAACTCAAAAAGAGACGGCTTCGGAAGCCGTTTCGGTGTTCTGGTTGCTGTAGCCGGATCGGCCATTGGCTTGGGAAATCTTTGGCGCTTCCCCTATCTGGTCGGGAACAACGGAGGGGCTGCATTCATTGTTGTATATATCACAGTGGCAATTGTGTTGTGCCTTCCTATAATGATATCAGAATTTATAATCGGAAGGCGAACCCAATCCAATGCCATCGGTGCCATTAAAAAGCTTGCACCGAAATCAGGCTGGCTGTCGATAGGTGTTATAAGTGTGGCAACAGCCTTTATGATATCCTGTTTTTATTCGGTTGTAGGCGGATGGACTCTTGAATATATAGTCAAATCCTTCTCATCGGGATTTCTTGTAAACGACAGCGGCGCTCTGACAAAAACATTCTCAAACTTCACAACATCCCCGGTAAGGCCGGCCGTTATGATGCTCATATATCTGGCCATCAACGCTTTTATTGTCTCCGCCGGAATAAAGAACGGAATTGAAAAGTATGCAAAGATACTTATGCCTGCTCTTTTTGTCCTAATAATAATCCTTGCAATCAGGTCCCTGACTCTTCCCGGAGCACAGGCCGGCCTTAGCTTCCTCTTCAATCCGGACTTTTCGAAACTTACAGCCGGCAGTGTTCTGGCAGCTCTGGGTCAGGCATTTTTCTCCCTTAGTGTAGGAATGGGATGCATTATCACATACGGCTCATATGTAGATAAAAAAGAGAATCTGATGAATATCTCGCTGACAACAGCAATTGCCGATACAACTTTTGCAATATTGGCCGGCCTGGCAATTATTCCTGCAGTATTCGCCTTTGGGATATCCCCGGGAGAGGGTCCGGGACTTGTTTTCATTACCCTGCCTCAGATTTTTGCCCAAATGCCGTTCGGACATGTGATATCGTTTGCTTTCTTTGTCATTTTACTTGTAGCAGCAATAACCTCGTCAATATCTCTTCTGGAGGTTGTAGTCGCTTATTTTGTCGAAGAGTTGAAAATGAGCCGCAGAGTAGCAACACTGATTACCTTTTCTGTTATTGGCCTTTTTGGTGTACTATGTTCACTCTCTCTTGGAGAGCTGAAGGAGATGACACTTTTCGGCAAAAACATGTTTGATCTCTTTGACTACACTACATCAAATATAATGTTGCCTGTAGGAGGATTACTGATTGTCCTCTTTGTGGGATGGAAAATAAGACGCGAGGATGTACGGGACGAACTGTTCAATGGTGGAGTAATCCCATTTAAGAGAACCCTGTTCAACTGGATTATGATAGGGATAAAATTCCTGGCTCCGATAGCAATTGCGTTTATTTTACTGAATGGAATCGGGCTTATCAAACTTTTTTAAGTGTAAAGTGAGCGCTCCACAAATTTTCACTAATTTCTGATTATCAGGCTTATGCCATTCAAAAAAACGAAACTTGGCGCTCTTTGCTTCATAAAACACTAAAAGCAATGCGATTATATGTAAATTAGCCATACCTAACCTAACCTTTACATGAAAAGATATATTTTTAGAACACTCCTACTAATATTGGTTACAACCAATATATACTCCTGCAAGTCCGACAAGCGGAATAACGGTCCTATCTTGATAGACGTTGAGGAGGCCGTGGGAAATTATAAAATAGGGAAACTCAGCAATTACTTACAAGATATCCGTTACATTAAGCTTGAGACCACAGACAGCTCCCTGCTCGGTGATATTATTGATATCTGTTATGAGAACGGCCATTTTTACATCTCTGATGTTAACGACTGCTGTAAGATTTTTGACGAAAACGGAAAGTTTATCCGCTCAATCAAGAGAGTCGGCAGGGGACCCGAAGAGTATGGTGAAATCAGAAACATCTCTGTCAACCCGACTAATGGTAACTTACTCATACTCTGTTCCGAATCAGAAATAGTCGAATATAAAGTAACCGGAGAGTTTGTAAGGAGGATAGCCACTCCTGAAGGTTCTGGCAATCCTTACAGTTTCATGCCCCTCGGGAACGACAACTTTTTTATAGGTTCCTTTAAGTTCCAGAATAGTGGTTCTACTGAAAATTGTTATGCAATAATAGACGATAGTCTCAATGTCCTTCGCTCAGGGTCAGATGCTAACGGATATTTACTTAGTAAAGCCGGAAGCCCGGCTTCCGTCATCGCAATAGATCCTTACAATGTGTACCGATACGGCAAGGATTTCTATTCATCACAGACAAGCAACGACACAATATACCGAATTGTACCGGATAGTTCATACAAATTCACTCCTCATATCATTTTCAACCTGGGCAAGTACAAGGATGAGAGTATAAGGTCAATCATGCCTGATAAAGCTTTCGAGAAAAAAGTGATTACTAAGTACTCCGCTATTTTTGAAACCGATAAGAATATCTTTATAAAATTCGATATGAGAGCTCTGGCTCCGGAGCCTTTTGAAAGAAATACAGAGGTGTCGTATCCGGGAAGTAGTCCTGTTGAGATGACAACAACCGTTTGTGGAATCTATGATAAGGAAAAGGAGCAACTCTCGCTTTTAAAACAACCGGTAAAACGAAGAATCGGCCTGAAGGACGATATAAAGGGGGGGCCTGTTTTCTGGCCTGTATTTTCAACATCGAAAGGTGAACTGATTTCATATTTCAATGCTGTCAATCTGATTACGATGGCAGAAGAGGAGGGAGAAAATTACCCCGGAATATCCCAAATCACTGAAAATCTTGGAGAAAACGACAACCCAATAATTGTCGTTGCACGTTAAAAAAATTACCTGATTTTATACAAATATTAGATAATCCTGAAAATTAAGGATGTACGGCATGTATTTTGAGATGTTTTTCCTGTTCTGCCCCAGGTAACCCTAAACTGTTATATTCATCCATATCATGAAAAAATCTGTTACCTTGATTCAGTGCGCCATTCTTCTATTAAGCTCCACATTTTTAATCTCCTGTAACTCTGACAAAAGGGCGGCGGGTAACATTATCGACATCGCCGCCGCCATCAACGACGGCCGCGTCGTAAATCTGAGCGAGATAGCCGGGGATATCACCTATATCCCTCTTGAAACCACCGACAGCTCACTTGTGATCGAGCCAAGAGGTGCCAGACAGTCTTTCATATATGAGAATGAAACCTTCTACACTAACAGCCGTGGAGTATTCAAACTCTTTGACAAAAACGGAAAATTTCTTCGCTCATTCAACAGGAAAGGAAGAGGTCCCCAGGAATTCACTTATGGATTTTTTGATGCCGTAGACCCTAAGAGCGGTAATATCATAGTTCAGATAGATTACCCAATGTCTTTGATAGAATATTCTGACAAGGGAGATTTTGCAGGTAAAGTGGTTGCACCCGCCGATAGTCTCTTTAAATGTGTCTTTCCAAATTTGGCAAAAATTGGCGATAACAGATATATTGCAGCTGCATTCAACGCTTGCAAAGACATGGGTGTCTGTGCCTATATTTTTGACTCATTATCTAATGTGGTTGCTAAGGTCCCGACTCCAAAAATTGAAATCCCTGATTTAGAAAGCGATGAGGTTGTGATTACCGATAAAGGTGGTTCAGAAACCAGAGAAAATAATATTAAAAAAATGTTGAACCTCTACTTTTATATGTTCAAAAATGAACCCCGTATAAACATCTCATCTTTAGGATACATTCTCTCTATAAACGAGGACAATAACGTTGACACACTCTATAAGATAAACCTCGGAGATTATAGAATAACAAATGCAAACCGCGAAAAGGCAAAGTCTAAGGATGCTAAGCTTATTAGTGTGTCCGACATGTTACTGGAGACCGAGAATCAGATCATATTTAAAAGTGTCAATCTCAAGGGTCTGAATAATGATCCTTTGGTCTCAAGTGAAACCAAGCCAATGTATAAATGGTCGCCTGTAATGTTCGACAAAAACAGCGGCAAGGTTACCATCCTGCATATGCCTGAGAACAACAGTATGGGATTTAAAGAAGATCTTAAAGGAGGACCTGCTTTCATGCCCAAATCTGTATCAAATGACGGCAAGACGTTGCTCGGGTATATCAGCGCTATGGATTTGAAAATGTATGTTGAGGAGCATGATTGTTCCGATGAGCTTGAGAAATTGGGCGAAAAGCTAGATGAGAGCGACAATCTTGTAGCTGTCCTTGTAAAGTTAAAAGAGAATAAATAACAATCGATATGAAAAGCCCGATAATTTTTATTATCAAGCATATAGCATACCTGATAATCGCAATAATGCTCATTTCTTGCAGCACGGCCAAAAAAAATGAAAACAGGGTAATCGACATTGCCGCTGCCCTTCCCGATGCGCGTGTCGCAAATCTCAGCGATATCGCTGAAGATATAACCTATATTCCTCTTCAGACAACCGAAAACGGTGTCGTGGGCGAGATGAACGGAGCATCCAAGCCTATGCTCTTTGAAAAAGAGATTTTCATTCTATTTGACAACAATAAGGTTTTCAAGCTCTTCGACAAAGATGGCAAATTTAAAAAGACAATTGATCACAACGGCAGAGGACCGCAGGAGTACGCCTTTCCATTCAAGGCAGGATACAACTTCAACACAGGAAGGCTATTTGTTTCCGATGCCATGGGAGATGTATGTGAATATACTATTGATGGTGATTTTGTATACAGGGTTAAAGTTCCTGCAGAGGCAGGGACTAGTAGTATTGGCGGTACATCATTTATCGCTGACGGCAACTACATTTGTTCGGTAAGTATAATGGACAATCTTGACGGCACATCTACGGCTGATAAAAGCATACTCGCCTATATATATGATAAAGACTCCAAAACTTTAGGAAAAATCCTGAACAGAGATACAACCTCTGCTGTTGGTAAGGTAAAAAGGGGAAGTACGACTGTTGATGGCTCGGTTGTGCAATTTGTAGCAGTGAGTGCTAGATTATTACAGACATATTCATATCAGAACAAGACCCGTGCTACTATCAGTGGTGAAAATGTAATTTACAACCTTAACGAACAGTATCAGATAGACAGCATCTATATTTTCAATCTCGGAGAGTATGCTCCAACTCCTGAAACAGAGTCGCAAATGTTCAACCAAGACATAGAAATAATAAACAACATCATGACAGGCCTTGAGAGTGACAATCAGATCTTTCTCTGGTTGAACCTCAGAGGATTGTACAAAAAGTATCTATCTCCAGTAACGACTGGGGCAGGAACAGTGGCAACGACCATGGCCTACGGATATTTCGACAAGAAAAAGGGTGAGACTGTAATCATGAAAGAGCCTTCAGAGGGCATGAGGGGCTTCAAGGATGACCTCAAGGGCGGCCCTCCTTTCTGGCCAAAATCAATAACAAGTGACGGAAAATATATGGTAGGATATATCGATGCAATAAAATTCATAACTTACGCTGAGGATAACGATTGTCCCGAAAATATCAAGAAGATGGCCGAAAACATTAATGAAAACGATAATCCGATAGCTATCCTGGTTAAACTCAAATAGTAAATTCAGATGGTAAGAATTGCCTTTTTAACACTTTTGACAATAATTTCCGTAAACGGATTTTCTCAGGAACAAAATCTCCGGCTAAATGAGCACCGGTTGAGGATGACTCTGGAAGAAGCAATCTCTACGGCAAGGGAGCAGTCTCCCGCAGCCATGATTGCAAAATACAACTTTCTTGCAGGATACTGGAGGTATAGGACATATAAGGCAAAATTCCTGCCATCACTCAATCTCAATGCATCACTGGGTAACTACAGCCGCTACCTTGCAAAACTGCAGGACGCAGAGACCGGAAAGTTCAATTATGTTGAAAACAATAATATGAGCAACAGCCTCTCTCTCTCTGTAGATCAAAACATCGGGCTGACGGGTGGAACACTCTCCCTGACCTCTTCGCTCAACAGACTGGACCAATTTGCCCCTTATGATAATTTAACATACAACTCGGCTCCTGTAAGTCTCGTCTATTCACAACCGATAAACGGGTACAACTCCTTCAGGTGGGAAAAGATGATAGAGCCGAAGCAGTATGAGCGGATTCAAAAAGTATATCTTGAAAGTATGGAGAGTATAAATATTGAGGCCGCAGAACGGTTTTTCTCAGTCCTCTCTGCTCAGAAAAATCTTGAAATGGCAGAGAAGAACTATGCCGCGACTCAGTTATCGGTCAGCATTGCCGAAAAGAGGTATGAAATCGGATCTATCACCAACAACGAGTTGCTGCAGCTAAAGATGAGCCTCTATAATGCACAGCTCGAAATCAACGACGGCAAGATGAATTTCGAATCCGAGATGCTCAAATTAAGGAGTTATCTCGGATATAACGAAAGTGTCATAATTGAGCTCATAATGCCCGAAATGGGACCCGAGATACAGCTCGACTATTCCGATGTTCTGGATCGTGCTCTCAGGAATTCATCAGCAAATCTCAGCAATGAACTTGACATGCTTGCGGCCAGGCAGGAGGTAGCTGAGGCCAAATCCAATGCAGGATTGAAGGCTAATCTCTTTGCACAATTCGGAGTGAATCAAAAGGGAGAGAAACTTGCAGATACATACAGAAACCCGATGGATCAGGAAATCGTAGGGTTAAGCCTCTCTCTGCCAATACTTGACTGGGGCCTTGGCCGAGGAAAGATCAAACTCGCCAAATCAAGGGAAGAGATAGCAAAAACCCAGATAGAACAGACTGAATCAGAATACCGCCAGGAGATATTAATCAAAGTTATGCAGTTCAACAACCAGAACATGCAATGCAGCATCTCCGCCCGCAATGACTCAATAGCGAAACTCAGGTATGACATTACCATGGAGCGTTTCAAGAACGGATCTATCTCTGTGACAGAGCTCAACACGGCTCAAACAGAGAAAGACAACGCAGTCAAGAGATATATCTCTGACCTGAACAACTATTGGAAATACTTCTACTCAATACGTAAAATATCTCTCTACGACTACTTCAACAAAAAAGAGATAGCCACAGATTTTAACCTTCTAACAGAAAACTAAACCACTATGAACAAAAAAGCAATATTTCTCCTGTCAATGCTAATGATTGCAGCCTGCTCCGGCAACAAGACAAAGGAAGAGGAGTCTGTAACGGATAAGGCTGACTATGTATCAGAAAAAAACATGGTGGACACAATGGTCCTGAGGAGGGTTAATTTCAACAAGCAGATTATCAGCAACGGAAAGCTAAAAGCGGTTACTAAGAGTGATCTGAAATTTCTCAACTCCGGTACAATATCAGAAATTCTTGTAAAGAATGGTGAAAGCATTAAGACCGGCACAGCCATTGCCCGCCTCGACCAAAAGGATGCGAAATATAAGCTTGAACAGGCCAAGCTATCCATGTCAAAGGCCGAACTTGAATTTTATGACCAACTGATAGGCTACGGATACTCAAAGGACACCTCGTCTGTTCCGTCTGATTTGCTGAAAACCATCAAGATCCGGTCAGGATATACCTCTGCTAAGGGCGATCTCAGGCAGGCAGAGGAGGCGCTCAGAAACACAACACTATACGCCCCTTTTTCCGGCAAGGTTGCAAATCTCACCGCAAAACCGCACGAAGCCTTTTCTGATATTGTATGTACCCTTATTGATGACACAAGGTTTGAAGTGGAATTCGGACTGCTTGAGTCAGAAGTTCCTTTTGTCAAAGTCGGAAGCAGCATAAAAATCTGTACATACTCCGATCCTGAAAAGTTTTACTCGGGAACGGTGACTCAGATAAACCCACTTGTGAACGAAAAGGGCCAGATAAAGGTTCTGGCAATGGTAAACAACAATTCGGGGAAACTTATTGAGGGGATGAACACAAAGGTGATTGTCGAGAATCTTATCAAGGGAAAGCTTGTGGTACCAAAGAGTGCAGTTGTGATGAGGGATGACTTTGATGTTCTGTTCCGGCTTGATAAAAAGACAAACAAAGCAATGTGGACATATGTGACAATTGAGATGTCCAACACAGAATCACATGCCGTAACGGCAAATATCGACAAGAACGCTGATCTTAACGAGGGAGATATTATTATCACCTCCGGAAATCTCAACCTGGCTGACGGTTCAAATGTGGAAATAAAGAGAAAAAAGAATTAGGTTATGATTGGCAAACTCATTGAGCGTCCCATAGCAGTTACAATGTCGATTATAGCTGTTGTAGTACTGGGTCTGGTTGCCATATCCATGCTTCCCGTGTCATTGATGCCGGACGTTGAGATTCCACAGGTGACAGTCCAGATAAGTGCACCAGGATACTCTGCCCGTGAAGTTGACAATACTATTGTCAAGTCGCTCAGTCCTCAACTGATGCAGACACAGCATCTCAAAGAGTTGAGATGCGAGTCCAAAGACAACGGAGCAGATATTTTCATGGAATTTGACCACGGGACCGACATTGACTTTACATTTATTGAGGTAAATGAAAAGGTTGACAAGGCAATATCATCCATGCCGAAAGATATTGAGCGGCCAAAGGTCATCAAGGCTAACGCGACCGACATTCCCGCCTTTTTTATCAACATGACGGCCAAAGAGGATTACTCGGAGAAATTTCTTGAATTAAGCCGTTTTGCCTCGGAAGTTATATCCAAAAGACTGGAGCAGGTCCCGGAAATTGCACTCGTTGATATCAGCGGACTCTCCCTGCCGGAGATAATAATTACTCCGAAAAGCGAGAAGATGCATGCTCTCGGAATTACTGAAAAAAGGTTAAAGAACGCTATCTCAAACAGCAATCTTAAACTTGGAAACCTCTCAATAAAAGACGGACACTACAGATGGGACATCCGTTTTATTTCTGAAATACGGACACGTGAGGAGATTGAGAATATAGTACTCAATATAGACGGAAGAATATATAAATTCAAAGACCTTGCAACAGTTACCGAGCAGGCAAAAGAGGAGAGAGGACTGGTAAGAAGCGATGGTAAAAGGGCCATTTCTCTTGCAATTATCAAACAGTCCGATGCCAAGATGGATGATCTGAAAAAAGCTGTTAATAAATCTTTGTCGGAATTTGAAAAGGAGTATCCGGGCATAGATTTTAAGGTTACAAGAGATCAGACGGAACTTCTTACATATTCAATCGGGAATCTTAAGAATAACCTCATCATAGGAGCAATACTCGCTTGTATCGTGCTCTTTCTCTTCATGAGGGATTTCCGCACTCCATGGCTTGTTACCATCACTATACCACTCTCCTTGATAGTGGCTTTACTCTTCTTTTTCCTTGTCGGAATCTCAATCAATATCATATCTCTTTCCGGACTGATTCTGGGTATTGGTATGATGGTGGACAACTCAATAATTGTTATTGACAATATAACGCAACTGCGTGAAAGGGGATTTTCCCTGAAAGAGGCTGTTGTCAAGGGTGTCAATGAGGTCTTCTCTGCTATGTTGAGCTCTGTTCTTACAACCTGTTCGGTCTTCATCCCGCTGGTCTTTCTGAGCGGTATAGCCGGAGCCCTTTTTTACGATCAGGCTCTCGGGGTATCGATAGGATTACTCTCCTCTCTTGTTGTGGCAGTTCTTGTGATACCTGTCTATTACTACCAGTTATATAAGAAGAAAGGGGAGTCCAAAGAGAATAAGATCTTAGGGAAACTGCGCCTGATAGACATTGTGGCTCTCTACGAAAAAGGGCTTAAATGGACATTCCGTCATCAAAGAGTTGCCTGGGTTTTATTCCTCTCAACAATACCAGGCGCATATTTAATTTTCAATGTTATAGACAAGACCAAACTTCCTCCTGTCACTCATGATGATATAATGGTCTCTATAGACTGGAATATTCCGATAACAACCGAAGAGAGTGACAGACGAACCCTCGAAGTCCTCCAGGTCGCAGGAAATAATGTTGTTCAAAGCAGCTCTTTTGTAGGAAACCAGCAATTTCTACTCTCACACACACCGGATCTGGGACAGACCGAGGTGTTACTTTACCTGAAGGCCGATAAACCATCAAGTCTGCCGGACATAGAAAAAAGTGTCACCGATTTTCTCAAGGAGAGATACCCCGATGCAGCATATCGCTTGTCACAGACAGATAATATTTTCAACCTTGTCTTTTCAGACAAGGATTACAATCTCACTGCAAGAATCATGGCTAAAGAGGGAGGTGCTCCCGATCCGGATAAACTGAATAACTTCCTGTCAAAAGTATCGGACACTCTGCCCTCTCTGTATATGGAGCCTGTGCTTTGGCAGGAACAGATAATGTTTGTGACAGATCCGGAGATGTTGTCATTATATAAGATAACATACGGCGATGTGTACGACGCCCTGAAGACAGCAACAATGGAGAATACTGTTTTCGCGATAAATGAGGGCAGCTATTCTGTGCCCGTGACCGTTGGGGATGCATCAGACCTGACTGCAGATCTGCTTATGACAACCGTCATCAATGAAGATGGAACAGAGATTCCTCTCTCGGTTGTGATGCACGAGACCCGTGTAAGAGACCTCAAGAGCATTACCTCCGGAACCTTAGGTGACTACTATCCCCTGAACCTCTCAATACCGGACAAGGATGTCAAAGAGTCCATAAGTACAATAAAAAGGGTTTCAAACCAGGATAAAGATTTCGATGTAACATTCTCCGGCAGCTATTTCTCGAACAGGGAGATGATAGGGGAACTCGCCATAATCCTCACTGTTTCTCTTCTTTTGCTCTTCTTTATACTTGCCGCCCAATTCGAGTCTCTGATACAGCCACTCATAATACTATCCGAAATTGTAGTGGATGTATTTGCAGCAATGTTGTTGCTTTGGGTGTGCGGCTCAGGTATAAACCTTATGTCAATGATCGGGTTGGTTGTAATGTCCGGCATAATTATCAACGACTCCATTCTCAAGGTTGACACAATCAACAGGTTGAGAAAGGATGGTTACTCACTTCTCAGGGCGATTATGACCGGGGGCTCAAGAAGGCTAAAACCGATTATCATGACAAGTTTGACAACCATTCTCGCAATTGCTCCATTCCTTGTCCGGGGAGACATAGGATCAGACCTTCAGTACCCGCTCTCTCTTGCACTTATAGGAGGAATGGTGATGGGAACCATTGTCAGCGTCTTCTTCATCCCGGTTTTCTATTACAACATTTATAACAAGCGTAAAGGATGAAACTCTCCTCATTCTCTGTGATACTTGTATTTGTTGTTCTTGTGATAGTCGGAGCAGGGATAACCCCTTTGCTGAGCATCCAGTACACCCCCACATACGAGCAGAAGGAGATATCTATCAGCTACAACTGGGCCGGAGCTTCAGCGAGGGTTATTGAGTCAGAGGTTACCTCAAAGTTGGAGGGGGTGATATCCTCCATATCCGGCATCAAGCAGGTGAGTTCAGTTTCCGGCAAGGAGAGAGGGAGCATCTCAATAACACTGAAGCCAAAGACAGACATAAATGCTGTCCGTTTTGAAATCGCATCACAGATAAGGAGAATATACCCGAAGCTTCCCGAAGGTGTAACCTATCCGCTGTTTTCCGCTTCCTATAACGGAGAAAACACAAGTTCTGTTTTATTTTACACTATAAATGCAGGAATTCCCACCAATCAGATAGAAGAGTATGCAAAGGAACACATTGTAAAACAATTGTCACTTATTGACGGAATTGCCGAACTAAACCTCTCAGGCGCCACACCTTATTTCATAGAGGTCTCTTTTAATCCTGACTATTTGAGAAAAATAGGGGTAACACCCGAAGACATTACAAGTGCCATTAGCACATACGCCGGCTCAGACGATGTCATCGGCAGTATAGAGAGCAAGGCTATAATACTTACCACCTCTTCAAAAGGGAGCAAATTCGGGCAAATACCGATCAAGAATGTTGACGGCCGGATTATAAGACTTGATGATATCACCAAAACGGTTTACAAGGAGAGAGAACCCTCCTACTACAATCGTATAAACGGTTTAAATACAATAAACCTCTCAATTGTACCTGAAAAGGGTGTAAACACCATCGACCTCTGCAATAGTGTGAAAACCCGGATGAAAGAGCTGGAAAAAGAGTTCCCGGACAAGTTTTCTGCCACACTCTCTTATGATGTTTCGGAAGAGCTTAAGGCCGAACTGAATAAGATATTGAGAAGGACTATTCTCTCTTTCCTTTTTCTGCTTGCATTCGTATTTATGGCAACCCGGAGTCTGCGCTATCTATCCATAATTATTATCACACTCATTGCAAACATATTCATTGCATTTATCTTCTACTATCTGTTCAAACTTCAGATACATATATACTCGCTGGCCGGAATAACGGTCTCTCTGGGAATGATTATAGACTCCAGCATTATTATGATCTCCCATTACGGCTATTTCCGGGACAGAAAGGCGTTTCTGGCAATTCTGGGAGCACTGCTTACCACAATAGGTGCGCTGGCAGTAATCTTCTTCCTGCCCGAGGAAGACAGGGTCAACTTAGTCGAATTCTCTGCAGTAATAATTATAAACCTCACAGTCTCCCTGATCATATCATTATTGCTTGTACCGGCACTAGTGGACAAACTTCCTGTCGGAGGTGTCAGGTCATCTCAAAATACAGCCTCGTTACGACGAACCGTAAGATTTAACAAGCTTTACAAGCGATATATATCATTCGGCAGAGGTCACAGGTGGATCTTCATACTGCTGTTGATATTCGGATTCGGCCTCCCCATACATTATCTTCCTTCGAAAATTGAAAAGGAGGAGAGTTTTTGGGATAAAGCCTACAATAAGACAATCGGCAGCTCTTTCTATCAAAATGATTTAAAAAATATTGCCGAGAGGGTCTTCGGAGGAACTCTGAGGCTTTTCACGCAAAATGTCAAGACATTCGGCTACGGAAGGGAACCTGCAAAAAAAGCCATATACATACAAGCCGGTTTGCCGGACGGGTGCACGACCAAACAGTTGAACGACATTGTGGTGAACATGGAAAACTTTCTCACACAGTTTCCTCAGATAAAGATGTTCAATACGACTATAAGCTCATATAAGAATGCCTCAATAGAGGTCACTTTCAAGAAAGAGTATGAGAATAGTGAATTTCCTATGTTCCTGAAACAAGAGGTAATAGCTAAGGCAATTGATTTTGGTGGAGCTACCTGGGATGTACGCGGGATTGACGATAACGGATTCAACAACTATGTGGGTTCAGGCTCTTTTGGTTCCAACAGCATTATTATAACAGGTTATAATTATGATCAGCTTTATTCATACTGCCAGAACGCAGTCAAAAGCCTCTCAGAGAATCAAAGGGTAAGCAAGCCTGAAATCAGCGGGAACCGGCGTTATGGCGAGAAGAGTGCCAGAAATGAGTATTTCATTGATTACAACTACAACACTATGGCTGTGCTCGGGATGACTCCCGCCGATGTATATATGGCCCTGCAAGACCAGCTTTTCAATCAAAGTGCCGCATCGTTGGATGTTGGTGACGAAAAGGTTCCTGTAAAAGTGGTCTCCTCGAACCTGAATAAGTTTGATGTGTGGAATCTGTATAATGAACACCTTTCAATAGTGAATGAACAGGAGGTGAAGTTTTCAGAAATAGGTAAGATTGAGATGAGAAAGAGCGGTAACGACATTTACAAGGAGAATCAGCAATACAGGCTGGTCGTTTCGTACGATTTTATAGGTTCGTATGAACTTTCATCCAGAGTAAAGAAGCGAGAGATAAAGAGATTGAACGAAGAGGTTTTGCCTATCGGTTATAAAGCCGAAACCGAGGATTATGAATGGGATTTTTCAAAAAGTAAGTTATTCCTGCTTCTCTTGCTTGTTATTGCAATAATATACTTCATCTGCTCAATGCTCTTTGAGTCCCTGTTACAACCACTCTTGATAATACTGATGATTCCGCTCTCCTTGATAGGACTTTTCCTTACGTTTTATTTTACAGGATACACATTCGACCAGGGTGGCTTTGCGGCCATGATTATGCTTTGCGGAATATCCGTCAATGCCGGGATATACATTATAAATCAATATAATATACTTAAAAGGCCCAAAGGAGCGGCATCTCTCAGACTGCGCAATCCTCTGGACCTTTACATTAAAGCCTATAATTACAAGATTATCCCAATTTTGTTAACCATAATCTCTACTGTTCTCGGCCTGCTGCCATTCCTGTTCGACGGGAAAGACGAGCAGTTCTGGTTTTCATTTGCAGTAGGCACTATGGGAGGCCTCATCTTCTCTATTATCGGCATTGTTTTCTTCCTGCCTGTGTGGAGAAAGATATAATCAAATTACTTTTTACACTTATCAATATAGCTGATCATTTTTTTGGCCTGAGCTCCGGTAAAACTGATCATCTTTGAATACACCTCATATTTGTGCGGAATAAACTCGAAAAGCTGAAAAGCAGCGAATTGTTTATCGGCAGAAAAGATGTAATCAATTCTTGCACTACCTGTTGAAGTGAATTTTATTACTCTCGGCTCCTCTTGTTCCTTACCTTCCAACAAAGTCTGCAAGAAAGGAAGTTCCTCCTTGTCCAGATAGAATGATTCTGTCTTCACAAAACTGCCCGAAGGCTTATAAACATTGGCCTTTGATTTTAGAAAAAACAGCAGTAAGGCTATAATAAGCAAAATGCTTGCAATGCCGAACCATGACAGGACAAGTGATGCAATTCCTGCAACAGCAATGGCAGATGTTATAATAAGACTTTTTGTGTCAAAAACCTTGACAATTTCCGGATGTGATATATTTGTGTTCATAATATGTGTTTTTATTGAATTATTGTTTTTAATGCATACGCAATCCCTGCCCCGCCAAAACGAGACAGAAGAGTTAAAATCCAATAAAAACACTAAATGACTATCTTCCGCAGACCATAAATGAAAAATGAGCAGGCCGGGGTATAAATAGAATTAATCAACTCAAGAAACTGCTGCTCAATCCTGCCGTTGAACTTCCCGATATGTCGCTCTCTGAAGAGTGAGTATCCAAGAACCTTCTGGTGAAAGTTTGCTATGCAAGGATTTGCTGCGAAACCTCCGGGCGAAGCTACTACCGGGGCAGTTGTCTCTGACAAAACCTGCCGCACTCCGGACTGACCGAGAACAGGAGAGTATGTACAGACATTTTCCTGGACAGGGCTTAAGGGTTGAGCCATCAAGGCACTCTTTCTCTCAAGTGTTGCCATTGTTAGAAAAAGTGTCAGGCACAATAACCCGAATACACTTAAATAGTCCCTTATTACCCTTAACATTTTATTGTTTACGACCCTTTATCTCAAAAAATATTCCAAGAACTAAAAGCAATATAAGCAAGCCGGATGCCATACTTGAATATTTAGCCCCTTTAACTATGGATTCAGGCATGTAACTGAACTCAATCTCATGTTCTCCCGCCGGCAATCTCAAGGCCCTGAGAACATAATTGGCACGTAGTATTTCTGCCTGTTGCCCGTCAATTTTGGCACTCCATCCTGCAGGATAATATACCTCACTGAAAACAGCCAAACCCTCTTTGGCGGATCTGCTTTTATATGTCAACCTGTTAGGAGAATATGAGGTAAGGATTATCTCATTTCCAAGATCACTCTGTTCCGCCATCTCTGCGGCAGGAGACTCCACAGCCGAAGTAAATGTAAGTCCGGATAACTTCTCCTTGAAACTCTCCTCTACCACGGCAGCTCTCTTCAGGTCAACCTGGCCAAGCATAGAAATCTCTCCTTCGGCACCTTTTGCCCATACGAGTGTATCTGCAAACCACGCATTACCCATTGCTCCGCTGTTGCGAAGAGGAGGATTTCCTCCATTGACAACAATATAACGAGTATTAAGCATATTGAGAACCATATAGTTGCCAAGTTTTGACTCAGCCTCTGCTATAGTTGTAGAGCCCTTTATGTCATTGCCGATTTTCTGTATTTCAGGAATTATATAATAATCAATCAGATCCTGATATCTCTGCAGTTTTGCCGGGCTGTAACCCCCGATTGTCTTATGGTGATAACTTACATGAGCATCGTTGAAAGTGTTTACACTTAAATCAAGAACCCTGTAATCAGGATCCTTGTCTTGAAGAATCTGCTCATCTACGGGTCTTTTTGCATATTGATCCTTGAACTGGGTATTTGACACAAAATGCGAGTCGTTAAGGTAGCGTTTATCGACAGCCCACAAATCCACCATCACCAATAGTCCGAGAATGACATATAAATATGACCTCTTCAGTTTGTTGATAATTGTTAGCCACAATGCTCCGGCGGCCAGTACTATAAAGGCAAAGGATCTGAACGCATCGGCACTTAGAAGTGACATCCTGTCCTGGATGAGAGAGCTTCTCAGCTGTTCGGGAAGCTGGCCGTCCGATGCAGAAACGAAATCGCCTGCAAGCGAAGGCATTAAAGCAAGCAATAGTGAGAATCCCGCTGTTATTACAAGCGAAACAACTATCCCCTGTTTTACCTTCTTCTGATCATACTCCCCTTTCAACAGCCTGTCAACAGTAACAAACGCAAGAAGAGGGACAAGAACCTGCAATATTACAAGTATCATTGACACTGTGCGGAATTTGTTATACAGAGGGGCATACTTGAAGAAAAGCTCTGTGAAGAAGAGAAAATGGGAGCCCCACGAGAGTAGAACAGCAACAAGTGAAACTCCGGCAATCCACCATTTCATGGATCCGGGAACCAGCATCAGTCCCAGTATGAAGAGGAATATCGATATGGCACCGATATACATCGGGCCTGCAGTAAAAGGCTGTGGACCCCAATAGAGCGGCATCTGTTTTATAGCATTGTCTGCATCCTGATAACCTGCATTCTTGAATACCTTATAAGTCTCCGAACTCTTGGACAACTCACCCGCAGAGGAGCCTCCGTTATAGTTTGGAATCATCAGGTTCGGCAACTCCTGCGGACTGTATGACCACTGTGTGGCGTATGTTATGTCCAGCCCTCCGTTTTTCTCTCCTTGTTTATTGGAATTAAGTTCAGAGCCGCCGCGCATCGTATATTTTGAGTACTCGTATGTCGGCCAGAGATGGTTGATGTTAGTTGCAATACCAAGCAAACCTGCAACAAGAAGGAAACAGGATGTTCTGAAGAACTTCATAAAGCTCTTCTCTTTTATCGAATTGTAAAACAATGCTATCACATAACCAATTATAATGATAGCAAGGTAATATGTTATCTGAGGATGGTTCGCCTTTATCTGGAAACTGAGGGCAAAGGCAAACAAAATTGCTCCCAGAATTGGTTTTTTCCTGTAAGCGTACGCGACTGCAGATATAACCCAAGGCATAAAGGCAATCGCAACCATTTTTGAATTGTGCCCCACCTGGATTATCTGTGGATTGTATGCACAAAGCGTTACTGCAATGGCTCCTATCAACGACAGCCAGATATTCACACCAAAGGCAAGGAACATTAGAAAAGCTCCCACCATACTTATCAGAAGATAACTTGGCGGTCTGACTCCAACAAAAAACATTTTGTAGAGATAATCCGTAAAGTCACCTTTATAAACGACAGAAATTGAAGTTGCCGGCATTCCCGAGAACATAGAGTTGGTCCAGAGTGCCGGGTCTTTGTCCGGATTGGCCTCGTTATACTGAATTATCTCGTTTGCCATACCTCTCCATGAGGCGATGTCTGACTGGTTGACAACCTTTCCGCTGAAGACTTGCGGGGTGAAAAAATATGCCAATACCGCGAATGATGCAACAGCTATCAGATAAGGTATGTACTGCTTAAAATTCTTCATCTTTTCAATTTTAGATTATCTCATCAAGCAAAGAGGACATTCTCCTGCAAAGTCCCTCTCTTGAGTAGTTTTCAATTTTTCCCGAAGGTATATATATTTCTCCTTTCTTGTACAACTCATACTGCTTCTCAATCCACCCCCTTGCCCCGGCATAATCGGAATAATCAAACATAGCTCCGGCTTCACACTCCCTCAATGCTACATCCATATCACCCCCTATTGGGCCAAAACTCAAAATCGGCCGTCGTGCAGCAAGATATTCGAAAAACTTACCGGTAAGGATACCTTTGGCTTCAGGCTCCTGCCCTCCCGCCAATAGTAACACCCTGGCCCTTTGTTGCCATTTAACCACCTCATTATGTGGCATATAATCCATATTAATCAGGCTATTGTCAAGTGTATTTGAAGATATCTCCTGCCATACAGAACTGTCTGTGTGGCCTATGATTCTTATTGCCAGGTTCTCCCTGAATCCGGGAATATCCCGGACCATTTCACCGAGAATCTTCCATAATACAGATGGATTCCTGTCTTTAACAAAAAGACCTGTGTAGGTTATCGTAAACTTCTCCTCAACCTCCTCCCTGAGATGTTCAAAATCGGAAGCATCATAACCATTTGTGATAACCTCTATTCTTTTCGGTCCTAGTTCAAGAAACTCATCCCTCATAAGATTGGTTACAACCACAACTGCATCTGCACTCCTGACCACATTTCTCTCCATACGTTTATGCAGAAGGGTTGTCAGAAAAGTGTTATTCATGTATTTGAATGTATACATCTTTGTCCATGGATCCCTGAAATCGGCAATCCAACGGATGTTCCTTCTCTTTGCCACAGCTTTGGCAATCATATGCATAGAGTGCGGAGGACCTGTACTGATAATTGCATCTACAGGATTTTCGGCAAGGTATCTGTTGAGAAACCTTATCGATGGTCTGATCCAGAAACACTTCGGGTCAGGGATGAATACATTGCTCCTGATAAAGAGAGATAGTTTCTCGGTAAACTTCCCTTTCCCCCCCTTTGCCTCCCGGGCGATAAAGCCGGGCTTGATGCTCTCCCCTCTCTTTCCGGTCAGAATCTTATAAAGATTGTAGGGCTCGAGAATCTTTTTCCTGATTATTGTAGTTCCGGAAGGAATCTCTGAAAGCAGTCCGGGATCCTGTGCCATATATTCGGGATTATCCGGTGTGTAGACAATCGGTTCATATCCGAACTTTCTGAAATACTTGACAAATTTCAGCCACCGCTGTACACCCGAACCTCCCGCCGGAGGCCAGTAATAGGATATTATCAGGATCTTTTTCAAAGCAGATTATTTAGCTATAAAGATATTGTATAGAGCATTGATAACATCTCTCTGAATTACTGTAAAACCGTTCTTGTAAACCGGAGGGCAACCGTTAGTAATCATGACGATTCCGAATTTTTTCTCCGGGTTGAAGAACATTGCGCTGTAAACGCCGTAGGCAGAACCTGTATGACCGGTCATTACCTCACCCTCAATCAGGTTGGTGGCTTTCTCGAGAGCCATACCGTAACCTATATTCTCATTTACTTTCACAATCGGAGTCTGCATCATTTTTGAGCTCTTCTCCGATATTATCCTGGTCTTTCCGGACTTGCCGTAATTCATGTGCATAATCATATAGCGGGCAAGATCGCGGGCTGATATCTTTATGCCACCTGTAGGTGAGAACAACGGTGTGCTGTAACCCATCACATAGCCGTTTTGTATATCCTCCGCCCTGCTTCTGTATGCTGCCGGTTGCGGTCCCCATACACCATTGTCGTCATTTCCGTAAAGAGTTACGAATCTCGATGCATCAAGAGAGTCTACATTATATCCTGCATACAGTCCCAAAGGTTTGATGACATTGTCTCTGACATAATTGTCAAATCTCACACCTGAGACCTTCTCCACAATAGTGCCTATAATGTTATAACCCAGGTTGCAATATTCGTACTGAGTACCCGGAGCATAATCGTGATATGCCTTTACATAGTTTTCTCCCTTTTCAGGATTAACAACATCAAGCGAGAAATATCCTGCTGCATCCTGAAGGCTTGAGGTATGTGAAAGAAGCAACTTTACTGTAATGGGTATCTCCGGAAACTTCGGGTTACGGACCCTGAATCCAATAAGATCACTCACATCCTGGTCCAGATTAACCAGCCCCTTATCGACAAGGGTCATCAATGCGGTTGTTGTAAAGGACTTGGATATCGATGCGATTCTGAAAATATCGCTCTCCTTCAGATCGGTATTGTTTTCAATACTCTTTTTTCCAAAAGATTGCGTGTATATGATTTTTCCATTTTTAACAACGGCAACAGCAAGGCCGGTTGTGTTGTTATCTTTCATAATCTGCTGTAACTGAGCAGAAGCCATGCTCTCCTTTTTCTCCTTGCCAAATGCAGCAGATGAGATTGTCAGAGCGATCAGAAGTGACGGAATAATTTTCATTTTATGATTTTTTTGAGGGAAATTATACAAAGATAATATCTATTTTTGTAAGGATGAACGAGGATAAAAAAATAGTAGAGACCCCATTAATGAAGCAATACTTCTCCGTGAAATCCAAATATCCGGAGGCGATTCTTCTTTTCAGAGTGGGGGACTTTTATGAGACATTCGGAGAGGATGCAATAACAGCATCCAAAGTGCTTGGGATAGTGCTCACCAAAAGAGCCAATGGTTCTGCACAACATGTTGAGCTTGCGGGCTTTCCGCATCATGCGATAGATACATATCTTCCTAAGTTGGTAAGGGCCGGACACAAGGTTGCGATATGCGACCAGCTGGAAGATCCGAAACTGACAAAGAAGATTGTAAAACGGGGAATCACAGAACTGGTGACACCGGGTGTGGCATATAACGATCAGTTGCTCTCTCACAAGGAGAACAACTACCTTGCAGCTGTATATTTTGAGAACGACAAGGCAGGAGTTGCCTTTCTCGATATATCGACCGGCAGTTACAAAGTAGCCTCGGGCCCGCTGCCATATATAGAACTGCTTCTTGCCAGCCTGGCTCCCAAGGAGATTCTGATGCAGAAAAGCTATCAAAGAGGATTCGAAGAGCGTTTCGGAAAGGAGATCTATGTCTCCACTATGGACGAATGGGCCTTCGTAACAGACTCTGCTTACGAGAAGCTTCAAAACCACTTCGGAGTCAAGACTCTCAAGGGTTTTGGTATAGACAAGCTTCCCCTGGCCGTAACTGCTGCGGGTGCAATCCTATATTATCTGGAGCTGACAAGGCATGAGGGTCTTAGCCATATCTGCTCTATTTCCAGAATCGATGAGGGCGAGTTTGTATGGATAGACCGGTTTACATTCCGTAATCTTGAAGTTTTCAACAGCGCTGCAGAAAACGGCTCTTCCCTGATCGATGTCGTTGACAGGACAAGCTCCCCTATGGGGGCAAGATTGCTCAGAAACTGGCTCTCTATGCCTGTTAAGAGCGCAGAAGAGATCAACCACAGGCATAACATAGTTGAGAAGTTTATAACTGAAAGTGAAAGCAGGGAGAAAACAAGAGCACTGCTAAGGGAGATTGGGGATCAGGAGAGAATAATCTCAAAGGCAGCAGCCGGAAAAGTGACCCCGAGAGAGGTCATTCAACTCCGCAGAGGGTTGGAACACACCGGCCCTTTAAAAGATATTTTAAATCATCTTGGGATAGATGAGCTCACAATTATCTCTTCAGAGATTGACCTTTGCGAGGAACTTCTCGAAAAACTCCGCAAGGAGCTGCTTCCGGAACCTGCAGGACAGATTGGCAAGGGAGACGTAATTGCAGACGGGATAAGCGATGAGCTTGATTCTCTTAGAAATATTGCACGTCACGGAAAGGAGATATTAGAGAGGATTCAGGAACGGGAGATTGAGAGAACCGGCATCTCTTCGTTAAAAATCAGCTACAACAATGTATTCGGCTACTATCTCGAAGTCCGGAATACACACAAGGACAAAGTCCCGCCTGAGTGGATACGCAAACAGACCCTTGTCAGCGCAGAGAGGTACATCACACAGGAACTCAAGGAGTACGAGGAGAAGATTTTAGGAGCGGAGGAGAAAATCCTGAATCTGGAAAGTTCTCTTTTTATGGGAATTATCGAGCAAATAAGGAGAAGCATCCCTGCGATGCAGAAAAATGCTGCCCTTATTGCAAAGATTGATGTTCTGGCCGGTTTTGCGGAGCTTGCCCGAAACAATAATTACCACAGGCCTCAGGTAACACTCGATAATAAAATTACTATCAGGAACGGAAGGCATCCCGTGATTGAGACGCTAATGTCTCCGGGAGAAGAGTATGTACCGAACGACCTCTATCTTGACAATGACACCCAACAGATAATAATCCTCACAGGACCAAACATGGCCGGTAAAAGTGCACTTCTAAGGCAGACGGCCCTGATAGTGCTTCTTGCACAAACCGGCTGTTTCGTACCTGCAGAGTCGGCCGAGATAGGCATTATCGACAAGATCTTCACACGTGTGGGTGCATCAGACAATATCTCAAGAGGTGAATCCACATTCATGGTTGAGATGCTGGAGACTGCCACAATCCTCCACAACCTGTCGGACCGTTCACTGGTTCTTCTCGATGAGATCGGTCGTGGAACAAGCACATATGATGGCATGTCAATTGCCTGGGCTATAGTAGAATACATTCATGAACACCGGGAATTTCATGCCAAGACTCTATTCGCAACACATTACCATGAACTGAATGACCTTGAGGATCATTTTCCTCGGGTTAAAAACTTCCATATAGCAGTCAAGGAGGTTGACAACAAGGTTATTTTCCTGCGAAAGCTTCTCCCGGGAGGTGTGGCTCACAGCTTTGGAATACATGTTGCAAAGATGGCAGGAATGCCGCAGGATGTGGTAAAGAGGGCCGAAAGGATACTTAAACAGCTCGAAAAAAAGGATGAGACAAATGCTACGGACAGCTCACATCCGGTGCAACTCTCCTTTTTCCAGCTTGAAGATCCACTTTTGGTCAGTATAAGGGATGAACTCCGAGAAATGGATATAAACTCCATGTCTCCGCTCGACGCATTCGACAAA
The DNA here is from genome assembly GCA_000473305.1 of Bacteroidales bacterium CF. Taxonomy (GTDB): domain Bacteria; phylum Bacteroidota; class Bacteroidia; order Bacteroidales; family UBA932; genus Bact-08. The sequence continues at coordinate 32,944 of CP006772.1, read as the reverse complement.
TTACGGGCTCTGAAGAAAAAAATAGGGTTATAACTTAATTAAAGGGGGCTATGATACGATTATACAGAAAAATTACGGTGATCCTCAAACTTATATTCGAGAGTATATCTTTTGCATACGGATCACTAAAAGGAGACAAATTCCGCACATTCCTCTCCCTCTTCGGGGTAAGTATCGGCATTTTCTCAATTGTGACTGTCTTTACAGCCATTGATGCCCTCGAAAGCAATGTTGCCAACGGACTGAAGAGTTTCGGAGGAAACACCCTTTATATTCAGGAGTTTCCATGGTCTCCCCCTGAAGGAGAAGAGTACAAATGGTGGGAGTATCGCAAAAGACCGGCACCTAAATTTGAAGAGTTCCGCTTTATCAAGGAGAACAGCAAAAACTCCGAAGCTGTAGCATTTGTAATCTTCACCTCAAAAAACATACGTTACAAGAGGAACTCATTCAACAGTGGTTTCATAACAGCCCCAACAAGCGACTGGGATAAGATTTCCAATGTAGAGATTGACAACGGCCGCTATTTTTCCACTTTCGAGGCTCAGACCTCAACACCCGTAGCAGTTATAGGATATGCTGTAGCAGAGGCACTCTTCGAAGGGGAGGACCCGGTGAATAAAATAATCAAGGTTGGATCAAGCAACGTGAAGGTAATAGGGGTGAACAAAAAATCGGGGGAGAGTATTGTGGACATCTTCGATACCGACAACTCCATAACCGTGCCTTACCGTTTTATGAGCACCCTTGTTAATGCAAGGAACACAGATGCCATGATCTGCGTAAAACCATTTGATAATGCGGATAGGGATGAGTTTATATCAGAAATGAGACAACTGATGAGGTCGGTCAGGAGACTCAAGCCTAACCAGGCAGACAACTTTGCTCTCAACGAGATGACTTTTCTCCTTAACCAAACAAAAAGCATATTCGGAGGAATAAATCTTGCGGGTTGGATAATAGGAGGTTTTTCTATATTGATAGGAGGTTTTGGTATTGCAAACATAATGTTTGTCTCTGTCAAAGAGAGGACTAATCTCATCGGTATTCAGAAAGCCCTTGGAGCCAAACGATATATGATTCTTACTCAATTTCTTGCAGAGGCCGCTTTCCTTGCACTTGCAGGAGGAGTGATAGGAATAATAATGGTTCTGGGAGTGGTTCTTGCCACGAAAGGAAATGAAGCCTTCCCAATGGCACTTAGTGGCTACAACATATTCAGAGGTCTTGTCATCTCTTCGGTTATCGGAATTGTAGCAGGCTTCATTCCGGCATACACCGCCGCACGCCTCAATCCTGTTGATGCAATAAACTCCAAGTAAGGATTACCAGCAAATAAAACAAAGTATTGTCGGGTTTATTTTTTACTACAAGATAATATTGTAGTAAGCTCGACAAACTCTTCAACAGAGAGTTGTTCCGGTCGTTTAGCAAACAGAGGTGATTCAGCAGAAAAACCCGGAGTTGAAGGAAACAGGGACTTAACAGAGTTCCGTATTGTTTTCCTTCTTTGATTGAAAGATGTCTTGACAACTTTTTTGAACATCTCCTCATCACAACCCAGAGATGTCCTCCCGTTCCTCTTCAACCTAATAACCGCCGACTTCACTTTTGGCGGCGGATTAAAGACATGCTCATCCACTGAGAAAAGATATTCAATATCATACCAGGCCTGAAGCAACACAGAAAGAATCCCGTAATCCTTGTTCCCCGGAGGAGAAGCAAGCCTTTCGGCAACCTCTTTCTGAAGCATTCCGACAACCATCGGAATCCTCTCCCTATATTCGAGAACCCTGAAAAAAATCTGAGAAGAGATATTATACGGGAAATTTCCGATTACCAGAAAATCTCCGTCAAATATCCCGTCAAGCTCCATTTTTAGAAAATCTCCCTCAATAATTCTACTCTCCAGTTCAGGAAAATTCCTCTCAAGATAGACCACAGACTCTCTGTCTATCTCAGCAACTTTAATATCAAGATCGCTCCTGTTTATCAGAAATTGAGTCAATACGCCCATTCCCGGGCCAACCTCAAGTGTGTTCCATCTCTTACCGGCACCTGTCCCGCCATCCACAGAGAGGCTCTCCACTATCCGGGAAGCAATCTTAAGATCCTTAAGAAAATGCTGTCCCAATGCTTTTTTCGGAGTTACATTCATGGCACAAAGCTACTTATTTTTAGCAGGATTTTGCCACATTTTATTTATTGAAAGCACTATCGGCAGATGGTCACTAATCCCGCCGTTATATCTTGGCCCGGTCAGACAGCGGAATGGTTTTTTTCCAAGATATATCCTGTCATCTTCAAGTAAAAACGGGGGTTTATAAATTTTCATCGCTCCATCAGGACAGAAGAGAGGCTCATCCTCATCGAGAAGATTTAAAGAGACAAAGAACATGTCTATAAACTCCCACTCAGTCTTATACTTAATAGTCCCCACTCCTTTTCTGTAAAGTTTAGAGGCGAGATTCACAAGAGGGCGGCTTTCTGAGGAGTTAATAATAATGTTTCTGAAAAGCTGCGAGTCCGGGGTGTCATTGAAATCTCCCATGATTATTATGTTTGCCCTTGGATTTACTGCAAAAATTGAGTCACAAACCCTTCTCAGTGTCCTGGCAGCGGCTTCTCTCTTTGGCCCCGAAACAGATTCTCCGCCAAGTTTTGAGGGCCAATGGTTGACAAAAACATGAATGGTGTCCAAATCCTCCAATACCCCCTTAGCATAAAGAATAAGCCTTGTTTTTAAAGAAGAGTCCCTGTTGGAGACACAAAAAAAGTCGCTCTTAAGGGGTCTGAAAAGGGAGCGTTTGTAAAGAAGGGCAACATCAATACCTCTCTCATCCGGGGAATCCCTGTGAATAATACCGTAATCAACCATTGCAAGAGGAGAGGACCTGACGAGCTGGTCAACTACAAAACGGTTCTCAACCTCGGCAAATCCTATAAGGGCCGGATAGTTCTCTCCGGCTAACGAGATAATGACTTTAGCTATATCATTCCTTTTTTTAACAAATTTCTTCCAGCTCCAGCGCTTCTCGCCTGTCGGGGTGAACTCATCATCAGAGGTGACCGGATCGTCAAAGGGGTCAAAATAATTCTCAAGATTCCAGAAAACAACCTTGTACACCTCTCCGGCATCATTTTCCTCAGACACAGTTTCAGTAGGTTGCCCGGTAAAGAGCAAGAATATCCGCACAAGAACCAAAGGCCACAAAACAGATCCCGGAACTGACATAATCACAAGAGAATTCATTTAAACAGCAACTTTTCTTATTGATTAAAGTTAGCAATAAGGTAAATTCAACAATTCGAAGCAAGGTATAAATATCTGATTATAAGATATTTTTATGCGTTACTAGAAATTATGATAAAATTTAACTAATTTCGCCCATTAATTTAAAATCAGATAAATGTCACTTCAGTGCGGAATAGTTGGCCTTCCCAATGTAGGCAAATCAACTCTCTTCAACTGCATCAGCTCCGGTAAGGCGCAGGCAGCAAATTTTCCTTTTTGTACCATTGAACCGAATATCGGTTCAACAATAGTCCCTGACCCGAGACTTCAAGTACTCGAGAAACTCGTTCACCCGCACAGAGTTGTCCCTGCAACTGTTGAGATTGTGGATATTGCCGGTTTGGTCAAGGGGGCAAGTAAAGGAGAGGGGCTTGGTAATCAGTTCCTTGCCAACATTCGCGAGACAGATGCCATTATCCATGTACTGAGATGTTTTGATGACCCGAATGTGGTGCATGTAGACGGCAGTGTGAACCCTGTAAGAGACAAGGAGATAATTGACACCGAACTTCAGATCAAGGATCTTGACACTGTTGAGAGCAGAATCGGGAAAGTTATGAAACAGGCTCAGACAGGAGGAGACAAAACAGCGAAACGTCTATACGAGATTCTTGTTAAATACAAGACAGCCCTGGAACAAGGCCTCTCGGCCCGTACGGTTGTTTTTGACAATCCTGAGGACAAGAAGCTGGCTAAGGAGCTTTTCCTTCTCACTGATAAACCTGTTCTATACCTCTGCAACGTTGACGAAGCCTCTGCAAAAAACGGCAATATATATGTCGATCAGGTAAGAGAGGCAATAAAGGATGAGAATGCGCAATTGCTTGTAGTAGCTGCCAAAATTGAATCTGAAATTGCGGAGCTGGAAAGCTACGAGGAGAGAGAGATGTTTCTCAATGAGATTGGGTTAGAAGAATCCGGCGTGAATCGTCTGATTCAGTCAGCTTACAAATTGCTCAACCTTGAGACATACTTTACTGCAGGTATCCAGGAGGTGAAAGCCTGGACATATCAGAAGGGAACAAAAGCCCCGCAGGCAGCCGGAATAATCCATACCGACTTCGAGAAGGGCTTTATAAGGGCAGAGGTGATCAAGTATCAGGACTATGTGAAATACGGCTCTGAGGCTGCCTGCAAGGAGGCCGGCAAGATGGGTGTGGAAGGCAAGGAGTATGTCGTTCAGGACGGCGACATAATGCATTTCCGGTTCAACGTATAATAAATCTACCCGATATAGGTTTTTAGTGCTTCAAGGTACTCCTCGAAGGCTTTTCGCCCCGTGTCTGTAATCCTGCATACGGTACGCGGTTTCTTTCCCGAGTAACCTTTATAAACCTCAATGTATTTAGCCTGGGATAGCTTGTCCAGCTGAACGCTCAGATTACCCGCTGTCGACCCGGTCTTTTCCCTCAGGTAAACAAAGTCTGCCTCCTCCAAAGATATGAGCAGAGACATCACCGCAAGCCTCAACTGTGAATGAAGCAGCGGGTCCAGTTCCCTGAATGAGTTTACATTATCCTTAGGCATTGTTTTCAGCTTTAACTTTACGACTTACATTGTTTAAAATGTGGCCCGGTATAATCAGCATAATCACTGCAAGCAGGGCAAAGATAAGAATCTGATTTATCCCGGCCACCATCAACATTCCGAAACTGAGAAGAATTCCGAGAAAACCAGCAATTACTATCGGACGGAATCTGATAACAAGACCACTGATTGCCACTCCGGAATTTATCAGCAGAGACATCACAAACATTATCGGGTAAGCCTTATAGTCAACAAACATGTATATAGAGAGCAAACCTGCCACAATACCCAGGACAATCCAGATATTCGATATAACACGGCTCACGATTGTAATGGCACCTTTTTCCCGCTTTTTAAGCATATAAATCATCCCCGGGTAACCTACAACAGGAATGGCAAACCAAAGCCAATTAAACCTGTAATCTCCCGTATTAGACAACAGACAATAGACAGCCAGAGAAACAATGAGGCAAATATATCCCCAGAGAAGAAAGATGTTGCCTCCTCCCCTCTCCATATTGTTACGGGTCTCCTTAATCATCCTGCTGATAATTTCCAGACTCTCGTTCTGAGTCAAATTTTTGTCTTCCATAATTTTGCGAGTTTTAAAAATTTTGTCAATTATTAATCTTTTTCAACAAACTGGTTTATATTATAAACCTTTCAAATATTTAAAAAGTGCTTCCATTTTTGTTAGCACGCTGCAAATATAAACTGGTTTATATTATAAAGCAAATTTATTTATAAAAAGGCTGACCAATTTTGATCAGCCTTTTCCTTTTATTGCCTATGGCGCTTTCCTAGAAGAATTTTGCCCTGTTATCCTTAACCATTGCAGATTTCTCGAGTATAGGTGACAGCATCTGCATTTTGAAACTCAATATCTGGCTGTTTCTTGCCTTTGCATCGTCCTCTGTGAAGAATGCACCTGTCTGCCTTGCATCAACATTGAAAATGTACACACCTACATTGCCTCCCATAGGGCCTGTCAGCTTATTGACATCAGCTCCTGCAACAGCTCCTATGAATTTAGGGTCAAATGCCTGTGATCCCGGTGCACCGAACGAAATTCCGGCCTGTTTGCTGACTGTTGTCCCAAGTTTGGTAGCAATCTCATCCATAGTTGCAAGTCCTTTGATCTTTTCAGAAATCTCAGCAACAGCCTTCTGATCACTCTTCTCTTTTCTTACGATTTCAGCAATTTTGTTCTCAACAGCTGAAAGTTCTGGAATACCCTCCTCATTTGCAGCTGTAAGAGCAGCAACAAAGAAGTATTTATTGTCAACCGCTATAATCTGAGAAACGTCTCCAACCTCTGCCTCATATGCCCAACGGCTGATCTCGCGTGCATTTTTATAGGTAGCGACAGTCTTTGCCCCGGCTTCAATTCCTGTTGCAGGTATAGGGGAAAGATTCATCTCTTTAACGGCAGCATTGAATTTCTCAATCTTTCCGTCAGACTTGGTAGCAAGATCATTTGCAGTAGAGTAGAATTTCTGGAATGTCTCCTTGCCTGCAACGGCCTCCTTCATAAGAACAGCAATCTGTACTTTTGTAATAGGCTTGGTCTTCTCTTTTACCTTAACGATATGCAACCCGTAGTTAGTCTCCAATGTTGTAAGTTTTCCAGGAGCGAGATCAAAGCATGACTCAAATCCGGGAATCAGACGCTGCTGAGTCATCCATCCAATATCACCCGGAAGTGCGTTAGGGTTCTTATCAGCCGAGTATTGTGCTGCAAGTGCCGAGAAATCTCCACCTGCGGCCAGCACCTTCATCAGAGAGTCAACCTTTGCCTGAGCTACGGCCTTATCCGGATTCTGAATAAGAATATGCTGAATATATACAGAGTCAGACATCTGTTTTACGCTGCTTACCCTTGCTGCCATATAAGTATTGCCCTGAAGGAATACAGGAAGCACAGATGATGCAGGAGATTTGAATGCAAAGCTGTCCAGGATCGGAGATACTGAAGCAAGTTCCTCTGATTTGTAGTAATATGTATCAAGAGGCTTGTCCGAATTCTTGGCAAGGAAGTTCTTAAGGTTATCTGTTGTTGTGAACTCCTGGTATACATTGTCGATACTTGTCCTGGCAAGTTCGAGGTCTCGCTCCGAAGGTACAACTTCAAACACTACATATTCGATGTCCCTGCTTGCTTTTTGTTCAAACTGTTTCTTATTCTTATTGTAATAGTCCTTTATCTCCTGTTTCGAAACTGCAATTGTGCTGTCCGGAGCAAAAGAGTAGGGCTGCATAACGAATGAAACGTCTGAAGTAACATTGTTCTCCTCAATAGTCCTTCTCAATTCAACCGGATTGTATATCGCACTCTTTGACAACAAAGAGAGATATTTTGTGAAAATCTGCTCATTCTTGATGTTTTTCTCAAGATATGTCCAATATGCAGAAAGATTTCCTGATGGGTCCTGAGGTATCTGTTTAATGAAACTAACCAGTTTACCTCTGTCGAACTGACCGTCTTCACCCAGGAAAGAGCGCTCTCTTAATAGCACAGGAGAGATGCTTGAGCCCTGGCTGAGATCTACCATCTCGTCGTCGCCTACCTTCACGCCAGCATTGTCAACAACAGGAAGCAAGACATTTTCTGTCAAAAGGTCCTGCCATGCGCTCTGGTTGATGTACTCCTGGTTCTCCTCGCTCATAGTAGAGGAACCTGAAGTCATCTGAAATATTTTTGTAAAATAGTCGATCCTCTTCTGGTACTCCTGATAGGTGACGGATTTCCCGTTCATTTCACCAACATCATACTTGGAAGAGAACATAGAGACTGCCGATTGTAATGTACCCGGATCGATTATAAACGAGAGTAGTGCCACAGCTATTATCAATGTAATAAAGACACCCATTTTTACCCGGATCTTTTCTAGAACTGCCATTTTATATAAATTTATTAGTTATTTCTATGTAAACCGCGAAGATAATAAAAATATTTTTTCAACCTCTCTATTCTTCAACTATTCTGAGAGAGACAACTTCTACCCTGTTTGAAGCTTTTTTTAATATTTTAAAAACCATATTTTCATATTTTAAAATATCCCTCTCTGCAGGGATATTCTCGTTAAAAAAGGTGATAAACCCCGCAAGAGTTTCGTAATCTTCTGATTCCGGAATATTCAGGTCATACTCCCTGTTCAGGTATTTAACCTCCAGTCTGCCGGAAAGAATATAGTCACCATTTTCTAATTTTTTCTCTATAAGCTCATCACTATCAAGTTCATCTGAAATTTCTCCGAAAATCTCTTCAATAAGATCTTCAAGAGTGACAATTCCCGAAGTTCCCCCGAATTTGTCAAGTACAACAGCAATCGCGCTTCTGTTCTTTATAAGGGTTTCAAGGAGATCCTGGGCTTTAGTCTCTTCACCAAAAAAGTCGATCTTTCTGATAAGCTCACACACCGGTCTTTTTCCCTTAAAAAGATCTTTTGAGTGAATATAACCGGTAATCGAATCTATATTCTCTTTGTAAACAATAATCCTGGAATAGTTCGTCCTGGCAAACAAAGCCAGAAGATCCTCATAGGAGGTCCCCTCCTCTACTGCACAGACCTCTGTCCTCGGAATCATGCACTCCCTCAGAACAACATCGGAAAAGTCAAGCGCATTCTGTATCATCATTACATCCTGACCGACCGGCTCCTCCTCTTTAATCTCCCCACTCCTTACTGCCCGGAAGAAAATTTTGTATGATACTGAAGCAAAACCGTAGAACAGCCTCAGCACCTTGTCCGGATTGACAGATCCAACAACCTTAGGTACAATTTCTGCCACAAGCAATACTGCCGTCACGGAAATGACTATTTGCAAAATAACGGCAATCAGAACCAGATCAGAGAATAACTCGTTAATTGAGTCAAAAGTCAATGCATAGAATGATATTCCGAAAATAAGAAGAAATATCTGCTTGCCCATATTCATTGCAGATATTGCCCTTCCCCTGTCTGAGGACAATCTTGCAACTACCTCCGCATATCTGTACTCCTGCCTCTTGTCTACCTCAATCCTTACAATATTGTAATGCTGCAGAGCATTGGCAAGTGCTGTAAAAATTGATACAGTCAACAGTGATACCAGCAATATGGATATAGTCACAATCATTTTAAAGGAAGCGGATTATTTGCAACTTTTGGTTTTGGTTTGAATGGGCCTATAAAATTGACAGAGTCAATATAAGGCATCTCAAGAGAGTCTTTTGCAACAACTGCGTAACTGTCAAATGGCTTAAGAATAACGGCATTTCTGGCCATATCATCGGACTCCATTCCCACCCCCTGCATAAAAATATCGGGAGAGGTCAGTTTAACTACACAATGAGTATATATTTTCTTTGTAAGCCTGTTCCAGTACAGAGTATCTGTAACCATCCTCTCTCCCTTGACATAGTTGTTTATGATTACGTTGCCATACGCCTCCCACACTTCATTGCTTGCAGCAGTCTTGTGCTTGGCGGAATTGGCCCTTATCTCTGTTTCCAATGCTCCATCCTTAGTATATGCCTTAACATTTATACCCTCGGGGAAGAAGTCGTAAGGTTCCTGGGATGTAGTATATCTCTCCATTTTCTTAGCATACACCCTTAGCACCACAATACCCCCGCTTGTTTGCTGAAAAGACATCCTGTCAATCACTTGGGTAGGAAATTCTTTTGCAGAAATTGCATCAGTTGCAGGCAAATCACCTTTGCAGGATAAAACGATGGTAGCAATCATCGAAATGACTGCTACCATAATAAGTTCCTTATATACGGGATGTTTCCCTGAGTACATGGTTATTTTCTTGTTCTAACAGTTGTTGTTGCGCTCATACCGCCGCAACTTACAGAATATGAACTACCGTCAGTAATATCATACATGAAGGCCTCCTCCTGAAGCGGGAAGTATTGGCTGAACTGTCTGATATATTTGTCGGCATCCTGAGCAAGTGAAGAATCTGCATTTTTTGCCTTGATGAAATAATCGACAGCTACCCAGAAATGTGCCCTTGACTCTATCTCATTGCCGCCGCACTTAGCCATACCCCAGGCAGAACCAATAATCATATATGCCTGACCTGCAATTGCCGGATTCTTCTGCATAGCCTCTCTTGCAGCTTCGGCAGCTTTTCCGTATTGATCCAATTTAGCATAATAGGTAGAGATTTCCATCAGGTAAGTGCCATCCTCAACATCGCTTGATTCAGGACTTGCTATTGCCTCCTGAAGATATTTGATAGCTGTAGGGAAGTCGCTGCGGATAGCGTATAATTTTGAAAGGGCTGATGCTGACTTATAAGAAGGGTCTATTTTGTACAGCTCTTCAACCGCTTGGATATAAAGGTCTGCCGAGTAACATTGTGCATCACTGAGGAGTTTCACTATCCTTCCCACCAACTCTTTATCTGTTGGAGTCTCTTTGAATTTAGGACCAAAGAGTGTAACTATGTTCTCACAACTTGCAACACCGCTGTTTGCAAAAATATAGTCAATCTTCTGCTTATTAGCCAATGCTGTAGCCTGATCGTTCTGCTCCTGGCTGTTCTTGATCTGATTCTCAACTATTGGGGTTACCAACGAATACATCTTAAGAACATCGTCAGCAGTAGCTGTCTTCTTGGTGTACATTTCGTATACCTTACTCATGCCTGTAACCAGAACATCACTTTCTGTATTCTCTCCACAAACCTTCATGGTCTCATTGAATGCATCCATTACCCTCTGATCCTGATCTCCCAAATATGTAGCTATCTTGTAAAATTTGAAAGTAGTTGCATTGGCTAAAGATCTGGGAAAATTTGCAATCCTTATGTCATAAAGGCTAAGCAAGGTATCAATACGACTTGCCCTTAACTTAGGATCTGTAGTCTTTTCTATGAGGTTGGACATAATGTTTGCCCCCAGTTTGAACATGTTTTCACTTGCAGTTGGAGGACATAATTTAAGTGCCTGCCTCCAGTATGTGGCAGCTTCTTCATTATTACCCGCCTTGTAAGCATCCTGATAAAACTGTAGGTTTGTTATACAAGCTGTGCTATCCTTACCGTATTTTCCCTGAGAATAACCTAACGATGAGGATAGAAGTACAATTGCAATTACAAATAAAATGCGCGCTTTTTTCATAATTATTGATTTTAATATATTTTAAATTGCTAGTCATATTTAGGCTTACGGAACCAAGATATATCATGAAGGGCAAAGTTAATACCAAACATGAAATAATTCTCCTTAAGAAGTTTGTCTGATTTTGTTCCTCTTTGTCCAACATTCAAGGTCAATCCCAATGAATTATACCAGCGGGAAATCGGTAAACTCATACCAAGAGTTATACCCTTTGAGTTGACCTGATTGCCCAGAACATTCAAATATGATTGGTCATAGTAGAGGCCTCCTCTGAAAGTTATTCTCTTGTAATAGTAACGTACGTCATATAAATTAGGAGTATATTCCGCGCCTATTTTTATTGAAGAGCTCTTTCCCGGTTTGAAATCCACACCCGGAGTTGCTGTGAACTCGGTGCCGGTCCAGTCCTGCATTACATAGTCTGCGCCAAACATCCATTTATCCAACTTTCTTATAGAAAAACCTACTCCAAATTCCGATGGAATAGACATCTGTGTATTATTTGACTTGTCAAACACTATTGTGTCGAGGGTGCCCGCCAGTGTGGTAGCAGTAGCATACCTGGTCATATCACCTGTAAGCTTAGCCTTTAGTGTATATGTGGCACCAATGGTAGCACTCACATCCTGTGACATCTTCTGGGTATACTGAAGTCCGAGTTTGCCGGTAAAGGCTCCTATCACATAGTCATAACCGGTATTTATCTGTCTGTAGACAGTGCTTGATCCAAAAAGAATATTTGAATAACGGTCAATTGTCCCGAAATAGTAAATCCCCTCTGCTCCGACAGCAAGCCTCTTAAATAGTTTGACAGACGCGCCCGCAAACAGTTGAGTTATGCCACCCGTTCCATATTTCTGGTACTCAACATTGCCAACCTCATTGATAACCTCCGGATCTGTCTCTCTCTTTGAAAATTTGTAACCCACATTACTGTATGGGGCCGCACCCAGGATTAGTGCCGATCTCTTATAAATCGGGAGTGTGATAAGCACATGGTGCATGTTAAAGCTGTTGTATGCAGATTTAGCTCCGTTTCCTGACAGATAGGTGTTTCTCTGCTCCATTCCGAAATCGGCCATAAAAGACATAGAATCCCGCTCTACAATCGATGCGGGATTGATATAGTTGATATACCTCGCATCCTTTACTCCGACTCCAAGTCCGCCCATGCTCTTATTGTAAGCTGTTCCGGGTCTGGAGACATCTCCGACACCAAATATAGAATAAGGAGTATAAGTACCCAGCGCATCAGTTGTCTGAGCGCCTGCTTTTCCACCAATCAAGATTGTAAGTACTAAAAACAACCCCTTTCCTGTTACTTTAAGTTTTCGCATGGTAATTTGCAATATGGGCTAAGCCCATTAATACTAAATTATAAACAACAAATATCGACCTTTTCGTTTTTTCTGCAAAATAAATCGCATCTCCGCCTGTAAAAATGTAATAATTTTCCGGATAGCGATCCATATATCCCTCTATTTCATATAACATTCCCAAAATTATGCCAGACTCTATCGCCTCCCTTGTTGAACGGCCGATATTGACAAAATTTTCCGGCACCTCAACCACAGGAAGTAGCTGTGTATAATCATGTAAGGCTCTGAATCTCGTTTTTAACCCCAGAGATATATTACCTCCGCAGAAAACTCCCGAAGATGAAAGATGATCAATTGTGAGTGCAGTTCCAAAGTCAAAAATAATAATATCTTTGCCCGGATAGATTGCAGAAGCCCCGATTGCCGCACAGATTCTGTCGGCACCAAGAGTCTCCGGTGTCTTATAATCAATTTTTACAGGAAGCTCCGAATTCCCTTTTACAATCAAAAGCTTATCACACAATGAGTCCAGAAGTGCAAGAAAATCCTCTTCCAATCTCCGCACAGACGAGAGTGCTATAATTTCTGGCCTCTCTTTCTTTACCAACCCTTCAATGAAGCCGGAAATATTTTCTTCTCTGCAAATAAGAATTTCAGATAACTCCTCTCCCTTTGCAAAGGTTGCCTTGGCCGAACTGTTTCCTATGTCAATTAATAGATTCATCTAAAGCTTCTTATTTAAGGAGATTCATCTCTGAAAGTATCTTGAACGCCTTTTCCACGCTATCTACCGGATCTACAGAAATATAAAGTTTCTCTTTCTGCTCCTTCAGATGATAACGTTTCGACTGTGTCTGCAGGAATGAGAGGATACCTGCAAATCGCTCTGATTTGTAATAAGAGGACAATTGGTTGCTAACAAAATAGGCTAGCATTATTCCGTTTTTAAGGATAATTTTTTCAAAGCCCAATTGAACGGCAATCCTTCTCAGTCTTACAGTATATGCAAGTTGTTCAACAGGAAGAGGCACCGGGCCGAACCTGTCTTTCATCTCTTCGAGGAATCTCTGAATATCAGCCTCGTCAGAGACTGCATCCAGATCTTTGTATAGCCTTATCTTCTCTGCTGTAATACTTACATAGTCATCCGGTATAAGTATTTCCAGATCTGTATCGATTGTGCAGTCAGTAATATACTCCTCCCCTGCTTTGGCCTTTCCTCCGGTACTGGTATATGTTATTCCCTGCTCCTCCCTCAATTCGTTGAAAGCCTCGGCAAGAACCCGCTGATAGGTCTCAAAGCCCATATCACTAATGAAACCGCTCTGTTCTCCTCCCAGAAGATTGCCTGCACCCCTTATATCAAGGTCCTGCATTGCAATATTGAATCCACTGCCAAGCTCGGAAAACGACTCGATTGCCTTGAGTCTTCTTCTTGCATCATCTGTAATTGATACCAGTGGCGGAACTATCAGATAGCAGAAGGCCTTTTTGTTGGAACGCCCTACCCTTCCCCTGAGCTGATGCAGGTCACTCAACCCGAAATTCTGCGCCTGGTTTATGATGATTGTATTGGCATTCGGTATATCTATCCCGTTTTCAACAATTGTGGTAGCAACAAATACATCATAATCCCCCTCCATGAAGTCAAGGACGATTTTTTCCAGCTGGCCCGGCTCCATCTGACCATGACCTACGCATGTCTTCACTTCAGGACAGAGCCTTCTTATTATATCCTCAACACTCTTGATATCTTCTACCCTATTGTGGACAAAAAACACCTGGCCTCCTCTGTCAACTTCATAATTGATTGCATCCCGGATAATATCTTCATCGAAACTTACAATTTCTGTCTCAACAGGAAGCCTGTTAGGCGGAGGGGTGTTTATAATAGAAAGATCCCTTGCCCCCAAGAGGGAAAACTGAAGTGTCCTCGGAATAGGAGTTGCCGAAAGCGTAAGAGTATCGACATCAAGCTTAAGCTGACGAAGTCTCTCCTTAGCCGCCACGCCGAACTTTTGCTCCTCATCTATAATCAGCAACCCAAGGTCTTTGAATTTTATCTCTTTGTTAAGAAGCCTGTGAGTTCCAATAATTATATCAACCTTTCCTTTCTCCAGCTGGCCCGAAATTTCAAATATATCTTTTGCCCCCCTTAACCTGCTTATGTACTCAATTTTACACGGGAAATCCTTAAGTCTTCGTGAAAATGTCTTATAGTGCTGAAGTGCAAGAATTGTTGTAGGGACAAGTAGTGCTACCTGTTTGCTGTCTGCAACTGCTTTAAATGCCGCTCTGACTGCTATCTCCGTTTTTCCGAATCCTACATCACCGCAAATAAGACGATCCATAGGAAAAGGCTGTTCCATGTCCTCCTTCACAGCTTTGGTCGCCTTTATCTGGTCAGGAGTATCTTCATATATAAAGGAGGCCTCCAATTCATGTTGCATAAAAGAGTCGGGAGAATAGGCAAATCCCCGTGCTTCCCTTCTCTTTGCGTAAAGCGATATCAGATCCTTTGCAATATCCTTTACTTTGGACTTTGTCTGGCTCTTTAGTTTCTGCCACGCAGCCGTTCCCAGTTTGTAAACTTTAGGTGGCTGTGAGTCTCCTGATTTATACCTTGAAATTCTGTGAAGTCCGTGAATTGATACAAAAATAACATCCCCGTCCTTATATATAAGCTTGACCGCCTCCTGCTGCTTTCCGTTAATATTTGTCTTTACCAGACCTCCGAACATGCCTATTCCATGGTCGATATGTACAATATAGTCACCTACCTGGTATGAGTTCAGATCGTTAATTGTCAGCCTCTCGCTCTTTTCAACCGAGCGGTTTACCTTTACCCTGTGATACCTTTCAAATATCTGGTGATCTGTATAAAGGCAGATCTTTGCAATGTGATCAATAAACCCTTCATGAAGGGAGAATGTCTTGGTCTCAAACCCCACACTCATTGACTCAACCGAAGAGGAGAAGATATTTTTCAACCTCTCTGTCTGAGTTTGATTCACACTTAGTATCGATACCTTGTATCCGTTTGCCTGCCTGTCCCTTATATCCTTTGCAAGAAGTTCAAAGTTCTTGTTAAAAGTGGGTTGAGGCACGGTCCGGTATGAAATTTTCCTATCATAACCAACTGCCTGAGAGACAGATGAGAGATAAATCCGTTTATGCTTTTCACATAAACTCATAAACTCCTCCGGTTTAACCAACAGCCCTTCATTCCCTTCAATACTCTCACCATAGAGCTTCCCGGTCTTATCTACAAAATATTCGTAATCCGTGAACCAAAGAGTTGCCTTATTATCCGCAAAAGAGAATACATCCGTCAATTCGGACAGCTCGTTACCTTCATATATATTTGGAAAAACGGCTATCTTCTTCCTGTCTTCCACAGATCTCTGGGAATCAATGTCAAATACCCTTATGCTTTCAACTGTATCTCCAAAGAAATCCAGCCTGTAGGGCCTGTTGTCAGAAAATGAGAACAGATCTATCAAGCTCCCTCTGAGAGCAAACTCTCCGGGTTCCTGAACAAAATCAACCTTTGTAAATGAGTATGCCTGAAGAGTCTCCTTTATAAACTCGTGAGAGAGGGTATCACCTTCTGAAATCTCAAGAATTGCCGACTTTAGCTTCTTTTCATTTATTATTTTTTCCGAAAAAGCTTCAGGATAACCTACGATGATCACTCTTTTTCCCTTACGGTCGCTCTTGTACGAACTGATAGCCCCTATTGCTGCTGTTCTCTGAACCTGGAAAGAGGAGTCCTTATGTCTGTTTTTAAGAGATATGTTTACCGAAGAGGGAAAAAAGTATACACTTTCACTATCCAGAAGAGCAGATAGATCTGCGGCACAATAGGCAGCGTCTTCCTTATTGTCGAGGAGCACCATGTGCACACCCTTTTCCATTGCAGAAGCCATTGCACACGCCTTGGCAGAACAATAAAGTCCCTCTGCAACAAGAGAACCTTTTACGGAGCTGTGTACCCATTCAATTAGCTCTCTATTAGGCTCTTGTCCGATAAAATCTACCTCTTCTGCTATGGTGTCTTTCATAAAACGGGGACAAAGATAGTTTATTAACATTAAATATTAACAATTGTTAATAACGTAAAATTTATGAGTTGAAAAGTATTCATAAATAATTTTCAAAATTCCCTAAAAATTTTTATACAAGAATAGGTTTGAATTATCCTAATTTTCTATTCACAATTTTTCATCGTTTTTTCCATTTTTTATTCACAGGCTTCTCTTGTTGAAAGAAAAAACCTGTACTTATAAACAGTTGTTGAAAACGTGAAAAAAAATATTTAAATAATTATCTTTTATTGTGTTAGAAAATTTTGGAATTGTTGGTTACCTGTTGATATTTGTTAATAACTCCGTTGTTGCTGTTAAGAAGTTTAGTTATCAACTTATCAACGTCCCATAATAAAAATCAAAAGTTTTTATAAAAAGAATAATATATATTTGTATTAATAAAGAAAGGAGATATGACAGCTTTCGATCCTCACGAAGAGAGAGAAAACAAAGATAAAGATTTTGACGGTGAGATAAGGCCGCAGGATTTTTCCGAGTTTGCGGGACAGGAGAAAATCATAGAGAATCTTAAGATTTTCGTAAGAGCTGCCATGCTCCGTGGAGAATCTTTGGATCATGTATTGCTTCATGGTCCTCCGGGATTGGGAAAAACCACTCTTGCCCACATTGTTGCAAACGAACTCGGTGTTGGAATGAAAATCACCTCCGGACCGGTTCTGGATAAACCGGGTGATCTTGCAGGTCTTCTGACGTCACTTGACAAAGGAGACGTTCTCTTTATTGACGAGATTCACAGACTCTCTCCTGTAGTAGAAGAGTATCTATATTCAGCAATGGAGGATTTCACTATAGACCTTATGATAGACAAGGGTCCGGGAGCAAGATCCGTTCAACTTACTTTAAATCCCTTCACACTTATAGGAGCTACTACAAGAAGCGGCCTTCTTACATCTCCTCTGAGAGCAAGGTTTGGTATTCAGTCACATCTTGAATATTACGATACAGAAATTCTCTTGAAAATTGTCATAAGAAGTGCCTCAATTCTAAATATTCCGATTGATAAAAACGCAGCAAGTGAGATAGCGGGAAGGAGCAGGGGAACACCAAGAATTGCAAATGCTCTTTTGAGAAGGGTAAGGGACTTTGCACAGGTAAAGGGAAATGGAAAAATTGACCTTGAAATAACCAAATATGCTCTTGATGCTCTGAATATTGATAAGAGAGGACTTGATCTTATGGATAATAAGATACTTACAACAATAATTGATAAATTCAAGGGTGGTCCTGTAGGTATAAGCACTATAGCAACAGCTGTAAGTGAGGATGTAGGAACTTTGGAAGAGGTATATGAGCCTTTTCTGATAAAAGAGGGATTCATACAAAGAACTCCTAGAGGCAGAGAGGTTACAGATCTTGCATACGAACATTTGAAAATTCCTAGAAACAGAAAAGGAGACGAAATAACTCTTTTTTAAAAATATCTCAAAATGAAGAAAATAGAAATTTGTATTGTTTTTATTGCTCTTATTTTAATTCAAGCTACTGATTTAATGGCTTGTACATCTGCTATAATAACAGGAAAAATGACACCTGACGGAAGGCCTCTCTTATGGAAGCACAGAGATACAGGTGAAGACAATAACAGAATTCAGTTCTTCAAAGGAAAAAAATATGACTTTCTTGGCCTTGTAAATAGTCCGGATCAGACTGGCATTGTTTGGGCAGGTACCAATTCGGCCGGTTTCTCAATAATTAATACAGCATCCTATAATCTTAAGGATGACGATGTTAAGGAGATGGATATGGAGGGAGTCCTTATGTTTGACGCACTTTCTGAATGTCAGACTCTCGAAGATTTTGAGAAATTCCTTAATAACAGAAAAAAGCCGCTCAGAGTTGAGGCAAACTTTGGAGTAATTGATGCTCAGGGTGGTGCTGCATACTATGAGGTAAATAATCATAAATTCGTGAAGGTGGATGCAAATGATCCCAGAATAGCACCGGAGGGGTATCTTATTTATACAAACTTCTCATATACAGGAAGAAAGGATGAAGGAATGGGATACATCAGATACAAGAATGCAACAGATATTATTTTAAAAAGAGCTCCATTTGCCGACATAACACCACAATGGATATTCAATAATCTATCAAGATCATTTTACCACTCTTTGCAGGGAATAGATCTGCTTAAACCGGAATTTTCTCCTGAAAAGGCGAGTGGATGGGTTGTAGACCAGGATTTTATTCCAAGAAAGAGTTCTACTGCCTCTGTTGTCTTTCATGGTGTAAAGAGAGGAGAGAACCCGGAAATGACTACGATGTGGACAGTTCTAGGTTATCCTCCTGCAGGAATAGCAGTTCCCCTGTGGGTTAAAGGTGGTGAAAACCAGCCTGAGGTTATGGTAAAGACCTCTGAATCAAATAATGCATTTGCCTGTGATAAAGCTCTTGACCTTAAGTACAAAACTTTCTCTCTTAAAAGAGGAAATGGTGGGAAGTATATGAATTTCAATCTTATATATAACTCAAAAGATGGCGGTTATATGAAAGATATTCAAAAGGGAGAGAGTGTTATATTTAATATCTACAAGGAAAAAATTGAGAGATGGAGAGTAAGTGGAATCAATCCGCAAGAGCTCCGGGAATCTAATAAAAATGCCGACGATGTTGTAAAGGCAACATACGCCGGCATCTCTTGTTCATTTGATAATTAATCTATTTTCAAGTCTGTAAAGGCCGCTGTAAATCCGTCACTTTCACCGGTAACCACTATTCTCACAGCTGATACAGGTTCTTTGGGTAAAATCACTGAAATACCGTCAGTGAATTCATTTCCTTTAATATACACCTTTCCGTCATAGGAGTACTCCACATAACCTTCGGTGATGCCGTAAAAATCTATTTCAGGAATGCCTGTCGATACAGTGATTCTTTTTGTAAATACAGGCTTTTCAAAAATATAGGTGAGATAGTCTCCCTTTTTCAGTCTTTCTGTCGTTCTTGCATAAGTGGAGAAATTGTAATCTTTCAGGTTGCTTAAAGGGAATTTTAGTTGGAAAGAGAGAGATGTCTCGATTGTTACGGAAGGCTTCTGGTATACGTATGAAACATTGTTTACCATAACTGCCTGACTTATGATTTCATCTTTGTAGAAAGTTGCAAATCTGTATTTAAAAGGATTGTCGGTATATATCTCTCCTCTGAAAACAGGCGAGAATTCATCAGGGGTAGTTTCGTCTGAAGTGTATCTTACGACTGCCCAAGGGTAAGGCAGCTCACTGCGCAGTGCTCCGTCATTGTATGTGATTGAAGGTGGCGGTAGTCTGAATGATATACCCATATTGTACATCCTGCTGTAGTGTTTCCTTTCCAATCTTGTCTTGAAATCGTCCCAATTCCTGAGATCCTGATTTGTCCAGCCAATTTCTGCAATGGCTGCTAATCTTGGAAATGTTTGATATTCAATAAAACGTACAGGTTTGTTAAGAAGCTCCGTCCATAAGCCGCCCTGTACCCCAAGAATAAGTGAAGAGAGGCTATCAGGAAGATTTTTATCTCCGGTAGGGTCAAGAGAGTATGTCTTTTCAAGAGTGACGATTCCGGCCCAGTTGTGTCCTCTTTCAACCTCCGATTGTTTCATGTCCAGATAGCAGAAAGAACCTGGTTGCATTATTGTCGGCTGTCCTTTGCTGACAGCGGCAATTCCTTTATCAACACCTCTCCAGGCATAAACTCTTGTCTCTGGTTTAAGATCTCCCCCTTCAATTATCTCTTCCCAGCCGGCCATATGACGATCGTTTTTCTCTACAATTTTCTCCATTCTTCTGACAAAATAGTTGAGAAGCTCAACCGGCTCCTTCATTCCTTTTTCCTGCATCAGTACCTGACAATCGGGGCAGTTCTTCCATGCCGAATAATTGACCTCGTCCCCTCCGATATGTATATATTTTGAAGGGAAAAGTCTTACCAACTCTTTAATAATATTTTCAAGCATCTCATAGTTTGGCTCCTTACTTACGCACCAGACATTTTTACCCTCTCCCTGAACACTGAGGCTTTCATCTGTTCTCCTGCACAATATGTCGGGATATGTTGCTGTAACAGCCCTGCTGTGTCCCGGCAGGTCGATCTCCGGAATAATCTCGATATTCCTCTCTGCAGCATAGGCAACAATTTTTTTGATCTGATCCTGTGTGTAGAAACCGCCGTATCTCTTGTTCCCTGAACCGAAAGACGGGTATAGCACCTCTCCGGGACCTCTCCATGCTCCCTTAGAAGTCAGTTCAGGATATTTTTTTATCTCGATTCTCCATCCGTTATCATCGGCAAGATGCCAGTGAAATTTGTTGATCTTGTGGTAAGAGAGCCAGTCAATGTATTTTATGATAACATCATAGTCAAAGAATGTGCGCGAAACATCAAGCATCATTCCTCTGTATGAAAACCTCGGATAATCCTCGATGTTTACGAAAGGAACACTCCATTCCTCCCTGCCGGTAACCCTTCCCGAATATACAGCAGGAGGCAGTAATTGCAGGACAGACTGAATTCCGTAGAAAATACCGGAGCTGTTTTTTGCCTCTATGGTTATTCCCTTTTCATCGACATTAAGCAAATACCCCTCCTCAGGAATATTTAAGGATGGATTAACTTCAAGTTTTATAAAATTGTCTGCCGGTTGTTTTTTTGTTCTTGAAAAAGCAAATCCGGTAGCTTTTATCAGTTTTTCCTGGATGTATTGAGTGTTAAAACTCCCTTTTTCATTGCTGTAAATTACGCAACTCTTATCCAGTCTGAAGTAACCCTCTCTTATAATCTCTTTTTGTGGTTTTGGAATAATTCCTGTCTGTGCACTTAATGCAAGGGCAAAAATCATTGCGGCGAAAGTTGAAAGTAATCTCTTCATTTCTTGCGGGGATTATTGTTGTTATATATATTAAATAAAAAATTGTCATTCAGATAAATAACCTGTCTGACCATACTGACCGTAAAGGTACAAATTTTGATATATAATTTGTTATCTACTTTAATATGTCTACTTTTGTGGACTTTTTAAAATGGTAGAAAATGTCCGAAAAACTAATTTCAAAAATTCCGGAAGGGCCGTTGTCCGAAAAGTGGACAGAGCATAAGGCACATATTAAAGTTGTCAGCCCTGCAAACAAAAGAAAATTAGAGATTATTGTTATTGGAACCGGTCTTGGCGGAGCTTCTGCAGCAGCATCTCTCGGAGAGTTAGGTTACAATGTTAAGGTTTTCTGCATCAGTGATTCACCTCGAAGAGCACACTCAATTGCAGCACAGGGAGGTATCAATGCAGCAAAGAACTATCCTAATGACAACGACTCTATATATCGTCTCTTTTATGACACCATAAAAGGTGGAGACTACAGGAGCAGAGAGGCAAACGTATATCGTCTTGCAGAGGTAAGCAACCTTATCATTGATCAATGTGTGGCTCAGGGAGTTCCCTTTGCCAGAGAATACAGCGGAATGTTGGACAACCGTTCATTCGGAGGAGCTCAGGTGAGCAGGACATTCTATGCCAGAGGACAGACCGGACAGCAGCTTCTTTTAGGTGCGTATGCCGCACTAAACCGTCAGATACATCTTGGAACCGTTAAATCATACAACAGGCATGAGATGTTGGATCTTGTTATGATCAACGGTGAGGCAAAGGGTATTATTGCAAGAAACCTCGAGACAGGAGAGATAGAGAGACATGGAGCTCACGCTGTTGTTTTAGCTACAGGAGGTTACGGCAACGTATTCTTCCTTTCTACCAACGCTATGAACAGTAATGGTTCTGCCGCATGGCAATGTTATAAAAAGGGCGCGTTTTTCGCAAACCCTGCCTTTGCACAGATTCACCCGACATGTATACCGGTTCACGGAGATCAACAGAGTAAGCTGACACTTATGAGTGAGTCTCTCAGAAATGACGGTAGAATATGGGTTCCAAAGAAACTGGAGGATGTTAAGAAGTTAAGAGAGAAAAAGATAAAGGCATCACAGATTCCTGAAGAGGACAGAGATTACTATCTCGAGCGCAGGTATCCTGCTTTCGGTAACCTTGTACCTCGTGACGTGGCTTCAAGAGCTGCCAAAGAGAGATGCGACGCAGGTTACGGAGTCAATGAGACCGGACTTGCCGTTTTCCTTGATTTCAAGACAGCTATCCAAAGACTAGGCGAGCATGTTATTTCAGAGAGATATGGCAATCTTTTCCAGATGTATGAGAAGATAACAGACGTTAATCCATACAAGGAGCCAATGATGATTTTCCCTGCAATCCACTATACAATGGGTGGTATATGGGTAGATTACAATCTCCAGACAACTATACCCGGCCTTTATGCAATAGGAGAGGCTAACTTCAGTGACCACGGAGGAAACCGTTTGGGCGCCTCTGCTCTGATGCAGGGCCTTGCTGACGGATATTTTATCCTTCCTTACACAATCGGTGATTTTCTTGCTTCAAAGATTCAGGTTCCAAAGACAGATATCAATGATCCTGCCTTTGCAGAAGCCGAAAAGAAGGTTAAAGAAAAAGTTGACAAGCTTCTATCTATAAAGGGCAAACAGACAGTTGATTACTATCACAAGAAACTGGGCCACATTATGTGGGAGTATGTCGGTATGGCCAGAAACGAAGAGGGTCTCAAAAAGGCTATCGAGCAGATTAAAGCCCTTCGTAAAGATTTCTGGAAAGATGTAAATGTTCCGGGAGATAAGGCAGAATTCAACCAAGAGCTGGAGAAGGCATTAAAAGTAGCCGATTTTATGGAAATAGGCGAGCTTATGGCCTTAGATGCTTTAAACAGGAAAGAGTCCTGCGGAGGTCACTTCCGTGAGGAGATGCAGACAGAGGACGGAGAAACACTTCGTGATGATCAGAACTACATGTATGTAAGTGCATGGGAATTTGCAGGCGAAGATAAAGAGCCTAACCTGCATAAGGAATCTCTTCAATATGAGTTTGTAAAACTTGCAACCAGGAACTATAAAGATTAAGAAACTTTTTCATTATGAATTTAACATTAAAAGTATGGCGTCAGAAAAACGCTAAAGATAAAGGTCATTTTGAAACATATAAGGTAAATGACATATCTCCTGACTCTTCGTTTCTTGAGATGCTGGATATTCTTAATGACCAGCTTATAAGAGAGGGAATTGATCCTGTTGCAGTAAATAAGGGCTGCAAGAGCAGCGGTCCTGTTGCATTTGATCACGATTGCCGCGAGGGTATCTGCGGTATGTGTTCTCTCTACATTAACGGTAGAGCGCACGGCCCAGACAGTGAAATCACAACCTGCCAGCTCCATATGCGCAAGTTTAAAGATGGTGACACTATTACAATCGAACCATGGAGATCAGCAGCAATGCCTGTGATCAGAGACCTGGTAGTGAACAGGAATGCTTTCGACCAGATTCTTCAGGCCGGTGGTTATACATCTGCAAGTACAGGCGGTGTTCCGGATGCAAATGCCATTCTTATACCAAAAGAGAAGGCAGATGAGAGCATGGACGCTGCTGCATGTATAGGTTGCGGTGCTTGTGTAGCAACTTGTAAGAACGGTTCAGCGATGCTGTTTGTCTCTGCAAGGGTAAGCTCTCTTGCTCTCCTTCCTCAGGGTAAGGTAGAGGGTGCCAGAAGGGCTAAGGCAATGGTTGCCAAGATGGATGAACTCGGTTTTGGAGCATGTACAAACACACGCGCTTGCGAGATGGAGTGTCCTAAGAACATCTCTGTTGCCCACATTGCGAGGATGAACAGGGAGTTCCTGCTGGCAAAGATTAAAGACTAAACATTAGAGTTATTCGGCTCTATAATAGACTCCGACCCCGTCAAAACTGTCAATGAGATCTTCAAAGACAGCTTTGTCGGGGTCTTTTGCTGTCAGCAAGCTTTCAAGAATGGACATCATATACTCCTTATTATAATAGAGTTCCATTTTCCTGGAATTACATGCAGCTGTAATACCAGAGGAAAAGACCCTGTTGTATATGGTTGCGTATATCTCATATGTTGTATATGTCCCGGTATATATCAGATCTGGTTCGTATGAATTGTATATGAAACTGACGGAACTTGCATCGAAGACAATTTGTTCCGGGTTCATGATTTTCTCTATAATCTTAGGTTTGATGTCCCATAGAAAGATAATAGCTTCAGGATGTATTTTGGAAACCTCTTCATTATAGACAATAAGGAAGCTTGATGTGTCTATATCCCATGTTCCTACAAAGCTGTGAGAATCCTCAGTTTTTGTACACCCGGAATTCATCAGGGAGATAAATAAGACCATAGTGAAAAAAAGAAGCCGGTTCAGTCTCATATCTGCAATTATGACTATTATATTAAAAAGCCTATGTTATCTCGCAAATGTATAAAAATTAGTTTAAAAACATTTAAATTTGAACAAATATCGAAAAATGGAATTTTTTGCTACTTGTAACGGGATTCCCGTTCATATTTCAGACTCTAAGAAAGGAGAAAAGACACTTGTGCTTCTTCACGGATATCTGGAAACGCTCTATGTATGGGAAGATTTTATTAAAATACTTCCAGAATCAATAAGGGTCATTTCAATCGATCTTCCGGGACATGGACTTACCGGGTCAAATAAAGAGGAGAACTCAATGGCATTCATGTCAGATATTGTCAAATCAGTACTTGATTTGTGCAATATAGAATCTGCCTATGTGGTTGGTCATTCAATGGGAGGATATGTGGCTATAGAGGCGATAAAGAGGCATAGAGAGAGGTTTGCGGGGTTGGTCCTGATGCATTCGGGCCCGGGTGCTGATTCAGATGAGAAAAAGGTTGACAGGGATAGGGAGATCGAGCTTATAAAGAAAGCAAAATTACAGACGATTGTGAAGCTGGGCATTCCGAAAATGTTTGCAAAAGAGAATCTCAGAAGGATGGATGAAAAAATTACAGAGATAGAGGAGATCTCTGAGACTCATGATCCTGAGGGAATTGCAGCAACTGTCAGAGGCTTGAAAAACAGAGAGGACAATCTGGCATTTTTGAAGGAGAGTAAGATTCCGCTCCTGATCTTTTTTGGTATGGATGATTACCATATAACTTACGAAAAAGCCATGACCCTGCAAAAGGAGCTTCCCGAAGCAAAATGTATATTCTTACTTCACTCGGGACATAATGGCTTTTTGGAAGAACCTCAGATTGTCAAAGAGGAGTTACTGAAATTTCTAGAATTGTAAAAATATGATTAAAAAAACAATACCGTTACTTTTGCTGTCAATGACATTGTCATTGACAAACGCAGAAGCACAAAGCAGGGCCAGAGATTTCGGAGTTAAGCCGGGAGTCTTTAAAACAGGAAAATTCAATGCTATAACTGATGTTCCGGGTGTAAAAATCGGTCATGTGACAAAGATAGAGGGAGAGGATATGAGAACCGGGGTAACGGCAATTGTGCCTCATGGAGGCAACATATTTAGAAACAAGGTTCCTGCCGCGGTGTTTGTAGGAAATGGTTTCGGTAAGCTGGCAGGAGTGACTCAGATTATGGAGCTCGGCAACATCGAAACACCTGTAATACTGACAAATACGATGAGTGTTGCTGCTGCCCTTGATGCTCTTATCACATACACATTATCGCAGCCCGGAAATGAAAATGTAGCTTCAGTAAACGGAGTGGTGGGAGAGACCAATGACAGCGGACTTAATAACATAAAAGCAAGATATGTCAAGCCAGAAGATGTCCTTAAGGCAATAGAGTCGGCTAAATCAGGACCTGTTGAAGAGGGCGGGGTAGGAGCCGGTACGGGCACAATCTGTTTTGGATACAAGGGTGGAATCGGAACCTCATCTAGGGTACTACCTGAATCACTCGGCGGATACACAGTGGGTGTGATAGTTCAGTCAAACTACGGAGGAATCCTTGACATAGACGGGATAAAAGCCGGAGAGATGCTTGAAAACTACTCATTCAGAAAGAATATACTTCAGGATGTTGACGGATCCTGCATGATGGTAGTGATAACCGATGCTCCTGTTACAGCAAGGAATCTTGAACGCATTGCAAAAAGGGCATTTATGGGAATGGCAAGGACCGGAGGAATTGCATCAAATGGAAGCGGAGATTATGTAATTGCGATGTCTGTTGCTCCGGAAAACCTTCTTGACGAATCAAAACCTTTCTATACTCCTAAAGAGCTTCAGAACGACTCAATGTCTCCACTGTTTATGGCAACAATAGAGGCAACAGAAGAGGCTTTGCTAAACTCACTGTTTGCGGCAAAAACAATAAAAGGAATTAATAACAAGGAGGTTCAGAGACTTCCTGTAGAGAAAATTATAAAGTAGTTTTCTTAACTGAGAAGATAAAGAGGATTTACCAGAGGAAGTTGCTGAACGGGTATCTTCCGGCGTGTATTTCGGCTACCATTTTATAAATGTCGTTCCTTAGCTTGTCTATTTGTGTTTTCTCTTTAGCTGAGATAAAAATGCACGGATTATGCTCTCTTCCCATCCAGGAGTTTTTTAACTCATCAAGGCTGTAATTTTCCTGCTTTTTAGGCCCGAAATCATATTCATCCTGTGGAGTGTACTTATAAAGATCAATCTTGTTAAAAACGAGGAAAAGCGGCTTTTCCTTGGCTCCAATATCAGCCAGAGTCTCGTTGACCACCTTTATCTGCTCTTCAAAACCGGGATGTGATATATCTACAACATGCATGAGGATGTCAGATTCGCGGACTTCGTCGAGCGTACTTTTGAAAGACTCTACCAGCTGATGAGGAAGTTTTCGTATGAAACCGACAGTATCACTAAGAAGGAAGGGGACATTCTCAATTACAACTTTTCTTACTGTGGTATCCAGCGTTGCAAAAAGTTTATTTTCAGCAAATACGTCACTTTTTGCCAACAGGTTCATCAGTGTACTCTTTCCAACATTTGTATAGCCAACGAGGGCTATTCTCACGAGGTTTCCCCTATTGCCACGCTGAGAAGACATTTGACGGTCAATTTTCTTTAACTGCTCCTTCAGCTTACTTATTTTGTCCAGGATAATTCTTCGGTCTGTCTCTATCTGGCTCTCTCCCGGGCCCCTCATTCCAATACCACCTCTCTGCCTTTCAAGGTGAGACCACATACGTGTAAGCCTTGGAAGAAGATACTGATATTGTGCGAGTTCAACCTGAGTCTTCGCATAGGCAGTCTTGGCCCTTTGTGCAAAAATATCGAGAATCAGGCTCGTCCTGTCAAGAACCCTGCACATAAGTTCCTGTTCAATATTCCTAAGCTGCGAAGGGGTAAGTTCATCATCAAAGATTACAAGCTTTATCTCGTTTTCTGTTATATAGCTCTTTATCTCATCAAGCTTGCCTGAACCTACATAAGTCTTATTGTTAGGTCTCTCCAGTCTCTGAATAAACTTCTTATCTCCGGCAGCACCGGCTGTCTCAGCAAGAAATTCAAGTTCATCGAGGTATTCAAGAACTTTACTCTCATCATCATTCTGGGAAATAACACCTACAAAGACGCATTTTTCTATTTCCATAAATATTATTTAGAAGCTAATATACTTAAAATTACTAAAAAAGGCTGCATCTTAAGGAGGCAGCCTTTTCTTAAATATCTAATTATGTAATTATCTCAACTGGAATATTACAGGGAAAATGTAACGTACCTTAACCGCTTTGTTTCTTTGTCTTCCCGGAGTCCATTTAGGTGAAGATGCAACTACACGAGCAGCCTCTTTGTCCAATGAAGCATCTACTCCTCTGACAACCTTAACGTCACTTACACTACCGTCTGTATTAACAAGGAACTGAAGAATAACACGACCCTGAACACCATTTTCCTTTGCCATTTCAGGATAAACAAGGCGCTCAAAAACCCATTTTGTAAAAGTATTCTCGTCACCACCCTGGAATTTAGGCTTCTCTTCCACAATCTGGAATGGAATTTCCTCATCCTCAACCTCTTCCGCTTTACCTGAGCCGGCTACGTAGTTTTTGATCTCTACACCAAGATTCTTGTCATCCTCAGTATTGATAATAAGATCAGTATTAACTTTCACATCGTTATCAACAATCTGAATCTCTTCTGAAAGCACAGGGATATCCATTGTCTGTGGCGGAGGAGTGTTCTCTTGTGTAATAGGAATCATCTCATCTTCAATGATAACAGCTGTATCATTTGTCATAGTTGCTTCCTGTTTGTCAGTGCTTTTCCATTCAAAAGCAAGCAGTGAAACTGCCAAAGCAATTATTAGTCCTATCTCTCTGAAGAAAAATTTTTTGCCTTCAAGATTGGCTTTAGGTGTTTTCTTTACTTCCATAACTTTGTCTCTGCGATTTTTGAGTTTGTAAAAGTAATAAGAAATAATTATTTGACAAAAGTTATTGTGGATAAACTTTGAAAAATAATTCTAAAATCAACAATAGTAGAACATTAAATGTTAATAAAATTGTTCAAAACTTTTGTGGAGCATATCGGAGTCGAACCGATGACCTCTTGCATGCCATGCAAGCGCTCTAGCCAACTGAGCTAATACCCCGTAAGTTTTTGCTCACTATTATGTGAGCAAAAACTATTCCAAATAGTTAAAACTATACTAGTTTCAGTTCTTTAAGAACGTCATTTGTAGCACGTACGGCGTCAACACTCTTCTGGAAGAGAGCTCTCTCTTCCGGATTGAGGTTTAGCTCTATGATTTTTTCCCAACCATTTTTGCCTATTACACAAGGAACGCCTATACAAACATCGTTCTGGTAGTATTCTCCCTCGAGAGAAACACAGCAAGGGTATACTTTTTTCTCATCGTGAACGATAGCCCTTACAAGAGCAGCTGCGTTAGCACCCGGAGCATACCATGCTGAAGTACCTATAAGTTTGGTAAGTGTTGCACCGCCCTTCATAGTATCTTCAGTGATCTGGTCAAGTACCTCTTTTGTAGTGAGTTCTGAAACAGGAATACCTCTGAGGTTTGCAAATCTTGCAAGAGGGATCATAGTTGTATCACCGTGTCCGCCAATTACCATACCGGCAACGTCACTTGCAGGAGCATCAAGAGCTTTGCTCAGATAGTAAATGAAGCGGCTGCTGTCAAGCATTCCACCCATACCTATAACTTTGTTTTTAGGAAGACCTGATGACTTAAGAGTCAGGTAGGTCATGGTATCCATAGGGTTGGATATAATTACGATGATTGCATTAGGAGAATATTTGAGAGAATTGGTGACAACTTCGTTTACAATAGAGGCGTTTGTTCCAATCAGCTCTTCTCTGGTCATTCCCGGTTTACGAGGTATACCTGAGGTGATTACGATAACATCAGAGTTTGATGTTGCTTCATAATCATTTGTAACACCGGTAATTCTGGTTTCAAATTTAAGATGCTTAGCTGTCTGCATCATATCAATTGCCTTACCTTCTGACAAACCTGGTTTAACATCCAGAAGAACAATTTCAGATGCCACTTGCATCAGACACATTGCGTATGCGCATGTTGCACCAACATTACCGGCACCAATAACACTAACTTTTGACATGGTTTTAAAAAAGTTTTAAATGAGTATATTTTTGTAGTTTTGCACAAATATTTTTGTATGGACCAAGAAAAGAATTTCCGCATATTTCGTGCCAAAATGAATAAAAAAATCCTCGATCAGGATAAATTATTCTTCAAAAGATTTTTTAATCTGGATACCAGGACTTATGAAGATGGAGCCCTTCCCGCTCAAACCAAGGAAATGTTAGGTTTGGCAACTTCGATGGTTTTGAGATGTGACGACTGTATAAAATACCATCTGGAAAAATGTTACGAATTAAACGTAACAAAAGAACAACTTTTTGAGATCTTTTCTGTTGCTAATCTAGTAGGCGGGTCAATTGTAATCCCCCATACAAGAAGAGCTCTCGACTATTGGGAAGAGTTGGAAAATTCAGAAAATACTGAACGCAATGATTAATTTTTTTACTGAGGACATAGAGTTTAAGTTCAAAAACAGAAGAGCTTGCAAGAAGTGGATTATATCTGCTTTAGAAGAGGAGGGCGTTTTAAAGAAGAGGAAACTGGAGGAACTTTCAGTTATTTTCTGTTCTGACGAATACCTTCTAGATATGAATAAAAAGTATTTAGACCATGACTATTTTACTGATGTTATAACATTTGACAATTCAGAGGAGAACAATTTTTCCGGAGATATATTCATAAGCATTGATAGGGTTAGGGAGAATGCAGAAACATTTAGACAACTATTTATAGATGAACTTCATAGAGTTATAATACATGGGGTTTTACACCTTTCCGGATATGACGATGGAACAGAGTCTGAACAAAAATCTATGAGATCCAGGGAGGATTACTATTTAGCAAAAAGAGGGTTTGATGGTAACAGATAGTTATGATATAATTGTAGTAGGGGCAGGACATGCCGGATGCGAGGCGGCTCATGCCGCTGCAAAAATGGGTTCAAGAGTTTTGCTTCTAACTATGGACTTGGGAAAGATTGCTCAAATGTCGTGTAATCCTGCCGTCGGAGGTATCGCAAAAGGACAGATTGTACGAGAGATTGATGCGCTGGGTGGATATATGGGAATTGTTACAGATGCCAGTACAATTCAATTCAGAATGTTGAACAGATCAAAAGGCCCTGCGATGTGGAGTCCAAGAGCACAATGTGACAGGCAACATTTTTCAATGAATTGGCGATATGTCCTGGAGCATACTGCAAACCTCAATCTTTGGCAAGACTCTGCGACAGAATTGATATTTGAGGGGAAAAGGGTAGTTGGAGTAAAAACTTCTCTTGGAGCAAAATTCCATGCAAAATCTGTTATTATAACATCAGGTACTTTTTTAAACGGAAAACTTTTCATAGGTCATAATACTGCAGAAGGGGGAAGAGTGGGGGAACCGGCCACATATTTTTTGTCAGATCAGATAAAAAATATGGGAATTGAAGTCGACAGAATGAAAACCGGAACCCCTCCACGTTTGGATATTCGCTCGGTAGACCTTACAAGGTTACAGATACAGAAAGGAGATTCAACTCCTGAAAAGTTCTCTTTTCTCACAATTCCCTCTCCAATCCAGGCAAATATTGAACAAATGCCCTGTTACATGGTTCATACCAACAAAAATGTACACGAAATTTTAAAAGGAGGTTTTCAGGACTCACCTCTGTTTTCAGGAAAGATACATGGAAAAGGACCGAGATATTGTCCGAGCATTGAAGACAAGCTAAGAACTTTTTCCGATAAAGATTCCCACCAACTATTTCTCGAGCCCGAAGGGTGGAATACAAATGAATATTACCTGCAAGGTTTTTCTTCATCTTTACCACTTGAGACGCAGTACGCAGCATTAAGAGAGATTCCGGGACTGGAATCAGTTGTTATATTCAGGCCGGCGTATGCAGTCGAATACGATTATTTTCCACCGACTCAATTGAACCACACCTTAGAAACAAAAAATATCGAGAATCTATATTTTGCAGGACAGGTTAATGGGACGACAGGCTATGAAGAGGCAGCAGCGCAAGGATTAATGGCAGGAATTAATGCACACCTGAAAATTTCGGAAAGAGACCCGTTTATTTTAAAAAGAGACCAGGCCTATATAGGAGTTCTGATAGATGATTTAGTGACAAAAGGTGTTGACGAGCCATACAGAATGTTTACATCAAGAGCAGAATACAGAATTCTTTTAAGACAAGACAATGCCGACAAACGCCTTACCGCGACTTCCTACTATATAGGTCTTGCAACAAAACAACGATTCGAAGCGTCAAAAAGAAAATATCTGCAAATAAAGGAGATTTCAGACTTTATACAATATTCCCCTATAATACCAGCGGATGTGAATTCATATTTGAGAAGTATAGATTCTAGTGAAATTCAACAAAAAAAACCACTTTCGGAAATACTTTCAAGACCGGAGATAGGTTTAATAGCGCTTTTAAAGAATGTTCCACGGGGAACATTTGATAATTACAAAGAGGAGATAATTAAAAAGGAACCAGAAAGGAAGTTGGGCATAATTGATTCTCTTAGAAATGCCTCCGTGTACAATTCTGAAAATAAAGAGTTTGTTGAGGTTTTTGCCGAGAGCATTAATGAGAGATGTGATTCTGAAATCTTAGATAGCGGCTTGCCCTACAATCAAAGCCCCTTAGTAGAAAGTAAAACAATGTCGGAGATATATGCCTGTGAATTGCTCTCTTCAGCTGAAATAGCAATCAAGTATAAAGGTTATATAGAAAGAGAAAAGAGGCTTGCTGACAAAATTCTAAGACTTGAAGATGTTAAAATCCCCGAGAAATTCGATTATTCGATTTTAAAATCCATATCAATAGAGTCCCGACAGAAACTAGAAAAGCATCGTCCAAAGACAATTGCTCAAGCATCGAGGATTCCCGGTGTATCTCCGGCTGACATATCTGTACTTCTTGTGTATTTCGGAAGATAGGTGAGAAGGGTAGCAATGAGATAGTTTGATATTTGTAGGGGCAATATAAGTTTTGCTATAAATCTCTTATCCCATATTAAATAATTTACTAGAAAAAAATGTTCCTCGTGGAACACAGGTTGGGAAAGTTTTCTCAGTGGAGGGAATTGTCCTGTTGGAGAAGGTTGCTCCGAGGGAGGGCT